>OY969774.1:0-2578058 GCA_963702955.1 uncultured Solirubrobacterales bacterium | reverse complement strand
GGCGCTGCCCGTACTGGGGGTCGGCGAAGGTGACGTCGGGGACGTCGTCCAGCGTCCCGTTGAGATGGGTGTAGAGGAGGTCGCCGCCGGCGGTGTCGGGCAGGTGGAGCTTCAGCCCCGAGTGGGGGACGATCCGGTTGGGCAGGTCAAAGCGCCGCGACGCGGCGGCCTCGAGATCGTCGATGTTGAGGGTGTAGGAGCGGCGCCAGGGCAGCGAGAGCCAGGTCTCGTGGGTCTCGCTCAGGCTCTCGGGGGCGACGGTGAGGCGGTCTTTGAGCAGCTCGCTGAGCCGGCCTCTGCCCTGCGCCAGGGCAACGGCGTAGGTATCGGCGAGCGTCGAGCCCAGGTCGGGCTCCTCGCCGGGCTCGATCAGGCCCCAGATCGCGCGCTTCAGCTCCGAGCCCTGCGGGACCGGCTCCCCGGCGGCGTTCCTCGCCCCGGCCGAGAAGCCCGCGCCGGTGAAGAGGACCACTTCGCCGCGGGCCATCTGGGCCCTGAGGCGCTCGATCGCAAAGTCTCGACCCTCCACGGCGGCAGGCTGCTCGGAGGATCTCCGCTCAGCGGCCCTTCCGCCGCCCGCGGCGCCCCTTGCCGCAGCCCTGCGCCCGCACCGGCGGGCGGGTCCGCTCGAGGCGGCCGTTTTGCCCGCTCAGGTTGGCCTCGGCCCTGTGGGTGCCGCGGCAGATGTTCGTCGAGTTGACGATCAGGCCCTTCTTGCCCCCCTGCATTTCGAGGACGAAGCGGGAGACCGGGGCGTCGGGCAGGCCGGTGAAGCTGGTGCGGATGCCGCCGTGGATCGAGTCGATGCGGGCGGCGAGGTCGATGTCGACGAGGCCGTGCAGGGCGACCACCAGGTCGGGCAGGTTGTGGTCGGAGGAGCGCAGGAAGACCGGGCCTTCGAGCGGTTCGGCCAGCAGCGGGGTGAAGGCGCGGGCGTGGCCGTAGGCGGAGGCCGCCGGGCACCCGGCTCCCTCGCCCGCCCCGGCGGCGAACTGCACGCGGGTGCAGATCGTGGCGAAGTGGCCCTGTTCGAGGAAGGCGGAGTTCGGCAGGGTGACCACCGCCTTTGCGAAGTTGGCATCGCCGGGGCGGGGGGTGACGAGCGCCTTCAGGGCCGGGAAGCGACCGCGGCGGGTGCCGCCCCGCAGCTTGATCGCCAGCTTCGGCGAGAAGCCGAGCGCCTGGCAGTCGGCCGCCTGGTAGCGGGCCGAGAGCCCGACCGGGGTCTCGGGGGCGGGGGCCAGCGCGGTGCCCTCGCCCCAGATCGTCGCTTGGGCCTGGAAGGGCTCGCAGGAGGTCGCGTTGAGGGTGAATTCGGGCCGGTCCGCATAGACCCGCAGGTCGCGCAGGTTCAAGGGGATGCCCTTGAGGATGTGGGGGATCGGGTCCGAGGCGGAGCCGTCGACTTCGCCGACGTGGGTGAGCGGGTTGAGGCGCAGCGCCTCGCGCACGACCACGGTGCCGGCGTCGAAGGGGCCGGCCAGGGCCGGGGTGATCGCCACGGCGCTGATCGGATCGCCGTGGTAGGGGCCGGCGAGGTAGAGCTTGCCGGGCACGTAGGTGAGCGCCGAGCCGACTCCCGCGCCCGCCACCGTGCGGCCGATCTGGGAGGCCGCCGGGCAGGCGGGGCGCCCGAGCTCTTCCTGTCCCCCGTGGGGGCCGGTGCGGCTCTTGGCGAGGGCGATCGCCGCCTCGGGGCAGTAAGGGACGCCGGCCAGCTTGGGGACCACGCCGGGGGGCAGGACGAAGCTGAATCTGCCCATGTCCTGTTCGCCGTCTTTGCGGGTCAGGCGCATGTCGAAGGGGCTGTAGGAGCCGGCGGCGTTGTTGATCGTGCCCGCTTCGAAGCCGGGGTGGAAGGGGGCGCCCTGCGGGCAGGGGGAGTTGTCGGGGCCGGAGACGATTTCGAAGGCCGAGGTCGATTCCACCGGCGCCCCGCCCGACCAGGGATAGAGCTCGGCGGCGACCTGGAAGCGCCCGCAGCCGGGCGGGCTGATCAGCGGCGCCCGGGCGCCTTCGCGGAAGTGCAGGCGGAAGTGGGAGAAGGGCAGCTGGGGGATTTCTTCGACCGTGGTCACGAGCTGGCCGCTACTGGGGTCCGGTTCGACCTTGGCGACCTGCTTGACGATGATCCCCAGGGCGGGGTTGCGAAAGACGAGGTAGAGGGCGATCAGCGAGCCGGCCGGGTTTTCGTAGGGCTTGGCGACGAACAGGTCCCCTTTGAGCGATTCTTCGATCAGCGGGCTTTCGACTTCGATCGTGCCGATCTTGGAGGCTTCCGGGCAGCCCGCACCGGGGGCGGAGTCGAGGGTCTCGCGCTTTTCGAACTGTTCTTCGCCGCAGCCCACCAGGCCTTCGGCGAAGGAGGGGTCGGCGGTCATCCCCCGCGGCAGGGTGACGACGGCTTTGCGGATGTCGGAGGCCGCGGTCGCCCCTTCTTTGGGGTTCTTCAGCCCTTCGTCGGCGACGTCGAGGCCGAAGTCCAGGCCGCTGGCCGAGGCGGCGGCCCTGGTGGAGGGCCGGGCGGAGATCGTCGGGCCGAAGCCCAGGCGCCCGCAGCCAATCAGCGCCGGCGGGTCGAAGGGCCCGTCGTCGCCGGAGTCTTTCGCGCCGCTCCACGAGCTCGCCTCATAGCTCGTCAGCTGCGGGCCTTCGCAGCTGGTCGGCAGGGTGATGAAGGGCAGCTCGGGAGCGCCGGTGCCGTGGTCGGCGGGGACGCCCCAGACGGTGAGACGGACGCCGAAGACCTTCAGCGTCTGGCGGGTCTCGCGCGAGAGGGCGAGGAGGTTGTAGGGGGGGGATTGGCTCAGGGCCACGTCGACGAAGACCGGGACCAGGCCGAGGCCTTTGAAGCCGAGGCGGGCGGGGACGCCGGGCGGGGGCGGCATGTTGTAGACGGGCTCTTGCAGGTAGTTGCTGCCGTCGGGGGTGCCGAAGAGGACTTTGACTTCGCCCACCTGGGTGTCGGCCGGGCAGTGGGCGCCGGGCTGGACGTCGAGGAAGTCCGCGGTCGCGCAGCGGGGGATCGCGGTGGCGTCGCCGACCAGGCCGGGGACCTGGGCGATCGTCAGGTCGCGCAGTTCGCCGTCGGGCAGGGCCTGGTCGCCTGCGCCGGTGTAGTTGATGCCGAAGGAGGTGGTGAGCGCGTAGGGGTGAGAGCCCGCCTGCAGGGCGGCGCTGCCGTCTTCTTCTTCGAAGCTGACGTCAAAGCCGTTGAGCCCGAAGGCCGCCTGGGCGCAGGGGGCGAGGAGGAGGGCGGCGAGGGCCGCCGTGGCGAGGGTCGCGGCGAGGCGCTTCACCGTGCCGCCCCCCGCTTGCGCTTTTTAGCCTGGCGCTTGTGCTTTTGCACGCAGCGGGTCTTGCCGTGGTTGCGGACCTTGCGCTTGCCCTTCGGGCAGCGCGAGGGCTTTGCTTCCCGGGCGTTGCCGGGCCCGTGGAAGGCCGAGCTGGCCGGGGTCGCGTCGCCGGGGGCCCCGGGCGGGGACTGGCAGGCTTCCCCTTCGCAGGCCGCGGGGGCGCTCGGCGGCGGCGCCGTGCCGCCCCCCACCCTGGCGTCGTAGATGTCGACCAGGCCGGGGTCGCGCGGGTCGAGGCTCGATTCGGTGCGAAAGAAGACGTCCGAGCCGTCGGTGGAGGCATCGACGAATTCCGATTCGCGCGGGCTGGTGCCCGCGGAGATCAGGCTGACGCAGCCCCCGTCCTGGGCGGAGTAGTCGGGGTTGGAGGCGGCGCACTTGGCTTCCGGGGGTCCCGCCCCGAGCGCCTCCCACTCATAGACGTCCTCGGTGCCGTTGGTGTCGCGCGGGGTGAGCGCGTCGTAGGAGTTGAAGAACAGGCGCTTGCCGTCTTCGGAGAGCATCCGCCGCCCGTAGAGCTGGTACTGGTAGGAGTTGATCCAGGCCGCGGTCCAGACCGGGTCGGTCCCTTGCGAGAGGTTGACCCCGGCCGGCCGCGCCCCGCTCGGGTTGCACGAGGCGCACAGCAGCCCCCCTTTGCCTTCGTTCGCGCTCGCGTCGTAGAGGTAGACCTCGCGGTCGGTCTGCCCCGAGGCCGCGTCGGCGTTGTCGTAGGCGCCGAGCCGCGCCGCCGAGACGAAGGCCAGGTGGAGCCCGTTCGCGCTCACCCGGGCGACGTGGGAGCGCGGCACCGAGGCCACCGGGCTCGGGAACTGGTGCTGATAGGAGCCGGTCGAGATGTCCTCTTTGGCCAGCGTGCCGAGGAAGGTCATCGTCCCTTCCGCGCAGCTCTCCCCCGGTTGGTAGAGGTAGACGTTGGGCCGGCCTTTGCTCGGCGACTTGCCTTCGTCGTTTCCGCCGCCGCAGAGTTCTTCGGAGGCGAAGTAGATGCGGGAGAGGTCTTCGGAGGCCCCCAGCACCCCCTCGCTTTTCTTCGCGATCAGCGTCGCTTCTTCGCCGCCCAGGTCATAGCGGTAGAGGCTGCCCGCTTCGGGCCCTTCGAAGAAGGAGAAGAGCGCCTCCGAGCCCGAGGGGGTGGCGTCCCAGAACTTGGCCGCCCCTTCGGAGACCGCTTCTGAGACCGGCAGCGTGCAGGCCGCTTCGGCTTCGCTGCATTCGCTGAAGGCGCTGAGCGCCGTGCTGAGCCCCAGCGGGGTGCTCTTCGTCGCCGCCGCCGAGAGCGTCAGCGTGCCCGGCCCCACCGCGGCGATCGTCGTCTGGGCGGGGATGCCGGCGCCGACGATCCTCTGCCCGACCGCGAAGGGCTGCGGTCCTTTCGAGGAGATTTCCACTTTGGCTTTCGATTTGGTCGCCGCCGCCGAGAGCGTCAGCGTCGTCGCGCTCGCCGTCGTGATCGTCGTCCCCGCCGGGATCCCGTTCCCTTCGATCGGCTGCCCGGCGACGAACTCCCCGACCGTGGTCACCAGCGCGCTCAGTTCGTTTGAGCCGTTGCTCAGGGTCGCCGTGCCCGCCGCGGCGATCAGTTTGGTCACCGCCGTCGAGCCCGCGCTCAGCCCGCCGCCGTTACTCCCCGCGGCGCCGCTCGCCGCGCCGCCCGGCGCCGCGAAGGCGCTCTGGGGCTTATCGGCGTTGAGGCGGATGAAGATCCGGCCGGGGCCCGGCGGCGCCGCGGGCGAGGATTCGGTCGAGGAGCTCATGGTGCTCCAGTAGACGCGGCTCCCGTCGGCAGACAGCGCGTGCTCGACCGTGTCGAAGTTGCCCGCGGCGGCGACGCGCGGGGCCTGGCCGCCTTCGCTTTCGCTCCCCGCCGAGGAGATCGCCTGGTAGGCGCCGCCGTCGGGCAGCACGCTGACCAGCCGCAGCCCCCCTTCTTCGTCCCACTCATAGACCTGGAAGCCGCTGGCGTTGCGCCCCAGCGGCGCCGCTTCGGGCGACCCCGGCGCGGTGGGGAGGGGGTCGTCGACGCGGAACACCGCCTGGCTCTGGTCCGCCGAGTAGCCCTGGATCTGCGGGAAGAGGTGGCAGGCTTCAGGCGGTTTCGGCTCCGCCACGCATTCCGGCGGTTCGGCGTCCGAGCTGCAGGTCGCCGTGTAGGTGGCGGGGCTGCTCAGGGTGACCCGGTAGAGGTTTATGTAGCCTTCGGTCGCGCACGGGGCCAGCGGATTGCCCGCTTCGGGCTCCAGCCAGGCGGTCCCCAGGTCCGGCGAGAAGGCCTTGTACTCGTTCCTATCGGGCCCGGTGATGTTGCCGCCGCGCTCCGGCGCCGAGATCCCTTCGCTCGTCCATTCCCCCGCCCCGCCCGCGCCCTGGTGGCGGACGGCCAGGTACTGGGAGACCAGCGGGCTCGAGAGCGAGCTGCCGAAGGCGGTCGAGGCGGTGTAGGTGAGCTTGGCCCCGCCCGGGGTCGCCTGGTCGATCCCCTCGTAGCCATCGAGACCGCCTACTCCAAAGAAGCCTTCGTAGTAGAAGGCGTCGACGTCGCCGCCGTTTTTGTCTACCGGGCTGACCATCTCATAGCCCCGGCAGTCGGGCAGCTGAGCGCCCGGGCCTTCGCGCAGGGACTGGTTGGGACAGGCGCCGCCGCCTGCCCGCGAGTGCGTCGCCAGGGTGCGGTCGGGGCCTTCCGTGGTGCCCGCCGGGTTGCTCGCGACGAACCGCCAGCGATAGGTGGTGCCGGAGCTGAGGCCGCTCAACGAGACGGTGACCGTTTCGGCCGTGCCGACGCCGGCGTCGGGGACCGGAACGTCGGTCGGGCTGTGCGGGCCGGCGAAGCTGTCGCCGTTGGCTTCGAATTCGGCCTGGCTCAGATACTCGACGTGGTAGGTGGTTTCTTCTTCTTCGAGGCCGAACCGCGCCTTCACCGTCGCTTCTTCGAAGCTCGCGCTGACCGTCCACTCGGCTTCGATCACCGGCGCTTCGCGTTCGGGCGCTCCGAAGACGGCGAGGTTGGGGTTCGAGGCCTGCGCGACGTAGAGCTTCCCGCCCGCTTCGGCGCCGATCCCTTCGACCGTCGCCGGGACTTCCGTCGGGGGGCCGATCCGGCCGGCTCCGGTCGAGCGGGAGGCGTTCAGCTCGATCACCTGCTTGTTCTGAGCAACGAGGACGTCGCCGCTTTCCCCGTCGACCGCGACCGTCTTGTTCCACATCGTCGTGTTGTTGCCTTCGAGGATCGGCTCTTCCCCGTAGGCGATCGCGCCGCTTGAGCTGTCGAGCTTGTAGACGGGGCCGACGTATTTGACCGCGAAGATCGAGCCGGCGCTGGGGCCGGCGCCGGCGGCCAGCGCGCATGGGTGCTGAACCGTGGTGAAGTTGGCCTTGCTGTCGGCGTTCGTCGCCGGGGCGCTCGATGGGACGTACTTGTGGACGCCGTTGTCGTAGTCGCCGACGTACACGGCGCCGCTGGAGTCGACGGCGACGCCGCAGGCTTCCCCGAGGGGTTCTTCGGCTCCTTCGGCTTTAGGCCCTTTCTTGTATTTGGTCAGCTGACCCAGGTAGTTGCCGTTGCCGGCGAAGATGTCGATCAGGTGCTGGCCGACCTGGGTGATGTAGATATCGCCCTCGGTGGCGCCGCCGGAGCTGTTGACTGCCAGCTCGATTTCGGCCCCTTCCTTGAAGCTGAGGCCGTTCTGCGGCGTTTCGTCCCCGCCCGGCCCCTTGCCGTCGATCGAGTTCGTGCCCAGAGCCGAAAAGGGGTCCGCTTCGCCGTTTGGCTTGTAGCGGCTGATCCGCGCCCCACCGCCGGCCTGGTCGACCACCAGCACGTCACCGCCGGCTCCGTCGACCGCAAGCGCGTCGGGACTGCCGAAGGCGGGGGAGCAGGGTGGCGTGCCGATGCCGGCCGGTTCGCAGAAGGAGCCCAGGAGCGAGCGCGATTTCGAGGCGCTGGCCGGCGTCGCGGAAAGCCCAAGCGCCACCGCAAGCACCCCCACCACGCACAGCGAACGTGCCGCCAACCCGACGCGATCATCCGCTCTCCTGCTGTACAAGGCCCCCTCCTCCGTCTGTATCGGCCGCGCCTCCCTGCCGGCGAGCCACGCTCGGTCCCATCCGAGCTTACTGTCGTAACTCTATCGGTATGTATTGATACTTGTCAAGGATTTGCCCTGAACTACCGAGCGATCCCACAACGGGGGCGACCCGGGGGCGCCTGTGGCGCCGCCCCCGGGTCGCTCGTCTTCACCAGAGCCTCGCCGGACCCGGATGGAGACGTCCAAATGCGATTACGGTGTGTCTTCGATTGTGACGTTGATCGCTTTGCCTTTTTCGTTTTCAGCCGAGGCGATGAAGCTGCCTTCGAAGCTGTCTTCGGTTGTCGTCGTTTCTTTTTCGCAGCCCGGAATGCCGCCGTTCACGGGTGTGTCGGTGGAGTGGATCTGTTTCTGCACGTTGGCGCTAACTGTCACGTGCATCAGGCCACCCGCTGTTTCGATGTTTTTGTAGGTGATCCCGCTGAATGTCTGTTCGTCGGGGATGTGGATGATGCAGCGCCGGTCTGCGTCCATGGTGTTTTCCTTCCACTGTTTCCGCACCGGCTTTGTAGACTGTGATTGTAATGCTATTCGGTTCTTCTGTGCATTTGAGGTGCACTTTGCCTTTAGATTCCGTCGCGGTCACTGTTTCTTCGACTGTGAAGAGGAAGTGACAGCTGTTGGTGTTGACTGTGACGGGGAACACACTGGCCGCCGTGCATTCGCCCGTGAACGACAGGTTTGTCGCTGTCAGTTCGTTGCTGCGGGCGGCCAGCGTGCCTTCGCCGCCGGGATCGTTGCAGCGCACTTTAAACACACCCTGCGAGGTGAACACCTGTTTTCCAGATTCCGGGTCTGTTGTCGCTTTGATTTTCGAGCCTTTATATTCGTTCGACGGGATCGTGAAGTCGGGCGCACCAGCCGCATGTGCTGCGGAGGCTGCCATCGCCGCCAGTGCGCAGACCGCCACCAGGGCGAGCCCGAGGGTTTTCAGATTGCGAATCATCTCTGCATCCTTTCGATCGTTTGCCGCCGCGACCAAATCGCACGCGGCAGGCGTATCCATTTGGGAACGCAAGGAGATGCATAGCCGCTCGCGGGCCGAAAGTCAAGATATCTTAAGTATTTAGACGGGAGCTGATGACCCGCGGCCTTCCAGCCTCGCTTTCCGCCTGCATCTGCCGTGTGATGGTTCCCCGCGCGCGCGGATTCGCGCACTACCGAAATCATCGCCCGGAGGGCTTCGGCGTCCACTTCCCGCTCGACGGCACCCTGGTCATCATCCACTCGCGCTCGATCTCCTCGTGCAGCCGGCGCAGGTCGCGCGCGTAGGGATGGGACCTGCACGCGGCTTCCATCTGGCCCTTGGCGAACTCGAGCTCCTCCGCGCGCTCGTCGGGGGACAGCTGCGCGCGCCGCGTCCAGGCGAGGATCTGGCTGCCGTAGACGTGCCAGACGTGCACGTCGCGAGCCCCTCGCTGGTCGATCTGGTCGAGGAGGATCTCCTTGGCTTCGGCGACCTTCTGCGGGGCGCCGGTCGCCTCGGGGTCGAGGTAGGCGGATTTGAGCAGGTAGTAGGCCCACTCGGTGTCGACGCGGTAGTCGTGCCGCTCCCCCGCTCGCGCCTGCTGGAGGAAGATCCCGGCGTGGCGGATGTTGCCGTTTTGGACCTCGAAGGCGCCGCGCTGGAGCCAGTAGTGGTAGGACTCGCGCAGCAGCTCCTCCAGCGAGTCGTAGATCGAGCGGGCTTCGTTGACCGTGAAGGTCTTGCCGATGCGCCCGTGCGCGATCAGCGCGGTCAGGAGCTTTGCCTCCCGCGAGCGCCGGTCTCCCGGGCGGGCGCGCATCGCCATCGTGCGGGCGAGCCCCCGGTAGGGCTCGAGCGTCTGCCCGCCGCGGCGCATCTCGTCGACCACGACTTCGGCCAGCCGCCGGTGGCGCACCTGGATGCCCTGCCCGCCCCTGTCGAGCAGCAACCGCCGGGCGAGCAGCCTGTCGAGGGCGAAAAGGCCGGTGTTGCTGACGTCCCCGGCGGCGATCAGCACCTCGTCTCGGGTCAGGCCGAAGCGAAGCTCGGTGGCGATCGCGACGACGGCGTAGATCAGCCTCTGCTCGGATTCGAGGCTGCCGAACTCTTCGGCGACCTTCAGCTCGAACTGCTCTCCGGAGGTCGCCTCGATCATCGCCACCAGCAGCTCCCGGCTGCACTCCTTCCTGATCCGCTCCACCCGGTCCTTGTGGCGCAGGGGCTTCAGGGCGCCGAGTTTGTTGTCGCGATCGAGGGTGGCGAGCAGCCCCTCGATGTCGCTGTCTTCCAGCAGCGGGACGTTGATTTCCCGAAAGAGCCCGTCCCCCATGTCCTGCCCGAGGATCGGGTCGAGCCTGGCCGCCCGCATCCCGAGGACCAAGGTGACGTGCGGCATGGCGCCGCGGAGGTCCTTGACGAGGTCTCGCAGCGAGCGGCCGAAGGTGTCGGCGTCATCGACGAAGAGGACGATGTCCTCGCTGCGCTGGGCCAGCGCGCGCGAGAGCTCGTGGGCGTCGAAGTCGTGGTTGGCGCCGACCCAGTGGACGTCTGCGCCCTCGGCCATGAGGCGGAGCGCGAGCCGTTTGAGCGTGGTCGAGGTGCCGGCGCCGGCGGTCCCGGCGATCACCACGCAGCCCTCGAACCCCGAGGCGTCGATCTCTCGCTCGAACTCCCGCTCCACCGCCCGGCCCGAGCGGATGTCCTCCCAGGAGGGCGCGGCGCCCATCAGGTATTCGGAGGGAGAGGCGCTGGGCAGGCTCGCCAGGTCCGCCACCAGGGGGAGATCGACCCCGCGACCCTTCGAGGCCGCCGTGCGCCTGACCGCGTGCCCCCTGCGCGAGGCGTCCTCGAGCTCGGCGAGCACCTCGGCGGCGAACTCGCCCACCGTGGCCGGGACCCAGCGGATGTTGAACGTGGCGAGCATCCGCCGGCGATCCCCGGGCAGCTCCGGCGTCACCAGGAAGGAGGCGGGGCGCATCTCCTTCACCCCGCGGGTGCCGCGAGAGTCGCGCATGGCGATGTATTGCCAAAAGAGCGACTCGCGGATCTCGGTCCCGACGAAGACGACCGAGTAGGAGAGCAGGTCCGCGGCCAGCTGTTCATACAGGGGGTTCTCCTGCAGGTGGCGCTGCCCGTACTGGGGGTCGGCGAAGGTGACGTCGGGGACGTCGTCCAGCGTCCCGTTGAGATGGGTGTAGAGGAGGTCGCCGCCGGCGGTGTCGGGCAGGTGGAGCTTCAGCCCCGAGTGGGGGACGATCCGGTTGGGCAGGTCAAAGCGCCGCGACGCGGCGGCCTCGAGATCGTCGATGTTGAGGGTGTAGGAGCGGCGCCAGGGCAGCGAGAGCCAGGTCTCGTGGGTCTCGCTCAGGCTCTCGGGGGCGACGGTGAGGCGGTCTTTGAGCAGCTCGCTGAGCCGGCCTCTGCCCTGCGCCAGGGCAACGGCGTAGGTATCGGCGAGCGTCGAGCCCAGGTCGGGCTCCTCGCCGGGCTCGATCAGGCCCCAGATCGCGCGCTTCAGCTCCGAGCCCTGCGGGACCGGCTCCCCGGCGGCGTTCCTCGCCCCGGCCGAGAAGCCCGCGCCGGTGAAGAGGACCACTTCGCCGCGGGCCATCTGGGCCCTGAGGCGCTCGATCGCAAAGTCTCGACCCTCCACGGCGGCAGGCTGCTCGGAGGATCTCCGCTCAGCGGCCCTTCCGCCGCCCGCGGCGCCCCTTGCCGCAGCCCTGCGCCCGCACCGGCGGGCGGGTCCGCTCGAGGCGGCCGTTTTGCCCGCTCAGGTTGGCCTCGGCCCTGTGGGTGCCGCGGCAGATGTTCGTCGAGTTGACGAACAGGCCCTTCTTGCCCCCCTGCATTTCGAGGACGAAGCGGGAGACCGGGGCGTCGGGCAGGCCGGTGAAGCTGGTGCGGATGCCGCCGTGGATCGAGTCGATGCGGGCGGCGAGGTCGATGTTGACGAGGCCGTGCAGGGCGACCACCAGGTCGGGCAGGTTGTGGTCGGAGGAGCGCAGGAAGACCGGGCCTTCGAGCGGTTCGGCCAGCAGCGGGGTGAAGGCGCGGGCGTGGCCGTAGGCGGAGGCCGCCGGGCACCCGGCTCCCTCGCCCGCCCCGGCGGCGAACTGCACGCGGGTGCAGATCGTGGCGAAGTGGCCCTGTTCGAGGAAGGCGGAGTTCGGCAGGGTGACCACCGCCTTTGCGAAGTTGGCATCGCCGGGGCGGGGGGTGACGAGCGCCTTCAGGGCCGGGAAGCGACCGCGGCGGGTGCCGCCCCGCAGCTTGATCGCCAGCTTCGGCGAGAAGCCGAGCGCCTGGCAGTCGGCCGCCTGGTAGCGGGCCGAGAGCCCGACCGGGGTCTCGGGGGCGGGGGCCAGCGCGGTGCCCTCGCCCCAGATCGTCGCTTGGGCCTGGAAGGGCTCGCAGGAGGTCGCGTTGAGGGTGAATTCGGGCCGGTCCGCATAGACCCGCAGGTCGCGCAGGTTCAAGGGGATGCCCTTGAGGATGTGGGGGATCGGGTCCGAGGCGGAGCCGTCGACTTCGCCGACGTGGGTGAGCGGGTTGAGGCGCAGCGCCTCGCGCACGACCACGGTGCCGGCGTCGAAGGGGCCGGCCAGGGCCGGGGTGATCGCCACGGCGCTGATCGGATCGCCGTGGTAGGGGCCGGCGAGGTAGAGCTTGCCGGGCACGTAGGTGAGCGCCGAGCCGACTCCCGCGCCCGCCACCGTGCGGCCGATCTGGGAGGCCGCCGGGCAGGCGGGGCGCCCGAGCTCTTCCTGTCCCCCGTGGGGGCCGGTGCGGCTCTTGGCGAGGGCGATCGCCGCCTCGGGGCAGTAAGGGACGCCGGCCAGCTTGGGGACCACGCCGGGGGGCAGGACGAAGCTGAATCTGCCCATGTCCTGTTCGCCGTCTTTGCGGGTCAGGCGCATGTCGAAGGGGCTGTAGGAGCCGGCGGCGTTGTTGATCGTGCCCGCTTCGAAGCCGGGGTGGAAGGGGGCGCCCTGCGGGCAGGGGGAGTTGTCGGGGCCGGAGACGATTTCGAAGGCCGAGGTCGATTCCACCGGCGCCCCGCCCGACCAGGGATAGAGCTCGGCGGCGACCTGGAAGCGCCCGCAGCCGGGCGGGCTGATCAGCGGCGCCCGGGCGCCTTCGCGGAAGTGCAGGCGGAAGTGGGAGAAGGGCAGCTGGGGGATTTCTTCGACCGTGGTCACGAGCTGGCCGCTACTGGGGTCCGGTTCGACCTTGGCGACCTGCTTGACGATGATCCCCAGGGCGGGGTTGCGAAAGACGAGGTAGAGGGCGATCAGCGAGCCGGCCGGGTTTTCGTAGGGCTTGGCGACGAACAGGTCCCCTTTGAGCGATTCTTCGATCAGCGGGCTTTCGACTTCGATCGTGCCGATCTTGGAGGCTTCCGGGCAGCCCGCACCGGGGGCGGAGTCGAGGGTCTCGCGCTTTTGGAACTGTTCTTCGCCGCAGCCCACCAGGCCTTCGGCGAAGGAGGGGTCGGCGGTCATCCCCCGCGGCAGGGTGACGACGGCTTTGCGGATGTCGGAGGCCGCGGTCGCCCCTTCTTTGGGGTTCTTCAGCCCTTCGTCGGCGACGTCGAGGCCGAAGTCCAGGCCACTGGCCGAGGCGGCGGCCCTGGTGGAGGGCCGGGCGGAGATCGTCGGGCCGAAGCCCAGGCGCCCGCAGCCAATCAGCGCCGGCGGGTCGAAGGGCCCGTCGTCGCCGGAGTCTTTCGCGCCGCTCCACGAGCTCGCCTCATAGCTCGTCAGCTGCGGGCCTTCGCAGCTGGTCGGCAGGGTGATGAAGGGCAGCTCGGGAGCGCCGGTGCCGTGGTCGGCGGGGACGCCCCAGACGGTGAGACGGACGCCGAAGACCTTCAGCGTCTGGCGGGTCTCGCGCGAGAGGGCGAGGAGGTTGTAGGGGGGGGATTGGCTCAGGGCCACGTCGACGAAGACCGGGACCAGGCCGAGGCCTTTGAAGCCGAGGCGGGCGGGGACGCCGGGCGGGGGCGGCATGTTGTAGACGGGCTCTTGCAGGTAGTTGCTGCCGTCGGGGGTGCCGAAGAGGACTTTGACTTCGCCCACCTGGGTGTCGGCCGGGCAGTGGGCGCCGGGCTGGACGTCGAGGAAGTCCGCGGTCGCGCAGCGGGGGATCGCGGTGGCGTCGCCGACCAGGCCGGGGACCTGGGCGATCGTCAGGTCGCGCAGTTCGCCGTCGGGCAGGGCCTGGTCGCCTGCGCCGGTGTAGTTGATGCCGAAGGAGGTGGTGAGCGCGTAGGGGTGAGAGCCCGCCTGCAGGGCGGCGCTGCCGTCTTCTTCTTCGAAGCTGACGTCAAAGCCGTTGAGCCCGAAGGCCGCCTGGGCGCAGGGGGCGAGGAGGAGGGCGGCGAGGGCCGCCGTGGCGAGGGTCGCGGCGAGGCGCTTCACCGTGCCGCCCCCCGCTTGCGCTTTTTAGCCTGGCGCTTGTGCTTTTGCACGCAGCGGGTCTTGCCGTGGTTGCGGACCTTGCGCTTGCCCTTCGGGCAGCGCGAGGGCTTTGCTTCCCGGGCGTTGCCGGGCCCGTGGAAGGCCGAGCTGGCCGGGGTCGCGTCGCCGGGGGCCCCGGGCGGGGACTGGCAGGCTTCCCCTTCGCAGGCCGCGGGGGCGCTCGGCGGCGGCGCCGTGCCGCCCCCCACCCTGGCGTCGTAGATGTCGACCAGGCCGGGGTCGCGCGGGTCGAGGCTCGATTCGGTGCGAAAGAAGACGTCCGAGCCGTCGGTGGAGGCATCGACGAATTCCGATTCGCGCGGGCTGGTGCCCGCGGAGATCAGGCTGACGCAGCCCCCGTCCTGGGCGGAGTAGTCGGGGTTGGAGGCGGCGCACTTGGCTTCCGGGGGTCCCGCCCCGAGCGCCTCCCACTCATAGACGTCCTCGGTGCCGTTGGTGTCGCGCGGGGTGAGCGCGTCGTAGGAGTTGAAGAACAGGCGCTTGCCGTCTTCGGAGAGCATCCGCCGCCCGTAGAGCTGGTACTGGTAGGAGTTGATCCAGGCCGCGGTCCAGACGCTTCCTTCTTTTTCCAGGTTGACCCCCGCCGGCCGCGCCCCGCTCGGGTTGCACGAGGCGCACAGCAGCCCCCCTTTGCCTTCGTTCGCGCTCGCGTCGTAGAGGTAGACCTCGCGGTCGGCCTGCCCCGAGGCCGCGTCGGCGTTGTCGTAGGCGCCGAGCCGCGCCGCCGAGACGAAGGCCAGGTGGAGCCCGTTCGCGCTCACCCGGGCGACGTGGAAGCGCGGCACCGAGGCCACCGGGCTCGGGAACTCCTGCTCAAACGAGCCGGTCGAGATGTCGCCCGGGACCAGCGTGCCGAGGAAGGTCATCGTCCCTTCCGCGCAGCTCTCCCCCGGTTGGTAGAGGTAGACGTTGGGCCGGCCTTTGCTCGGCGACTTGCCTTCGTCGTTTCCGCCGCCGCAGAGTTCTTCGGAGGCGAAGTAGATGCGGGAGAGGTCTTCGGAGGCCCCCAGCACCCCCTCGCTTTTCTTCGCGATCAGCGTCGCTTCTTCGCCGCCCAGGTCATAGCGGTAGAGGCTGCCCGCTTCGGGCCCTTCGAAGAAGGAGAAGAGCGCCTCCGAGCCCGAGGGGGTGGCGTCCCAGAACTTGGCCGCCCCTTCGGAGACCGCTTCTGAGACCGGCAGCGTGCAGGCCGCTTCGGCTTCGCTGCATTCGCTGAAGGCGCTGAGCGCCGTGCTGAGCCCCAGCGGGGTGCTCTTCGTCGCCGCCGCCGAGAGCGTCAGCGTGCCCGGCCCCACCGCGGCGATCGTCGTCTGGGCGGGGATGCCGGCGCCGACGATCCTCTGCCCGACCGCGAAGGGCTGCGGTCCTTTCGAGGAGATTTCCACTTTGGCTTTCGATTTGGTCGCCGCCGCCGAGAGCGTCAGCGTCGTCGCGCTCGCCGTCGTGATCGTCGTCCCCGCCGGGATCCCGTTCCCTTCGATCGGCTGCCCGGCGACGAACTCCCCGACCGTGGTCACCAGCGCGCTCAGTTCGTTTGAGCCGTTGCTCAGGGTCGCCGTGCCCGCCGCGGCGATCAGTTTGGTCACCGCCGTCGAGCCCGCGCTCAGCCCGCCGCCGTTACTCCCCGCGGCGCCGCTCGCCGCGCCGCCGGGCGCCGCGAAGGCGCTCTGGGGCTTATCGGCGTTGAGGCGGATGAAGATCCGGCCGGGGCCCGGCGGCGCCGCGGGCGAGGATTCGGTCGAGGAGCTCATGGTGCTCCAGTAGACGCGGCTCCCGTCGGCAGACATCGCGTGCTCGACCGTGTCGAAGTTGCCCGCGTGGGCGACGCGCGGGGCCTGTCCGCCTTCGCTTTCGGTGCCCGCCGAGGAGGTTCCCGGGTAGGCGCCGCCGTCGGGCAGCACGCTGACCAGCCGCAGCCCCCCTTCTTCGTCCCACTCATAGACCTGGAAGCCGCCGTCGTCGCGCCCCAGCGGCGCCGCCTCGGGCGACCCCGGCGCGGTGGGGAGGGGGTCGTTGACGCGGAACACCGCCTGGCTCTGGTCCGCCGAGTAGCCCTGGATCTGCGGGAAGAGCCAGCAGGCTTCAGGCGGTTTCGGCTCCGCCACGCATTCCGGCGGTGCGGGCGCCGAGCTGCAGGTCGCCGTGTAGGTGGCGGGGCTGCTCAGGGTGACCCGGTAGAGGTTTATGTAGCCTTCGGTCGCGCACGGGGCCAGCGGATTGCCCGCTTCGGGCTCCAGCCAGGCGGTCCCCAGGTCCGGCGAGAAGGCCTTGTACTCGTTCTTTTCCGGAACGGTGATGTTGCCGCCGCGCTCCGGCGCCGAGATCCCTTCGCTCGTCCATTCCCCCGCCCCGCCCGCGCCCTGGTGGCGGACGGCCAGGTACTGGGAGACCAGCGGGCTCGAGAGCGGCTCGCCGAAGGCGGTCGAGGCGGTGTAGGTGAGCTTGGCCCCGCCCGGGGTCGCCTGGTCGATCCCCTCGTATTCCTCCAGGCCACCGGTCTGGTAGAAGCCTTCGTAGATGAAGGCGTTGACGTCGCCGCCGTTTTTGTCTACCGGGCTGACCATCTCATAGCCCCGGCAGTCGGGCAGCTGAGCGCCCGGGCCTTCGCGCAGGGACTGGTTGGGACAGGCGCCGCCGCCTGCCCGCGAGTGCGTCGCCAGGGTGCGGTCGGGGCCTTCCGTGGTGCCCGCCGGGTTGCTCGCGACGAACCGCCAGCGATAGGTGGTGCCGGAGCTGAGGCCGCTCAACGAGACGGTGACCGTTTCGGCCGTGCCGACGCCGGCGTCGGGGACCGGAACGTCGGTCGGGCTGTGCGGGCCGGCGAAGCTGTCGCCGTTGGCTTCGAATTCGGCCTGGCTCAGATACTCGACGTGGTAGGTGGTTTCTTCTTCTTCGAGGCCGAACCGCGCCTTCACCGTCGCTTCTTCGAAGCTCGCGCTGACCGTCCACTCGGCTTCGATCACCGGCGCTTCGCGTTCGGGCGCTCCGAAGACGGCGAGGTTGGGGTTCGAGGCCTGCGCGACGTAGAGCTTCCCGCCCGCTTCGGCGCCGATCCCTTCGACCGTCGCCGGGACTTCCGTCGGGGGGCCGATCCGGCCGGCTCCGGTCGAGCGGGAGGCGTTCAGCTCGATCACCTGCTTGTTCTGAGCAACGAGGACGTCGCCGCTTTCCCCGTTGACCGCGACCGTCTTGTTCCACATCGTCGTGTTGTTGCCTTCGAGGATCGGCTCTTCCCCGTAGGCGATCGCGCCGCTTGAGCTGTCGAGCTTGTAGACGGGGCCGACGTATTTGACCGCGAAGATCGAGCCGGCGCTGGGGCCGGCGCCGGCGGCCAGCGCGCATGGGTGCTGAACCGTGGTGAAGTTGGCCTTGCTGTCGGCGTTCGTCGCCGGGGCGCTCGATGGGACGTACTTGTGGACGCCGTTGTCGTAGTCGCCGACGTACACGGCGCCGCTGGAGTTGACGGCGACGCCGCAGGCTTCCCCGAGGGGTTCTTCGGCTCCTTCGGCTTTAGGCCCTTTCTTGTATTTGGTCAGCTGACCCAGGTAGTTGCCGTTGCCGGCGAAGATGTCGATCAGGTGCTGGCCGACCTGGGTGATGTAGATATCGCCCTCGGTGGCGCCGCCGGAGCTGTCGACTGCCAGCTCGATTTCGGCCCCTTCCTTGAAGCTGAGGCCGTTCTGCGGCGTTTCGTCCCCGCCCGGCCCCTTGCCGTCGATCGAGTTCGTGCCCAGAGCCGAAAAGGGGTCCGCTTCGCCGTTTGGCTTGTAGCGGCTGATCCGCGCCCCACCGCCGGCCTGGTCGACCACCAGCACGTCACCGCCGGCTCCGTCAACCGCAAGCGCGTCGGGACTGCCGAAGGCGGGGGAGCAGGGTGGCGTGCCGATGCCGGCCGGTTCGCAGAAGGAGCCCAGGAGCGAGCGCGATTTCGAGGCGCTGGCCGGCGTCGCGGAAAGCCCAAGCGCCACCGCAAGCACCCCCACCACGCACAGCGAACGTGCCGCCAACCCGACGCGATCATCCGCTCTCCTGCTGTACAAGGCCCCCTCCTCCGTCTGTATCGGCCGCGCCTCCCTGCCGGCGAGCCACGCTCGGTCCCATCCGAGCTTACTGTCGTAACTCTATCGGTATGTATTGATACTTGTCAAGGATTTGCCCTGAACTACCGAGCGATCCCACAACGGGGGCGACCCGGGGGCGCCTGTGGCGCCGCCCCCGGGTCGCTCGTCTTCACCAGAGCCTCGCCGGACCCGGATGGAGACGTCCAAATGCGATTACGGTGTGTCTTCGATTGTGACGTTGATCGCTTTGCCTTTTTCGTTTTCAGCCGAGGCGATGAAGCTGCCTTCGAAGCTGTCTTCGGTTGTCGTCGTTTCTTTTTCGCAGCCCGGAATGCCGCCGTTCACGGGTGTGTCGGTGGAGTGGATCTGTTTCTGCACGTTGGCGCTAACTGTCACGTGCATCAGGCCACCCGCTGTTTCGATGTTTTTGTAGGTGATCCCGCTGAATGTCTGTTCGTCGGGGATGTGGATGATGCAGCGCCGGTCTGCGTCCAGGTGTTTTCCTTCCACTGTTTCCGCACCGGCTTTGTAGATTGTGATTGTGATGCTATGCGGTTCGCTTGTGCATTTGAGGTGCACTTTGCCTTTAGATTCCGTCGCGGTCACTGTTTCTTCAACTGTGAACAAGAAGTGACAGCCTTCGGAATCGACTGTGGTGGGGAACGTGAGGGACGTTAGGCATTCGCCCGTGAACGACAGGTTCGTCGCTGTCAGTTCGTTGCTGCGGGCAGCCAGCGTGCCTTCGCCGCCGGGGGTTTTGCATCGTACTTTCGGCCCGCCCTGCGAGGTGAACACCTGTTTGCCTTCGTCGAATGTCGCTTTGACTTTGGCCGGGTATTCGGCCGCGGTGAAGTCGGGCGCGCCGGCTGCCTGCGCCGCCACAGCCGTCATCGCCGACATCGCAAAGACCGCGACGAGGGCCGGCCCGAGGGCCTTTAGATTCCGCATCATTCTGTGATTCCTTTCGATGGATTGCCGCCGCGCCCTCAAAAGGCGCGGCAGGTCCCGATTGGGACGTGGCGATAGGCATAGGCGGTCGAGCGTTGCTAGTCAAGAAAAATCTAATATTTTTAGATTATCGGGGTTCCAGGCGACGCACGGAAGGGATTTTTCCCTGCAAAATTCGTGTGAGCGTTTTGCGCGCGCGCCATTTCATGCGGTGCACGAAACGGCGCCTGCGCGGCTTCCCGCGAGAGAGCTTTCGCTGCTTTCGGTACGGTTCAGGTATGGGAGGCGTGTCGCCGCCGGGTGCCCTCGGGCTTGGAGCAGAGCTGCGCCGCAGGCTCGGCTCACCGGCGGCGCTGACGAAATGGCCGCTCGTCTCGATCGTGGTGACGAGCCACGACGGAGTCGAGCACCTGCGGGCGCTGCTTGCCGGGTTGGTCGCGCGGACCGACTACCCGTCCCTGGAGCTGATCGTCGTCGACAACGGCTCCGGCGACGAGTCGATCGACTTCCTCCGCTCAGCGCCGGCGCCGATCTCGATCTCGATCCTCGCCAATCCCCACAACGAGAGCTTCTCCGACGCGAACAACCAGGGGGCGGAGCCGGCGCGAGGAGAGCTGCTGCTGTTCCTCAACAACGACATCGAGCCGTTCGAGGACGGCTGGCTGCGCGAGCTGGTGGCCTGCCTGCGAGGCAGCGGCGCCGGTGCGGTCGGGGCGACGCTGGTCCTCCCCCACGACGACCTCGATCGCTTCCCCCACGGCTTCGCCGTCCAGCACCGGGGGTTGCGGTTCCGCGACGAAGACGGCGCGGTCGGACCGGCGCTGCACGAGTGGGAGGCGGACCCGCTCGACGAGGGGCTCGGCGAGGACGTCGAGAGCGCGGCGGCGGTGGCGGCCTGCCTGCTGGTCGAAGCGGCGGTTTTCGAGCGGGTCGGCGGCTTCACCCACGGCTACCTCTACGGTGCCGAGGACATCGATTTCTGCCTGAAGGTTCGCGAGGCAGGGCTCGCGGTTCTCTGCAGCGGGCGCTCGGTGCTGATCCACCGGCCGGGGTCGACGCGTCGCGCGGTCGCCTTCGAGCAGGCGCGGGAGCGCAAGCTGCGCAACCACCGCCTGCTGCGGGAGCGTTGGGGGCCGCGCCTGCGGCGCGAGCACGACCTCGACGCGCTCGCCGGCGGCGGGATCTGGGTTCAGCTCGGACGCGAGGACGGGGCGGCCGCCGCGACTCCGGCCGAGGCCGAGGCGCTCGGGGTCTGCGTGCGGGCGAGCGAGCCGCCGGGCGGCGGCGAGGATCCCGATCCGCTCGGGCAACTGCGAGAGAGCGCGGTCGCGAGGGGCCACCGCTGTCTCGTCCTGCGCGGCGAGGAGGTCGACGACCCGCGCGGGCTCGAGTACGACATCGCGATCCACCTGCGGGGGCCGAAGCGCTACCTGCCGGTGCCGGGACAGTTCAACGTGCTCTGGGCGGTCGATTCGCACGAGAACCTCAGCGGTGCGGAGTGCGACCGCTACGACCTGGTGCTGAGCGCGAACGGGCGGCAGGCAATCCGCCTGCGAGCCGAGTCGAGGAGCCCTGTGGCCGTCACCCCCCGGGGTGCCGGCGCCGTGCTCGATGCCGCGCTGGTCGCGATGGAGGCAAGCGGGCGACCGACGAGGATCGCTTGAAATGCGCATCGTAGCGCTCCTCGCCGGCTACAACGAGCGGCGTTTCATCGAGTCCTGCCTCGGGCGCCTCGACGAGCACGGCATCGAGGCCTACCTGATCGACAACGGATCCGACGACGACACGGTGGCGCTGGCCGAACGCCATCTGAGTCGCAACCTGATCGGGGTCGAGAGCTTCCCGCGTGGGGAAGGAGGCGTCTACGACTGGCGGGGACTGCTGCGACGCAAGGAGGAGCTGGCGCGCGAGCTGGACGCCGACTGGTTCGTACACCTCGACCCCGACGAGGTGCGCCTGCCTCCCCTCCCCGGTCAGACGCTGGCCCAAGCGCTGGCGACGGTTGACCGGGAGGGCTTCAACGCCGTCAATTTCTTAGAGCTGAGCTTCGTGCCCACGCGCGAGAGCCCTGACCACGACCACCCGGACTTCGAGCGAACGCTGCGCACTTACTATCCGCTGCTGCCCGGGCTCCCCCACCGGCTCAACGCCTGGAAGGCGACGCCGGAGGTCGAGCTGGCGAGCACGGCCGGGCACAAGGTGAGCTTTCCGGGCCTGCGGATGTACCCGCGGTCCTTCGCGATGAAGCACTACCTGTTCCTCAGCGTCCCGCACGCGGTCGAGAAGTACGTGCAGCGCCGCTACGACCCCGAGGAGGTCGCGGCCGGCTGGCACGGCCGGCGCGCCACGCTGACCGCCGCGGACATCCGCCTTCCCGGCCGATCGGAGCTGCGCGTGACCCGATCCGACAGCGACCTCGATCCGAGCAATCCAAGCAAGTACCACTGCTTCGACGAGCGCTGGACCAGTCCGCTCGGCTAGACGTAGCCGCAGGTCCGCAGGTCCGCGGCGATCGAGTCGTATATCTCGGCCGGCAGGCGGGGGGGCGCAGCGCGGCTGGGGTCTATTCCCTCGCGCCGGTACTCGGGGACGAGCTTGGCGCTGGAGGTGCCCTCGTGCATCCGCTCGCTGAAGGGAATCCCGAGGAACTCGCAGACCGCGCCGAGGGTGCGTCGCGGATCGTCGAGGAGCTGCTCGAAACCGACCACGAGGGAGCCCCGTGGCCGCAAGTAACGGAATGCCTCTACCGAGAAGCGCCAGCGACGCGCCGCCTCTTCGTACGACACCCCTGCGCGGCGGACCTTCGACTCGACGCAGGCGCGGCCGTCGCGGAGGACGAAGATCGTCGGCGTGTCCGCAAGCCCCTCGAAGAACAGCTCAATCGCCTCGCCCCCACCATCCGGTCCCAGGGCATGGATCTGCTCCGTCGTGACCTTGTTGCCCCAAGCCCTGCCTGCGGAACCTTGCGCGCTGCGCTCACAATGCTCGCGGTACCGGCGCATGCGCTCGCGGGGCTCCACGCCGGCGTCCAGCAGGAGCGCCGCGTGCGCCTCGAAGCCGACATCGAGCTGTGGGTGCGCATCCAGCAGGGCGGCAAGCAGACTGGTGCCGCCCCGCCCTGCGCCGACCACAAGCGGGGCGAATTCAGCCATCGAGCCAGGGAGCCATGACACCAAGCGCCGCGAGCAGCTCCGCATCGGCCCGGTAGTGCGTTTCCAGCCGCCTGCGGTTCGACTCCGAGAGCGCCGGCTGAAGGTTGTCGGGGATGACGTTCCAGGTCCGCAGGAAGAAGTCGAACGTGTGCCTCAGAGCCTCGGCTTCGTGCCCGAGCCTCAGCAGGACATCGTACTCCATGAAGGCGCGCAGCTCCGCCTCGGCCTCGGCGTCGATGCGGGGCCGGGTGCCGCCGCGATGATGGCGCACACCGAGGCCCTCGGGGCGGTAGCCGGTGGGCAGCCCGAGGAAGTCGAGCACGCGGTCGAGGACGAGGCCGGGGTCGCGGCCGAGGTCGGCCGTGCTCTCGACGAGGATCCGCTCGGGCGCGAACCGCGCTCGGTAGATCTGCAGGATCCGTCCGTACTCGCCCTGGGCCAGGTAGGAGTTGGTCTCGCTCGATCGAGCTCGGCCGGCCTCGAGCTGCTCCGGCTCCAGCAGCTCTTCCACGGCGGTGTCGAACGAACGCCGCTCGAGCCCGCGCCGCACCGACATGCGGTACTGAGACATCGCCCGGTCGATCGGGTCGCGCAGAAGAGCGATCAGCCGCACGTCCGGAAGCGTTCGCGCGATCCTCTCCGCGATCGTCTCGACATCGGCATCGGCCGAGCCCATCCCCATCATGTAGTGGGTGGACAGGTGCCCGCGCCGCACCTCCGGCGAGAGCCCGTCGAAGTTCGTCTTCACGAACCATTCGAGCCGCCCCGGCAGCCGCTCGGGGCCCGAGCAGAAGACGGGCCACTCCTTGTAGTCCGGCATGGCGATCCCGGGATGGCCTCTGAGGTACCGCCAGAGGGACGTCGTCCCCCCCTTTTGCACACCGATCACGATGAAGTCGAGGTCCGGTTCTGCCACGGTCGGGGCGGCCGGCTGAGCGAATTCCGCGGACAAGCTGTCTAGGCCGCCCGCCCGGAGTGCAGGTCGACGACCGCCTGCAGCTCGGCGAGCAGGAAGAGCGAGAGGGCCTCGGACGGGAGGCGGTCGTCGCAGACCACCTGGTTGGCCGGCGTGCGGTTGCGCCAGAGCCGCTCGTCGACCGCCTCGGCGACCTGTCGCCCGGCCCCGGGGCCGTCGAGCGCACCATCGCGGCCGGCGAAGCGGGCGAGGCGGGCCGCGGCGAGATGAGGGTTATCGAAGTAGCTCTCGTAGGAGATCAGCAGCCGGCGGCGGCCCGCGGTGTTGAGGAGCGCGGCGGCGACGTAGGTCCGCCAGAGGTCGATCCCCCGCGCAATCGGCATCCCGTCGCGCCGCTCCAGCGAGGCGCCGACGTCGAGCGGGTTGCGCAGGCAGACCACGTGGCGCATCTCCGGCAGGAGCCGCTGCCAGAACGGCAGGGTGAGAGAGTTGCGCGGGTCCTTCCAGCCCCAGAGGTCGTGGCCGGCGAACGCAGCGTCCAGCAGAGCGCGGGCCTCCTCTCGCTCGGGTGCCAGCTCGGCCGACTCCTCCCAGCCGGGCGGGAGCGGCGGCGGCTCGCGCCAGTTGCCGCCCATCCGCCGCAGGATCCGTTCGTTTAAGCGCATCAGCGGATAGTGCTCCCAGAAGCCGCCGGGGTTCGCCCGCCTGGCAGCCGCCCGGCTCTCCTCGGGGAGCCGGAGCAGGTCAGCGTCGAGCAGATCCTCGTCCCTGCCGAGGTACACGCCGGCGAGGCTGAGGAGGCGGGCGGTGAGCGAGGTCCCGCTGCGCGACATGCCGAGAACGCAGATGACCGTCGCCTGCCGCACGGACGGTGACTTTACCGGCAGGCCTTCAACACCTCGATATAGCGATCGCTTGCACGGGACAGGTCGAATGACGCGACGGCCGCCCGGTGCAGCGCGCCACGGTCCCAGTCCGTCGACAACACCCGCTCGATCGCCGCGGCGATCGCCTCGGGTGAGGGATCGCCCAGCGGCTCGCCGATCTCGATCCCCATCGCATCGCGGATCTCGCGCACGGTGGGGCCGAAGCCGACGACCGGCGTACCACAGGCGAGCGCCTCGGCGAAGACGAGGCCGAAGGACTCGCTGCTGCTCGGCAGGCACATGACCTGCGCCCCGAGCAGCAGGTCGCGGACGCGGTGGAGGTGCTCGGCGGCGGGAAAGTGGTTGGCGATGCGAACCCGGCCTGCGAGGCCCAACCCGGCGATCGCCTCCCGCAGCGGCCCTTCCATCTCTCCTTCCCCCGCAAGTACCAGCTCGAGGCCCGGCAACAGCGCCGTCGCCTCGACCAAAGAGCGGGGATTCTTCCGCGGGATCAGGCTGCCGAGGAACAGCACTCCACCGCGCTGTCCGGCGTCGACGTCAAGGCCGGACTCGAGGTAGAGCGACTGCAACGGGTAGTGGATCGCCTCCGCCGTGGCCGGATAGGGCAGCCCCAGCCGCCGGCCCTCCTCCAGGCAGTGTCGGGAGCCGACGACCAGCGCGGCGAGGCCGCCGAGCGCCTCTTCGGTGACCTCGCGCCGACGGCCGGCCTCCGCCGGATCGGCGAAGGTGATGTTGTGCCAGGAGTGAACGACGCCGACCGCCGGGGGCGACGAGTCGAGCCGTGCATGGGTGACCCCGACGGTGTGGGCGACGTGGTTCATGAGGACGACGTCGGGCGCCAGTCGCAGCAGGGTGCGCTCGTAGAACTCGGCCGAGCCGACATCGTCCGGCCGGGCGAAGACCGGAAAGCCGATCGCGCGGTCCAGGGGGCCGGGTGGGATCACGCCGACGACCTCGACGTCACCGGCTCGCTTCGCCAAGCCTTCGAGCAGGGTCGCGTGGAACGTCGCCACGCCACCGCGCACCGGCCCTCCCCACTCCGGCGGCAGCGAGCCGACCGTGAGCAGTCTTATCGGGTGAGCTGCTTCCACAGCTGCCGCTGCTCGACCGTAAGGACGGCGAGATCCCGCTCGCCGGCCAGGTTTCTTCTCAGCGATACCTTGAAAGCGGTGGCCGCCTCGACCACAGATCCATCCCCCGTCGCGCCGAGCGAAGCCAGGTCGTCGCGCAGACCCCGTGCGAATCCCCGGGGGTCGGCAAAGGCCCCATCGTAGTTGCGCACCACTGCGGGCAGGTTACGGATGTCAGCCAGAGCCCGGCGGTTGTACCGCTCCCAGAGCGAGAGCGCGTGATCCTGGGGAAAGCCATTCCTGGCTTCGAGGGAGCGAGCGACCGCGATCGGGTGGCGAAAGACCATGACCACGACGGGCGTCGAGTCCCAGACCCGGAGCCAGAGCGGCAGGGTGAGACATGCCCGGGGATCCTTCCAGAGCCATCCCTCGGCCGGGTAAATCTCGTCGAACTCCGCTCGCAGGCGGGCGATCATCGAGGTCGCCTTCGGTCCCTGCGCCCAGCCGTCCGGCAACTCCGGCGGCTCGTCCCAGGTGCCGCCGTGAGCTTCGAGGATGCGCTCGTTGCATCGCGTCAGCCGTAGGTGCTCCCAATTGCCCTCGGGGTTGGCCGGCCGCGGCGCAGTGAGATCGCCGGTCCTGCCGAGCGAGAAACCGAGCAATCGCAGCGCGTTGGTGATCGCTGACGTGCCACTGCGGTGCATCCCCAGGACTACGACGTTTGCGGCCATCTCTTCGGAGCGCGCTCAACCTACGGCGCGGGCGCGGTCTCCGGGGCAAAGTCCGGCCAGAGGCTCGTCTCGACCTCCGGGAACTCCGAGCCGAGCAGGCGAACGTCTTCGCGAAGCTCATCCACCACGGCTGCGCGCAGGTGCGCCGGCAGGGTCGCGCACCGGGTCACGCTGCCGACGGTCTTGCGCATCTGGTCCTCGGCGAGATCGAACTGCGCGACGCCGAGAAAGCTCAGGGTTCTGCCGTAGAAGCGAGCCGGCTCCGCCACACACTGCTCGTACTGCAGGACAAGGATTTGGGAGCGGGGAAAATAGTCACAGAGACGCCTCAGCTGGTCGCGGTACCGGCTTCGCCCCAGGGCCGCACCGGTCAGCAGCTTGCGCTGCCAGGGCCGCCGGCCGCGCAGCTCACCCTCATGCTCGACCCCCGATCGAAAGCGTTCGACAGGATCGCGGAGCATCACCAGCAGGCGCGCCCGGGGCGCCGCTTCTGCCAGCAGCCGCGGGGTCCAGAAGTCGAACATGTACCGAGGCGTCCACTCGCCCTTGAGCAGGTCCGGGGAGTGCGGAAAGTTCGCGTGATAGCGAGCGATGTCGCCTTGGGTGAAATCTCTGTCGCAGTACTGGTCGAAATAGTGAAGCTCCTTGCGCGACTCGACGCCCCGAGCGATACCGGGATGGCGGAGCAGAAGCGAGAACCACCAAGAGGTCCCGGAGCGCTGCGACCCGACTCCGACGAAGTCGGGAGGGCCTGGGTCGGGAGACATGTTCCCGATGCTAGCGTTCCGCTCGATGCCTGGTGCCAGGAGTCAGGAGCGGGAATCGCCACGGCACCGAGAGCTTCGCGACCTCGACGTATGGCTGCTCGGAGGCGAGGATCTGGTGGGGGCGACGGGCGCGGTTTGCCGGGTCACCTCCCTCGCCCACGACGAAGACTGGCCGGCGCGGCTCCGCGACCGCCGACCCGACCTCTTGCTGGTCGAGGGTGTCGAGATCCTGGCGGCGCCCTGGGCCGATCGACTGGAAGCCCTTATCGCCGCATGCGAGGCAGAGGCCATCCCACGATTCCTGTGGATAACCGCGAGCCGGTTGGACCCGACCTTCCGCCTCTGCCGGCGCTTCAGCCGAATCTTCTCCGTTGACCGCGACCACCTGCACATGCTGCGCACCGCGAGCCGGCACAGTCCATCGCTGCTCTGGCCGGGCACCACGATCCCGGTCACCGCGGAGCCGGAGCGGGCTGCGGAGGAGGTGCGACCCGACCCAGTCGTGTGGCTCGGAGCCTGGCGGAGCGATTGGCCCGAAGGCTGGCGCATGAGACTGCTTTCGATCCTCGACGCGGCGGTACCGCACGGGCTGCGGATAGTCGCACCGGCCGATCCGGGCGCGCTGCCCGCCGATCTGCAGCGATGCATCGACCCCGATCCCCGGCCCGACACGGAAGCGCGGCTGCGCCGGGCAAAGGTCGTCGTCGCAACCGACCCGGCCGGCACCACCCCCCGCTTCGCGCCGAAGGTCGCGTTCGACGCAATGGCCTGTGGGGCCGCGGTGATCAGCCCTCATACCTTTGCGGCCGTCTTCGACTTCAGCCGGGGCACCCGGTTCCACAGCTCATGGCGCGAGCTGATTCCCCCGGTGCCGGACCGCAACGCGGCGGCGGCGGAGTTCGAGCGGCTGCTGACGGACGACGCCATCTATGCCGATACCGTGCAGACCTGCAGGCGCATCGTCGCGTACAACCACACTCACGCCCACCGCATCGCCTCGCTGGCGTCAGCTGCCGGCATTCGATTGATTCCAGATGCGACCGCAGATCCAGCACATAGTTGAGACGAGGTTCTCGGTCGTCGACGCGAGGTCCGCGACCCGGATGACCGCGAGCGGTCGCTTTTCCTCTCGGTGGCTGAAGGAACGGCTGGTTTTGCTTGAGAGGTTCTGCCTGCCGTCGCTTTCCGCACAGACGACCGACGACTTCGTCTGGGCGCTCTTCTGCGACGAAATCACCGACGGCGAGGTTCTCGACCGGCTGGAAGAGCACGCCGCCGCCTTTCCCAACCTTCGCCTGGTGACAACCGGTCCCAACCGCACTCAAACGGAAGCGCTCGACGCTGTAATCGACCCCGAAGTGGACGTGCTGATAACGACGCGCCTGGACAGCGACGACGCTCTCTCCGATGATCACCTGGAGTCGATCCAGGCGTACGTGGAGCCCTTCCATCGATCCGCCCACCGCGACCTGCTCGTCAACTTCCCCCACGGGTATCGCTACGACTCAAGGAGCGACGAGTTGTTCGCCGAGTGGATGAGCTTCAGCCCCTTCCACTCACTGCTGGAGCGGCCCAGGGACTGCCAGGTGAAGACGGTGATGCACGGAGGTCACGGTCGGCTTCACTACGAGCACCCCACCCAGCAGGACGAGTCGCTGTCGAGATGGATGATCGTCGTGCACGGCAACAACCTGATCAACAAGATCCGTGACGGCATGCCGCGGGTGGAGCGCGAAGGCACCGGCGTGCCCGGATTCTCGCTCGCTACCGGTAGATGCTCCCCTTGAAGTTCGGGACGTGATCCTCGGTGTAGCGGAAGTAGTCCGCCTGCATTGCGGGAACGGCGAAGGCTCGGAATGCCGCAGCCTGGCGCGGACCGAAGTGCTCCTCGATCAGCTGCTCCCGGTCGATTCGTAGAAGACAAGGTGGCGCCGGTCGTGATTTAGCTTCCGGAACGAAGCTCCCCGAACTCGTCGGGGTCGCCGACCACGTTTGCGGAAACCCGTGCCATCTCGTCCTTCAGAGCCGCCCGCCGACTCGTCAATTCGCCCAGCGCGGCCGCGCCCGACGCCGATTTCTCGATCTGTCGCTCCACCTCCTTCAGCTCATGGAAAAGCCGGAACAGGCGGCGACCGACGCGCGGCACCATGACGTAGCCATGCTCTCCGGCCGTCTCGACGTAGCGGTTAGTTCGCGCCTCGTCGAGGCCGAACTCGACGGCAAGGTCGGCGACGCTCATCTCCACCTCGTCGGCGTTCGTCTTGTGGATCGGGTCCCCTGCCTGTTTGTGGCGGCAATACAGCCACATCGGCCGGTCGGTGGCGATGGACTCGACCGCGAACCCCATGCTCTCCATCGCCTCGGAAGCGAGGGAATGCTGGCCCGAGACGGCGCCCGGCTGGTCAGGCTGCGCACAGACGAACACGCTCATGCTGGTGAACGCATGCTTGAAGGGTCGGATCGACGCCGGGCGGATGACCCTGCGACCGTCTCGCTCGAGCCGGTCGATGTCGAGCATGTCGTACATGGTCCAGGCCAGCCCGTCTTCGAAGGTGAGGCCGAAGCCGGAAGTTCCGTCGCGGCGCGCCATCCAGACCGCCGTCCGCTCCCGGACCGTGCCGACGGTCGAGCGGGACCAGGCATCGTCGTCGTCGATCCGGCCGGTGAGCACATAGCCGCCGGCGCCGGCCAGGCCCCGCTCCGCCGCCAGCGCCGGCAGAGCGGCCGCGGCGCCGAAGGCCCGGGGAACGACGAAGGCGCGGCCGTCGAACGGGGCAAGGATCTCTTCGAGGGCTTCGCACACGTCCGCCGCCATGCCGGGGCCGACGAAGATTGCCCACTCGAAGCCTTGGTCCTCCTGTGCCAGCAGGGATGGCGCAGTCACCGCGGAGAACAGCAGGAGGCGGTGCTCGAGCCACGCCCTGTCGGTGATCCTGATGCCGAACACGGTCCCGACCAGAAGCTTCGGAGTCATCCCAGGCCCGACCGCCATCAAAAGCTGTAGTCGAAGCGCTCCACCAGCGTCCGGCACGAGTCGCCGACGAAGTCGCGCAGCTCGTCGTCGTAGTACTCGCGATAGGGCCGGTGTGGACCATCGTTCTGCGGCTTACCCTGGCGCATACGCGTCATCGCGCGGTCAGAGATGGTGACGCCCGCCCCCGCGAGAAACAGTTCGAGGTCGTCGAACAGAGTCTCGAAGCGGCCGATGGTCAAGCAATCGGAGCTGAGGCCGGCCCCCGCCAGCTTGCGGAATCGAAAGGTATAGAAATCCCCGCCACCGGCCGGAGCCCCGGCGCACGCGTTGCGCACAGTCGCAGCGAAGTCGTTGGCGCCGTTTGCCGAGAAACGATTGAAATGCGCGTTGTCGGGGCGATAGCCGCGCAAGAAATGATACCAGGATACGTACCAATCCCATGGATTGCGAACGTATCCCAGAACGGGCCTGTCCCGGGCGTAGTCGGGTATCTCGTCCCAACCCGCATGCTGCCGCCTCTGCGGAGCGTGCAGCGAGTCCTGCGGAAGCTCTCGCCCGAGCGCGTCGCCGAGAAAGATCCCTGCGGTCTTAGGCATGTGGAGGAAGACAAACCGCTCGTGGATCAGCATCGCCACTCCTCCCCCGACTCAGGCACGAGCAAGACTATACGGAACCGCTATAGAGCGAAGCTGGTACGCTCGCGGTCTCGGATGAGAGTAGATCCGAGGGGGAGGACATTTGACCATCTCAGGGAACGCCGCTACGGAAATGTCGCGTGACGGGTCTTTCCGTTTCGCCGAGCCGGTGGAGCTGCCCGGCCACCCCGGCTTCTCATGCACCGAGCTCGACGAACACCTCGCCGAAGCCCTGATCGCCAGGACGCTGGACTCGAGCGACCTGCGCCTGCGCGAAATGACCCGAGACCTCGCCCGCTTCTCGAGCAGCGGTCAGCTCGCCGAGTGGCGACCGGGTCGCGACCTGATCTGCCTGGAGGATGAAGCCCGGTCGTTGCTCGGGATCGTCTGGGTCACCGACAAGCCGCTGCCGGAGCGAGACGACTACTTCGACCTCGCATCGCTGCGCGAGCAAAGGCCGAGCGTGACCGGCGCCATCCGCACCTATGGCCGTGCACGCGGACGCGGAGTGCTGACCATGATCTTTGCGAAATACGCGCTGGAGGCGCTCCTGCGCAGACGTCCCGAACCCACTTCGCTCTGGTACGAAACGAGGGCCCACAACCTTGGCGCCCGAGCTTTGGGGAGGCAACTGGGGTTCTCCGAGGTGAGTGGCGAGGCCGGCGGCAGAGTGGTCGGCGTCCGCATCCCAACAAGCTCCTAAAGGGGCATTCGGTGCGTGTTCCAGCCAGGCTCCCGCTCGTCCAGTACTGGCACGAGAAGAGCCCGCCCGACTACATCGTCGAACTGCTCGATTCGTTCGCGACACAGAACCCTGAAATGGAGCATCTGGTCTTCAACGACGTCACTGCTGAGGAGTTCATCGCCGCACACTACGGTTCCCGCGAGCTGGCCGCCTTCCGAGCCTGCGCCGTGCCGGCGATGCGGGCCGACTACTTTCGCTACTGCGCATGCCACACGCTCGGCGGCTTCTGCGTGGACGCTGACTACCGCTGCGTAGGTCCGCTGCTGTCGGCGATCGGGAAGGGTATGGAAGGACGACTGTTCCAGGCGGATCTGGTGCTGGTCAACTCGATGTTCGGATTCCGCTCTCCCCTACACCCGCTCCTCGATCTGAGCCGGGAGGTCTCCACCCGCCTGATCGAGCGGCGCTTCGAAGCCAAGGTGGGGGAAGTCACCGGACCGGGGATATTCAGCGGCATGTACCTGCTATTCCAAGCGCGATCGATCGACGAGTTCATGCGCTACATCGAGGACGGCATCGAGCCGATGTCGAGCACGCCGGGCGAACTCGCCAGATTGAGGCGTCTGCGAAAGCTGGCCCCGCCGCCCAGGTTGGGCCAGCTGTTCCGGACGATCCTGGAGGTCGCCGCCGGCGATCGACTCGCCGGAGCGTTCGAGGGCATAGGGATCTCTTCCTACGACCAGACGATCCACGAGTGGGTTCGACATCCCAGAGTGGAGATGGCGTACAAGCAGAGCGAGGTCAACTGGCGCATCGCAGGAATGGACATCTACAGATGACGCCTCTTGCGCAGACGGAGCGGGAGCGAGGGGTGGCCGCCGCGATGCTGCTGGGAGCCGGATACGGAACCCGGCTGCGGCCGCTGACGGAACTCCGGCCGAAGCCGCTCGTTCCGGTCGGCGGGCAAGCGCTGCTCGACTGGCACCTGGACGCCCTTGCGGCGACCGGGGTAGCTTCGGTGACGATCAACGCGAGTTACCTCAGCGCACAGATCGAAGCGCATGTCGCCGAGCGAAAGCGACGTCCCCCCATGGTCGAGGTGATCCGCGAGGAGACGCCGCAGGGGATCGGCAGGGGCTTGTTGGGTGCGCGCCACATGCTGGAACGGGAGGCGGGCTTTCTCGTCGTCAACGCAGACACCTTTCATGCGATCGACCTGGGAGAGGCGTTGGCTGTGCACGAGCGGAGCGAAGCAGACGTGACGCTCGTCGTGCGCCGAACGCTGCCGGGTGAGCCGGAAGATGAACTACGGATAGAGCCCGACGGCACGATCGGCTCGGTGCCGGGGACAAAGAGCGGCTGGAGGTTCGCCGGCATCCATGTGCTCAACCCGGTGGTGTTCGACCACCTGTCCGGCGTGGGATCCCTCATCGCCGCCTACCGGAGCATGCTCGCGGCCGGCTCGAAGCTCGCCACCTACGACTGCAGCGATGAGATCTGGTTCGACGTCGGCACGCCGGCGGGGTATCTCGAAGCCAATTGGACCGCTGCGGAGCTTGCCTCGGACCGGCCGACCGCGTTGTCCGGCGTCGAGGTCGTCGAGCCGGTGCTCGTGGGCAGCGCGGTCGAGATCGGCCTGGAGTGCTCGATCGGCCCGCGAACCGTCATCGGCGACGGCGCTTCGATCGGATCCGGCTCGCGGCTGTCGGACTCCGTCGTCTGGCCGGAAGTCTCGGTCCTCCCTGGCTCGACGCTGCGTCGGTGCGTCGCCTTCCCGGATGGGGTACTAAACATTCCCGAATCAGAGACCTAAGCGGTGTCGATGTGAATCGCACGGATACCCTGGAGCCCGTGCATCTGATCCAGTACTGGCACGAGGAGAGCCCTCCCGACTACATCGTCGAGCTGCTTCGCTCGTTTGGAGAGCAGAACCCCGAAATGGAGCATCTGGTCTTCAACGACGCCACCGCTGAGGAGTTCATCGCCGCGCACTACGGTGCCCGTGAGCTGGCCGCCTTCCAAGCCTGCGCCGTGCCGGCGATGCGGGCCGACTACTTTCGCTACTGCGCATGCCACACGCTCGGCGGCTTCTGCGTGGACGCTGACTATCAATGCATTGGTCCACTGCTTTCAGCGATGGAGGAGAGTGTAGGTGGGCAGCTCTTCAGGGCGGAGCGTTTTTCGGTGCTAATCAACTCTCTCTTCGGATTCCACACCCCCAGGCATCCCTTCCTCGACCTGGTCATAGAAATTGCAACGGAGCTGATCGAACAGCGTTTCACCGCCCGAGTGTCGGAAATCACGGGTCCAGGGATTTTTACGATCCTGTACCACCTCCATCGATTTCCGACGAAGTCGAATCAGGCTTTCCTACGCTACCTGGAGGAGGGGATCGAGCCAGGATCGGCCGAGTCGGACGGGTTTGCTCAACAGAGTCTGAGCTTGCTGCGAGCGCCCAGACTGAGAGATCTGGCGGGGCGAATCGCCGCCGTGGTCGGTCACCGGGATCGGCTCGACAGGGCTTTCGACGGTGTGAGAGTCTCGCCCGGGCGGGCGATTCATCGGTTGGTTAGGCAACCGGAGGCGGCAAGCATGCCCTACAAGGACTCCGAGGACGATTGGAACAGAGTGGGCATCGATCAAGTCTACCGGGAGGTTGGTCAGTGAATCCCCGAAGGCAGGTGGATCGGGCCTTCAAACACCACCCGACCTACAACGACCAACCTCGGCGACCGGAAATGGAGCGTGACCCTTACAGCTCTCGGTCGGATGCGACCGGGCGGCGGTCGGTCGCGACCATCGCCCCTCGAGCCGGAACCAGCGTGTTGGCCCGGATGCGCATCCCTTCCGGCTCCGAGTCGGTGGCGGCGCGCAGCTTCATGCGGGACAGCAGCGTGGAGAGGACGATGCCCATCTCCGTCAGCGCGAAGCCGGCGCCGATGCAGCGCCGCGCGCCCCCGCCGAAGGGCATCCACGTGTAGGTCCCCGGCCGGCGTTCGAGAAATCGCTCGGGGCGAAAGCTCATCGGGTCGGGATAGATATCGGGGCGGTGGTGAATCAGGAGGGCACTGACAGCGATGATCCTTCCCTCTGGAATCGATTGCTTCCCCAACTCGAAGGGGCCTTTCTTGACGAGCCTCGCCGAGACCGGTACCGCCGGACGCATGCGCAGCGTCTCGTAGATCGCCGCATCCGTGTAGAGGCCGCCGCCGTCGGGTGCCTCCTCGACGACCTGAGCCAATGCCCCGGGGGCGCGGGAGAGGCCCTCCAGCGCCCAGGCGAGCGAGGCGGCGGTCGTCTCCGTCCCAGCCACGATCAAGGTCATCAGCTCGTCGCGGACCTCGACGTCGGACATCGGCGAGCCGGCCTCATCGCGGGCTTCCGCCAAGAGAGAGAGCACATCGTCACGGTCCCGCGACCGGGGGTCCACCCTGCGTCCCACCACCTCCTCGTCGATGAGCGCCTCAACACGGTCGATCAGCCGGCGGGTCGTCAACGCATCGCTGCCCCCTGCCTGCGCCTGTCGCAGCAGCATGAGCAGAGCGCCACGCAGCGGACCGCCCTGACCCGCGCCTCCAGGGCCGAGAACCGCGCGCACGACCACGTCCAAGGTCAGCTCGCGCAGCCGCGGCAGCACCGGGACCACTCCGTGCACCGGCCAAGAGTCAAGATGTTCTTCGACCACCGTTCGCATCGCTTCCGCCTGACGCTCCATCCGGTGACCGTGAAACGGGGGAAGCAGCAACCGACGGTGGCTCATGTGCCGCTCCTGGTCGAGCAGGATCAGCGAGTGCTCGCCCAGCAGCCAGCCCAGCACCCGGCGGTTGCCGTCTCCGGCATGCAGGACGTCGGCCGGGGCGGAAAAGACCCGCTTGGCCAACTCGGGGTCGCCTACCATGACCAGCGGCTCCTGACCGACCAGACGGACCGTGAACACATCGCCGTGGCGCTCGCGCTTTTTCTGCAGGAATGTGAGTGGCCTCATCCCCTTGGCCGTTGCTTCGGTGTCGAGATCGCTGCAGGTCATGCCACCGCTTCCACCAGCGTGCCACTCGCGTATGCCTCGCGCATCGCCCCACGGCGGAGCTTGCCGCTCGTCGTCTTCTGCACAGTTCCAGGCGGGAGAATGGCGACCTCAACCGGCGAGATTCCGACCGCATCGGCGACACCCCGCCTCACTTCGCGCTCCAGCCGGCTCGAAGCCCTACCGTCCTGCGCCTCGACCAGTACTACGATCTCCTCGCTGTCGGGCAGCGTGAAGGCGACACTGCGACCGGGGCGCACTCCGTCAACCCGTCCGGCCGCCCACTCGAAGTCCTCCGGATAGTAGTTCTGGCCCAGCGCGATCATCATGTCCTTCGCCCGTCCGGTGACGTACAGCTCACCGCCTGCGAGGTAGCCCATGTCGCCCGTCTGCAGCCACCCGTCGGCGAAGGGGTCATCCACGTCACGTCCGACGTAGCCGCTCATCAGCGACTCGCCACGAACGAAGATCTCGCCGATATTCCGCTCGGGAAGGTCCCCCTCAGGCCCTACGATGCGGAGGTCCATTCGCGGGGGGCCAGAGGACACCATCACCCGCTCGGGGTCCCCTTCCGAAGGGACGGCAACCCCGTTCGCCCCCAGCTCATCCAACGAGATTCGGTCGAGGCCCAAACCCGAGCCGGTGACGGAATATGCGGCTGCCAACACCGTCTCCGCAAGCCCATAGGTCAACCCGAGCGCCTCCGGCCGAAGGCCGAAATCAGACTCCGTCAGGCGCCGAGCGACGTTCGGATCGACGCCCTCGCCGGCAAAGAAGGCGACCTCCAGGGAACTCAGATCGAACGACTGTCCACGCCGCTGCGCCACCCTTATCGCACTCCCGAACGCCGACGACGGCCCGATCGTCATCGTGCACCGCGTCTCCTCCACCAGTCGCAGCCACTCGACAGGGTCGCGAGCGAAGCGATCGGTCGGCAGCTGCCGGCTCGACGTTCCCCATACGGACGGGAGGATCAGGCTGGACATCAACCCAAGGTCGTGAAAGAACGGTGCCCAGCTCAATATGACCCGCGGCACGCCTTCGGCATTGGCGCGGGCGGGTTGAAGAATCTCCATCTGAGCCATCACCGCAGAGTGCGTGAGCAGCGCGCCCTTGGGAGCGGCGGTGCTGCCCGAGGTGAACTGGATGACCGCCGCGCTATCCGCCACCGGTCCTGGAGGCACCTCGGCGCTCTCCTCGCCAACCTCACCCCAGGGAACCGCAATCCCCTCGGGAAGCATGGGTGCAAATCGAGGATCGGCAAGTACGTGACGACATGCGCCCGCTTCGACCAGCCCGCGGATTTGATCTCGAAAGGCTCCAGGGTCCCGGATGCGCAATGGGGCCTGCACCGGAACCAGGGCAGCGCCTGCAGTCCAGACGGCGAATGCCGACACGACCCACTCGGGCCGGTTCGGGCCCAAGACGCCGACCATGTCGCCGGGCTCGACACCGAGCGCTACAAGCCGTCGAGCTGCGCGGTCGGCTCGATCGGCCAACTCCGCGCAGGAAATGCTCACCTGCCCGCCATCGAGATGAAATACGTACTCTCCGGTGTCACTCTCGGCGGCGGTATGAAGAGCCTCGGGTATCGTCCGGGGGGGGATCATCTTGCTTTTTCCACCAGCTTCGAATCGATGAAGGCAGCGAGGGTCGCGACGCTCGCGAAGTTCTCTTTGACCATCTCCTCGTCGCTGATAGTGACGCCGAATTCGTGCTCGATGTAATCGACGAGCTGCTCCAAGCCCAGTGAGTCGATCGCGTCGGCTTCCAGCGGGTCACCTTCGCGATCCCGACCATCGAACAACTCGTCGAAGACGAAATACTCCAGCTTCTGTTCGACACTCCTACGCTGGGGCATCGTTCGAGAAGATCCCGCCTTTGACTTTCATCCAGTGCGCATTCTCCTTGTATGGAAGCGGACCGGCCGCAGTGCTTACCCACATGTTCTCCGAGATGGGAGAGATCGTGATGCCCACTAACGCCCGGCTCACCAGAGCGTAGTCGCCGATCGTCTCGCACAGCCTGCGGGCGGAATCCTCGTGCCGGCGCCCCGTCATGTGCTCGATAAACGCATCGAAAGAACCGAGCCGGTGCAGCCGGCAGAGGTTGGTGAAGATGAGCGGGCCCGTCGTCGCGTATATGAGGTCCGAGTCCCGGCCCTCGACGTTCGCGGTGGCGATGTCCAGCACCAATGCGAGAAAGGCGTGGCCGGGCGATCCAAAGGCAAAGCCACCGTTTACGACCGGGCCCTTGGGCCGCTGAAACAGCCGTCCGCAGCCCACGGCCGGAAGCAGCGAGTCGAGGTTCGAGATGCAGCGGGAGTCGGCGTCGACATAGGCTCCTCCCAGCTTCAGCACTGCGCAGTAGCGGAAATAGTCCGCCTGCATGGCGGGGACAGCGCACGCCAGAAACGCTCGAAGCCGACGTGACTCGAAGTGCTCAGCTATGAAGGCGGCGGCCGAGGCCTCGTTGAAGATCAGATGGGGCCGGTCCGGGTTGAGATCGCTGAACGTCTCGAAGAGCGCGGCAATGTAGTCCGGCGCCTCTGCGGAATGCCAATACTGGATGATCGGCAATCCCTCGATGTGTTCCTCTCTCCCGGTCACGCAATGGGATTTTATCGGAACGCACCAGACCCTCCACGACCCGACAGCGACTTCAGCCGTATCCCAGCTCGCCCATCTCCGCCGCGATCGGCTGGATGTGAGGCAGCAGGCGCCGGTCGGATCGCCACTGCCCGACCCGGGTTCTGTCCACGACTATGCGCGCGAGGGGAATCTCGAGGAACTCTTCGAGCCGCTGGGTGGTCAACTCGACGTCAAGCACGAGATCCTCGTACCTGATCGATAGAAAGCATGCGGGCCGCGGCGTTGCCTTGACGATGTCGTACTGATACTTCCACGACGCCACCCGCCGATCAAGCTCGTCCTCGATGACAGGGCCCGGAACGTTGGATTCGCTCAGATCATCGGTGCGGTGAGGCCGAAGCAAACCGTCTCTGGGATCGCGCATGATGTGCACGTACTTGGCCTGGGGGAACATTCGCACTATCCACGGATAGGCGAGCGTAGTCTCCGGAAGCTTCCAGCCCCGGACTGAACTTGTCGAAGCCAACACGGACTGAAGATAGGTCCGGACCAGCTCTTCGAACCGCTTATCGATCGGCATAGCGTGTAACGAGGAAAAGTCCCAGGACAGATCCCCGGTCCAGCGAACGTGGTCGGCAACAAGTTCGCATGCGTCATACATCGCCTGCGGAGGCAGGCTGTCCCCACGGTGACTGATATGATTCCCCATGAATACGCCGCTTGCATAGAACATCTGCGACAGCATGCGCGTGCCAGAGTGGCCTCGGCCGATGACAGTCGTCAGGCCGACCTCGGAAGTCTCCATCCAATCCGACTCCGAGGCCTGCACTAGATGAACTCCGACTTCCAACCGGGCTCGTCGCACTGTATCCGCTCGAACACCGACTCCGAAAGCATGCGGTTGCGCTCTCCCGCCCGGCGAACTGCCGGGCCCTCCGGCAGCGACTCCACTGAGACGAGCTGCTTTACGTCGCTACGCGTGAACGGCCAACGAAAACCCGCGCCGTGGTGATAGATGACGCCACCGTAGACGCCGAACAGCACCGGGTGTGGGTTGTGCCGGTTGCTTCGGAGGATTTCCACCCACGGCGTCCCGGTCAGCTCGAGCTGTCGCAGCAGGTTGGCGCCGGGGTCGGTCACGGGAGCTCCGCGCGGGCCGGTCCAGGTGAAGCCCTCGCTCCAATCTCCGGGCAGGTCCCGCCAGGTCACGATCCGGGTAACGCAGAAGCAGGGGTGGGGCTGCGGGTCGCCGGCGTTCTCCTTACGTCGCACTGCCAGCATCGGCGCTTCGGTGAGGCTTTTCTCGATGAGCGGCATGGGATCGGCGATCGGAAACGCGTCACCGTCGAGGAACATTAAGAGGTCATCGTCCGCCGCTCGATCGGAGATCTCGCACGCGAGGCGGTTCAGCTTCTCGGCATGGCCTCCGGAGCAGTCGACGACATGGTCGAAATGCGCTTCGTAGGAGCGGTCAATTCCCTCGATCGAAGCCCAGGTCACCGACGGGACGCCGATGTTTCTTTCCAGTTCACGCTTCTGAATCGGAATCCAGCGAGGAGACTTGACGTGCACGGTGGCGATGTACAGCATCGCGCCATCCTAAACTCGGGACTGTGAAAACGATCGTCCCGGCAGAGAGCAGAATCGAACTACCAGAAGTCCAGGCGGTCGGGCCCCGGAGGAGGTGGAGACCAACGCGGAAGGCGATCCTGGGCGGGCGGTTCTACGTCTACGGAGAGCCGACCGAGCTGTCCCCCCGATCGACTGGCTCCAGGACCCGCACGAAAGCCGAACCTGGCGCTATGAGCTGCACACGCTGACCTGGCTGAAGGAGGCGTTGGCGCGGCACGCGGCGGGGGGCGACGTGGAGACGCTGGCGGTGGCGCGTGACGTGGTGCTCGACTGGGCGCGGGCGCATCTGCGCTCCGACGCCGAGCAGAGCGAGTTCGCCTGGTACGACATGGCGGTCGGCTTGCGGGCGCCCTACGTCGGCTACGTGCTGCGCGCCTGCCTGGCCGAGGGGATGCTCGACGAGGAGGAGGCCGAGCTGCTGCTGGAGGGGGCAGAGCGCCACGGCGCCGAGCTGGCCTCCGGCGACAACTACGCGGCCGGCAACAACCACGGCCTCTTCCAGGACGAGGGCCTCTACCTGCTGGCGCGGCTGCTGCCGGAGCTGCCCGCCGCCGCGGCCTGGCGCGAGCTGGCGCTGACGCGGATGAAGGCGACGCTGCGGGCGACCGTCTGCTTCGAGGAGGGCGCGCACCTCGAGCACTCCCCCGCCTACCAGTTCGCGATCCTCGACCTGGTCGCACGGCTCGCCGCCAACGTCTCCGAGCTGCCCGAGCTTCCCGGCCTGCTCGAACGGATGCGACGCACCGCGGCCTGGCAGGTGACGCCCTGCGGGCGGATGGCGCAGCTCGGCGACAGCGACGACCTGCCGGCGCCGGGGTGGGCGCGGGACGCCGCGTCCAGCCTGCGCGGGATGAACGTGCTGCCCGAGACCGGCCAGGCGTTCGTGCGCGACGGCGACAGCTACCTCGCCGTCGGCGCCGCCTACCACGGCCCCGCCCACAAGCACGCCGACGACACCGGCTTCCTGCTGGTCGAGGGCGGGCAGGTGGTGCTCGGCGACGCCGGCCGCTGGGGCTACTACGAGGACGAGCCCGATCGCCTCTACGCCCGCAGCGCCGCCGCCCACAACGTCCTCACCGTCGACGGCCGCGACTTCGACTGGCGCGACGCGCCTCCCTACGGAAGCGGGATCGAGGCCGCGGGCGAGGGGGACGGCTGGTACGCGATCGTCGTCCGCAATCCCCTGCTCGCCCGCCAGGGGGTCGACCACCGCCGCATCCTGCTCTACCGGCCGGCCGAGACGCTGATCGTGATCGACGAGGTGCACTCGGACGAAGAGCACGAGTACACCAGACGCTTCCATTGCGGCCCTGGGATGGAAGTCGAGCGGGTCGGCGAGGACGAGGTCACGCTGACCGGCAAGGGCATCGCCGCAACCTTGATCGATCGGAGCCCAGCCTCCGAGCTCACCCTCGTCCGTGGCCAGGAGGACCCGCGCCTCGGCTGGGCCTACCCGGGCGACCGCGAGCGAACGGCGGTCTCAACCGCCGGCTTCCTCTCGCGCGACCGAGACGCAACCCTCACGGCGATCCTCGCTCTGCAAATCCGGGAGGCCTCCACCTGACCGATACTGAGATTAAGCTTGACATTTGTACAGACATTGGCTATAAGCCGTGTTCCCAACCTTTGGAGATTTCATGCCCGTCGTCGGAGTTCGCGAACTAGGCCGGAAAGTGAGCAAGGTCATCGGAACCGTCGAGAGGACCGGTGAGCCGGTGATCGTCACGAGACACGGAAAGCCCACCGTCGCGGTGCTGCCGCTCGACGCGAAGCGCCTTGAAGCGCTGACCATCGCCGCAGCTCCAAAACTCGCTCAGGACATGGCTCGGGCCGACGAGGATCTGGCCGCCGGGCGCACCAAGCCGCTCGACGAGGTGCTTGCGGAACTCGACGCCGAAGACCAAACGAGGCCCTAGTCGTCCGCGTACCACACCGAGCTCGCTGAGTCGGCGAAGGAGGATCTACGCCGAATGAATCGGCCCCTCCGGGCCGTGATCTCCGTCGCCATAAGGATGACGCTTGGCCATCCGGACGCCAATGACGCGATTTTCGAGATCGCCCCGGGTCTGCTCGGCCTCCCGCTCGGCAGATTCGTCGTTGTATTTCGATTCATGAGCCCAGAGGAGATGGCTGCGATCGGAAGGCAGACCTCAGGCAGGCTCGTCGCGCGAGTGGTGCGGGAGGACGAACTGGAAACGGTCGTTTCCGAACAGACCATCGCGAAAGCAAGCCCGCAGACCGTGCCGGCGGCGGCCGAGGATCTGCTTCAAGCCGTTCGAACCGCCTTCAGGCAGCGGTTCCGCTAGTCCCCGTCTTGCTCGAGCATCTGCTTCGCCACCGGATCGCCCAGCCCGGCCAGCGTCTTGAGCTGCTCCTTCTCCTCGTCTCGGGTCGCGGCGGTGATCTGGCGCCCCGCCACCAAGAGAAGGGCGATGAGAACCGCGAGGCCGCATCCAACGGTCAAGGCGAAAGCCTGTTCGTAAAGCCACCCCGGCAAGGACGGGCTCAAGGCCGCGACCGCGGCCACCACTCCGACGACCACGTAGACGAACGCCAGGCGCGTTGCCCTGCGCGACAACAATGCCGTACCCGTCGCGTACAAGCGGGCCTGGAAGGCAAGCGCGACGAAGGCCGCCGCCATCACCTGCGCAGCGGTGAGGAAGAAGGACGAGAACTTCGTGGAAAAGCCGGATTGCACTTCGGGGCCGATGAGGAAGAGGCCGAGGAGATACCCGACGATCAAGACGACGAACGGCAGGAAAAAGACGTAGCGATTTTCGTTGAGGCGGGCCGTGGCCGAGACCACCGCTCTCAGATCCGACCGACTGTCCGTCATTGAACCATGCTAGTCCGCGGTGGTGACGAACGAGATTCGCTTACCAGCGAACGCCTGGCGCTCCTCGGCGGTAACAAAACTTCGGTGTTTCTTAATACTTCGAATTTTCAGTATAGCGTTAGACGGCTGTATGCGAATAGTGTCGCGTCCACCGATCGTCTTCTTACCCATCCGTCCAATGCCTCCCAGCAAATCCCCGGCCGTGCGTTCGCTGATGCGAACAGCGGGCGTCTGTGCCTTGGCGGCGGTGTCGCTGTGCATGTGGGGCGCGGCGGCGGCAGTCGCGGACTCCGGCCTCGAAGTCGTCGGCGGCACCGAAGGGCAAAAAGTCGAACTGCAGGCATGCCCGGCGAACGCCGCAGAATCGAGCGCCTCGCCAAGCGCCTGCTGCGCGAAGAAGGCCGCCCACCGCTACCTCGGCGGGCAGCTGACGCTGCTCGTTCGCGACGACAAGACGACGGCGACGCTGGAGGTCAGCTACCTCCCGCACGACGGCACGAAGCCCGTCGCCCTCACGGGCGATTCGGAACACGTCTTCCTGGTCGAAGAAGTCGGCCCGCTGACGCCGAGCTCGAGCGAATCCACGCCGGTGGCGATCGGGTTCGCGCTTGCGCCGGGCGAACCGGCCTCGGCGATCGATGGGAGCCTGATCCTGAAGGTCGCGAGCGAAAAGCCGCTGGTCGTGCCGATAAGCGGCGAAATCCGCTCGTTCAAAGGGCTCTCGGTGCTCCCCTCGACCCTGCCGATGGACTCCGACCACGACCGCGCGAAGGTGACCCTGGTCGGCCCCGACGTGGTCGCGTACCTGCGCTCGCACGGCTCGGAAACGCCGACCGCGATCCTTTACGGCGACGGCAGCGATACGAGCGAAGCGAAGCTCGAACTGCCGAGCGCCGCTGAAATCGCATCCAGCGACCACCCGAACCGCGCGACGGCGACGGTGAAGCTGACGAACGCCGACCCGACCGCCGGGAAGTACACGGGGAAGCTTGCTCTCTCGAGCCTCTCGACGGAAGCCCCGACCGTCGAAGTAGAACTTCACTCGCACCGCAGCTACTGGCTGCTGGTCGGTCTCGCCCTGCTCGGAGTCATAGCCGGCGGCATCCTGACCCGCCTGGTCACCACGGCGATGAGGCGGCGCCTGCTGAGCGACGTGCTGGATCAGAGTTACACGGCTTACCGCTACGTGCTCGGGCTGGGCTTCGAGACCGATTCCTGGCGTCTGGAAGACCTGCTGGCCGAAAACCCAGTCGAAGGTGGGCCCAATCCGCCGCCGAGCGCGAGCAGGCTGCAGGGATTGCCGGCGCTGAAAGAGAGCATCGCAAGCGCGCGCTCCAGCGGCGACCTCGACGAGGACGCCACGCGCGTGCTCGACATGATCGCCCGCATGCAGCGCTGGCTGCGGGTCGAGCCGGTGGCCCGGCGGCTCGCGATCGTCAGTGAGAGAAAACCGGACGCCGACCCGGCAGGGCACGACTGGCTGAAATCGAACACGCTGCGCGACACGCGGGCCCTGCTCGAGATGGTCCAGCGAGAGCCGGCGGATGCGGACAAGGCGGACGAACTGGTCAGCCACCTTTTGTTTCAGCTGAAGTGGCACAACGAAATGGCGGTGATCTGGAACGCGGCGGCGAGCAACGGGCCGCTGGCCACAGAGGTGACGACACTCGACCAAGCCCTCGGAGACGAATCGAAAGCCGGCACGCGCACCGCCGAGGAACAGGACGGTCTCGAGGCTCGCCTCCAGGCGCTGATTCCAGCGGGCACCGCGATCCCCGCCCTTCCGGCGGTGCCCGGCGAACCCGCGGGCGAACTCCCCAACGGCATCACCCCGGTCAGATGGAACGCGAGCGCAAACCTCTTCACCGGCTGGGCGACGCTGGACGCGCAGAGCTACGGCCAGCTCACCCGCCGCGCCGCCACCAGCGCGCGGGCCCTCTACATGCCCAGCCCGTCCGACCTGGCGCACGAGGTCACGCTGCTCCGCTTGCCCGACGCCGGCTGGACGCTCGTCGCGCTCACCGTCGCGTCGATCGCCTACGGCAACACCGCCTACAGCAACACCTGGGGGACGAGCCAGGATCTCGCGACCGCGTTCCTCGCCGGAGCCCTCGGCAAAGTAGTCGTCAACTGGGCCGCGCTGCCGATCTTCCAGTCGATCCGACTGCGCGCCGGCAAAACGGCGTCGGAAGCGGAATGACGAAGGGGCGGAGCGACGGGTCGCAGCCGCTCCTCAGAGCCACGCTCTGCGCGAAGTAGCCGCCGCCACCGCCCGCATCAGCAGATCCGCGTCGATCGGGTCGGCGCCCTCGTGGACCATCTGCTGCAGGCCGTGCTGGCGCTCTGCGTGCGGGCGGCGGACGAGGATCAGGTGGCCGAGGCGGGCGTCTGACTCGGCCGGCTCTCCGTGGCCGCCGCAGGCGCAGCGGAGGGCGTGAACGGTGCGGGCCATGACCTCGTCGGTTGACATGCCCGTCTGCTCGGCGACCTGCTCGGGGGGGTGCTTCTTGCGGACCATGCGATCGACCAGCTCGGCGTCGACGCCGTCGAGCGCGGCGATCTTCTCGCGCAGGCGGCGCTTGGAGTCGTTGCTGCGGGCGTGGCGGGCGTAGCCGGCGAACGCCCGCACCTCGTCGAAGGGGACGATCCGGGTGAGGAACAGGGCGACGACCCAGATCAGCAGGGCGACGATCTCCCCCGCCAGGCCGAGCGGTCCGCTCGGCAGCAGCAGGTGGGAAACCCCCCAGACCCCCAGGGTCAGCGCGCCGAGGATCGCCAGCTTGCCGTATTCGAGCGGCAGCGGGTGGGTGCGCTGGCCGATCGTCATCATCGTCGCCGTCGCCACCCCCCAGGCGACGATCGCCGCCGCCGGAGCGCCGGAGGCGCCCAGCACCGGGATCAGCAGCACCGCGGCGGCGGAGAAGAGGCCCGCGGCGGCGGTCGAGAGGATGATCAGCCAACGGATTTTCTTGTCGGCCCGCGCGGTCCGGTAGGCGAAGACGAACCAGCCGTGGCCGGCAACGCTGATGGTGGTGATCGGGACCAGCGCCGCCGCTTCGTCGAAGCCGCTGCCGGCGATCTGCACGAGCTGGTCGGCGAGCAATGACACGGTGAGGATCAGCGCGAAGACGAAGACCGCGTAGTAGGTGAGCAGGCGGGCGGTGTACTCGCCGCTCTCGTCGAGCTTGTCGACCGCGGATTGGGTCAGGTCGTGGCGCATCGGACCCCACGACTGCTGGAACACCCCCGTCCCAAACGAGACCGGCATCGAGATTTTCCGCGCCACCCCGTAGAGACCGGTCTGGGTGAGGCTGGAGAAGCCGGCGACGAACAGGGTGTCGGCGAGTTGCAGGGTCTGGAAAGAGAGGATGACCGGCAGGAACTTGGCGCCGCCGCCCATGATCTGCCCGGCCTCGCGCAGGGAGACCGCCGGCCGCAGGTCGTGGCGAATCAGGAAGATGCCGAGCGCCGCCGAGAGCAGGCCGGCGACGATCAGACCGATCAGCACCGCTTCGATCCCGACGCCGCTCGCCAGCAGCGGGATCGCGATCGCGACACCGCCGACCGCGTAGACCAGCGAGACCGCGGCATAGGCGACCGAGCGCAGCTGCATCCGCAGCATGTACTGGCCGAAGCGCATCGCCGAGGCGGTGACGCCGGCGCCGGCCGCGAGCAGGACCAGCGAGCCCGCTTCCTCGGCGTCGAACGCCGAGGCGACCGTCCCCTGCAGAGCGAAGGTGACGAGCAGCACGACGGTGCCGGTGGTGAGGATCAGCGCCAGGCCGGTGCTGGTCGCCAGGGTGGAGTCGGATGAGACCACTGCGGCGACGTCCTCGTCATCGACGTCGATTTCGCCGTCGCCGGTGCTGCCGTAGACGCGGCGCATCGTCCCCGGGAGGATCGTCAGGCTGGTCAGCAGGGTGACGATCGTCGAGATCGTCGTCACCACGGCCATCTTGCCGAATTCGGTCGGGTCGAGGAAACGGGTGAAGACGGCGACGCTGATCAGGGCGGCGCCGGCGGTCGAGAAGGAGCCGGCGCCGTAGGCCATCGCGTGGCGGCCGATCCGCCCGGCGAAGCGGGTACCGACGCCGTGGCCGGCGGTGAAGAACTCGGGCGGCGCCTCGGGCTCGCCGGCGCCGCCGTCCCCCGCCGGGGTGTCGAGGATCTCCTCCGAGGCCTGCACCTGCTCGGCGTCGGTCGCGCCCTCCACTCCCTACCCCCCGCGCCGCGCGACCGCCGCGTAGAAGCGGCCGACGTAGGCGCGCGGCGGCCGCGCCATCCGCGCGCCGCGCACGGCGCCGACCTCGACCGCCTCGAAGCCGGCGCGGCCGAGCATCCGCCGCAGCGCCGGGGCCGAGATCAGCCGCACGCGGCCGTGGTTGTGCTGCCAGCCGGTCAGGCGCGAGACGGGCCCGGCCACCCCGGCCGGCAGCAGGTGGACGAGCGGATCGCGGCTGAACGGCTCGCGTAGCTGCCAGCTGTTGGCGTGGAAGAAGCAGACGCGCCCGCCCGGCGCGGTGACGCGGCGCAGCTCGGCGACGGCGCGCTCCATGTCCCGCCGCGAGGGCAGGTAGATGAAGGAGTTGTTGACGACGACGACGTCGAAGCTGTCGTCGTCGAGCGCGTCGAGCGAACGCATGTCCCCGACCTCGTAGGCGACCCCGTCGAGGCCGCTGCCCGCCGCCACCTCGGCGGCGATCGCGGCGAAGTCGGGGCGGACCTCGACCGCGGTCACCGCCGGCGCTTCGCGACCCAGCGAGAGGTAGGCGGCGAAGGCGCCGAAGCCGGAGCCGCAGTCGAGCACGCGCGTCCCGGCGAGCGAGGTCACCCCGCCGAGCTCGCCGAGGCAGCGGCGCACCGCCTCGACCCGGCTCGGCACCAGGCTGGAGTTGGTCGCCAGCGTGCACTCGGCCTCGGGCGAGGCCGGGTCGAGCCCGTGCTCTTCGTAGTAGGCGCGCGCCGCCCGCACGAAGGCCGGCGCGATCGCCTCGCGCCAGCGCTCGGCGACGCCGTTGGAAGGGGCCAAGGGATCGCCCGGTGTCGCCTTTGTACCGCTATGCGGTACAAAGGCGACACCGGTGCCGCCGCGCCGCGGCCCCACCGTCACCGACCCCCCCGCCTCGATGTGCAGCGAGTAGCGCCGGGGGGAGCCGTCGGGGTCGAGCAGCTCGAGCACCGCGCCGCGAACCCCGCGCGGCGAGCGCAGCGTCACCGAGCCGTCCTCGTGCTGGGTCAGCTGCAGTTCGGAGGCGACGTGCGTGCGCCGCCACCAGTCGGCCGCCTCGGCCGCGGTCCAGTCGAGGCGGCCGGCGGTCGGCAGCCGCCGCAGCAGCGCCGCCAGCTCGTCGAGGTTGAGGTCGGGGTGGTTGAGGATCTGCATCAGCCCGCCGGCCCGGCGGTAGGACTCGGCGGCCGCCAGCACCCCCTCGTCGTTGGCGTCGCCGGGCCGGGTCGAGCGGTCGAGCGACTCGTGGTGGGGCAGGCAGATCACCCGCCCGGGCTCGATCGTCCCCTCCTCTCCCAGCGCCGCGAAGCGGTGCGGGTGCAGGTGCGCGTGGGAGATGAACTCGGTGTAGTCGAAGCCCTGGCGCTCGGCCCAGAGGACGTTGGGGGCGCCCTGCCAGCGGAAGCAGTTGGGGTCGCCGTGGGCCGAGGTGCCGCGGGCCGGCGCGCCGACGGCGGCCTCGATCGCCGCGCGCTCGCGCTCCCCCCCGCTCGCGACCCAGGGCAGCTCGGTGTGCAGGGCGACCTCCTGGCGCGAGCCGGCGGCGACCAGGCGGGCGACGGCGGCGCCGTCGCTGCCCCGGGACCGCACCCGGTCGGCCGCCGAGGGCGCCCCGTTGAGGTGGCGCGAGCGCCAGTACCAGGTGGCCGAGGTGCCGGCGGCGTCGTGGACGGCGAGCACCCGCCCGACCTGGCCCAGCGACTGGGCGCGGTCGAAATCGTGGCGGACGCTGAGCGCCCACTCGACCCCCTCCGGCCAGGGCATGATCCGCGCCCGCGGCACCGCGGCGCGGCGGTGCATCGCGTCGAGCAGCGCCATCAGCATCGCCTCGAGCGCGAACGGCCGCGGCCAGATCAGGTGCTCGGCCCCCTCGAACGGCTGCACCGTCGCCTGCTGGCCGAGGAAGGCGAAGAGCGAGAACGAGCAGGCGGCGAGCGAGCCGCGGTGGACCAGCGCCGGCCGCCGCTCCCCCGCCCCGTCGCGGTCGGCCCACTCGGCCAGGACCCGCGCCTCGCTCGACAGCTGCCAGCGCTCCGCGTCCCAGGCGGGCGCCCGCCAGCGCCGCGCCTGCTCGGCGCCGATCGGCACGTCGAGCTCGTTCCAGTCGAGGCCGTCGACCCGTTCGACCGGCCTTGATTGCGGCGGTTCCACGTATGCGTTCGAACGGGTCGAGAGCGCCTCGACCGCCGCCGCCAGCTCGGGATCGACCGCGCTCACCACGCCCTCGCGCGGCGCCGGCGCGGCGCCGAGTATCCCCAGCCGCTCGCGCAGCCCCGGCGGTGGCAGCTCGGCCAGCAGCTGCGCCCGGCCGGTCCCGGCCAGCTCCAGCGCCCGCGACGACCAGGCGCCGTCCGGCAGGCGAGGGACGAGGATCGCCGCGTAGCGCTCCCAGGTGCGCGGGTCCGCCAGCGCCGCCGGCGCCGCCGTCGTCACCCCCAGGTAGCCGAGCTTCTCGAGCACGAGCGGCATCGCCTGCGCCCAGTCGGCTCGCCCCTCGCGCGCATAGACGTCGCGGGCATGGTCCGCGCCGCCGCTGATCAGCAGGATGCTCGTAGTCACCGCTCCCTCGGGCCTGTAGGTAACGCCTATAGCCTACGCCGCCTGCGCCCTTTTGGTCTGCGACGAGTACCGTATGCAGGACGGGGAGATACCGGCACGAGGGAGACATGAAGGAGCGGCCTCGAACTTGGCAGCAGGCGGAGCGGCGGGCGCTGGTCGCCGACCTGGTCCGCACCCAGGCCACCCTGCAGGCCCGCTCCGAGCAGTTGCAGACGATCTTCGCCTCGCGCTGGTACCGGCTGGCGCGCTTCTTCTGGCGGCTGCGCCGGGGGCGGGTCTTCCGCCGGGCGGCGCCGCCGCGGATGGCCGGCGAGGAGTCCTTCGCGCGGGCGCTCGACGGCGCGGGCGCCGCGGCGCTCGCGACCGAGCCGCCACTCGTCCCGTCCTCGAACGGCAACGGCGGGGGCGTCGAGCCGGCGCCGCAGCGCGAGCGCGAGCCGATCCCCGGCCTGGAGCCGCCGCGGAGCGGCGCGGCGCGCCCGGCGGAGCCCGTGCGGCTGCTGCTCGCCGGCCACAGCCTCGGCTTCTGCGCGGCGATCGGGCGGCGGGCGCGGCAGCGCGGCGCGGCGGTCCGCGAGGACCTCTGGCAGACGCACGGCGTCCACGACGAGGAGGCCAGCGCCGCGGCGCTGGCCTGGGCCGACGTCGTCCACTGCGAGTGGTGCCTCGGCAACGCCGTCTGGTACAGCCGCAACAAGCGCCCCGGACAGCGGCTCGTCGTCCGCTTCCACCGCATGGAGCTGGACACCCCCCACCCCGGCGAGGTCGACCTGGAGCAGGTTGACGCGATGGTCTTCGTCGCCCGCCACGTGCTCGAGCGGGCCTGCGAGCGGTGGGGCTGGGACGCCGAGGACCCGCGCCTGCGGGTCGTCCCCAACGGCGTCGAGGTGGGCGGGGCGGCGGCGAAGCTGCCGGGCGCGCGCTTCAACCTCGGGGCGATCGGCTACGTGCCGCGGCTGAAGCGGCTCGACCGGGCGCTCGACCTGCTCGAGCTGCTGCGGGCCCGCGACGATCGCTACCGGCTGCTGGTCAAGGGGCGGGAGCCCTGGGAGTATCCGTGGATGGCGGGGCGGGAGGAGGACCGCCGCTACTACGAGGACCTGTTCCGGCGGCTGGAGCGGGCGCCGGCGCTGCGCGACGCGGTCAACTTCGAGCCGTTCGGCGACGACGTGCCGGACTTCCTGCGAGGGGTCGGCTGGATCCTCTCCAGCAGCGAGGTCGAGGGGCACTCGGTGGCGCTGGCCGAGGGGATGGCCTCGGGCGCGGTCCCGGTCGTGCTCGAGCGGCCGGGCGCGGCCGAGCAGTACGAGCGCCGCTGGGTCCACGCCGACCCGGCCGCTGCGGCGGAGGCGATTCTCGCCGCGGAGGCGAGCGGCGAGACGGCAGCCGAAGCGGAGGCCGCGCGGCGCTTCGCCGAGCGCTGGAGCTGGGAGCGGCTGGGGCCGCTCTGGGACGAGCTGCTGCTGGGAGAGCGCGCGAGCCTGGGGGCGGGCTGATGCCGCGCCCGGTGAGGGGCGGGCGCCCCGGCGGCGGTCCGGTGCGGATCGACATGTTCGTCTATAACCGCTGCACGACCGACGCCCGGGTGCTGAAGGAGGCGCGGACGCTCGCCGCGGCGGGGCACCGGGTGCGGGTCGTCGCCGTGCTCGACGCGACCACCGAGCCGCGCGAGGAGCGCGACGGGTTCCAGATCGTGCGGATCGACCGCGACCCGATCCACTACCGGCTGCTGCGCGCGGTGCGGACGGGCGGGCGGCTGTGGCGGCGACCGGTGGCCGCCGCACAGCGCGAAGGAGCGGCGGCGCGGCGGGCCGGCGCGGCGGGACTGCTGCTGGCGCCGCTGGTGCCGGCGGGGCGCGGGCTGCGACTGCTGTGGCGGGCGTGGGCGGCGGCGTCGCGACCGCTCAAACGGGCCGGCCGGCGCACGGTGCTCGCCCCCCACAAGCCGCTGACGTTCCTCGACTACTACGCCCGGGCCTACCGCCTGGTCCGCACCGACCCGCCGGAGGCGCTGCACGCCCACGACCTCAACACCCTGCCGGTCGCCGCGGCGCTGGCCTGGCGGCTGCGCCTGCCGCTGACCTACGACGCGCACGAGCTTTACCCGGAGATCTCGACCCTCTCGCGGCGCGAGGCGGCGACCTGGCGCTTCCTCGAGCGCCGCCTGGCGAAGCGCGCCGACGCGGTGGTGACCGTCTGCGACTCGATCGCCGCGGAGATCGAGCGCCGCTACGGGGTCGCGCGGCCGGTCGTCCTGCTCAACTGCCCGGCGGGGGGCGGGACGAACGGCGCGCCGGGGGGCGAGCGTGGCGAGTTGGTGTCGCATACCGACACCAACTCGCCACGGGCCGGCCCGGCAGACGCCGAAGAGCCGGTCGTCCTCTACCAGGGCGGCTTCGCCCCCCACCGCGGACTCCCCACCCTGGTCCGCGCGGCACACGAATTGGAACGCGGGACGATCGTCCTGATGGGCTGGGGCCGACTGGAGGACGAGCTGCGCGAGCTGATCGCCCGCGAAGACCTGGGCGCGCGGGTGAAGATCGTCGAGCCGGTGCCCCAGAGCGATGTCGTCGCCCACGCCGCCCGGGCGACGATCGGCGTCATCCCCTACGAGCCGGTCGGCCTCAACAACACCTACACCACGCCGAACAAGCTCTTCGACTACATGGCGGCGGGGCTGCCGGTGGCGGCGAGTCGCCTGCCGGAGCTGATCCGCTTCGTCGAGCAGGGGGAGATCGGCCTCACCTTCGCCCCCGGCGATCCCGCCTCCCTGGCCGGGGCGCTGAACGAGATGCTGGCCGACCCCGAGCGCTATGCGCAGATGCGCGAGCGAGCCCGCGAGGCGGCGCGCCGCTACACCTGGGAGCGTGAGAGCGAGAAGCTGCTGGCGCTCTACGGCGGGCGTTCGGGTACGTCGATGTAATTAGTTGGGATCGCGTCGATCATTGACTGCGACGCCCCGGTCCGATTAGCTGCCGCGGCCGGGAGGTGCCTCGAAGAGAGACGCCTCCCAAATGCCGATTCTCATCCTCCTGATCGCGCTGCTGTGCCTGGCGCCGGCGGCGCCCGCATCTGCCGCGATCCCTCCCCAGGGCATCTATGAGGCATGCGCGCCGGAGGCGCCGGGGGGCGTCTGCGCGTCCCGGCTGGCGACGATCCGCGCCGCCGGCTTCCGTTACGTGCTCGACTACTCCGCCTGGTACGGCAGCCCCGCCCAGGTGCTGGCCTACGCCGATGCCGCCGCCGCGCTCGGCCTGAAGCTGATCTGGCCGCTCAACGGCCCGGCCTGGCGCGGCCTGGCGAGCTTCGGCGCCACCTATTCGAGCCTTGCCGAACACAGCTCCGCGCTCTCGAGCGACCAGCTCGCCGCGCTTGCGATCGGCCTGGTGGCGAATCACCCGGCCACCTGGGGCTTCTACATCGGCGACGAGCTGCCGCCCGCCGAAGCGAGCCGGGTACAGGCGCTGGGCGCCGCCGTGCGGGCGCTGGCGCCGAGCAAGCCGCAGCTCTACGTGGCGCGGCCGGGCAACGCCCAGCTGCAGCCGTTTCTCCCCTTCGCCGACGTCGCCGGCGTCGACACATACCCGGTCGGCTCGGGCGACCCGCACGTCTGGCAGGCGGCGCGGGGCGCCCACGCGATTGCGGTCGCAGCCGGCGTGCGCACGGCGATCGTCCTGCAGGACTTCTCCTGGTCTCAGTATCGCCCGGCCTCCCTCGCCCCCGCCTACCCGAGCGAACGCACACTGCGGACGATGCGGGACGCGGCGATCCGCGACGGCGATCCCTCGATGATCCTCTGGTACAGCTACCAGGACATCCTCCGCTCCGACGCTCCGCAGCAACGCTGGCGCGAACTGACGCGAGCGGCCTTCGCGCCCGGCCCGTAATGACCGAGCCCCGGCTATAGGTGGGGCGCGGCGATGAGGGCGGCGACAACCCCGCCGGCGACGGTGATCAGGGTCCACTGCATACGATGGAAACGGTCGTCGACCTTCTCGAAGCCGGCTTTGATCTCCCCTACGACCCTCTCAAAGCGATCGTCGACCTTCTCGAAGCCGGCCTTCATCTCCCGCCGTTGTTCGCGCAGCTCGCCTTCGACCCGTTCGAAGCGCTTGTCAACCTGCTCAAAGCGCTTGTCGACCTGGGCGAAGCGCTCGTCGACCTGGGCGAAGCGCTCGTCCATCTTGACTCCGAGGCCGTCGAGTTTGACCTCGAGGACGGTCACGCGGCCACCCAGGTCGTCCGCGCCCGCGCTGGGGGAGTCGATCTCGTCGTCGTTGCGCGGTTCGATCATCACAGCCATTGTTGCACCTTAAAGGTTTCGGCGGCGGCTGGGGCGCGGATGCTGCTCAGGCCGATGCCAGCATCGACCGAGGCGACACCGGGGGTGAGATAGGTGTCACCCTTGACCGGTGGCAACGGTGGAGGAGGCCTACGCCGACTACCGTGCGAGCGGACGCAAGCGCCGCAGCTGGGCGGTGGACAACCCGGGCAACGCGGCGATCCGGGCTGAGCTGCTCGCGGCCGTGGTCGAGCTGGCGGGGACGCAACTCGACGGCGGCGGCAAGGTCCTCGACGTCGGCTGCGGCGGCGGCCGCCTGCTCGAGCGCTTCGCACAGCGCGGAGTCGAGCAGAGCCGACTCCACGGCGTCGACCTGATCGAGTCCCGTCTGAGCGCCGCGCGCCGGCACCTGCCCGAAGCGGACCTCCGCCGCGCCGACGCCCGCAAGCTCCCCTACGCCGACGGCGAGTTCGAGCTGGCGACCCTGCTCACCTGTCTCTCCTCGATGCCCGACCGCGACGCCGTCCGGCGAGCGCTGGCCGAGACCCGGCGCATCCTGGCCCCCGGCGGCCTCCTCCTCTGCTACGAGCCCCACGTCCCCAACCCGTTCAACCGATCGACGCTGACGGTGTCCCCGCGCCTGCTGCAGCAATCGCTCGGCAGGCCGATCGAGACCCGCCGCCTGACCGCTTTCCCTCCCCTGGTCAGGCACCTGGGACGGCTGAACAGGCACCTCTACCCCACGCTATCCAGCCTGATTCCCACCCACACCCTCACCGCCTGGATCGGCGGCCCTCACCTCTGAGTCCTCAACCTTCCAATCGATTCTCTGCTGCTCAATCGTCTTCAAGCCCCGGCGCACGTGTGGCGCGCCGAATGTGAAAAGAGCGTGTCGGGACTGTGCCGGAGCCCAAGCTACAGCTGGGTTGCAATCAGCGCGACCAGGGCGGCGAATCCGGCGAGGTAGGCGGCAGACAACCCAATCGCGCCTTGAACCATAAGTCGATGAATGCCGTCGAAGCCGGCTTTCATCTGCAACTGCTGTTCGCCCATCTTGGCATCGACCCGCTCGAAGCCGGCTTTCATCTCCCGCCGCTGCTCAACCAACTCGCCTTCGACCCGTTCGAAGCGCTTGTTGACCTGCTCAAAGCGCTTGTCGACCTGGGCGAAACGTTCGTTGACCTGCTCGAAGCGTTTGTCGACCTGGGCGAAGCGCTTGTCGACCTGCTCGAAGCGTTCGTCCATCCGCACCCCCAGGCCGTTGACCTTGGCCTCCACGCGCGCAGCCCCGACCTCGAGCCCGCCGACCATGGCCCCCAAGTCGTCCATCTTGTCGTCGTTCCAGCGCTCCAGCATCACGGCCATTGTTGCACCTTAAAGGTTTCGGCGGCGGCTGGGCCTTGGTTACGGCCTGGATCGTTCGAGAGCATGCCCTACCAAGCCCTGGCGAAGCGAAACTCTCCCCCCTCTGACGAAAGTCGAGGGGAAGAGCACCGACTCCCGGGGATGTACCGAAGGACCGGTTTTCCCGGCCAAACGGACTATAGGTGGGGCGCGGTAATGAGGGCGGCGATGATCCCGCCGGCGACGGTGACGAGGTTCCACTGCATGCGATGGAAGAGGCCGTTGACCTTCTCGAAGCCGGCCTTTATCTCCCGCCGCTGCTCAACCAGCTCGCCTTCGATCCGTTCGAAGCGCTTGTCGACCTGCTCGAAGCGCTTGTCGACCTGTTCAAAACGCTTGTCGACCTGCTCGAAGCGCTTGTCGACCTGCTCGAAGCGTTCGTCCATCCGCACCCCCAGGCCGTCGACCTTGGCCTCCACGCGCGCAGCCCCGACCTCGAGCCCGCCGACCCTGGCCCCCAAGTCGTCCATCTTGTCGTCGTTCCAGCGCTCCAGCATCACAGGCATTGTTGCACCTTAAAGGTTTCGGCGGCGGCTGAGGCGCGGATGCGGCTGGGTTCGATCGCGTGCATGCCCTACCAAGGCTCGGCGAGGCGAAACTCTCCCCCCTCGGGCGGAAAGTCGATTCCAGCCAAGGCTCCCGGCGCGCGAATCCTCCCTATGCCCGCAAATCGTGCAAGATGACGAGTGGCATGCAGAGCGAATCGCGAAACCATGCCTTGAGGATGGATGCCCCAGACCTGCTGCTCTGCACCCGATTTGGCCTCCGTGTGCGCGACCGTGGATGGCTCCTGCATCGGCTCAGCCTCATCAGCTCGATCACCGCGCCATCTCTGGCAGCACAGAGCGACCAGCGTTTCTACTGGGCGATCCTCGTCGACGATGGACTACCGGACGACATCCGCGACAACCTCAAGGACGTGCTGGCCCCGTTTGGCAACCGGGGTTTTCTCTGGAACCGGTTTCACCACGGTCCGCACAGCCTTATCGAAGCTGCCCGCAAGCGGCTGCGAGTAAGCGACAGCGATCTGCTGCTGAGCGGGCGTCTCGATGACGATGACGCCTGGAGCACAGCGATGGTGGGCGCAGTTAGGAACCATGTAGGCGCTTGGCTCGCCAAACCTCGTCGGCACCCTGGCTTAACCTTCACCTTTCAAGACGGACTTGAGTGGGTGATGTACGAGATGGTCGATGTCGAGCGCCTCATGGACAGAGATGAACGAGTCGTTCACCCCCCCTCCATCCGTAAATACTCCCTTCCCTTCATCGGGACGAGCGTGTTCGTGTGCAGCCCCCTTGCTATGGGTGGCACGTCGATGTCAGGGTCCCATTCGAAGGTAGCCGCCAATCTGAACGCAGCGAAGGGGTTTGCAACCGAAATTCTCTCCACGGAAAAGCCGATGTGGCTTTGCTGCCGCCACAAGCAAGCCGGATCAGGGATCAGAAAGGCACAAGGCGATGAGGTCGCCCTAGGCCTCGAAGATCTTGCGCACCAGTTCGGGCTCGATGCTGAAGGCGTGCGGCACTACTTGGACCATGCGAAAGAGCATCGGTACACGCTGCTCAAAGCACCCCTGACCAAGAAGGCCGAGCTCATGCGCGAGTGGCTGCAAACCAAGAGGCAACTAACGCACATGCGGTCAAAGTCAGCCGATATTCCGAGGCTCGAAGAGAAGCTCGAAGCCCTGACCGACGCAATGGCACAGTTGGAAAATCACGTCCTCGGCGACCCGGACTAGGCCTTTCGGCTTGCGAGCACCCCGACCGCATTGAGCGAGGCAGTTACTCCAATCGGCTCCCTACGAAAAGGGCCAGTCGTTGACGAGCAAGGCGGACAGCATTTTCAGGATGATCGCCTGGATACGGTCGCTTTCGGGTCCGCTGCCACCGGCCGCTTGCGGCCCGCACCACCCGAAGGTTCCACAGTGCACGACGGTCCCGGACTCCGGGCGACGGCGCAGCACTATCCAGAGGCTCGTCGCCGACTCGCCCCGCTCCTTGAAAGGCGGCCGTCCGTGGTTGTAGCCGATGATCTCGTGCCGCCAGGGCTGCTCGTCGCCGAAATCCGGCTCGGGAATACCGGCGCGGTTGCAGCGCACGGGAGCACCGTCCCAGACTGACGCGTCCGGCAGTCTCAGCACGGACCCCTCCGTCAGACCGCAGCCCTCGACGAGCGGCGAATCCGGCCTGACTATCCGCAGCCCCTTCTGGCCAAACTCTTCGTCGCCGACATCGTAACCTCCATACCGAAGCTCGCCACCGGTACGCGGATGAACGGGATACCCCAGCGATGGCTCATGCCATTGCTCCGTGTGGAGCAGCGGATCGGGGTGCGGATCGTCCCGGAGATACCGAATCAGCTGGTGGCGGGCGAGGTTGACGCGCACCTGCCAGTACATCAGCTCGCTGCAGAGCAGAAGCGCCCTTCCTCCGCGGTTGACGAAGGCATCGAAGTGCTCGCGCGCCCTGCGCGTCCAGTACTCGCTGCGCCCGATCACGATCAGCACCTCGACGCCGTCGAGCGCATCGGCCTCCTCCAGGTCGGAATCGATCAGATAGGTGGTACCCCCCGAGTATGGATTCGCGCTTGCGAACCATTTCAGGAAGCCTTCGCACTGCAACACGGAACCGAACATCCACTCGGATGACGGGACCGGCCGGTGGAAGGAAAGGACGTCGCCGGCCCGTCCGTCAGATGGAGACTCATAGAAGCTCCGCCCGCCGATGCGATTGAAGGCCGTCGCGGTGTGCGACGGGATCAGGACCGCGATGGTGGCGGGCTCCCGGCTGCGGTGGACGAACGGGATACCGTTCACCTTGTAGACGCCGCGCGACAGCGACGGCGCAAGCTCAAAGCTCGCGCGCACCGGAAGGTTCAGGCCGTGCTTCCACGGCTCGGCCGGTTCCGCGCGAATGCCGGCCTGCGGTCCGACGAGCACCTCGCCCACCACGTCGGCGCCGATCGATTCCACCGGCAATCGCTCACCATGGCCAAATCCCCTGCTCAGGCAGAGCTCGACCCGGTCGCCGGAGACCCCCGATAGCCGCTGCGCATACCCGACCCTGAGACCCATGCCGCCGTAAATCTACTCATCGAGTACTCCATACAGGTATTGGAGCGGACCCAGGTAATATTCTTGTCCAACTCTGCTCCATGAGCCCGACGAGCGATATCTCGCCCAAGCCAGGCGGTCCCCGACTGCTGGTCGCCACCCGCTTCGGGCTCGGCATACATGACGCGGCATGGTTCGAGCACCGCCTTGCCCTGATGGCGGCGATCACCGTGCCCTCGCTCCTGGCACAGGACGACCAGGAATTCGAGTGGGGAATATTCGCCGGTCCCGATCTGCCGGAAGACGTGCGCCACGAGCTCGATGAGCTCCTCGCTCCGTTCGAAGGCAGAGCCTTCATCGACTCCGACGGGCATACGCCTGGCAATCTCCTGAAGCTCGCCGTCGAGCGCCGGCTGGTGCATCCATCGGGGCATGTGCTCACCGGTCGAATCGACGACGACGACGCCTGGGCGATAACGACCGTCGGGCGGATCCGAGCATATGCCGGCGACTGGCTCAGCGAAGAGCCGCGCGCGCCGGGGCTCGGCCTGACTTTCGAAACCGGGGTCGTGTGGGTGATGTACGACATGCTGGACATCGAGCGCCTGCAAGCAGTCGGCGACCGGACGGTTCGCCCGGCGTCCCTTCGCTCCTTCAAGCATGCGTGGACGAGCATCAGCGAGTTCGTCTGCTCGCCGCTGTCGCTCGGCCTCACGCCGATAAAGGGGTCGCATGCGCTGGTTCCGCACGAACTCTCCGAGGCGGGATTCGACGTGCGTGTCGTCCCCGATGACGAGCCGATGTGGCTCTATTGCCGCCACAAACAGACGGATTCGGCGATCGAGCGTTCCACGCCCGACGATCGCCTGGATATGTCGATCGACGACCTGGAGCGAATCTTCGGCATCGACGGCGCCCGCACCGAGGCCTTCATCTCGAGCGCCGGACGGTACGGCTACTCGACGAAGAAGCGGCTCTTCGACCGGCGGGGCGAGCTCCAGGAAGCGTTTACCGAGGCGGAGGGGAAGGTGTCGGATCCGACCGTCAACGAACTGGAGGTTGCCAGCCTGGCGCGCAAAGCCTCACGCAGACGAGAGGAGTGGGCACGGCTCGGCCACGACCTGATCGCCGCCCCGAGCGGGGACGCGGCGGCCATCGGCTTCTGCCATGTAATTCAAACGCCGTTCTGCGATCGGACCCTGACACATTCCCAGGAGCCGTCTCTCGATCGGCTGAATACGCGCTTGCGCCTGCTCGATGCGTACTGCCTGCCCTCGCTTGCGACCCAGGATTGCGGAGATTTCATCTGGCAGGTCTACTGTGACGAAGCCACCGATGCCTCCATCTTGGAGGCCCTCCACGACCGCGCGAAGCGCTTCCCACAGATGCGAGTCGCCATCACCGGGCCGAATGGCCGCAACCCGGCGGCACATGTTCTCGACGACACGCGCCTGGTGGACACCGTACTCGTCACCACCCGGCTCGACAACGCGAGCGCTCTCGCCAAGGGCTGCGTCAGGGCGATACATGGGCATGTCGATCGCTTCGGCTATGGAGGCAAGGACTCCCTCGTGCTGGACTTCCCTCGTGGTTATCGGCTCGACCCGGCGAGTGGGAGCCTCGCGCTCCTGCAGATGCCCCACAGCAGCTGCCCTACGCTGTTCGAGAGATTGAGCGCCGAGCCGGCGACCGTGCTGTCCGGAAACCCGCCGGCTCTGCGCGAGCAGCACGACTCGCTGACGGACAGCTCGATTCCGGCCTGGCTGCTGGTAGGCGAACAGCCCGGCGAGCCAGATGCACCCGGGCCAGACGGGCAAAGCGAGGAAGTTGACGTGCGACGTCTAGACGAGTTCGGCCTCGCCCTCGATCAGCCGCGACACGGTCACGGGCAGCAGGCCGCGGTCGAGTAGCGCCGGCACCGCGAACTCGATCGCCGCCACGGTCGACTCGCGGCTGTCGGTGTTCGGCCTGTCCGGCGAGATACCGTCGTGCAGGCACACGATGTCCCCGGGAGCCGCCGCGAGCACCCGCTCCGCGATCGGCTCCGGCGGTCCGCCGGTCCAATCCCCGGCAGCCACCGAGGCAAGCACCACCGCCCGGACGCCGCAGCCGGCGACGGCGTCAGCCAGCTCCTCCGGGCCCTTCAGATAGGGGGGCCGGACCAACTTCGGCCGACCGCCCCCCGCCCCCTCGATCGCAGCGACGGTGCGCGCCGCCTCGTCCTGCAGCTCCTCGTCGCTCATGGTCGTGCAATCGCGATGGCTCCAAAGGTGGTTGCCGAGCTCGTGACCGGACGCGGCGAGCGCGGCGACATCGGCGGGCCGCTCGCCGATCGCGGCGCCCCGCAGGAAGAACGTCGCCCGGCAGCCGTATTTCTCGAAGGTCGAAGCGATCTCCGCCGTCCAAGGCGACGGGCCGTCGTCGAACGTAAGCGCGATCTCCGGCCGCGATCCGTCGCCCCGGCTGACGATCTGGGGGCGAGCCTCCACCTAGCGGCCGTTCCTCATCCGGTGGATTCTAGACTAAGACCCCCGCGTTTCCTATACGATGCGGCGACATGAACGGTGCAGTGAGAAAAATGAACTTCGGCTGCGGGCCCGCCCAGCCCGAGGGCTGGCACAACGTGGATATCCAAGACTTTGGGCAGGAGTACGTCAGTGACATCCTGGACGGCCTGCCTTTTCCTGACGCACACTTCGATTACATAGTCTGCAACCATTCACTCTGCCAGATCTCGCATCGCAGGGTCCCGCAGGCGCTCGAGGAGCTACAGCGCGTCGCGAAGCCCGGCGGCGTCGTGCGAGTTTTGGTCCCGGATATCCCCAAAGCGTTCAACAAGTGGCTCGAGGGCGATGCCGACTTCTTCCCGAACATGGACGGGTCCATAGATGAGCGCTTTTGTGGATACGTGACCTGGTTTTCAGCCAATGTCTCGGTCTTCACTCCCGTTTACCTGACTGAGCTTCTCGAACGCGCGGGTTGGGGCGCGGCTGCACAGGTCGGGTTCCGCGCCACCGACCATCTCGAGTATCCCGGAATCGTGGATCTCGATTCTCGGGAGAGGGAGGATCTGATCGTCGAGGGCGTCAAGGCCTGACGCCGAAGCCGGCAAGCCTTCTCGACTCCGCTTCGCCCGTGTAGTACTCCCGCAGCTTGTTGATGACGTTGCCTCCATGGATCACCATCAGCCAGGCCACGATCGAGTCGTCGTGCTCAGTCGGGTGGATTTCGTGGAACTTCGCATGATTGCCGGCGAGAACCGTAGCCAGGTCGGCCTCGGGACGCTCGAAGAGCGAATGGAAGCTGCTGCGTGGCATCCAGTCGAAGAACAGTCGCCGGGTCTCATGGTCCAGCTGGAACCCACGCGGGAAGTTCAGAAGCAAGGTGGGCCCATCGCTGGAGATGAAGTCGTCGGCATGGGCCTGGATGGCGCCTATGTAGTTCTCCGAGATCGCGTCGTCGCTGTCCAGGCGAGTGGTTACGACCGCCTCGTCGCCCTTCCGCACCGCCTTGGCGACGTGCTCTTTCGGCGAACCGTGACCGGGACCGGTGAGAGCGATCTGCAGCTGCGGAAGGTCCTGCGCGCGCCCCTCGAGCTCGGCGAGAACCGAGCGATCGGTCTCCGCATCGCAATAGACCTGCCAGGTGAAATCCTTGCATCCCTGATGCGCAACAGATGGCATGCAGTAAGCATCGAATAGGGCAAGTCGCTCTCTCAGCCAATCGAGCGGAAACTCGTCAAATCCCCAACTTGCCCGAAGTGAGAATCGGGTTTGCAGAACATGAGTCAACTGTGACGTGTCACTCATGGCCGGCTCACCAGGGGGATCAGGTTCACATGATCGGCCGCGTCGGCGCGCAGCTCAGCCTCCGCGTCTCGCAAAGTGGACACGCGGAGGCTCGGATCGGTCGCGACCCGATCGACAAACGATGCAAACGCATCCGGCATCTCCAGTCGCGGGCCGAAGACGTTGACGTAGCAGCCAAAGGCCTCTTCGCTGGTGAACAGCGCGCGAGGGGACGAGGGGTCGGTTTCGCGCCGCGTCGCCTTGTCGATGAACGAGAACGAGTGCATCATGAACATCGCAAAGCCGATGCCGTGGTCGGCGCCGGCTCGGAGCGCGGTCATGAGATCGTCGCCGGACAGCCAGTTGAAGTCCAGCTTGCTGTGCTTCAAACTCACTCCGTCACTGTCGAGCTGAAGCACGGTGGTGATCGGCACCTCGACGATCGAGCCTCGTGAGGCAACGGCGTTGACCGTGAACGGAGTATTACGATTGTTGGCAGAGGGGAAGAAACAGGAGCTGTCGATGGCGATGCCGGCCCTCTCCATCGCCTCGAACGTGCGATCGTCGAGCAGGTAGCCGCCGGCACGAAAGCTGGCCGGCGGAGAGCCGGTCCAGCCCTCGATCAGCTCAGCGCCCCAGCACAGGATGTCCCCCTGAGAGGCGAGCGGCAGGTCGGTCAACGATCGACTGTAGAGGTCGAGCACGGGCGACGGATGGCTGTGCAGGCCGACCTCGTGACCACGTTCGGCGATCTCGCGTACGACCGACTCCACCACGCCCGCCGGTTGGCGGTCCTTCTCGTAGACGTTGACGAAGAAGGTGCCCTTCATGTCATGCGCATCGAGGGCATCCATGATGCCGTAGACACCGAACTCGCGACCGATGCCGTCGCCGGTCATCAGGATCGGGCGATCGAAATAGGCGTCCTCGACGTCGACGGTGAGAAACAGCGTGGTCGGCTGCGTGGGCGGAGGGCCGGGCTCGCTCGGAAGAAGCGGGGGGGCGATATCCCCAACCGTGCGAGGAAGCGCAGCCGGAAGCTCTCCAGACTCCACACGCAGAACGGATGGGAGCTCGCTGGTCACCGAACCGTCAACCTCCTCCCCACCGCCGCCGGCGCGAAACCGTGCGCCTGGCGAAGCCTCATCAAGAGCGTTCGTTCGCTGAGGTATCTGAGGTTTTCGCTCGTCTCGGGCAAGCCGAAGTCGTCCGCTCCAGGCGGGCCACCGTAGAGGAGGCGGCGACGCAGGGAATCGAGGACGGCGCGTCCCGTGCGAGCACGGCTCTCCGCGCTCAGAAGCACGAAGCGTCGGTCGCTGGCCTTCGTGAAATCGACCAGCTCCGGCAGAAGCGCCTCGGCCGGTCCATCGCCGCTCAGCACCGGGTCGACGAAGATCAACGGCCCCTGCAGCTCGTCCTCTCCAACGGACGCGGCCGAGAGAATCGGCCGCCAGCCCGAGCCACCGAGGTAGACGAGGCTCTGGCGCCAGCCCGCCCAAAGAAGCAGCGCGCGGTGTCGGGCCGCCTCGAGCTCGTCAACGTTGACTGCGATGCCATGGAGCCGGCCGGCGAGCCATTCGCGATCGGCGGTGTCCACGTCGACCTTCGACGCACGCTTGACGAGAAGGCGATTGCGTCCGGGGCCGAGCTGTTCGGCGGCGTCGGACGGCAGAGCCTGCGCCCCCTCGACTACGACTTGGCGACCCTCCCGCCCACGCTCGCCGACACTGAGGGTTCGGCCGACGGGAAGCTCGTCGAACCGCGAGTAAGCGTTGCCGGCCGGTTCCAGCACCAGCTCGCGCGGCTGCCAGATGGAAGCGTGTTCAAAGCCGGACCCGGAAGCGCTCAGACGCAACTCAGAGGCGGCGAACTCGCAGCGAGCGCATTCCATGACCACCGGCTGCAGCCCGCGCCAGACCCACATCTGCAACTCGGTTTCGGGCCCTGCTCGCCGCAGCGCTCGGACGCAGGCGGAGACGCGGTCCCCGTCATACAGCGACGCCGACGGCAGCTCGAACGCGAAGGCCGCCGTTCTGCCCTCCCCGATGACCTCGCACCGCACGGCCTTGGGTGCGCCGGAGAACGCCGCGGACACCTCGGTGTCCGCGGCGACATGAGCAGTGAGCTCGGAGCGGTCGTCCCGAACGGTATGGGGGTCGTCCACGCCGCGCCACGCCTTCGCGATCGAGTTCCTGCCCTCGGAGGCGTCCTGGACCTCGACGTCAGCGAAGCCGGCCTCGCCGAGCAGGGTGCGCAACGCGGCCGGGGTATAGGCGACGGAGCGAGACTCGTCCCCACCGCCCAGGCCAACCGCCGCGACGTAGATCACCAGCCTCCCCCCGGGGGCGAGGAGTCGATGCGCCTCGCGCAGGACCTGCCTCACGCAGATCGGGGCCACGTAGTCCAGCGCGTAGTGGCTGAAGACGCCGTCGAACGTGGCGCTTTTGAGAAAGGGCATCGGCAGGCTCAGGTCGTGCGCGACGATCGGCGTCTCGGGCGTCGAATCGGCCACGAAGTCAGGCCAGCGATCGACGCCGAGAACGCTCGAACAGCCCTGTTCGAGCAGGGCCTGGAGGGCGAGGCCGGGGCCGCAGCCGAGGTCGAGGACCCGCTCGACGCCCTTCAGCGAGGAGATCGCCGATCCGTACCAAGCGGGCTCGCGGCCGGCGTAGAAGCGACTCAGAGCCTCACTGCGCTGGGAAACGTGCCAGGACTTCTCGTCGCCCGGATCGTCGAAGACCGAACCGCGCACCGGCGAGAAGTTGACCATCGGGCGAAGGGCGAGCGGAGGCTCAGGGTTCGAGGGGAGGGTCTGCGTCATGTCTTCCTCGAGCTCGTCGAGGCATCGAGCCGGCTACGCATCTCGGCGCTTCCTGCAGACGGCGACGTTGGCCGACCACGGCTCTATCTCATAGCGGTCGGTGGAGAGGACCAGGCCGAGGACCCGGTTGGGGCCGCCCGACAGCCCCTCCTTCGACGAGACGTTGGCGCCGATGTCGTCCATCGCGACGTAGCCACCGACCCGCAGCATGCGATCGACGCCGATGAAGTCCAGCAGCGCTACCTCGAATCTGTGGCTGCCGTCGATCAGGGCGAAGTCGTACTCCGCGCCGGCCTCGATCAGCTGCGCGAGAAGCGCGTTCGAGTCGCCGGCGTGGAAGGTCACGCGATCGTCGAGCCCCGCCTCGGCGATGAGTCGCTCGGCGACCTCATGGACGTCCTCGATCTCCTGCCCGTCGATCCAGGTGCGCTTCGCGTAGCGGATGTCGATCGTGTCGAGCTCGCCCTCGGTCTGCGCGAAGGCCTCGGCGAGAAACAGCGTCGAGAACCCGAACAGCGTGCCGATCTCCAGGCCGCGCCGGAGGCCCTGCTTGACGATCAGGTCCGCGTAGCGTCGGCAGATGACCGGAGAGGTGCTGTGGGCGATCGGGTATCGCTGTCCCCGATGGGAGAACTCGCCCGCCTCCAGCAGCTCCTCGAGCACCGCGTTCACACCCGCACCGCCCGGTCGGCCGGCGGCGAGGCATCCCCGTAACCTCGCGCCAACCCGAAGACGCGATTCCATTCCGGCAGGATTCGCTCCGGCGACCAGCTCGCGGCATGGTCCGCCGCGATGACCTGCTCGGCGGCCCAGGCGGCGGCGTCGAAGGCGGCGACGGCAGCGGCGGCGTGCTCGGCGTGCTCGTGGACCCAGCGGCCCGGGTACTGGTCGGCGGCGCCGGGGCGGTCGATGACGACCGGCACGGCGCCGGAGGCCGCGCCCTCGGCGAGCGAGACCTGGTGGCCCTCGGAGTCGCTGGTCGAAAGGACGAACCCGGCTTGCCGGAAGAGCGAAGGGAGATCCTCGGTGAACGGGAGGAAGGTGACGCCGCCGCGCAGCTCCTCGCTTGCCTGGATACGCGCGTAGCAGCGGCGGAAGAACTCGACCTCCTCGGGGCGGCTCACCACCCAGTCGAACTCCGACGGTGGGTGGCCGACCAGGATCAGGTGGAAGCGCGGCTCCTGGCGCCGCAGTCCCTCGATGACGTCCAGAGCGCGGTCGAGGCGCTTGCGTCTCGGCACGTAGCCGACCATCGCCAGCGTGTGGCGGGCGCCCTCCTTCTTGGGGAGGCGGAAGCGGTCGACCTCGACGCTGTTCGGGATGACGCGCAGCTTCGCCGGGTCCCAGCCGAAGCGCTCGATCGCCTCGTCGGCGATGTGCCGGGAGACGCAGACGACCCGGTCGACGTTGTCGATGTCGACCGCCGCCGGGTGGTCGGTGTAGACCTCCATCCGGTGCATCCGCACCACCAGCCGCTGGCCCGGTCGCTTGTTGCGGCTGTACCAGGCGGCGTTGCCGAGGCACCACTCGCAGAGGATCGTGTCGGCCTGCTCGAGGATCGCGCGGCCGGCCCGCTCGTCGTGCTCGGTGTGGCTCTGCCAGAGGTCTTCGGCGGTGGTGGCGCCGGTGGCGGCGATCGCCTCACGGATCGGGCCGGTGAACTTGAGGTCGTGGCCGGCGATGAGGACGCGGCGGGCGGCGCCGTTGGAATCGTGCCGAGTGGAGCTTTTGCCCCCCGATTCGGTGGTCAAAGCTCCACTCGGCGCGGCGGGCGGGGGCGGCAGGTGGTCGGCGAAGCGGGCGGCGGCGCGGCTGAAGGTGAACTCGCGGCTCGCCGCCTGGCAGGCCGCGGCGGCGCGGGCGCGGGTCTCCTCGTCCAGGGCCGGGCCACTAAGCAGCGCGGCGGCGTCCCCCGGGCCGTCGATGAACAGGGGGTAGTCCTCGCCCAGCAGGCGCTCGTAGGCGGGGGCGCGGTTGAGCACGACGGGGAGGCCGGCGGCGCCGTACTCCAGCACCTTGGTCGAAATCTCGCGGGCGGCCTCGACGCCCGGGTCGCGGATCGAGAGCGCCAGGTCGCAGTCGGCGAGCAGGCCGTGGACGGCGTCGCGGGGCACCGCGCCGTGCCAGCGCAGGCCGTCGGTCTCGCGCAGGCTGCGGGTCGCCTCCTCATGGAAGCCGGAGAGGTCGGGTGGGCGGTGGATCTTGTCGCCGAGCACGTGCAGCTCGGCGCTCGGGCGGGCCTCGCGCAGGCGGGCGAAGGCGGCGACCGTCTCCAGCCAGCAGTACTCGGGCGCCAGCTTGCCCGAGTAGACGAGGCGCAGCGGGCCACCGCGCCCGGCACGCTCGGGCGGCGGACCGGCGTCGGGGATCATCGGCGGCGCCACCAGCAGCCGGCGGCCGGCCTCGGGGACGATCTCGCGCAACTCCTCGGCAACCGCTTCGGTCTGGCAGAGGACGCGGTCGCTGCGGGCGGCGAGCGCCCGCAGGGTCTCGGCGGCCATCCCGCGCCCGGTCATCGCGTAGGGCCAGAGGCGCCCGTCGAAGCGCTCGCGCCCGGCGGCCTCGACGAGCAGCGCCTGGCCGCGCAGCAGCACCCGGTCGAAGGGACCGCGCTCGCGGTCGAGCGCCTCCAGGAAGTCGAGCGCCTCGACCGCGCTCAGCAGCCGCGGCCGGCCGGCGTCGAGCACCTCGATCCCCCCGTTCGCCTCCAGCGCATCCAGCAGGAAGCGCCGCTCGGGCTGCAGCGGCCGGCGCAGCAGCAGCGTCACCTCCACGCCCTCCAGCGAGGCCAGCACCTGGCAGATCGACTGCAGCCAGACCGAGGACCCGTTGACCAGGTTCGGGTCGATTTCCCCGTAGACGGCGAGGCGACGCGTCGCACGGGCACCCATTACGGCCGCGATCTCCCTGGATACGTCACGGTTCCCGATAGCTTATCGACGCTTTCCCATTGCGCTATCCTTCCCGAGATCTGCTCGCCGGGACTCGTAGGACGGGCGAGCGGATGAAGTCATGCGGAGTTAGGGACTGGCGTGTATCGGCATGTCCTGTTAGGGTTTTGGGTACGACACATTGTCCTTGTCGCCCGGCCAACGGTCGCGCGACAGAGCCTACGGCCGCCCACTGGGTGGCCGTAGTTGTATAGGGGATCGAGATTGGGAACTCGAGTTTGCTACGTCGATGAGTCGGGCGATACACGACCCCTCACGGGTGGCGGCTCTGTCGCACCGGTGTGCGTCATCGCGGGCGTTGTCTTCGAGCAATCGGCCGTCTACAACCTGACCCGAGAGTTCATCGAGCTCAAGGCCAACTGGTTCCCGAGCCTCATGCCCGATGACGACCCCATCTGGACAGGATGCTGGCAGAGATCAAGGGCGCCGACCTTCGCCGTGCCATGCGCAACGGGGCAAAGCGGAGAAATCGGAGACATGCATTGGGATTCCTCTCAAAGTTTGTCAGCCTGCTCGAGGACTACGACGCGAAAATCATCGGTCGCCTCTGGATCAAGCAACCGGGTCGGCCGGTCGCCGGCGGAGCACTCTACGGCTCGTCAGTTCAGGCGATTTGCGCGTATTTCGAGCATCTGCTTTGCGAGTCCAATACTGAGGGCTTGGTGATCGCGGACAGCAGGACGCCCGCGCTTAACACCGCGGTGTCTCACTCCGTGTTTACGCAGAAGTTCAAGTATTCGGGTGACCAGGATGACTTTGGCTTATTGCGGCGCCGCTTTGGATCCCGTTTGATGAGACTCCAGTATCGGTATCGAGACGGGGTGCGATACCGAGGGGGCATCACAGTCGACGACCGGATATCGCACAGCTCCGGGAGCAAACTGTTCCGGGCGCCGGCGGCTCACCAACCTCCACACCAAGACCTTGTAGCAACGGCATAATGCGTTGAGCAGGACGGGCAACGGGAACTGTTGCTCGCATTTGTCGATCAGGAGTCGATCGAAACCCATGCCGGGCGGACGAGATCGGCGTCGGCGGCGTAGATGCGGATGCCGTCGTCGCTCCATTCGCGCAGGCGGATGCGCTGCTCGGCGGGGGCGGTGGGCCAGCCGCGGGTCTCGAGCAGTTCGCGGCGGATGAGGACGGCGGCGGGGTCGACGTCGGGGACGTAGCGGTGCTCCAGCGCGGCGTCGCCGTTGCTCGCCGGGTGGGCGCCGATCACGTCGGCTTCGGAGTAGGTCGTCGCCGCGGCGAGGTCGGCGAGGGCCGGCGCGGCGAGGGTCACGTCGGGCTGCAGGGAGAGAACCCAGGGGTGGGAGTCGGCGGCGCCATCGCCGCCCGGGTCGCTGCCGCCGAGAGGCGACCGGCCGTTTGCGCCGGGCGCGTGCGGCACAGCGAACGGCTCGCGCCGCAGCGAGGAGGCGTCGAGGCCCGCGGTCTCGGCGATCGTCGCCAGCCGCTCGGCGTAGGTGTGCCCGGCGAGGACGGCGCGGCGGGCGGCGCGGGTGCGGCGGCGGCGGGCGGCCGGGTCGCCGAGCAGCAGCTCCAGCGACTCGCGCGCCTCCCCCTCCCCGCTCGCCTCGGCCACCGTCTCGCCGCCCAGCAGGCCCTTCAGCGCCACCGCGGGGGTGCTGAGGATCGCGGTGTCGCAGGCGGCCAGCTCGAAGACGCGGCGCGAGCACATCGTCGGTGACTCGGCGACCGAGTTGGCGTTGAGGAAAACGCGGTGGCTCTTGTAGACGTCGAGGATGTCCTCGTAGGGCAGCTTGCCGAGGATGTGCGGCCGGAAGCGCTCGGGGAAGCCGAAGGCGGCATCGCTGCCGCCGAAGCTGCGGTCGTAGATGACCAGCCCGTAGGGGCGGGCGGCGTCGAGCAGCGCCTCCAGCGCCTGCCGCCGCTCGGGATGGCGGTCGCGGTACCAGGCGCCGGCGAAGCAGGGCGAGGCGCTGCGCTCGGCGACCGCGGCGACCGGGTTGTGGATGCGCGGCTGCGCGGCGAAGGGCAGCGGCGTAACGGTGCGCTCGCCCGGCAGGGCGCGGTAGCGCTCGACGCAGCGCGCGTCGGTCGTGAAGACATGGTCGAAGAGCGACGCCGCTTCGGAGAAGCGGTCGAAATGGACCGGGTCCTCCTTGTTCCAGAAGGCGGTCGGGATGCCGCGCTCGCGGCAGCCGTTGACCAGCTCGCGCAGCGCCGGCAGGCCGGCCAGGTCCGGGCGCGGGTACCGGGCGATCCGGTACTGCCACTCGCCGCCGTTGCCGCTCCAGGCCGACTCGACCAGGAGCAGGTCGGGCCGCTGCTCGTCGAGCTGCTCGCGCCAGCCGTCGAAGCCGAGCGCGACGAGGTCGCACTCGGGCGCGAAGCAGGCCGCCGACATCTCGTCGAGGATCGCCGCCACCCGCAGCCGCTCGCCGGGCCGGCGAGGCGGCGGCGCAGGCGCGACCGCGGGGGACGTGCCGGTGATTTGATGCCCATAGTGGTACTTAACTCCCGGCACGTCTGAGGGATCGGGGTCCTCCTCGGCCGCCGCGGGCTCGGCGGTGACCGCACTGGACGTCCTGCGGAAGGGGTGGCGGAGGCGCCAGAGGATTCGCATCAGTCGGTAGGAGCGACCCTGTCGCAGGGTGACGAGCGAGCCGCGGAAGGCCTCGGCGCGCTGCTGCGCCTTCTCCAGACGTGCCTCGGCGAGGGCCAGCTTGCGCTCGGAGCGCCGGATCTCCTGGCGAGCGCCGGCGATCTCCGCCTCCTGCGCCTCGAGCCGGGCATCCGCCGCCTCGGCGACCCGCCCGGCAGCCTCCAGCCTGCCGTCGCGCGAGACGATCCCCGCCTTGGCGTTCTGCAAGTGGCGCTCCCTCGCCTCCAGTCGGACCAGGATCTCGTCGCGCTCCTGCGCGGCGCTGCGCAGCGCCTCCTCGTGCTCTCGCGTGGTGCGGCGCAGCGCCTCCTCGTGCTCCCGCGAGGCGATCCGCAAGACCTCCTCATGCTCCCGCGCGACGCTGCGCAGCGCCCCCTCATGCTCCCGCGAGGCGATCCGCAGTGCCTCGCGCGCCTGGGCCAGCTCTCCGCCCTGGGCCTCCAACAGGGTGCTCGCGGCGTCGAGCTCGGCCTCGCGCGCGGACAGCCGCCCGTTCGCCAGGTCGAGCTCGCGCTCGCGGGCGACGAGCTGTTCGCCGGCGAGGCCGAGCTCGCGCACGCGGGCCGCCAGATCGCGCTCCAGCACCGCGTTCGCCCGCTCGCGCTCGCGCAGGCTCTCCTGCACGGCGCTCAGCTCGCGCTGCGCCGCCTGCGCCGCACCACGGCTGCGCTCCAGCTCCTCCTCGCGGGCCGCCAGCAGGGCCCGCGCCGCCGACAGCTCCTGCGCGGCGGCGGCCAGCTCGGCCTCGCGGCGGCTCTCGGCATCGGCCAGCGCCTGCGCGGCGCGGCGCTCGGCCTCGGCCCGCTCTCGCTCCGCCGCGACGGCGGCCTCGGCAAGCCGCCGCTCGGCCGCGCTCTCCGCCTCCGCAAGCGCCCGCTCGACCTCGCGCTCCGCCGCCGACAGCTTGCGCTCGCCATCCGCCTGCGCCCGCTCCGCGGCGGCCCGGGTCTCGGTCAGCCTCCGCTCCGCCTCGCTCTCCGCCTCCGCAAGCGCCCGCTCGCCATCCGCCTGCGCCCGCTCCGCGGCGCCCTGCGCCCGCTCCGCCTCCCGTCGCAGCCGCTCGATCCGCTCCTCCAGCACCGCCACCCCGTCGCCCGCCAGCCGCGCCGCCTCCCCCTTCAGGTCGCGCTGGTGGGTCGCCGCCGCCAGCGCCCGCTCGAGCCGCTCGACGTCGCCGCGGGCGTCGGCGAGGGCGCGCTCCTCGCGCTCGCGGCCGGCTCTCAGCTCGTCGACCGAGGCCGCCAGCGCGGCGACCTTCTCCTCGCGCTCGGCCAGGCGCCCCTCGGCGACCCCGAGCGCCCGCCGCCAGGCCCCGGCCCGGCTCTTCTCCCGCGAGCGCTCGGCCAGCAGGCAGAGCCGCCCGCCCACCGTCGCGATCTCCTTCAACGAAAACTCGCCCAGCTCGGCGAGCAGATCCTGCATCGACACGCCCGCCTCGTCGTCCTCGCCGGGAGCGCCGGCGTAGGGGACGGCGACGATCAGCCGGCCACCCGGGCGCAGCACCCGCCGCGCCTCGGCGAGCGGCCGCTCGCGGCCCACCCACTGCGCCAGGAAATCGCCGAGCACGACCGTGTCGAAGCTGGCGTCGTCGAAGGGAAGCGCGGCGGCGCGGCGCGCCTCGACCGCGACCACGTCGTGGCCCTCGCGCTCCAGCAGGCTCTCGGCCTCCCCCGCGCCGCTGTCGACCTCGAGCGCGTCGCCCGCAACCCGAGCGCATATCCATCTTCCCCAAGACGCCAAGATTCCCATTAGACTACCTCTAAGTTTCCGATGCAGGGAAGGGGCAGCTCCGTGGGAAACAACGGCTCGACTCCGGGTCACGGGTCAGCGACCTCCGACCGCAAGGTGCCGCTGGCCTCGCCCCGCCTCCTGGAGTCCGAGCTGCGCGAGGCGATGGACGCCTACCGCTCCGGCTGGCTCTGCATGGGTCCCCGCACGGCCGAGCTGGAGGCCTCGATGTGCGACTACACCGGCGCCGGCCACGCGGTCGCCGTCTCCAGCTGCACGGCCGGGCTGCACATCGCCTGCGCCGCCGCCGGCCTCGGTCCGGGCGACACGGCGGTCGTCGCCTCGCTGGCCTTCGCCGCGACCGCCAACGCGATCGCCTACACCGGCGCTTCGCCGCGCTTCGCCGAGATCGCCGCGGTCGACCGGCCCTGGCTCTCGGTCGAGGCGGCCGAGGCGGCGATCGAGCCGAGCACCAAGGCGATCGTCGCGATGTCCCACGGCGGCCACCCCGGGGAGGTCGAGGCGCTCGCCGAGCTGGCCGAGCGCCGCGGCCTGACCCTGATCGAGGATGCCGCCCACGCCGCCGGCTCCTGGCGCAACGGGCGCCACGTCGGCACCTTCGGCCTGGCCGGAGCGATGAGCTTCTCGGCCAGCAAGAACCTCGGGATCGGCGAGGGCGGGATGCTGCTGACCGACGACCCCGACGTCGCCCGCCGCGCGCGCAGCATGCGCTGGCACGGGATCAGCGCCTCCACCTGGGACCGCCACAACGCCGACGCCCCCGAGTACACGGTCGAGGAGATCGGCTTCAACTACCGGATCGACGACCCGCGCGCGGCGCTGGTCAACGCCAAGCTGCGCCGGCTCGACGAGGACAACCGGCGGCGGGCCGGGATCGACGCCGCCTACCGCGCCGCCTTCGCGCTCGAAGAGGGCTTCGTCGCGGTGCAGCCGCCGCCGCAGGGCGAGCGGGCGAGCCACTGCGTGTTCGCGATCGTCCTCGACGAGGGGATCGACCGGCGGGCCTTCCGCGAGCTGCTGTCCGGCCGCGGCGTCGAGACCAGCATCCACTTCCCGCCGCTGCACAGCAGCCCCGGCTACGAGCGGCCGGCGGCGGCGCTGCCGCTGACCGAGGCGTTTGCGGCGCGGGCGGTCTCGCTGCCGATCTTCCCCCACATGGAGGACTGGCAGCGCGAGCTGACGATCGAGGCGACGCTCGAAGCGGCGGCGGCCGGGCGCGAGAAGATCGCCGGCGGCGCCGAGCCGCGGAGCCGCAGTGCGGTCGCCGGCTAGGACCGCGTCGCCGGCCGCCACCGGGCCGCAGCCGGACCGCGCCACGATGCGGATCTCGATGCTCCTGCACAAGAGCGTCGCCCACGACACCCGGGTGCGGCGCGAGGCGAGCGCGCTGGCGGCGGCCGGACACGAGGTGACGGTCGTCCACCTGCCGCCGCCGGGGGAGGCCGTGCCCGCCGGCCTGCCCTTCCGCGTCCTGCCGGCGACGCTTCGCCACGGCCGCGATCGCCTTCCCCACGCCGCTCGGCTCGCCGCCGAGGCCGGGGGCCTTGCCCTGCGGGGGGCGTCGCAGCGGCCCGACGCGATCCACGCCCACGACGCGGCGATGCTGCTGCCCGGCCTGCTGGCCGCGCGGCGCAGCGGCGCGCGCCTGGTCTACGACTCGCACGAGCTCGCCACCGGCGTCCCCTACCGCGGCGGCGCCTGGCCTGCGACGGTCGCCGCCGTCGAGCGGCTCGGCGCGCCTCGGGCCGACGCCGTGATCGCAGTCTCGGCCGGGATCGCCGCGAGGCTGAGCGAGCGATACCGCCTGCGCCGCCCCGCCGCCGTGGTCCGCAACCTGCCCGACCTGCCGCCGCCGCGCCCGGGCTCGGCCCCCGACCTGAGGCGCGAGCTGGCGCTCGGCGACTCGCCCCTGATCCTCCACCAGGGCTCCGCCGCGCCCGGACGCGGGGGCGAGACGCTGGTGCGGGCGCTCGCCGCGCTGCCGGAGGCGCAGCTGCTGTTCCTCGGCGCCGCGGAGCCCGACGCGAAGCGGCTCGCCGCGGTCGCGCGCGAGGCCGGCGTCGCCGCCCGCACCCGCTTCCTCGGCCCGGTGCCGCCGGAGGCGCTGCTGTCCCACACCGCGCAGGCCGACGTCGGCGTCTCGCTGCTCGAGGACAGCTGCGACAACCACAGGCTCGCCCTGCCGAACAAGCTGTTCGAGTACCTCGCCGGCGGGCTGCCGATCGTGGTCAGCGACCTGCCCGAAGCGGCGGAGCTGGTGCGCGGGCGGGGGATCGGCCGCTGCGCGGACCCCGGCGACTCGGAGAGCGTCGCGGCGGCGCTGCGGGCGGCGCTCGCCGGCCGGGCCGACGCCGACCTGAGGCGGCGGCTCGCCGAGGCCGCCTCGGAGCTCAGCTGGGAGCGGGAGAAGGCCCGCCTGCTCGAGGTCTACGAGCGGCTCGCCAGCGTCGCGCCGTCGCGGGGACGATGAGGCTGCGAATCCTCACCCACTACTACCCGCCGGAGGTGGGAGCCCCGCAGGTCCGCCTGGCGGCGCTCGCGCAGGGCCTTGCCCGGGACGGCGCCGAGGTCACGGTCCACACCGGCTTTCCCCATTACCCCGACGGCGAGGTCAAGCCGCCCTACCGCAACCGGCCGTTGAGAATCGAAGAGAGGGAAGGCGTGCGGGTGATGCGCAGCTGGGTCTACGCCGCGCCCAACCGCGGCTTCGCCCGCCGCCTCGCCAACCACGCCTCGCTGGCCGGGGCGGCGCTCGCCGCGGCGCCGGCGGGCGGAGCGGCCGACGTGCTGCTGGTCGAGACGCCGCCGCTGCTGCTAGCCGGGGCCGCGGTCGCCTACGCGCGGGCCAAGCGGGCCCGGCTGGTCCTCAACGTCGCCGACCTCTGGCCCGACTCGGCGGTCGAGATGGGGACGCTCAGCTCACCGCGGGCGATCGTCGCGGCGCAGCGCGTCGAGCGGGCCGCCTACCGCCGCGCGGCGGCGATCGCCTGCCCGACCGAGGGCATCCACCGCGCGCTCGAATCCCGCCCCGAGTCGGCCGGCAAGGCGACGCTGATGCATCCCGCGGTCGACCTCGACCGCTTCGACGCCGCTTCGCTGGAGCTTTTGCCCACGCAATCGGTGGTAAAGGGTTCAGCGGTGGCGAACGGGCGCGGCGGGCGCGCCCCGTTGCGCGTCCTGTATGCGGGGACGGTGGGGTTGGCGCACGGGCTGGGGACGCTGCTGGACGCCGCCGCGGTGGCGTCCAACGGCACGGCCGCGGGCGGCAGCGGGGGCGACCCTGCGGCGGCGGCGCTGGAGCTGACGATCGCCGGCGACGGCGCCGAGGCGCCGACCCTGCGCGCCCGCCTCGCGGCCCGCGGCCCGGCCGGCGTGCGCATGCTCGGCGCCGTCCCGGCCGAGCGCGTCCCGTCCCTCTACGCCGAAAGCGACGTCGCCGTGGTGACGCTGCGCGACCTGCCGATCTTCGAAGGCGCCCTGCCGACCAAGCTGCTGGAGGCGATGGCGGCGGCGCGACCGGTCGTGCTGGCGGCCCGCGGCGAGGCGGCGCGCCTGGTCGAGTCCGAGCGCTGCGGTGTCGTCGTCCCGCCCGAGGATCCGAGGGCGCTGGCCGAGGCGCTCCTCGCCCTCGCCGCCGACCCGCCGCGCCGCGCCGCCCTCGGCGCTGCCGGCCGCCGCGCAGCCGAACGCCGCTTCGGCCGCGGGGCATGGCTGCGCCGCTGGTCCGACCTGCTCGCCTCGGCTTGAGCCGCATCCAAGTTCGCGTAGGAGCGGACGCGTTACGGCAGGTGCTCGTAGGCGAAGAAGGACGGCTTCGGTTCGCCGTCGGCGCGCAGCAGGCCCCAGTTGGCGCTTCCCGGGGCCGACGGTTCGTCGAGCAGGGTGAACCAGCCCATTCCGGCGACGTAGGGGGTGCGGCGGGCGATCTCGAAGGCGGCGCGCAGCCAGCGCGCCTGTTCGCGGATCGTGACGTGGAAGTGAAGGAAGATCCTGCTCGCTTTGCCGGAGATCACCGTCCACTCGGAGAGCCAGAGGCGCGGCACCCTGAGGTGGGCGCGCCGGTAGACGGCGGCGATTTCGCGGTGGAAGGTGTCGATGTCGTTGAAGCCGCGGAAGCGGCCGATCGGTTCGTCGGCGAGATTCGGAAAGCGACCGTCGAACGGGTTGTGGCCCCAGAGGTCCATCCGCGGAGGCCGTCCGTCGGGCAGCTTCATCCAGCGCAGGAACAGGGTCGGGCGGACGGTGCCGCCGTTGAGCGTCATCCCGCCGATCACGACGTTGCGGCTGCTTGCCTGCTTCAACGATTCGTAGGAGGCGTCGAGGATCCGCGCGTACAATCGCGGGCCGACCGGGCTGTCGGCGCGCATCGGGCGGAAGTTTTCGACCCGGGCCGGCTCGCCCCAGATCATCCACATGTGGACGCTCGGCAGACGGCGGCTGGCGGCGTACATGAAGTCGGCGAAGTCCTGCGGGTTGCGCGGCGCCCAGGTCGGCCCGCGGCCTCCGTTCGCCCAGCGCGGCGCCGTCTGCACGAGGATCGCCAGCCGGATCCCGTAGCGGTGGGCTTCGGCGACGACCTTGTCGATTTCGCCCCAGTCGTAGGCGGGATCGTCGGGGTCGCGCGGATGCGCGGGCCGGGTCGGCGCGACTTCGTCCCAGTGGATCTGGTACTGGAAGACGTTGACGCCGAGCTGCTTGTAGACGGGGAAGGCGGAGCAGGGTTCTCCCGGGCCGGGGCAGGCGTCGCTGCCCGCTTCCAGTTCGGTCGGGCCCCAGATCGCTTTCAGCCCGCCGGCCCGAGCCGGCGCGGCGAAGGCAAGGACGGCGGTCGCGCAGAGCAGTGCCGCGAGCAGAATCCGGCCGCCTCGCAACGGCGCCTGTCGCATGTCGATGTCGGTCAAGTGCCTTCTCCGCGGCTCAGCTTCTGCAGTCCCGTGTCGAGCGGGTTGAGAGCCAGGGCGCGACGATAGTAGCGCCGCGCAACGGCTCCGTTCCCAGCCCGGACTTCCAGATCACCCAACAGCCCGAGGGTGACGAAGTTGCTCGGCTCCAGGTCCAGAGCGTCGCGCAGCGCCCGCCGCGCGGCGGCCCGCCGCCCCTCGCTCTCGAGCGCCGAGGCCTGCAGGTAGAGCGGCGTGACCGAGACGGGGTCGAGCCGGCCGGCGTCGCGTGCGGCGGCAAGGGTGGCCTGCGGCGAGCTCGTCGCGGCGCGGCGCGCCTGATTCACGTAGACGTCGGCGAGAAAGAGCGCGCCGACGCTGAGGATCGCCACCGCGAGGACGAGCGCGATCGCGCCGCGCGGCGCGCGGGCCCGCGGCCAGGGCGCGACGTCCTCGTCCCCCTCGCGCGCCGCCAGGCCGAGCGCCAGCACGCCGAGCCCGAAGAGCGCCGGGATCAGCCAGAGCCAGTTGACGAAGGACTGGACGAGGACGACCGTGCCGGCCGCCGCGAGGCCGGCGATCCGCGTTCGCTCACGCGCCGCGACGCGCCGGGCGCGCCCGGCTATCGCCACCGCCACGGCGCCGAGCCAGAGCGCGAAGAGGCCGGTGCCGATCAACCCCGTCTCGGCCAGCAGCCGCAGCACCAGGCTGTGGGCGTCGTCGAGGTTGCGGTCGGTGTGACGGTCGCGGTAGTAGGCGAAGCGGTAGCTGCCCTCGCCGGCGCCGGCGATCGGCGCTTCGCGGAACTGGTCGAGCGCGACCCGCCAGATGTCGTAGCGAGGCCCACCGACGGTGCCGAAGCGGGTGCCGGTGGCGACGCCCGTTTCGACCTGGGTGAATTCGTCCCACTTCTCCTTCGCGTAGCTCGACGGGCTGCCGGTCTTGGAGATCGCGACGAGGCCGGCGGCGACCAGCAGCGTCGCCAGGCCGGCGACGGCGGTCGCCCGCAGGCCGCGGGCGGCCTCGGCCGAGCGCAGTCCGTTGTCGAAGACGAAGGCGAACAGGGCGAGGAGGAAGGAGGCGGCGCAGAGCAGCGCCAGGGTCGTGGCGGCGTCGCGGATCTCCGTCGCCCCGGCGACGCCGAGACCGCCGCCGGAGGCGTGGTAGGGCGAGAGCAGGCCGCCGGCGACGGCGGCGACCGCGGCGACCGCGGCGAGCGCCAGCCAGGAGCGCCGCAGGCGGTCGGGCCCGATCGCCAGCGAGACGGCGCCGCCGCAGGCGAGGCCGAGCAGCATCCCGCGCGACTGGGTGAGGAAGGCGAGTCCGACGAGCAGGACGGCGGCGGCGAACGCCGCGGCCCGCACCCCCGAAGCGGCGCCGCGCCGCGCCGCGTATCCGACCAGCGGCCAGGCGGCGAAGGCGAAGAGCGCGGCGGTCCCGTTGCGGTAGCCGATCGGGTCGTTGAGGCGGCCGGCGAGGAAGGCGCCGGCGCCGCCGGCGAGCAGCCGCACCTCGGTGGCAAGGCCGATCGCGACGACGCCGACGACCAGTCCGGCGCCCAGCCGACCGCGCCCGCGGCGGCCGGCGGGCACGCCGAGCGCGAGGGTGAACAGTGCCGCATAGAGGATCGCCCGGGCGGCGCCTTCCCAGGCGCCGCCGGGAGTCTCCGACCAGGCGGCGGAGAGCATCGTGTAGGCGGCGAAGGCCCAGATCGCGGCGACGGCCACCGCCGACGGCCCGCGCCGCGGCAGCGAGAGCGCCCCGGCGAGGGCGAGCGCCGCGAGGATCGCCAGCGCGAGCAGGTCGAGGGGCGCCCAGTAGCGCAGGTCGAAGGCGCCGTCCCACCAGACGGAGACGAGCACCAGCAGGCCGACCAGGAAGAGCGGCGCAGCGGCGAGCATTTCGGTCTGCGGCGATCCTCCTTCCGGTCCCGAGCTATCCTTGCCGGGATGACCGGACGGCGGCGACTCCGCCTCGTATACCTGCTCGGTTCCCTGTTGGCGCTGAGCGCGTCCCTGCATGCGCCGACAGCATATGCCGCCTCCGGCGACCCCCCGGCCGGCAGCCCCTCGGGAGCGGTCTACGAGCTGCCGCTGCAGCAGGGCCGGGCCGACGCGGCGCCCAAGGGCGGCGGCGGCACCGGCAGCGGCGGCAACGCGGGCGGGCGGGAAACGGGCGAAAGCGGCTCGCTGTACCGGACCGAAAACAACTTCGGATCCTCCTCGCAGGTCCCCGGTGCGCCGGGCTCCGGGGGCGGCGGTGGCGCGAGCGGCGGTGGCGCGGGTGCGAGCGGCGCGAGCGGCACCGGCGCGAGCGGCGGAAGCTCGAGCTCGGCCGGCGGCAGCGCCGGCGGCGGGGCATCCGGCGGCAGCGCGCTCGGCAGCCCGGTCACCGACACCGGCAACACCTCGCTGGGCGACAACGTCGCCCTGCTCGCCGCGATCGGCGTCGCCGCCGTGGCGATCGGCATCGGCTCACGCCGCCTGGCCCAGCGGCGACGTGCCGTGGGTTAGACACCTATGCAGGCACTCAATCGCCGGCACGTCCGGCTGGGGTGAACCAGGCGAGCAGCTCCTCGACGCAGCGACGTCCCGCTTCGCCGTCGCCGTAGAGGCCGGGGTCCGGTCGCTCGGCACGGCGGCGCTCGATCAGCTCCTCGAGCGCCGCCAGCGCCGCCGCCGAGTCGAGCCCGACAAGCCGGTTCCAGCCGCTCTCGACCGTCTCCACCCACTCCGTCTCGGCGCGCAGGGTGACGCACGGCGCCGCCGCCAGGTAGGCCTCCTTCTGCAGGCCGCCCGAATCGGTGAGGACGGCCCTGGCGCCGTGCAGCAGGCAGGCGAAGTCGAGGTAGCCGAGCGGCTCGCAGAGCAGCGTCGCCGGGGCCCGCCGGAGATCCTCCAGCAGGCCGCTCGCCGCGAGGCGCGCACGGGTACGGGGATGAACCGGGAAGACGAGCGGGCCGAAGCGCGCGGCCGCCGCGCCGAGCAGCTCGACCAGCCGCCGCAGGGAAGCCGGATCGTCGACGTTGCCGGCGCGGTGGGCGGTGGCGAGCAGGTAGCCGCCCCGTCGCAGGCCGAAACGCTCGCGCACCCGCGAGCGCCGCTCGGCGATCGGGCCGAAGCGCAGGGCGACGTCGGCCATCACGTCGCCGACCAGCCGGGCACGCTCGCCGAGCCCGGCCGCCCGCAGGTTCGCGACCGCCACCTCGGTCGAGCAGAGAAGCAGGCCGGCGAGGCGATCGGCGGCGACGCGGTTGACCTCCTCCGGCATGCGGCGGTCGAAGGAGCGCATCCCGGCCTCGACGTGGACCAGCGGGAGGCCGAGCTTGGCGGCGACCAGGGCAGCGCCGAGCGTCGCGTTGGTGTCGCCGTAGACGAGCATCGCGTCGGGCCGATCGGCTTCGACCAGCGGCTCGAGCCCGACCATCGTCGCCCCGGTCTGCTGAGCGTGACTGCCCGAGCCGACCCCGAGGCGGAGATCCGGCGGCGGCAGGCCGAGCTCCTCGAAGAAGAGCTCGGAGAGCGCGCGGTCGTAGTGCTGGCCGGTGTGGACCAAGGTCTCTTCGGCGCGCTCGCGCAGGCAGGTGGAGACCGCAGCCGCCTTGATGAACTGGGGCCGGTTGCCGACGACGGTGAGGACCCTCACCCGCGTACCTCAGGCCGGTTGCAGCGCGGCGCGGACGGCTTCGACAACCGCGTGGACCTGGGCCTCCTCCAGCGCCGGGCCCATCGGCAGCGCCAGGGAGCGCGCGGCCGCGCGCTCGACGCCGGGCAGCGCCCGTTCGGGCGCGTAGCGCTCCAGCGCCGGCTGGCGGTGCAGCGGCGTCGTGTAGTAGGCGCGGCTCGCAACCCCGGCCTCGGCCAGACGCTCGGCGAGCCGTTCGCGTTCATCGCAGCGCACGACGTAGAGGTGGTAGCAGGACTCGCCGCCGTCCGTCTCCCGCTGCAGCTCGACCAGGTCGCCGAGCCCGGCCGCCTCATAGGTCCCGGCGAGGCGGCGGCGCGCCGCCGTCCAGCGCTCCAGGTGGGGCAGGAGGACGCGCAGGCCGGCCGCCTGCAACTCGTCGAGGCGCGAGTTGTAGCCGACCTCGGTGTGCAGCTGCCGATCGCCGGAGCCGTGCGCTCGCAGGCGCCGGGCGCTCGCCGCGAGCTCGTCGTCGTCGCTGAGGATCGCGCCGCCGTCGCCGAAGCCGCCGAGGTTCTTGGAGGGGAAGAAGCTGAACGCGGCGGCGTCGCCCAGCGAGCCGGCGCGGCGAGCGGCCAGCGTCGCCCCGGCCGCCTGAGCGGCGTCCTCCAGCAACCGCAGCCCGCGCGCCTCGGCCAGCTCGCGCAGCTCGGCCATCGGCGCCGGGTTGCCGTACAGGTGGACCGGCAGCAAGGCGGCGGCGCGCTTGCCGATCGCCGGCTCGGCCGTCGCGGCGGTCATCGTCAGGCCCTCCGGATCGACGTCGCAGAAGACCGGCCGGGCGCCGGCGTTGACCACAGCCTCTGCGGTCGCGTAGAAGGTCAGCGCCGGCACGACGACCTCGTCGCCGGGCCCGACCCCCAAGCCGCGCAGGGCGATCGTCAGCGCCTCGGTGCCGTTGCCCACGCCGACGCAGTGGCGCACGCCGACGAAGTCGGCCAGCTCGCGCTCGAAGGCCTCCACCTCCGGCCCGAGCACGTAGCGGCCGGACTCGAGCACCGCGCGCTGGCGGGCGGCCACCTCGGCGAGCAGGGGCTCCAGGGCCGGCCGAGTCGCGAACAGCGGAACCGGCGGCGCGGCATGTCCGAGCTGCGCCTTCATCGCCGGCGCTCCAGCAGATCCTCGTCCGGGACTTCGCGCACCCGGCGGGCGGGGACCCCCATGACGACGCCACGCGGCGCGACGTCGTTGACGACCACCGCCCCCGCCGCGACGAACGCCTCCTCGCCGATCTCGACCCCGGGACAGATCGTCACCCCGCCGCCGATCCGGCAGGCGCGGCGCAAGACGGCGCCCCGCGCCGGCTCGCCGGCGGCGTGACGGCCCATCGTGTCGTCGTTGGTCAGCGTCACCCCCGGCCCGAAGAAGACGTCGTCCTCGATCGTCGAGCCGCCCGCCAGGTAACAGCGGGTCTGCACGCTGACCCGCTCTCCCAGCTCGACGCCGGGGTCGATCGAGGCGAAGCTGCCGACCGTCGAAGCGGCGCCGATCCGCGCCCCCTCCCGGATCTGGGCGTGATCGCCGATCCGTGCCCCGGCGCCGATCCGCGCCCCGGCGTGGATCGCGACGTGCCCGCCCAGCCGCACCCCCTCGCCGATCTGCACCCCCTCGCCCAACAACAGGCCGGGGGCGAGATCACTCGGAAGCAGCGCCGCCTCGTTCATGCCGGCGCCTCGCGCGGCGCCAGGGCGACCGTCTCCCCGCCGGCATCCAGCGATCGCTGGAGCCCCTCCAGCACCTGCACCACGCGCAGCCCCTCGTCGCCGTCGGTACGCGGCACGGTGCCGTCGCGCACGCATCGCAGGAAGTGCTCGAGCTCGATCCGCAGCGGCTCGCGGCGGGAGATCGCCGGGCTGCGCTGCTCGCCCGAGCGGGCGACGTAGTCCCCCTCGATCGCGAGGTCCGGGTCGAAGCCCTTGTCGTAGACGGTGACCGTGCGCTCCGCCTCCATGTCATCGAAGGTGGCCATCCGCCTCGATCCGACGACCGTCAGCCGCCGCTCCTTGCGCGGGTCGAGCCAGGAGACGTGGATGTGCGCGGCGAGGCCGCCGGCGAAGGCGAGATGGGCGAAGACGACGTCCTCGACCCCGCTGCGGACGTAGCTCGCGCCGCGAGCGCTGACCTCGGTCGGCAGCTCGCCGGTCAGCGCCAGGATCGCCGAGACGTCGTGGGCGCCGAGGCTCCAGAGCGCGTTCTCGTCCACCCGCAGGCGGCCGAGGTTGAGGCGTTGGGAGTAGACGTACTGGATCTCGCCCAGCTCGCCCGAGTCGCAGAGGTCGCGCAGCTTTGCCAGGGCCGGGTGGTAGGCGAGCAGATGGCCGACCATCAGGGTGAGTCGCCGCTCGGCCGCCAGCGCGACCACGCGCCCGGCTTCGACGACGTCGCAGGCCAGCGGCTTCTCGACGAAGCAGTGCTTGCCGGCGGCGATCGCCAGCTCGGCCAGCGGCGCATGGGTCGGCACCGGGGTCGCGATGGCGACCGCGGCGACGCTCTCGTCGGCCAGCAGCTCGCCGATCTCGGCGCTCATGCGGGCGCCGGGGAAGGACCCCCGCAGGCGCTCGCGCCGCTCGAGGTCGCTGTCGCAGCACCAGGCGAGCTCGCAGCCGGGCAGGGCGTGCAGGTTGCGGGCGACGTTGGCGCCCCAGTAACCCAGGCCGACGACTCCGACGCGCATCGCCTCGTTCGGCACCGGCGGGCCCGCCACGGCTAACTATCCTTTCCGGCGTGCTCGAGAACGAGGTCCACGTCTGGCGCGCCGACCTCGGCCCGGACGCTTCGCGCCGGGCGCTGCGCCGGGTGCTCGGCAACTATCTGGAAGCCGATCCCGAGGCGATCGAGCTGCGGCTCGGCAGGTACGGCAAGCCGGCGCTCGCCGATCCGGCGATCCCGCTGCGCTTCAACCTCAGCCACTCCGGCGGCGCAACGCTGATCGCGATCGCGGGCGATCGCGAGGTCGGAGTCGACATCGAGCGGGTCGCCCCACGGCGAAACCTGCTGCGGATCGCCGACCGCGCGCTTGGAGCGGACGCGGCGGCGGCGATCCGCGCCGCCGCCCCGGCCCGGCGCTCGATCGCGTTCCACGAGGCCTGGGCGCATCACGAGGCGGTCGTCAAGTGCCTGGGCGTCGGCCTGCGAAAGCCGCTGCCGCCGACCCCGGTGACGGTGTCGGCGCTCGCAGCCGGGCCCGGCTTCGCGGCGGCGCTCGCCGTGGCCGGGGAGTCGACCCCGCCGCTGCGCCACTTCACCCTCACCGCGGAGACCCGAGCGTCAGCAGGAAGATGAGCGGCAGGGCGCCGACGGCCATCGTGCCGGCGAGGACCGGGCGCCAGCCGGGCCGGCGCGGCACCGCCTCGCCCCCCTCGCGCCGCAGCAGCAGGAGCAGCGGCAGGACCAGGGTGCGACCCAGCACCGCCAGATCCGCGGCGAAGGAGTGCGAGCGGGCGTAGCAGAGGTCGAGCTTCACCTTGTCCGGCAGCAAGCGCTCGCGGTAGAAGCGCTCGGGGTCGGCGTGGAGGCTGAGCAGGTGCGGCTCGAGGCCCGAGTAGCGCAGCTGAGTGGGCCCGGTTATCCCCGGTGGGACCGAGAGGATCTCCCGGTATTCCTCGGCGTGGAGGGCGACGAACTCCTCCAGCTCGGGACGCGGCCCGACCAGGCTCATCTCCCCCCTCAGCACGTTCCACAGCTGCGGCAGCTCGTCGAGCCGGGTCGTCCGCAGGAAGCCGCCCACCGGGGTGATGCGGCGGTCCTTGGCACCGGCGACGGCGTGGCCGGCGCCGTCGACCCGCATGGTGCGGAACTTGACCATCTCGAACGGGCGGCCGCGAAATCCCACCCGGCGGGCCCGAAAGAAGACCGAGCCGGGCGAATCGAGGAAGACGGCGACGGCGACGATCAGCATCGGCAGGGCGAGCAGCGGGACCAGCAGGAGCAGGGCACACAGATCCCTCGCCCGCCTCGAGCGAGGAATGCCTCCACGACTTCTCCCCTTTTCCCGGTTCCCGGCTGACAAAGGCCACCACGCCCCGACGAATTTCGAGACATCCAGGGTACACAAAAGATACGTCCGCTTCTATATCCGGTACGAGAGGTTACGCCGATTCGAGCGAGGCGAATCGAGGCCGAGCGAGACGGCGGGTCGCAGGCGCCGCTAGTCCTCGAACCGGAACTCCTGGCCCTCGACGTCCCAGGCCATTCCCGCGGAGAGGGTCTCGACGCTGACCCCGAGCACGCTCGCCAGCTTGACGACGGTGCTGAGCCGGGGCTCGCGGCGGGCTCGCTCCAGGAGCGAGATCTCGGTCCGGTGCAGATCGCAGTGAAAGCCCAGCTCCTCCTGCGTGAGGCCGGCGCTTTCCCTCACCCTCTTCAGGTTGGCGGCGAAGCGGTCGCGGAGGTCCATTGCGGTACCAGACTAAGAACCCAGCCGCCCGAATGCAAGGGGTGCGCCCAGAATGGGCGCTACTTCTCGAACTTGAAGCTCTGGCCGTTGACGCTCCACGAGACCCCGACGCAGAGGCTTTCGAGGCTGACGCCGAGGCCGCTGGCCAGCTTGACGATCGTGCCGAGCCGCGGCTCGCGGCCGCCTCGCTCCAGCAGCGAGATCTCGGTCCGGTGCACGTCGCAGCGGTTGCTCAGCTCCTCCTGGGAGATGTCGGCCTTCTTTCTGGCCCTTTTCAGGTTGAGGGCGAAGCGGTCGCGGGGGTCCACGGGCACCAGACTAAGGAACTTGGGCGCAAATGTCGATACCCAATTCGATGTTCGACATCGATTCAGCCCTGCGCGCCCTGGTCGAGCGAGGGGGATCCGACCTCCACGTCAAGGTCGCGGCGCCGCCGACGATCCGCCTGCACGGCGAGCTGGTCGCGCTCGAAGGGCACGAGCCGCTGAGCAGCGAGGACACCGAGAAGGCCTTCCACGACATCGCCGAGGTGCGCTCGCTGACCGAGTTCGAGGAAGCCGGCGAGGCCGACTTCTCCTACGCGATCCCCGGCCTCTCCCGCTTCCGCGTCAACGTCTTCAAGCAGCGCGGCTCGACCTCGATCGTCTGCCGCGCGATCCCCTTCGAAATCCGCTCGGTCGAGGACCTGGGGCTACCTCAGGTGGTCGTCGACCTGGCCGAAGAGCAGCGCGGGATCGTCCTCGTCACCGGCACCACCGGCTCCGGCAAGTCGACGACCCTGGCGGCGATGATCGACCACATCAACCGCACCCGGGCGCACCACATCGTCACGCTCGAGGACCCGATCGAGTACCTGCACGAAGACAAGGGCTCGATCGTCAACCAGCGTGAGATCGGCTCCGACACCGAGAGCTTCGCGCGGGCGATGCGCCGCGTCCTGCGCCAGGACCCCGACGTGATCCTGATCGGCGAGATGCGCGACGAGGAGACGGTGCGGACGGCGCTCTCGGCGGCGGAGACCGGCCACCTCGTCCTCTCCACCGTCCATACGCTCGATGCGACCGAGACGATCAACCGGATCATCGACTTCTTCCCACCGCACCTGCAGCACCAGTCGCGGGTGATGCTGGCCTCGACCCTGCGGGGGGCGATCGCCCAGCGGCTCGTCCCCGGGATCGGCGGCGAAGGGCGCGTCCCCGCCGCCGAGGTGCTCGTCGTCACCGGCCGCGTCCAGGACCTGATCCTCAACCCCGACGAGACCTCGAAGATCACCGAAGTGATCGCCGAGGGCGAGTACTACGGGATGCGGACCTTCGACCAGTCCCTGCTCGGCTACGTGATGGAGGGCAAGGTCTCCGAGCAGGTCGCCCTCGACTACGCCTCCAGCCCGCACGACTTCAAGCTGATGCTGGCCGCCGGTGGCCGGCGGGCCAGCGGCATCGAGCAGCTCGCGGGCAGTCCGGCCGACGCGTAACCCGGCACCGGACTGGACGCATAGCCGAAGAATTCGTTATTGGTATGGAATAGGTCTTGCATAAATACCGGCTAGGCCCTAAATTGCTCGTGACCGTTATGGAGACGGGCAATCTTCCAGTCGATTGGTATAGGTCGGCCTTCTCCGGGGACACCCGGGCGCTCTTCTGGGAAGACGGGGTGGCGGAGAAGGTGGCGCTGGCCCTCGCGATGCTGAAGCCCGCCGGGCACGAGCGCATCCTCGACCTGGCCTGCACGACCGGCCAGCGCACGCTGGAGCTGTGCCGGCGGGGGTTCTGCGTGGTCGGGACCGAGGTCGACGAGTACCTGCTCGAGGTCGGCGGTTGCCAGGCCCAGCTGGAGGACATCTATCCGCTGTTCCACGAGTCCGACCCGCGCGAGCTCGAGTTCCTGCGCGAGTTCGACCTGGTGCTGAGCCTCGGCGGCGGCGCCTTCGGCTACTTCGAGCACGAGAGCGACGACCGGCTGATCTTCCAGCTGGTCTCGCAGGCGCTGCGCCCCGGCGGCCGCCTGCTGATGCAGATGCCGAACGTCATCTACGTCGAAGCGCACCTGCCGGACAGGGCCTGGCTGCCCGGCAAGTCGACGACACAGCTGGTCGAGCAGGTCTGGGACGCCTCGAACCGCCGCCTCGACGCGTCGGTGACGGCGCTGGTCGAAGGCGAGGCCTTCGAGGAAGCCGAAGCGGTGCCCTTCCGGCGCCGGATCTACTCGGTGGAGGAGCTGGCGCGAATCTTCGAGTCGGTCGGGATGGAGCTGGACGCCGTCTTCGACGAAGACGGCGTACCCTGCGCGCCGACCGACCGCCAGCAGCAGATCTTCGTCGAGGCGCGCTTCTGAGCGCTCAGCCGTAGCGCTCGCCGGTGATCGCCCGCAGCTTGGCGCGATCGTGGCGGGCCTGGACGCGGCGGACGGTGCCCGAGCGCGAGCGCATGACCAGCGATTCGGTGCTGGCGCCGCGGCCGCGGTAGCGGACGCCCTGCAGGACGTCGCCGTCGGTGACCCCGCTGGCCGAGAAGAAGACGTCCTCGCCGGAGCAGAGGTCGTCGGCGGTGAGGATGCGGTCGAGGTCGTAGCCGGCCTCGACCGCGGCGCTGCGCTCGCCGTCGTCGCGCGGCCAGAGGCGGCCGAGCTGCTGGCCGCCCATCGACTTCAGCGCCGCGGCGGAGAGGACCCCCTCGGGGGTGCCGCCTATTCCCCACAGCAGGTTGACCGGCGAGCGGTCGCTGACCGCCAGCAGCGCGGCGGAGACGTCGCCGTCGGTGATCAGGCGGATCCGCCCCCCCGCCTCGCGCACTTCGCGCATCGCCTCGGTGTGCCGCGGGCGGTCGAGCATGACGACGGTGACGTCGCCGACGCTGCCGCCCTTGCGCTCGGCGATCAGCTTCAGCGTCTCCGGCAGCGGCCGGTCGAGGTCGAGCAGGTCGGCGATCTCCTCGCCGCCGGCGATCTTCTCCATGTAGACGCAGGGGCCGGGGTCGAACATCGTGCCGCGCTCGGCGAGGGCGATCACGGCGAGGGCGCTGGGCATGCCGAGGGCGCAGAGCCGGGTCCCCTCCAGCGGGTTGACGGCGATGTTGACGACCGGCGGGGTGCCGTCGCCGATCTGCTCGCCGTTGTAGAGCATCGGCGCCTCGTCCTTCTCGCCCTCGCCGATCACGACCATGCCGTCCATCGCCACCGAGTCGAGGACGAAGCGCATCGCGTTGACCGCGGCCTGGTCGGCGGCGATCTTGTCGCCGCGCCCGACCCAGCGGGCGGCGGCCAGCGCCGCCGCCTCGGTCACCCGCACCAGCTCGAGGGCAAGGTTGCGGTCCGGCTTGGCCGGCTGCGCGGCAGCGTCTGGCGAGGTCTCCCCCATGCCCGCCGCAGGCTATCGCGCAGCGCTAGCCGTAGGCGCAGCCGTCGAGGCCGTATTCGTGCGCCAGTTCGGCCGAGCGCTTGAAGCTCTGGCCGAATTTGGAGGTCGATGAGGTCGATGCTTCGCTTGCGGCTTCGGCGCCTTCTTCCATCGCATCGAGGAACGCTTCGACCGTGCCTTCGTCGCCTTGAGGCGAGCCCAGCGCGCGAATTTCGCCGATCTGCGCCTGCACCTGGGGGATGAAGACGACCTGGACCGCTTCGACCACCAGTTCGGCGCTCGGCTGTGCGGAGCCTCCGTTGTGTTCTTTCACGTAGGCGGCCATCTTTTCCAGGCTCTGTTTTTTGCCTTCTTCGCAGATCGCGTTGGCCTGCTTGACGAATTCGGACTTGGAGAGGTCGCCGGCCTGCACGCTCTTGCCCGAAGAGGATTCGCCCTTGCCCTGAGCGCTCTTGCCCGAGCTTTCGTTAGCTGCCGAGGTCGTTTCACCGCCGGCGGCGGTGCTGCCGGAGCTGCTGTCACTGCCGCCGCCGCAACCCGCGATCGCGACCGCGACCGCGATCGCGGCACCCCAAAGGAAAAGGCTTTTGGCCGAAATCTTCCCCACCGGGCCGAGACAATACAGAATTAACACGCAGGCGTTCCGAAATCGGCACAGAGTGCGCGCCACGCGTGCGTTCGGGCCCCGTAGCCTCGCTTGAAGACAAAACAGCGAGGTGTATGATGTTCCGTATGAAAGAGCGAATCACCATCTCGGTCGATCCGGAGGCGCTGGAGACGGTGCGCGCGGAAGTGAAGGCGGGAAGGGCGCCGAGCGTCTCCGCCGCGGTCGAAGAGCTGTTGCTGGCGAATAGCCGGAAACAGGCGCTCAAAGACCTCCTCGACGAAATGGACGCCGAGTACGGACCGCTCACGAAGGAGGAGGAGGAATGGGGAGAAAAGGAAATCGAGCGGGCGTTCCGCGAGCTTTCGTCCTAGACGCAGCGGCGCTGATCGCACTCGAACGGGATAGTCGAAGGTTTCGGTTGACGCTGCGAGGAGCGTTCGCCCGCGACGCCGAGGTCGTGGTTCCAGCCAGCGTGCTGGCACAGGTCTGGCGCGGCGGGCCCCGCTCGGCCCGGCTGGCGAAGTTCGTCGCACAACGCGAAGTCGATGCCCTCGACGAGCGTCGTGCCAAGGAAATCGGGAAGAGGATCGGGTCTCGGGACGGAAGCGACGTCGTTGACGCTCACGTGGTCTGCTGCGCGGTGGAACAGAAGGCTCTGATCGTCACCTCGGATGCCGGAGACATGCAGGCCCTTGCCGAGCCCGACGAGTCGCTTGGATTGATCGCGATATAGGCTCGCCCCCATGACCCGCTGGGGACTGACGCTGCCGCTGCCCGGCACGCCGCTGGCCGCTCACGAGGAGCTGGTCAAGCGGGCCGAGGCGGCCGGCTACACCGACCTCTGGAGCGGCGAGACGAACGGGCCGGACGGCTTCACGCCGCTCACCCTCGCCTCAGCCTGGACCGAGCGGGCGCGGCTGGGGACCGGGATCGTCGGCGTCTTCCAGCGCGGCCCGGCGCTGCTGGCGCAGGAGGCGGCGGCGCTCGCCGACGCCTCGGGAGGGCGCTTCGTGCTCGGCATCGGCTCCTCCTCGGACCGGATCGTCGAAGGCTGGAACGGGATCCCCTTCGAGCGGCCGCTCTCGCGGGTGCGCGAGACCCTGGAGTTCCTGCGGACGGCGCTCGACGGCGAGCGCACCGCGAGCGGCTTCAAGCTGGAGACGGCGCCGGCCGAGCGGGTGCCGATCGTGCTCGCCGCGCTGCGCGGCAAGATGCTCGAGCTGGCGGTCGAGCGGGCCGACGGCGCCTTCACCAACTTCCTGCCGCTGGCCGGGCTGCCGCGGGTGACCGCGCAGCTCGCCGGCGCGCCCGAGGGCTTCGAGCTGCTCTGCCGCTTCTTCTGCCTGCCGGGCGAGCGCGAGGCGGTCGAGCCGCTGGCCCGCTTCATGTTCTCCTCCTACATCACCGTCCCCGTCTACGCCGCCTTCTATCGCTGGCTCGGCTACGGCGAGCAGATCGACGCGATGGTCGCCGCCTGGGAGGCGGGCGACCGCCAGGGCGCCGCCGCGGCCGCCCCCTGGGAGCTGATCGAGGACATGTTCGTCTTCGGCTCCCCGGAGCAGATGCGCGAGCGGCTCGACGCCTTCGTCGCCGGCGGCGTGACGCTGCCGGTGCTCACCCCGATCGTCCCGCCCGAGCAGCTCGGCGAGACGATCGAGGCGCTGGCGCCCTAGACGCCCTAGTACTCGACCTCGGCGCCCAGCCCGAAGGAGCGGTCGGCGGCGAGTTCGACGATTTTGTTGACGATCGGCTGGTGCCAGTCCTCCCGCTGGGAGCGGCTGGCCACGGTCTCGATCGCCCTGCCGACCCGCGCCGCGGCCACCGAGGCCAGGCCGCGGAGGATTTCGAAGTCGAACTCGCACTCTTCGCAGACTTCGGCGAGTTCGAGCAGGTAGGCGGTTTCGTCGGCGTCCTCGGAGATCACCATGCCGACGTGCAGCGGCTCGTCGTAGACGGCGAGCGAGGTGACGTCGTGGATCGGGCCCAGCCGCCACTTGCCGTTCCGCTCGACCAGCGGGATGTTCTCCCCGTGGGCGTCGCCGTTCCCCAGCATGTAGTTGCAGAAGGCGAAGTTGAGCAAGGTGATGATGTCGTCCGGGCGGCTGACCGCGTGCAGCAGCCCGCACGCTTCGGCGAAGCCGGGCGCTTCGGCCTCCTCGGTCTCCTCCTCCGCGTAGGGGGTGATGCCGAGCGCCTGGGGGAACGACTCCTGGTGGATGCGGGTCGCGTCCAGGCCCTTGCCTTTGCGGTCGAAGCGCTCGGAGACCAGGCAGTTTCGCCCCGCGATCTGCTCGATCCGGGTCTTCACGACCGGCAGGCCGACCTGGCGGACGACGGTCGAGCAGAACATCTCGTTGGCGACGTATTCGGGATATTCGCCGGTCTCCGGCTTGACCACGTGGGTGCTCGGCGCGCCGGCCTGCGGCCACGCCCAGCGGTCGTTCTCCTCGTCGCGGATCAGCGCCAGCTTGTGGCGCACCCCGGCCAGGGCGAAGCGCATCCGCCCCGGGCACTCCTCGGTGAACAGCGCCGGCGGCGGGGGCATCACCACTTCCGCCAGTTCCTCCTCGGTCAGCCAGTCGAGCGAGTCGGGGTCGGGGCTCTCGTCGATCTCCGTCCCCTCGGGCAGGAAGACGACCGCTCCCGGGCAGTCGCGTCCCACCTCCTTCAGCAGCTCGTAGCCGTCAGCGGGGTCGATGCCGAGCTCTTTGGCGAAGCGTTTGCGGCGTCGCGCGTCCGGCAGCAGCCCCTCGATGTAGGCCGCGGTCGCCGCGCCGCTGAAGGGCTCCGGGCGCACCGGCATCGAGTTGCTCAGCATCGCCCTCCCGGGCCCGATCTTCTCGACCAGTGTCGGGTCGTAGGCGAACCTGTAGTCGTTGTCTCCGGCCGGGAACAGAGTTCCGATCCGTTCCCCATATAGGTGAACATCAAGACTCAATCGATCTCCTCCGTCACTCCCCGCCTGATTGATCCCAAGACTCTAAACCGATGCGAGGGTCAGTGCATAGTCCCCGTCCGGATCGGTGAACCAGCCGGCCAGGCGCAGCCCGGCTTCGGCGTAGACGTCCTCGAGGCGCTCGCGGGTGAACTTGGCGGAGATCTCGGTGCGCATCTCCTCGCCGGGCGCGAAGCGGACGGTCAGGTCGAGGCCGTCGAGGCGCACGGTCTGCTCGGCGAGCGAGCGCAGGCGGATGTCCATGCGGGCCGCCTCGGGGTCGTAGCGGGCGACGTGCTCGAAGCCGTCGGGGTCGAAGTCGCCGCCCAGCTCGCGGTTGAGGACGTGCAGCACGTTCTTGTTGAATTCGGCGGTGACCCCGGCCGAGTCGTTGTAGGCGGCGTTGAGCCGGTCGTGGTCCTTGACCAGATCGGTGCCGAGCAGGATCCGGTCCTCGGGCTCCAGCAGGGCGCCGACCCAGGCGAGGAAGTCGCGGCGCGCGTCGGGGTAGAGGTTGCCGATCGTGCCGCCGAGGAAGGCGATCAGCCGCCCTCCCTCGCCGGCCGGGATCCGCTCGAGGTCGTGCTCGAAGTCGCAGACCAGGCCGCGGACGGTGAGGCCGGGGTACTCCTCGACCAGCGCCTGGGCGGTTTCGTGGGTGATCTCGGAGGAGATGTCGACCGGGACGTAGGTGTCGAGGCAGCCGGCGTCGCGCATCGCGCTCAGCAGGTGGCGCGTCTTGGCGGCCGAGCCGGAGCCGAGCTCGACCAGGGTGCCGGGCTCGCCGGCAGCGGCGACGATCTCGGCCGAGCGCTCTGTGAGGATCGCCCGCTCGGCCCGGGTCGGGTAGTACTCGGGCAGCGCGGTGATCCGCTCGAACAGCTGCGAGCCGCGCTCGTCGTAGAAGTACTTCGGCGCCAGCTCCTTCGGCGTCGCGGTGAGGCCGAGGCGGACCTCGCGCGCCATCCTCGCGCCGCCGCCGGGGCTGAGGTGGACCTCGATCTCGATCGGCTCGGCGGCCGTCTCGCCGGCCATCAGGCGGCGTCCCTCGCGCAGCGGAACCCGGCGAAGATCTGGCGGCGCTGCGGCAGGTCCCAGTTGCGAAAGCTGGGCCGCATCACCTCGCGCCCGGTCGCCCAGGAGCCGCCGCGCAGCACCTTGTGCTCGTCGCCGAAGAAGACCTCGGAGTACTCGCGGTAGGGAAAGGCTTCGAAGCCGGGGTAGGCGAGGAAGTCGGAGGACGTCCATTCCCAGACCAGGCCGGTCAGCGGCAGGCCGCCAGGGCCCCAGCCGCCACCGTCCTCGCCGGGGCCGGTGGAGGCCGCCTCCCACTCGGTCTCCGTCGGCAATCTCTTGCCCGCCCAGCGGGCGAAGGCGTCGGCGTCGTGCCAGGAGACGTGGATGACCGGCCGCGAGGGATCGAGAGACTCGCGGCGGCCCATCGCGGTGTGGACCCAGCCGCCCTCGCCGTCGCGCTCCCAGTAGAGCGGCGGCTCGGCCCCGGTCTCCTCCATGCAGGCGATGTAGGCGCCGTTGGTCGCCGGGGTTCGATCGATCTCGAACGGGGCGAGCGTGACGATGTGGCGGGGACGCTCGTTGTCGTAGGCGAAGCCGGCGGGCGGCGCCCCGATCGCGTACTCCCCGGCCTCGATCCGGAGCATCTCCGGCTCGAAACCCCCAGCCGCCCCAGACACCTCGTCGCCGCCGAAGGCCGCCGGCGGCGGCTCGTAGCCGTTGACCATCATCAGCAGCTGCAGCATCGTCTCGTTGTGCTGCAGCTCGTGGGCGAGCAGCATCTCGTAGACGAAGCCTTCGCGCAGCAGCCGGTCCTCGACATCGACGTCGATCTCGACCTCGCCGAGCACCTCGAGGGTGCGCTCGCGGACCTCGGCGAGGTAGGAGCGCAGCTCGGCGTCGCGGAGGATCGGCAGCTCGCCGCGGGTCTTGCGCGGATTCTCGATCGCGTCGTAGAAGCGGCCGAGGTCGCCGTGCAGCGGCTCGCGCTCGCCGATCGTCTGCACCAGCCACAGCTCCTCGAAGTTGGCGATGTGGCCGAGGTCCCAGGCCAGCGGGCTGAGCAGCGGCGAGTAGACGCGGTTGAGCTGCTCGTCGTCGAGCGGCTCAAGCAGCGCGAGCGTGCGCCGCCGCGCCGCCGCGAGCCGGTCCGCGATCGCTTCCCTGGAGCTGGAGCTGGTCGTCACCTCGGTGGCGATGCCGAACACAGTAGCGAGGTCGCCTTTCGGGGATGTGAAATCTCCCCGCCGGCTTCCGCCGCGCGGGCGGATCACGAGTCCGGCGCGACGATAGGGTGCCGCCCCGTGGAGGTCGAAGGGAAAGGGGCGCTGGTCGCGGGCGGAGCGTCGGGACTGGGCGCGGCGACTGCGCGGGCGCTCGCCGAGGCAGGCGCGAGCGTGGTCGTCGCCGACCTCAATGCCGAGAAGGGCGAAGCGCTGGCGGCCGAGCTGGGGCCGGCGGCCTCCTTCGTCGAGTGCGACGTGAGCGACGATGCGGCGGTGGCGGCTGCGGTCGAGCGGGCGGCTGCGGTCGAGGGCGGGCTGCGGATCTCGGTCTGCTGCGCCGGGATCGGTTGGGCGGAGCGCGTCGCCCACAAGGGTGGCCCCCACAACCTCGAGTTCTTCTCCAACGTGGTCAAGGTCAACCTGATCGGCACCTTCAACGTGCTGCGACTTGCCGCCGCGTCGATGAGCGGCAACGAGCCCGACGAGGAGGGCGAGCGCGGCGTCTGCGTCAACACGGCCTCGATCGCCGCCTTCGACGGGCAGATCGGCCAGGTCGCCTACGCCGCCTCGAAGGGCGGCATCGTCGGCATGACCCTGCCGGCGGCCCGCGACATGGCCGCGCGCGGCGTCCGCGTCGTCACCGTCGCGCCAGGGCTGTTCGACACGCCGCTGCTGGCGGCGCTGCCGGAGGAGGCGCGAGAGGCGCTCGGCGCCGGGATCCCCTTCCCGTCGCGGCTGGGCCGCCCGGAGGAGTACGCGCGCTTGGTCGGCCAGATCGTCGCCAACCCGATGCTGAACGGCGAGACGATCCGCCTCGACGGCGCCCTGCGAATGCCGCCGAAGTAGCGCCTCGCCACAGACGTGCCGGGGATTGACCGCCCAATACGGTGGTCAATCCCCGGCACGTCGTCCCGCGGCGCTCAGCCGGTGCCGGTGGCCTCGGGGTCGCGCCAGACGCGCTTGCGCCAGGGCGGGCTGATCGCGAAGCGGTAGTAGTCGCCTTCGGCGGCGGCGATCGGCTCCAGCGGGACGAGGTGGACGCGGCGGCCGGGGACGGTGCGGTCGGTGTTGCCGCGATCGCCGTCGGCGTTGCCGGCGTGGCTGCCGCCGGAGACGAGCAGCATCCCGGTCTCCGGACCCCAGCCGTCGGGGGGACGGGCGCCGACCGCTTCGGCCGCTTCGCGGAGAAGGTCGATGCCCGCGTCGGAGCCGGCGTTGGCGACGCTCTGGGCGTAGTTGTATCCGTCATGGGAGGAGGCGCGCTCGTCGACGCGGCCGTCGCGGTCGATGCGAATCTGCACTCCCTCCCAGTCGTCGGGATGGTAGCCCTCGTCTCCGGCGATCGGAACGCCGCGGAGGGTCGCCGAGTTGGCGTAGTAGGTCCAGTACTGGATGTAGAGGTTGCCGGCGCGGGGGCCGGAGCAGTCAGGCGGCATCACCGGCGGGCCACCGAGAGCGACGGGCGGACCGATGGTGCCGGCGGTTGCGGTGGGGTCGGCGCCGGCCCGGCAGTCGACGACGTGGACGAAGGCGGTGACGTGCTCGCCGCGATCGGTCTTGTGGACGAGCCCGCGTGGCGTCCCGTCCCCGCAGAGGACCGCGCGGCAACGGCGGAAGTCGACCGGCAGGCCGCGCGATCCCCGCTCGAGCAGGAGGGTCGGCATGTGCCGCCGCACCAGCCTCCCGACTTCGTCGCCGTAGGTGGCGATCAGGACCGGCTCGTCCCCGCATCCATCCGCAAGCGATGCCGCGCAGAGGATCCGCGAGGCCACCGCCCGCGCCAGGTCGGCCCCGGGCACCCGCACTCCGAGCGCAACGAGAGCCGCGAGCGCCAGCGCGACGACCGCGATCGTCCCGACCCACTCAACAGTCCCCTGCCCCCGCTCGTCCACATAGGTTCAAGCCGTCAGCGCGCCAATCTCTCCCTCCCCCGGCCGCAAATCGAGCAGCAAGACGGGCGTGCCCAGGATTGACCGCCGTCGAGGGTGGTCAATCCTGGGCAAGTACGGTTGGGGGTGGTGTGTCGAGCAAAGCGTGGATCTCGGCGGCGAGCGCGTCGGGTTCGCGTTCGAGGCGCCAGTCGGTGATGCGGATCGCGCGGTAGGCGGCTACCTGGCGGGCAATGTCCTTGCTGCGGTCGCTCTCGAAGGCGGCGCGGTGGCCGTGAAACGCGTACCCGTCGAGCTCGACGATCACCCGCTCGCGAGGCCAGAAGGCATCGACCTCGTCGCCCAGCACTTCGACGTTGGTTGCGGTGGGAACGATGGCGTATTCCCGACAGAAGAGCGCGAAGCGCTCCTCGAGGTCGGAGCGGTTGACGACGGGCGTCCGTGCCGCCTCGATCAGGCGGCGGATCGGCCGTAGCGCCCTGCGTCCGATGCCCCGCGCGCAAACGTCTTCGAGCACCTTCAGTTGCAGCAGATTGAGCCGATCCGCTTCTTCGAATACCCGCCCGAGCTGCCGTTCGTCGACGACTTCAGCGAGGTCGAACAGCGTGCGAGCGACGGATGTCACCGGGATGCGGTTGACGAGAGCGCGATCGGCGGGACCGATCCGGCCCTCATGGGGCACGATCCCGCGCCGGCCATGGCCACGGCCCTTTTTCGCCGAGACTTCAACTGGCCTTCGAGGCCGCACGAGGCCCCAGAGCGCGGCTGCGCTTCTATGGCTGAGCAGGGCGCCCTCGCCGCAGGCGAGCACGGCAGCGAGCCACTGGCCTCGTTGGTTGATCGGGGCGCGGCCGTACGCGTAGACGCCGCGATACAGCAGGTGCAGACGGCCCGCTTCGAGCCGTCGATCGATCGTGCGGGCACTCAGCCCCCAGGCGAGCAACTGGCGCCGGGATACGACACCGTGCTGTCGTCCCGCCCGGTCCGCCATCGCCTTTTCCCGCCGCGCAGTTGATCGACCCCCGCCGGCATCGACCCCCATCTTCTGGCGTTCCCGGTCTTGACCACCCATACTGGCGGTCAAGCCTGGGAAGGGCCGATTTCTCCCCCCGCCTGACGCCGAGGCCATGCAATTTGCGGAAACGCCGGGGCCTCGGGCGGGGCTGCGGGGCTACAGCTGCTGAATCTCGGCCGCTATGTCGGCCGCGGCCTGTTTGGCGTCGCCGAAGAGCATCGAGGTGTTGGGCGCGTAGAAGAGGTCGTTGTCGATGCCGGCGAAGCCGGGGCTGAGCGAGCGCTTGATCACGATCGCCTGCTGGGCCTGATCGACTTCGATGATCGGCATGCCGGCGATCGGGCTGTCGGGGTCGTTTTTCGCCGCCGGGTTGGTGACGTCGTTGGCGCCGACGACGACGGCGACGTCGGTGCGCGGCATCTCCGGATTGATCTCGTCCATCTCCTTCAGCTGCTCGTAGGGCACGTCGGCCTCGGCGAGCAGGACGTTCATGTGGCCGGGCATGCGGCCGGCGACCGGGTGGATCGCGTAGTTGACGGTGACGCCGCGCTTCTCCAGCTCGTTGGCGACCTCCTTGATCGCGTGCTGGGCCTGGGCGACGGCGAGACCGTAGCCGGGGACGATCACGACCGAGTCGGCGTAGGCGAGCTTGATCGCCGCGTCCTGGGCGCTGATCGAGGTGACGGGCCGCTCCTCCACGGCTCCCCCCGCGCCCCCGGACGGGGCGCCGCCGAAGCCGGCGAAGAGGACGTTGCCGACCGAGCGGTTCATCGCCGTCGCCATCTCCATCGTCAGGATCGTCCCCGAGGAGCCGACCAGGGTGCCGGCGACGATCAGCGCCACGTTGTCGAGCGCGAAGCCGGCGGCGGCGGCGGAGAGGCCGGTGAAGGCGTTGAGCAGCGAGATCACCACCGGCATGTCGGCGCCGCCGATCGGCAGCACGACGAGGTTGCCGAGCAGCGCCGCGGCGATCAGGATCGCGATGAACAGGCCCTGCGAGGGACCGCCGTTGTTGACGGCGATGTTGACGCAGGCGGCGAGGACGCCGATCAACAGCACCGCGTTGATCACCTGCTGGCCGGGCACAGCGAGCGGCTTGGTCGGGATCAGGTCCTGCAGCTTGGCGAAGGCGATGTTCGAGCCCCAGAAGGAGACCGAGCCGATCACCGCGGCGAAGAGGACGGGGATCAGCGTGTCGAGCGGGATCGAGGAGATCGTGCCGGCGTCGATCTCGCCGATCCCGTGGCGGATCTCCGACCAGGCGATCAGCGCCACGGCGCCGCCTCCGACGCCGTTGTAGAGGGCGACCATCTGCGGCATCTCGGTCATCTGCACGCGGGTCGAGGCGATCACCCCGATCGCCGTCCCGGCGCCGAGGCCGATCGCGATCAGGCCCCAGTTGCCGATCCCGTCGAGCAGCAGCGTGGTGACGACGGCGACCGCCATGCCGACCGCGGCGATCATGTTGCCCTGCTTCGCGGTGGTCGGGTGGGTGCCGCGTTTGATCCCGATGATGAACATCGAGAAGGCGACGATGTAGAGCGCCGTGGCGGCGTCGCCGCCGGGCTTCAGGACCGCCTCGACCATCAGGCGCCGCCCTTCCCGTCGGCGTCGCCCTTCGGCTTCGGCTTTTTGCTGAACATGCCGAGCATCCGGTCGGTGACCATGAAGCCGCCGACGATGTTGATCGTGCCGAAGGCGATCGCGATCGTGCCGATCACGTACTCGAGCGGGTCGTTGGCGAAGCCGACGACGATCAGCCCACCGAGCATGACGATGCCGTGGATCGCGTTGGTCTGCGACATCAGCGGCGTGTGCAGGGTGGTCGGCACCTTCGAGATCACCTCGAAGCCGACGAAGGCGGCGAGGACGAAGATCGTGATCTCGGTGAACAGGGTCATTACTTGGCCGCCCTCTCGTTGCGGATCTCGCCGCCGTCGGTGATGCAGGCGGCGGCGACGATGTCGTCCTCGAAATCGACCTGGCGCTCGCCCTGCTCGGAGATCAGCAGGCCGAGCAGGTTCTCGAGGTTCTTCGCGTAGAGCTGCGAGGCGGGGACCGGCATCTCGCTGGCCAGGTTGCGCGGGCCGAGGACCTTGACGCCGTTCTCGACCACCGTCTCCCCCGCCCGCGTCAGCTCGCAGTTGCCGCCGCTCTCGGCGGCGAGGTTGACGATCACCGAGCCGGGCTGCATGCCGCGCACCGCCTCGGCGGTGATCAGCAGCGGCGCCGGGCGGCCGGGGATCGCCGCGGTGGTGACGATCACGTCCTGCTTGGCGGCGTTCTCGCCGATCGCCTCGACGACCTTGGCGTTCTCCTCGTCGGTCAGCGGCCGGGCGTAGCCGCCCTCGCCTTCGGCGTCGGGGATGAAGTCGAGTTCGAGCGGGCGCCCGCCGAGCGAGGCGATCTGCTCCCAGGCGGCGCGGCGGATGTCGAAGCCGGTGACGACCGCGCCCAGCCGCTTGCCGGTGGCGACCGCCTGCAAGCCGGCGACGCCGGCGCCCAGCACCAGCACCTTGGCCGGCGGCACGGTGCCGGCGGCGGTGGTCATCATCCCGAAGAAGCGGCCCGACTCGCGGGCGGCGATCAGCATCGCCGCGTAGCCGGCGGCGGCGGCCTGGGAGGAGAGCGCGTCCATCGCCTGGGCGCGGGTCGTCCGCGGGATCGCCTCCATCGCGAAGCTGGTGACGCCGGCGGCGGCCAGCGCCCGGTTGGTCTCGGCCGCGGTCCAGGGGGCGAGGTGGCCGATCAGGATCTGGCTCGGCTTCAGCCGGCCGATCTGCTCGGCGCTGGGGGTCGCGACGCGGAGGACGACGTCGGCCCCCCAGGCGACGTCGGGGTCGCCGACCTCGGCCCCGGCCTCCTCGTACTGGGAGTCGGGATGGCCGGCCGCCTCGCCGGCGCCGGACTCGACGACGACGTTGACGTGCTCGTTGCGCTTCAGCGATTTGACCACGTCGGGGACGAGCGCGACGCGTCGCTCCCCATCGGCGGTCTCTTTCGGCACTCCGATCTTCATAGCGCTGCGGCCGGGGAGCCTATGCAATGAGCGCCGCCAGGCGCTCCAACGTGTGCAGCTGCTCGCCGCGGTCCGCGTGGACCGGGGAGACGATCAGGCGGTCGATGCCGGCGCCGCGGAAGCGCTCGATCCGCTCCGCCACCTCGGCCTCGGTGCCGACCAGCGAGGTCGCCTCGACGATCTCGTCCGGCATCGCCTCGAAGGCGCCGCCGCGATCGCCGTCCTGGAAGCGGCGCTGGACCTCGTCGGCGACCTCGCCGAAGCCGAAACGGTGCGCCAGGTCGACGTAGAAGTTCGTCTTGCGGCTGCCCATGCCGCCGAAGTAAAGGACGAGGCCGGCCTTGACGACGCTCTTCGCCGCCTCGAGGTCGCCGTCGATCGCCACCTGCAGCGAGGGGCTGACCTCGAGGTCGGCCCGCTGCCGGCCGCCCTTGGCGAAGCCGGCCTCGAGGTGCTCCCCCCAGGTCTGCTCGAAGGCGTCGACGCTGAAGAAGATCGGGATCCAGCCGTCGCAGATCTCCGCCGCCAGCTCGACCGATTTGCGGCCGATCGCGCCGACGAAGACGGGGATCTCGTTGCGCAGCGGATGGAAGTTGAGCTTCAGCGGCTTGCCCTCGCCGCCGGGCAGGGGCAGGTTGTAATGCTCGCCCTCGTGCTCGACCGGCCCCTCGCGGGCGACGATCTCCCGCACCACTTCGATGTACTCGCGGGTGCGGCCCCAGGGCTTCGCGTAGGGCACGCCGTACCAGCCTTCGGAGACCTGCGGGCCGGACGGCCCAAAGCCGAACAGGAAGCGCCCGCCGGAGAGCTTGTCGATCGTCGCGCCGGCCATCGCCGCGGCGGCGGGCGGCCGCGCCGGCACCTGCATGATCGCCGCGCCGAGGTTGATCGTCGTCGTCTGCGGCGCCAGCCAGGCGAGCACGCTGACCACGTCGGAGCCGTAGGACTCGGCCACCCAGACCGACTCGAAGCCGGCCCGCTCGGCCGCCTGCACGACCTCGACGGCGTCCTCGCCGGCCGGGCCGATGCCCCAGTAGCCGAGGTTGAGTCCGAGCTTGAGAGCCATCCGCGCCGAACCCTATTGAATGTGCTCCGATGAGCGAGGGACTGACCAGCGCCGAGGCGGCGAAGCGGCTGCGCAAGCTGGGGCCGCCGGGCGACGCCTCCTCGCGCTCGGTCTCCAGCATCGTCGCCGGCAACGTCTTCACGCTGTTCAACGCGATCATCGGCGTCTTCTTCGTGCTGATCGTCTCGCTGGGGCAGTACGCCGACGCGGTCTTCGGCCTGATCGCGATCGTCAACTCCTACATCGGCATCCGCCAGGAGCTGAAGGCGAAGCGGACGCTGGACGAGCTGGCGGTGCTGGTCGCCCCCCACGCCCGGGTGCTGCGCGACGGCGCCGAGGCGAGCCTGACGGCCGGGGAGATCGTCCCCGGCGACGTGGTCGCGGTCGGGCCGGGCGACCAGCTCGTCGCCGACGGCGAGGTCCTCGCCAGCCGCGGGATGACGCTGGACGAGTCGATGCTGACCGGCGAGGCCGACGGGGTCGGCAAGCGGCCGGGGGATCGGGTCCTCTCGGGCTCGTTCTGCGTCTCCGGCTCCGGCCGCTACCTGGTTGACGCGGTGCGCGAGGAGAGCTACGCCGGCCGCCTCGCCGGCGAGGCCAAAGCCTTCCGCCACCCGCCCTCGCCGCTGCAGGGCGAGGTCAACCGGGTGATCGTCGCCTGCACCTGGGCGATGGTGCCGCTCGCCGTCCTCCTGCTGCTGACCTTCCAGCTGCGCAGCACCGACCTGGTCGAAGCGGCGCAGACGGCGACCGCCGGCCTGGTGACGCTGATCCCCGAGGGGCTGGTGCTCTTGATGAGCGTGACCTTCGCGGTGGCGGCGGTGCGGTTGGCGCGCAAGGACACGCTGGTGCAGCAGATGAGCGCGACCGAGAGCCTCGCCGCGGTCGACACGATCTGCGTTGACAAGACCGGCACGCTGACCGACGGCGAGCTGCGGCTGCTGGGGGTCGAGGTCGCCGAGGGGGTCGACGCCGAGGAGGCGGAGGCGGCGCTGGGGCGCTTCGCGGCGAGCGCGGGCGACCGCAACCGGACGCTGGAGACGGTCGCCGCGGCGTTCCCGGCGCAGCCGCAGCGGGTCGGCGGCGAAGTCCCCTTCTCCTCGCAGTGGAAGTGGAGCGGGCTGCGGTTGGGCGGGACCAGCTACGTGCTCGGCGCGCCCGACGTGCTCGGCGCCGCCGGAGCGCTGATGCTCCCCGCCGGGCTGGCCCGCAAACTGGCGGAGGAGACCGCGGCGGGGCGGCGCGTCGTCGCCTTCGGCAGCTCCGGCGAGGCGCTGCCGGAGGACGCTGCGGGGGCGCCGCCGCCGCGGCTGACCGCGATCGCGCTGGTCGTGCTGGAGGAGACGTTGCGGCCCGACGCGGCCGAGACGCTGGCCACCATGCGCGCACAGCAGGTGGACCTGAAGCTGATCTCCGGCGACGCGCGGGCGACGGTGACCGCGGTCGCCTACGCGGTCGGGGTACCGCAGGACGCGGGCGTGATCGAGGGCCCGGAACTGCCGCAGGACCCCGAGGGGCTGGCCGCCGCGGCGCTGCGCAACACGATCTTCTGCCGGATCGCGCCCGAGCAGAAGAAGGCGCTGATCGAGGCGCTGCGGGAGGCCGGCCGCTACACGGCGATGATCGGCGATGGGGTCAACGACGTGCCGGCGCTGAAGCAGGCGCGGCTGGCCGTGGCGATGGGCTCCGGCACGCAGGTGACCAAGGGGGTCGCCGACGTGGTCCTGCTCAAAGACGAGTTCGCGCGGCTGCCGCAGGCGGTCTCCGAGGGGCGGCGGATCGCCCGCAACATCCACCGGCTCGGCCGCCTCTACCTGACCAAGTCGGTCTACGCGGCGGCGCTGATCCTGCTCGTCGCGGTGCCGGGCTTCGCCTTCCCCTTCCTCCCCCGCCACCTCACCCTGGCCGCCTTCCTGACGATCGGCATCCCCTCCTTCGTCCTCGCCCTGGCGCCGTCGGACGGGCCGCTGTACCGCGGCCGGCTGCTGCGCGCCCTCGCCGCCTTCGCGGTCCCGGCCGGGGTGGCGACCGCGCTCGGCTCGATCCTCAGCTTCTTCCTCGTCGACACCGTCTTCGGCGGCTCGCTCGAAGCCGGGCGGACCGCGGCGACGACGACGCTGATCATCCTCGGCCTCGCCTTCGTGCTGCTGCTGGAGCGCGGCCCGGGTCGCGAGCACATCGCGATCCAGAGCTACATGCTGGCGATGGTGGCCGGCCTCGGCGCCCTCTTCGCGCTGATCCTCGCGGCGGGGCCGGTGCGCGAATTCTTCGCCATGGAGCTGCTCAGCTCGACCCAGTGGTTCCTGGCGCTGCTCTGCGCCGCGGTAGGCCTGATCATCGCCAGCGCGCTCTGGCGCGTCCCCGCCATAGAACGCCTGGAAGCGCCCTGACCGGCGCATATCGGCGTCCTCGCTCGCTCGCGTGCAGAGCACGCCACGCTCACTGCGTCCTTGATCTGCTTGATCAGGGCGCTTCCAGAGCAATTTGCCAAATGTCCATGTTGCAGTTCCTTATTTTCGACGCCGGGCCATGGGAGAGGCCCCGGCGGGTCCCTAGCGTGCGTACATGGCGACGACTCTGCACCGGACGCGTCTCTCTCCCGCGACCGACGGCTACCCGCTAGACGCGGGTCGATTCGACGAGGCGATCGCCCCGACCGGCACCCCGCGGCCTCCCAACGCGGCGGTGCTCGATGCGCTCGCGCAGCATGACTTGACCGTGCTGCGCGAGCGCGTCCGGTCAGCGCCCGGCTGACCGGCGCATATCTGCGTCCTCGGTCGCTTGCGTGCAGAGCACGCGGCGCTCCCTGCGTCCTTGATCTGCTTGGTCAGCCGGGCGCTAACACGAATTGGGAGACGATCAGGTTGGCCGCGAGGCGCGGCTCGGCGCCCTCGCGGCGGCGCTCCATCCGCACCTCGATGACCACGGTGCTCTTGCCGGCGTGCAGGGCCTCGCCGACGGCGACGATCTCGTCGCCGAGAACGCCGGCCGCGAAGACGTTCAGCTTCAGCTCGATCGTCGTGAAGTTGTGGCCCGGTGGGATCGCCCGGAAGGTCGCCCAGGCGGCGACGGTGTCGCCGAGCGCGGTCCAGACGCCGCCGTGGACGAAGCCACCGGGATGCAGGTGGCGCCTGTTGACGACGATCCGCCCCCGCGCGTGCGTGTCCTCGATCTCCAGCGGCTCGATCCCAAGGTCGCCGGGAAAGCTGCCGGGCAGGAAGTCCCGCACCGACTCCGGCGTGATCAGCGAACTCGGATGCGGAGCGTCGGCCATGCGGCGCGGACCCTACCCCGCCGACGGGCCGATTTGTCGTCTCGGAGTGGACATTTCGGCCCGTCGCCCCGAATTGGGGCGGCTAGAGGCCGAACCCTTCTAGGCCGTGGTCGCCGAAGGGCTCGTCGCGCTCTCGGACCGCCTCCTTGAAGCCGGACTCGGCGGCGCGGCGGACGAAGTCGTGGCCCTCCCCGGTGTGGCGGGCGATGCCGTCGAAGAAGGTGCCGAGCAGCTGCGTCTGGTGCAGGCCCTGTGCGTAGAGAGACTGGTTGACGAGCATCTTCATCATCACCAGCTGGTTGATCGGCAGCCGCGCGACCCGCTCGACCAGCGCCTCGAAGCGCCCGTCCAGCTCCGCGGCCGGCGCCGCCTCGGTCGCCAGCCCCCACTCGACCGCCTGCTCGCCGCTCAGCGAGTCGCCGGTCAGCAACAGCCGCTTGGCCCGCATCGGCCCGACCCTGCTGGCCCACAGCGCCGTCGTCGGCGAGCCCCAGACGCGCGCCGGCGGATAGCCGATCTTGGCGTCCTCGGCGACCACCAGCAGGTCCGAGCAGAGCGCCATGTCGGTGCCGCCGGCGACGCAGTAGCCGTGGACCTTGCAGATCACCGGCTTCTCGGAGTGGAAGAGGCTCATGAAGCCGCGCACGTTGCGCCACATGAACTGGAAGTCGGTGACCGGGTCCCAGTTCGACTCGGGCGCGTGGTTGGCGGCGATCGTCGCCGGGTCGAGCGGAGAGCCGGGGGGCGGCTCGACGCCGGTCCCGCCCGGCCCGTCCTCGCCGAGGCCGCTCATGTCGCCCTCGGCCGAGGCGACCAGGTCGTAGCCACCGCAGAAGCCGCTGCCGTTGCCGGCCAGGGCGATGACGTGGACCGCGGGGTCGAGGTCGGCCCGCTCGACGCAGGCGGCGATCTCGGCCGGCATCCGCGGCACGATCCCGTTCCCCCGCTCCGGCCGGTCCAAGGTGATGCGGGCGACCCGGTCGCCGCTCGCGTAGGTGAGGGTCGTCAGGTCCATCTCGCTCAATTGGCGATTTTTGACCCCTATAGGGTCATCAACTCGCCATTCGCCGTCAGTTCATCCTCTCGACGATCATCGCCTTGCCCTGACCTCCGGCGACGCACATGGTCTCTAGGCCTACCTGGTGGTCGTCGGTCTCCATCACGTTCAGCAGCGTGCCCATGATCCGGGCGCCGGTCATCCCGAAGGGGTGGCCGAGGGCGATCGCGCCGCCGTGGGTGTTGAGCTTCTCCAGCGGGATGTCGCACTCGTCCATGATCGGGATCACCTGGGCGGCGAAGGCCTCGTTCAGCTCGACCGCGCCGACGTCCTCGATCGTCATCCCCGCTCGGTCCAGCACCTTCTTGATCGCGCCGATCGGGGCGACGCCCATGTACTCGGGCTCGTTGCCGTAGGTCGCGGCGGTGACGATGCGGGCGCGCGGGGTCAGTCCCAGCTCCTTCGCCTTGGTGTCGCTCATGATCAGCACCGCGGCGGCGCCGTCGTTGAGCGGGCAGGAGTTGCCGGCGGTGACGCCGCCGCCGCCGAAGGCCTCGGGCAGTTGGGAGAGCTTCTCCAGGGTCGAGGAGGCGCGCGGGCCGTCGTCCTTGGCGACCTCGCTGCCGTCGGGCAGCTTCACCGGGACGATCTCGCGGTCGAAGAAGCCGTCCTCCTGCGACTGCACGGCCAGTTCCTGCGAGCGCTGCGCGAACTTGTCCATGTCGGCGCGGCTGACCTCGTATCTGTTGGCGACGTTGACCGCGGTCAGACCCATTTCGATGTAGGCGTCGGGCCGGCCGTCGTTGCCCTGCAGGTTCTCGTTCTGGTCGGCGGCGCCGGCCGGCTCGGTGCGCTCGTTGTAGCGGCTCACCCACTCGACCCCGGCGGCGATGTAGACGTCGCCCTCGCCGGCCTTGATCGCGTTGCCGGCGTGGCGGATCGCGTCGAGGCTGGAGGAGCAGTAGCGCGAGATGGTGACCCCGTTGACTTCCTCCGGCAGCTTCTCGGAGAGCAGCGAGACGATGCGGCCGATGTTGAAGGCCTGCAGGCCCTGCGGCATGCCGCAGCCGCAGAACAGGTCTTCGATCTCGGCCGGGTTGACCTCGGGGTTGCGCTCGAGCAGCCGGTTGACGACGTAGGCGCCCATCTCGTCGGGGCGAAGCTGGGCCAGCGAGCCCTTGAAGGCGCGGCCGATCGGCGTGCGGACGGTGTTGACGATTACTGCCTCGGGCATGCGGTGCTCTCCTTGGGTCTGGGACGCGGAAGTGAGGCGGGAGCGTAATCGACACGCCTCCCGGGCGCCGCTGTCGATTAAGTTAGACCGATGTCGCTGGACGGGCTACGGGCATGGATCGGGGAGGTCGAGCGCAAGCTCGGCAAACGCACCCGCGTCTTCCTGGTCCTCGCGCTGATCGCGATCGGCGGCGCCGGGGCGGCGATCTACCTGGCGATCGACGCCCAGGACAACTCGGTCAGCGAAAGCGACGTGCAGGCGCTGCAGCAGGAACTCGAAGCGCGGATCGCCGGCGGCGGCGCGAGCGGCGGCGGCGCCGAACTCGCCCAGGTCGAAGCCGAAGTGGAAGCGCTGAAGGCCGAAGTGGAAAAGCTGCAGGGCGGTGGCTCGGAACAGAACGGCGGCGGCTCGGGCGGAGGCGACTCGGGCAAGAGCTCGGGCGGAGGCTCCGGATCGAGCGGCTCGGGCTCCGGCGGCTCGCACGGATCCGGCACGAGCGGCGGCGAAAGCTCCAACGGCTCGGGCGCGAGCGCCCCCGCGGTCCCGAACACGAGCGGCGGCGGCAACGCCGCCAAGCTCGGCGAACTGCTCGAAAAAACCAGGGAAGAAGCGGAAAAGGCGGAAAACAAATAGGCGAGATCGTGCCGAACAGCACGATCTCTACGCACGCCGTCCCCTCTCTCCGTTACATTCGCCGCAATCCATCTCGCGGGCAACGCGAGCCTTTGCCGGAAGCGGCAACGAAAGGAGACTCAATGCCTGAGGGTTACTGCGTCAAAGAGCGCAAGAAGGTCGAGATCCAGGACGCCAAGCAGGTGACGATGAAGAACGGCCGCCCGGCCATCCAGGGCGTCTGCCCCGACTGCGGCACCAAAATCTTCAAGATCGGCAAACTCTCCTAGGCGCGCGGCGCCTGGGAGCGCTTCCGGAAGGAGATCACCGGGGGGACCTGCTCGCGGATCTCGGCCACGAGCCGGGACGCGATCTCCCCCGGCTCCTCGCCGGGCCGGGCTTGGCCGGCGGCCGGCTCGAAGAAGCGGGTCCGCAGCCGCGGCCGTCGCGGAAAGCCGGTCAGGTCGGCTGTCCCCTCGACCGCCACGCAGACCAGCTTCGCCTCGGGGACCTCAAGCGCCAGCCGGCCGACGCCGCTGCGTGCCCGCAGCACCTCGCCACGGGAGCGGGTGCCTTCCGGGAAGACGCCGATGCAGGCACCGGCCCGCAGCTCCTCGATCGCCCGCGCCAGCGCCGCCTTGTCGCCGGCGCCGCGCTCGATCGGGATCTGCCCCATGCCGTTCAGCACCGGGCTGAGCCCCTTCACGTCCCACAGCGTCGATTTGGCCAGCGCCCGGATCTGGCGCCGCCGGATCGCCGCGATGCCGACCGCCACCGGATCCCAGTGGCTGTCGTGGTTGCCGACGACCAGCACCGGCCCGCTCGCCGGCAGCGCCTCCAGTCCCTCGACCTCGAGCCGCCCCCAGGCCGAGACCACCGGCCTGCTGACGGCCATCGCGAGGCGATACATGCGGCTCGGCTCCTTCAAGGGACGTGAGTTGTACTCGACCCGGGGGCGCGGCGTCCACCTTGCCTGCCGGGCGGCAAAGGGCCAGAATCGCTTATGTGACCAAACTCACATGGGTTACGAACTAGAGTGTCCGGTGTGTCGCAGAGGCCCCTCGAGCTGATCCTGGCTCGCAACCTGATGTCGGCGCTCTCGACTCCGGCCTTCCTGGTCAACGAGGGCGGCCTTCTCGTCTTCTATAACGAGGCCGCGGGGATGATGCTGGGCAAAAGGTTCGAGGAGCTGGGCACGGTGGGGCCGCAGGAGTGGGGCGCGATGTTCGGCCCCTTCGACGAGGCCGGCGAGCCGATCCCCTACGACGAGCTGCCGCTGGTCGTCGCCGTCCGCGACGGCCGACCCGCCCACGCCGAGTTCGAGATCCACTCGGCCGACGGCGCCCGCCACCGGGTCGAGGCCTCCGCCTTCCCGATCCTCACCGCGCACGGCTCGCAGGGCGGGATCGCCCTCTTCTGGCCGTCGGCCTCGACAAACGGGGCGGGCCACCGATGAAGGTCAAGCTCTGGGGCACGCGCGGCTCGATCCCCTCCCCCGGCCCGGAAACGATCCGCTACGGCGGCAACACCTCCTGCGTCGGCGTCACCCTCTCCGACGGCTCGCTGCTGGCGCTCGACGCCGGCACCGGCATCCGCAACCTCGGCCTCGCCCTGCCGGCCGAGCCGACCCGCCTCCACATCCTCCTCACCCACCTCCACCTCGACCACATCCAGGGCCTGGTCTTCTTCGCCCCCGCCTTCTGGCCGCAGACCGAGATCGTGATCTGGGGCCCGGCCGCGCCGGAGGCCTCGCTGCGCGACCGCATCGCCCGCTACATCTCGGCGCCGCTCTCGCCGGTCGAGGTGCGCGAGCTGCCCTGCGACGTCTCCTTCCGCCACACGCCGGAGACCGAGTGGGAGATCGGCCCGGCGCGGATCCGCGCCGCCTCGGTCGCCCACCGCGGCCCGACGCTCGGCTACCGGATCGACGACGGCGATCGCTCGCTCGCCTACATCCCCGACCACGAGCCGGCGCTCGGCGCCGACATCGAGGCGCTCGAGGAGGAGTGGATCTCCGGCTTCGCCCTCGCCCGCGACGCCTCGATGCTGATCCACGACGGCCAGTACGCCGACGACGAGTACCCCGACCACGTCGGCTGGGGTCACTCCTCGCTCTCCCACTCGCTCGCCTTCGCGCGCCGCGCCGGCGCCGAGCGCACCGTCCTCTTCCACCACGACCCGATGCACAGCGACGAGCGGCTCGACGCGCTCGGCGCCGAGGCGCGGGAGCGCTGGACGGCGGCGGGGGGCGACGCCGACGCGGTCAAGCTGGGCGTCGAGGGGGGTGAGTACGAGCTGCGGGCGCCCGTTCGCAGCTCGGTCGAGGCAATCTGAAGCCAAACGCCGTCCTTCAATCGGTACGAATGGGATGCTTTTCTCGTCCGATCGGCTACCCTCGTCGGGGATGCCTTCCACTCCCCGGATCGACGCCGCCACCGACCGTTCCGCGCTGGTTCGCGGCGCGCTTTCGGTGGCGAGCAGAGCCCACGCCGGCCAGACGCGCGACACCGGCTTCGGCGACATCCCGTTCATCGAGCACCCGCTGGCGGTCGCGGAGCTGCTCGCTGAGCAGGACCACTCCGAGGAGGTCCTCGCGGCCGGCCTGCTACATGACGTCTTCGAGTACACCGAGCTGGGGCGGGCAGAGCTGATCGAGGGCTTCGGCGAGGGCGTCGCCGGACTGGTCGAAGCGCTGACCGAAGACCTCGAACTCGATCTCTACGAGGAACGCAAGGAGGAGTACCGCGAGCGGGTCGCCGCGGCGGGCGTTGACGCGCGGGCGATCTTCGCCGCCGACAAGACCGCAAACGTGATCGTCACCCGCGAGGCCTACGCGGAGGTCGGCGAGTCGGTCGACACCGGCATGGAGGTCTCGCTCGACCTCAAGATCCTCGTCTGGGAGTACGACCTGGAAATGCTCTTCGACCGCTCGCCGAACACGCCCCTGGTTGACCGCTTCGCCGAGGAGATGATCGGACTGTGGGGCGAACGGGCGGCCGAGGAGCGGACGACCCTATGTTGACGCGGTCGAGCTGGGCGTCCCCCTCCGCTCCATCCTGAGCCGCCGCCTCAACGGCAGCACGAACCAGAGCATGACGAACATCGCCAGCGCGCCGGCGCTGAAGGCGGCCGTGGCGACACCGCCGAAGAGAACGTCGGTGATCAGCATGATCGCCCCGGTCATCGCCAGGCCGAGAAAGGCGAGCCCGGCGATCGCCAGCCGGTTGGCGACGAAGACGAGCCAGCGCTTCTGCTGAAAGTGGAAGGTCATCCGGTGGTAGGCGGTCGGGGAGATCAGCAGCGCAGCCGAGATCGCCGTGCAGAGCAGGGTGGCGAAGTAGACCTTCTCCTCGAACGGGGTGATCTCGGTGAAGTGCTGCTGGAACGGCACCGCCAGCAGGAAGGCGAAGAGGACCTGGACCCCCGGCAGGGCGACGCGCAGCTCCTGCAACAGCTCGCCGAGGTTGCGGTCGAGGCGCTCGTCTTCGGTCTCCTCTCTGCCCGAGGGCCGGTCCGCCATGAGGTCACGATAGGGAAATAGGATCGCGGCGTGGGACGCCTCGCGGTCATCCTCGGCAGCAGCGCGGTCGGGCCCGGCGGCGGTGAGATCGCCGCCGCGGCCGAGGCGCACGGCGCCGTCGTCCTGCAGCGCCACGCGGCGCCGGGCGGCGAGTACCGCCTCCCCCACCTGATCGACCACGCGGCCAACCTGCGCTCGCTGCTCGAGGCGGGCTGCGAGCGGGCGCTGGCGGTCTGCTCGGTCGGCTCGCTGAAGCCGGAGATCGGGGTCGGCGAGATCGTCTGCCCGCACGACTTCATCGCCCTGCAGACGACGGTCACCGTCTTCGCCGACGCCCGCGGCCACGCGACGCCCGGCTTCGACCGCGAGTGGCGGGCCGAGCTGCTCGCCGCCTGGGAGGCAAGCGAGGCGGCGCCGCTGCGCGACGGCGGCGTCTACTGGCAGACCAACGGGCCGCGCTTCGAGACGCCCGCCGAGATCGGCCTGATCGCCGCCCACGCCGACCTGGTCGGGATGACGCTGGCCTCGGAGTGCGTCGTCGCCGGCGAGCTCGGCCTGCCCTACGCGGCGGTCTGCATGGTCGACAACCTGGCGAACGGGATCGCGTCCCGTCCCCTTTCCCCGGAGGAGCTCGAACGCGACCGCGAGGCGAACGCGACCCGCCTGCGAGACGCCCTGACCGCCGTCCTCCTGGAGCCGGCGCGATGACGTGCCGGGGATTGACCACCGTATTGGGCGGTCAATCCCCGGCACGTCCGGGCGGAATGCGATGAAGCCGCTTGTGGTCTCGGGTGCGCTCGTGGGCGGCGCGACCGTCGGGGTGCGGTGCGTGGACGGGGTCGTCGAGGCGATCGGGGCCGATGTCGCGGTACAGCCCGGGGACGAGACGATCGACGCCGCCGGGGCGCGGCTGGTCCCCGCCCTGGTCAACGGCCACACGCACGCGGCGATGACCCTGTTCCGGGGCTACGGCGGCGACCTGCCGCTGATGCGCTGGCTGCAGGAGAAGGTCTGGCCGGTCGAGGCGAAGCTCGAGCCCGAGGACGTCTACTGGGGGACGCGGCTGGCCTGCGCGGAGATGATCCGCACCGGCACCGCCCGCTTCTGGGACATGTACTGGCACCCCGAGGCGACGGCGCGGGCGGTCGAGGACGCCGGCCTGCGGGCGACCATCGGCGGGCCGCTGTTCGACGCCGACGGCAACACCGAGGCGATGCAGGCGACCGCGCTCGCCGACCTCGAGGCGCTCGCCGGCTTCGCCCCCGCGATCGAGCGGGCGCTGTCCCCCCACTCGATCTACACCGTCAGCGAGGGCCTGCTGCGCTGGACCGCCGAGCAGACGGCCGAGCACGGCGTCGCGATCCACATCCATCTCTCCGAGACCGAGCAGGAGGTCGAGGACTGCCTCGCCTCCCACGGCGAGCGGCCGGCCGCCTACCTCGACCGCCTCGGCCTGCTCGGCGAGCGCACCGTGCTCGCCCACGGCGTCTGGCTCGACGAGGCCGAGCTGGAGACGATCGCCGCCCGCGGCGCGACCGTCGTCGCCAACCCGGTCGCCAACCTGAAGCTGGCGGTCGGCGGCGTCCTCCCCTACCCGGCGGCGCGACGGGCCGGGGTCGCGGTCGGGCTCGGCACCGACGGCGCCGGCTCCAACGACTCGCTCGACCTGCTCGCCGACCTGAAGACCTTCGCGCTGACGCAGCGCCACGCCAGCGGCGACCCGACCGTGCTGCCCGCCGCCGAGGCCTGGGAGATCGCTACCGGCGCCCGCGCGCCGCTGCTCGGCGGCGCCGTCGCGCCGCTCGCCCCCGGCGCCCCCGCCGACTTCCTGCTGCTGCGCCGCGACGCTCCCGAGCTGGGGATCGGCGACCTCGCCTCCGACCTCGTCTACGCGGCGAGCGGCTCCGTCGTCGACACCACCGTCGTCGCCGGCCGGGCACTGATGCGGGGCGGCGAGGTCGAGGGCGAGGCGGAGATCCTCGCCCGCGCCGCCGAGCGGGCGCGGCGGCTCGGGATCGCCTGATGGGCGACGCCCTGCGCACGATCGGCGAAGGCCTCGAACAGTCCTTCCTGATGGCCTACCAGGTCTGGTGGGCGCTGGTGCTCGGCTTCGCGATCTCCGGCGTCGTCCAGGCCTGGGTGCCGCGCCACCGGATCGAAGCGACGCTGTCGGGCCGCGGCCCGAAGCCGGTCGCCTGGGCGACGGCGCTCGGCGCCGCCTCCTCGTCCTGCTCCTACGCGGCGATCTCGATCGCCAAGTCGCTGCTGCAGAAGGGGGCCTCGGCGACGACCGCGCTCGCCTTCCAGTTCGCCTCGACCAACCTCGTCTGGGAGCTGGGCCTGGTGCTGTGGGTGCTGATCGGCTGGCAGTTCACGCTGGCCGAGTACGTCGGCGGCGTGATCCTGATCGTCCTGATGGCGGTCCTGCTGCGGCTGTTCGTCTCGCCGCGGCTGGAAGAGGAGGCGCGCGAGCACGCCCGCGAGGCGCAGGAAGCGCACGTCCACGACCACGGCGGCGGGGGCGGCAAATGGACCGCCGTGGCCGACAACTTCCGCGCCGACTGGGCGATGCTGTGGAAGGAGATAACGGTGGGTTTCCTGCTGGCCGGCTTCATCGGCCTGCTCGGCGACGACTTCTTCAACTTCCTCTTCGTCACCGACGCGCCGCCCGCCGTGCGGACGATCGAGAACGTCCTCGTCGGCCCGCTGATCGCGATTCTCAGCTTCGTCTGCTCGATCGGCAACGTGCCGCTGGCGGCGGTGCTGTGGTCGGGCGGGATCAGCTTCGCCGGCGCGATCGCCTTCATCTTCGCCGACCTGATCGTGCTGACGATCGTCGCCGCCTACCGCAAGTACTACGGCACCGCCTTCGCCCTGCGGATCACCGCGCTGATGTTCGTGACGATGGTGATCGCGGCGCTGATCGTCGACGGCCTGTTCGGCCTGGCCGGCCTGATCCCGACCGGGCCGCGGCCGAGCCGCGCCGACGTCTTCGGCTCGGTCCAGCTCGACTACAAGCTCGTCCTCAACCTCCTCGGCCTGGCGATCTTCGCCTGGCTGATGTGGCTCAGCCGCCGACGCGCCGCCCAGGCCGCCGAGAGGCCGGCGACCGCGGCCAGCAGCAGCGCAACCCGCGGGTCGTAGGCTTCCGAGAGCCAGCCGGTCAGCGGCCCGCCGATCGGGGTCGAGCCGAGGAAGACGACCGAGTAGAGGGCCATCACCCGGCCGCGCATCGCCGGCTCGACCGCCAGCTGCAGGGTCGAGTTGACGCTGGCGGCGAAGATCACCGCGGCGGCGCCGAGCAGGGCGAGGACGGGGATCTCGAGCGCCAGGTCCGGCATCGCCGCGGCCAGGGCGGCGGCGGCGCCGAAGGCGAGGGCGCCGGCGGCGATCAGGCGCGGCCCGGTGCGCCCGCGGGCGCCGGTGAGCAGCGCCCCGGCGACGGAGCCGACGCCCATCGCCGAGACCAGCGCCGCGTAGGCGCCGGCGCCGCCGTCGAAGCTGAAGCGGGCGAGCAGCGGCAGCACCACCTGGAAGTTGAAGCCGAAGGTGCCGACCAGCGCCATCAGCCCCAGCGGCACCGCCAGCTCCGGCGTGCGGCGCACGTAGCGCAGCCCGGCGCGGATCGCCCCGGGCTCGCGACCGGAGGCCGGCGCCGCTCGCAGCTGCGCCGGGTTCATCGTCCACAGGGCGGCGATCATCGCCGCGAAGGTGAGCGCGTTGACGGCGAAGCAGGGGCCGACGCCGAAGGCGGCGATCAGCAGCCCGGCGATCGCCGGGCCGACGATCCGCGCCGACTGGACGATGACGCTGTTGAGGCTGACCGCGTTGACGACCCGGTCGGCGCCGACCATCTCGATCACGAAGCTCTGCCGGGTCGGGTTGTTGACCGCGTTGACGGCGCCCATCGCGAGGACCGCGAGGTAGACCATCCAGGGCGCGACGACGCCGGCCTCGGTGACCGCGAACAGCGCCACGGCGGGGATCGCCATCAGCGCCTGCGTCACCATCAGCAGCCGCCGCTTCGGGAAGCGATCGGCCAGCAGGCCGCCCCAGGCGCCGAAGAGGAGCATCGGCAGGAACTGCAGCGCCGTGGTCAGGCCGACGGCGACGCCGCTGCCGGTGAGGCTGAGGACAAGCCAGACGGCGGCGACCGTCTGCATCCAGTTGCCCGACAGCGAGACGACCTGCCCGGCGAAGTAGCGGCGGTAGTTCGGGACCGAGAGGGAGTCGAAGCTGCGCCTTACCGCGGCGCTCAATGCCGCTCCTCCAGGATCCCCTCGAGGATCTCGGCGGCGCGCTCGAGCGTGGCCAGGTCGGCGGCCGGCAGGTCGCGCATGCGGCGCGCCAGGTAGGCGTTCTTGCGGCCGCGCAGGCGGCGCAGCCGCTCGCGACCCTCCGGGGTGACGCTGACCAAGGCGCTGCGGCCGTCGGCCGGGTCGGGAGCGCGGTCGACGAGGCCCGCCTCGGTCAGCCCGCGCAGGGTTCGCGTCGCGGTCGGCCGCTTGATCCGCTCGATCCCGGCCAGCTCGCTGGGGGTCAGCGGCCCGTGCCGCTCGACCGTGGCCAGCGCGGCGACCGCGGTCGGCGTCAGCTCCCCGCCCGCGCCGGCCGCCTCCTGGCGCAGGCGGCGCGAGGTGCGGACGATCGCCATCCGCAGCCGGGCGGCGGAGTCGGTGAGGGTCGTGTCGTCGATCTTCAAATTCATTAGCCTTGCTAATTAGCATAGCAAATTATATTCGCCTGTGCGGGTGTGCTCGGGAGCGAGGTAGGCACGGGCGCCGGCGCGTCGAAGTAGGCGCGGATGAGCGCTGTCGAGGCAGAGCAGCCGGTCGCCTACGAGCCGGGGATGGACGAGCGCAGCACGCGGATCGCCGCGCGGCTGGAGCCGTTCATGCTGGTCGCCTCGGCGCTGGTGATCCCGGCGGTGGCGATCAACGAGTCCCACCCCGGGGGCGCCCTGGAGACCATCGCCCGCACGCTCAACTGGGTCACCTGGACCGCCTTCCTGATCGAGCTGGTGGTGATGCTGGCGGTGGTGCCCGATCGCGGCGCCTGGCTGCGGCGTCACCCGCTCGATCTGATCATCGTCGTCTTCACCCCGCCGGTGCTGCCCCCCGGGCTGCAGAGCCTGCGGGTGCTGCGGCTGTTGCGCCTGCTGAGGCTGCTGCGGCTGGCCGAGGTCTCACGCGAGGTCTTCTCGCTGCGCGGCCTGCACTACGCGGCGCTGCTGGCGGTGCTGACCGCGGTCGCGAGCGGTGCCCTGTTCGTCGGCTTCGAGAAGCACAGCCAGCACCTCAACGCCTGGGAAGGGATCTACTGGGCGATCACCTCGATGACCACGCTCGGCTCCAGCATCCAGCCGACGACGACCGGGGGGCAGATCCTCTCCGTCGCCGTGGTGATCGTCGGCATCTCCTTCGTCGCCCTGCTGACCGGCGCGATCGCGCAGCGCTTCCTCGGCCCGGAGATCGCCGAAGTCGAGCAGGAGCTGGAGGCCGAGCACCTGACCGCCGAGGCGCTGGCGATGCGCGAACTGCGCAGCGTCCGCGAGCAGATCCAGGCGCTGGAGGTGGCGGTAGAACGAATCGTCGAGGAACGCTCGCCGGGCTGAGGGAAGCATTTGGGGGTCTATGGACCCCCAAATGCTTCAAGATCCGCGGCGGACCCGATTCAGCCCTCGTCGGCGCGGGCGGCTACCTTGGCCTCGAGTTCCTCCGTCACCTCGGGGTCGCGCAGGGTGGTGACGTCGCCCAGCTCGCGGCCCTCGGCGATGTCGCGCAGGAGGCGGCGCATGATCTTGCCGGAGCGCGTCTTCGGCAGGTCCCCGGACCAGACGATCCGCTTCGGGCGGGCGAGTTTGCCGATCCGCTCGGCGACGTGGTCGCGCAGCTCGGCGACCATCTCGTCGTCGCCCTCGAGGTCGCCCTCGAGCGTGACGAAGGCGCAGATCGCCTGGCCGGTGTCGTCGTCGGACTGGCCGATCACCGCCGCCTCGGCGACCTTCGGGTGGGAGACGATCGCCGACTCGACCTCGGCGGTCGAGAGGCGGTGGCCGGAGACGTTGATCACGTCGTCGATCCGGCCCAGCACCCAGAGGTAGCCGTCCCCGTCCTGGCGGGCGGCGTCGCCGACCAGGTAGGTCTCGCGGCCGAAGCGCGAGAAGTAGGTCTCGACGAAGCGCTCGCGCTCGCGGTAGAGGGTGCGCAGCATCCCCGGCCAGGGGCGGCGCAGGACGAGCAGCCCCTCCCCCTCGGAGATCGGCTCGCCGGCGTCGTCGTAGACGGCCGCGTTGACTCCCGGCAGCGGCCGCGTCGCCGAGCCGGGCTTGGTCGCCGTGATCCCCGGCAGCGGCGAGATCATGATCTGGCCGGTCTCGGTCTGCCACCAGGTGTCGACGATCGGGCAGCGTTCGGCGCCGATCACCTTGTGGTACCAGAGCCAGGCCTTCGGGTTGATCGGCTCGCCGACCGAGCCGAGCAGCCGCAGCGAGGAGAGGTCGTGGCCCTCGGGGTGCTCGGCCCCCCATTTCATGCAGGCGCGGATCGCGGTCGGCGCGGTGTAGAGGATGGTGACGCCGTAGCGCTCGATCAGCTCCCACCAGACGTCCTTGGCGGGATAGTCGGGCGCGCCCTCGTACATCACGCTGGTGGCGCCGTTGGCGAGCGGGCCGTAGACGATGTAGGAGTGGCCGGTGACCCAGCCGACGTCGGCCGCGCACCAGTAGACGTCGGACTCCGGCTTGAGGTCGAAGACGTAGCGGTGGGTGTAGGCGACCCCGGTCAGGTAGCCGCCGGTGGTGTGGAGGATCCCCTTCGGCTTCGCGGTCGAGCCCGAGGTGTAGAGGATGTAGAGCGGGTCCTCGGCCGACATCGGCTCGGCCGGGCACTCGGCCTCGGCGGCAGCGCAGGCCTCGTCGAACCAGACGTCGCGCCCGTCGCGCATCTCGCACTCGACCCCGGTGTGGCGGACGACGAAGATCGTCTCGATCGAGCCGACCCCGCCGAGCGCCGCGTCGACCTCCGGCTTGACCGACGCCGTGCGGCCCTTGCGGCGGGCGCCGTCGACGGTGACCAGCGCCTTCGCCTGGGAGAACTCCATCCGCTCGCGCACCGCCTCGGCCGAGAAGCCGCCGAAGACGACGTTGTGCGGAGCGCCGATCCGCGCGCAGGCGAGCATCGCGACGACGACCTCGGGAATCATCGGCAGGTAGATCCCGACCACGTCGCCCTTCTCGATCCCGTGGTCGCGCAGGGCGTTGGCGAAGCGCTGCACGTCGGCCAGCAGCTCGGCGTAGGTGATGTCGCGCTCCTCGCCCTCCTCGCCGCGCCAGTGGTAGGCGACGCGGTCTCCCCGCCCCGCCTCGACGTGGCGGTCGAGGCAGTTGGCGGAGGCGTTGAGGCGGCCGTCGGAGAACCACTTGTAGAAGGGCGGCTCGGACTCGTCGAGCGACTCGGCCGGCTCGGTCTCCCACGCGAGCAGCTCGGTCGCCTGGCGCAGCCACCAGGCCTCCGGGTCGGCCGCCGCCTCCTCGTAGACGGCGGGGTCGCTCCACAGCGCCGCCGCGCGGAACTCGGCCGGGGGCTCGAAGCGGTCGACCTCGAGCAGGGCGTTGAGCTCCTGCTCGAGGCCCGAAAGGCCGTCGCTGCTCGCCATTCCAATCCTCCTCGTCAGCGACCCAGAGGACGCACCGGCAGAACCGTCCGTCCGAAGGTCGAGTTGGTCACCCCGGCAAACGATGCATACCAGGCGGCGACCGCCGTCGCCAGCCCGAACCAGCCGCCGGCTTCGACCACGCCTTCGTTCCCGCCCGAGTTTCCGATGCCGAGCAGGAAGAAGGTGATCGCCAGCAGGAAGAAGACCAGCGCGACGGCGGCCGTCGTTCGCAGCGAGGCGACGAACATATAGGCGGTGAAGATCCCCCAGGCGATCAGGTAGAGGCCGACGGCGTCGCCGACGTGGGCCGCCGGGATGTCGGCGGCGTAGAAGGCGACGAGGGCCCAGTAGGAGAGCCAGAAGGCCCCGAAGGAGCAGAACGCGACCGCGCCGAAGGTGTTGCCGGTGCGGAACTCCCACAGCCCGGCGAGGAGCTGGGCGAGACCGCCGTAGCCGAGCGCCAAGCCGAGCACGACCGGCTCGCCGGCGTGGCTGACCAGCCCCGCGTTGAACATGCTGAGCACGAAGGTCGTGAGCGCGAAGCCGGCGAGCCCTAGCGGCCCCGGGTCCGCGGGGGTCCAGCTCGGGGCGGATCGCGCCTGACCGGGGACGGATGCTGACTCCATGATGCCTCCTTTGTCGGGACGCACTCCCGAGTGCTGGTCTACCCCCTCCCAGCCGCCTCCACACCTCGAATCGGCGGCGCCCCGCTAGCCTGGTCGGACGATGCTCTTCCGCCAGATCATCCACGAGGATCTCGGCTGCGCCTCCTACCTGATCGGCGACCCCGCCTCCGGCAGCGCCGCGGTGATCGACCCGCAGTGGGACATCGACCCCTACCTCAACCTCGCCCGCCTGCACGGGGTGCGGATCGAGCACGTGCTGGAGACCCACAACCACGCCGACCACGTCTCCGGGCACGGGCGGCTGGCGCGGGCGACCGGGGCGACGATCCACGTCAGCGAGCTGGCCGAAGCCGAATACGAGCACGAGCCGCTCGCCGACGGCGACACCGTCGCGCTGGGCGAGGCGGTGACGATCGAGGCGATCCACACTCCGGGCCACCGGCCCGAGCACACCTCCTTCCTGCTGCGCGACGCCGGCCGCGGCGGCGACCCGGTCGCGGTGCTGACCGGCGACTCGCTGTTCGTCGGCGACGTCGCCCGCCCCGACCTCGCGGTCGAGCCGCGCGAGGGCGCCGCCGACATCTTCCGCTCGCTGCATGAGCGGCTGCTGACCCTGCCCGACGAGGTCGAGGTCTGGCCCGGCCACCTCGGCGGCTCGCTCTGCGGCAGCTCCGGGATCGACCTCAAGACCTCCTCTACGATCGGCTTCGAGCGCACCCACAACCGGGCGCTGGCCTTCACCGACGAGGCCGAGTTCGTCGAGGACGCGGTCTCCTCGCTCGGCGCCCGCCCGCCCAATGTCGAGCACATCGTCGCCCTCAACCGCGGGCCGCTGGTCGAATCGATCGGCTCACCGGCGCGGCTGACCGCGCGCCGCTTCGAGGCGGCGATCGCCGAGGGCGCGGTGGCGGTCGACTCGCGCACCAACGAGCAGTTCGACGAGGCCCACATCCCCGGCTCGATCAGCGCCTCGGCCTACGACACCGGCTTCGCCACCAAGGTCGCCCAGGTCGTGCCGCCGGAGGGCGAGGTGGTCGTCGTCGCCGCCTCCGACGGCAACGAGCTGGAGGCGGCCGAGCTGCTGGCCGCCGTCGGCCTGCGGGTGCGCGGCTTCCTCGGCGGCGGGATGAGCGCCTGGCGGGCGGAGGAGCGGCCGGTGCAGCGGATCGAGCCGATCGGGCCGGGCGACCTGGCGGAGCTGCTGGAGGGCGAGGAGCCGCCGCTGGTCCTCGACGTGCGCAACAAGGACGAGTTCGCCGCGGGCCACATCGCCGGCTCGCTGCACATCCCCTACGGCGAGTTGGCGCGCCGGCTCGACGAGCTGCCGCGCGAGCGGCCGATCGCGACGATCTGCAAGGGCGGCAAACGCAGCGGCCTCGCCGCCTCGGTCCTGCAGCGCGAGGGCTTCGAGACGATCCACGTAGCCCGCGGCGGCGTCGGCACCTGGCAGCAGGAAGGCCGCCCGGTCGAGTCAGCCGAAGTCCCCGCCTAAAAGCCCGCCGACGGGCCGTCGGCGGCTAGTACCCCGGGGGGTGGCGGGCTATGAAGCCTTCGGGGGAGTCGACTAGTTCGGGGTGCCAGCGGGGACCGGGGCCGCCGACGGTGTCGAAGGCGAGGCCGGCGATGATCATCCAGGCGTGTTCGGCGTTGGCGTAGACGGTGATCCAGTGGCCGGGACCGGCTTCGCCCCAGGTCTCGAGGCCGGTCGAGTCGAGCGGGCTTTCGAGGAAGCCGCCGCCGTGCAGAGCGAAGCTGACCGCGCCCGAGCAGTCGTAGCCCGAGGATTCGAACGACCCGTGGCCGCCGCCCCAGATGTAGGGGGTGGTGGCGATCGAGTTGGCGGCTTCGATCGCGCCGGCGATCGCCGACGGAGCCGCGCTGGGGACGCTCGCCTGGCTTTCGGAGATGAATTCGGCGGCCTCGCCGGGGGTGAGCGGGGCGGGCGCTTCTGCGGCCGGCACCGGACCGCCGGCGCTGGCGATCTGCGACGAGATCGCGGCGAGGTTGTCGCTCAGCGCCTGTTCGCGCGACTCGAGCGATTCGAGGTCGGCCTGGCGTGCCGCCTGGGCTTCCTTCAGTTCGGCGAAGCGCGAGGCGGCTTCGGCGCGCGCCTTCGCCGCTTCGTGCTCCTTGACGGCGATCGCGTCGCGCGCTTCCTTCAGCTGCAAGCGGATCGCGGCCATCCGCTTGACCGCCGCCTTGGCTTCGTCGCGCAGGCCCTTGACCCGATCGGCGACCGAGTTGTCGTAGTCCTGGACGCGGTTGAGGTATTCGGCGCGGGCGTTGACCTGCGACCAGCTCTGCGAGTTGACGACGACGCTGAGCACGTCCGGGCTGCCGGCCTCGTACATGGCCACGAGCCGCTGCCGCAGCGCGTCGAGCGCCCGGTGCAGGCGGGCGCGGATGACGGCGAGGTGGTGCTTCTCGGCGGCCAGCTTGGCCGTCGCCGCATCGAGTTCTTCCTGCTTGCCGGCGAGTTCGTGCTCCAGCCCGAGCTGTTCCTGGCGCAGCCGCGAGACTTCGCCGAGCATCGAGTCGATCGCCTTGTTCTGTTCGGCGATCGTCGCGCTGAGCGAGCTCTGGCTTTCGCGGACCTTGCTCAGCTTGCTCTGCGTCGCGTCGAGCTTTTCGTTCAGGCTCGCCGCGGTAGCGCTGGCCACCCAACAGAGGGCAGCCAACAGCATGATCGCCGGCAGGACCAGCCGGCGGGAGTTGCCGCTGAGAGGGGACCGCATCGCCGGGCACGCTAGCGAAGTCGCCTGAAGTCTGTTAGCGGTTGCTAATAACTTGCAACTTCGGTTGCAGAATCACAGCCCTTGCAGGAGAAATCGCCGCCGCGACGAGTGTCGCCGCGGCGGCGAACGAGTCTCCTAGGCGAGCAGTTTGGCCTTCGCCTTGTCGAACTCCTCGCTCGAGATCGCGCCCTTTTCCTTCAGGTCGTTGAGCTTGTGCAGCTCGTCGGCCGGCGAGCTGTGCGCCTGTTCGCGGATGTAGGAGTCCATGTGGTGCTTGGCCTCGGCCTGCGCCTTGATCGTCCGTTCGCGCATGCCGCCGCCGCGGGCGATCAGGTAGACGAGCGCCGTCAGGAACGGGATGAAGACGAGGAACAGCACCCAGACCGCCTTCCACCAGCCGGAGAGCGCGTGGTCGCGGAAGAGGTCCATCAGGATCGTGATCAGGATCCAGATCCAGATCACGAAGAAGAAGATCTCGAGGACGAGCAGAAGCGCGTCCCCAAGGTTGAAGTCTGCGAATGGCACGGAGGTTCCTTTCGATAGGAGGAGTTGAGACGCAGGCTATACCGGCTCAGAGCCGTTGCGCAAACAGCACCGCGGCGACCGCGGTCGCCAGGTTGAGGCTGGAGACCCCGGAGCGCATCGGGATGCCGAGGCGGGCGTCGGCGCGGTCGAGCAGGGAGTCGCTGAGCCCGTGGCGCTCGGTGCCGAAGGCGAGGATCGCCCGTGGCGGCAGCGCGGAGGGACGCAGGTCCTCGCCGCCGGGGTCGATCGCGACGAGCGGGCGGTCGCTCGGCGGCAGCGCCTCTACCGCGGCGACCGGCAGCGCGTAGTGGAGCCCGGCGGCCCCGCGCAGCGCATCGGGGTGCCAGGGGTCGTTGGCGCCGGTGGTGAGGACGCCGGCCGCGTCGGCGGCGGCGGCGACCCGCACGCAGGCGCCCAGGTTGCCCATCGTGCGCGGGTCCTCGAGCAGGACGACGGGCGCCTCGCGGGCCTCGGCCAGCATCGCCTCGGGCGAGACGAGACGGCGGCGGCCGATCGCGACGACGCCGGTGCGGGGCGCCTGCGGAACCAGCTCCGCCAGCACCTCGGGCGGCACCGTCGCGGCGACGGCGGCGAGCCGGCCGGCGACGTCGGGGGCAAGCTCGGCGGCCAGGCGCTCGAGCTGCGGCCGGTCGCAGGTGACCGCCTCGCGCAGCTCGGCGCCGAAGCGGAGCGCGTGCTTGAGCGCGTGGAAGCCCTCCAGCACGGCAAGCCCGCGATCGCGCCGCGCCGTGCGAAAGCGGCGAATCAGCCCTTGCTCGACAGCATCTGCCACCGCCGGATCATGACGTGCCGGTGATCGACCACCATATTGGGCGGTCAATCCCCGGCACGTCAGCGGGGCGTGACGGTCCTGGCGTTGAGGCGGCGCTGCTCGTCGGCCTCGATCCCGGCCAGGAAGGGGGACAGGTAGCGGCTGACGATCTTGCCGTCCTCCGCCCCCCATGGCGGCGTCTCGTCGAGCCGCGACGCTTCGCCGTGGCCTCCGGTCGGGCGGCCGTAGAGGTAACGCGGCTCGGCGCCGGTCCAGAGCACTCCGCGCAGCACCGGGTCGAAGGGCGCCGGCTCGACCTCGCAGCCGGCGGCGGCGGCGATCGCTGCGGCCGCCGCGTCGGCCTGCTGGGTGGCGATCCCGCCCTGCTTGACCGGAAAGCTGGTCACGTCGCCGGCCGCGAAGACGCGCTCCATGCCGACGACCTCGCAGTGCTCGCCGACGGCGACGAAGCCGTCCTCGCCATGGGGGACACCGTCGATCCTGTGCCCCTCGAGGCGCGGCAGGCTGACCACGGCTTCGGTCTCGATCGGCTCGCCCGGGGCGATCTCCAGGCGACCGTCGGCGAACCCGACCGGGTGGGCGCCGGCGACGACCTCGATCCCGCGCTCCCCCAAGAGGCTGGTCATCTGCTCGCCGACCGCCCGCCCGAACAGCTGCAGCGGGGCCTCCTCAGGGGTGACCACGGTCAGCCGCGCGTCCTCGACCCCCGATTTGGCGAGCACCGCGGCGGCAAGCAGCGCCAGCTCGTAGAGCGGCAGCGCCCAGCTGTTGCCACCGGGCATGGTGAAGACGACGTCGCGCAGCCAGCCGGCCCGCAGCTTGCGCACCACCGCGCCGACACCGCCTTCGTCGGCGACTCCCCAGAAGGTGACGGCGCCGGGCACCGACCAGAGCATGCGGGCGCCGGGAGTGAGGAGGAGGAAGTCGTAGGGGACCCGCTCGCCGTCGCGGGCGGTGACCTGACGAGCCTCGCCGTCGACCGCGACGATGCCGCCGAGCTGGAAGGTCGCGCCGCAGGCCTCGGCCAGCGCCCCGAGGTCGTAGCGAAGCATGCTCGCCGCGCCGTAGGGCTCGCCGACGGCGAACGGCCGGTAGACGAACTCGCGCCGCGGCGCCCAGAGCTCCACGTCGACCCTGTCGCCTGCCAGGTCGCGCACGGCGAGGGCCGCCTCCAAAGCGGCGACACCGCCGCCGGCGATCACCAGCCTGGGCTTGGGGGGCCCTCCGTCGCTCGATCGCGCAGGCATAGACCGACACTAGGGACGCCGACCCGGAGCTCCATCGGGGGGAACCCACCAATCGGGTGCGGCTAAATCCCGATGTCCGCCGGCATCGCCTCCTCTAGATTCCGCCCGGCGGGAACCATCACAAGACGGAAGGGAGCGGCGATGCGACTACTCGTCGGCTACGACGGAAGCGACGGCGGGCACGACGCGCTGGAGCTCGCCCGGGTGCTGGGCTCTGCCGAAGAGGCGAGCGCGCTGGTCGTCGCGGTGATGCCCTACGGGCCGCTGCCGGTCGACTTCGCCGAGCTCGAGGACGACAGCGCGGCCGCGGCGGAGCCGCTGCTCGCCGAGGCGCGGCGACAGCTCGAGGGGCTCGAGGTCGAGACGCGCGCCTTCGGCGGCGGCTCGGCGGCCGAGGTGATGACCGACCTGGCCGAACGCGAGCAGGTCGACGCGATCGTCGTCGGCTCCCCCCACCGCGGCACGATCGGGCGGACGCTGATCGGCAGCGTCGCCGAGGGAGTCCTGCACGGCGCCCCCTGCGCCGTCGCGGTGGCCCCGCGCGGCTACGCGGGGGCGGGCCACGGCCCCTTCGCCCTGATCGGGGTCGCCTACGACGGCACGCCGGAAGCCAAGGCGGCGCTGCTGCGCGCCCGCGACCTCGCCAAGGCGACGGGGGCGGCGGTCCGAGTCCTCACCGTGGTCGCTCCCCCCGTGGCGCTCCCCGGCGTCGTCGGATACGCCCCGGTCGAGCCGCCCCAGCCCGACGCGGTCCTCGCGGAGGGCGTGCGGACGCTGAGCGGCGAGGTGACGACGGAGGGCCGCAAGCTGGGCGGTCAACCGGCGCCGACGCTGGCGAGCGCCTGCGAAGACGGCATCGACCTGCTCCTCGTCGGCTCGCGCGGCTACGGCCCGATGTTCCGGACGCTGCTCGGCTCGGTCTCCACCCGGCTGATCGCCGAGGCTCCCTGCCCGGTGATGGTCGTGCCGCGCGCCGAGTCCGCGAGCGAGTGAAGCCGGCGCCGATCAGCGCGAGGTGAGGCTGGCGACCAGCTCGACGTACTCGGTCAGCCTGCCGATCCCGAGGAAGCGCTCGAACACCCGCCGCCGGGCGGCCCGGCCGAGGCGCGCCGCCCGCTCGGGGTCGTCGAGCAGCGAGTGGATCGCCCGCCCGAAGCCGGCCAGGTCGTGCGGGTCGTCGACCAGCAGGCCGGACTCGCCGTTGACGATCTGGTCCTGAATCCCGCCGACGCGACTGGCGACCAGCGGCCGTTCCTTCCACATCCCCTCGGCGACGGTGAGGCCGAATCCCTCGGCGATGCTCTTCTGCACGAGCACGTCGGCGCGGCGCTGCAGGGCGTTGACCATCGCCCCGTTCTCGTCGAGGTCGTACATCGGCAGGCTGACGAGGTGGGCGCGGCGGCGCGCCTCGACCGGCATCCGCCGCCACGACTCGGCGACGTCGCCGAAGACGACGGCGCCCTCGGGGTCGTCGGAGACGGCGCCGGTGGCGGGGGCGACGAGGGCGAGGTGAACGTCGGGCTCGGCGAGGTAGCGCTCGAAGCACTCGAGCAGGCCGCGCGGGTCCTTCAGCCGGTCCCAGCGGGAGACCTGGACGACGAGCCTGGCGCCCGCCGGCAGCGGTTCGTCCTGCAGCAGCTCGGCGCGGCGCTCGACCCGGCCCGGGGTGCCGTCGCCGCGGACGAAAGCCGGCGCCTCGGCGGGAGCGCCGTCGAGCAGCCCGATCGTCCGCAGGATCGCCTCGACGGTCGCCGCGTCGAGGTCCTGGTTCTTGGCCGAGAAGGGGTCGATCGAGGGCGGCATCAGCCAGACCCTGCCGCGGTCCAGGCCCTCCCAGACGTACTCGGCGCGGGAGAAGACGAGGGCGTCCGCCTGCTCGACGTAGGGACGGAGGAAGTCCCAGGCGAGCCGCACCGTGGCGTTCGGCTCGTCGAGCCCGATGTGGCAGCGCCAGACGACCTTGGCGCCCGCCGCCACCATCGCCGGCACGAGGCCGGCGGTCTGGGGGTCGTGCAGGTAGACGACGTCGCCCGCCTGGACCAGCCGGCCGAGCCGAGCGGCGCTGTCGGCGAGCGCCGTCTCGTAGACGCTCCGCTCCGTCCCCCCCAGCTCGCCGCCGTCGCCGCGATCGCCGTGCAGGTTGTTGTGGATCCGCTTGGTCACGGCGAAGAAGTCCCCGCCCCCGTGGAGGACCGCCCAGCGGGTGTCGATCCCGGCGCCGCGCACGTAGGGGAGCAGCCCGTGGAGGATCTCGGCGACGCCGCCGCCGCGGGCGGTCGAGCTGACGTGCCAGATCGCCAGCCCGGCGAACTCGCGCCGCGCCCGCTCGGCGACCCGTTCGAACCGCGCGAACGCCTCGGCGCCGAGCAGCGGCTCAAAGCGGTCGAGCGGCTGCGGGGGAATCTGGACGAACTCGGGACCGGCCACGAACCAACCCTAAGGCGCTGCGGGGCCGATAGATAGGTTGAAGAACACCGAGCGGGCTTCCGTACCTACTACCGATGTGGCATCTCCGCCCCGCGCCTACCGTCGTCAGAGGACCGGCAGGCGAGACGACGAGACCAGGAGGTTCGGCGATGACGGAGACGATGAGGGCCGCGGTGTTCGAGGGGCACGAGCGGATCCAGCTGGAGGAGAAGCCGATGCCGCAGTGCGGCCCCAACGACGCGATCGTGAAGATCTCGCTGACGACGATCTGCGGCACCGACGTCCACATCTGGCGCGAGGAGTACCCGGTCGAGCAGGGACGGATCGTCGGCCATGAGCCGGTCGGGACGATCCACCAGCTCGGCGGCGCGGTCTCCGGCTACGAGCTCGGCGACCGCGTCCTGGTCGGCGCGATCACCCCCTGCGGCACCTGCTTCTACTGCCAGTCGCACAGCGAGTCGCAGTGCTCGGGCCACGAGGACGAATGGAAGATGATCGGCGGTTGGCAGCTCGGCAACTCGATCGACGGCGTCCAGGCCGAGTACTTCCGCGTCCCCTACGCGCAGGCCAACCTGGCGAAGATCCCCGACGACCTCTCCGACGAGCAGTGCGTGCTGCTCGCCGACATCGCCTCGACCGGGATCTCGGCCGCCGAGACGGCCGACGTGCGGATCGGCCAGACCGTCGCCGTCTTCGCCCAGGGGCCGATCGGCCTCTGCGCGACCGCCGGCGCCCGCCTGCTGGGGGCCTCGCTGGTGATCGGCGTCGACCGCATCGCGGGCCGGCTCGAGCTCTCGCGGAAGATGGGCGCCGACGAGACGATCGACTTCTCCGAAGAAGACCCGATCGCGGCGATCAAGCGGCTGACCGAAGGGCGCGGGGTCGATGTCGCGATCGAGGCGCTCGGCACCCAGCAGACCTTCGAATCCTGCCTCGAGGCGACCCGGCCGGGCGGGATCGTCTCGAGCCTCGGCGTCTACGGCGGCAAGCTCGAGGTGCCGCTGGAGTCGTTCGTCTACGGGATCGGCGACAAGCAGATCCTCACCACCCTCTGCCCCGGCGGCAAGGAGCGGATGCGCAAGCTGATGGAGATGGTGCGCCACGGCCGCCTCGACCTCGGCCCGCTGATCACCCACCGCTTCTCGCTCGACCAGATCGAGGAGGCCTACGACCTCTTCGGCAACCAGCGCGAAGGCGTGGTCAAGGTGGGGCTGACGCCCTGAGGCTCGGCCGTTCGATCCTGCCGCTGCCGGCGATCGCGGCCCCGTCTACGACCTCGACGGCTTCGAAACCTCGCGCGCGACGGTCGGCAGGCTGCACCGGCTGGGGCGCAAGGTCATCTGCTACCTCGACGTCGGCAGCTGGGAGAGCTACCGGCCCGACAGGGACGAGTTCCCGCGCTCGGCGATCGGCCGCCGCTACGCCGGCTTCCCCGACGAGCGCTGGCTCGACGTCAGCCGCTTTCGCCTCTTCGAGCGGCCGCTGAAGCAGCGCTTCGCGATCTGCGCGCGCAAGGGCTTCGACGCGGTCGAGCCCGACAACCTCGCCGGCTGGGAACCCGAAAACCACACCGGCTTCGATATCACCCGCGCCGACCAGCTCCGCTTCAACCGCTGGGTCGCGCGCCAGGTGCACGAGCGCGGCATGGCGGTGGCGCTGAAGAACGACGGCCGCCAGGCCGACCGCCTGGTCGGCGCCTTCGACTTCGCGATCGTCGAGCAGTGCTTCCAGTACGACGAATGCGGCTACTACCGGCCCTTCGTCGGCGACGGCAAGGCCGTGTTCGAGGCCGAGTACGAGCAGCAGCCCGCCCAGTACTGCGAAGCCGCCCGGGCGATCGGCTTCAGCGCGATCCACAAGTCATACGACCTCTTCGCCCTCCCCTGGGCGCCCTGCGGCTAGCGCTGCTGCGACGGCCCGCTCTGGAACCAGGCGAAGACGAAGCAGGCGAAGACGACGATCAGCGCCGCGATCCCACGACCGGCACGGCGTTCACCTGCCGTTTAGGCGCTCTCCCTAGCCTGCGCGGCCGCATGGATCGGACCGAGCGCCGCCACTCGAAGGTGCCGGAGGTAACCGCGTTCTTCTGGATCGTCAAGGCGCTGACGACCGGGATGGGCGAGTCGACCTCCGACTTCCTCGTCCACCACCTCGTCCCCGAGATCGCCGTGGTGCTCGGCGGCATCGCCTTCGTTATCGCCCTCTACATCCAGTTCGCGAAGGACCGCTACGTCCCCTGGGCCTACTGGCTGGCGGTGGCGATGGTCGGCGTCTTCGGGACGATGTGCGCCGACGTGCTCCACGTCGGCCTCGGCGTCCCCTACATCGCCTCGACCGTCTTCTACGCGATCGTCCTGGCGGTCGTCTTCTGGACCTGGCAGCGCAGTGAGGGGACGCTCTCGATCCACAGCATCCGCACGCCGCGCCGGGAGGTGTTCTACTGGGCGGCGGTCCTCGCGACCTTCGCCCTGGGCACCGCCGCCGGCGACCTGACCGCGGTCACGTTCGGCCTAGGCTTCTTCGCCTCGGGCCTGCTCTTCGCGGCGATCATCGCAGTGCCGGCGATCGGCTACCGGCGCTTCGGGATGAACTCGATCCTCGCCTTCTGGTTCGCCTACGTGGTCACCCGCCCGCTCGGTGCCTCCTTCGCCGACTGGCTCGCCGTGTCCCCCGAACGCGGCGGGCTCGGGCTCGGCACCGGCCCCGTCAGCTTCGTCCTGGCGGCCATGATCGCCGGCTTCGTCGCCTACCTGACCGTGAGTCGCAAGGACACTCCCGAACAAGCCGGCGCACGTGGGCGAACCGCCCCGCAAGCGGTAGGCCTGAGTGGAATAGCCGAGCCGGAGCTGGCGCCGGAGGAGACCTAGCGCCATAGCGCAGCGATTCGCGGCACATGTCGAGGATCGGCGCGCTTGACGAGATAGGCGCCCGCCGGGGTCTTGAACTCGACCTCAAAGCCGTGCCCGAGCAGAGCCCGGATCGCAATCCGGCGATCGACGATCGCGGCGCCGATCCGCAGGCGCCGGACGTAGCTCGTCGGGTTCGTCACCCGGCCGTCGAGGATCGCGTAGGTCTCGCGCAGCTCGGGCGGCGAGAAGTGTTCGAGCCAGCCGTCGAGCTCTACCGGTACCCGAGGCGAGCGCCAGAGCATGTAGGAGCCGATGCCGGCATAGGCCGCGATGTGGCCGCTGGGGGGCGGGTGGCGGACCGCGTACTCGATCAGCGGCGCGTCGAGAATCGGCTCGTTGTGCGCCGGCCCGACCGCGATCGCCCAGGTCGCCGCCAAGCCGGCCGACGCCGCGACGAGGCCGCCGATCAACGACCGCGGGATCCTCAGGGGGCGGTCCGGGGCGAGCAGGGCGATCGCGAGCGCGATGACCGGACCGACGAAGACGAGGTTGCGTAGCGAGGCGAGGGCGAGCGCGAGGAAGGTGGCGGCGACCAGCGCCGGGGTAGGCGAGCGCGAGCCGCGGGCTCGCACCCAGAGCCAGGCTGCGAAGGTCGCCGCAGCGCCGAGGTAGCCGGTCGCGAGCGGCGACTGGAAGGCCGGGCGCCACTCCGAGCTGACGGCCGAGATCGCCGGATTGCGGAAGCTCGCCAGGTAGGGCCAGAGCGCGCCGCCGAGCGGGGTGGCGAGGATCACCGTCGCGATCGCGAGAACGCCCGTCAACGCCAGCAGGACGATGCGCCGCGACCCGAGCGCGTCGGGAATCCCGAGTCCTCGCTCGAGGGCGAGCCCGCAAGCGGCGAGGCCGATCAGCAGCAGCCCGGCGAGGAAGCCGCCGTGCAGGTTGGCCCAGAGCGCAAACACGACGAGGATCGCCGGCACCGCCCAGATCAATCGCGTCCGCGGGGAAAGCTCGGGTGGGTGCCGCAGCCAGGCGAGGACGAGGACCGCGACAAGCAGCGAGAAGGCGAGCAGGCTGAAGCCTGCCGCCCGCGGGTGGACGATCACCCACAGCCCCGGGCAGTAGAGGACCGCGAGCGCCGCCATCATCGCCAGCCCCTTGCGGCGGCAGAGCCAGAGCAGCAGTCCCAGCGGCACGGCCAGCAGGCCGGCGTAGGCGACCGTCAGTCCGGTAACCCCGATCAAGCGCGCGACCTGGAAGACGAGCAGCTCGTCGAGCCACTGCTGATTGAGCCACGGTTCGCCATGGGCGATCGTCTGAAACGGATCGACCGCGGAGAAGCCATGCGCGGCGACGAAGCGCCCACTCGCCAGTTGCAGGTAGAGGTCGCCGTCACGCGTCCCGTCGAGGCACAGCATCAGAGCGGCCACGAGCAGCGTCAGCGCGCCGATCAAAGCCGCGGTGCGACCGATGCGTGGAACGGGGATGCGAATCGGGGAGGCCAGAGCCGCCAACTCCTATCAGGAGATTCTTACGCTGTTCTCATGAGTCATCGCCACGCCCTGTTCTCATCGTGGCTTTAGCGGGCCTCGGCACTCTGCCGCCGCATGAACGAGATCACGGCGCCACCCCTGTCCCTTGCCCCCCGTCGAACGGCCCCCTCCCTGGGCCGGCAGATGTTGAACAAGGTTCCGGAGATCACCCTCTATTTCTGGGTCATCAAGATCCTCTGCACCACGGTGGGCGAGACCGCGGCGGACCTCCTGAACGAAAACCTCGGCCTGGGCCTGACCAACACGACCTACATCATGGCCGTGCTGCTGATTGCCACGATGGTCTTCCAGTTCAGGGCGAGGAGGTACGTCCCGGGCATCTACTGGCTCGCCGTCGTCCTGATCAGCGTCGTCGGCACCCTGTTCAGCGACAACCTGGTCGAAAACTACGGAGTCGCGTTGGAGACGACCACGATCGGCTTCAGCGTCATCCTGGCACTGGTTTTCGCGACCTGGTATGCGAGCGAGCGGACCCTCTCGGTCCACACGATCGTCACCACCCGCCGTGAGGCCTTCTACTGGCTGGCGATCCTCTTCACCTTCGCTCTCGGCACCTCGGCCGGGGACTTCCTCTCCGAGCAGCTCGAACTCGGCTACCTGCTCTCGGTCGGGATCTTCGCGGCGGCGATCGCGATCGTGACCCTCGCCCATTTCCGCTTCAAGCTGAACGCGATCCTCGCCTTCTGGATCGCCTACGTGCTCACCCGCCCGCTGGGAGCGTCGATCGGCGACTACCTCGCTTCGCCGGCGAGGGAAGGGGGCCTCGGCTTTGGAACCGTCGTCACCAGCTTGATCTTCCTCAGCACCATCCTCGTCCTGGTCGTCTACCTGACGGTCACCAAGAGAGATCTGATCGCCCTACCAAGCGTGGATGAACGCCCGCAGGGAGAACCGGCTGCAGGCGAGCCTCGCGTGCTCGTGGTGACCAACAAGACCGATGCGACTCCGGCGGTGATCGAGGCGGTGCGCGAGCGCGCTGCCGCGGGCCCTGCGAACTTCTTCGTGCTCGTCCCCAACCCCGACCACCTGGCGTTCGACCGCAACAGCACGGATACGAGTCTGGGGGAGCGAGTTCTGAAGCGGGCGCTGCCGCTGCTCGCCGAGCCGGCCGGGGTTGAGGTCGAGGGGCGAGTCGCCGCCAGCCCCAACGCCTACGACGACATCGTGGAAGAGCTGAAGCGGGGCGATTACCGCGAAATCATCCTCGAGACGCTGCCCAGCCACGTATCGCACTGGCTGCACGTCGACCTCCCCGACCGAGTCGCCGACCTCGGCTACCCGGTGAAGACGGTGACCGCGACGCACTGAGCGACCCCGAGGCTGGGCTTTCAGCCGATTCTCATCTGGCGTTAATCTCGGCTGCCATCGTCCCCGCCATGCGCGTCTTGGTGGTCGAGGACGAGGTCAAGATGGCGGCCCTGATTCGCCGTGGCCTGGTGGAGCAGGGCGTTGCAGCCGACATCGCCCCCGACGGCGAGGAGGCGCTGACGCTGGCTGGGTCGTCGGAGTACGACGCGATCGTGCTCGACGTGATCCTGCCGGGCATCGACGGCTTCGCCACCTGCCGCCGGCTGCGCGAGGACGGAGTCTGGGCACCGGTCCTGATGTTGACCGCGCGGGGCGCGCTGGAGGACCGCGTCGCCGGGCTCGACGGAGGCGCCGACGACTACCTGACCAAGCCCTTCTCCTTCGCCGAGCTGCTTGCCCGCCTGCGGGCACTGGTCCGGCGCGATCGGAGCGAGCGCCCCTCGATCGTCGAGGTGGGCAGCCTGCGTCTCGACCCGGCCTCGCGACAGGTCTGGCGGGCTGAGGCCGAAATCGCTCTCTCGGCCAAAGAGTTCGACATCCTCGAGGCGTTCATGCGCCGGCCGGGCCATGTGCTGTCCCGGCTGCAGCTCCTAGAACAGGCATGGGAGTACGACTACGAGCACCGTTCCAACGTGATCGAGGTCTACGTCCGCTACCTGCGCCAGAAGATCGACAAGCCCTTCGGAGTCGAATCGATCGAGACGATTCGCGGCGCCGGCTACCGGATGCGAAGGGACGGTGGACGCTGAGACGGCTCTCGATCCGGCTGCGGGTGACTCTGATCTTCGCCCTGGTGATGACGGCGGTGCTCGGAGCGACCGGCGTCTTCGTCTATCTGCGCTTCGGGACCGAGCTCGACAGCACGATCAACGCCGGCCTGCGCTCACGCGCCGGTGACGTCGCGGCCCTGGTCGAAGAGACGGACCTGGGTCTGAGCGAGAAGCGCCGCGGCACTCTGATAGGGCGCTCGGAGAGCTTCGCAGAGGTTCTCGACAGCTCGGGCAAAGTGCTCGATTCGACCCCCTTGATAGGCAGGCAGGCTCTGCTCAGCCCGGCCGAGCTGCACCGAGCCGAGCTCGGGCCGGTCTTCGTCAACCGCGGGCCCCTGCCCGGATTGCAGGACGAGTCGCGGCTCCTTGCCGTTCCCGCGCGATCGCGCGGCGCTCGGCTGGTCGTGATCGTCGGAACCTCGACCGAGGCCCGCACCGAGTCGCAGGCCGACCTGGCCCAGTTGCTCCTGGTGGCCGGGCCGATCGCGCTGCTTCTTGCCTCCCTGGCGGCCTATGGCGTAGCCACCGCCGCCCTGCGGCCGGTCGAGGCGATGCGCGCTCGGGCGGCGCAGATCTCCACCGCCAGGCCGGACCAGCGGCTCCCTGTGCCTCCGACCCACGACGAGATCGCGCGCCTCGGAGTGACGCTCAACGAGATGCTCGGCCGACTGGGCGAGGCGCTGGCGCACGAGCGCCGGTTCGTTGCCGACGCGAGCCACGAGCTGCGCACCCCGCTGGCGATCCTCAAGGCGGAGCTGGATCTTGCCCTCGACCAAGAGCGCTCGCCGACAGAGCTGCGAGCGGCGCTTGCCTCCGGGGTCGAGGAGACCGACCGGTTGATCCAGCTCGCCGAGGATCTGCTGACGATCGCGCAAACCGACCAGGGGGAGCTGCCGATCAGGCTCTCGCCGACCGATGTCGGCGAGACGATGAACGACGTCGCCCGCCGTTTCTCCCGCCGCGCCAAGGAGAGCGGTCGCGCCATCGAGGTACGCATCGAGCCGGGACTGACGGTGGCCGGCGATCGGATGCGCCTCGAGCAGGCGCTGGGCAATCTGCTCGATAACTCGCTGCGCTACGGATCGGGGCCGGTCAGCCTGACCGCAGTCAGCCGCAACGGCTCGGTCGAGCTGCACGTCGGCGACCGCGGAGAGGGCTTCGCGGAGGACTTCGCCGGTCGAGCCTTCGAGCGCTTCAGCCGTGCCGAAGCGAGCAAGCGCGGCGGCGGCAGCGGTCTCGGATTGTCGATCGTGGCTGCGATTGCCGGCGCCCACGGCGGCGAAGCCCATGCCGCCAACCGGGAGGGCGGCGGCGCGGACGTGTGGTTGACCCTGCCCGCTGCGAGCGATGAGTGCTCGTAGCGCTCACGACACTCCTCTCATACTCCGTTTAGCCGCCAGGAGGACGCTTACGCCATGCAGAGCGGCCTCGCCTCCGTTCTCCCGATCGCCGACGTCGGCCATCTCGGCCATGTCATGGCTATTACGACTGCCCTTTAGGGAAGCGTCCTACCCTCTGCGGAGAGGACCGACCCGCGAGAGGAAGCAATGAAGTTTCTGCGACGCATCTCAACCCTCCGGCTTCTCGCCATCGCCGCCGCGCTCGCGCTGTGCGCGGTGGCCACGGCGGCGATCGCGATCGCCGCCACCGGCGGTGGCCCGACCCCGCCGCCGAAGCCGCTCGCAAACGCGGTCCACGACGCGCTGAGCGCGCCCCGGGTTCAGGGGGTCAGCGCCCGCGTCCACTTCACCGACGACCTGATCGGCGAATCGGTCCTCGAAGGTTCCGACCCGCTGCTCGGCGGCGCCTCCGGCAGGCTTTGGGCCTCGGCCGACGGCCGCTTGCGGCTCGAGCTGCAGGCGGACGTCTCGAAGGGCAGCGCCGGCGACTTCCAGGTGCTGGTTGACGAAGGGAGCTTCACGGTCTACGACCCCGGCACGGAAACGGTCTACCGGGGGACGCTGCCGCAGCACGAACACAGCACCAGCGACGAAGCCGGCAAGGACGAACCGCCCTCGCTCGCCCGGATCCAGGAAGGGATCGAAGAAGCGACGCAGCACGCGGCGTTGAGCGGGGCGATCCCCTCCGACGTCGCCGGCCGGGCCGCCTACACGCTGCACGTCTCGCCACAGGCGAACGGCGGCCTCGTCGGCGGCGCCGAGCTGGCCTGGGACGCCGCCAACGGAACGCCGCTGCGGGCCGCTCTCTATGCCAAGGGCGAAAGCTCGCCGGTGCTCGAACTGAGCGCGACCGAAGTCTCTTTTGGCCCGGTCCCCGACTCGGTCTTCGAAATGACGCCGCCACCCGGCGCGAAGGTCGTCGACCTAAACCCCTCCGCGGGCGGCGAAGGCGAAGCGAGCGGCGACTCCGTTCCGGTCACCGGGGTCGAAGCGGTGCAGCGGCAGACCGCGTTCCAGATCAGCGCGCCGCCGAGCCTGGCGGGGATGTCGCGGGACCAGGTGCGCCTCGCTTCCAGCGGCAACGACGCCGGCGCCCTCGTCACCTACGGCAAGGGGCTCGACGGGATCGCGGTGCTCGAGTTGCCGAGCGGCGAAGCGGGTGCGAATGAAGGCGGAAAAGCCGGCGGCCTGCAACTCCCGAGCGTGTCGATCGAAGGCGCCGACCAGGCGCGGGAGCTGGAAACGCCACTCGGCACCCTGATTCGCTTCCGGCGCGAAGGCGTCGAGTACACGCTGATGGGATCGGTAACGCCCGCCGTCGCCAGGGAAGCCGCGCAGGGCCTTTAGGCGATGGCGGGCTAGCCGGATGCCCGATGCGGCGCCGATCGAAGTCCGCGGCCTGGTCAAGCGCTACGGCGACCTCGTCGCCGTCGACAACGTCGACCTGACGGTCGAGCGCGGCGACGTCTTCGGCTACCTCGGCCCCAACGGCGCCGGCAAGACGACCTCGCTGCGGATGATGCTGGGCCTGATCCGGCCGGACGCGGGCTCGGTGCGCCTGTTCGGCCGCGATCCGCAGCTCGGCGTCGCTGCCCTGGAGGGGGTGGCCGGCTTCGTCGAGGCACCGGCCTTCTACCCGTACCTGAGCGGCCGCGAGAACCTGCGGCTTTGCGCCGCTCTCGACGGCGGCGGCGCAGCCGGGCGGATCGAGGAGGTGCTCGACCTGGTCGAGATGAGCGACCGGGCGAAGGACCGGGTCGGCGGCTACTCGCACGGGATGCGGCAGCGGCTGGGGATCGCGGCAGCGCTGCTGCGACAGCCGCGGCTGCTGCTGCTCGACGAGCCGGCAACCGGGCTCGACCCGGGCGGGATGCGCGACATGCGCGAGCTGATCCGCGACCTCGCCGCCCGCGGGATCACCGTGCTGCTCTCCAGCCACCTGCTGTTCGAGGTGGAAGAGCTCTGCAACCGGGTGGCGATCGTGCGCCGCGGCCGGGTCGTCTACGAGGGCGCGCTGGCCGAGCTGCGCGACCGCGCCGGTGTCAGCTACCGGCTGCGGACCGGCGACGACGAGCGGGCGCGGGGGGTCTGCGCGGCGCAGGCGGGGATCGAAGAGGTGCGCGAGGCGCCTGGAGGCGGGCTGCTGTTCCGGGCAACGGGCGAACCGGCGGTCGGCGAGCTCTCACTGGCGCTGGGCGAGTCGGGGGCGCCGGTGCTCGAGCTGAGTCCCCGCCAGGCGAGCCTCGAGGACCTCTTCTTCCAGCTGACCGAGGACGACGGCGCCGACGGCGCCGAGCGGATGGCGGCCGCCGTCGAGGAGCTGGCCTGATGCCCGGCGTGCTGACCGTCTACCGCTGGGAGCTGCGCAAGCTGCGGGCCCAGAAGCGCACCTACCTCGGGCTCGGTGCGGCGGTCGCGGTGCCGATCATCTTCGTCACCGCGCTGGCGATCCGCAACGGCGAACCGCGCGACGTCGCCTTCGGCCGCTACGTCCACGACACCGGCTTGGCGATCCCGCTGGTGCTGCTGCTGTTCGGCTCGGTCTGGCTGTTCCCGCTGATCACCGCCCTGGTCGCCGGTGACATCGTCGCCGCCGAGGACCGAGACCGGACTCTGAAGACGATCCTCACCCGCTCGGTCGAACGGCAGCAGGTGTTCGCCGGAAAGGCGCTGGCAGTGGTCACCTATTCGGTCGCCGCAATCGTCCTCAGCGGCGTCGTCGCGCTGCTGGCCGGGATCATCGCCTCGGGCTTCAACCCGATCGTCACCCTTTCGGGCACCCGTGTCTCGGCCTCGCACGGCCTGGCGCTGGTCGGCGCCAGCCTCGCTGTCTACCTGCTGCCGATCCTCGCCGTCGCCAGCATCGGGCTGTGCTTCTCCACCGTCTTTCGCAACAGCGCCGCGGCGATCGTCGGCACGTTGATGTTCTCGCTGCTGCTGCAGCTTGTCGGCATCCTGCCCGGGCTCGGCGGCCTGCAGCCCTACCTGCTGAGCACCCAGTTCCAGGACTGGCAGGGGTTCCTCCGGGTCCCCGTCAACTGGGTGCCGATATTGCGCGCGCTCTGGGTCTGCGCGCTCTACGCGCTGCCGGCGCTGGCTGTCGCCACGCTCGTCTTCCTGCGCCGCGACGTCGCCGGCGAGTAATCCTCACCCGCGTACAGGCGCCGATTCCTGGCGAGCTTCTCATTCAAATCTGACCTGGGATTAACCTCCGCTGACACCCTCTCCGGGGTATGCAGCGCGCTACTCCGATCGCACCCTGGCGGCGCCTGCGGCGCATCGTGCTGCTGGCGACGGCGATCTGCCTGATGCCGGCGGCCGTCTCCTACGTCGGCAACCTGACCGAACCGCACAACGTCCGCTTCGGCGTCGCCAGCGTCGAGTGGATGCGCCAGAACGGAGGCAACGCGATCGTCTCCCAGATCGAGGACTGGTACTACACGCTGACCGCGCCCTCGAAGGGCGGCCCGCCGCTGCGCGCCCTGCCGCAGGTCGGAGTCGCGGCCGGCTCCGACCCCGAAGCCGCCGCGCAGCCCTACCGGCCGCCGAACATCAAGCCGCTGATCCGCCCGGCGCTGCCCGGCGAGGGCGTCTGGCGCCCGGCCGCGGCGCACGCGGCGGCGCGACCGCCGGTGCTGCTGACGACCTTCCGCAGCGACCCCGAATACCCGCAGTTCGTCGCCGGCGTCGCCTGGATCGACTCCAGCCGGACCCACCTCGCCTACGTGCCGGGGCTGGCCGAGCCGCCGGAAATCGCCCACCGCGGCCCGGCCGAGGTGCCGCCCTCCCTGCGCCGGCGGCTGGTCGCCACCTTCAACGGCGGCTTCCCGCTCGAAACCTCCAACGCCGGGCTCGTCGTCCGCGGCCAGACGGTCGAAACGATGGTCAACGGGATCGCCACCCTGGTCGAGTACCGCGACGGCAGGATCGACATCGTCCGCTGGGAGCACGGCGCCGAACCCGGCCCCCGGGTCTGGTTCGCGAAGCAGAACCTGCCGCCGATCGTCTACGAAGGCCGTCTCAACCCCAACCTCAGCGACGGCCCGGAATGGGGGGCGACCGTCAACAACGCGGTGCGCGTCTGGCGCTCGGGGCTCGGCATCGACCGCCACGGCAACCTGATCTACGCCGTCGCGAACTACCAGACGGTCGGCTCGCTGGCTGAAATCCTCCAACGGGCCGGCGCGGTGCGGGGGCTGGAGCTGGACATCAACGAAGACTGGGTCAGCTTCATCGCCTACCGCCACCCGGGCGCCGGCGAACCGTCGCAGCTGCTGCCCGAAATCTACCGGCCGTCCGACCGCTACCTGACCCCCGACGAACGCGACTTCTTCGCCGTCTACGCAAAGGGCGGCTGGTAGGCGTGGCGAGGCCACTGCGGATCTCTCCCGAGGCGCGCGCCCGACGTGCGCTGCTCTTCGACTTCCTCATCGCGATCGCTCTCGCCGTCTTGACGCTCATCCTCGCCGCCGGCCTCGGCGTGGTCGGCTTCTTCGGCCTGCCGCTGCTGGTCGCCGGCCTGCTCTGGATCGGCGCCGAACGGCTGCGCGGGCGGAACCGGGCGCGCCGGTCCTCGTCTCCCGCCCGCGGAGTGACATAGGATCGCGCCGGCTTTGGACCCGATCTCCTACTTCCAAGCGATCGTCCTGGGCCTGCTCCAGGGCATCGCCGAGCCGTTCCCGATCTCCAGCCTCGGCCACGGGGTGATCGCGCCGGGGATCTTCGGCTGGAACATCCACCAGAACGACGAGTTCTTCCTCGCCTTCCTGGTCGCCACGCACTGCGCCACCGCGCTCGTCCTCTTCGTGATGTTCTGGGAGGACTGGAAGCGAATCTTCCGTGGGCTCGGGCGCTCGCTGCGGGATCGCCAGATCGGCGCCGAGGACACCGGCGCCCGGCTCGGCTGGCTGCTGGTCGTCGGCACGATCCCGGCCGGCCTGCTGGGGCTGATCCTCGAGCATCCGCTGCGCACGCTGTTCGCCTCGCCGCAGACGGCGGCGGCCTTCCTGATCCTCAACGGCGTCCTGCTGCTGATCTTCGAGCGCTTCCGCCGCCGCCCGCCGCGCCCGGGCGACTACCGCGGCGACTCCGACAGCCGCATCGCCAAGCTGACCTGGAAGGAGGCGTTCGGGATCGGCACCGCCCAGGCGGCGGCCCTGATCCCCGGCATCTCCCGCTCCGGGATCACGATGGGCGGCGGCCTCCTGTTCGGCCTCTCCAACGAGGACGCCGCCCGCTACGCCTTCCTGCTGGCGACGCCGATCATCGGCGCCGCCGGCGTCCTGAAGCTGCCCGAACTGCTCGGCCACGCCGGCGACGGGGTGCGCGGCCAGGCCCTGGTCGGCGCGATCGCCGCGGCGCTCACCACCTACATCGCGGTCAAGTTCCTGCTGCGCTTCTTCGAGACCAACCGCCTCACCCCGTTCGGCATCTACTGCATAGTCGGCGGCATCGTCTACTCGCTGATCCTCGCGCTCTAGGGACGGGCGGGCGCGCTCAGAGTTGCCAGTAGCGGCCGATATAGGTGGCGGCGCGGGAGGTGAGGATCGGGTCCGGGGCCACCGATTCGGCCTCGCCCTCCCCGGCCAGGGCGGCCATCGTCGCCTCGACCGACTCGGCCAGGGCCGTCGGGGCGTAGCCGCCCTCCAGGACGACGCCGAGCGGGGCGCCGAGCGAGCGGGCCGTCTCGCGGACCTGGCAGGCCATGCGCGCGAACGAAGTCGCGTCGAGGCGGCAGCCGGCCAGCGGGTCGTCGCGGTGGGCGTCGAAGCCGGCCGAGACGAGGATCAGCTGGGGGCGGAACTCGGCCGCGGCGGCGAGGATCACGTGCTCGAGCAGCGAGAGCCAGAGGTCCTCTTCGGAGCCGGCCGGGACCGGCAGGTTGATCGTGTAGCCCTCGCCGGAACCGGAGCCGACGTCGGAGATCGAGCCGCTGCCGGGATAGATGCCCTCCTGGTGGATGCCGGCGACGAGCACGTCGGGACGGCTGCGAAAGGCCTCGACGGTGCCGTTGCCGTGGTGGACGTCCCAGTCGAGGATCATCACCCGCTCGGCCCCCAGCTCGCGGATCGCCAGCTCGGCGGCGACCGCGACGTTGTCGAACAGGCAGAAGCCCATCGCCCGGTCCGGTTCGGCGTGGTGGCCGGAAGGGCGCACCGCGCAGAAGCCGGTCTCGATCTCGCCGGCGAGCAGCGCCCGGGCCATCGCGCAGGCGCCGCCGGCGGCGTGCAGCGCCGCGCGGAAGGAGGCCTCGCCGACGAAGGTGTCGGGGTCGATCGCGCCGCCGCCGGAGAGGCAGAGGTCGCGGATCGACTCGACCTGGCGGCGGCTGTGGACCAGCTCGAGGTCGGCCTCGCTCGCCGCCGGGGCCTCGTGGCGCTCCCAGCCGAGCCAATCGGCGGCCTCGAGGCGCTGCTCGATCGCCAGCAGCCGCTCGGGCGTGTCGGGGTGCATCGGCATCTGCGCACGGGGGTCGTGCTCGAGGCAGGCGGGGTGGCTGTAGTAGCGGGGTACCATCTCGCTGTGGGCGAGTATCCCGCGTACCGCGAAGCGGACGTCGTGCTGCGGGACGGCTCGACGGTTCACCTGCGGCCGGTGCGCAGCGAGGACGGCGCGGCGCTGCGCGACCTGTTCGAGGGCCTCAGTCCCGGCTCGCGGACGTTCCGCTTCTTCTCCGGGGCGAGCAACCTCGAGGCCGCCGCCGAGCGGATGGCCGACGTCGACTACGAGCAGCGCTACGGTCTCGTCGCGACCCGCGGCGACGGCGGCCACCTCGTCGGCCACGGCGCCTACATCGGCGCCACCCCGGGCCGGGCCGAGGTCGCCTTCGCGATCGCCGACGAGCTGCAGGGCCAGGGGCTGGGGACGATCCTGCTCGCTCACCTGGCCGAGGTCGCGCAGGCGAACGGGGTCGAGGCCTTCTTCGCCGAGGTGATGCCCGAGAACCACCGGATGGTCGAGGTCTTCCGCGAGAGCGGCTTCCCGGTCGAGACCTCCTCCGAACCGGGCGCGATCCACGTCGAGCTGCCGACCTCCTTCGACGGCGAGGCGGTCGGGCGCTTCGAGGAGCGCGACCGGCTGGCCGCCGAGGCCGCGGTGCGGGCCTTCCTGGCGCCGCGCACGATCGCCGTGGTCGGCGCCTCGCGGCGCCGCGAGACGGTCGGCGGAGCCGTCTTCCACAACCTGCTCGAGTCGCGCTTCGACGGCGTCGTCCACCCGGTCAACCCGGCCAGCGAGGTGGTCCAGTCGGTGCGCGCCTACCGACGCCTGGCCGAAGTCCCCGGGCCGGTCGACCTGGCGGTGATCGCGGTGCCGCCGGCGGCGGCGATCGAGGCGGCGCGCGAAGCCGCCGCCCAGGGCGCCGCGACGCTGGTCGTCCTCGCCTCGGGCTTCGCCGAGGTCGGCCCCGAGGGCGCCGAGCGCCAGCGCGAGCTGGTCGCGGTCTGCCGCGAAGCGGGGATGCGTTTGGTCGGCCCCAACTGCCTCGGGGTGATCGCCAACGGCCCCGACGGCAGCCTCAACGCCAGCTTCGCCCCCTCCACCCCACCGCCCGGCAACGTCGGCTTTGTCACCCAGAGCGGCGCGCTCGGGCTGGCCCTGATCGACCTCGCCGCCGACCGCGGCCTCGGCGTCTCCTCCTTCGCCTCGATCGGCAACCGCGCCGACATCACCGCCAACGACATGCTCGAGTACTGGGAGGGCGACCCGGCCACGGACGTCGCCCTGCTCTACATCGAGTCCTTCAGCGACCCCGGCCGCTTCTCGCGGGTGGCGCGACGGGCCGGGCGCGAGATGCCGATCGTCGCCGTCAAGAGCGGCCGCTCGGTCGCCGGCGAGCGCGCCACCGGCTCGCACACCGGCGCCCTGCTCTCGGCCTCCGACGTGACCGTCGACGCGCTCTTCGAGCAGGCCGGCGTGATCCGCACCGAGACCCTGGCCGAGCTGCTCGACGTCGCCTCCCTGCTCAGCAGCCAGCCGCTGCCGGACGGACCGCGGGTGGGGATCCTGACCAACGCCGGCGGGCCGGGGATCATGTGCGCCGACGCCTGCGAGGCGGCCGGCCTGCAGGTGCCCGAGCTGCCGTCGGAGGTGCGCGAGGAGCTGGCCGAGCACCTGCCGGCCGAGGCCGGGCTCGCCAACCCGGTCGACATGATCGCGACCGCGAGCGCCGAGCAGTACCGGCGCTCGATCGCCACGCTCTCGGCCTGGGAGGGGATCGACGCGCTGATCGTGATCTTCATCCGCCCGCTGCTGACCCGGGCCGAGGAGGTGGCCGGCGCGGTCCGCGGCGCGCTCGGCGAGATGGAGCGCCGCATCCCGGTGCAGGCGGTGTTCATGTCGAGCGGTGACCGCGAGACGATGGCGGCCGGCGGCGGCGTGCCGACCTACGTCTACCCCGAGGACGCGGCGCGGACGCTGGGGCGGGCGATGCGCCACGTCCGCTGGCGCGACCGCCCGGCGGAGGCGCCGACGAGCTTCGACGACCTGCGCCCCGACGAGGCGAGCGCGGTCCTCGCCGCCGCCCTGGCGGGCGAGGGCGAGTGGCTGGACTCCGACGACGTCGCCGCCCTGCTCGACTGCTACGGGATCGCGACGCCGCCCTGGCGCCGCGCCGCCGACCCGGCCGCCGCCGCGCACGCCGCCGAGGCGCTGGGCGGGCCGGTCGCGCTGAAGGCGGAGGGGGCGGCGATCCTGCACAAGACCGACCTCGGCGCGGTGCGGACCGGCCTCGCCGATCCGACCGCGGTGGCCGGCGCCGCCGTGCAGATGGACGAGTCGCTGGCCGCGGCCGGGGTCGAGCGCGAGAGCTTCCTCGTCCAGGCGATGGTCGACGGCGGCGTCGAGCTGCTGGTCGGGATCGCCGCCGATCCCGCCTTCGGCCCGGTGCTGGCCTGCGGCGCCGGCGGCACCCGGGCCGAGCTGCAGGGCGACGTCGCGGTGCGGATCTGCCCGGTCAGCGCCGGCGAAGCCGGCGAGATGGTCCGCTCGCCGGCGATCTACCCGCTGCTGACCGGCTTCCGCGGCGAGCCCGCCGCCGACCTGGGGGCGCTCGAAGAGCTGCTGCTGCGGGTCAGCGCGATGGTCGACGCGCACCGCGAGATCGTCGAGCTCGACCTCAACCCGGTGATCGCCGGCCCCGGCGGCGCGGTCGCCGTTGACGCCCGGATCAGGGCCAGGCCGGCCCCGGATCCGCGCCCCTGGCCGAGCACCTGGCGACCGCTGTAACTCAGGCGGCGAGGTCGCAGCGCTCGAACAGCAGCGCGCCGAGCGCCGCGCAAGCGAGCGCGACGGCGGTGACGCCGGCGAAGGCGACCGGGTCGATCCCGTCTTCGATCGCCCGCCCGTAGTAGCGGAAGACCGAGGCGTAGCGGACCCAGTCGAGGCTCGTGTCGAGGCGGCCGACCAGGTCGGCGACGTACATCGCCACCAGCACGCCGGCGACGGCGCCGGTGACGACGCTGGTCCGCAGCGACCAGCCGGTGGCGACGATGCCGAAGGCGGCGGCGAGCAGGGCCAGCGGCCAGACGTTGGCGAAGCCGGCGAGCGCCCTGGCGAAGGAGAGCCCGGCGCCGGCCAGGACGCTGCCGAGCGCGGTCAGCAGCAGGGCGACGGCGAGCACCGCGGCCAGCTCGATCGCCGTGGCGGCGAAGCCGGAGGCGACCAGGCGGCGGCGCGAGACGGGCGCCGAGAGCAGCACGTCGAGGCGACCGTTTTCGGCGGCCCCGGAGAGGCCGGCGGCGACCGAGCGCACCGCCAGATAGCCGACCGCGAGCGGCACGATCAGGCTCAGCATCTCGGCGTTCAGGTACTGCTCGACGGAGCTCAGTTCGGCGATCCCGAAGGCCTGCTTCAGCCCTTCGGGATAGGAGGCGATCGCCTTGCTGAGGGCGCTTTCGACGCTCGGGTAGATGACGACGACGAAGGCCGACCAGAGGCCGATCGGCAGCCCCCAGGAGAGCAGCGAGCGGCGCCGCTCGTGCAGCCGCGCGGCGATCAGCGCGCTCACGGCTCGCGATCCTCCCCGTCGCCGTGCCCCTCCTCGTAGTAGGTGAGGAAGACCTGCTCTAGAGACGGGTGGACGTACTCGGCGCCGACCACCCCCGGCATCCCCCGCACCTGCTCGAGCTCGACCGGCTCGGCGAACTCGACCTCGACCCGACGCCGCTGCGTCGTCTTGCCGAGCAGGTCCTCCACCCGCTCGACCGCGATCAGCCTGCCGCCGCGGATGATCCCGACCCGGTCGCAGACCCGCTCGACCTCGTCCAGCTCGTGCGAGGAGAGGAAGACGGCGCAGCCGCGCTCGCGTTCTTCGCGGACCAGCGCCAGGAACTCCTCCTGCATCAGCGGGTCGAGGCCGCTGGTCGGCTCGTCGAGGATCAGCAGCTCGGGCCGGTGGAAGACGGCGAGGATCAGACCGACCTTCTGCCGGTTGCCGCGCGAGAGCTGCCCCAGCGGCCGCTCGAGGTCGGCGCGGAAGCGCTCGGCGAGCTGGCGGGCGCGGCTCAGGTCGTCGACCCCGCGCAGGCGAGCGAGCAGCGCCAGCGCCTCGCGGCCGCGGGCCTGCTTGCCGTAGCCGAAGTCGCCCGGCAGGTTGCCGAGCCGGGCGCGGATCGCGACGCTGTCGCGGCGGCTGTCGAGGCCGAAAATGCTGGCGCTGCCGCCGCTCGGGTGGAGCAGGTCGAGCAGGGTGCGGATCGTCGTCGTCTTGCCGGCGCCGTTGGGTCCGAGGAAGCCGAACACCTCGCCGGGCTCGACCGTCAGGGTGACGTCCTCGATGCCGCGCTCGGCGCCGTAGAACTTGGTCAAGCCCCGCGTCTCGATCGCCGCCACGGCCCAATCCTCGCACGGCGCCCGGGCGACGAGCGGCGGCGCTTAGTGGGGGCTGACGCCGCCCGAAACCGCGCCCGAGGACGGCGGGGAAGAGGGCGCCGGGGCCGGGGCCGGGGCAGCCGCTTCCGGGGCGGCTTCGGGGTGCGCGCCCCCCCCGCCTTCCCCTTCCGGCGCTTCTTTCTTTTCTCCTGCGGGCTTTCCCCCCGCTTCGAATTCTTCTTCTTCGCCTTCGCCCGAGTAGCCGGAGGAGCCGCTGGTGTGGCCGCCGGTCAGGGCGGAGAGTTCGGGCATGGTCGAGGGCGAGGCGAATTCGCCGCATTCGCCTTCGTTCGCCGCTTCCATGAAGGAGCGCCAGATCGGCCCCGCGGTCGGGCCGCCGAAGCCGGTTTCTTCGCGCGACTGGGGATGCCCGACCCAGACGGCGGTCGAGTAGCGCGGCGTGTAGCCGACGAACCAGGCGTCGGAGAGGCCCTCCGAGGTGCCGGTCTTGCCCGCCTCGGCACTGCAGCCGATCGAGGTGTAGCCGGCGCCGGTGCCCTGGGTGATCACCCCCTCGAGCAGTTTGGTGACGTCGTAGGCCTGGCCCTCGGTGAGGACCCGGTCGCCGGAGTCCGGGCTCGGTTCGTCGACCTTGCCGCTGGGGAACTCGACCCGGCCGAGCGCGGTCGGTTCGTGGTGGACGCCGCCGTTGGCGAGGGTCGCGTAGGCGTCGGCCATTTCAAGCGGCGTGACGCCGATCGCGAGGCCGCCGATCGCCTCGGCGGGAACCGATTCGAGCGGCGCTTCGATCCCCATCTGGTGCGCGGTGTGGGTGACGTTTTCCGAGCCGACGTCGAGGTCGAGCTGGGCGAAGACGACGTTGACCGAGTCCCAGGTGGCGGAGGCGAGCGACATCGTGCCGCCGCCCGGCTCGGCGTTGTTGACGGTCCAGGTGCCGCCGCCCGGCAGGTCGAGGGTCTTCGGCGAGGTGCCGTCGTAGTAGGTGCTGTAGGGGTTGACCCCCTGCTTGATCGCCGTCGTCAGGACGAAGGTCTTGAACGAGGAGCCGGGCTGGCGATGAGCCTGCCAGGCGTAGTTGAATTCGCTTTCTTCGGGCGATCCTTCGGTCGAGGCGAGGGCGACGATCTCGCCGTTGGAGGGGTCGACCGAGGCGAGGCCCGAGGCGGGGCCGCCTTCGGAATAGCAGACGCTGCAGCCGTCGACCGCTTCCTGCGCCCGTTCCTGCAGTTCGGGCTTGATCGTCGTGTAGGCCTTGAGGCCGCCGTAGCGCACCGTGTTGAGCCCGTACTTGGCGATCAGCTCCTGCTCGACCAGGTCGAACAGGAACGGGTCGCGGATCACCCGGTACTTGTGCCCGGGGTGCAGCCCGAGCCCGGAGTGGATCGCCTCGCGGTATTCGGAAGGGGTGATGTAGCCCTGGTCCTCCATCGCGGTCAGCACCTCGTTGCGGCGGTCGAGCGCGGCCCGCGGGTCGAGGAAGGGGTTGTATTCGGAGGGCGCCTGCGGCAGCCCGGCGATCATCGCCGACTCGGTCAGGGTCAGCTTGCGGGCCGGCTTGCCGAAGTAGGTCTGCGCGGCGGCCTCGGCGCCGACCGCGGTCTCGCCTTCGACCGTGCCGTAGGGCGCGGTGTTGAGGTAGGCGGTGAGGATCCACTGCTTGGAGTGCGCTTCCTCCTCGTCGTAGGCGAGGTGCGCTTCGACCAGCTTGCGCTTGAGCGTCTCTTCGGGATCGCGGATGTAGAGGTTGCGGACGAGCTGCTGGGTGATCGTCGAGGCGCCCTGGACCGGCTTGCCGCCGGCCAGCACGTCCTTCCAGGCGGCGCGGGCGATCCCGGTCGGGTCGATCGCGCCGTGGTTGAAGAAGTTGCGATCCTCGATCGCCACCGTCGCGTACTTGAGGCTCTGCGGCAGCGCCCGCGAGGAGACCGGCTCGCGGATGCTGCTGGCGCGGATGAAGCCGATCAGGCTGCCGTCGGCGGCGTAGATCGCCGAGGAGCGGCCCTTCTGCACCGGTTTGAGGCTGGACAGCGGCGGCGCCGAGTTGTAGACGTTGACCGCCCAGCTCGCGGCGAAGCCGCCGGCGACCACCAGAGCGCCGGCGACTACGGCGGCGGCGAGCAGCAGCCTTTTGCGAAACGAGTGATGCGACCTACGGCGTCGCCTGCGAGTTCGGTGGGCCATCGAACCGAAAACTGTAATGGGACGGGAGAGCCGGCCTTTTCCCCTGTGCCATGCGCAATCAGACGTGCGCCGGCCCGGTCAGGCCGCCTTCAGCCTCGCCCGCCACTCCTCGCGATCGAACGTGGCCGGCTCGGTCTCGCGCAGGAACCGTTCGAGCACGGCGATGAAGCGGCCCGGCGCCTCGAGCTGCGGCAGGTGGCCGACGTCGTCGAATACCTCCAGCCGGCTGCCCGGGATCGCCCGGTGGGCGTCTTCGCCATGGTGCGCCGGGATGATCGAGTCGCGGGCGCCCCAGACGATCAGCACCGGCACCGCCTCGGCAAGGTAGAGGCGGTCGCTTGCGTCGACCTTCTGGCCGCCGGTGCCGACCACGGCGCGAAGGGTGCCGAGGAAGGCGGCGCGGCGTTCGGGGTCGCTCAGCGAGGCGTAGCCGCGGGCGACCTCGGCGACGTCGGCGTTGGGGCGCAGGCCGATCGCCGAGAGGCCGCGGCCGACCGCGCTGCCGACCTGCCCGCCGAGACCGGCGGTGGCCGAGATGAAGATGTCGGCGCCGGGCAGCGCCGCGGCGCGCAGGACCGGGCTGACCTCGGGGCCGAGGCCGCCGCTGGAGACCAGCACCAGGCGCTCGACCATCTCCGGGAACTGGTAGGCGAGCTGCATCGCGATGCCGCCGCCGAGCGAGTGGCCGACCAGCGTGGCGCGCTCGTGACCGAGCGCGAGCAGCAGGTCGCGCAGGCCGGCGGCGAGCGAGCCGATCGAGTAGTCGCCGGCGCCCGGGGCCGAGGTCCCGTGGCCGGGCAGGTCGGGGGCGATCACGGTGTGGTGGCGGGCGAGCGGCTCGACCACCTCGCGCCAGTTGCGGGATTCGCCGGCCATCCCGTGGATCAGCAGCAGGACCGGGCCCTCGCCGGCCTCGACGTAGGCGACAGAGCGGCCGTGGACAGTCGCGGTCTTGGCCTGCGGCTCGGTCATGCCGACACAGTACGCCCCGGCGGAGACCGGGTTACCGGGACGAACTACGGATTCGGGACCGGTAGCCTGCACCGCAGGCACGCATCCATGCCCAGCTTCCTCCACACCTGCTACCGGATCGGCGAGATCGATCGCTCGGTCGCCTTCTACGAAAAGCTCGGCTTCGAGGAGGTCGCGCGGATGCCGATCGGCGACGAGGCGATCAACGTCTTCATGGGCATGCCGGGCGAAGACCCGCGCCTCGAGCTGACCTACAACCACGGCGTCGACTCCTACGAGCACGGCAGCGGCTACAACCACATCGCCCTCGCCGTTGACGACCTCGACGGAACCCTCGAGCAGCTCGCCGCGCAGGGGATCGACCCCGAAAAGCCCCCCTACCGCCCCGGCGGCCGCATCGAGGGCCACCGGATCTGCTTCGTCCGCGACCCCGACGGCTACCGGATCGAGCTGATCGGCGAGTAGCGCTCAGGCGGGGGCGTAGAGCTCGAGCCCGTCCAGGGCCGGGACGATCCGCTTGAAGTCGGAATCGAAGCTCCAGAGGGCGTAGCCGGCGCGGGCCGCGGCGACCGCGATCGCGAGATCCGTCAGGGGCAGCGTTTCTCCCCGCCGGCGCAGATTGCGGGCAACCTCGCCCACCTCGCGCCAGTCGGCCGAAGCCGGCTCGGCCCACGGCAGCGACGACAGCGTTGCCCACATTCTTTCCGAGACCTCCCGACCGGCACCGGAGAGGAGCTCTGCGGTCACCGGTCCGCAGGTGGCCACTTCGCCTCGATCCAGGAGCCGTCGCATCGCCGCCGCCTCTCCCTTCGCCCCACGACGCGAGAAGTTGACCCAGACGGAGGTATCCGGAAGGACCACTCAGATCCGCCGATCGATTGCGCGCATCTCTTTCGAGACGTCTTCGATCTCGATCTTTCCGGCGTTTTCCAGCAGCCAGTCGACGGCTCCCCGCCGCAGGTATTCCTCGATCGCCGCCTCGACGGCCTTGGTCTTGCTGACATCGGGATGGCGAGCCATCAGCCGCTCCATGAGCCAGTCGTCGATGTCCAACGTCGTTCTCATGCCATAAATATGGCATATATCGCTTATGGCCATTGCCGCGTCCATGTATCTCCAAGGAATCGGCGGGCAAAATTTTCCCCCCTCTCGCTCGAATCGAGTGTCAGCCTTGACCTCCAGGGGTCGCGGAGCGATGCTTGGGCGCAACGGCCACCGAACCGAGGAGACGAAGATGATCTGCGCGCTTACCGTCCGCAAGCTGAAGCCCGGCACGTTCGAGCAGTTCCGCGAGGCGTTCATGGGAGGGATGGGCGAGACCCCGCCCGAAGGGTTCGTCCGCTTCAACATGCTCCGCAACACGGAGGACCCCGACGAGGTGATCTCATTCGGCATCTTCGACGGCAGCCCCGAGCAGCTGCGCGAGCTCGCCGCCAAAGAGGGCTACGCCGAGCAGCTCGCGGGGGTCGCCCCGTTCGTCGAGTCGGTCGGCGCCGACGGCCTCTACGAGATCGTCGAGGACCGCTCTGCCTGAGTACCTCCAGGTCCTCGCCGCCGCCGGCTCCGAGGAGGAGGCCGAGGCGATCTCCGCCGCCCTGGTCGAGCGCCGGCTCGCCGCCTGCGTGCAGGTGCTCGGCCCGGTCGGCAGCCGCTACCGCTGGCGGGGCGAGGTCGAGCAGGCGCGCGAGTGGCTCTGCCTGGCGAAGACCGAGGCCTCGCGCTACCCCGAGCTGGAGGCGGCGATCCGCGAGCTGCACTCCTACGAGGAGCCGGAGATAGTCGCGACGCCGATCGTCGCCGGCAGCCGCGGCTACCTGGAGTGGATCGGCGAGAGTCTCGAGCCCGCCGAGTGAAGGATTTGGGGGTCTATGGACCCCCAAATCCTTCACTCACCCCCTGACAACCTCGAACTGGCTCATCAGGCCGTGGTCCTCGTGGTCGAGCATGTGGCAGTGGATGACGAACTTGCCGACATAGTCGGAGAAGTGGCCGGCAAGCAGGATCCGTTCGCCGGGGTAGAGGAAGAAGGTCTCCTTGAGGCAGTCTTCCCAGGGCGGGGGCGGGCGGCCGTCGCGGGCGAGCAGGTACCAGTCGGTGTGGTGCAGGTGCATCATGTGGGCGACGCCGGTGCGGTTGACGATCTCCCAGGTCTCGGTCGTGTCGAGCTTCGGGAAGGCGTCGGCGCGGGCCGGGTTGAAGGTCCTGCCGTTGATCAGCCAGGTGGTCTTGAAGGCGCCGCCGATCGAGATCGTCCAGGTGCGGTCGGGCTTGCGCGAGACGTGCCTGGTCCAGCCGGGCAGCGGGCGCAGCGAGCGCGGCACCCGGGTGCGGTCGGGCGCCCGTCCCGCGCCGACCCGGAACTGCATCAGCGCGCCGACGTAGGGGGTCGAGCCCGCGCCTTCGCGGGCGCCGCCGCGGGGTCCACTGCGCAGCTCGACCGACTCGCCCCCCGCCCCCGCGAAGTTGACGACGACCTCGGCCCGCTCGGCCGGGCCGAGCAGAATCTCGCGGCGGCGCACCGGCCTCGGCATCAGGCCGCTGTCGGTGCCGATCTGGACCAGCGGCGCGCCGTTTGAGAGGTGGAGGTTGTAGGAGCGGAAGCCGGAGACGTTGAGCAGGCGCAGCCGGTAGCGCTGCGGTCGCACCTCGTGGTGCGGCATGTAGGTGCCGTTGACGAGAACGCGGTGACCGACCACTCCGTCGCCGGGAGGACGCAGGCCGGTGAACGGGTCGGTCAGCTGGTTGTGGCGGTCGAAAGTGCGGTCGGCGATCATCAGCGGGATGTCGCGGTCGCCCGCGGGCAGCGGCAGCGAGCTGTCGAGCTCGTCGTCGACGATGAAGATCCCGGCGAGGCCCCGCCAGACGTGGAGGCCGGTGTGGTCGAGGCGGTGGTCGTGGTACCACTGCGTCGCCGCCCGTTCCGGACGGCCGCCCTCGACCAGGTCGTAGACGTAGGTTTTCCGCCCGCCCGGCTCGATCAGGTCGTCGTTGCCGGACTCGCGCGGCGAGAGGCCGGAGGGGATGTGGCAGTAGAAGGAGCGCGGGTGCGAGGCGGTCAGCCCGCCCGGCTGGCCGTCGAACTGGGTGCGGTTGTGGCCGCCGTGCAGGTGGACGGTCAGCTCGCCGACCTCGGGCGGCAGCCGGTGGTGGAAGCTGACCTCGGTCCGGTGCCCGGCGGGCCGGCGGATCGTCGGCCCCGGGAAGCTGCCGCCGTAGGTCCACATCCGCGTCTTCGCGCCGGGCAGGATCTGGACGTCGGCCTCGCGGATCGGGATCTCGAGCCGGGCGCCGCGCAGCTGCTCGGGAATCGGCAGGCGGGAGCTAAAGGGCTCGGGCGCGCGAAGGGGCCGTCCCCGCGCGTCGGCGGGAGCCGGCGAGCCGGCGCGCAGCTCGAGCGGGAGCAGCGCGGCGAGAGCGCCGCCGCCGAGGGCGCCGAGGAAGCCTCGGCGCCCCAGGCGCGGCGCGGACTGCGAGGAATCGGTCGTCGCTAACCGCCCGGAAGGACCGTGATCGAACCGTGCATCCAGGGATGGATCGCGCACATGAAGTAGATCTTGGTCGGCCCGGCGAGGGCGCCCTCGTTGACCCGCTGGGTGATCGAGGTCTTCGGCTTTTCGCCGGTGAACCAGGAGTCGCCCTTGGTGGTCAGGTTGCCGAGCGTGCTCCAGCCTTCTTCTCCGGCTTCGGCGGGGTTTTCCTTCGGCGGCCCGTTGCCCTTGACGCCGTGCCAGCCGGCGATCGCTTTGCAGATGTGGCCCGGGGTGAAGCAGAGCTGCCGTTCTTTGGCGGTCTTCGGGATCACCGACTGTTCGACCAGCGAGAAGGTGTGCGGACCGACCTTATGGGGATTGGTCGTGTTGAGCACCGTCAGGTTTTCGCCGTTGACGATCGTTTTCGGCGCGACGAAGCGGAGGCCCTGTTTGCCGTCTTTGATGTAGACGGTGGGGCCGCTGGTTTCGCTCGATGCCGAACCGCTCGAGGGGTAGGGACCGGCGAGCGCCGTGGCCGATGCGCAGAGCGCGGCTAGAACCGCCGCGGCGGCCAGGATGCCGGCCCTGGCCGAGACGGCACGAAGTCGATGCTGCTTCACAGTCGATTCCTTTCTGCGCCGCCTTGCGGCGCACTGCCCAGGGGAAATCTGAATGAGACAGCGGCAATTTAATGCAGCGGCGCTACGCACGCAACCTGTAGCCGCGTGAGAACAGTCTCAGGTTGACCGCGAACAGAGCCGCGGTCGCCGCGGTCAGCGCCAGCAGCGAGAGGGCGATGCTGACTTCGGTGAAGCCGACGAAGCCGTAGCGGATCAGGTTGATCATGTAGTAGATCGGGTTGAAGTGGGTCAGCGTCTGAAACGGCTGCGGCAGCAGCGTCGCCGAGTAGAAGACGCCGCCGAGGAAGATCAGCGGCTGCAGGACGAAGGTCTGGGCGAAGGAGACGTCGTCGAACTGTTCGGCACGGACGCCGATCAGCACCCCGAGCTGGGAGAAGAAGAAGCCGACCAGGAAGAGGCCGGGGATCAGGACGAGGACGTGCTCGACCGGCAGGTCGACCAGCAGCGAGGCGGCGACGAAGGTCAGCGAGGCGACGATCAGTCCGCGCGCGAAGCCGCCGAGCGAGAAGGCGAGCAGCAGCTCCAGCGGCGAGGCCGGCGAGGAGAGCTGGTCCTGGATCGCCCCCTGGAACTTCTGCTGCAGGATCGAGGAGGAGTTGTTGGAGAAGGCGTTGATCGAGAACGACATCATGATCAGGCCGGGGATGACGAAGAGGATGTATTCGATCCCGTGCAGTTCGCCGACCCGGGAGCCGAGCGCGGCGCCGAAGATCGAGATGTAGAGGAAGGTTTCCAGCAGCGGCGCGCCGATCGTCTGTTTCTTGATCTTCATGAAGCGGTTGACCTCGCGCCGCCACAGCGTCGCGAAGCGGATCTGGGCGGGGCTCACAGAATCGGCTCCTCGACGTGGGAGCGCGACAGCTCCTTGCGGCCGACCAGGGCGAGGTAGGCGTCCTCGAGGTTGTCGACGCCGAAGCGGGCCGAGAGCGCGGCGCTGGTCCCCTCGCCGACGATCTCGCCGTGGTTGATGAAGGCGATCCGGTCGCAAAGCTGCTCCGCCTCCTCGATGTAGTGCGTGGTCAGCAGGATCGTCGTCCCCTCCTGGTTGATCCGCTGGACGTAGTGCCAGAGCTCGAGCCGCAGCTCGACGTCGACGCCGGCGGTCGGCTCGTCGAGGATCAGCAGGCGCGGGCGGTGCATCATCGCCCGGGCGAGGATCAGCCGCCGTTTCATCCCGCCCGAGAGGGTGCGGGTGCGTTCGTCGCGCTTCTCGGTCAGCGAGAAGGTCTCGAGCAGCTCCTTGGTCCGTTCGCGCCGCTCGCGCTTCGGCATCCCGAAGTAGCCGGCGTGGTAGTCGAGCGTCTCCTCGGCGGTCAGGAACCAGTCGAGGTTGACCTCCTGCGGCGCCAGCCCTACCGCCTGCCGGGCCTCGCCGTAGTCGCCGATCGCGTCGTGGCCGAAGACGCTGATCGAGCCGCCGGTCGGCTGGGCGAGGCCGGTCGTGCAGTGGATCAGCGTCGACTTGCCGGCGCCGTTGGGGCCGAGCAGCCCGAACAGCTCGCCGGGGGCGATCTCCAGCGAAACGCCGCGCAGCGCCTCGACCCCGGTCGGGTAGCGCTTCTCGAGGCCGTCGATCTGCAGGGCGTTCATGCTTGGGAATCTAGTCATAGGGTGTCCCCGTGCCCTCCCCGCTGCTCGCAGTTGACGCGCCGTCGATGCTCTACCGCGCCTTCTACGCGCTGCCGGACTCGATCACGGGGCCGGACGGCAACCCCGTCAACGCCCTGCTCGGCGCGGCCAACCTGATCGTGCGCGAGGTCGAAGCGCACGAGCCGCGCGCCGTCGTCCTCTGCTTCGGGCCCGACGCCGCCTCCTACCGGACCGGGCTGTACCCGGCCTACCACGCCGAGCGCCCGGAGATGCCCGACGGTCTGGCGCCGCAGTGGGCCGATAGCGAGGCGTTCTTCGAGTCCTTCGGCTGGACCGTGGCGCGCAGCGAGTCGCTGGAGGCCGACGACCTGCTCGGCACCTACGCGCGGCTCGAGGCCGAGGCGGGCGGCCGGGCGCTGCTGCTGACCGGCGACCGCGACATGTACCAGTGCGCCGGCGAGCGGGTCGCCGTCCTCTACGTGCGCACCGGCGGCAAAGGCGCCGAAGCGGTCGGCCCGGCCGAGGTGCGGGAGCGCTACGGGATCGACCCGGAGCTGGTGCCCGACTTCATCGCCCTGCGCGGCGACCCCTCCGACGGCCTGCCCGGAGCCAAGGGGGTCGGCCCGAAGACGGCGGCCGAGCTGCTGCGCCGCCACGGCTCGCTCGAGGCGGTGCTCGACAACGCGATCGGAGAGCGGCGCCCGAAGCTGCGCGGCGCCCTGCTCGACGCCCGCGAGGAGCTGCTCGCCTTCAAGGACATCGCCACCCTGCGCGACGCCGGCGTGAAGCGGCCGGCGGACCGCCTCACCGACTGGGCCGGCGCCGCCGCGGCCGCCCGCGAGCGCGGCATGAACCGCCTCGCCGAACGGCTCGAGGCCAACGCCGGCTGACATCGGGGCGCCCGCGTCCGCCGGCTCAGGCGGCGACCGGCTCGACCGGCCGGTCCTGCGGCGCCGGGCTGGAGAAGCGCATCGTGCCGTCTTCGATCGGGCCGCGGCGGATCGAGCGGACGTCGACGACGTAATTCTGGCGCAGCTTCCAGGGCTCGCGCGAGCCCTGTTTCGGGAAGCGGTCAAGCGAGCGCAGGACGTAGCCGGAGTTGAAGTCGAGCAGTGGCTGCTCGGCGACGGTGGGATCGGCCTCGGGCAGGCAGCGGCTGTAGCCGCCGGCGTCCATGTGGGCGAGCAGCCGGCAGACGTATTCGGAGACGAGGTCGGCCTTCAGCGTCCAGGAGGCGTTGGTGTAGCCGACGGTGAAGGCGAAGTTGGGGACGCCGCTCAGCATCATCCCCTTGTAGGCCATCGTCGCCGGGATGTCGACGTCGGCGCCGTCGACGGCCAGCCGCATGCCGCCGAGGAAGAGCAGGCTGAGGCCGGTGGCGGTGACGATCGCGTCGGCCTCCAGCTCCGCCCCGGACTCCAGCTTCAGCCCCTGCTCGGTGAAGGTCTCGATCCGGTCGGTGACCACGGTCGCCTCGCCGCGCGAGATCGCCCGGAAGAGGTCGCCGTCGGGGACCAGGCACATGCGCTGGTCCCAGGGGTCGTAGCGCGGCGTGAAGTGGGTGTCGACGTCGTAGCCGGCCGGCAGCGAGCGCTCGACGCCGCGGCGGATCATCTTCTTGACCGCCTGCGGGCGACGGCGGCTGAGCTGGTAGATGGCCGACTGCAGGAGGACGTTCTTCCAGCGGACGATCGCGTAGACGGCCTTCGCCGGCAGGACCCGGCGCAACCCCCTGGCGATCGGGTCCTCGGCGGGCAGCGAGGCGATGTAGGTGGGGGAGCGCTGCAGCATCGTCACATGCGCGGCCTTCTCGGCCATCGCCGGGACCAGCGTCACCGCGGTGGCGCCGCTGCCGATCACGACGACCCGCTTGCCGGCGTAGTCGAAGTCCTCGGGCCAGTGCTGGGGGTGGATCACCGGCCCGGCGAAGCGCTCGACCCCGGGGAACTCGGGGGTGTAGCCCTCGTCGTAGCGGTAGTAGCCGCTGCAGGTCCAGAGGAAGCCGCAGGTCAGCCGCACCGTCTCCCCCGTGTCGGTCCGCTCGGCCTCGACCGTCCAGCGCGACCGCTCGCTCGACCACTCGGCGGCGAGGACCCGGTGGTGGAAGCGGACCCTGCGGTCGATCCCGGCCTCGCGCGCGGTGTCGCGCACGTACTCGAGGATCGCGGGGCCGTCGGCGATCGTCTTCTCCTCGGTCCACGGCCGGAAGCGGTAGCCGAGCGTGTGCATGTCGGAGTCCGAGCGGATGCCGGGATAGCGGAAGAGGTCCCAGGTGCCACCGATCTCCCCGCGCGCCTCGAGGATCGCGTAGCTGCGGCCCGGCAGCCGCTCCTGCAGATGGTGCGCGGCACCGACCCCCGAGAGGCCGGCGCCGACGATCAGCACGTCGAGATGCTCTGGTGCCGGCTCGGCCACGGGCGGCATTCTCGCAGACTGGCTGGTCAGCCAGTGCGACGAGCGGACATGCCGCAGCTAGACGCCCACGCGGTACCGGAGGTGGGTGACGTCGGGGGTGTCGACAATCAGAATCCGCTCGAGGGCGAGGCCTGCGCCGGCGCCGTCCTCGAACAGGCGGGCGCCGGCGCCGAGCAGGACCGGCACGACGTTGAGCTGCATCTGGTCGATCAGGCCGGCGACAAGGTACTGCCGGGCGGTTTCGGCGCCGCCGCCGATCGTCACGTCCCGGTCTCCGGCGGCCTCCCGGGCCCGCTCCAGCGCCGACTCGATGCCGCCGGTGACGAAGGTGAAGGTGGTGTCGCCGAGCACCAGCGGCTCCCGCTCGTGGTGGGTGAGCACGAAGACCGGCATCTGGAAGGGCGGATCGTCGCCCCACCATCCCTGCCAAGGATCTTCGCCCCACGGCCCGGGGCCGCCGCCGAACATGTTGCGTCCCATGATCCCCGCCCCCACGCCGCGCATCGATTCTTCGACCAGCGGCGTGCTGGCATTCACCTCTCCTCCCTCGCGGCCGTGCGGCTCCCGCCACGCGGCCAGCTTCAAGATCCACTCGTGAAGCTGCATCCCGCCTTCGCCCAGCGGATGCTCCTCGCTCTGGTTCGGCCCGGCGACATAACCGTCGAGCGAGATCGAGATCTCGAATTTCAGCTTGGGCATCGGCCACTCACTCGTAGGGCGCGTAGCGGTTGTGCAGCATCAGGTCGTTGCCGTCGGGGTCGCTGAAGAAGGCCATGTGGCAGACGATGAAGTCGGTTCTTGCTGATCATGAGGGCCTCCGATGCGATTGCTGTCAGGTTGAATGTTGCACGGCAGGCGCCTGCCGGGTAGTCCGAGCGAAACGACCGCGAAGGAGACTGGATCGAATGCCCGGAACCGTGGAACTCAGCGATAGCTCGGCAGGGACGCTCACGATCGGCGACGAGATCGAGGTGCGCCGCCTCGGCTACGGCGCGATGCGGATCACCGGCGACGGCACCTGGGGCCCGCCGCGGGACCCCGACGAAGCGAGGGCGGTGCTGAGACGGGTGGCCGAGCTGGGGATCAACCTGATCGACACCGCCGACTCCTACGGCCCGCACGTCAGCGAGGAATTGATCGCCGAGGTCCTGCACCCCTACGAGGGGCTGACGATCGCGACCAAGGGCGGCCTGGAACGGACCGGTCCCGGCCGCTGGCCGCGCAACGGCCACCCCGACTACCTGAAGAAGGCCTGCGAGGGTTCGCTGCGGCGCCTGCGGGTCGATCGGATCGACCTCTACCAGCTGCACTCCCCCGACGCCGACGTCCCCTACGAGGAGTCGGTCGGGGCGATCAAGGAGCTGCAGGACGAGGGCAAGGTGCGCCACGTCGGCATCTCCAACGTCTCGGTAGCCCAGCTCGAGCAGGCGCGCGAGATCGTCGACGTCGTCTCGGTCCAGAACCGCTTCAACCTCGGCGACCGCCATTCCGAGGACGTCCTCGACCGCTGCGAGGAGCTTGGCCTCTGCTTCTTCCCCTGGTTCCCACTGGCGGCCGGCGAGCTGGCCGAGCCGGGCGGGGCGGCGGCAGAGGTTGCCGCGGCGCACGGCGCGAGCACCGGGCAGGTCGCGCTTGCATGGCTGTTGCGCCGCTCGCCGGTCGTCGTGCCGATCCCGGGGACCTCGTCGGTCAAGCACCTGGAGGAGAACGTCGCCGCGGCGGAGATCGAGCTCAGCGACGAGGAGTTCGAGAAGCTGAGCGACGGGCGCGGAAACGACTAGCGGTGGGGACGATCGCCTGGTCGGCGTACTCTTCGTGACCGCGATGGAGTCCTCACCGGCACAGAGCAAAACGGTCCTCGTCACCGGCGGCTCGGGATTCCTCGGCAGCTGGTGCCTGATCGAGCTGCTGCGCCGCGGCTACGAGGTGCGGACGACCGTCCGCGACCTGGGCCGCGAGGCCGAGCTGCGCAACGCGATCGAGCCCGAGGTCCACACCGGCAGCCGCCTCACCGTGCTCGCGGCCGACCTGCTGGCCGACGACGGCTGGGCCGTCGCGGTCGACGGCTGCGACTACGTCCTCCACGTCGCCTCCCCCTTCCCGCCGGCGCAGCCGAAGGACCCCGACGAGCTGATCGTGCCGGCGCGGGAGGGGACCCTGCGGGTCCTGCGGGCGAGCCTCGACGCCGGCGTCGAGCGGATCGTCGTCACCTCCTCGGTGGCGGCGGTCACCGGCGGGCGGGCGCGCAAGGACGGGCCGCTGACCGAGGCGGACTGGAGCGATCCCGACAACCCGAAGCTGTCCCCCTACGCGCGCTCGAAGACGATCGCCGAGCGCGCCGCCTGGGACCTGATGCGCGAGCGCAGCGCCGGCGAGAAGCTGGCGACGGTCAACCCGGGCGCGATCCTCGGCCCGGCGCTGAGTGAGGACCGCTCCTTCTCGCTGGGGGCGATCGAACGGCTGCTGGGAGGGATGCCCGGCCTGCCGCGGATCGGCTTCAGCTTCGTTGACGTCCGCGACGTCGTCGACCTGCACATCAGGGCGATGACCGCGCCCGAGGCCGGCGGCGAGCGCTTCATCGCGGTGGCGCAGTTCCTCTGGATGGCCGAAGTCGCCGCGATCCTGCGCGAGCGGCTCGGCGAGCGCGCCGCCAAGGTCCCGACCCGCCGCATCCCCGACCTCCTCGTCCGCGCGCTCGGCCTGTTCGACCCGAGCGTCCGCTCGGTCACCGGCCAGCTCGGCAAGCGCACGACGCTCTCCAGCGAGCGCGCCGAATCCCTCCTCGGCTGGACCCCCCGCCCGGTCGAGGAGACGATCGTCGACTGCGCCGAGAGCCTGGTCGGCACGAGCGCCGCCTAAGCGTCACAATCCCGGCTCGCCCAAGCCGGTGGGGCGGCTGGGACAACGACGCACTCAGGAGGAAGAATGACTATGACTACGCGAAGCCGCCTCGAGGGGCTGCTCATACCGCTGCTCGCATGCTGTGCCATGGCCGTGGCGCTGGCGGCGCCGGCAAGCGCCGAAACCACCGTCACGAAGACGATCGTCTTCCAGGAACCGGAAAAGGGATCGAGCTTCCACTTCATCGACAACGCGCCGAAGGCGAAGCAAAAGCACGGCGAACCGTTGACGATCAGCGCCGGCGACGAGATCGTCCTGCAGAACCCGCTGACCCAGGGCGGCAAGCGGATCGGCCGCCTCGAGGCGGTCTGCACCGCGACGGCGACGAGCAAGCAGTTCGAAAAGGCCGACTTCCTCTGCCAGGGCACCTTCGTCTTCGGCAAGGGCACGCTCGTGGCTTCGGCGCTGCTCGGCAAGAACACGGAAGGCCCGATCACGGGCGGCACCGGCATCTACGCCAACGCCCGCGGCACCTTCAAGTCGATCGAAAAGAAGCACAGCTCGACCGTCACCGTGACGCTGGTCGAATAGGCGTTCCCCGGGGTTAACCCGATGGCGCCCGCCGCGCCTGATTCGATCTGCCGATGGCGAGGAACGAGTCAGCGCGGCGGCGCCAGGGGAACGAGATCGAGTTCTCGCGCATCGTCGCCTTCAGCGACGGCGTCTTCGCGATCGCGATCACCCTGCTCGTCCTCAACCTCACCATCCCCGCCCACCTTCCCGGCGACGACCTGACCAAGGCCCTGCTCGACGAGCGCCAGGACCTCCTCGCCTTCGCGCTCAGCTTCGCCGTGATCGGCCGCTTCTGGCTGATCCACCACCGCTTCTTCGGCGACGTCGTCGGCTTCGACAGCAGGCTGATCGTCTTCAACCTCTTCTACCTCGCCTGGATCGTGCTGATCCCGTTCAGCAGCCGGGTGCTGGGGGACCACGGAGGGCAGACCGCCTCGATCGTCCTCTACGCCGCCAACCTGGCCGGCGTCACCCTGACCGGGATGCTGATGTCCGCCGACGCCCGCCGCTCCGGCCTCGCCAAGGGCGACCCGGAGGAGACGCGGGCGGGCAACCGCCGCAGCCAGGTCGCGGCCGCGGTCTTCCTCGCCTCGATCCCGCTCGCCTTCGTCAACCCGGAACTCGCCCCGTATCTCTGGCTTGGCCTGCTCGCCCTCCCTTTGCTGCGCCGTCTCCCGTCGCGCGCCTAGCGCGGCGGTCGGCTACCGCTCGCCGCGAATCTCGTCGAGCACCCGGCTCAGCGCCTGCGGATCGCCGGTCAGCTCCAACGGCTCCGGCAAGCCTCGGCGCAGCGGACGCGAGACCCGCCCCTTGGCGATCAGTCGGTCGAGATCGGACCCCGTCGTCGGAGCCGGTCCCAGCTCGGCCACCGGCCGATTCCGATCGGTCACAACCACTCGCTCCCCCTTGCTCACCCGCCGCAGGTACATGCTCAGGTTCTGCCGCAACTCCGCAATACCCACCGACTCACACATGCCCGTGAAGGTAACACCTCCATGCTCGGTCTTCGCAACCGAATCGCAGCCCGCAGATCGTCGAGAACCCTGTCGGCATGGCTCACCTACATCCAAGGCTCTGGCGCCGCAGTCCATCCCCTTGACGCGAATCAGGTCGAAGCAGCCACAACCGAAACATCGTCGTGGTCAACTGCCCCACGCTGCGCCCGGGCGGTCACGAGCGCCGGCTTGCAGCTCGCGGGGGCCACGTCGAGCACGAACTCGATCCCGAGCCGCCGCACCGCGTTGATGATCGTGTCGATCTCGGGATTGTGCTCCCCTGCCTCCAGCTTCACGACGCGCGGCTGGGAAACGCCGAGCTTCTTCGCCAGCGCCCGCTGGCTCAGTTTGTGCTCGGCGCGATAGCGCAGCAGGGTCGCCGCGAACTCGCGGGCCGGCGCGAGTCTCTGCCACTCGGCTCGAAAGCTGGGGTCGGCGAGCTGCTCCTCCGCCACGAGCGCATCGAAAGTCTTTTTAGAAGCTGCCATCGGGTCTCCTGTCGCTGCGCTGATGATAACAGCACTATTATCAACGGTGCCGGCCCATACGGCCGTTTGCCGCCGCAACCGCCCGGTCGAAGTCCTTCTTCTTGGCCGCAATTGCGAGAACCATGAACCGCTGTCCGAACCGTGCGTATATCGGCCGCGACTCGCAGGCCCCCTGCTTCGGGCGCAGCTCAAACAAATCCGCCTCGCCCTTCAGCGACTTCATGTGCGGCGAGGGCAGATCCGGGCCAACGTCCTTCAGCTTCTGGACGACGTTGAAGACCGCCTTGCGGTCGCCGCGCGACTTCACGTCCTCAAGGTCGATCACCGCATCGCTGTCGAAGTCCACGACCCAAGTTTTCGGCTGCTTCGCCATCCGGGCGCGACCTTAGTCTCGTGCCCGGACTAAACTTTTTGTCGGCGGACGATGCAGGCCCGCATCGCTTCTTCGAGTCCTTCCCCTGGTGCATAGCGGGGGCGGGATTCGAACCCGCGACCTTCGGGTTATGAGGTTTCAAGGCGGGGTTGACCAGGCTGTTTTTTGGCTTGTTCAAGCGGTCCGAGCTGGTCTGAGTTGAACCTACTTTCGCTCAAATTGGTACCCGTTTGTGTACCCGCCACCCCCGCCTCGGTCGCAGGGAGCCAAAACCGGGCGGAAGATCAGTCAAGCCCTCACGGCCTCCGTGTCTGCGGGTCGAACGACGGCACCGACTCGTTCGGCTCGAGCGAACGACGTGGGATCAGTACAGCTGCCTGATCGGTGGGGGCAGAATGGACCGTTCGATCCACTCTTCGCACCCATACAAATCGTGCATCGGCCGGTCGGTCCGAATCCCCTGGCCCTCCCAAGGTAGACGCCGTGCCCCCACCGGCTCGCCGAGGAGATCGACGACGTCATCGTAGGAGAGCAGATCCATCGAGTACCCTTGGAGATTTCGGCCGGCCTGCTTCACCTCCCGTTTGGCTTCGGAGGTGTAGCTGCGGGCAGTGGTGATGACCATGCCCCGGGGAACGCCCTCGCGCAGCATCACGCCGTGCAGGGTCCGCACTGCCTCTACACCCTCGCGCCTAGAGAAGTCACTGCGTCGCTTAACTTGGACCAACAGCTTATGCCCGCCGGCCCGCACGACCTTTATGTCGATACCTCGATCGTTGCGACCGCCGATTTTGATGATCTCGCCGTCGCCGAAGTAATCGCGCAGGCAGTCGGCCATCAGGGCCTCGAAGTGGAAGGGGTCGAAGCGGGCGAGCTTGTGCGGGTTCCTGCTCAGGTATCCGCGGGCCAATGAGAGCGGGGTGTCAAGGGCGAGCGGGTCGAACCGCCGCATCACCGCGTAGGTATGCCAATAGTCCAGCTCGTCAAAGGACACGAACCCTTCTACGCGCCTGAAGCTGACACACCACCAGCCGCACGAAGTGCATTCCTTGGTCTCGTACCGCCAGCCGAACCATTTAGCCCACCAACGCAGATCGGCGGTCTCGGCTCTCCTCAGAAACGAGCCGCAGTAAATGCACTCCTGCGTCCGAGCGAGTATTCGACCAAGGGTCACTCCCCGTCGGAAGCGATCCCTTACCGCGGGGTCGCCCAGATTGAATGTGTCCCAAACGTGGACATCGCGAGAGTCGTTCGGGTCAGGCGGACCTTCGCGAACCAGCCGATGCGCCGCGCCCTGGGTTTCTTCGAAGTCGGGGTAAAATACGGTGCTCGCATGCTCGGCGTACCCGAGCACTAGGTCGGGATCCCCAGCCGGGCTCGGTGCCGGCTCACCGTTGGCTTCCGCAACCACCCAAAGAACTCCGGCCCGCTTTTCTTCCCGCCGGTCATGTACTCGGATCACGATCTGAACCAAGCGCTTCCACAGATTCGAGAGCAGCGAGTTGATGGATCCGGTCACGGAACACCATTTCAGCACGAAACGCAAGCATTCCGGGAGCTTGAGGAAAGCCCGCGACCATCCCTCTCGGTCGCCGGAAGAACCAATAGCGGGAGCAGGATTCGAACCTGCGACTTTCGGGTTATGAGGTTTCTAGGCGGGGTTGACCAGGCTGGTTTTGGCTTGTTCAAGCGGTCCGAGCTGGTCTGAGTTGACCTTAGTTTCGCTCAAATTGTGACCCGTTTGTGTACCGCGCCGCGATGGCAATGGCTTAATCGAGATTGCCCCGAAAGCTGGCTCGTCATCCCCGATCAAACGCCTCCAGCGCGCGCCTTGCGCCGTAGGCGTTTGAGCTGAGCGTCTTGTCGAAGATATCGAGGGCGGCATCCTTGGTTCGGCGATCGAGGGCATCGACGTAGACGCGGACGACGACGTCGACGAGGTCGCGGGCGACCATCGCCTCGCGCCGCGCAATGTCGCCCGGGGCCTCAAGTCGTTCAAGCGTCCTTTCGGCTACCTCGAGCGCAAGTTGTGGCGGCGGCGCGTCGGCTTCCTTGATCGCCATCACCGGCGCCCTCAAGTCATCTCCAAAAGCCCGGCTTGCTAGCAGTCCCTCGATCAAGCGGGTGTTGCGCTCAGCGCCACCTTTGCGCAGCTCGCGGATTGCCACTACGGCGTCGTTGCGGACGTCCTCATCAGGATCGTCGAAAAGCGCGATTAGAAATCCTTCGCAGTACTCGCGGTGGCTCGGATCGGCGACGTTTCCCGCGCATACTCTCGCAACCCCACGCCGCTGGGCGGTTGGTCCGTCCAAGCATCGATCGACGAGCTCTCGGGCCTCGGGCTCGCCGAGGGCGATGAGCGTCGCCTGCACAGCCCCGTTTCGCTGCACACCCTCACTTTCCGAGGCGAGCATCCTCTCGATCAGTGGGAAAAGACGATCAAAGTAGCGCTGTCCTCGGTAGCGAAGGAACTCGCTGACGCCGCGGCTATCGAGAACGTCCTCGCCGGCATCGGCAACGCCTTCCTCGAACAACTCGAGGGCAAGATCCTCATCGTGGCGCAGCATCCAGAGCGGTATTTCGATCGCCAGCGCCCGAACTGGCGGCTCGGGATCCGTTACAAGACTGCGAATCGCTGGCTCGAGTACCGGAATGTGCTCGGGGTTGCCCTCGACCAGCAGGCCGATCGCCCGCGCGGTGCTACCGCGTACAGAATTGAGTCCGCGCGTGGCGATGATCTCCGCGTTTTTTCGCTTTCCCCCTGGGTCGAAGGTCGAGGCTCCGTCACCCTCGGTCGCATACCAGCTGAGGATCTCAAGGGCGGAATCCGGTACGCGGTCCTTGGCGAAGGCGCGCAGCGGGTGGGAAATCCACATCCCGCACGGCCGATCCGGCAGGGCATGGCAGCGCTCGACCGCGCCGACCGCCGCCTCGAGCGGGAAGTCCTTCTCGCTCTGACCGAGCCCGCGCAGGATCGCGTCGAAGTAGTCAACGTTGGCCTCATCGGGAATCCGGGCGATCAGTTGCGCGAAGCGCGCCGGGTCCTCTTTCGTCCTATTTTCGAGGACGGTGCTGAGCTGGTGGGCGCCGCCGATCATGAAGTCGCGCCGCGCCTCAAAATCATCACTGTCGTACTCGATGATCGCCTTCAGCCAATTGTCGTCGGACATCTTTTTGGCCGGCTCGTCGCCAATCGGTGGACCGACGAATCCACCGATAATTCCCATCGGCTCCTCGGCGTCCTCGGCGCCGAACTTGCGCTGAAGCTCGGCGAACCGCTGGGCCGCACGGTTGGGGCGGCGCTCGGCGGCGATTCCTCCGAGCAAGGTGAACTCCGCCCGGCCGCGGGCCTTCTGCCCACCTGGCGTCCGTTCCCAGAAGGTGGTGTAGCCGATCACGGCGTCCTCAAGGGCAGCAATGGTCTCGTCTCCCGCTGCCGGGCTCACCGCCTCAAGGAGGCGACGGGTGCCCCAGTGGTAACCGTCCGAATGGCCGACTCGCAGCCGCCGCCGGTCGGCGAGTACGAACTCGATCGCCTCGTCGGCGAGCGCGTCGGGGTTGCCGGCGAAGCCTTGGAAGAGGAGGTACGCCACGCTCTCAAGCTCAGTCTCCTTGAGCCCGTCGACTAGCTCACGGAAAAACGCTGCGTCCTCTTTGGCTACCTCGGCGATCGCCGTCTCAAGCCCGTGAAGAAGCTGTTCGGGAAGCTCACCGGCGACATCGCTGAAGTGGCGCAGGTGCCAGATCGAATCGCTCGTCATCCGCTCCTCCGCGTCCTCCCTGTCGAGGGGGGGCCGAGAGGCCATCTCGGCAAGCTCGATGAAGCGCGGAAAGACCTGTTCGACGAAGGCGCGTGGCGCGCGCTCGGATGCCGCGGCGATGTATTCAGCCGGGTGGGTGTCGCGAGGGACGATCCCCGACTCGAACGGGTCAGTTGCGCCGGCGGCCATCGCTGCCTCGATCCTCCCCTGCAGGTAACGGCCAAGTAGCTCGCTAGCCCACTCCGGATGCTGCTCCGCGAGCTCATGAACGGAGAACCAGAGGGGGTCGCCGTCGAAGTCGGGTCGCTCAAACAGCTGGGCCGCCACCTCGAAGAGGTCGCGGCTGGCGCCAACATCGGGGCAGCGGGCGAGGATAGCCGTGACCGTCTCTCGCCAGGCCGCCGAGCGTCCCAGCCGCTCCGTGAGAATTTCCGCCAGACGATCAGGCTCTCTTTCGGAGGCGGCGAGCAGGATCCATGATGCCCGCTCGACCGTGTCCTCATCATCGAGCCAACGCTCGACCAAGCCACGTTCGTCGAGAAAGTGAAACCAAGCGGATGAGGTCAGCGCCTGCCAGGCGCCACGGTGCGCTGAGTTTTCCGGGTCTTCGACGATCGGCTTGAGAACTTCCCACTCAGTCTCGCCGGGGTCGGGAAGTGCTGCTATCCAGGAAAGCACTAGCTCTTTGAGGTGGTAGCGGGTTGCCTCGTCCTTCAGCAACAGGTCGAGGCTCTCGCGGTAGAGCTTGCCGGGGGTGCGTCGCGCGTACTCGAGGATCTGGCGTACCTGGGCGCGGCGGAAGAGAAACTGGTCACGGGCAAGTAGCTGTCCGAGAGTGTCTTTTCGGGCGACGAAGCGCCGGGCGAAGGCGTAGTCGAAGAAGCGCTCGTGGAAGAAGGCCAGATTGGGGCCGTCCTCAACGAGGACACCGATCGAGGCCATCTCGCGCACCTCAGCCGACCAGTCATCGACGATCGCCTTCGGCGCGATCAGCTGCTGTTCCTCGCTCATATAGCCGACGAGTCGATCTATCACTTCGAGCCAGTGGGCACCCTGGCCGAGGCTTTGTTCGAGTTCTTCACGCTTGCGATTCCAAAACGCTTCATCGAGGTCGTGGGTGGTGCGAAGCTCCTCAGCCTTCACCTCGTGCCTAGCTGCGATCGCCTCAAGCAGCGAGAGCTGTAGAGGCTGGCGCAGGACTTGGAGAATCGTGCCGCTCAACTTCTGCGCGCTTAGCTTCAGCCTCGCGAGCACGCCCTCGACCGTATGCATCGGCAGCAGCCCGACGTCGATGACGACCTGCTGGTCTTCGCCGGCGGCTTTGGCGATCGTGCGTAGACGTGAGTCGTTCTCAGCGTCGAAGGTGCGGCAGGCGAGGACGACCTTGACCCGTTTATCCACCAGCGCCAGCTCGATCGTCTCCGCGACGCTACGCAGATACTCCGGGTGGCGGCCCGAGGTGGTGCTGAGCGCGTCAAGCTGGTCGATGATCAGATAGGCTGGCCGCTCCTCATTGCTTGCCTGAGCGAGGAGAGCAGCCGCCGGGGAAACGCCCAACCCGAGTCCCTCGCCGAGCTCGGTCGCCGTGGTCACCGCCGCCTCGCGATCGAGTCGAAAGGAGAGATAGGTCTCTCCGCGCTCGGCAAGTCGTTCGCAGAGGGCGAGGATCACGTCGCTCTTGCCGGTCCCAGCGGCTCCTTGGACGAAGACAACCCGATGGCCAATAAGCGCCTCCTCGATCTCGTCGGTCTCCGGGCGGGGGAGCAACTTGCCTCCGATCAGCGTGCGGCGACGGGACGCAACGAAGCGGTCGTTCAGGCGGCGAATCTCACGGCTGCCCTCCGTGCCGCCGATCTCGCGATTTGGCGTGTAGCCGAGCGGGGCGAGGGCGTTCCACAGGTCGGCGGCCTCGAGGCGATGTCCGACGCGGTCGCGCAGCACTTCGATCAGCGCCGCGGGCTCAAGGCCGACCGGTCCCTTCATCCGGTATTCGGCCCCAATGCGCAACGCTCTCTTCAGCTCCTCCTCGTTGATCGTCGCGACGCGAACCCGGTGCAGCGCTTTCCACGCCCAACCTTCCTCAGCGCCCCAGAATTCGCACAGGTCCTCGAAATGGTCTTTCCAGGTCTTGTTGTCGGCGATCGCCTCGCTGAACTCGTCGAAGGTCTTGACTTCCCGGACTCGCGAGCGGAGCTCTTCGAGGACATCGGCTGAATGGCCCGAGGCAAAAACGCATTCGGCGTCGGGGTCCTGCAGGCGGGTGAAGAAGGCGCCGAGTACCCCGGCCTGAGAGAGCGCCTTGAGCGTCCAGTGGCCGACCCCGGTGAGCTGACGCTTGACCTGATGGGACTCTTCGGCCTCCGCCTCGAGCGTGAACTCGAAGCCCTCCTCGGCGTCGCGATGGTCCTCGAGTCGGATCGCCCTCGCCTCGCCGGCCAGCACCTGCAGCGCGCAGTAGGCGGTCCAGCGATCCTCGTACCGCAGCCCGTCCTTGCCAGCGGGACCTCCCGGCCTAGACATCTGGTGAATGCAGATCGCGTAGGGGCAAACCGCGAAGATTAAGCGGTCTGCCGTCAGCGCCGATCGGGTCAGGGTCTATTGGCTCACGCCGTAGCTAGTCGAGCAGGCGCCGCAGGTCGTCTGCGCTGAGATCAGCATCACGCAGGATGCCGGCGAGGGTGCCTCGACGGAGTTCCCGGTGCAGCGGGACGACGAGCGCGTGCCGGCGCCCGGCCTTCTTCAAGCGGACGTGGCTACCGCGTTGACGGACGACTTCCCAGCCCTCCTTGCGCAGCGCCTTGATCAGGCGCTCGCCGGAAACGACCGGCTGGCGCGGGCTCACGCCGGCAGGGGAATCGAGCGGCGGATCACGCCGCTGTCGAGCGATTCGCCGTCTTCGCGCAGACCCTCGACGTAGAGGGCGACGGCCTCGCTGGCGTTCGCCATCGCGTCGTTCATGTCGTCGCCCTGGGTGTGAAGACCGGGAAGGTCGGGGGCATAGACGTGGTAGCCCCCCTCGTCCTGAGGCTCGAAGACCAGCTCGATTTCTTTTGCATCTGCCATAACCGCTCCTCTCTAGCTTACGTCAGCTCGCGGGTCTGCACGCCTAACTGGCCTCGTTCTCATCGACGGTTGCATCGCCGTCGTCTTGGCCCGACCCCCTGAAATCGGTCCGCCCTGTTTGAGAGTCCTTCCCGCCCGCGACAATGGGCAAAGGAGGACCGAAGCAGGTGAAGAGGCAAAGGCACAGCCCCGAACAGATCATCCGCAAGCTGCGCACCGCAGAGCAGATGCTCTCGGAGGGAAAGACGATCGGCGAGGCCGCGAAGGCCCTGGAGGTCTCCGAGCAGACCCTGCACCGCTGGCGAAACCAGTACGGCGGCATGAAGGCCGCCGACGTCAAGCGGCTGAAGGAGCTCGAGCGCGAGAACGGCCAGCTGAAGCGCCTGGTGGCCGACAAGGAGCTGGAAAACCTCGCTCTGAAGGAGATCGCCAAGGGAAACTTCTGAGCCCGGCCCGGAGGCGCCAGGCGGTCCGCATGCTGCAGGACCGCCTCGGCCTCTCCGAGCGTCGGGCGTGCCGGTTCGCCGGCCAGAACCGCTCCACGCAACGCCACTGCCCGCAGGTGGCCCCAGACGACGCCGCCCTGCGGTCTCGCCTGCGCAAGATCTCCGAACAGCGGCCTCGCTGGGGTTACCGCCGCGCCCACGGGCACCTGCTCACCGAGGGCTGGTCGGTAAACCGAAAGCGAGTGCAACGTATCTGGCGCGAGGAGGGGCTACGCGTGCCTGTCAAGGCCAAGAAGCGCCGCCGCCTGGGAGAGTCCACCGCGGCGGCCGACAGGCTCAAGGCCGAGCACCCCAACCACGTCTGGGCGCTCGACTTCCAGCACGACGCCACCGAGGACGGACGCGAGTTGAAGTTCTTGAACGTCGTCGACGAGTTCACCCGCGAGGCCCTGGCGATCGAGGTCGACCGCTCGATCGACGCCGAGGAGACAGTGGCCGTGCTCAGGCGCCTCGCCGCCGAGCGCGGCGCTCCCGCCAACATCCGCGCCGACAACGGCCCCGAGCTGACCGCCGCGGTGCTGCGCGAATGGTGCCGCTTGGGCAAGACCGGCACCGCCTACATCGAGCCGGGCTCTCCCTGGCAGAACCCATACGCCGAGTCCTTCAACGCCCGCCTACGTGACGAGCTGCTGAATGTTGAGGTGTTCACCTGCCTGGACGAGGCTCGGGTCCTCGCCGCCGACTGGCGTGCCGACTACAACACCAACCACCCGCACTCGGCGCTCGGCATGATGTCGCCCGAGCGCTTCGCCGCCTCGCTGCGCTCGCCCTCCGGGCTCGCTACGCGAGGCGGCGACCAGGAGCGATACTCAACACAGACCAACCCCGGACTCTCACACGGGGTGGACCGATGAACGGGGTCCGGTCAGTCTTCCTCGTCCTCCTCGGCGAAAGCTGCTTCTGCCCAGCGGGCGCCCTGGACCGGATCAGGCGCGTAGTCGGCGTGTAATCGCGGTGCCCTATCCACTCCTGAATAGTCCTCAGCGGCGCCCGGCAGCGGCCATCCTCCTGCTCGCTGATACCGGCTCCGCCGGTCTTCTCCTGGTGCGACGCCCGCATTAGGCCACAGTCAACCCTTTCGGTCGGTGGCGATGCAGTCGAAGGTCGGCGCTGTGTTAGGACCGCGGCAGATGAACGAACAACGCCGTCAGAGTCGCCACCCTCTCGGCGTCGTCGGGCCACCGCATCCGACAGGCCAGCTCTCCCTCCTCCCCGTTGGGGAGCCACTCGATGAACTCGTCGCGCTGCTCGATTGCCCCGCGGGCGCTCTCGATCGTCTTGGTGATCTCCTTCGTCGGGACGAAGAAGATCAGGGCGACACGGCTGTCCCGCCAGGTCGTGTAGCCGAAGAGCTGAGCGAGCGCCTCCCCCAGCGCCTTCGGCCCGCTCCACCACTTGCACTCCCCGATGAACGCATTTCGGTTGTGGACCCGGATGAGGATGTCGGTCTTTCCATCCTTGTTGAAAGCCTCGGCGTAGGTCGCTCCGCGGTAGTGGGTGTTGAGCGCCAAGAGGAAGTGATCGCGGAGCGTTTCCTCGTCCGCGCTCGAGAAGGAGTCCGGCGTCCGCTCCATGCCTCGGCCAACGACGCGGATCACGGAAACGATGTGGCCGTAGAACTCGTCTAGCTGTGGCTGGGCGACCTGATCCCCCGCATCGGGGTCGGCGGAGTCGATCTGTTGTGCCGGCGTCTCGACCCGCTCGATCGGTGGAGGACCGAACTCCTGCGGCTCGTCGTCGGCGCGGACAACCGGGATCGTCAGCTTTCCGAGAAACTCGCGCTCCTTGAGGATTGCCTCGCGGCGGTCCTCGATCGACTTCGTGGCGTGCGCCGCGAGGGTGCCGTTTTCGGTCTCGACCGCAGCGGCGACCGCCTCCACGCTTCGCCCGAGGAGCGCCTTGTACTCGCCCACCTCACGCTGGAAGGCGTCTGGTCCTAGCTCGTCGGGCCACTCCCACACCCGAACGATCTGGCCGTTGGTGATCGTGGCGAGGAGCGGATGCGTGCCGGGCAGCTCCGAGCGCAGAAGGTTGGCGTCCCCGGCCACCGGAATCCGCGACTCGAAGCGATAGCCCGGGCGCCGCACGTTTCCGGCGTAGAGCTCCGTCGCCGACATGCGGATCCCCGACTTGTCAGCGCAGTTCACTTCGACCCGAACAGGTTTCGTCAGCGTCGCCTCGTCCAGATCGATGCTGGGCGCCTCCATTTCGTGATCGGCGCCGAGGCCGCGAGCCCATTGGTCGACATCGGCCTCGAGCACATCGTCGTCGGAGGCCTTGGCAATCAGCTCGTCGATTTCTCCCCTGCGATAGGAGAAGGCGGCGACCACATGCTCTCCGAGAAATAGGCGGTCGGTCTTTTCTACCCAATGCTCGTCCATCGGGCCGCGACGTTAACGGGCGCACCGCCAGAGGTTGACCGCCCCGGTGCGTCCGGCTACTTCCGACCCGAACCGATGCAACGGGGTCGTCGGCTGGACAGCCCAGCAGAGGGTCACGGCTGGCATCCTGTTCCGATGCCCACCCGTCAGCGCCTTCTCGCCTGGCTTCGCTCTGTCGAGGACGACGCGGAGAGGCCGCAACGCCATAATGCCCTCTTCAACGGCGACCGACTGGCCGTCCTCGCTGAACAAGAGGGACTGCTCGCTCCGGGTCCACAAGGCCGCATCGACCTAGCCCGCCTACTCGGGCAGCTGAAGGAGGACACCTGGATCACTTGGACCTGGCAGCAATGGCCGCCCGGAACCCGGGACGCCGACGAGCCGCCCGTCTTTCGCCTCGCCGGTGAGCACATCTCGCGCATGCAAGAGATACGCGTACTTCCGGCCAGCTACCAAGTCGCCGCTGGCTCCTCGACCTCTCCGACCGCGGGAGAGACGGAACATCCCCGCCTCGAAGTGGAGCAGGAGCAACTGCTCATTACGCTGGTCGAGGCTTCCCGCGACGTTCCACGAGATCAGCGCGAGTTCTTCTTCAGCCGATCCTTCGGTGGCGATGAGATCGACGGCGGCGGCCTCGCATCATCGATCGAGGTCAATCTTCCTGATCTGGAATTTCTGGCCGAGTGCGGCCTTCTGCGACTCAAGATGCACCCAGACGAAACGCAAGCCACCCTGACCATCGCTCCGAAAGGCATCGACCGCTACGAGGTCATCCATCGACAAGCCGCAACGCCTCTCCAGCAAGTCGATGCCCGCATCCAGTCTTACCTTGAGTCCCCTACATTTCGCTCCGCCTGCCCGGCTTCTTTTCAGCGGTGGCGGGAGGCGACGGAGTTGCTCTGGGCCCCGGACTCCAGCGACCACCTAAGCGCGATTGGCCACAAGGCCCGCGAGGCAATGCAGGAGTTCGGCACTGCCCTTGTTGCACGCCACCGACCACCGGACGCCAACCCAGATGCGACCAAGACCCTCGATCGAATCTCGACCGTGCTGCGGATGTACAAGGGGGGTCTGGGCAAGCGCAGGCTTGCTCTCCTTGATGCCCTCTTCGACTACTGGCGGGCAACGGTGGACCTAGTGCAACGGCAGGAGCACGGTGGCCAAAAGGAGGGCGAGCCGTTGGGGTGGGAGGACGGCCGCCGCGTTGTGTTTCAGACCGCGAACGTCATGGTTGAGCTGCACCGAGCGGTAGAGCAAGCAGCGAGAGGCTTCAGCGCAACGGCGTCGAGCGAGCCCGATGGGGAAGCGTCGGACGGTCGGGTGGCAGAGCCGGACACCGCCTGAAGCTGGTCGCGCGACGCGGTCTCGCGTCAATAATCGGTACCCGATTGGTACCCGCGCGCAGCCTCCGAAAATGAGTCGAGGCATAGAAAAGTGTAAGCGTTCAGTCGCCTCCCCAGACAGGCGCGATCGCGACGACGGTCGGCAGGAAACCGTGGATCAGGCCAGCAGGGGAGCGGGATCGCCGCGAACCCGCGCCGCGAGCACATCGGCCAGGTAGGCGAATAGTGAGCGACCCTGCAGGCGGCAGGTGACCGACGCCGAGAGCAGCCGCTGGGTAGTCACCTCGCCGCGCTCGGACTGGCTGCCGAGTGAGAGCTTGCGATGGATGACCGGTCCGCGCAGGGCGCGCTCGGCCCGGTTGTTGGTCGGCTCCACACCCTCGACCTCCGTGAAGGTCCAAAGCGCCGGCCAGATCTTCAGCAGGTTCTTGGAGAAGCCCCAGGTGAGCTTGTTGCGCCGGCCCTTGGAGCCTCGCTCCAGCAACGCCTTCAGTTCTTGTTTGAGCGGCGCCACCTCGCGCTTCAGACGGGAGCGGTCGCCATGCTCTTGAAACTCCTCCCAGGCCGAGAACAGCCGCCGGGCGATGTCGAGTCCCGCCTCGCCGAACTCCTTCTGGGCGGCGAGCCCCTCGGAGTGGGCGGTCAGATCCCTGATCAGGTGCGACCAGCAGGCTTGGCGGCGGTTTGGATCGAAGCCGCGGTAGGCCCACCAGCGATCGGAGCCGACGATGCCCTCGAAGCTCTCGCCCAGCAGGGCCTCGGCCTCGCGCTCGTGGCGGTCGGGTGCGATGCGAAAGACGGCGGCCTGCGGGGCGACGGCGCCCCACAGGGTGCGCTTGGCGCCGCGCAGCTTCCAGCCGGTCTCATCGACGTTGAGCGCAGGCGCAGAGCGGATGCGGGCGAGCAGGTCCTCGTAGGGCTCACTCAGTGCCTCCCCTGCACGGGCGAGGATCGCGTCGGCAGTCCCGCTCGCGAGCCTCGCGCCGAACAGCTCGCCCATCAGCTCGACCGTGTCGCGGCGCGAGACGCGGTTGCGGATCGCGAGCGTCGCCACTGCCGCTTCCATGCGCGGGCCGAAGGCGCCGGCCGGCACGTCGGGCGGCAGCTCGGCGCGGGTCGCTTCGCCGCAGTCGGGGCAAAGGCGGCGGTGCAGGCGGTGCTCGGTGACATGTACCGCGATCTCGGGCAGCTCGGTGACCTGGCGGCGGGCGGGCTCGCCGGCCTCCTCATCCGTATCGGCGAAGCAGTGCCCGCATCCGCAGCGCCCCGGCCAATGGTCCACCACCCGGTCGACCGCCTCGATCGGCAGGAGCCTTCTCCCTTTGCCCCGGTGACCGAGCTGTGCGCCCTGCGAGCGTCCGGAGGGATCGGGGCGCTTGCGCTCGGGCGCGCCCGGCGGGTCCTGGCTCGCCGGGGTCGAGGAATTCCGGGAGTTGCGGTTCAGGCGGCGCTTGAGCTCTGCGATTTCCTCACCCTGTTTGGCGACCTGCCTGGTCAGCTGCTGGATCTGCTTGTCCATCCGCAGCAAGACGGCGACCACCGTCTCCCGGCCGGCGTCGTAGATCGCTTCGGCCTCGGCGCGCTCCACGCCGAGGAGTTCGCCGAGCGACGGTTATGTCCCCCTGCCCGACTGAACGCTTACCAAAAACCCCGCAAATGCGGGGCTTTTGTCCTATAGCGGGGGCGGGATTCGAACCCGCGACCTTCGGGTTATGAGCCCGACGAGCTACCTGACTGCTCCACCCCGCGGCGGTCTGTCCATGCTAGCAACGTGGCGGCTCCCTGGCGAGGGGCTCCGGGGACGGCGCAGGACGGGTTGCGGGATGGGGATTCGTGGCGGCGGAGGGGCACTCGCTTGACTGCGGCGCGCTCTAGAGTGCCCGGCCCCTCATGGCTAGCGCCCCTCATAGAGTCGCCGTGGTCGACGTCGGCAGCAACTCGACGCGGCTGTTGATCGCCGAGGTCGACGGGGGTCGTGTCTCCGAGGTCGTGCGGCAGAGCAGGGTGACGCGGCTGGGACGGGGGGTCAACCTCTCCGGGCAGCTCTCGACGGAGGCGATCGAGGCGGCCTGCGAGGCGATCGGCGACTACGTCGCGCTCTGTCGCGAGAACGAGGTCGAGAGGGTCGCCGCGATCGCCACCAGCGCGGTCCGCGACGCCTCCAACGGCGCGGCCTTCGTCGCCGAGCTGCGGGAGCGGTTCTCGCTCTCGGCCCAAGTGCTCGACGGCAAGGAGGAGGCGCGGCGCACCTACCGCGGCGCCACCTTCGAGCGACCGCCGAGCGAGCTGACGCTGGTGATCGACATCGGCGGCGGCTCGACCGAGATGATCGTCGGCACCGGCGCGGTGATCGCCTTCCACGTCTCGCTGCAGGCCGGCGTCGTCCGCCACACCGAGCGGCACTTCTCCGGCGACCCGCCCACCGCCACCGAGATGGAGGCCCTGGCCGGTGATATCGGTGGATTGATCGCGTCCTCGCTCGAGGAATACAACGAGCCGTGGCCGACCGGCGGCATCGCGGTCGCCGGCACGCCGGCATCGCTCGCCGCGGTCAACCTCGGCCTCGAGCCCTACGACCCGAGCCGCGTCCACGGCCACGTCCTCTCGCTGCAGACGATCCAGCGGCTGCTCTCGCGCTTCGCCTCCGCCCCGCTCGCCGAGCGGGCGGCGATCCCCGGCCTGCATCCCGACCGCGCGCCGACGATCATCGCCGGCTGCGTGATCCTGATCGAGGCGATGCGCGCCTTCGGCCTCGACCGAATCCAGGCCTCCGAGCACGACATCCTCTACGGCACCGCGCTCCAAACCGCAGAGGAATGGGGCAAACCCGCATGAACGGATCCGAGACAAACCCGTGGGACCCGGTGTACAGACGAGTTTTCCGCCCCCGTACAGTTGGGTAAACGCACCGGTCGAAGCCCAAAAACTTGGTAAAGTGCCTCTACCAATTTATTAGTAGCGGCAAATGCAGCTCCTAGACATTTCGGATAGGCGGGCGCATAATCGCCACATCGGGAAGGAGATGAGGACGCGAGTCCCAATCCAACCCGGGAAAAGGGTTCGGGCGATTGCCGCATCATGGCGCCTCCCGCCGTCTGAGCCCACCAAATAAGTACTGGTCCCTGAAGACGTACCCCTGCCCGTCCTGAGGGACCAACTTGAATCGGCCGCCAGCGATGGCGGTCGATTCTTGTCTGGGGCCGGACCGAGCCCAAGGCTGGCCGGCCAGCCAGTTTTCCCCTCTATCAAGCCAGATTCGACTTGCGCGGGTAGACGACCTCGGGGTCGGTGAGGACGTTGACCAGCGTCGGGCGGCCGGATTCGAAGGCCTTCTCTAGGGCCGGTCGCAACTGCTCCGGCTCGCTCACCACGGCCCCCTCGCAGCCCAGCGCTTCGACCACCTTCTCATAGGGAGTCTCGGGCCGAAGCTCGGCCGCCACCGAGTAGCCGTAGAGGAATTTCATCGGGTGATGCTCGAGCGCCCAGATGCCGTTGTTGCCCATCACGCCGACCACAGGCACGCCGTGACGCGCCAAAGTGTCGAACTCGATGCCGGCGAAGCCGAAGGCGCCGTCGCCGAGCAAAAGACAGACCTGGCGCTCCGGGTGGGCGAGCTTGGCGCCGAGCGCCTGGCCGGGCCCGGCGCCGAGGCAGCCGAACGGCCCGGGGTCCATCCAGCAGCCGGGCTGGTAGGTGTTGACGAAGCGGCCCGCGTAGGAGACGAAATCGCCGCCGTCGCCGACCACGATCGCGTCGCGGTCGAGCACCTCGCCCAGCTCCTTATATATGCGGACCGGGTGCAGCGGCGAGCGCCCATCGTTCAGCTCCTCCTGCTCGGCCGCGCGCTTCTCCGCCTCGACCCGCCGCAGCTCCACCAGCCAGGCCTCGCTGCGCGCCTCCCCACCCGCGACCGCCTCGCCAAGAGCCGCCAGCGTCGCGGCGACGTCGCCGACCAGGTTGACCTGCGGTGCGCGGTTGGCGGTCAGCGCGTTGGGGGCCGCGTCGAGCCGGATCAGCTTCGTCTCCTCGCCGAAGCTGCCGCCGAAGCCGAGCCGGAAGTCGATCGGGACGCCGACGACCAGCGCCACGTCGGCCCCCTTCAGGCCGGCGCCGCGCGCCCGGCTGAACGCCAGCTCGTGGTCGGCCGGCAGGCAGCCGCGCCCGAGCCCGTTGAGGAAGACCGGGATCCCGAGCGCCTCGGCCAGTGCCCGCAGCGCGTCCTCGCCGCCGGCCCAGTAGAGGCCGGTGCCGGCCATGATCGCCGGTCGCTCGGCCGCGGCCAGCAGCGCCGCCGCCTCCTCGACCCCCTCCGCCGGGTCAGACGTGCCGGTGATTGACCGCCCAATATGGTGGTCAACCCCCGGCACGTCCGCCTCGGCCTCGCTGAAGACGACGTCGAGCGGGTAGTCGACGAAGGTCGGCCCGAAGGGCGCCGTCAGCGCCAGGTCGAGCGCCGCCGCGGTCCGCGCCCCGATCGCCCCGCTCTCCTTCACCGTCTCCGCCGACTTGACCAGCGGCGAGACGAAGGGAAGGTGGTCGATCTCCTGCAGCGAGCCCGAGCCCCAGCGCAGCTCCGGCGCCCGCCCGCCGAGCACGCAGATCGGCGAGCAGTTGGCCTGGGCGCCGGCGATCGCGCTGATCCCGTTGGTCACCCCCGGCCCGGCGGTCAGCGCCGCCACGCCGAGCCGTCGGGTCGCCTTGGCGAAGCCCTCGGCGGCGAACACCGCCGACTGCTCGTGGCGCACGTTGACGATCTCGATCCCCTCCTCGCGGCAGCCGTCGTAGATCGAGAACAGATGCCCGCCCGACAACGTGAACAGATGGCTGACGCCCCGCGACTTGAGCGCCTTGGCGACGATCCTCCCCCCGTGATCCATGGTGGCGGAGATTATTGAGCGGCGGAATAATGAAGATGCCCGGGTGGCGAAACTGGCAAAAGCGGCGCACTTAAAATGCGCTGCCCCCTCGGGGGCTTGCGGGTTCGAGTCCCGCCCCGGGCACTGGGAATGGACGCACGCGCCATGGCGAGGTTCGGCACGTCTAAAACCGCGGTAAAGATTTGTACGGACCGCAACTATCCCGTTGCTACGGTGTCCCTACTTACGAAGTCAAAGCCACGCAACGCCTTCCCTGGAGAGTGAAGCTTGGAGGCATCGGCTCTAACCCACGCCAGTCAGCGCGGACTCCTCGCCCGCCGCTCCCCGCTGCTGAAGCTGCAGGGGGACGAACGGCTGATCGCGATGGCGCGCAGCGGCAACGCCGGCGCCTTCGAGACGATCGTCAACCGCTACCAGGGCCGGCTGCTGGGCTTCTGCCGGCAGATGCTGGGCTCGACCGAGGACGCCGAGGACGTCCTCCAGGAGGTCTTCGTCAACGCCTACCGGGCGATGCTCGCCGACGAGCGCGAGATCAACCTGCGGCCGTGGCTGTACCGGATCGCCCGCAACCGCTGCCTCAACCACCTCCGCAAACCGACCGCCGACGCGCAGGAATCGATGGACATGGTGCCGGCCGTCGAGGCCTCCTCGACCGCCGAGAAGGTCCACAACCGCGAGGAGTTCCGCCAGCTCCTCGACGATGTCGGCAAGCTTCCCGAGACGCAGCGCAGCGCGCTGCTGCTGCGCGAGATGGATGCGATGTCCTACGAGGAAATCGCCGCCGCGATGGAGACCAGCGTGCCGTCCGTCAAGTCGCTGCTGGTGCGGGCGCGGATCTCGCTCGCCGAGGCCAGCCAGGCGCGGCAGCTGACCTGCGGCGAGGTGCGGCTCGAGCTGGCCGAGGCGGCCGAGGGCCTGCGCAAGGTCTCCGGGCCCGTGCGGCGCCACGTCCGCGACTGCGAGGAATGCGCCGACTTCCGCTCCCAGGTGCGCTCCAACGACAAGGTCCTGGCGGCGTTGTTCCCGGCCGGGGCGCTGGTGGCGTTGAAGGGCTTCGTCTTCTCCAAGCTCGGCTTTGGCAGCGCCGGAGGCGCCGGCAGCACCGCGACCGGTGGAGCCGGCGCCGCAGCAGGGGCGGGCGCGACCGGCGCCGGTGCCGGCGCGGTCGGCGGCGTCAGCGCGGCGATCGGCAGTAGCAGCGCCGCCAGCGGGATCGGCGCGATCGGCGGCGCGATCGGGACCAAGGCAGTGGCCGGCGTCGTCACCGCGGCGGTGATCACCGCCGGCGCAGCCGGCGCGGTCGAGGTCAACCAGAAGGCGGAAACCTCACCGCTGCCGAGGAGTTCGGTGGCGGCTCGGACCTCGAAACGCGCAGGGGCGCCGGCGATCGCCCAACGGCGCCCGGCCGTCGCCCGGCCGCAGCCCGCGGCGCCGATCGCCGCCGTGCCGGCGGCAACGCCGGCTCCGGCCGAACCCGCCCAGCCCGCGGCCGAAACGCCGGGCGCCGACGAATCCGCCGGCCAGTCGAACTTGACCGGAGCGAACGAGGAAGCCACCGCTCCGAAGGAAACCGCCCCGAAACTGACCGCGGCGAAATCGCCGCCCGTGGCCGCCGGAGCGCCGGCCGACAGCGACACCGTCGTCGTCACCGTCGGCGGGGCGAAATCGCCGGCGCCGCCGGCCGGAGAATCCCCGGCGCCGCCGAGCGAAAGCCCGGCGCCTCCGCCCGCCGAAAGCAGCCCGCCGCCGAGCGAATCGCCTCCGCCCGTGGAAAGCCCGGCGGAAGGTGCCGGCGGCTCGGGCGTCAGCGGCGAAGCCTCGCCGGCAGTCGAATAGCGCCGGCGCCGGGCGTCAACCCAGGCCGATCACCTTGAGACGCCGCATCAGGCATTTGCCCGCGAACGCGCGGGTGTCCGCCAGCGAATAGCCGAACAGCTCGTAGTCCTCGTCTTCCGGCGCCCACGGGGGCGACAGCACCCCGTCGGCGACCGGCAGCGACTCCTCCAGGGTGCGCTTGATCGCCTCCTTGTAGCGCTCGTCCTCGTGCGCCTTTTCACGCAGGAAGACCGAGCCGAAGGCGACGTGGCGGTGCTCGTCGCGGGCGACGTTCTGGAAGCCCTCGACGAAGGCCGGCAGCGTCCCCTCGCTTTCGTTGAAGTCCATGATGAAGTGCTGGCCGGTGAGCGCCAGCATCCCCTCGATCACCATGTGGTAGAGGGTCACCGCCTCGACCAGCGCCTCGGTGTCCTCCGGTTCGGCCGAGAGGCGGTCGGTGCGCTGCTTCAGCATCTCGTCGAAGAGGCGGCCGAAGTTGTCGTTGAGGTGCTCGGAGGTCTCCGCCAGCATCTGCGACAGCCCGTCGGCCTCGAGCACGCCGACCTCGCGGTAGAAGCGCTCGAAGAAGCGCACGTGGCGCGCCTCGTCGGCGATCTGCGTGCAAAGGAAGATTTTCTGGTCCTCGGTCGGGGCGGCGCGCATGATCGGCCCCAGCTCCTCGGCGACCTTCTGCTCGCCGATGAAGAAGGAGGAGAGCCCGTACATCCGCTGGAAGCGCTCCTCGGCGCCGATCCGCTCGTGCCAGTCTTCGCGGTCGCGGCTGAAGTCCAGCTCCTGGGTCTGCCACTGCTGGCGCTCCCAGAGCGAGTACAGCTCCTCGTAGGTCAGCAGCTTGATGTCCGCGGTGCGGTCGGCTGCCTCGTTCAGGGCCGGGTCGGCGGTCGCCTGGAAGTCGGCCCGCTCGGTCCTCGGCTGCGTTCCGGTTGCCTCCTTGGCCTCCATCCCCTCAGATGGTATGGGCCTGCCCCGGTTTGAGCAAGACGACCTTCGAGGCGGTCTGCGACTCGACGTCGGCCTTGAAGGCCTCGGCGTCGGTCTCGATCGCCGGAACGGTGTCGTAGTGCATCGGGATCGCGGTCGGCGCGCCGATGAACTCGACGGCGACGACCGCGTCGTGGCGATCCATCGTGTAGTGCCCGCCGATCGGCAGCAGGACGACGTCGGGGGGATTGCGTTCGGCGATCAGCTTCATGTCGCCGAACAGGCAGGTGTCGCCGGTGTGGTAGATCGTCGTCTCGCCGAGCCTGATCACAAGACCCGCGGGGACGCCGACCGGGGTGCCGGTGGTCGGGCTGAAAGGCGACTCGGCGGAGCCGGGGAGCGTGCTCGTGTGCCAGGCGGGGACCAGCTTCACCCAGCCCCAGTCGAACTCGACCGTGCCGCCGAGGTTCGGGTCGTGGACCGTCTCGACCCCCTGCTCTTCGAGCCAGTTGGCGATCTCTACGACCGCCACCGCCTCGGCGCCGGTGCGCTTGGCGACCGCGACCGCGTCGGCCATGTGGTCGGCGTGGCCGTGGCTGATCGCGATGTGGGTCGCGTTCAACTTCCTCCGCGGTCGCCACCGCGGCCGGGTTGTTCGGCTTGAGGAACGGGTCGACGAGGACCGTCGCCTCCCCCTCGCTCAGCTCGAAGCACGAGTGTCCGTGGAACTTGATCTCCATCTCAGCTCTCTCCTTGCGCTCGTTCGCTCTCGGTCAACTCCTCCTTCAACGCCCAGCCGACGGCGACGCCGACCATCATCCCCATCCGCGCCTCCTCGGCGAGCAGGGTGCGGACCGCGGCGATCCGCTCCTCGGGGTCGGGCACGGTCGCGGCCCGCAGCGTCTCCGCCTCGTGCGACTCGCCGAACCAGCCTCCCTCGGCGAGCGCCGCGGCCAGCAGCCGCTGCAGCTGCGGCGCCGCGCGGGCGACGATCGTCTCCGCCTCGGCGAAGCGCTCGGCCTCGGCGAGGCGCTCGATCGCCGCCTCCAGCCGCTCTTCGTCGGGAAGCATGAGCGGGAGGCTATTCGTGGCCGCGCAGCGCCGCCGCGGCGAGGCCGGCGAGGCCGCCCACGGCGGCGCCGGCCAGCCCGGCGAAGACGTCGGCGGTCAACTCGAAGATGGGCAGGGCGAGCAGGACGGCGGCCGCGACGGCGACGCCGATCGGGTCGTACTCCTGGTCGATCCGGTGGTGGGCCTCGGAGCGGCGGATCGCGAACCAGGCGGCGACCGCGCCAAGCGCCATCCCGTTGCCGCCGGCGATCGTGACGATTTCCCCCTGGGCGTCGGCGACGGCGCTCGCCGCGACCATCCCGAGCGAGCCGCAGGCGAGCAGCAGCACGCCGGTGGCGAAGCTGCCGAGGCGCCGCTCGATCGCGGTCGCGAAGATCGCCAGGCCGACGGCGACGACGAACAGGTAACCGACGGCGGCGTAGACGAAGGGCGCGGTGAGGAAGCGCCACCACTCCCCCTCGACCGGCACCGTCAGCCCGCCGAGCGTCGCCGCCGTCTCGCCGCTCGCCTGCTGGACCAGCAGCAGCACCGCCGAGCCGAGGATCGCGCCGAGGGTGGCGTAGGGACGATGGGCGGCGGTGACGCGGCGCGGGATGCGGATGCGGAAGAGGCGGCCGGCCGGACCGCGGCGCGGCTTCGCCTCGAGGCCGTCGCCGGTCCGTTCGAGCTGCGGCGCCCGCTTGCGCAGCCTGGCGCCGCAGTACGGGCACTCGGTGACGTAGGGACTGACCTCGGAGCCGCAGTTCTTGCAGATGACGCTGAGCTCAGTCTCGCTCATGGTGATTCGAGGATAACCCCCCTGCCCAGGGCGCTTGCGGCGCGCCCCCGGTGGCATACTGCGGAAGAACCCGTCTTCGAGGAGGAATCCAGCGTGGAGTTGAAGAGCCTGACCGAGCAGAAATCGCTTCTGGCCGAGCTGGCGCCCGGCAAACGGACCCGCCTGCGCCGCCTGCTGTTCGAGTTCGGACCGGGCAACGGCACCCTGATGCTGCTGCCGATCGACCAGGGCATCGAGCACGGTCCGCGCGACTTCTTCCCCAACCCGGCCTCCAAGGACCCCGACTACCAGTTCCGGCTCGCGGCCGAGGCCGGTTACTCGGCCCTCGCCTGCCAGATCGGGATGGCGAGCAAGTACTACCCCGACTACGCCGGCCAGGTGCCGCTGATCCTCAAGCTCAACGCGAAGACCGACGTCCCCTCCTCCGCCCACGCCTTCTCGGCCTGCAACGCCGGCGTCGAGGACGCGGTCCGGCTGGGCGCCGACGCGGTCGGCTACACGCTCTACGTCGGCTCGCCGCGCCAGGACGAGGACCTCGCCCAGCTGCGCGAGGTGCGCGAGGACTGCGACCGCTTCGGGATGCCGCTGATCGTCTGGTCCTACCCGCGCGGCGAAGCGATCGAAGCGAAGGGCGGGCCGACCTCCTTCTACGCGATCGACTACGCGGCGCGGCTGGCGATGGAGATGGGCGCCGACGTGGTCAAGCTCAACATGCCGAAGATCGACCCGGCGAAGGAAAAGGACTCCCCCGCCCCCTACAACGAGATGGAAGTCGACGAGGCCGAGGCGATCCGCCAGTGCGTCGAGTCGGCGGGGCGCTCGCTGGTCGTCCTCTCCGGCGGCTCCAAGGTTGACGACGAGACCGTCCTCACCCACTGCCGCGAGATCATGGCGGCGGGTGGCAGCGGCGTGATCTTCGGCCGCAACGTCTGGCAGCGCGAGTGGAACGACGCGCTGGAGATCATCGCCCAGATCAAGGAGACGCTGCTCTCCAACGTGCGCCGCATCCCGTAAGGGACGCAGCGCACTGCTTCACGCGGGCTCTTGAGGGGGCGAGAATTCGTCGCCACAGCCTTGGTATGCCATGTATCGGCATTGGCTTGGCAGCGCCTTGCTCTTCGTGGCGGTAGCTGCTGTGATCCTGCGGCCGTGGGAGCGCGGGCCGGACGAAGGGCCGGCGGAAGCGATTGTGCCGGTCGTGCGGGTGATCGACGGGGACACGATCGTCGTCCGGCTCGATGGCGAGGAAGAGGACGTGCGCGTGATCGGGGTTGACACGCCGGAGACGGTGAAGCCGGACACGCCGGTGCAGTGCTTCGGCGAGCGGGCGTCGCACTTCACCAAACGCCTGCTCGAAGGCCGCCGGGTGCGGCTGGTCTTCGGCGTCGAACGGCATGACGTCTACGGCCGCCTGCTGGCCTACGTCCAGCTCGGCGATCGCTTCGTCGAGGCGATGCTGGCCCGTCGCGGGCTGGCTCGCCCGTTGACGATCCCGCCCAACGACCGCTTCGCGCCGCTGCTCGAACGCCTGGCGCGGCACGCGGCACTGGCCGGGCGCGGACTCTGGGGCGCCTGTCCGCCATGACAGTGAAACCGGCGGAGAGCCGCCCTAACCCGTGCTTAACAGTGAATCAAGCGACTGTCGCGATTCCTCGATATATTTCACACAATACTTCTAGAGTAGAAAGGAATTCATATGCGCATCCAGGTCGCCATCGTCAACGAGTCGTCGGTCTGCACCGACGACGAGGTGGCGAAAATCACCGCGGCTCTTCAGCACCAGGTCGACCACGATTTCCGCCCGACGTGGGGCATCGCGGCCGAGCTGACCGCAGTGCCCAAAGGCCAGGCTCCGCTCGCCTCGGCATGGGTGCTCGGCGTGCTCGACGACTCCGACCAAGCCGGCGCCCTCGGCTACCACGACCTGACGCCGCAGCTCCACCCTGTCGGCAAGGTGTTCGCCGCCACCGACAAGAAATACGGCGCCGAAGTCTCGGTCACCTGCTCGCACGAGTTGCTGGAGATGCTGGGCGACCCCTACGTCAACACCTCCGCACTGGACCCGAATACGGGCCGCCTCTACGCCTACGAGAGCTCGGACGCCGTCGAGGCCGACGAACTCGGCTACGAGGTCGAGGGCGTCCTCGTCTCGGACTTCGTCCTGCCGCAGTTCTTCGACCCGCAGCACGCGGGCAAAGGCCAGCCGCTCAGCTTCAAGGGCAACGTCCACGAGCCGTTCTCGCTCGCGAAAGGCGGCTACCAGCTATATCTGGATTTGGGCGATCTCGAAAAAGGCTGGCAGCAGGTGACCGCCGAGGGCGAGCCCGACAGCGGCCGTGTGAGCGGCCGGCGGCCGGTCGACATCGTTTCCGGCTCAAGGCGCCATCGGCGCATCAAGGCATCCTTCGACCAGCTCGAGGTCAGCACCTTCGCGGTCGCGTAGACGCAGGGCGGACGTGACGATTGTCACCCTTGAATGCTGCAACGGCTCGTGCGCCTTTGCTACGGTGCCGCGGTGCCTTCCGGGGTCACCCCCTCCATGAGAATGCGCCAGAGCATCTCCCAGTTCGAGAACGCCTTCGAGCAGGAGACGACCTTGGAGCGCCGCCGCCGCGAGCAACTTCGTCGCCGTGCCGCGAACCGTTCGCGCGAGCGCCGCATCGTCCGCAACGAGCAGCAGGGCAAAGTGCGTTTCAGCGTGCTCGCCGTCTGCCTGACCGCGACGGTGATCGTCGTGGTCGTCTCGATGTTCGAGGCGCTCTCCTTCTTGATGGCCTAGCCGCGGACCGCCGTCCGGGTTGAATAGACTCGCGCGCCGATGGCACGACGCTCCCTGAAGCCACAGCTCAACCAGATCCGCGCCTGGGTGCGGCAGGGCCGCACCGACGCCTGGATCGCCCACCAGCTCGAGATTTCCGCATCGGAGCTGCGCGAGTTCCGCAAGCAGCACGACCTCACCCCCGACGAGGAGGAGGGCGGCTCGCAGGAAATCGACCTGCGCGACGAGATCGAGGCGGAGGTCGAGGCGGCGACCGCCGAAGAGGCGGCCGAGGAAGAGGAGAGCTCCGACGAGGACGAGGAGGCGGAGGAGCAGGAGGAGCGCGGTCCGAAAGGCGACGACGACGAGGACGAGGGTGGCGCACGCCCGCGCCGCAGGCGCCGTCGCGGCCGCCGTGGCGGACGGGGCCGGCGCAAAGAGCTGGAGGCGACCTTCGACCACGGCGAGACCGACGGCTACGGCCTCTGGCTCGACCCGGCGGTCAAAGACAACCCCGTCTACGCCGAGCACTGGGCCGGCAAGCGCGAGGTCACCGTGCGGATCGACGCCGACCAGATCGTCATCCGCCGCGCCGGCGAGGACGCCGGCGACGATTCAGACGATTCTGGCGAGTAGCGCCTGGTCGTCTGACCAAGCAGAGCAAGGACGCAGGGAGCGTGGCGTGCTCTGCACGCGAGCGACCGAGGACGCCGCTATGCGCCGGTCAGACGGGCAGGCGCCGGCCGCCGGCGAAGTCCGTGGCCCTGCGTAGGTAGAGCCAGAAGGCAGCGTCCGCCAGGGACTGGGGGTCGGCGTCGGATACCGGTGCAGCTTCGAGAGCTACCTGCAGGCACCAGTCGGTCCCTCGCCCGTAGAGGTCGGCCAGCTCGGCGGCGCGGAAGGTGGGGCCGATGCGGCGGCGCAGCTCGTCGCCGACGGCGCCGACGACCCGGTCGGCGAGGCGCCGCTCGCGCGCGTCGCCGACCGCCTGAAGGGCACGCCAGCCCTCCTCCCATTGGAAGAGAGCGTTCTCGAGCGGATAGTGCATCGTCCGCAGGTTAGGGCCTATCCCGGCAGGGGTTCCACTTAACTTTTTCTGAAGACAGTTGTCGGCTGTCCGCTAGCGTCACCGCAGAAAAAGTACAAGACGTTCCACCCCTACCGGGATAGGCCCCCATCCGGGCTGTCGGGTACTTCGCGCTTGTCAGAGTGGCAAGCTGAAGGGTCCAACCGGCCGTGGACCCGCCAGACGGCGACCGGGCCGCTGTGGAGGATCGGGCGAGCGGCGGGGTCGCCGCGCAGCCAGGTCGCCTCGGGGGATTCGATCGGGTCGCCGGGGTGGATGAAGTTGAGGAAGGGAGAGGTGACGAGGTAGCCGAGGTCGGCGGCGTTGACCGCCGCGCGGAACTGGCGGCAGGTCGGGATCGGCTCGAAGCCGCCGTGCGGCGCTTCGAGGCCGAGGTAGCGAACCCGGTTGGAGAGGTCGGTGCCGTAGAAGCCATAGCCGAGGAAGCCGGCGGTGGTGCCGGCCAGGCCGATGCGGGCGTCGTGGACGCCCCGCGCCCAGCGGTAGGCGGAGTCGAGGTGCATGCCGGGGATGCTCGTTTCGGGGTCGGCGTTGAGGTAGCGGTCGCGCAGGTAGTCGCGCTGCACCGGATAGGCGATCGCGACAGTGGCTATGGCCAACACCCCAAACCCAGCCGCGACGACACCGAGCGACACCCCGCGTCTGCGCCCGTACAGCAATGCCGCGGGCGCCCCCACCGCGAGCAGCACGATCAGCCAGGCAAAGAGTCGATCCGGGTCGCGCAGCGCCGCGTCCGGCCGGTCCGTGACCACCCAGACCAGCAGCAACCCCCCGAGCAGCAGCCATTGCGCAGGGGACGTGCCCAGAGTTGACCACCATATTCGGCGGTCAACTCTGGGCACGTCTGTCCGTCCCGGCTTGTGGGTGGCGAGGAAGGGGGCCAGCGGTAGGAGAGTGAGGCCGGCGAGGAGGGCGGGGATCGCGTAGCGGATGTTTATGGAGAAGCCGACGGGGGCGCCCTCGGCGCCGGCGGCGCTGAGCGGGGTGAACAGGTAGGCGACCATGCCGAGCAGGGCCACGGCGCCGATCCAGCGCAGCAGGCGGCTCCGGCCCCACAGCAGCGCCAGCAGGGCGCCGACGACCGCGCCGGCGATGACCAGCGGCCAGAGCAGGCCGAAGGCGTGGTGCAGGCCGGGGACGAAGTATTCGTGCCAGACGCCGGTGTCGGTGGCGTAGTGGACGACGCTGAAGTCGGGGCGGGCTTCCTGCAGCCGCTCGGGGTGGGGCAGCGAGATCGGCCCGAGGCTTTCGAGCTGCGGCAGCGGATTGCCGGCGGCGATCAGGTTGCGCAGGTACCAGTAGCCGCCGGCGGCCAGCGCGGGCACGAACCACCAGCCGAACGCCGCCCAGCGCTTTCCCCGAGGCGCCAGGAAGACGATCGCCACCGTCAGCGCCGCCGCCATCGCCACCGCGGTCAACTTGGTCCCGACTGCGAGTCCCACCGCCAGCCCGGCGGCGGCGAGCGGCCAGCCGGGCGAAAGCGCCGGCCTGCCGGTCGATCCATCCCGCTGAGCCGACCAGGCATTGACCAGGATCGCGATCGCCGCCAACAGCAGCGCCGCGGCCATCAGATCGTTCTTGGCGGCCCCCGGCTCGCGCACGACCAGCGTGTTGCTGTCGAGCAGGATCGCGGCTGCAATGACCGTCAGCGCTCCACGCCCCCACGGCCTGCCGATGCACCAAGCAGCTAGGAACGCGAGCGCCAACCAGCCGAAGTTGACGAACAGCGACAGCGTGTCGCGGTGGACGATCATGATCCCCGCCGCGTGGATGAGTTCCGAGTTCTGCGGATAGAACCAATTCGTGAACACGGTCTCCGGGTGGAAGAAGCCGGTGACCGAGTGGCTCTGCGCTATGTCGACCGCAAACGGCAGGTGGTACCAGAGCGAATCGAAGTTGAAGATGCCCCGCCCCAGCGCGTCTTTCGCCGTCAGCCCCCACTGCGCGAACACGACAGCGACGACTCCCAGTGCGACGAGGGACATGAGCGCCCGACCGGCGGGGCCTGCCGCCGGGGTGGCACCTCCCGCCGGAGAGGCGTTTCTGCTCCAGAGCCATAGGACGACGGCGAGCAGAAGAGCTGAAGCTACGAGGGTTCCGGCGTAGAGCAGGCTGACGACCCCGAGAAGCTCGGATAGCCAGACGAGCAGGGCCACGCCGACAACTGCCTCGACGAGGCGGGCCGGGGGGCCATCCCAAGCTGGGAGTAGCTGCCGGCGCAGGCGGTAGGCGGAGAAGCCGAGGGAGAGGATCAGGGCTGCCAGCAGGACGGCGCTGAGGACGTACTGGCCCGTGCTAACCACGGGATGCCCCCGGGGCGGGGCTCAGTTCGAGAGGCCCTGGACGACGATCGGCGTCTCGCCTTCGGCGACCATCCCCTGGGCCCTGGCCTTGCGGTCGATCACCGCCGGCTCTTCGGCCGACTGGATGCGGTAGTGAAGGCGCTTGTTTTCGCGCAGCGCTTCGTGGAACTGGGCCTTCGCCGCGGTCGTCGCGGTGTAGGTCTTGACGAAGTCGATCGCCGGGTTCAGGTAGGAGTAGAGGACGGCGGCGAGGACGAGGGTGAGGGCGATCCGCCCGACCCGGTCCCAGCGAATGCGACTGGCGCCTCGGCGAGCTGCCGGTCTGCGGCGGGCCGCCGGGCGGCGCTTCGGCGTGGACGCGGTACTCCTTGCCGGCCGGGCGCGTGCTGCCATGCCCGGTCCTACGCGACCGAGCCCCGCATTCCTGCATCTACCCGCGGCTTTGGACGAATGCCTGCAGGCCCGGGAACTCGGCGGCGGCGCCGAGCTCTTCCTCGATCCGCAGCAGCCGGTTGTACTTGGCGACGCGGTCCGAGCGCGAGGGGGCGCCGGTCTTGATCTGGCCGGCGCCGGTCGCCACCGCGAGGTCGGCGATCGTCGTGTCCTCGGTCTCACCCGAGCGGTGCGAGATGACCACGGTGTAGCCGGCCTCGCGGGCGATCCGGATCGCCTCCAGGGTCTCGGTCAGGGTGCCGATCTGGTTGACCTTGACGAGGATCGAGTTGCCGACGCCGAGCTCGATCCCGCGGCGCAGGCGCTCGGGATTGGTGACGAAGAGGTCGTCGCCGACCAGCTGCACCCGTTCGCCGAGCCGCTCGGTCAGGAGCTTCCAGCCGTCCCAGTCCTCCTCGTCCATGCCGTCCTCGAGCGAGACGATCGGGTAGCGCGAGCAGGCGTCCTCCCAGTAGGAGGCCATCTCCTCGGCGGAGAGCGAGCGGCCCTCGTGCTCGAGCACGTAGGCGCCGCCCTCGTAGACCTCGCTGGTCGCCGGGTCGAGGGCGATGAAGACGTCGGCGCCGGGCTCGTAGCCGGCCGCCTCGACCCCGGCGAGGACGGCCTGCAGGGCCGCCTCGTTGGAGGCGAGGTTCGGGGCGAAGCCGCCCTCGTCGCCGCCGGCGGTCGAGAGGCCCTGCGAGGCGAGGCTCTGCTTCAGCGCGTGGAAGACCTCGACGCCCATCTGCAGGCAGGCCGAGAAGCTGTCGGCCCCGGCCGGCACCACCATGAACTCCTGGAAGTCGACCGAGTTGTCGGCGTGGGCGCCGCCGTTGAGGACGTTCATCATCGGCACCGGCAGCAGGCTCGGCTCGCCGCCGCCGTAGAGCTCGGCCAGGTAGCGGTAGAGCGGCTGGCCCGAGTCGGCCGCAGCCGCCTTGGCCGCGGCCAGCGAGACGCCGAGGATCGCGTTGGCGCCGAGGCGACCCTTGTTCGGGGTGCCGTCGAGCTCGATCATCGTCTCGTCGAGGGCGCCCTGCTCGGCGGCGCGGGCCCCCGTCAGCGCCGCGGCGATCTCGCCGTTGACGTTGGCGACCGCCCGCGAGACGCCCTTCCCCGACCAGGCGTCGCCGCCGTCGCGCAGCTCGACCGCCTCGAACTCGCCGGTCGAGGCGCCCGAGGGCACCGCGGCGACGCCGACCGCGCCGGACTCGAGGGCGACCTCGACCGCGACCGTGGGGTTGCCCCGCGAGTCGAGGATCTGGCGGGCGCGGATGGAGGCGATGGCGCTCACGGAGGCGGCAGTCTATCGACGGCCGTGGCGAGCGGGCGCGGCTATTCGGAGGGCGCTTCTTCGGGCACGACGCCCGGCGGCAGGCCGGTCGGCGCCGCTTCTTCTTCTTTTTCTTCGCCGGCGGGGTGCGGGCGCTGGGCCAGCGGTTTGCCCGTCGGTTCGAGCGGGGTGACAGAGCCCGGCAGCGCCGGGATCAGCTGGAAGACCGGCGCCGGGCAGGCTTCGGGCAGGCCGCCTTTGGGGTTCGCTTCGTAGCAGCCTTCGGGCGCCGTCGAGGGGTGGGCGGTGCCCTTGTAGTTGGCGCAGCGCGAGGTCTCGTAGCCGGAGGCGCAGAAGGTGCGCGCCTGCCATTTCGAGTTGAAGTTCGCGACGAAGGCGGTGAAGTATTCCTGTTCGGCCCGCTGCGCGAGGGTGCTTTCGATCTGCGCTTCGACCGCTTTCAGTTCCTGGACGCTTTCCGGCGTCGATTTCTCGACCTCGAACACGGTGTAGCCCTGTTTGGTCTTGACCGGGCCCTCGACCTGCCCTTCGGAGGCGCCGAAGATGTCGGCGTCGAGCGGTTCTTCGTTCGAGCCTTCGGTGACGCCTTTGCGCAGGCCGCCGGTTGCTTTCGTCGTCGGGTCTTCGGAGAACTTCGCGGCGACCTTTTTCCAGTTCTTCGCGGTGTCGTCTTTGCTCAGCGCCGCCAGCGCTTCTTCGGCCTTCTGCTTGCTTTTGTTGACGACGACGCGGACGTCGCGGCTCGGTTTCGTCGTGAACTGGGTCGCCTTCGCCGCTTCGTAGTAGTTCTCGATTTCGTTCTTGCTCGGTTTCGGGACGCGTTCTTTCAGCATTTCCTGCAGTTCGGTGCTGAGCTTCTGCAGCTTGACCCGCTGCAGGACGTCCTTCTGCGTGTAGTGCGCTTCTTTGAGGAATTTCTTGTATTCGGCTTCGGTTTTGAAGTTTTCCTTCTTCAGTTTCTTGAATTCGGCGAGGACTTCCTTGTCGGTCACGGTGATGCCTTCTTCTTCCGCCAGGCCCTGCAGCCAGATCGGTTCCAGCAGCGCGTTCATCGCCGTTTCCTTCAGTTCTTCGTACTGTTTTTCGCCCGGCTTCGGGAGTTTTTTCTGGCCGGACTGGGCGGCGGACTGCGCGAGGCCGCGCTTGAAGTCGGCCATCGTCACGTTGCCGGTGCCTTCCGGCGCGCTTTCGACGTAGGCGACGTCGCCGGACGGCACGCTTGGATGTCCGATGCCCTCGGCGATCGCGACGACGACGAAGAGGACGACGAAGATCGCGCCGAAGGCGAGCAGACCGAGACGGCGTGCGGCGACCGGCCCTTTAGAGGGCCCTCCGGGGGCGCCACCGCTGCCGCCCCTGCCTTTCGCGCGTCTCCTACCCTGGTCCGGACTCACGGAGCCGGGAGCATATCTTTTTCGACCATTGGCGAGCGGCCCGCCTCGCGCAGCGCCTCGGCCATCGCCAGCACCGTGCCCAGGCGCGCCTGCGGATCGTCGGGCACGCGGATCGAGGCGGTCTGCTCGCGCCACTCGTACAGCGCCCCCTCCAGCCGCTCGCGAAACGCCGTCGCCCGCTCGGAATCGAGCTCGACCCCGACCACGCTGAGCCGGCCGCCGCGCAGCTCGACGCTGCGGGCGCCGGCGAGCCGCAGCTCGATCCGCGCTTGCTGCAGCGCCAGCAGGTTCTCGGCCTGCAGCGGCAGCGGCCCGAAGCGGTCGCCCAGCTCGTCGCGGATCGCCCGCAGCTCGCCCGGCGCAGCGGCGGCGACAACCCGCCGGTGGACGTCGATCTTCGCCGCCTCGAAGGGGATGAAGGAGGCCGGCAGGTAGGCGTTGACGGGAACGTCGAAGCGCAGCGGCTCGGGCGCCTCCTCCCCGCCCTCGCCGGCCGCCTCGGCCTCGGCCACCGCCTCGTCGATCATCTGGCAGTAGAGCTCGAAGCCGACCGCGGCGACGTGGCCGGACTGCTCGTCGCCGAGCAGGTCGCCGGCGCCGCGGATGTCGAGGTCGCGCATCGCGATCTTGAAGCCCGAGCCCAGCTCGGTGTTGTCGGCGAGGGTCGAGAGGCGGGCCGCCGCCTCCTCGGTCAGCGCCTCCGCCGAGGGATAGAGCAGGTAGGCGAAGGCGCGCTCGCGGGAGCGGCCGACGCGGCCGCGGATCTGGTAGGCCTGCGCCAGCCCGAGCCGGTCGGCGCGCTCGACGATCAGCGTGTTGGCGGTCGGGATGTCGAGCCCCGACTCGATGATCGTCGTCGTCACCAGGCAGTCGGCGTCGCCGCGCAGGAAGCCGATCATCGTCGCCTCCAGCTCGGCCTCCTCCATCTGGCCGTGGGCGATCGCCACCCGCGCCTGCGGCGCCAGCGAGCGCAGGCGTTCGGCCACCTCGGGCAGGGTCTCGATCCGGTTGTGGAGGAAGAAGGCCTGGCCGCCGCGCTCGAGCTCGCGCTGCAGCGCCCGCTGGACCAGGTCCTCGTCGTAGGGACCGACGTAGGTGCGGACCGGGCGCCGCCCCTCCGGCGGCGTCTCGATCGTCGAGATGTCGCGCAGCCCGGCGAGGCTCATCTGCAGGGTGCGGGGGATCGGCGTCGCCGAGAGGGCGAGCACGTCGACCTTCAGCTTCATCTGCCGCAGCAGCTCCTTCTGCTTGACGCCGAAGCGCTGCTCCTCGTCGACGATCAGCAGGCCGAGGTCCTTGGCGCGGACGTCGCGCGAGAGCAGCCGGTGGGTGCCGACGAGGATGTCGACCTCGCCCGCCGCGAAGCGCCTCAGCACCTCTTTGACCTCGGCCGGCTTGCGCAGCCGCGAGACCCAGTCGAGCGTGAACGGCAGGTCGGCGAGGCGCTCGCGGAAGGTCCCGAAGTGCTGCTGGGCGAGGATCGTGGTCGGCGCCAGCATCATCGCCTGCTTGCCGTCGGCGGCCGCCTTGACCGCGGCGCGCAGCGCGACCTCGGTCTTGCCGAAGCCGACGTCGCCGCAGACCAGACGGTCCATCGGCTGCGCGGATTCCATGTCGCCCTTGACCGCCTCGATCGCTTCCAGCTGGTCGGCGGTCTCGCGGTAGGGGAAGGCGGTCTCCATCTGGATCTGCCACTCGCCGTCGGGCGGGAAGGCGTGGCCCTTGCGGGTCCGCCGCTCGGCGTAGAGGTTCAGCAGCTCGCCGGCCAGGGCGCCGGCGGCTTTGCGGGCGCGCGCCCTCATGTTCCCCCAGCGCTTGCCGCCGAGCGCCGAGAGCGCCGGCTCGGCGCCGGCGCCGGCGTAGCGGCTCAGCTTGGCGAGCTGGTCGGTGGGGACGTAGACGCGGTCCTCGCCCTTGTATTCGAGGTAGAGGTAGTCGCGGGTGACGCCGCCGACCTCGCGCGTCTCGAAACCGGCGAAGCGGGCGACGCCGTGGTCCTCGTGGACGACGTAGTCGCCGACCCGCAGGTCGCTGAAGGCGAGGCGGCCGCGACCTCCCGCCGTGGCCCGCTCGGCGCCGCGGCGGCGCCGGTGGACGAGGCGCCGGAAGGGGTAGACGGCGAGCTTCAGCTCGGGGCTGACGAAGCCCTCGCGCAGGCGCGCCTCGGCGAAGGCGAGGCCGGGCTCGGTCGAGAGGCGGCCGCCGTCGAGCAGCGCGGCGTCGAGCCGGTCGAGGCCGTAGCGCGAGCGCTCCGCCTCGCCGCGGTTGTCGAAGGCGACGACGGTGCGGTAGCCGGAGCGGACCAGTTTCTCCAGCTCGCCCTCGGCCTCCTCGATGCTGCGGGCCGGCGACTCGGCGCGGGCGGCGCGGAAGGCCTGCTCCTCGCCGTCGGCGGCGGCGCGCAGCGCGAGGACGGCGCGAGCGGCGAGCGGGGCGGCGACCTCGACGTAGAGCCGGCGGGCGTCGTCGGCGTGCATCGCCGCGGTCGCGTCCTCCCAGTGGTCGCGCAGGGCCGGCTCGATCTCCTCGGCGGCGGCGAGGATCACCGCGGCGCCGGCGGGGACGAGGTCCAGCGGCGCGCCGAAGCGCTCCAGCGGCAGCACCTCCACCGGGCTCGGCGCCTCCTCCCCTCTCTCCGCCGCCTCCATCGCCGCCAGCTCGGCGGCTTCGCGGTGCTCGAGGTCGAGCTCGGCGGCCGGCGCCAGCTCGACCCGCTCGGCCTCGCCGAGCGAACGCTGGGTGAAGGTCGAGAACCAGCGCATCGACTCGATCTCGTCGCCGAACAGCTCGATCCGCACGGCCCGCTCCTCGGTCGCCGGGTAGACGTCGAGGATGCCGCCGCGAACCGCGAACTGGCCGCGCTCCTGCACCTGCTCGACCCGCTCGTAGCCGGCGGCGAGGAGGTCGCGGGTCACCGCGTCCAGCTCGATCTCCTCGCCGCTCGCCAGCACGAAGCCGGCCGGGCGCAGGGAGGCGTCGGGAACGGCCTCGGCGAGGGCCGTGGCGCCGGCGACGACGACCGCGTCCTCGGTCTCGCGCAAAGCCTCCAGCGCGTCGATCCGCAGCCCGACCAGGTGCGGCGGCGGGGTGACGTGGGAGGCGTAGCCGGTGCCGCGCGAGGGGTAGAAGCGGACGCGGCGCGGCGCCAGGTAGGCGCGCAGGTCGGCGGCGAGGTCGCGGGCCGAGCGGTCGTCGGCGCTGACCAGCAGCGCCCGCCGCCCGGCCAGGCCGCGGTCGTCCTCGAGCAGCGTCGCCAGCAGCAGCGGCCGCAGCGTCGCCGAAGCGGCGACCGTCTCCCCCTCGCCGCCGCTCGCCTCGCGCAGGCGCGCGGCGAGCGCGTGCAGGCGCTCGTCTTCGGCGGCGATCTCGAGCAGCGGGCGGAGGCTCATCGGGCGATCCAGGCTACCCTCCCGCGGATGCGCCCGAGACGACCCTTCGCCGCCCTTTCCACCCTCGGGCTGCTTGCCCACAACGCCTTCGAGACCCGTGCCGGGGTGGGGCTGGTCTTCGAGCCACAGCTCGGCCGGCGCGGCGCCTACGCGCTCTGGGGAGCGCTGATCCCGCTGGGGCTCCTGGCCGCCGCCCGCGGCGGTCGCGGCGCCGAGCGCCTCTCGGCCTTCAACGCCGGCGTCGGCGTCGCCGGTGTCGCCGTCCACTTCAAGGCCTGGCCCTGGTCGCTGCACGGCGGCCTGCCGATGCTCGACGAAGCCGAGGGGCTGCGCGAGGACCAGCTTCCCGCCTACAACTCGGTGCTCTGGGCTTGGGGTGTCGCCGGCGCTCTCAGCCTGCTGACCGAGACGGGTCGCGGCTCGCGCCGCTTCGCCCTCGCCGGCCTGCTCAACTTCCCGATCCTGCTGGCCTCCGCCCAGCACCACTTTCGCTGGGCGCGCGAGCAGGCGCGACAGGATCCGCAGGGCTGGAGCGCCGCGCTGCTGGAGGACTGAGCGGTGCCGGAATGGCCGCTCGGCAACCGCGCCGCGCTCAGCCTCAGCTTCGACAACCTCGGCGAGGCGGCCGAAGTGCAGCTCGGCGCGCGGCCGATGCCCGAGGGGCCGATCGGCGACCACTTCACCGTGGTCGAGACCCTGCCGAAGATCCTCGCGGCGCTGACCTCGCGATTCCTCAAAGCGACCTTCTTCGTCGAGGGGGTCAACGCCGATCTCTACTTCGACGCGCTGCTGACGCTCTCGCTACGCGGCCACGAGATCGGCTACCACGCCTGGTGCCACGAGGACTGGGCCGGCCTCTCGGCTGCCGAGCAGGCGGACAACCTGGCACGCGGGCTCGCCGCCTTCGACCGGTTCAGCCTCGGGACCACCGGGATGCGCCCGCCGGGAGGCCTGCTGGGGGAGGGCGGGCTCGAGGCGATCCGCGACGCCGGCCTCGCCTACTGCTCGCCGGCCGGGCGGGGGCCGAGCCAGAGCGACGGGCTTGCAGTGGTGCCGTTCGAGTGGCGGCACGTGGACGCGGCCTGCCTGCTGCCCCCGCTCGCCGCGGTCCGCGAGCGGATGATCAGCTCCCCCGACCCGATAGAGCCGGCGCGCTTCGTCGAGTACGTCGGCGGCGAGATCGACCGGCTGATCGCCGCGGGCGGCCACCTCTGCCTCGTCCTGCACCCGTTCATGGTCGAGCAGTGGATGGGGCACGGACTGCTCGGCACGCTGCTCGACCGGGTCGAGGAGGCGGCGAAGTTCGAAGACGTCTGGGTCGCCCCATGCGGCAGGGTCGCCGAGCACGTCCTCGCTCACCCCGAGCAGTTCGAGGGGGCGACGGAGTACGACGCGACCGGTTGGGCCGGCGGCTGAGCGGCGCCGGGGGTCAGCGCGAGCGGACCGCGGCGATCGTCTCGCGCAGCGTCTCGCGGGCGTCGTGGTGCGGCATCCAGTGCAGCTTGCGGCGGGCGCGGGCGGTGTCCATCAGCAGCGGCCGGCGGAGGGTCTCGATCCAGGCCGCCTCGTCGGGCAGGAAGGGCATCAGGGCGACCGCCTCGGCGGCGGCGCCGACGGCGAGCTGCGGCGCCGGCACCGCGTGCCAGCCGAGCTCGTGGGCGAGGTCGGAGATCGTCAGCTCGCCCGGGCCGGCGAGGTTGTAGACACCGGGTTCGCCGTGGCCGAGGACGGCGGCGGCGAGCGCCGAGGCGACGTCGTCCTGGTGGACGAGCTGGAAGGGGACGCCGGGGTCGGGCAGGACCGGGCGCAGCTCGGGCACGCGGCCGAGCGCCCAGCGCAGCGGTCCGGGGATGCGGCGGCCGAGCGCCAGCAGCGGGATCAGGTCGAGCAGCAGGGTCGCGTCAGGACCGGCGACGATGCAGGGACGGAAGACGTAGGCGTCGGTTTCGGAGTCGGCGAGCGCGACGGCCAGCTCCTTCTCGACCGCCGCCTTGTGGGCGGAGTAGGGATGGCGCTCGGTGCCCTTCGCCGGCTCGTCCTCGTCGATCAGCGTCGGCAGCGAGCGGTGGAAGCCGTAGGCGGCGACCGAGGAGGTGTAGACGAGGCGCTTGGCGCCGGCCGCGGCGGTCGCCTCGAAGACGTTGCGCGAGCCTTCGACGTTGATCTCACGGGTCTCCCCCCGCCCGGCGACGATCGCGAAGGCCAGGTGCACGACCACGTCCGCGTCCTCGACCAGCCCCACCACCGCCTCCCGGTCGAGGATGTCGCCGCGCCGGTACTCGAGCTTCTGCCAGCCGTGGGCACTGGGGTCGAAATAGCGCCGCCCCATGCCCACGACCCGCTCGACCTCGGGCATCCGCTCCAGCGCCGCGACGAAAGGCTTGCCGATCTCCCCAGTGGGCCCGGTAACGGCGACGGTCAGCATGCGCGCATTCTCGCAGCGACGTGCCGGTGATTTAGTGCCCACATCGGTATCTAACTCCCGGCACGTCTAGCGCTGCGGGAGGCCGGGGCCGGTGCGGGCCCACTCGACCTGGCCCTCGCCCTCGTGACGCGAGCGGCCCTCTATGTCGTCCCACTCGTGCAGCATCCGCTTCAGGCGGGCTACCGCCTCGGGCGGATGGGCGGCGACCGAGGCGGCCAGCTGGAGCGCCGCCTCCTCGGTGGTCGCGGTCGGCGCGACCCGGTTGACGAGGCCGAGGCGCAGCGCCTCGTCGGCGCCGACGGTGCGCGAGGAGAGCAGCAGGTACTTGGCGGTCGCGAGGCCGCAGAGGGTCGCCAGCCGGGCCGGGCCGACGGGGACGCCGAGGGCGGCGCCGGGGAAGCGCATCCGCAGGTTGGCGCCGCCGACCCGCATGTCGCAGGCGACGGCGATCTCCGCGCCGCCGCCGACGACGTCGCCGTGGCAGACCGCGACGGTCGGCCTCGGGAAGCCGACGACGGCGTCGTAGAGGTCGGCGAAGAGCTGCATGCGGCGGACCTTGCCCTCCTCGTCGAGCTGCTCCTTGACGTCGGCGCCGGCCGAGAGCCCCATCGGGTCAGAGGAGCTGACGACCAGCACGCGGACGGCCTCGTCGCCGCGGGCGACCGCGAGGTGCTCGAGCAGCTCGACCAGCATCCGGGTGTCGATCGCGTTGCGCGCCTCGGGGCGCTGCAGGCGCAGCAGCGCGACGCCCTGCTCGTCGACCTCGTAGCTCGTGCGCTCGGCAGGCTCACTCATCGTCGCCGGAACCTAGCCGTTCGACCAGCCGCTCGGCCTCCTCGGCGGCACGGCCGACCAGCGCCTCGACCTCGGCCCGCGGCTCGCGGAAGCGCCCCAGCACGTAGGCGGAGACGACCTCCGGGTCGGTCGAGTCGGGGCGGCCGACGCCGACCCGGACGCGCCAGAACTCGGCGCTCCCCAGCCCCCGTTTGAGGCTCTTGAGGCCGTTGTGGCCGGCGAGGCCGCCGCCGAGGCGGCTCTTCACCTCGCCGAACGGCAGGTCGATCTCGTCGTGCAGGACGACCACCCGGTCGAGCGGCGCCTTCAGCGATCCCCGCGCCGGGCCGGCCGCGTCGCCGGAGGCGTTCATGTAGGTCTGCGGCAGCAGCAGCGCGACGCGCGGCCCGCCGGGACGGGTCCGCCCTTCGGCGATCAGGCCGCCGAACTTCTTTCGCGGCCGCGGCAGGTCCCAGCGCCGCGCCAGCTCCTCGCCGACCTCGAAGCCGACGTTGTGGCGGCTACCGGCGTGCTCGGGGCCGGGATTGCCGAGCCCGACGACCAGGATGCGATCGCCATCCGCGCCCTCGCCGCGGGCGGCGCGGCGGCGGAAGATCGACGTGGCTACTCCCCGCCGGACTCGCCGGAGTCGCCGCCCTCGGCGCTCTCGGCGCCCTCCTCGGCGGCCGGGGCCTCGCCCTCCTCGCCGACCAGCTCGGCCTCCTCCTCGACGACGGGCTCGGGCTCTTCCTCGACGCGGGGCGGCGAGAGCGTGGCGATCGTGATCTCCTCGAGCTCGTCGGCGACGAACTTGACGCCCTCGGGCGCCGCGACCGAGGCGAGCGTGACGGTGTCGTTGATCTCCATCGCGGAGACGTCGGCCACCAGCCGCTCGGGGATGTCGGTCGGCAGGGCTTCGACGGTGACCTCGCGGGTGACGTGCTCGAGCACGCCGCCCTCTTTGACGCCGGGCGCGACCTCGGCGCCCTCCAGCTCGAGCGCGACCTCGGCCTGGATCTCCTCGTCGAGCTTCACTTCCTGCAGGTCGATGTGCTGGAGGTTGCCGCGCACCGGGTGCAGCTGCTGGTCCTTGACGACGACCGGAACGGCTTTCGAGCCGTCGAGCTCGAGATCGAACAGCGCCTGCCCGCCGGAGAGCACCAGGCGGACGTCGCGTTCGGCCACCTGGAAGGCGCGCGCCTCGGAGCCGCCGGCGTAGACGACGCCGGGCACCAGGCCCTCGCCGCGCAGGCGGCGCGAGCTGCGCGAGCCGAACTCGGCGCGGGGAGCGGCTTTGAGCTTTTCGCGGGCACGAGCCATCGAGCGGGAGAGGATACTTGCAACGTGGCCGACGAGGCAAAGATCCCGAAGGGTCGGGTGCGGCGCTCGGCCAAGCTGGGCTCGATCGTCGGCGTCCAGGGCGCCCGCTACGCGGGCACGAAGGCGTCCAACGTCGCCCGCTCGGAGGAGAGCGGCAAGGAGAAGCTCGAGCAGCGCCACCTGGAGACGGCGCTGAAGATGGTCGGCGCGCTCGGCCAGATGAAGGGCGCGGCGATGAAGCTCGGCCAGTTCGCCTCCTTCATCGACACCGAGTTCATCCCCGAGGAGTACCGCGAGATCTACCAGGAGCAGCTCGCCAAGCTGCGCACCGACGCTCCTGCGATGCCCTGGGAGAAGGTCGAGAAGGTGCTGCTCGAGGAGTACGACGACGAACCGGTCTCCGAGCTGTTCGCCGAGTTCGACCACGAGGCGTTCGCCGCCGCCTCGATCGGCCAGGTGCACCGCGCCGAGCTGCTCGACGGGCGCCGGGTCGCGGTCAAGATCCAGTACCCGGGGATCGCCGAGGCGCTCGACGCCGACCTGCGCAACGCCGGCACGATCGTGCGGCTGGCGCGCGCCCTCGCCCCCGGCCTCGACGCGAAGGCGATCGCCCACGAGCTGCGCGAGCGGGTGATGGAGGAGCTCGACTACGAGTACGAGGCGCAGAACCAGCGCACCTTCGCCCGCGCCTACCGCGACCACCCGTTCATCTACGTGCCGGAAGTGATCACCCGGCTCTCGCGCCGCCGCGTGCTGGTCACCGAGCTGGTCGAGGGGATCGGCTTCGAGCAGATCAAGCAGCTTCCGCACGAGCAGCGCAGCCGCTTCGGCGAGATCGTCTTCCGCGGCAGCCTCGGCTCGATCTACAACCTGCAGCACTTCAACGCCGACCCCCACCCCGGCAACTACCTGCTGATGGCCGACGGCCGGGTCGCCTTCCTCGACTTCGGCATGACCAAGAAGCTCGACCGCGAGCAGATCGTGCTCGAGCAGCGCGCCTTCGACGCCGCCTCGCGCGACGACCCCGAGGCCTTCCGCGAGGCGCTGCACGACCTCGGCTTCATCAAGCACCCCTCGAAGCTCGACGCCGAGCGGCTGATGGAGCACATGCGCGCGGTCGGCGGCTGGTACGTCGAGGACCGCGAGATCGAAATCACCCCGAAGCGGGTGATGAAGATCATCGAGTTGAACCAACGACCCGCGCTCGGAGTACTACGACCTGATGCGGCGCGAGTCGATCCCCGCCGACGAGCTGATGGGGCGGCGGATGGAAATCGGCGTCGTCGCCGTGCTCGGCCAGCTCCGCGCCAAGCGCAACTGGCACCGGATCTTCCGCGAGTGGGTCTACGCCGACCCGCCGGCTACCGAGCTGGGCGAGCAGGAATGGGAGTACTTCGAGGAGCGCGGCGTGCAGCGAGCCCCGGGACTGGCGAGCGCGCCCTAGCCTCGCAGCCGCGCGAACAGCCGCGGATCGTTGGAGCAGATGCCGTCGACGCCGGCCGCGGTCAGCTTCCGCATCCCCGCCAGGTCGTCGACCGTCCAGGCGATCAGCTCGACCTCGGCCAGCTTGCAGATGCGCGCCAGGCGGGAGCTGACCAGCGGGTGGTAGACCCACATCGCGGCGACCCCGAACTTCGGCAGCTTCTCGGCCGCCAGCCCGGGGAGGCGATGGCGCATCGCGACCATCGCCGCCGTCATCGGCAGCTTCGCCCAGCGCTTCGAGGCCCAGTCCTTGGTCACCTTGGGGTAGGTCCAGCCGCGCCGCAGCCCGGGCTCCAGCTCGAGGATCCGTTTCAGCGTGTACATCTCCATCGTCGAGATCATCGCCCGGTCGAGGAGACCTCGCTCGCGCAGGGCCGCGACGATCTCCTCCTCGCGGCCGGGCAGCTTCACGTCGAGGTCGATCTCGACCCGGTCGAGGGGGGGCGCCAGAAACGCGTCGAGTGCCTCGGTCAGCTGCAGCGGCGTGCGCCGCTCCGCGTCCGCCCAGTCGTGGGCGACCACAAGCGGCGCCCGCTGCTCGAGCGGCAGGTGGGAGTCGCGCAGCCAGAGCACGTCGAGCTCGATCGTGTCGACGCCGGCCGCGACCGCGGCGGCGAAGCTCTCCAGCGTGTTGCCCGGCGCGATCAGGTCGGCGCCCTTGTGGCCGACCAGGCGCAGCCCGTCGGCCATCAGAAGAGCTGGTTCTCTCCGGCGAAGATCTCGGACACCGAGTCGTCGGTGAAGATGCGGCGGATCGAGTCGGCGAAGGTGGTCGCGGTCGAGAGGACGACGATGTTGTCGGGGGCGCCGGGGCGCAGCGGCAGCGTGTCGGTGACGACGATCCGCTCGATCGCCGAGTCGGCGAGCCGTTCGTAGGCGGGGCCGGAGAAGACGCCGTGGGTGGCGCAGGCGATCACCCGCGCCGCGCCCTCGTCGAGCACCGTCTGGGCGGCGGCGCAGAGGGTCCCGGCGGTGTCGATCATGTCGTCGACCAGGACCGCGGTCTTGCCCTTGACGTCGCCGACCACGTAGCCGATCTCGGCCACCTGCTGGGCCGGGCGCTCCTTCTCCATCACCGCCCAGTGGGTGCCGATGCGGCGGGCGAAGTTGCGCGCCGTCTTCACCCGGCCGGCGTCGGGGGAGACGATCACCAGCTCCTCGGTCAGTTCCTGGTCGGCGAACCACTGGGTAAGCATCGGCATCGCCGTCATGTGGTCGACCGGGACGTGGAAGAAGCCCTGCACCTGGCCGGCGTGCAGGTCCATGGTGAGGACGCGGTCGGTGCCGACCCCCTCCAGGCACTTGGCGACGATGCGGGCCGAGATCGGCTCGCGCGGCGCCGACTTCTTGTCCTGGCGGGCGTAGCCGTACCAGGGCAGCACGGCGATGATCCGGTGGGCGGAGGCGCCCTGGGCGGCGTCGATCATCGTCAGCAGCTCGACCAGGGCGTCGTTCGGCGTCATCCCGCTCTGCTCGTTGGCGCAGGTCGACTGGACGATGAAGACGTCGGCGCCGCGGATCGACTCCTCGTAGCGGCAGTAGACCTCGCCGTTGGCGAAGGTCTTCAGCGTCACCTGGCCGATGTCGAGGCCGAGCTTGCCGGCCACTTTCGCCGCCAGCTCCATCGAGCTGCGGCCGCCGAAGACCATCATCCGCTTCGAGTAGTCGTGCGGGATCGCGGTCGGGGCCGCCTCGGGGCGCTGCTCGATCGTGCTCATGGAACCAACCATGAACGCGCAAATCGCCCCGGACTCGAGCAACCGGAGATCACCGTGTCGATTTGCGCATTCATGCCTCTCTATTCTCCTTCGCCTTGCGCTCGGAGTAGCCCTCGATGTTCCGCTGGTCGTTCTCGCTCACGGCAAGCGCCCCCTCGGGGACGTCCTTCTTGATCACCGCTCCGGCCCCAGTGTAGGCGGCGTCCCCGACTTCTACAGGCGCCACCAGCATCGTGTCAACGCCGATCCGCACGTGGTCGCCGATAACCGTGCGGCTCTTGCGGAAACCGTCGTAGTTGGCGGTGATCGTGCCGGCGCCGAGGTTGCTGCCGGCGCCGACCTCGGCGTCGCCGACGTAGGCCAGGTGCGGCACCTTGGCGCCGGGGCCGATGCGCGAGTTCTTGATCTCGACGAAGGTGCCGGCCTTGGCGCCGGGCTCGAGGTGGGCGCCGGGACGCAGGTAGGCGAAGGGGCCGACGCTGCAGCCGTCGAGCACCTCGCACTCGACCAGGTAGGAGTGCGGGACGGCGACGTCGGCGCCGAGCACCGTGTCGATCAGCGTGGTCAGCGGCCCGACCACCGAGCCGGCGCCGACCGCGGTGGCGCCGCGCAGGCTGCTGCCGGGCTCGACGCGCGCGTCGGCGGCGATCTCGACCCCGGCGTCGATCCAGGTCGAGCCGGGGTCGACGACGGTGACGCCGGCCAGCATGTGGGCTTCGAGCAGGCGGCGGCGGCCCTCGGCCTCGACCGTGGCGAGGTCGGCGCGGTTGTTGACGCCCATCGTCACGGCGAGATCCTCGGTCAGGTGGGCGGCGACCGTGTGGCCGGCCTCGCGCAGGGCGCCGAAGACGTCGGGCAGGTAGTACTCGCCCTGGGCGTTGTCGTTGGAGATGGCGCCGAGCGCGGCGGCGAGCGGCGCCGCGTCGAAGGCGTAGGTGCCGGCGTTGATCTCGCGGATCGCCAGCTCCTCGGGGTTCGCGTCGCCGGCCGCTTTCGCCTCGACCACGCGCTCGACATCGCCGCCGGCGCCGCGGACGACGCGACCGTAGGCGGCCGGGTCGTCGAGCTCGATCGTCAGCATCGTCGCCGCGGCGCTGCTCGCGGCGTGGGCCCCGAGCAGCTCGGCGATCGTCGTCGCGGAGATCAGCGGCACGTCGCCGGAGAGGACGAGGACGGTCTCAGCGGCCTCGATCAGCGCCGTCGCGGCGCGAACCGCGCCGCCGGTGCCGTCGGCCTGGGGCTGGACGACGGTCTCGACGTCAGCCGGGAGCCCGGCCGAGAGGTCGCGGCCGGGAGAGACGATCGCCGCGACGCGGCCGGCGCCGGCCTCGCGGGCGGCGAGGATCGGCCAGGCGACCATCGGCCGCCCGCAGACGGGATGCAGCATCTTCGGCGTGGAGGAACGCATGCGCGTGCCCTCCCCAGCCGCCATGACCAGGACCAGAGGCGAATTCACCCAAGGATCGTAGTCGCGGCACCCGGGTCCTGTCGCGGCGCTAGGCGCGAGAAAGATCGCGCCCGACCAGCGCGACGCTGGTCAGGGTCCAGCCGGCGAAGATCAGGTCTATTCCTACCAGGAGGCCGATCGCCCAGTCGGCGCTGCTGGGGAACTTGGCGAGGACGAGGATGCCGATCAACAGGCCGGCGAAGCCGCTGAGGCCGAGCAGGCCGGCGTTCCGCTGGCCGCGGCCGGCGAAGGCGACGGCAATCCGGGTGACGCCCATCAGCAGGAAGTAGATGCCGAGCACCAGGGTCAGGGTGAGGGTGCCGTTGTGCGGCTCGACGATCAGCCAGAGGCCGACGATCACGGTCAGGAACGCCCACAGCAGCCGCCACAGCACCGTCCCCAGCGAGTGCGCAGCGAAGGCGCCGGCGACGAGGAAGGCGCCGACGATGACCAGGACCCAGCCGATGAAGATCGCCGTCCCGACCGAGGCGACCGCGGGCACCACGATCGCCACGCAGCCGACGAAGATCGCGCAGATCCCCACGGCCATCAGCCCCTTCCAGCTGCGCGCCAGCCCTTCGCGGACCTCGGGGTCCAGCTGCGCTCCACCCATCTCCATGCGTTGCTCCTATGTCAAGCCGCCACCGCAATTTGCGGCGACAGCGAGCCTCTCTGAGTGTCAACGGTGGTCATGGATCTCTCCCTTTCAGATTCGACCAAAAGCTTCCAGACCTTGCGGGCTAGGTGGCGCTTGAGACAGCGCAGGGCCTCCATCCTGGACTTTCCCTCGGCCTGCTTTCGAGCGAGGAATTCACGCGCGGGTGGATGCATGCGGCCTTGGGTCACGGCGATGCGGTGAAGAGCGCAGTTGAGCTGGCGGTTGCCACTGCGATCGAGCCGGTGGCGATCGCGGCGGCCCGAGGAGGCGGGAACCGGCGCCACCCCGGCAAGGCGGGCCAGCTTGGCATCGGAGGCAAAGCGCTCGACCCCGGCCGTCTCGGCGAGGATCTTTGCCGCGCTCAGCGACCCGCAGCCGGGCAAGGTCAAGAGCTCCTGGGCTTTTGCCTTGACCAGGGCCGCGATCTCGCGCTCGAGCTCGCCGGCCCTGCGCGCCTGGGAGCGGATCGAGCGCAGCAGCTCGCGGGCGACGCGCACTCGGGCGCCTTGGGTGGCGCGAGAGAGCCGCCCGGCGATCCGGTCCAACCAGACCAGCCGGTCCAGGGCGCCAGCGGGGATCTCAAGCTCGGGAAAGAGCTGGTGCAGGTGCCAGCGCAGGCGCCTTTGGTCGCTGGAGCGGGCACGAACAAGGTTCTCGCGATGGTCGAGCAACAGCTTGATCTCCATCGCCTCCTCGTCGAGGTAGGCCGCGGGAAGGTTCTCGACTCCCTCCCGCAGCGCTGCCCGGGCGACGTTTGCGGCGTCGATCGGATCGGACTTGCCGCGCTCGCGCGAACCCTTGCGCGATTGGCCCATCAGCTTCGGAGGGACTCGAACGACCCGCTCGCCGCTTGCGACCAGGAAGCGCTCCAGGCCGCCAGAGACGTGGCGGCAGTCCTCGATCGCCCACACCCGCTCGGAGCCCAGGCCACGGGCCCAGTCGAGGTGCTGGGCGAAGCCAGGCTTGCGGGCAGCCGCGGTCAACTCGTCGACTAGCTTGCCGGTGCCGCCTGCCACCGCGACAGCGGTATGGGTGTCTTTGTGGGTGTCCGCTCCGATCACAATCATCCGCATCGTCCCTTCCATTTGTTTGGCCATTGGACGGACCTCCGTCGGACAGACCTAACTTGGGGCGATGCCACGCTCCTATGAAGTCACGTCGGAGATCCTCGGGGGGCGGCGAGCGACACAACGGATGCAAGTCGGCCCTCCGGGCCGACAACGACGCTAGGAGTCAGCTCGCCGTCTGCCCGAGAACCAACCGACCGGGTCGGACGCTGCCGCCGACCTTGGGGTCGACGTTGACAGTTAGCCGACCCTAAGCCCCCGCCCGGACGCGATCACCCCGGTCAACCGAAGCCTCGCGTTCAGTCGCTTCCCGCTCCAGCTGCCGCTCGTACCAGCGAACCCACTTGCGCACCGCGTTGTCGGAAACGCCGTACTTGCAGCCGACGGCAACCCACCCCTTCTTCTCAATTTCGTCAAGCAACTGCCCGTAGGGAGGTCGCTCGACTCTTCGCGTATCCGGCCGTGGCCTTCCCCGCAACGCGGCGCGGTCCCATCTGATGCCACACGCGCGAGAGCAGTACCGATGCCGCGGGTATTTTCGCGGCGAACTCGTTCCCACACCGTTTACAGACGCGAATCGGCGTCTGTATCCGATTGGCCCGACCCCCTGAAATCGGTCCGCCCTGTTTGAGAGTCCTTCCCGCCCGCGACAATGGGCAAAGGAGGACCGAAGCAGGTGAAGAGGCAAAGACACACCCCCGAGCAGATCATCCGCAAGCTGCGAGTGGCCGAGCAGATGCTCTCGGAGGGCAAGACGACAGGAGAGGCGGCGAAGGCGCTGGAGGTCTCCGAGCAGACCCTGCACCGCTGGCGAAACCAGTACGGTGGGATGAAGGCCGCCGACGTCAAGCGGCTGAAGGAGCTCGAGCGCGAGAACGGCCAGCTGAAGCGCCTGGTGGCCGACAAGGAGCTGGAAAACCTGGCGCTGAAGGAGATCGCCAAGGGAAACTTCTGAGCCCGTCCCGGAGGCGCAAGGCGGTCCGCATGCTGCAGGACCGCCTCGGCCTCTCCGAGCGTCGGGCGTGCCGGTTCGCCGGCCAGAACCGCTCCACGCAACGCCATTGCCCGCAGGTGGCCCCAGATGACGCCGCCCTGCGGTCTCGCCTGCGCAAGATCTCCGAACAGCGGCCTCGCTGGGGCTACCGCCGCGCCCACGGGCACCTGCTCACCGAGGGCTGGTCGGTAAACCGAAAGCGGGTGCAACGCATCTGGCGCGAGGAGGGCCTACGCGTGCCTGCCAGGGCCAAGAAGCGCCGCCGCCTGGGAGAGTCCACCGCGGTGGCCGACAGGCTCAAGGCCGAGCACCCCAACCACGTCTGGGCGCTCGACTTCCAGCACGACGCCACCGAGGACGGGCGCGAGCTGAAGTTCTTGAACGTCGTCGACGAGTTCACCCGCGAGGCCCTGGCGATCGAGGTCGATCGCTCGATCGACGCCGAGGAGACAGTGGCCGTGCTCAGGCGCCTCGCAGCCGAGCGGGGCGCTCCCGCCAACATCCGCGCCGACAACGGCCCCGAGCTGACCGCCGCGGTGCTGCGCGAATGGTGCCGCCTGGGCAAGACCGGCACCGCCTACATCGAGCCGGGCTCGCCCTGGCAGAACCCATACGCCGAGTCCTTCAATGCGCGCCTGCGCGACGAGCTGCTGAACGTCGAGGTATTCACCTGCCTGGACGAGGCTAGGGTGCTCGCAGCCGACTGGCGAGCCGACTACAACGCCAACCACCCACACTCGGCGCTCGGCATGATGTCGCCCGAGCGCTTCGCCGCCTCGCTCCGCTCGCCCTCCGGGCTCGCTACGCGAGGCGGCGATCAGGAGCGATACTCAACACAGACCAACCCCGGACTCTCACACGGGGTGGACCGATGAACGGGGTCCGGTCACGATTTTTGCGACCGCAATGAGTATCGAGCGTCGCAGCGCAGTTCGGGCAGACGATGCGAAGGTTATCGAGGCGATTGTCGTCCGGCACTCCGTTGATGTGGTCGAGGATCAGCGACATGCGGCGGCCTCGCCAGGTTTCGCCTTGGCCGCACATCTCACAGACGCGCCTCTTCAGCCCTGCTTCGAATAGGCGCTGCTTGATCTTGCCGCGTGAATAGCTCGACCCTTTAATCAAGATCTCGGCCAGCGGCTTTGCCGACTTATGCAAATTCTTGTTCGCCGCCGCCCCGGGATCGAAGTGATCCGTCGGAATCTTCCAGATTTCATCGACCCACTTTCTGAGCAGCGCGTGATTGCCGCCTGCCGGCCGCATTCCTAGCCGGCGCAAGACCTCGCTGTAGGAAAGCGAGACCGCGACGGCTGCGCGGGCTTCCTTCTCCGAATACCGGGGCATAAGCAAATATTAGGTTGATTGTCAGACAGACAATAATATTCCCCATCACCTCAGATTGCCGAACGGAATCGACAAGAGGAGCCCCGCCTAGCAATCGGAGCGCGCTAAGGTCATGGCTCGGTCCGGGGTGGTGTAATCGGCTCAGCACGCCTGGTTTTGGTCCAGGAAGAGGTGGGTTCAAATCCTCCCCCCGGAACTACCGGCAAGTACCTCCGCCGCTTACTGGCCGCTGCTGAGCTGGCCGATCGCGAACAGTTCGGCGATCTTCAGCAGGCCGAGGGTCGCGTGGGGGGAGGAGGCGCTGCTGCGCATCCGCACGTTGGCGCCCTCCGGTCCTCGCACCTCGACGATCGTGCAGATGTCGCCGATCTGCCAGTCCCCCTCGCGGTCGCCGTAGTCCGCCTCGATCGCCTCCATCTGTTCGGCGATGTGCTGTCCGACTTTGCTCTGATCCAGCGCCATCCGGTCACCCCTTTCGCAGCGGTTGGAAAATGCCTTGACGCATTGTCGCCGACGGCCGCAAGCGACGGGCGCCGCTACTCCTCGACGCCGCGCGGGACCTTGCCGCCTTCGGCGCCCGGTTCCAGCGCCGGGCCGCGCGGGGAGGCGATGCCGAGCACCCGCATCGCCTTCAGGCCGAGGCCGAGCTTCTCGCGGCCCTCGGTCGCCGAGACGTCGTGGCCGCAGAGCTCGCGCACCCGCTCCAGCCGGTAGCGGATCGTGTGGCGGTGGGTGAAGAGCTGTTTGGCGGTGGCGGCGACGTTGCCGTCGTTGGCCAGGTAGGCCTCGACCGTCGCCACCAGCTCGGTCTCGTACTGCTCGTCGTAGGCGGCGAGCGGCTCGATCGTCTCGGCGAAGAAGCGTTCCAGCTCGCCCGGGTCCTCGCTCATCGCCGGCAGCAGCAGGCGGTAGGCGCCGGTGTCCTCGAAGGCGAGCAGGGGCCGGTCCTCGGCCTCGCCGACGTTGACCGCGAGCCGCGCCTCGCTGCCCGCCCGGTAGAGGTCGACCGGGTCGGCGACCCGGCGGCCGGCGCCGATCGTCAGGTGGAAGCCGGGCAGGGTGTCCTCCAGCTCGCGGGCCAGCCCGGCGGCGGCGCGCGCCAGCCGTCCCTCGTCCTCGGCCGGGACGATCACCGCGATCTCCGCCGCGACCTCGCCGGCCTCGGCTGTCGCCAGGGCGCCGGGAGCGAGCGAGCGCAGCGTCCGCATCGCCAGGGTCAGGACCCGGTCGCGCCACTCGCCGGTCTGGGCGTTGCGAGGTGCGGCGCGGACGACGATCGCCCCGGCGCCCTTCTCCAGGTCGGCGCCCAGCTCGGCGGCGCGGGCGACGATGTCGCCTCGGTCGGTCACCTCGCGGCCCAGCACCGCGGCGACGAAGGCGCCCGCCATCTCCTCGCTCTCCCACTCCGGCGCGCGGGAGCGCTCCATCTCCAGCGCCAGCAGGGTCGTCACCATGCGGGCGATCGCCGGGTCGGGCGCCGCCTTGGCCCGGTAGCGCAGCTCGCCGACCGCGGCGTCGGCGACACGCAGCTCGACCGTCGTCACCCGCTCGCCGCCCTCGAGCAGCTTCTCCTCCTGGTCGGGCGAGGCGCCGGCGACAGCCAGCACCGAGCCGGAGCGCTCGATCAGCGCGACGCTGGCGTCCAGCACCCGCGCCGCGGCCCGCGCCACCGCGGGCAGCCCGGCGCCCGACTCGACCGCCTCAGAGAGCGCGTCGAGGGTCCCGGGTTCAGCTGTCTTTGCAGGGCTTTTCTCCCCTTTTGAGGTGGCGGGCATGGGTTCATTATCCCGACCCCGCGAATCGACGCGGGCCGGTCCGGGCTAGTGAAAGAGCCTGGCGATGTCGTTGTAGTAGTAGACGAAGGCCAAACCGGCGACGACCCCGATCAGCACGAGGGCCGCGAGGACGACCAGCGAGAGCACCCCGGCCGCCGCCTTCTCCCAGAGCCGGCCGTAGGAGCCGAGCGCGGGCACGAGGATCAGGCCGACAAAGGCGACCAGGCTGACCAGGCCCGCGCCGCCGAACAGCAGGTACTCATTTTCGATCTTCTGCAGCGCCAGCGGTAGCACGCCCACCATTCTGCCGTACCGTCGTGATGACGAGGGCGACGGCGGCGCAGAAGGAGAAGGCGGCGGCGCCCAGGGCCCAGCCGGCGTTGACGTCGCTCATGTAGTGGACGCCGAGGTAGACGCGCGAGAGGCCGACCAGTGCGGTCAGCGCGATGCCGGCCGCGACGACGGCGGCACCGCGGGCCATCCCCGGCCGCAGCCGCATCACGATCGTCACCGCCCCCCAGACGTAGAAGGTCGAGTAGGCGGCGTGGCCGCTCGGGAAAGAGGAGCCGCTGAAGCCGGTCAGCGCCCCCGCCGGCCGCGGCCGGTTGACGATCGCCTTCAGCTCGTGGAAGCCGAGGACGATCAGCGCCAGGCCGGCGACCAGGACCCCGAGCTCCGCCCAGCGGCGGCGCGCGGCGAGGGCGGCGGCGGCGATCGCGGCGAGCGGCAGGACCACGGCCGCGGCGCCGAGCGCAGTAAAGACCTTGGCGAAGTTGACCAGCCAGGCGGTGCGCAGGCTTGCGGCGATTTCCACCGCGGTGAGGTCGCCCGGCGTCGGCCCCGGTTCGCCGCTGACGATCGTCGTGTAGGCGATCAGCACGAACAGGGCGACGGCGAGGGTCGCCATCAGCGAGGTGAATTCGAGCCCGAAGGTGCCGCCCGGCGTGACCCGCCCCCAGAGGAAGCGCAGCTGCGGGCTGAAGCGGCGGCCGAGCGCGACCAGCCGACGGCTCGCCGCGTGCCGCTCCATCCAGGCGACCGCCGCACGCCGGTTCCGCGCCTCGCGGAAGTGGCGGTAGAGGGCGATCGAGCCGACCACGACGACGATCAGGGTGCCGAGCAGAAAGGCGCCACGGCCGGCGTACTTGGCAGCGGAGTCGATGCTGCGCGAGAACGCGTAGCCGATCAGGATGTGGGCGCTGGCCCAGAGGCCGGTGCCGAGGATGCTGTAGGGAACGAAGGCGCGGTAGCGCATCCCCGAGCTGCCGGCGATGAACGGCGCGAAGGCGCGGACCAGGCTGACGAAGCGGCCGATGAAGATCGTCTTGCCGCCGTGGCGCCCGAAGTAGTCCTCGACTTTCTCGAACCGCTCGCGGCCGATCCCGAAGCGGGGACCGTTGCGGATCACGAACTCGCGGCCGAGGCGGCGGCCGAGGAAGAAGCTGGTCGTGTCCCCGGCCCAGGCCGAGAACCAGGCGATCGCGATCAGCAGGTAGATGTCGATCGCGCCCTGACCGGCAACCGCGCCGCCGAGCAACATCACCGTCTCGCCGGGGACGACGAGGCCGACGAAGGCGCCGGTCTCGGCGAAGGCGAAGACGCCGACCAGCAGGTAGGTCCAGGCGCCGAGCGTGTTGGAGATTTCTTCCAGCAGCGTCTGCAGGTGACCGCTGGGGATCAGCCTGGTCAGCAGGTAGTAGCCGGCGATCACGGCGGCGGCGACCAGGACCAGCAGCAGCCGGCGCCGGCCGCGGTTCTCCGGCAGCTGCAGCCTCACGGCGCCCGGCCCGCCTCGCAGACGATCGCGTCGTCGCGATCGAGCTGGGTCGCCACCCGGCTTGCCTCCCCCAGAGTGGGGAAGAGCCCGACGGCGGTGGGACCCGACCCGGTGAGCAGGGCGAGCGGGGCGCCGGCCGCCCGCAGGGCGCCGAGCGCGTCGCCGATCTGCGGCCGCAGCGAGCGCGCCGCCGGCTCGAGGTCGTTGGCGAGCAGCCCGGCGTAGTCGAGCGGCGAGGCCCCCGCGCCGGCCACGTCGCGGAGGCGGGCGGCGAGCTCGTCCAGCTCCGCGGCCGAGCGCCCGAGCCCGAGCCGGTCGGCCTCGGCAAACACCTCGGCCGTGCTCAGGCCGCCACCGCCGGGCAGCAGGACGACCGCGTGCGGCGACGGCTCGGGCAGCCGCTCGACCCGCTCCCCGGCGCCGCCGACCAACGAGAGCGCCGGCACGAGCTGCGACGGCACGTCCGCGCCAAGTCCCGCGGCGACCTCATCCAGGGACGTGCCGGTGATCGACCGCCCAATATGGTGGTCAACCCCCGGCACGTCCCTGGCCGCGGCGAGGCGCAGGACTGCGGCGGCGTCGGCGCTGCCGCCGCCGAGGCCGGCGGCGACCGGGATCCGCTTCTCGATCTCGATCCGCAGCGGCGGCGCCTCCCAGCCCCCTGCGCGCAGCGCCGCCAGCGCCCGCGCGGCGAGGTTCTCCCCCTCGACGCCGGGACAGAGGACCTCGTCTCGCTCCGCCTCGGAGACCTCGATCCCGTCGGCCAGGGCCAGCGGCTCGAACAGCGAGCAGAGCTCGTGCAGCCCGTCCTCGCGGACCGGCCCGAGGAAGAGGCAGAGGTTGAGCTTTGCGGGGGCCTGGATGCGCATCGCGGTCTACTCGCCGGGGCGAAGTCTCGCGGCCAGGGCGGCGAACTGCCGGGGCGCGAGGGCCTCGGCGCGGACGTTCTCGGGGAGGCCCAGCGCACGCAGCGCGGCGCGGGTCGCCGCGAGCGAGCCGGGGCGGACGTGCTCGACCGAGCGGGCGAGCGACTTGCGCCGGTGGGCGAAGGCGGCGCGGATCAGCTCGCGGGTCGCCTCGTCGGCGCCGGGTCCGGTGCGTCGCAGAGCGAGGATCGCTGAGGCGACCCGCGGCCGCGGCCGGAAGACCGCCGGGTTGACCGTCCGCAGCAGGTCGATCTCGCAGGCGAGCTGGGCGACCACGCTCGGCGAGCCGTAGGTGCGACTGCCCGGCGCCGCCCGCAGCCGGTCGGCGATCTCGCGCTGGACCATCGCCGTCCAGCGCGCCAGCGAGGGCAGCTGCTCGATCGTCCGCAGCAGCAGCGGCGTCGCGATCGAGTAGGGCAGGTTGGCGACCAGCGCAGTCGGCGCCGGGTCGAGCGCGGTCAGGTCGAGCTTCATCGCGTCGCCCCAGTGCAGATCGACGTTCGGCAGGGAGGCGATCGGCGTCAGCGCCGCCTCCAGCCCGCGGTCGAGCTCGACCGCGTGGACGTGGGCGGCGGTGCCGGCGAGCCGCTCGGTCAGCACCCCCTCCCCCGCGCCGACCTCGAGCACGACGTCGTCCGGATCGAGGCCGGCGTCGCGGACGATCGCGTCGAGCAGGTTCGGGTCGGCGAGGAAGTTCTGCCCGAGGCGGACCATGCCGTCCGGCTACCAGCCGAAGACGCGCCGCGCGTTGGCCTCGACCGTCGCCTCGAGCTCCGCATAGGAGACGCCGCGGGCCTCGGCGACGACCCGCGCCGTGTTGACCACGTAGGCGGGCTCGTTCGGCTTGCCGCGAATCGTCTGCGGCGCCAGGTAGGGAGCGTCGGTCTCGACCAGGACCAGCTCGTCCGGCAGCTCCGCCGCCGCGGCGCGAAGAGCGTCGGACTTCGGGTAGCTGACGTGACCGGCGAAGGAGCAGTACCAGCCGCGCTCGGCCGCGTCGGCGGCGCGCCAGGGGGCCGAGAAGCAGTGCAGGATCACCGCCTGTCCGGCCGCCTTCGCGTCGAGCAGCTCGAAGATCTCGTCGCTCGCGGTCGTCTCGCCCTCGGGGTCGCGAGCGTGGATGACGATCGGCAGGCCGGCCTCGCCGGCGATCTCGATCTGCGCCTCGAAGGCGCGCCGCTGCTCGGCCGGCGTCGCCGACTCGCGGTAGTAGTCGATCCCGGTCTCGCCGATCGCCCGCACCTTCTCGTGCTTCGCCAGCGCAGCGATCCGCTCGGCTTCGGCGTCGTCGAAGCCCGCCGACTCGGTCGGGTGGCGGCCGACCGCGGCGAAGACGTCCTCGAAGCGCTCGGCGCCGGCGATCGCCGTCTCGTTCGCCTCGCCACCGAGGCCGACGTTGAGCATCCGCGTAACCCCGGCGGCACGGGCGTCGGCGACCAGCTCGGCTTCGGGCCGCTCGCAGAGGAAGAGGTGCGTGTGGGAGTCGATCATCGGCGTGCCCAACCCTAACCTCGCTAGCCTCCCTCTGACGATGGCAGACCGTGACTACATAGCCGCAACCGGGGAACGCGTCGTCGTCTTCGACGGCGGCATGGGCGCGACCCTGGAGCAGTTCGACCTCACGCAGGAGGACTACGGCGGCCTGCTCGGCAAATGCCACGAGGCGCTCGTCCTCAACCGCCCCGACGTGATCGAGGGCGTCCACGCCTCGATGCTGGAGGCCGGCGCCGAGGTGATCGAGACCGACAGCTTCCAGGGCTCGCGGCTGAAGCTCGAAGAGTGGGGGCTCGGCGAGGAGACGCTCGAGATCAACGTCAAAGCCGCGCAGATCGCCCGCCGGGCGGCCGGCGAGGAGCGCTTCGTCGCCGGCTCGATCGGGCCGACCGGCTTCCTCCCCGCCTCCGACGACCCGACCCTCGGCGACATCTCCTTCGCCCGCCTGGTCGAGGTCTTCGCCGAGCAGGCGCGCGGCCTCGTCGAAGGCGGCGCCGACCTGATCATCGTCGAGACCGCGCAGGACATCCTCGAGGTCAAGGCGGCGATCTTCGGCGCCCGCGAAGCGTTCGCGCAGACCGGGCGGCGGCTGCCGATCCAGACCAGCGTCTCGCTCCTCCCCAACGGCGGCAAGATGCTGCTCGGCACCGACATCCGGGCGGTGCTGACGACGCTGGCGGCGCTCGACGTTGACGTGATCGGGCTCAACTGCTCGACCGGGCCGGAGGACATGCGCGACGCGATCCGCTTCCTCGGCGAGAACAGCCCGCTGCCGGTCCACTGCATCCCCAACGCCGGGCTGCCGCTGCAGGGCCCCGACGGCGAGACGATCTTCCCCGAACGGCCCGAGCCGCTGGCGGCGACGCTGGGCGAGTTCGTCGAGCGCTACGGGGTCGGGATCGTCGGCGGCTGCTGCGGGACCACCCCCGAGCACATCGCGGCGATCCGCGAGCGGGTCGACGGCCGCGTCCCGGGCGAGCGCCCGGCGCCGGGCGCGATCGAGGTCTCCTCGATGATGACCTCGACCCCGCTGGTCCAGGAGCCGCGCCCGACCCTGGTCGGCGAGCGGGTCAACTCGCAGGGCTCGAAAAAGGCGAAGGAGCTGCTGCTGGCCGACGACTACGACGGCCTCGTCCAGGTCGCCGAAGACCAGGTCGAAGGCGGCGCCCACGTGCTCGACGTCTGCGTGGCGCTGACCGAGCGCGCCGACGAGGACGCGCAGATGGTGGCCGTGGTCGAGCGGATCTCGCTGACCCAGCCGGCGCCGATCCAGGTCGACTCGACCGAGCCCGAGGTGATCGAGGCGGCGCTGGAGAAGATCCCCGGCCGGGCGATCGTCAACTCGATCAACCTCGAGGCGGGCCGCGACAAGGCCGACGTCGTCGTGCCGCTGGCGAAGGCCCACGGCGCGGCGCTGATCGCGCTGACGATCGACGAGGTCGGGATGGCGAAGACGGCCGAGCGCAAGGTCGAGATCGCCAAGCGGATCCGCGAGATCGCCTGCTCCGAGCACGGGCTCGACCCCGAGGCGCTGATCTTCGACGCGCTGACCTTCACCCTGACCACCGGCGAGCCCGAGTGGAAGCCCTCGGCGGTCGAGACGATCGAGGGGATCCGCCGGATCAAGGCCGAGATCCCCGGCGTGAAGACCTCGCTCGGCGTCTCCAACGTCTCCTTCGGCGTCGGCCAGCCGGCCCGCGCGGTGCTCAACTCGGTCTTCCTCCACCACTGCGTCGAGGCCGGGCTCGACCTGGCGATGGTCAACCCGAACCACATCACCCCCTACTCGGAGATCTCCGAGGAAGAGCGCGAGCTGACCGACGACCTGGTGTTCGACCGGCGCGAGGACGCGCTGGAGCGCTTCATCGCCCACTTCGAGTCGAAGGGCGAGGAGGCCGCCGAGGAGGTGGGCGACCCGACCGAGGGCATGGAGCCCGAGGAGGCCCTGCACTGGCACATCCTGCGCCGCAAGAAGGACGGCGTCGAGGACTGGATCGACCGCTGCAACGAGAAGATCGGCGCCGTCCCGACCTTGAACGAGGTGCTGCTGCCGGCGATGAAGGAGGTCGGCGACAAGTTCGGCGCCGGCGAACTGATCCTGCCCTTCGTCCTGCAGTCGGCCGAAGTGATGAAGCGCGCCGTGGCGCGGCTGGAGAACTACCTCGACCGGATCGAGGGGCACAGCAAGGGCAAGGTCGTGATCGCGACCGTGTTCGGCGACGTCCACGACATCGGCAAGTCGCTGGTCAACACGATCCTCACCAACAACGGCTACACCGTCGTCGATCTCGGCAAGCAGGTCCCGATCGACGCGATCATCGAAGCCGCGGTCGAGAACGAGGCCGACGCGATCGGCCTCTCGGCGCTGCTCGTCTCGACCTCGAAGCAGATGCCGATCTGCGTCCAGGAGCTGCACCAGCGCGGGCTCTCCTTCCCGGTGCTGATCGGCGGCGCCGCGATCAACCGCGACTTCGGCCGCCGCACCCTCTACCCCGGCGGCAAGGACTCCGACGACGTCTACGAGCCCGGCGTCTTCTACTGCAAGGACGCCTTCCAGGGGCTCGACACGATGGACGCCCTGGTCGACGAGGAGGCGCGAGCGGCGCTGGTCGAGCGGATCCGCGGCGAGGCGCAGCAGCTGCGCGAGAAGCCGGCGGTCGTCGACGACGGGCCGCCGACCAGCGACGCCGGCGTGCGCTCCGCCGCCCGCACCGACAACCCGATCCCCGAGCCGCCGTACCTCAGCGCGCGCGAGGTCGACGTTGACCTCGACGAGGTCTTCCCCTACCTCGACCGCCACGTCCTCTTCAAGCTGCACTGGGGCGGCAAAGGGGTCAAGGGCGAGGCCTGGCGGGAGCTGGTCGAGGGCACGGCCGAGGAGGAGGGCTTCGCGCCGCGGCTGGAGCGGATGTGGCGCGAGCAGGACTATCTGCGGCCGCGGGCGCGGCTCGGCTACTTCCCCTGCAACGCCGACGGCAACGAGCTGGTCGTCTTCGACCCGGAGGACCCCGAGCGCGAGCTGGAGCGGCTGGTCTTCCCGCGCCAGCCGAAGCACGATCGGATCTGCCTCGCCGACTTCTACCGCCCGCTGGACAGCGGCGAACGCGACGTCGTCGCCCTGCAGGGCGTCACCGTCGGCCCCGAGGTGACCGAGCTGATCGAGCACTTGGAGCGCGAAGGCGAGTTCGCCGAGCAGCTCTTCGTCCACGGGCTCGGTGTGCAGTCGGCCGAGGGCCTGGCCGAGTGGCTGCACGCGCGGGTCAGGCGGGAGCTCGGCATCGACGCCGACCAGGGCCGCCGCTACTCGTGGGGCTACCCCGCCTGCCCGGACCAGTCCGAGCACGAGAAGGTCTGGCGCCTGCTCGACCTCGAAGAGATCGGGATGACCCTCTCCGGCGGCTACGCGGTGCTGCCCGAGCAGTCGACGGTGGCGATCGTCGCCCACCACCCGCAGGCGGTCTACTTCGGGATGAAGTCGGGCTTCATTCCGGAGGAGAAAGCGCCGGACGAACTGATCGCCGGGACTGATCGCGGCGGCGCGCTGCCGCCGGAGCGCGAGCCGGTCGAGAGTTAGGCGCCGATCCGTTCGCCCGAGTCGCGAGCGGGTGGGTTCGGCTGCAAGCGCACCGGCGAGGCTGAGAGAGCTTGGACGCGAAGGTCGCTCCAGGTGAGGCCCTCTCGCACCAGGGCCGGGAGGCCGAGGGCGACGGCGGTGGCGATCTCGACCGCCTGCAGGATCACGCCGTAGGCGAGGGCGTCGGCGGTGCTGACGCCGAAGCCGGTGTGCAGGACGCTGATCACCGCCAGCTGGAAGACGCCGATGTTGGACGGGGTCGCGGGGACGACCGCGGTGACGTTGACCGCGAAGAGGACCGCGGCGGCGGCGCCGATCCCGGCCTGGTCGCTGAGGCCGAGCGCCGCCAGCAGCGCCCAGCAGGAGGCGAGCTGGATCGCCCAGGCGCCGAGCTGGGCGGCGGCGGCAAGGGCGCCCTGGCGAGGCTTGCGGAAAACCGTCAGGCCGGCCCGGACCTGTAGCAGCGCCCGGTGCATCGCGGCGCCGATCCGGGCGAGGCGGCCGTTGCCGTTGCGGCGCATCAGGGCCGGCGCGACGAGAACGACGAGGAGCAGAGCCAGCGGTATGAAGCTGAAGACGAACAGCTTCTCGGTGCTGGAGTGGAAGAGATCGGTGCTGGAGACGATGATCACGCCCAGCAGCACCAGGGCGAGAAGGTTGAGCATCGTCTGCGAGACCAGGGTGCCGAGCAGGACCGGGAAGGTCTCCCGCATCCGGCCGGTGCGGCGGGCCAGGGTCATCGCACGCGCCGGCTCGCCGAGGCGCGCCGGCAGGGTCGCCGACATCAGCACGCCGATCATCGTCGCCGAGGTGACGTCGCGGCGACGGACCGGCCGGTTGGGCAGCGCCGCGCGCACGATCGCGTACCAGGAGGCGGCGCGAAAGAAGAGCGAGAGGGCCATCAGGCCGCAGGCCACCAGCACCCAGGTCAGGTTGGAGCGGACGATGCTGGCGACGACGTTGTCGACGCCGATCTTCTCCGCGGCGAGCGCGGTCAGGCCGATCCCGAGGGCGCCGGCGACGGCGAGGCCGGCGCGGCGGGCGATGCGGCGGCCGCGGCCATCCGTTTGCGCAAGCGGCGGGTCGAGCGAGGGCAGCCGCCGGGGCGGACTCGGCGGCCCGCCGTCGCCGGGGCGGACGCCGGCCCAGTGGGCGACGCGCTCGCCCGCGGTTGACGGGGCCGGCGCCTCGATCGCCCGCTCGTAGACCTCGGTGACGCGATCGGCGACCCGCGGCCAGGCGTAGCGCTTGGCGCTCTCGCGCGCCGCCTCGCCCATCGCCGCGAGGCGCTCGGGCTCGTGGTGGGCGCGCTGCAGCTCCTCGGCGAGGCGCTGCGGATCGCCCGGCGGGACGAGAACGCCGTCGACCCCGTCGCTGACCACGTCGCTGTAGCCGGCGATCGCCGAGGCGATCGCGGGCGTGCCCGCGGCGAACGCCTCGGTCAGGACCATGCCGAAGCTCTCGCCCGCCAGCGACGGGGCGCAGAGCACGTCGGCGGCGTGCAGCGACTCCCACAGGCGCTCGCCGGAGACGCGGCCGCGGACGTCGATCCAGCGCATCGCCTCCGGGTCGGCCAGGTAGCGCAGCACGTCGTCGCGCTCGGCCCCGATCACTGTCAGCCGGGCCGGCACGTGCTCGACCAGCGCTTCGAAGGCGCGCAGCAGGACCGGCAGCCCCTTGCGCTCCTCGGGCCGGCCGACGAACAGGACTCGCAGCTCCCCGCTCGGCGGCTTCGGCCCCTCCGGAGCGGCCTCGACGTTGACCCCGTTGGGGACGATCTCGTAGCGACCGCCGAACCAGCGGCGACCGGTCCAGGCGGCGGCCTCGGAGACGGCGATCCGGGCCGAGAGCCGGTTGAAGACGCGCCGCGCGCCCAGCGCCGAGGCGATGTGGTTGGGGATCGCCTTGGTCGAGTAGGCATGGAAGGTGCCGACGGTGGGCGTGCGTGCGCCGAGCGCCGCGTTCCAGCCGACCAGCGGCACGACCGGCTCGTGGATGTGGATGACGTCGAAACGGCCCTGACGGACCTCGCGGCGCGGGGCGAGGACGCCGCCGGCCGGGAAGGGGGCGAGGTTGGAGACGGCGCCGTTGGCCGAGAACCCCGCCGTGCGGCCCAGCGGCACCAGGTAGTCGGGCATCGCCTCCGCCTCGGCCGGCGCGCGGTGCAGCACCCGGCTGAGACGGTCGGGAGGGTCGAAGGGAGCGAGGACGCGGACGTGATGGCCCCGGCCGAGGAACTCCTCGGCGAGCGCCTCGACGTGCCGGTTGACGCCGCCCTGGTAGCTCCAGGAATATGGCGAGACGAGAGCAATTCGCACGAACGACAAGCCTAGACGATGCCCCGGGCCGTTTCCGGGCGGTCGCTCTCGGCCCAGACGAAGGCGACGAAGACGAGCAAATAGGCGGTACCGATCTCGAGCAGGAGGGCGCCGGAGTCGTTGGCGAGGGTGCCGACCACGGTCGCCGCGACGGCGCCGATCAGCCCGGCCCGCATCGCCGGACGGCCGTGCAGCCAGGCGGCGAGGAGATCGCGGCGGGCGACCGCCAGCGCCGCCGCGGCGACGAGCAGCGGCATGAAGGCGAGCAGGATCGGGCGGGCGAAGCTGTGGGCGGAGAGCTGCAGGCGCCGCTGGGCGACGTCGGCGAGGTCGTTGAGGCCGCCGGCGTCGAGCACCGAGCGGGTCAGGTGGGCGTTGGCGCCGCTGACCAGGTCGATCAGGGCGAGCAGGCAGAGCACGGCGATCGGCGCGGCGACGACGAGCAGCATGGTGCGCCGCCGCCGGGCGGCGATCGCCGCCGCCGCGGCGGCGGCGCCGACCGGCAGCACGATCGCCGCGCCGACGTCGGCCCCAAACCGCCCGGCGGCGAACACGAACGCGAACCCGAGACCGACGACGAGGAAGACCGCCGCGCCCCGCCGCCGTGCCTCCATCCCGTCCGACGTGCCGTCGATTCGCGGTTCATATGGGCCGCGAATCGACGGCACGTCCTCCCGAAAGCCGGTCAGGGCGGCGCCGGTGCCGGCGATCACCAGCACGGCGAGCAGAGCCTCGAGCTCGTTGCCGATCCCGTAGAAGCGGACGCCGAGGGCGGGGTTGGGGCCGAGCAGGGAGAGCGAGGTGAGCGGCGAGCCGGCGATCATGTCGGCCGCGTAGGCGAGCACCGTGACCGCCGAGGCGACCGCGAGCGCGCGGTAGCCGCGCAGGGCGAGCAGGGTGAGGAGCGCGAGCAGCGGCGCGCCTGCGACCGCCAGCGCCTGTTCGGCCGCCAGGCTCGGTTCGAGCGCCGCGCCGAACAAGAGGACCAGCGGCAGGTAGACGACGGCGAGCCCGACCAGCTCGAGCCCGAAGCGCGCCGCCCGGCCGCGGCTCGCGGCGATCGCCAGGGCCAGCGCCCCGAGCCAGATCGCCAGGGCGAGGCCGATCACCGGCGCGCGCCGTGCGGAGATCTCCGCCATCCGCTCGCCGAGCGATTCGACCGCGGCGGCGTCGGCCGCTCCCTCGGAGCGGATCGGTTGGCCCGACATCTGCGACGGAACCGCGATCCCGAATCTCTCCAAGATCGTCGGGGCGATGTCGGTCGAGAGGACGTAGCCGTTCGTGCGGGTGCTGTCGGAGGTGAGGTTTCCGTCGAAGCCGCGGCCGGCTATGCCGATCGAGAGGGCGTGGTTCTTCGGCGGGGGCGGTCTCTCGATTGCGATCAGCAGGTCGTCCCCGCGCAAACCGACTGCCAGGCGCCTTAGGTGCCGGGCGGTCGTGTTCTCGACCACAAAGGTTTGGGCGGGGTGCGGGTGGGGGCCTCCACTTAACTTTTTCGCTGAATCGCCGCTTGCCGTCCGAGATTGGATTGCCGAAAAAGTACAAGACGTTCCGACCCCCACCCGCACCCCGACACCGGCCGCTTGAAGGGTCGAAAAAAGCAAGCCCGGAACGATTTCCGCGGGAGCGGAGTCAGCTCGTTCATCCACAGCGCGCCAAAAACCCGGCCCGCAGCGCTCGGATTCCGGAAGCTGGGAGTCATAGAGCGAGTCGAAGACCCGGTTGCCCTGGCCGATGTCCAGGTAGGTCTGCTCGGCAGGGATGGAGCCCAAGCCGGCTGAAAGCAAGCCCGGCGCCAGGCCTTGGCTTGAAAGCTGCTTCACCTTGGTGCCCCGGGGAAGCAGAGCAAGAGTGACGCGGGTGGGCGGGGAGCGGGTAGGGGTCGGAACGTCTTGTACTTTTTCGGCAGCTGAATCGCGGACAGCCGCAGACGCAACACCGAAAAAGTTAAGTGGAGACCCCTGCCCGCTCCCCGTCGATCCCTCACCGAAAAAGTTAAGCGGAACCCCCCACCCGACTCCTGCCACCCCTCCCAGAGAGACACAGACGACCGCTATCTTCCACCGAGTGGCCGACCGCACGTTCGCCAAGTTCACGTTTTTCAAGATCGACCCCGAGTGGCGCCGCCGCGACGCCGACCTTCGGGCCGCCGACAAGCAGGAGTTCCTAGCCGCCTGCGAGGATTTTGCCCTCGACCGCTCGCTGCGCGCCTACTCAACCATAGGCACGCGCGGCGACGTTGACCTGGTCCTGCTCAGCCAGAGCCCCAACCTCGACGACCTCCACACCTTCCACGTCGTCCTCGGCCAGAGCGGCCTGGCGAAGTGGGCCGAGACCCCCCACTCGTTCCTCTCGATGACCAAACGCTCGCCCTACTCCGACGAGGGCGCCCGGCCCGAGATCTGCGTCTCCGAGCGCAAGTACCTGTTCCTCTACCCGATGGTCAAGCAGCGTCGCTGGTACGGGCTGCCGGCCGAGGAGCGGCAGCGGATCATGAAGAGCCACATCGAGGTCGGCCGCCGCTACCCGGAGATCACGATCAACACCTCCTACTCGTTCGGGCTCGACGACCAGGAGTTCGTCGTCGCCTTCGAGGGCGACGACCCGGGCATGTTCCTCGACCTCGTCAACGAGCTGCGCCCGACCGAGTCGAGCGAGTACACCGAGCGCGAGACGCCGATCTTCACCTGCGTGGCGATGTCGGCCCGCAAGGCGCTCGACGCGCTCGACGGCACCGCGACCGTCGCCGCGGGCATTCACTAGTACCGTTACGTTGCCGATAACGGGAGTGATCGAAGATGACTGTCGAGACGCTCAGCTACGCAATCGACGACCAGGACCGGCTGATCAAGGTCGACGACGGCTACTACCGCTTCGCCGAGGAGAACGGCTGGGACGAGGCCGGCAGCAGCCTCGGCCGCTCGCTCTGGGACTTCGTCGCCGGCGAAGACGTGAAGAGGCTGCAGAAGATGCTGCTGCGGCGGGTGCGCGACGAGGTGCACGAGGTTGAACTGCCGTTCCGCTGCGACGGGCCCGACTTTCGCCGCGAGATGGACATCCGCATCGTCGCCGACCGCAGCGGGCGCGTGGTCATGTTCTCGGCCCGCCTGCGCTCCGAAGAGGGGCGCGAGGAGCCGCAGCCGCTGTTCGATCGTCGCGCGCCCCGCGACGAAAGCGACTTCCTCACGATGTGCGCCTGGTGCGATCGCTTCCTGGTCGAGGGCGAGTGGATCGAGGTCGAGGAGGCGGCGAAGCGGCTGGAGCTGTTCCGGCGCAGCGAGCTGCCGAAGCTCGACCACGGCATCTGCCCGGAGTGCGGCGGCACCCTGCTCGCCGCGTAGATCGCGCACACGCCTGAGGACGCGCGTTCCCTATCCTTCCGCGTTCGCCGTGTCCTGTGGAGGACACACGACACACCATGACTCGAATCGGAACCGAAGAGAACCCCGTGCGCGTCGCGATCGTCGGCGCCGGCCCCTCGGGCTTCTACGCCGCCGAGCACATCCTCAAAGACGGCGACGTCCACGCCCAGGTCGACCTCTTCGACCGCCTGCCGACCCCGTTCGGGCTGGTCCGCGGCGGCGTCGCCCCCGACCACCCGAAGATCAAGTCGGTGATCCGCGTCTACGAGAAAACCGCCGCGCGCGAGGGCTTCCGCTTCTTCGGCAACGTCAAGGTCGGCCACGACATCGAGGTCGAGGACCTCGAGCGGCTCTACCACGCGATCGTCTTCACGGTCGGCTGCGAGACCGACCGCCGGCTCGGCATCCCCGGCGAGGAGCTGCCCGGCAGCCATGCCGCCACCGCCTTCGTCGGCTGGTACAACGCCCACCCCGACTACTGCGACGAGGAGTTCGACCTCTCCAGCGAGCGCGCGGTGGTGATCGGCAACGGCAACGTGGCGATGGACGTGGCGCGGATGCTAGCCCTGACCGACCACGAGCTGCGCCAGACCGACACCGCCGACCATGCGATCGAGATGCTCGACGCGAAGGGGATCCGCGAGGTCGTCGTGCTCGGCCGCCGCGGGCCCGCACAGGCCGCCTTCACCAACCCCGAGGTGAGGGAGCTGGGCGAGATGGAGGATGCCGACGTGATCGTCGATCCGGCCGAGGTCGAGCTCGACCCGGCGAGCCAGGCCTTCATCGAGTCCGACGAGGCCGACAAGACCTCGCGCGTCAACGTCGAGATCCTGCAGGAGTTCGCGCGTCGCGAGCCGAGCGGCAAGCACAAGCGGATCGTCCTGCGCTTCCTCGCCTCGCCGATCAAGATCGAGGGCGACGGCAAGGTCGAGAAGATCGTGATCGGCCGCAACGAGCTGGTCGAGGAAGGCGGCACGCTGCGGGCGAAGGACACCGGCGCGCGCGAAGAGCTGGAGTGCGGCCTGATCCTGCGCTCGGTCGGCTACACCGGGATCCCGATCGAGGGCGTGCCCTTCGACGAGAGCCGCGGCCTGATCCTCAACGAGGGCGGCCGGGTGCTCGACTCCCACGACTCGGGCCACAAGGTCGGCCACTACACCGCCGGCTGGATCAAGCGCGGCCCCTCGGGGGTGATCGGCACCAACAAGAAAGACGCGCTGGAGACCGTCCAGCACCTGCTCGCCGACATCGCCGACGGCACGCTGCTCGAGCCCGAGAGCCCCGACCCGGCCGCGATCGAGAGCCTGCTCGCCGAGCGCGGCGTCCGCTTCGTCAGCTTCGAGGATTGGCAGGCGATCGACCAGGCCGAGGTCGGCCGCGGCGAGCCGCACGGCCGCCCGCGGGTCAAGTTCGTCCGCGTCGAGGAGATGCTCGAGACGCTCGGCGAGCGGGTCTAAGGCATCGCTTCGACCGGGACGGGCTTGTCCGGCTCACTCTTGCCCGCCCCCGCGGACGCCGACTTCTGCGCTTGTTTCCCTTCGGGATGGGTAAGCCGACAAAGCTCGTCGAATTCAGCCAGCATGCCAGTCAGCTCGGCGGGCTTAAACGGCCCCGGCTGGAGCTCAGAAGCCTCGTGATGCGTCTTCAGCGAGGTCTTCTTCATTCCCGCTTCGATCCGCTCGACGATGTCGGAACTCCACTTGATTCTTCGTAGCTGTCGAATGCGAACCTGTGCGTGCCAGCGGCGTACGGTGCCGGCGAGGACATAGTCCTCGATCAGCTGGTCATAAGCCTTTCTCAGATCGGCGGTCCAAGTGTCGGCCTCTCGCTCATAGATCGGATCCTCTGCCTCATACATAGGCCTCAGCACTTTCTCAAGCCGACGCCGCAGGTCCTTTCGGCGGCGGCTCGGCGAGATCGTCTTCGTCGGCAGCTCGTCGCTAACCACCCCGATATGGCCGTTGGCGCGCTGCAACGTCTGCCCGTGTAGCTCGCGGCCCGCCTGCTCAGCAGCCTCTTGCAGCAGGTACACGAACGAGAAGTCATGAGTAAAGACAATGACCTGTCGCTTCGAAGACTCCTCCACGAGCCTGCGCGCGATGTAGGTTCGTCGCTGATGGTCGAGCGACGATACGGGGTCGTCAAAGACGATTGCGCTCTTCTGCTCGCTAACCGCAATCTCAGCAAGGAAGAACGCGAGGGCGAGTGCTCTCTGCTCGCCGTCGCTGAGAACGTTGCCGACCTGTTCGCGAGAGGGCTCCTTGAGATGCAGGCTGACCTTGGTTTCGCCCCTGCTCGCCTGTTCGACTACCTCAACGCGGCCCGCAACCGGATCGAGTCCATCGAGCTCGTCCTCGATCGCCTTCCGCAGTCTGTCGGTGATGACCACTCGCTGGAGCTTACGCAGCTTGTTGCTGATCTTGGTCGTGACCAACTGGGCCTTGTATTCACCAATCTTGTCCAGCAGACGTAGCGTTTTGACGTACTGCGTAACTACCGGCGTCGCTGCCGTGAGAGCGTCGCGAGCGCGCAGCTCGGCGAGCCGTGTGGCAATTCGTTCCTGCTCCCCCACGTCTCTCAGAGCAGCCTTCTCGTCGGCGGCAGCGTGCCTCGCGGCGGCGTATTCGGCAAGAGCATCGATGTCTACTAGTGGCGGCGGCGCACCCGGTGCGATCCCATCGGGCGATGCGCTTTTGGTCCTTGCCGACCCCGCCTCATGAGCCGCCGCCGCACGGCGGGAAAGGATCTCAAGCGCCTCCTCGGCGAGCTGTCCGATCTCGTCTGGCGCCTCTACCAGCAGATCCTTGGCCCTTGTGCTGTGCACAGCAATATCCGGCAGGTTCAACACCCAGCTTTCCAGCTCGGCGCGAGAAATCTCGATCCGCTCACGAAGATCGCCCTGCACGAATCCCTCGAACGCTTCCATCCGCTCACGCGCGTCATCGTCCAGCTCTTGCTGACACGTAGGACACACGCCGTCCGCGGTGGTGTCGGGGAAGCACCCACCCCCCGCCTCCACGAACCGTCGCGCCGACTCCCACATCTCGCGCCACGGACCCTGGCCGGTCCCGGGAACACGCTGGTCCGAAAAGGCCTTGTCAGCCAACTTCTCCTCGGCAAGGACAGCGGCGTCGAAACGCTCTCGAAGCTGTCGGCCAACCAACAGCGCATCGTCTCCCAACTGGGCGCCTGCAATTTCGAGCAGCTTCACCGCCTCGTCGGCCGCGCGAGCGCGGGTCCGCATTGCTTTCTCCAGCTGTCGGCTTTGATCCGCCTTGATCGCGGCGGCCGCCACCTCCAGCTCCTTTAACTCGGACCGATCGTTCTCGCTGAGTGTGGCGAACTTGCGGATCTCGTCGAGATCACTACTTACACCCACAGCACTGAGCCATCTTGCCGCCTCGGTGCCGGACTCGACCTCGGGTAGGGAGGGTAGGCGCTCTCGCACCTCCCGCTCCGAATCGGTCAGGCGCTCCGTAAGCCTTCCCTGTGCCTCCGCCAGTCGTCGCAGCAGATGCAGCGATTTGGGCACGTGCTCGATCACATTGGCCCTTGAGAGATACACCTCCGCACAGCCCGCGTCGAAGATGGACATTGCGGACAAGAGGCGATCCGGCTCCTGGGCAAGGTCGATCTCAACGTCGTGCACCTCACCTTCGGCGTAGACCTTCAGCCGCGCCGTCTGGGGCTCTTCCCCGTTCCCAGGATCAAAGACATCGCGCAGCACCTCATCCTTGTGCGCAGCGCGACAGATGCGCCGGAGGAGCCGTCCATATCCACTCTTGCCAGATCCGTTGAGCCCGAACACGACGTTTATGCCTGGCTCGAAGGACAGCGACTGTTCTCCGGCAAGCAGGTTGACGTGCTTCAGGTCGCCTATCTCCCGGAGCTCAACCGACCCGGATTCCTCCTCGTCAGCAGGAAGGTCCGCTAGTTCAAGCGGTCGAGCTGTGGGGTGGTCAGGCCTTTCGGTAAGGATCGCAAGAACTTTCGCGTTCGTCCTCATCGGACAGAGATCCGATGGCAAGCCGACGAAGGAGATCTCGCTGCCACTCCGGTAGGCCCTTCGACCAAGCATGAATACGCTTCTGGAGCAGCACGTGGCCAGTGTTACACAGCCCGCCGGGCAACCGACAGATCTTGAACGCGAATGCACCATTGCGGTGCATAAATTTCGTGCGCTGTAGACCGTGGAGATTTAGCCGACGCCCGCAGGGCGACGTCGGCGGCGATGGCCTACTGCCGCATGGTCTGGACGGTCATCCAGATGAGCAACAGGTAGAGAACACCAATGCCATCCATCGGACCTCCTTTCTCTTGGGAACAAGCCCCGGAGGGCGCCCGATCCAAGAGGAGGGCCGATCGGCAAGGCGGACTCTTGCCACCGCGGGCAACCATAGCGAGCTGCGGCAGCTTGCGAACCGCGGCGCTTCGTGCGAGAATGGCGACACAGGTAGAGGATGCTTATGTCGTCCTTCGGAGAGGTCCGCCCTTGGCGGGCCTCTTTCGTTGATGCCAAGGCGTTCTTCGTAGACTGACGCGCATGGCGGACCTGCGCGAGCTGGAGTCGATGATCGAAGCGGCGCTGCCCGGCGCCGAGGTCGAGGTCGGCGACGAAACCGGCGCCGGCGACCATCTGCGGGCGACGGTGTGCGCGGCCCAGTTCGAGGGCCTCTCGCGGATCGACCAGCACCGGCTGGTCCGCGCCGCGGTCAAGCCCCGCTTCGACGACGGCGCCATCCACGCGCTCTCGATCAAGACCGAGGTGGCGGGGTAGCTACCCTGTGGCGATGGCCGATCCCGAGTTGAAAGCCAAGGTCGAGGAGCTGATCGCCGCCAACCCGGTGCTGCTGTTCATGAAAGGCACGCCGGAAATGCCGCGCTGCGGCTTCTCGATGCGGGTCGTGCAGGTGCTCGACTCGATCGACGTCGAGTACGGCGCGATCGACGTCTTGCCGGCGCTGCAGCCGCTGCGCGAAGTCACCGCCGAGATCTCCGACTGGCAGACCTTCCCGCAGCTCTACGTCAACGGCGAGCTGGTCGGCGGCGCCGACCTGGTCGAGGAGATGTTCGAGTCCGGCGAGCTGGCCGAGGCGCTCGGCGTCGAGCAGCCGGCCGAGGCGCCACAGGCCGCACCGGCCACGCAGGCACCGCCGCTGCAGATCGAATAACGGCTGCCGGGAGCGGTCAGACCGCGGCCGACTCGGCCGCGTCCTCTTTCACTTGGAAAGAGGAGCCGCAGCCACAGGCCGCAACCACGTTCGGGTTGTTGACCTGGAAGCCGGCGCCCTGGAGGCCTTCGACGTAGTCGACCTCGGAGCCGAAGACGAACTGCATGCTGACCTTGTCGACGACGACGGCGACGCCGTCGACCTCGAAGACGTGGTCGTCGTCCTTGGCCTGGTCGAAGGCGAGCGCGTACTGGAAGCCGGAGCAGCCGCCGCCGCGAACGGCGACGCGCAGTGCCTGGCCCTCGGAGTCCTCCTGCCCGCCCAGCAGCTCGCCGATCTTCGCGGCCGCCTGGTCGGTGAGGGTGATCGCCTCTTTGGGAGCGTCAGTCACTTCACAAAGTGTAGCGGCAGGGAAAACGGGCGGCCCGCGTTCTGGCAGACTTAGCCGGCCTTGAGCTCCGCCTCCCCCACCGCCGTCGTCTGCGACACGACGGCCTACCTCCCCGATCAGCTGGTCGCCGAGCACGGCATCGAGCGAGTCAGCCTCTACGTCTCGGTCGACGACCGGCAGGAGCGGGAGAGCGAGATCTCCGACTTCGCCGGCTTCTACGAGCGGCTGCGGGCCTCGAAGAGCGGCGCCACCACCTCGCAGCCCTCGATCGGCGACTTCGCCGCGGTCTACGAGCCGCTGCTCGACGCCGGCCGGGAGGTCGTCTCGGTCCACATCTCCTCCGGCATCTCCGGCACCTTCGAGGCGGCCGGCCAGGCCCGCGAGCGGCTGATCGCCGAGGGCAAGGGCGGCGAGCGGATCCACCTCTTCGACTCGCGCTCGGCCTGCGGCGGCACCGGGCTCTGCGCGCTAGCCGCGGCGGCCGCGGCGGCGGGCGGAGAGGACGGCGCCGCGGCTCTCGCCCGCGCCCGCCAGGCGCGCGAGGAGCTGAAGATGTGGTTCGCGATCGACACCCTCGAGTACCTGCGCCGCGGTGGCCGGATCGGCGGCGCCGCCGCCTGGATCGGCTCGGCGCTGAAGATCAAGCCGATCCTCACCCTGGAGGAGGAGATCACCCCGGTCGAGCGCGTCCGCACCCGCGCCCGCTCGATCGAGCGCCTGCGCAGCTACGCCCGCGAGCGCCACGAGTCCGGCCTCGACGCCTGGGTCGTCCAGCACATCCAGGACGACGAGACGGCGGCGGCCCTGGCCGACGACTGCCGCGAGATCTTCGGCTGCGAGCCCGCCTTCATCTCCGAGGTCGGCCCGGTGATCGGCGCCCACGTCGGCCCTGGCCTGCTCGGCGTCGGCAGCGTTTCGACCGCCGTTCTGACGGCCTCAGGGGCCGCCATGCGGCGTCCTCAGTCGTCCAAATAGCGCTGCTATTCGGACTCCCTGCGTCCTTGCCTGACGACCCCTGAGTCGCGTCAGCTCCGGCGGCGAAAAGCCAAAACGCCTACCGCGAATCCCACCACTGCGGCGCCGACGATCAGCTGCGAGCGGTGCTCGCGCACCTGGCGGCGCCAGTCGGTCAGCTCGGCGACGCGGCCGCGCAGCGACTGGACCGAGCGGCTCAACTGGGCGCGTTCGAGCTCGATGTCGCGGCGAATCTGCTCCGGGGTGCGACCCGGGCGGCCGGCGGTGGAGGGACGCTCGGGCTCGGGCAGCGAGCTCACTTCTCCCCCTCCCCTTCGAAGACGCTCTTGGTCCGCTTCGCCTCCTCGATCGCCTGCTCCGGAATCGGCGGCGCGCCGGCCTGGACCGCTTTGTAGGCGACGAGGCCGGCGATGCCGGCGATCAGCAGGAAGGCGGCCGCCTCGATGAAGAACCCGGGCCAGGTCTTGCCGTCGAAGACCTCTTCGTTGAGCAGCCAGGCGATCCCCTCCATGACCAGGATCAGCGCCAGGAAGGCGAAGGTGCCGGCGGCGACCCCGACCGCCGAGCCGCGCAGGATGCTGCCGACTTTCTGGCCGACCTCGGCCTTGGCGAGCTCGAACTCCTCGCGGATCAGCAGCGTCGTCTTTTCGGAGACGTCGAAGACGAGCTCGCCGACCGAGCGAGAGTCGGGCTCGGGGGGCGTCGGCGGCGGAGTCGGATCGGCCATCGCGATCGCTACTCCGGCGGGTCCTCTTCGAACAGGCGCCGGTAGACCACCGCCGCCAGGCGACCGGCCGCGATGCTGGCGAGCGCGCTCGCCGCGGCGACCATGCCGCTCCAGACGAGGCGTTTGACGATCTCGTTGTCCATCCGGCCCGACCTTACCTATCGGGGCTCCAAACCGTCGCAGATCGTCGTCGTCAGCAACGACTTTGCCTGCTCGAAGTCGGTGTCGGAGGCCGGGATCACGTCGAAGATCCAGCCGGAGAGCAGCTGCTCGATCGCGCCGTAGAAGGTCATCGAGGCGAAGTTCGGGTCGATGTCGCGGCGGAAGGCGCCCGACTCCTGGCCGTCGGCGACGATCTTGGCGATCGAGTCGTAGGCGCGGCGGATCTCCGCCAGGTGGGTGCGGCCGAACGAGTTGGCGGCCCGCGTCACCTCGACGATGATCACCTTCATCAGCTCGGGGTTGTGGCGGTAGGAGTCGACGATGAAGCCGGCCGCCGCCTCGAGCTTGGCGCGCGGCGACAGCTCGACGCTGCGGTCGGCCTCCTCGATCGCCGCCAACAGCAGCGACCAGCGCTCGCTGAACAGCTCGTTGAGGACCTCGTCCTTCGACTTGAAGTAGTGGTAGACGAGCCCGTAGGCGACCCCCGCCTCGTCGGCGATGTCGGCGACCCGGGTCGAGTGGAAGCCCTGGCGGGCGAAAACGCGGATCGCCGCGTCGAGGATCTGGCGGCGCTTGTCGATCGCGGGAGCTTTCGAGCCGGCCATCAGGCGTGAGCCTCCAGCAGCTGGGGCCAGACGTAGGCCTCGGGGCGACGGCCGGCGAGCGAGGGGAGGGTCTCGCGGATCCGCTCCTGCGCCGCCAGGTCGAGGTCGGCGGCGACGAAGCGCTCGCCGTCGGCGGCGATGGCGAGCACCACGCCCCAGGGGTTGACGATCGCCGAGTGGCCGTAGGAGCTGTGGTGCGGTGGCGCCTCCCCGACCTGGTTCGGGGCGAGGACGAAGACCTGGTTCTCGATCGCCCGCGCCCGCAGCAGCACCTCCCAGTGGTCGCGGCCGGTGGCCAGGGTGAAGGCCGAGGGGACGGCGATCAGGCGGGCGCCGCGCACGGCGAGGATCCGGTAGAGCTCGGGAAAGCGGAGGTCGTAGCAGACGCTCAACCCGACGCCGATCCCGTTGACCGCCGCGTTGACGATCTCCTCGCCGGCCCGCTCGTGGTCGGACTCCCGGTAGACGACTCCTCCCGCCTCGACGTCGAAGAGGTGGATCTTGCGGTAGGCGGCGAGGTCCTCGCCGGCGGGGCCGATCAGGACCGAGGTGTTGAACGCCTTGCCGTCCCCCTCGCCGCGCTCGGCGATGCTGCCGGCGAGCAGGTGGATGCCCAGCTCACGCGCCCAGGCGCGGGCGGCGCCGAGGCTGGGGCCGTCGAGCGGCTCGGCGCCGGTCGCCATCTCCTCGCCGGAGGCGAGCAGGTTCCACTTCTCCGGCAGCGCGACCAGCTCGGCGCCGTCGGCGGCGGCGGCGCGCACCAGGCGCTCGGCGCCGGCGAGGTTGCGGGCCTTGTCGGCGTTCGAGTTGAGCTGTATAGCGGCTACGCGCATCGGCTGACTGACCAGTCAATCGGTTTGTCGAGGCCAGTATAGGTGGGTTCGGGGCGTACGATTGACAGCCCGGTGAGCAACGCTGAGCGGATCGAATCGGACGGCGAGCGCAAGCAGGTCACGGTGCTGTTCGCCGACGTCCAGGGCTCGATGGACCTCGCCGAGCAGCAGGACCCCGAGCGGTGGCGGCGGATCATGCAGCGCTTCTTCGCGATCCTCGCCGACGGCGTGCACCGCTTCGAGGGCACGGTCGACAAGTTCACCGGCGACGGGATCATGGCCGTCTTCGGCGCCCCCGTCGCCCACGAGGACCACGCGCGCCGCGGCTGCTACGCGGCGCTGAAGATGCTCGACGACATCGCCTCCTACGCGGCCGAGCTGCGCCGCACCGAGGGGCTCAACTTCTCGACCAGGATCGGGATCAACTCCGGCGAGGTGATCGCCGGGGCGATCGGCGAGGGCAGCGACAGCGGCTACACGGCGATCGGCCACACGGTCGGGCTGGCGCAGCGGATGGAGGCGCTGGCCGAGCCCGGCAAGGCCTACCTGACCGAGGCCGCGGCGGAGCTGGCACGCGGCTACTTCGAGCTCGAGGACCTCGGTGAGTTCGAGATCAAGGGGGCGAGCCGGCCGGTCCGCGTCTTCGAGCTGGCCGGGGTCGGCAGCGCCCACTCGCGGCTCGACCTCTCGCGCCGGCGCGGCTTCTCGCGCTTCGTCGGCCGAGACGAGGAGATCGGGGTCCTCGAAGCGGCGCTGGAGCGCGCCAGGGCCGGCGAGGGCGCCGCCGTCGGGATCGTCGCCGAGCCCGGTGTCGGCAAGAGCCGCCTCTGCCACGAGTTCGCCGAACGCTGCCGGGCCGAAGGCATCGAGGTCTTCGAGTGCCAGGCGCAGGCCCACGGGCGCGAGGTCCCGTTCATGCCCGTGCTGCAGATGCTGCGCGCCTACTTCGGGATCGCCGACGGCGATCCGGAGCGGATCGCGCGCGAGAAGATCGCCGGGCGGGCCCTGCTGCTGGATCCCGCCTTCGCCGACAACCTGCCGGTGCTGTTCGACTTCCTCGGCGTTCCCGATCCCGATCGCCCGCCGCCGCAGCTCAGCGCCGAAGCGGGCAACCGGGCCCTGCGCGAAGTCGTCTGCACGCTGATCGGGGCGCCGCAGCGGCGCCAGCCGATCGTCACCATCGTCGAGGATCTGCACTGGATCGACGACGCGAGCGAGGTCCTGGTCGGCGAACTGCTCGGCTCGGTCGAGGGGACGCAGACGCTGGCGATCGTCAACTTCCGCCCCGAGTACGCGCCGCCCTGGACCGGCCCCCCCGACTACCACGACGTCGCCCTGGCGCCGCTCGGTCCCGGCGACACCCGGGCGCTGCTGCGCGACCTGGCGGGCGACGATCCCTCGCTGGACGGGCTCGCCGAGCTGATCCACGAGCGCACCGCCGGCAACCCGTTCTTCGTCGAGGAGATCGTCCGCGCCCTGGCCGAGGAGGGAAACCTGGAGGGCGAGCGCGGCGCCTACCGGCTGGCCCGCCCGGTCGAGGAGGCCGGCGTGCCGGCCGGTGTGCAGGCGGTCCTCGCGGCGCGGATCGACCGGCTCGGCCCCGACGCGAAGCTGCTGCTGCAGGCGGCTTCGGTGATCGGCAAGGAGGCGCCCGAGCGCGCCCTGGAGACGATCGCCGGCTTCGAGCGGGAGGGGCGCTGGGAGGCGGCGCTGCGCGAGACGATCGAGGCCGGCTTCCTCTACGAGGCGGAGCTCTACCCCGAGCGCCTGCTGGCCTTCCGCCACCCGCTGACCCGCGAGGTCGCCTACGGGACCCAGCTCGCCGAGCAGCGGGCGCTGACCCACGCCGCGACCGCGCGGGCGCTGATCGAGCTCAACCCCGACCGCCTCGACGAGCTGGCGGCGCTGATCGCCGGCCACATGGAGGAGGGGGGCGAGATCGTCGAGGCCGCGCGCTGGTCGGCGCGCGCCGCCTACTGGACCGGCAGCAGCCAGCCGCGCGAGGCGCTGCGCCTGTGGCGGCAGACGATGGAGCTCGCCGACCGCGCCGAGGAGAGCGCGGAGAGTGCGGAGAGCGCGGCGCTGGGGGTCACCGCGCGCCTCCTCCAGCTCGACTACGCCTGGCGGCTGGGGATGGACAGCGGCGAGGAAGCGCGGCTGGCGGCGGAGGCGGAGCGGGTCGCAACCAGGACCGGGGACCTGCGGGCGCTGGCGATGCTGCGGATCGCCACCGCCGCCCGCCCCGGCATCGCCCACGAGACCGGGGCGTGGATCGCCGCCGCCGACGACGCCAACCGGCTGGCGGACGAATCGGGCGACGACCACCTGCGGGTGGCGATCCGCGCCGCCGGCTCCTACGCGCGCCTCAGCGCCGGGGACTTCGACGGCTTCGAGCGGGTCCTCGACGAAGTCCTCGACCTCGCCGGCGACGACCGGGCGATGGGCGCCGGCATCGTGCTCGGCTGTCCCGTCGCCTGGGCGCTGACCGGCAAGGCGATGGTGCGCAGCGAACGCGGCGAGCGCGAGCGGGCCGCCGAGCTGCTCGAGTCGGCGCTGCGCGTCGCGGCAGAGGTCGGCGATCCCGAGACCGCGAGCTGGATCCGCGGCACGCAGGCGATGCTGAGGAGCGCGCGGGGCGACCCCGACGGGGCCGTCGCGATGAGCCGGCGCAACTGCGAGCTGACCGAGCGGCTCGGCGACGTCTTCTCGCGCAGTCTCGCGCTCGCCAACCTCTGCGCCGCCGAGCTTGCGGCCGGGGACTTCGCCGCCGCCCTGGAATCGATAGAGGAGGCGGAGCGCCTCTACCGGGAGGCGATGGAGGACGGCGGCGAGATGGAGTCCTGGCGCGCCACGCTGCGAGCGGAGGCGTTGCTCGGGGCCGGCAGGCACCGGGAGGCGGCCGAGCTGGCCGCCTGGGCGGCGAGTGCGGCGGCCGAGCGCGGCATGCTCTGGCCGCTGCCGCTGGCGCTGCACGCGCTCGGCAGAGCTCGTGCCGCCGCCGGAGAGGACGGGGCGCGCGAGGCACTCGACGAGGCGGCGGCGGTAGCCGAACGCACCGGCGCCCTGGTCAACCTGGAAGCGATCGAAGCCTCGCGCCAGGAGTTAGCCCCCACCCCCGGCTGACCCCGCGGGGGGACGTGCCGGGAGTTAGATACCCATGTGGGCACTAAATCACCGGCACGTCAGTCAGTTGCCGGTGGCGCGGGCGACTATCCGGTTGACGAGGCGGACGGGTAGCCACCTCGCGGCGAAAGCCTGGCCGTGGGCGTCGAGCCCGACCAGGTAGCGGACGCGGGGGCGCCGGGCGCTCAGCGCGTGCTCGACCTCCCTGGCGACCTTCTCGGGCGGGATGCCACGCTCGCCGGTCTTCCGCGCGATCTCGCGGAACCCCTCCATCGCCTCGCCGTAGAGCTCGGCGTGACCGTCGCCGACCCGCTCGGCGATCGCGTTGACCTCCTCCTGCCCGCGTTCCCAGATCGGCGTCGCGATCGAGCCCGGCTCGACGATCGAGACCGAGATGCCCCATCGCCGCAGCTCCTGGCGGAAGACGTCGCCGACCGCCTCCAGCCCGAACTTGGCCGCGTGGTAGGCGCCGAACATCGGCACCGCCATCAGGCCGCCGATCGAGGTGATGAAGACGACCCGCCCGCGCGCCCGCCGGATCGCCGGCAGCATCGCCTGGGTGACCGCGACGTGGGCGGTCAGGTTGACCTCGATCTGGCGCCGGAAGTCGTCGATCGGCAGCGTCTCCAGCGGCCCGCCGATGGCGATGCCGGCGTTGTTGACGAGTCCGTCCAGGCCCGCCTCCCCCGTCTCGCCGCCGATCCGCTCCGCCGCAGCGGCGATCTGGGCGGCGTCGGTGACGTCGAGGATCAGCGGCTCCAGCCGCTCCGAGCCGGCCTCGCGCAGCGAGTCGGCGTCGGCCTCCTTGCGCACCCCGGCGAACACCCGCCATCCCTCGCGGTCCATCCGCAGCGCCGTCGCCCGCCCGATCCCCGTCGACGCCCCGGTGACCAGAACCGATCTCACCGGCGCAGCCTAGCCTCGACCGGCGCGATGGCGCTCGAGCTCGGCGACCATCAGCTTCGTGTGCAGGGCGGCGATCAGGTCCTGCAGCGGCTGGGCGCCGGCTTCGAGCATCTCGACCACGCGCTCGGGCGGGACCTCGCCGGCGAGGCGGCTCATCACCACGTCGACCTCCTGGCGGACCAGCTCTTCGATCGCCGTCTTGTAGCGCAGGGTGTCGTAGACGGTGAAGCCGATCTCCTCGTCGTAGCCGCCGGCGCGGAAGCGGCCGATCGCCTCGACGATCTTGATGTCGGAGGGCGAGTAGCCGCGGCTGTTGGGGCTCAGCACCTCGAGCTCCTCGAGCCGGTCGAGCACCTCCTTGGGGATGCCGTAGCGCTCGCGGGCCTCGGCGGCGCTGGTCCGCGAGCGCTCGTCGGCCAGCGCCCGGTCGAGGATGCGGTCCTCCAGCTCGACCAGGGCGCGGGCCCGCTCCGGGTCCTCGTCGAGCACCGCCTTGATCGCCTTCAGCGGCATGAAGCGCTCCTCCTGCAGTTGCTTGATCAGCTTGATCCGGTCGACGAACTCGGGCGGGTAGTAGGCCATGTTGCGGCTCGTCTTCACCGGCTCGGGCAGCAACCCCTCGCGCAGGTAGTGCTTGATCGTCGGCACCGGCACGCCCGAGGCCTCGGCCAGCTCGCCCATCTTCAAGAGCGATTTCTCGGCGTTGGCGCTCATGCGCGGAAGGTGGTGACGGAATCGGCGCCGGGGCCGGCCGCGGCGCCGGACTCCAGCATCGCCGCCACCTCCTGCTCGGAGTAGCCGGCCTCGCGCAGCACCTCGTCGGTGTGCTCGCCGAAGGCCGGCGCCGGCCGGGTCGGGTCGGCGGGGGTGCGGCTCAGCTTCACCGGAGCGCCGAGCTGGCGCACCGTGCCGAGCCCCGGCTGCTCGATCTCGACCACCATCTGGCGGGCGCGGACCAGCTCGGAGGCGAGCGCCTCGTCGAGGTCGAGGACCGGCTCGATGCAGCAGTCGTGCTCGTCGTTGAACGCCTTCCACTCGGCGCGCGTGCGCGAGCGGAAGACCGCGGCGACCTCGCGCCAGGCGTCCGAGCCCGGCGCCTCGAACTGGGACTCGATCAGGTCGGGGCGGTCGACCCCGGCGCAGAAGGCGGCCCAGAACTTCGGCTCCAGGGCGCCGCAGCTGACCCAGCCGTCGGCCGCCTCGTAGGGCAGGTAGCAGAGCAGTCCGCCGGCCAGCTGCTGCTCGCCGCGGCGCGGCACCTCGCCGTCACAGAACCAGCGGCCGGCGACCATCGCCAGCCAGGAGAGGGCGCCGTCGGCCATCGAGACGTCGACCATCTGCCCCTCGCCGGAGCGGCGGCGCTCGTGCAGGGCCGCCATCACCCCGAAGGCCGCCATCAGGGCGCCGCCGCCGAGGTCGGCGACCTGGCCGCCCGACTGCACCGGCGGCCCGTCCTTGGCCCCGGTCAGGCCGAGCAGCCCGACCAGGCCGAGGTAGTTCATGTCGTGGCCGGCGCGCTGGGCGTAGGGGCCGTCCTGGCCGTAGCCGGTGATCGCGCAGAAGACGAGCGCCGGGTTGGCCTCGCGCATCCGCTCGTAGCCGACGCCGAGCCGGTCGAGGACGCCGGGGCGGAAGCCGTCGAGGACGACGTCGTAGCGCTCGACCAGGCGCAGCAGCGCCTCGCGCCCCGCCTCGGACTTGAGGTCGAGCCGGATCGAGCGCTTGCCGCGGTTGAGCGAGAGGTAGAGGGCCGAGCGGGTGCCCAGCTCCTGCTGCTCGTCGGAGCCGTAGTAGGGCGGCGCCCAGCGGATGTAGTCGCCCATGCCGGTGTCCTCGACCTTCAGCACCTCGGCGCCGAGGTCGGCGAGCAGCAGCGAGCAGAAGCCGCCGGGGAGCAGCCGGGTCAGGTCGAGGACCCTGACGTCGCTAAGCGGGAGATCGCTCATGGCCACGGACGGGCACGCCGAGCAGCTCGCGGGCCTCGGCGACGCTCGCGGCGCGGCGGCCGACGTCCTCGGCCATCTGCCGCGCCTTGGCGATCAGCTCGCCGTTGGACTTCGCCATCTCGCCGTTCGGCAGGTAGAGGTTGTCCTCGACCCCGGCGCGGACGTTGCCGCCCAGCACCAGCGCCGCCCCGAGCAGCTTCCACTGGTCGCGCGAGATGCCGATCGTCTGCCACTGGTTGGAGCCCTCGGCGCCGCCGGGGATCTGGTCGGCCATGAAGCCGACGTTGCGCGGGGTCGGCCGGATGCCGCCGTTGACCCCCATCACCAGCGAGATCTGCAGCGGCGTGCGGTCGAGCAGACCCATGTCGATCAGCGGGTCGAGGTTGGCGACGTGGCCGGCGTCGAAGCACTCGTGCTCGGGCTTGATCCCCAGCTCCTTCATCGCCGTGAGGAACTCGATGATCGTGTCGAAGCTGTTCTCGAAGACCGCCTTGAAGACGAAGTCCTTGCGCCGCGAGCTGTACTTGGCGTAGTTCATCGAGCTCATGTTGAGCGCGGCGACGTCGGGCCTCAGCTCGCGCAGGTACTCGAGCCGCTTCTCGATCGGGATCCCGATCGCCCCGGTCGAGTAGTTGACGATCACGTCGCCGACCTCGGCCAGGATCGCCTCGGTGATCGCGCAGAAGTCCTCGACCTCATAGGAGGGCGTGCCGTCCGGCTTGCGGGCGTGGATGTGGATCTGCGAGGCGCCCTCGTCGACCGCCCGCCGCGCCTCGGCGGCGTACTCCTCGGGCGTGTAGGGGATCGCCGGGCACTGGTCGCGGTTGGCGATCACGCCGCTGATGCTGCAGCTGATGACCACCGGATCGTCGAACGCGCTCACTGTCGACCGCCCATTGGCGCGTTAGTCGCACATATTCCGACTAAGTCGCCAGACAACCTCATACCGGCATCACCCCGTGGCGTTTGCGCGGCTTCTCGACGTGCTTGTTTCGCGCCATCCGCAGCGCCTTGACGATCGTCGGCCTCGTCTCGCGGGGGTCGATGATGTCGTCGATCACCGCGTTCCCCGCCGCGATGTAGGGGTCGATCTGCTCGCGGACGGCGTTCAGCATCGCCTCGCGGGTCGCGTCGGGGTCGTCGGAGGCCTCGATCGCCGAGCGGCCGATGATGTTGACCGCCCCCTCGGCCCCCATCACCGAGATCTCCGCCCCGGGCCAGGCGACGATCAGGTCGGGCTCGTACGCCTTGCCGCACATCACGTAGTAGCCGGCGCCGTAGGCCTTGCGGACGATCACCGTCACCTTCGGCACCGTGGCGCGGCTGACCGCGTAGAGCATCTTCGCCCCGTGGCGGATGATCCCGGCGTGCTCGACTTTCGAGCCGACCATGAAGCCGGGCACGTCCTGGAGGAAGACCAGCGGCACGTTGAAGGCGTCGCAGAGGTTGATGAAGCGCGCCGCCTTGTCGGCCGAGTCGTTGTCGAGGATCCCGGCCAGCTGCTTCGGCTGATTGGCGACGATCCCGACCGGCTGGCCGCCGAAGCGGGCGAAGCAGGTGATCAGCGTCTTCGCGAACTTCGGCTTCAGGTCGAACCACTCGCCATCGTTGACGATCTCGGCGATCACGTCGTACATGTCGTAGGGCTGGCGCGAGGACTCGGGGACGATCTCCAGCAGCTTCTCCGACATCCGCTCGTCGGGGTCGGCGGTCTCGACGAGCGGCGGCTTCCGCTCGCAGTCGGACGGGAAGTAGGAGAGGTAGGTCTTGACCGCCGCGATGCACTCGGGGTCGTCCTTGACCTCGAGGTCCCCGACCCCCGACTTGCGGCAATGGACCTTGGCGCCGCCGAGCTCCTCCATCGAGATGTCCTCGCCGGTGACTGCTTTGACCAGGTGCGGCCCGGCGAGCGCCATCGCCCCCTGGCCGGAGACCATCGGCACGAAGTCCGAGAGCGCCGGGATGTAGGCGGTGCCCGCCGCGCAGGGGCCCATCATCGCCGCGACCATCGGGATCACGCCCGACATCTCGACCTCCTCGCGGAACAGGTGGCCGGAGCCGGCGAACAGTGAGCCGGCGGCCTCCTGGATGCGGGCGCCGGCCGAGTCGAGCAGCCAGACGAACGGCATCCGCTTCGAGAGCGCCATCTCGCGCAGGCGGGTCACCTTCAGCTCGCCGGTCATCCCCATCGAGCCGGCCATCACGGTGAAGTCGTAGGCGGCGACGCAGGTCGGGCGGCCGTCGACGTCGCCCCAGCCGGTGATCACGCCGTCGGCCGGCGCCTCCTTGCCGTCCATCGCGCGCTGGGCGAAGTGGGGGCGGCCGTGGATCCCCAGCTCGACGAAGGTACCCGCGTTGACCAGCAGATCGATCCGCTCGCGCGCGGTCAGCTTGCCGCGCTCGTGCTGCTTGGCGATCTTCTCCTCGCCGCCGCCCAGCTTCGCCTGCTCGCGCCGCTCGTGCAGCTGCTCGGTCAGCTCGCCCAGCGGGGCGACCCCCGGCAACAGGTGCTTCGGCTCTTGCTCGGTGCTCGCCATCCCTACCGTCCCTTCCATTCGGGCTCGCGCTTCTCGAAGAACGCGGTGACGCCCTCGACGATGTCCTCGGTCGAGAAGGTGAGCGAGAGCTGCGAGCGCAGGTAGTCGAGCGCGTCGTTGACCGCCATGTCCTGCTGGCGGTACATCGCGTCGTGGCCGAGCCGCATCAGCACCGGGCTCTTCGAGGCCAGCTTGCCCGCCCACTCGGCGACCGCGGCGTCGAACTCCTCCGCCGGCACGGCCTTGTTGGCGAGCCCGTACTCGACCGCCTGCTCGGCGCTCAGCCGCTCGCCCAGCAGCATCATCTCGTTGACCTTCTTGCGCGGGACGTTGCGGTAGATGATCGCCATGATCATGTAGGGGAAGGCGCCGACGTTGATCTCCGGCGTGCCGAAGGTGGCGCCCTCCCTTGCGATCAGCAGGTCGCAGGAGAGAGCGAGGCCCATCCCGCCCGCGAGCACGTGCCCGTTGGCGGCACAGAGCGAGGGCTTGCCGAGCCGTGGCATCAGCCGGAAGAACTCGAGGAAGAGATCGGAAGCAAAATGTTTGGAGACGAGCGGCACGTCGGCTGCGAAGCCGCCCAGATCGGCGCCGGCGCAAAACGCTTTGTCCCCGGCCCCGGTGAGGACGACCGCACGAACGTCCTCGTCGTCGCGGGCCCGCTTCATCGCCTCCACCAGCTCGGCCAGCATCTGCCCGGAGAGCATGTTGCGCTTCTCCGGGTTGTTCAGCGTCACCGTGGCGACCCCGCCGGCGACCTCGTAGGTGACGAGCTCGTAGTCCATCCCGGCGGGACCATAGCCGACCCGCATCGAAAGTGGGAAGTGCTACTGTCCACGCGGCCGGACGTGCCGGTGATTTGGTGCCCACATAGGTATCTAACTCCCGGCACGCCCCCTTCGACCAGCGATACGAGGAGAGACGAATGGCGACGGCGACTACCAACGGGTCCAAAGTCATCAAGCCCGACTTCGAGGCGGGGCGCAAGCACTTCATCTTCAGCCAGGAGCACGAAGACCTGCGCGAGTCGATGCAGGCCTGGGTGAAGAAGGAGCTGTGGCCGCACCGCAACGAGTGGGAGGACACCTACTGGCCCTCGGAGGCGATGAAGCGCGCCGGCGAGCTCGGCTTCCTCGGCCTCTGCTTCCCGGAGGAGTACGGCGGCCAGGGCGGCGACTACTTCTACTCGCTGGTCCGCGCCGAGTGCATGAGCTACTCCGGCTCGGGCGGGACCAACATGGGCTTCGCCGTGCAGAGCGACATGGTGCTGCCGCCGATCCACCTGCTCGGCACCGAGGAGCAGAAGCAGCGCTACCTGACGCCGGGGCTGAAGGGCGAGAAGATCGGCTGCCTCGGGATCACCGAGCCGGGCGCCGGCTCCGACGTCGCCGGCATCCGCACGACGGCGATCCGCGACGGCGACGAATACGTGATCAACGGCTCCAAGACCTTCATCACCAACGGGCCGCGCGCCGACTTCATCGTCCTCGTCGCAAAGACGAACCCCGAGGAGCGCCACGGCGGCATCACCCTGTTCGTCGTCGACCTGCGCGACGAGAGCGGCGAGAAGGTCCCCGGCTTCACCGTCTCGGCCGAGCTGGAGAAGATGGGGATGCACGCCTCCGACACCGGCGAACTGGCCTTCGACGACCTGCGCGTGCCGGCCGACGCGGTGCTGGGCGAGGTCGGCAAGGGCTTCTACCACATCGCCTGGGAGCTGCAGGGCGAGCGGCTGGTCGCCGCCGCCGGCTCCCATGCGGGATGTGAACGGATGATCGAGAAGACGCTCGAGTACGCGAAGGAGCGCGAAGCCTTCGGCCGGCCGATCGGCAAGTTCCAGGCGATCCGCCACAAGTTCGCCGAGATGGCGACCAAGACCGAGGCGGCGAAGCAGTTCACCTATGCCACCGCCTGGCGCTTCGGCAACGGCGAGTACCCGGTGCGGGAGATCACGATGGCCAAGCTCTTCGCCTCCCGGGTCGGCTGCGAGGTCGCCGACGAGTGCATCCAGATCCTCGGCGGCTACGGCTACATGAAGGAGTACGAGATCGAGCGTGCCTACCGCGACGTCCGCCTCAACCGGATCGGCGCCGGCACCGACGAGGTGATGCTCGACGTGATCGGGCGCAGCTACGGGCTGTAGGGCGAGCGCGCGCCCGGCGGCCATGGCCGACACGGTCATCAAGGACAGCGGCACTCGGGCGACGCTGCCGCCGTTCGGGGAGGAGCACGAGGAGCTGCGCGAGACGGTCAGCCGCTTCGTCGCCAAGGAGATCGCGCCTAACGTTGACGAGTGGGAGGCGGCGCGCGAATTCCCCCGCGAGCTGTACCGGCGCTGCGCCGAGCTCGGCTTCCTCGGGCTGAAGTTCCCGGAGGCCTACGGCGGCCAGGGCGGCACCCACCTGCACGACGCGATCTGGGTCGAGGAGCTGGCCCGCTCGGGCGGCTCCGGCGGGGTCGCCGCCGGGCTCAACGCCCACACCTCGATCGCGATGCCGCCGATCTTCAACTTCGGCAGCGAGGAGCAGAAGCAGCGCTGGCTGGTGCCGGGGATCGCCGGCGAGAAGATCGGCGCCCTGGGGATCACCGAGCCGGGCGCCGGCTCCGACGTGGCGGGCATCTCCACCTTCGCCAGGAAGGTCGACGGCGGCTACGTCGTCAACGGCTCGAAGACCTTCATCACCAACGGCGTCCGCGCCGACTTCCTCGTCTGCGCCTGCAAGACGACGCAGGAGGGCGGCCACGGCGGCATCTCCTTCCTCGTCCTGGAGCGCGAGATGCCCGGCTACGAGGTGGCGCGGAAGCTGGAGAAGATGGGCTGGCACTCCTCCGACACCGGCGAGCTGGCCTTCACCGACGTAGAGGTGCCGGCCGAGAATCTGCTCGGCGAGGAGAACGGGGGCTTCAAGCTGATCATGTTCAACTTCGCCTGGGAGCGGCTGCTGATGGCGATCGGCGCGGTCGGGGCGATGCAGCGCCTGATCGACGTCACCGTCTCATACGCCCTCGACCGCGAAGCCTTCGGCCGCCCGATCGGCAAGTTCCAGGCGATCCGCCACCAGGTGGCCGAGATGGCGACCAAGGCCGAGGCCGCCCGCGCCCTCACCTACAACGCCCTGCGCCTCTTCCACGAAGGCCACGACTGCATCAAAGACGTGACGATGGCCAAGCTCGTAACCCAGCGAGCCGTGCTCGAGATAGCCGACCAATCCCTGCAGATCCACGGCGGCTACGGCTACATGCGCGAGTACGGCATAGAGCGAGCAGTCCGCGACGCCCGCCTAGGCCCGATCGGCGGCGGCACCGACGAGGTGATGAAGGAGATCCTCGGCAAGTTGATGGGGCTGTAGGGCGGGCCTACGCTGGAAAGTCGTCGGGCAAAAGCCGGAATGGGCGTCCACCGGGGCCGCGCATCGCGCGGAAGTGGCGGCTGTCGAAGGTGAGCACGTCGATGACCTGACACTCTCCGAAGGACGATGAACGAGGTGTCGGCGAGGCCGACTTCCCGCCCGACGAGATTCACTCACCGAAGCCTTCCAGGGCCTCGTTGACTCGCAATGGATTGTCTAGGACGGGATCGTCGAGCGCGAACAACGCACAAGGCTTACGCCGCCGCCGAGTTAGCTTCCGGTAGATCGCCATGAGGTTCATCAAAAGGCCATCGTGCCATAGACGAAACGCTTCATGGCGCAAGCCGCTCAGCGCGAGCGCCACCATTGCTCCAGCTGCCTGACGATCAGCGGCCAGAAGCGGATCAGCAGGATCGCCGCGACTACGGCGACGATGGCTATCCAGCTTCCCCGGCCGAGTTGGTGGAAAAGCAGGCGCTGGCCGAGGGCTAGGGGCATCGGTCGATGGTAGGGGCGGCGCCGAGCGGGTAGCGTGGCCCTCATGGACGAGATCCTTCCCGGCGTCTTCCACTGGCAGGCCGTTCATCCCAGCATCGGGACCAAGGTCGGCAGCCACTTCGTCGTCGGGTCGGGGACGGTGGTTGACCCGCTGCTGCCCGAGGAGGGGATCGAGTGGTTCGACGGGCGCGGCGTGCAGCGAGTCGTGCTCTCAAACCGCCACCACCTGCGCCACGCTCCCCTGCTGGCCGAGCGCTTCGACTGTCCGATCCTCTGCCACGAGGCGGGCCTGCACGAGTTCGAGGGCGGCCCTGCGGTGGACGGCTTCGCCTTCGGCGAGCGGCTCGCCGATGACGTGGTGGCGCTGGAGATGGACGCGATCTGCCCCGAGGACACGGTGCTGCGGATCGAAGCGGGTGGCGGCGCCCTGCTGTTCGCCGACAGCCTCATGTACCACGGCGACGAGGTCGGATTCGTCTCCGACCGGCTCCTCGGCGACGACCCGGCGGACGTCAAGCGCGGCATCCGCGAGCACACCGCCGCCCTGCTCGACGAGGAGTTCGAGCACCTTCTCTTCGCCCACGCCGAGCCGCTGCTCAGAAACGGGCCGGACGCCCTCCGCGCGATCGCCGAGGGCTAGGATCGAAGTCCACCCGGAGGCTTCCTTGAACGACGAGCTCGTCGACGCCACCAGACGCACCCGACTCGCCCGCGAGCGGACCGAACTCGCCTGGTGGCGGACGGGGCTGACCGCGATGGCGGTCGCGTTCGCGGTCGGCCGCGTCGTCCCCAGCCTCGAAGGCACCGCCACCCGCTGGCCCTACGCGGCCGTCGGCGTCTGCTTCGCCCTCTACGGGATCGCCGTGATCGTCTACGGCACGACTCGCAACCGCAAGCTCGAACAGGACCTGACGGAAGGGCGCTTCTCCGCCCCGCCGCGCTTCGCGTACGGCGCCCTGGCGGCAGCCGGCGTCGTGCTCGGCGTGCTCACCGCGATCCTCATCCTCTTTGACTGACGGTCGCCGGATCCGCTCGGGCCGGCCCCACCGCCGGGCCGCCATCGCCGCCGCCGTGCTGGCGCTCTCTATCGTCGGGGCCGTCGCGCTCTCCGGCCCGCTCGCCGGCGCCGCCTCGCCGCAGCAGCTCCGCCCCCGCATCACCCAGTGGCCGATCCCCTTCGGACCGAAGCGCAAGCAGCAGATGGCCGCCTACTCCGAGCGCCACTACGGCGAACACACCTGGCGGCTGCGCCACCCGCACGTGATCGTCGAGCACGTCGCCGTCGCCGGCAGCGTCGCCGCCGTCCGCAACACCTTCGCCCCCGACACCCCGGACCCCGAGCTGCACGAGCTGCCCAACGTCTGCAGTCACTTCGTCGTCGGTTCCTCGGGGCGGATCTTCCAGCTCGTCAACCTGCGCACCCGCTGCCGCCACACGGTCGGGCTCAACTGGACGGCGATCGGGATCGAGCACGTCGGCTTCAGCGACGCGGACGTGCTCGGCGACCCCCGTCAGCTCCACGCCTCGCTGCAACTGACCCAGTACCTGCGCTGCCGCTTCCAGATCGGGCTGAGCAACGTGATCGGCCACGCCGAGAGCCTCAGCTCGCCATACCACCGCGAGCGCGTCGCGGCGCTTCGCAATCAGACTCACAGCGACTGGCAGCACAGCGACATGCAGGTCTACCGGCGCAAGCTGAGGCGCCTGGGACCATGCTGAGCGGTAGTCGCGCCGCGCCCTTACGATGCCGCCCGTGATCTACCTGCTGCGACACGGAGAGGCCGAGCGCGGCGACGGCGACGACGCGGCCCGGCGCCTGACCGCGGAGGGGGAGCGCCAATCGGCGCTCGCGGGACGGGCGCTGGCGGCGCTCGGGGTCCCGGTCGACGTCTGCATCTCCAGCCCCAAGGTGCGGGCGGCCGACACCGCGCGGCTCGCCTGCGAGGCCCTCGGGATCGAGCCCGAGCTGGCCGCCGAGCTGGCCGAAGGGGGCTTCGACTCACGCGCGCTGATCGCCGGCCGCGGCAACGCGATCCTGGTCGGGCACAACCCCGACTTCGGCAACGAGATCGCCCGCCTCACCGGCGCCAAGGCGAAGATCCGCAAGGGCGGCCTGGCGATCGTCACGGACGACGGCACGCTGATCGCGCTGCTGCGGCCCGAGGACCTCGCCGCGATCGCCGCCGGCGGCTGAGCGGATCGTCGGCGACGGCGCCAAAAGCGCCCCGGCTATCGCCCATGGGAGGCCGGGCAGCCGGGACGCCGTGGCGTCGCTCCAGTCATGCGACTCATGTTGTCTATCAGACGAAAGCGCCCCCGTCCAGTCCGACCTGCCGGCCGGCCCGATTGTCGACTGGCCGGTCAACCAGGATCTCGCCGTTGCCTGTAGCCTGCCCGGCGACCTCAGCGAGCTACAGATCTATAAGGAGAACGCAGATCGATGGGACTTCTTGATGGGAAAGCGGCGATCGTCACCGGGTCCGCCCGGGGGATCGGCAGGGCCACCGCGGAGCTGTTCGCCGGCGAGGGCGCCAAGGTTCTGATCAACGACCTCGACGCCGACGTAGCCGAGCAGGCGGCGGGCGAGATCGGCGGCGAAACCGCCGTCCACGCCGGCGACCTGACCAAGACCGGCGCGGCCGACGAGCTGGTCGCCGCCGCGGTCGACGCCTTCGGCGCGGTTGACATCGTCGTCAACAACGCCGGCTACACCTGGGACGGCGTCGCCCACCGGATGAGCGACGAGCAGTTCCAGGCGATGCTCGACATCCACACCGTGGTCCCCTTCCGGGTCGCCCGGGCGCTCGCCCCGCACTGGCGCGAGGCCGCCAAGGCGGAGCGCAACGAGGGCAAGGAGGTCTTCCGCAAGCTGATCAACGTCTCCTCCACCTCGGGCACGATGGGCAACGCCGGCCAGGTCAACTACTCGGCCGCCAAGGCGGGCGTCGTCGGCGTGACCAAAACCCTCGCCAAGGAGTGGGGGCAGTTCAAGATCAACGTCAACGCCGTCGCCTTCGGCTTCGTCGAAACGCGCCTCACCGCGGCCAAAGAGGCCGGCGGGGAGATGACCTCGCCGAGCGGCGAGAAGATCGAGCTCGGCATCCCCGAGCAGATGCGGGCGATGGCCTCGGCGATCATCCCGCTCGGTCGCCCGGCGACCCCGGCGGAGGCCTCCGGCCCGGTTCTCTTCCTCGCCTCGCCGCTGGCCGACTACATGCACGGCCAGGTGCTCAACGTCACCGGCGGCATGTTCGGGGGGATGTACACCTGAGCGACGCCGGTCCCCCGCAGGGCAGGTCGAAGGTCCTCTACCTCGACATCGGGGACCGCGTCTGGCCCCTCACGCGCCGCCTCATGGGCGCCCACACGTTCCTCTACCGGAGGACGGGTGGGCGCCTCGGCCACACGGTGCCGGGTGTCGGCGGCAAGATGCTGCTGCTCGACCACGTCGGCGCCAAGAGCGGCGCCAAGCGGACCTCGCCGCTGCTGTATGTCCGCGACGGCGAGGACGCCGTCGTCGTCGCCTCTAAAGGCGGCTACCCCAAGCATCCGGCCTGGTACCACAACCTGATCGCCAACCCCGACACCACGGTCCAGATCGGCACCGAGCACCGCCCGGTGCACGCCCGCACCGCGACCGCGGAGGAGCGCAAGCGCCTCTGGCCGATCGTCGTCCGCAAGTACCACGGCTACGCCGACTACCAGGCCCGCAGCAAGGGCCGCGAAATCCCCCTGGTCATCCTCGAGCCGCGTTAGCGGCGCTCCTCGGCGACGGGCTCGCCGCCCTCGCCGGCGATCGCGTCCGGCGGCCAGGGCCCGGCCCAATTGTCGCGGGCGCCGTCGATCGTGATCGTCGTGCCGGAGAAGAAGTCGCCCGCCGGCGAGGCCAGGTAGGCGACCAGCCAGGCCATCTCCTCGGCCCGCCCGGCGCGGCCGATCGGGATCGAGCGCTCGAGGTTGTTGACGACGACCTGGGGGTACTTGGTCAGCAGCGTCTCGGTCGCGAACTGCCCGGCCGCCAGCGCGCAGAGCCTGATCCCGAAGCGCGACCACTCGATCGCCAGCGTCCGCATCATGTTCTCGACCGCGGCGCGGGCGGCGCCGGAGTGGACCATGCCCGGCATCCCGTTGTGCGGGGAGAGGGTGACGCTGAGCACCTTGCCGCCGCCCTGCGGGATGAAGGCCCTGGTCGCCGCCGCGTGGGTCATCAGCCAGGTGCCCTGGACGTTGAGGTCGATCACCGTGCGGAACCCCTTCGGGGTGATCGACTCGGCCGGAGCGAGGAACTGGCCGCCGGCGTTGTTGACGAGCGTGTCGAGGCGGCCGTGGCGCTCGAGCAGGCCGTCGAAGAGCCGCTCGACCGCCTCCTCCTCGCGGATGTCCGTCGCCTCGTGCTCGAAGGACCCGGCGAGGCCCTCGGCCAGCGCCTCCGTCTCCGCCAGCGGCTCCTCGCGCCGCCCGCAGCCGACCACGGCGGCGCCGAGGCGCGCCAGCTCCAGCGCGGTCTCCCTTCCCAGACCGCTACCGGCGCCGGAGACGAGGCAGACCTGGCCGTCGAGCAGGCCGGGCCTGAAGATGCGCGAACGGGCGCTGTCAGCCATCGCCGAGGAGCCTATAGGCGACCTCGGCCCGGGTAATGTGATTCGCCTATGAAGGTAAGCATCGAGGCGAAACCGCTGCACGAGCCGCTCGCCGGCGGCACCCCCGGGGCGACGGTCGGCGTCGAGCCGATCATCGCCGGCACCGTCACCTGGCCGTTGCCGATGATGGAGCGGCCGGGCGGGCACCTGGAGACGCTGAAGCTGCTGCGGGCGCTGCTCAGCGGCAAGCCGGAGACGACGGTGCCGGTCCCCGCCTTCCTGCTCCGCCACCCGAGCGCCGGCGCGATCCTCGTCGACACCGGCCTGCATCCCTCGATCGCCACCGACGGCGAGGAGAACTTCGGGCGGATGGCGGCCCGCTTCGGCCACCCGGCGCTGGAGGCGGGCGCCGACGTGCCGGCGCAGCTGCGCGAGCGCGGCCTCGACCCGGGGGAGATCCCGATCGTCGTGATGACCCACATGCACATCGACCACACCTCGGCGATCTCCGAGTTCCCCAACTCGACCTTCGTCCTCAGCGAGGTCGAGTGGGAGGCCGCGACCGTCGGCCCCAAACCGCTGCTGAACGGCTACCGCCGCCCCCACTTCGACTACGCCTTCGATTACCGCACGGTTGACTTCGACCGCGGCGGGATCGACTCCTACGCCAGCTTCGGCCGCTGCTTCGACCTCTTCGGCGACGGCTCGATCCGCCTCGCCTACACCCCCGGGCACAGCGCCGGCCACATGTCGCTGATCTGCCGCCTGCAGGAGCGCGACTTCGTGATCGGCGGCGACGCCGTCTACACCGAGGCCCAGCTCGACGGCAGCGCACCGCTGGCGCCGCGGCCCTTCGACGCGCACAACTACCGGCGCTCGATCCAGGAGCTGAAGCTGTTCAAGCGCGAGTACCCGCAGGCGATCGTCACGCCGGGGCACGATCCGAGCTTCTACGCGAAGCTCGGCGCTCGCTACGAGTAGCCAGCCCCTCGTACATCCGCCGTACCTCGGCGAAGACCTCGCCGGCCACCTCCATCTGGCGCTCGCGGCTCGGCGCGGACTCCACCGCGAAGACCATCGGCTTGCCGAACTCGACCGTGACCTTGGGGAAGCGAAAGCGCTTCCAGCGGCGCACCTTGGACGAGCCGTGGATCGCGACCGGGACGATCGGCGCGCCCGACTCCAGCGCGATCCGGCCGATCCCCGGTTTGGGCTCGCCCAGCTCGCTGCTACGCGAGCGCCCGCCCTCGGCGTAGACGAGCAGCATCTCGCCCTGCTCGATCAGCTCGAAGGCGGTCTTGAATGCCTCCTCGTCGTGCTGGCCGCGGCGCACCGGGAAGACGCCGCCGTGCTTGTAGATGTAGGTGAGGACCGGCGGGCCGAACATCTGCGATTTCGCCATGAAGCGGATCTTCCGTCGCAGGTAGAGGCCGACGAAGAAGTGGTCCATCTGGCTGAAGTGATTGGGGGCGAGGACCAGCGGCCCGCTCTTCGGCACGTTCTCGACGCCGAGCGCCCGCACCCGGTAGATCAGCAGGGTCGGCAGCGAGACGACGATGCGGGCGAAGGTGTAGGTCCAGCCGACCCCGCTGCGCGCCGCCGCGTGGAACTGGTCGAAGTACTCGGCGGGGCGGTCGTCCTTATAGACCTGTGGCTTGATGTCTGGCATTGGAGAGACGGACCGGGGTGAGCCGGATGTCGCCTGCTACCCCCTGCCGCCGCGACGGTTACGCGGCCCAGCCGCGGGAGCGATCGACGGCGCGGTGCCATTCGGCGAGCAGGTGCTCGCGCTCGCCGGCCTCCATCCGCGGCTCGTAGCGGGCCGCCTCGCGCCACATCGCCGCGACCTCGCCGGCGCCCCAGCGGCCGGTCGCGATCCCGGCCAGGTAAGCGGCGCCGAGCGCCGTCGTCTCGGCGATCTCCGGCACCGCCACGGGCACCCCGAGCACGTCAGCCTGGAACTGCATCAGCCAGCGGTTGGCGGTCGCGCCGCCGTCGGCTTTCAGCTCGGCGAGCCGCCTGCCGGCGGTCGTCTCCTCGGCCAGCACCGCGTTGACCGACTGATAGGCGATCGCCTCCAGCGCCGCCCGGGCCAGCTGGGCGCGGCCGCTGCCGCGGGTCAGGCCGACGATCGTCCCGCGCGCGTAGGGGTCCCAGTACGGCGAGCCGAGCCCGGTCAGCGCCGGCACGAAGTAGACGCCGTCGTTGGAGTCGAGCGAGGCGGCCAGTCCCTCGCTCTCCCCCGCCTCGCCGACGATCCCCAGCCCGTCGCGCAGCCACTGCACGGCGGCGCCGGTGACGAAGATCGAGGCCTCGAGCGCGTAGGCCGCATCCTCGCCCGGCGCGCAGGCGAGCGTGGTCAGCAGGCCGTCGGTCGGGTCCGGCGCCTCGGCCCCGGTGTTGAGCAGGACGAAGCTGCCGGTGCCGTAGGTGTTCTTGACGCTGCCGGGCTCGAGGCAGGCCTGGCCGAACAGCGCCGCCTGCTGGTCGCCGGCGATTCCCGCGACCGGCACCTCGCCGCCGAACTCCGAGGTGGTGCCGTAGACGTGGGCGGAGGGCAGCGGCTCGGGCAGCCGCCGGGGGTTGACGCCGAGCATCTCGCAGAGCTCCGCGTCCCAGGCGAGCCGGCGGATGTCGAACAGCATCGTCCGCGAGGCATTCGTGTAGTCGGTCGCGTGACGGCCGGTCAGCTTGAACAGCAGCCAGGAGTCGATCGTGCCGAAGACCGCCCGCTCGACCCCCTCGGCGTTGCGCAGCAGCCACTCGATCTTGGTCCCGGAGAAGTAGGGGTCGAGGACGAGGCCGGTCCGCTCTCGCACCAGCGCCTCGCGTCCGGCCTGGCGCAGCTCGTCGCAGCGCGCCGCGGTGCGACGGTCCTGCCAGACCAGCGCCCGGTGCACCGGCTCGCCCGTCGCCGGGTCCCAGGCGACCACCGTCTCGCGCTGGTTGGCGATCCCGATCCCCTCCAGCTCCGCCCCCCGGATGCCGGCGTCGGCGATCGCCTCGGCCGCGACCCGCCGCGTCACCTCCCAGATCTCGGCGGCGTCGTGCTCGACCCACCCCGGCCGCGGGAAGTGCTGCTCGAACTCCGAGTAGGCCCGGCCGGCAACCGCGCCGGCTTCGTCGAAGACGAGGCAGGTAGTCCCGGTGGTGCCCTGGTCGATCGCCAGGATCACGGTTGTCGCGGCGGAACGGCGGGTGTACGGTCGATGGCAGGCAGGCCTCAACCCTACGAGAAGGAGCCCCCATGGCAGCAGTTGAGATCAAGAAGTTCGACTCCCCCGACGAGGTCCGCCCGTTCGAGGGGAAGGGCCAGGCCGAGGTGGTTAAGCTCGCCGGCCACGCGGTCGCGAAGGGAACCTTCGAGCCGGGCTGGAAGTGGTCGCAGAACGTCAAGCCGATCGCCGGCACCGACTCCTGCCAGGTGGCCCATTTCGGCTACGTGCTCTCGGGCCGGATGCACGTCTACATGGACGATGGCGCCGAGGTCGAGATCGGCCCGGGGGACGTCGTCGCGATCCCGCCCGGCCACGACGCCGAGGTGCCGGGCGACGAGCCCTGCGTGATGGTCGACTTCGGCGAGATCGGCGACTACGCGAAACGGGGCTAGCCCGGCGAGGCCGACTTCGCCCGCGCCAGGTAGGCACGGGCGAAGTCGCGCAGCTGGGCGCCGCGGTGGGCGAAGCCGGCAAGGGAGCGGTCGGTCGCGCGGTGGGAGAGGTCGAGCTCGTACTCGCGCAGGCGGTAGCCGGCGCGAACCGCGTCGATCGTCATTCCGGTCTCCATCCCGTAGCCGCGGGCGAAGGGCAGCGTCGCGCGCAGCACCTCGACCCGCATCGCCCGCTGGCCGGAGATCGGCGCGGCGGTCTCCAAACCGCAGCGGCGCCGGATCGCCCAGCGGGCGAAGCCGAGGGCGAGGCCGAAGCCGCCGCCGACCCGGCGACCGAAGGCGGCGACCGCGAGGTCGCACTCTCCCGCTTCCACCGCCTCGACCAGGGCGACGAGCTCCGCCGCCGAGGCTCCGAGGTCGCCGTCGCAGAGCAGGATCAGCTCCGGCGGCGGCGCGGCGCTCAGCGCCGCCTCGACCGCCGCGGTGACGTTGGCCCCCTTGCCGTGCGGGCGGGCGCGGCTGACCACCTGGGCGCCGGCGGCCAGCGCCGCCTCCGCGGTGCCGTCGGTCGAGGCGTCGTCGCCGACCCACAGCGCCGCGCCCGGCAACGCCTCGCGCAGCGCCGCCAGCGTCGCGCCGATCCGGTCGGCCTCGTTGCGCGCGGCGACAACGACCGCGAGTTGATCGGACACGGCGGATATTGTCCCGCTCCATGGCGGACATCGAGGCTCACATCACCGGCAACGTGTGGAAAATCGAGGTGGCGGTCGGCGACCGGGTGGAGGACGGCGACACCGTCGTCATCCTCGAGTCGATGAAGATGGAGATCCCGGTCGAGGCCGAGGACGACGGCACCGTCAAGGAGATCCGCTGCGAGGAGGGTCAGTCGGTCAGCGAAGGCGACGTCCTCGTAGTGCTCGAGTGAACGAGCGGCTCGCCGGCGGCAAGCTGATCCTCGACAACCCGGCCGAGGCGGTCGTCCGCATCCGCATCTCCAATCCGGATCGGCGCAACGCCCTCGACCACGAGATCCTCGACGCGCTGGCCGAGACGCTGCCGCGCCTCGACCGCGGGATCGAGACCCGCTGCGTGCTGCTGACCGGCGCGCCGCCGGTCTTCTCGGCCGGCTACGACCTCTCCTCCTTCTCCGCCGAGACCTTCGAGCGCGATGCCGAGGCGCTCGTCGCCCACCCCTTCCACGCCGCGATGGAGGCGATCGCCAAGCACCCCTGGCCGACCGTCGCCGCGATCAACGGCCACTGCCTCGGCGGCGGGCTCGAGCTGGCGGTCACCTGCGACCTGCGGCTCTGCGCCGCCGGCGCCAAGCTGGGAATGCCGCCGGCCAAGCTCGGCCTCGTCTACGGCCACACCGGGCTGCGCAAGTTCCTCGACACGGTCGGCCTGGCGCGGACCAAGGAGCTGTTCCTCACCGGCCGCAACTTCGAGGCGGCGCGGGCCGAGCAGATCGGCCTCGTCCACGAGGTGTTCGAGGCGGAGGCGTTCGAGGCCGCCGCGGTCGAGGCCGCCGGCCGGATCGCCGCCAACGCGCCGCTCTCGATGCGCGGCAACAAGCGCGCGATCGAAGTGCTGAACCAGAACGCGATCCTCAGCGAGCAGCAGGAGGCGGGGTTGATCGCCCTGCGCGAGTCGTGCTTCTCCTCCGAGGACCTGCGCGAGGGGATCACGGCGTTCGCCGAGAAGCGCAAGCCGGAGTGGAAGGGGCGTTGAGCGCCGCTGCCGAGCTGGCCGCCGCCGACCCGGCGATGGCAGCGCTGATCGAGCGGATCGGCGAGATCGACCTGGAGACGCGACTGCGGCGGCGCAGCGAGGAGCGGCCCGCCGACGCCTACGGCGCCCTGCTGCGGGCGATCGTCGGCCAGCAGCTCTCGACCAAGGCGGCGCGGACGATCCACCGGCGGGTCTGCGAGATCTTCGGCGGGACGACGCCCTCGCCCGAGCAGCTCCTCGAGGCGAGCGAGGAGGACCTGCGCGGCGCCGGCCTCTCCGGGCGCAAGGTCTCCTACGTCCGCGACCTCGCCTCGCACGTGCTCGACGGCGAGCTGGAGCTGGAGCGGCTCGGCGAGCTTTCCGACGAGGATGTCGTCGAGGAGATCGTCGCCGTCCGCGGCCTCGGCCAGTGGACCGCGGAGATGTTCCTGCTCTTCCACCTGGAGCGCCCCGACGTCCTCTCCGGCGGCGATCTCGGCATCCGCAAGGCGGTGCAGATCGAGTACGAGCTGGCGGAGATGCCGACCCCGACCCGGGTGCTGGAGATCGGCGAGGCCTGGCGGCCACACCGCAGCCTCGCCTCGCTGTACCTGTGGGAGTCGCTCGCAAGCGTTCCTGCCGAGTAAGGGCCGGAGCGCATTTGGCCGAAGAGAGAGACATGAGACTCCGCTTCTGGCTGGGATACGCGGTGGTCGCCGCGATCGCGCTCGGCTGCGTGGCGATCGCCCTGGTCGTCCACGGGCGCGAAACCGAAACCTTCGACCAGATGCAGCACAGCGAGGCGGTGCGCTCGGCTCGCCAGGCCGAAGCCCTGGCCGCGCTCTCCGTCGGTCAGCTCTCCAGCGCCGCCGCCTTCTACCAGGCGGAGGGCCGGTTCAACCGGCACGAGTTCAACGTCGTGGCCGACTCGCTGCTGGGCAGCGGCGCCCTCGCCGCGACCGCCTTCGTCCAGTCGGTCCCGGGCCCGGACCGGCGCCGCTTCGAGCGCAACCACGGCTATCCGATCCTCGACCGCAGCCGCCTCGGCAACCTGCGCAGGGAGGGGCACCAGGCCGCGTACTTCCCGCTGACCTACGTCGCCACCAAGGTCAAGCCGCAGGTCAAGACGCCGCTCGGCTACGACCTCGGCTCCGACCCGACCCGCTCCGCCGACCTCCTGAAGGCGCGCGACCAGGGCGAACCGGCGGCGACCCCGGTCATCCGCCTGCCGCTCGGCGGCACCGGCATCAACGTCTTCAGGCCGGTCTACCGCGACGGCGCCCCGACCGCGACGGTCGCCGAGCGCCGCGCGGCGCTGATCGGCTTCGCCACCGGCGCCTTCAAGGTCTCCGACCTGGCCGCGGCGGCGACCACCGCCCTCCCCGACGAAGTCGGGGTGCAGCTCGACGAAGGCGGCCGGACCGTGGCCGGCTCCCCCCTGAATCGCGGCGAAGCGGCGGGGGCGCCGTTCCGGATCGCCGACCGGACCTGGCTGCTGGTCGTCCGGGACCCGAACCGGCCCGGGGTCAGCCTGCCGGTGCTGATCGCCCTCGTCGGGGTCGCGCTGGCGGCGCTGCTCGCCGCCCTGGTGCTGATCTGGAGCCGCAACGAGCGGATGCAGGAGCTGCAGCGCCAGGCCAGCCAGGATCCCCTCACCGGGCTGAAGAACCGGCGCCGCTTCGAGGAAGACCTGCGGACCGAGCTGGCGCGCAGCCGCCGCGAGGGCGGCGAAGGGGCGCTGCTGATGCTCGACCTCGACAACTTCAAGCAGGTCAACGACACACTCGGACACCCGATGGGCGATCGGGTGATCGCCGACATCGCCGGCGTCTTACGGAAGCGGATGCGCGAAACCGACGTGGTCGCGCGCCTCGGCGGCGACGAGTTCGCGATCGTCCTGCCCCGCTGCGACCCGGCCGAGGCGCGCGTGGTCGGCGAGGAGATCGGCGCCGCGATCCGCGACCACGCACCGGACGAGGAGGCGGTGCCGCCGATCACCGTCAGCGTCGGCATCGCGATGTTCGGGCCCGACGTCGCCGCCGACCTCGAAATGCTGGAGGAGGAGGCCGACGGGGCGCTTTACGAGGCGAAGCGCTCGGGTCGCGACGCAGTCCGGTTCGCCGGCGAAATCGCCGCCGGCGTCCGGCGCGACTCCTAGCCTTGCGGGCCGGATGGAGTCCCTTGTCACCTTCGAGGAGGCGCTGGCGCTCGGCGAGCTGAGCGACCGCGAGGAGATCGGCGACCTGGTCGAGCGCGCCTGGAAGGTGCGCGAGGAGAACTTCGGCGACTCGACCGACCTCTGCTCGCTGGTCAACGCCAAGTCCGGCGGCTGCGCCGAGGATTGCGGCTTCTGCGCCCAGTCGCGCTACGCCGAGGCGGACACGCCGATGCACGCGATGATGGAGCCCGAGCAGATCCTCGAGCACGCCCGCGCCGCCGAGGCGGCCGGCGCCCACCGCTTCTGCATGGTCACCCAGGGCCAGGGGCTCTCCAAGCGCGACTTCGAGAAGATCCTCGAGGGCGCCGAACTGGTCTCCGAGCACACCAACCTGAAGCGCTGCGCCTCGATCGGCCACATGTCGGCGGAGCGAGCCAAGGCGCTGCGCGAGGCCGGCATCCAGCGGGTCCACCACAATGTCGAGTCCTCGCGCTCCTACTACCCGGAGGTCTCTTCCACGGTCCGCTACGAGGGCCGGCTGCGGACGATCGACGCGGTCAAGGAGGCGGGCTTGGAGACCTGCGTCGGCGGCATCCTCAACCTCGGCGAGTCGCCGCGGCAGCGGGTCGAGATGGCCTTCGAGCTGTCCGAGCTGAAGCCGACCTCGGTGCCGATCAACCTGCTCAACCCGCGCGAGGGGACCAAGTTCGGCGACCGCCCGCTGATGGACCCCTGGGATGTCGTCAAGTGGGTGGCGATCTTCCGCCTGATCATCCCCGGCGCCCTCTTCCGCCTCTGCGGCGGCCGGGTCGAGAACCTCGGCGAGCTGCAGCCGCTGGCGGTCAAGGCCGGCCTCAACGGGGTGATGATGGGCAACTTCCTGACCACGCTCGGCGCCGAGCCGGAGGACGACCGGGCGATGTTCGAGGAGCTTGGCCTCAACGTCGCGCGCCAGCCCGACAACGGCGCCAACCCGCGCCCCGACAACCGCTCCGGCCGGCTAGAGGGCGAGACGCCGGCGACGCCGATCGACGCGCTGATCGACCGCCAGGACGAAGCCGACTTCTGGGACCCCTCGACGCAGCTGCGGGTCGTCAAGAAGGCGAAGAAGCCTCCCCCCTATCCGCAGGCGGCATGACCGACGTCGCAGAGCGGCTGCAGGAGCTTCGCGACAGGGGGCTCCACCGGCGGCTGCGCCTGGTCGGCGGGCCGCAGGGCGCCCGGGTGCTGCTCGACGGCCGCCCGGTGCTGCTGCTCTGCTCCAACAACTACCTCGGCCTCGCCGACCACCCGAAGGTGCGCCGGGCGGCGGCGGAGGCGGCGATGCGCTGGGGCGCCGGCGCCGGCGCGTCGCGGCTGATCTCCGGCAACATGGAGCCGCACCGGCAGCTCGAGGAGCGGCTCGCCGCATTCAAGGGCTACGAGGAGGCGCTGCTGTTCGGCTCCGGCTACCTCGCAAACATCGGCGCGATCTCGGCCCTGGCATCGCGCGGGGAGGTCGTCTTCTCCGACGAGCTGAACCACGCCAGCATCGTCGACGGCTGCCGACTCTCGCGGGCCGAGACCTTCGTCTACCGCCACGCCGACGTCGAGCACCTCGCCTGGGTCCTCGAGCAGGCACGAGGACGCGGGGCGCTGATCGTCACCGACGGCGTCTTCTCGATGGACGGCGACGTCGCTCCGCTGGCGGGCCTGGCCGAGCTGGCGCGCCGCCACGGCTGCCGGCTGATGGTCGACGAGGCTCACGCCACCGGGGCGCTCGGGCCGGGTGGCCGCGGCAGCGTCGCCGCGGCGGGGCTCGGCGGCGAGGTCGACCTGGTCGTCGGCACGCTCGGCAAGGCGCTCGGCTCCTACGGAGCCTACGTCTGCGCCGGCAGCGAGCTGCGCGAGTACCTGGTCAACACGGCGCGCCCGTTCGTCTTCTCGACGGCGCCGCCGCCGCCCGCGCTCGCCGCCGCGATGGCCGCGCTGGAGCTGCTCGAAGCGGCGCCGCAGCGGGTCGAGCAGCTGCAGGCGAACGCAGCGACGCTGCGCGGCGCGCTGGGCGCCGAGGGCCTGCCCGTCGGCGACAGCCGGTCCCAGATCGTCCCGCTCGAGGTCGGCGACGCCGAGCGGACGATGGCGCTCTGCGAGCGGCTGCTCGAGCACGGCGTCTTCGCCCAGGGGATCCGGCCGCCGACCGTGCCCGAGGGCTCCTCGCGGCTGCGCTTCACGGCGATGGCGACGCACCGGCCGAGCGAGCTGGAGCGGGCGGCGAGGGTTACCGGCGAGGCGGCGCGCGAGCTGGGGATCGTCGCCACGCCGACGCACCCCGTCGCGGTCGCCGCCTAGCGGACGTGCCGTCGGAAGGAGGCCACATCGGGCCGCTTTCCGACGGCGCGTCCGGTGTGTTCGTGACCGGGACGGGCACCGGGGTCGGCAAGACCGTGGTGGCCGCAGCGATCGCCCGGACGCTTCACGCGGACGGGAAGCGGGTCGCGGTCTTCAAGCCCGTGGTAACTGGGCTGGATGAGTTTGCCTCCGGGGGTCCGGTCGGTGGGCCGCATTCCCACATGGCAGGTAGGAATGCGGCCCACCGACCGGACCACGAGGTGTTGCGGATGGCTGCGGGGAGCGAGCAGAGCGACAAGGAGATCGCCCCTTATCGCTTCGGGCCGCCGATGTCGCCGCATTTGGCGGCGGAGCTGGCTGGAGAGAGGATCGAGCCTGGGCGGCTGCTCGACGCGGCTCAGGCGGCGGCGGATAGCGCCGATGTACTGGTCTGCGAGGGGGTCGGCGGCCTGCTGGTGCCGCTGACCCCGGACTACCTGGTGCGGGACCTCGCAGTCGACCTCGGCCTCCCACTCGTCGTCGCCGCATCGCCCGGGCTCGGCACGATCAGCCACACGCTGTTGACGCTCGAGTCGGTGCGGGCCGCCGGCCTCGAGGTGACCTCCGTCGTTCTCACTCCCTGGCCGGACGAGCCGGACCAAATCGAGCGCTCGAACCGCGAGACGATCGCCGCGTTGGGCGACGTCAAGGTCGAGGTGCTTCCGCACCTCGACCTTGACGAGCCCGAAACCTGGCCTGCGCTTGCCGTTGTGGCGACTTAGTTTCCGCATAACGGCACCAAGTCGCCACTCGACCGTCAAATCAGCCGACCGGTTCGGCGAGGACTTGCTCCTCGACCGCGGCCAGCTCGGAGCCGCCCGGGTTGACGGCGGCCTCGGCCGCCTCCGGACTGATCTGCTTTCCCTTGGCGCGGATCGCCAGGGCGGCGATCGCGGCGCCGACCAGCACGACCACGGCGGAGACCGCCATCGCGTCGCTGAGCCCGTTGACGAACTGCTGCGGGGCCGCGGTTTCGAAGCTGCTGCCGGCCGAGCCCTGGAAGATCGCGCCGGTGACGGCGATGCCGAGGCTGCCGCCGACCATGCGGAACATCGAGAGGACGCCGGAGGCGATGCCGGCTTTCTGGACCGCGACCGCGTTCATCGCGGCGCTGGTCATCGGCGACATCGTCAGCGCGATGCCGATGCCCAGCAGCATGAAGCCGGGCAGCAGGTCGAGGTAGCCGGAATCGACCGCGATGCCGGTGAAGGTGTAGAGGGAAGCGGCGAGGATCAGCAACCCGGCAACGATCAGCCAGCGCGGTCCGAAGCGGTCGGCAAGCCGGCCGGCGACCGGCGCCACGCCGACGATCATCAGCGTCGCGGGCAGGAAGCGCACCCCGGCCTCCAGCGGCGAGTAGCGGAGGATGTCCTGCATGTAGAGGGCGAGGAAGAAGAAGACGCCCATCATCGCGAAGGTGATGATCAGGGCCACGACCACCGCGCCGAGGAAGTTGCGGTCGGAGAAGAAGCGGAACTCGACCATCGGCACCTTGACGCGAAGCTCGGTCGCGACGAAGGCGACCCCGGAGAGCACCGAGCCGGCGAGCAGGCCGACGATCGCGGGCGAGCCCCAGCCCCAGCTGTTGGCCTCGACCAGCGCCAGGACCAGCGCGGTGAGGGCGGCCGTCAGCGTGACCACGCCGAGGTAGTCGACCTCGTGACCGACCGTGGTGTCGCGCGACTCGCGCACCGCGAACAGGGTCGCGGTGACGGCGGCGATAGCCACCGGGATGTTGAGGTAGAAGATCGCCCGCCAGCTGACGTGCTCGGTGAGGAAGCCGCCCAGGACCGGGCCGATCGCCAGCGCGAGGGCCGAGACGCCGGCCCAGGTCCCCATCGCCTTGCCGCGCTCGTGGGCGGGGAAGGCGTCGGTGATGATCGAGAGGGTGCCGGGCATCATCAGCGCCGCGCCGACGCCCTGCGCGACCCGGCTGATCACCAGGTCGGTGGCGCCGGCGGCGAGCCCCGCCGTCGCCGAGGAGAGGGCGAAGATGACGACGCCGATCATGAAGATCCGGCGGCGGCCGAAGATGTCGCCGAGCCGCCCCCCGGTCGCCAGCAGCACCGCGAAGGAGAGCGTGTAGCCGTTGATCGTCCACTCGAGGCCGGAGATCGAGGCGCCGAGGTCGCGCTGAATCGAAGGCAGGGCGACGTTGACGACGGTGTTGTCGAGCATGATCATGAACAGCGCGAAGCACATCGCTCCGAGCGTCCACCACTTGCGGTTGTCGTCGGTGATCAGGTGGCTGTAGCGGGTCAAGCTGGTCCAACTCCCTTCAGGTGCTGATAGGCCTCGGCGATGTCCTCCCTGTCCATCAGCGAGTTGACCGCCGCGTCCAGCTTGCGCCGCTGGGCGGCGCTGAGGCTCTCAGCGAAGGCCTCCAGGCCGGCCTGGCGGACGACGAGCAGCGTGTTGACCAGCTTCTTGCCCTTCTCGGTGATCGCCACCCGCCGCACTCGGCGGTCGTCGGGGTCCTCGACCCGGGTGGCGAGGCGGTCGCAGACGAGCGCGTTGACCGCTCGGCTCATCGAGGGGACCGAGACACCGAACGTCTCCGCCAGCTCGCCCACCTGGCGCGGCTCGCGCACTTCTCCAAGGCCGCCCAGCTCGAGCAGCGCCTTGCACTGGGTCATCGAGAGGCCGCACTCCTCGATCACCCGCAGCTGGTTGCCGCGGTCGTAGAGGAAGACATGGCGCATCAGTGCGCTCAGCCGCGCCGCGGTGTCCTGGGCGGCGGCGCTCGCCCCCGCCCTCTCGACCGTCGCTGCTATGTCGCTCGCTTGCATGCGAACAATTGTTGCATCCCTACAACTATTTCTCAAACACAATAGTTGTGCACGTGACCAAGATCACAGAGCAGAGGGGCCCTCGCCTTCGTAGGGACCGGGCTTCGGCCGCGGCTCGCCGCCGGGAAAGGCGAGCCTGAGGATCGTCCGCTGCACCATGCCCAGCTGGCGCCCGAACGGCCCGGTGTTGTAGGGAAGGCCGTAGCGCTCGCAGATCCGCTTGACCTGCGGAGCGATCTCCGCGTAGCGGGTGCTCGGCAGGTCGGGGAACAGGTGGTGCTCCACCTGGTAGCCGAGGTTGCCGCTGGCGACGTGGAACAGCGGGCTGCCTTCGATGTTGGCGGCGCCGGTCAGCTGCCGCACGTACCAGCCGCCGCGGCTCTCGTCCGCCACTTCCTCCTCGGTGAAGGTGTAGGTCTGGTCCGGGAAGTGGCCGCAGAAGATGATCGCGTAGGCCCAGGCGTTGCGGACGACGTTGGCGGTCGCGTTGGCCGAGGCGGCCGAGCGGTAGGTGGCGCCGCCGGCGGCGAGGGCCGTGCGCAGGGCGCCGGCCAGACCGCCGCGCCGCCGCCTGCCGCGACCGGCCTCGATCGCCGCCTCGGCCGCGGCTGAGGCCAGCGCGCTCAACAGCGGCCAGGCGACGTAGTCCTTGACCGCCTGGCTCTTCGCCTTGCCGGCGATCCCGCGCAGCTCGCGCTGCAGCTGGGCCTTCGACTTACGGCCCTTGCGGATCGCCTCGAAGTCGAGGTCGTGGAAGGCGACCCCCCACTCGAACAGCGCCATCAGCGCCAGGTTGTAGAGCGGCTGCAGGAGGTAGACCGGGTGCCACCTCTGCCGTGGGTCGATCCGCATGATCTCGTAGCCGAGGTCCTTGTCCTTGCCGAGGATGTTGGTGAAGGTGTGGTGGACGTAGTTGTGCGAGTGCTTCCAGGCCTCGGACGTTGACGCCGTGTCCCAGTCCCAGGTCGAGGAGTTGATCTGGGGATCGTTCATCCAGTCCCACTGGCCGTGCAGGACGTTGTGGCCGATCTCCATGTTCTCGAGGATCTTCGCCGCCGAGAGCGCCGCCGTGCCGGCCAGCCAGGCGGGGCGGTGGCGGGCGCCCAGCAGCAGCGCGCGGCCGATCGCCGCGAGCCGGCGCTGCAGCGCGATCATGCTCTCGATGTAGCGGCGGTCGCGCTCGCCGAGGTCGGCGAGGACGCGATCGCGGATCTCGTCGAGCTCGTCGGCCAGCCGGTCGAGCTGCTCCTCGGAGAGATGGGCGAGCGGGCTGCGGGACTCAGTGACGATTGCGTCCATGGTCTTCCTTTCGTGGTCTCAAAGCGCGATCTCGATCGGCCCTTCCGGGGCGTTGACGCAGGTGCGGACCATCTCGCCCTCGCTGCCGTGGACCTCGCCGGTCCGCAGGTCGCGCACCCTGCCGCTGCAGAGCTTTCCGACGCAGGTATGACAGATCCCCATCCGGCAACCGAACGGCAGGATCGCCCCGGCCTCCTCGCCGCCGGCCAGGATCGGCGTACCGCCGTCGCAGCCGGCCTCGACGCCGCTTCGCAGGAACCGCACCGGGCCGCCGTCGCCCTCCCCTTCGCCGCCGATCAGCGGCTGGAAGCGCTCCATGTGCAGCAGCTCCGGGTCGCCGTCGCGGCGCCAGCGCTCGCCCATCGCGTCGAGCATCGGCCCCGGCCCGGAGAGGAAGGCGTGGCGCTCGCGCCAGTCGGGGCAGAGCCGATCGAGATCGTCCGGGTCGATCCGGCCCTCGTTGCCGGTGATTCGCAAGCGCAGGCGGTAGCCCGGCCGCTCGGCGTCGATCCGCCGCAGCTGCTCGCCGAAGATCACGGTCTCTGCCGTGCGGGCCGAGTGGAGGTGGACGACGTCGCCGAGCGAGCCGGTCCGGCGCAGGCTGCGTAGCATGCTCATGATCGGCGTGATCCCGCTGCCGGCGCTGACGAACAGCAGCCGCTCCGGCGGCGGATCGGGGAGGACGAAGGTCCCTTCCACCCCGCCGAGTCGGACGACGTCGCCCGGCCTGGCGTGGCGCACGAAGTACGGGGACACCTTGCCCGCCTCGACCAGCTTCGGCGTGATGCCGATGCAGCCGTCGGCACGGTCGGGCTCGGAGGTCAGCGAGTAGGCGCGCCAGTGGTGCACCCCGTTGACCACCACGCCGAGACGCAGGTACTGGCCGGGGCGGTGGCCGGTCCACTTGAAGCCGGGCCGGATCAGCACCGTGACCGCATCCGGCGTCTCGCGATCGATCCGCTCGATCCGCCCGCGCAGCTCGCGCGTTGACCAGAGCGGGTCGATCAACTCAAGGTAATCGTCCGGCAGCAGCGGCGCGAACAGCGGCCGCACGGCGCGGAGCGCCCTGCGCCTCAGAGCCGGGACCTTCGGCGTCGCTCCTCGTTCCGCCATTGTGAAACGTTACACCTTTCGATGTCATGGTTACGTGCGTAGGCACACAGAGCCCACCCACCGGGGTTTCCGCCGCGGGCCTATCTAAGGTCGCCTCTGTGGCGATGTCGGTGAATCCCGCACAGCTCGACCTCGACCATCTCTGGCACCCGTTCACCCAGCAGCAGAGCTGGGTCGAGGAAGAGCCGCTGATGATCGAGCGGGCCGAGGGCTCGCAGCTGATCGACAGCGAGGGCCGGCACTACATCGACGGCGTCTCCTCGCTCTGGTGCAACGTCCACGGGCATCGCCATCCCGGCATCGACGCGGCGGTGCGCGGGCAGCTCGACCTGGTCGCGCACTCGACCATGCTCGGCCTCTCCCACCCCGGCGCCGCCGAGCTGGCGGCCCGGCTGGTCGAGCTGGCGCCGCCCGGGCTCTCGCGCGTCTTCTACTCGGAGTCGGGCTCGACCGCGGTCGAGATCGCCCTGAAGATGGCCTTCCAGTACCAGCAGCAGCGCGGCGGCCAGCACGCCCGCCGCACTTCCTTCGTCCACCTTCGCGACGCCTACCACGGCGACACGATCGGCTCCGTCTCGGTCGGCGGCATCGAGGGCTTCCATGCCGCCTACCGGCCGCTGCTGTTCCGCACGCACGCGACCGAGCCCGGCGACGCCGCCGACCTCGAGCGCGTCCTCGGCTGCCACGAGGAGGAGATCGCGGCGGTGATCGTCGAGCCGCTCGTCCAGGGCGCCGCCGGGATGCTGGTTCACCCGCCGGGATACCTGCGCGCGGTGCGCGAGCTCTGCGACCGCTTCGGCGTGCTGCTGATCTGCGACGAGGTGGCGACCGGGTTCGGCCGCACCGGGACGATGTTCGCCTGCGAGCAGGAGGACGTGGCGCCGGACCTGCTCTGCCTCGCCAAGGGCCTGACCGGCGGCTACCTGCCGCTCGCCGCGACGCTGAGCAGCGAGCGGATCTACGAGGGCTTCCTCGGCGCGCCCGAGGAGCAGCGCACCTTCTTCCACGGCCACACCTACACCGGCAACCCGCTCGCCTGCGCAGCGGCGCTGGCCAGCCTCGACGCCTTCGAGTGGGAGCGGACGATCGAGCGACTGCAGCCGAAGATCGGGCTGCTCGGCGAGTTGCTGGCCGTGGTCGCGACGATGCCCGAGGTGGTCGAGGTCCGCCGGCGCGGCTTCATGGTCGGGATCGACCTCGGCGAGCACGACCCGGCGCTGCGGATCGGCCACCAGGTGACCCTGGAGGCGCGGCGGCGGGGGGCGATCGTGCGCCCGCTCGGCGACGTCGTCGTGCTGATGCCGCCGCTCTCGATCTCCGAAGCCGAGCTGCGAAGGCTGGTCGAAATCGTCGCCGAGGCGATCCAGGCGGCAGCGTCGATCCGGGTGTCCTCGACTTCTCTGGCCCGAGCCGCGTAGGCCCGAGCTACGCTGGGGAAGTGGAGGAGAGAGTGCGGGGTCCTGCCGAGGCCCCGAACCTTGGGGAACCAGCCGAGCCGCGACCCGCGGCGTCGGTCGTGCTGCTCAGGCGCGGGGGGAGGCATTCCGATCGGGCGCTGGAAGTGCTCTTGCTGAAGCGAACCGAAAAGGCGAAGTTCATGCCCGGGGTCTGGGTGTTTCCCGGTGGCGCCGTGGACGCGGGCGACGGGGTTGACGAAGCTCGCTTCAAGGCCTGCGCGGTGCGCGAGCTGGAGGAGGAGGCCGGGATCGCGCTGGGCGAAGAGGAGGAGCTGGTGCTGTTCTCGCGCTGGATCACCCCTGAGGTCGTCTCGCGCCGCTTCGACGCCTGGTTCTTCCTCGCGTTGGCGCCCGCCCACACGCCCCCCGAGCCGGACGGGGTGGAGACGATCGACGCCGGCTGGTTCGAGCCGGGCGCAGCGCTGGAGGCGCAGGCGGCGGGTGGGCTGACGCTCGCCTTCCCGACGATCAAGCAGCTCGAAGCACTGCTTCCCTTCCGCACCTCCGCCGAGGCGATCGAGGCGCACCGCGGGCGCACCGTCGAGCCGATCCTGCCGAAGGTGATCGGCACGCCCGACGAGCACCGGGTCGTGCTTCCCGGCGACCCCGACTACCCGACCGGGTCGTAGTCACCGGCCTCCGAGCGGCCCGACCGTGCCGCGACCCGGGCGGGGACGCCGCGGACGACGACCCCCGCCGACACATCGACGGTGACCACGGCGCCTGCCCCGACGACCGCCTCTTCGCCGATCTCCACGCCCGGCATGATCACCGCCCCGGCGCCTATCTGGCAGCCGCGCCGCAACCGCGGCGACCCGGCTCGCTCCTCGTCGGTCATCTTGCGACCGGTGAGGATCTGCACGCCGGGACCGAGGAAGCAGTCGGGCTCGAACACGACCCCCGACCCGATGACGACCCGGTTCTGCATCCGCGTGCGAGCGCCGATCTCAACCCCGCGCGAGATCGCAGATCCGGACCCGACCGTGGCGTCCTCCCCGAGCCGGACATCCGCCCGCAGGTGAGCGTAATCGCCGAGGAACGAGTGCGGCCCCATCTCCGCGCCCGCCGACACGAGGGCGTAGCTGCAGACGGTCGCCCCGGCGCCGATCAGCGTCGAGCCGCCCTTCATCGGGATGGCGCGAGAGTGGCGCTGGCGGTGCTCGAGCCGGCCGAGGATCGCCCCGTGCTCTATCCGCGCCCCGCCCTCGACGATGACCTCGTCGTGGACGACGACGTTGGGCCCGATATCGACGTCGCCGGCGATCTCCACGCCCGCGCCCAGCAGGAGGTTGGGCGCCCGATCCGATGTGCTCAGCGACGGCAAGGCTGAGATTATCCCGGTGGATGAGCGCAACAGGGGAGCTTGGGGTCGATTCGGTCTGCTGCCTGCTGCACAACCTCGTCCCTGGCGGCTCCGGGCGCCAGTGGGTCCATCTGCTCGCCCGCCACGTCTCAGGCGGCGGTAGGGCGACGATCCTGGCGCCGCCGGGACCGCTCGCCGAGCCCGCACAGGCCGCCGGGATCGAGATAGTCCCGTTCACCTGGGGCGGACAGGAGCAGATCGACCTCGACCGCCTGCGCGCGGCGCTCGGCGGGCACGAGTTCGCGATCGTCCACTGGGATCTCGGGGTGATGGAGGCCTTCGAGCCGGCCCTGGAGACGTGCGGGCGGGCGGCGCTCGCCCTGCATCAGCTTCCGGACGCGCCCGCTCGCTGGGCCGGGCCGGAGATCATGCCGAGCGTCCGCGTCCCGATCGCCCGCGCGCTTGACGCACCCCACGCCACCGTGCTGGTGCGCGGCGAGTGGCACCGCAAGCGGGTCGCCGCCGCCTTCGACCTGCCGGCGGCCGAGCTGGCTGTGCTGCCGGCCTCGATCCCGCTGGAGCACAGCCCCTTCCATCCCGAGCTTGGCGAGCCGCGCGAGATCCTCGCGCTGATGCGGCTCTCGCCCGACAAGGCGGCGATCGCCCGCCTCGCCGTCGCCCTGACCAGGCGACGCCTCGCCGCCGGGCGGCCCTGTCGGCTGACGATCGCCGGCGAGGGCGAGTGGGAGGGCGAGGCTGCGGCGCTGTGCGAGGCGAGGCTGCCGCGTTCGGCCTGGCGGATCGAGCCGGCGCCTGCCGACCCGCTCGCCCGCCTCCCCTTCTGCGACCTCGCCGTCACCCAAGGGCTGACGACGCTCGAGGCGGCGGCGCTCGGCCGGCGCGTCGTCGTCGCGCGGACGATCCGCGCCGACCGCGCCGCCGCAGTCGTCCTCACGCCGGATCGCTACGACGTCGCGGCCCGGGACCCCTTCGGCGAACCGCCGCTGACCGACGACACCGGCCGGCTCTGGGAGGAAATCCTCGCGGTGGACATGGACGACCTGCGCCGGCTGCGCCGGCTCGTCGAGACGCACAACAGCCTCGATTCCGCCTCGCATGCGCTCGCCGGCGCGATCGCGTTGACGGCCGCCGGTTGACCGCGGCTATGCGTCCGGGAACGGCGCCAGGCCGGCGTGCCAGGGGCCGGGCGGATAGGTGTGGAGGCCGCTCTCGTCCATCTCGCCGTGCAGTCGCTTGAACAGCCGGCCGGCGTTTTTCAGCGCCTCTTTCAGCTCGGCCTCACTGCGCTCGCGCAGGTGCCAGAGGAACCAGAGCTGGCGGTCGTTGACGCCGAAGTCGATTTCGCCGGTCATCGTCGTCGTCCAGGTCAGGAAGCCGGGGCTGAACAGCTCGCGCAGGGCGACCGGGTCGTACTCGCGCGGCACGGTCGCCAGGAAGCGCTTGTTGAAGTCGATCGACTCGAACTCGACCTTGCGGGCAAAGCGCTGGGTGACGACCTCACGGCCCTCGATCGACTCGACGTTGAAGGCCGGGACGACCTTGGCCAGGTCGGGCATGTGCGCCTTGGCGAGGAGCGCGGTCGGCAGCAGCGCCTTGGCGAACAGGCCCCCCACTTCCTTTTCGTCGGCGTCGCAGGAGGAGCCCCAGAAGCCCTCGGCCAGCTGCCCGGTCAGCCGGTTCGAGCCGCCGACGCATAGCGCCACCGGACCGTCCACGGGGTTGATCCCGCCGACCTCCTCGTAGGTCAGCTCATGCCGCTCCCCGTAGGAGCGCACGATTCCGGCCCATTCCGCGGCTTCGTCCTTCGCGCCCACCCCCGGATCCTATGCTCGCCTGAGAGACGTGCCGGTGATCGACCACCATATTGGGCGGTCGATCACCGGCACGTCCCCTTGCGGAGGGGTTGGGGGTAGGATGGGCGCCATGGTCATCGTGATCGTGATCGTTGTGCTGATCGTCGTTGCCGCGCTCTATTACGTCGGCAAGCGCAACTCGATCATCGCCTCGCGCAACCGGGTCAACGAGTCCTGGAGCGGGATCGACGTGCAGCTGAAGCGCCGCCACGACCTCGTCCCCAACCTGGTCGAGACGGTCAAGGGCTACGCCGCGCACGAGAGCGAGACCTTCGAGAAAGTGACCCAGGCGCGGGCCGACGCGATGTCGGCGGAAGGCGTCGGCCAGACGGCCAAAGCCGAGCAGGGACTGACCGGCGCCCTCGCCGGCCTGCGCGCCGTCGCCGAGAACTATCCGCAGCTCCGCGCCACCGAAAACTTCCAGCAGCTGAGCCGCAACCTCTCCGAGCTGGAGGACGAAATCCAGGCCTCGCGGCGGATCTACAACTCCAACGTGCAGTCCTACAACACCGCGATCCAGCAGTTCCCGGGCTCGATCATCGCCAACCAGGGCGGCTTCACCGCACGCGAGTACTTCGAGATCGAAGACGCCGGCGACCGCGAGCCGGTCGCGGTCAGCTTCGACAAATAGCCCCCGCGCTCTAAGCTTCGGACATGACCGCAACCACCGAAGCGACCCTCTGGATCTGCGAGAGCTGCGGGTTCATCTACGACCCGGAGATCGGCGATCCCGACGGCGGCATCCCGCCCGGGACCCCGTTCGAGGAGATCCCCCGCGACTGGTTCTGCCCGGTCTGCGGGGCGCGCACCTCGGACTTCCGGCCGGTCGAGCCGGGCGAGGCTTGAGCCCCCGGGACGAACCTTGACCCACGACTACGACTGGATAGTTGTGGGCTCCGGCTTCGGGGGCTCGGTCTCGGCCCTGAGGCTGGCCGAAAAGGGCTACCGCGTCGCCGTGCTGGAGTGCGGCAAGCGCTTCGCCGACTCCGACTTCCCCAGCTCGACCTGGGACAGCCGCCGCTACTTCTGGGCGCCGCGGATCGGGATGAAGGGGATCTTCCGGCTCAGCACCTTCAAGGACATCGCCGTGGTCAGCGGCTGCGGCGTCGGCGGCGGCAGCCTCGGCTACGCCAACACGCTCTACGTCCCCCCCTCGCCGTTCTTCGAAGACCCGCAATGGGCCGACCTCGAGGACTGGCAGGCGGCCCTCGCCCCCCACTACGAGACCGCGCAGCGGATGCTCGGCGTCGTCGTCCACGACCGCGACGACCCGGCCGACCGGCTGCTGCGCGAAATGGGCGAGGAGATGGGGGTCGGCGACACCTACCGCAAGACCCCGGTCGGGGTCTACCTCGACAACCCGGGCAAGACCGTCCCCGACCCGTTCTTCGAAGGCGCCGGGCCGGAGCGGACCGGCTGCATGCAGTGCGGGCGCTGCATGGTCGGCTGCCCGCACGGGGCCAAGAACACGCTGGTCAAGAACTACCTCTGGCTGGCCGAGCACGCCGGGGTCGAGGTGATCCCCGAGCGGCTGGTGACCGACCTGCGCCCGCTCGGCTCGGCCGACGGCAGCGACGGCTACGAGGTGGCGAGCGAGCGCTCGGGGCTGCTGCCGCGACGCGGTCGCCGCACCCTGACCGCCGGCGGAGTCGTCGTCGCCGCCGGTCCGCTCGGGACCAACAAGCTGCTGCAGCGCTGCCGCCTCGGCGGCTCGCTGCCCCGCGTCTCCAGCCGGCTCGGCGAGCTGGTCCGGACCAACAGCGAGAGCATCCTCGCGGTCACCGTGCCCGAGGACTACCCCGAGGACCTGACCAAGCGGGTGGCGATCACCTCCAGCATCTACCCCGACCCGCACACCCACATCGAGACCGTCACCTACGGCGAGGCGGGCGACTCGATGAGCACCCTCTACACGCTGCTGGTCGGCAACGGCTCGCGGGTGACGCGGCCGCTGAAGCTGCTCGCCCAGATCCTCCGCCACCCGGGACAGTTCGCGAAGACGCTGTGGCCGAAGGGCTGGTCGCGGCGGACGATCATCGTCCTCGTGATGCAGACGCTCGACAACGCGATCGCCCTGCGGCCGAAGCTGAAGCGCAACGGCGAAGTCCGCCTGCAGACCGAACAGGACCCGGAGCGGCCCAACCCGACCTTCATCCCGGTCGCCAACGAAGCTGCCGAGTGGCTGGCCGAGCGAACCGGCGGGGTCGCCCAGAGCTCGGTGATGGAGGCGACCCTGAACATCCCCACCACCGCCCACATCCTCGGCGGCGCGGTGATCGGCCACGGCCCCGAGGACGGGGTCGTCGACGCCCGCCAGCGCGTCTTCGGCTACGAGAACCTGCTGGTCTGCGATGGCGCCGCGGTGCCGGCCAACGTCGGCGTCAACCCGAGCCTGACGATCACCGCGCTGGCCGAGCACGCAATGAGCGAGATCCCTCCGAAAGAGGGAGCAGAGCCGAGCCGCCTGCCGGAGGCGGCCCGACCCGCCGTTGTTAGTCCTTAGAACGGGCGCGAAAACCAAGCAGGTCGTGGGACGCAGGGAACGAGGTGAGGGGAGCGCACTTCCAGTGCGTGACCCGATCCGAGCGACTGAGGACCGCGAGATGCGCCGGTTTGCAGCGTCCGCTATTGGGCTCCAGTGAACCTCTCCCCTACGTAGTTCCAATTGACCACGTTCCAAAACGCATCCAGATATTCCGGCCTTTTGTTCTGGTACTTGAGGTAATAGGCGTGCTCCCAGACGTCGCAGCCGAGCAGCGGCACGCTGCCGTCGGTGACCGGCGAGTCCTGGTTCGGCGTCGAGACGACGGCGAGCCCGGAGCTGTCCTTGACCAGCCAGGCCCAGCCGGAGCCGAAGCGAGCGATGCCTGCTTTTTTGAACTCGTCCTTGAAGGAGTCGAAGGAGCCGAAGGTCTCCTCGATCGCGCCGGCCAGCTCGCCGCTCGGCTCGCCGCCGCCGTCGGGGCTGAGCATCCGCCAGAAGAGCGAGTGGTTGAAGTGGCCGCCGCCGTTGTTGCGGACCGGCGTCTGCTTGTCGCCGGGCAGGCTGGAGAGGTTGCGGAGGACGTCCTCGACGTCGCGATCGGCCCACTCGGTCCCCTCCAGCGCCGCGTTCGCTTTGTTGACATAGGCCTGGTGGTGCTTGTCGTGATGGACCCGCATCGTCGCCTCGTCGATGTGGGGCTCGAGCGCGTCGTAGGCGTAGGGAAGGTCGGGAACCGAGAAAGCCATCTTGGCGTCTCCTCCTGGTCGGACTGGTCGGATTGATGTCGTGGTCGGAGCCTAGCGCGCCGCGTACCTAAGCTGGGGGCATGGAGGCGGACGAGGCACGACTCTGGCGACGCCTGACAAGAGACGGCGACCGCGGCGCGCGAGAGGAACTCGTGGTCCGCTACCTGCCCTTCGCCAAACGGCTGGCCCTGCGCTACCGCGGCGCCAGCGAGTCCTTCGACGACCTGCTCCAGGTCGCCAACCTGGGCCTGCTGAACGCGGTCGACCGCTTCGATCCCGAGCGCGGGATCCCCTTCACCGCCTTCGCCTCGCCGACCATCCTCGGCGAGCTGAAACGCCACTTCCGCGACCGCGTCTGGACGGTGCGCGTGCCGCGCGGCCTGCACGACCGGATGGCCGAAGTTGACAAGGCGATCGCCGAGCTGACCAAGCAGCTGCAGCGCTCCCCCTCGGTCGGCGAGATCGCCGCGCGACTCGAGATCGAGCAGACTGACGTGCTCGAGGCGATGGAGGCGAACCACAACCGCCGCCCGCTCTCGCTCGACCGGTCCGCCGGGCAGGAGGACTCCGAGGACTCGCCGCCGACCGAGTGGATCGGAGCCGAGGACGAGGCCTTCGAGCTGGTCGAGGGGCGGCTCGCCCTCGACGCGGCCCTCCCCTACCTCGACGAGCGCGAGCGGCTGGTCCTGCGGCTGCGCTTCGCCGAGGACATGACCCAGTCGCAGATCGCCGCGCGGATCGGCAACTCGCAGATGCACGTCTCGCGCATCCTGCGCCGTGCCCTGACCCGGATCCGCGAGCAGATCAGGGAGCAGCGGCAAAGCGAATAACGAGGTACTCGCCGTCGCCGGGCTCCTCGACGGCGAGCTCGTCGGCCAGCGCCTCCAGCGAGCCGCCGACGTCGGGCACTGCGAGCTCCTCGCGGATCTGCGCCGCCGCGCCGGCCTCCATCGGACCGAGCCGCAGGGCGAGGCCCTCGCCGCGGTCGTCGAGGCCGAGACGCACGCGGCCGTCGGCGAAGCGGGAGGGCGCCGCGGCGGCGATCGCGTCGGTGACGAGGACCGCGTCGGAGACCCGGTTGACCGAGAGGTCGCGGCGGGCGGCCAGCGCCCCGACGACCCGCGCCAGGACCGGCCCGAGCAGCTCGGACCGGTCGGTGACCAGCTCGGTCGTCTGGCGCAGGTCAGGCTCCATCTTCACCGGGTCGCCGTCGAGACCGCCGGGGTCTCCGCCGTGCAGCGGCAGCCGCATCTTCACCTCGGTGCCGCGGTCGAGGCCGCCGGAGATCGCGAAGCTGCTGGAGAGGGCGGCGATCAGCGAGAGCCCGAGCCGCAGGCTGCCGCGCTCGACGTCGGCTTGGGGATGGATGCCGATCCCCTCGTCGCGGACGGTCACCGTGAGGCCCTCCTCGTCGGGCTGGGCTTCGACGCTGAGCGGCCCCGGGTCGCCCTGGTAGGCGTGCACCGCGACGTTCATGCAGGCCTCGGTGACCACCGTCTTCAGATCGGCGAGACCCGGCTCGTCCATGCCGATCTCCTCCGCCAGGCCGGCGAGGGCGTGCCTCACCACAGCGACGTTCTCGGCTTTCGCCGGAAGGATCATCTGCAGCCCCGTGGGCTCCTGGTTGATCGTCGAGTTCTCTGGCATGAACCGCAATCTCCGCCGGAGACCTGGTTCCCCGCGGGGCCCGAGCATAACCTCCGGGATGTGGAGACCCATCGGGTACCCTCGCCGCCCCAGGGCGAAACCGGTCGCCTGACGGTGAATTGCGAATGACAGGCCTGCGCTAGGATCGGAAACGGTGAGTCCGGCGCCCTTTGACGTGCGAGGAGAAGAGGCGGTAATGACTGACGGTGAAAGCAGCCGCGAAGTCCGCGACGGGATGCTGACGGTCCGGGTCGAGACCGAGGACGCCGGCTGCGTTCTCTCGCTGACGGGCGAACTCGACATGGCGAACGCGGCGACGCTGGCGGCCGAGCTTGAGCGCGCGGAGGGCGACGGCGCGACGCCGATCACGGTTGACATGCGGGAGCTGGAGTTCATCGACTCGACCGGCATCGCGGTGCTGGTCGCCGCCCATCGCCGCCTCAACGACGGCAGCGAGCGGATCCGCCTGGTGCGCAGCAGGGCCGACGGCGTGCGCCGGGTGATGGACGTCACCGGGCTCGACCGCGAGCTCCCGTTCGTCGGCTCAGACGGCGACTGAGGCGAAGCGGGCAACCGCCTGCTCGGGATCGGGGAAGACCTCGCCGCGGACGAAGCGCCCGCCGCGGACCTCCCAGATCCAGGCCACCGGGACGTCGCGGATGCCGAGCTCGTGGCTGCGCGCGTAGACGCGGCCGCGGACCAGATGCGTCTCGCCCTGGCTCTCTACCTCGCTCGGCGTGATCTGCAGCTCTTCCCAGACCTTCGCCACGTCGTCCATGTAGTCGCGCAGGCCGCCGGGCCCGATGTAGGGGGCTTCGCGGCCGACTGCTTCGGCGGTGACGACCGGGAAGAACTCCATCCGCTCGTCGCAGATCGCTGCGATGCAGGCCTCGTCGCGGCGGTTGAAGCAGTCGTAGAGGCGCTCGATCGGCGCCATCGGCGAGGTGGACGTCCCGGCCGGCGTCCCGCGGGCGATCGAGAGGATCGCCACGTCGTCGTCGAGCGCGCCCTCGGTGAACGAGTGCAGCGAGCCCTCGAGGCGCTGCAGAGCGAGCGAGGGATTGCCCGCCCCGCGCAGCTCCTCCCGCAGCCGCTCCTCGCCGAAGCGGCCCTCCGGGCCGCGCGCCTCGGCGATCCCGTCGGTGACGATCACGAGCTGCCGACCCGGCCCGACCTCGCTGTGGACGGTCCCCCACTCGGCATCGGGAAAGGCGCCGAGCACCGGGTCGGCAGAGGCGGCCTCGGTCACCTCCTCGCCGTTGACCAGCAGCGGCGGCGGGTGGCCGGCGACCGCGATCCGCACCGGCTGGGCCGGGTCCTCGCTGAGCGTCACCGCGGCGAGGCTGCAGAGGGCGGCGTCGCCGCGGGCCAGCAGGGTGCGGTTGAGCGTCGCCAGGGCGACCAGCGGATCGTCGGTGAGGACCGCCGCGGTGCGCAGCGTGTAGCGGGCTACGGCGGTGATCGAGGCGGCCCGGGCGCCGCGACCGGTGACGTCGCCGATCGCCAGCATCCAGCCGCCCGGCACGGGGAAGGCGTCGTAGAAGTCGCCGCCGACCTCGTTCTCGGCACCGGCCGGCCGGTACATCGCGGCGATCGACCAGCCGGGGATGTGGGGAAGCGGCGAGGGCAGCAGGCTGCGCTGCAACGTCTCGGCGATCTCCGAGCGGGCCCGCTCGGCGTTCTCGAGATCGGCGAAGAGGCCGGAGTTGTCGAGCGCCAGCGCGACGCGGCCGGAGAGGATCCAGGCGAAGCGGGCGTCCTCGCGACGGTAGCGGCGCCCCGACCAGGCGAGCCCGAGGGTGAGGGTGCCGGTCACCTCGCCCCGCGCCTTGAGCGCGACCGTGATCGTCGAGCGCATGTCGAGGCTGCGCAGGAACTCGAGGTCCTCGCCCTCGTCGTGGGCCAACCCGCGCAGCTCGGCCTCGCCGACCTGCTCCATGAAGCGCGGCTCGAGCGCCGCGCTGCCGTCCTCGTCGACCATCCACCGGGGCAGCGACGGCAGCCTTTCCGCCAAGCCCCGCTCGACCCGGGCGCCGCCCTCGGGAGCGACGCGTACGGCAACCCTTCTGGGAAGGCCGTCCTCGATCACGTCGATCATGCAGAAGTCGGCGCAGGCGGGGACGAGGATCTCGCAGATCGCCTCGAAGGTCTGCTCGAGCGAGCCGCTCGCCTCGGAGACGGTCGCCACGTCGGCGAGGATCTGGAACCTTCGCCTCGCCTTGCGCTCGCGCGCGACGAGGATCGCGAAGAGGCAGCCGAGCGCCACCAGGGCCACCGCCGCCACCGCCGCTATCGGGATCCAGCTCATCGGTCTCCATTCGCCCGCGCCCTACTTAAAACACAGTAACCCGGTTGAGCGACCCTGTCCACTTCACCGCGCCGACGCCCTTACCCTGGCGGCAATGTTGCGACACAGGCTTCACCTCGAGTTGAGTGCCGAGCCGCCGCCGGCCTGGCTCGGACTGCTGGCGACGCTCGCAGCGGTTGCGGCGGGCACCCTGCTCGTCTACCCGCTCAAGTCCGCCGCCCCGGTCGTCTCGCTCGGCGTCGTCTACCTGCCGGCGATCCTGCTGATCTCGATCGTCTGGGGCCTGCGCCTCGGCCTGCTCGCCTCGGTCGCCAGCGCCGTCGCCTTCAACTACTTCCAGATCCCGCCGCTGCACCGCTTCACGATCGCCGAGGAACAGAACTGGGTCGCGCTGGTCACCTTCGCGATCGTCGCCGTCGTCAGCAGCACCCTCGCCGGCCTGGCCCGGGCGCAGGCGCTCGAGGCCGAGCGCAGGCGCGAGCAGGCGGACCGGGCCCTGGCCGACCTGGCGGCGCTCTCGCGCGAACGCGACCGGATGCAGGCCGAGATGGTCGAGGCCGAGGCGCTGCGCCGCAGCGACGAGCTGAAGACGGCGCTGCTGCGGTCGATCTCGCACGACCTGCGGACGCCGCTCACCTCGATCATCGCCGGCGGGGCGGCGCTCGGCTCGGCGACGCTGACCGGCGAGGAGCGGACCGAGCTGAGCGAGGCGATCGTCGCCGGCGGCGAGCGGCTCTCGCGGCTGGTCGAGAACCTGCTCGACATGTCGCGCCTCGAGGCCGGCAAGGCCGAGCCGCACCGCGAGCAGATCGACCTGGCGGAGGTGCTCGACGCGGCCCGCGAGGCGATGCAGCGACCGCAGTCCGTGCGGCTCGCCGTCGATCCCGGTCTGCCGGCGATCGACGCCGACGCCGCCCAGCTCGAGCGCGCCTTCGCCAACCTGCTCGAGAACGGCCTCCGCCACGGCGGCGGCCGGCCCGTCCTCGTCAGGTCGAGGCTGGTCGGTGACAAGATCATCGTCCGCGTGGTTGACCAGGGTCCCGGCATACCGCAAAGCGAGTGGGAGCGGATCTTCGAGCCGTTCCAGCGTGGCGAGTCGAACGGCGCCCAGGAGGGGTCCGGCCTCGGGCTGGCGATCGCCAGGGGCTTCGTCGAGGCCAACGGCGGCGAGATCACGGTTGACTCGCTGCCCGGCCAGGGGACCAGCTTCGTCGTCTCGCTTCCCCGCGCGACGGGAGGCGGGACGTGAGCGCTCCGGCGCGGATCCTCGTCTGCGACGACGAGCCGCAGATCCTCCGCGCCCTCAAGGTGATCCTGCGCGACGCCGGCTACGAGGCGGCGCCGGCGAGCAACGGCGAGGAGGCGCTCGCGGTCGCGGCGGTCCGCCCGCCGCAGGCGGCGATCGTCGACCTGATGCTGCCCGACATCGACGGCGTCGAGGTGACCGAACGACTGCGCGAGTGGAGCGAGATGCCGATCATCGTCCTCTCCGCGGTCGGCGAGGAGGAGGCGAAGGTGCGGGCGCTGGCGGCCGGAGCGGACGACTACGTGACCAAGCCGTTCGGCCCGCCGGAGCTGGTGGCGAGGCTGGAGGCGGTCCTGCGCCGCGCCCCGCAGGGGGAGGAGCCGGTGGTCGAGATGGAGGGACTGCGGGTTGACCTGGCCGCCTCCAAGGTCTCCCGCGACGGCGAGGAGATCCACCTGACCCCGACCGAGTTCCGCCTGCTCAGCGTCCTGATCCGCAACCGCGGCCGCCTGATGACCCACCGGGCGTTGCTGCGCGAGGTCTGGGGCCCCGCCTGGACCGAGGACACGCCGACCCTGCGCACCCACATCGCCAACCTGCGGCGCAAGATCGAGCAGCCCGACGGACACCGCCTGATCCGCACCGACCCCGGCGTCGGCTACCGGATCGCCGTTTAGCCACCCCGTTCCGCGAGGGGCTGCGAGCGGGGCCGGCGCCGGGCAGCTTCGGGCCACAGAGTCAACCGGACTTGGTTACCGATAGGACCGGCAAAGCCGAGCTGGTCGCTGCGAGCGTCATCTCCCCACCCCCTCCCGAGTTCGCCATTCACTTAGCAGAGAGCGCAGAAGGGGCTCGCGTGGCCAAACTTCATCTCGGCAACAGGTCTCAGGCGTCTCTGCCGAAGCGCCTGGCTGGGGTTGGCCGCGTTCGAATCGCCGAAAGACTCGACCAAGGCCCCGCGACCGACCCGGCGAGCGCTCACCCCAGGCGAGGCCGAGGGGAAAGGACGGCCCGCACCTCGAGCCTCAGCGCGGCTCGCGCCACATCTCCCGCAGCGGCGGCCCGCCGGCCGGCAGGTCGAACGCTCCGGTGAGGGCGAAGCCATTGCGCTCGTACAGCATCCGGCTGCGCTCGGTGCTCGCCTCCAGGTGCGCCGGGACGCCCTCGCGGTCGCACCGCTCGAGCACCGGGGCGAGCAGCGCCGCGCCCAGACCGCGTCCCTGGGCGCGCGGTTCGACGCCGAGGTAGTGCAGGTACCAGTGCCTGGGCTTCGGAGCGTGATGCCGCTCAAACCGAAGCTGCGTCCAGGTCGCCAGCGGCAGGCGGCGACCGAAGACGCCGGCCATCTGCCGGGCCGGGCGCAGCGTTCGGCCGAACGGAACCCGCCAACGACCGGGCCGGGCCCATACCGCCGCGCCTCGACCGTCCTCGGTGACCCAAACCTGGCGGTAGTCCGGGGCCAGGTTGCCGATCTCGGCGGTGAAGAAAGCGAGGAGTCGCTCCGCCCTGCCGGTCGAATCGGGGAGCAGGTGCGCCCAGGCCGGGTCGTCGGCGAAAGCCAGCGCGAGCGCCTCGGTAGCCGCCTCGTAGTCGTCCTCCGTGGCGGGCCTCACCTGTGGGCTCGGAGCGGTCATCGCGAATCCAACGCTAACCCACGTAATGCTCCGCACATAGCGGGAAATTTGTTTGTGCGACCGGCAGCCGGGTATTGACTCGGCACTCATGCGTGGCAGATGCTCTGAGCCGGTGGACGAGCAGCGCTTCACCTGGGGAGGCATTTACCCGATCGGTTGGCCGGAGGGTCCGTCGCGGCGGCGCGCCGATTGCCTGATCGCGGGCGAGGATCCGTCGGTGGGAATCACAGTGGGCTTCCTGCAGTTGATCGAGCACGGTGTTCTCGACGCGCGGGGAGAGCCGGTCGAGGAGCTGATCGTGGACGGGGTCAGGCACTTCAACTGGGTGGAGACGGTCGAGCGCGAGGTGAGGATCCCGGTGCTGCCCGGCCGGACAGCCGCGGTCGGTGTCGGCGCCGCCGAAGACGAAGATCTACTGGAGGACGGGATCGTGGTCGGTCGATCGGTGCGGCGGCGCGAGACCTTGCACGGCACGGTCGAAGCCTGGTTCGAACAGGTCGAGCCGAGTCTGCGACGGATCCAGGTCAGCGTCGCCAACCGGCTCGAATGGGACGGAAGCTCTTTCGAGCGGACGCTGATGCACTCGCTCTGCGCGACCCAGGTGGCGATGTGCAGCCCCGACGGGGTCTTCGTCTCAGAGGCCGAGACGCAGGCTCCTTCGCTGCGGCAGGCCTCCGCCTAGCCACCGAACTCGGCCCGCGGCACGGTGCCGGCGTCGCCTCCGGTCCAGGCGTTGAAGCGGTACCAGGAGGGCTTCGCTTCGCGCTTGGTCGTGAGCAGGCCGGAGGAGCCGCAGAACTGGCAGCCGGTCCCGGGTTCGTCGGCCCAAGTGAACCACCAGACGCCGCCGATCCGCCAGGACAGGCGATGCGCGGCGATGATCGAGAAGGCCTGGTCCAGCTCACGCGCCTGGCCCTGCAGGCCTCGCTCCCAGCGGGTGCGGTAGCTGGCCGAGCCCCAGCCCAGCTCGGTGACGTAGAGCTTGGTGTCCGCGTCGCCATGGCGACGCATGATCCGGCGCAGGTTGCGGATCTGCGGCACCATCGCGGCGGCGTCGGCCACGTAGGGGTGCAGGGCGACGCCGTCGAAGTACGGCTTCACGCCGCCGGCCCGGTAGACGCGGTTGAGGAAGTCGCCCGAGCTGACGTTGGGCGGCACCTGCAAGGGCCGGCCGAAGAGGCCGCCGAGGATCACCTTGGCGCCGCGATCGGCGGCGTGGATGGTCCGCCCGCCGGCCCGCAACAGCCGTGCGAAGCGCTCGGGGTCGGTATGACTGGAGAAGCTGACGATGTTCTCCTCGTTCCAGATCTCCCAGTCGCGGATCGGCATGTACGGCAGGTCGGGGTTTTCGCGCCAGAAGGTCCCGTTCGCGCCGTAGCGCTGCACCGCCTGTCGCAGGAAGTCGTCCCAGGCATGCAGCGCCCAACCGCTGCGGGTCGGTTCGATCTGTGGTTGGGAGGCGACCCAGGACGGCGTGCCCCAGACGAAGGGGAAGACCCGCATCCCGGCTTCGGCGGCGAGCGCGACGGAACGGTCGAAGCCGGACCAGTCGGGGGCGACGAGGAACGGGCTGTACTTCTCCACCCCCGTCCAGTAGAGCGGCAGGCGCACGCTGCGGATCCCCGACTCGGCCATCAGCTCGTAGTCGGACTGGTTGGCCGGGCTCTGCGGCGAGATGCCGACGAAGCCATACGGCAGCCCCCCGGCCGCAGCCGAAGAGGGCAGCGCCAGCAGCGCCAGGACAGCGGCGATCGTTGCAAGCTTTCGCATCACGGCCTCACCCGGAACCCGGGGAGGCCTCAAAGTAGCGCCCGAACCGTCGCACCGGTGCCTTCCCCCCGGCTCTGAGATAATCGTCCCTCTCGGGGCGTGGCGCAGCCTGGTAGCGCGCACCGTTCGGGTCGGTGAGGTCCCCGGTTCAAATCCGGGCGCCCCGATGTTCGATCGCAGGCCCGTCCTACCCGCGCTGCCGCACCGCATTGAAGTACGCGGGGCGGTGGTGCGAGTTCGTGCGAGGAATCTGTGATGCCCAGACCTAGTGGCCCCTGAACGTAGACGAGCATTGGAGGTGGCCGTCATCGCGGCAGGCCCCTGTTCCGGGCTATCGCGTGGACTCAATCCAATCGAGCATCGCATCGAGCTTGTAAGCCCAGAAGAGCGTCAGGCCCGCAGTCTGGGCATCTTTGAGATTGTGCGCCTTGAACACGCCAGAAATCACCGCTGCGGGCACGGTCTGTGCCGTGCCGAATTCCCCGATCCAGACAGTTGCCTTCGCAGCGGCGTCGTTGTTGAGCCGCTTCACAGAGTTCGTTGACGAGTTGCTCACCTTGCACTCGATTGCCATCTTGCGGCCATCCCAAAGACCAACTACAAAGTCGGCCTTTCGGCGCCCAAACAGAGTCTCTCTGCAAAACTCCCCGCTGCCGGGCGCGTCGCTCAGGGTGGAGATCGTTCGCGTTGGAACTTCTTTGAAGTCCACCGATCTGAGTGCATCGACGACCGCCTGCTCCTGCACGTCCTTGCTTTCACTTCGCCGGGAAGTTGATAGTCGCTGAGAAGCCATTAGCGCAGCCGAGGCAAGGGCGGCCGAGTCGCGCTCTGCCTCCTCGGGTTCCCGACCCTCTGCAACCCAAGGAAAGCGCCGACGATCAAGTGCGAGAAGAATAGTCTCGATAACTCGCTGGGCCATTTCCGGATCAGCTCGAAGGCGGCTCGGCGCCAGACTTGCGTCCGCCAAGATCTTCAAGTCGTCCTTTGAGATGGGTGGCCCAGCGAGATATCGGAGTGCTTCGAGCAGAGCCGGGTTGGTAAGTACGACAAGGCTCGCCGAGGGGAGCGTCGTCAAATCGACAGTCGTCTCCAGCAGCTCCTCTACCGCTCCTCGGTAAGTATCGAAGGTTTCCAGATATTGCTCCAAGGGCTCCTGCAGTCGTTCCTCTCGGAACTTCGTAATCGAGGCCCGACGATCAAGCTCCAGTTCAGCGTCAGACCACAGGGGCGGCTCGATCGGAGTCATTGAAGCTGTAGAACGTTCGGGATCAGCACCCGTTCAAACTCCCCTGGCTCAAACTTGGTTAAGCCGCCTGCGTACGTGCGTCCCTGGCCTACATCTATTGAGGATCGGACGGCCTTCGCGAGCTGATCCAGGGCAGTTGGGCTGAGCTGCTCGCGCGGATAAAGTCCGTGGGCAATATTAATATGTCGCGCGTCGGCAAGATTACGGACGATGGCGGGGGGTCGTCGCGCCATATAGGTCGCCAGGATTGGGGCAGGCTCACGTAGGCCGACGGACCACCAAGACGGTCGGCGACTTGCTACGTATCCTCGATGAACACCGAGACGCTTTGCCGTCCTAAGAAACCGTTCAACCGGACCGCGCTCATCAGCATCCAATGCATCAAGGTCCGTTGGGAGGCTTACCACTGCACGTAGCCGGTCGGAAGTTGACAGGGCATCGCCCGCCGCGAACAGCTCGCGGGCGCGAGTAACGGACTGGTACAAGACACTGTCCGGCAATTCAGAATTATCCGGATCGATTACCCAAACGCCGTTTGCGCCCGTTACGGCGCCTCGATGGACGCGGCAGATATCTCCTAGCTCGATATGGCCCTTTGGAATCTTCCGGGCAGTACGAAGCAGAGGACTCCACCGCCTTGCCTCGGCGAGACGTTCACGCCGAACACGCTGACCACCCCTCAGCTTTCCAAGATCATCAATTGATTTGACGCGCTTGAGCCTGAGCGACTTCGGCTTGGCGCCGATCTCGAAGCAGGTAATGGCGCCGGTGGTCTGGGCGTCGTCGAATGGTTCGGCATCAGGCACGATGACGTGGATTGCCTCTCCACCCAAGCCGTTGAGAAGTAGCTCTCGCATCAGCGATCCGTAGTTGACGTCAAGCCATTCAGATGAGGTGATGAAGACACCCCGATCGCCACGCTTTGCTTGCATCGCCGTGGCTAGGACGAAGTGGAGATGAAGACCCGAAAGCTGGCTTGCCGCGAGCCCTCGACTTCTTGCTGACTCGGTTAGCCATTGCTTCCATTCCGCACCGATGTTGTGGTGCCGGACGTAAGGTGGGTTGCCGATATAGAGGGTACGACCGTTCAGCGAGGGTGGGGAGAACGCCCGGTAGTCCTCAAGCACAACTACCGCTCGATCCTGCATTCGCTTGGTCGCAAGATTCGCTCGACTGAGGATCGCCGCCACAGGGTCCAGCTCGACCGCTATGACGGTCGCCTTAGGCAGAGCTTCCCCGGCGGCCCCAGCAAACCGAGCCGAGCCTGATCCAGGATCGATAATTCGATCCGGCTGGGCTCCGTCAGTTGCCCAGCCCACCATTGCCTCGATGATCGGAGTTGGGGTGTAGATCGATCCTTTGGTTCGGCGCTCAATCGACGGAAAGATTCGGCAGAACTCAGCTCCAAGCGGATCATCGCCATCCCCAATAGCGCGGCGAATGCGTTGAAGCTCAGTCTTGCTCGGCCGAATTGGTTTGATCTCGCGTACGAGGGCTCTCTCGACATCTGAAACGGACGGGATGCGTTCGGCCCCAAGGGCGACCGCTGCGCCAACAAGACGTCGCAGATCGATACTTCCCTCTTGTGCTTTATCAGCCACGTCGCTTGAGCCTAGCTGCGGTAGGTGACGCCTCTACAAGCGCGGTCCGCTTGCCTGCTTGCGAATGGCCCGTGGCAAGGGGCCCTTGTCCACAAGGGCGGTTCTGTGATGCAACCGCGATGCAGCACCCCTGAAACTCGCGTCCGGCTCGACGACCACCAGTTCCCGTCTTCACCGACGACCCGGACGTCCTTCCCCCCGAGTCCGATCGCCACCTAGCGAACCGCTTCGATCGCAGCTTCGACCTGCGTCAGATCGGGGCCGTCCTGAAGCGTGCGGGTGCCTCCCGGGCCGCTGACGATCGTCGCCATCTGGGTGCGGATGCCGAGCTGCGTGCCCTCTTCTTCGTCGGCTTCGAGCCCTTTCGCGATCGCGCCGGCGGAGCCGCTGTGGCGGTTGAGGTAGCGGCGCCATTCCGGCAGGTCGAGTTCGCCGACCGAGGCGGCGATCGATTCGAGGAAGTCGTTGTCGATCCCGAACCGCTTCGCCTCTTCCTGGTTGTAGAAGAAGAGGTAGGTGTACTGCCAGCCGTAGCCCTGACGGGCGGCGGCTTCGGCGCCGAAGAAGCCCAGCTCGAGCGGGTTTTCGGCGACCGAGTAGTGACGCATCAGCAGCTTCACGTTCCCCGGCCGCACCTGGTTTTCGACCAGCGGCGGGATCGTCGCGAGGAAGTTGGAGCGGCAGTCACCGCACTGCAGGTCGTTGAAGACCTGGATCGAGACCGGCGCGCCGACAGGGCCCAGACGGTCGCCTTCCTGCTCGACCCCACCGAAGGTCGACTGGGCGGTCTCGATGCCTTCGACCTTGACGACTTCCGGGCCGGCCTTCTTGGTCGAGATGCCGACCAGCGCGTAGCCGAGCCCGCCGACCGCCAGGGCGAGGATCAGCAGCACCCAGATGCGGCCACGCCGGGGCAGCGGGGTTGCGGCGGCTTCGGGCACCCCGGCATTATCGCGATCGTCTAATTGCGGCCCGCAAAATGCGGCGAAACGCGGTTGACACGTCCGCTGCCGGGGGTAAACATGGGTCTACCCGAAATCGACTATCGGAGGTCCCGCGTGGCCAACCACCTCACCCCCTCCCAGCTTGCCGAGGAGCTGCAGATGAAACAGCAGGAGGTGATCGGCAAGTGCGTCGAGATGCACGTGCCGATCTTCCACGGCCGCATCGACAAGTCCCTCTTTCGCAGCTCGCTGCAGCGGCTCTCGCCGCAGCGCGAGGAGCGCGCGAGCTAGGCGCCAGACACAGGCTTCCGCCCGCAAACTGCGGTCGACTAGACTCCCCGCCGTGGAGGAGCGGGGAACGAAATCGACCACGCTCGCGGACCTTTTGCCGCGTGCTGCGCAGCTTTACGGCGACGCGCGCGCGATCGTCTACAAGGACGGCGAGGAGTGGATCTCGCGCAGCTTCGAGCAGGTCTCCGAGACGGTCCGCTCGCTCGCCCTCGGCCTGGTCGACCTCGGCGTCGAGCGAGGCGACAAGGTCTCGATCCTCGCCAACACCCGCCCCGAGTGGACCTACTTCGACTTCGCGGCGCTCTCGATCGGCGCGGTCGTCGTCCCGATCTACCAGACCAACTCGGCGGAGGAGTGCCAGTACGTGCTCGAGAACTCCGACGCCAAGGTCGTCGTCGTCGAGGACGACGAACAGCTCGAGAAGATCCGTGAGATCCGCGCCGGGCTGCCGATGCTCGAGCAGGTGGTGCGGATGACCGGCGGCGGCGACGACGCGATCTCGATGCAGGACCTCGCCGCCCGCGGCGCCGGCCGCGACGCCGCGGAGTGGGAGCGGCGCTGGAGCGCCGTCGGCCCCGGCGACGTCTGCACCTTCATCTACACGTCGGGCACCACCGGGCCGCCGAAGGGCTGCGTGATCACCCACGGCAACTACCGCGCGATGCTCGACATGGTCAATGAGACGAGCGTGATCGAGGACGAAGACGTCACCTACCTTTACTTGCCGCTCGCCCACTCCTTCGCCCTGCTGATCCAGCTAGGCAGCTTCGACCTCGGCGCGACGATCGCCTATTGGGAGCGCGATCCGCTGAAGATCATGCCCAACCTGGCCGAGGTCAAGCCGACCTACTTCCCCTCGGTGCCGCGGATCTTCGAGAAGATCTACACGATGGCCACCGGCGCCATGGAGAAGGAGGGCGGCCTCAAAAAGGCGGTCTTCGACTGGTCGATCCGGGTCGGCTCCAAGATGCGCGAGGTCGAACGCGCCGGGCGCAAGCCGGGCTTTCTGCTGCGCAAGCAGTATGGGTTCGCCGACAAGCGGGTGCTGTCGAAGATCCGCGGCCTGTTCGGCGGCCGGCTGCGTCTTGCCGTCTCCGGCGCGGCGCCGATCAGCCCCGACATCCTGCGCTTCTTCGACGCCGCCGGGGTGCTGGTGCTGGAGGGCTGGGGGATGACCGAGACCTCGACCGCGGCGACGATCTCGACCCCCGACGACTTCAAGATCGGCACGATCGGCAAGCCCTTCCCGGGCTGCGAGGTGAAGATCGCCCCCGACGGCGAGATCCTCGTCAAGGGGCCCAACGTCTTCCAGGGCTATTACAAGAACGAGGAGGCGACCCGCGAGACGATCGTCGACGGCTGGCTGCACACCGGCGACATCGGCGAGATCGATGCCGACGGCTTCATCACGATCACCGGCCGCAAGAAGGACATCATCATCACCGCGGGCGGCAAGAACATCACCCCGGCCAACCTCGAGAGCGAGATCAAGCAGCACCCGCTCGTCTCGCAGTGCGTCGTCGTCGGCGACCGCCGCCCCTACCTGGTCGCGCTGGTCACCCTCGACCCCGAAGAAGCCATCGCCTACGCCGGCGAGCACGGCCTGCCCGAGGACCCGGCCCAGCTCGCCACCAACGCCGACGTCCGCGCCGCGATCGAGGCCCACCTGGCGAAGGTGAACGAGAAATTCGCCCGGGTCGAGCAGGTGAAGAAGATCGCGATCCTGCCCGAGGACCTCTCGCAGGAAAGCGGCGAGCTGACCCCCACGCTGAAGGTCAAGCGGGCCGTCGTCGCCGACAAGCACCAGGGCGAGATCGAGCAGCTCTACGCCGGCTGAGCGGCGGCCGGCGCGACGGGCCCCGTCAGGAGGCTTCGCCGGGGAGCAGCGCCGCGGTCGTCTGCTCCAGCACCCGTCGCCAGGCGGAGGTCTGCTCGGGCTCCTCCTCGGAGGCGCGCTCGACCGCGCGGCGGACGCGGCGCTCGGAGATCTCCAGCCCGTGGCGCTCGGCGATCTCCTTGTAGCGCTCGTAGTCCTGGGCGAGCGTGGCGGTGACCGACTCGAAGCCGTGGCGGGCGATCCGCAGGCGCCGCGAGTAGTCCATGATCGGCGTGCCGAACATCAGCTCGTCGGTCGGCTCGGGCTCGACCAGGATGATGTTGACGCCGGGGTACTTCTCCTCCCACTGGGCGACCGCCTCGTGCAGCCGCGCGTGGGCGATCAGGCGGAAGGCCTGGTTGGCGATCGCCGGCAGGCCCATGTCGGCGACCCGCTTCACCCGGGTGCCGAAGACGGTCGGGATCGTCTGCTCGAAGTCGTTGACATAGGGAACGAGCGGGTTCACCACGACGATGAACTTGGCGCCCTTCTCGACCGCGATGTTGACGTTGGTGGTCGAGCGGATGCCGCCGTTGACGAGCTGGCGGCCTTTCAGCTCGACCGGCTTGTAGACGATCGGCAGCGCGGTCGAGCACTCGACCGCTTTGGAGATCGGCACGTCGTCCCAACCGGGCTCGCCGAAGACGAGCCGCTCGCAGGTGTCGAGGTCGGTCGCGGTCAGGTAGAGCTCGCGGTCGAGCAGGCGGAAGTCGTTGATCCGGCCGGCGTCGGCGAGAGAGCGCTCGACGTAGTCGGCGATCCCCCCGCCCGAGTAGAGGCCGGTCGGCAACGCCTCGGCGAGCCCGACGACGATGTCGATCGCCGAGAACTCGCCCATCCGCGCCAGCCGGCGCAGCAGCTCGGCCGTGCGCAGCGGCAGCGCCGCCGCTTTCTGCAGGAAGCCGAGGTAGTTGAACCTGAGGACCTTGTCGAGGTCGAGGTCGTCGAGGTCGGAGGGCACCCGCTCGTTGATCACCTGCATCATTTCGTCGGGGGTGACGCCGTTGGCGAGCATCGTCGCGACGAAGGAGCCGGCGCTGGTGCCGACGTAGACGTCGAAGTTGTTGACGGTGCTGTTGACGGCGAGCAGATCGAGGGCACGCAGGGCGCCGATCTCGTAGACACCGCCGGTGAAGCCGCCGCCGCCGAGCACCAGGGCGGTCTTCGACGGGCGTTTCCGGCCTTTGCCGCGTTTGCGGCGGGAGCCCGGATCGATGTTGACGACCTTGCCCATAAACACGGATTATCCCAGACAGGTCGGGGGAGCTCCGCTACCTTGGCTGACTCCCGTGTTGCAACGCTCGATGAGACGTGCTGCGATCTTCCTGGTTGCGCTTGCCGTGCTGCTCCTGCCGGCGAGCGCCGGGGCGAGCGGGCTCTGCAATCAGCTGCGTGAACGCCTGCTCAGCGGGGGCAGCGGGGCGAGCGGGTTGCTGGTGGTCGACGTTGACAGCGGCAACACGGTCTGCGCGCGCGCCCCCGGCACGCCACGCCCGCTGGCCTCGAACACGAAGCTGTTCACCACCTCGACCGCGCTCAGCCGCTTCGGGCCCGAATACCGCATCGCCACCAAGCTGCTGACCGACGGCAGCATCGACCGCAACGGCGTCCTGCACGGCAGCCTCTACCTGCAGGGCGGCGGCGACCCGGCGCTCGGCTCCCCGGCCTTCTACGACCGCTACCTGGGCGGCGTCGGCACCGACATCTTCGCCCTCGAGGAACAGCTGCACGCCGCCGGAGTCCGGGCCGTCACCGGCCGCCTCTACGCCGACGACAGCGTCTTCGACCGGCTGCGGGGCGTCGCCGACTCCGGCTACGCGACCAGCCCCTACATCGGCCCCCTCTCCGGCCTCGACTTCAACTCCGGATACAGCACCTCGACCGCCGCCGGCTTCTCCTCCGACCCGGCGAAGACCGCGGCGCAGAAGCTGGCCCAGGCGATCGACGGCTCCGGCATCTCGATCCGCACCTCGGTCGCTCGCCGGACGACGCCGCCCGGCGCGGTGACGCTCGCCACGGTCCGCTCGCCGACGATGGCACAGCTCGTCCAGACCACCGACGTCTACTCCGACAACTTCTTCGCCGAGATGCTGGTCAAGCTGCTCGGCTCGCGCTTCGGCGGCGCCGGCAGCACCCGCGCCGGGACCGGAGTGGTAGAGCGCTTCGCCCGCGCCGAGGGCTCCGGCGTGCACGCGGTCGACGGCTCCGGCCTGACCCGCTCCAACCGCGCCTCGCCCGAACAGGTCGTCGACCTGCTGCTGTCGATGCGCGAAAGCCCGATCGCCGAACAGTTCATCGGCGACCTGGCGCTGGCCGGCCACACCGGCACCGTCGCCGACCGCATGCACGGCACCGCCGCCGACGGCCGCTGCCGGACCAAGACCGGCACCCTGACCGGGGTCAGCAACCTCTCCGGCTACTGCTTCAACCGCGACGGCAAGACGATGGCCTTCTCGATCCTGATGGGCAGCGTAGGCGACCTTTACCTCGCCCACGAAGAGCAGGACGCAATCGCCGCCGCCGTCGCCTCCTACTGAGGCCAATGGCGATTTTCGATGCCTATAGGGTCATCAATTCGCCATCTACGACCCAAGTAGGGCCAGCAGGCCCGCTTCGTCGAGGATCTCGGTCTCGAATTTCTCTGCCTTGGCCAGCTTCGAGCCGGGGTTGTCGCCGGCGACCACGTAGTCGGTCTTCTTCGAGACCGAGTTGACGACCTTGCCGCCGGCGGCCTTGATCAGCGCCGCCGCCTCCTCACGCGTCAGCTCCGGCAGGGTGCCGGTCAGAACCAGGGTCCTGCCCTCCAGCGGGCCGCCCCGGGCGCGCCGTTCGGATGCGTCCTGCTCGAGCCGCAGCCCCCTCTCGCGCAGCTTCTCGACCAGCGCCCAGGTCGGCTCGTCGGCCAGCGACTCGGCGATCTGCACGGCCATGATCGGGCCGACGCCCTCGACCTCCTCGATCCGCTCCGGGTCGGCCTCGTGCAGGGCGTCGATCGAGCCGAAGTGGTCGGCCAGCGCCTCGGCGGTGACCGAGCCGACGCCGGGCAGGCCGAGCGCGTAGAGCACCCGTTTGAAGGGCCGCGAGCGGGAGGTGTCGATCGCCGCCAGCAGGTTGGCCGCCGAGACCTCGCCGAACCCCTCCAGCTCGGCCAGCCGCTCGGCGTCGAGCTCGTAGATGTCGGCGACGTCGGCGATCAGTCCTTCGTCGAGGAAGCGCAGCGCCTGCTTCTCGCCCAGCCCCTCGATGTCCATCGCGCCACGGCTGACGAAGTGCTTGACGTGCTGGAAGGACTGTCCGGGGCAGCCGGAGCGGTTGGGGCAGATCGTGAACACGGCGCCCTCCGGCTTCACCGTCGGCGTCCCGCAGGCGGGGCACTTCTTCGGCGGCTTCGGCTTGCGCGGCCGACCCTTGCGTCGCTGGATCAGCGGCGCCACCACCTGCGGGATCACGTCGCCGGCCCGCATCACCACGACCTCGTCGCCGACGCGGACGTCCTTGCGCGCCAGGTCCTCCTCGTTGTGCAGGGTCGCGGTCGAGACGGTGACGCCGCCGACGTGGACCGGCTCGAGCATCGCGAAGGGCACCAGGTGGCCGGTGCGGCCGACGTTCCAGACGACGCCGCGCAGCTTCGTCGTCGCCGTCGTCGGCGCGAACTTCCAGGCGATCGCCCAGCGCGGCTCGCGCCCGACCACGCCCAGCTCGCGCCAGATCGCCCGCTCGTTGACCTTGACGACGACCCCGTCGATCTCGTAGTCGAGCGACTCGCGCCGCTGCTCCCACCAGCGGCAGCGCTCGACCACCGAGTCGATCTCGGCGTGATGGCCGGTGTCGGGGTTGACTTTGAAGCCGCGCTCGCGCAGCCAGGCGATCTCCTCGCCGTGGGTGGCGAGGTCGAGCCCGCGGACGGCGCCGATCCCGTAGCACCAGACCGAGAGCGGCCGTTCGGCGGCCAGCGCCGGGTCGAGCTGGCGGATCGAGCCGGCGGCCGAGTTGCGCGGGTTGGCGAAGGTCGGTTCGCCCGCCTCGGCGCGGCGCTCGTTCAGCGCTTTGAAGGCGGCGATCGGCAGGTAGACCTCGCCCCGCACCTCGACCAGCTCCGGCGCCTCGTCGATGCCCAGCGGGATCGCCCCGATCGTCCGCAGGTTCCGGGTCACGTCCTCGCCGACGCGGCCGTCGCCGCGGGTGGCGCCGCGGACGAAGACGCCGTCCTCGTAGGTGAGCGAGATCGCCAGGCCGTCGATCTTCGGCTCGGTCGTGTAACTGAACTGCGAGGCGCCGATGTCGAGCCGTTTCAGGTGGTTGCGGATGCGGGTCTCCCAGGCGCGCAGCTCCTCCTCGTCGCGGGCGTTGGCGAGCGAGAGCATCGGCTCGGCGTGCTCGACCTCGGCGAAGCGCTCCAGCGGCGGCGCCCCGACCCGCTGGGTCGGCGAGTCGGCCGTGCGCAGATCCGGGTGCTCGGCCTCGATCGCCCGCAGCTCGTCCAGCAGCGCGTCGTATTCGTCGTCGCCGATCTCGGGGTCGTCGAGGACGTAGTAGCGGTGGTTGTGGCGCTCCAGCTCGCGCCGCAGCGCCGCCGCCCGCTGCGCCGGGTCGGTGGCGCTCACGCCGCCGGTGCGCTCGCCGCCAGCATCTCCTCGAAGCCCCAGCCGCGCAGCCGCTCGAGGCCGCCGTGGTCGGTCAGGTCGAAGTGGATCGGCGTCACCGCGATCCGCCCCTCGGAGACCGCCAGCAGGTCGGTCCCCTCGGTCTCCTCGAAGCCCGGCTGCCAGCCGTAGATCTCGTAGTGCCGCCGTCCGTCCTCGTCCTCGGAGACCAGCTTCAGCTCGTCGTTGTAGACGCGTTTGCCGAGCTTCGTCACCTCGATCCCGGTCGGCTCCCCGGCCGGGCAGTTGACGTTGACCAGCGTCTCCGGCGGCATCGGCTCGGCGACCAGCTTGGCGACCAGCTGAGCGAGGAAGGCGGCGGCGACGCCGAACTCGAAGCGGCCGCTGACGTAGCCCATGCCGCCGCCCGAGGACTGCTGGGAGATCGCCACCGCCGGGATCCCGAGCACGATCCCCTCGAAGGCCGCCGCGACGGTGCCCGAGTAGGTGATGTCGTCGCCGAGGTTGGCGCCGTGGTTGATTCCGGAGACGATCAGATCGGGCCGGTTCCCCACCAACCCCAGCTCGGCGAAGCGGACGCAGTCGACCGGCGTGCCGTCGGTGGCGAAGCCGCGGTCGCCGTCGCCGAACTCGACCTCCTCGACGGTCAGCGGCGAGCGCGTCGTGATGCTGCGCGCCGTCGCGCTGCGGTTCGAGTCGGGCGCGATCACCTCGACCTCGACGCCGTCGAGCTCGCGCAGAGAGCGGCGGGCCGCCTGCAGGCCGGGGGCCGAGATTCCGTCGTCGTTGGTCAGCAGGACGCGCATGCCGTCGATTCTAGGGTTGGGTGGGGCCGGGTGAGGGGGTGTCCGGCCGTTGCTGGACTTTTCGCCCGGGACTCGCCGGTGCTCGCTGAGTGGTCTGTGCGAAAAGCAGGACGCCGCTGCCTGCCGGACACCCCCTCACCCGGCCCACTCAGTCGTAGGAGACGGACTCCAGATACAGGCCGTGCGGGGGAGCGGTGTTGCCAGCCTCGGAGCGTGGAGCGCCGGTCAGGAGCTGCGTGAAGCTGGCCAGGGTTCGGTGTGCGGTGGCTACTTCGAGTTGGGTGCCGACGAGGATGCGGACCATGTTTCGCATGAATGCGTCGGCGGTGATGCGGAAGCTGAGGATGTCTCCATGCTGCTGCCAGGACGCGGCGTAGACGTCGCGGTCGAAGCGGACGTGGTCGGTCTGGGTTGGAGTGAAGGCGGTGAAGTCGTGGGTGCCGACGAGCGCCGAGGCGCAGGCGTCGAGCGCATCGCAGTCGAGTTCGTAGCTGCACCAGAGGGCGCGGCCGCGCTCGAACGGGCTCGACACCGGGCGCGCCAGGACGCGGTAGAGGTAGCTGCGTAGCTTCGCGTCGCGGCGAGCATCGAACCCGTCCTCAACCACGCCGGCAGCCGTTACCGCCACATCGTCCGGCCCCACCCCGTTCAAGCTCCGCGCAAGATCCCTCGGAAGCTCCGCCCCGGTCTCGAAGCTCGCCGCCTGCCCCAGAGCATGCACCCCGGCATCGGTCCGCCCCGCCACCGTAAGCGACACCGGCTCGCGCAGCACGACAGCCAAAGCAGCCTCCAGCTCCCCCTGCACGGTCCGCAGTCCCGGCTGCGCCGCCCATCCGCTGAACCCCGACCCGTCATATTCGATGTCCAGCTTGACCGTCGTCACTCGCAGCTACCCCGACTTCCGGGTGGGGAGGGCAGGGGGTGTCCCCGCGGCAGCGGCGTCCTGTTTTTCGCACAGATCACTTGGCGAGCACAGTCGAGTCCGCGGCGAAAAACCCAGCAACGCGGGGACACCCCCTGCCCTCCCCCGACTACGACGTCAAACCAGCTCGAGATAGACCATCTCGGTCGAATCCGACCGCCGCGGCCCCAGCTTGACGATCCGCGTATACCCCCCGGGCCGCTCCACGTACCGTGGCGCGACCTCCTCGAACAGCTTGTGGACGACGAACTTGTCGTTGTGCAGCGTCGCCAGCGCCTGGCGACGCGCGTGCAGGTCGCCGCGCTTGGCGAGCGTTATCAGCTGCTCGACCTCGGGCTTTACCGCCTTCGCCTTCGCCTGGCTGGTCTTGATCCGCTCGTGCTCGATCAGCTGCTTGGAGAGGTTCGAGAGCAGCGACTCGCGGTGCGACGCGTCGCGACTCAGCTTGTTGCGCTTCTTGCGGTGACGCATCGGTCTCGCTCGCTCTCGCCGTTCCTAGTCCTGTTGCAGGTCGAGACCGCGCGAGTGCAGGGTCTCGATCACTTCCTCGATCGACTTCGAGCCGAAGTTGGGGATCGCGTTCAGCTCCGAGCGGGTCTTGCGAACCAGGTCGCCGACGGTCTGCACGCCGGCCCGCTTGAGGCAGTTGTAGGAGCGCACGCCCAGCTCCAGCTCCTCGATCAGGATCTCGTCGAGGCCGTTGTTGGCGGCCACCGAGGCGCCGTCCCCGCCGTTGCTGCCGGAGAGGCCGTCAGCGGGCAGCGCCGCCACCGGATCGCGCGCGGTCAGCTCTTCGACCCGCTCGGCGTCGGTGAAGATCGCCAGCGTCTTGATCAGGATCTCGGAGGCCTCGCGCAGCGCGGCCGCGGGCTCGATCGAGCCGTCGGTCTCCAGGTCCAGGGTGAGCTTGTCGAAGTCGGTCCGCTGGCCGACGCGGGCGGTCGCCACCGCGTAGGAGGCGCGCCGGATCGGCGAGAAGATCGAGTCGATCGGGATCACGCCGATCGGCTGCTCGTCGGACTTGTTCTCTTCGGCCGGCGAGTAGCCGCGACCGCGGCCGATCGTCAGGTAGACCTCGAGCTTGGTTTTTTTCTCCAGCGTCGCGATCGGCGCCTCGGGATTGAGGATCTCGACGCCGGAGGGAAGGTCGATGTCCTTCGCCTTGACCTCGCCGGGGCCGGTGGCGACGAGCGGCGCCTCGACCTCGTCGGCATCGGTGTGCATGCGGACGACGAGGTCCTTGAGGTTGAGGACGATGTCGGTGACGTCCTCCTTGACGCCGGGCACGCTGGAGAACTCGTGCGCGACGCCCTCGATGCGGACGCTGGTGACGGCGGCGCCGCCCAGCGAGGAGAGCAGGACGCGGCGCAGGCTGTTGCCGAACGTGTAGCCGAAGCCCTTGTCGAGCGGCTCGATCGTGAACGTGCCGCGACGGTCATCGGTGTTCTCTGCGGTGATGCGAGGGACCTGAAAGTCAGTGGTCATGAGTTCCTTGCGTATGCGTGTTCAGAAATCGGGGTCCGGGCTACTTGGAGTACAGCTCGACGATCAGCTGCTCCTGCACCGGCGCCGAGATCTCCGCGCGCTCGGGGTAGCGCAGGACCTTGGCGGTGAGCGAATCGTGGTCGGCCTGCAGCCAGGCCGGCACGGTCGAGACCAGCTCGGTCGCCTTGCGGATCGTGTCCGTGGCGGCGGAGCCGGACTTGATCGAGATCACGTCCTCGGGACGCACCTGGTAAGAGGGGACGTCAACGCGGCGGCCGTTGACCAGCCAGTGGCCGTGGCGGACCAGCTGTCGCGCCTGACGGCGGGAGGCGGCGAAGCCGAGTCGGACGAGGACGTTGTCGAGCCGCGACTCGAGCAGCCGCAGCAGGTTCTCGCCGGTGACGCCGTCCTGGCGCGAGGCCTTGTCGTAGTAGGCGCGGAACTGGCTCTCGAGCACCTGGTAGTAGCGGCGCGTCTTCTGCTTCTCGCGCAGCTGCACCCGGTACTCGGACTGCCGCATCCGGCCGCGGCCGTGCTCGCCGGGCGGGTAGGAGCGGCGCTCGACGCCACACTTGTCGGTGAAGCAGCGCTCGCCCTTGAGGAAGAGCTTCTGGCCCTCGCGGCGGCACTGCTTGCACTGGGCGCCCGTGTCGCGAGCCACTAGACCCGCCTCCGCTTCTTCGGGCGGCAGCCGTTGTGGGCCTGCGGCGAGACGTCCTTGACCGTGACCACGTCAAGACCGGCGGCCTGCAGCGAGCGGATCGCCGTCTCACGGCCGGAGCCGGCGCCCTTGGCGAACACCTCGACCTTTTCGAGCCCGTGTTCCATGCCTTTTTTCGCGGCCGCGTCGGCGGTCACCTGGGCGGCGAACGGGGTCGACTTGCGCGAGCCTTTGAAGCCGGCCGAGCCGGCCGACTCCCAGGCGATCACGTTGCCCTGGGTGTCGGTCAGGGTGACGATCGTGTTGTTGAAAGAGGTCTTGATGTGCGCCTGGCCGTAGGAGATGTTCTTTTTCGTCCGGCGCCTGGCACGCCCTTTGGCGGGTTTTTTCGCTGCTGCCACGAGTCCCCCTAGACCTTGCGCCTGCCGGCGACGCTCATCCGGCGCGGGCCCTTGCGGCCGCGCGCGTTGGTCTTCGTCCGCTGGCCCCGGACCGGCAGGCCGCGGCGGTGGCGCAGGCCGCGGTAGGAGCCGATCTCCATCAGCCGTTTGACGTCCTGGGAGCGCTCGCGCCGCAGGTCGCCCTCGACCTCGCGCCGCTCGACGGCCTCGCGCAGTTTCACGACCTCTTCCTCGGTCAGGTCCTTGACCGGCCGGTCAGGGTCGACTTTCGTCTCCGCGAGGATTTCCTGCGCGGTCGAGCGGCCGATGCCGAAGATGTAGGTGAGGCCGATTTCAGCCCGCTTGTTGACCGGGATGTTGATCCCCGCGATACGCGCCATGACTCAGCCCTGCCGCTGCTTGTGGCGCGGATTCGAACAGATCACGAGGACCGCGCCGTTGCGGCGGATCACCTTGCACTTTTCGCACATCGGCTTTACGGAAGCTCGGACCTTCATCGCTCCGGTGTCGTCTCGAAAACAGGACTCCGGCCTGTCCCATGAGTCGGACAGGCAGGCACAAACGGCCCTCTGGGCCGAACGGGAAAGATAGCAGGGGACGGCTTCGGGGAGGGGGCTGGCTGAGGACGGGTGGGTGGGTGGGGTCCTCGGGGGAATTGACCACCGCGCCTGCGGCGCGGTGGTCATCCGGGGCGTCAGGCGGCGATGCGGGCGCCGACGTCGAGCCGCACGGGCCGATCCGGCGCGGCAAGGGCTGCGTGCGCAATCGCGATGAGAGCTTCGGCATCCAAATTGTGGCGATCAGCAGCAACTCTCAGGGGCTGCTCGAATCCCGGATTGCGCGTACCGATCACATCGATGAGAACGGGCCGACCATCGTGAAAACCAACGATGACAAGCCCATTTTCAATGACGTCGCTGCCTCCCGAGAGCCTATTCACCGGCTCCAGGGTGATCTGGATCGTGTCAGCCTTGCTGTCGTAGTCGGCTCGCATCATGTCTCCAGATCGTAGACGGTAATGACGGTCGTCAGGTCATCGAGCGCAAGCACCGCACGAAAGCAGGTGCCGCGAATTTCCTTGTCGTAGAACAAATTGCCACGGGGGTCCTCTCCGTTCCGATTCTCCGGCGAGAACATCGCCAACACGTCGTCCTGGGATAGTCCTTTCAACCGCATCCTGTTCTTCGCATGATGGGTAAGACGCACCCATAACCAAGAGTTGAGCTCCCAATTCTCTCCCCCCTTCCACCAGCTTTCGCGCCGCAGCCTGGCGCCCTGGCTAGCCGCAAGCGCCTGCGCGGGGAGGCCCCGCCTATTCGTCTTCGTGCCAGGGGGTGAGGATGCGGGGGCCGTCCTCTGTGACGGCGATCGTGAACTCGAAATGGGCGGCCAGCGAGCCGTCCTGGGAGTAGACAGCCCAGCCGTCGTCGCCCATCCGCACCAGCGGGCCGCCGGCGTTGACCATCGGCTCGATCGCCAGCACCGTGCCGACCTCGAGCTCGGGACCCTTGCCCGGCTCGCCGAAGTTGGGGACCTGCGGGTCCTCGTGCATTTCGCGGCCGATCCCGTGCCCGACCAGGGTGCGGATGATCGAGAGGCCCTCGATCTCGACCGAGCGCTGGATCGCGGCCGAGACGTCGCCGAGGTGGTTGCCGGGCCGCATCTGCTCGGCGCCGGCGAACAGGGCGGCCCTGGTCACGTCGAGCAGCTTGCGCGCCCCGGGGTCGATCCCCCCGATCGGCAGGGTCATCGCCGCATCGGCGACCCAGCCGTCCTTGATCACGCCGACGTCGATCGAGAGCACGTCGCCGCGCTTCAGCTCGTACGGGCCGGGAATCCCGTGCACGACCATCGAGTTCGGCGAGGTGCAGATCGACCCGGGGAAGCCCCGGTAGCCCTTGAAGGCCGGCTCGGCGCCCTGCGAACGGATGAACTTCTCGGCCGCGGCGTCCAGCTCCTTGGTGGTGACGCCGGCCCGCGCCTTGGCGGCGAGCATCCGCATGCAGCGGGCGTGGATCTGCCCCGCGGCGGCCATCTTCTCGACCTGCTCGGGGGTCTTCAGAACGATCATCCGGTACACGCTAGCCGCCTTCCGCCGCGGGCCTAAATGGCCTCGTCGGCTTCCAGCTTCAAGGTCGAAAGGACGCGGCGCAGCTCGTCGGCGACGGCGTCGGGAGCGGCGGCGCCGTCGATCCGACGCAGCAGGCTCTGGTGGTCGTAGAGCTCGATCAGCGGCTCGGTCTTCTCGTGATAGGTCTCGAGCCGGTGGCGGATCACCTCGGGCTTGTCGTCGTCGCGGACGATCAGCTCGCTGCCGTCGATGTCGCAGACGCCCTCCTGCGAAGGCGGGTTGAACTCGACGTGGAAGACGTGGCCGTTCTCGACGCAGGTGCGGCGGCCGCCCAGCCTCCGCATCACCTCGTCGTCGCCGGCGTCGATCAGCAGCACCGCTGTCAGCCCGCGGCCCAGCTCCGAGAGCTTCGCCGCCAGCGCCTCGGCCTGCGGCACCGTGCGCGGGAAGCCGTCGAGGATGAAGCCGTCGGCCGCCTCGGCGGAGTCGATCCGCTCGGCGATCGCGCCGACGATCACCTCGTCGGGCACCAGATCGCCGCGGTCCATGTACTCCTTCGCGGCCTTGCCCAGCTCTGTCTCCTCGCGCACCGCCGCCCGCAGGATGTCGCCGGTCGCGTAGTAGGGCAGGCGCAGCTCTTCCTGCAACCGCTCCCCCTGCGTGCCCTTCCCCGATCCGGGAGGGCCGAGAAGTACGAGGTTGAGCTCTATTTCAGGAACCCCTCGTAGTTGCGCATCATCAGCTGCGCCTCGAGCTGCTTGACGGTGTCCAGAGCGACGCCGATCACGATCAGGATCGAGGTGCCGCCGAAGAAGAAGTTGGCCGAGGTCTGGCTGATCAGGATCGTCGGCAGCGCCGCCACCGCGCCCAGGTAGAGGGCGCCGGGGAAGGTCAGCCGCGAGAGGATCCGGTCGAGGTACTCGGCGGTCGGCCGGCCGGGACGGACGCCGGGGATGAAGCCGCCGTATTTCTTCAGGTTGTCGGCCTGGTCGACCGGGTTGAAGGTGACGGCGGTGTAGAAGTAGGTGAAGATGATGATGAAGAACACCTCGCCGGCCACGTAGGCCCAGCCGTTGGGACTGAAGAAGGCGGCGAATTCGAGCGCCGCCGGGGTGTTCAGGAGCTGTCCGATCGTCGGCGGGAAGGCCATGATCGAGGCGGCGAAGATGACCGGGATGACGCCGGCCATGTTGACCCGCAGCGGCAGGTAGGTCGAGCCGCCGGAGGTCATTTTCCGCCCCACGACCCGTTTCGCGTACTGCACCGGGATGCGCCGCTGGCCCTCCTGGACGAAGACGATCGCGACGATCACCGCCAGCGCGATGAACGGCATCATCACCACGAAGACCTGGTCCGGATTGGTCCACCAGGCCTGCAGCCCGCCGGGAATGCGGGAAACGATCGAGGCGAAGATCAGCAGCGAGATGCCGTTGCCGATCCCGCGCTGGGTGATCAGCTCGCCGATCCACATCAGCAGCGTGCAGCCGGCGGTCAGGCAGATCACGATCAGGAGGATTTTGGCGCCGCCGAGGCTGGCGAGGAAGTTGTTGCCCGCCTGGCTGCCGAAGGAGCGGAAGAGGAAGACGTAGCCGAAGGACTGGCCGAAGGCGAGGCCGACGGTCAGGTAGCGCGTGTACTGGGTGATCTTCTGCTGGCCCACCTCGCCCTCTTTCTGCAGTTTCTCCAGCGAGGGGACGACCACCGTCAGCAGCTGCAGGATGATCGAGGCGGTGATGTAGGGCATGATCCCCAGCGCGAACAGCGAGAGTCGGGAGAGGCCGCCGCCCGAGAACAGGTTGAGGAAGCCGAGGATGTTGCTGCCGGCGAAGTTGCTCGAGAGTTCCTTCACCGCTTCCGCGCTCACTCCCGGCGCCGGGATGTAGGCGCCGAGCCGGTAGAGCAGCAGCATCGCCGCCGTGAACGCGAGCTTCTTGCGGATGTCCGCGACGCTGAAAGCGTTCGCAATAGTCCTGAGCATTACGGCTCCAGAGTGTGACAGGAACCGCCGGCAGCCTCGATCTTCTCGCGGGCTGCCGCGCTGAAGGCGTGCGCGTGGACGTCGAGCTTCTTCGCGACCTCGCCGCGGGCGAGGATCTTCACCGGGTCCCTGCGGGTCGCCAGGCCCTTCTCCTTGAGCGAACCGGGGTTGACCTCGGCGCCGGCGTCGAAGCGCTGCTCGAGGTCGCCGACGTTGACCGGCTGGGTCGCGGTGCGGAAGTTCTCGAACGGCATCGACTGCTTTTTATGCGGTCCGCGAAGCTTCCGCATCCGCATGTGGATCGGGTTCTGCCCGCCCTCGTAGCCGGCCTTTTTCTTCGCCCCCGAGCGCGACCCGGCGCCCTTGTGCCCACGCCCCGAGGTCTTGCCGAGCCCACTGCCCTCGCCGCGGCCCAGCCGCTTGCGCGGCTTCCGCGACCCCGGCTTGGGCGAAAGGTTATGAAGCCCGATCTCCTCGGTCCGCGGAGTCTCTTTCGAAGCTTTCTCAGCCACCGTCCACCTCGACCAGGTGAGAGACGACCCGAAGCTGTCCCTGCAGCTGCGGCGTCTCCTTGCGCTCCACAGCCTTCCCGATCCGCCCGAGCCCAAGCGCCGCCAGCGTAGCTTTCTGCGAAGGATTGCTCCCGTTGGCAGACCGAACCTGCTTGATCTTCACGGCGGTCACGAAGCTCCCTCAGCTTTCGGCTCCTCGGCGGCCGGGGCGGTCGTCTCCGCGGCCGGGGCCTCCTTAGCTTTAGACGCATCTTCCGCGGGAGGCGTGGGGGTGGGTTCCCCCTCCGCTGCTTGCGAGGAGGGGGTGCCCACCCCCGCGACAGGACCCGCGGGCAGGTGCTCTGATCCCGCGGCCGTCCCGCCATTCGTCTTCGAGACTCCCAGAACCTGCGCAACCGTCAGCCCCCGCAGCTCCGCAACCTCCTCGGGCCGACGCAACCGCACCAGCCCGTCCATCGTCGCCTTCACCAGGTTGATCGGATTCTGGGTCCCGATGCTCTTGGTAAGAACGTCGCGCACCCCGCCGAGCTCGAGCACGGCCCGCACCCCGCCGCCGGCGATCACGCCGGTACCGGGGCTGGCCGGCCGCAGCACGACGTGGCCGGCGCCGTAGCGGCCGATGATTTTGTGGGTCAGCGTCTGACCGTATTTGGGCACGCGGATCAGGCTCTTGCGGGCGTTCTCGACCGCCTTCTGGATCGCCAGCGGCACCTCGCGCGCCTTGCCGTAGCCGATCCCGACCACGCCCTCTTCGTCGCCGACGGCGACCAGCGCGGTGAACGAGAACCGCCGGCCGCCCTTGACCACCTTGGCGACGCGGTTGATTTCGATCACCCGCTCCTGGAGATCCAGCCCGCGCGGGCTGACCGTCTCCACGTTGGTCATGTCCATGCCTTTCATGCGGGCAGGGACGGTAGCGGACGGGCGGCCATCAGAACTTCAGTCCCCCTTCGCGGGCACCGTCGGCGAGCGCTTTGACGCGGCCGTGGAACCGGTAGCCGCCGCGATCGAAGACGCAGCTCTCGACGCCGGCCGCCTTGGCGCGCTCGGCGAGCAGCTCGCCGGCCCGCTTCGCCTGCTCGGCGGCCGACAGCTTGCGCAGCTCCGGCTCGATCCAGTTGACCGCGGCCAGGGTGCGGCCGGCGGCGTCGTTGACGAGCTGGGCGAAGATGCCGCGGTTGGAGCGGTAGACGGAGAGGCGCGGGCGCTCGGCGCTGCCGACGATCCGGGCGCGGACCCGGCGGCGGCGGCGCAGGCGCGCCTGGCGCTTGGTCAGGACCGTCATCTCTACGCCCTCTTCCCGACCTTGCGCATCACGTGCTCGTCGCGGTAGCGGATGCCCTTGCCCTTGTAGGGCTCCGGCGGGCGGCGCTTGCGGATGTCCGCGGCGACCTGGCCGACCAGCTGCTTGTCGATCCCGCGGACGATGACCTCGGTCGGCTGCGGGACCTCGAACTCGATCCCCGCCGGCGGCTCGATCGAGACCGGGTGCGAGTAGCCGAGCGCCATCTCCAGGTTCTTGCCTTTCAGCGCGGCGCGGTAGCCGACCCCCTGGATCTCCAGCCGCTTCTCGAAGCCCTCGGTGACCCCCTCGACCATGTTGGCGATCAGGCTGCGGGTCAACCCGTGCAGGGCACGGTGCTCGCCGCGGTCGGTCGGGCGCGAGACGGTCACCGTGCCGTCGTCCTGCTCGACCTTCATCGCGGTCGAGAGCGTCTGCGCCAGCTCCCCCTTCGGGCCCTTGACGGCGACGCGCCCGGGGGCGACCTCGACCGTGACGGCCTCGGGGACGGCGATCGGCTTCCTTCCGATTCGACTCATCGGCTCACCATACGTAGGCGACAACCTCGCCGCCCACTCCCCGTTGCTTGGCCTCGTGCCCGGTCATCACGCCGACCGAGGTGCTGACGATCGCGGTGCCGGTGCCGCCGTGAACCCGCGGCACCTGCTTGTGATCGACGTAGCGCCGCCGGCCGGGACGCGAGATCCGCTCCAGCCCGGCGATCACCGGCAGGCGGTCCTCGGTGTACTTGAGGCGGATCTCGATCTCCTCGCCGACCCGGGCGGGCTTGCGGGCGAAGTCGCGGATGTAGCCCTGCTCCTTGAGGATGCGGGACATCTCCTCCTTCAGCCGCGAGGCGGGGATCGTCACCTCGTCGTGGCCGGAGCCGATCGCGTTGCGAATCCGGGTGAGGTAATCGGCTATCGGGTCGTTCAGCATCGCGTCTCCCCTACCAGCTCGACTTGGTCATCCCGGGCACATAGCCCTCGTGGGCGGCCTCGCGCAGGCAGATCCGGCAGAGGCCGAACTTGCGGTAGTAGCCGCGCGGCCGGCCGCAGCGACGGCAGCGGTTGTATTCGCGGCTCTTGAACTTGGCCTTGCGGCCCTGCTTCACCTTCATCGAAGTCTTAGCCATCGTCAGAATTCTCCTCGCCGGCCGAGCCATCGGCCTCCTCGGTCTCCCCCTCGGCGGCGCTGTCGCCCTCCTCAGCCTCCGGCTCGGGCTTTGCGTATGCCTCCGGGTTCTCCTCTTTGAGCTGCTCCAGCGCGGCCTGCTCGGCCTCGGCCCTCAGGCGGGCCTCCTCCTTGCGCTTCTCCTCCTCGGCCGCCGCCTCGGCTTCGAGGTCGGCCTCGCCCGGGCGACCCTCTTTGGCGAACGGCATCCCGAGCCGCAACAGCAGCTCGAAGGCCTCGACGTCGGTCGCCGCGGAGGTCGCGATCGTGACGTCGAGGCCGCGCACCTCGTCGATCGAGTCGTACTCGATTTCCGGGAAGATCAGCTGCTCCTTGACGCCCATCGAGTAGTTGCCGCGACCGTCGAAGGAGCGCGGGTTGAGGCCGCGGAAGTCGCGGATCCGCGGGATCGCGATCGAGCAGAGGCGATCGAGGAACTCCCACATGCGGGCACGGCGCAGGGTCACCGAGAGCCCGACAGGCATCCCCTCGCGGACTTTGAAGGAGGCGATCGACTTGCGCGCCCGGCGCACGTTCGGGTACTGGCCGGCGATCGTCGCAAGCTGCTCCTGGGCGGCCTCGAGCATTTTCGCGTTCTGGCGCGCCTCGCCGACGCCCATGTTGAGGACGATCTTCTGCAGGCGCGGCGCCTGCATCGGCGTCGAGTAGCCGAACTTGTCGATCAGCGCCGGTTTCACGTCCTGCTCGTAGCGCTCGCGCAGCCGCGGCGGCGGCGCTGCCTGGGCCGGGGTGCCGGTCGCCGCCTCCATCAGATGCTCACCCCGCTCCGTTTCGCGTACCGCTCGCGCTTGCCGCCTTTGTCGCGGCGTACGCCGACGCGGGTGGGTTTGTTGTCTTTCGGGTCGAGCAGCATCACGTTGGAGACGTGGATCGGCCCCTCCTTGTTGACGATGCCGCCGAGCTGCTGGCCGGCTTTCTGCACGTCCTGGGTCGGGCGCGGTTTTTCGTGCCTTTTGACCATGTTGAGGCCCTCGACGTAGACGAAGCTGCGTTTCGGCTCGGTCCGCAGCACGCGGCCGGTCTTGCCGGAGTCCTTGCCGCCGATCACCTGCACCTGGTCGTCCGCCCGTATCCGCATCCGCTTCGCCATCAGAGCACCTCGGGGGCCAGGGAGACGATTTTCATGAAGTTGCGGTCGCGCAGCTCGCGGGCGACCGGGCCGAAGATGCGGGTGCCGCGCGGGTTGTTGGAGGCCGGGTCGATCAGCACGGCGGCGTTTTCGTCGAAGGCGATGTAGGTGCCGTCGGAGCGGCCGAGCGACTTGCGGGTGCGGACGACGACCGCCTGCACGACCTCGCCCTTGCGGACGCCGCCCTGCGGGCTCGCCTGTTTGACCGTCGCCGTGATCACGTCGCCGACCCCCGCGTAGCGGCGGTGGGAGCCGCCCTTGACGCGGATGCAGAGGATCTCCCGGGCGCCGGAGTTGTCGGCGACTTTGAGTCTGGACTCCTGCTGGATCACTTGGCCTTCTCCAGAACCTCGATCAGGCGCCAGCGCTTGGTTTTCGAGAGCGGCCGCGTCTCGACGACGCGAACCACGTCGCCCTCGCCGGCCTCGTTGCGCTCGTCGTGAGCGTGCAGGGTCCGCGAGCGTCGCACGACCTTCTCGTAGGTCGGATGGCGCCGCGCCGTGTCGATCCGCACGACGATCGTTTTCTGCCCCTTGTCGGAGACGACGATCCCCTGCCGGACCTTGGCCGCGACCGCGACCTTCTCGGCCGGCGGAGTCCCCGTCCCGGCAACCTTCCTGGCCCTGGCGGCAGCCCGTTCCTTGCGCCGTTCGGCCCCCCGCCGCTTCCGCTCCTGCGCCCGAGCAGCCTTCCGCTCCTCGACGGTCTGCTGCGGCCCGGCTTTATGGGGCTTACGAGACCGCGCAAGCCGACGCCTCTCCTTCCAAGGAAGCTCATCCTCCGGATTCGGCTCGGGCTCCGCAGCTTTCTCCTCGGCAGGGGGAGTGTCGTCGTCGGACTCGGACGCTTCCTCTGCGGGTGGCGTGGAGGTGGGTTCCTCCCCCGCTGCTTGCGAGGGGGAGGTGCCCTCCTCCGCGACAGGACCCGCAGCCGGGGTGGCCTCGTCCTGAGCCGGAGTCCCCTCGGCGCTCTCGTCCTTCGGCGTTTCCTCACTCACGTCTTTTTTCTCGTCCTCGCTCATTTCCGAATCTCCGTCTCCACATCGATCTTGCGCTCTTTCGCCACGGTCAGCAGCCGCGCGATGTCGCGTTTGGCCACGCTCAGCCGATGCGTGTTCTCCAGCTCGCCCGTCGCGTGCCGGAAGCGCAGGTTGAACGCCTCCTGCTTGGCGTCGATCAGCTTCGCCACCAGCTCGTCGTCTTTCAGGTTGTGCGCCTCGGACGCCTTCATCAGACCTCGGCCCCCTCGCGCATCACGAATTTGGTCCTGACCGGAAGCTTGTGCCCGGCCAGTCTCAGCGCCTCGCGGGCGAGGTCCTCGGGGACGCCGGCCAGCTCGAACATCACCTTGCCCGGCTTGACCACGGCGACCCAGCCCTCCGGGTTGCCCTTGCCGGAGCCCATCCGCGTCTCGGCCGGCTTCTTCGTGTAGGGCTTGTCGGGGAAGACGTTGATCCAGACCTTGCCGCCACGTTTGATCTTGCGGGTCATCGCCACGCGGGCGGCCTCGATCTGGCGGTTGGTGATCCAGCCGCGGTCGAGCGACTTCAGCCCGTACTCGCCGAAGGCGACGGTGCTGCCGCCCTTGGTGTTGCCGCGCATCCGGCCGCGCATCTGTTTGCGGTGCTTGACCCGCTTCGGCATCAGCATCGCTAGCGACCTCCTCCGCCGCGTGACCGATCGCCGGGACGGTTGCCGCCGCGCCCGCCGCGGCCTCGCTGCTGGCCCTGCGGCTCGCCGTCGGCCGGAACCTGGTCGGAGCGGAAGCCCTCGGGCATCACTTCGCCCTTGTTGATCCAGCATTTGACGCCGATCCGGCCCGCCGTGGTGCGCGCCTCGTAGAAGCCGTAGTCGATGTTCGCGCGCAGCGTGTGCAGCGGCACGCGACCGTCGGAATAGTGTTCGGTGCGGGCCATCTCCGAGCCGCCGAGCCGGCCGGAGACCTGGATCTTCACGCCCTTTGCGCCGGAGCGCATCGCCGAGGTGAGTGCCCGTTTCATCGCCCGGCGGAAGGCGACCCGGTTCTGCAGCTGCTCGGCGATCGACTGGGCGACCAGTTTGGCGTCGAGCTCGGGGCGCTTGACCTCGCGGATGTTCACTTTCACCGGCTTGCCGGTGAGCTTGTGCAGCTCCTTGCGCAGCGCGTCGACTTCGCTGCCCGATTTGCCGATCACGATGCCGGGGCGGGCGGTGTGGATGTCGACCGCGACTTCACCGCGGCGCTCGATCGTGATGTCGGAGAGGCCGGCGTGGGCGAGTTTGCCCTCGATGTGAGCGCGGATCTTGAGGTCCTCCTCGAGCACGTCGGCGAAGCCCTTCTCGTCGAACCAGTTCGATTTCCAGTCCTGGATGTAGCCGACTCGGAAGCCGCCGGGGTGGATCTTCTGTCCCATGCCCTCAGTCCTCTTCTTCCGGGGTCAACGCCACCGCGATGTGGCTGGTTCGCTTGTTGATCGGCGTGGCCCGGCCCAGGGCGCGCGGCCGGAAGCGGCGCAGGGTCGGTCCTTCGTCGACGGTGATCTCGGCGACCCGCATCTCGTCGGCGACCAGGTCGTGGTTGTTCTCCGCGTTGGAGGCGGCCGACTCGATCAGCTTGCCGATGTCGCGGGCGACGCCGCGCGGCGAGAACTGCAGCAGCGCCCGGGCCCGGTCGATGTTGAGGCCCCGCACCTGATCGGCGACGAGGCGCGCCTTGCGGGGCGCGACCCGCACGTAGCGCGAGCTGGCGCGGACGAGGACCGGCGCGGGCTTGGCAGCGGGTTTCTTCGGCGTCTCTTTTTTCGGGGCCTCTTTCTTGGCTGCCGGTTTTTTCGCGGCGGCTTTTTTCGCCCGTTTTTTCGGCGGCTCTTTTTTCGCGTCTTTTTTCGGCTTCTCGTCGGCCATCGCTATTCGCCCTTGCCGGTGCCGGAGTGGGAACGGAAGGTCCTGGTCGGCGCGAACTCGCCCAGCTTGTGGCCGACCATCGACTCGGAGATGAAGACCGGCACGTGCTTGCGGCCGTCGTGGACGGCGATCGTGTGGCCGACCATGTCGGGGAAGATCGTTGACATCCGCGACCAGGTTTTGACCATCTGTTTCTGGCCGGAGTCGTTCATCGCCGAGATCCGCCTCATCAGCGCCGCTTCCACCCACGGCCCCTTTTTCGTCGAGCGGCCCATCAGCGCTTCTTCTTCCCGCGGCGGCGGCCGCGCACGATGTAGCGGTCGGACTGCTTGCCCTTCTTGCGGGTGCGGTAGCCGAGCGTCGGCTTGCCCCACGGGGTGACCGGGTGGCCGCCGGGCGTGTGGTGAGCCTCGCCGCCGCCGTGCGGGTGGTCGACCGGGTTCATCGCCACGCCGCGCGTCTGCGGGCGCTTGCCCTTGTGGCGGCTGCGGCCGGCCTTGCCGACCTTGAGGTTCTGGTGCTCGGCGTTGGAGAGCGAGCCGACCGTGGCGCGGCACTCGGCGCGGACCAGCCGCATCTCCGAGGAGGGCAGCCGCAGGGTCACCATCTCGCCCTCCTTGGCGACGAGCTGGATCGCGGTGCCGGCGGCGCGGCCCATCTTGCCGCCCTGACCGGCGGTCAGCTCGACGTTGTGGACGATCGTGCCGGTCGGCATCTCCCGCAGCTCCAGCGCGTGGCCGGGTTTGATGTCGGCGCCGGGGCCGGACTGGACGCGATCGCCGACCGAGAGCCCGGCCGGCGCGAGGACGTAGCTCTTCTCGCCGTCGGCGTAGTGCAGCAGGGCGATGTAGCAGCTGCGGTTGGGGTCGTACTCGATGCTGGCCACCTTGGCCGGCACGCCGTCCTTGCGGCGCTTGAAGTCGATCTTGCGGTAGCGACGCTTGGCGCCGCCGCCGCGGTGGCGCGCGGTGACGCGGCCGTTGGCGTTGCGCCCGCCGGACTTGCGCAGACCCTCGGTCAGCTTCCGCTCCGGCTCGGAGGCGGTCAGCTGCTCGCGCAGCGGGTAGGTCGCGAAGCGGCGCCCGGGGCTCGTCGGTTTGGTTTTGCGGTTCGGCATCTCTCTCCCTAAGCGGTCTCGGCGCCTTCGAACAGCTCGATCCGTTCGCCCGGCGAAAGCTCGACGATCGCCTTCTTCCAGCCCCGCGTCCTGCCTTTCGTCTGGCCGCGCCGCTTCGGCTTGGCCCGCACCTTGGCGGTGTGCACGGAGGCGACCCCGACGTCGAAGATCTCTTCGACTGCGGCGGCGATCTGGGTCTTGTGGGCGCGATCGTTGACCCGGAACGTGTACTTGCCTTCGGCGATCAGCGCGTAGCTCTTCTCCGAGACGACCGGGCGGACGATGACGGTGCGGGCGTCCATCAGCTCAACTTCCCCTTCAGCGCCTCGAGCGCTGCTTCGGAGACGACCAGCGAGGCGGCGCCGATCACGTCGGCGACCCCGATCGCCCCGACCTCGGCGACGGTGACGCGGTCGATGTTGCGAAAGCTCTTCACGGCGCCGGTCTCCTCGGCCTGCAGGACGACCAGGGTCGGCTGCTTCGCACCCCATTTCGCCAGCGCGGCGGCGGCCGCCTTGGTCGAGGGGGTCTCGAATCCGGCGGGGTCGAGGATCGCCACGCTGCCCCGCTCGGCGTGCACCGAGAGGGCCGCCCGCATCGCCTTGCGGCGGGCTTTGCGGTTGACCTTGACCTTGTAGGTGCGCGGCTTGGGACCGAAGGCGACGCCGCCGCCGAAGCGGTTGGGGACGCCGAGCGAGCCGGCGCGCGCGCGGCCGGTGCCCTTCTGGCGCCAGGCCTTGGCGGTGGTGAAGGAGACCTCGCCGCGGGTCAGGGTCGAGGCGGTGCCGCGGCGGCGCGCGGCCAGGTCGGCCCGCGCCGTCTCGTGAACCAGCGAGTGGTGGAAGGGCTCCGCGAACAGCTCTTTGGGCAGATCCGCTTTGGTCGTCTTGCCGAGCACAACTGCTTTGGCGTCAGCCATCGGTCCTCACCTCGACCACCGCGTTGCGCGAGCCCGGAACCGAGCCCTTGATCAGCAGCAGGTTGCGCTCGGCGTTGACGTCGGCGACTTCGAGCCCCCGCTGAGTGGTCCGCTTGTTGCCCATCTGGCCCGGCATCCGCATCCCCTTGAAGACCCGGCCGGGGAAGGCGCTGGCGCCGATCGAGCCGGGCGCCCGCACGTTGTGGGAGCCGTGGCTGACCGGCCCGCGGCTGAAGTTGTGGCGCTTGATGCCTCCCTGGAAGCCCTTGCCGATCGAGATCCCCGCGACTTTGATCTTCTGGCCCGCCTCGAACGAGGAGACGGTGACCTCGTCGCCCACCTTCGGGCCCTCCTCGGCGCCGAGGTCCTCGTCGCGGAACTCGACCAGGTGGCGCATCGGCGGCGCCCCGGCCTTCGCCAGGTGGCCCAGCTCGGCCTTGCTCAGCCCCTTCTCCTTGACCTCGCCGAAAGCGAGCTGCACGGCGGCGTAGCCGTCGCGCTCGGCATCGCGAACCGCGGTCACCTTGCAGGGGCCGGCCTCGATCACGGTGACCGGGACGACGGTGCCGTCCTCGCGGAAGACCTGCGTCATCCCCAGCTTCTTCCCAAGGATCGCAGCCATGGCTAGAGGCGGATCTCGATGTTGACGCCCGCCGGCAGCGAGTCCAGGCGCTGCAGCGAGTTGACGGTTTTCGGCGACGGCTGGTGGATGTCGATCAGCCGCTTGTGGGTGCGGATCTCGAAGTGCTCGCGCGAGTCCTTGTCCTTGAACGGGGAGCGGATCACGCAGTAGACGTTTTTCTCGGTCGGCAGCGGCACCGGGCCGGAGACGGTCGCCCCCGTCCGCTCCGCGGTCTCGACGATCTCGCGGGCAGCCCGATCTATGGCGTCGTGGTCGTACGCCTTCAGTCGGATCCGGATTTTCTGTGCCGCAATCGTCGCCACGGTTTTCTGCTCTCTTGTTTCCTTTCGCGCGGCCTTTCCGCGCGGAAGGGGCGCCGCCCCTGGTCTGGGGCGCCGCCCCGGTCGTATGTCTTTTTTTGCTATCTCGCCGCGAAAGCGGCGAGGGGCGGGCGAAGCCCGCCCCCGATTCGGGCTGAGCTACTCGATGATCTCCGCCACGACGCCCGAGCCGACGGTCCGGCCACCCTCGCGGATGGCGAAACGCAGGCCCTGGTCCATCGCGATCGGCTGGATCAACTCGATCGTCATCTCGACGTTGTCGCCCGGCATCACCATCTCGGTCCCCTCGGGGAGGTTGGCGATCCCGGTCACGTCGGTCGTGCGGAAGTAGAACTGAGGCCGGTAGCCGGAGAAGAACGGGGTGTGACGGCCGCCCTCCTCCTTCTTCAGGCAGTAGACCTCGGCTTTGAACTTGGTGTGCGGGGTGATCGAGCCCGGCTTGCAGAGCACCTGGCCGCGCTCGATCTCCTCGCGCTTGGTGCCTCGCAGCAGGGCGCCGATGTTGTCGCCGGCCTGGCCCTGGTCGAGGATCTTGCGGAACATCTCGACCCCGGTGACGACGGTTTTGGTCGTGTCGGTGATGCCGACGATCTCGACCTCGTCGCCGGTGTTGACGATCCCCTGCTCGACCCGCCCGGTCGCGACGGTGCCGCGGCCGGTGATCGAGAAGATGTCCTCGATCGGCATCAGGAAGGGCTTGTCGAGCTCGCGAACCGGCTCGGGGATGTAGGAGTCGAGCGCTTCGGCCAGTTCGAAGATCGCCTTCTGGGCGTCTTCGTCGCCCTCCAGCGCCTTCAGCGCCGAGCCTTTGACGATCGGCGTGTCGTCGCCCGGGAAGTCGTACTCGTTGAGCAGGTCCTTGACCTCCTCCTCGACCAGCTCGACCAGCTCCTCGTCGTCGACCTGGTCGATCTTGTTGAGGAAGACGACGACATGCGGGACGTTGACCTGGCGGGCGAGCAGGATGTGCTCGCGGGTCTGCGGCATCACGCCGTCGGCCGCCGAGACGACCAGGATCGCGCCGTCCATCTGCGCGGCGCCGGTGATCATGTTCTTCACGTAGTCGGCGTGGCCCGGGCAGTCGACGTGGGCGTAGTGGCGGTTCTCGGTTTCGTACTCGACGTGCGAGGTCGCGATCGTGATCCCGCGCTCCTTCTCCTCCGGAGCGTTGTCGATCTCCTCGAAGCTCTTCGCCTCGGTGTCGCCTTTGCCGGAGAGCGTCGTGGTGATCGCGGCCGTCAGCGTCGTCTTGCCGTGGTCGATGTGACCGATGGTGCCGACGTTCACGTGCGGCTTGTCGCGGTCGAACTTCTCCTTTGACATCTCTCTCGGTTCTACCTTTCGAAGTCGGGTTCTGTCTGGCCTGGGTGATTGAGTGTGCTGCTGGTTGCCGGGCAGCGGGCATTCCGCTGCCTGCGGGCGAACCTGGGAAATATAGCCGGAATCACGAGGTCGCTCCGACCGGTTCGCCCGACCGGTGTTCGACGATCTCCTCGGCGATGCTCGCCGGGACCTCTTCGTAGCGCTCGAACTGCATCGTGTAGGTGGCGCGGCCCTGGGTCGAGGATCGCAGATCGGTGGCGTAGCCGAACATCTCGCCGAGCGGGACGAAGGCCTGAACGGCGAGCGCGTTGCCGCGCTGCTCCTGGCCCTGGACTTTGCCGCGGCGCCGCGAGAGGTCGCCGATCACGTCGCCGAGGAAGTCCTCGGGGGTGACCACCTCGACCGCCATCACCGGCTCCAGCAGGACCGGATCGGCCTTTCGGGCGGCCTCCTGGATCGCCATCGAGCCGGCGATTTTGAAGGCCATCTCGGAGGAGTCGACGTCGTGGAAGGATCCGTCGATCAGTTCGACTTTGACGTCGACCATCGGGTAGCCGGCCTTGACGCCGTTCTCGAGCGCCTCTTTCATCCCCTGTTCGGCCGGGCCGATGTATTCGCCGGGGATGACGCCGCCCTTGATCTTGTTGACGAACTCGAAGCCCTCGCCCGGCGCCGGCTCGGCGTTGATCACGACGTGGCCGAACTGGCCGCGGCCGCCGGTCTGGCGGACGAAGCGCGCCTCGACCTTCTTGACCTCCTTGCGGATCGTCTCGCGGTAGGCGACCTGGGGCTTGCCGACGTTGGCGTCGACTTTGAACTCGCGCAGCATCCGGTCGACGATCACCTCGAGGTGCAGCTCGCCCATCCCGTGGATCAGCGTCTGCCCGGTCTCCTCGTCGCTTTCGATCTTGAAGGTCGGATCCTCCTCGCCGAGGCGCTGCAGGGCGGTGCCCATCTTCTCCTGGTCGGCTTTGGTCTTCGGCTCGATCGCGACCGCGATCACCGTTTCCGGGAACTCGATGCTCTCCAGCGCGATCGGCGCGTCGGGTGCGGCCAGGGTGTCGCCGGTCCCCGTTTCCTTCAGGCCGACGCCGGCGCAGATGTCGCCCGCGTAGCACTCGTCGATCTCCTCGCGGCTGTTGGCGTGCATCATCAGCAGCCGGCCGATCCGCTCGGTCCTGCCGGTTTTGACGTTGAGGACGCGCCCGCCTTTCTCCAGCTTGCCGGAGTAGACGCGGAAGTAGGTCAGCTTGCCGACGTAGGGGTCGGTCATCACCTTGAAGGCGAGCGCCGCGAAGGGCCCGTCGTCGTCGGCGGGGCGCTCGGCCTCGGTCGCCTCGGACTGTCCCTTGCCCGCCGGCACGACGCCGGTCACAGGCGGCACGTCGAGCGGCGAGGGCAGCAGTTCGACGATCGCGTCGAGCAGCGGCTGCACGCCCTTGTTCTTGAACGAGGAGCCGCAGAGGACCGGGGTCACCTTGGTGTCGAGCGTGGCGCGCTGCAGCGAGGAGGCGATCCGCTCGTGCGAGATCTCCTCCTCGGCCAGGTAGGCCTCCATCAGCTCGTCGTCGTAGTCGGCGCAGGCCTCGATCAGCTGGGTGCGGTATTCCTCGGCCTGGTCCTGGAGCTCCTCGGGGATCTCGACCGTGTCGTAGGCGGCCCCCAGCTCGTCGGTCCAGATCAGTCCCTTCATCTCGATCAGGTCGACGACGCCCTGGAAGCCCTCCTCGCTGCCGATCGGCAGCTGGATCGGCAGCGGGTTGGCGCCGAGCCGGTCCACCATCGTCTGCACCGAGTTGAAGAAATCGGCGCCGGTGCGGTCCATCTTGTTGATGTAGGCGAAGCGCGGAACGCCGTACTTGTCCGCCTGGCGCCAGACCGTCTCCGACTGCGGCTCGACCCCGGCGACCGCGTCGAAGACGGCGACCGCGCCGTCGAGGACGCGGAGGCTGCGCTCGACCTCGACCGTGAAGTCGACGTGGCCCGGCGTATCGATGATGTTGATCCGGTGGCCCTTCCACTCGCAGGCGGTCGCGGCGGAGGTGATCGTGATCCCGCGCTCCTGCTCCTGCTCCATCCAGTCCATCACCGCGGCGCCCTCGTGGACCTCGCCCATTTTGTGGGTGCGGCCGGTGTAGTAGAGGATGCGCTCGGTCGTCGTCGTCTTACCGGCGTCGATGTGCGCCATGATCCCGATGTTGCGGGTTTTCTCTAGAGGGAAGCTGCGTGGCATGGTTTTAAGGTGGTTGTCGTTGATGCGGGGAAGAGGGAAATCGAAGAAATCGGAGCCGGCCGGCAAAAGCCACCGGGATCGGCGCATGAAAAAGGCCCTGGCGGGCCCGGCGAAGCGAACTGCGAAAAAGAAGCCTGAGCGACGGGCGATGATAGCAGCGACGCGGCGGCGCATCCGGGCCGTCGCGCGCGGGGCTCGGGCGGCGAGCGGGCAGGTCGATCGCGGCGTTGACCGGGTGCTGGCGCGAGCCTGGCCGCGGCTCGCCCGCCTCGGAGGCGCCGGCAAGCGCCTCGGGGTCCGGCTCGGGCGCCGGCTGCGGCCGCTCGCGGTGCTGGTCTTCCGCCTGCTTGCGGCGCTGGAACGGCGGCTGCTGCGAGCACGCGACCTGGCGCTGCGGGCCGCGACCCGGGCGAGCGCCGTGCTGACGCCGGAGCGGGCGATCTGCCTGACCGTCATCGCCGCCGCCGCCTGCCTCGCGGCTTCGCAGTTCGTCGACTACCGCGCGGTCGAGATCGGCGGGCAGGGCTACGCCGGCCTGCCGGGGGCGAGCGCGCCGACCGTCGCCGCCAAGACCGCCGGCGAAGCGCACGCCTACCTGCTGCTGGCGCCGGCGGCGATCGCCGCGGCCCTGGCCCTGGTCGTGCTGGGCAACGAGCGCCGCCGCGGCCTCGGCCGGGTCGTCTTCGCCCTCGGCCTGCTCAGCCTCGCCGTCGTCCTCCTCGTCGACCTGCCCGCCGGCCTCGACGCCGGAGCCCAGGCGTCGCGCTTCTCCGGCGCCGGCGCCGTCCTGCTCGACGGCTTCTACGCCCAGATCGCCGCCGCGGCCGGGTTGACGATCGGCGGGCTGCTGCTCGTTGCCGCTCCAAAGGCGGCAGCCCGCTACCATGCCGGCCCGTGCCGAACACGAACCAACTCATTCGCAAGGGCCGCAAGCGGCCTAAGAAGAAGACGACGACGCCGGGCCTCAAGTCGGGACAGGGCGGGAAGAAGAGCGTCGCAGCGCCGCAGCGACGCGGCGTCTGCACCCGCGTCGCCACGGTGACGCCGAAGAAGCCGAACTCGGCCCTGCGCAAGATCGCCCGTGTGCGCCTCACCAACGGGATGGAGGTCACCACCTACATCCCGGGCGAGGGCCACAACCTGCAGGAGCACTCGGTCGTCCTCGTCAGGGGCGGTCGGGTCAAGGACCTGCCGGGCGTCCGCTACAAGGTCGTCCGCGGCGCGCTCGACGCCGCCGGGGTCTCCGACCGCAAACAGGCTCGCTCCCTGTACGGAGTCAAGGCTTCCTAGTGCCGCGCCGCTCCGCCGCCCAGCTCCGGCCGATCGAGCCCGACGCGCGCTTCCGCAACCGCCTCGTCCAGCAGGTCATCAACAAGACGATGCAGGACGGCAAGAAGTCGCTCGCTGAGCGGATCGTCTACGACGCCCTGGCGATCGTCGGCGAGCGCTCGAAAGACGACGCGGTCGAGACGCTCGAGGCGGCGATCAAACAGCTGACGCCGGTGCTCGAGGTTCGCTCCCGCCGGGTCGGCGGCGCCACCTACCAGGTGCCGGTCGAGGTGCCCGCGCGGCGCGCCCGCACGCTCGCCGTCCGCTGGCTCGTCGACTTCGCCCGCAACCGCCGCGAGTACTCGATGTCGGAGCGCCTCGCCGGCGAAATCCTCGATGCGATCCAGCAGCAGGGGGGCGCCTGGAAGCGCAAGGACGACATCTACCGGATGGCCCAGGCGAACAAAGCGTTCGCCCATTACCGCTGGTAGCTAGCCTCACTGCATGAGCCGGCCGATTCTCGCGGTCGATGTCGACGGAGTCATCTCCCTGTTCGGTTTCGACGACCCGCCCGACCGAGCCGAGGCCCGCTTCGAGCTGATCGACGGGATGGTCCACTGCATCTCGCTGCGCGCCGGCGAGCGGCTGGAGCGGCTGGCGGAGCACTACGAGCTGGTCTGGGCGACCGGCTGGGAGGACAAAGCCAACGACTACCTGCCGAACCTGCTCGGCCTGCCGGAGCTTCCCTACCTGACCTTCGACGGGGCGGCGCGGTTCGGCTCGGCGCACTGGAAGCTGGGGCCGCTCGACGCCTACGGCCTGGGACGCCCCCTGGCCTGGATCGACGACAGCTTCGACGAGAGCTGCTACGAGTGGGCCCGCGGCCGCGCCCAGCCGACCCTGCTGGTCCCGACCGAGTCCCACCTCGGCCTGGAGGAGACCCAGGTGGAAGCGTTGACGGCGTGGGCCGGCGGGCTAGACTGATTCCGGTGGAGGGGTTCTGGCCAATCTTCTTCCTTCTCGTCGTCCTGAAGATCCCGGTCTTCGGCGCGCTCTGGCTCGTCTGGTGGGCAAGCAAGGCACCGGAAGACGAACCGACCGAGGACAACGACGGCGGCTCCGACCGCCGTCCTCCCTTTCCGACCCGCCCCCGCGGCCCCCAGCACAGCCCCGGAGGAGCAGGCGCTCTGCGGCGGAGGCCCGGGGGCGTCCCTCCCGTCAGACGGGCTGAACCGCGCGTTTCCGCTCACGCCGGATCTCACGCAGATAGGGATGGAAGTCGACCTCGATCGTATGGCGCTTAGAGGCGACGAAGCGCTTCCCCATCCGCCGCTCGTAGTCCGCGATCTCCTCCCGCATCTCGCCCGCTGAGGGCAGTCCCGTCCGGCCCGTGAGCAGGTCGGCGATCCATTCCGCCTGCGCCTCGGCGATCGGCATGATCGGGCCGAGCGGCTGGATGAAGCCGACGAAGTAGAGCCCGGGACGGTCGGGCGCGGCGACCCGCCGGTAGAGCGGCATCCGGTTGTCGTGGACGGGGAAGACCTTCTCGGCGAGGAAGGGGAAGGACATCTCGTAGCCCGTGCAGTAGACGACGAGGTCGATCTCCTCCTCGCTGCCGTCGGCGAAGCGCACCGTGTTGCCGCCGCGAAAGCGGTCGATGTTCGGCTTGACCGCGATGTCGCCGTGTCCGAGTCGCGGCAACAGCTCCGAGGAGACGGTCGGATGCGCCTCGAGCAATCGGTGGTCGGGCTTCGGCAGGCCGTAGTCGGTCATCTCGCCGACCGCCACCTTCAGCATCCGCCCCATGAAGAAGCGCTGCACCGCCAGCGGCAGCCGGCTGGCGAGCGGCGGCGCCGTTTCGTCGATCGGCTTGCCGTTCAGATACTTCGGCAGGACGTAGGCGCCGCGCCGCATCGCCAGAAAGGTCTTCTCGGCGATCCGCGAGGACTCGACGGCGATGTTGACGGCAGAGTTGCCGATCCCCAGCACCAGCACCCGCTTGCCGACCAGCACCTCGGGCTCGCGGTAGTAGTGGGCATGGATCTGCTCGCCGGCGAACTCCTCGGCGCCGGCGAACGGCGGTTCGGGCCGGCGCGGCTTCCAGTGGTGCCCGTTGCAGACCAGCACCGCCCGGTAGCGCTCGCTCCGCCGCCCCTCCGGTCCCTCGACCGTCACCTCCCACTCCCCGTCGATCGGCTCCGCCGCGACCACCTCGGTATTGAACGTGATCCGCTCTCCAAGCCCGAACCGCTCCACATATGAGTCGAAATAGGCCGCGACATGCTCGTGACTCGGATAGTCCGGATACTCCGCCGGCATCGGAAACGCCTTGAACGACATCAGCTTCCGCGAGCTGTTGATGTGCAGAGACCGGTAAGCCGACGAGGTCCCGTTGTCGTTTTCGTAACGCCAGTTCCCCCCGACCATCGACCCCTTCTCGAAGCAATCGAAAGCAACCCCCCGCGCCTGCAGCACCTGCGCAGCCGTCAGCCCCGAGCTACCGGCTCCGACGATGCAGACCTTCTCAGCCACAGCAACGGATCGTAGTTAGAGGAGGAAGCGGGGGTGTCCCTCCCGGGCAGCGGCGTCCTGGTTTTCGCACAGACCACTCAGCGAGAGAAGCGGCGCGACAGGCGAAAACCCCAGCAACCGGGAGGGACACCCCCGCTTCCTCCCCCGCTAGAAGCCGATCAGGCCTTCTCGTCCGCGTTCGACTCGATCTCCTGCGCCAGCTCCTCGAGCTCCTCGGCAAACGAGGTCCCGAAGCCCTCCACGGGAGCCGAATCGCCATCGCCGCCGAGCTCGGCGGCCAGCTCGTCTTCGTCGAGCAGGTCCTCGTCGCTGGGCGGCTCGATCGGCACCGCCGGCTCCACGGTCAGCGTCCGGTAGTGCTTGAGGCCGGTCGCGGCGGGGATCAGCTTGCCGATGATCACGTTCTCCTTCAGGCCGACGAGTTTGTCCCGTTTGCCCTCCAGCGCGGCGTCGGTGAGCACCTTGGTCGTCTCCTGGAAGGAGGCGGCGGAGAGGAACGACTCGGTCGCCAGCGAGGCCTTGGTGATGCCGAGGATGACCTCCTCGCCTTTGGCCGCCGTGCCGCCGTCTTCCTTGGTCTGCTTGTTGAGCCGTTTCAGCGCACCGCGGTCTTCGAGCTGGCCGGGCAGCAGGCTGGTCGAGCCCTTCGACTCGATTTTGACCTTCTTCAGCATCTGCCGGGCGATCAGCTCGATGTGCTTGTCGTTGATGTCGACGCCCTGGGCACGGTAGACCCTCTGCACCTCGGCGACCAGGTAGAGCTCGGTCTCGGTGCGGCCGCGGATCGCCAGCAGGTCGGCCGGGTAGAGCGAGCCCTCGTTGAGCTGCTGTCCGACCTCGACCTTGTCGCCGTCGGCGACGTGCAGCCGGGTGCGCGGCGGGAAGCTGTAGGCGTGCTCCTCGCCGCTCGACTCGGTGACGATCGTTTTCAGCGCTTTGTCGGTTTCCTCGACCGAGACCTTGCCGGCCTCCTCGGCCATCTGCGCAAGCCCCTTCGGTTTGCGCGCCTCGAACAGCTCGACGATGCGCGGCAGTCCCTGGGTGATGTCCTGGCCGGCGACGCCGCCGGTGTGGAAGGTGCGCATGGTCAGCTGCGTGCCCGGCTCGCCGATCGACTGGGCGGCGATGATCCCGACCGCGTCGCCGATGTTGACCATGAAGCCGGTCGCCGGAGCGACCCCGTAGCAGGCGCGGCACACGCCGGACTCGGCGTCGCACTTGAGCGTCGAGCGGACCGGCACCGCCAACTGGGCCTCGTCGCCGAACGCCTCGGCGATCGCCTCGACCTCGGCCAGGGTGATCTCCTGGTTGCGCTTGAGCAGCTCGCGCTTGCGCTTGGTCTCGAACTTCTTCGCCGCCAGGCGGCCGATCAGGTTGTCGTTGAGGGAGCCGTCGTCCTTGCGCAGCGCCATCTCGATGTGGTCTTTGGTCTTGCAGTCCTCGTCGCGGACGATCACGTCCTGGGCGACGTTGACCAGGCGCCGGGTCAGGTAGCCGGAGTCGGCGGTGCGCAGCGCCGTGTCGGCGAGACCCTTTCGCGCGCCGTGGGTGGAGATGAAGTACTCGAGCACCGAGAGGCCCTCCATGAAGTTGGCCTTGATCGGCCGCTCGATGATCTCCCCTTTCGGGTTCGCCATCAGACCGCGCATCCCGGCCAGCTGGCGGATCTGTTTGAACGATCCGCGGGCGCCGGAGTTGGCCATCATGAAGATCGGGTTGAGCTCGTCCAGGTTGTCCTCCATCGCCTGGGCGACCTCATCCGTCGCTTTGTTCCAGTGGGAGGTGACCGCCTCGTGGCGCTCCTCCGCGGTGATGTAGCCGTCGTCGTACTGGCCCTGGATCGCCGCCGTCTGCTTCTCGTAGCGATCGAGGATTTCCGCCTTGTCGGGCGGCGAGACGACGTTGTTCTTGGAGACGGTGATCCCGGCCTGGCTGGCGTAGTGGAAGCCGAGGTCCTTGAAGGCGTCGAGCACCTGCGAGACCGCCGGCGCGCCGTAGGTCTCGACCAGGTCGGAGACCATCTCGTTGACGTCGCGCTTCTTCAGCGCGTGGTTGGCGAACTCGAACCCCTCGGGGTCGAACTCCTCGGCCAGCGCCTCGGCCAGGGCGCGCTCGATCTTCTCGTTGAAGATGATCCGCCCGACCGTGGTCAGGAAGTGCTCGTGGCCGGCCCGCCGGTACTCGGCGAAGTCGTGCAGCTTGCAGCCGCCGTTCTCGTAGACCAGCTCGGCCTCCTGCGCCGAGCGGAAGACCTTCGGCGCCGAGCCGTTGGCCCCCTTGCCGCTCTTCAGCTCCTTGTCGATCGCCAGCAGCCCCTCCGCGTCCGGGCCGTAGGTGAGGTAGTAGATCCCCAGCACCATGTCCTGGGTCGGCGTCGCCAGCGGCGCGCCGTGGGCCGGCGAGAGGATGTTGTTGGCGGAGAGCATCAGCACCCGCGCCTCGGCCTGGGCCTCGGCGGAGAGCGGCACGTGGACCGCCATCTGGTCGCCGTCGAAGTCGGCGTTGAAGGCGTGGCAGACCAGCGGGTGGACCTGGATCGCCTTGCCCTCGACCAGGATCGGTTCGAACGCCTGGATGCCGAGGCGGTGCAGGGTCGGAGCGCGGTTGAGCAGCACCGGGTGTTCGTGGATGACTTCCTCGAGCACGTCCCAGACCTCGGGCACCATCGACTCGACCATCTTCTTCGCCGCCTTGATGTTCTGCACCGCTTTGCGCTCGACCAGCTGGGCCATGATGAACGGCTTGAACAGCTCCAGCGCCATCAGCTTCGGCAGGCCGCACTGCTGCAGCTTCAGGCTCGGCCCGGAGACGATCACCGAGCGGCCGGAGTAGTCGACGCGCTTGCCGAGCAGGTTCTGGCGGAAGCGACCCTGCTTGCCCTTGAGCATGTCGGAGAGCGACTTCAACGGGCGGTTGCCGGGCCCGGTGACCGGGCGGCCGCGACGGCCGTTGTCGAACAGCGCGTCGACCGCCTCCTGCAGCATCCGCTTCTCGTTGTTGACGATGATCTCGGGCGCGCCGAGGTCGAGCAGCCTTTTCAGCCGGTTGTTGCGGTTGATCACGCGCCGGTAGAGGTCGTTGAGGTCCGAGGTCGCGAAGCGGCCGCCGTCGAGCTGCACCATCGGGCGCAGCTCCGGCGGGATCACCGGCACGCTGTCGAGGATCATCCAGTCCGGCTTGTTGTCGGAGTTGAGGAAGGCGGAGGCGACCTTCAGCCGCTTCACCGCACGCGCCTGTTTCTGGCCTTTGGAGCTGTTGATGACCTGCTCCATTTCCTCGCAGTCGGCCGCCAGGTCGACCTGTTCGAGCAGGTCGCGCACCGCTTCGGCGCCCATCCCGCCGCGGAAGTACTCGCCCCAGCCGAACGGCGAGCCGAAGCGGTCCTTGAGCTCACGGAAGACGGTCTCGTCGTTGACGACGTCCTTCGGCTTCATCTCGGTGAAGATCTTCCAGACCTCGTCCATCCGCTCGATCGCCTCTTCGATGTAGGCCTCGGTGTCGGCGATCTCGGCCTCGAACGTTTTACGCAGTTCTTTGATCAGCTTGCCGCGCTCGTCCTCTTTCAGCTTGCGCAGCTGCGCCGCGGTCAGCTTCAGCGAGTCGGCCCAGATGTGGTCGTCGTCGTCGAATTTCTCCTGGCCGCCGGCTTCCAGGTACTTGACGCGCCGCTCCAGCGACTCGCTCAGCTCCTGGGTCCGTTTCTGCTGTTCGGCGGCGTAGCCGTCGGAGACCTTTTTGACCTCTTTCTCGAGTTTGCCGAGGTCTTTGTCGCGGGCCTCGGTGTCGACCCAGGTGACCATCGAGGCGGCGAAGTAGAGGACCTTCTCCAGCTCTTTGGGAGCCATGTCGATCAGGTAGCCGATCCGGCTCGGCACGCCCTTGAAGAACCAGATGTGGGAGACCGGCGAGGCCAGGTCGACGTGGCCCATCCGCTCGCGGCGGACCTTCGACCGCGTCACCTCGACGCCGCAGCGCTCGCAGACGATGCCCTTGTAGCGGACCCGCTTGTACTTGCCGCAGTAGCACTCCCAGTCCTTGGTCGGACCGAAGATGCGCTCGCAGAACAGCCCGTCTTTCTCCGGCTTCAGGGTGCGGTAGTTGATCGTCTCGGGCTTGGTCACCTCGCCCCAGCTCCAGGACCGGATCTTCTTCGAGGACGCGAGGCCGATCTCAATCGCGTCGAAGTTGTTGATGTCGATCATCAGTCCTCCACCTTCGTCTCTTCTTTGGCCCCCGCCTCGGCCCCGTCGGCCTCGACCTCGTCGCTGCTCCCGTCACCGTCGCTGCCGGCCTCGCCCTCGGCGACCACCTGCTCCTCCTGCTCGTCGGCGGCGCCGCCTGCGCCCTCGGCCCGGACCCCGGTCAGGTCCATGCCCAGCTCCTCGGCCGCTTTCAGCAGGTCGTCGTCCTCCTCGGCGATCTCGACGTCGCCGCCTTCGGAGACGACGTTGGCGTCGAGCGAGAGGCTCTGGATCTCCTTCAGCAGGACTTTGAACGACTCGGGGATCGAGGGCTCGGGGATGTTCTCGCCCTTGACGATCGCCTCGTAGGCCTTGACCCGGCCGACCGTGTCGTCGGACTTCACGGTCAGCATCTCCTGCAGCGTGTAGGCGGCGCCGTAGGCCTCCAGCGCCCAGACCTCCATCTCGCCGAAGCGCTGGCCGCCGAACTGCGCCTTGCCGCCCAGCGGCTGCTGGGTGACCAGCGAGTAGGGGCCGGTCGAGCGGGCGTGGATCTTGTCGTCGACCAGGTGCAGGAGCTTGAGGATGTACATGTAGCCGACCGTCACCGTGCCCTCGTAGGGCTCGCCGGTGCGGCCGTTGTAGAGCTGGGCGCTGCCGGCGCAGCGGGCGCCCGGCTGGGCGCTCTTGTCGATCCCGAGGTCGATCCCGCGCTCGGCGTTTTCCTCCGACCACTGCATCAGCGCCTCGTCGACGTCCTCGACGGTCGCCCCGTCGAAGACCGAGGTCGCCACGTAGACGCGGCCGTCACCCTCGTCGGAGTGCGCCTGCTTGTAGGCCTCGGAGCCGTCGTCGTACCAGCCGTTGCCGGCGACCCAGCCGAGGTGCGTCTCCAGCACCTGGCCGATGTTCATCCGGCTCGGCACGCCGAGCGGGTTGAGGATCACGTCGACCGGGGTGCCGTCGGCGAGGTGGGGCATGTCCTCTTCCGGCACGATCTTCGAGATCACACCCTTGTTCCCGTGGCGGCCGGCGAGCTTGTCGCCCTCGGCGATCTTGCGCTTGGTCGCGACGTAGACGCGGACCAGGTCGTTGACGCCGGGCGGCAGGTCGTCGCCGTCGTCGCGGCTGAAGGTCAGCACGTCGATCACGACGCCGCCCTCGCCGTGCGGGACCTTCAGCGAGGTGTCGCGGACCTCGCGCGCCTTCTCCTTGAAGATCGCGCGGATCAGCTTCTCCTCGGCGGTCAGCTCGGTCTCGCCCTTCGGCGTCACCTTGCCGACCAGCAGGTCGCCGGAGATGACCTCGGCGCCGACGCGGACGATGCCGCGCTCGTCGAGGTTGCGCAGGCTCTCCTCGGAGCGGTTGGGGATGTCGCGGGTGATCTCCTCGTCGCCGAGCTTGGTCGTGCGGGCGTCGATCTCGTACTCCTCGATGTGGATCGAGGTCATCTCGTCGTCCTTGACCAGGCGCTCGGAGAGGATGATCGCGTCCTCGAAGTTGTAGCCCTCCCAGGACATGAAGGCGACCAGGCAGTTCTTGCCGAGGGCGATCTCGCCGCCCGCCGTCGAGGAGCCGTCGGCGAGCACGTCGCCCGCCTTCACCTTCTGGTCGGTCTTGACGATCGGCCGCTGGTGGATGATCGTCCCCTGGTTGGAGCGCATGAACTTGTGCAGCGGGTACTCGTCTTTCTTCGAGCCGTGGCTGACCACGATCCGCTCCGAGTCGACGTGGATGACCTCGCCCTCGTTCTCGGCCAGGGTGACGTCGCCGGTGTCGACCGCGGCGCGGCGCTCCATCCCGGTGCCGATCAGCGGCGGCTCCGGTTTCAGCAGCGGCACCGCCTGGCGCTGCATGTTGGAGCCCATCAGCGCCCGGTTGGCGTCGTCGTGCTCGAGGAAGGGGATCAGCGCCGTCGCCACCGACCAGATCTGGGTCGGCGAGACGTCCATCAGTTCGACCTCTTTGGGCGTCGCCGTCGCGTACTCCTGCTCGCCGGCGCGGACCAGCACCTGCGGGCCTTTCAGCTTCTGGGTTTTCGGGTCGATCTCCGCGTTCGCCTGGGCGATCGTCATTTCCTCCTCCTGGGTGGCGTCCAGGTGGACGATCTCGTCGCTGACGACGCCGTCGGAGACCACCCGGTAGGGGGTGGTGACGAAGCCGTGCTCGGAGATCTGCGCGTAGGAGGAGAGCGAGCCGATCAGGCCGATGTTCGGTCCCTCCGGCGTCTCGATCGGGCACATCCGGCCGTAGTGGGTCGGGTGCACGTCGCGGACCTCGATCGGGGCCCGCTCGCGGGTCAGGCCGCCGGCGCCGAGCGCCGAGAGGCGGCGGCGGTGGGTCAGGCCCGCCAGCGAGTTGGTCTGGTCCATGAACTGCGAGAGCTGCGAGGAGCCGAAGAACTCCTTCATCGCGGCGACGACCGGGCGGATGTTGATGATCGTCTGCGGGGTGATCGCGTCGGCGTCTTCGGTGGTCAGCCGCTCGCGGACGACCCGCTCCATCCGGTAGAGGCCGATCCGGAACGCCTCCTGGATCAGCTCGCCGACCGTGCGCAGGCGGCGGTTGCCGAAGTGCTCGTACTCGTCGAGGTGCTCGGCGACCGGCTCGCGCGGATAGGTGATCGCCTCCGCGGCATAGTCTTTTATCGGGTTCTCCTCGTCGATCTCCTCGGGGATGCCGAGCAGCTTCGGCAGGCTCACCAGCTCCTTGATCAGGGCGATGATGTCGTCGTGGGTGAGGACCCGGTTGTCGAGGTCGACGTCGAGGTCGAGGCGCGCGTTCAGCTTGTAGCGGCCGACCCGGGTGAGGTCGTAGCGCTTCGGGTCGAAGAAGAGCTGCTCGAGCAGGGCGCGGGCGGCGTCGACCGAGGGCGGCTCGCCCGGGCGCTGCTTTTTGAACAGCTCGATCAGCGCGCCTTCCTCGGTCAGGGTCGCTTCGGTGTCGGAGGCGATCGTGTGCCTGAGGTAGACCGAGTTGTCGAACATCTTCAGGATCTGCTCGTCCTCGACGTAGCCCATCGCCCGCAGCAGCACCGTCACCGGCAGTTTGCGCTTGCGGTCGATGCGCACGTAGACGCGGCCTTTTTTGTCGATTTCCAGCTCCAGCCAGGAACCGCGGGCCGGCATCAGGTTGGCGATGAAGACCTGTTTCTCGGGGTCCTTCGGCGCCATCACGTAGGCGCCGGGGGAGCGCACGAGCTGGGTCACGACGACCCGCTCGGTGCCGTTGATGATGAAGGTGCCGCGGTCGGTCATCCACGGGAAGTCGCCCATGAAGACAGCCTGCTCGCGGATCTCGCCGGTCTCCTTGTTCTGGAAGGCGACGGTCGCGGTCAGCGGCCGCGAGTAGGTCATGTCCTTCTCGCGGCACTCCTCGATCGTGTTCGGCGGCTCCTCGAACTTGAACTCGCCGAAGACGATCGCGAGGTTCCCCGTGTAGTCCTCGATCGGGGATATGTCGTCAATCGTCTCTCGCAGCCCGCCCTTCTTGGCATCCGTCAGCTCTTCGAACGAGCGGCGCTGGATATCGATCAGGTGGGGGACTTCGAGGGGGTTCTTTAGTCGGGAGAAACTCCTGCGGGTTACGGGGGCAGCGTTGGAACGTGCCAAGTCGGCGACTCCTCAGACGGTCAGAGGGACGTGGATACAGCGCAGATACGAGCAGGGGGACCCAACAAGCGCGCGACCGCGAAAAATAACACACGGCCGACCTCGGCCGTAGAATCCGCTCCCTGCCTGCGATTCGTTCGCGGTCGTTGCGGACTCTATTTGAGCTCGACTGTGGCGCCGGCCTCCTCGAGTTCCCCTTTGATCTTCTCGGCCTCGTCGCGCTCGACGCCCTCTTTGATCGCTTTCGGGGCCTCGTTGACGATCGCCTTGGCCTCTTTCAGGCCGAGCCCGGTGGCGGCGCGGACGACCTTGATCACGGGGACCTTCTGGCCGCCGACCTCGGTCAGCATGACGTCGACCGTCGAGGCCTCTTCCTCGGCGCCGGCGCCGTCGCCCGCCGGAGCGCCGGCAGCCGCCGGGGCCGCCGCGGCGACCGCGGTCGCGGAGACGCCGAACTCCTCCTCGAGCGCTTTGATCCGCTCGGAGAGTTCGAGCACCGAGATGCCTTTCAGCTCCTCGATCCAATCCTCGGTTTTGACTTTGGTTGCCATCTACTCCTTCTCCTTTTGTTCTTGAAGCTGTTGAAGCCGGCCGGCGAGCCCGGAGACCATCGAGCCGAGACCGCGGATAAGACCGGTGAGCGGGCTGGCGACGACTCCGGCGAGCTGCCCGTCGAGCACTTCGCGCGAGGGCAGGCGGGCGATCGACTTGAACTTCTCCTCGTCGAGGCTGAGGCCGTCCATGAAGCCGCCCTTGAAGGTGAGGACTTCGTGCTCTTTGTTGAAGGTCGAGATCGCCTTCGCCGCCTGAGCGGTGTCGCCGCGGACGAAGGCCAGCGCGGTCGGTCCCTGCAGCAGCTCGGCCAGCCGCTCCTCGCCGGCCTGGTCGGCGGCGCGTTTGGTGAGGCGGTTCTTGACGACGCGGAAGCTGGCGTCCGCTTCGCGCAGCTTGCCCCGCAGCTCGGCGGCCTGGGTGACGCTGATGCCGCGGTAGTCGACGGCGAAGATCGCTTCGGCGCCCTCTATCTGGGCAGCGATCTCCTCAATGGCCTGTGCCTTTTCGTCTCGGTTCATTCGTTCACCTGCACCGGGCTTGCGGGCTTGGCCCTGCCGGTGGTCTGCGGGTCGCGCGGCGGGGGAGTCTAGACGGTCGCCGGCTCTTTCGTCCTCGCCCCGGCGTTGACCCGGATGCCCGGGCCCATCGTCGTCGTCAGCGTCGCCGAGAGGATGTATTTGCCCTTCGAGGAGGACGGCTTGGCGCGGAGGACCTCGTCGAGCACCGCGAGGCAGTTCTCGAGCAGCTGCTGCGCCTCGAAGCTCGCCTTGCCGATCGCCATGTGGATGATCGCCTGGCGGTCGGTGCGGTACTCGACCTTGCCGGACTTCGACTCGCCGACCGCTTTCTCGACATCGTCGGTGACGGTGCCGACCTTCGGGTTGGGCATCTTGCCCTGCGGGCCGAGCACGCGGCCGAGCTGGCCGACCGCTTTCATCATGTCCGGGGTCGAGATCGCGACGTCGAAGTCGGTCCAGCCCTCCTCGACCTTCTCGACCAGATCCTGGCCGCCGACGAAGTCCGCCCCGGCGGCCTCGGCATCGCGGGCCTGCCGGCCTTCGGCGAAGACGGCGATCGTCACCTCCTTGCCGAGCCCGTGCGGGAGGGCGAGGGTGCCGCGAAGCTGCTCCTCGGCGTGGCGGACGTTGACCCCGAGCCGCAGGTGCAGCTCGACCGTCTCGTCGAAGCCGGCGCTCGCCGTCTCTTTGATCAGGTCGATCGCCTCGGCGGGCGGGTAGGCGTGCTCGCGCTGGACCTTGCCGAGCTGTTTGCGGTAGCGCTTGCCGTGGGCCATGGCTCTATTTGACGTCGACGCCCATCGAGCGGGCGGTGCCGGCGATGATCTTCGAGGCGGCGTCGAGGTCGTTGGCGTTGAGGTCGGGCATCTTGCGCTCGGCGATCTGGCGGATCTGCTCGGGGGTGATCGTGCCGACTTTGTTGACGTGCGGCTCGCCGGAGCCCTTTTTGATCCCGATCGCTTCGCGGATCAGCACCGCGGCAGGCGGCGTCTTGGTGACGAAGCTGAAGGAGCGGTCCTCGTAGACGGTGATCTCGACCGGGATGATCGTGCCGCCCTCGCTCTGCGTCTGCGCGTTGAACGCTTTGCAGAACTCCATGATGTTGACGCCGTGCTGGCCCAGCGCGGGGCCGACCGGCGGCGCCGGGTTGGCGTTGCCCGCCTGGATCTGCAGCTTGATGAGGGTGAGGACTTTTTTCGCCATCGGGATCGGAGAGGGTAGCGGGCCGCGCTAGATCTTCTTCACCTGGTCGTAGTTGACCTCGACCGGGGTCTCGCGGCCGAAGATCGAGACCAGCACCTTGAGTTTGGCGGCGTCCTCGTTGATCTCGGCGATCTCGCCGGAGAAGTCGGAGAGCGGGCCGGAGATGACCTTGACCGACTCGCCGATCGAGAACTGCGCCTGGGTGCGGGGGCGCTCGGCGGTCTCGCGGTGCAGCAGCCGGTCGACCTCCGGTTTGGAGAGCGGCACCGGCTTGTCGCGCTGGCCGACGAAGCCGGTCACCCCGGGGGTGTTCTTGACCAGGCCCCAGGAGTCGTCGGTCATCTCCATGTTGACCAGGACGTAGCCGGGCATCGTCCGTTTCTCTTTCGGCTCTTTCTGGCCTTCTTTGTTGAGCTCCATCACCTGCTCGGTGGGGACCACGACCTGGCGCACGTTGCGGTTCTGGCTCATCGTCTGAACCCGGTGCTCGAGGTTGTGCTTGACCTTGTTCTCGTGCCCGGAGTAGGTGTTGATCACGTACCAGCGATACATCAGAGGGTTTGCCTTTGCATTGGGGATCCCGCTAGAGGATCTGCTTGATGAGGTAGCTGAAGGCGCTGTCGAGCGCGCCCAGGTAGGCGCCGGCGACGGCGACGAAGATGATCGTCACGGCGGTCGCCTGGACGAGGGTGTCGCGGTCCGGCCACTGGACTTTGCGCAGCTCCGCCCAGCAGGAGACGAGGAAGCCGATGACGCCGCCGCGCTGGCGCTTCTCGGCCTGGGCCTGTTTCTGGCGCCGGGCGAGCTGCTCGCCCTCCTGGCGCTTCTGCTCGGCGCGCTGGCGCTTCTCGGCTTCCTTGGCCTGCTTCGCTTCGGCGCGGCGCACGGCGCGGTCCGACTTCGACGTGTCCGGGACTTCCAGGTCCGCCTCGGAGGCGCCGGCGGCCATCCCCGCCTCGACAGCCTCGATCTCGGCGATGTCGCCGGAGACCGGGACCTGGGTGTCGTGCTGGGCGCGGGACTCGGCGTCGCCCGCCTTGCCGCCGTCGGAGCCGGAGCGCTTCTGTTCTTCGGCTTCGCGGGCCCGGCGCTCGGCCTTGCGCTGTGCGCGGGTTTTCGCCATCGCCGCTCAGTTGCCCCTCTGGCGAGACTCCGCCCGCATCAGCGAGTCTCCTTGTGCGGCGTGTGATGCCCACACCAGTGGCAGAACTTGCGCAGCTCGATCCGGTCCGGCGAGTTTCGCCGCGACTTGTTGGTCTGGTAGTTGCGCCGCTTGCAGTCTTCGCAAGCCAACGTCACCGCAATGCGGACATCTCCGCGAGCCATTTCTCCTCGTTGCCTAAAGGACGCCGTTACAAGAGAAAACCCCGGGCCGAAGCGCGAGGCTGACGCGAAGAATAGCGCTCCGGCGCTCCTTCGGCGCCCCGGCGATTTGCCGCCGGGGCGAATCGCTTCATAGCTGAGTCGCGACCAGGCCGATCAGGCCGGCGAACCCGGCCATGTAGGCGGCCGACAGGGCGAGAATGCCCTGGATCATCAACCGGTGCGTGCGTTCGAAGCCCGCTTTCGTGTCCAGCCTCAACTCACGCAACTCTTCGTAGACTTGTTCGAAGCGCTTGTCAACCTGCTCGAAGCGCTTGTCGACCTGCTCGAAGCGCTTGTCAACTTGTTCGAAGCGCTTGTCAACTTGTTCGAAGCGTCTGTCAATCTGCTCGAAGCGCTTGTCAACTTGTTCGAAGCGTTCGTCAACCCTGTCGCTCAGGGCATCCATCTTGTCGTCGTTCCAGCGCTCTAGCATCACCGGCATTGTTGCACCTTAAAGATTGCGGCGGCGGCCTGTGCGCCGCTCGCCTGGGGTCGTTCTCCTTGCCTGCCCTATACAAGGGCGGACGAGGCAAAACTCTCCCCCCTAAGGCCCGCGGCGCCTCAGAGGCCGAGGGTTTTGGCGATGATCGTGCGCTGGATCTCCGAGGTGCCGCCGTAGATGGTCGAGACCATCGTCGCCCGGACCAGGCGCTCCATGTCGTACTCGGAGGAGTAGCCGTAACCGCCCATCATCTGCATCCCCTCGACCGCGACGCGTTTGGCGACCTCGGTCACGTGCAGCTTCACCATCGAGGCCTCGCGGGGGAGCATCCGCCCCGGGTCCTCGTCGGTCAGGCCGGCCACCCAGCGGGTCATCAGCCGAGCCGACTCGATTTCCGTCGCCATGTCGGCGATCCGGTGCTGGAGCGCCTGGAAGGAGCCGATCGGGCGACCGAACTGCTTGCGCTCCTTTACATAGGCGAGGGTGTCGTCGAGCACCCGCTGGGCGATCCCGAGCATCGTCGCGGCGAGGATCAGCCGCTCGACGTTGAGGCCGGCCATCAGCTGGGTCCAGGCCTGGTCGACCTCGCCGAGCAGGGCGTCGGCCGGCGCCTCGACGTCGGTCAGGTAGAGATGGTTGGTCTCGGTCCCCCCCATCGTCTGGATCGGGACGATCTCCATCCCGGGCGCCTCGCGCGGCAGCCAGATCATCGAGAGGCCCTCGTGCTTGTTCTCGCCCTTGGTGGTGCGGCAGACGATCAGCACGTGGTCGGCGATGTGGGCGTTGGAGATGAAGACCTTCTGGCCGTTGAGGACGAAGCCGCCGTCGACCTGCTCCGCACGGGCGGTGAGCGCGCCGACGTCGGAGCCGGCCTCGGGCTCGGTCATCGCGATCGCCTCGACCGAGCCGGAGGCGATCCCGCCGAGGATCTCCCGCTTCTGCTCCTCGCTGCCGAACCGCTGCGTCGCGCCGGCGACGATCAGAGTCGTCGCGTAGCCGCCGATCGGTGCCAGCCCGCGCGAGGTCTCCTCCATGAACAGGCAGGCGTCGAGCATCGAGCCGCCCGAGCCGCCGAAGGCCTCGGGGATCGTCACCCCGAGCCAGCCCAGCTCGGCCATCTGCCTGTAGAGGTCGAAGTTGTGGTGCTCCTTGTAGCCGTCGGTGAGCTGCTCGCGCTGCTCGGCCGTGCCGCACTCGCGCGCACAGAAGTCGCGGATCGCGGCGACGAAGTCCTGCTGCTCGTCGGTCAGGGAGAAGTCCATCGGCCGCGCAGGCTATCGAGCGCCGCCTGAGGCCGGCGATCCCCACAGCGCAGCGAAGCCCGGAACGAGACTCGAACTCGTGACCCCTTCCTTACCATGGAAGTGCTCTACCAACTGAGCTATCCGGGCGGAGCGGTCAACTTTAGCGGCGCGGCGCGGAAGGCGGCCCTCGTGCGCCATTCCGGTTAGTCTTCGCGCCGTGAAGGAGGGGAAGAACGGCGCGGCGGCGATCCTCGTGGCGCTCGCTGCCTGCGTGGCGCTCGTGGCCGGCTGCGGTGGTGGCGGTGGCGACAGCTCGACCGCCACCACGACCGCCTCCGGCTGCAAGGAAGTCGAAGCGCCGGAACCGCGGGAAGCGAGCCTGTCGGCGCCGAAGCAGGCGGTCAAGGCGGGCGAAAAGCTGACCGCGGTCGTCCAGACCAGCTGCGGCACGTTCGAGATCGAACTCGACACCAAGCAGGCGCCGAAGACCACCAACTCGTTCGCCTACCTGGCCCGCCAGGGCTTCTACGACGGGCTCGACTTCCCGCGCGTCGTCTCCGGCTTCGTCGTCCAGGGCGGCGACCCGCAGGGCGACACCAGCGGCGGCCCCGGCTACAGCGTCGTCGAGAAGCCGCCCGCCGACCTCGCTTACACCAAGGGTGTCGTGGCGATGGCGAAGAGCCCGGCCGAGCCCCCGGGGACGTCCGGCAGCCAGTTCTTCGTCGTCACCAGCGTCGACGCCGGCCTGCCGCCCGAATACGCGCTGCTCGGCAACGTCAGCAAGGGCTATGCCGCCGTCGAACGGATCAACAAGCTCGGCGCCCCCGACGAAAAACCCAAACAACCCGTCCTGATCGAAAAGCTGACGATCGAGAAGGGCTGAGGCGGGGCGCCCCCGGGGGCTCTCGGGGTTATCGCGTCACGTGCACCCGCCAGCCGCTCGCGGGCGGAATCGATGAACTCTTCAGAGCGGGGGCTCATTCGAGCCCTCCCCCGTAGAGGACGACCTTGTCGCGATCGACCTCCTGAATGAAGAAGGATTCGATCTGGCGGCGTCCGTGCAGCCACTCGAGATCGTGCACGAAAGCCGAGAAGTAAACGGGGTTGGCGGCCTCGGCCCATGCGATGTCGTAGCGGAGGTCGTTCACCTTGGCGCCATAGCGGCGCTCGCCGCCTTCGGCGATCACCATCAGGTTGACGTCTGACTCGGCGTGGGGCTGCTCGCCGCGGGCACGGGAGCCGTAGAGCCAGACGGCCAGGAGATCGTCGCCGAGCGCGTCCTCGAGCGCGTTGACGAGGCGCTGCACGGTGCGGCGCTCCGGATCGGAGAACGTGGCGCCGGCGAGGGCGTTGTCGAGCCGCGTGGCCATGGCCCAAAGAGGATAGGCGGGCCGAGCGCTTCCAGCTGGGTTAGGGCTCACATCTGGGGACGGTACGAGGCTGTCCACAAAGCCCTACAGGGGGTGTACAATCGCGTTTACGGACCATGGAGCCGCTTGCTGCCCACTCCAAGCGCGAATGGATCCTTGTCGGGATGGCCGAGAGCTGCGCGGCGCGGGGGTTCGAGCGGACGAGCGTGGACGAGGTCTGCGCTGCGGCGGGTGTCGAGCGCGCCTCCTTCGAGGAGCTGTTCGACGGCACCGAGGACTGCCTGGCGGCGGCGGCGGAGATGGCGGTGCGCGAGGCGCGACGGCGGCTCGCGGCTGTCCACCATCCGGCCAAGCCCTGGGCGGCGAGCGTGCACGACGGCGTCGCGGCCCTGCTCGGCCTGCTCGCCGAACGACCGGCGCCGGCCCGGACGGCGCTGGTCGAGGCGCCCTCGGCGGGCGGTCGCGCCGCCGAGATCCTCGCCGAGGCGAGGACTGAGGCACTGTCCTTCCTCGAGCGGGGCCGAGACGAGGCGGGCGTCGACAGCGGTGTCCCGGCGAGCGCCGCCCGGGCAGCCCTCGCCGGCGCCGAGACCCTGATCGCGGGCCGGATCCTCGCCGGCCGCACCGGCGAGCTGGGCGAACTCGCGAGCGACGTCGCCTACACGCTCATCGTCCCCTATCTGGGACAGGGCGAGGCGCTGCGCGAGGCCGGCCGGAAGACGGCTTACCGCCACCTGCGAGCGGTGGCGTAATGGAAGCGCCTGGTCAGACGATCGTCGGCGGGGGCTTTAGGAAGTCTGTGCTCGCTTGGAGGATCGGGTGGCATCGGTCCCGCGCTTGAGCTTCGCCTCTACTTGATTGAGCTGTTGCTGGGCCTCCTGGACTCGCTTGCGGACTTTGCGTGACGAGGATTCCGGCCCGGGCACGGCGGGAACGTATCTAGTTGCCATTGCTGATCACTCCCTTCCTAACAATAGGGATTGGGTTTAGTTGCTGAGCAGCCCCTCCGCCATGACGGGGCTGGGAGACGTAGTCGGCTTCAAGCACTTCCAGGCCGGCGCTTTTCCAGCGTTCAGCACGCAGTTCAGCGGTCGCATCCTCGCACGGATCCGGAGGAGACGGGATGTCGGGTGTCCCCTCGGTCGGCCCCGGCTGGACCAGTAGAGCGACCGCCGGATGGCGGTCTTCGACCGAGCGGAAGAGAATCGAGAGGACATCGGGGTCCGTGAGCGAGGTGCCGACGAATAGCATCGTCAACTCACTCAGCCGACGGCGCAGATAGGACTCCTGCCAGGAAAGCTTCTGGGCGCCGGCCTCGTGATAGTCGGCCTCGGTTAGCACGACGTCGCCGCCGCTCTCGTCACGCGTAAGGAACCCATGCAAATGGCGGACGACGTGCTCAATGCAGCTCTCGTCCTCGGGGGCCGCGTCGGCGAACCAGGGCTCGGCGACGATGCCCTTCGCGGCGAGCGCTTCCTCGAGCGAGCGATCGTAGTTGGTGGTGACAATGTCGCAGCTCCACTGGTTGTCGGAATCCGCGAAGGCGGCGTAGACGGCCGCAACGGCCTCGACGGTAGTCGAGTCGAGGTAGCGGTAGCGTGCACCGCTCTTCGGCACGAAGAGGGTGCCGTCCCGCCACTTCTCGCCGTAGAGGGCACGGCTTAGCGCATTCTCGAAGCGAGCGCCGAGGCGTGCCTTGGCGATGGTCGCGACGTTGAGAAGCGACTCTCCCGCGAGCAGGCGGTTCACCACAGCCTCGTCAGCCGCGGAGAGGCTCCTTTCCCAAGCTCGACCCTTACTGCCGGCGACGGCATCGGAAAGCAAGCGACGGACGAGCTGGGCCCAGGTTGGCAGGCCGATCTCGGTGCCAACCCCGGCTCCGACGAAAATTGTCAGGTTACGAGCGCCGGCGAGCTGGCGAATTGCCTGCTTGACCGCCGGCTGGCGGAAGAAAGGTGTGGCTTCGGCTGAGCTTTTCCCACTGACGGGTATCTCCTCCCCTAGTACTCTGCCGAACCGTAGCATCACTAAGGTCAGCGATAAAGGTCACGGTGGAACGCGCGAGGGTAGCCTTCGGCCGCTATGACCGAGCCAGGTTCCGCCAGCTACTTCCCGCCCGGCCTCTCGATGGCGCGCCGCGTCCACGGCGAGCGCTCGGTCGGGCTCCTGTACGGGCAACGGGCGCTGCTGATCGGCGCCCTGGAACCGCTCACCTACACCGGCACGATGCTCTCGACCCGCTCCGCCGACCGCCCGTTCGAGCGGCTCGCCCGCACCGCCAAGATCCAGGAGACGATCTTCCTCGGCACCCGGGCCGAGGCCGACGAGGCGCTGGCCAAGGTCCATCGCCTGCACGAGCGGACCCGGGGGACGCTGCCCGAGGCCGCCGGCGCCCACCCCGCCGGCGCCGCCTACTCGGCCTTTGACCCGGAGCTGATGCTGTGGACGCTGGCGGTGATCGCCGACTCCGGCCGGGCGATGTACGAGACGATGGTGCGACCGCTCGATCCCGACGAGCGCGAGCGCCTCTGGCAGGACTACGTGCGCTTCGGCGAGCTGTTCGGGCTGCCGCGCGGCGAGGTGCCCGGCAGCCACCGCGAGTTCAGCGCCTGGTGGGAGGGGATGCTCGCCTCGCCGGACCTGCAGGCGACCGCGCACGGCCTCGAGATGGCGCCGCTGGTCGCCTTCCGCCAGCCGGTGCCGGCGCCCGCCCGCGGCAACGTCGCCGTCCAGAACCACATCATCAAGGGCACGCTGCCGCCGCGCGTCCGCGAGATCTTCGGCATCCGCTGGACGCGCGCGCACGAGTCGAGCTTCCGCGCGCTCGCCGCCTCGCACCGCCGCGCCCGCCGCCTCTTCCCCTACCCGATGCGCCGTGGCCGCAACGACGTCTTCTTCGACGTGGTGACCAAGGAAGAGCGGCGCCGCGGCGGCACCGTGACCCCGCAGCTGCGGGTCGGCGCTCCCTGAGGCGCCGAGATGGCCAGGGACCGCGATGCCAAGGTCTACGCGGAGACGCGGCGCTGAAGGAAGTCGCGGAACTTCGGCGCCGTGTAGCCGTACTCGCCTTTGCGGATCCGGTACAGGACGCCGGCCTCCACCAGCCTGCCGAGCAGGACGTTGACGTTGCCGGGGGTCTTGGCCGACACTTTGCCGAGATCGGCGGAGCGCAAGGGTGGATATGGGCAGGCGGCAGAGCCGAGCAGCACCTCCTGCTCAGCGGGGGTGAGGGTCGTTATACGGGGCTCGTAGAAGTCCCGGTCGAGGCGTTCGTATATCTGCGGGCGGGCCTCGCGCAGCAGCTCCGGAGTGAAGCGGTCGATGCCCGCGAGGTCGGCGGCATCCCACAGCTCCGACCCCCACAGCTGGATGAAGTACGGGTATCCCTCGACCTCCCTCGCCACCTCCTCGGCGACCTCCTCGTCGGCAGCGCGGTCGGTCTGCTCGAGCGGCCGCGTGAATGCGGCGAGCGCCTCCTCCTCGGGCAGCGAGCCGACCTCCTCGCCCCGGAAGAGACGCTCGCTGTAGGAGCGGGCCTTCTGCAGGTTCGCCGCGAGGGTCGGCAGCCCGCACACGACCACCGCCAGGGGAAGCTCCTGACGCTGCAGCGCGACCAGTGGCGCTATCAACAGCGAGAGCGGGTGCTCGCCGTGGCGGTCACGCTCATCGCGGATCAGCTGCGCCTCGTCGAGGAGTAGGACGAAGCCCTCCCTGCCTTTGGCCACGGCCAACTCCACCGTGGCGAAGATGTCCCTGGCGAGATCGCTCTCCCGCTCGGAGCCGGGGGCGATCGAGAGCGAAACGTCCTCCCAGGTGACCGAGAGAGACCCCGCCCGTATTGCCCGGCCGGCGACGGCGCGCAAGCGCTCGAGGCGGGAGAGCCGCTTCCGGGCGCGGCGGAGCAGTCCGGCGAGAGCCTCCTGAAGCGCTTCATCTGTGTTGTGCGAGGGCTGGAGCTCGAGCTCGGCCGGCTCCCAATTGGCATCCTCGGCGTGTTCTGAAAACGCGCCCAGCAGAACGGTCTTGCCGACACCGCGCAAGCCCGTGACGCGCATGCTCGCCTGCTGCTCCGGCGCTGCGCGAAGCATCGCCGAGAAGCGCCGGATCGATGGGTCTCTGCCCGCGAGGTACAGAGGGCGAACGCCGACACCCGGCCTGTAAGGATTCTTTCTCGAAGCTTGAGTCATTACAGAGACCTTGTTAGGTTGTCCCATCCTAAAGGATTTTCTGTAATAAGCATGGCTTCGGGGTTGCGTTGCACACCCCGTGCTCAATCGTGTAAGCTCCGATTTCGGATGGAGGCTGGGAGAAAGCGCATCAACGTGACGCTCGACGGCGAGCATGCCCACAAGCTGGCGGCGCTTGCCGAGCGCACGCATGTGCAGGAGGGGACGCTGGCGCGCTCACTGCTCTCGATTGCCCTGGAGGACGCCGATCCCGACGCGGCGCGGATCACCGAGATCCTCGACGCTGTTCCCGGCGCCTGGGAGCGCACGCAAGAAGGGCTCGCCCAGGCAACTCGAGGCGAAGGCGTCCCACTCGACAAACTCACCTGAGTGGCCGAGTTCATCGTCACCCCGCAGGCGGGACGAGATGTCGAGGAGGCGATCGCGCAGCTCGGGCTTCCGGGCAACACCTGGGCGAGGATCGCTCGCTCGCTGCGGGTGCTCGAGACCTTCCCCCTGGCGGGGCGGGCGCTGGGAGGGCGCTGGGCTCCGGCGCGATTCGTGCTCGGCCCCTGGCCCTGGATGATCCTGCTCTACCGCTACGAAGAGCCTTCCGATCGCCTCTACGTCGCAGCGGTTCACGACGCGCGCTCCGCGGGGTCGGCGAGCGCCGGCTGAGAATAGGCGCGGTCGCCCCCCTGCCGTGCTCAGGGAGCGCGGGCGTTAACGAGGGTCCACTTTCTGATGAAGACGTGGGCGTGAGCGGTGAGCCGGAGGCGAACGGAGGAGGAGGCATCGGCGCAAACCGAGGAACCGCTGGCACGTAGGGTGGCCTCCACCTTCGGACCGACGAGCCCGGCGAGCCCGGCCCTGCCGGCGACTGAGATGCCCACCCGCAACCCGAGGAGCAGCTCGGCGGTTCCCTCGCCTTCAACCGCGGGAGGGCCCGGAGCGTTGGGCACCAGCCGGTGGACCAGCCGAACCTCGCCTCGGGGTGGCTTGTCGACACCCATTTCGATCTTCGGTTGCCAGGAGAAAGAGGAACCGAGGCCGCTCGAGACCTCGGTTTCGAGCGCCGGGGAAACGGTGAGGATGAGAAATCGACGCTGATCTCCGGTTCCCCTTCCAAGACGAAATAAAGTTCCCGGCTTCTCAGGTCGATGCGCGGCGAGCCGGCCTGGCCGGCTCGGTCGCACTTGAACTTCCTCAGCGAAAAGAGGGAGTCGGTGGCCGAGGAGTCGGCCAGCTGTTCGAGCGTCTTCCCGTGGATGCCGATCTCCGAGTAGGCCCGGGCAAGGGGCACGCGACGCGAAGCACCTGCCCGGCCCCGACGACATCGACACCCGGACGGGGGATCGGCGCGGGAGGGGGCGCGGCAGTCGCCGTGGCGGTGCCAAGCAACAACGAGGCAGCCAGACAGCCCGCGCCGAGAGCGGAAGGGTTCGGGCGGCGATGCGAGTTGTGCAAGGCCGCGGCCTCAGCGCCTGTGCTTCGCCCCCCGCAGCTTCACCGTCCGCCCCTGCACCCCGGTCCCGACGAGCTGGGCCGCCAAGGTCTTGCCCTGGGCCAGCAGCAGCTTGGCCTGGGCGTTTGAGATCTTCACCGCGAGCGTCCGGGCGGAGCCCGGGGAGAGGTCGAAGGAGGCCCTGCCGATGACCGGGTTCTCGATCTTCTTGCCCTGCTTGACCTTGGCGGTGAGCTGCAGGGTGCCCTTGCAGGGACCGCCTGTCAACGGCCATCGAGAATTCCCCAAGGGCGGCCATCCAACCTCCCCACTCGCGGCCACGACTTCTCCCCACCGGCGGCCATCGGTTCTCCCCACGCTTGAGCCCTCGGTGACCGACTCAGCGAAGCGAAGGCCGTAGGCCGTAGCGAAGCTGAGTCGGGCGCGGACTCGCGCGCATCAGCCCAGCGGCACCACCCCCTTGCCCTCGGTCGCCTGGGTGAGCCGGTAGCTCTCCGATCCCTCGGTGACGATCACGTGCGCGTGATGGAGCAGGCGGTCAACGGTCGCCGTGGCGAGCGTCTGCGGCATCAGCTCGTCGAAGCCCGAGGGGTGGATGTTGGAGGTGATCGCCAGCGAGCGCTTCTCATAGGCGGCGTCGACGACGCGGAAGAGCGCCTCGGCGGCCTCGGGGGAGACCGGCATCATGCCGACGTCGTCGATCAGCACCAGATCGGCTTTGATCAGCTTGGCGATCGCCTTGGTCACCGAGCCGTCAGCGCGGTGGCCGCGCAAAAGCGCCTCGAGGCTCTCCAGCGTGTGCCAGGCGACGGCTTTGCCCTTGTCGATCGCCAGGTGCCCGAGCGCCTCGGCGAAGTGGCTCTTGCCGGTGCCGCTCGGGCCGCAGAGGCAGACGTTCTCCCCGCGCTGCATCCACTCCAGGGTGCGCAGCGCCTGCTGGGTCGCCGCGGGGATCGAGGAGACGTCCCCTTCCCAGGCATCGAACGTCTTGCCGGCGGGCAGCCCCGAGCGGCGGCGGCGGATCCCGATCGCCGCCTCGGCGCGGCCCTTGACCTCGACCTCCAGCAATGCCCGCAGCACCTCTGAGGGCTCCCAGCGCTGGGAGGCGGCGGTGGCGAGTACCTCCGGCGCCACCTTGCGGATGTGGGGCATGCGCAGGGTGCGCAGCATCTCCTGCAGGCGATCGTCGATCGGCGGCGGCTCAGGCGCCTTGACGGCCATCATCGTCCGAATCCCTCCCAGGCGGCGGTCGAGCTCTGCAACGTGGCGGCCTCGGAGTGGCGAGGCGGGAACTCGATCACCTCGCCGCCTTCGCGGTGGGCGAGGATCGAGGCGAGGTCGCCGTCGTCAAAGCGCTTGGCATCGGCCGCTGCCTCGAGCGCGGAGTCGACCTCTCCGGCGCCGTGCATCTTCGCCAGGTCCACCGCCTCGGCCATCTTGCGGCGCAGCCGGCGAGCCCCGGCCGCCGCGGCGCGGGTCAGCCACTTGGCCGCGCCCGGGCCGATCGCCAAGAAGGCCGCCTCCTCGGCGCCCCCGGCGCGCGGGCGGCGCGCCAGGGCGCCGGGCGGACGGGGCGGGTAGTGGGAATCGGAGATCCGCGGCGAGCCGGGCGTCGTCAGCAGGTGGCGGGCGACCTCGCGCGGGCCGCGGGCGCCGTCGGCGTGCACGACGATCAGCTGCTCCTCGGTGGCCCGCGCCCAGACGCGCTCGCCGACCAGCTCGTGGGGCACCGAGTAGATCGCGCGGCCGACCGAGATCGTCGCCTCGCGGGAGACCTTGCGCGTCTCCCCGAAGCACAGCGTGTGGGGCGAGTCGGGAAGCGGGTGCAGGCGCTGCCGCTCCTCGCGGAGCATCTCGACCGGCGCGCGGCCGGTGACGCGGTGCTCGCGGGCGTTGACCCGCTCGCAGAAGGCCTCGCAGGCTTCCTCCAGCTCGGCGAAGCTCGCGTAGCCGGGCCGCAGGTTGTGGTCGGTGGGGACGATGTCGGCCTTGGCGATCTTCACAGTCGCCTCCGAACCTCCCTTCGTCTCTGGATCGGCGGGCACGCAGGTAGCGACGCTCAGCCCGTAGTGGCGCGAGGCGGCGACGATCTGCGGGTTGCGCACCGCGATCCCGCAGACGTGGTCGGTGGTGACGGTCTTCTCGTTGTCGGTGAGGGCGTAGGTCGGGCAGCCGCCGACGGCGCGCAGGGTGCGGTCCAGCGCCATCACCACGCTCGGCAGGGTGCGGTTGACCAGAGGCAGCACGACCCTGAAGCGCGACCAGGCGAGCCAGGCGCAGAACAGCGAGGTCGGCCTGCCGTCGATCTTCGGCCCCTCGCCGTAGTCCCACTGCAGCCACAGGCCCGGCTCGGGGACCCAGGGGCGGGTGACGCGCAGCTGCCCGGCGCCATAGGCCTCCTTGGCGCGGGCGACCACGCGCCGCGTGGTGCGCTCCGAGCCCCGGTAGCCCATCGCCACCAGCCGCTCGTGCACCTTGTCGGCTCGCACCTTGCCCTTGGAGCGCTCGACGAGCTCGGCGATCTTCGCCTCGTGCTCGCCGCTGCGCGGGCGGGGGCGCTGCTTGCGGCGCCAATCCCCGCCGCCTTCTTCGCGCTCTTGGACGTAGTGGGCGACCGTTTTGTGGTCGCAGCCGGCCAGCTCGGCTGCTTTTCGCAGCGAGCCGACCAAGTCAAATGCCTCAAGGATCTCCATCACTTCCTCCGCTTTCTTCAACCCGACCCCTCCTCGCTTGCCTGCCGAACAGGCCAGCCCTAACGAGGTGGGCGGTCGGTACCGGCCGCTTGGGCCGGCTGTGGTCAGTTGGGAGTGGGGAGATCCGATGGCCACCACCGGGGAGCTTTGGCGTCCGCCAGTGGGGAAGTTCGACGGCCGCCTATGGGGAGAATTTCATGGCCGCCGTCACCTGTCAACGGCCATCGAGAATTCCCCAAGGGCGGCCATCCAACCTCCCCACTCGCGGCCACGACTTCTCCCCACCGGCGGCCATCGGTTCTCCCCACGCTTGAGCCCTCGGTGACCGACTCAGCGAAGCGAAGGCCGTAGGCCGTAGCGAAGCTGAGTCGGGCGCGGACTCGCGCGCATCAGCCCAGCGGCACCACCCCCTTGCCCTCGGTCGCCTGGGTGAGCCGGTAGCTCTCCGATCCCTCGGTGACGATCACGTGCGCGTGATGGAGCAGGCGGTCAACGGTCGCCGTGGCGAGCGTCTGCGGCATCAGCTCGTCGAAGCCCGAGGGGTGGATGTTGGAGGTGATCGCCAGCGAGCGCTTCTCATAGGCGGCGTCGACGACGCGGAAGAGCGCCTCGGCGGCCTCGGGGGAGACCGGCATCATGCCGACGTCGTCGATCAGCACCAGATCGGCTTTGATCAGCTTGGCGATCGCCTTGGTCACCGAGCCGTCAGCGCGGTGGCCGCGCAAAAGCGCCTCGAGGCTCTCCAGCGTGTGCCAGGCGACGGCTTTGCCCTTGTCGATCGCCAGGTGCCCGAGCGCCTCGGCGAAGTGGCTCTTGCCGGTGCCGCTCGGGCCGCAGAGGCAGACGTTCTCCCCGCGCTGCATCCACTCCAGGGTGCGCAGCGCCTGCTGGGTCGCCGCGGGGATCGAGGAGACGTCCCCTTCCCAGGCATCGAACGTCTTGCCGGCGGGCAGCCCCGAGCGGCGGCGGCGGATCCCGATCGCCGCCTCGGCGCGGCCCTTGACCTCGACCTCCAGCAATGCCCGCAGCACCTCTGAGGGCTCCCAGCGCTGGGAGGCGGCGGTGGCGAGTACCTCCGGCGCCACCTTGCGGATGTGGGGCATGCGCAGGGTGCGCAGCATCTCCTGCAGGCGATCGTCGATCGGCGGCGGCTCAGGCGCCTTGACGGCCATCATCGTCCGAATCCCTCCCAGGCGGCGGTCGAGCTCTGCAACGTGGCGGCCTCGGAGTGGCGAGGCGGGAACTCGATCACCTCGCCGCCTTCGCGGTGGGCGAGGATCGAGGCGAGGTCGCCGTCGTCAAAGCGCTTGGCATCGGCCGCTGCCTCGAGCGCGGAGTCAACCTCTCCGGCGCCGTGCATCTTCGCCAGGTCCACCGCCTCGGCCATCTTGCGGCGCAGCCGGCGAGCCCCGGCCGCCGCGGCGCGGGTCAGCCACTTGGCCGCGCCCGGGCCGATCGCCAAGAAGGCCGCCTCCTCGGCGCCCCCGGCGCGCGGGCGGCGCGCCAGGGCGCCGGGCGGACGGGGCGGGTAGTGGGAATCGGAGATCCGCGGCGAGCCGGGCGTCGTCAGCAGGTGGCGGGCGACCTCGCGCGGGCCGCGGGCGCCGTCGGCGTGCACGACGATCAGCTGCTCCTCGGTGGCCCGCGCCCAGACGCGCTCGCCGACCAGCTCGTGGGGCACCGAGTAGATCGCGCGGCCGACCGAGATCGTCGCCTCGCGGGAGACCTTGCGCGTCTCCCCGAAGCACAGCGTGTGGGGCGAGTCGGGAAGCGGGTGCAGGCGCTGCCGCTCCTCGCGGAGCATCTCGACCGGCGCGCGGCCGGTGACGCGGTGCTCGCGGGCGTTGACCCGCTCGCAGAAGGCCTCGCAGGCTTCCTCCAGCTCGGCGAAGCTCGCGTAGCCGGGCCGCAGGTTGTGGTCGGTGGGGACGATGTCGGCCTTGGCGATCTTCACAGTCGCCTCCGAACCTCCCTTCGTCTCTGGATCGGCGGGCACGCAGGTAGCGACGCTCAGCCCGTAGTGGCGCGAGGCGGCGACGATCTGCGGGTTGCGCACCGCGATCCCGCAGACGTGGTCGGTGGTGACGGTCTTCTCGTTGTCGGTGAGGGCGTAGGTCGGGCAGCCGCCGACGGCGCGCAGGGTGCGGTCCAGCGCCATCACCACGCTCGGCAGGGTGCGGTCGACCAGAGGCAGCACGACCCTGAAGCGCGACCAGGCGAGCCAGGCGCAGAACAGCGAGGTCGGCCTGCCGTCGATCTTCGGCCCCTCGCCGTAGTCCCACTGCAGCCACAGGCCCGGCTCGGGGACCCAGGGGCGGGTGACGCGCAGCTGCCCGGCGCCATAGGCCTCCTTGGCGCGGGCGACCACGCGCCGCGTGGTGCGCTCCGAGCCCCGGTAGCCCATCGCCACCAGCCGCTCGTGCACCTTGTCGGCTCGCACCTTGCCCTTGGAGCGCTCGACGAGCTCGGCGATCTTCGCCTCGTGCTCGCCGCTGCGCGGGCGGGGGCGCTGCTTGCGGCGCCAATCCCCGCCGCCTTCTTCGCGCTCTTGGACGTAGTGGGCGACCGTTTTGTGGTCGCAGCCGGCCAGCTCGGCTGCTTTTCGCAGCGAGCCGACCAAGTCAAATGCCTCAAGGATCTCCATCACTTCCTCCGCTTTCTTCAACCCGACCCCTCCTCGCTTGCCTGCCGAACAGGCCAGCCCTAACGAGGTGGGCGGTCGGTACCGGCCGCTTGGGCCGGCTGTGGTCAGTTGGGAGTGGGGAGATCCGATGGCCACCACCGGGGAGCTTTGGCGTCCGCCAGTGGGGAAGTTCGACGGCCGCCTATGGGGAGAATTTCATGGCCGCCGTCAACCGCCGGTGCAGGCGATCTTCAGCGCGGCCTTGCCGCCGCTGACGGAGGCCGAGCCGGCGGCAGTTGCCGTACCCGCCCTTTCGGGTTCGGGTTCGGGCGTCGGGGGCGGCGTCGGCGTTGGAGTCGGGGGCGTGATGGACGTCGGCGTCGGGTCGACGTCGAAGGTCGCGGCGAGGGCGGCGCTTTCGGGCCCGATCGTGATCGCGCACTCCCCGGACGCCGGGGCGCTCGCACAGCCGCTCCAGCCGGCGAAGGCGGAGCCGGGGGCGGGGGCGGCGGTGAGGAGGACTTCTTCGCCTTCTTCGAAGGGCGCCGTGCAGGTTGCGCCGCAGGCGATCTCCCCGCCTTCGCTGGAGACCGTGCCCTGGCCCGTGCCCCGCTTTTCGACGGTGAGCTCGATCCGTTCGAACAGCGCGTCCAGCGAGGAGTCCGTTTCGAGGGCGAAGGAGCATTCGGCCCTCTGCCCCATGCAGGGGGCGGCGGAGCCCTCGGCGTCCTGAAAGCCGGCGAAGAATTCAAAGCCCGGCCAGATCTGCGGCGCCAGGGTCAGCTCGGCGCCCTTGGCGTATGTGTATTCGACGCCGCCGGGGTAGGCGCTTTCGGCGATTTCGCATTCGAATGTTTCGCATTCGGCCACGACTTCGACTTCGCCCAGACCGTCGCCCGAGTAGCCGATCGAAAGGGTGCGGACGATCAGCTCGAAGCGCACGGCGACCGAGGAGGGTTCGGTGAGCTTGAACGAGCAGGCCTTCGCGCAGCCCGCGGCCGAGCCGGTGCCTTCGTAGCCCTTGAATTCGGAGCCGGCTTCGGGCTGGGGCTTTTCGAAGGCGATCCTCGTGTTGGCGGGCCAGGGCCCGTCGCAGATTTCTTCTTTGAGCGGTTCTTCGCCGGGTTCGGTGACCTTGCACCAGACTTCGCCTTCGCCGCTGCCGGGGTAGGCGACGGTGAAGGGAACCGGGGCCGCGGAGGCCGCGACCGGGAAGGCGAGGGCAGCCGCGGCGGCGGCTGGCAGCGCGAGCACAGAGGCGAGCGCCGCCGCGACGACGGCGAGCATCGCGAATCGGGTGCCCCCTGCCCCAAGCATCGGCCTCTCGCACCTATGATGACATGTTCTCTCGCGATCCCGATTGGAGACGGTGGCACTGTCGCGCGGGTGATGCGGTCGCGCCTTTGACGCGCAAGCGCCTACCCTTCCCTCAGTTCCGCTTTGCCCCCACTAAAGCTCGCCACCGGTTCGGCTTCCAGCTCGGCCGCTTCGGCTTTGCCCCCGTTGACGCTCACCGTCAGGCCGTATTCGGCGCCGGCTTCGGTCTTGACGTATTCCTGGGCGTATTTTTCTTTGCCGGTTTCGGGGGCATTCAAGTTGACGGTCAGCGTCGAGGACGATTCGCCGAGCGCCGGCTGGGTGATGCGGCCGAGCACGCCGCTGCCGCTGAGTTTGATTGGACCGATGAAGGGACAGCTGGCCGTCGCGAGGGCGCCGCTTTTCGCATTGGGTTCGAACAGGACGCCAGGTTTGCCGTCTGAGAGGTAGACCAGGCGGAAGGGCAGGGATTCGGCTTTGATCGTTCCTTCGGCCTGCCCGGAGGTGGTGCAGGAGATACCGAAGATCGTCTTGCAGTTGTGCAGGACAAGCGTCGCGGTGCCCGCGGTGGCGCTTTCGAGCTGGCCTTCGCCGCCAAGGGCTTTGACTCCCGCTTCGGTGGCGCAGTTGATCGGGTAGGAGCCGCCGCGCAGGCGAACCGTCTGTTCGCCGGCCGGCGAGAAGGAGGCCGGGAAGGCGCCGCCGGGGGGTTGGAGGGCGGGGCCCGAGGCTCTTATCGTCGAGAGCGTCTTGTCTTCGCCATAGACCGTGCCTTCGGAGTTGCTGGCAACCACGCGATAGTGATACGTAGTGTGAGCCTGCAGCCCTTTCAGTTCCTGGGACACTTCGACGTGGCTCTTGCCCGCCCCGATCGCCACGTCGCTCGCCGGCACCGGGGTGCCGTGCGGCGCTTCCCCGTTTGCGTATTTCGTCGTGTCGTATTCGAAGTGGTAGGCGGTCGCCAGCCCGGCCGGGTTGATGTCGGCCGCAAGCCGCGCTGAGGTGGCGCCGATTTCGGTGGGCGGCTCGGATATCGCCGTGGGTGGCGCCGGCTCATACCACCTCTGGACGCGGTTGTTCCAGGTGTCGCTGATGTAGATCGAGCCGCCTGGTCCAGCTGCGAGGCCCCGTGGTTCCTTCAGCTGCGCGGTGCCGCTTCCTTCCGTGCCGAGCTGGGTCTCGAATTCCCCGTTCAATTCAAACTGCTCGACGCGTCCGTTGAACCTGTCGGCAACCAGCAGGCTTCCCGACGGCGTCACCGCAATGGCCTGTGGTTCGGAGAACTGGCCGTCGCCGGAGCCTTTGCCGCCGAACTGCCTCAGATACGCGCCGGTCGAGGAGAGCTCCTGAACCCGATTGTTTTGACTGTCGGCGACCCAGACATCGCCCGCGCCGTCTATCTCGAGCCCGCGCGGCCCATAGAATTCGGCGTTCCCCGCGCCGTGTTTGCCGACCGACCTGAGCGTCACCCCGGCGGGGGTGATCTCCTTGATGGCGGAATAGCGGGAGTTCGCCACCCACAGGTTGCCGTCGGCAGCTTCGTCGATTCCCCATGGTTCGTAGAGACGCCCCTGCGTGTCGCCTTGGGTCCCTTTCTGGCACACGTCGGCTGGATCGACCGGACAGAGGTTCCGTTCGGCTTCCGTGGAACCGGCTTCTTCGGTCTTCGTCTTGTTCACTTCGCCGCCGAGCATCTCGATGAAGCCGCCCTGGGGGGTGAACTCCTCGATTCGGTTGTTGCCGCCGTCGGTGACCCAGAGATTCCCGGCGGCCGACACGGCTACGTCAAGCGGTTCGACGAGCTGGCCTTTGCCGCTGCCGGTCGAGCCGATCTGGGAGAGATATTCGCCTTTTTCGTTGAACTCCTCGATGCGGTTGTTGTAGCGATCGGCGACCCAGGCGTTTCCCTTGACGTTGACGTCCATTCCCCAGGGGCTTTCGAACTGGCCGTTGCCCGAGCCTTTGGAGCCGAAGCTCGCTTCATAGGCAGGCGCCAGGGGCCTCGTCTCGATCAGCGGTTCCCAGTCGCCGCCGGCAAGAGAGTCCCCGACCGCGCTGCAGCGCGAGGCGGCACGGCAGGACACGCCGGTCAGTTCGTTGTAGGCCTGTTCGCTTTCCCTGGGCGTGGCGCTGAGGGCCCAAGAGCTGCCGTTCCAATCCTCGGCGAGGGTGTAGGAGAGACCGTCGATTTTGCTGAACGCGCCGCCCACGGTCGTGCACTGGGTGGCGGTGGGGCAGGAGACGGCTGAGAGATACCCGCCGTCGGCTTCGCTCAAGGTCGGCGTCGTCACCGAGGACCAACTCGATCCGTTCCAGCGTTCCACGACAGTCCCATAGCCGCCCACCGCGAGGCAGAATTCGCCCGAGGTGCAGCTGATGCCCTTCAGATAGCCTTCGCTTTTCGCGGCGGACTGGATACTCCAGGCCGAGCCGTTCCAGGCCATGATGACCTTCTGCGCAGCGCCCCCGCCAGAGGGGTTGTACCAACCCACGGCCTTGCACAGAGCCGCTTGCGGACAAGAGACGTCTTCGAGCAGGCTCTCCGAATAGCCGGCCGACGGATTTGGCGTCAACAGCGTGCTCCACGCCCCCCCGCTCCAGCGCGCCGAATAGTCGACGAAGACGCCTTCGGGGTTCTTGTAGGTTCCGACTGCGACGCATTCGCCGCCGGACGGGCAGGACACGCTGTAGAGGGCCCCGTAGGTCGTCCCGGCGGGCACGGGCACTTCCTGCAGCGACCATTCGCTGCCGTTCCAGCGCGCCGCCGTCGGCACGACTTTCCCAGACGCTTCGCCTCGACCGACGGCGGTGCAGGCTGTGGCCGAGCTGCAAGAGACGCCTTCGAGGTTGGTGAGCTTCCCTTCTTTGGGCGTGGGGAGGGCTTTCCAGGCCCAGCTGGAGGCGGAGCCCACGTATGCGAGCGCGAGGTTTTTGGCGTTGTAGTAGTGGCCGACCGCGACGCAGGCCTCTCGGGTCGGGCAATCGACGTCGTTTAGCCAGCTGGCCCCCGTGCGCGTCGGTTCGCCCTGCGGGCGGATCGTCCAGACAGAGGGCAGGAAGGTGCGGTCTTCGCCGTAGGTCGTGCCGCTGGAGTTCGTCGCGAGGACGCGGTAGTGGTAGAGCTGTTCGGTCTGCAGGCCGGAGAGATCGGCGTGCACGGCGACGTTTTCGCTGCCCGAGCCGACGCTTTGGGCTTCGGCCGGCACGCTGGTCCCGTAGGAGGCGGTGGTGCCGTATTCGAAGCGGTAGGTGGTTGCGGAGCCCTCGGGGTTGACCGTCGCGTTGATCCGGGCCGTGTGGCGAGTGACTTCGCTCGGGCTGTCGGTCAGCGCGAGGACGTGCGGCGGCGCTTTGTCTTCCAACGAGCAGGCGTTCTGGCGGTCGTCGTAGAGGCCCTGCACGTAGACCTTGGCGCTGCCTTTGCCGGGGATTTCGTCATAGGGGGTAGAGCACATGTCGGCCAGCTCGTAGCCTTCGAGGTCCTGCCAGCCGGGCGCGGTGTCCCAGCGCGGGTCGGTGGCGCTCTCGGAGTACTCGTGGGAGGCCATCAGCGAGGTCGCCTTGGTCGCGTCGCCTTTGCCGTAGTAGCCGGCGCAGTTCGACGTCGTGCCGAAGGGCGCATCGCCGGCCCAGGGGACAAAGTCGTAGATCCCGCCTTGGCCATCCACGTCGTGGTAGGCGCAGAATTCGCCGAAGCCGGCTTCATAGGTCGTCCCCGGGGCGCTCAGCAGGACGAACTGGGCGTCGGCTTCGCGTTTCCAGCCTTTCTGTTCGATGGCGTAGCCGATCTCGGGTTCCATCGATGAGAAGGTCACTTTGCTGGGCGCTGCGACGCGCGTATCGACGAAGGAGTTGACGCTGACGTTGGGCGAGATGCGGCCGCTCGCGTCGAAGTACTGGGTGAGTATCGACTGATAGGCGGAGCCGGAGAGGACTTCGAGCAGTTCGAGGATCTTCGCCTTTGCCGCCGTGTTGCCGGCGCTGTTCCAGTTGGAGCCCCAGAACACGACGTGGACCTTCGGTTCGTGCTGGACGACGCCGCCGAGGTAGCGAAGCGGCGGCACCGGGCAGTAGCCGCTTCCGCAGCGCAGGCCGAGCTCGTTGCCGGGGCCCGGTTTGGTCCCGGCCTCGCCTCCGGGGCCTTCGCCTGGACCGGTCGGGGTTTCGGCCCCCTCGCCCTCCTCATGCGCATGCGCTGCGGCGTGCAGCTGGCGCGGGGTCGGGGTGAAATAGGGATGGTGCCCGGGGCGGGTGGCCCAGGCCGGCACCTGGGAGCGAAGCGGAAGGCCGTGGTGTTCGAGGGCCGCTTTGAGAGAGCGGTGCGCGAGGGCGCGGGGGCCGGGGGGCTGGCCGGCCCTGGCGAGGGCAGGTGGGCCGGCGAGCGCCGCGACCGAGAGGAGGGCGAGGAGGGCCGCTCGAAGACAAGTCGTCGCCCAGAACGCTCGCCGACGTGCTTTTGGACGCCAATGCCGTTCCATGTGTCCTCCCATGCTCTCCTACCCTTCTCGAAGTTCCGCTTTGCCACTAAAGCTCGCCACCGGTTCGGCTTCCAGCTCGGCCGCTTCGGCTTTGCCGCCGCTGACGCTCACCTGCAGGCCGTATTCGGCGCCGGCTTCGGTTTTGACGTATTCCTGGGCGTATTTTTCTTTGCCGGTTTCGGGGGCATTCAAGTTGACGGTCAGCGTCTGGGAGGATTCGCCGAGCGCCGGCTGTGTGATCTTGCCGAGCACGCCGCTGCCGCTGAGTTTGATTGGACCGATGAAGGGACAGCTGGCCGTCGCGAGGGCGCCGCTTTTCGCATTGGGTTCGAACAGGACGCCAGGTTTGCCGTCTGAGAGGTAGACCAGGCGGAAGGGCAGGGGTTCGGTTTTGATCGTGCCTTCGGCCTGCCCGGAGGTGGTGCAGGAGATACCGAAGATCGTCTTGCAGTTGTGCAGGACAAGCGTCGCGGTGCCCGCGGTGGCGCTTTCGAGCTGGCCTTCGCCGCCCAGGGCTTTTACGCCCGATTCGGTTTTGCAGGTGAGCGGGGTCGGGGCGCGCAGGCGAACCGTCTGTTCCCCCGCCAGAGAGAACGTCGCCGGGAAGGCGCCGCCGGGGGGTTGGAGGGCGGGGCCGGCCGCTTTGGTCGTAAACGTCATGTCTTCGCCGTAGGAGGTGCCGTTCCCGTTGGTAGCGACTATCCGGAAGTGGTAGGTGAAGCCTGGTTCGAGCCCGCTCAGCGTCTGACTGACCGCGACGTCGGCGCCGCCGGAGCCGATTGCTTTGGGAGAAGCGGGCACGCTGGTCGCGCCTTCGTAGCCGTGTGCGGCGAAGTGGGCCTGATCGACGTATTCGAAGCGGTAGGAGGTTTCCTCGCCTCTGGGGTTGACCGTGGCGTTCAGGGTCGCTTCGGTGGCTTTGACGCCGCCGGCGGCTTCGGTAGTGGCCTGGGGTGCTTCCAGCGCGCTCAGCTTCACTTTCCCGGCGCCGAAGCCGGCCACCGCTTCGGCTTCCAGAGCGGCGGGTTTGAACACGCCGCCGGCCACCTCGACCAGGACGTACTGGGCGCTCGCTTCGGTTTTGGCGTATTCCTGGGCGTATTCGCCCGCTTTGACTTCGGGGGCGTTGAGGTTGACGGTCAGCGTCTGGGAGGATTCGCCGAGCTGTGGCTGGGTGATCTTGCCGAGCACGCCGCTGCCGAGGATCTGGATCGAAATCGAGCCCCCTGCGCAGGTGGCCGCGGCGAAGTTGCCGTTCAAGTCGTGGGGCTTGAACAGGACGCCCGGTTTGCCGTCTGAGAGGTAGACGAGACGGAAGGGCAGCGCTTCGGTTTTGACCGTGCCTTCGGCCTGGCCGGAGGTCGTGCATTTGCTGCCCTGGACGGTCTCCCTGCAGTTGTGCAGGATCAGCGTCGCGGTGCCGGCGCCGTCGCTTTCGAGCTGTCCTTCGCCGCCCAGGGCTTTCGCTCCCGCTTCTGTTTTGCATTCGATCGGGTAGGGCCCCCCGCGCAGCCGGACCGTCGCTTCCCCGGCCGGCGAGAAGGAGGCGGGGAAGCTTGTGCCGGAGAGCTCGAGGGCCGGCGCTTTGGTCCTCAACGTCATGTCTTCGCCGTGGGAGGTGCCGGCGCCGTTGGTCGCGGTTATCCGGAAGTGGTAGGTGAAGCCCGGTTCCAGCCCGCTCGGCGTCTGGCTGACGGCGACGTCGGCGCCGCCGGAGCCGATCGCTTTGGGCGAGGCGGGGACGCTGGTCGCGCCTTCGTAGCCGTATTTGGCGAAGTTGGCCTGATCGACGTACTCGAAGCGGTAGGAGGTTTCATCGCCCCTGGGGTTGACCGTGGCGTTCAGGGTCGCTTCGCTCTCTTTGACGCCGCCGGCGGCTTTGGTGGTGACCGCGGGGGGTTGCAGGGCGCCGAGCGTGACTTTGCCGCCGAACGTCGCCACCGGTTCGGCTTCCAGCTCGACGGGTTTGGCTTCCCCGCCGTTGACGCTCACCTGCAGGCCGTATTCGGCGCCGGCTTCGGTTTTGACGTATTCCTGGGCGTATTTGCCTTCGCTAACTTCGGGCGCGTTGAGGTTGACGGTCAGTGTCGAGGACGATTCGCCGAGTTGTGGCGCGATGATGCGCCCGAGCACGCCGCTGCCGCTGAGTTTGATTGGACCGATGAAGGGACAGCTGGCCGTCGCGAGCAGTCCGCTTTTCGCGCTGGGTTCGAACAGGACGCCAGGTTTGCCGTCTGAGAGGTAGACGAGGCGGAAGGGCAGGGCTTCGGTTTTGATCGTTCCTTCGGCCTGGCCGGAGGTGGTGCAGGTGATGCTGAAGATCGTCCTGCAGTTGCGCAGGACAAGCGACGCCGTGCCTGTCGTCGCGCTTTCGAGTTGGCCTTCGCCGCCCAGGGCTTTTACGCCCGATTCGGTTTTGCATTCGATCGGGTAGGAGCCGCCGCGCAGGCGAACCGTCTGTTCCCCCGCCGGCGAGAAGGAGGCCGGGAAGGCGCCGCCGGGGGGTTCGAGGGCGGGGCCGAGGGGCACCGTGGTCAGGGTCGCGTCTTTGCCGTAGGAAGTTCCCGCTTCGCTTTCGGCGACCAGGCGGTAGCGGTAGGGGGCGCCGGGCGTCAGGCCGGAGACGGCCTGGCTCACCGAGACGTTGGAGCTACCCGAGCCGATCGCTTTGGGCGGGGCCGGCACGCTGGTCGCGCTTTCGTAGCCGTGCGCTTCGAACTCGGCCTGACCGACGTACTCGAAGCGGTAGGCGGTTGCGCTGCCCTCGGGGTTGACCGTGCCGTTCAGCGTCGCCGCCGTGCGGGTGATCGCAGACGCAGCTTCGGTCGTGACCGCGGGGGGCTGGGGCGGCGGGTAGGTGGCGAGCATCGCCTGCCCTTCGGCTTCCCCGGTGGCGATGCACATGCTCGCCGAGGTGCAGGCGACATCGGTCAGCGAACTGGAGGCGAGGTATTCCCCGCCCACGAGGGGCGTGCCGGTGGACTGCTCGCTCCAGGCGCCGCCCGACCAGGCGAAGGCGACCGGCCAGCTCGCGCTCGGCGCTTCCTCTTCGGCGCTGCCGAGAGCCTCGCAGTAGCCCGCCGAGGGGCAGGAAACCGAAGCGGGGCCCTCGCTTTCCCCGCCGACCGGCACCGGCAGCGATTCGACCGTCCAGGCTTTGCCGTCCCAGCGGTCGGCGAAGTAGCCTTCGTGGCCTTCGGCGCTGCCGAGCGCCATGCAGGCTTCGGCGGAGGCGCAGGAGACGCCTTGCAGGTAGGCGTGCGTGGAGCTGGGCTGAGTGCCCTGCGTCGCCGTCCATTCGCTGCCGTTCCAGCGCTCCGCCAGGGCGCTCCAGTTCCCGCCGCCGGGTTCGGTGTAGCCGACCGCGACGCAAGCCGAGGAGGATGTGCAGGAGACCGATTCGAGGCTCCCCCATCTGGCGGTGGATTCGGGCAGCGTTTCATAGCTCCAGGCTTTGCCGTCCCAGCGCTCGATCAGCGGCCGGCGATACAGCGTGTTGGCTTTGCCGGTGCCGACGTATTCCTGCGCGAACCAGCCGACCGCCGTGCAGGAGGCCGTTGACGTGCAGGAGACGCCCTCGATGGACGCCCCCGAGGTGGCTCCCGGCGGCACCGGCACGGTGATGAGCTGCCATTTGGCGCCGTCCCAGCCGGCGAGAAGAGGTCGAGAGGCTTCGGGCGACTCCAGTGCCGAGGCGGCTCCCGCTGCGACACACCAGGAGAGCGAGGCGCAGGAGAGGTCCAACGGATACACGGGGTGTTCTTCTTTGATTTCCCCCAGTTCGGACAATTCCCCGTCGTGCAGGCGCCAGGTGGGCCCGCGGGTCGAGCGCTTGCCCAAGACGACGCAGTCTTCGGCCGAGAGGCAGGAGATCGACAGCAAGCTCTGAGCTCCCCCGGCAACGGGCAGCTGAACCGGCCATTCGGGGAGCGGGGTCGCAAGCGTTTCGTCTTTGCCGTAGGTGATCCCGGCGGCGTTCTCGGCGACGACGCGGTAGTGGTAGGTCCTGTGGGCGATGAGGGGGCCGATCTGCTGGCTCGCTTGGATCGCTTCGGTGCCCGGGCCGAGGTGTTTGGTCTTCGCCGGCAGCGGCGCCCTGGTGCCGTAGGCGCTCGTCGGGCCGTATTCGAACCAGTAGGAGGTTTCGGCGCCTCGGGGGTTGACGCGGGCGTTCAGGGTGGCGTCGTTGCCGTGCACGGCGGTCGCGGGCTGGGTGGTGGCGCTGGGAGCGGTCGTGGCGAAGGTGCGGTCGGCACCGTGGAAGGTGCCTTCGGAGTTGACCGCGGTGAGCCGGTAGTGGTAGGTCGTGTCGCCTTTGAGCCCGCTTATCGCCTGGGAGGCTTCGGCGTAGGCGCTGCCGGAACCGGCGGATTTGTAGGGGGTGTTGGTGCCGTAGGAGGTCGTGGTCCCGTATTCGAAGCGGTATTCGGTGGCTTTGCCCTTCGGGTTGACCAGCCCGCGCAGGGTCGCTTCTGCTTCGGAGGCGACCGTGACGCCTTCGGTTACGGCGACCGGCAGGGTCAGGGGCCCGTTCGGGGTGCCCCAGCCGGTCGGGCCGTCATAGCCCGCTCCGGCCTGGCACAGGTAGCTGCCGCAGAAGCCGTTTGCGCCCGTGGTCGGGTCGAAGAGGCCGCCGCCTTGGCCGATGCGGGCAAAGGCAGACGGCCCGGCTTCGCGCGCGCCGGCTTCGGAGAGCCCCTCGATGCCGGCGAGGATCGGGGTGGCGGCGCTGGTGCCGCCGAAGTTATGCCACGGGAAGCTTCTCTGGTAGCTGTCATAGACCGAGACGGGGGTGGCGGGGTCGGCGACGGCGGAGACGTCGGCGACGGTCCTGCCTTCGCAGCCTTCGTCCCTCTCCCAGGCGGGCTTTGCCTCGTATTTGCTGCAGCCGCTGCCGGCGCCACTCCAGGCGCTCTCCGACCAGCCGCGGGCGCTTTTGTCCTTGTGCAGGCTGGTGCCGCCGACGGCGATCGTGAAGGGAGAGGCGGCGGGGTAGTGGACCCCGTAGCCCGAGTCCCCGGAGCCGAAGAGGATCGGGGTCCCGGGGTGGTCGTAGTAGTGGTCGAGGCTCGTCTCCGCGGCGTTGTCGGCGCCCGAGATCCAGCTGTCGCTGACCACGTCGGCGCCGAGGTTGACGGCCGCTTGGACCAGGGGGCCGGCTTCGGAGCCCTCGACCAGGAGGATGTCGCATTCGGGACAGGCCGCGGAGACCATGTCGAGGTCGAGCGAGGTCTCTTCGGCCCAGCCGGCGCTCGGTACGGGGTAGTTGGCTTCTTCGCCCTGCTGGTTCACCTTCTTGAAACAGGGCTCTTCTTCTGCGGCTTCGCTGCACCTCGCCAGTGCCGGCAGTTCGTAGCGTTCGCGGTACACGGCCAGGTCTTCTTCGGCCTTGGGGTCGTCGAAGAAGCCGGTGACCGCGACGGTGATGCCTTTGCCGCCTTTGGCGGGGAGCTTGTATGCGGAGCGCAGGTCCTGGGGGGAGAAGCCTTTGTTTTCCCCGCTTCCTTCCAGCAGCGGGACCGGCAGCCCGGCTGCCTCGAGCTTTTGCGGGTTGGGGGCGCCGATCGCCTCGCAGCTCGGCCGTTCCTTGGTCGGCGGCGGGCAGACGTGGTAGGGCTTCAGTTCGGAGGGATGCTTGGAGTAGGGGGCGATCTCCTCGCCGCCCTGGGCGAGCGGCGCTTGGGATGCCATGCCCGCGGCGGCGGCATGGCTTCTTCGGTGGTGTCGGTGGCGTCGGCGATGACGATGGCGTTTGTGCTCGGTGGGCTTATGGAGCCCGTGGTGGGCGGGCTGGTCGCCCGCGGCACCGGCGGGCCGGCCGATGCACAGGCAGGCAAGCGCCGTTAGGGCGAGCAGGACCCTGCCTGCCGCGTTGGCTCGACGAAACCCCCTGCGCTGCATCACACCCCTCCCCTCTCCCACATTCTCTAGCTACTTCTTCTTCTTCTTCGGCTTCGGGCCGAGCTTCAAGTTCACCTTGGAACCCGCCGCCAGGGCCTTGCCCGGCCCCGGGGAGGAGGACTTGACCACGAGCGCTCCCTTTGCCTTCTTCGGCTTGGTCACCTTGCCGAGGGCGCACTGGGCGGCCCTAAGCGCGGACTTCGCCTGACCCAAGGTCTTGCCCTTCAGCTTGGGGACCACGCACTGCGCGGGGGGTGGCGGGGGCGGCGGCGTGCCGCCCCCTCCGCCCGTGCCTCCTCCGCCGCCGCCGGAGGCTTCCTTGTCGAAGGTCGCGGTCACGGTGGTGTCGGCGTTGAGGGTGACTTTGCAGCTGCCGGTGCCCGAGCAGCCGCCGCCGCTCCAACCGGCGAAGCTCGAGCCCGAGGCCGCGGAGGCGGCGAGGGTGACTTCGGTGCCCTCGGGGTAGGTGGAGGCGCAGGTGGTTCCGTTGCAGGTCACCGTGCCAGAGCCCGAGCCGGCCTTGTTGACGGTGAGCGTGTGGAGGATCGTCGTTTCGGTCTCGGTGATCGTCGTGTTGGCGCCCACCGCGACCGTGCAGGTGGTCGCGGTGTGGGAGTCACAGCCCCCCCAGGCGATCTGCTGGTGGGCGCCGGGGGTGGCGGTGAGGGTGACCGTGTCGGCCTCGTTGTAGGTGGCGGTGCAGCTGCCGGAGGCTTCTTTGCAGGCTGAGATCGCGCCTGAGACCGGGGCCGGGGAGGCGCCGGCCGAGACCGAGCCGGGGCCGGTGACGGTCGCCGTCAGCGTGTGGGTGATCTTCGTGAAGGTCGCGGTCAGGGCGCTGTTCGCTTCGAGGTTGAAGGAGCAGTTGGCGGTGCCGGTGCACGAGGCCGCGGAGCCCGATCCCGCGCTCCAGCCCCCGAAGCTCGAGTGCAGCGCGGCGGTCGCCTTGACTTCGACCGCTTCGCCCTCGTTGTGGGGGCCCGAGCAGGAGCCGAAGGAGCCGGCTCCGAACTTGCATTCGACCGTGCCGGTGCCGTTGCCGGCGGGGGTGATCGTGATCGTGTGGGTGATCTTGGTGAAGGTCGCGGTCAGGGCGCTGTCTGATTCGAGGTTGAAGGCGCAGTTGGCGGTGCCGGTGCATCCCGAAGCGGAGCCCGAGCCGGCGCTCCAGCCTCCGAAGCTCGAGTGCAGAGCGGCGGTGCCCTTGACTTCGACCGCTTCGCCCTCGTTGTGGGGGCCCGCGCAGGAGCCGAAGGAGCCGGCTCCGAACTTGCATTCGACCGTGCCCGATCCGTTGCCGGCGGGGGTGATCGTCAGCGTGTGGGTGATCTTGGTGAAGGTCGCGGTCAGGGCGCTGTCTGATTCGAGGTTGAAGCTGCAGGGCGAGGTGGTGCAGCCCGAAGCCGAGCCGGATCCGGCGCTGAAGCCGGTGAAGCCCGAGTGCAGCGCCGCGGTCGCCTTGACTTCGACCGCTTCGCCCTCGTTGTGGGGGCCCGCGCAGGAGCCGAAGCTTCCCGCTCCGAACTTGCATTCGACCGTGCCCGATCCGTTGCCGGCGGGGGTGATCGTGATCGTGTGGGTGATCTTGGTGAAGGTCGCGGTCAGGGCGCTGTCTGATTCGAGGTTGAAGCTGCAGGGCGAGGTGGTGCAGCCCGAAGCCGAGCCGGATCCGGCGCTGAAGCCGGTGAAGCCCGAGTGCAGCGCCGCGGTCGCCTTGACTTCGACCGCTTCGCCCTCGTTGTGGGGGCCCGCGCAGGAGCCGAAGCTTCCCGCTCCGAACTTGCATTCGACCGTGCCCGATCCGTTGCCGGCGGGGGTGATCGCGATCGTGTGGGTGATCTTGGTGAACGGGGCGTTGACCGAGCTGTTGGCGTTGATCGTGAATTCGCACGTCGCTTTGCCCGTGCAGGAGATCGAGCCGGTTCCGGTGTCATAGCCGGCGAATTCGGTGTGGGAGGCGGGGACTGGGATCAGCTTCAGTTCGGTGCCTTCGGTGTAGGCGGGGTGGCAGGGGGAGTCGGTGCGTTCGCCGCCGTTTACTTCGCAGTTGACCGAGCCGGTGCCGGTGCCCGTGGAGGTGTCGATCGCCAGCGACTTCTGGCCGGCCAGGACGAAGCTCGCTTCGACCGTCTTGTCGGCGTCTATTTCCAGTTCGCATTCGTCGCCGGTGACGCTGTCGCAATCGCCCGTCCAGGCGGCGAACTCCCAGCCGGTTTCCGCTTCGGCTTCGAGCTTTACCTCGGTGCCGTAGGGGAGTTCTGAGAGCGGGGCGCAGGGGCCGAAGCCCGAGCCTTCGTCGCATTGCGCTTCGACCGATCCTTCGCCTGAGGTTTCGATCGTCAGGGCGAAGGTTTCGAGGACGAAGACGGCCGAGACTTCGGAGTCTTCGCTGAGCGTGAAGGTGCAGGGCGAAGCCGTGCAGGAGGTGGCCGAGCCGGTGCCCGAGACGCTTTCTATTTCAGCGCCGGTGTCGGGGATGGCCGTCAGCTTGACTTCGGTCCCGTAGTCGAGTTCGCTCAGCGGGTTTGCGCAGGCCGTGAAGCTCGCGCCTTCCTTGCAGAGGACTTCGACCGTGCCGGGGCCTTCTTCTTCGATTTCCAGTTCGCGGGCTTCAAGGGCGAAGATCGCATCCACTTCGGAGGCTTCTTCGAGCGTGAAGGGGCCGCAGGGGGAGCCTTCGGCTTCGCATGGTTCTGCGGAGCCGGTGGCGTTTTCGAAGCCTTCGAATTCAGAGCCTTCGCCTGCTGCGGCGATCAGTTCCAGTTCGGTGCCTTCGGGGTAGCTCGCTTCGCAGGGTTCATCGAGCGCTCCGCCGATCACCTGGCAGTTGACCTGGCCGGTGCCGCTGCCGGGTTGGTTGATCGTCAGGGGGATCGAGGGGGGGCCGGAGGATTCGAAGGTGGCTTTGATTTTGATTTCGGAGCCTACGAAGAGGACGACGGAGCAGCCACCCCCTTCGGGGTTTTCCTGCTGGCAGGCAAGCGCGGTGCCGCTTTCGACTTTCCAGCCGGTGAATTTGGAGCCCGGGCTGGCTTTGTGGAACACGTTTACGCCTTTGATCGCCCCTTCTGCGCCCGATTCGGCGTCGCAGACGCCGGTCTTCTGTTCGGTCTGCCCGTTCCAGGAGCATTCGATGTGGGGGTTGCCGCCCCGCACGCCTGCTTCGCCGAAGACTTCGCCCGAGCCGTTGCCCGCTATGACGATGTGTGCGGGGGGATTAGCCGCATTCGCTGCGGCGACAGGAGCCAGCAGGAAAACCGCGAGTAGGCCGGCGAGCAGGCAAATGCGCGGGCTGATGGTCTCGCTGTCGAAGTGGCGTCGCATCGGTGCTTCCTTTCGCTCGGGTTGGGTGAAGGCTTCGGTCCGCGGGGTCATCGACGGCTCCCCTTGCCGTGGCGCTTGTGCTTGCGGTGGCGCTTCGGGCACTTCGCCCGAAGCGCCGGCTTTGACTCATAGGTCTTGCCGTTCTGGGCGACGAGGTTGGCCTGGGCCTTGTGCGTGCCCTTGCAGAGGTTCGTCGAGTTGATAAACAGGCCCTTGCGGCCCCCCTGCATCTCGACGATCGCTTTGGAGACCGGCGCGTCGGGGGCGCCTTCGACGGTGGCCCTGAGGCCGCCGCCCTTGGAGTCGATCCGCACGACCACGTCGATGTCGACGAGGCCGTGCAGGGCGAAGACGGCGTCGGGGAGGTTGTGGCTCGATGAGCGCAGGTAGACGGGGCCGCTCAACGGTTCTGCCAGCAGCGGGCTGTAGGCGGTCACCTGGCCGTAGACGGAGGCCGGCGGGCACTGTTCGCCGTTGCCGGCCCCGGCGGCGAACTGCACCCTGGTGCAGATCGTGCCGAAGTGGCCCTGTTCGATGAACTCCGAGTGGGGGAACAGCAGCGCCAGGCGGGAGAGGTTGGCGTCGCCTGGGCGGGGGGTGTAGGTGGCGTTGAGGGCGGGGAACTTGCCTCGCTTCGTGCCGCCCTTCAGCTTCAGGGCGAGCTTCGGCTTGAAGCCGAGGGAGGCGCAGCCCGCCGCCTGGTAGCGCGAGGAGAGGGTGATCGGGGTCTGCGCGAGGGGCTGCAGGGCGGTGCCGTCGCCCCAGATCGTCGATTCGGCCTGGAAGGGTTCGCAGGAGGTCGCGTTGAGGGTGAATTCGGGACGGTCGGCGGAGACGCGCAGATCCCTCAGGTTCAAGGGGATGCCCTTGAGGATGTGGGGGATCGGGTCCGATGCCGCTCCGTCGACTTCGGCGCGGGCGGTTACCGGGTTGAGGCGCAACGCCTCTCTGACGACGACTGTGCCGGCGTCGAAGGGGCCGGCGACGGCGGGGGTGATCGCGACGACCGAGAGCGGGTCGCCGTGCCAGGCGCCGGCGAGATAGAGGCGGCCCTTCACGTAGGTGAGCTGGTTGCCGACTCCGGCGCCGCCGACGGTCGTGCCGATCTGAGATGCCGCCGGGCAGGAGGGGGCGTTCAGCTCTTCCTGTCCTCCGTGCGCTCCCTGGCGCGACTGCGCCAGGGCGATGCCCGCCTCGGGGCAGTAGGGGATGCCGGCGAGCTTGCCGACGACGCCGGGGGGCAGGATGAAGGAGAATTTGCCCATGTCCTGTTCGCCGTCCTGCCGCGTCAGGCGCATGACGAAGGGCGAGTAGCTGCCGGCCTGGTTGCCCAGGGTGCCGGCTTCGAAGCCGGGGTGGAAGGGGGCGGGGCCCGACGGGCAGGCGCCGCCGGTGACGCCGTGGTCGACGGCGAAGGTGGCTTCGGTCTTTTCGACGACTTCGCCAGAGGTCGAGTCGTTCGGGTCCTGGGCAGACCAGGGGACGAACTTCGCCACGGTGTGGAAGCTGCCGCAGCCCGGCGGGGTGATCAGGGGGCTTCGGCCGCCTTCGCGGAAGTGGAAGTTGAACGAGGTGAAGGGCAGCTGGGGGACGTCGTCGGCGATCGAGACGAGCTGGCCGGTCGCCGGGTCGGGCCGGACCTCGATCGGCTGCTTGATGAGGATGCCGCGGGCGGGGATCTTGGCGACCAGGTAGAGGCCGATCAGGCTGTTGGTCTCGTTGTCGTAGGGGGTGGCCTGGTAGACGGCGCCTTCGGCTTCTTCTTCGAGCAGCGGCGTGGAGATCTGGACCGAGCCGATCTTGGAGGCTTCCGGGCAGCCTTCGCCGAGCTTCGAGTCGTAGCTCTCCGCCGCATACTGGGCCTTCGAGCAGACCGCGAGGCCTTCGGCGATCGAGGGGTTGACCGTCACGCCCTTGGGGAAGATCACTTCGGCGCGCTTGAACTGGGCTTCCGATATCGCGCCTTCCTTGGGGTTCTCCAGGCCCGAGTTCGGCATGTCGATGCTCAGGTCCAGGCCCGAGGGGTTGGAGGCGAGCTTGGAGGTAAGGGCGTTGGAGACTTCGGGGTCGAAGGGCTCCTGGTTGCAGGAACGCAGCGGGGGGGATTCGTTGGAGTCGGGGAAGACAGCCGTGCCAATCGGCGTGTTCCAGGGTTCGAAGGCAACATCCCAGGGGAGCGCGGAGGCGCAGGAGACGGGCATGCGGAGGAAGGGCGTTTCGTTGCGGTCGGAGGATTTCGGCGGTTTGCATTCGCCGGGGATTTCGTTGGCGCCGCTGCGGTGGTAGACGCACTTCCAGCCGCGCGAGGCGTCGTGGGCGGGGGAGCCGGGGTCCCCCCACAGGGTCGTGGTCGAGGCGAGGAACTCGATGATCTGGGTGATGTTGCGGACCTCGGCGATGGCTCGGTAGGAGTCGGCGGGGTCGATCGAGGTATCGATCAAGACCGGGTCGCCACCGACCATGAGGCCGAAGCGGGCCGGCTCGCCGCGGCCGGGGACGAGGTTGAAGACCGGCACCGCGATGCGCCGCAGGCCGATCACGCCCTTGTCGAGGACGGTCACCGAGGAGGCGCCGACCGCGGCGTCGTCGGGGCATTCGTTGGTCAGCGCGGGGGTCTGGCGCAGGAAGGTGGCCATGTCGCAGGTCGGGACGGCGGTGACGTTGGCGATCAGGCCGGCGGGCAGGGTGAAGGTCAGGTTGCGCGGCAGGGCGGGCTGGACGATCCTGGTGGCGGGGGAGCGGTTGGAGCCGCTCTGGGGGCCGGAGTTGGCGACGATCGTGGTGGTCAGCTGGAAAGGGTGGGAGCCGGCGGCGGTGGCTTCTTCGGCCCCTTCGGAGCTGACGCTGGCGCCGCCTTCGGCTTCGGCGCGCAGCGAGAAGGATTCGAGGCCGAAGGGAACCGGTTCGGCGCTCACGTGAAGGGTCTGGGCCCTGCTCACCGGCAGGGCGCCGCCGCCGGAGGCCGATACTTCGCATTCGCCCGGCCCGGCGCATTCGCCCGGCGACCCCGCGCCGTCCTTCAGGGCGACGAGGGTTTCGACTTCGATCGCTTCGTAGGGCTGCAGCTCGCCTTCGAAGGCGCAGTCGACCTGGGAGGTGCTGGGAAGCGCGCAGTGCAGCGATTCGGTTTCGTCGTTGGCGCCGTAGACAGCCTGGATGCCGTAGGCCTGGGCGCCGGGGGGAAGGGAGTCGTGGATCGCGAGCGTGTTCGAGGCCGCGTCGGCGGCGGCGTTGCCGAGGTTGGTCAGGGTGAGGGTGAGCAGGCCCGAGCCTTCGCTGGTTATCCGCGAGGAGGCTTTGCCGAGGGTGAAGTCCTGCCCGGCGATGGGGTTGTGGACGACGACCGGGGTGACCGCGATCGGCGCGGCCACCCAACGCCCGGTGGTGGTGACGGTGAAGGGACTGCCGCCGGCCGGGCCGCCGGTGACTTCGACCCCGGCGCCGTAGGGTCCTTCTTCGAGCAGATGCGCGAACTGGGGCACCGTTTCGGTGGCGGGGAAGCCGGTCTGTTCCATGCAGACTTTGCTGGCGCTCTGGAAGAAGTATTCCCCCGCGCCGAGGCAACCGATGACTTCGCCGCCGACTTCGATCCGGGCGACCAGGGCTTCCCCGAAGTTGAAGCCGGGAAAGCTCAGGTTGCTCTTTTCGCTCATCACTTCCTGGACCTCGCTCTGGTCGGGAGCGGGCTGGAGGTTGGTCGGGCGCGAGCTGGTGAGCAGCTGCCACCAGGGGGCAGGTGCTGCTTGCGCAGGAGTGGACAGCAGGAACGCCCCCGCACCGACGGCCACCACGCTGGCGGCGGCGGACACGGCGCGATGCTGCGTCCTCAGTCGGGTGAGTAGCGCTGCTACTCCCCCTCCTTGCGTCCTTGCCTCGCTTGGCCCGGCACTCGCCATCGCGGCACCCGTCGTCACGGAGTCGCCCCCGCTGTCCTGAGAAAGAATTAGACGGGGGGAGGCGGAGACGAACCTAGGAAAGGAGGCGATGCGGCTAGCGAAGCGGGAAAGCGAGGCCATTCGAGTGGTCTCCTTGGTCATGACGGAAGAGTCGGTTCGGCTGTGGAGGCGGGAGATCACTTGGCACCTCCGCGGTTGTGGCCGGCGGTTCGCTTGTGCGACTTCTTGGCGTGCTTCTTATGGGCCTTTTTGTGTTTCTTGGCGACGCACTTGCCGCCCTTGCCCTGCTTGCACCTGGGCTTGGGCGCCTCTTCCTTGACGTTGCCGGGGCCCTGGAAAGTCGCCGAGGCGGGCGTCTGGCTCTCGGGCGGGCTGGCCGGGGGCTGGCAGGCTTCGCCCTGGCATTCCGCGCTCGGTTCGAGGCGCGCCGGCTGGCCTTCCTCGCGGGCGTCGTAGACGTCGAGCTCGGAGTCTTCGTCGATCACCGAGAGGCGGGCGGGAGAGTAGAAGAAGACATCGCGGGCGCCCTGGGAGGCGTCGAGGAAAGCGGCCGTGCCTTCGGCGCTGTCCGAGGAGATTAGGGACACGCAGCCGCCGGGGACCACGGCGGTGCCGGCGTCCCCCGAGGCGGCGCCGCAGGTGCCCACCCCTGCCGGCTCGTACTCATAGACGTCGCCGTCGCCGTTGGAGTCGGCGGGGACGAGCGAGTCGGCGGCGTTGAAGAAGACGCGGCCGTCGTTTTGGATGTAGCGGGGGGTGTAGGTGGAGATGCTGCCGGTGCCTCTGAGCTTGGTTGCCTCGGGCACCACCGCCGCCACCGCCTCCCCTTCCCACAGCTGGTTGGGGTCGAACTCTTCGGCGAGCTGGCCCGCCGGGGCGCCCGGGACCAGCGCCCGCGGGCGCGCGCCGGAGGGGTTGCAGGAGACGCAGGCGAGCGCCCCGCTGGCCGAGTCGTAGCGGAAGACCTCCTGCACCCGCTCGCCGCTGCCCAGGGCGCGGTTGTCATAGCCGGTCAGCGGCAGCCCCGACATGAAGGCGAGGTAGCGGCCGTCGGGCGACGCCGCGGCGGTCAGCCTGGAGGCGAGGAAGGGATTGTTTATTCCCGCCCCGCTCCAGTCGCGTTCGTCTTCGCCCGCCAGCCTCGCCACGAAGCGCACCCCCTCCCCCTCGCGCCACAGGTAGAGGTTGGGCTGCCCCGGGATGGCAGCTTCGGGCCCCGCGCCGTGTTCGACCGTGTTGGAGGCCAGCGCTCCGCGGGCGACGAAGTAGGCGCTCGAGCCGGCTTCGGCGTCGAAGCCCGGCAGCAGGCCGAGCACTTCGGCGCTTTCGCCGAGGCTGGCGACGCCGGCGCTCAGGTCTTCGAGGCAGCCGCCCGCCTCTTCGCAGCCCCCGGATCCCTGCACCCGGTAGCGGTACAGGTCGACGCCTTCTTCGTTGGCGTCCTCGGTCAGGTTCTGGGTGTCGGTGAAGAAGGCGACCGAGCCGTCGGCGCTCGCGCCCTGGAAGAGGGGTGCGACTTCGCCGCCGCCGAAGCCGCCGTGCTGTTCGAAGTCGTCAAGGCGGACGGCTCCGCGTGCGCCGTCGCTGAGGTAGAGGCCCCCGGCGGTCCAGAAGATCCGCGAGCCGTCCCCGGAGACGGCGCCCTTCACCGAGGCGATGCCCGAGCCCAGTTCGCCCTGGACGGCGCCTCCTTTGCCCGGCGGGACGCTGAGCGGCGTGAGGGTCCCCGCCGACCACTCGTAGAGACCGTTCGGCCCGGCGCCTTCGGCCAGCGGCACTACTGAGCTGAGCACGACGTGGCTGAGGTCGGGAGTGGCTCCGCGCACGTTCACCGGGGCGGCGTGCTCGACGGCGCATTCGCCGCCGAATTCGGTCCCCGGCGGCACCTCGGCGGCGGTGACCAGCGGGGTGTAGGTCGGGGGCGAGGAGTTATCGCGCAGATAGGGGGTGCGTTCGGTGGCCTGGGGAGAGAGCGGCGCGCATTCGGGCGGCTGCAGCAAGGCGCCGGCGAGGTTCGGGCTGAACAGCTTGTATTCGGAGCCCGAGCCGGCGGAGAAGTGATAGATCGTCGCGTGCGGCGGGGTGATGTCCTGGGTGCTCCAGCCCCCGCCAGGGGCGCGCCTTGACAGCTCGGTGGACTGTTCGAATATGCGGTTTCCTTCGGGGTCTGCTTCCAGCGAGCCGTAGGAGAGGTAGGCGAGCGCTTCGCCGTCCGCGGCCGCCTGCACCTGGCCTCCCTGTTTGCCGTCGGGGGCGGAGATCCGCCCGCCGTGCTTGTCGGGCGGGGAGACCATCTCCCAGGCGCGACCGTCGGGCAGGGCGAAGCCGAGCCCGGCGAGCTGGGTGGTGAAGGTCCGGCCGTCTCCTTCGACGAGGTAGGAATGGCCTTCGCGCGTGTCTTTGGCGACGAAGCGGTAGTGGTAGATGGTGGCGGGCTCCAGGCCGGTGAGGGCGACGGCGAGGGGGACTTCTCCGAAGCTCGCCGGCAGGCTCCCTTCGGCGGCTCTCGCGCAGCCGCCCTCCGAGCAGGGCGAGGCGCCGTATTCGAGCCACCACGCGCCTTCGACCCCGCGCGGGTCGAGCGTGGCGTGCAGGGTGGCGCCGCGGGCGGCGACGTCGGTGGCCCACTGGGCTTCGATCCCCACCGCGGCGGGGGTCCTGAAGGCCGTGTCTTCGCCGTAGGCGGTGCACTCCTCAGAGGGCCCGCATTCGTTGCTCGCCACGAGGCGGAAGTGGTAGGTCGTGTCGGGCGTCAGGCCTTCCAACTCCGCCGCCACTCCTTCTGCTTCGTATGCGCTGCCCGGCAGGGTCGCGTCGGGCACCGGGACCTTCGTGCCGTGCCCGGCTTCCCCTTCATAGGGGGCCGTGTCGTATTCGAAGTGGTAGGTGGTCGCGTGGCCCTCGGGGTTGAGCGTGGCCCGGAGGGTCGCGCCGGTCGGCGCCAGGTCGGTGGCCTGCTGGTCGTCGGGCAGGGGGCCCGGGGCGGGGATCTGGAAGGCCTGGACGGCGACTTCGGCCTTATCGGCGGCCGTATCCGGGATCTGCGCGCTGACCGAGCTGGCGGCGTAGAGGGTCCCGGGGCCCGTTCCGCTCCCTTCCCCGACGGCGAGGGCGTTGCCTTGGGGATGGCCGAGCACCTGCCCGGCGCCGAACTGCGATTCCTGTTCGCCGGCGGAGCTGAACCTGAGGAAGTGGTAGGGGAGGCCGGCGTCGCCGACGTAGAGGTCGCCGGCGGCGTCGGTGGCAAGCGCTTTCGGAATGTCTCCGGGTGCGTCGTCGAGCGTTTCGATCAGGGCGCCGGCGGGGTCGAGCTTGCGAACCGAGCCGGGGGTGCCCTGCGTACTCGTTTCGACGGTGACCGGCGGGCTGCCGCCGGAGGCGATCAGCTGCGGGACGTCGCGGCCGCCGAGGTCGTGGATGAAGATGACGGGCACCTTTGCGGGGTCAATGCCGGGATCGTTGGTGATGACATTGCCGGAGCCGATCGTGCTCAGCGCTTCCAGCGCCGAGCGGACCGCTTCGCGATTGGCTCCCGCGGGAATCGGTTCGGTGGTTTGACCTTCGAAGCCGAGCGTGTAGGTGCCGCTGTTGGGGAGGTTGACATACTGCGTCTCGTTGTGGCCAGCGGGGCCGAGCACGTAGATGTCGCCGCTGAGAGGGTTGACCGCCAGGGCCGAGTTTTCACTGCCGGAGGGAAGCGGCACTTCTTCGAGGAAGGCGCCGGCGGTGTCGAAGCGCTGCGCCCGTTTCCCCGCGTCGTTCACCCAGAGCTTGCCCTCGTCGTCGAAGCTGGGCGAACTGGGGGCGGTGAACTCGCCCGGCCCGGTGCCCGAGAGGCCGGCGCCGCATTCGTCATCACTCGCAAGGTCGGCGGCGGTGCAGATGTCGGCTTTGGTGGTCTTGTTGACTTCCTTGCCGAGCATGTAGAGGAAGGCGCCGTCGGGCGTGAACTTGGTTACGCGGAGGTTGTTGTCGTCGGCGACGTAGACGTCGCCGGTCTCCTGGTCGATGGCGACCGCCACCGGGTTAACTGCGCCGGGGCCGCCGGCGACGTTGGAGCCTATGAAACAGCGCTTGGTCGGCAAGGGCGCACCGGGACCACAGACCTGCAGTTCCTGGCTCCTGCCGTCGGCGACGCCCCATCCCCAGGAGAGCTGGAAGTCACCTTCGGGGCCGAAGCGGTCGATGCGGAAGTTGGTGCGGTCGGCGACGTAGAGGGTGCCCGGTTCCACACCACCGGAACCCGTCCCGTTGACGGCGACACCCCGGGGCCCGTTGACCTTGCCGGCGCCCTGGCCCCAGCCGGCGACCTTGATCGGGGCGGCCGCCTGGGCCACAGGGGGAGCGAGCAGCGCGGGGAGGGCCAGCGCCGCGGCGGCTGCAAGGGCAACCGCGGCGATCGCGGCAGGCCCGGCGGCCTTCGGTGTCCTTGCGCTGTCCCTCATAGGAGATCCTTTCCCTGTGTCCCTGCCTGTCCCATGTCCCTGGCCTCCGCCCCGGGAGCAGAGGTCTGCTCCCGGGGCTTTGGCTTGCTTCTTTGCTGCCTACTGCCTTGCTTTTGCTCCTATTTGAATTCGGCCGAGACCGTCTTGACGGCGTCGATCGGCGCCTTGCAGGGGGTGGTTTTGCCCGTGCAGTTGCCGGCACTGCCGCCCGAGACCGTCCAGCCGTTGAACGAGTAGCCCGCCGATGCGGTGGCGGTCAGTTCGACTTCGTCGCCTTCATAGAAGGCCTCTTTGGTCGTCGTGCAGCCGGTGCCGCAGCTGAGGCCGGACTTGACGAGGCCTTTGACGAGCAGCGATTTGCCCGTGACTTTGCCTTTGAAGGCGCCGGGGCCGGTCAGGTTGAGGGTCACGACTTTGGTCGGCTTCGGTTCGAACTTCACTTTGACCGAGCTGTCGGCTTCGATCGTGAATTCGCAGGCGGCTTCCCCACCGGGGCAGTTGCCGATCGCCGAGCCGGTTTCGCTTTCGACCACGGCGGCTTTAGAGCCTTTCGCCGGGATGGCTTTGACTTTCACGACTTTGCCGCTTTGGATCGCCGAGCCGGCGGTCGAGCAGCTTTCGTCACAGCTGATCCCGGTCGAGGTCACCTTGCCGTAGCCCGAGCCCGCCTTCGTGACCGTGAAGGTCTTGGTCGGGATGAAGTAGGCGATGACTTTGGTCGATGAAGTGACCGCGGTGATTTCGCATTTCAGTCCGACCGCGGTCGTGCAGCCTTTCCATTTGGAGAAGGCATAGCCCGCCGCCGGGGAGGCGGTGAGGGTCTCCGGGCCGGTGTATTCCTTCGAGCAGGAGCTCTGGGAGGGGGTGCATTCCATCCCCGAGTTGGCGCCGACTACGGTGCCTTCGCCGCCTGACTTTTCGACCGTGAAGGCCTTGTTGAAGACGGCTTTGATGGTCATTTCTCCACCGAAGAGGAGGACGCCGCAGTTTTCGCCGTACGGGTTTTCGCAGCCGGCCGGAAATGCTTCTGCACCTTCGACCGTCCAGCCGCCGAAGGCCGAGCCGGGGGCGGCCTGCTCTTTCACGCTGAGGCCTTTGAATGGGCCCGAGACCTGAGCTTCGGTGTCGCAGACGCCGGCTTGCGGGCCCGGCGAGGCGTAGGTGCATTCGACGTGCGGGGCGCCGCCTTCGGCTCCCGCAAAGCCGACGACTTCGCCCGCGCCGTTGCCCGAGATGACGATGTGACTGTCGTTCGCTGCGCTCGCGGCGGCGACGGGGACAAGCATCAGCGCCCCCAATGCGGCGAGCAGGATGGTTATGCGTCTCACTGTGTGTGTTCTCCCTTGTGTAGTAACGCCCGCCAGGTGCTTCCCGGCCGGCCGAATTGATCTGTCAATGGGGTCGACGGGAACCCAATTCCCGGCGGGTGGTGGAGGAAGTTCTTGGTGGAGGCTCGGGGCGTGGGCGGTGGGCGTCCGAGCCGCGGCGATGTGCGGGGCCGTTGGGGCAGCGGCAGGGACGTCGGCAGGGCGAGCTGCGCTCGGCCTGCAAACGCCCGGCGATTGTGAGCCGCGCCCGCCGTCAACCCGCTCGCTGCGCTCGAGGTCAAGCCGACGCGAACTCGTCGCGTCGGTGACTGCGGCACGGCGGCTGCCGAGGCTCGAATCCATGCGGGGCGCTTTGGTCACGTCGTCTCTCTCCGTTGTCCCTGTGGGCCCTTCCCTTGGGCCCGGTCCCTGTGGTGCTTCCCTGCCCGTCCTGAGGGCTGATGCTGATTCCGCTCCACCGTCATCCGGGTGGATAACGGTGTTTACGGATAGGCCGAAGAGTAGATACTCGTGTTTCTCTTGTCAAGGGGAACAACGTTTTCCGCTGCAAATCGGCGGGGGACGCACCCGTCCACGCGCAGGCGTTTGCACGCCGAGCGGCGGGAGAGCGTCAGCTGTGGGGGCGGCGCGTCAGCTCGAAGCGAGCTTCAGCTTGACGCCGTGGGGATGCAGCCCGGTGCCGGTCGCACGAGCCTGCTGCGGGCGGCGGTTCTCGAACAGATGCCTCGCCTGGCCGGTGAGCCGGAGCTGCAGCACCTTGGAGACGCCGGGGGCGAGGTGGAAGGAGGAGCTGCCGAGGGCGGCGCCCACCTTGGGCTTGCCTTCCTGGGGCGCGAAGGTCCCGGTCAGCCTCAGCCTGCCGTGGCAGGACTGCGGGCCGTTGCAGAAGACCCGGATCAGGGCCTTTTCCGGCTTCACGGTGGCGGTCGAGGCGACGACGACTTTGCCGCCGTCTTCCGCCGCGAAGGTCACCCGGGAGGCGCCGGCGCGGGGGCTGACCACGCGAAAGATGATCTTCTTGATCTTCGTCCGGGGCTGCCCGCCGGTCGGGGTGTACGTGAAGCTGACCTTGACTCGCAGCTGGCGGCCTTTGGACTTCCTCAGGACCTTCATGCCGTGCTTGGTCAGTTCGAGCCGGAGGATGTAGTTGCCCCCGGCTTTGGCCCGTGCTTTGACGGTCTTCATCGCCCGACCGGTAGCGGTCATCGTGCCGGGTCCCGGAACCGCGATCCGGATCGTGACGACGCCGGTCTGCGGGTGCTTGACCTTGCCGAGGGTGAAGTTGTTGGGCGGAGGTGGAGGCGGCGGCGGGTTGGCGTTGAAGGTCGCGGTCACGGTGACGTCGGCGTTCGGGATCGTCACCACGCAGGCGCCGGTGCCCGAGCAGCCGCCGCCGGACCAGCCGGCGAAGGTGGAGCCCGCCGCCGGGGTCGCAGTGAGGGTGACCTTGGTGCCCTGTTCGTAGCTGGCCGAGCACTGCGCTCCGCAGGAGATCCCGGCGGGGGAGCTGGTCACGGTCCCCGATCCCGTGCCGGCCTTTTTGACCGTCAGGGTGTGCGAGGGACAGTAGGGCGGGGCGCAGCCGGTCGCCGAGGAGGCTGCGGGGAACGCCAGCGCGACGGCTGCCAACATCCCTACCAGAAACAGAAACCCGGTTCGCATCAAGGCCGGACCAGCCTACCAAAAGGAATGACGACTTACATACATACCATTTGTGTACCTAAAAAATAACACGGTAATAACATTGGTGTTACTGCGCCAGCGCGAATCAGCGCACCCGCCAGGCGAGGCTCGGCTCCCCATCCTGCCTGGCGCGCAGGCGCATCGGGCCCTTCGCCTCGGCCCGGGCGAGGAAGACGCGGTCGCCGGCGGCGACAGGGCGGAGCAGCGGCGTCCAGCCACTCCTGGCGCGCCGCTCGACCACGAGCGGCCCGCGCCGCGGCGCCTTGCCCCAGACCAGCACCCGCCCGTTGCCGGCTCGGTGGGCGACGAAGGGGAAGCGAAATGCCCGGTAGGCCGGCTTCGGCCGGCCGTCGCGGAAGAAGAGTCCGCTCTGCTGAGTCGCGGCGAACCCCGCCGCCCCGGGCGCCTGGTCGCGCAGATACCACCAGACGACCGCGCTCACCCCCTGCCGCCAGAGCCGGAAGAGCGACTCGGCGAGGAAGTCGGCCTGGCGCCGCAGGGGCACTCCGCCGGGGTCGGGGGGATTCGAGTCCCACCAGATCTCCGGCGCCCAGAACGGCTTCGGACGGGCCGGCAGCGCCCGCCCGGTCGCCACCGCCCTGCGCACGATCGCGGTCAACCGCCCGACGTCGGGGGTCGAGACGTCGAGCGGGCTGACGGCGCCGACGTCCGGGCCGAACACGTCGATCGGGTTGTGGGCGGCGATGTCGAAGTGGGCCGGGTCGGGGCAGGGCGCCGGCCGCAGCCTCGAACCACGCAGGCAGAGCAACGAGCGCCAGAACCAGACCGGGGGGATGCGGCTCCCCCCCGCCACCGCGTCGCCGTACGGCGCCAGGCCGCCGACGATGACGCGGGCGCCCGGGTCGGCGGCGTGGATCCCGGCGTAGGCCGCGTTCAGCATTTCGCGGTAGTGCCACGGAGCGACGAGCTTGGCGCCTTCCCAGAGCGGGTTGAGGTGTTCGGAGAGGTTCTCCTCCGCCCAGACCTCGAAGTAGCGCACGCGCGGCAGCGGGCCGGCGGCGGGCGCCGCGGGGTCGACGAAGCTGCCCGAGTAGCGCGCCGCCAGCGCCTGCGCGAACAGGCCCAGCTGAGCGGGCTGCGGCAGCCAGGACCCCCGCGGGGCCAGCGGCGGCCGGTTCGTCCCTTCGGCCCAGGTGGGGGCGAAACCGATCTCGAGCAGCGGCCGCAGGCCGTGCGACACGGCGCCGCGGACCGCAGCGTCGAGAGTGGCCCAGTCATAGCCGGGATCGGCCGGGTCGGCCGGGTCGAAGCCGGCTGCCGGCTTTGCCGGCGCGATCCGCGACCAGGAGACGCCGAGGTAGGCGAGTTCCGCCCCCGCCCCCCTGGCCGCCGTCATCATTTCTTCGCGCAGCGCCGGGTCGGGGGAGGCGAACGAGTCGTCCGCCAGCCCCAGCTTCAGGCCGTGCGGCGTCGCCGGCGCGGGCGCCGCCTGGGCGCCGAGCGCCAGCCCGGCGAGGGCGAGGGCGAGGGCCGCCCGCTTCACCGGGCCGCGGGGCGGCGACGGCGCCCGAGGGCGAAGGCAGCCGCGGCGAGGGCGGTGGCGGCGAGGGCGAGCGGGAAGAGAGCGCCGAGTCCCGGCTTCCCGGGGACGGCCGGGGACGACGCAGGCGAGGGCGAAGGCGGCGAGCCGCCGCCGGGGCGACCGCCGGCACCTTCCCCGCCGCCCCGGGTCCCGGCGGGGGCGGTCTTGGCGACCGCGGTGACGACGACCCGGCCGGCGGCGCCCCGCTGTCGCAGGGCGCGCGCCGTGGCGGGCGTGAGGCTGCCGTCGCGCACTGCGTCGTCTTCCTTCTTCGCCGAGTCGGGCCCGCGCGGCCCGGCCGAGCCGGGCACCGTCTCGAAGTACTGGTCGGCCTCGGAGTTTCCCGGCGGCGCGACGACCCGCGCCGCGGCACCGGCAGGCAGCGCCGGCGTCAAGGCGAGCAGCACGGCAAGTGTCAGAGCTCTCCGCATCCCCTCGGGAGAGTAAACACGCCGGGACGTCGAGAGGAGCTAACCATCCACGAGCGAAGATCGTCAATGAGCTTCGAGAGCTTCGCTCATGCGTTCGACTCCGAGATCGCCTGACGTGCGCCGGCCATCTGGCGGCGGTAGGCACGCCGCGCACGGGCATGGATGGCGCGCCGCCGCCCGCGGAGCCGCGGCCAGTCATCGTTGCGATCGACGAGAACCCGGCCCTCGTCGAGAACCCTGTCCAGGAGCAGCGGAGCGGCGGCCTCGACTCGCTCCAGGTGCGCGACGTTGACCCGACGACCGGCGACACGCTCCAGGCGCATAGCCAACCCGAAAGCGTTCGCAGGGCGATCGTCGGCGAAGGCCACCAGCAGGTCGAGGTCGGAGCCGACATCGTCGTCGCCCCGCGCCATCGACCCGTACAGCACGGCAAGCTTCACCCCGCGCTCGGTACGCAGCGCCCGGCGAAGCGCGGCGAGCAACTCCCAATGTCCCCGCAGGTACTCGCGCTCGCCGGCGACGAGGCGAAGTCGCCGCGGCCCCGAGCGACGGCAGCGCACCGTCCCCTGAGAAACGGCTCGACGGAGAGTGCGCTCCTCGGCACCGAGGTCAGCCGCCAATTCTTGAACCACGCCCATACAGGGGCATTATAACCACTATATGTCCGTTATGAGCGTAATTAAGTCACGGCAGATAACAGAGTTGCACGCCATCTGGCATTTGTATACCTCTCCGGCAGGCTTTTTTAACCTTTTACCGCATCCATTCGCGTACTTCTGAGCGGCATTAAGCCTCAGTCCGAGCCCCAGACCACCTTCACGTCATAGGAGTCGAACGCGGGGTCCGCGCTGACGATCGACAGTCGCTCCACCTGAGCCTGGGCGATCAGCAGGCGATCGAAGGGGTCGCGGTGATGGGGTGGCAGGCGCCGAACCTGCCAGGCGTGATCCGCGGTGACCTCCAGAAAGCCGAAGCCGAGCTGCTCGACGAGAGAGGGAAGCTCGTCGGGGGCATCGAGCTTGCCGAGGGCCGACTTGATCGCGGCCTCCCAAACCGCAACGACGCTGATGGTCGCCCCTTCGGTCTCTACTCGAGCCTGCAGCTCACGCCCTATTCGCCGACGATCGCCGAGCACGTACCAAAGCAGCACGTGCGTATCGAGCAGCAGGTTCAATCGCTGCCGCGCCCGCTCCGGGACCCTTCGCTCGGGAAGATCTCGCTCTCCTCGAACATCTGCTCGATCTCCTCATCGACCTTCTCGATGTCCGACGAGATCCGGATCTCCCCCTTCAGCGAGCCAAAGCCATGTACCCGCCCGCGCCTCTCCAGCGGCATGATGCGGGCGACCGGCTCCGACCCCCTGCGCACGACGATCTCCTCGCCGGCCTCGGCGCGACGCACGAGCTTCGAGAAGTTGGTCTTCGCCTCGCCGATGGTGACATTTCGAGCCATTGGAGCCAGACTAGCAGCGCTTGGTCAAGTTGGTCAAGTGCTAACCCTTTCGCACCCAAGACCATCGTCACGTCCCGGTGTTGGCGTGCGGCTCTCAGGCAGCGGCGTGGACGCCAACGTCCAGCGTCACCGGACGATCCGGCGCGGCAAGGGCGGCACGCGCGGCGGCAACCAGGGCGGTGCCGTCCAACCCGTAACGCTCAGCCGCCACCGTGAGAAGGTCGAGGTGGTCACGCGGGTTGAGGAGCTCGACGTTGACGGGGCGGTCGTCCGCAAAGACGACATGGCAGCTACCACCGTCGACATCCTCACCGCCGTCCCACCTGTCGACCTCGACCAGGTCGATCGAAAGTGCGTCGGCTTCGCTGTCGTAGTCGGCCTTCATCGGCGTCTCCTGTGGATTGTGACGATCAGATCCAGGTCGTCAAGTGGAACTACAACCCGGATGCGCTCGCCCCGAACGCAACCGACGTATCTGATCTTGCCGGCCTCCTTGGTGTCGATCCCAGCCGGATCGGCAATCACGGACTCCACATCGGCAGCGGACATCTTGAGCTCGCGCATCCGATTCTTCGCATGTCGACTGAAGCGCACACAAGGTCAAGGCCCTGGTGGGTGAAACTCGCCCCCCTGCCTACGAAAGCGATGGCCGTGCCGCCAACGGGGCAGGTGCCGTAGCTTTCCGCATCTTCTTGGAGGCCTTGGGGACAGCCGAGCGGACGGGCGGGAGGGCCGGGCCGGTCGGCGGCCGCCTGGACGTGCGCGCGGTCGATTGGGGCGGGGTCGCGACCTGGCTGCTGGCCGCCCTGCTGGTCGTCTACCTGGCGCTGGAAAACGGCGGCTACGACCCGATCCCGCGCGACCAGATCGGCGTCGCGGTCTGGTGGGCGCTGCTGCTCGGGGTCGCAGTCGAGGCGCTGCCGGTGCCGGGGCGGACCCGCGCCGCCGCCGCCGCCCTCGGGCTGCTGCTCGGCTTCGCCCTCTGGACGGCGCTCTCGCTGGGCTGGACCGAGAGCAGCGAGCGGACCGCCGCCGAGCTGGCCCGGGTCGTCGCCTACCTGGGGGTGTTCGCGCTGGGGATCGCCCTGGCGACGCGACGGCGGGCCGGGGCGCGGCAGGTCCTCGCCGGGGTGACGACCGGCCTCGCGGTCGTCTGCGCACTGGGGGTGCTCTCGCGGCTGCACATGACCTGGTTCCCGAGCGACGAACTCGGCAAGGTGCTGCCGGGGATCGAAATCGAGCGCCGCCTCGCCTACCCGCTCGGCTACTCGAGCGCGATCGGCGCGCTGGCCGGGATGACGCTGCCGCTGCTGCTCGCCGCCACCGGCTCGGCCCGCACGATCGCCGGGCGGGCGCTCGCCGCGGCGGCGCTGCCGATCGCCGGCCTCACCCTCTACCTCGCCACCTCCGGCACCGGCGCCGCCGTCGCGACGGTGGCGATGCTCGCCTTCCTCGCCCTTTCCCCCGACCGCCTGCCGAAGCTGCTGACGCTCGTCGCCGGCGCCGGTGGGACGGCGCTGTTGACGACGGCGGTGGACCACCGCGACGCGCTCGCCCGCGGCCTGCCGACGGCGGCGGCCGAACGGCAGGGGACCGAGGTGCTGTGGATTGCGCTGGCGGTCTGCGCCGTCGTCGCCCTGGTCCAAGTCGGCATCGCGCTCGCCGACCGCCGCCTCGCCCGGCCAGGCTGGCTGCCGATCGGCCGCCGTCAGGCGCTGATCGCGACCGCGGCGGTCCTCGTCGTCGCGGTCCCGGTCGCGGTCGCGGCGGGGGCGCCGCACGAGGTCTCGCACCGCTGGGAGGTGTTCAAGGGGCGAAGCGGCGGGTCGACGAGCGGGCCCAGCGCGGCCTCGACGATCCTCAGCACCGGCGGCAGCGGTCGCTACCAGTTCTGGGAAGCGGCGGTGGAAGCGGGCGAAAGCGCGCCCTGGAAGGGGATCGGCCCCGGCACCTTCGAGTTCTGGTGGGCCCGGCACGGCTCCTACGCCGGCTTCGTCCGCAACGCCCACTCGCTCTACCTGGAGAGCTTCGCCGAGCTGGGGATCCCCGGCCTGGCGCTGATCGGCGGCTTCGTCCTCGCCGTGCTGGGGATCGGCGCGGTGCGCTCGCTGCGCGCCCCTCCCGAGCAGCGGCTGGTCCTCGCCGCGGCGACCGCCGGCGCCGCCGGCTTCGCGGCCGCCGCCGCCCTGGACTGGGTCTGGCAGCTCGGCGCCCTCGCGGTCGCCTTCATGCTGCTGGCCGCGGTCGCGGTCAGCGGCTACTCGCTGCCGGAGCCGAGGCGGGGGAAGCGCCGGCGCAAACGCAAACGGAAGCGCCGCAACCGCAGCCGGATCGAGCGGGCCGCGGTGGCCGCGGTCGCGATCGCCGCCCTGGTCGCGATCTGGTTCCCGCTGCAAGGGGCGATCGACCTGCGGCAGAGCCAGGTCGACGCCGCGAGCGGCGACCTGGCCGGCGCCCTCCAGCAGGCCCGCAACGCCGCCGGCGCGCAGTCCTACGCAGCCTCGCCCCTGCTGCAGGAAGCGCTGATCTACGAGCAGCAGGGCAAGCTCCGGCCGGCCGCCGCGGCTGCGTCGGCGGCCACCCGCAAGGAAGCCGCCGACTGGCGCAACTGGTTCACGCTCGCCCGCATCCAGGCCGAGCGGGGCGAGGTCGCGGCCTCGCTGCGCGCCTTCCGCCACGCCCGCGAGCTCAACCCGAAGTACGGCTTCCTGCAGTCCTGAGGGACGGTCAGTCCCCGCGCAGGGCCGCCGCCAGCGTCGGCAGCCAACGCCGCGGCGAGAAATCCTTCTCGATCCGCCGCCTGCCGGCGGCGCCGAGGCGGGCGCGCAAGCCGGGGTCGGCGACCAGCGTCTCCAGCGCTTCCAGCCACTGCTCCGGGTCGGCCGCGACGCAACCGGCGCCGCCGACCGTGGCAGCGGAGACACCGACGTCGTTGACCACGGGCGGGATCCCGGCTGCCATGTATTGCAGCGCCTTGTAAGCGCACTTGCCGCGCGACCACGGCGTGTCGTCGAGCGGCATCAGCCCGACGTCCATCTCGGCAAGGACGTCGCGCTCGGCGGCGCTGCTCCAGGGCCGCTCTTCCACGCGCACCCCTGAGAGCGGCGGCGCGGCGCCGCCGACGACCACCAGGCGGACCGGCCGCGGCGAGCGCGCGGCGAAGCGCTCGAGCGCGGGGACGATCCGCCGCAGGTAGGCGGCAGTGGTAGGCGAGCCGATCCAGCCGAGCGTCACCTGCTCGCCCTGCTCGTGCCACCGCAGCGCGTAGTCGGCCGGCTCGACCAGAGAGGGGACGACGGTCACGCTGTCGCTGTGGGCGGCGAGGTGCTCGGCGAGGATCTCGTTGCCGGCAATCGTCCGATCGGCCCGCTCGGCGAGCCAGCGGACCTTGCGGGCGGCGCCCTTGAGCACACCGAGGGGATGGCCGCCCGTCGCCCGCCCGGCCAGCCAGATCGCGTCGTTGACGTCGAAGACGAGCCTGCGCCCGCGCGCCGCAGCGCGCTCCAGCGCCAGCGAGGGGACGAGGTCGACCTGGCGCTGGACGACGACCGTCTCGGCCCTGTCCCCAGCTGCGCGCAGCTCCGCGCGCAGGCGCCTGCGCGCGCGGCCGAGGATTCGCACCCTGCCGGCGGGGCCGGCGCCGCGGAACGCCGGCGCCTCGGCGGCGGAGAAGAGCGGCAGCAGACGCAACTCGACGCCGTGGGCGGCCAACCCCGGAGCGAGCAACGCGAGCCGCACGCGGAAGGCCGCGTCGAGCGGCCCCTGGCACGAGGTCCCGATGGTCTGCAAGATCGGCCGACGCTAACATGGTCGAGGCGGGCGATGGCAGCGGGGCGAACATCAACACGCCGAGCCCTCGACTGCATGATCGTCGGGGGCCACAAGTGCGGCACGACCTCGCTGAAGGAGTACCTCGGTGCCCACCCCGGGGTCGCCACGCATCCCCAGCTGGAGTTCACCGCCTTCTCGGTCAAGGGGTACACAGAGCAACGTGAACGGGAGGAGCTCGACGCGCTGCTCGGCGCCGCCGGCGAGCGGCTGACGCTCGCCAAGCACGCCGGGCTGTACACGGAACCGGCCGCCCTCGACCGCCTGCGCCAAGCGTCCCCCGGCTGCAGGCTGCTGCTGATCCTCCGCGACCCGGTCGCGCGGGCGCGGTCGGCATTCCGGATGGAGTCGTTGAAAGGCGAGGCGCAGGAGCCGTTCGAGGAGGTCGCGGCGCGGGCACTCGAGATGGACCGGGAGGGACGCGAGGACTGGCGCGTCCGCGTCTACCTGCAGATGGGGCTGTACGGGCGCTGGCTCGGCGAGATCCAGGACCGCTTCCCGATGGAGAACGCGATGGTCGTCTTCCAGGAGGAGTTCGAGCGCGATCCCGCGTCCTTTTACGAGGAGCAGTGCCGCTGGCTCGGCCTCGACCCGGCCTTCAAGCCGGACCTGAATGTGCGTCACAACGTCGGCGCCGATCCGCGCTCCGCCGGCCTCGCGCTGGCGATCAAGCGCCTGCAGTCCGAGCGCAACCCGCTGAAGCGGGCGGTGCGGGGGACACTGCCTCGAGCGGCCTACCTGCGACTGGCGGAGACGGTGCGCAACGCGAACCGGGTCGAGCGCGCCGAGCCCGAGCCGCGGGGCTCGGCGGCGATCGACGCGCGGCTGCAGGAGTACTTCGAGCCCGACGGCGAGGAGCTCAGCCGGCGGCTGGGTCGGGAGCTTCCCTGGCGCGCAGCTCGAAGTGCCCCTTGATCGTGTCGCCCGTCCGGGTGGTCCCCAGCGCGGCGTTGACGGCGGCCTTCGCGGTACGCAGCGCCCGCGAGCCCTCGACCTGGACGCGTAGCTGCTCGTCGGAGCAGTCGCGGTTCGACGCGTTCGCCGAGGCGACCCCGCGCCGCAGGCGCGCCGGGCTGAAGCCGGTGGTCTGAACCTTCACCGGGGCGAAGCCGACCCGGCTGAGCCAGCTGCTCAGCGTTGTCGGCGTGAAGTAGGAGAGGTGCTCGGGGTAGGCGATGACGCTCCAGCGGCTGCGCAGGACGCGCCGGCTGAGCGAGGAGAAGTTCGGCGTCGTGCAGTAGAAGAGCCCGCCGGGGCGCAGCGCGTGTGCGATCGTCCTCGCCTCGTCGAGCGGCTCGCGCAGGTGCTCGACGACCTCGAAGGCGGTGACGACGTCGAAGCTGCCGGGCTCGAAGGTGTTGACCGTGACCGGCGCCTGCACGCAGCGCAGGCCCTTGGCCCGAACGATCTCGACCGCCCGCGGCTCGAACTCGGAGCCGCACGCCTCCCAGCCGCGCTCCCGCGCCTCCTCTAGGAAGAAGCCGACCCCGCAGCCCATGTCGAGGATGCGGCCGCTGCGGCGATAGGGCTCGAAGCCGTCGAGCAGCTCGCGATAGCGCCGGCGGGTGATCGGCGAGTCGTGGTCGGCGCGCGAATAGCCGCCGTAGTTCGCGGCCAGCTCCGCTTCGCTCGGGCTCCGACCGGCGAAGACGAGGCCGCACTCCCGGCAGCGGACCAGATGCGCGCGCTCGTAGCCGCGCAGGGGCTGCAGGCGGCTACTCCCGCAGACGGGACAGGCGCGTCTCTCCTGCGCGCAGTCGGGCTCCCGCGCAATGACCTGGTCCCCGGTCGCCATTTGCGAACGGGAGTGTAGGGTCTGGTCGCCAGATGGAGGTGAACGTCCAGCCAGGCTCGCGCGAACGCCGGCCCGAGCGGCTTCTGCGCAAGACGATCCGCCGGGCGCGGATGCTGCGCAGCAGCTCGGACATCCCCAGCTACGGGCTGATCGTCGGCGCGATGAAGTCGGGGACCAGCAGCCTCTTCTCCCTGCTCGCCCAGCACCCGCAGGTATGTCCCTCCCGCTGGAAGGAGCCCGAGTTCTTCTCGCGGCCGCCCCTGTGGAGCGACGCCGGCCGGACCTACCCGGAACTGTGGCGCTTCGACTCGCGCAGGCATACCTGTGCGGTCGAGGCCTCGACCGGATACTCGAAGTTCCCGCAGCCCCCCGGCTGGGCCGCGGAGGGCAATCCGGTCCTGCACGTGCCGAAGGAGATCGCCGCCTACGCCGAGTCGACCGGCGCCTCCATCCGCATCGTCTACATCATGCGCGACCCGGTCGAGCGGGCCGAGTCGCAGCTCGCCCACCAGGTCGCCAAAGGGCGCGTAGACCCCTCGAACGTGCCCGACGAGCAGCTCCGCCATGCCCTCTACGTCTCGCGCTACGCGACCCAGCTCGACCGCTTCGCCGAGGCGTTCGAGCCCAGGCAGATGCTGCTGCTCGACCTCGAGGACCTCAAGGGCGAGGGCGGCAGCCGGGCTCTGCTCAACCGTTGTCGCGACTTCCTCGAGCTCGACGAGTTCGAGTTCGCGCTTGCGCCGCCGGAGAACACGCGCGCCGAGATCGGCGGGCCGGCGAGAGTGCTCGACGAGCGGCAGCGCGAGGCGATGCGCGAGGAGCTGCTGCCCGAGGTGAGGCGCCTGCGCGCCGACTACGGCTTCGACCCCGGCCGCTGGCGTCACTTCGGCGACACCTGAGATGGCCGATCCGATCTTCGTCGTCGGCGCGCCGCGCTCCGGCACGACGCTGCTGGCGGCGATGCTCGGGGCCCACAGCCGCATCTCCTGCGGCCCCGAGACGCAGCTCTTCAGCAAGCGGAGGCCCAAGGGCCTCGCCGAGGCCGCAGGCGACGACCGCTGGCCGCAGCGCGCCGTCGAGCTGATCTCCACCCTGTCGGTAGCGGACCAGCGAGTGATCGACCTGTTCGGGATCGACGAGAACGAGCTGTGGGACGCGCTGGCGCGGCGCGAGCCGAGCGTCGCCGCGATGCTGGAGTCGCTCACCGCGACCCTCGCGGCGCGTGAGGGAAAGCCGCGCTGGGCGGAGAAGACGCCGAACCACATCCTGCACCTGGCGGCGATCCGGCGTGCCTGGCCGCAGGCGCGGGTCGTGAGGATCGTCAGGGACCCGCGCGACAGCGCCGCCTCGATGCGCAAGCTGCCGGCGGCGAGCGACTCGACCCTCGCCAACGCCCTGCTGTGGGCCGAATGGCACGGGGCTAGCAGGGCCTTCTTCGCGACCGACGAGTGGGCCTTCACCGTGCGCTACGAGGACCTGATCCGCGACCCGGAGGCTCGTCTGCGGGAGCTCTGCGACTTCGTCGAGGAGGACTACGAGCCGGCGATGCTCGACACCAGCGCCTCCGGCCGGGCGGTCGCCTCGGAGGGCGAGACCTGGAAGGCCGGCGTCGCCGGCCCGATCGACCCGAATCGCGAGGCGCAGTGGAGGACCGCGTTGCCGGCGGACGTCGCGCGGGCGGTCTCCTACCTGTGCGTCGAGGGGATCGCCGACTTCGGCTATGAGCCCGGCGCGCCGCCGAGCGGCACGGTCGCGGTCCACCCCCTCGACCGGCGCTCGATCGAGGCGAACGAGCGGGCGCTGATCGAGATCTGCGCCGCGGGAACCCGAATCGCCGCCGCCGCCGACCCGTGGCGCGAGCCGCGCCTGCTCCTCCTCCCACCGCCGCCCGGCGCCGGCGCCCGCGCGGACCTCGGCCGCCTGGCGCTCCTGGCCGCCCGCCGAGCCCGCGGCCGAGAGACGCTGCGCCCAGACCGCTAATGACGTGCCGTCTAGCTCGAGGCGCTTTTGCGGTGCTTCGAGGTGGCGGCGAGGAGCAGGTGGGCGCAGGTGGGCGGGTGCAGGCGCAGGGACTCGGCCAGCCAGCGGAGGACGCTGAGCGGCTTGCCGGCCTGCTTGGAGGTGCCGGCGAGCATGTAGCAGCCGCGCGCGCGGGCTTCGCGCAGGTCGCGGGCCGTGAGGCCGAGCCCGAAACCCCCCGTTCGCTCGGCCTCGCGGTAGACGGCGGCCACCGCCGCTTCGTAGGCGGCGAGGTCCGGGCGCCGCGTGCCGACGCGGCTGCGGAAGTAGACGACCAGCGGCTCGGGGACGCCCCGCACGGTCCCGGCGGCCGCCAGCCGGACCAGGAAGTCCCAGTCCTCCAGCACGCGATAGGCGGGATTGAACCCGACCCGCAGCGCGACCTCGCGGCGGGCGATCACGGTCGAGAAAGCCGGCATCCCGACGAAACCGAGGGCATCGGCAAGCCCGAGCACGCCCGGCTTGCAGTCCATGCGCAGCGGTCCCCCCTCGGCCCCCTCGTCGCGCAGGTGGATCGAGGTCTGGACCCCGACCGTGTCGCCGTCCGAGCGGAAGACGGCCAGCTGCGCGTCCAGCTTGCCGGAAAGCCAGACATCGTCGGAGTCGAGGAAGCCGACGAAGTCGTGCCGCGCGGCTCGCAGGCCGCGATTGCGCGCCGTCGAGGTGCCGCCGTGCTCCTGGCGGAGGTAGCGGACGCGCGGATCCGACTCGGCCAGGCCGGCGCACACCTGCCCGGTCTCGTCCTCGCTGCCGTCGTTGACGATCACCACCTCGCCCGTCGGCTCCTGCGACAGCGCGCTCTGCACCGCGCGCTCGATCGTCCCGGCGCCGTTCCACACCGGCATTACCACGCTGACCTTCATCTCGACGCTCACGATCGCGCCCGCGCTTGCCGTTTGCGAATCGCGCCGACGAGCCGACCGGCGGACCGCAGCGCCCAGACGGGATCCTGAGCCGCGGCCCTGGATCCGGCCGCGACAGCGCGGCCGGTGCGGCCGACCTCGAACCACGAGCCGGCGATCAGCAGCCATTGCAGGCAGCGGATGCGCCGGCGCACGCGCCAGGGCAGGCGGACGTCGAACTCGAACAGCAGCGACAGGGCCCGCATCGTGTCTCTTTCGAGCAGGCCGATGTCATCGCTCAGCCTGTCCCCCTCGCGCCGGTACTCGACGCAGAGGTCGGGGACGACGACCACGCGGGCGCGCAGGCTCAGCCGTACCAGATGGTGGAGATCGGCGCACTGGCTGAGGCGGGGGTCGAAGCCGATCTCCCTCGCCAGCTCGGTCGGCTCCAGCAACGAGGAGATCGGCCCTGCCACCATCCCGCTCTCCATCAGGGCACGCGGCAGGTCGGCCGGCGCGAGGCCTTCGCCGAACTCCTCCCCGATCGGTCGCCCGTCGAAGCCCACCGGCACGGCGCGGGTCGTCGCAGCGGCCGGGGCGCCGGCCTGTCCCAGGGCCGCGAGCTGCGCCTCGACCTTGCCCGGCAGCCAGCGATCGTCGGCATCGACGAAGGCGACCCAGCGCCCGCTCGCCTCCTCAAGGCCGCGGTTGCGGGCGCGGGCGACGCCGCGATTCGGCGTGCTTATGCAGCGCACTCGCGGGTCGAATCCGGCGACCGCCTCGCGGGTGCCGTCGGTCGAGCCGTCGTCGACGACGAGCACCTCCTCGACCGGGTGGCTCTGATCGAGCACCGAGCTCAGCGTGTCCGCGATCGTCGACTCGGCGTTGAAGGCCGGGACGATCACGGACACCGTCTCACGATCCATCGGCCCGCTTCGCCTCCGCCGCCACTCCAGTCCTCACCCCCGCGAAGATGTGAAACCCGAGCACGCCGCGGTAGAGGAGCTTGAGCGCCCACTCGGGCGCTTCGCGGGCCTCCAGCCCGGAGATCAGCGAGTGCAGGAGGGCGAGCGGCCGGGGCCTGCTGAAGACCGCCTTGACCGCCTTCTTCGCCTTCAGCGAAGCCGGGTCGGCGGCGGAGATCGGCGCGCAGGCGCGCAGCAGCTCGCCCTTGCCGTGGATGCCGGGATGGGCGCGGGCAAGCTGCGCCGTCGGCCGTGAGCCGACCTCAAGCCGCCTGCAGTAGGCGCGGAAGTCGGTCCGGGGGTCGTTGTGGAAAGCCCTGATCGCCGGCTCGTAGACGAGCCGGGTCCCGAACTCGCGGGCGCGCAGCGAGAACTCCTGGTCCCCCAGCCAGGGAAAGGCCTCGTCGAAGCCGCCCATCCGCTCGAACAGCGCCCGCGACAGGCTCATGTTGCAGGCGTCGAGAAGGGGGGTCAGCACGGCACCGTCGCCGAGCGGCTCGCCCGCTTCGAGCAGCGCCGTCCGCAGCCACTCCTCGGTCTCGAGGCGAAAGCGGCCGAACGGCGACGATTCGAGCTCGCGCAGAACCCCCGGCGGGAACTCGCGATGATCGCCGACCACCACGGCCGAGCCGTGCCGCAGGTGGGCTTCCAGGTGGGCGCGGACGAACGGGCCGTCGACCAGCATGTCGTCGTTGACGAAGATCAGCAGCTCGCCGGTGGCGCGGGCAGCGCCCGCATTCCGCGCCGCGTAGGAGCCGCGCGAGGTCTCGTGCTCGACGTGGGCGATGCGTGGCTCACGCTCGCGCAGCGATGTCAGCAGCCGCGACGTCTCCGGGTCCGGGCCGTCCTGGACGACGACGACCTCGACCAGCGCGCCCCCCGGATCGCTCGCGAGCAGCCGCTCCAGCGTCAGCGCCAGGTGGCCGGCGCGCCGCGCCGTCGGCATCACCACCGTCGTCGTTTCCGGTGCCTTCATCGGACCGCCTCGCCGCCGGCACCCACTCGCCGGCGCCGCGCCTCGGCCGTCTCGGCGAGCAGCATCGGCAGGTGGACCGAGAAGTACTGGGCGAGCGAGACGCGCAGCTCCTCGCCCGGTCCGACCTCCACCCCGAGCCGGGCGAGCCGCTCCTTGCCGCGCAGCGAGCGGCTCGGCAGCAGCCCCCGTGGCGAGGAGAGCATCGGCGGCGCCCCGATCTGGGCGCGTCCCCTCCCCACCCGCCGCGCCTTCTTCGCCAGCGCTCGCAGCGAGGGGCGCGGTGGGTGGTGGACGACGACCTCGGGCGCGTAGCGCGGCCGGAACCCGGCCCGTCCGAGCCGGAACCCGTACTCGGTATCGAAGCAGCCCCACTCGATCGTCTCGTCGAAGCGGCCCGCCCGCGCCAGCGCCTCGCGGGTGAGCCAGACGTTCGCGGTGGCGAAGTGGCCCTCGCGCACGAAGCGCTCCTGGTCGAGGAAGGTGGCGGCGTTGACCAGGCCGGCCAGGTTCGGCTCCGTCAGCGCGATCGTCACCTCGCCGGCGACGACGGCCGCCTCCGGGTCGCGATCGAAGGCCGCCAGGCCGGCTGCGACCCAGTCTTCGGCGGGGACGCAGTCGCCGTCGGTCAGGGCGACGATCGGCGCGCTCGCAGCCTCGACCCCGGCGTTGAGCGCCGCCGGGACGCCCCGGCGAGCGCCGAGGCGCAGGTGGCGGACGCCTGGATAGCGGGCCAGGACCTCGACCGTGTCGTCGGTCGAGCCGTCGTCGAGAACCAGCACCTCGATCTCCGCCGGGTCGGCCTGCCGCGACAGCGAGTCGAGCAGCGCCGGCAGGGTCGCGGCAGCGTCGCGAACCGGCACGAGGACCGAGAGCCGCTTGCCGCTCATGTCTCGGTGACCTGTCCCACCGTCACCGCCGAGCGGTAGTAGGCGCTGGTGCTCCTCACGGTCGCGGTGCGGTCGAAGGCCTCGAGCCGGCCGTCGACCACCACCATCAGTCGCTCGCACATCGCGATCGTCGACAGCCGGTGGGCGACGACGAACATCGTCAGGTCGTCCTTCAGGCTCGCCAGCGAGCGCTGGATCAGCGCCTCCGAATGCGGGTCGAGCGCGCTCGTCGGCTCGTCGAGGACGAGCACGTCGGGCTCGCAGGCGAGCGCCCGGGCGATGCAGATCCGCTGCTGCTGGCCGCCCGAGACGGCGTCGGCCCGCGGTCCGACCACGGTGTCGTAGCCGTCCGACCAGCCGACGACGTCCTCGTGGATGCCGGCGAGGACCGCCGCCCGCTCGACCGCCTCGTCGTCCACCGGGCGGAAGAAGCGGATGTTCTCGGCGACCGACGCGTGCAGCAGGCGCGGCTGCTGGGGCACATAGGCCACCCGTCGGTGCCAGTCGCCGCGGTCGAGCCGGTCGACCGGGACGCCGTTGACCAGGTAGAAGCCGGATCCGGGGCTGCGCAGCCCAAGCAGGATCTGGATCAGGGTCGACTTGCCCGCGCCGGAAGGGCCGACGATGCCGATCGCTTCCCCGCTCGCGACCTCGAACGAGATCCCGGAGAGCACGGGCTGCCCCGGCTCGTAGCTGAAGCCGACGTCCTCGAAGCCGATCGCCCGGATCGGTCCGAGGCGCTTGAGGCCCTCGCCGGGAGCGCTCTCGGCGTAGCGCTCCTGGGTCTCCTCGAGGCGCTCCAGGTAGGGCGCCGCCTGGAGCGCGAGCTGGTAGGCGCTTTGGGCCTGCTGCCCGTAGGCGCCGGCCCTGACCAGGATCAGGACGACCGCGCCGAGCGAGGCGACGTGTCCGGACCCGGACGCGTAGAGAACGGCGAGGGCGCCGGCGAGGAGCAGGTAGACAAGGCCCTGGTAGACGCCCGAGACGAGGCGGGCGATCAGCTGGGTCTCGAAGAAGACGCGCTTGACCGCGGCGACCAGGCCGTCGATCCGCTCGCGCTGGCCGGCGGCGATGCCGAAGACGTGCGCCTCCTCGGCCAGCCTGACGGCCTCGTTGATCCCGGCGGCGTAGTCGATCGAGGCCCGCGAGAGCGCCTGCGAGCGCCGCCGCCCGAGGCTGCTGAGTGGCCGCAGGAGCGCCGCCAGGCCGCCGGCCACGACGAGCACCGCGACGGCGGCGACGATGTTTAGCGCCAGCGCGGCGACGAAGAGGACGAAGAAGGTGGAGGCGGCGACGATCAGGACCGCGCTCTGCAGCGCCCCCTGGGTCGCCTGGGTGATCTGGTTGGTCGCCAGCTCCTGCAGGTGCCCTTCGCGGTCGCGCGACTGGATCTCCCAGGAGGCGCGCGAGAAGGTCGCGAACAAGCGGCTGCGCTGCTGCGCCTGGACGTCGGCGGCGAGCCGGGCCGGCAGGTAGGCGATCAGCAGCTGGAGGAGGATCCGGGCGACCGCGAAGCCGACTGCCAGGGCGAGGATGAAGCCGACCGTGACCACCGTGTCCAGCGGCCCGGCTTCGACCCGGACCCGCGAGGAGCCGTCGACGAGCGCCGCCGCCGCCTGCGCGAGTGCCGCCAGCAGTCCGGCTTCGGCGACGCCGGCGAGCACCGAGGCGCCGATCAGCGAGGCGATCGCGCCCCGGCGTTCGCCGAGCAGCGCCGAGAGCCGAGACCAGGTGGACCGTCTGGAGCCGATCATCAGCCCTCGAAGGAGTAGCCGAGCTTCTCGGCGTCAACAGCGTAGGCGGCCTCGACCAGCCCGCGGGCCCGCGTCGAGTACAGCTGCCGGTAGTCCCTGTTCGTGGACTTCTTCACATGCGGCAGGGCGACCTCGCGGCCGATCCTGCGGCAGACCGCGGCGAAGTCGTCGTCGATCGACTCGAACCGGCAGACGCTGTCGACCGCCAGCTCGCCATCCGGCCCGACCAGCCACTCCCACTGCGGGGCGAACATCAAAGGGTTGTCCAGGTACTCCGGGTCTCGCTCGACGAAGACCCGCTCGAGCCAGGCGTCGAAGTCGAGCCCGCTCCGGCCCAGCCCGGTTTGATCGGTCTGAACCCGGTAGTGGTAGATCGAGGCGATGCGGTCCCAGGGATTGCGCACCACGGAGAACGAGAAGCGTTCCTCCCACCTCCTCCTTCCCACATGTTCGATCAGCTGCATCGCGGTCCGGTGCCGGTGGGGAAGCTCCAGTGCGGTCTCGACACTGCTCCCCGCCGTCTTGTTGATGTGCACGAAGTGAAATTCCGCCCGGTAGCGGATGTGCAGTTCGGTTCGTGTCCTGGTCGAGAGCCGGCCTAGGCGGGATCGCCGCCACTTCCACCGAGCTGAACCGAGTCTGCGCCGAAGCGTCGGCTGTCCCATAGCCCTTCCCACTGCCTTGGTATATCAGGGGTTTCGGGAACGTCAGCGATCGTATTACGGTTACTGGCAGTACCTGCGAGGGCCTCGCTCGACCGCTGCCAGAGGGCGACAATCACGCAGATGAAAAGCGCCACTATCTGCGTCCGGTAGCGGAACGCGGTGCCGGCGTTGCCGGCGCTGAGCGCGTAGGCGACCAGCAGGAAGAAGCTCAGGTAGACGAGCGGCCCGGCGCGGCTCATGATTTCGCCGCGCCTGCGGAAGCAGGTTCTGACGAGGAGGAACAGCGCGAGGTAGGCGCTCGCGGTCCCGAGCAGCCCCAGTCCCTGGCTGATGTCGCCGAGCTGCCACGGGAACGGGCGCATGAGGATGTCGAACACGCGCTGCGGCAGGTTGCGGACGATCGCGCCGCGAGTCGAGAAGTCGACTTTTTCGAGGCTGAGGTTGCCCGAACCCGCGGCGGCATTTGCTTCCTGGGAGCCCTGGAGGTTCTTCTGCAGGCTTTCGTGCGTCGAAGCCTGGAGCACGGTGGGAGCGGCGACCGCTCCAAAGAGGACGACGAAGGCGACGAGGACCAGCGAGCGCATTGCCGCCCGGTTCTCCGCCTTCAGGCCCGCGTGGAGGACGATCGCGGCGCCGGCGGCGATCAGGAACCAGCCGGCGTAGTGGCGGGTGGCCACCGCGATCAGGCAGCCGGCGACGATCGAGGCGAGATAGCGAGGCTCGCCGCGCTTCCAGATCTTCGCGCCGCCGAGGGCGACGAGTCCGATCGCCAGCAGCATGTACGCCTCTTTGTGCAGGATGCCGGAGAAGAAGATGCCGGCCGGCTCGAGCGCGAGCAGCCACATCGCGATCACCGAGGGCCTCGGCCCGGCGAGCTCGTAGACGGCCGCGGCCAGCAGGACGAGGCCGAGCGTCGCGATCCCGACCTGGGTGACGCGCAGCGCCAGGTCGGGCGAGTCGAACAGGTAGCGCTGGACGGCCAGGGTGAAGACGTGCAGTTCGCGCACCAGCGCGTGCGTCCATTCGCCCGAGCCCGGTTGCGTTTCGGCGATCAGGTTCGCCTTGTGGAGGAAGGTCACCTCGTCGCCGCCGCGCAGGGCCCGCGCCACCGGGGTCAGCGAGACGAGGCCGGCGGCGACGATGCGGATGAAGAAGGCGAGCATCGCCGGCGGACCGATGGCGAATCCCGGCCTGGTCCGGCGCAGCCTGGCGACCAGCAGGAAGACCGCTCCGGCCATGAGCGCCGCCATCGCCAGGGTGACCAGCGTGGCGTGGATGCTCTGGTCCGTGGTAGGCGCCATCTGCGCTCAGACCATATCTCCATATAATCACCTGTCTGTGACCGAGCCGCATCAGGAAGGCCTCGACATACGCCAATGGGGGCGCCTGATCTGGCGCCGCAAATGGCTGCTGCTCGCGATAGTCGTCGCGATTCCGGTCGTCGTCTACGTGGGGTCGTCACTGCTGCCGAAGACCTACCAGTCCAAGGCGACGATCAACGTGCAGGAGACGGTGGGCGCGTCGAGCGTGTTCTCGAAAATCAGCTCCAAATCGCAGGCGAGCGAAGCGCAGACGCTGATCGAAACGACCGCGGTGGGCCGCCGGGCCGCGCGCCTGCTGGGCAAGCCGCCGTCGGCCGCGAGGGAGCTGCTGGGCCACATCTCGGTCGCGCCGACCAACCTCGCCGAACCCGACAGCAACTTCCTCACGATCACAGCGCATAGCTCGAACCCGGTCGAAGCGGCGCGGATCGCCAACGCCTTCGCGCGCGCCGTCGCCAGGACCCGCACCACGAGCGCGATCCACAACATCGACAAGACGATCGCGACGCTGGAATCGCAGGGCACCTCCGAAGGCGGCGAAAAATCGTCGCGCGAAGCGCTCGCCTTACAGCTCCAGCAGCTGCGCGGGCTGCGGGCGGGCCAGGCCGAAACGACGCCGATCGTCGAAGCCGCGGTGCCGGCGAAGGCGCCGATCTCCCCGCAGCCGAAACGTAACGCGACGATCGCCCTGATCCTGGCGCTGCTGATCGCCGCGGCGCTGGCGCCGCTGCTCGACCGGCTCGACCGGCGCATCCGCGAACCGGGAGAGCTGGAAGAGCTGCTCGAGGCGCCGGTGCTGGCGATGATCCCCGACGACGCCTTCCCGGGCCACCCGCCCGGCCCGCACGTGCGCGAGTCCTTCCAGACGCTGCGCGCCAGCCTCACCTACTTCAACGTCGACCGTGTGCTCTCCAACCTGGTCGTCGCCAGCCCGATCCAGCAGGACGGCAAGACGACCGTCGCGATCAACCTCGCACTCGCCTATGCCCTCGACGAACGCGACGTGATCCTGATCGATGCCGATATGCGCCGCCCGCAGGTGGCGACGCGACTGGGCAGGGAGGTCGAGGTCGGGCTCGACTCGGTCCTGGTCGGCGAGAAGACGCTGGAGGAGGCGTTCGTCTACATCGACGCGGGCGCCGGGCGGCTGCGATTGCTGCCGGGGGCGACGCCGCCGCCGAACCCGGCGGTCCTGCTCGGCTCGCAGCGGATGCGCTCCCTGCTCGCCGAACTGACCGAGCAGGTTGACATGGTCGTGATCGACACCCCGGGCCTGCTCGCGGTCAGCGACGCGATCCCGCTGTTCGGGCAGGTCGCCGGCAGCATCATCGTCTCGCGCCTCAACCGGACCCCGAAGGACGCCGTGCGGCGCGCCAAGCAGGTGATCGACTCCGCCGGCGGGACCGTGCTCGGCGGCGTCGCCACCGGCGCCCACTCCGGCGGCCTCTACGGCTATTACGGGTACTACGGCTACAGCGGGTACGAGAGCGGCGGCGAGAACGGCAGCAACGGCGCCGGGGCGAGCAACGGCGCCGGTCGCCTGCGCGGCCTCGCCCCCGGCCTGCGCCGCAAGAGCAAGAGCTAAGGCGCCCGGCGGCGCGCGATCAGCTCTCGATACAGCGCATCTACGTCGCCCAGCAGGCGCTCGGCGCCGTAGCGCTCGAGGGCGCGGCGGCGGGCGGCCTTGCCGCAGCGCTGCCGCAGCTGCGCGTCGCCCGCCAGGCGCAGCAGGGCACCGGCCAGCGCCGCCTCGTCGCCCGGCGGGACCACGATCCCGGTCTCCTCGCCGACCACCTCGCGGACGCCACCGACGTCGGTGGCGACGGCCGGCAGGCCCGCCGCGGCAGCTTCGATCAGCGAGACCGGTGTGCCCTCGTTGTCGGAGGAGATGACGGCGGCGTCGGCGGCGGCGAACAGCGGCCGCAGCTCGCGGCGGTAGCCGAGGAAGCGCACCTCGACGGCGATTCCCAGCTCGGCGGCCCGGCGTTCGAGCCGGGGGCGTTCCTCGCCGTCGCCGGCCAGCGCCAGGCAGAGGCGCGGGTCGCTCTCCCGCGCCCGCGCCAGCGCCGCCAGCAGCAGGTCGAGGCGCTTGATCGGGACGACCCGGCCGACGAAGACGAGCAGGATCTGCTCGGCGCCGATCGCCAGCTCCTCGCGCGACTCGGCCCTCAGCCGCTCGTCGAGCTCGGTCAGCGGGGCGAGGTCGAGCCCGAGCGGCAGCACCTCGAACTTCGAACGCGGCGCGACCCCGAGCCGGACGAGGTCGTTGACCGTCGCCTCGCTGACCCCGATCAGGCGGTCGCTGACCCGCGCCATGGCGCGCTCCGCCTCGAGGTACAGCCGCGACTTCGCGGCGCCGAAGTACCCCTCCAGCACATGGCCGTGGAAGGTGTGGACGATCGCCGGGCGCGGGCGCACGGCGATCGCCGCCTGGCGCCCGAGGAAGCCCGCCTTGGCGGTGTGCGTGTGGACGACGTCCGGCTTGAACTCCCGCACCAGCCGGATCAGCTTCAGCAGCGCCAGCGAGTCGTGCAGCGGGCCTACCGGCTGCCGCAGGTCGCCGAGGAAGCGCATCCTCGCCCCCTCCTCTTCGGAGAGCTCGGCCAGCGAGGCCTCGCCGGGGGCGAGGGCGCCGTGGACGAGCAGGGTCTCGTAGCGATCGGGGTCGAAGCGCCGGCCGCTGAGCAGCGCCGCCTGGTGGGCCGGCCCGCCCATGTTGAGGCGGCCGATCACCCGCAGCACCCGGGTGCGGCCGAGAGCGGGCTCGCTCGAGCTGGGCACGGCGACCAGGCTAGGGGACCCGGTCAAGCGCGTCCCGCCGCAGCAGCTCCTCGTAGGAGGCGAAGGTCCTCTGCAGCCCCTGCTCGAAGTCGACCGCCGGCTCGTAGCCGAGGATCTCCCGAGCCTTGGAGATGTCGGCGAGCGAGTGGCGCACGTCGCCCGGGCGCGGGTCGGTGTGCACCGCCTCGACCTCGCTGCCGAGCAGGCCTCCGATGCGGGCGACGATCTCGTTCAGCGAGGTGCGCTCGCCGCAGGCGACGTTGAACGCCTCGCCGGCCGCGCCGGGGGCGCTCGCCGCCAGCAGGTTGGCGTCGACGGCGTTGTCGACGTAGGTGAAGTCGCGCGACTGCTCGCCGTCGCCGTGGACCAGCGGCTGCCGTCCCTCGAGCGCGGCGACGATGAAGTTCGGGATCACCGCCGCGTACTGCGACTGCGGGTCCTGGCCGGGGCCGAAGACGTTGAAGTAGCGCAGCGCGACCGTCTCCAGGCCGTAGACCCGGTGGAAGGCGCGGCAGTAGCCCTCGGCGGCCAGCTTCGAGACCGCGTAGGGGGCGATCGGCAGCGCCGGCATGTCCTCGCGCTTGGGCAGCTCGGCGCTGGCCCCGTAGAGCGAGGAGGAGGAGGCGTGGACGACCCGCCGCACGCCCTCGTCGCGCGCCGCGAGCAGCACGTTGAGGGTGCCGACGACGTTGGTCGCGTTGCTGGTCAGCGGGTCCTGGATCGAGCGCGGAACCGAGGGCAGGGCGCCGAGGTGGAAGGCGACCTCGCAGCCGCGGACCGCGTTGTGGACCCGCTCGTAGCTCTGCAGGTCGCCCTCGACCAGCTCGATCTCCTCGATCACGTCCTCGAGGTTGGCGCGGCGGCCGGTGGCGAAGTTGTCGAGGACGCGGACCTCGATCCCGTCCCGCAGCAGCCGCTTGACCAGGTGCGAGCCGATGAAGCCGCCGCCGCCGGTGACCAGCGCCACGGTCCCCTCCCCCATCGCCGGGCGCGGACTAGCCATCGCGGGCCCCCGAGCGGTATCGTCGCGCCGCGTGTGCGGGATTGCCGGCAAGGTCGACCGCGATGCGGCAGTTCCCGCGGCGCTGATCGAGGAGATGTGCGCGCGACAGGCGCACCGCGGGCCGGACTCGCGCGGCGTCTTCACAGCCGACGGGGTCGGCCTCGGGATCCAGCGGCTGCGGGTGATCGACCTCGAGACCGGCGACCAGCCCGTCTTCAACGAGGACCGTTCGGTCGCCGTGGTCCTCAACGGCGAGATCTACAACTACCGCGAGCTGCGCCGCGAGCTGGAGGGCCGCGGGCACTCCTTCTCCACCCAGGGCGACACCGAGACGATCGCCCACCTCTACGAGGAGGAGGGCCCCGGCCTCGTCAACCGGCTGAGCGGGATGTTCGCCTTCGCGCTCTGGGACGAGCGGCGCCGGCGGCTCGTGATCGGCCGCGACCGGGTCGGCAAGAAGCCGCTCTACTACTGCGAGCGGGGCGGATCGCTGAGCTTCGCCTCGGAGCTGGCGGCGCTGCTCGCCGATCCCGGCATCCCGCGCGAGCTCGACCCCGCCGCGCTCGACTGCTACCTCGCCTACGGCTACGTGCAGGCGCCGCGCTCGATCTGGCGCGCGGTGAAGAAGCTCCCCCCCGCCCACACCCTGGTCTGGGAGGACGGCGGCGCCCGGGTCGAGCGCTACTGGCGACTCGACTACGCGCGCAAGCTCGACGCGCCGCTGCCCGAGCTGGAAGAGGAGCTGCGCCGGCAGGTCGGCGCCGCCGTGCGCCGGAGGATGATCGCCGACGTGCCGCTCGGGGCGCTGCTCTCCGGGGGCGTCGACTCGGCCGTCGTCGTCTCGGAGATGGCCGCCGCCTCGCCGCGGCCGGTGAAGACCTTCTCGATCGGCTTTCCCCAGGAGGCCTACGACGAGCTGCCGCTGGCCCGCCTCAGCGCCGAGCGCTTCGGCACCGAGCACGAGGAGTTCACGGTCGAGCCGGACGCGGTCGCGATCGCGCCGAAGCTGGTCCGCCACTACGGCGAGCCCTTCGCCGACTCCTCGGCGATCCCCAGCTTCTACCTGGCGGAGCTGACGCGGCGGCAGGTGACGGTCGCGCTGAACGGCGACGGCGGCGACGAGAGCTTCGCCGGCTACCTCCGCTACGTCGCCAACAGCCTCGGCCGCGGGCTGGACCTCGTGCCGCGGACGCTGCGCCGCGCCGTGGCGGCCGGGGCGCGACGCCTGCCGATCGGCGAGGCCCGCGGGGCGCGCAGCTACGCACGGCGCTTCCTCACCTCGGTCGGGGAGGACGCCCCCGGCCGCTACGCCGCCCAGGTCGGCATCTTCGACCGCGCCGAGCGCGCCGCGATGCTCGGCCCGGAGGCTTCGGCGGCGGTCGCGGCCGAGACCGAGGCGGTGATCGCCGGCCCCTGGCGCGCTGCCTCGGGCCGCGACCGGCTCGACGTCCTGCTCGAGACCGACGTTGACACCTATCTCCCCGGCGACCTGCTGGCGAAGATGGACATCGCCTCGATGGCCTACTCCCTGGAGGCGCGCTCGCCGCTGCTCGACCCCGAGCTGATGCAGTTCGCCGCCTCGCTGCCCGCGCGCTGCAAGGCCCGGCTCGCCGACAAGAAGCGGATCCTGCGCCGCGCCTACCGCGGCCGGGTGCCGGACGAGGTGCTGGACGGGCGCAAGCGCGGCTTCGGCGTGCCGCTCGGCACCTGGCTGCGGGGCGAGCTGCGCGGCTTCGCACACGACGTCCTGCTCGACCCCTCGACCCTCGACGGCGGCGTCTTCGAGGAGGCGCGGGTGCGCGCCCTGCTCGACCTGCACGAGGGCGGTGGCGCCGACCGCTCGGCGCAGATCTGGGCGCTGCTGATGCTGGCGCTGTGGCGGCGCGAGTTCGCCGCCGGCCCGTAGCCGCTTCCCCGTGACCTTCACGTCGAGGTCTCCGTGGCCGCGGGGGCCCATTCGGGGGACTCGAGCAGCGCCACGACCGCGACCCCGGCCGCGATCACGGTGAACGAGCAGACCATCGCGAGCGCGGGCCTGAATTCGTAGAGGACCGCGCCGGCGCCGACCACGAACGCCTGGCCGGTGGCGAGGGCCAGCGCGACCCGGCGCGGCGTGCCGAGCTTGGTCCGCAGGCGGTGGGTCAGGTGGTCGCGGCCGCCGGTGAAGACGCCGACGCCGCGGCGCCGGCGTGAGACGATCACCAGCGCCGTGTCGAGCGCCGGCAGGCCGACCAGCAGCACGGCGAGCGGTATCAGCGCCCAGCCGAGGCGCCCGCCATCCGGCAAGGCCATGATCGTCGCCGCGATGACGAAGCCGATCGGCACGCTGCCGCCGTCGCCGAGGAAGATCCGCGAGGGCGAGGAGAGGTTGAAGGGAAGAAAGCCGGCGCAGGCTCCGGCCAGGGCAACCGCGATCGCCCCCAACGCGGCGTCGCCGTCCGCCGCCGCCAGCAGGCCGAGCACCGCGCCGGAGACGAGGGTGACGGTCCCGGTGGCGCCGTCCATGTTGTCCATCAGGTTGTAGGCGTTGACGACGCCGGCGACGAAGACGACCGTGAGGGCGAGGTTGAGCGCGTCGCTGCCGAAGACCGACCAGCCGACGCCGGCGGCGTAGAGGGCGCCGCCGGCGACGATCTCGATCGCCAGCCGAGTCAGCGGGCCGAGCCCGTAGCGGTCGTCGACGGTGCCGAGGGCCCAGAGGACGAGGGCGCCGGCGACGATCGGCCAGAAGGCGGCGGCGGCATGGCCGAAGAGAGCGGCCGAGACGAGCAGCGCGGCGACGACGGCTGTCCCGCCCAGATACGGGGTGGGATCGAGATGGCCCTTGTAGCCGACGGGATGGTCGTAGAAGCCGGTGCGGCGGGCGAGGGCGATCGCCGCCGGGGTCAGCAGCAGGGCCGCCGCGAAGGCGACCGCGAAGGCCAGCTCGAGCCGCAGGCTCCAGGTCACGGCGCTACCCGTCGAGGGAGGGGTCGGCGGCGAACCGCACCTGCTCGAGCCGCATCCGCTCGAAGGCGGCGACGTCGTCGATCGCGTCCTCGACGGCGTGCCGCGGCTCCCAGCCCGTCATCTGCTCGAGCGCGGTCGTGTCGGGGCGGCGCCGGCCGAGCTCCTCGAAGCCCTCGCCGTAGGCCTCCTCGTAGGGCACCATGCGGATGTCCGAGCTGGAGCCGGTGCGCTCGATCACGGTTTCCGCCAGCGCGAGGATCGTGATCTCCGTCGAGCGGCCGACGTTGAAGGCGGCGCCGCGAGCGCCCTCCTCGTCCATCAGCATGACCAGCGCCCGGGCGCTGTCGTTGACGTGGGCGAAGCAGCGCGACTGGCTGCCGTCGCCGTAGACGGTCAGGTCCTCGCCGGCGATCGCCTGGCCGACGAAGCTCGGCAGGACCATCCCGTAGGCGCCGGACTGGCGCGGCCCGACGGTGTTGAAGAGGCGGGCGACGACGGTGTCGGCGTCGCGCTCGCGGTGGTAGCCGAGCGAGATCGCCTCGCCGAAGGCCTTGGCGGTCGAGTAGGACCAGCGGGCGATCGAGGGCGGTCCCAGGACCCGGTCGGAGCTCTCGGTCAGGGCGTCGCTGCCGTTCTTGCCGTAGATCTCGGAGGTCGAGGCGAAGAGCAGGCGACGGCCGAGCCGGTGGGCGCCCTCGGTGACGATCTGGACGCCGCGGACGCTGCGGCTGAGCGAGTTGACCGACCGTTCGACGATCAGCTTGACCCCGACCGCGGAGGCGAGGTGGAAGCAGGCGTCGGTCTGCTCGAGGCACTCGTCGACCAGCTCGCGGTCGCAGACCGAGCCCTCGACGAACTCCGCCCCACCCGAGGCCATCGCGTCGGCGACGTTCTCGAGCCTGCCGGTGCTGAGATCGTCGAGGATCAGGACGCTGTCCCCGCGCGCGACGAGAGCGTCGGTCAGGTGCGAACCGATGAAACCCGCTCCCCCCGTGATCAGGTACCGCAACCTATTCCTCCGTGTCCCAACCGCTCCCTGGCCGGTGTCTGTCTCATGCCCTTAGGTACGTCTCCGTAGAAGATAAACAAGCTGGTACGCAGATGCAAGCTCGACCTCCAGCTGCATCCTCCAGCCCCCCACGCGCCCGCCTGTTAGCCGCGTGTCAACGCCGAGCTACGATTTGGTTAGCCTTCGCCGAGCGTGGCTTTGTCGCTGAAGCTCGCCACCGGTTCGGCTTCCAGCTCGGTGGGTATGGCTTTGGCGCCGCCGACCGAGACTTCCAGGCCGTATTCGAGGCCGGCTGCGGTTTTGACGTACTGCTGGGCGAATTCTTCTTTGCCTGTTTCGGGGGCGGCGAAGTCCAGCGTCATCGTCTGCGAGGCTTCGCCGAGCGCCGGTTTGGCGATGCGACCGAGCACGCCGCTGCCGCTGACTTTGACTTCGCCGACGAGGGTGCATTTGGCCGTAAGCAGCTTGCCGCTGGCTTTGTTGGGCAAGAGCAGGACGCCCGGTTCGCCGTCTGAGAGATAGGTCAGGCGGAAGGGCAGCGCTTCGGTTTTGATCGTGCCTTCGGCCTGCCCTGAGGTGGTGCATTTGAGGCCCAGGGTGGTCGTGCAGTTATGCAGGGTGAAGGTCGCGGTGCCGGTGGTGGCGGTTTCGAAGCTGCCTTCGCCGCTCAGGGCTTTGACGCCCGATTCGGTCGCGCATTTGACCGGGTGCGAGCCGCCCCGCAGCCAGACTTTCTGTTCGCCGGCCGCCGAGAAGGAGGCGGGGAAGGTGGCGGCGGGGGGTTCGAGGGCGGGAGGAGCTTTCCCCAGCCCGACTTTCCCCCCGAACGTCGCCACCGGTTCGGCTTCCAGCTCGGTGGGTATGGCTTTGGCGCCGCCGACCGAGACTTCCAGGCCGTATTCGAGGCCGGCTTCGGTTTTGACGTACTGCTGGGCGAATTCTTCTTTGCCTGTTTCGGGGGCGGCGAAGTCCAGCGTCATCGTCTGCGAGGCTTCGCCGAGCGCCGGTTTGGCGATGCGCCCGAGCACGCCGCTGCCGCTGACTTTGACTTCGCCGACGACCGTGCATTTGGCCGTGAGCAGCTTGCCGCTGGCTTTGTTGGGCAAGAGCAGGACGCCGGGTTCGCCGTCTGAGAGATAGGTCAGGCGGAAGGGCAGCGCTTCGGTTTTGATCGTGCCTTCGGCCTGCCCTGAGGTGGTGCATTTGAGGCCCAGGGTGGTCGTGCAGTTATGCAGGGTGAAGGTCGCGGTGCCGGTGGTGGCGGTTTCGAAGCTGCCTTCGCCGCTCAGGGCTTTGACGCCCGATTCGGTCGCGCATTTGACCGGGTGCGAGCCGCCCCGCAGCCAGACTTTCTGTTCGCCGGCCGCCGAGAAGGAGGCGGGGAAGGTGGCGGCGGGGGGTTCGAGGGCGGGAGGAGCTTTCCCCAGCCCGACTTTCCCCCCGAACGTCGCCACCGGTTCGGCTTCCAGCTCGGTGGGTATGGCTTTGGCGCCGCCGACCGAGACTTCCAGGCCGTATTCGAGGCCGGCTTCGGTTTTGACGTACTGCTGGGCGAATTCTTCTTTGCCTGTTTCGGGGGCGGCGAAGTCCAGCGTCATCGTCTGCGAGGCTTCGCCGAGCGCCGGTTTGGCGATGCGCCCGAGCACGCCGCTGCCGCTGACTTTGACTTCGCCGACGACCGTGCATTTGGCCGTGAGCAGCTTGCCGCTGGCTTTGTTGGGCAAGAGCAGGACGCCGGGTTCGCCGTCCGACAGGTAGATCAGGCGGAAGGGCAGCGCTTCGGTTTTGATCGTGCCTTCGGCCTGCCCTGAGGTGGTGCATTTGAGGCCCAGGGTGGTCGTGCAGTTATGCAGGGTGAAGGTCGCGGTGCCGGTGGTGGCGGTTTCGAAGCTGCCTTCGCCGCTCAGGGCTTTGACGCCCGATTCGGTCGCGCATTTGACCGGGTGCGAGCCGCCCCGCAGCCAGACTTTCTGTTCGCCTGCCGCCGAGAAGGAGGCGGGGAAGGTGGCGGCGGGGGGTTCGAGGGCGGGGGCGGCCGATTTTCTCTCGGTCCTCAGCACGCCTTCGTCGTCGTCGATGCCGGCGCTGTTGGTCGCTTTGACTCGGAAGTGGTACTCGCTACCGGGCGTCAGCCCGGTGATCACCTCGCTCACTTCGACATTAGAGGTGCCCGCACCAATTGCTTCCGGCGAAGCGGGCGCAACGGCTGCGTCTTTGAAGCCTCTTTCTTCGAAACCGACCTGATCGACGTATTCGAACTGGTAGGTGGTTTCGTAGCCTTCGGGGTTGACCTTGGCGTTGAGGGTCGCTGCTTCCGCGCCCACTACGGTAGCGGACTCGGTGGTGGCCGTGGGCGCAGAGCGCAGGCGCGCTGCGAACATTCCGTCGCCATCATAATCAGCAAAATCGTATTCAAAGAAAGGCAGCCACCAAACGCTGCCGACGGCCGTGCATCGGCCTTGCAAACAGGACACCGCGCGTGGTCGCGACCTCGGCCACAGTGGGTTGGCCCCAGATTGGATCGACCACTGTTCGCCGTCCCAATGCTCGGCCAGCATCTGCCAAGCACCGTCTTTTTTGACCGTATCGACGATCTCGCAGTCGCCGGCGGTACTGCAGGACACATCCTCCGTAAAGAGTCCCATGGATTCATACTCGGCAGGTTCGGGCATGCTCTCGATAGTCCATTCCTCGCCGTCCCAGTAGGCGGACATGACCTGAGAGGGCCAGTTGTATCCGGGGCCAATAGGTTTAGGAGGCCCAGGAACTTCTTCGAGATCACTGCCAGCCGCCATGCAGGAATCAGCCGAAACGCACGAGAGGCCACTGAAATGCACTTCGTCGGTTTCTGAGAGTAAAAATTTACGCGGGATGTTTATTTCCTCGACATGCCACGATTCGCCGTCCCAGGTCGCGGACCAGTTTTCGGCGACCAGCATGCAGGTATCTATCGACGGGCAAGAGGGCGGAGAAACATATGACTTTGAACCTTTGGGCAGGCCCGGCTGGGGAATCTGCGACCATTCCTCACCATTCCATACAAAGTACCCGATGGCTCCAACGTTGATGGGGCCGCCATACCTTACGACGGCCATGCACGAGGTCGGTGAGGCACAGGAGATCCCGATGGGCATGGAAACTTCTTTACTTTTGCCTTTTTCTTCGGTTTCTTTTTCGTTTCGAGGAGGCAGGGTTTGCGCGGACCACTGCTCCCCGTCCCAGTGATCGATGAAGGCTTCCCTGTGCCCCCCTCGCGCCACAAGTTCAGAGCCGAGCCCAAAACATGAATCAGGCGAAGGGCACGATACGCCCTTCATCCAAGCACCTTCCGCGCTAACACTTTCGGGCATCGGCAACTCTTCTGGAGTCCAGGTCTTGCCGTCCCAGTGCAGCGCTTCGTTATAGCGCACCATCGTGGAGTCGTCGTAGTAAACTCGCGTGCCGCCAACCGCCATACAGTCATTCTCCGAGGCGCAGGAGACACTTTCCAGCGCCCGTCCGACGTAGGTGACGCCTTCTTCTTCGTCGGCTTCAGGGTGGGGCTTGGGCGTCGCCTGTGTGACCCATTCGGCGGGCTGGGTGGTGAAGGGGGCATCTTCGCCGTAGGTGGTGCCGGCGCTGTTGGTGGCGACGAGACGGAAGTGGTAGGTCGTTTCGCCGTCGAGACCGTCGACCAGCTTCGGCGGCACTGCGATCGCTTCGGTGCCCACTTCGAGATTTGAGATCGAGGTCTTGCGCCCGTAGGAGGTAGTGGGGCCGTATTCGAACCTGTAAGCCGTCGCGGCGCCTTCGGGGTTGACCGTGGCATTGAGCTTGGCGTCGTTGGCGCCAACTTCGCTCGCAGGTTGGGGGCTCACCGAGGGCGGCGTGGTGACGAAGGTGCGGTCGAGGCCGTAGAAGGTTTCTTCCCCTTTGGACGCGACGAGGCGATAGTGGTAGACGGTCGCGCCTTCGAGCCCCGCGATCACCTGAGCGACTTCGACGGATTCGTCGCCTGAGCCGACCGATTCGCCGAGAACCGGGACGCTCGTGCCGTAGGATTCGCTCGTACCGTATTCAAAGTGGTATTCGGTCGCTTTGCCCTTCGGGTTGACCGACCCATGCAGGGTCGCTTTGCCTTCGGAGTCGATCGTCGCCCCTTCGGTGACCGCGACCGGCAGCGAGAGCGGCCCGGTTGGGACGCCCCAACCGGTCGGCCCGTCATAACCCGGGCCGGCCTTGCACAGGTAGCTTTCGCAGCCGCTGTTTTCGCCTTCGGTGACGTCGAAGAGGCCGCCGCCCTGGCCGGCGCGAGGGAAAGCGCTTGGCCCGGCCGAGCGGAAGTCGCTTGAGGAGAGGGCCTCTACTCCGGCCGTCAGCGGCGCGGCGACGCTGGTGCCGCCGACCAGCCACCATTTGCCTTCGGGTTCGAGTTCGGTGCCTTCGGTTCCGAAGGTGTCGTAGAGCGAGACGGGCGTCGAGGGGTCGGCGACGGCGGAGACGTTGGCGACGGTGCGCTTGGCGCAGTCTTCGTCGTGCTCCCAGGTCGGCTTTTCCTCGTAGGCGCTGCAGCCGCTGCCCGCGCCTTCCCAGGCGGCCTCATTCCAGCCGCGCGAGCCTTCATCGTCCTTCTTCAGGCTGGTGCCGCCGACCGCGATGACGTCGGGGGAGGCGGCAGGATACTCGACCCCGTAGCCCGAGTCGCCAGAGGCAAAGAGCACCGGGGTTCCAGGGTGATCGAAGTAGTGGTCGAGTTCGGTCTCTTCGGGGAACTCCCCCGCGGCGCCCCAGCTGTCGCTGATCACATCGGCCTCCAGACTGGCCGCCTCTTGGACCGCAGCGCCGAGGTCTTCTAGATAGTTGCTGTCGGCCTCGACCAAAAGGATGTGGCACTGCGGGCAGGTCGCCGAGACCATCTCGAGGTCGAGCGAGGTCTCCACGGCCCAGCCGGCGTTGGGTTCGGGGTAGTTGGCTTCTTCGCCTTCCTGGTTCACCTTCTTAAAGCAGCCGCCTTCGCTCGTGCAGGGAGGAAGGCCGTAGTGGCTGCGGTAGACGGCGAGGTCTTCCTCGGCCTTGGGGTCGTCGAAGGCGATCGTGATCGCGACCGTGATCCCTTCGCCGCCTTCGCTCGGCAGGTCGTAGGCTTCGCGGAGGTCCCCGGGGGAGAAGCCGCCGCGTTCGCCGCTGCCTTCGTAGCCCGGGGCCGGCAGGTTGTGCGCGGCCAGCTTGCGCGGGTTGGCCGCGCCGACCGCCTCGCAGCTCGCCCGTTCCTTGGTCGGCGGCGGGCAGACGTAGTAAGGCCTCAGTTCGGAGGGGTGCTTGGAGTAGGGGGCGATTTCCTCGCCGCCCTGGGCGAGGGCCGGCGCTGTGGATGCCATGCCCGCGGCGGCGGCTTGGCTTCGGTGATGGCGACGGTGGTGTCGGTGACGGCGGTGGTGGCGATGGCGCTTGTGCTTGGCCGCCTTGCCGGAGTGCTGAGTCGGCTGAGCGGCCGCGGAAAGCGCGGGCAGCCCCAAGGACAGGCAGACAAACACCGTGAGGGCCGAAAGGGCCGCCCTTCCCGCCGCGCTGACTCCATGCAACCTCCTGCCCTGCATCTGCTCTCCCCTCTCCCGCGGCTCCCAACCGGCCGCTGCCAGGTGACTAATGAACCGGCCCGATGCTCTCAGCGCAGCGGGAATACCGAGCGTGCCGATTTGGGGAGCATGGCGGGCAAGATTGCCCGATCCGACACCTCGGGGTCGGCGCTGAGCTCATGCAAGCGAAGCGCGACCTCCAAGTCGGCCGCACAGCCGACCAAAGAGCAGCCATAGAGCCGCTCGACCGCGCGCAGGCGGGCGCTGACGGTCTTGCGAGCGACGCCGAGCTTCGCGGCGGTTGCTGTGACGTTGCAGTTCGAGCCGAGGAAAGAGCGCAGGGTCTCCCTGGCGATCGCCCCCCCGTCGCGCTCGTCCTCGAGCGGCTCGAGATAGAGCCGGCGCAGCGAGGCGGTCAACAACTCATCCTGCAGGGCGCAGGCGAGCAGGGCGACGTCGGCGTAGCGCACCGCCTGCGCGGAGCCACACCTGGCGACCGTCAGCGCCGCCGCCGCCTGGCGGTGGGTCAGGCGCCAGCCGGCGAGGCCCTCGCCCGGCTCGCCGATCGCGATCGCGATCCCTGCGGGCGCTCTGCGCACGGCAAGCTCGACGACGTCGGCCAAGCGCGTCCCACCGAGCCAGGCCCAAAGCGTCTCGGGGTCGGGGCGCACCGCGAGCAGCGAGAGGCCGGCTTGGGCGGCGAGCCCGCGGAGGAGCTCCTCGGCACCGCGCCCGGCGCACAGAAGGCCCAGGTGGTGAGCCTCGAGGGGATAGCGCAGCTCGGCCGGGTCGACGAACTCGCCGGCCAAGAGGCGCTGCACGAGCGCCAGGCGGCGGCGCTCGGCGGAGGCCGGGGACGGTCTGCCCTCGCGGGCGTGCTCGGCGCTCACCGCCGCCAGCAGGCGGTCCAGGAGGGCGGCCTGGGAGCGCAGCAGGCGCTTCAGGGCGCTCCCCCCCAGGCCGGAGGCCTCGGCCTCCTCGACGAGGAAGTCGCCCAGCAGGGTGTAGCCGGCGAGGTAGCGGCGCATGACGACCTCGATGCCGATCCGGTTGCGGGCCGCCAGGCGCGCCTGGGCGAGCAGCGCGACCGGCACCGGCGGGGGGTGGGACTCGCTTGAGCTGAGCCCCTCTATGCCGTGCTCGAGCGCGGCAGAGACCGCGCTTCGCAGCCCCTGCGCGTAGGCCGGGTCGGCGACCTCGGCGGGGTCTGAGATCGCGCCGACGCGGGCGCGCATCGCCTCTTCGATCTCGCCGCGGCGCGAGCGCAGGCGCCCGGCCAGCTCGCCGCGCGCCGCCGGGGCGGGGCCTGGCGGGCGCCGCCCTGCGCTCGGCCCTGAGGCGAGCGCGAGCACCGCCTCAGCGCGCCCGGCGCAGGGCGCTGTGGGCCCCTAGGCAGCTCGTGCCGCCCGCGAGGCTCTCCGGAGGGGCGGTCATGAAGTAGGCGCCGGCGCGCGGGTCAGCCACCTTGGCGGCGATCGCGATCCGGCCCTGGGGGGAGGTGCGGTGGGTGCGCCTGGAGAAGCCCTGCAGGTCTGGGTCGAGGCTCAGCCTCAAGAGGAAGCTGTGGCTGCCGACGCGGTGGTAGAAGCGCACGACGCGATTCGCCCGGCAGGGGCTGTAGGGGGAGCTGAGCGCCCCGGCCAACAGCACGACGTGGGCGGAGCGCTTGGGGGAAGCCTGGGCGCGGGCGAGCACCGCCCGGGTGCGGTGATGCCCCGGGGCGGCGCCCGAGAGGGTCGGCCCCGCGGCGAGCGCGACGAGCGCCAAAGCGGCGATCGCCGGCGCGCCGGCGCGGGGCCCGGAGAAGCGCCTCACCTACCCCTTCTTCTTCTTCTTCTTCGGCTTCGGGCCGAGCTTCAGGTTCACCTTGGAACCCGCCGCCAGGGCCTTGCCCGGCCCCGGGGAGGAGGACTTGACCACGAGCGCTCCCTTCGCCTTCTTCGGCTTGGTCACCTTGCCGAGGGCGCACTGGGCGGCCCTGAGGGCCGACTTCGCCTGACCCAGGGTCTTGCCCTTCAGCTTGGGGACCACGCACTGCGCGGGGGGTGGCGGGGGCGGGGGCGTGCCGCCCCCTCCGCCCGTGCCTCCTCCGCCGCCGCCGGAGGCTTCCTTGTCGAAGGTCGCGGTGACGGTGGTGTCGGCGTTGAGGGTGACTTTGCAGCTGCCGGTGCCCGAGCAGCCGCCGCCGCTCCAACCGGCGAAGCTCGAGCCCGAGGCCGCAGTGGCGGCGAGGGTGACTTCGGTGCCCTCGGGGTAGGTGGAGGCGCAGGTGGTTCCGTTGCAGGTCACCGTGCCAGAGCCCGAGCCCGCCTTGTTGACGGTGAGCGTGTGGAGGATCGTCGTTTCGGTCTCGGTGATCGTCGTGTTGGCGCCCACCGCGACCGTGCAGGTGGTCGCGGTGTGGGAGTCACAGCCCCCCCAGGCGATCTGCTGGTGGGCGCCGGGGGTGGCGGTGAGGGTGACCGTGTCGGCCTCGTTGTAGGTGGCGGTGCAGCTGCCGGCGGCTTCTTTGCAGGCTGAGATCGCGCCCGAGACCGGGGCCGGAGAGGCGCCGGCCGAGACGGAGCCGGGGCCGGTGACGGTCGCCGTCAGGGTGTGGGTGATCTTGGTGAAGGTCGCGGTCAGGGCGCTGTTCGCTTCGAGGTTGAAGGAGCAGTTGGCGGTGCCGGTGCATCCCGAAGCGGAGCCGCTTCCCGCGCTCCAGCCGGCAAAGCTGGAGTGCAGCGCGGCGGTTCCCTTGACTTCGACCGCTTCGCCCTCGTTGTGGGGGCCCGCGCAGGAGCCGAAGCTTCCCGCTCCGAACTTGCATTCGACCGTGCCCGATCCGTTGCCGGCGGGGGTGATCGTCAGCGTGTGGGTGATCTTGGTGAAGGTCGCGGTCAGGGCGCTGTTCGCTTCGAGGTTGAAGGAGCAGTTGGCGGTGCCGGTGCATCCCGAAGCGGAGCCGCTTCCCGCGCTCCAGCCGGCAAAGCTGGAGTGCAGCGCGGCGGTTCCCTTGACTTCGACCGCTTCGCCCTCGTTGTGGGGGCCCGCGCAGGAGCCGAAGCTTCCCGCTCCGAACTTGCATTCGACCGTGCCCGATCCGTTGCCGGCGGGGGTGATCGTCAGCGTGTGGGTGATCTTGGTGAAGGTCGCGGTCAGGGCGCTGTTCGCTTCGAGGTTGAAGGCGCAGTTGGCGGTGCCGGTGCATCCCGAAGCGGAGCCCGAGCCGGCGCTCCAGCCTCCGAAGCTGGAGTGCAGCGCGGCGGTGCCCTTGACTTCGACCGCTTCGCCCTCGTTGTGGGGGCCCGCGCAGGAGCCGAAGCTTCCCGCTCCGAACTTGCATTCGACCGTGCCGGTTCCGTTGCCGGCGGGGGTGATCGTCAGCGTGTGGGTGATCTTGGTGAAGGTCGCGGTCAGGGCGCTGTCGGCTTCCAACGGGAAGACGCAGTTGGCGGTGCCGGTGCATCCCGATGCGGAGCCCGATCCGGCGCTGAAGCCGGTGAAGCTCGAGTGCAGCGCGGCGGTCGCCTTGACTTCGACCGCTTCGCCCTCGTTGTGGGGGCCGGCGCAGGAGCCGAAGCTTCCCGCTCCGAACTTGCATTCGACCGTGCCCGATCCGTTGCCGGCGGGGGTGATCGCGATCGTGTGGGTGATCTTCGTGAACGGGGCGTTGACCGAGCTGTTGGCGTTGATCGTGAACTGACAGCTCGCTTTACCCGTGCAGGAGATCGAGCCGGTTCCGGTGTCATAGCCGGCGAATTCGGTGTGGGCGCCGGGGGCGGGGATCAGCTTCAGCTGCGTGCCTTCGGTGTAGGCGGGGTGGCAGGGGGAGTCGGTTCGTTCGCCGCCGTTTACTTCGCAGTTGACCGAGCCGGTGCCGGTGCCCGTGGAGGTGTCGATCGCCAGCGACTTCTGGCCGGCCAGGACGAAGCTCGCTTCGACCGTCTTGTCGGCGTCTACTTCCAGTTCGCATTCGTTGCCGGTGACCGAGTCGCAATCGCCCGTCCAGGCGGCGAACTCCCAGCCGGTTTCCGCTTCGGCTTCGAGCTTTACCTCGGTGCCGTAGGGGAGTTCTGAGAGCGGGGCGCAGGGGCCGAAGCCCGAGCCTTCGTCGCATTGCGCTTCGACCGAGCCTTCGCCTGAGGTTTCGATCGTCAAGGCGAAGGTTTCGAGGACGAAGACGGCCGAGACTTCGGAGTCTTCGCTGAGCGTGAAGGTGCAGGGCGAAGCCGTGCAGGAGGTGGCCGAGCCGGTGCCCGAGACGCTTTCTATTTCAGCGCCGGTGTCGGGGATGGCCGTCAGCTTGACTTCGGTCCCGTAGTCGAGTTCGCTCAGCGGCTTTGCGCAGGCCGTGAAGCTCGCTCCTTCCTTGCAGAGGACTTCGACCGTGCCGGGGCCTTCTTCTTCGATTTCCAGTTCGCGGGTTTCGAGGGTGAAGATCGCATCCACTTCGGAGGCTTCTTCGAGCGTGAAGGGGCCGCAGGGGGAGCCTTCGGCTTCGCATGGTTCCGCGGAGCCGGTGGCGTTTTCGAAGCCTTCGAATTCAGAGCCTTCGCCTGCTGCGGCGATCAGTTCCAGTTCGGTGCCTTCGGGGTAGCTCGCTTCGCAGGGTTCATCGAGCGCTCCGCCGATCACCTGGCAGTTGACCTGGCCGGAGCCGCTGCCGGGTTGGTTGATCGTCAGGGGGACCGGCGGGGGGCCGGAGGATTCGAAGCTGGCTTTGATTTTGATCGGGGCTTTGCCGAGGCTGAACGTACTGCAAATTTCCCCCTGGGAAGTAGCAGGCGATTTGCAGCCGAAGGCGACGCTTCCTTCCAGGACTTCCCACCCATGGAGCTTGGAGCCGGGATCGGATTCGCTGCTCACTCCGAAGCCATTGATGAGCAGGCCTTCGACTTTTTTGGCCGTCGTCTTGCACACGCCCGGCTTGGGGTTGGTGGCTTTTTCGGTGTCCATGCCGATGTCGATTCCGGTGCCGTTCCAGTGGCATTCGAGGTGCGGTTCGCCGCCTTCGCTCCCGGCTACGCCTTTCACCCAACCCGAGCCTTCGCCCGCGAAGACGATTTCCGCCGGGGCGTCGGCAGATGCGGAGGCGGCGGGAACGAGGAGGAGGGCCGCCGCGAGAGCGGTCAGCAGGCAAAGGCGTCGCATCGGTGCTTCCTTTCGCTCGGGTTGGGTGAAGGCTTCGGTCCGCGGGGTCATCGACGGCTCCCCTTGCCGTGGCGCTTGTGCTTGCGGTGGCGCTTCGGGCACTGCGCCACGAGCGCCGGCTTTGACTCATAGGTCTTGCCGTTCTGGGCGGTCAGGTCCGCCTGGGCCTTGTGCGTGTCCTTGCAGAGGTCGGCGGGGGGCGGAATCCGACCAGTCGATCCAGGCACCGCCCTTGCGGCTGCAAACCGGCGCCTGGGTGCGTCCTCAGTCGGGCCCATAGCCCTGCTATGAGCCCTCCCTGCGTCCTGCCCGGGCTTGGTTTTCGCTCGCGAGGGGCGGTCCTGTCTCACCTGGCCGAACCCCACCCCCCGCAAAAGAATCGAATCCGAGCGATCGCTTCCGGCCGGTAGACTGGAGGCCGTGACGACCCGAGAGAAAGCGCACGCGCTGCTTGACAGACTCTCCGAAGCCGAACTCGAGGCTGAGTACAAGCGGCTGCGAGCCGCAGTCGAAGGCGAGCGCAATATCGACGACTGGGGCGACCTGGATCGATTCAGTGCCAGCGCCTCGCTCGGAGTACTGCGGCACATGACTGAAGAGGAGGAAAAGGCCGGATTCGACTGGGAGGAGTTCCGGCCAAAGTGAGACGCGGTGAGATCTGGTGGCACGAACCGCCGGAGGAAAAGGGGCGACCCGTCCTCATCCTCACTCGCGACGACGTCATTGGCCGATTGCGCGATGTCGTCGTAATGCCCGCGACAGGTATCCCACGCCACTGGCTGACTGAGGTCGAGATCGGGCCCGAGGACGGGATGCCGACGACCTCCTTCCTGGTCGCCGAGAACACTCTCTCGGCGGAGAAGGTGTTCCTGACCCGGCGAATGACCGAGCTGGGAACGGCGAAGATGGACGAGGTCTGCCGGGCGCTGGCCGCGGCGAGCGGCTGTGGCTGAGACGAGGAGAGTCATCCGCGGCCTCCGCGCTTGTGGTGGGCCTTGTGCTTCTTCTTGCCCTTCTTCGCCTTCGGGCACTTCGCCACGAGCGCCGGCTTTGACTCATAGGTCTTGCCGTTCTGGGCGACGAGGTCCGCCTGGGCCTTGTGCGTGCCCTTGCAGAGGTTCGTCGAGTTGATAAACAGGCCCTTGCGGCCCCCCTGCATCTCGACGATCGCTTTGGAGACCGGGGCGTCGGGGGCGCCTTCGACGGTGGCCCTGAGGCCGCCGCCCTTGGAGTCGATCCGCACGACCACGTCGATGTTCACCAGCCCGTGCAGGGCGAAGACGGCGTCGGGGAGGTTGTGGCTTGAGGACCTGAGGTAGACCGGGCCGCTCAGCGGTTCTGCGAGCAGGGGACTGTAGGCGGTCACCTGGCCGTAGACGGAGGCGGGCGGGCACTGTTCGCCGTTGCCGGCCCCGGCGGCGAACTGCACCCTGGTGCAGATCGTGCCGAAGTGGCCCTGTTCGATGAACTCCGAGTGGGGGAACAGCAGCGCCAGGCGGGAGAGGTTGGCGTCGCCGGGACGGGGGGTGTAGGTGGCGTTGAGGGCGGGGAACTTGCCTCGCTTCGTGCCGCCCTTCAGCTTCAGGGCGAGCTTCGGCTTGAAGCCGAGGGAGGCGCAGCCCGCCGCCTGGTAGCGCGAGGAGAGGGTGATCGGGGTCTGCGCGAGGGGCTGCAGGGCGGTGCCGTCGCCCCAGATCGTCGATTCGGCCTGGAAGGGTTCGCAGGAGGTCGCGTTGAGGGTGAATTCGGGACGGTCGGCGGAGACGCGCAGGTCCCTCAGGTTCAAGGGGATGCCCTTGAGGATGTGGGGGATCGGGTCCGAGGCGGCGCCGTCTACTTCGGCGCGGGCGGTGAGGGGGTTGAGGCGCAGGGCCTCCCTGACGACCACCGTGCCGACGTCGAAGGGGCCGGCGACCGCGGGGGTGATCGCGACGACCGAGAGCGGGTCCCCGTGCCAGGGCCCTGCCAGGTAGAGCTTGCCGGAGACGTAGGTGAGCTGGTTGCCGACGCCGGCTCCGGCGACGGTCCTTCCGATCTGCGATGCGGCGGAGCAGCTCGGGTCGCTGCGCTCTTCCTGCCCGCCGTGGGGTCCCTGCCTCGACTGGGCCCTGGCGATGCCGGCCTCGGGGCAGTAGGGGATGCCGGCGAGCTTGCCGACGACGCCGGGGGGCAGGACGAAGGAGAACTTGCCCATGTCCTGTTCGCCGTCTTCGCGGGTCAGGTGCAAGACGAAGGGGGAGTAGCTGCCGGCCTGGTTGCCCAGGGTTCCCGCTTCGAAGCCGGGGTGGAAGGGGGCCGGGCCTTGCGGGCAGGCGCCGCCGTTGACTCCGCGGTTGACCGTGAAGGAGGCCTGGCGTTCGACCACTTCGGAGGGGTCGGGGTCGTCGGGGTTCTGGGCCGACCAGGGGGTGAACTTCGCCGTGGTGGTGAAGGTGCCGCAGCCCGGCGGGGTGATCAGGGGGCTGCGGCCGCCTTCGCGGAAGTGCAGCTTGAAGGAGCTGAAGGGCAGCTGGGGGACGTCGTCCGATACCCCGACGAGCTGTCCGGTCACCGGGTCGGGATGGACCTCGATCGGCTGCTTGACGAGGATGCCGCGATCGGGGACCTTGGCGACCACGTAGAGGGCGATCAGGCTCCCGCCGGGGTTCTGGTAGGGGGCGGCGACGTAGAGAGACCCCTGCGCTTCTTCGTCCAGCAGCGGGGTGGAGATCTGGATCGAGCCGATCTTGGAGGCTTCCGGGCAGCCTTCGCCCGGCTTTGAGTCATAGCGCTCACGCGCGTAGTCGGCTTCTGAGCAGACCGCGAGCCCTTCGGCTTGGGAGGGGTTGATCGTCAGCCCCTTGGGGAAGGTCACTTCGGCGCGCTTGAACTGGGTTTCGGAGATCGCCCCTTCGGCCGGGTTCTCCAGGCCCGAGTTCGGCATGTCGATGCGGATGTCGAGGCCCGAGGGGTTGGAGGCGAGCTTGGAGGTGAGGGCGTCAGAGAGCGAGGGGTCGAAGGGGAGGTGGTTGCAGGCGCCTGGCGGCGGGCTCTCGGAGGAGGCGGGGACGATCAGCGAGCCGATCGGCACGTTCCAGGGTTCGAAGGCGGCGTCGAAGGGCTGGGGGGCCGCGCAGGAGACCGGCAGGCGCAGGAAGGGGGTGTCGTGGCGCTCGGAGGGGGTCGGTTCATCGGGGCAGGCGCCGGGGAGTTCTTCCACGCCGGTGCGGTGGTAGACGCACTTCCAGCCGCGCGAGAAGTCGTGGGCCTTGGCGCCCGGGTCCCCCCACAGGGTCGTCGTGGAGGAGAGGAACTGGACGACCTGGGTGATGTTGCGCACTTCGGCGGCGATCCGGTAGGAGTTCCCGGGGTTGACCGAGGTGTCGACGACGACCGGGTCGCCGGCGACGAGGAAGCCGAAGCGGGCGGGCTCGCCGCGCCCGGGGGGCAGGTTGAAGACCGGAACCGCGATCCGGGTCAGGCCGAGGGCGGAGCTTTCGATGACGGTCACCGAGGAGGCGCCGATCGCCGATTCGGCGGGGCAGCGGTTGACCAGGTTTTGGTTGTTGAGGAAGGTGGCCATGTCGCAGCTGGGGACCGCGGTGGCGTTGCCGATGAGGCCGGCGGGCAGGGTGAAGCGCAGGTTTCGCGGCAGGGCGGGCTGGGCGACGGTGCTGTCGCGGCGGTCGGGGCCGCTCTGGGCGCCGGTGTCGGCGACCAGCGTGGTGGTCAGCTGGAAGGGGTGGGAGCCGGCGGCGGCGGCTTCTTCGCCCCCCTCTTCTTCGGAGTTCATCGAGAAGTATTCGAGCCCGAAGGGGACCGGTTCGGCGCTGAGGTGGAGGGGCTGGGGCCTGCTCACAGCGGGGGCGTCGGCGCCGGAGACGGATACTTCCCCGGCCTGGGCTCCGGCGGCGTCTTCGAGCGCGACGAGCACTTCGACTTCGATCGCTTCGTAGGGGGGGAGCTTGCCGTCTTCTTCGGCTTTTGCGCCTTTGTGGAAGCTGCAGGCGAGCTCGGAGGTGTCGGGCAGCGCGCAGTTGACCGGGCCGACTTCGCCGGTGCCGCCGGCGATCGCCCGCGCTTCGTAGGCCTGGACGCCGGAGGGCAGAGTGTCGTGGATCGCGAGCGGGACTTCGGAGGCGTTGACGGGGGCGTCGCCGAGGTCGGTCAGGGTGATCGTGAGGATGCCCGAGCCTTCGCTGGTCACCTTCGAGGAGGCGCGGCCGAGCTTTCCGCCTTCCAGGAAGGGGTTGTCGAGCGGGCGCAGCACGATCGGAGCCGAGACCCAGCGCCCGGTGGTGGTGACGAGGAAGGGTTCGCCGCCGGCCGGGCCGCCCGTGACCTCGACGCCTGCGCCGTAGGGGCCCGCTTCGAGCAGTTCCCCGAAGCCGGCGGCGGTTTCGGTCACCGGGAAGCCGGCTTCTTCTTCGCAGAGCACTTCGGCCGAGAGGGCCCCGCCCAGGAGCGAGCCGGCCCCCAGGCAGCCGATCGGCTCCCCGCCCACTTCGACCGTGGCGGCGAAGATCTGTTCGGAGGGGCTGACGACCAGCTTTTCGGTGACGACTTCCTGGGTCTCGCTCTGGTCGGGGGCGGGCTGCAGGTTGGTCGGGCGGGAGCCGGTCAGCAGCTGCCACCAGGGCTGTGGTGCTGCTTGCGCAGGAGTTGCGGCGAGTGACGCCCCCGCGGCGAGGACAGCCACCACGCCGGCGGCGGCGCAGACTGCGCGCTGCCACGTCCTCAGTCGCAATAGCCGGTCGAATCTCCTCCGCTCCCGCGAGGGCGCGCCCAGCTCGGGGATGCCCCTCCCCGCCCCAACGGATTTATCGAGGACCTTGAGGCGGCGGATAAACGGGGTCATGGTGTTGATCTCCTTGCTCATGGCGGAAGAGTCGGTTCGGTTGGGGAGGCGGGGGGTCACCTGGAACCTCCGCGGTAGGGGTCATCTCGCTTTTTGGTGTGTTTTTTGCCCTTCTTGTGCTGCTTGGCGCAGCGGGCATTGCCGCCCTTGCCGACCCTGCGCTTGCCCTGCGGGCAGGGGCGGCGCCCCGAGGGGGCTTCGCTGAGGTTGCCGGGGCCGCGGAAGGCGGCCGAGGCGGGGGTCTGGGTCACCGGCGGGACGGCAGGCGGCTGGCAGGCTTCGCCCTGGCATTCGGCGAGCGGTTCGAGCTTCGCCGGTTCGCCGCCTTCGCGGGCGTCGTAGACGTCGAGCTCTCCGTTAACGTCTGTCACCGAGAGCCGGGCCGGGGAGTAGAAGAAGACGTCGCGGGCGCCTGCGGAGGCGTCGAGGAAGGCCGAGGTGCCTTCGGCGGTGCCCGAGGAGAGCAGGGAGACGCAGCCGCCGGGGACCGTGGCGGTGCCGGAGCCGCCCGCGGAGGCGGTGCAGCTGCCGGCGCCGGTGGGCTCGTACTCATAGACGTCGCCGGAGCCGTTGGAGTCCGCTGCGACCAGCGGGCCGGCGGCGTCGAAGAAGACGCGGCCGTCGTCTTGGACGTAGCGGGGGGTATAGAGGGAGGGGGCGTGATCGCTGCCGACCCAGCTTCCCTCGGGGACGAGGGCCGCGACCGTGCTGTGCCAGCCTTGCCCCACGGTGCCCCAGACCTGCTCGGGGTCGAGCGCTTCTTCTTCGGGGCGCCGCTCGGCGCCCTGGAGCCAGGCCCTCGGGCGGGCACCGGAGGGCTCGCAGGACGCGCAGGTCAGCTCTTCGGTGACCGAGTCGTAGCGGAAGACCTCCTGGGCGGGCTCCCCCGAGCCCAGCGCCCGGTTGTCATAGCCGCTCAACGGGCGCGCCGACATGAAGGCGAGGTAGCGGCCCGAGGGGGAGGCGGCGGCGGTGTGGAGGCGGGGGATTTCCCAGTCGTTGCCGTCTTGCCCTGAGAGCCTCGCGACGAAGCGCGTTCCCTCCCCTTCTCTCCACAGGTAGAGGTTGGGCTGCCCCGGCCGGGCTTCTTCGGGGCCGGCGCCGTGGTTGACGACGTTGGTCGCGAGCACCCCGCGGGCGATGAGGTATGCCGCCGAGCCGTCGGCGGCAAAGCCCGGCAAAAGGCCTTCCACTTCGGCGGATTCGCCGGTGTTGGCCACCCCCGCGCTCAGGTCTTCCAGGCAGCCGGCTTCCTCTTCGCAGCCATGGGTATCCGGCGTGATCCAGCGATAGAGGTCGGCGCCTTCTTCGTTGGCGTCCTCGGTCAGGTTCTGGGTGTCGGTGAAGAAGGCGAGCGAGCCGTCGGCGGAAGCGGCCTGAAAGCTCGGGGCGATCGCTCCGGTGCCGAAGGCGCCTTCCTGTTCTTCGTCGAGGCGGAAGGTTTCATCGTGCGCGGTGTCGCGCACGTAGAGGCCGCCCGCGCTCCAGAAGATCCGCGAGCCGTCGGCGGAGACCGCTCCGTGCACCGAGCTTTCGCCCGAGCCGAGTTCGGCGTTCACCGCGCCGCCGCCTTTGGGCAGGACGCTGATCGGCCGCAGGCTCCCCGCCGACCACTCGTAGAGGCTTTCGGGCGCCGCCCCGGCGGCCAGCGGCACCGAGGAGACGAGCACGACGTGGCTCAGGTCGGGGCTCGCGCCCCGCACGTTCACCGGGCTGAGGAGCTTGGAGCAGTCCCCGCCGAAGTGGGTCCCCGCTTCGACGTCTGCCGCGGTGACCAGCGGCGTGTAGCCGGGCGGCTCTGTGTTGTCGCGCACATACGGGGTGCGTTCGGTGGTCGCGGGGGAGAGCGCCGTGCACTCGCGCGGTTCCAGCAGCGAGCGCTCCAGATTGGTGCTGAAGAGTTTGTACTCGAGGCCCGAGCCGGCTCCGAAATTGGTCACGCTCGCGTGCGGCGGGGTGATGTCGGTGGTGCTCCAGGCGCCTCCGGCGGCGCGCTTGGCGAGCTCGGAGGACTGTTCGATGATCCGGTTGCCTGCGGGGTCTGCTTCGAGTGAGCCGTAGGAGAGGTAGGCGAGCGCTTCCCCGTTTGCGGCGGCCTGGACCTGACCGCCCTGGGCGCCGTCGAAGGGGGCGATGCGCCCGCCGTGCTTGTCGGGCGGGGAGGCCATCTCCCAGGCGCGGCCGTCGGGCAGGACGAAGCCGAGAGAGGCGAGCTGGGTGGTGAAGCTCTGATCGGGGCCGTAGGTGGTGAAGGCCCGCTTGACCGTCCCCCCTCCTTCCTTGACTTCGCGTTCGTCTTTGGCGACGAAGCGGTAGTGGTAGGTCGTGGCGGGTTCGAGGCCCCCGAGGGCGACAGTGGCGGGGACTTCGCCGAAGCTCGCCGGCAGGGCGCCGTGGGGGACCGGGACGCTGGTGCCGTGGCCGGGCTGCCCTTCCGCGTAGGGGGAGGTGTCGTATTCCAGCCACCATTCGCCTTTCACCCCCAAGGGGTCGAGGCGGGCGTTGAGGGTCGCGTCGTGGGCGGAGAGATCGCTCGCCCACTGGGCTTCGATGCCGACGGCGCTGCGGGTGGCGAAGGTCGTGTCTTCGCCCCCGACGATGCATTCTTCGGCCGGTTCGGCTTCGTTGCAGTGGCTGTTGGCTACGAGCCGGAAGTGGTAGGTCGTTTCGGGGAGCAGCCCTTCGAGCTGGGCTTCCACCGCTTCGGGGTCGAAGCCTTCTGCCCCGAGCGTCTGGACGGGGGTGCTCTCGCCGTAGGCATCGCTCGTCCCGTATTCGAAGAAGTAGGTCGTCTGGTGGCCCTCGGGGTTGAGCTCGGCCGCCAGGGTGGCGCTGGTCGGAAGGACGTCCTCGGCGCGCTCGTCTTCGGGCAGGGGGCCGGGTTCGGGGAGGCCGAAGCGCTGCACGGCTACCTGGGCCTGGGCGGCGGCCCCTTCGCGGGCTTGGGCGCTTCCCGAGCTGGCGGCGTATAGGTATCCGCGGGCTTCGTCGATGGCGATCGCGTTGCCCGCGGGTTCGCCCAGCACCTGCCCGGCGCCGAAGACGCTCGTCAGGTTGCCTTCGTGGTCGTAGCGGAGGAAGTGGTAGGGGACGCCGCCGTCGCCGACGTAGAGGTTGCCGGCGGCGTCGGTGGCGAGCGCCCGGGGGATGTCGCCCTCTTCGTCATCGAGGGTTTCCAGCAGGGCGCCGGCGGGGTCGAGCTTTCGCACCGAGCCGGGGTTGCCCTGGGTCGCGGTCGTGACGGTGACCGGCGGGCTGCCGCCCGAGGCGGTGAGCTGCGGGACGTCGCGGCCGCCGAGGTCGTGGATGAAGGTGACGAGGTAATCGAATGGCCCGTATCCTTCGACGCTGACGTTGCCCTTGCCGATCGCCGGCAGCGCTTCCAGGGCTTTCTGGATCGCTTCGACGGCTTCGATCTGTTCGGCTTCATACCCGACACTCCCACCGCTATGGGGGCCAAAGGTGATCGAGTGGGTCGTTTCGCCTTCGAAGGAGAGGGCGAAGGTGGCCCCTGGAACGTTACCGACGTACTGGCTCTCGTTGTGGCCCTGCGGCCCGAGCACGTAGAAGTCGCCGCTTCCAGCGTCGATCACCAGGGCAGAACTCTGGGTACCACTAGGAAGCGCAACTTCTTCGATGAAAGCGCCGCTAGAGTCGAAGCGCTGCGCCCGCTTCCCATTGTCGTTCACCCAGAGCCCGCCCGCGCCGTCGAAGGCGAGCGAGCGGGGGGATTCGAACTCCCCCGGGCCGGTGCCGCTTTTGCCTTCACCACAGGCGTCTCCGCTGGCCGCGATGCAGATGTCCCGTTCGGCCTGGGGCGCCCCTTCGGCGACTTTGGTCTTGTTGACGTCTTTGCCGATCGTAAAGAGGAACAGGCCGTCGGGGGTGAACTTGGAGACGCGCCTACCGGAAAGTTCGGCTACGTAGACATCGCCAGTTGAGTGCTCAACGGCTACCGATTGCGGGCTGATTTCGCCTGCGGCTCCATGCAGGCCGGCGGAGCAGCGCTTGGTCGGCGTGGGTGCCTCGGGGCCGCAGACCTGGAGTTCTTCGGTCTTGCCGTCGGCCACGCCGTAGCCCCAAGCCAGTTGGAAATCTCCGTCAGGGCCGAAGCGGTTGACGCGGAAGTTGTTGAGGTCGGCGACATAGAAGTCGCCATTCGACTGGTTGACGGCAACACCCACGGGATTGTTGACCTTGCCGGCGCCCTGGCCCCAGCCGGCGATCTTGACCGGGGCGGCCGCCTGGGCCACAGGGGGAGCGAGCAGCGCGGGGAGGGCCAGCGCCGCGGCTGCTGCAAGGGCAACCGCGGCGATCGCGGCAGGCCCGGCGGCCTTCGGTGTCCTTGCGCTGTCCCTCATAGGAGATCCTTTCCCTGTGTCCCTGCCTGGCCCATGTCCCTGGCCTCCGCCCCGGGAGCAGAGGTCTGCTCCCGGGGCCTTGGCTTGCTTCTGTGCTGCCTACTGCCTTGCTTTTGCTCCTATTTGAATTCGGCCGAGACCGTCTTGACGGCGTCGATCGGCGCCTTGCAGGGGGTGGTTTTGCCCGTGCAGTTGCCGGCACTGCCGCCTTCGACCGTCCAGCCGTTGAACGAGTAGCCCGCCGAGGCGGTGGCGGTCAGTTCGACTTCGTCGCCTTCATAGAAGGCCTCTTTGGTCGTCGTGCAGCCGGTGCCGCAGCTGAGGCTCGACTTGACGAGGCCTTTGACGAGCAGCGATTTGCCCGTGACTTTGCCTTTGAAGGCGCCGGGGCCGGTCAGGTTGAGGGTCACGACTTTGGTCGGCTTCGGTTCGAACTTCACTTTGACCGAGCTGTCGGCTTCGATCGTGAATTCGCAGGCGGCTTCCCCGCCGGGGCAGTTGCCGATCGCCGAGCCGGTTTCGCTTTCGACCACGGCGGCTTTAGAGCCTTTCGCCGGGATGGCTTTGACCTTGACGACTTTGCCGCTTTGGATCGCCGAGCCGGCGGTCGAGCAGCTTTCGTCGCAGCTGATCCCGGTCGAGGTCACCTTGCCGTAGCCCGAGCCCGCCTTTTCGACCGTGAAGGTCTTGGTCGGGATGAAGTAGGCGATCACTTTGGTCGATGAAGTGACCGCGGTGATTTCGCATTTCAGTCCGACCGCGGTCGTGCAGCCTTTCCATTTGGAGAAGGCATAGCCCGCCGCCGGGGAGGCGGTCAGGGTCTCCGGGCCTTCGTATGCCTTCGAGCAGGAGCTCTGGGAGGGGGTGCATTCCATCCCCGAGTTGGCGCCGACTACCGTGCCTTCGCCGCCTGACTTTTCGACCGTGAAGGCCTTGTTGAAGACGGCTTTGATCGTCGCTTCGCCTTCGATGATGAAGATGGAGCAGAATTCGCTGCCCGGTTCGCAGCCCGCGACGGGGAAGACGCCTTCCGCAACCGTTTCTTCGACCGTCCAGCCGGCGAAGGCGGAACCGGGGGCGGCTTTCTGGTACACCTGGATGGCGGGGATTCCGAAGGTCGGGTTTATCTGAGCTTCGGTGTCGCAGACGCCGGTCTGAGGACCGGGCGAGGCGTAGGAGCATTCGACGTGCGGGACGCCGCCTTCGGCGCCCGTTGCGCCGTAGACTTCGCCGCCGCCGTTGCCCGAGATGGCGATGTGGGTGTTAGTCGCTGCGCTCGCGGCGGCGACGGGGACGAGCATCAGCGCCCCCAACGCGGCGAGCAGGATGGTCAGACGTTTCACGTGTTATCTCCCTTGTGTAGTAACGCCCGCCGGGGTTAGCCCGGCCGGCCGAATCGATCTGTCAATGAGGCCGACGGGAACCCAGCTCCCGGCGGGTGCCGCTGTGTAAGAAGAAGGCTCGTGGCCCGATCGGGGCGCTTTGGTCACGTTGATCTCTCCGTTGTCCCTTCGGGCCCTTCCCTTGGGCCCGGTCCCTGTGGTGCTTCCCTGCCCGTCCTGAGGGCGGATCTCGCAGTTTTGAACAACTGCGTACATGAATCAGGCGTTATTGAAACACCTCGTGTCAGAACCGTCAAGAAAAAGGTTGTGTTCCTAGAACGCGATCGGCGCGACTGCGATGGCGTTAAATGGCTCTGGAACGCCAGAAGGCCTTAGGTACCGGCGTGTAATCCGAGAGGTGATCGAGGCCGAGGCGCGACCGAGATGTTTCTGACCCTCGACCGCCTGCGAGGTCGGGACTCGCTCAGGCCGCGAGCGGCTCTTTGGCGAGCTGCTCGACGAGCCGATCGAGGGAGGCGAACTCGACCTCGAAGCCGTCGTAGGAGCGCCGGTAGGAATCGTCGACGTCGGTGGCGACGACAAAGCTCGGCCCGTCGGGGTAGACGCGCCTGAACGCCGCGAGCGCGGCGGGGGCGAAGGACGCCGCCTTCAACTTGGCCTCTATCGCGACGGGCCCTTTCCGGCCGCGGCGAGGCATTACGAAGTCGACCTCGGCGCCGTGCTTGTTGCGCCAGTAGCGCAGGCCGCGACGCTGCAGGCGACCCTGGATCTCGTTCAGCACGTAATGCTCCCAGAGGATGCCGAGATCGTCGGGGCGGGGCGTGTCCCAGCCGCAGTAGTAGCTGACGAAGCCGGTGTCGAACCCGTATACCTTCGGCGCGGCGACGATCTCGGTTGACCGGCGGGAGCTGAAGGGCCGGACGACGTGGGCGACGAAGGTCGCCTCCAGGGCCGCCAGGTAGTTGGAGATCGTCTGCCGGCTGACCTCGCACGGCGCGGCGAAGCGGGTCGCCTCGAAGATGCCGCCGCTCTGCCCGAAGAGCAGCTCGAGGAAGCGCTGGAACGACCAGCGGCGCTCGAGCCGGAACAGCTCCTGGACGTCCTTCGCCCAGTAGGCGTCGATCCAGTCCTGGAAGTCCCGCTCCGGTAGCTCGCCGGCGAGGAAGAAGGGTGGCAGGCCGCCGCGCAGGAGCCGGTGGCTGACGTCCTCCTGCCCGAAGTCGGCCAGGTCGGCGGCGATCATCGGCGTCAGCCAGACGGTCTCCCTGCGGCCGGTCAGCGTGTCGCGAAACTTGGCGCCGGCCTCGAGCGTGGAGGAGCCGGTCGCGAGGACGCGCGTCTTGGGAAAGTGGTCGGCCGCGATCTTCAGCAGCTCCGAGGGGTTGGCGAGGCGGTGAACCTCGTCGAGCACGATCCGCTCCCCTTCACGCTCGCGCAGGAAGCCCTCGGGGTCCTCCATCAAGCGGCGCGTCCGCGGCAGCTCGCAGTCGAAGTACTGGACCCCGTCCAGGCTCCGGCAGAGAAAGGTCTTGCCGACGCGGCGGACCCCGGCGAGCCAGACGACCGAGCGCCGCTCCCACGCCCGCTCGACAAGCTCGATCCAGTATCGGCGTTGAACCATATGCAAGTAGATTAGCGTTTAGTTGAACCAAACGCAATCCTGTTGACACTCAGGCGTCTTCCGGGAAGAGCGTGAAGGCGGCGGCGCCGTCGAGCGGCTCGACGGCGCGGAAGTGGCGCTCGTCGAAGGTGGCGATGCGGTTGGTCTCGAGCACGCCGGCAAGCACTACGAGAGAGGCGTTGACCAGGCCGAGCCCGAGCTCCGCGTAGCGGTCGGCGACATCGGCGGCCTGCTTGTCGAGGCCGGGCCACCATTCGACGCCGAGGCTGCCGGCGCGGATCTCGTTATAGAACGGCCCTACCGCGGCCGGCGCCCGGGTCCGCAGCATGTGGTCGAGCTCGACCAGGACAAGAGGGGTGGTGGTGAAGGGGCTCCTCTTCTCGGCATACCAGCGACCGGCGATCTGGTGGCCGGTGTCGTCCTCGTCGAGCAGCGCTACGAGGAACGACGTGTCGAGGACGATCAATCTTCGCCTAAGCCCTCGAGGTAGCGATCGACGTTCTGCGAAAGGTCCCCCGGGCCCTTGAAGATCCCGATCGCCTTGATCTTCGGCTGCGGGGGCGCTTCCATTGCCCGAGCCGCCAGGGCTTCGCGGATCACCTCTGCCTTGCTCTTGCCCTCCGCCTCGGCGATCCGCCGCAACTCCCGGTCCACCCAGGGCTCCAGGTAGAGACTCGTCTTCTTCATGCCTTATAGGGTACCACCCGTTGTCGAAGTGCATGCACCTCTACAAGGGCGCAGAGCAGCAGACTCTCCCCGGTTAGGTGGCATACGGGGTTCGCTACAACTGCGTGACGATGACGCCGAGGAAGCCGACCACCATCGTGGCGATCGCGCCGCCGCCGAGCTGGAGCAAGGTGCGGTGAAGGTCGTCGATCCGGCTCTCGACTCGCTCGAAGCGCTTGTCGACGTTGTCGAAGCGAGAGCTCATCTCGCCGCGAACCGCGACGAATTCCGCCTTCGTCTCCTCGCGCAGGGCACGCAGGTCGGCGTCGACCCGGTTGAAGCCGTTGTTGACGCGGAGCTCAAGTATGTCGAAGCGCTTGTCGACCCCGTCGAAGCGCTTGTTGACTTGCGCGGCGAAGCCGTCCAGCCGAACGTCGGTCCAAGTCTCTCTCATAGCGTCCATCATTGCACCGTAAAGGCTTCGGCCGCACGCGTGGCGCGCAGAATGCAAATTCTCTGTGACGCGAAGCGCTCAGCCTTCGAACTTGTAGCCGACGCCGCGCACGGTGAGGACCAGCTCGGGGTGCTGGGGGTCGCGCTCGACCTTCTGGCGCAGGTTGGAGATGTGGACGTCGCAGGCGCGCTCGTCGCCGTCGAACTCGGTCTGCCACAGCTCCTCCATGATCTGGCGGCGGGGGAAGACCTCGCCGGCGCGGCCGACCAGCAGGCGCAGCAGCTGGAACTCGGAGCGGGTCAGGTTGACCGGCTGGTCGCGCACCGTGGCGACGTGGCGGACGAGGTCGATCGCCACCGGGCCGGCTTCGACCCGGACCGCCTGGGAGAGCGGCGCGCGGTCGAGCTCGCGGCGGCGCAGCTGGGCGCGGACGCGGCCGAGCAGCTCGCGCACCGAGAACGGCTTGGTGACGTAGTCGTCGGCGCCGACCTCGAGCCCGACCACCTTGTCGACCTCGGCGTCCTTGGCGGTCAGGAGGATGATCGGCACCGGGCTGCGGGAGCGGACGTCGCGGCAGATGTCGAGCCCGCTCGGCCCGGGCATCATGATGTCGAGGATCAGCAGGTCGAAGGGGATGCCGTCGGCGAGCTGCGCGGTCGCCTCGTCGCCGTCGGCGGCGCCGGTCACCTCGAAGCCCTCCTGCGCCAGCGCGTAGCCGACCGAGTCGCGGACCGAGGGCTCGTCGTCGGCGATCAGGATGCGGCCGCTGCTCATCCGGCTCCCGCCCCTATATATAGAGAGCCGCCGCTCATGCGACCGGCGTCGGGGTCGGTTCGGCGACGGGCAGGCGGACCCAGAAGGTGCTGCCCTCGCCCTCGACCGAGCGGGCGCCGATCTCGCCGTCCATCACGCTGACCATGCGGCGGGCGATCGCCAGGCCGAGGCCGAAGCCCTCCTGCTTGCGCGACTCGTCGCGGCGGTAGAAGCGCTCGAACACGCGCTCTATCTCCGCCTCCGGAATCCCGGTTCCCGTGTCGATCACCTCCAAGACCACCTCCGTCTCGCCGTCGCGCCGGCCGCGAACGGTAACGCGCCCGGGCAGCTGCGTGTGCTTGAAGGCGTTGGTCAGCAGGCCGACCAGCACCTGGCGCAGCAGGGTCGGGTCGCCCTTGGCGGTCAGCTCGGGCTCGACCTCGACGCCGACCCGGATGTGCGCCGGCGCCTCGACCGCGGCGACCGAGTCCTCGACCGCGGCGACGACGTCGACCACCTCGGTCTCCCCGGCGCCGATCGACTCGACCCGGGCCAGGGTGAGCAGCGATTTGGTCAGCCGGTTCATCCGCTCGGTGTCCTCGGCGAGGCGGCCGAGGAAGTGGTCGAGCGCCCGCGGGTCGTCCTTGGCGCCCTCCTGCAGGACCTCGATCGCGCTGGAGATGCCGGCCAGCGGGTTGCGCAGCTCGTGCGCGGCGTTGGAGATGAAGTCGGCTTCGGCCAGCTCGCGGCGCATCTCGTCGGTGCGGTCGCGGGCGAGGACGAGCACGGCGCGCTCTTTCGGCAGGGAGCGGGCGGACATCGCGTAGGCGCGGTCGCCGATCCGCAGCGCCGGGTGGGCGGCGAAGCCGAGCTCGGCGGCGCGCTTGAGCTGGGGCTGCATCGACTCCGGCGGCTGCCCGGTCGGGTCGAGCAGCTTCGCCGCGGCGCGGTTGGAGAAGCGGGGGGTGCCGTCCTCGTCGACGACGATCACCGCGTCGGTGAGGCCGTCGAAGATCGCTTTCAGCTTGTTGCGGTCGGCGGTGAGGACGCCGAAGCTCTCCTTCAGCGAGGCGCGCATCGAGTCGAGCGCGCGGGCGAGGTCGCCGATCTCGTCGCGGCCGCCGGTCTCCAGCGGGGTGTCGAAGACGCCGGCGGCGAGCTGGCCGGCGGCGCGGGAGAGGCGGGTCACGCGGTGCGAGATCCCGACCGCGATGAAGAAGCCGGCGAGGACGCCGAGGGCGATCGCGGCGAGCACGGCGCGCGGGCGGTCGCCGAGCAGGTAGACGACGCCGGCGGTGAGCAGGGTGACCGCGGCGAAGGCGCCGACCAGCCAGAGCCTGATTCCGATCTGTCGCATGAAGATTTACTAACACAAAGAGGGCCGCGGCCCTGTGCCGGGTGCGGGGGCGCCCGACCGCGTGGGAGAATCGCCGCGTGAGCACGCTGGTCTTCATCCCCGCCTGGAACGAGGCCGACTCGGTCGCGGCGGTGATCGCCGACGTGCGCGGGTGCCTGCCCGACGCCGATGTGCTGGTGATCGACGACGGCTCGACCGACGCCACCGCGGCAAGCGCGCGGGCGGCCGGCGCGACCGTCGCCTCGCTGCCCTTCAACCAGGGCCTGGGAGCGGCGCTGCAGACCGGCTACCTCTACGCGATGCGCGAGGGCTACGACCACTGCGCCCATCTCGACGCCGACGGCCAGCACCCGCCGGCCGAGGTGGCGCGGCTGCTCGACGAGGTCTACGCCGACCGCGCCGACCTGGTGATCGGCTCGCGCTACCGCGAGCGCGACTCCGCCGAGGGGGGCGACGCCGGCGGGGCCGACGACTACAAGGCGACGATCTCGCGGCGGATCGGCATCAGCGTCTTCCGCTTCTTCCTGACGCTGGCGACGCGGCAGCGCTTCACCGACACGACCAGCGGCATGCGGGCGGCCAACCGCCGGGTGATGGAGCTGTTCAGCGAGAACTACTCGCCCGACTTCGCCGAGATCGAGTCGCTGCAGCTTGCGGTGCGCGAGGGGCTGCGGGTCGAGGAGGTGCCGGTGCGGATGCTCGAGCGGGCCGGCGGCAGCTCCTTCCTGACGCCGCTGCGCTCGGCCTTCTTCATCTTCAAGGGGCTGGTCGTGCTGCTGGTCGGCCAGTTCCGGCCGCGCAAGGCGGGGGCGACGCGGTGAGGGCGCTGCTGGCGGCGCAGGGCCCGGCGGTCCACCTGACCGCGCAGACGCGGATCATCGCGGCGGCGATCGCGGTCGCCTTCATGGTCTTCATCCTCGAGCTGATCCGCCGCAACAGCCTGCAGGAGCGCTACAGCGTCATCTGGCTGCTCGCCGGGCTGGCGATGCTGGCCGGCGTCGCCTTCCCCGGGCTGCTCGGAGTCGTCGCCAACCTGATGGGCGTGCGCAACACGAATGTCGCGCTCTTCTCCATCATGCTGCTGCTGCTCTTGGGCCTGGCGCTCAACTTCAGCGTGATCATGTCCCGCCAGGCGTCCCAGATAACCCGCCTAGCCCAGGAGCGAGCCCTGGAGAAGGCCCGCGAGCAAGCCGCCGAAGAGGAGCACAGCGGGGGACGTGCCGTCGATTAGCGGCCACATGTGGCACCGAATAGGCGGCACGTCAGGCGAACAGGCGGTGGAGGCGGACGAGTAGGGCTTCCAGGGCCAGCTCCTCGGAGACGTTTAGGTCGAGGCGGCGGCGGGTGTCCTGGACCAGCTCGGCGGCGCGGCGGGGGCGGTCGGGGTCGAGGCCGGCGGCCTGCGACTGGAGCAGGTCGAGGCGGTCGCGGTTGTAGGCGACGTCGGGAGCGCCGGCGGCGACCGCGGCGAGGTCGCGGAACCAGAGGGCGGTCAGGGACAGGCCGAGGTCGAGCAGCTCGGTGCGGCGGCGGCGCCCGGCCCGTTTGGCTTCGTCGGCAAGGTCGCGAGCGGAGCGTTTGACGCCGGCCTCCTTTTCGGCTTCGAGCACTTCGCGGGCCGCAGCTTCGGCGTCCTCGCCCGCCTGCTCGGCGCCGGCGAGAAGCGCTCTCCAGGGCGGATCGGCGGCGCTCGTCGCCGACTCCATGCGTTCGTCCCCCCGCGCCGCCAGTCCGTCGCTGCCCCCAGCGGAGCCGAGCGCGACCCGGGCGAGGCGCTCGGCCTGCGCGCGGACCTCCCTCCCCCGCTCGCTCAGCAGCAGTCGGGCCAGCTCGACGTCGCCGGCCCCGAGTCGCGCGGCGGCGGCGATCTCGTCCGCGCCGGTGGACACCCCGCTGCCGCCGTCGGTATCGCCCGCAAGCTCGGCTTCGACCGCCTCGACCGGCAGCGGCGCGAAGTCGACCGGCTGACAGCGCGAGGCGATCGTCTCCAGCAGGCCGGCCGGCTCGGAGGTGAGCAGGATCAGGTGGACGAACTCGGGCGGCTCCTCGAGCGTCTTCAGCAGCGCGTTCTGGCTCTCGTCGCGCATCGCCTCCGCCGCCTCGATGACGAAGACCCGCTTGCCGCCCTCGTAGGGGCGGTAGACGGCGGCGCGGATGACCCGCTCGCGCACGTCCTCGACCAGGTGCTGCGCCCCGCTCGGCGTCAGCCAGACGAGGTCGGGGTGCGGCGAAGGATCCAGCAAGGCGCGGCGGCGCGCGTCGTCGGGGTTCTCGGCCCCGACCGCAAGGATCTCCGCCGCAAAAGCCCGCGCCGCGGCTCGCTTGCCTGAGCCACGCGGTCCACGAAACAAATAGGCATGTGAAGGAGCATGGAGCGCCGCGGTGAGCGCCATACGCGCTCGCTGCTGATGCGTCGTCGCGTCGCCTAAGGTGGTCATCGGCGGCGCGTTCGAGGTTTGTGTCGCATAGCGGTTCAAACCTCGAACGCACTCATCCGAGACGGCTCCGGACCGCCTCCATTACCTGCTCGTGGACCTCGTCGACGGTCCCGGAGGCGTCGACGACCGCGACCCGGTCGCTCGCGATCTGGGCGATCTCCTCGTAGGCCTCGGCGACCGCGCGCTGCAGCTCCAGCCCTTCGGCCTCGAAGCGGTCCTCGCCGTCGGCGCGCCCCAGGCCGACCTCGGGGTCGATCCGCAGGTAGACGGTCACATCGGGCCAGAGGCCGTCGATCGCCTGGTCGACCAGCGACAGCACGTAGCTGGTGCCGAGGCCGCGGGCGCCGCCCTGGTAGGCGACGCTGGAGTCGGCGAAGCGGTCGGCGACGACGGTCCCGCCCGCCTCCAGGGCCGGCCGCACCACACGGGCCAGCAGGTCGGCGCGGGCGGCCGAGAACAGCAGCAGCTCGGCGAAGGGGTCGATCTCCAGCGCCGGGTCGGCGAGCAGCTCGCGGATCCGCTCCGCCGCTTCGGTCCCCCCCGGCTCGCGGATCGTCAGCGTCTCCGGTCCCAGCGCCTCCGCGAGCAGCTTCGCCTGCGTGCTCTTCCCGGAGCCGTCGACACCCTCCAGGGAAACGAACAACGTGCGGGCCTCAGCCTTTGGTCGCCGTTTTGGCCCGTTTGCGGCGACGGGTGCCGGTGTCGGCTTTGCTGGCCTTGCCGTTCCCGGCGCCGTCCGGCGGCGGTTGCTTTTCCATCGCCGCTTTGGCCGCTTTCGCCGCTTCGCGCTCGGCCCGGCGTTTCTTCATCTCCTGCATCGACTCGCAGTCGTCGTTGAGGCAGAGGTTCCAGGGGCGGCCGCGGAAGGGGACGACTTTGAGCCGCGGCGTCTCGCCGCAGATCGAGCAGCGGTCCTCGAGCCGGAAGACGTCGCCGCGCTGGGGCAGCGGGAAGGTCTGGTCGCAGGACTCGGGATCGTCGAGCGTCCAGCCGCTGCAGCCGACGAAGCGTTTGCCCGATTTTTTCGCGCGGATGATCCGCAGCATGTTCGGCGAGCCGTCCTCCTTGGTGCGGCCGGCTTCTTCGCAGACCTTGCAGGGGCCGAGGATGCGGTCCTCGTCCATCCCTTTCCAGACCACTTTGGCGAGGTCTTCGCGGCTCTCGTCGATCTCCGACCAGGTGCGGTGCAGGAGGTCGCGGCTGTCGCCGACGACCTTGCCCTTGGTCATCTCGCCGCCGGCGATCTGGTCCATCTCCGCCTCGAGCTGGGCGGTCATCTCGGCGGTCGCCATCCGCGGCACGAACTTCTTGAAGGCGTCGTACATCGCCACCCCGGTCTCCGAGGGGATCGGCGGGTTGGAGTAGACGTAGCCGCGGTCATACAGCTTCTGGATGATGTCGGCGCGGGTCGCCTTGGTGCCGAGCCCGAGCTCCTCCATCATCTCGATCAATTTGCCCTGCGAGATCCGCGAGGGCGGCTGCGTCTCCTTGTCGAGCAGCCAGGGCTCGCCGTCGAGCTCCAGCTTCTGGCCCTCCTCGAGCTTCGGGATCTCCTCGTCGGAGGAGCGAGCGTAGGTGTAGATCGCGGCATAGCCCGGGTCGACGACGACCGAGCCGCGGACGAAGTAGGACTCGGAGCCGGCCTCGATGTCGGCCCGGGTCAACTCGGTGATCATCGGCGGGCTGAAGGTGGCGAGGAAGCGGCGCACGACCAGTTCGTAGACGCGTTTCTTCGGGCCCTCCAGGGCGCCGGGGTGGATCGCCTGGGTCGGGTAGATCGGCGGGTGGTCGGTGGTCTCTTTTTTGCCCCGGGTCGCTTTCAGCTCGCCGCCCTCGAGCAGCCCGGCGGCGGCGGAGAACTCGGGGACGCGGACCAGCGTGGAGACCAGCTCGCGGACCGGCAGCGAGGCCGGGTAGACGGTGTTGTCGGTGCGCGGGTAGGAGATGAAGCCGTCCATGTAGAGGTCCTCGGCGATCCGCATCGCGCCGGCCGGGGTGATGCCGAGGCGGCTGGAGGCGTCGGTCGTGAAGGCGGTCGTGTTGAGCGGGGTCGGCGGTTTGCGCGTGTTCTTGCGCGCGGTGACCGCGGTGACCGTGCCGGGGCTGGAGGTGCCCGCGAGCGCCTTGTCGGCCTCAGCCTTCTCCCAGAATTTGTCGGTCGCGTGGTGCGCCTCGAAGCTGCCGTCGGGGTGCTGGAACTTGGCGAGCAGTTCCCAGAAGGGTTTGGCGACGTGGGCGCGGCGCTCGATCTCGCGCTCGACGATCAGCCCCAGGGTCGGGCTCTGGACGCGGCCGACCGAGAGGAAGTTGGAGCCGAAGCGGCGGGTGGCGAGCGAGACGGCGCGGGTCAGGGTCGCGCCCCAGAGCAGGTCGATGTCCTGGCGCGCGGCGCCGGCGTTGGCGAGCGGGTAGGAGAGCTCGTCGAGCTCGTCGAAGGCGCGCTCGATCTCTTCCTTGGTCAGCGCCGAGTAGCGGGCGCGCTTGATCCTCAGGCTGCCGTCGCGGGTCCCCTCGCGCGAGCCGAGGCTCGGGTTGGCGTCGAGCATCTCCTCCAGCGCCTCGAGGCCGATCAGCTCGCCCTCGCGGTCGAAGTCGGTTGCGATCACCAGCTCGTCCGCCTCCTTGGCAACTTTTTTGATCGCTTTGACGACGTTTTTGTCGGTCGGCTCCTTGATCAGCTCGGCGTCGATCAGGTCGTGCAGGTCGGTCTTCTGCCAGTTCGAGTAGCCCTCGGGGAAGGCCGGGCCGAGCACGTGGCCCTTGAGCCCGATCGTCATCTGCTCGGCGCCGTCGGAGTCGGTCCAGGTGTAGAAGGGGACTTTGAAGGTTTTGTCCTCCTTCGCGTCGCCGCGGCCGAGGATGTCGGCGATCTTCTTGGCGCTGTTGTTCTTCTCGGTGACGATCAGTCGCATGGGGCGGCGAGGGTAGCAGGGGCGTTCGGCCACTCCATTCGGCCCCGGTCCGCCGATCCTTCTAGGATCGGCGCGCTCATGAGGACTCTGGTCACCGGCGGCGCGGGATTCATCGGCTCGAACCTGGTCGACGCGCTGCTGGCGCGCGGCGAGGAGGTGACGGTCGTCGACGACCTCTCGACCGGGCGACGCGAGAATCTCGACGGGGCCCTCGCCACCGGGGCGAAGCTGGTCGAGCTGGACATCCGCGAGGCGGACGCGCTGGCCGCGGCGGTCGCGGCGAGCCGACCCGAGGTCGTCTTCCACCTCGCCGCCCAGATCGACGTCCGCAAGTCGCTCGCCGATCCCGCCTTCGACGCGGCGATCAACGTCGGCGGCACCGCCAACCTGCTGGAGGCGGCGCGCGGCGCCGGCTCGCCGCGGGTCGTCTTCGTCTCCACCGGCGGCGCGATCTACGGCGAGGGCGAGGGCAAGGCGCTGCCGCTGGGCGAGGACACGCCGATCGAACCGTTCTCCGCCTACGGCCAGAGCAAGTTCGCCGCCGAGGGCTACCTGGCGCTCTACCAGCGGCTCTACGGGCTGTCCGCGGTGAGCCTGCGGCTCGGCAACGTCTACGGGCCGCGCCAGGACCCGCTCGGCGAGGCGGGCGTGATCGCGATCTTCTGCGGCAAGCTGGCGGCCGGCGAGCGGCCGACCGTCTACGGCGACGGCAGGCAGACCCGCGACTACATATATGTGGGCGACGTGGTCGCGGCGGCGACGGCCGCGGCCGGCTCGGAGGCGAGCGGGGCGATCAACATCGGCACCGGGATCGAGACCGACGTGCTGGAGCTGGCCGCGCGGCTCGGCGAGCTGGGCGGGGCCGAGAGCTTCGAGCCCGAGCTCGCGCCGCCCCGCGCCGGCGAGGTGCAGCGGATCTCCCTCGACGCCGGCCGGGCAGAGCGCGAGCTGGGCTGGCGCGCCACGGTCGGGATCGACGAGGGATTGAGACTCACCCTGGCGTCCCTCTGAGACAAGGCCGCCCCCGGACGCGGGAGCCAGAGCCTGTCCATATCTGATTCTTCAGGCTCTGGCGGGAGCAGAGGAGGCGGCCGCTATTTTGTGTCTATGCCCGCCCAGGCTTACGCCGGCAAGGAGTGCGTCTGCCAGCTCCGCAAGGGGATCTGCGACCAGTCCTGCGTGCGGGACATGCTCGAGACTCCCTTCTACATCGCCTGCCTGAAGCTGAAGGGACGGCGCTGCCTGGTGGTCGGCGGCGGCGACATCGGCCTCGAGAAGGTCGAGGGGCTGCTCGCCTGCGACGCCGACGTGACGCTGATCGCCCCCGTCGCCCACCCCGACCTGGAGTCGCTCGCGGCCGAGGGCTCGATTACGTGGGAGAAGCGGCCCTACGCCGGCGCCGCCGACCTCGCCGGCGCCTTCATGGCGATCGCCGCGACCGACGACAGCGAGGTCAACATCGGCGTCTACGACGACGCCGAGCGGCGGGCGATGCTGGTCAACGTCGTCGACGTGCCGCCGCTCTGCAACTTCATCCTGCCGGCGATCCTCCGCACCGGGCCGCTGGCGATCGCGATCTCGACCGCCGGCGCCTCCCCCGCCCTGGCGAAGCGGATGAAGCGCGAGATCGGCGAGCTGTTCGGCGAGGAGTACGCGCGGCTGGCGGTGATCCTCAACGAGGCCCGCGGCTGGGCGAAGGGGACGCTGCCGACCTACCAGGACCGCAAGCAGTTCTTCGAGGGGATCGTCAACGGCGACCCCGACCCGGTGGCGCTGCTGCGAGCCGGCGAGGAGACGCAGGTGCCGGCGCTGATCGAGGCGGCCAAGGAGCGCGCGGCCTCAGCTCTGGCCGCAGGCTGAGACGCGGACCCGCTCGAGCGTCTCGCGCAGCGCGTCGGCCTCGGCGTCGCTGAGCTTGGCGGCGAAGGCGACTCTCAGCTCGGCGACGACGACCGGCCGCATCTCGTCCAGCAGATCGGCGCCGGAGGGCAGCAGGGTCGCGTAGCTGACCCGGCGGTCGGTGTCGCAGAAGGTCCGCTCCATCAGGCTCGCTTTGACCAGGCGGTCGACCAGCTTGGTCAGGCCGCCGCGGGTGATCACCAGCGATTCGGCCAGGTCGCCCATCTTCATCCGCTGCTCCGGCGCCTCCGCGACCGTTGCCAACACCTCGTACCAGGGCAGTGGCGGGAAGTCGGCTGCCGCGAGCGCCTCCTGCAGGCGCCCGACGATCGCCGCGTGGGTGCGGGTCATCGCCCCCCAGGCGTCGCCGTGGGGGCTGCCGGCGGCGCGAGGAGTACCCGCCTCGGACGCGGGTAGTGGGTGTGACGAGGCGTCGTCGGTGGCGGGGACGCTCGTCGTAGTGGCCTGCTCGCTCATACAGGCGATGATCGCAGATGGTTATTGCCGAGTCAATAGTTGACAAGCTAACTAGTTCTGCTACGATTGTTTCCGAGTCAAAGGTTTATCCGACAACGACTATCGAGAGGCAAGCGATGAGCACCAAGACGATCGAGCAGGCGGTTCCCGCGGGCACCTGGACGGTGGACCCGGTCCATTCCTCAGTCACCTTCGCGGTCACCCACAACGGCGTATCCACCTTTCGCAGCGGCTTCGAGACCTACGAGGCACGGCTGACCGGCGGCGAGGCTCCCAGCCTCGAGGGCACGGTTGACGTCGCCGGCATCGAAATCGACGAGCAGCAGCTCAAGGGCCACCTCCTCTCCCCCGACTTCTTCGACGCCGAACGGTTTCCGCAGATCGGCTTCCGCTCGACCGAGCTGAGCGTCGCCGAGGACGGCAGCCTGCGGCTGCTCGGCGAGCTCGACATCCGCGGCGAGACGCGCGAGGTCGAGGCGAGCGGCAAGTTCGGCGAGATCGGCGCAAGCCTCGACGGCGCGCCGCGGGTCGGCCTCTCGCTTGCGGCGACCGTTGACCGTCGCAACTTCGGCCTCGACTGGCAGGCCGAGCTGCCGAGCGGCGGCGAGGTGCTCGACTACGCGGTCAGCATCGCGGTCGAGCTGGAGCTGGTCGCGGAGGCCGAGTAGCGATGCGGGTCCTGGGCATATCCGGCAGCCTGCGCCGGGACTCGCTGAACAGCGCCCTGCTGCGGGCGGCCGCCGAGCGGCTGCCCGCGGGGGCGGAGCTGGTCCCCTTCGAGCGGCTGCGGGAGATCCCGCCCTACGACGCCGACGTCGAAGCGAACGAGCCGGAGCCCGGGGCGGTGCACGAGCTGCGCGAGGCGATGCGCGAGGCCGACGCGGTCCTGGTCGCGACGCCGGAGTACAACAGCTCGATTCCCGGGCAGTTGAAGAACGCCCTCGACTGGGCCTCGCGCCCGGCCGGCGAGAGCGCTCTGAGCGGGACCCCGGCCGCGGCGATCAGCGCCTCGACCGGGATGTTCGGCGCCGTCTGGGCCCAGGCCGAGCTGCGCAAAGTGCTCGGCGCGATGGGCGCCCGCGTGATCGAGACCGAACTGCCGGTGGCGAAGGCACACGAGCTGCAGGTCGGCGACCGGCTGGAGCTGCCGCCCGAGCAGGCCGAGCAGCTCGAGGAGCTCTTGGCCGAGCTGGTCGCGAGCGCGGAGCGCGTCGCCGAGCCGGTCGCGGCCTAGATCAGGCTGACTGGCGCTTTTTGATGCCCATAGGGTCATCAAATCGCCAATGAGCCGATCAGGCGGCTGGGAGGGCGAAGAAGGCTATGGCGGCGAAGTGGGCGGCGGCTGCGGCGATGACCAGGGCGTGGAAGACCTCGTGGTAGCCGAAGACTCGGGGGTTGGGATTTGGGCGCTGGGTCGCGTAGACGACTGCGCCGGCGGTGTAGAGGAGGCCGCCGGCGGCGACCAGCAGGGTGCCGGCGACGCCCATGTCGTTCCACAGCTCCGGGAAGGCGACGGCGGCGACCCAGCCGAGCGACATGTAGATGAGCGCGGCGACCCATTTCGGGTGGTCGATCCAGATCGTCTCGACCACGGCGCCGGCGATCGCGCCGATCCAGACGACGACGAGGATCGCGTCGGCGAGCGGGCCGCTGAGAACCAGCAGGGCGAACGGCGTGTAGGTGCCGGCGATGAGGAAGAAGATCATCGAGTGATCGAGGCGGCGCATCCACTGCCTCACTTCGGGCCGCTTCCAGTCGATCCGGTGGTAGAGGGCGCTGGTGCCGAGCAGGGCCGAGAGGCTGACCGCGTAGACCGCCACCGCCAGGGTCGCCTTCGGCGTCTTCGCGGCGAGGATCAGGCCGGCGCCGAGGAAGAGCGAGACGACGAATGCCCACTGGTGGGAGACGCCGCGCAGCTTCGGCTTGACCGCGGCGATCGCCTCGCTCGCAACTTCCTTTGCAGATTCCGCTCTTTTCGCCGCCGTCGCCCGCATCGCTCTCTTGTCACCATAGAGGGAGATGGCGTGACTTTTGTGAAATTCGCGGCGTTTTGCGGGGTCGCGCAACACAAAGTACGTCCGACTCGTTGACGATCCTGGGCAGCTCCCCCCTAAAGCCGCCCGAGAGGAGAAGTTCGATGTCCCAGACCGCAACCAGTGCTCCGAAAAACGGTCTCAAGGGCCTGGCGATCGAACGTCGCTTCTCCTCGCCGGGGACGCATCCCTTCGACGAGATCGAGTGGGAGGTCCGCGACGCGCTGATCGGCGATCCGGAGAAGCCGGCCTTCGAGCAGCGCGGGGTCGAGTTCCCGAAGAGCTGGTCGCAGAACGCGACCAACATCGTCGCCCAGAAGTACTTCCGCGGGCAGCTCGGCAGCCCCGAGCGCGAGAGCTCGGTCAAACAGATGGTCGGCCGGGTCGCGGGGACGATCTCCGGCTGGGGGCGCGAGGGCGGCTACTTCGCCTCCGACGAGGACGCCGACGCCTTCGAAGCCGAGCTGACCTCGATCCTGCTCAACCAGAAGGCGGCCTTCAACTCGCCGGTCTGGTTCAACGTCGGCTTCGAGGAGCGGCCGCAGTGCAGCGCCTGCTTCATCCTCAGCGTCGAAGACAACATGGAGTCGATCCTCGACTGGAACACCAAAGAGGGCAAGATCTTCCGCGGCGGCTCGGGCTCGGGGATCAACCTCTCCAACATCCGCGGCTCGATGGAGCCGCTGCAGAAGGGCGGCACGGCGAGCGGCCCGGTCAGCTTCATGCGCGGCGCCGACGCCTGGGCGGGGACGATCAAGTCGGGCGGTAAGACGCGGCGGGCGGCAAAGATGGTCGTGCTCGACGTTGACCACCCCGACATCGAGCACTTCATCTGGTGCAAGGCCGACGAGGAGAAGAAGGCCGGGGCGCTGCGCGACGCCGGCTTCGACATGTCGATCGACGGCGAGGGCTTCACCTCGATCCAGTACCAGAACGCGAACAACTCGGTGCGGGTGACCGACGAGTTCATGGAGGCGGTCGAAGCCGGCGAGGACTGGGATCTGCTGGCGCGGACGACCGGCGACGCGGTGAAGACGCTGCCGGCGCGCGAGCTGATGGGCCAGATCGCCGACGCCGCCTGGCGCTGCGCCGACCCGGGCGTCCAGTACGACACGATCGTCAACCGCTGGCACACCTGCCCGGAGTCGGGCCGGATCAACGCCTCCAACCCATGTTTTCCGGCGGATGCCCGCGTTCACACGACGATCGGCCAGATTCCCTTCGGTGAGCTCTACGAGCGAGCTCGGGACGGCGAGGAGTTCCGGGTCTACACGCACCGTGCGACCGCGGACGAGCCTGGCGAGGGCGTACTCGCCTCGACCCCGATCGCCATCATGCGAAACGGCGTCAAGCAAGTGCTGCGACTGCATTTCTCGGATGGACGGGGGCTTCGCTGCACTTCCAACCACCGCCTGTGGACGGCTAATCGCGGCTACGTCCGGGCCGACGATCTGACCGAACAGGACGAGGTCTTGCTAAACGACTGTGCCACCCCGGCCACGGATGCATCCTGGACGCTTCCGGTCAAGGTCGAGGCGCTAGCCAAGTCATTCAGCCGCGGGGGCACGGTCACTCACCAGAAGCTTCCCGACCGCTGGAGCGAGGGACTCGGAGAGCTAACCGGACATCTCATCGGCGATGGCTGGATGACCGAAGCTCAGACCGGCTGGTGCTACGGAGGAGACGACATCGATGACGGCTTGACCGAGTCCCACGAGGGAATACTCGAGGAGCTGATTGGTGGCGTCTCTCGCCAAAAGATGGAGAACGGCACCGTGCAACTGCGCGCGGGCAGCGAGACGGTGCGTGAATTCTTCCATCAGCTTGGCATTTGGAGCGCCCGGGCTCACGAGAAGCGGGCGCCGGACATGATCTTCTCTGCACCCAGCGAGGTGCAGGCCGCGTTCCTGCGAGGGCTGTACGGTGCCGACGGTTGCGTCGCGCGAGTCGAGTCAGGCGGCAAGGCGAACCGCTACATCGGCCTTGGTAGTCGCAGTGCGAAGCTGCTCAAAGATGTACAGCGAATGCTTTCGGCGTTTGGCGTCCGCGGACGCATCTACCGAGTTTCGGAGAGCCGCGAGGCCTCATTCTCCTATACCCGCAAGGACGGCACCGCAGTCGAGTACGAGTCCCGAGAGGGGTTTGACCTCCGCATCTCGGGGACGGACATGGAGCGCTTCGCCGAGTCGATTGGGTTCTCGACGCCACGAAAGAACGCCGCACTTGACGCGCTGCTTGCCGAGACTCGCCGCTACACGACGAAGCCGGGCGTCAAACTTGCCTCGCGAGAGGAGGACGGCCAAGAGGTTGTCTACAACCTGACCGAGCCGATCCATCACTCGTACATCGTCAACGGCCTCGTCGTCGCAAATTGCTCCGAGTACATGCACGTCGACGATTCGGCCTGCAACCTGGCCTCGCTCAACCTGATGAAGTTCCGCCGCGAGGACGGGTCGTTCGACGTCGAGGACTTCGAGCACGCCGTTAACGTCGTCTTCCTCGCGCAGGAGATCGTCGTCGGCAACTCCAGCTACCCGACCGAGCAGATCGCCGAGAACGCCGGCCGCTTCCGCCAGCTCGGGCTCGGCTACGCCAACCTCGGCGCGCTGCTGATGTCCGACGGGCTGCCCTACGACTCCGAGGAGGGCCGCAACGTCGCCGCTGCGATCACCGCGCTGATGACCGGCCGCGCCTACCGCCAGTCGGCGCAGATCGCCGCCGGGGCGACCGGGCCCTACGACGAGTACGGGAAGAACCGCGACGCCCATAACGGGGTGATGCGGATGCACCGCGACGCCGCCTACGACGTTGACCCGAACGGGATCCGGGGCGAGCTGCTGGAGGCCGCGCAGCGGGCCTGGGACGAGGCGGTCGAGCTGGGCGAGGAGCACGGCTACCGCAACGCCCAGGCGACGGTGCTGGCGCCGACCGGGACGATCAGCTTCCTGATGGACTGCGACACGACCGGGATCGAGCCCGACTTCTCGCTGGTCAAGTTCAAGGAGCTGGTCGGCGGCGGGCAGATGACGATCGTCAACCGCTCGGTGCCGCCGGCGCTGCGCACGCTCGGCTACGACGACGCCGCGGTCGACCAGATCGACGCCCACATCGCCGAGAAGGCGACGATCATCGGCGCCCCGGGCCTGAAGGACGAGCACCTGCCGGTGTTCGATGTCGCGGTCGGCGAGCGGGCGATCTCCCACACCGGCCACATCGACATGATGGCGGCGACGCAGCCGTTCATCTCCGGGGCGATCTCGAAGACGGTCAACCTGCCGCAGAGCGCCACGGTCGCCGACATCGCCGACGCCTACACGCGCGGCTGGAAGGGCGGCCTGAAGGCGCTGGCGATCTACCGCGACGGCTCGAAGACGGCGCAGGCGCTGCGCACCGACGCCCAGGAGGAGAAGGGGGCCGAGGCCGAGGCGCCGGCCGCCCCGGTGCGCAAGAAGATGCCGCGCGAGCGCGAGTCGCGGACCCACAAGTTCTCGATCGCCGGCCACGAGGGCTACATCACCGCCGGCAAATACGAGGACGGCTCGGTCGGCGAGATCTTCCTCACCGACATCGGCAAGGAGGGCTCGACGATGCGGGGGCTGATGAACGCCTTCGCGACGGCGATCTCGATCGGGCTGCAGTACGGCGTGCCGCTGGAGGTCTTCGTGCGCAAGTTCAGCTACATGCGCTTCGAGCCGGAGGGGATCACCGGCAACCCGGAGATCCCGTTCGCCAAATCGCTGCCCGACTACATCATGCGCTGGCTGGCGAGCCGCTTTATCGAGGACACCGACACGCTCGAGGACCTCGGCATCCTCACCACCGAGGTGCGGGCCAAGCGCGAGGCGGAGACGACCCAGCTCGGCCTCGGGATCGCGACCGGCGACACCGCCGGCCCGGCCAACGGCGGCAACGGCCACGCCAAGCCCGGCAACGGCGCCGAGAAGGCGAAGGCCTCGGGCGGCGAGTCGGTCCCGGCCGCGGCGGCCCTCACCGAAACCCCGCCGGTCGTGCCGGCGAAGATGTCCGGCCTCGACCTCGGTCCCGCCTGCGAGCAGTGCGGCGGCATGATGCAGCGCACGGGCTCCTGCTACACGTGCTCTAGCTGCGGCAACAACACCGGCTGCGGCTGAGGTCGTAGGCGCTTTCTTCAGGCATATCCTGAAGAAAGCGCCAGGCTTTACTCGTACTGCAGCGAGTCGAGCACGTCTAGTCTCGAGGCGCGGCGGGCCGGGGCGATCGCCGCCAGGATGCCGGCCAGCGCGGCGAGGATCAGCAGCACGACGAGCGAGCCGATCGGGTAGGAGAGGGTGAAGCCTTCGTCCTTCAGCGGCTGGGAGATCAGCGCCGCGAAGATCACCCCGAGGACGATGCCGAGGATCGCCCCGATCAGCGCCGTGATCACCGCCTCGTAGCGGATCATCGTCCGCACCTGGCGCCGCGACATACCGATCGCCCGCAGCATCCCCAGCTCGCGGGTGCGCTCGTGGATCGAGAGCGCCAGCGTGTTGGCGATTCCGAACAGCGAGATCACGATCGCCATCGCCAGCAGCGCGTAGACGAGGTTGACGAGCTGGTCGACCTGTTCTTCGCGGCTTTCCTTCAGTTCCTGCTGGTTGAGCACTTCCGCGACCGGGAAGGCGCGTTCGGCACCGGCGGTGAGCAGCGCCTGGACCTTGGCGGCGTTCGCCCCCGGCGCCGTCTTGACGAAGTCGATCGTGTCCTCGGTCTGATCGAAGGCTCTGGACATCAGGCGCTGCGTGACCAGAACGCTGCCGAAGACGTCGAGCTTGGCGGAGAACGTGCCCGCCACCCGAAAGGATGGGCGTGCTCCCGTCTGGGTGAGCAGGCGGAAACGGTCGCCGAGCTTGAGATCGTGTTCGGAGGCGAAGGAGTCGGAGAGGATCGCCTCGGTGTCGGACAGGCTGCGCAGGGCCGCAGGGCCGCCCTGCTTCCATTCGATCTTCACCGTTTCGCCGATGTCGCGGCTCGGCGCCGAGACGCCGACATCGGCGCCGGCCCCTATGAGCTTCGCTTTCGCCGAGCGGACCGTCGCGACGGTCTCGACACCCGGCACCCGGCGCGCAGCGACCGCAGCTCCGCCCGGGATCGGCGAGAAGCCGTTGGTGTTTTGGATCACCAATCCGCCGGCGAAGTTTTCGTCGACGACCTGGGCGACCGAGCTCTTCAGGCCGGCGGCGAAGACGGTGACGAAGGCGACCAGGGCGAGGCCGATCATCAGCGCCGCCGCGGTGACGGCGGTGCGGCTCGGGTTGCGCTGCGCGTTCTCCCGCGCCAGGCGGCCGGTAAGCCGGCGGATCCGCTCCAGCGGCCAGCCGGCGATCGCCGCCAGCGGCGGCACCAGGCGCGGGCTGAACAGCGAGACGGCGAAGACGATGACCACCGCGCCGCCCCCCATCAGGCCGGCGGCGGTGCCCGCGCCGGCACTGCCGAAGAGGCCGATCAGGACCAGCGCCAGCCCGACGACGCCGAGGAACACCGAAGCGGCGGCGAAGACGAGGCGGCGACTGCGGGTGGCGGGCGGCGTGAACGCCTGCAGAGCGGCGATCGGAGGCACCCGGGTCGAGCGCAGCGCCGGGACCAGCGAGGAGAGCAGGGTGACGACGATGCCGACGAGCAGCGCGACGACGATCGTCCGCGACTCCATCACCAGGCCGGTGGTCGGCAGGTCGACTTCGAACAGTTCGAGCAGGCCGTTCAGCAAGAGGGCGGCGAGGAAACCGCCGGCGATGCCGATCAGCGCTCCAAGCAGGCCGATCGCCAGCGCCTCGACGATGACCGCGGTGAGGATCTGCCGTCGCGAGGCCCCCAGGGTCCGCAGCATCCCGAACTCGGTCACCCGCTGGGCGACGGTGATCGAGAAGGTGTTGAAGATCAGGAAGGAGCCGACGAGGATGGCGATGAAGCCGAAGACGAGCAGGAAGGTCTGCAGGAAGCCGAGGTTTTCGCGGATTTCTTCCGAGCTGCGGTCGGCGCTTTCCTTCGCGGTCTCGACCCGGGTCCCGGCCGGCATCTCACGGGCGATGCGCCGTTTCAGCGCCGCCGCCGAGACCCCGTTCGCGGCGGCGACGGAGATCTGGTCCAGGCGCCCCGCCTTGTGGGTCAGCCGCTGCGCGACCGGCAGCGTCACCTGGGCGATGCTGGCGCCGCCGAAGGAAGCGCCGCCGAGGCGGGTGAAGCCGACCAGGCGGAACGAACGGGCGCTGCCCTGCCCGATCAGCCTGATCCGGTCGCCGAGCTCGATGCCGGAGCTTTCGGCCGCGGCCTTGTCGAGCGAGGCTTCGGTCGGGCCGCGCGGCGGGTGCCCTTCGAGATAGGTGAGCGACTCGAGCCCGTCGGGCAGGGTCGATGAGATGAACTTGGGGGCGAATTTGTTGCCGATCTTGTTCCCTGCGGAATCGAAGAAGGCGGCCGGGGTGAAGATCGCGCCGGCGGCAAGCCTCACTCCCGGCGTCCGCTCCACCTTCGGCAGCAGCGAGGCCGGGATCGTCGGGATTTCGCCGTTGTCCTGCTTGACCGGGTTCTCCGCGGTGACGACGACGCTGGTGCCGCTCAGCGACTCGTTGAAGATTTCATCGAAGGCGGCGAAGATCGTGTCGGTGAGGACGTAGGAGCCGGCGACGAAGGCGACGCCGATCACCACCGCGAAGGTCGTGCCCAGGGCCCGCGCCTTGCGCGCCCAGAGGCTCTTGAGGGCGAGGGAGGTCAAGCCGGGCCGGGCGGTCCGTCGCTCTCGATCCTGCCGTCGCGCAGGGTCAGCAGGCGGTCGGCGTGGGCGGCGGCGGCCGGGTCGTGGGTGACCATGATCACCGTCTGGCCGAACTCGTCGACCGCCTGGCGCAGCAGCCGCAGCACGTCGCCGCCGGCCTTCGAGTCGAGGTTGCCGGTCGGCTCGTCGGCGAAGACGACGGCCGGTTTGGAGACGAGCGCGCGGGCGACAGCGACGCGCTGCTGCTGGCCGCCCGAGAGCTCGGAGGGGCGGTGGGTGCGGCGGTCGCCGAGGCCGACCGTGTCGATCAGCCGCTCGAGCCACTCGGCGTCGGGCTTGCGGCCGGCGATCGAGAGCGGCAGCACCAGGTTCTCCTCGGCGGTGAGAACCGGCAGCAGGTTGAAGAACTGGAAGACGAAGCCGAACTTGTCGCGCCGCAGCCTGGTCAGCTCGCCGTCGTCGAGGCCGGTGATCTCCTCGCCGTCGAGCAGGACCCTGCCGGCGGTCGGCATGTCGAGGCCGGCGAGGATGTGCATCAGGGTCGACTTGCCCGAGCCGGACGGCCCCATGATCGCGGTGAAGCGGGCGCGGTCGAAGCCGGTGCTGACGTCAAGCAGCGCGTCGACCGCCGCCTCGCCCTCGCCGTAGCGGCGGGAGATGTTCTCGGCGACGACCACCTGCCCGTTCGCGCTCACAGCCCGCACCGTATCGAGGCGGTTGGTTAAGGGGGCTATCCCGGTAGGGGTAGCCGGGCTCTATTCCGGTAGGGGTTCCACTTAACTTTTTCCGAAGACCGTCCCTGCTGTCCGCGGGCGTCGCCGCGGAAAAAGTACAAGACGTTCCACCCCTACCGGAATAGAGCCGGTGGGACGCGACTGGCTAATAGCCTGCGCCCTCGCGATGACGCTGGCGGATGAATTCGACGGGTTTCTGATCGACCTCGACGGGGTCGTCTGGGAGGGAAGCGACTTTTTGCCTGGCGCCGCTGAGGCGCTGCGAGAGTTGCTGGAAGCTGGGAAGGAGATCGTCTTCGTCACTAACAACTCGGTGCGCCCGCCGGGTGCTTATGCGGCGCGTCTGCGGGAAGCCGGGGTCCCGGCGTCGGACGAGCGCGTCCTCACCGCCGGTGCCTCGACCGCTCGCCTGGCCGCCGAAAGCGTCGGGACGGGTCGCACCGCGTTCGTGATCGGGGCGCCGGGCTTCAAGGAGACGGTCGCCGCGGCGGGCCTCGACCTGGTCGACGGCGAGGCCGGACAGAGCGCCGCTGCCGTCCTCGTCTCCGGCCACCGCGAGTTCGACTACGCCGAGCTGCTGACCGCGACCCGCGCCCTGCAGGGCGGTGCGGCGCTGTTCGCGACCAGCCGCGATCCGACCCTGCCGATGCCGGGGGGCGCCTGGCCCGGCACGGGAGCGACGCTTGCCGCGGTGGAGACCGCATCGGGCATGCGCGCCGAGATCGGCGGCAAGCCGGAGCGCCACCTGTTCGACCAAGCGCGAGCGCTGATTCCCGCGGCGGAGCGGGTGGCGATGGTCGGCGACCGGGTGTCCTCCGACATCGAGGGCGGTCGGCGGGCCGGGCTGGAGACGATCCTGGCGCTGAGCGGGGCGACCTCGGGCGAGCAGGCCGAGGTCGCCGTGCCGGCGCCCGACCACGTCGTCGCGAGCATCGCCGACCTGATCCGCGGATGAACGCCGCGGCGCCCGTGGTGCCGCGGCCGGGCCTCGCCTTCGCCGGGGTCTTCGCCGTCACCTTCTCGGCGCTGGTCGCGGTCGGCGCCGTGCTGCCGGTGCTGCCGCGCTACGTCCACGGCCCCCTCGACGGCGGCAACGTCGCGGTCGGGGTGGTGATCGGCTCCTACGCGATCACCGGCCTGCTGCTGCGACCCTTCGCCGGCCGTCTCGCCGACCGCCGCGGGCGCAAGCCGGCGGTGCTGCTCGGCACGCTCGGCGTCGCGGCCTCGGGACTTCTCTACCTGCCGTCGCTGGGCGTGCCGGGACTGATCCTTGCCCGGCTGGTGCTGGGCGCGGGCGAGGGCACGGTCTTCACCGCCGGCTCGGCCTGGATCGTCGACCTGGCGCCGCCGGGACGGCGCGGCCGGGTGATCGGGCTCTACGGGCTGGCCGTGTGGGCGGGCCTCAGCGTCGGGCCGTTGATCGGCGAGCTGCTCCTGCACGCCTCCGGCTACACCCTGGTCTGGCTCTTCGCCGCGGCCTCGCCGCTGGTCGGGGCGCTGATCGCCTCGCGCCTGCCCGACCCCTTCCACGCGCGCCCGCACGAGGACGAGCATCACCCGCTGATCGCGCCGGAGGCGGTGCGGCCCGGCACGGCGCTCGCGCTCGCCTCGCTCGGCTACGCGACCGTCGCCGCCTTCGTCGTCCTCCACCTCGAAGCGCGCGGCGTCGGCCAGGGCGCGACCGTGTTCGGCGCCTTCGCGACGATGATCGTGCTGACGCGTTTGATCGGCGGCGACCTCCCCGACCGGATCGGGCCGGTCCGCGTCGCCATAGCCGCCGCAATCGGCGAGGCGGTCGGCCTGGTCTTGATCGGCCTTGCCCATACGCTGGTAGCCGCCCTGCTCGGCGCGGTGGCGATGGGTGCCGCCTTCTCGCTGCTCTACCCCTCGCTCTCGCTGATCGTCGTCGAACGCATCCCCGATACGCGGCGCGGGGCCGCCCTCGGCACCTTCACCGCCTTCTTCGACGCCGGCGTCGGCTTCGGGGCGCCGCTGGCCGGCGTCGTGGCGGCGCTGACCGACTACGAGGGCGCCTTCCTCTTCGCCGCCGCAATCGCCATAGCCTCCGCAACCACCACCGCCCTAGCCCTCGCCCCCCACGCCCGCAACCTCCTCCCAGCGGGACGTGCCGGTGATTGACCACCGTATTGGGCGGCGAATCACCGGCACGTCCCCACGTCCCCAGACGTACCGTCGCCAAGCGGCCCATATGGGCGGCGAATCACCGGCACGTCCACTTGGGTCAGGGGCGTTCGGCTATCAGGAGGGCCTGGGCGGCTCGGCCTATGCGGCCGCGCTGGTCGTAGAGGACCGACTCGGCGGTGCCTACTCCGTTGCGCTGCGGGAGGGTGACGGCGTCTACGCAGACCCACTCGCCCTCCGGCATCCGCTCGAGGTGGACGCTGAGGTCTACGTTGATGAACAGGTAGCGGCGCCAGTCGAGCACGGCGCTGATCCCGTTGCCGACGTCGGCGGCGACCAGGGTGCGCTGCAGCGGCGTCGGCTCCTCCCCGGCCACCAGCTCGCATCCCATCCGCATCCAGACCGTCGCCGGCCCCGGCTCGAGGAAGCCGCCGCCGACCGAGCGCCACTCCATCGCCGTGTGGTAGCCGACCGACTGCCCGGTCTCGAAGAACTCGGGCTTGCCGCCCTCCTCCGGCCCGGCCGGCGGCTCGGGAGTCGAGACCACGTCGTCCGGAATCTCGATCGGATGGATCCGCAAGCGCCAGGCCCGAGCCCGCATCACCGCCTCCCCGCCGACCGCCAGCGAGGCCTCGATCATCTGCACGCTACGCCCGGGCCGCACCAGCTCAGCCTCCACCCGCACCGGCCCGATAGGCACCGGCCGCAAAATCTCCAACGTCACCCGCCCGACCTGAAACCCCTCGCCGCCGACCACCCGCTCGATCTCACGGCCGAGGAGAGCGGACGGGGGGCCCGCATGCTGCGCCCCCGGATCCCAAGGCCCCCGCGTCAGCTCAGTGGCGACGAACCCGTCCCCAGCTATCTCGTAAAAGGCTTCTGACACGCGCGGCATCGTAGGGCGTCGGGGGTCGCCCTCTACCCTTGGCCTATGGAGAAAATGAAGAAGTCAGACGAGGAGTGGCGCGAGCAGCTGACCCCGGAGCAGTACGAGGTGACCCGCAACGCCGGCACCGAGCGCGCCTTCTCCGGTCCCTACGTTGACGAGAAGAGCGAGGGGATGTACCGCTGCGTCTGCTGCGGCGCCGAGCTGTTCTCCTCGGACACCAAGTTCGACTCGGGCACCGGCTGGCCGAGCTTCACCGAGCCGGTCAACCTCGAGCACGTCGAGCTGCGTCCGGACAACAGCCTGTTCATGCGCCGCACCGAGGTCGTCTGCAAGCACTGCGACGCCCACCTCGGGCACGTCTTCGCGGACGGTCCCGGCCCGAACGGGCAGCGCTACTGCATCAACGGCTGCGCGCTGGAGCTCAGCCCTTCCCGTGAGCGCCGAGATAGCTGAACTTGACGGCGAGGGCGACCGCCTCGGTGCGGGTGTCGACCTCGAGCTTTTTGATCGCGTTGCGGACGTGGGTGTGGACGGTCGCCGGGCTGAGCGCCAGCCGTTCGGCGATCTCTTTCACCCGCAGCCCCTCGGCCAGCAACTCGAGGATCTGGCGCTCGCGCGGCGAGAGCAGCAGCAGCTTCTCGACCTCCGAGGGCTTGCCGCCGGCGAAGTCGCCGCCGAGGAAGGTGCCGCCGCCGGTGACCGCTTTGACCGCGCGGGCGATGTCCTCGGCCGGCGCCGACTTCAGCACGTAGCCGGAGGCGCCGGCCCGCAGCGCCAGCGCCAGCAGGTCGGGCTGGGCATGGGCGGTGAAGATGATGACCTTGGTCCGCGGCCGCACCCTGAGGACCGACTTGGTCGCCTCGATGCCGTCGAGCTTCGGCAGCTCGACGTCGATGATCAGGACGTCGGGTTCGAGCTCCTTGACGACGTTGACCACGCCTTTGCCGTCGGCCGCCTCGCCGACGATCTGCAGCGAGTTGGTGTTCGCCACGCGCGCTTTGATCGCCTCGCGGACGATCTCATGGTCGTCGCAGAGGACGACCCGCTTGGCCTCGCGCATGCTGGAGCTCATGACGGTCCAATCCTCTCGGGGGCTCCGTAAGGATACAAACTATTAGGTAGTGTGAAGCTGCCGTCACGCTCTTGGCGATTCTCGATCAGGGCGATCATCGTCCGTCCCACCGCCACCGCGGTGCCGTTCAGGGTGTGCACTGCCTCTGCAGGTTCGCCATCGGCAGGTCGATACCTACAATTGAGGCGCCTGGCCTGATAATCGGTCGTGTTCGAGCACGAGGTCAGCTCCCGGTAGCGGCCTTGGCTGGGGATCCACGCCTCGCAGTCGTACTTCTTCGCAGCGGGGGCGCCGAGGTCGCCGGCGGCGACGTTGACGACCCGGTAGGGGATCTCCAGCTCGCCGAGGATCCGCTCCTCGATCGCCAGCAGGCGCTCGTGCTCGGCCGCCGACTGCGACGGCTCGACGAACGAGAACATCTCGACCTTGTCGAACTGGTGGACGCGGAAGATGCCGCGGGTGTCGCGCCCGGCGGCGCCGGCCTCGCGGCGGAAGCAGGTGGAGAAGCCGGCGTAGCGCAGCGGCAGCTGCTCGGCTTCGAGGATCTGGTCGGCGTGCAGGGCGGCGAGCGAGACCTCCGAGGTGCCGACGAGGAAGAGCTCGTCCTTGGGGACTTCGTAGATCTGGTCGCGGTCGCCGGGCAGGAAGCCGGTCCCGTAGAGGGCCTCCTCGCGGACCAGTACCGGCGGGACGACGGGCTCGTGGCCCTCGGCGCGGACGAGATCGAGGGCGAAGCGGACCAGCGCCAGCTCGAGCAGCACCAGGTCCCCCTTCAGGTAGGCGAAGCGCGAGCCGGAGAGGCGCGCTCCGGCCTCCATGTCGATCAGGCCCAGCTCGCTGCCGATCTCGAGGTGGTCGCGCGGCTCGAAGTCGAAGCTCGGCTTCTCCCCCACCTCGCGGACGAGGACCGCGTCCTCCTCGGTCATCCCGTCGGGCGCCTCCGGATCGGGCAGGTTCGGCAGCGCGGCGGCGACCCGCTCGAGCTCCGCCTCGACCTTCTCCAGCTCGGCTTTGCCGGTCTCGATCGTCTCCTTCAGCTCGCCGACCGTGCGCATCGGCTCGGCCGCGTCCTCGCCCCGCTGCTTCGCCTCGCCGATCTGCTTGGAGAGCGTCTTGCGCTCGGCCTGGGCGCCCTCGATCTGCGGCAGCAGCTCGCGGCGGCGAGCGTCGAGGGCGAGCAGCGCGTTGACGTCCGCGCCCGCGCCGCGGCGCGCCAGCGCCGCCTTGACCCGCTCGGGGTCGGAGCGGATCAGCTTCAGGTCGAGCATCGCGGGGGGACGCTAGGGGGACGGCTGGCCGGGCCGCGGCGATTCTTCGGCTTCTTCGCCCGCGTACTTGGCGACGAAGCGGGCCACCGCTTCGGCTTCGGAGCCGACGACGATGTTCTGCGGCATGATCGCGCCCGAGAAACCGCCGTTCTGGATCGCGAAGAGCGCGTCTTCATAGGTCTCGGTTCGCTGGTTGAGGCTCGGCCCCTGCGTGCGGACGCTGCGATTGCCGGTGCCCTGGGTGCCGGCGGCGCTCAGCGTGTGGCAGCCCGAGCAGTGGGTCGCGAAGAGGACGGCCCCGTTGTAGTCGGGGCTGCTCTTGGAGACCGAGACCCCCTCTTCGCCGAAACCGCAGGCGGCGAGGGAGAGGGCGGCAGCGATGGCGAGGCCTATGGCGATCAGGGGTCGCACGCGGCGCGCATCATATTGTCCAGGGTCGATGAGTGACACCGACCCCGCCCGCTTCCGCGCCGCGATGGGGATGCTGCCCACCGGCGTCACCGTGGTCGCCGCCGCCGGGCCGGACGGACCGGCCGGGGCGACGGCCAACGCGGTCGGCTCGCTCTCGATCGAGCCGATGCTGATGCTGGCCTGCCTCGACCGCGGCTCGCGCACCCTGCTGGCGGTGCAGGCGGCCAACCGCTTCGGCGTCAGCGTCCTCAACGCCGGCCAGGAGCAGATCGCCCGCGCCTTCGCCACCAAGGCGCCGCCGGCGGACAAGTGGCGGGGGATCGAGTGGAGCGAACGCGACGGCATCCCGGCGATCGACGGTGCCCTGCTGTTCGTCGCCTGCGACCTGCGCGACGTGATCGCCGGCGGCGACCACGTCATCGTCACCGGCGAGGTCACCGCCCTGGAGGCGGCCGAGGGCGACCCGCTGGTCTTCCACCGCGGCGAGTACCGGCCGCTGCGCTGAGGGGAGCGGGTCGAGGGCTCCGCTACCTGGCGGACGCGCGCCAGTCGCAGCCGGTGGCGATCGCCAGCGCCCGGCAGACCTCGTGCATGCGCTTGCCGGCGAGGCTGGTTATCGGCTCGCTGAGGCCGGAACTCGCCGCTGCTTGCATATTGTCGAAGCTCACCACGCACTCGTCGGGCAGGCCATCTTCCGTGCCGAGCCGTAACTCGGTCGGGATACCGCGAACCGTCCTGGTCAACGGAGCGACGAGGACCCGATTCAGGACCGGAATCGCCTCCGCGCGCGTCAGCACGAGGACCGGTCGCCTGCCGTATTCGGGAAGTTCCGCCCAGCAGATGTCGCCCCGGGTCACCATGGCTCTTCGCGAATCATTTCCCGCATGCCTGCTTCGGCCCAGGCCATCTCCTCCTCGGTCTCCGGAATGCGTTCGTAGCCCGCGACGATCTGGCGGCTGATCTCGGCCTCCTCCTCGTCGTAGAGGTAGTCGTCGATCGCGTCGCGGATCAGCGCCGAGCGCGAGCGGCCCTCGCGAGCGGCGCGCTCGTCGAGCCGCCGCAGCAGCTCCTCGCTGAGCTGAACCAGGGTCTGCGTGCGCGTCACCGGCCATATGGTATCCAATGCCTGGGTTGCAGCCATCCCTCCACCAAGGTTCCAGCGCCGCAAACTCTCCCCTTCCCGCCGCGATTTGCCAACATCGACGTCATGGAGAAGAGATTTTCAGGAGCCCGGCTGGTTCACCCGGAACGTCTTCAACCGGATCGTCGCGCTGCTTACCCGGCTCGGGATCGGCATGGCCGGGTCGCGGGTGCTCGAAGTAAAGGGGCGCAAGAGCGGCGAGTGGCGGCGGACGCCGGTCAACCTGCTCGTCTACGAGGGCAACCGGTATCTGGTCGCGCCGCGCGGGGAGACCCAGTGGGTGCGGAACATGCGGGTCAGCGGCGGCGGCCGGCTGGTGCTCGGCAACCGCAGCGAGGAGTTCAGCGCGACCGAGGTCGGCGAAGAGAGAAGCCGCCCCTGCTGCGCGCTGAGCGCGAATGGCGAATTGATGACCCTATAGGCATCAAAACTCGCCACTCGAGGGTCGAACTAGAAGTGGCCGCTGGTGCTGGCGGCGCGCAGGGCGAGGAAGAAGATCACCCAGCAGCTGACGGCCATGATCCCCATCTCGCGGCGGACTATCGCCAGGGCTAGGGACTGCTGCTCGTCGCCGGGGAGGGACTCGAAGTCGAGGTCGCCGAGCTCGCGCTGGGCGGCGCCGGCGCGGGCGCCCTCGGCGAGGAAGGAGATGAAGAGGGGCAGGATCCCGTAGAGGTAGTGCAGCTCTTCGCCTGCCTTGTGGCCGGTGAACAGCAGCAGCATGCCGAGCAGGGCCTGGAGGAAGACGGAGACCTGGGCGGCGCGAAGCAGGTACCAGAAGGGGATCGAGGGGCGCCGGCGGAACCAGGCGATGCCGCCGACCGCGCCGGCGAGGAGATTGAGGGCGATCAGCGCGCAGCCGACGACCAGGTGGACTGCGACCATCGGCCTATATCCGCCTGAAAGGGTCGGGATTCCGCTTGTTGATGCGGAAAATCACTATGTAGCAAGTTGTCACAATGTGGTTGTATAACAGCGTCCGCGGCAGCTTCCCCCGATGCTGAAGAGCTACCTCCCGATACTCGTCTTCGCCCTCCTCGGGCTCGGGGTGGGAAGCGCCTTCGTGATGCTCAACCACCTGATCGGCCCGAAGCGGCCGCGGGTGCCGACGGCGGCGAGCGAGCGCCAGGGCGCTCCGTATGAGTCCGGGATCCCGGTCGAGCCCTCCGGCGGGATGCGCTTCGGCGTCAGCTTCTACCTGGTCGCGATGCTGTTCATCCTCTTCGACATCGAGGTCGTCTTCCTCTACCCGATCGGGGTGGTCCTGAAGGCGGACAACAGCGTCTTCGTGCTCGGCGAGCTGATCACGTTCGTGATCCTGCTGCTGATCGCCTTCGTCTACGTCTGGCGGAAGGGTGCGCTGAATTGGAGGTAGAGCGGCAGACGATGCGCGACCGCCAGCTGCGCGCCCGCGACATGCTGCGCGGCGACCTCGAGGGAGACGAGCTGGAGAAATACGTCGAGCAGCGGGTGGTGATGACCAACTTCGAGAAGCTGCTCGGCTGGGCGCGGGCGAACTCGATGTTCCCGCTCACCTTCGGCCTCGCCTGCTGCGCGATCGAGGCGCCGATCTCGATCGTCACCGCCCGCTACGACCTCGCCCGCTTCGGCGCCGAGGCGCTGCGGGCCTCGCCGCGCCAGGCCGACATGATCATCCTCTCGGGCCGGGTCTCGATCAAGATGGCGCCGGTCGTCCGCCGCCTCTACGACCAGATGCTGGAGCCGAAGTGGGCGATCTCGATGGGCGCCTGCTCCTCCAGCGGCGGCATGTTCTCCAACTACGCGGTGGTCCAGGGGGCGGACAAGTTCATGCCGATCGACCTCCACATACCCGGTTGCCCGCCGCGGCCGGAGGCGGTCCTCTACGGCTTCACCAAGCTGCAGCGCAAGATCATGGGCAGCCCCGACCAGGGCTGGCGGCAGCGCTACGACGCCTCCGGCACCGAGGAGTGGGCGCGGGGCGGGCCGCGCAGCGAACCGAGCCCCGAGGCGGCCGCGGCCTACGAGACAGCGCGAGGGTTGATCGGTGCCTGACGCACCCGGGCTGGAGCTGATCCGCGGCGAGGTCGAGCAGGACCACCCCGGCGCGATCCTCGACACGAGCTTCGACCGCAACCAGCCGGCGCTGGCCGTTGACCCGACGCAGATCCTCGCCGTGCTCGCCTGGCTGCGCGACGCGCCGGGCCAGGGCTACCGCTTCCTCTCCAGCCTGCACGTCGCCGACTACCTGCCGGCCGCACCGCGCTTCGCCGTCCACTACGAGCTGCTCAACCGCGATCGGGTCGAGCGGCTTCGGGTGAAGGCGCTGCTGGCCGATCCCGGCGAAGGCGAGCTGCCGGAGATCGACTCCTGCGTCGAGCTGTTCCCGACGGCCGAGTTCCAGGAGCGCGAGGCCTACGACTTCTTCGGGATCGTCTTCAAGGGCCATCCCGACCTGACCCGGATCCTGCTGCCCGAGGACTACGCCGGCTGGCCGCAGCGGCGCGACTTCCCGGTCGGCGGCGAGCCCGTCACCTTCACCTACAACGAGCGCAACTATGGCTGAGACGGGGACCGGGACCCTCGACACCGAGGTGATGACGATCAACATCGGGCCGCACCATCCCGCGACGCACGGGGTGCTGCGGCTGGTTGTCGATTTGGAAGGCGAGGTTGTCAGGGACGTGCGGCCGGTGATCGGCTACGTCCACACCGGGATCGAAAAGTCCTGCGAGGACAAGAGCTACTGGAAGGTGATCCCGTTCGTCGAGCGGATGGACTACGTCTCCTACTTCTTCCAGATGGAGGCCTTCTGCGGCGCGGTCGAGCGGCTGATCGAGCTGGAGATCCCGCCGCGGGCGCGCTACCTGCGGACGATCTTCCTCGAGCTGAACCGGATCCACTCCCACCTCGTCTGGCTGGGGACGACGGCGCTCGACCTCGGCGCGATCTCGATGCTCTGGTACTGCTTCCGCGAGCGCGACCGCATCCTCGACCTGTTCGAGATGGCCTGCGGGCAACGGATGCACACCCGCTACTTCCAGGTCGGCGGCGTGATCGAGGACATCCCGCGCGGCTTCGAGGCGAAGCTGCGCTCCTTCGTCGCCGACATGCCGGTGCGGGTCGGCCAGTACCAGGACCTGCTCGACCGCAACGAGGTCTTCCTCTCGCGGACCAAGGGGACCGGGATCGTCCCCCGCGAGCGGCTGCTGGAGCTGGGCGTGACCGGGCCGCTGCTGCGCGCCGCCGGCGAGCCCTGGGACCTGCGCAAGGCCTTCGACTACCTCGCCTACCCGGAGCTGGACTTCAAGGTCCCGGTCGGCACGGTCGGCGACAACTACGACCGCTACCGGGTGCGGGTGGCGGAGATGGTCGAGTCGACGCGGATCGTCGAGCAGGCGCTCGACGCGCTGCCCGAGGGGCCGCACATCGCCGACGACCGCAAGTACGTGCTGCCGCCGCGCTCGGAGCTGTTGACCTCGATGGAGTCGCTGATCCACCACTTCAAGCTGGTCACCGAGGGCTACCGGGTGGCGCCGGGCGAGGTCTACTACGGGATCGAGTCCCCGCGCGGCGAGCTCGGCTGCTTCGTCCTCGCCGACGGCTCCTCGAAGCCGGCGCGGGTGCACTTCCGCGATCCGTCGTTCGTCAACCTGCAGGCGTTCAAGGACATGTCGGTGGGTGGGTACGTCGCCGACATGATCGCCGGCCTGGGGATGCTCGACCCGATCTTGGGCGGGGTGGACCGGTGATCGGGGGTCCCCTCGCCGGACAAATCGCCGCGCACAGGCGCGGCGATTTTGAGTATCCGCCCGTCGAGGGGACCCCCGATCACCGTCCACGGAGCCGAAATGGCTGACTTTCCCGTCAACCAAGCCGTCAGCGAAGGGCGCGTTCCGGATCGCACCCCGGAGGGGGTTCCGGAGCTGCACGAAGTGGGCTGTCCTCCTGAGCTGCGCGAGCACATCGTGGGGCTGATGGCGAAGTACCCGGACCGCAAATCGGCTTCGATCCCGGCGCTCTGGGCTGTGCAGCGGCTGTACGGGTGGTGCACGCCGGAGGGGATCCGCCAGGCCGCCGCGGTGATGCGGGTGACGCCGGCCTACCTGGAGTCGGTCGCCTCCTTCTACGACCTGCTCCACACCGAGCCGGTCGGTTCGCACAAAGTCGCCGTCTGCACCAACATCAGCTGCTGGATGCGGGGCGGGGACGAGCTGCTCGACGCCTTCCGCGCCGCCGCCGAGGGCGACGAGGACGTCTTCGTCACCGGCTTCGAGTGCCTCGGCGCCTGCGACATCGCGCCGATGGCCTCGATCGACGAGCGCTACTTCGGCCCGCTCGAGGCCGCCGACGCGGCGGCAGCGATCGGGCAGCTGCGCGACGGCGGCGAGGTGCTGCCGGAGAAGGCACTGGCGAAGCGGCCGCTCGCCGGCGACACACCGGCGCCGGCGCCGGACAAATTGAAGGATTTGGGGGTCCATAGCCCCCCAAATCCTTCCCTCTCGGGAGGGGGCGGCGATGCCTGAGACCCGTGTCCTGCTCGAGCACGCCGAGGACCCGGCGCTGCGGACGATCGACGGCTACCGCGGCTACGGCGGCTACGCGACGCTGGAGAAGGCCTACCGCGAGATGGAGCACGACCAGATCCTCAAGCAGCTCGAAGACTCGGGCCTGCGGGGGCGCGGCGGCGCCGGCTTCTCGATGGGCAAAAAGGCCTCCTTCCTGCCGCGGGGCGAGATGGACAAGTACCTCTGCTGCAACGCCGACGAGTCCGAGCCGGGCGCCTTCAAGGACCGCGAGCTGATGCAGCGCAACCCGCACCAGCTGATCGAGGGAATCGCGATCGCGGCGATCGCCGCCGACGCCGGCCACGCCTTCATCTTCATCCGCGGCGAGTACGCCGTCCAGGCCGACATCCTCGACGCCGCGGTCGCCGAAGCCTACGAGGCGGGCTACCTCGGCAAGGACATCCTCGGCTCGCGCCGCGACCTCGAGCTGGTCGTCCACCGCGGCGCCGGCGCCTACATCTGCGGCGAGGAGACGGCGCTGCTCGACGCGCTCGAGGGCAAGCGCGGCAACCCGCGGCTGAAGCCGCCGTTCCCGGCCGTGCAGGGCCTCTACGGCGGGCCGACGCTGATCAACAACGTCGAGACCCTCTCCAACGTGCCGCGGATCGTCGCCCACGGGGCCGAGTGGTTCCGCGGCTACGGCACCGAGCAGTCGCCCGGGACCAAGGTCGTCTCGGTCTCCGGCTGCGTGCGGCGGCCCGGCAACTACGAGGTCGAGCTGGGGATCCCGACCCGCGAGCTGATCGAGGGCCTCGCCGGCGGCCCGCTGCCGGGGCGCAAGATCAAGGCCTTCTACCCCGGCGGCTCCTCCTCGCCGGTGCTGACCGCCGAGGAGGGGATGGACCTCCCCTACAGCTTCGAGGCGATGGCCGAAGCGGGCTCGATGCTCGGCTCCGGCTCGATCATCGTCGCCGACGACCGCGTCTCGATCCCGCACATGGCGCTGCGCACGGCGCGCTTCTACCACCACGAGTCCTGCGGCAAGTGCACCCCCTGCCGCGAGGGGACGAACTGGACGGTGAAGATGCTGGAACGGATGGTGCGCGGCGAGGCGACGCCGATGGACCTCGACATCGTCGCCTCGGTGCAGGAGAACATCATCGGCCACTGCCTCTGCGTGCTCGGCGACTCGATGGCGATGCCGGTGGGGGCGATGGTGCGCAAGTTCCGTCAGGAGTTCGAGGACGTGATGGCAGCCGCGGGCCCGCCCCTCGAAGAGGGAGCCCGGATCGCGGTCGTGCGCGGCCCGGCCGAGACCCTGGGAGCGTCGACGTGAGCGAGCCGCGCCAGGTGACGATCGTGATCGACGGCCGCGAGGTGACCGCGACCGAGGGCGAGATCCTGCACGACGCGGCGACCCGCGGCGACGTTGAGATTCCGGTCTTCTGCTACGAGCCGAAACTCGGCGACCCGGTCGGCGCCTGCCGGATGTGCCTGGTCGAGATCGAGGGGATGCCGAAACTGCAGACCTCCTGCTCGACCCCGGTGCGCGACGGGATGGTGATCCACACCCGCACCGACCAGGTCAAACACGCGCAGAACGCGGTGGTCGAGTTCCTGCTCGTCAACCACCCGCTCGACTGCCCCGTCTGCGACAAAGGCGGCGAATGCCCGCTGCAGGACATCACGATGGGCTGGGGCCCCGGCAAGAGCCGGATGGTCGACCAGAAGCGCCACTTCCAGAAGCCGGTCGAGCTCTCGCCGCTGGTCGCGATCGACCGCGAGCGCTGCATCCTCTGCTACCGCTGCGTCCGCTTCAGCCAGGAGGTCAGCGAGGACTCCCAGCTGCAGCTGCTGGAGCGCGGTGACCGCACCTTCGTCGGCACCTTCGACGACCGCCCCTACGTCAATCCCTTCCACGGCAACATCACCGACCTCTGCCCGGTCGGGGCGCTGACCAGCTACACCTACCGCTTCCGCGCCCGGCCCTGGGACATCGAGCAGGCCGGCTCGGTCTGCACGCTCTGCCCGAGCCAGTGCAACGTCGGCTTCACCGTCCGCGACGAGCAGGTGAAGCGGGTCGTCTCGCGCGACAACCCCGACGTCGACGACGGCTGGCTCTGCGACCGCGGCCGCTACGGCTTCGAGATGTTCGCGGCGGAGGAGCGGGTGACCGGCCCGCGCCTGCGCGGCGGCCCGGCAACCTGGGACGAGGCGATCGCCAAGGCCGCCGAGGGCCTCCGAGCCGCCGATGGCAGCATTGAGGGGTCTGTAGACCCCTCAATGCTGCCATCGGCAAGGGCGGCGGCGATCGTCGGCGACGCCTCCAACGAGGAGGGCTACCTGGTCCAGCGGATCGTGCGAGAGGCCCTCGGCTCCCCCCACGTCAACTCGCGGGCGGCGGGCGGACCGGGCCGTGAGACCCAGCTGCGCCTCGCCCAGCCCGAGCTGACGGCCAAGGTCCGCGACATCGACGAGGCCGAGGCGATCCTCGTCGTCGGCAGCGACCCCCTCCAGAGCTCGCCGATCCTCGACCTTCGGATCCGCAAGGCGATGCGCCGCAACGGCGCCAAGCTGGTCCTGGCGACCGAGCGCCCCACGGCGCTGGACGGAGGCGCCGAGGCAGTTGCCCGTTACGCGCCCGGAGAGGCCGGCGCTTTCCTGGCGGATCTCGCGGACGCGCTGGGCGCCCGGGCCGCGTCCGGTACCCCCTCCTCACTCGCAACTCGTCGGAGTGACGTCGAGGGGCTGTCGCCCGAAGCGTCCGGCTCCTCCCGCGCAAAACGTTCGGAGGGGGTACCGGACGCGGCCGACGTGATCGGCGACGCTGAGCGAGTCGTCGTGATCTGGGGAGAGCGGATCGGGCGCGAAGGTGAGGACAGCGTGAGAGCGCTACTCGACCTCAGCGCGGCCCTCGACCTAGCCGGTAGGGAGGGGAGCGGCCTGCTCGAAATCCCCGACATTGCCAACGCCCGCGGCTTGCGCGAGGCTGGTTGCCTTCCGGACGCGGGACCCGGCCTGAGCGAGCCGGTCGTGCCGGGGCACGACGCAGCCCGTGAGAGCGCGCCAGCCACGAGCGGCGGACCGATCGGCATGGACACCGACGCGATCCGCGCCGCCCTGGAGTCCGGCGAGCTCGAGTCGCTGATCCTCTTCGGCGTCGATCCCCTCCGCGACTTCCCGGACACCGCAGCCTGGGACCGAGCCCTGACCAGCGCCAAGCACCTCGTCGTCTTCTCGACCTTCGAGAACGCGACCACGGCCAAGGCCGACGTCGTCTTCCCGCTCGAGACCCACGCCGAGAAAGACGGCACGGTCACGCACCCCGACGGCCGCCTGCAGCGAGTCCGCCCCAGCGCCGGCCGCCCCGGCGACATCCGCCCCAACTGGGGCGTCCTCGCCGAGCTGTCCCAAGCTCTGGACCACGACACGGGCATCGACTCCCAGCCCTCGGCCTTCGCAGCTCTGACCGACGCCGTTCCCTTCTACGCCGGCATCACCGACTCGGACATAGCCGGCCGAGGCATCCGCTGGCAAGAAGGTCCCTCGGCAGCTGCCGCCCCCGGCCCCGGCGACTCGTCCCTCGCCCGTCCCGGAGAGGGCGATGTCGGTAGCCCCTCCGAACGTTTTGCGCGGGAGGAGCCGGACGCCAGCGGCGACAGCGGCACCACTCTCCATCGACGAGTTGGGAGTGAGGAGGGGCTGCCGGCAGCGCCCCTCGGCCCGAGCGAAAACGGCTCCCTATCGCTGGGGACGTACCGCGACCTCTGGGCAGGCCCGATCACCGAGCTGAACCCACCCTTGAAGTTCCTCGAGCCCCAGCAGACGGTCGAGCTCTCGATCGGGGACGCCGGGCGCCTGAACCTGAGCCACGGCGACGAAGTCCGCGTCAGCCAGAACGGCACCAGCATCGCCGCACGCGTCTCGATCAAGGAGCGGATGCAGGACGGAGCCTGCTTCCTGATCGAGGGCACCGCCGAGAGCAATGCCAACGCCCTCCTCAACGGCGGCCCGGTCAGCGTCACGATCGAGAAGGTCGGCGCGTGATCCCCGTCGCCGACACCCAGTTCGTCGAAGCGACCTGGATCATGATCGTCAAGTCGCTGGTCATCTTCGCGATCATCTTCGGCATCCTGCCGCTGATGACGGTCCTGGAGCGGAAGCTGATCGGCCGCTTCCAGCACCGCTACGGCCCCAACCGGGTCGGCCCGTTCGGGATCCTGCAGCCGCTCGCCGACGTCGGCAAGCTCTTGGGCAAGCAGGCCTTCCGGCCGGCCAACGCGATCCCGGCGCTGTTCGTGCTGGGCCCGCTGCTGCCGGTCCTCTCCGGGGTGCTGGCGCTGGCGATCATCCCCTGGGGGAACGTCCAGGACGGCGTCGGCCTCTACGGGATCGACGTCCCGATCGGCATCCTCTACTTCTTCGCCGTCGGCTCGATCGCCTTCTACGGGGTGCTGCTGGGCGGCTGGTCCTCGGGCTCGAAATACAGCCTGCTGGGGGCGATGCGCGGCGCCGCGCAGCTGATCTCCTACGAGGTCGCGATGGGCCTGGCGCTGCTGGGGGCGATCATGATGGCCGGCTCGCTCTCGCTGGTCGACGTGGTCGAAGCCCAGGGAAAGATCTGGTTCATCGTCCCCCAGTTCGTCGGCTTCCTGATCTTCATGCTGGCCGGCTTCGCCGAGACCAACCGGACGCCGTTCGACATGCCCGAGGCCGACGCCGAGCTGGTCCAGGGCTTCATGACCGAGTACGGGGGGATGCGCTTCGGCAGCTTCCTGCTGGTCGAATACATGGAGATCATCGTCGTCAGCGGGATCGCCGCGGCGATCTTCCTCGGCGGCTGGATGGGCCCGGGGCCGGGCTGGCTCGACCCGATCTGGATGCTGGTCAAGATGCTCGCCCTGGTGCTGGTCTTCATCTGGGTGCGGGCGACGCTGCCGCGGCTTCGCTACGACCAGCTGATGACCCTCGGCTGGAAGGTCCTGCTGCCGCTGGCGACGCTCAACGTCTTGGTTACGGCCGTCCTCGTGGTGGTCACGTGACCGAGTTCCCCTACCTGAAGGACCAGGACGTGGTCGAGGTCCAGCGCGGGCCGGAGCCCGGCGGGGTCGGCGGCGCCTACCGCGCCTTCGGCGAGACGCTGCGGGGGCTGAAGACGACGATGGCGCGGCTGATCGAGGGACCGCTGACGATCCAGTACCCGGAGGAGAAGACGCCGGTCTACCCGCGCTTCCGCGGACGGCACAAACTGCACAAATTCGAGGACACCGGGCTGGAGAAGTGCGTCGGCTGCTCGCTCTGCGCCGCCGCCTGCCCGGCCGACTGCATCCGCGTCGTCGCCGCCGAGAACATCCCCGGCGAGCGGGTCTCGGCCGGCGAGCGCTACGCCGCCGTCTACGAGATCAACCTCTCGCGCTGCATCTTCTGCGGCTACTGCGAGATCGCCTGCCCGTTCGACGCGATCACGATGGGCCACGACTACGAGATGGCCGACTACGACCGCGAGGATCTGATCTTCACCAAGGAGATGCTGCTCGCCGAGCCGCTCGAGCGAACGCCGCTGAAAGCCGAGGGCGAGTAGGTGGAAGCGGTGCTGTTCTTCCTCGCCGCGATCGGCGCCCTCGGCGGCGCGATCGGCGTCGTCGCGATGCGCAATCCCTTCTACGGGGTGCTGGCGCTGGTCGTCCACCTGTTCTCGCTGGCGGTCCTCTTCCTGCTGCTGACCGCGGCCTTCGTCGCCGCGGCGCAGGTCGTCGTCTACGCCGGCGCCGTCGTCGTCCTCTACGTCTTCGTCGCCGCCTACGTCGGCGGCGACTCCGAGTCGGCCTGGGAGCCGATCCCCGGCCAGCGCTTCCTCGCCCCCCTGCTCGGCGTCGCCCTGTTCGTCGAGCTCGCGGTCGCGGTACTCGCCTCCTCCCTGCGCGCCCTCGGCAGCGAGGGCCCGAGCGTCCACGCCGGCTTCGGCGACCCGGCAGCGATCGGCAACCTGCTGCTGGAAAGGTTCCTCATCCCCTTCGAGGCCAGCTCGATCCTGCTGATGCTGGCCGCGGTCGGCGCCGTGATTCTCGCCTCCAGGAGAGGGGTCGAGTCGTGAACGTCAACTGGTACATCGTCCTCTCCGCCCTCCTCTTCGGCGTCGGCGCGATCGGCATCCTCCTGCGCCGCAGCCCGATCGTGATCCTGCTCTGCCTGGAGCTGATGCTGAACGCCGGCAACCTGGCGCTGATCGCCTTCAGCCGCATGGTCGGCAATCAGCAGGGACAGGTCTTCGCCCTGGTGGTGATGGTCGTCGCCGCCTGCGAGGTCGTCGTCGGCCTCGGTCTGATCGTCGCGATCTTCCGCCGCAAGCTGCCGCTCGACGTCGACGCGCTGCGGGAGCTGCGCGGATGACGGCGACCTCCTGGGCCTGGCTGATCCTGCTGCTGCCGCTGCTCGGCTCGCTCGTCGTCTCGCTCGGCTTCCGGGCGCTGCCGGCTCGCGTCGCCGGCATCGTCGGCACCGCCTCGATCGGCCTCGCCTTCCTCTGCGCGGTCGCGGTTCTGGTCAACCTGCTGGGCGAGTCGCCCGACGCCCGCCACCACGCCTCGTCGCTATGGACCTACGCCGGCGCCGCCGGGCTCGACATCAAGCTCGGCATCTACGTCGATCAGCTCTCGGCCTTCATGATCCTCGTCGTCACCGGGGTCTCGACGCTGATCCACCTCTACTCGTTCGGCTACATGCGCTCGGACGAGGGCTACCACCGCTTCTTCGCCTACCTCAACTTCTTCGTCTTCTCGATGCTGCTGCTGGTCCTCGCCGGCAACTTCGTCCTGCTGATCGTCGGCTGGGCCTTCGTCGGCTTCGCCTCCTACGCGCTGATCAGCTTCTGGTACCGGCGGGCGACGGCGACCAAGGCGGGGATGAAGGCGTTCGTGATCAACGTCGTCGGCGACATCGGCCTCGTCCTCGCCGCCCTGCTGATCTTCCGCGAACTGGGGACGTTCGACTACGGCCAGGTCTTCGCCGCCGCCCCGCACGCCTTCGACCGCGGCAGCTGGACGGTGACGGCGATCTGCCTGCTGCTGCTGGTCGGCGCCTTCGCCAAGTCGGCTCAGATCCCCTTCCACACCTGGCTGCCCGACGCGATGGAGGGCCCGACCCCGGTCTCCTCGCTGATCCACGCGGCGACGATGGTGACCGCCGGCGTCTACCTGATCGCCCGCACCCACATCCTCTTCTACCTCGCCCCGACCGCCGCCGACATCGGCGCCTTCGTCGGCCTGGCGACGCTGCTGATCGCCGGCACGATCGCGATCGCGATGACCGACCTGAAGCGGGCAATCGCCTACTCGACGATGAGCCAGATCGGCTACATGATCATGGGCGTCTCGATCGGCGCCTACGCGCAGGGCCTGTTCCACCTGATGACCCACGCCTTCTTCAAGGCGCTGCTGTTCATGGCGGCCGGCTCGTTCATCTCGGCGATGGCGAACCGCCAGGACATCGACCGGATGAGCGGCTTCTGGAAGGCGATGCGGTTCACCTCGGTGCTGTTCCTGATCGGCGGCTTGGCGCTGGCCGCCTTCCCGCTCACCTCGGGCTTCTTCTCGAAGGACTCGATCCTCGCCTACGCCGAGGCGCGCGGCGGCATGTACACGTGGATGGCGGTCGGCGGCTACGTCGGCGCCTTCCTCACCGCGCTCTACACCTTCCGGCTGATCTTCCGCGTGCTGCCGGGCGAGCCCTGCCCGGAGGCGCAGGAGCTGATCGACAGCGGCCACCTGCACCACGGACCGCCGATCAACCCGGCGAACGAAGAGGAAGAGGACGCCGACGTCGGCTTTCCCGGCGCCGAACACCACATCGCCGAGCAGTCCTGGCCGATGGCGGCGGCGATGGCGGTGCTCGGCTTCGGCGCCCTGTTCGCCGGCCTGATCCAGATCCCCGGCGTCAACGACGTCCTCTTCAAGTTCCTCGACCCGGCCTTCCGCGACTCGCCGCTGGCGGCGATCCACCCGACGGTCGGGGCCGAGTGGCGCGGGCTGGCGATCGGCGGCGCGATCTCGGTGCTCGGCATCGCCACCGCCTGGGTGCTGTGGCGAAAGGAGTCGCAGCTGCCGGCGCTGTTCCGGGCGCGGCTGCGCCCGGTGTATGAGCTCTGCGTCAACAAGTGGTACTTCGACGAGGCGATCGACCTCCTCGTCGTCCGCCCGGCGCTGGCGATCGGACGGTTCGCCAACGACACCTTCGAGCGCTTCGTCGTCGACGGGGTCGTCAGCGGCACCGCCGACACGGTGCGCGGCGCCGGCGGCATCGTCCGCGTCGTCCAGAACGGCTTCGTCCGCAGCTACGCGCTGCTGCTGCTCGCCGGCTTCGCCGGCCTCGCCCTCTACTTCCTGCTGAGCAGCTCATGATCAGCGTCCTGCTCTGGCTGCCGCTCGCCTTCGGACTCACCGGCCTCTTCCTGCCGAAGCGGCTGACCGGCTGGTGGGCGGTGCTCGGCACGGTGGCGACGCTGGGGATCGCGATCGGCCTGCTGGCCGGCTTCGACTCCGGCGCCTCCGGCCTGCAGGACACGGTTGACGTCAACTGGATCCCCGGCCTCGGCGTCGACTACAGCCTCGGGATCGACGGCCTCAACGTCTTCCTCGTCCTGCTGACCGCGGTGCTGTGGACCGGGGCGACCGCCTTCGCCGCCTTCCGCGAGCAGGAGCGCCCGCAGCTCTTCTTCCTGATGATGCTGCTGGCCGAGACGGCGACGATCGGCTCCTTCGTCGCCCAGGACCTGCTGCTGTTCGTCCTCTTCTTCGACCTGATGCTGGTCCCGTTCTACTTCCTCTTCGGCGCCTGGGGGACGGATCGCGAGGACGGCCCGACCGCCGCGGCGGCCACGTTGAAGATGATCGTCTACACGCTGGTCGGCTCGCTGCTGATGCTGGTCGGGGCGATCGCCGTGGCGATCATCTCCGCCCACGGCGGCCAAATCACCTTCTCGATCGCCGAGCTGGCCAAGCACCCGGTCGCGACCGGCAGCCAGCGCTGGATCTTCTGGTTCTTCGCCGCCGCCTTCCTGGTCAAGATGCCGGCCTTCCTCCTGCACGGCTGGATGCCCGACGCCTACCGGGCGGCGCCGCTGCCGGTGCTGGCGGTCTTCTCCGGGGTGCTGGCGAAGGTCGGCGCCTACGGCTTCCTGCGGATCGTGCTGCCGCTGTTCCCGGCGGCGACGGTGCAGTTCCAGACCGTGGTCCTGCTGATCGCGCTGGCCTCGATCCTCTACGGCTCGGTGATGGCCTTCACCCAGACCAACGTGCGGCTGATCGGCGGCTACTCTTCGGTCGCCCAGCTCGGCTTCATCACCGCCGGGATCTTCGCCCTGCGCGCCGACGGGGCCGACGGGGCGGTGCTGCAGATGGTCAACCACGGCCTCGTCGTCGCGCCGTTGTTCATCGTCGTCGCGATCCTCGCCGAGCGCAGCGGGACCGAGGACATCCGCGAGATGGGCGGGATGGCGATGCGGGCGCCGGTGCTGGCGGCGCTGTTTTTGATCGTCACCCTGGCGACCCTGGCGATGCCCGGCTCGGCCAACTTCATCGGCGAGTTCTACATCCTCAACGGCCTCTTCCAGGCGAAGATCGTGTTCGCCTTCGTCGCGATCAGCGGCGTCGCGATGTCGGCCTACTACGCGCTGCGCCTCTACCAGCGGACGATGCACAACCGCCCAGCACCACAACAGAACAAGGGGATCGCGAGCCGCGAGATCGGCTGGCGGGACGGGGTCGTCCTGGCGCCGCTGGTGCTCTGCATCGTCGGCCTGGCGCTGTACCCGCAGCTGATCCTGCACCGGACCGACCGCTCGATCGAAGCGAGCGTAGCGGCTGTGAGCAAACCGGTCGAAGGGACGCTGGCGAAGCGATGACCGCCGCCTTTCACGCCCCCCACATCGACTACTCGGGAATCTCGCCGATCCTCGCGCTCACGGTCGGCGTCTGCGTGCTGCTGATGGCGGCGGTGTTCAAGCCGCTGCGGCGCAGCGTGCCGTGGCTGACCCTGGCGATCCTGGCGGTGACGGCGGTGCGACTGGTCCTGCAATGGAACGACCCGACCGATCTGGTCTCCGGGGCGCTGCGGCTCGACGACCTGGCGATCGCGATCTCGCTGATCGCCGTCTTCAGCGCCGGCTTCGCGGTCCTGCTCTCCTTCGGCGAGCCGGCCGCCGAAGACGCCCGCGGCGAGTACCACGCGCTGCTGCTCGGCTCGGTGCTCGGCATGGTCCTGCTCGCCCAGGCGCAGAACCTGGTCACCTTCTTCGTCGCGCTCGAGACCCTCTCGATCCCCCTCTACATCCTCTGCGCGACCAACATGCGCCACGAGCGCTCGCTCGAGTCGGGGCTGAAGTACCTGATCGTCGGCTCGCTCGGCTCGGCGACGCTGCTCTACGGGATGGCCTTCCTCTACGGCGGCTCCGGCTCGACCGACTTCGCCGGGATCGCCGCCGGGATCGGCCGCGAAGGCCTGCTGCACGACCCGCTGGTCCTGGTCGGGATCGCGATGGCCGCGGTCGGGCTCGCCTTCAAGACCTCGATCGCCCCCTTCCACCAGTGGACGCCCGACGTCTACGAGGGCGCACCGAGCCCGATCACCGCCTTCATGGCGGTGGCGACCAAGGCGGCGGCCTTCGCCGTCTTCGTCCGCTTCTTCGACGTCGCCCTGCTGCCGCAGGCGAGCGACTGGCAGCCGGCGCTGGCGGTGCTCGCCGCGGTCTCGATCGTCGTCGGCAACCTCGGCGCGCTCGGCCAGAGCTCGATGAAGCGGCTGCTCGGCTACTCGGGGATCGCCCAGGCCGGCTACATCCTCGGCGGCATAGTGGTTGCGAACAGGGCCGGGGTCGAGGCGCTCGTCTTCTACCTCGCCGGCTACGCGCTGATGAACCTCGCCGCCTTCGCGGTGGTCGTCGCGCGCGAGCGCGAGAGCGCCTTCGGCGACTCGATCGAGGCGGTGCGGGGCCTCGGCCGCGAACGGCCGTTGCTGGCCTGGCCGCTGACGATCTCGATGCTGGCGCTGGCCGGCTTCCCGGCGACGGTCGGCTTCGTCGGCAAGCTCTACCTGATCGAGGCGCTGGTCGAAGGCGACTACACCTGGCTGGCGGTCTTCATCGCGGTCGGGACGATGATCTCGCTCGCCTACTACCTGCGGGTGGTGGCGGCGATGTGGATGCAACCGGGCGGCGAAGCGGCGACCCCGGCGATCGCCGGCGCCTCCCCCGAGGCCGACCCGATCGATCCGGAGGCGGGCAGCCGCATCTATCTGGTCGCCCCGGCGCTGCTGGCCGCTGCCGCCACGATCTTCTTCGGGGTGATCCCGCAGCCGTTGGTCGAGTTCGCCCAGCACGCGGGATCAGCGCTCATCTGACGGCACGGTGCGGCGTCCTCGGTCGCTCGCGTGCGGAGCACGCCACGCTTCCTGCGTCCTTGCCCCGCACCGTCAGACTGAGCGCTGATGACCGTTGTTCTCATAGCCGCGGCGATCGCCGCCGCGACCGCGGTCGGCGTCTGGGCGGAGCGGCGCCGGCCGCAGGCCGCGGCATTGGCGGCGCGGCGCTCGCTGACGCTGATGCTCTACGTGCTGCTGCCGCCGGTGATCTTCTTCAACATCGCCTCCAGCCACATCGACCTCAGCCACGGCGTCGGGCTCGCGCTCGGGCTGGTCGCCTCGGCCCTGGGGGCGACGACCGCATACCTGCTGGCGACCCGCGTCCTGCACCTCTCGCGGCCCCGCACCGGCGCCGTCGTCTGCACGGTGCTCAGCGTCAACACCGGCTACCTCGGCTACCCCCTGACCGTGGCGCTGCTCGGCCGCGATCAGCTCTCGACCGCGGTCCTCTACGACGTCCTCGTGACCGGGCCGAGCCTGATGCTCGGCGCCTTCGCCGTCGGCGCCGCGCTGGGGACGAAAGCCGGCGAAGGCCCGCGCGAGCGGGTGCGTGCCTTCTTCACCCGCAACCCGCCGCTCTACGCGGCGATCGCCGGCCTGCTGGCGCCGAGCGCACTCGCCCCGCAGGTGCTGGTCGACGCTTCGCAGGCGCTGATCGTCCTCATCCTGCCGCTCGGCTTCTTCGCCGTCGGCGCGACCCTGGCCGAGAACGCCGAGCACGGCAACCTGCCGATGCCGCCGCCGCTGACCAAGCCGGTGCTGGTCGCCCTCGGCTCCCGCCTGATCCTCGTCCCGGCGCTGCTGATGCTGATCGCCGCGCCGCTGATCCACCTGCCCGCGCCCTACCGGCTGATGGCGGCGATGCCCTCGGGCGTCAACTCGATGGTCGTCGCCCACGCCTACGGCCTCGACATGGAGATCACCGCCGAGGCGGTCACCTGGTCGACGACGATCGTCGTCCTGGCGGCCCTCGTCTCACTGCTGTTCTGACGTGCCTATGCTGGCCGTGTGCTGCAGCACGTGACGCTCGAGGTGGCGCCGGAGGACGTCGAGCCCTCGGTCGCGTTCTGGGAGTTGCTCGGGTTCCGGCGGGTCGAGGCGCCGGCGGCGCTGGCCGAGACCTTCGTCTGGGTCGAACGGGAGGGCACGCAGGTCCACCTCGAACGCAACCCCTCGCCTGTCGTGCCGCCGCACGGCCACGCCGCGGTCGTCGTCGATGACTTCGATCGGGCAGTCGAGCGCCTCCGCGAGGCCGGCTTCGAGGTTAGGCCCGGCCGGGAGCACTGGGGCGCGCCGCGGGCCAAGGCGATCGCCCCGGGAGGTCACACGGTCGAGCTGATGGCCGCTCCGCCCCCCACCCTCATAGGTTCGTCACGAGGATCGAGAGGAAGGCGGCGAGCAGGGTCGCAAAGGCACCGATGCCGCCCCGGATGATCATCTTGTACATCGCATCGAATCGTTCGTCTCTCCGTTCGAATCGCTCGTTCAACTCGTTCGAACCGCTCGTCGGCGCGCGCGAACCGCTCGTCAACTCGTTCGTCGGCGCGCGCGAATCTCGCGTTGACCTTCTCGAACCGCGCGTTCATCTCGTCGAATTTCCTCTCCATCGCGTCGAAGCGTCGGCCGACCGTCCTTTCGAGTTGCTCGAACTTCCAGTCCACCCGCTTGAACTCCCTGCCAACCTGCTCGAAGCGTTCCCGGGTGCTCCGCTCGGCCTGATCGAAGCGTTCGTTGACCATCCTGAAGCCGTCGTTGACGCGGCGGTTCAGGTAGTCGAGGCGGTCGTCGGTCCAGCTCTCTCTCATCGCGTCCATCCCGGCATGATCTCAGACGATATGTTACACGTGGGACACGGAAGTGTAAATTTTTGACCGCGACGCAAGGGGGGCCCCGCGACCCCGGAAGGGCCGTGTCTTGGGGCGCGGCTACGATGCGCCGGTGCGCTACCCGGTCGAGGCCTTCACCGCCGAGGAGCGAGCCCTGCTCGCCCCTCACTTCACCAACCTCGACCGGCCCGTGTTCGCGTTGGTCAACCTGCCGGAAACCGTGAAAGGGGCGCTTTTTGCCCGCTATTCGCGCTATTCCGGGACCGTGCGGCGTCTCTACCTGGAGGAGTTCGCCGCCGACATGCCGGCCGGTGGGCGGCCCTTCGACGGGGCCGAGGGCGAGCGCGCGGCGAAGCTCTACGAGCGCGTCTTCCTCGGCTACGGCGACGACTCGATCGCCCAGGTCGGCGGCGCCCACGTCGCCTGCGAGTGGGTCTCCAACGTGCTGACCAAGGTCCTGCAGCGCGGCCGGCTCGCCGCCTACCTCGAGCAGTTGACCCGCTACATCCCCTACGACAAGCCGCTGCCCGAGGACGCCGGCGGCGGCTACCGCTACTACCGCGACAGCGAGCTCGGGCCGGAGTTCGGCGCGGCGATGGACGAGCTGTTCGCGATCTACTCGCGCTCGCTCGGCCGGGTCGAGGAGTGGGCGGCGGAGCGCTGGCCGCGCGGCGAGGAGCCGGACGGGGCCTGGCGGCGCTCGATCCGCGCCAAGGCGCTCGACCTGCTGCGCGGCCTGCTGCCGGCGGCGACCCTCAGCCACGTCGGCATCTACGCCAGCGGCCAGGCCTACGAGCAGCTGCTGCTGCGGCTGATGTCCTCGCCGCTGCCGGAGGCTCGCGAGTACGGCGGGATGATCCTGAGCGAGCTGCAGCAGACGATGCCGAGCTTCGTCTCGCGGGTCGAGCGGCCCGACCGCGGCGGCGAGTGGGTCTCCTTCCTGCAGCGGCGGCGCGAGGCGACCGAGGGCTGGGTGGAGCGGCTCGGCTTGGACCGGCGCGGCGCCGGGGCCGGCACCCCTTCGGTCGAGCTGATCCACGTCGACGGGACCGAAGAGGATCTGCTCGCCTCCTGCTTGTTCGAGTCGTCCTCGGCCTCGGAGACCGAGATCCGCGGCCGCGTTGACGTGCTCGACCGCGAAGAGCGCGCCGAGCTGCTGGCGGCGCTGGTCGGCGAGCGCGCCAACCGCCGTCACCGCCCCGGCCGCGGCTTCGAGGCGCTCCGCTACCGCTTCGAGATCGTCTCCGACTACGGCGCCTTCCGCGACCTGCAGCGCCACCGGATGCTGACCTGCCAGTGGCAGCGCCTCGGCCCCGACCTCGGAGCCGGCGTGCCGGAGGAGGTGCGCGAAGCCGGCGCCGGCGACGAGTTCGACCGCGCCCTGGAGATCTCCCGTGCAGAGCACGACCGGCTGCGCGAGGCCGGCCTCGCCGAGCAGGCGCCCTACGCACTCTGCCTCGCCTACCGGATCCGCTACGTACTCGACCTCAACGCGCGCGAGGCGATGCACCTGATCGAGCTGCGCTCCGGCCGCGAGGGCCACCCGACCTATCGCGCGGTCGCCCAGGCGATGCACGAGCGGATCGCCGCGATCCACCCGGCCGTCGCGGCGGCGATGGTCCATGTGGACTCCTCGCGGGAGCCTCGGTTGGAGCGGATCCTCAGTGAGATCCGGACGCAAAAAAAGCGGAGTGCTGCTGCGGGCCAGTCGGGGTAGGGGTTCCGCTTAACTTTTTCGCCGGGCGCGGGGCGACTCTCGCCAACGCATTCGGGCGAAAAAGTACAAGACGCTCCACCCCTACCGGGACTGCTCCTCCTCGGTCGGGCTGCTTTGGTCCTCGGGCGAGCTGCTTGGGTCGCGTTGCTTGCGCTTGCGGGGCTGCTCGCGGTCTTCGGGGTCGTCGGAGCTGTCTTGGTCCCCGGGCTCTAGTTCGGTAGCTGCTTTCTCTCCCGGGGTCGGCCAGGGGATCGCTTCTCCTGCTGCCCAGGCGGGGGGGCGGCCTCGGGGTAGCCAGCCTGCTGCGAGGAGGCCGAAATAGATGAACCAGATCAACGTGAACTGGATCAGCAGGAGCAGGGCGGCGGCACCGACCGCCATCCCCAGCGAGCCCCAGAAGCGGGTCAGCAGGCCGACCCGCATCGCGTAGAGGCAGGTGTAGATGAGGGCGAAGGTGAGCCCGAGCCTGCCGCCGAGGCCGAAGCCGGTGGCGAGCCCGCGCAGCGAGGCGCCGCTGACCGCTTCGGTCGCCTTTTCGTCGGCGACTTCTTCGCTCGCGCAGCGGCCGACCGCGCCGGCGCCTTTGCCGAATTCTTCGCCGAACTTGGCCGCGTCTTGCTTGCGTTCGGAGCGGCAGTTTTCGCTCGCCTTTTCGATCGTCAGGCCGGTGGTCGCCTTGCCGGCGACGAATTCGTCCGCCGCTTCCTTGGTCGCCACGCCGTTGAGCAGGGCCGCCGCACAGAGGAACAGCGGCGCCGCGACGACGACGCCGACGAACTGGCGCCGCAGCCGGTCGCTGCGCGTCCGCGTGGCGCGAAAGAGGAAGTAGAGCGGCGCGGCGAGGAGGCCGATGCCGATCGCCTGCAACAAGCTGGACAGCGTCAGGTCGGAGGTGTGTTCATGGGCGGAACGCAGCAGCTCGGCTTCGCCGCTGCCGCTGATCGAGCTGACGACGACCGCCGAGGCGACGACGAGGACGACCGCCGCCAGCGTCGCCAGGCCGACCGGGCGCGACCAGCGCCCCTCCCAGGCCAACTCCTCCGCCCTGTTCGGCGTCACGATCTCCTCAGTCCCGCTCGTGGAAGTAGAACTGCGGCAGGGCGCCCTCGATGACCTCGGCGGTCATCCGCTGCGCCACCTCGAGGTTGCCGGTCCGCACGGCGATGTCGTCGAGGGTGACGATCCCGGCGAGGGCACCGGCACCGACGACGGGCAGGCGACGGACCCGGTGCTGGACCATCAGCGCCGCCGCCTCGTCGAGCCCCATCTCGGGCTCGCCGCAGATCAGCGGCCGCGAGGCGTGCTCGCCGATCGCGGTCTCGGGGTCGACCCCCTCGGCGAAGACGCGCACCGCGAGGTCGCGGTCGGTGACCATCGCCACCGGCGAGCCGGCCGGGTCGACGATGACGACCGAGCCGACCCGGCTGTCGCGCATCTGGCGGGCGACCGAGACGACGCTCGCCTCGGGCGCGGTGGTGACGACTCCGGCGGTCATGATCTCGCGCAGCTGCACGGCGCGTACGCTACCGGCCATGAGCGCACGGCCGCGCACCCCCGTCGTCCCGCTCGAGGCCGGAGCCGGGCCCGACAACCCGCCCTGCCCGGCCTGCGGCGAGCCGCTGTTCGGCTGGATCGACGCCCGTCCGGGACTGGCCGGCCCGGTCAGCCGCTGCGAGAGCTGCGGGCTGGGCGCGATCGGCGGCCCCGGGAGCGCCGAGGAGGCGCTGCGCGAGCTCGACCGGCTGACGGCGGGCGGGCGGCTGCGGATCCTCGACCGCGGCAGCCTCTCGGCCTGGATCGGCGGCGCCGGCTGGGCCGGCCTCGCCCCGGGCGCCCGCTACCTGTTCACGGTCGAGGCGGTGCGCCGGCTTGTCTCCCGGCGCGACCAGATAGTCAAGCGCGCCCGCTGGTCGCCGGGCGCCGGCATCGCAACGACGTGGCAGACGATCCTCAACAGCGCCACCTTCGGCCACAACGTCGTCGTCCAACCCTCGGTGCGGGCAAAGAAGCCATGGCAGCGCCGGATCGACTGGCTGACCACCATCGTCCTCGCAATCCCCGCCATGGCCATCGCCCTGCCCCTGGAGCTTCTCGGCGCCGCCCTACGCCGCGGCAGCGCGGCAACCCTGGAGCTCGAGCTGCTCTGAATCAGGCCGGTCCCGGCCTCAAGACAACCCTTCGCGGGCCTCGCGGACGAGGGTCACGGCCTCGGGGAAGAGCACCCGGATCGCGTCGCGGACCTGCATAGCCTGCTCGTCGCTGCTGCCGGAGAGCTCGAGCCGCTCGACCGAGGCGACGGTCAGCTCGACCGCAAGCCGGATCGCGTTGTCGGCCCAGGCGACCCGCTGGGAGGACTGCATCTGCTCGCTCAACTCCTCCATCCGGGAGCGGAACTCGTCCGGGTCGCCGAAGAGGTTGAAGCCGCCGCCCTCCATTGCCCGACATGTTCGCAGACCGGGCGATTGACGGCACCGAAAAGTTGCGATCTGCGCACCACGCGCGCGCCGGGTCGATCTAGCGTCGCCTCATGGTCGGCTCGAACGACAGGAGGAAGGTGAGCGCGGCGGGGCGGGGCGACGAACCGAGGTCGCCGATCGCGGCGGGCCGGGGCGAGGCCGGATCGGCGACAGTCGAGCAAGCCGCCCTGGCGGCGCTGATCGCCCTGCTGCTGCTCGCCGCGATCGCGGCGATCGCCGCCGCCGGCAAGATCGACCCGCACCATGGAGTCGCGGGCGCGATCGCCCGCCGCCTGGTCTGCGCGCCGCGCGTCCCCGACGCCTGCCACCACCACCCGCTGGTCCCCGCCTACGGCTGGCCGCTCGCTCGGCTTGCCCGGGCCCTGGCGCCGGTGCCGGTAGCCAGGCCGGGGCCCGAAGGCCTGCCGCTCGTCCCGGTCGACTTCCGCCGCTGCCGGCGACCGAGCTGCGCCGTGCCGCGCCCGGGCGGCGAAGGCGCCCACCTGACGACCGCCGGCCGCCGCACGACCGCCTTCACCCAGCTCGACGACCGCCGCCGCAGCCGCGGCTGGGTAGAGCTGACGTACTGGCTCTACCGTCCTGGCCTCGGTTGGGAGCGCGTGGTGCGCCGGGCCGACCAGGCCGAGATCGAAGCCGCCGCCGACGTCCGCGTCCTGCTGAAGGACGACCCGGCGCTGGTCCCGCTCGAGACCCTCCCCGGCCGCGACCAGTACGACTTCCCGTCCGGCGAAGAACCGCCCTGGCGGTGGAGAGTCCATGGTCTTTATCCGGGATGGTCAAGCTGACTACGGGGCGGCCGGCGCCTCGTTTTCGAGCGCGTGATCCTCGTGGGCCTGGTCGATCAGGCCGCGCCAATCCGTGGTCCGGAAGACGAGCAGGATCGCGGCGAAGCCGAGGACCACCGACCAGGCCGCCATCGCGATCTGGGTCCCGACCGAGAAGGAGAGGACGGCGGTGCGCGAAGGGCCCTTCAGCGTCGCCACCAGCAGCGCCTGCTGGGCGCCGGCGCCGCCGGGGGTGAAGGGGACGACGTTGGCGATCGCCTGCACGCTCATCACCAGCATCACGTTGCCGACCGAGCCGCCGATCCCGAACGCCTCGAGGAAGAGCCAGAAGGCGGCGAAGCGGAAGAGCCAGCCGACACCCTGCCAGGCAGCCACTTCGCGTAGGTAGCGGCGCGGCCTGGTGAGGATGACGACGCCCTGTTTGACCCGGTCCCAGAAGCGGCGCACCCGGTGGGCGAGGAGGTAGACGGCGATCGCGATCGCCAGCAGCAGCGCCCCGGTCGCGATCAGCAGGACCTGCGGGTGGCCCGCCCAGAAGGAGATCTCGAAGGCCGGCAGGTCGGGCAGCTGCGGCGGCTTCGGCAGCAGGCCGCGCGAAACCGCGTAGAGCAGGACCAGCAGCCCGACGGTGGTGTCGAAGACCGTCTGCACCAGGAAGGAGGAGGTGACCGCCGGGTAGGAGGAGCCGGGGATCTGGCGCTTGACGAGGAAGACTTTGGTCACGTCGCCGGCGTGCGCCGGGACGATCGCGTTGATCCCCGCCCCCGCCAGGTAGGCGGCGCAGAGCTCGAGGAAGGAGATGCGGACGCCGGGGTAGGCGGCGTGGAGGACGTTGCGCCAGGCCCAGGCACGGGCGATCTGCATCGCCGCCAGACAGAGCAGCGCCAGGGCGAACGGGGTCCAGTGGATGTCCGAGAGGTGGCCGAAGAACTGCGCCGCCGCGTTGGCGAAGGATTCGACGTTGGATGCGAGGTCGGCAAGGGACATCGCAGTTACACTAGCCCGCTCGTGTCAGAGCCCGAGACGACCCAGGCCGCCTCTGCGGCCCACCCCGATCCAGCCGACGAAGCGATGTGCGCGCGGGCTCGCGAGCGCTTCACCGGCGACCGCCGCAGCCGCTTCCGCCGGCGGCGCAAGCGCCACGCCGAGCTGCCCAACCTGATCATCATCGGCGGCCTCAAGTGCGGCACGACCAGCGTCCACCACTACCTCGGCCTCCACCCCGAAGTCCAGATGTCGAAGCCGAAGGAGCTGAACTTCTTCGCCCGGGAGCTGAACTGGGACCTCGGGCTCGACTGGTACGCGAGCCGCTTCGACGATCGCTTCAAGGTGCGCGGCGAGTCCTCGCCCCACTACACCAACCTGCCCCGCTTCGAGGGCGTCGCGGGTCGGATCAAGCAGCACTGTCCCGACGCCCGGCTGATCTACATGGTGCGCGACCCGATCAAGCGCATCCTCTCCCACTGGGTGCACGCGACCGGCGCCGGCTACGAGACGCGCGAGCTCGTCCCGACCCTGTCCGACCCCGACTCCTCCTACATGCGCCGCTCGATGTACTGGATGCAGCTGCAGCCCTACCTGGAGCTGTTCGACAGCGCTCAGATCGAGCTGATCTCCCAGGAGGAGCTGCAGCGCGAACGCGAGCAGACGATGCGCAGGGCCTTCGCCTTCGCCGGCGTCGATCCGACCTTCACCTCGGAGCAGTTCGACCGCGAGTGGGAGAAGTCGAGCGCCAAGCAGGGCGACAAATACCAGGTGATGGAGCGGCTGGTGAAACTGCCGGGGCTGCGCTCCCTCGATCGCAACTTCGACCGCCTGCCGGAGTCGTTGCGCTGGATCGTCGAGAAGGTCGTCCATGACCCGGAGAAGCCGCCGGCGCCGAAGCCGGAGCTGCCCGAGGGCCTGTTCGAGACGATCCGCGGCCGCTTCGGCGCCGACGTCGCTGCCCTGCAGGAGTTCGCCGGCCGCGAGTTCGCCGGCTGGCACGACTATTCGTAGCGACCGCGTTCGAGCTTTGTCCCGCTATGCGGATCAAACCTCGAACGCATGGCTAGGCTGCGCAGCGTGAGGCGCCTTCTACCCGATCCGGCCGAGACCACCGTCGAGGAGCAGCTCGACTCCTACGACCCCCGGGAGCTGGGGGGGGAGGAGCGGCCCTACGTCGCGATGAACTTCGCCACCACGGTTGACGGGCGGGCGGCGATCGGCGGCGTCTCGGGGCCGATCGGCTCGGCCGCCGACACGGCGATGCTGGTCGGCCTGCGAACCCGCTTCGACGCGGTGATGATCGGCCACGGCACGAAACGAGTCGAGGGCTATGACGAGATCAGCGGGCGCCTGGTCGTGGTCGAAAGCGGCCCCGAGGGTCGAGCCGACCTCCCCGCGCTGCTGCGCTCCCTGCGCGAGGAAGGGGTCAGGGCTGTCCTCTGCGAGGGCGGTCCGAGACTGCACGCCTCGCTGTGGAGCGCCGGCCTGGTCGACGAGCTCTTCCTGACGATCGCGCCGAAGCTGACCGGCGGCGGCGCGCCGCGGATCCTCGAGGGCGAGTTGCCGGAGATCGAGCAGCTGGAGCCGGCCTGGCTGCTGGAGCAGGGCGGCGAACTGTTCGCGCGCTACCGGCGGCGCTGAGCTAGGTTCTCGGCGTGGACTTCAAGCCCAGCCCCGAGGTCGAGAAGCTGCGCGAGCAGATCCTCGACTTCATCGACGAGCACCTCTACCCGCAGGAGCGGGAGATCATGGCGGCGCTCGACGCCGAGGTCGCGCCCGGCGTCCCCTATCCGGAGATCCTGGTCGAGATCCGCGAGCGGGCGAAGGCGGAGGGGCTTTGGAACCTGTTCATGCCCGACGAGCGCTTCGGCCCCGGGCTGACCAACTGGGAGTACGGGCTCCTGTGCGAGGAGATGGGGCGCAGCCCGGCGGCAGCGCCGATGGCCTTCAACTGCGCGGCGCCCGACACCGGCAACATGGAGATCCTCGCCGAGCACGGGACCGAGGAGCAGCGCGAACGCTGGCTGGAGCCGCTGCTGGAGGGACGGATCCGCTCCTGCTTCTCGATGACCGAGCCGGAGGTATCGGGGTCGGACCCGACGCTTCTGCAGGCGCGCGCGGTGCGCGACGGCGATGAGTGGGTGATCGACGGCCACAAGTGGTTCACCTCGGGGGCGGTCGGCGCCGAGCTGGCGATCGCGATGGTCGTCACCGACCCCGACGCGCCCCCCTACGCTCGCGCCTCGATGATCTGCGTGCCGACCGACAACCCCGGCTTCAACCTGGTGCGGCCGATCCCGGTGATGGGCCATGACAAGGGGCCCGGCCATTGCGAGATCCGCTACGAAGGGTGCCGCGTGCCGGCCGCCAACCTGCTCGGCGAGCAGGGGGCGGGCTTCGCGATCGCCCAGGACCGGCTCGGCCCGGGCCGCATCCACCACTGCATGCGGGCGATCGGGACCGCCGAGCGGGCGCACGAGATGATGTGCCGCCGCGCCAACGAGCGCCAGGCGTTCGGCGGCCCGCTGGCCGACAAGCAGTTCGTGCAGGAGGCGATCGCGACCTCGCGGATGGAAATCGACCAAGCGCGCCTGCTGACCCTCTACGCGGCCTGGAAGATGGACACCGAGGGCAAGCGCGCCGCCCGCCAGGCGATCTCGGCGATCAAGGTAGTCGCTGCCAACATGGTGATGGAGGTGCTCGACCGGGCGATCCAGATCCACGGCTCGCTGGGGATGACCGACGACACCCCGCTCGCCGCCCTCTGGCGCTACAGCCGCATGCTGCGCCTCGCCGACGGCCCCGACGAGGTTCACAAGATGGTCCTCGCCCGCCGCGAGCTGAACCGCTGGTCGAAGCGCGCCGAGGCCGAGGCTGAAGGGGCGCTGGAGCCCCGCCACGCGCCGCGGCCGATCTGAATCGCGTCAGCCGATCGCGATCACCTCGCATGCACGCTCTGCCCGGTCTGAATTCACGATCTGTCGGGCCACGATTCCTATCTTGCAAAGGACAAATCCCAGATTGTGAGAGCAAAAATCCCAATCTGTAGAATTGTTCGTCCCAGATTGTCAATAACCGATGCGCCTGATCCCACGACAGATCCGCCCCAGCCTGGTCGACGCCCTCGCCGACAGCCGGGTCGCCTGCCTGCTTGGACCCCGCCAGTCCGGGAAGAGCACGCTCGTCCGGGCGGTAACGACCGACGAGCACCCGGCCCGCTACGTGACCCTGGACGATCCGGCGACCCTCGCGCTGGCGCGGGAAGACCCGGCAGGCTTCGTCGCGGGATCGGAGCGCATGGCGATCGACGAGATCCAGCGGGTTCCCGAGCTTCTGCTCGCGCTCAAGGTGGTGGTGGACAACGATCAGTCCCGGGGCCGTTTTCTGATCACCGGCTCGGCCAACATCATCACCCACCCCAGGGTCGCCGACGCCCTACCTGGCCGCGTCGAGTACCTCACCCTCTGGCCGTTCTCCCAGACCGAGCTGGCGGAACGCCCGTCAACGTTCCTGGAAGCGGTGTTCTCCGGCGATGCCCCTCGGGTCGAAAACGCCCCGGTAGGTCGCAAGGCTTACGCAGATCGCGTCGTCCGCGGCGGGTTCCCAGGGGCGGTGCAGGCCGACTCGGCGCGCAGGCAGCGCTTCTTCGCCGGCTACGTCGACTCGATCCTCGGTCGCGAGGTCGATGAGCTCGGGTCGGTTCGCGACAGCGAGGCGGCCGCTCGCGTCCTGCGCCTGGCAGCGGCCCGCTCCGCCGCGCTGACGAACATGTCCGCAATCGGGCGCGAGCTCGGAATCGACCACAAAACGGTCGGCAAGTACCTGGGCAGCCTCGAACAACTGTTTCTCGTGGTGCGACTGCCGGCGTGGCACGCAAACCTCGGTCATCGGGTCGTCCGCTCGCCGAAGCTGCACGTCGCTGACACCGGCATGCTGTGTTCCCTGATCGGTGCCGACACCGAGCGACTGACGACCGATGGAACGCTGGCGGGCGGCGTCTTCGAGACGTTTGCCGTCACCGAGATCATGCGACAAGCAGACTGCGGCGACTTCGCCCATGACCTGCGGCCCCACCACTACCGTGACCAGGCCGGCCATGAGGTCGACCTGGTCCTCGAGCGCTTCAACGGCGACGTCGTCGCCATCGAGGTCAAGGCGACGGCCAGCCCGCGCCCCCGCGACGCCGCGGGCCTCAAGCTCTTGCGAGACAACCTCGGCGACCGCTTCAAGCAGGGCATCCTGCTCCACCTCGGCGCCGGCCCAATCCCGATAGGAGATCGGATCTCAGCGGTTCCCTTAGCCGCGCTGTGGCAATAGCGCGACCGGACGCTGATACCTGATGCGGTATCATATCGGCATGGCGTCTCCAGCCGAGGTGGTGCGTAGGCTGCGCCTCGCCGCGGGCTTCTCACAGCGCGACCTCGCGGGGCGTGCCAGCACGTCGCAGCCCGCGATCGCGCGTTACGAGACCGGCGCCGCGATCCCCTCCTGGGAAACGCTCGAGAGGCTGGCGGCAGCATGCGGCCAGCGCTTGACGATCGACGTCGAGGTCGCGCCCGATCCCCACGACGTGGAGCTGGCCGAAGGCATGCTCGACCTGACGCCCGCGGAGCGCCTACGGGGGCTCCGCCGCTACGCGCGACTGCATGGCTTGGCGCAGCAGGGGGAGCGGGAATGACCGACCTGGACCCCGAGAGGTTGCTGCGCACCCTGATCGAGCATGAGGTCGACTTCTGCCTGATCGGCGCCGCCGCGGCGTGGCTCCAGGGCAACCCGACGGTCACCCTGGACCTCGACGTGATGCCCCGGCGAAGCCTGGACAACGCCGAGCGGCTCGCGGCGGCCCTCAACGAGCTCCGCGCTCGGCCAAAGAGCCGGGGCGAGGCGCTCGAACTCGAAGGCGCCGACTTCCTCGGGTGGGAGAGCCAGAGCTTCGACACCGACGCGGGCCCACTCGACGTGGTCCCGCTGGCAGCCGCGATCGGAGGCTTCGAGGAAGTCGCGACGGTCGAGCTGAAGCTGGGCGACCTCTCGGTCCGAGTGATCACGATCGACGAGGTGATCGCCTCGAAGGAGAAGCTCGGACGCCCCAAGGACACGGCGGCCCTCCCGGCCCTCTACGCCACCCGCGAGGCACTCGGCCGGCGGAGGCGATAGCTCTTCTGCAGCCGAGGAGGAGTGGGGAAAATTGCACCAAGGCGTGAAAAATGATTTATTATCTGATCTGATAATCTGACCTATGTCCCAAATGAATGATCGAGACCCCCGATTCGTAGCTCTGCTCGAGTCGGCGGCTCATCTGCAGCGACTGGTTCCCGGGGCTGTCATGGTCGGGGGGGCGGCAGCGATCCTCTATGCCGACCATCGCGAATCGCGCGACCACGATCATGTCGTCGCCGATCTCGCCGATCGGTTCGAGATGGTGCTCGATGCCGTCGAGGGAGATGAAGGCTGGGCAACCAACCGGGTCTCCCCCGGAAAGGTGATCCTGGGGAATCTGGACGGCATCGAAGCCGGGGTCCGGCAGATGATCCGCAAAGCTCCGCTTGAGGTCGCCGAGGTCGGCGTGCCATCGGGGGGCAAGGTGACGGTGCCGACCGTCGAGGAGACCCTGCGAATAAAGGCCTTCCTGGTCGTGCGCCGGAACCAGACCCGCGACTACCTCGATCTGGCGGCGCTCGCCGACCACATCGGCGTCGACCGGGCGGGTGAGGTTCTGAGACAGATCGACGACTACTACGCGGACCAGAACGATTCGGAGGACGGCGTCGCTTCACAACTTGCCCGCCAGCTCGCCGATCCGCAGCCTGCCGATCGCTCCGTCATCGATCAGCTCTCCTCCTACCGCCGCCTGCGAACGCGCTGGAGCGACTGGAGCGCAGTGACGGAGATCCTCAGCGAGGTTGCGGCGAGGATGGCAGCCGTGTGAGCACGCTCGCCTTCCGCAACGTCGAAGCCTCGCCCGACGATCACGTCTCGGATTGGCCCTCGGAGGCGATCCAGACCGCGCTAGAGCGAGGCGGCCTGCGGCACTGGCGGCGCCTGGCGCGCGAGATCCAGGCGGATCCATGGGGACCGGTCGCGCGTCGAACCGAAGAGGTGCTGACCTACAGCAGGCCCTACGGCGCCACCAACCTGATGGAGAAGCTCATCGCCCAGGCTCGCGAGGCCGCCGAACAATCGGAGCGCGAGGCCGTGGCAACCGAGGTCAAAGAGCTGATTTCCAAATCGGGGCTGACCCGCAGCGCATTCGCCTCACGGATCGGCACCTCCCCGTCCCGTCTGTCCACCTACGCGACGGGCAAGGTCGCCCCTTCGGCGGCGCTGCTGATACGCATGCGCCGGGTCTCCAAAAGACGATCCGCTCGCCCACAGCCGATCTGAGCTCGCCGACGGCCCCGACGAGGTCCACAAGATGGTCCTCGCCCGCCGCGAGCTGAACCGCTGGTCGAAGCGCGCCGAGGCCGAGGCGGAAGGAAGCCTCGAGCCCCGGCACGCGCCACGGCCTATTTGAGGACCTCTAGCTAGATAGCTAGCTATTTCTGCTAGTTTGTTCGCATGACGCACGTCGGCATGCACGAAGCGAAGACGAACCTCTCCAAGCTGGTCGAGCGAGTCGAAGGCGGCGAGGAGATCGTAATCACGCGTCGGGGCGAACCCGCCGTGCGCCTGGTCGCCGAGCGACGCGGCGACGGGTTCGCTTCGCTGGCGGGAACCTGGCGGGGCCAGGTCAAGATCGCCGAGGACTTCGACGAGCTGCCGGCCGATCTCGCCGAGTCGCTCGGCATGCGGCCCTGACGCTGCTGCTCGACACGCACGTCGTCCTCTGGTGGATGGCAGGTGAGCGGGAGCGTCTCAGCAAGCGAGCCTCCGACGCAATCGAGGCGAAGGACGGGCGCGTTCTGATCAGCGCGGTGGTCGTCTGGGAGGTGGCGATCAAGCGCAGGCTGGGCAAGCTCGACGCCCCGTCCGACCTGCTGGAGCAACTGGAGCGAGCGCGAGTCGAGCTGCTGCCAATCACCGCTCGCCACGCCGACCGAGTGGGAACGCTTCCGATGCACCACCGCGACCCCTTCGATCGTCTGCTGATCGCTCAAGCCGACATAGACGGACTCAGCCTGGTCAGCGCCGACAGCGAGATGAGTGACTACGAGATAGACGTAGTTTGGTGATCCTTGAGTCGCCGACTGAAGCGTGCCGTGGCCAAGGGGCCACGACGAGGCGCTGGAGCTCGAAGGTGCCGACGAGTTCGGATGTCCCAAGGACACGGCCGCTCTGCCGGCCCTCTACGCCACCCGCGAAGCACTTCGCCGACGGAAGCGCTAGCTTCGCCTCGCCGACATCAACAAGGTGGTCCTTCCCGCCGCAAGCAGAACTGCTGGTCGAAGCGTACCGGGGCTCGAGGCTTCCTTCAGCCTCGAGCCCCGGTACGCGCCACGGCCTATTTGAGTTTCGGCGCTACGGCAGCGCGGGCGGGCCGCTGACGGATCCGGCCTTGGCGCAGATCGCGAATGCCACGATGGTTCCGCTGACGCCGGATTCGTTGTTGACGTAACCAGCCCAGGCGGTGTTGCCCGAGTCGCCTTCGCCATCGCCGTTGCTCGGAAAGGAGCTGTTTACGTTCTGTCCTAGGGAACCCAAGCTCCCCCAGACGCCTCCGCCGACGACGTGTTCACCCGAGTCGCAGGAGGCCTCGACAAACGACTGGTCGCCACTGAGATTTTCCGCTTCGGCCGACTTGTAGACGAGCGCGCCGAACGCGTCCTTGCCCGCAGGGCCAGGGAGCCCGGTCAGACCTCGCGGCCCGGCGGGTATCTGACCCGCCTTAAAGTCGGTTGACAAAAGCGAGCCGTCCTTCACTTTCGCCGTGGTCACCGCGTTCTTCTTCAGCTGCTTGGCGCCGACCGTGTTCTTGCCCAGATGGCCGGCGGCGAAGGCGGTCGCGCCACCGACGACGAGGAAGACGGCGATCGACGACATCACGTTCGCGTACGTGAGCCGTTTGCGAATCTGCTTCAAGAGATCTCTCCTTGGTCACGGGAGGGAGGAGCGTTGGACGAGCCTCCCGGCCCAGTTGACGGAATGTCGGGACATTCACAGGTTCGGCGCGCCCCGTCAAGCTCCTTGGACCAGTCTCCCCGGGCAAGGCCCGAGGGGGCTCAGGCGTGCTCGGCCTCGTCGGCCGCTTCGGCCAGCCGCTCGACCAGGCGAGCGAAGTGCTCCAGGCCCGGGTTGACCTTGCCGTACTGGCCGGCGGCGTAGCGAGCGTAGACCCCCTCGAGGATGATCGCCAGCTTCCAGTAGCCGAGGGCGATGAAGAAGTCGAGGTCGGAGAGGTCGCGGCCGGAGCGCTCGGCGTAGCGGTCGCGCAGCTCGTCGCGGGTCGGGAAGCCGGGCGCCAGGTTGGCCGGCTGGCCGAGGGCGATCGTCTCCTCACCGCGCTCGGGCCAGTAGACCATCAGCAGGCCGACGTCGGCGAGGGGGTCGCCTAGCGTGCACAGCTCCCAGTCGACGACCGCCGCCACCTCGCCCGCGGGCGTGAGGATCATGTTGTCGAGCCGGTAGTCGCCGTGGACGATCGTGGCCGGGCCCTGGGCCGGGATGCGCGCCGCGAGCCGCTCGTGGACGGCGTCGATCGCCGGCAGCTCGCGCGTCTTCGACTTCTCCCACTGGCCCTGCCAGCGGCGCAGCTGGCGGGCGACGTAGTCCTGCTTGCGGCCGAGGTCGCCGAGCCCGGCGGCGTCGGAGTCGACGGCGTGGATCGCGACCAGGGTGTCGGCGACGCGTTCGCCGATCGCCCGCCGATCGCCCTCGTCGGGGAAGGCCTCGGCCTCGGCGACACCGCGCAGGATCGGCCCCTCGACGAACTCCATCACGTAGAAGGGGGCTTCGTTGACGCCCTCGTCCTCGCAGAGGCCGACCACGGGCGCGACCGGCACCTCGGTCGGCCCCAGCGCCGAGACGACCCTGTGCTCGCGCGCCATGTCGTGCGCCGAGCCGAGCCGCTTGCCGAGCGGCGGCCGGCGCAGCGCCCAGCGCCGCCCGGCCGTGTCGGTTACGCGGTAGGTGAGGTTCGAGTGCCCGCCGGAGATCCGCTCGAAGGAGAGCGGCAGCTCGACCCCCTCGACGTGCTCGCCGAACCAGGCCTCGACCCCCGCCCGATCGATCCCCTCCGGCGCCTCGGCGATGCCTCCCGCGGCCCCTGTAGCCTCGTCATCCATAGTCTGGCAAGCATATGACCGATGAGGAGCGAGACTTGGAGCAGGCCGCCGCGGCCGCCCGCGGCCAGACGCTCAGTGAGTTCGTTCGCCAGGCGGCCCGGCGCGAGGCCGAGCAAGTGCTGGCCGAGCGGACCAGCATCGCCCTCGACCCAGAAGAGGCGGGTCGTTTTCTGGAAGCCCTCGACGACCCTGCTTCCTTCGAGGCCGGCCTCGGCGCTTTGATGGAGCGCCCCAGCGTCCTGGGCGGTTGAGCGCCCGCTTCGGGGCGGTCGAGCCGCTCCAACCTCGTATAGCCAGAGACTGACTGTATCCACCAATCTCCACCCGTATCCGAAAAATGGGGCTCTCCTGACGTTTCCGTGGGTCACGTAAGCACCTGAAGAAAGGCGCACGCCGCTCCGCGCCTAGGTTTCCGGCTGTCAGAAGGCTGGAAATCGAAAGGAGCGGCAACGACGTGCGCAAGGAGAGGGTATGGGCACGCCTGCTCGGTTTGGAGCGGGCGGTCATCGAAGGCGTCGAGATCGACGACAAAGAGCAGGTAGTGGTGGCAGTCAGGCCGCACCATCGGGAACGAGACCGCTGCGGCGTCTGCGGGCGCCGCGCACCCGGCTTCGACCTCGGCGAGGGCCGCCGGCGCTGGAGGGCGTTGGACCTCGGCACCACCATCGCTCACCTGGAGGCCGACGCCGCGCGGGTGCGCTGCCCCGTGCACGGCGTCGTCGTGGGCGCCGTCCCCTGGGCCCGGCACGACTCGCGCTTTACCCGCGCCTTCGAACAGCAGGTCGCCTGGCTGGCGGTGAACACCTCAGGCAGCGCTGTCGCCGAGCTGATGCGGATCGCCTGGCGCAGCGTGGGCCGGATCTGCGAGCGGGTCGCCCTCGAGACGGGCCGCGAGGTGGACTTGCTCGCCGGCCTGCGGCAGATCGGGATCGACGAGATATCGCACCGCAAGGGCCACCGTTACCTGACCGTGGTCGTCGACCACGACACCGGGAGGCTCATCTGGGCGGCGCCGGGGCGCGACAAGGCGACGGTCGAGGCGTTCTTCGACGCGCTCGGGAAGAAGCGCACCAGGCAGCTGAAGCTCGTCTCCTGCGACATGGCGGGCTGGATCGAGGCGGTGCTGGCAAAGCGCTGCCCGAAGGCGAAGCGCTGCGTCGATCCCTTCCACGTCGTTCAGCTCGCCACCGAAGCCCTGGACAAGGTTCGCCGCGAGGTCTGGAACGAGGCGCGCCGTCAAGGCCAGGGCGACGCGGCGGCGGAGCTCAAGGGCACCCGCTACGCCCTCTGGAAGAACCCCGAGAACCTGACAGCGCGCCAGCAGTCAAAGCTCGCCGACGTCGAGAAGCTCAACCGGCCGCTCTACCGCGCCTACCTGCTGAAGGAGCAGCTGCGCCAGATCTACCGCCTGCCGGCGCGAAAGGCGATCGCCCTGCTCGAGGAATGGCTCTCTTGGGCGCGGCGCTGTCGCCTGCGGCCCTTCGTCAAGCTGGCCCGCACGATCGCCGCGCAGCGGCAGGGGATCGTGGCGGCGATCCGCCACGGCCTCTCCAACGCGCGGGTGGAGGCGATCAACACCCAGATCCGCTTGATCGCCCGCCGCGCCTTCGGCTTTCACTCACCTCAGGCGCTGATCTCCCTGGCGATGCTGAAGCTCGGCGGGCTGTGTCCGCCTCTGCCGGGGAGAGTCACCGTTACGTGACCCACGGAAACGTCAGGAGAGCCAAAAATGGGATACACCAGGAGAAAGGCCTCGCCTGTAGCCTCGTCGCCCATAGCCGAGCAAGCATATTCCCGACGACGTTTCAGGTTGAGCCCGTCGCTCGCCAACCGGCTGACGATCGGCTTCGCGATCGCCTTCGCCGTGCTCACCGGCCTCGCCGTGATCGGCGTCGCCCGCTTCATCCAGCAGCGCCAGGACTACGAGGACGCGACCGCCCGCTCATACCAGCGCGAGATCGAGGCGCGGACCCGGCTCTCGCAGGGCATCCACCCGGCCGCAGCGCGGGCGACGATCATCGCCCAGCAGAGCCGCAGGCAGGCGCTCCGCGACGACATCTCCAGCCAGACGCGTGACACGGCGCTGCTGGTCGGCGCCGGGCTGATCGCCGGGCTGACCGGGGCGGCGCTGCTGTTCAGCGGCCTGATCTCCTCGATGCGGCGGCCGCTCGAGGATCTGGTCGAGGCATCCGAACGCCTCGCCGGCGGCGACCTCGACGCCCGGGTCAAGGTCGGCGGCCTCTCCGAGACCGCCTCGCTCGGCCGCGCCTTCAACGAGATGGCCGAGGAGCTGCAGCGCCGCGCCGGCGAACGCGACCAGCTCGACCGGATGAAAGACGAGTTCGTGCTGACCGCCTCGCATGAGCTGCGCAGCCCGCTGACCTCGGTCCAGGGCTTCGCCGAGATCCTGATGCTGGAGCGGGAGAAGCTCAGCCCCAAGCAGGCCGACACGGTCGAGATCATCCTCGACAACAGCCGCCACCTCGTCCGCCTCCTCAACGACCTGCTCGACCTCGCCCGCAGCGACGCCGGGCAGCTGAAGATCGAGCCGTCGCCGACGGCGCCGGCGACGCTGATCGCCGACGCCGAGCGGGCTATCCGCGGTCAGATGGAGGCTCGCGGGCAGACGCTGAGCGAGGAGATCGAGCCCGGCCTGCCCATGGTGCAAGCCGATCGGGACCGGATTCGCCAAGTAATGGTCAATTTGCTTACGAATGCGAATGAGTACTGCGCTGAAGGTACGTCCATACGGGTAAGGGGAAGGCGAGTTGGTGACGAAGTGGAGATCAGCGTGATCGACGACGGACCCGGAATCCCCAAGGACCAGCTGGAGCACATCTTCGAGCGCTTCACGCGCGGCGACGCCGGCATGACCCAGCGCGTCGGCGGCACCGGCCTCGGACTGGCGATCTCCAAGTCGCTGGTCGAGCTGCACGGCGGCACGATCGCCGCCGAGTTGACCCCGGGCGAGGGGTTGACCTTCAGCTTCCGGCTGCCGGAGGCATGACGATGGCCCGGGTGCTCGTCGCCGACGACTCCGAGACGATCCTGCTGCTGCTGCGGACGCGGCTCGAGATGGAGGGCCACGAGGTCGAGACCGTCGCCGACGGCCAGGAAGCGATGGATGCGGTGCGTCGCGAGGGCGGGCCGCAACCCGACCTGCTGCTGCTCGACGCGATGATGCCGCGCGTGTCCGGGATCGACGCGCTGCGCGAGCTGCGCGCCGACGGCGTTGACACCCCGGCGCTGATCGTCAGCGCCCACCGCGAGGCAGACGGGGAAGGGGACGAGGCGCTCGGGATCAGCGGCTACGTCGGCAAGCCGATCGACTTCGAGGCGCTGTTCGAGCGGATCGCCGAGCTGACCGGCCCCGACCCCGCTGCCTGAGCGGGATCGGGGCGGTCGTCAGGGCGTTTCGGAGTTAGCCGACCGTTTTCACCGCGGTGCAGATCGCGGTGACGGTGATCGAGTTGCCCACCGAGCCGAAGGAATACCCGGTTGCCACCCAGCCGGTGTGCAGCGGGCTCGGACCACTGTCGTTGAGAAACGCTTTTTCCTCGTTGCTCACAGTGGCGCCGCCACCGATGACGTAGGTGCCGAGGGGACAGGCGGCGGTCACCGTCGTCCCACTTTTCGACGTGCTCGAAATGGCCACCGTCGCCACCGCGTACTGCACGCTCGCGAGGCTCGCGGCGCTGACGCCGGTGAGGGTCGTCTGGTTGATCTGCGTGCCGGTGATCGAGCCGGCCTTGAACTTCGGACCGGTCAGCGAGCCGGCCTTGACCTGATTGCCGGTAAGCGTGTTCGACTTGATCTGATTCGCGGTGACCGTCTTCGACTTGATTCGGTTGCCAGGCAGCGAGCCGGACTTGATCTGCGTGCCGCTGATCTTCCCTGCCGCATAGACGGTCCCTCCCAGCGCCATGAAGAGCGCGAGGCAGGCAATGACGTTGGAGAAGGTGAGCACCTTCCTGATTCGGGTCATTTCAACTCCCTGTATGAGTGGTGACAAACCGGTTAACTGGTTTGTCACCCTATTGCGAGGTGCGAACCTTTGTCCAGTGGAGAAAGGCCGAACGCCGCGGCTAGTACCCCGTCGGGCTTACCGAGAGGACGTGTTCAGCGCCACGGCGGCGCGGATGAGCGCCTTCAACGCCTCTTCGTCGATCTCGTCGCCCTCGTGGAAATCGATCGCGCGCCTGGTGTTGCCCTCGAGGCTGGAGTTGAAGAGGCCCGCAGGGTCCTCCAATGAGGCGCCCTTGGCGAAGGTCGTCTTCACCTTGTCCTTGTAGGTCTCGCCGGTGCAGACGATCCCGTCGTGGTACCAGGTCGGGACGCCTCGCCATTTCCACTCCTCGACCACTTCGGGGTCGGCCTGCTTGATCAGGGCTCGGACCCGAGCGAGCGTCTCGCCCCGCCAATCGCCCAGCTCCTCGATTCTCGCGTCAATCAGCTGAGAGGGGGAGTCGCCCATGGCCCTAGCTCTTCGCGACCTCGAGCCGGATCTCCTTGCCCTTCAGCTTGGTGCCGTCGAGGAACTCGACCGTGCGGTCGGCCTCGCCGGAGGCGACCTCGACGAAGGAGAAGCGGTGCAGGACGCGGATGTCGTGGATCTTCTCCTCGTCGAGCACGGCGCCCTCGCGCAGCGCCCAGCGCAGGTCCTCCTCGGTAATGCCGCTGCGTTCGCCGCGGTTGACGAACAGCTTCACCCAGTCGCCCGCCTCCTGCTCGCCCTCCGGGGCGCCGTCGCCGTTCGCGGGGGCCGGCTCCGGTCGCTCGCGCTCCTTCTGACGCTCGGGCCGCTCGCGGCGGCGCGGGCGGGGCGCGTGCTCGAGCCGGTCCTCGGGACTCTCCCACTCGCCGATCGAGGTTTTCACGTCGCGCTCGATCCGGCCGATCTCCTCGCGCTGGGCCGGCGTCACCAGGGTGATCGCGCGGCCGGTGCGCCCGACCCGGCCGGTGCGCCCGATCCGGTGCACGTAGACCTCCGAGGAGGCGGGGACGTCGTAGTTGATGACGTGGGTGACGTGCTCGATGTCGAGCCCGCGGGCGGCGATGTCGGTGGCGACCAGCAGCTTCACCCGGTGGTCCTTGAAGGCGATCATCACGCCGTCGCGGGAGCCCTGGCTCATGTCGCCGTGCAGCGCCTTGACGTCGAGTCCTTTGTCGCTCAGCGTCCTTTCCAGCTTCGAGGCGCCGATTTTGGTCCGGCAGAAGATGATCGCCTGCTCCGGTTCCTCGGTCTTCAGCAGCTGTACCAGGCGCGCCGCCTTGTCTTTGGCCGGTACCTCGACGAAGGCCTGCTCGATCGCGTTGACGGTCAGCTTCTTCGGCGTGATTTTGATCGTCGTCGGGTCGTACATGTGACTCTCGGCGAGCTTTTTGACCGGCGGCGGCATCGTCGCCGAGAAGAGCGCCGTCTGGCGGCCGCTCGGGCACATCCGCAGGATCTTCTCGACGTCTTCGATGAAGCCGAGGTCGAGCATCTCGTCGGCCTCGTCGAGGACCACGTAGCGGGCCGCGGTGAGGACCAGCGAGCGGCGCGACATCAGGTCCATCATCCGCCCGACGGTAGCGACGACGACGTGGGCGCCGGCCCGCAGCTGCGCCTGCTGGGAGCGGATCGGGGCGCCGCCGAAGACGGCGACGATCTCGATGTCGAGGTGCTCGGCGTAGGTCCGCAGAGCCTGGGTCACCTGGATGCAGAGCTCGCGGGTGGGGGTGAGGACGAAGGCCTGCACCTCGTCGTCGGCCGGGTCGAGGTACTGCAGCAGCGGCAGGCCGAAGGCGGCGGTCTTGCCGGTCCCGGTCTGCGCCTGGCCGATCACGTCGTGGCCCCCCAGCAGCTCGGGGATCGCCTGCTCCTGGATCGGCGTCGGCTCGGTGTAGCCGAGCTCGTCCAGCGCCTGCTGGATCTCCGGCGCCAGCCCCAGGTCCTTGAAGGTGGTCACTTCGACGGGTCCAGGAGGAGCTTGCCGGTGGTGCGGCGGGCGATCAGGTCTTCGTGGGCGCGGGCCGCCTCGGACAGCGGGTAGACCTCGCCGACGTTGACCTCCAGCTCGCCGCCGGCGACCGCGCCGAGCAGCTCGCCGATCATCGGCGCGACGACCTCGCGCTGCAGCAGCAGGTGGATCAGCCAGAAGCCGATCACCGACTTCGAGCCCTGCAGCAGGGCGCCGGTGGAGACGTCGCGCTGCTCGCGCGAGGCGATCCCGAAGACGACCATCCTCCCCAGCGGCGCCAGGGCGGCGAACTCGGCGTCGAAGGCCTCGCCGCCGCTCATGTGCAGGACCGCGTTGACCTTCTCGCCGCCGTTGGCCTCGAGGATCGCTCCATTCAGGTCCGGCGAGCGCGAGTTGACGGTCGCGTCGGCGCCGAGCCGCTCGACCAGCGCCCGCTTCTGCTCGCTGGAGGCGAGGCCGATCACCTTCGCGCCGGCCCGCTTGCCGAGCTGCACCGAGAGCGAGCCGGTGCCGCCGGCGGCGGCCTCGACCAGCAGCGTCTCGCCCGGCTCGATCCGGGCGCAGCGGCGGACCAGCGCCATCGCGGTCAGCCCCTGCAGCAGCAGCGCCGCCGCCCGGTCGTCGTCGACCGCGTCGGGAACCGGGATCAGGAGGCTCTCGGGCACGACGACCTTCTCCGCATAACCGCCGCCGCCGAGGAGCGCCGCCACCCGGCGCCCGTCAGGCGTACGCCCGCTCACCTCGGCCCCGGGGATCAAAGGCAGTTGCTGCTCAGCCAGATAATCGTTCCGAGTCGCATGCGTATCGGCAAAGTTGATCCCGCTGCGAGCAACCTCGACCAGCACCTCTCCCTCACCGGGGCTCGGCTCCTCCACATCGACGTACCGCAGCACCTCCGGCCCGCCGAACTCCTCAATCCGAATCGCTTTCACAGGCGGCGAACCATAGTGGCCCGGGGAATGGGGGTCGGGGGTGCCTCGCCGGGAGCCTCGCGAAGCGGGCACCGCAGAGTGATCCTTGCCCCGAAGGGGCACACAATTTCACCGCCGATAGGCGGTGATGGGCACCCGGCGAGGCACCCCCGACCCCCTATACCCTGCCCCAATGTCCCTGACCGTAGTGGGCTCCATAGCCTTCGATTCCGTCAAGACCCCCTTCGGCGAGCGCGAGCGCATGCTCGGCGGCACCGCCGTCCACTTCTCGCTCGCCGCCGGCTTCTTCACCGAGGTACGGCCGGTGGGGCCGGTCGGCGAGGACTTCGGCGCCGCCGAGTTCGAGGTGCTGGAGAGCCGCGGCGTCCACACCGACGACATCGAGCGGGTGCCGGGCGGCAAGTCCTTCTTCTGGCGCGGCCGCTACGAGTACGACCTCAACGTCGCCCACACCGAGGACACCCAGCTCGGCGTCTTCGGCGAGTTCGAGCCGAAGCTCTCCCAGGCCTCGAAGGACGCCGACGTCCTCTTCCTCGCCAACATCCAGCCCGACCTGCAGCGCCAGGTCCGCGCCCAGTGCGGCGCCGCCCGCTTCTGCGCGCTGGACTCGATGAACCTCTGGATCGACACCGCCAAGGAGTCGCTGCTGGCGGCGATCGCCGAGGTCGACTGCGTGATCGTCAACGACGCCGAGATCCGCCAGCTGACCGGCGAGTCGAACCTGGCCCGCGCCGCGCGGGCTGTGATGGAGCTGGGACCGCGCGCCGTCGTCGCCAAGCAGGGCGAGTACGGGGCGGCGCTGTTCACCGCGGAGAGCTTCTTCGCCCTGCCCGGCTTCCCGCTGGAGGACGTGCGCGACCCGACCGGGGCCGGCGACAGCTTCGCCGGAGGCTTCCTCGGCTACCTCGACAGCCACGAGGGCGAGCTCGACGACGCGAGCCTGCGGCGGGCGATGGGATACGGCACCGTGCTCGCCTCCTTCAACGTCGAGGAATTCGGCTGCGAGCGGGTGGCGCGGCTGAGCCGCGAGGAGATCGACGAGCGCTTCGGCGACCTCGTCGGGATGACCCGCTTCGAGCCGTTGCCCGTCCCTTAACGAGCCGGCGACGCGAAACTGCGAAAATGCGCGCCGCATGGGCGCCGACTCTCTGACGATCACCGACAACCGCACCGGCAAGACCTACGAGGTGCCGGTCTCCGACGGCACGGTGCGGGCGATGGACCTGCGCCAGATCAAAGTCGACGAGGACGAATTCGGGATGATGTCCTACGACCCGGCCTTCACCAACACGGCCGCCTGCCGCTCGGCGGTCACCTACATCGACGGCGAGGCCGGCATCCTCGAACACCGCGGCTACTCGATCGAGCAGCTCTGCGAGCGCTCCAGCTTCCTCGAGGTCGCCTACCTGCTGATCTTCGGCGAGCTGCCGACCGGCCCGCAGCTCGACCGCTGGGTCTTCGACATCGTCCATCACACCTTCGTCCACGAGGACCTGAAGCAGTTCTTCGAGGGCTTCCGCTACGACGCCCACCCGATGGGGATGCTGCTCTCCGGGGTCGGCGCGCTGTTCAACCTTCTACCCGGCCGCGAAGCACATCGACGACCCCGAAGAGCGCTACATGGCGGCGGTGCGGTTGATCGCCAAGGTGCCGACGCTCGCCGCCTTCTCCTACCGCCACAACATGGGCCTGCCCTACGTCTACCCCGAAAACGACCTCAGCTTCGCCGAGAACTTCCTCTCGATGATGTTCAAGAAGACGGAAATGAAGCATGTTCCGAAGCCGGCGCTGTCGAAAGCGCTCGACGTGCTCTTCATCCTCCACGCCGACCACGAACAGAACTGCTCGACCAGCGCCGTGCGCGGGGTCGGCTCCTCCGACGTCGACCCCTACTCCGCCGTCGCGGCCGGGGTCGCGGCGCTCTACGGGCCGCTGCACGGCGGCGCCAACGAGGCAGTCCTGCGGATGCTGCGGCGAATCGAGTCGGTCGACAACATCCCCGGCTTCCTCGAGCGGGTGAAGAACCGCGAAGAGAAACTGATGGGCTTCGGTCACCGCGTCTACAAGAACTACGACCCGCGGGCGCGGATCATCCAGCAGCACATGGACGAGGTCTTCGCGGCGACCGAGTACAACCCCCTGGTCGAGATCGCCCGCGAGCTGGAGAAACGCGCGCTCGACGACGAGTACTTCACCTCGCGCAAGCTGTACCCGAACGTTGACTACTACTCGGGGATCATCTACGAGGCGCTGGAGATCCCGACCGAGATGTTCACCGTGATCTTCGCCATTCCCCGCACCGCAGGATGGGTCGCGCAGTGGATGGAGATGCACGAAGATCCGGAGCAGAAAATCGCCCGCCCGCGGCAGATCTACACCGGCGCCCGGGAGCTCGACTACGTGCCGATCGAGCAGCGCGAGGGCCCGGAGAAAATCGTCGGGCCGCCGGCGCGGCGGCCCAAACGCCCGCGTCGTGGCGCCTAACTGGAAGCTCACTGTCCGACACGGGTCCGACGTCGAGCATCAGGAGTTCGGCGAACTGGGGGAGGCTGTGGCCGCGATGCGCGAGCGGGCGTTGGCGATACGGGCGGAGGGACCGGCCAAGCCGGTTTCCTCGCTGCGGGACTTCGGGCCGGAGCAGCAGGTCCACGCCCGGCTGCAGTTGAGCGGCAAGGGGCTGGTCCACAAGCCGGTGGCGGGAATCGACGTGCGTGGCGATGGCACGTTGATGCCGTATCGGGGGGCGGTCAGGCGCGAGGAGCTGGATCCGAGCGACCACGAGACGCCATTCGACCTGGTGCGCGAGACTCTCGAATCGCGATGAGCGAGACCGAGATTCCCAAGGGCAGCTATGCGGCCGGGCGGCGGCTGAAGCTGCCGGACGGGGCGGAAGCGCCCTACGGGGTATTCGTCAACGGGGTCGAGCAGCGCGAGGGGGTTGACTACAACCTGCGGGCCGGCGAGATCGTCTTCAGCCGCGAGATCGTCAAGGAGAAGGTCGGCACCGGCCGCTGGCTGGCGATGTACCTGGGCCTGTTCGGCACCTACCGCAAGAACGAGACGATCGACCTCCAGTTCCAGCGCGACGGCAAGACCGAGCTGCGCTCCGACCTGCCCGTATCCTGAGCCGGGATGAAGATCGGGTTCCTGCTGCTCGCCGACCACAGCGAGGCCGTCAACGGCAAGCTCTACATGACCGGCGGCGGCTGGAACGTCCTCACCCTGCCCGAGCTGCCGCACGACTGGGGCTTCCACATCGCGCTCGCCATCGACGTCGCCTGGGACGAGACCGACCGGCGCCACAGCCTCCACCTCAACATCCACGACCCCGACGGGGTCGAACTGGACGAGGGCTTCTCGGCCGAGTTCGAGACCGGCCGCCCGGCCGGGATGCCGGCCGGCCAGGAGCAGCGCCTGGTGATGTCGATCGGCACCACGACGACCTTCTCCACCGCCGGACCCCACGCCGCCGTCGTCCAGGTCAACGAGGAGGAGCTCGGCCGCGCCCGCTTCTACCTGATGGAGGGAGAGCCGCAACCGCCCGAGCTGGAAGTCGGCTGAACTCCGCCCCTGCAGCGCGCCGCTACTTGAAGACGTAGAGCAGGAGGAAGGCGACGAGGACGAAGCTGGCGCCGCCGAGGATCATCCCCTTGTCCTCGGCGACGATCGCGGCGGTGGAGCGGTCGTCGGCGCGGTCGTAGATCAGATAGAGGTAGCGGAAGATGCAGTAGAGCATCGGCGGGATCGTCAGCATCATCCGGCTGCCGATCAGCGGCGAGTTGACGGTGTAGATCGCGTAGCTGATCACCGTGCCGGTGGTGACCAGGGAGACCATCTGGTCGAGGAAGGGGAGCGAGTAGTGCTCCAGCACCGGCCGGCTGCTGGCCCCCTGGTGCAGCTCGGAGACCGCCTCCTGGCGCCGCTTGGTGACGCCGAGGAAGAGGGCGAGCATGCCGGTGCAGAGCAGCAGCCACTCCGAGGCCTGCGCTTCGACCGCGCTGGCGCCGGCCGCGACGCGGAGGATGAAGAGGCCGGAGAGGGTCATCACGTTGACGATCACCACCTGCTTGAGGCCGAGGCTGTAGGCCATCTGGGCGATCCCGTAGCCGACCACCATCAGCCCGACCTGCCAGTTGACGGTGGCGAAGGCGAGGGCGATCGCGAAGGCGGCGAGCAGGGGCGCGATCGTCTTCGCCGCCCCCTCCGAAAGCTCGCCGGCGGCGAGCGGGCGGAAGCGCTTCTTCGGGTGCCTGCGGTCGAGCTCGACGTCGATCAGGTCGTTGACGAAGTAGCCGGCGCTGGAGATCGCGCAGAAGGCGACGAAGGTCAGCGTCGCCTCGACCACGTCGTGCCCGTGGTTGAACTTGCCCGAGAAGAGCAGACCGGCGAAGACGAAGAGGTTCTTGATCCACTCGTGCGGGCGCCCGGTCTTGATCGCCGCCCGCAGGGGCGAGCGGGTCGGGACGACCGGGTCTGCGGATTCGGCGGGAATCGTGGGGTGCTCCGAGGTGATCGTGTCCATCGGCGTGTCGCGGGAGGGTAGCGCCGCCGGTCGCTGCCAGCCCGTTCAGGGGTCGATCAGGACGCCCGGGTTGAGGATGGAGGCCGGGTCGAGCTCGCGCTTGGCGGCTCTCAAGGCTGCGGCGAAGGGAGCCGGGCGCTGGCGGTCATACCAGGGGCGGTGGTCGCGGCCTACCGCGTGGTGGTGGGTGATCGTGCCGCCGCCTTCGATCACCGCCTCCGAGGCCGCCGCCTTGATCTCGTCCCACTGCTCGACCTCGCCGCCGCGGATCGCCGGCGCCATCACCGTGAAGTAGGGGGCGGGGCCGTCCGGGTAGACATGGGTGAAGCGGCAGCTGACCCGCGGCGCGCCGGCGCCCTCGGCCGGGGCGTCGCAGACCTCGGCGACCTTGGTCCGGACGGCGTCCATCGTCGTCGCGTGGAAATCCTCGAAGCGGTCCCACGTGATCGCCGTCTCGAAGGTCTCCGAAAGAACCCCGCAAGCAACGAACGTGTCACGAAGGTAGGGCGCAAGAAGGAAGGCACTGCGCCAGGCCCCGACTGCGTCCCCGCCCTCCCCGCCGACGGGCCGATTTGTCGTCTCAGGGGCGACTTTTCGGCCCGTCGGCGGGGGGTTTGGGGCGCCACCGTGGGACTGGGCGATTTCTACGGCTTGGGTCATCGGGGCGTCCACGGGGTGGTGGGCGGACTCGAAGCCGAGGACGAGCAGGCTCTTCTCACCGCTGCCGGCGCCGGTCATGCCGGCCTCCAGCGCATCGAGCAGACGGCAGTTGGACGGATAGAGCCCCGACTGGGAGATCTCGCGCACCGCGCCGGCGGCGGCGAGGAAGTCCTCGAACTCGACCCCGCAGGATGCCTTGAACTGGGGCCGCACCCGCACCCGCAGCCACGACTCGGCGATCACGCCGAGGATGCCCTCGGAGCCGAGCAGCGCCCGGTCGGGCGAGGGGCCGGCGCCGGAGCCCGGCAGCCGCCGGCTCTCCCAGGTGCCGCGCGGGGTGATCGCCCGCACCGACTCGACCAGGTCGTCGATGTGGGTGTAGAGGGTGGCGAAGTGGCCGCCGGCGCGGGTCGCGATCCAGCCGCCGAGCGTCGCGTACTCGAAGGACTGGGGGAAGTGGCGCAGGGTGAGGCCGTGCTCGCGCAGCTGCTCCTCCAGCACCGGCCCGGTCGCCCCGGCCTGGATCCGCGCCGCCATCGAGATCGGGTCGACCTCCAGCACCCGGTCGAGCCGCCGCAGGTCGAGGCAGACCACCGGCCGCTCCCCCAGTCGCGCCTCGACCCCGCCGACCACGCTGGTCCCACCGCCGAACGGGACGACCGCCGCCCCCTCGGACTCGGCCCAGCTGAGCACCGCCTCGATCTCCGACTCGTCCCGCGGCAGCGCGACCAGATCGGGCGGATTCTCGAATTCCCCCCGAAACCCGCGCATCACGTCCCGATAGGCCTTCCCAAGCGCCCGGCTCACCCGCTCGTACTTCCCATCCACGAACAGATCCCCCAACGACGCCGGCGCCTTCAACCGCGACGCCCGCACCTCCACCTCCTCCAGCGGTACGGCCGTCTCCGGCTCCCCCCCAAATCCAAACCGCTCCCGAATCCCGGCAGCAGCCTCCCTCAGCTCCCTCTCGGAGGGCGCCTGATCCTCATACCCCCACCCCCAATGCTTGAGCCGCCGCTCACTCATAGCTCGAAACGCTATCCCGACTGTCGATTTGTAGTGCCTATAGGGTCATCAACTCGACAGTGAGCGAGCCGGCTGCTGGCCCGCCTACCAGTGCACGCCTTTCATCAGGTGGGCGAAGGCGACGGCCTCGGTGGTCGGCGCCTTGTCGGGCGCCTCGTCCCCCTTGCCCTTCGCCGCCTGCGACTCGGGGAACAGTTTGTAGGCGGTGTTGAGGATTTTGTCGCTCATCGTCGGCGCGACCGCGTAGAGCAGCTCGCCGAAGGTGCCGAGCCGGGTCGCGACCTTCTTCGGCCGCCCTACCATCGCCCCGGAAATCATCTCCGCCGCCTCCTCCGGGGTGATCGCCGGGAACATGTCGTACATCCGCGTCGGCGCGATCATCGGCGTCCGCACCAGCGGCATATAGATGGTCGTGATGTTGACGCCGTCGTCGATCACCTCGGAGGCGATCACCCGGCTGAAGGCGTCGAGCGCCGCCTTCGAGGCGACGTAGGCGGAGAAGCGCGGCGGGTTGGTCTGCGAGCCGATCGAGCTGACGTTGACGATGTGTCCCGTCTTGTGCGCCTGCATCGAGGGCAGCAGCGCGAGGATCAGCCGCACCGCGCCGAAGTAGTTGACCTGCATCGTCCGCTCGTAGTCGTGGAAGCGGTCGTAGGAGAGCTTGACCGAGCGGCGGATCGAGCGCCCCGCGTTGTTGACGAGGACGTTGACCCGCCCGTGGTAGGCGAGCACCTCCTCGGCCATCCGCGCGACATCCTCCATGTCGGACATGTCGCAGCGGTGGATGTGGGCGACGCCGCCGCCGGCCTCGATCTCCCGCTTGGTCTCCTCCAGCTTCTCGACCGAGCGGGCGACCAGCAGCACCGTCGCGCCGGCGTCGGCGACCTTGACCGCCGCCGCCTTGCCGATGCCCGACGAGGCGCCGGTGATCAGCACCACCTTGCCGCGCACCGCAGCCGAGAGGGTGCGGTCCTTGAACAGGCCGGGGTCGAGGTTGCGCTCCCAGTAGTCCCAGACCCGGTCGGCGTAGCTCTCCAGCGGCGGCACCGAGATCCCCGACCCCTCCAGCGCCGCCTGCGCCGCGGTCGAGTCGAAGTGGGTCGGGTAGTTGACGTAGTTGAGGACGCCGGCCGGGATCCCGGCCTCGTCCAGGGCCATCTTCGCCGCTCGCCGCGCCGGTGGGAAGAAGCGCAGGCCGGTGCGGACCAGGCTCGTCGCCGGGTCGGTGACGCCGGAGTCGAGCCGCAGCGCCGCCTGCGGCGCGTCGGCCGCACGGGCGAAGAGGTTCACCACCTCCCCGGCGGTCTTCGGGTCGGGGTCGGTCAGGTGGAACGCCTGCCCGTCGAGCCCGGGCCGGTGGGCGATGTGGTCGATCGCCGCGGCGACGAAGTTGACCGGGACGATGTTGATCTCGCCGCCTTCGACGCCGACGGTCGGCAGCCACGACGGCAGCACCCGCCGCGCCCGCTGCAGCAGCTTGAAGAAGTAGTAGGGACCGTCGACCTTGTCGATCTCGCCCGTGCGCGAGTCGCCGACGACGATCCCCGGCCGGTAGACGCGCCACGGGCGGCTCGACTCCTCGCGCACGACCCGCTCGGACTCGTGCTTGGTGCGGAAGTAGGGGTGGGTGTCGAGGTCCTCGGCCTCGTCGAACATGTCCTCGCGCCAGGTGCCCTTGTAGAGGCCGGCGGCGGCGATCGAGCTGACCTGGTGGAAGCAGCCGACCTCGATCGAGCCGGCCAGCTCGACCGCATGGCGAGTGCCCTCGACGTTGGCCACCTCCTGCGCCTCGGCGCCGGCGGCCATGTCGTAGATCGCCGCCAGATGGAAGAAGTGGTCGACGCCGCCGCGCAGGGTCAGCAGGTCCTCCTCGGAGACGCCGAGGGCGGGCTGGGAGAGGTCGCCGGAGATCGGCACGACGCGCGCCCCGTCGGCGCCCCAGGCGGTGCGCAGCTCCTCCAGCCGTCCCCGGGAGCCGGCGCGGACCAGCGCGTAGACCGTCCCCTCGCGCTGCAGCAGACGCCGCACCAGGTTGCGCCCGATGAAGCCCGTCGCGCCGGTGACGAAGTAGTTCACCGCTTCAGCCTAGCTCGGATGGCCGGTTTCATAGACTGCAAGGAAGAGATGGCAGAGACGGCGACCGTCCAGATCCAGATGCCCGAGATGGGCGAGTCGGTCACCGAGGGCATCGTGCTCGAATGGCACGTGGCCGAGGGCGACTTCGTCAACGAGGGCGACACGGTGGTCGAGGTTTCGACCGACAAGGTTGACGCCGAGGTGCCGGCGCCGGCGGCCGGCGTCATTACGAAGCTTGTTGCACAGGTTGACGAGGAGGTTCCGGTTGGAGCCCCGTTGGCCGAGATGGAGCTGGGTGAGGGTGGCGGGACCGGTGAGGGTTCAAACGGCTCGGCCGCGGGTCCTGTCGTGGGGGAAGCCCCTCCCCCCTCGCAAGCAGCGGGGGGAGGGCCAACCCCCACGCCACCCGCGGGAGAGACGTCTAAAGACTCGCTAGTCGGGACCAACGGGGGCGACGGAGTTCGAGCGACCCCCGTTGCGCGGCGCGTCGCAGCTGAGAATGGCGTCGACCTGGGGGCTGTCAGCGGCTCGGGTCCAGGCGCCAAGGTGACCAAGGAGGACGTGCTGGCAGCCGCCAACGGCGGGGGAGCTGCGAAAGCGGCTGCTGGATCCGGCGAGGAGAAGCTGCTTCGGGGGCCGGCGGCGATGCTGGCTCAGGCGATGGGCGAGAGCCGGGAGGTTCCTACGGCTACCTCGTTCCGGACGGTGGCCGTGGATACGTTGGACGCTAAGCGGAAGGCTCTCAACGGACAGCTGAACGAGCGTGGGCTGAAGGTCTCCTTCACCCATCTGATCGCCTGGGCGATCGTGCAGGCCGCTAAGGAGTGGCCGGTGATGGTGCGCAGCTTCGAAGAGCGCGACGGCAAGCCGTTCGCGATCGAGAACGGCCCGGTCAACCTCGGCATCGCGGTCGACGTCGAGCGCAAGGACGGCTCGCGCAGCCTGATGGTGCCGGCGATCAAGGGCGCCGACGGGCTCGACTTCGCCGGCTTCCGCTCCTACTACGAGGACCTGATCAAGAAGACGCGCGAGAACAAGCTCACCGCCGACGACTTCCAGGGGACGAACATCTCGCTGACCAACCCGGGTGGGATCGGCACCGTCGCCTCGGTGCCGCGGCTGATGAAAGGGCAGAGCGCGATCGTCGCCGCCGGCGCGATCGCCTACCCGCCGGAGTGGGCGCACGCCTCGCCCGAGCGCCTTCGCCAGCTCGGCGTCTCGAAGACGATGACGCTGACCTCGACCTACGACCACCGGGTTATCCAGGGCGCCGAGTCGGGCGCCTTTCTGCGCCGCATCGAAGGGCTGCTGGAAGGAAACGACGGCTTCTACGAGTCGGTCGCCGCCGACCTCGGAATCGACCCTGCCCCGCTCGCCGCCGCCCACCCGGCCTCGGCCTCCGCACCGCCGCTCGGCGCGCCGGCTGCGCCGGCGACCCCGGGCGCGCCCGACGAGGAGCTCCTGAACGCGGTCCAGGCGGCGACCTCGCTGCTGAAGGGCTACCGCACCCACGGCCACCTCGCCGCCCGCCTCGACCCGCTCGGCCGCGAGCCCGAGGGCGATCCGGCGATCCAGCCCGAGAACCTCAACCTGACCCCCGAGCTGATGGCCCGGGTCCCCGCCTCGGTCCTCCGCATCGGCGTCCCCGGCGAGACCCTGCTCGAGGTCCTGCCGCGGATGCGCGAGGCCTACTGCGGCACGATCGCCTACCAGTTCGAGCACCTCTCCTCGCACCAGCAGCGCACCTGGCTGCAGGAGATGGTCGAGACCGGCTCCCACCGCCGGCCGCTCGCCGAGGAGGAGAAACGGCGCCTGCTGGACCGGCTGATCGACGTCTTCGAGTTCGAGCGCTTCATCGAGAAAGCGTATTTGGGGCAGAAGATCTTCTCGATCGAGGGACTCGACGCGGTGGTGCCGATGCTCGACGAGCTGGTCACCCTCGCCCACCGCGCCGGGGCCGAAGAGGTCGTCTTCGGGATGGCCCACCGCGGCCGCCTCAGCGTCCTCGCCCACAACCTCGGCCGCTCGGTCGAGTCGATCCTCGCCGAGTTCGAGGGATCGAAGCAGATCGAGCAGGTCAAGGCCGTCGCCTCGATCCCCCACGGCGGCACCGGCGACGTCAAGTACCACTACGGCCACCAGGGCACCTACGTGACCAGCGAGGGCGAGGAGATCGACGTGCGGCTCTACCCGAACCCGAGCCACCTCGAGTTCGTTGACCCGGTGGTCGAGGGGGCGGCCCGCTTCCTGCAGTCGGAGCTGGCGGGGCCGAAGATCGAGCACCACCCGAAGCGCGCGGTGCCGGTGCTGCTGCACGGCGACGCCGCCTTCCCCGGCCAGGGGGTGGTCGCCGAGACCCTCAACCTGCAGTCGCTGCGCGGCTACGCCACCGGCGGCACGATCCACATCATCCAGGACAACCAGGTGGGCTTCACCACCGACCCCGAGGACGCCCGCTCGACCCCCTACGCGGCCGACATGGCGAAGGGCTTCAACGTGCCGATCGTCCACGTCAACGCCGACGACGTCGAGTCCTGCTCGGCGGCGATCCGCCTGGCGATGGCCTACCGCGAGCGCTGGGGCCGCGACATCGTCATCGACCTGATCGGCTACCGCCGCTACGGGCACAACGAGACCGACGAGCCCGCCTACACCCAGCCGGCGATCGCGGCGAAGATCAAAGCCCACCCGCCGGTCTCCGAGATCTACGCGAAGAAGCTGGTCGACGAGGGGACGGTCTCGTCCGAGGACGTCGAGAAGGCGAGGACCGAGCGCCACGAGGAGATGTCGGCGGCGCTCAAGGACCTGCGCAAGAAGATGGAGCTGGGCGACTACGAAGACCCGACCGTGACCACGTCCAGCACCGGCGAACTCGACCGCAGCGCCAGCCCACCGGTTGACACGGCGGTTGCGGCGGAGAAGCTGCGCGAGCTGAACAGCGCCCTGCTGGAGGTGCCGGACAGCTTCACGATCCACCGCAAGCTGCGCAAACCGCTCGGAAAGCGCGGCGAGTCGCTGGAGGGCGGCGCGATCGAGTTCGGCCACGCCGAGTCGCTCGCCTTCGCCTCGCTGCTGACCGAGGGCGTCCACATCCGCCTCACCGGTCAGGACACCGAGCGCGGCACCTTCTCCCACCGCCACCTCGTCCTCCACGACGAGAAGACCGGCCTGCCCTACTGCCCGATGCAGAACCTCGGCGGCGCCAAGGCCCCGTTCGAGCTCTACAACAGCCCGCTCTCGGAGATCGCCTGCCTCGGCTTCGAGTACGGCTACTCGGCCGCGACCCCGCAGGCGCTCGTCCTCTGGGAGGCGCAGTTCGGCGACTTCGCCAACGCCGGCCAGGTGATCATCGACAGCTTCATCGTCTCCGGCGAGGCGAAGTGGGGGCAGACCAGCCGCCTGACGCTGCTGCTCCCGCACGGCTACGAGGGCTCCGGGCCGGAGCACTCCAGCGCCCGCATCGAGCGCTTCCTGGCGCTCGCCGCCGAGGGCAACATCCGCATCGCCAACCCCAGCACCGCCGCCCAGTACTTTCACCTGCTGCGCCGCCAGGCGCTGATCCGCAAGCCGCGGCCGCTGATCGTCTTCACGCCGAAGGGGCTGCTGCGCCTCGACCGCGCGGCCGCCTCGTTCGAGCAGCTGACCGGCGGTCAGTTCCACTTCATCCTCGACGACCCGCGGGCGGCCGAGCGCCGCGAGAAGGTCGAGCGGCTGGTCCTCTGCACCGGCAAGGTCTACTTCGACATCGACGCCAGCGAGCGGCGCGAGACGGCGGAGAACGTGGCGATCGCCCGGGTCGAGATGCTCTACCCGTTCGCCAAGGAACAGCTCAGCGGGCTGATCGCCTCCTACCCCAACCTGAAGGAGATCGTCTGGACGCAGGAGGAGCCGCGCAACATGGGCTGCTGGAAGGTGATGTCGCGGCGGATGCCCGACCTGCTGCCCGAGGGCGTCGAGCTCGGCTACGTCGGCCGTCCCACCCGGGCCAGCCCGGGCGAGGGCTACTCGGTAGCCCACGCCCGGGAGCAGGAACGGATCGTGCTGACCGCGCTTACCTGAGCAGTTCGAGCACCACCTGGATCAGTTCGTTGAAGACCCAGCCGACGTTGCCGCCGCCGTCAAAGCTGGCGTTGGTCTGGATGGGTTCGCCTCTGTTGACGCTGTCGGAGACCAACACCATCTGCACGTTCCGCGGTCCCATGGCGTTGATCAGCCACGGCTTGCCGGGGGCCGACGAGGCCAGTCTCAGCGGTTCTTCTTCACTCACGCCTTCCAGCGTCAGCATGCCGCGGATCGCGAAGATGCTCCCGGCGGCGAAGGTCAGCGTTTCGGCCGAGCTCGCCCTCTTGACGAGATTGCCGAAGGTGGTGCTGCCACTGAGCTCCTGATATTCGCCATCCAGCACGACCGTCCCGCCGTTGGCGACGAAGCCATTGCCGCCGTTGGCGAAGTCGCCGGCGAACGAGGCGACGCCGGCCGGCGCGGTGAAGTTGCCGCCGGGGCCGATGACGAACGCTCCCCCGACCGAGAAGTCGGCGTAGGAGCCGAAGTCGTACTTGCCGCTGACGACCAGCTTGTCGGCGGCCAGGCCGCTGAAGCCGGACAGGCTGCCGCCGTTGCTCAGGGTCAGCGTCTTCGAGGTCGTCAGGGTGCCCACACCGGACAGGGTGCCGTTCAGCTTGATCGACCCGCCGCTGCCGGCTTCGGGATTCTTGCCGAGCGGCAGGTCGCAGTCGCTGCCGACCGTCTTGATGCCGGCCGTGTGGGTGAAGCTGACGAGACTGAAGGCCTTATTCCCGCAGGTCAGCGTGGTGGAGGCCGTCCCGTCGAACGTCAAGGTTCCCCCGTCGGCGTCGAAGTCGGCCCCGTCGGCGAGGACGAATTTGCCCGCGAACGACGCGTCGCCGGCCGGCGCGGTGAAGCGGCCGCCGGAGTTCAGGCTGAACGTCCTGTTGACGGCAAACGTGGTGAAGGAGCCGAAGTCGTACTTGCCGTTGACGGTGAGGAATTCGGTGACCAGGCCCGAGAAACCGGACAGGCTGCCACCGCTGCCCAGGGTCAGCGTTTTCGAGGTCGTCAGGGTGCCCGCGCCGGACAGGGTGCCGTTCAGCTTGATCGAACCGCCGCTGTCGACTTCGGGTTCTTCGCCGAGCGGCAGGTCGCAGTCGCCGCCGACGGTCTTGGTGCCGGTCGCATTGGAGATAGTCACCTGGTTGAAGGCGACCCCATCGCAGTTCAGCGTGCCGCCGGCGCCGTCGAAGTTGACCGTGCCGCCGTTGGCGTCGAAGGCCGGGCTCCCGGAGATGTTCAGAACACCGCCGATCGACGTGGTTGCGGAGCTCGCGACGAAGGTCCCTCCGGACAGGGTGAGTGCCTTTACCGCGAGGTTCTCGCCGCCGGCATCGAAGCCTCCCGATCGCTGCGTGAAGGTCTTCGACACCGTAGTGGGCTCTTCCTGGAGGATCGTGCCTTCGTAGCCGGGGTTGAGCCTGATCGCGGCGACGACGCCGGGGAAGGCGGGGTCCACGGTCGAGTCGCCAGGCGACTTCGCGCTGAAGGTGGCCGTGTCCGCGGGTCCCGGGACGGCGTCACCGCTCCAGTTCCCGGCACAGCTCCAGGCGGTGTCGGGGCCGCAGCCTCCGTCCCAGACCCTGGAAGCGGCAGACGCGGATCCGGGCGCGAGCAGGACGACGAGCGGAAGGCAGATCAGGGCGGCCCTGCGAGAGAGCCTTCCCGGCTTGAATTGCTTGATTGGATTGAGGCACTTGGTTATGGGCATGGAGCCTCTTCGACGCCGGGAGGATTTCCTCGCATGCGGCACGGCAAATTGCAGCTGCCGTATCGTGGAGCCATGGATGGCCTGCCCAAGCCGACTCCCGGGCCGATGTTCGTATGGGTCAAGCGGCTCTCGTGGATCGAGCTGGGGATCTTCTCGATGCTGATCGCCTTCTGGCTGCTGCCCGGGTTCGAAGCCGAGACGATGGTCTTCGGTTGGGCGCACGGGATCGGGTTCGTCGCGCTTTGCATCGTCATCTGGATCGCCTGCGGGAAGCGCGAGACGCCCTACACCCTGCTTGCCGCGACCCTCACCCCGGTCGGCCCGGTCGGCAGTGTGATCGGGATCGAACTGATCGAGCGACGGGGCTGGGGCATCGCGGAATCGCCGCAAAACGTCGCGGAGAGCCCGCAAATCCGCTAAAAACTGCTTGACCTCGGCGCCCGTAGGCGCTATAGCTAACCGTTGACTGTTCCTGTTGGGCAGTCCCAGCCTGGGGGAACAGGCGCGTCGGCATCCCTCCCTGGCTACCGACGCAGGTGCAGCGAGGGTCGCGCGGACCCCCTGCCTCCCGCGGCCCTCCTGTACCGCCTTGCGCCCTTTGGGCCACGGCGGACCGGCGCGATGCGGCGTCCTCGGTCGGCCGAATAGCGCTGCTATTCGGCCTTCCTGCGTCCTTGCCTCGCTTGGTCCGGCGGGCCCAAAGAACGCAAGGTCAAGTTTTCAAATTTCTGAGGACCGTTTGCAGGATGCCGCCGTTTTGGAAATAGACGACCTCGTTGGGGGTGTCGAGGCGGATGGTTGCCTCGAATTCGATGTCGCCCGCTTTCACCGGGACCGTTTTCGCCTCGCCGTTTTCGAGGTCTCCTATGTCTATTACCTCTTCGCCGGTCAGGCCGAGGGAGTCGATGCTCTGTCCGTCGGGGAACTGGAGGGGGAGGACGCCCATGCCTATCAGGTTCGAGCGGTGGATGCGCTCGAAGGACTCGGCTATGACGGCGCGGACTCCTAGGAGCTTGGTGCCCTTGGCGGCCCAGTCGCGGGAGGAGCCGGAGCCGTACTCCTTGCCCGCCAAGACGACCAGCGGCACGCCCTCTTCCGCGTAGGCCGTCGCCGCCTCGAAGATCGTCGTCTCCTCGCCGCCGGGGAAGCGGCGGGTGAAGCCGCCGGCGCGGTTGACGAGGCGGTTGCGGAGGCGGATGTTGGCGAAGGTGCCGCGGATCATCACCTCGTGGTTGCCGCGCCGCGAGCCGTAGGAGTTGAAGTCGCGCGGCTCGACCCCGTTCTCGGTCAGCCAGCGCCCGGCCGGGCTTTCCTTCTTGATCGCCCCCGCCGGGGAGATGTGGTCGGTGGTGATCGAGTCGCCGAGCAGGGCGAGGACGCGGGCGCCGGCGACCGGCTCGACCGGCGGCGGGGAGACCGGCATCCCCTCGAAGAAGCTCGGCCGGCGCACGTAGGTCGAGTCGGGCCAGGTGTAGCGGTCACCCTCGGGGACCTCGACCGCCTTCCAGGTCGCGTCCCCCTCCAGCACACCGCCGTAGTTGCGGGTGAACATCTCCGAGGCGATCGAGCGGCCGATCAGCTCCTTCACCTCGTCCGGGTCGGGCCAGAGGTCGCGCAGGTATACCGGCTCGCCCCCGGAGTCCTCCCCCAGCGGGTCACCCGTCAAGTCGATGTCCATCCGCCCGGCCAGCGCGTAGGCGACGACCAGCGGCGGGCTGGCCAGGTAGTTCGCCTTGACGTCCTGGTTGATCCGCCCCTCGAAGTTGCGGTTGCCGGAGAGCACCGCGCAGACGGTCAGGTCCTGGGTCTCGACCGCGGCGGAGATCTCCGGCGGCAGCGGCCCCGAGTTGCCGATGCAGGTCGTGCAGCCGTAGCCGACCAGGTTGAACTGGAGCGCGTCGAGGTGCTCGGTCAGGCCGGCGCGGTCAAGGTAGTCGGTGACGACCGTCGAGCCCGGCGCCAGCGAGGTCTTCACCCAGGGCTTGCGCGCCAGGCCGCGCCGCACCGCGTTGCGGGCGAGCAGGCCGGCGCCGATCATCACCGAGGGATTGGAGGTGTTGGTGCAGCTGGTGATCGCGGCGATCACCACCCGCCCGTGGTCGAGCTCGAAGCTGGTGCCGTCCTCCAAGGTGACCTCGATCTGGTCGCCGCTGCCGCCGTCGATCGCCGTCGCGACGGCGCCGCTGAGCGCCGGGCGCGGCTTGCCGCTCGCGTCTTCGTGGGACTCGGCGGGCGGATCGGAGGCCGGGAACGACTCTTCGCTCGCCTCGTCGACGCCGTTGCCCATCTGCTCGGCGGCCTCGGGGTCGAACTCCTGCATCGCCTCGAGAAAGGCCTCCTTGGCCTCCGCCAGCGGCACCCGGTCCTGCGGCCGCTTCGGCCCGGCGATGCTCGGCTCGACCTCGCCCAGGTCGAGCTCCAGGGTCGCCGAGAAGACCGGATCTTCGGAGTCGGGCTGGTGGAACATGCCCTGCTCGCGGGCGTAGGCGTCGACCAGCTCGATCGTCGCGGTCGGGCGCCCGGTCAGCTCCAGGTAGCGCAGCGTCTCGGCGTTGACCGGGAAGATCGCGCAGGTCGAGCCGAACTCCGGCGACATGTTGCCGATCGTCGCCCGGTCGGCGAGACCGAGCGTCGGCAGGCCCGGCCCGAAGAACTCGACGAACTTGGAGACGACGCCGTGCTCGCGCAGCATCTCGGTCACGGTCAGGACCAGGTCGGTCGCCGTCGCCCCCGCCGGCAGCTCGCCGTCGAGCTTGAAGCCGACCACCTGCGGCAGCAGCATCGAGACCGGCTGGCCGAGCATCGCCGCCTCGGCCTCGATCCCGCCGACCCCCCAGCCGAGCACGCCGAGGCCGTTGACCATCGTCGTGTGGGAGTCGGTGCCGACCAGCGTGTCGGGGTAGGCCTGGAGGACGCCGTCGCGCTCGCGGCTGTAGACGACCTGGGAGATGTGCTCGAGGTTGACCTGGTGGCAGATTCCGGTCGCCGGCGGGACGACGCTGAAGTTGTCGAACGCCTCGCGCCCCCACTTGAGGAAGGAGTAGCGCTCGCGGTTGCGCTCGAACTCGCGCTCGGCGTTGAGCGCGAAGGCGCGCTCGTTGCCGAAGGCGTTGACCTGGACCGAGTGGTCGATCACCAGGTCGACGTTGACCAGCGGGTTGATCCTCTCGGGGTCGCCGCCGATCGCCGCCATCGCGTCGCGCATCGCCGCCAGGTCGACCACGGCGGGGACGCCGGTGAAGTCCTGCATCAGCACGCGGGCCGGCTGGTAGGGGATCTCGACGCTCGGCTCGGCGGCGGCATCCCAGGCGGCGATCGCCTCGACGTCCTCAGCCGTCACCGAGTGCCCGTCCTCCAATCGCAGAACGTTCTCCAGCAGCACCTTGAGCGAGTACGGCAGCCGCGCCACGTCGAAGCGCTCCTGCAGCGCATCGAGCCGGAACACCTCGTAGGACTTTCCCCCGACCTCGAGCTCTGAACGGGCGCCGAAGGAGTCGGAATGGCTCATATCCCCATCCTACGAAGCGGCAGATGTGGGCCTGCCCTCCCCGGCGTTACCACTTGCTCGGTGGATGGCCGTCAGCGACAGCTTTAGCCGCCTTTTGACCGACTGAGCCGCTCTGAGCGCGGACGGAAATGCCTGGGGTGGCTAGAGCGAAGTGGGACATGGCTCGTAGCTGAAGCGGCGCCACGACGATCTCAACTTTGTCGCGCTCGATCGCTTTGGCGACAGCTTCGCCGACTTGCTCCGGCGTCGTCGTTCCCATCCCCGGTGGGGGCTTGGCCCCGGAGTCGGCGAACATCCCCGCTTCGCGGACGAAGCCGGGTGAGACGAGGGAAACGCCTACGCCCTTGGGGCCCAGGTCCATGCGCAGGCCGAGGGCGAAGCCGCGCAGGCCGAACTTGGTCGCGCTGTAGATCGAGGCGCGGGGGCTGGCGACCTTGCCGTTGAGGGAGGAGACGAAGACGAGGTGGCCGGAGCCGCGCTCGACCATCGCCGGGTAGAGAGCGCGGGCCATCAGCATCGGCGCCTCGAGGTTGACGCGCAACGCCCGCGTCACCTGGTCGGGGGTCAACTCGGTCAGGAGGCCGCCGCCCTGCACGCCGGCGTTGGCGACGAGGACATCGACCTCTCCCGCTTCGGCGGCCAGCCTCTCCGCCGCGCCCGGCTCCGCGAGGTCGGCGGCCAGCACGCTGTGCCCGTCTCCGGGCAGCTCGGCGGCGAGCGCCTCAAGCGCCTCGGGCTTGCGTCCGCTCAGCGTCAGGCTCGCCCCGCGACCCGCCAGCGCCGCGGCGATCGCCCTGCCGAGACCTCCAGTAGCGCCGGTGAGAAGCGCTGATCGGCCGGCAAGTTCCATCCCAAGACGCAAGCTACCAGCCGCACGGCCGACAGGAATTTGGCATGAGACCGCGAAGGCCGACCAATTGTGTGCGTTCTGCAAGCATCCGCCCGGGCAATCGTCTACACTGCTCGCCGTTCCGAACAACCGAAACGCCGAATCCCGCCAGCTGGAGGCGACGCGGGAACGGGGGAACCACGTTTTCGGGGCTAACCCGCCCACATAGGGCGGGGGCGCAGGCTCCTTTCGCGCCAGCCCGACAGCTAACCCCGTAGGCAGACGAAGGAGATCGGTTTGCTTACGAACCATTTCAAGTTGAAGGCAGGATCGGCGGCGGTGGCGGCTCTCGCTTCCCTCGCCCTTTTGGTCCCGGCCGGCGCATCCGCCGGCTGCGACAGCGGTGGCCTGACGCCGGCCGAAGTTAACATCTGCACCCCCACCCCGAAGGCGCGGCTGCTGAGCAACGGGATGCTGATCCCCCCGGCTTCGGCGCCGGCGCGGGTCAAACAGGTGATCGCCTACGCCAACCGGATCCGCACCAAGCCCTACATCTGGGGCGGCGGCCACGGCCGCTGGTGGGACCAGGGCTACGACTGCTCGGGCTCGGTCAGCTACGCGCTGCACGGCGGCGATTTCATCGAAAGCCCGCTGCCCTCCGGCCCGATGGAGCACTGGGGCCTGGAAGGCGAAGGCCGCTGGATCACCGTCTACGCCAACGCCGGCCACGCCTACGCGGTGATCGCCGGCTATCGCTGGGACACCGCCGGCGACGCCGAAGGCACCGGCCCCCGCTGGCACGAAGAACTGCTCAGCAACGAAGGTTTTATCGCCCGCCACCCGGCCGGCTTCTAGACTTGTCGATGTAACTGCTCCACCCGACATCCGCCTCTCGAGCCTCACCAAGCGTTACGGCGAGGTGGAGGCGGTCGCGGGCATCGACCTGGAAATCGCAGCTGGGGAGTTCTTTACCCTGCTCGGGCCGTCCGGGTCGGGCAAGACGACGACGCTGCGGATGATCGCCGGCTTCGAGGACCCCAGCGGCGGCACGATCGAGCTGGCCGGGCGTGACGTCGCCGGGGTGCCGCCGTACGACCGCGCGGTCAACACCGTCTTCCAGGACTACGCGCTGTTCCCGCACATGACGGTCGGCGAGAACGTCGCCTACGGCCTGCGGGTCGCCGGCGTCGCCAAGGCCGAGCGGTCGCGGCGCCGCGACGAGGCGCTGGAGATGGTTCGCCTGCCCGGCTACCGCGAGCGCAAGCCGGGCGAGCTCTCGGGCGGACAGCGGCAGCGCGTCGCCCTCGCCCGGGCGATCGTCAACCGCCCCCGCGTGCTGCTGCTAGACGAGCCGCTCGGCGCCCTCGACCTGAAGCTGCGAGAGCAGATGCAGAGCGAGCTGAAGGCGATCCAGGGCGAGGTCGGGATCACCTTCGTCTACGTCACCCACGACCAGGACGAGGCGCTGACGATGAGCGATCGGATCGCCGTCTTCAGCCAGGGCCTGATCGAGCAGGTGAGCCCGCCGGTCGAGCTCTATGAGCACCCGGCGACGGAGTTCGTCGCCGGCTTCGTCGGCGTCTCCAACATGCTGGAGCGCGAGGGGGACCGCTTCACGATCCGCCCGGAGAAGATCCAGCTGCTCGACCCGGGTCACCCGCCGAACGGCCTGCGCACCGAGCGCGGCCGGATCGCCGAGGTCGCCTACGCGGGGATGATCACCCGCTACACGGTCGCCCTGGAGGACGGCGGAGAGCTTCAGCTTGTTCGACAGAACGTGGAGGGAACGGCGCCCGGCGCCGTCTCCGAGCAGGGGAAGGAGGTCCTGGTGGGCTGGCGCCCGGAGCACACGGTCGCGGTCCGGGGCAAATCGAAAACAGAGGAGGAATCACCGTGAGGACCAAGGACGCACATCCGGCGCGAACGGCATGGCTCGTGATCGCCGGCCTGCTCGCCTTCATGCTGTTGATCGCGGGCTGCGGAAGCTCCGGCGGCGGCGAATCGGGCGGCGGCGAAGAACTGACCAAGCTGGGCAAGGGAGAGGGACAGGTCAACCTGATCTCCTGGGCCGGCTACGTCGAACCCGAATGGGTGAAGCCGTTCGAACAGAAGACCGGCTGCAAGGTGAACGACAAGGAAGCCGGCACCTCCGACGAAATGGTGCAGCTGATGCGGACCGGCCAGTACGACGGCGTCTCCGCCTCGGGCAACGCGACCGCGCGGCTGGTCGACGGCGGCAACGTCGCCCCGGTCAACGTCAGCCTCGTGCCCAACTACAAGACGGTCTTCAGCGACCTCAAGAACCAGCCCTACAACACCTTCGACGGCGTCCATTACGGCATCCCGCACGGCCGCGGCGCCAACCTGTTGATGTGGAACAGCAACGACGTCACGCCGGCGCCGGACTCGTGGGAAGTGACGTTCAACCCGAAGGTCGCCGCCAAGTACAAGGGCAAGATCAGCCAGTACGACGATCCGATGTCGATCGCCGAAGGGGCGGTCTACCTGAAGGCCCACCAGCCGAGCCTGGGGATTGAAAACCCCTACGAGCTGAACGAAGAACAGTTCGAAGCGGCGGTCAACCTGCTGAAGGAACAGCACCCCAACGTCGGCGAATACTGGGGCGACGCGGCGAAGCAGATCTCCGCCTTCACCAACGGCGACGACGCGGTCGGGACGACCTGGCAGTACCAGTACTTCGCCCTCAAGGGCGAAGGCGTGCCGGTCGCCGCCAGCCCCGCCGGCCAGGGCTTCCTGCCGAAGGAGGGTGCGACGGGCTGGTCGGACACCTGGATGATCAGCTCGAAGGCCAAGCATCCCAACTGCATGTACGAGTGGATGAACTGGATCATCGAACCGAAGGTCAATGCCGAGGTCGCCGAATGGTTCGGCGAGGCGCCGGCGCAGAGCCTTGCCTGCGAAGAAACCAAGAACCCGAATTTCTGCACCGAATACCACGCCGACAACCCGGCCTTCTGGAAGCGGGTCTACTACTGGGAGACCCCGCTGGCCGAATGCGGCAATGGCGAAGACAACTGCATGGACTACAACGAATGGGTCAAGGCCTGGACCGCGATCAAAGGCTGAGCCTCGGGACCGGTTTCCGTGGCTGACGACACCGTCGTAGAGAGGAGGTCGGTGGGCCGCAGGCTCGCCGGCCTCTTCCACGGCCGCAGCCGCCTGCAGGTGGGGGCGCTGCTGGCCGGCCCGGTCGGCTGGCTGGTGGTCGGCTACCTGGGGTCGCTGGCGATCCTGCTGGTCAGCGCCTTCTGGTCGGTGGATCCGCTGAGCGGGTTGCTGGTCAAGGGGTTCACGCTGGAAAACTTCGAAACGCTGCTCGAAGCCCCCTACCCGACGATCGCCTGGCGAACGGTCCGGATCGCGGCCCTGGTCACCTTCACCGACGCGGTGGCCGCCTTCCCGATCGCCTTCTTCATGGCGAAGGTGGCCAGTCGCCGCGGCAAGGCGCTGCTGGTGGTCGGCGTGCTGCTGCCGCTCTGGTCCAGCTACCTGGTCAAGGTCTACGCTTGGCGGACCCTGCTGTCGGCGGACGGGGTGATCAACTGGGCCCTGAATCCGCTCGGCCTGCACGGCCCCGGCTACGGCATCACCGCCGTCTGGCTGGTGATGAGCTACCTCTGGCTCCCTTACATGATCCTGCCGATCTACGCCGGCCTGGAGCGGATCCCGAACTCGCTGATCAGCGCCTCCGAGGACCTCGGCGCCTCGCCCTTCACCACCTTCAGGCGGGTCATCCTCCCCCTCTCCTTCCCCGCCGTCGTCGCCGGCTCGATCTTCACCTTCTCGCTCACCCTGGGCGACTACATCACCCCGAAACTGGTCTCCAACACCCAGTTCATCGGCACCGTAATCGACAGCAACATCACCAACAACCAGCCGTTCGCGGCGGCCCTCGCCCTGGTCCCGATCGTCGTCATGGTCGCCTACCTGATGGTCGCCCGCAAGCTCGGCGCCTTCGAGCACGTCTAGACGATGAGGCTCTCAAAACGCGCACGAATGCTGCTCCGGATCGCCGTCGGCCTCGGCCTGGCGTTCATCTACGTGCCGCTGCTGGTGATCGTGATCTACGCCTTCAACTCGAGCAAGATCCTCGCCTGGCCACCGCCGAGCCTGACCTTCGAATGGTTCACGAAGGCGTTCGAAAACGAAGCCGCCAGGGAAGCCTTCGTCACCTCGATCAAAGCGGGGATCGCGGCGACCGCGATCGCCCTGCTGCTGGGGACGCTGGCCTCGCTCGCGGTCGCCCGCCACCGCTTCTTCGGGCGCGAGACGATCTCCTTCCTCGTGATCCTGCCGATCGCCCTGCCCGGGATCGTCACCGGCGTCGCCCTCAGCAACACCTTCACCCAGGTCCTCGGCATCCCCCTGAGCCTGCTGACGGTGATCGTCGGCCACGCGACCTTCTGCATCGTCGTCGTCTACAACAACGCGATCGCCCGCCTGCGGCGGCTCTCCAGCTCCTTCGAGGAGGCCTCGGCCGACCTCGGCGCCCACACCTGGCAGACCTTCCGCTACGTCACCCTGCCGGGCATGCGCAGCGCCCTGATCGCCGGCGGCCTGCTCGCCTTCGCGCTCTCCTTCGACGAGATCATCGTCACCAACTTCACGATCGGCGCCGGCGAACAGACGCTGCCGATCTGGATCTACTCCAACCTCTTCCGCCCCAAAGAACTGCCGGTCGTCAACGTCGTCGCCGTGCTCGTGATCCTGATCTCGATCGTCCCCGTCTACCTGGCCCACCGGCTCGGCCGCGAAGAGGGCGGGGCGGCGGTCGCCCGCGGCGGTCGCGGTCGCTTCGAGGGGGGCGGGGTCGAGACCGAGGCGACCGCGGTGCCCTGAGGCACCCTCAGGCGGTATCCGAGCGAGCGAGCCGCTCGGCCTCCTCGGCGCCGACGTACGGCGACAGCGTCAACTCGACCAGGTCGGGCAGCAGCTCCTCCAGCTTCTCCGTCCGCTCGGCGCTGATTTCCCGCACGATCAGCGAGACGATGCCGCCGACCAGGGTCTCCTCGGTGGCTTCGGGCAGCGGTCGGGCGCCGGCGTGCTCGGGCCGGCCCGCCTTGAGGATCTCGACCAGGCCCTGCATCGAGGCGCGGTGGCGGGCGGCGATCTCGCCCCCCGCGGCGACCGGCTCGATCATGCAGACGCGGGCCAGCTCGGGCTCGCCGGCGAGGAAGCGGAGCATCGTGGCCAGCGCCGCGCGGACCTTCTGCGGCCAGTCCGGAAACGAGTCGGCGGCGGTCCGCATCGAGGCGGCGATGTGCTCGGCGACCATGTCGTAGGCGGCGAGGAAGCAGGCTTCCTTGTCGGCGAAATGCTCGTAGAAGGTGCGGCGAGAGACCGAGGCCGCCTTCGTTATGTGGGCTACGGTGGTGGCGTTGTAGCCATGCTCGGCCACGGTGTCGACCAGTGCGGTGATGATCCGCTCGCGCTGGTTCTGGACGATGAACTCGCGCGGCAGGCCGTGCCGGCCGGCTGGCAGTCGCGATGAGGCCACCGGGCGAAGATACCCGAGCGGCCTTAGAGCGGGATGTTGCCGTGCTTGCGCTTCGGCTGCTCGACCCGCTTGCTCTGCAGCATGCGCAGCGCCTTGACCAGCTTGGGGCGGGTTTCGCGGGGCTCGATGACGTCGTCGATGTAGCCGCGTTCGGCCGCCGAGTAGGGGTTGGCGAAGTGGGCTTTGTAGTCGTCGATCAGCTTCTGACGGCGCTCGTCGGGGGTCGGCGACGAGGCGATGTCTTTGCGGTAGATGATGTTGACCGCGCCCTCGGGGCCCATCACGGCGACCTCGGCGGTCGGCCAGGCGACGTTGAAGTCGGCCAGCATGTGCTTCGAGTTCATCACGTCGTAGGCGCCGCCGTAGGCCTTGCGGGTGACGACGGTGAGCTTCGGCACGGTCGCCTCGGTGAAGGCGTAGAGCAGCTTGGCGCCGTGGCGGATGATCCCGTTCCACTCCTGGTCGGTGCCGGGGAGGAAGCCGGGCACGTCGGTGAAGGTGAGGATCGGGACGTTGTAGGCGTCGCAGGTGCGGACGAAGCGGGCGGCCTTCTCGGAGGCCTCGATGTCGAGCACGCCGGCGAGGTGGGCGGGCTGGTTGCCGACGACGCCGATCGGGAAGCCGTCGAGCCGCGAGAAGCCGCAGACGATGTTCTTGGCGAAGTGTTCGTGGACCTCGAAGAACTCCTCGTCGTCGACGATGCGGGTGATCACCTCGCGCATGTCGTAGGGCTTGGAGGGATCGTCGGGGACCACCGTGTCGAGCTCGGGGTCTTCGCGATCCGGGTCGTCCTCGGGGGCGAAGCGCGGCGGCGCCTCGAGGTTGTTGGAGGGCAGGAAGCCGAGCAGATAGCGAACGTCCTCGAGGCAGCTCTCCTCGTCCTCGGCGGCGAAGTGGGCGACGCCCGACTTCGAGTTGTGGCTCATCGCCCCACCCAGCTCCTCGAACTCGACCTCCTCGCCGGTCACCGTCTTGATCACTTCGGGTCCGGTGATGAACATGTGGCTGGTCTCTTTGACCATGAAGATGAAGTCGGTCATCGCCGGCGAGTAGACGGCGCCGCCGGCGCAGGGACCCATGATCAGGCTGATCTGCGGGATCACCCCCGAGCACTGGACGTTGCGGACGAAGACGTCGCCGTAGGCGCCGAGCGAGACGACCCCCTCCTGGATCCGGGCGCCGCCCGAGTCGTTGATCCCGATCACCGGCGCCCCGACCTGGGCGGCGAGGTCCATCACCTTGCACATCTTCTCCGCCATCACCTCGCCGAGACTCCCTCCGAACACCGTGAAGTCCTGGGAGAAGACAAAAACAGTTCTCCCTTCTATGGTGCCGTGGCCGGTGACGACGGCGTCCCCCCAGGGCCGCCGTTTCTGCATCTCGAAGTCGTAGGTGCGGTGGCGGACGAAGGTGTCGAGCTCCTCGAAGGAGCCGGGGTCGAGCAGCTTCTCGACCCGCTCGCGCGCGGTCAGCTTGCCCTTCGCGTGCTGCTTCTCCACCGCCTCCTCGGAGGCCGAGTGGATAGCCGCCTCGCGCAGCTCGCGCAGGTAGGCGAGCTTCTCCTCGTGGCTGACCGGGTTCCTCTCGCGCATCGAGCGCGGAGTCTATTTCGAACCTAGATTTCGGCGCAGATCGCGAAGGCTTCGACCGCCCAGGCGTTCGGCTCGGAGCCGATCGCCTGCGCTGCGGCGGTCCAGCCGGTCGCCTTTTCGCCGCTGAACGCCGGCGCCGATTCGGTCAGGGCCACCGCCGTCAGGCCGGTTCCGACTATCCGGGCGCCGCCGCCGACCGCCTGCTTGCCCGTCGGGCAGGAGGCGGTCACGGTCTTCGACGTTTCGACGCTGTTGCTGAGGCTCGCTTTTTTGACAGGGGCTGCCGCGTTCTTGACCAGGCTCGCCAGCAGGCTGGAGGCCAGCTTCGTGCTGCTCACGGCGCCGTCCTGGATCTTCGCGGTGACGACGGAGTTGGGGCCGAGCTGGTTGCTGCCGACGGCGTTGCCGGCGATCTTTTCGGCGTTCACCGCCGCGTTCTTCAGCTTGGCGGTGGTGACGACGCCGTTGGCGAGCTGTTCGGCGCGAACGGCGCCGTTGGCGAGCTGGCTCGAGCCGATCGTGGCTTTGGCGATCTTGGCGCCGGTCACGGCGCCGTTGCGCAGCTTCAGGTTCGTCACCGCGCCGCCGCGGAGTTTGACCGCGGTCACCGCGCCGTTGGCCAGGTTCTGGGTCTTGACGGCCTTCTTGCCCAGCGTCGTGGCGGCGTAAGCCGCTCCGCTCAACGCCACGAAGAGGGCGATGCAGGCGATCACGTTGGCGAACGAGAGGTGCTTGCTCAGCTGCTTCACGGCGGTGTCTCTCCTTTGTCTCTGGGCTCAGGCGCTTCCGAAGGGCTGTTTCTGCGGTTCGGCGAGATGGTCGAGGAAGCGCTCCAGGTCGGCCTCCGCGAGTCCGGACCGCTCGTCGGCGCGGATCTGGACGCGGGTGCCGAAGCCCTTCTCGGCCATCGTCACCTCGACCCCCTCGACCGTCCGCACCAGCTCGGTCAGCTCGGGCTCGGACTTCATCAGCGTCCGCGATGCCTCGATCATCCCCCGAGGTTTCGCGGCCTAGAAGAAAGCTCCTCCCTGGTACTCGCCGAAGATGTCGCGCATCGCGCCGCAGACCTCGCCGATCGAGGCGTCGGCGGCGAGCGCGGATCGGATCGGTACCAGCAGGTTGCCCTCGCCGCGGGCGACGTCGCGCAGGGCCTCGAGCTTCGCCTCGACGGCAGCCCCGTCGCGCCGCTCCTTGAAGGCCTTCAGCCGGCCGAGCTGGCGCTGCTCGGACTCGGGGTTGACGCGGAGGATGTCGACGTCGTCGACCTGGTCGGTGACGTATTTGTTCACGCCCACGACCACGTCCTGTCCCGACTTGTAGCGCTCGTGGTAGGAGAGCGCCGACTCCTCGATCTCCTTCTGCATGAAGTCGAGCGCCTCGACCGAGCCGCCCAGCTCCTCGACCTTGCCGATCAGCTCCCAGGCGCGCTGCTCGATCTCGTCGGTCAGCGACTCGACGAAGTAGGAGCCGGCGAAGGGATCGACGGTGTCGGCGACGCCCGACTCGTGGGCCAGCACCTGCTGGGTCCGCAGGGCGATCCGCGCCGAACGCTCGGTCGGCAGCGCCAGCGCCTCGTCGAAGCCGTTGGTGTGCAGCGACTGGGTGCCGCCGCTGACCGCGGCGAAGCCCTGCAGGGCGACGCGGATGATGTTGACCTCGGGCTGCTGCGCCTGCAGGGTGACGCCGCCGGTCTGCGTGTGGAAGCGAATCTTCATCGAGTTGGGGTCTTTGGCCCCGAACCGCTCCTCGACGATCTTCGCCCACATCCGCCGCACCGCGCGGAACTTGGCGACCTCCTGGAAGACGTTGTTGTGGCAGTTGAAGAAGAAGGCCAGCCGCGGCGCGAACTCGTCGATCTTGAGGCGGCGCTCGAGCGCCGCCTCGACATAGGCGATCGCGTTGGAGAGGGTGAAGGCGACCTCCTGCACAGCCGAGCAGCCCTTCTCGCGGATGTGGTAGCCGGAGATCGAGATCGTGTTCCATTTCGGCACGTTCTCGCGGCAGTACTCGAAGATGTCGGTGGTCAGCCGCATCGTCGGCACGGGCGGGTAGATGTAGTTGCCGCGCGCCATGTACTCCTTCAGCACGTCGTTCTGGACCGTCCCGCGCAGCTTCTCGGAGGGGACCCCCTGCTCCTCGCCGACCAGCTCGTAGAGCAGCAGCAGGATCGCCGCCGGGGCGTTGATCGTCATCGAGGTCGAGACCTGGTCGAGCGGGATCTGCTCGAAGCAGATCCGCATGTCCTCGATCGTGTCGATCGGGACCCCGGTGCGGCCGACCTCGCCGTTGCAGAGCGGATCGTCGGAGTCGCGGCCGAGCTGGGTCGGCAGGTCGAAGGCCATCGAGAGGCCGGTCGAGCCGTGCTCGATCAGGTAGCGGTAACGCTCGTTGGTGTCTTCGGGGGTGGCGAAGCCGGCGTACTGGCGCATCGTCCAGAGCCGGTCGCGGTACATGCCCTCGTGGATGCCGCGGGTGAAGGGCGGCTCGCCGGGCGTGCCGAGGCGCTCCTGCAGGCCCGGCGCGACGTCGCCCTCCGTATAGAGGCGCTCGATCTCGATCCCCGAGTCGGTGAACACCCGCTCGTCGTCGGGGCCGACCAGGGGCGCGATCGTGCGCCGGCCCTCGCCGATCCCGTCCATCAGTCGGTGCTGCCGACCAGGCGCTCGACGCCGGAGCGCTCGATCGTCCTGCGCAGGCCGCCGCGCAGCTCGACCTGCGGCTCCCAGCCGAGCAGGTCGCGAGCGCGGCCGATGTCGGGCCGGCGCTGCTGCGGGTCGTTGACCGGCAGCGGCTCGTGGATGATCTCCGAACGCGACTCGGTCACCTCGATCACCGTCTTCGCCAGTTCCAGCAGCGTGAACTCGTCGGGGTTGCCGATGTTGACCGGCGTGTGGACGTCGGAGCCGGCCAGGGCGACGATGCCGCGGATCAGGTCGTTGACGTAGCAGAAGCTGCGGGTCTGGCTGCCCTCGCCGAACACGGTCAGGCTCTGGTCCTTGAGGGCCTGGCGGAGGAAGGTCGGGATCGCCCGTCCGTCGTGGGCGCGCATCCGCGGCCCGTAGGTGTTGAAGATCCGCACGATCGAGGTGTTGACGCCCTGCTGGCGGTGGTAGGCCATGGTCAGCGCCTCGGCGTAGCGCTTGGCCTCGTCGTAGACGCCGCGCGGACCGATCGGGTTGACGTGGCCCCAGTAGTCCTCGGTCTGCGGATGGACCTGCGGGTCGCCGTAGACCTCGCTGGTCGAGGCGATCAGGAAGCGCGCCCGCTTGAACTTGGCCAGGCCGAGCATGTGGTGGGTGCCGTAGGAGCCGACCTTGAGCGTGTGCAGCGGCAGCCGCAGGTAATCGATCGGGCTGGCCGGCGAGGCGAGGTGGTAGACGAAGTTGACGTCCTCGGGGACGTTGACGGGCTCGGTGATGTTGACGTTGCGGAACTCGAAGCGCTGCTCGCGGATGTGCTCGATGTTCTGCAGCGAGCCGGTCTCGAGGTTGTCGACGCAGATCACGCGGTGCCCCTGCTCGAGCAGGTGCTCGCATAGATGGGAGCCGAGGAAGCCGGCGCCGCCGCTGACAACGCATGTGCTCATGGAAGCGATGCTATCGGTGGTCGGCAGCCGTCGCGTCCTGCGCGAGTTCCTGCAATTTCCGAACTTCCCGACCGTCCAACCGTCCAGACGGGGGGAGAGACCGGCCCCGCTCGGGGCTCTACATGGCATGTTCGCGCGGCAGGACTGAACCGGTGCAAGGGGGGCGCAGCGGGTGGGAGGGCTGACAGCTGAGGACACGGCGGGGCGCAAGCGGGCGGCGGTCGAGCTGATCGCCCGCGAGGGCGCGACGCTGCGCAAGACGGCGCTGCGCTTCTCGATCTGCCTCGAGGACGCCGAGGACGCATACCAGCGGGCGATGGAGATCCTCTTGCTCAAAGCGCCCGACCTGCGGCCGCGCGAGCTCGCCCGCTGGACACAGACGGTGGTCAAGCACGAGGCGCTGGCGATCCGCGCCAACCGCGAGCGGCTGCTGGGAAGGCCGGGGGAGGACGAGGGCGAGGCGGTCGACCGGGTGGCGCTGATCCCCGCGCCCGGCGACGGCCCCGACGTGCGAACCGAGCGGCAGGAGCGGGTGGCGCGCAGCCGCGAGGCGCTGCAGGCGCTGAAGCCGGCGGAGCTGCGCACGCTGACCCTGCTGGCGGCCGGCTACTCCTACGCCGAGATCGGCGAGATCACCGGTTTCAGCCGGACCAAGGTGAACCGCTGCCTGGCCGAGGGCCGCGAGCGCTTCCGCCGGATCGTCGCCGGCAGCGAGGACGGCAGCCGCTGCACCGAGCTCGCCCCGCTGCTCTCGGCCTTCTGCGACGGCGAAGCCGGCGCCGGGGATGCGGCGCTGGTGCGCGAGCACCTGCGAGCCTGCGCCGCCTGCCGAGCTGCGATGCGCTCCTACCGGACGGTCCCGGCCACCGTCGCGGCGCTGGCACCGGTCCTGCCGGCCTCCCGCTCGCTGCTCGAACGAGGCCAGGACCTGCTCGCCGGCCTCTACTCGCGGCTCCCTGGCGGCGGCGCGGCGGAATCGTCGCTCGGACAGGTCGCGGCCGCGGGTGGGACGCGAGGCGCGGGGATGGCGGCCCTGGCGAAACTGCTCGCGGTCTGCGCGGGCACGGTGGGCGGCGCCGCCGCCTGCGTCGCCACCGGCGTGATCCCGGCTCCGCTCGGGCTCGCGCCGGACCACCAGCGCGCGCCGAAGGTCGAGCGCGTCTCCCGGCGAGCGCTTGAGCAGACGGAACCAGCCGCGGTCGAATACCAGCCTGCGCCGGAACCGCCGACGCAATCGAAGCCCGAACGGAAGCACGTAGAAGGGCAAGCGCCGGTGGGCGAATCCGAGCCGGTGGCGAGCGAAGCCGGCGCGGTCGAATACGCGCCTCCGCCGGCTCCACCGCCCGCCCCGGAAGGGCCGAGCGGCGGCTCGAGCGGCAGCGCCGCCGGGGAGTTCGGGCCGTGATCGGCGCCTTTCTCAGGCTATGCCTGAACAAAGCGCCACGGGCGCGTCGGGCCGCGGTGGTGGCTGCGGCGGCGTCGCTGGCGCTCGCAGCGGCTGCGAGTGCCGCGCCGCCGCCGCCCTCCGGCCTCGAAGTCCAGGGAGGGGAGGACGCCTGGCATCCCGACCGGGCCTTCCGCCTGCGCTGGAGCAATCCGGGCGGCGTCGTCGCCGTCCATTACCGCGTCCGCGACCAGCTGGGCGCGATCGTGGTCGCTGAGCGGCGGATCGGCTGGCCGGCGACAGAAGTTGACTCTGCGCAGGTCCCGGCCCTTCCCGGCGCCTACACGGCAGAAGTCTGGCTGGAGAGCTCCGCCGGCGAGCAGGGGCCGGCGGCCGAAGCGAAGCTGCGCTTCGACGACACCCGCCCGGCGGCGATCGAGCCGCTGCCCGCGGCGGCCTGGGTCGGCCGCACCGCCTTCCCCCTGACGATCCGCCTCGCGCATCCAGCCGGGACCGTGCCGCCTTCCGGCCTGCGCGGCTATGCGGTATCGGTTGACGATGCGGCCGGCGGCGAGCCCTGCGCAGCCTCCGACCGCTGCAGCGACAGCGAGACCGACCTGCACGGCGCCGGCAACGACTCGTTCTCGATCGCCGACCTGCCGGAGGGCACCAGCTACGTCCACGCCGTCGCGGTCTCCGGCGCGGGAATGAGATCGGCAGCGACCGGCAGCGCCGTGATCCGAGTCGACAAGACGGATCCGGTCGTGAATCTGAGCGGCGCGCCGCCGGCCTGGTCCAACCGGCCGGTGACGCTGCTTGCCACCGCCATCGACGGCGGGTCCGGCATGCAGCCGGGCGAGGGCGGCGTGTCGCCCTTCACCGCGATCCAGCTCGACGGGGACCGGCCGGTCGTCGTCGCCGGAGACTCCGCCACCGCCGGCCTGTTCGCCGAGGGGACGCACAGGGTCGCCTACTACGCCCGCGACCTGGCGGGAAACGTTGACGACGGGGGCGCCGCCAACGGCATCGCCGATGCGCCGCCGGGAACCGCCACCGTGCGGATCGACCGCACGCCGCCCCGGATCTCCTTCGCCAATTCCCAGGACCCGCTCGAACCGGAGTCGATCCGCGCCCAGGTCGGGGACCCCCTCTCCGGCCCCGACCCGTCGCGCGGCTGGATCGGCATCCGGCGCGCGGGCTCGGGCGACGCCTTCGCGCCCCTGCCGGCGACACCCGCCGGCGGCGGCGAGCTACGCGCCCACTGGGACTCGGACGCCTATCCGGCGGGCAGCTACGAATTCGAGGCAGTCGGCTACGACCTGGCGGGAAACGCGGCCGTCACATCGCACCGGGCCGACGGCGCGGCGATGACCCTCTCCAATCCGCTGAAGACCCCGACCGCGGTGAGCGCCGCCTTCGGCGGCAGCCCAGCGGCTAGGCGGACCGTCCCCTACGGGCGGCGCGTCCTGCTGAGCGGCCGGCTGCTGGACGGCGCCGGTTCGCCGCTGGGCGGCAGGCCGGTGCAGGTGATCGAGAGCTTCGCCGCGGGGGGGCCGCCATCGCGGACCTCGGAGGTGTCGACCGATGCGAACGGCGCCTTCGCCTTCCGCCTACCGACGGGCCCGAGCCGCGAGGTCCGGGTGGCGTTCGCGGGCTCGCCGACCCTCACCCGCTCGGGCAGCCGGCCGCTCGACCTCAGGGTGCGGAGCGTAGTGCGACTACATGCGTCTGCATCGGTGGCGCGGATCGGCGGCGGGCCGCTGGTCTTCAGCGGACAGGTCGCCGCCGCGCCCGGCACGATCCCGGCCACGGGCAAGTCGGTGGAATTGCAATTCCGGGTGGCCGGTCTGCCCTGGAGCGAGTTCCGCACGGTCCAGACCGACCGCCACGGCCGCTTCCGCTACGCCTACCGGTTCAGCGACGACGACAGTCGCGGCGTGCGCTTCCAGTTCCGCGCCTACGCGCCCGCGCAGGACGGCTGGCCATACGAGCCGGGCCGCTCGTTGCCGGTGCTGGTGAGGGGACTCTGAACTCTGAGGTCGTAGGACCAAGCAGGGGGCCGCGCGCGGCGTAGCGACAGTACTTCGTACGGCGCGGAGCCGCGCGTGGTCCCCTGCGCCGCGTCCTACGCCCTCAGAGCTTTGCGGAGGCGCTGCTCGACCTCGCTGCGGTTGCGCTTCAACGTCGTCTCGACTTTGCGCTGCCGCTTGCGGGCCTCGCGCTCGACCCGGTTGCGGGTCTTGCGAGCCTCGGTCGTCGCCTTGCGGCGGGCCGAGGAGCCGCGGCGCTCGGTGCGCTTGACGGTGCGGCGCAGGCGGGTGCCGTAGGCCTTGAGCTGCTTTTCGGCGGCGCTGCGGCCGCTGAACGGTTCGACCAGATCGGCGACGCGGTCGCTGACCTCGAGGACGGCGCCGACCGGCAGGTTGACGGCGCTCTCGGCGACCGCACGGGCCTGCTCGACGCGAGTCGGGGTCGAGACGGTTTTCGCCTGGGCTTTCGGTTTCGCCTGCGATTGGGGTTTGCTGTTGGAGCTCGCTTTGCTGCTCTGGGTGGGCATGTCGTTTAGATCCCTTCGGGAAGTCGGGGCTGACAGGGGGAGTTCGGCGAGTGTAGCGAACATATGTTCCTCCGAACACCTGTTCTAACCCAGGCGGCGGTCCGGCGTTACACCAGGATCGTCTTCAGCCCCAGCGGGCCGGCCGCGGCGGACATCGTGTAGCGGGCCTCGAGGTCCAGGCCGGCTTCGCCGAGGGGGAGATCGCCGAAGGCGACGACCCCGCCGGCCTCGCGGACGATCAGCTGCGCGGCGGCGGCGTTGACCGAGCGGCAGGGGCGCGGGCTGACCATCCCGTCGAGCCGGCCGGCCGCCACGTAGGCGGCGGTGATCGCGATCGAGCCGACCACCCTGAGGCGGTAGACGGCGCCGTCGAGCCGCTCGGCGAGCGGCCGCAGGCGACCCGGCTCGGCCGACTCGACGCCGAGCAGCTCGAGCTTGGGGTCGTCGTCGGCCACGGCGATCGCGCGGCCGTCGAGGGTCGCGCCCTCGCCGCGGGCCGCGGCGAACTCCTCGCCCGCGCCGAAGTCGTAGACGTAGCCGAACTCGACGTCCTCCATCGAGGGCCCCGAGGCGACAGCGATGCTGAGGCTGTGGGAGGGCAGGGTGCGGCGGGCGTTCAGCGAGCCGTCGATCGGATCGATCACGACCCGCGCCTCGCCGCCGGCGCCGAAGCCGACCTCGCCCCGCTCCTCCGAGATCGCGACGAACGAGGCCCCCGCCGCGGCGAGCTGCTCGAGCTCGGCGAAGACGGCGTCCTCGCATTCGCGGTCGATCGCCAGGGTTCGGTCGCCGCCCTCGCCGACCCCCTCGTAGACGGTGCGCTCGACCCGGCCGGGCGTCCGCTCGAAGATCGCCTGCTGCGCGACGGCGACGCGGCGGCAGATTCCCGGCCAGTCTGCGGAGAAAACGTCCATCGAATCCATCCTATGGACGGCGCCCACTCTGTAGCGTTGGACCATGCTCGCCCTCGCCGAGGCCCAGCAGCGCGCCGTCCGCCACGGCGACGGCCCGCTGCTGCTGCTCGGCGACGCCGGGACCGGGAAGACGGAGGCGCTGGCGCGGCGCCTTGCCCACCTCGCGGCCTCCGGGGTCGAGCCCGAACGGATCCTCGTCCTCGCCTCCAACCCGGCAACCGCCCGGCGGCTGCGCGAGCGAGCCGAAGCGTTGCTGGGCGACGCCTACGAGGAGCTCTGGATCGGCACCTGGGGGACGCTGGGGGAGCGGCTGCTGCGCGGGCACGCCACCGCCGCCGGCCTCGACCCCTTCTTCGACGTCCTCGGCCCGGCCGAGCGGCTGGCGATGCTGCTCGACCGCCTCGAAGACCTGCCGCTCCGCCACCACGACATCCGCGGCAACCCGGCCGGCCTCCTGGCCAACCTGCTGCAGCAGATCGACGCCCTCAAGGCGGGCTCGGAGCCCGCCGACCCCGACCTCGCCGACCTGGTGAGCGCCCACGACCGGATCCTCGCCGACGCCGGCTCCCTCGACCGCGGCGACGTATTCCTCGTCCTCAACAAGCTCCTAGACGAGCGCCCCGACGTCCGTGCCCAGATAGCGACCCGCTTCACCCATCTCATGGTCGACGAGCTGGAGGACACCGCCCCGGCTCAGCGAGCGATCCTCGCGGCTCTGGCGCAGGAGAACCCGAACCAGCTCTTGGCGATGGAGGGCAACGTGGACGCAGCCCCCGCGGGCCTGCACGCATGGTCCCTCACTGTCTTTCCCGACGCTGAGGTCATCGAGCTGGAACGCCAGTTCCGCGACCCCCCGGTCCGCTTCTGGAAGTGCGCCAACGAGCGCGCCCAGGCTCAGGCCGTCGCCCGCGAGGCCGAGCACCTGCTGGCCGGCGGCACCGCCCCGGAGGCGATCTGCATCCTCGTCGACGACCCGAGCGAGCGCGGCGGCGCGATCGCGGCGGCGATGGAGGAGCGCGGCATCCCCTTCCACCTCTCCGGCCCGGCGGCGCTGTTCCAGCGCCCCGAGGTGCGCGACGCGATCGCCTGGCTGCGGGTCCTCGCCGAGCCCGGCGACTCGGCCGCGGCGGCGCGGGCGCTGACCCGGCCGCCGGTCGAGCTGCGCTCCGCCGACCTCGCCCGGCTGGCGACGATCTCGCGCCGGCGCAAGCTCGACATGGTCTCCGCCTGCGAGGCGGCGCTGGAGAGCCCGCAGATCCCGCCCGAGGCGCGCGAGCGGATCCAGGCCTTCCTCAAGCTCTACGGCATCGCCTCGGCGGCGCTGGAGGAGCGCCGCGCCGACGTCTTCGTGCGCCGCCTGATCGAGGCGGTGGGGCTGCGGCGCCAGCGCCTCTTCGCCGCCCAGCCGGAGGTCGCCGAGCGGCTGCTCGGCCTGGCCCGCCTGGCGGAGCTGGCCGCGGCCTGGGCGCGGCGCCAGCCGCACGGCTCGACCCGCGACTTCATCCGCCACCTCAGCGCGGTCGCCGACGCCGGGGTCGAGCCGGCCGGGATCGCCGAGCCGCCGGCGCCGGGGGCGGTGCTGGGCCTGGCCCGGGACGCGGTCAAGGGGATGGAGTTCGACCACGTCTTCGTGCTCGGGCTGGAGCGGGGCGCCGGCGCCGAGCGGATCGGCCGCCCGGCGCGGTCCGGCCTCGTGCTCGCGCGGGTCGAGCGCGGCGAGGAGGGCGACGCCCGTCCCTCGCAGCCCTACGTGCGAGCGCTGGCCACGGCCGGCGGCGAGGAGGAGTCCCACGGGGAGGAGCTGTTCGGCCCCGCCGAGGGCCTTCACGCCACCTACCGGATGCTGCGCGAGGAGGTGCTGGAGGCGTCCTGGCGAGCCGGCCGCGAGCTCTCCGAGCCGCGGCTCGACACCGCGGTCGACGTCGACCGGGCGATCGCCCGCTACATGGAGCTGCTGAAGCTGGCGGCGCTCGCCCAGCGTCCCGGCGAAGAGGCGACCGCGGAGGCGATCGAGGCGGTCAACGGGCTGCTGCGGCAGGTCGCGAGCCCCGAGCAGCAGGCCGAGCTGGACGCCTCCTCGCTCGACTCCTACCTGCTCGACTCCGAGCGCGAGGGCGATGCCCGCCGCCGCCTGATCGCCGCCCGCCGCGAGCCCTCGCTGGAGGGATTCCTGCCGCGCCGCGGCGACGGCGCGCTGAGCCTCTCCGCCTCCGACCTCGACCTCTACCTGACCTGCCCGCTGAAGTACAAGTTCGCGCGGGTCTTCGGCATCCCGCAGGAGCCGACGATCAACCAGCGCTTCGGCATCCTGATCCACAACGTGCTCGAGCGCTTCCACAAGGAGGCGATCGCCGGCGAGGAAGACGGCCTCGAGCGGTTGATGGACCTGTTCGAGGCCGGCTGGCGACGCACCGGCTTCGGCAGCAGCGACGACGAGCTGCAGTTCCGCGACAAGGCGCGCGAGGCGATGCGCCTCTACTGGGAGCGGGAGCGCGAGTCCGAGGGCGAGCCGGTCTGGCTGGAGCGCAAGTTCGATATGAAGATCGGCGAGCACCACGTCCGTGGCCGCGTCGACCGGGTCGACCGCCTGCCCGGCGGCGACCACGAGCTGATCGACTACAAGACCGGCCAGCGCAAGAGCGAGGCCGATCTGGAGAGCGACCTGCAGCTCGCCCTCTACCGCCTGGCGGCGCGCGAGGTCTGGGGCCTGGAGGCGGGGACCGGCAGCTACTACTACGTGCTCGACGCGGACAAGGTCGCGGCGCCGGTCCGGCCCGACGACGCCGAGCGGGTCGAGCGGACGGTGCTTCAGGTCGGCGAGGGCATCCTCGGCCAGGACTTCGAGCCGCGGCCCTCGCCGGCGGTCTGCGGCTGGTGCGACTACCGCCTCGTCTGCCCCGCGGCGGAGGGTTAGCTGTCCTGCTGGCGCAGGAAGCGCTGGAACTCGCTGGCGATCGAGTCGGCGGACGGGAGGTCGGTCTCGTCGTCGCCGAGCGCCTCGGCCTGCTCGGCCTCGATCCGCTCGACCAGTTCGGCGATCTCCGGGTTGGCGGCGACGGCGCGGCCGATCTGCTCTTCGTAGCTGGCCGTTTCCTCCTCCAGCTCGGTCGCGTCGACGGCGATCCCGGTCAGCCCCTCGAGCCGGCGCAGCAGCGCCAGGGCGGCCTTCGGGTTGGGGACCGCGGCGACGTAGTGCGGCACCGCTGCCCACAGCGAGGCCGAGGAGATGCCGATGCCGCGGCAGCAGTCGTGGACGACGCCGACGATGCCGGTCGGCCCCTCGTAGCTGGAGCGCTGCAGGTCGAGCTCCTCGACCAGCTCCTCGTCGGAGGCGAGCCCGGTGATCGGCACCGGCAGGGTGTGTGAGACCTCGGCGACCAGCGCCCCCAGGGTCACCACCATCTCGACGCCGAGCGTGTCGGCGGCGGTGGCGATCGTCTCCGAGAAGGTGCGCCAGCGCAGGTTGGGCTCGGTGCCGTCGAAGAGGACGAGGTCGCGGTCGGCGCCGGGGACCCGGACCGCGACGAGGTCGTTCTGCGGCCAGTCGATGCGCCGGGTCTGGCCCTCGGTGAGGACGATCGTCGGCCGGGTGGCCTGGAAGTCGAAGTAGTCCTCGGGGTCGAGCTCGGCGATCGGCTCGGCGTCGAAGGAGTCGGCGACCGCGGTCAGCGCCGCCGAGGCGGAGGAGGCGGCGTCGTTCCAACCGCGAAAGGCGCAGACCAGAACCGGGGAGCGAAGCTGCGGCACGTCGGTGTGCCAGGTGAGGGAGTCCACGTACTGAGCGTAGACGATGGGGCACGGCCGTCCGCCGGGTCTACGCCTCCGCGGAGAGGGCTCTTCTGACCAGGCCGTAGGCGATGTAGAGGGCAAGCGCCGCGAAGGCGAGTTCGAGCGCGCGCTGCGGAACCTCGTTGGCGACGACGACGCCGATCAGCACCCCGAGCGGCGAGAGCAAGCCGATCACCGCCGCGTCCCGCAGCATCAGGTTTCCGTACCTGTTCTGCCGGTAGGCCCCGACCAGGGCGACGATGACGATCATCAGCAGCGAGGTTGACTCGCCCTCGACCTGGCTGAGCCCGATGAAGATGGTCAGGGCGGGGACGAAGAGGATCCCGCCGCCGACGCCGACCAGACCGCCGGCGAGACCGCCGGCAATCGCGAGCAGGACTGCCAGGATCTCGTTCACCGCACGGTCCTCACTTGGCGATCAGCTCGATTGCGACCGCGACCAGCAGCGCCGCGAACAGCAGCGAGACGGCGCGCTGCGGGATCCGCTGCTGGATCTCGATGCCGAGGACGACGCCGACGATCGCCGGGATCGCCAGCAGCAGGCCGGTGACGAGGTGGACGTTGCCGTAGAGGCCGCCCTGGGCGACCACGCCGATCAGCCCGATGAGGACGATCGCGCCGAGGCTGGTGCCGGTCGCCAGCCGCTCTCCGTAGCCGAACCAGAAGATCAGCAGGGGGACGATCACGGTGCCGCCGCCGACCCCGAAGAGGCCGCTGAAGATTCCCGCCAGGGTGCCGATCGCGGCGAGTTTCAGCAGGTGGCGAGACGGGGCTGCGGCGGCCATCGCGCGATACTAGTGCGGTGTCTGCGGAACCCGGGACAGGGGAGCGGCCGGCAGGGCTGGGGCCGCTGGAGCGGCTGCGGGACGACCCGGCTCGGGCCGCGGTGCTGACCGACGTCGACGGCACCCTGGCGCCGATCGTCGCGCGGCCGGAGCAGGCGGCGGTGCCGCGCCGGGCGAGCGCGGCGCTCGAGCGTTTGAGCGGGCGCTACGGGCTGGTCGGCTGCGTCTCCGGCCGGCAGGCCGTCGAGGCGCGGCGCCTGGTCGGCGTCGAGGGCATCGCCTACGCCGGCAACCACGGGTTGGAACTGCTGCTGCCGGGCGAGGAGGCGCCGCGCCTCGATCCCTCGCTGCAGGGCCGCGAGGGCAGTGCGGCCGAGTTCGTCGCCGGGCTCGGCGCCGGCGCGCGGGCTGAGGCCGGGCTGCGCCTGGAGGACAAGGGGCCGATCCAGGCGCTGCACTGGCGCGGAGCCGCGGACGAGCGGGCGGCCGAGGCGCGCGGGCACGAGATCGCGGTCGAGGCGGGGCACGCGGGGCTGGAGACCCGCTGGGGCCGCAAGGTGCTCGAGCTGCGCCCGGCCGGTGGCGGTGGCAAGGACGCGGCGGTGGCGGCGCTGCTCGCCGCCGACGGGATCGCGGCCGCGGTCTACGCCGGCGACGATCGCACCGACCTCGACGCCTTCCGCCGCCTGCGGGAGCTGCGCGAGACGGGCGAGCTGGAGACGGCGATCTGCGTCGGCATCGTCTCGCCGGAGGCGCCGCCGGAGCTGGCCGAGGAGTCCGACGTGCGGATCGAGGGCCCCGAAGGCTGGCTGGCGATGCTCGAGGCGCTGGCGGAGTAGACGCAGCGATGCCCTACACCGACCTGCTGCGCCTCACCGTCTTCCTCGCCGGCGCCGAGGCGACCGCGCTGGGGGCGATCACGGCGCTCGCCGCCGGTCGCAGCGAAGACACGACGACGGTGATAGTCGCCGCCGCCTGGTGGCTGATCTCGCTGATCCTCGGCCTCTACCTGGGGCGCTCCTCCCGTGCCGCCGACGGCGTCCGCGACGCCCTCGCCCACGCCCGCACCGCCACCTCGCTGCCCGACGAGACCCCGGCTCGGATCGCCCTCGGCCGCCTCTGGCCGATCGCCGTGACCGCGATCGCAGCCGGCGTGCTCGGCGTCCTCTTCCCCGGCGTGGCCGCGATCGGCGCCGGCTACGCGCTGCTGGTCGCGCTGGCGATGCGCACCCGCGAGGCGGCGGTGCTGGGGATAGAGCACCGCGACGGCGTCAAGTTCTTCGTCGTCCCCAACTCCGCCCTGCGCCCGATCGAGCTGGTCCGCAGCCCCGGCCTGCGCAGCGACCACCTGCACGCTCGATGACGGCATCCGCCGGCGATCGCCCCCCGACCCCGTCGCTGATCCGCCCGCGCGAAGTCGCCCGCGCGGTGACGCCGCTGGAGCTGTTCTTCGACCTCGTCTACGTGTTCACGGTCAGCCAGCTCGCGCACAACCTGCTCGATCACGTCGACGCCCGCGGCATGGCCGAGACGCTGGTCCTGACCCTGGCCGTGATGTACGCGTGGTTCATGACCGTGTGGACCTCGAACTGGCTCGACGGCGACCGCCGGGCGGTCCGGCTGCTGCTGCTCGGCCTGATGTTCGCCAGCCTGCTGATGTTGACGTCGGTCTCGGAGGCGTTCGGCGACCGCGCCGGCCTGTTCGTGATCGGCTACCTCTCGATCCAGCTGGGACGGACGGTCTTCGCGGTCTTCGCCTTTCGCGGCCACCGGCTGCACATGCACTTCGTCAACGCCCTGGTCTGGGAGATCGCGACGGCGCCGATCTGGATCGCCGGAATTGCCGTCGACGGCGATGCCCGCCTCGCGCTCTGGGCGGTCGCGACGTCGATCACCTACGCCAGCGTGATCGCCGGCCATCCCCTGCCCGGGCGCAAGAGCCCGTTCAGCTCCGACAGCGAGATCTACGCCGAGCACCTGCTCGAGCGCTTCCGGCTGTTCTTCCTGATCGCGCTCGGCGAGACCGTCCTCACGATCGGCAACGCCTTCGCCGCGCAACCGGTCCAGGCCGACAGGCTGCTCGTCCTCGCCGTCGCCTTCGCCGGCACGGTCGCGCTCTGGTGGTGCTACTTCCACCGCGCCGAGGAGATCGGCATCGACGCGGTCGAGGGCGCCGCCAAGCCCTCGCGCATCGTCGGGCTCGGCAACTACGTCCTGATCCTGATGGTGATCGGGATCGTCGCGATCGCCGTCGGCGACGAGCTGGCGATCGCCGACCCCGGCGCCCCGATCGCCGTCGGCGACGCAGCGCTGATCTTCGGCGGACCGGCGATCTTCCTGCTCGCCCAGCTCGGGTTCATCTGGACGGCCACCGGCCTGCTGCCGCGAGCCCGGGTCCTCGCCTGCGTCGCGCTGGTCGTCCTCGGGTTCGCCACCGCGCCGCTCAGCCTGCTCGCGGCGGTGATCGCCTCGAGCGCCGTCCTGGTCGCCGTGGCAATCGACGAGACATAAACCACCGCCTCCTCCGCTTCGCGTCCGGGGGCGGTGGCTATCGCCATATCGGCGCCGCTCACGAAGAATCAGATCGTGACGTTCGCTAATCGGTTCTTCAAAGCAGCCGCTTGAAGTCTCGCCAGGGGCGGGTGTTGGCGACGTCGGCGGCGCTCAGCCAGGCGCGGCGGGCGGTGGCTACGGCGTAGGCCATGTTGCCGAGGGTGTTGACGCCGTGGGCGTCGGTATTGAGGACGATCTTCACCCCGGCCTCCGCGGCGAGGCGGGCGTGGTGCTCGTTGAGGTCGCGGCGGTTGGGGTTGCCGTTGATCTCCAGCATCGTGCCGGTGCGGGCCGCCGCCTCGACCACCGCCTCGATGTCCACCCCGTAGGGCTCGCGGCGGCCGATCAGGCGACCGGTGAGATGGCCGATGCAGTTGACGTCGGGGTTCTCGATCGCCGCCACGACGCGCTCGGTCATCGCCGCTTCGGAGATCGAGAAGGAGGTGTGGACGCTGGCGACGATCCAGTCGAGCGCGGCGGTCAGGTCGTCGGGGTAGTCGAGCCCGCCGTCGAGGCCGATGTTGACCTCCGAGCCGGCGAGCAGGCGGAAGCCGCGTTTCCCCTCGTTCCACTCCCGCACCTCCTCGATCCGCCGCCAGAGGCGCTCGGCGCTGACGTGGTCGCCGAAGCCGTGGCTGGCCGAGTGGTCGGTGATCGCCATGTAGGCGTAGCCGCGCTCGCGGCCCGCCGCGGCCATCCGCTCGAGCGTGTCGCGGCCGTCGGAGAGGGTGGTGTGGGAGTGGAGGTCGCCGCGGACGTCGTCTAGCGAGACCAGGTCGGGCAGCTTGCCCTCGCGGGCCGCCTTCAGCTCGCCGCGGCCCTCGCGCAGCTCCGGCTCGATGTAGGCGTAGCCGAGCCGCTCGTAGACCTCGGCCTCGCTCGCGCAGAGGGCGACCTCGCCGCTCTCGCTGTCGGCGATGCCGTGCTCGGAGACCGAGAGGCCGCGCTTGACGGCCTCCTCGCGCAGCTGCACGTTGTGCGCCGCCGAGCCGGTGAAGTGCTGGAACAGGTTGCCGAAGGCCCGCGGCGCGACGATCCGCAGGTTGACGCCGATTCCGTTGTGGGTCTGGGCGCGGAGGCCGTTCGGGCCGGGGTTGCCTGCGGCGGCGATCAGCTCGTGGCCGGCCAGGTACTCCGACAGGGCCGTCGGCTCCTCGGCGGTCGCGATCAGGTCGATGTCCTTGCAGGTCTCGGCCCAGCGCCGCACCGAGCCGGCCACCTCGACCCGGTCGCAGGCGGGATGGTCGCGCAGCGCCGCCGCCAGCTCCTCGGCGATCGGTCGCACGGCGGAGAGCAGCAGCCGGCCCGGGCCCTCGCCCGGCTCGCCGAGCCGCTCCAGCGAGGCGAGCACGTTCTCCTCGGCCTTCGGCCCGAGTCCCTTGACCCCGCGCACCTTTTCCGCCTCGGCCGCCGCCTTCAGGTCCTCCAGCGAGGCGACCCCGAGCTCGTCGAACAGCCGCTTGGCGGTCTTCGCGCCGACGCCGGGTACCCGCGTCACCTCGATCAGGGTCGGCGGAAACTTCGCCTTCAGCTTGGCCGCCGCCGGAATCTCGCCGGTCTCGATCAGCGCGTCGATCTTCTCCGCCAGGGTCTTGCCGACCCCGGGGATCTCGGTCGCACGCCCCTGGACCGCAAGCTCGGACACCGAAACGGGGCTTTCGCGGATCGCCTTGGCGGCGGTCGAGTAGGCAAGCACCCGGTATTTGACCGCGCCGTCGAGCTCGTAGAGGATCCCGAGCTCTTCCAGCGCCGCGGCGATCTCGGCGTTGGTCATTGACACGACGCTATACTTTCTGAAGTATTGAGAGCTGAAACTCGACTCTTGGGAGACCGATACCAGTGACCGGCAAGCTCAGCGACGTGACCGACGCCACCTTCAAATCCGACGTGCTGGAGGCCGACGGCCCCGTGCTCGTCGACTTCTGGGCCCCCTGGTGCGGCCCCTGCCGCGTCGTCCACCCCGTTCTCGAGGAGATCGACGCCGAGCGCGAGGAGCTGAAGATCGTCAGCCTCAACGTCGACGAGAACCAGCAGACGGCGGCCCAGTACGAAGTCCTCTCGATCCCGACGATGCTGCTGTTCAAGGACGGGGCGATCGCCAAGAAAGTCGTCGGGGCGATGCCGAAGCGGCGGCTCGAGGCGGAGCTGGAGCCGGCGCTCGCCTAGGGCGCCGCTCCGGGTCCCGAAGCCGATGCCGTTCGTGCAGGTCAACTGGTTCGAGGGTCGCAGCGACGAGCAGAAGGCCGAGATCGCGCGGCGGATCGAAGCGGCGCTGGTCGAGGTGGCCGGGGTCGCCCCCGAGCACTGCTGGGTGAAGTTCGACGACTCGTCGAAGAGCGACTTCATCATCGGCGAGCCTAAATCGGACTGAGCTCGACCTTCAGCTCGCGGCCGTCGATCTTTGCCGTTGCGCCATCGGTCGCGCCGTAGCCGACCGAGGTTGCGAGAACCTCACCGGCGAGATAAGGCTCGTGAGCTTGCGCGGCTGCGATCAATGCCTCATCCCCGCCCAGGTTGAGCTCGATCCTGTCGGTGATTTCCAGGCCCGCCTCTTTGCGGGCGTTCTGGACGGCGTGGACTATCTCGCGGGCCAATCCCTCGCGGCGCAGGTCATCATCGAGCTCTAATTGCAGGGCGACGGCGTGGCCCGCCTCGGCCTCGACCTCGTAGCCCTCCAACGGCTGCAGGGACAGGCTGACCTCGTCCGCGCCGAGCGGGTGCTCGTCGCCGTCGATGTTGATCCCGACCTGGCCGCCGTCGGCCATCACGCCGGCGACGTGGACCGGGTCGAGCGCCTCGACCGCCGCCGCGACCTGCGGCATCCGCTTGCCGAAGCGGGGCCCGAGCGCGCGGTAGTTGGGCTTGACCGCGTAGCTGACCAGCTCCGCCTCCTCGTCGACGAAGTCGAGCTCCTTGACGTTCAGCTCGGCGCGGACCAGCTCGGCGCGGGCCGAGATTGCGGCTCGCTCGGCCTCGTTGGCGACGATCACCGCGCGGCGCAGCGGCTGGCGCACCTTCGCCTTCGCCTGGGCACGGGCGGCGCGGCCGAGCTCGACCGTCAGCCGGACCGCCCCCATCTCCGCCTCCAGCTCGGGGTCGGCGAGCGCCGGGTCGGGCGAGGGGAAGTCGCGCAGGTGGACCGAGTCCGGCAGCTCGCCGAAGCCGCCGGCCTCGCCGCCGGCCAGGTTGAGGTGGATCTCGTCGGCGAGGAAGGGGGTGAACGGGGCCAGCAGCGCCGCCGTCTCCAGCAGGCAGTGGCGCAGGGTCGCGAAGGCGGCCCGGTCGCCGTCCCAGAAGCGACGCCGCGAGAGCCGCACGTACCAGTTCGAGAGCTCCTCGACGAACTCGGCGATCGCCCGCCCCGCGGCGGTGCAGTCGAACTCGTCCATCCGATCGCGGACCGTCGTCACGGTGGCCTGGAGCCGCGAGAGAACCCAGCGATCCAGATCCTCGGCGGGCTCGGGGTCCCCGACGAAGTCGGCCGGGCCGAGGTCCTCCGCGTTGGCGTAGAGGACCCAGAAGGAGTACGTGTTCCAGAGCGTCAGCAGGAACTGGCGGACCGATTCGCCGACCGTGTCGAGCGAGAAGCGGTAGCCCGACCAGGGCTGCTGCGCGGTCAGGTAGTACCAGCGGAAGGCGTCGGCGCCGTGGGCGGCGATCACGTCCCAGGGCTCGACCACGTTGCCCTTGCTCTTCGACATCTTCCGGCCCTCGGGGTCGAGGATCAGGCCGAGGCAGACGCAGTTGCGATAGCTGGACTCGCCGAACAGCAGGGTTGACTCGGCGAGCAGGGTGTAGAACCAGCCGCGCGTCTGGTCGATCGCCTCGCAGATGAAGTCGGCCGGGAAGCGCTCGGCGAACTCGGCCTCGTTCTCGAACGGGTAGTGGAACTGCGCGAACGGCATCGCGCCGCTGTCGTACCAGGTGTCGATCACCGAGTTGACGCGGCGCATCTCGCCGCCGCAGCGCTCGCAGTCGAGCACGACCTCGTCGATGTAAGGACGGTGCAGGTCCTCGGGCACCTCGCCGCGGGCGCGCTCGCGCAGCTCGGCGACCGAGCCGGCACAGAAGCGGCCGTCGCAGCCCGCCGCCGCGCACTCCCAAATCGGCAGCGGCGTCCCCCAGTAGCGGTCGCGCGAGAGCGCCCAGTTGACGTTGTTCTCGAGCCATTTGCCGAAGCGGCCGTGCTTGATGTGCTCGGGGTGCCAGCCGATCTCCTCGTTGTCGCCGAGGAGGGCGTCGCGCGATTTCGAAGTGGCGACGTACCAGCTCGACTTGGCGTAGTAGAGGAGCGGCGTGCCGCAGCGCCAGCAGTGCGGGTAGGCGTGCTCGTAGACCTGCTCGCGGAACAGCAGGCCACGGGCATCGAGGTCGGCGATCAGCGCCGCGGTCGCCTCGGGGTCCTTGACGAAGCGGCCCTCGAAGCCGACGACGCGGTTGTCGAAGGTGCCATCCGGCTTGACCGGGTTGTAGAGGCTGCCGTGGTCGGTCGGGTCGAAGAGCTCGTTCTCGGCGGCGACCGCGTAGTCGTCCTCGCCGAAGGCGGGGGCGATGTGGACGAGGCCGGTGCCGTCCTCGGTGGTGACGAACTCGCCCGCGATCACCGGGAAGCCGCCGGGCTCGCGGTCGTTCAGCTTGAAGACCGGCCCCCGGTAGTGGCGACCGACCAGCTCGCTCCCCTTGACGCGGTCGAGGATCTCGGCGCCCTCCCCGAGCACCTTCTCGACCAGCGGCTCGGCGAGGATCAGCACCTCGTCCGCGACCTTCGCCTTCACATAGTTGACCTCCGGCGCGACCGCGACCGCGACGTTGCCCGGCAGCGTCCACGGCGTCGTCGTCCAGACCAGCAGCGACTCGCCGGCGTCCCCCCCGTCCTCGCCGAGCAGCGGGAAGCGCACGTATATCGAGGGGTCCTCGACGTCCTCATATCCGAGCGCGACCTCGTGCGACGACAGCGCGGTGCCGCAGCGCGGACAGTAGGGGACGACCTTGTGGCCCTCGTAGAGGCGCTCCTTCTTCCACAGCTCCTTCAGCGACCACCAGACCGACTCGATGTAGTCGTTCTCCAGGGTCACGTAGGGGTCGTCGAGGTCGATCCAGAAGCCGATCCGCTCGGTCAGCCGGTTCCACTCCTCGACGTACTCGAAGACCGAGGCGCGGCAGCGGGCGTTGAACTCGGCGATCCCGTACTCCTCGATCTCCTGCTTGGAGGCGATGCCGAGCTGTTTTTCCACCTCGATCTCGACCGGCAGGCCGTGGCAGTCCCAGCCGGCCTTGCGCGGCACCCGGTAGCCGCACATCGAGCGGTAGCGGGGGTAGACGTCCTTGAAGACGCGGGCGAGGACGTGGTGGGAGCCGGGCTTCCCGTTCGCCGTCGGCGGGCCCTCGTAGAAGCTCCAGACCTCGGCGCCCTCGCGGGCGGCGAGCGAGCGGGCGAAGACGTCGCGCTCGCGCCAGCGCGCCAGCACCCGCTCCTCGAGCTCGGGGAAGGACTGGCGCGGGTCGACCGGTTTGAAGCCAGGCATGAACGGGTGATTCTAGGAGCGGTTAGGCTGCGCGCCGCATGCCCGTCTTCGACCTGAACGGAAAGGTGGCGCTGGTGACCGGCGCCGCCCGCGGGATCGGCTTCGAGACCGCGCGCCAGATCCACCTGCGCGGCGGCTCGGTCGCGGTCGTCGACCTCGACCCCGAGCAGGCGCGCGAGGCGGCCGAGCGGATCGGCGAGCGGGTCATCGGGATCGGCGCCGACGTGACGAACGAGGGCGCGATGCGCGCGGCCGTCGCGGAGACGGTCGAGCGCTTCGGCGGGCTCGACGTCGTCGTCGCCAACGCCGGCATCGCGCAGGCGCGAATGGCGACCGTGCGCGGGATCGGCGCCGAGGAATGGGAGCGGGTCTTCGAGGTCGACCTGCTCGGCGTCTGGCGCACCGTGCGGGCGGCGCTGCCGCAGATAGTCGAGCGGCGCGGCCACGTCGTCGTCACCTCATCGGTCTACGCCTTCGTCAACGGCGTCCTCAACAGCCCCTACGCGGTCGCCAAGGCGGGGGTCGAGTCGCTGGGAAGATCGCTGCGGGCCGAGCTGGCGCCGCTCGGGGCCGGCGCGAGCGTCGCCTACTTCGGCTGGGTTGACACGAGGATGGTCCAGGACGCCTTCGAGAACAACGGCGACCGGATGCAGCAGAACCTGCCCGAGTTCCTGCGCAAGCGGATCGGTCCCGACGAGGCCGGCGCCGCCGTGGTGCGCGGGATCGAAGAACGGGCGCCGCGGATCTTCGCACCCCGATGGTGGCGCTACGTCTCAGCGCTGCGCGGCATCCTCAACCCGCTGCTCGACAAGCGCTTCGAACGCGACGCGGCGATGACCTCGACGATCCGCGAAGTCGAGGCCGAAGCCGACGCCCAGGGCGCCGCCGCGGTTGCCGCGGTCGGCGACTGAGCGCCAACCGCGCGATTGGCGAATAGTTGACCCCATAGGGTCATCAAATCGCCAGTTGTCAGCGCGTCAGGCGCTCGAGTAGGAAGAGAAAGGATTCGTAGGGCTCGCCGGTGGCGCGGGTGAGGCCGATCTCGCAGGTGCGGTTGTTGGAGAGGTGGGCGTCGAAGCGGCGCCCGGACAGCTCTTCGGCCTGGGGACGGGTCGCGGCGGCGGTCAGCTCGGGGTGGGAGAAACCGCGGTCGCCGGCGAAGCCGCAGCAGGTCGCCGAGGGGGCGACGTAGACGTCGTCGGCGAGGACGCCCGCCAGCCTCCGCAGGCGCGGCGCGAGGCCGAGGTGGCGGGTCGCGCAGGTCGGGTGGACGGTCACGGAGCCGACCTTGGCGCTCACCTCGAGTCGCGGTAGCAGCCGGTCGTGCGCCCAGGCGACCGAGTTGACGATCTCCAGCGCCGCCAGCCGCTCGGCGTTGCGCTCACTCAGCACCCCCTCGCCGGGCTCGACGATCGCGTGGGTGCAAGACGATGCGTCGATCACGACCGGCAGCTCGCCCTCGCCGCTCCACTCCCACAGCCGCGCGACCATCTCGCTCGCCTTGTGGACATGAGCGGCCCCGAACCCTTTCGAGCTCCAGGGCAGCCCGCAGCAGCTGCCGGCGACGTCATCGGGGATCCAAAGCGGCATTCCGGCACGGGCCGAGACCGCGACCAGGGCCGCCGCCAGCCCCCGCCGATGGGACGATTTCCCACCTGCATCGTTGGAAATCGACCGGGCATCGGCGGGTGAAGAGAAGATGCGGTTGGTGCAGGAGGGGATGTAGGCGGCGACGGCGCTCTCGCGCGCCGTCGCCGGGGGCGAGGCGGGCGCCGCCCCCGGCAGACCCTTGCCGCGCTCGGTCCGCCGTGCGATCGGACCGCCGATGCGCAGGCCGGCCCGCGAGGCCTTCTCGACCGCGCTCCAGCGCTTCGCCGTCGCCAGGGCTAAGCGCTCGACCCTCTCGCTGTGGCGCTTGCCACGCAGCTCCTTGACCAGCTCGCCGGTGTCGATCCCGAGCGGGCAGGCGAGGCGGCAGGAGCCGTCGGCGGCGCAGGTGTCGAGCCCGTCGTAGTCGTACTCCTCGAGCAGCGCCCGCCGCAGCGGCGAGCCCTCGGGCTGGCGGGCGATCTCGCGCCGCAGGACGATCCGCTGGCGCGGCGTCGTGGTCAGGTCGCGGCTCGGGCAGGCCGGCTCGCAGAAGCCGCACTCGACGCAGGCGGTGACGGACTGCTCGACCTCCGGCGTCGTTTTCAGGTTGCGCAGGTGGGCGCCGGGGTCGCGGCTCAGCACCACGCCGGGGGCGAGCACGCCGTCGGGGTCAGCGAGCCGCTTGACCCGCCACATCAGCTCGGTCGCCCTCTCCCCCCACTCGCGCTCGACGTAGGGCGCCATGTTGATCCCGGTTCCGTGCTCGGCCTTGAGCGAGCCGTCGTAGCGGTTGACGATCAGCTCGACCAGCTTCGACATGAAGGCCTCGTAGCGGTCGAGGTCCTCCCGCTTGGCGAAGTCCGGGGTCAGCATGAAGTGCAGGTTCCCGGCCGAGGCGTGGCCGGCGACACCGGGCAGGAAGCCGTGCTCGCCGAGCAGCGCCTGCAGGTCGCGGGCGCCCTCGGCGATCCGCTCCGGCGGCACGCAGACGTCCTCGACGATCAGCGCCGTGCCGGGCAGGCGCAGGCGCCCGACCAGGCCGTGCAGGCCCTCGCGCACCCGCCAGGCCAGCTCGATCTCCTCGCCGTCGCGGGTGAACTCGATCGGGCGGATCGTCTCCTGACCGGAGAGGATCTCGCCCGCCCGCTCGACGTAGGCGTCAAGCTCGTCGTCGTCCCCGGCGCCGAACTCGACCAGCAGCACCGCCGACTCCGGCGGCAGCTCTTTCCACTCCTGCGGCGCGCCGGGCATGTTCCAGGCAGCGGTGATCAGCGCCGGCGCGACCATCAGCTCGACCGCGGTCGCGCCCGCTTCGACCAGGTCGCGGACCGGGGCGATCGCCTCCTCGACACCGGGGAAGTGGACCCAGGCGGTGGTCGTGCAGGCGGGCAGCGGCACCGTCTCGAAGACCGCCTCGGCGACGAAGCCGAGCGTGCCCTCCGAGCCGACGAGGAGGCGACGGAAGATCTCCAGCGGCTCCTCGGCGTCGAGGAAGGCGCAGAGCCGGTAGCCGGTCGTGTTCTTGATCGCGAACTTGCGACGGATGCGGTTGCTCAGCTCGGCGTCGGCGCGGATCTCGTCGCGGATCGCCGCCAGGCCGGCCGCCAGCTCGGGCTCCTCGGCGGCGAAGCGCTCGGCGGCGCCCGGCGCGGCGCTGTCGATCGTCGTGCCGGAGGGCAGGACGAAGGTCAGCGAGCGCACGGTCGAGTAGGAATCGCGCACGGTGCCGCAGCGCATCCCGCCCGAGTTGTTGGCGATCACCCCGCCGACGGTGGCGATGTCGGTGCTGGCCGGATCGGGGCCGAGCTTGCGCCCGTGCGGGGCGAGGACGCGGTTGGCGTGGCCGAGCACGGTCCCCGGCTTGACTCGGGCGCGGGCGCCGCCGTCCTCGACCGCGACGCCGCCGAAGTGGCGCCGCACGTTGACCAGGATGCCGTCGCTCTGGCCCTGGCCGTTGAGGCTGGTGCCGCCGGCGCGGAAGACGACCGGGACGCCGTTGGCGCGGCCGTAGGCGAGGGTCTTGGCGACGTCGTCGGCGTCGCGCGCCATCACCACCGCCCGCGGCAGCAGCCGATAGGGGCTGGCGTCGGAGGCGTAGCGGACGATGTCGCTGGCCCGGCCGAGAACGCGGTCGGCGCCGAGCAGCGCCTCGAGCTCGCCGCGCAGCGGCTGCGGCGCACCGGCCGCCAGCGTATCGGGGGCGCGGTCGGGGGCGAGCGTGGTCATCTCAGAACAGGGACATGCCGGGGGCTACCGGGACTTCGACCAGCTCGGGCTTGGAGGAGGCGAGGGCCCTGGCGAGCGCGTCGCGCACCTCGTCGCGCCCGGTCGCAACCCGCGACTCGACCCCGTAGCCGGCGGCGACCGCGGCGACGTCGAGCCGCGGCAGGTCGAGCCCGGGGGCGCCTTGCACCGACTCGACTTCGGCGAACCACTTGAGGATCGCGTACTCGTCGTTGCGGAGGACGAGGAAGGTGACCGGGACTTCGTAGGCCGCGGCGCTCCAGAAGGCGGTGACCGCGTACTGGACCGAGCCCTCGCCGATCACGCAGACGACCGGGCGGTCGGGCTGGGCGAGCTGGACGCCGACCGAGGCGGCGAGGCCGAAGCCGAGGCCGCCACCGGCGCTGAAGTAGTAGCTGCCGGGCCGCGAGAGACGCAGCTGGTTGCGCAAGGCGAGGGTGCTGGAGGGCGACTCGAGGACGACGATCCCGTCCTCGGGGAAGACCTCGGCGAGGGCCGAGTGCACGGTCGAGGAGTTGAGCGGCTCGGAGGCCGGGATTTCGGTCGGCCCCGGGTTCGGCTCGGGCACCGGCCGCGAGGACTCGGGCACCGCCGCCAGCAGCGCCTCCAACGTCAGCTTGACGTCGGCGACGATCGCGTCGCCCATCGGCGCGCGGGAGGCCTCGTCGGGATCGCTGGTGATCGCCACCAGCTTTGCGCCCTCCGGCAGCAGCGGCCCGGGGATGTGGGGGTAGTAGGGGAAGACCGAGCTGCCGGCGACGAGGATCAGGTCGTGGCCCTCCAGGGTCTGCGCGACCGGGCCGATCGCCGGCGGCAGGACGCCGCGGAAGTTCGGGTGGCCCTCGGGGAAGCCGAGCTTGCCGCCGCCCGGCGCCGGAGTCGCCCAGACCGGCAGCCGCTGGCGCTCGGCCAGCGCGACCGCCGCGTCCCAGCCGCCGCTTGCGTTGACGTCGGGACCGGCGACGAAGACGGGGTTGGCGGCGGCGTCGAGCGCCTCGGCCAGCATCCGCACCGCCTCGGGGTCGGCGGTCGCCCGCCCGCTGACGCGGCGGGAGATCGCCTCGCGCGCGTCGGCCTCGTCGACCTCGGCGTCCCAGTCGTCCATCGGCAGCGAGACGAAGACGGGACCCTGGGGAGGCAGCGAGGCGAGGTGGGCGCCGTGGGCAAGGGCGAGCGGCACGTCCTCGGCCCGGGGCGGCTCGTATGACCACTTGACGAAGGGGTGGGGCAGCCTGATCGCGTCGCGATTGGTCAGGTTGGCCTGCAGGGTCATCTGCGCCCGAGCCTGCTGGCCGGCGGTGACCAGCAGCGGCGTGTGGTTGGCCTGGGCGTTGAAGATCGCCCCCATCGCGTTGCCGACCCCGGGCGCGGTGTGGAGGTTGGCGATCGCGGCGCGGCGCGAGGCCTGGGCGAAGCCGTCGGCCATCCCGACGACGACCGCCTCCTGCAGCCCGAGCACGAAGCGGAAGTCGGCGGGGAAGTCGGCGAGCATCGGCAGCTCGGTCGAGCCGGGGTTGCCGAAAATCGTGGTCATGCCGTGGGCGCGGAAGAGGTCGAAGCTGGCGTCGCGCACAGTCGGCATGAGGAACGCAACACTATCTTTGCCGCGCTCAAGCCGACCCCCGGTGGGCGTCGATAACCGCAGGGATGCGACGCCTGCTCCCCTTCCTCGCAACCGCGGCGCTGCTCGCGGCGCTGCCGGCGGCGGCCGGCGCGGCGCCGATCCCGACCCGCGTCATCCACGCGACCGGGCAGATCGTCCCGATCCCGGCGTCGGTCCCGCACGAAGCGGGCGACATGGTTGACCGCCGGATCGTGCCCGACCTGCGCTGGATCGCCAAGCGCTACCCGATCTTCGTCACCGACGGCTACTCCGGGCCGCTCCCGGACGGCGAACACGTCGGCTGCGACGCCTGCCACGTCAGGGACTCCGATCACTACAACGGGCTCGCGGTCAACATCGTGCCGCTCGGAGGCAGCGCCGAATGCGACGCGAGCTGGCGCCCGATCACCCGCCTCGCCCACTGGGCCGAGCCGACGCAGAACCACCCCCGGCCCCCGTTCCGCTGGGTCGGCTACGACGGCGACGCCGGCCACGGCTGCGGCAACCACCTGCACCTCTCCTGGGAACACGCGCTCGCGCCGATGTTCCAGCTCGCCGAATGGGTCGAGGTGTTCCCGGCCGGGACGCGAGAAGTCGCGCCGCAACCGCAGCCGCAGCCAGTGGGGCCGCAGGGCGGGGCAAAGCCCGAAGCGGTCCCGGCGCCCGGCGGCAGCCGCCGTGGCCAAGCGCCACCGAAGGGCCCACAGGGCGGCATCTCCACCGTCCAGGCCGGCGGCGTCTCCCCCCGCGGCGACTGACCCCAGAACGCGCCGGGGATTGACCGCCCAATACGGTGGTCAACCCCCGGCGCGTCTACGTAGGATGCGGCGGGTGCGTCGCCTTCTCGCAACGATCGTCCTTGCGCTGGGGCTGCTCGTCGCCGGATGCGGCGGGCCCGGGGACTCGACGCCGGTCGCCTGCCTGGAAGGGACCGGCGCCTACCTGAAGGCGCTCCGGCGCGCCCCTGGCGAAGTTCGCCTCACCGGAGGGACGCCGATCTCCGGCTGCCTGGCGGAGAACCAGCAGGCCGGCGACCTGGCGACGGTGGGGGTGGCGACGGTGACCGCCGCGACCAGGCTCAACGCCGAGGCCCGAGCGGAGCCCGGAGGCGCCGCCAACCTCCAGCTCGGCTACCTGCTCGGGGCGGCGAAGCGGGGCGCCGAGGACACCGAAGGCATCCACACCGACCTGATCCGCCGCCTTGTCGCGGCAGCCCGCTACAGCCCCGACAACCGGCCCCTGCCACCGGCCTTCCGGCGCGCCTACCGCCGCGGCTACGACGCCGGCTCCGCCCGCGGCTGAATACGCTGGGGGTACACAACTTCGATGGAGGATCCGACTTGACCGAACAGCTCTGGGGTGGCGAGACCACCAAAGCCGTTGACAACTTCCCCGTTTCGGGCGAGCGCGTGCCCGTCCCCGTCGTCCGCTGGCTCGGCCGGCTGAAGGCCGCGGCGGCGCGGGTCAACGGCGAGCTGGGCGGACTCGACGGCGAGCTCGCCTCGGCGATCGCCGACGCCGGCGACGCGGTGGCCGCCGGCGAGCACGACGACCAGTTCCCGGTTGACGTCTTCCAGACCGGCTCCGGCACCTCCTCGAACATGAACGCGAACGAGGTGATCGCCGAGCTGGCCGGCGACGCGGCCCACCCCAACGACCACGTCAACATGGGCCAGTCCTCGAACGACGTCTTCCCCTCCGCGGTCCACCTGGCGGCGCTCGACGAGACGACCCACGATCTGCTGCCGGCGATGAACGGGCTGCAGGCCGCCCTTGCCGAGAAGGAGAAGCGCTTCGCCGACGTGGTCAAGGCCGGGCGCACCCACCTGATGGACGCGGTGCCGGTGACGCTGGGGCAGGAGTTCGGCGGCTACGCGGCGCAGGTCAGCCTCGGCATCCAGCGGATCGAGGGGACGCTGCGGCGGGTCGGTCAGATCCCGCTCGGCGGCACCGCCACCGGGACCGGGCTCAACACCCACCCGCAGTTCGCGGCGAAGGTGCGCGAGAAGCTGGCCGAGGACACCGGCCTGGCGATCTCCGAGCCGCTCGACCGCTTCGAGGCGCAGGGCAACCGCGACGCCCTGGTCGAGCTGTCGGGGGCGCTGAAGGTCTACGCGGTCTCGCTCAACAAGATCGCCAACGACCTGGCGCTGATGGGCTCGGGCCCGCGGGCCGGGCTCGCTGAGCTGCGCCTGCCGGAGCTGCAGAAGGGCTCCTCGATCATGCCCGGCAAGGTCAACCCGGTGATCCCCGAGGTGGTGATCCAGGTCGCCGCCCAGGTCGTCGGCAACGACATGGCGATCGCGATGGCCGGCAGCCAGGGGCAGTTCGAGCTGAACGTGCGGGTGCCGCTGATCGCCCGCAACCTGCTCGACTCGATCAAGCTGCTGGCCTCGGCCTCGCGCCTGCTGGACGAGAAATGCGTCGCCGGGATCGAGGCCGACGAGGAGATGACCGAGCGCCACGCCGAGGCCACCCTGGCGACGGCGACCGCGCTCAACCCCCATATCGGCTACGACCGTGCCGCCGACATCGTCAAGGCCGCAGCCGAGTCCGGCCGCTCCCTGCGCGAGGTCGCGCTAGAGCAGGGAGTAGAGCCTTCCGTCTTAGAGGAAGCGCTCGACCACCGCCGCATGGCCCGCCCCCACGGGTAGGAGCTACCCCTGCAGAGTGATGAAGCGCTCCTCGGTCAGCTCTAGCACGGCGAAGGCGGGGCCCTCGCGGGTGTTGCCGGAGTCCTTGACGCCCCCGTAGGGCTGCTGGTCGGCGCGGAAGGTCGGCACCTCGTTGATCAGGACGCCGCCGAACTCGAGCGTCCGCGCGGCCTCGAGGCCGCGGCCGATGTCGCGGGTGAAGACGCCCGCCTGGAGGCCGAACTTGGAGTCGTTCGCCATCCGCAGCGCCTCGCCGAACTCGCCGTAGCGGTCGATCGTCGCCACCGGGCCGAAGATCTCCTCGCACCAGACCTTCGCCTCGCGCGGCGGCGAGCCGAGCAGGGTCGGCGCCAGGCAGCGGCCCTCGTCGACCAGCTCGCCGCCGGTCAGCAGCTCGGCGCCGGCGGAGACCGCCTCGTCGATCCAGTCCTTGACCCGGTCGCGGTCGCCCGGCGTGATCAACGGCCCGATGTCGGTCTCGGGATCGAGCGGATCGCCGACGGTCAGCTCCTCGACGTTGGCGACGAGCCGCTCGACGAAGGCGTCGGCGACGTCCTCCTGGACGAGGATCCGCTGGATCGAGATGCAGCTCTGGCCGGCGTGGGAGAAAGCGTGCAGCTTCGCCTTGTCGGCGACCGTCTCCCAGTCGCCGTCGGAGTGGACGATCAGCGGCGCGTTGGAGCCGAGCTCGAGGTTGACCTTCTTGTGCGGGACGCGACTGCGGATCCCCCAGCCGACCTCGGCCGAGCCGGTGAAGCTGAGGGCGGCGGTCAGCTCGTGCTCGACGATCGCGTTGCCGACCTCCGAGCCGGGGCCGGGAACGACGCTGAGCCAGCCGTCGGGCAGGCCCGCCTCAACCAGGATCGCGGCCAGCTTCAGGGCCGAGATCGGCGTCTGCCCGGCCGGCTTGAGGACGACCGCGTTGCCGGCGGCGATCGCCGGCCCGAGCTTGTGGGCGACCAGGTTGAGCGGGAAGTTGAAGGGGCTGATCGCGCCGAGGACTCCGTAGGGGACGCGCAGCATCACGCCGAGCTTGCCGGCGCCTGCAGGCGAGGCGTCCATCGGCACGGTGCCGCCGGTCAGCTTGCGCGCCTCGACCGCGGAGAAGGTCAGCGTGTTGACGCAGCGGGCGGCCTCGGCCTGCGCGGTCCGCAACGGCTTGCCGGCCTCGGCGGCGATCGTCAGCGCGAGGTCGTCGAGCCGTTCGCCGACCAGCTCGGCGGCGCGGTCGAGCATCGCGGCGCGCTCGTGCTGGGCGAAGTCGCCGGACTCGAAGGCGGCCCGGGCGGCGATCGCCGCGCGGTCGACCGTCGCCGCGTCGCCGCGGGCGACCCGACCGACCGCGGTGCCGTCGTAGGGGCTGGCGACCTCGTCCCACTCGCCGGTCGTCACCCACTCGCCGGCGACGAGCAGCTCGTGGTCGATCGCTTTCACGCTCTGCGTGGCCACTCAGACAAGGGTAGTGCAGGCCGAGACTCCCAGATCCCGAATCTGTTGACCCAGAGATGCGCTTCCGCCTCACAGCCCTGCCGCTCCTGCTCTCGCTCTGCTTCGCGCCCAGCGCTGCGGCGAGCGTGAGCTGGGAGGTGCTCGGCCACGGCTTCGGCCACGGCGTCGGGATGAGCCAGTACGGCGCCTACGGCTACGCCCAGCACGGCAAGGGCTATCGCTTCATCCTCGGCCACTACTACTCGGGGACGACGATCGGCACGCTCGCCGGGCCGCGGATCGTCCGCGTGCTGATCGCAATCGACAGCGGCGACGTCGGCTTCAGCGGCGCGACCAGCGCCTGCGGCAAGAGCCTCTCCGCCGGCGGCAGCTACGAAGCGCGGCGGATCGGCGGCAACGTGCAGCTGCGCGGCGCCGGCGGCAAGGCGCTCGCCGACTGCGGCGGCAGGCTGCGCGCCGCGGGGCCGGGAAGCGTGAGGATCGACGGAACGCCCTACCGCGGGGCGCTCGAGGTGGTGCCGACCGAAAGCGACGGCGGCTCGCTCAACGCGGTCAACGCCCTGCCGGTTGACCAGTACGTCAAGGGCGTCATACCCAACGAGTCGCCCGCCTCCTGGCCGATCGCGGCGCTGGAGGCGCAGGCGGTCGCGGCGCGCTCCTACGCGCTCGCCGACCAGGTCGAAGGCAACGGCTTCGACCTCTACGCCGACACCCGCAGCCAGGTCTACAAAGGGATCGGCAGCGAGGCGGCGAGCGGCAACCGGGCCGCGGAATTGACCAAGGGACAGGTGGTGATGTACGGCGGCAAGATCGCCGAGACCTTCTTCTCGGCCTGCTCGGGCGGCTACACCGAGAGCGTCCAGAACGTCTTCTTCGGCCCGCCGATCCCCTATCTGGTCGGCGTCCCCGACCCCTACGACGGAGCCTGCCCGCTGCACAGCTGGAAGCTGAGCTTCTCCGAGGGTGAGATCGGCTCCAAGCTCGGCAGCTACCTCGACGGCGCGCTGAAGCGCGTCGTCGTCACCCAGCATGGCGTCTCCCCGCGGATCGTCTGGGCGAAGCTCTACGGGACGGGCGGCGTCACCAAGATCCGCGGTGACGAGCTGGAGTCGGCGCTCGGCGCCTACAGCACCTGGATGAGCTTCCGCAAGCTGATCGACGGCAAGCCTGCCGGCGGCGGAGAAACTGGAGGCGGCGAACCCAAACCACAGCCCGGCCCCGCCGGAGGCGTCGGGGGCTGAGAAGGCCACTCAACCGTCGGAGTACGGCTGGATCGGGATTCCGTGGTCGGTCTCTCGCATCCCGAACTCGTAGGCCGCGCCGGCGGATAGAGAGAGCTGACGGGGTGAATGCCCTGGCCGCTCGATCGTCAGCTCCAGGTCCGAAACCGAGCAGTTGATCGTGTTGTGCTCGGGGCCTTTCGGGTCGGCGTAGATCCAGCCGACGCAGTCCTTGGTCGGGGCGGAGACCGTGCCGCGGACGACTATGTCCTTGCCCGGGAGGATGAAGCTGCAGGCGCCTGGGGTGGCGTCTATCGAGGCCGAGCGGATCTGGCCGAAGCCGCCGAGGCGGTGGGCCTCGCCTTCGAGCATGAGCATCCCGGACGGGACCCAGGGGGTGGTCCAGGGACCGAGCTTGATCCGGGCGGCGCCGGCGTCGAAGTAGGTGTCGGGCGCGTCGGCGAAGCCGGTGCCCTCGAGCCAGACCCAGCGCTCGGCGTGCTCGCTGCCCCAGTTGTGGCCGATCATCCCGGGCCAGCCGGCGATCTCGATCTCCTCGCCGTCGACCGTCAGGCGCCCGTCGAAGCGGGCGTCCGGGAACGGCGCGACGAACTTGGTTTTCGGCAGCCGCGTCTCGTAGAGGCGGTCCGACGGCAGGTACTTGCAGGGGGGGGCATCGCCGGCGAAGGTCAAATCCCAGGAGGCCTCGAGCGCATCGCCGACGACCGAGCCGGCGGCGCTGCCGGGGCCGATCTCGGCCCCGCCGACCCGGATCCAGGACCCGACCGGCGCCGACAGCTCCGCCGCCGGCACGGTCGCCTTGGTCGCCCGCGGGCCGGCCGCGTCGCGGTCGAAGAGAACGAACCAGATCGAGGCGTTGGGCGCAGCTGCGGGCCGCTTGTGGACGGTGTGGCGAATCCAGATCCCCTGCCCTCCACCGGGCCGGCAGGCCTTGACGTAGAAACTCTCGTAGTGGCCGGCCTTGGCGGCGACCCGCGGGAACCGCGCTCCCTGGTCCATCGTCAGACCTTAATCGTGATCACGTCGCCGTCCTGGACGACGTAATCGCGGCCCTCGATGCGGAGCAGGCCGCGGTCGCGGGCGGGGGCGTAGCCGCCGCACTCGACCAGCTCGCGCCAGCCGATCGCCTCGGCTTTGACGAACGCTTCCTGGATCTCGGTGTGGATCGTCCCCGCCGCCTCCAGCGCGGTGGCGCCGCGCGGCAGCGGCCGGGCGACCGCTTCCTTGTCCTCGCCGGCGGTGAAGAAGGTGATCAGCTCGAGCAGGTCGTAGGCGGCGCGGACGAGGCGGGCGAGGCCCGAGCCCTCGACGCCGTAGGACTCGCGCATCTCCTCCGCCTCGGCCGGGTCGAGCTCGGCCAGCTCGTTCTCGATCCGGGCGCTGACCGCAACAACGCCGGCGCCGACCGCGGCGGCGTGGTCGGCGACCGCGGCCGGCGGCTCGGCGTCGCCCTCGTCGACGTTGGCGACGTAGAGGATCGGCTTCGTGGTCAGCGCCTGCAGGTTGCGGGCGGCCGCCGGAGCGGTCTCGGGGAGCGGGACCGAGCGGGCGGGACGGCCGGCCGCGAGCTCCTCGCGCACCGCCTCCAGCCACCCCAGCTCGGCGATCGCCTCGACGTCGCCCGACTTCGCCTGCTTGGCGACCCGCGGCAGCCGCCGCTCGACCTGCTCGAAGTCGGAGAGCACCAGCTCGGTCTCGATCGTCTCGATGTCGGCCGGCGGGTTGACGCGGCCGTCGGGGTGCGGGACGCCGGAGTCGGCGTGGCAGCGGACAACGTGGCAGATCGCGTCGGTCTCGCGGATCGAGGCGAGGAAGCGGTTGCCGAGGCCCTCGCCCTCGGAGGCGCCCTTGACCAGGCCGGCGATGTCGTGGAAGGAGATCGTCGCCGGCACCAGCTCGGAGCTGCGCACGGTCGCCGCCACCTGCTCGAGCCGCTCGTCCGGCACCTGGGCGATCGCCACGTTGGGCTCGATCGTCGTGAACGGGTAGTCGCCGGTCTGCGCGCCGCCCTTGGTCAGCGCGTTGAACAGGGTCGACTTGCCCGCGTTGGGCAGGCCGACGATCCCGACCTTCATCGGGTGCCCCCGCTCATAGCGACAGCGGCACGATTAGACCGAGCAGGATGCCGAGCAAGGCGCCGGCGATCACGTCGGAGGGGTAGTGCATCCCGAGGTAGGGACGACCGAGCGAGAGGAGGACGGCGACGACGAGGGCGCCGGCGGTCGCGGGGTTGACCCTGAACATCGCCGTCGCCACCGCGAACGAGGAGAGGGCGTGGGCCGATGGGAAGCTGAGCGAGCTGGGGGCGCCGCCGAGCGGCGGCAGGCCGTCGAGCACCGGGCGCGGCCGGCGCACCGCCAGCTTGATCGCGTAGTTGAGGGCGATCGCGATCGGTCCCAGGGCCGCGCAGATCAACCAGGCTTCGCGCCGCGAGGGGTCGATCAGGGCGAGCACCACCCCGAGCACCACCCATACCGCGCCGTTGTTGCCGGCTTTGCCGAGCGCCTGGGCGGCCGACTCCAGGCCCGGCGAGTGGCCGTGCGTGCGCATGAAGCGAAGCGCTCTGAGGTCGAGTTCGGCCATCGGCGGCGGAGGATATGCCGGTCGGTCAAGATGCCGCCATGCCCTTCGTCCCCGGCTACGCGCACCGCCCCGGCCACCACTGCGGCTCGACCGCGCTGCGCAACCTGCTCGGCTTCCACGGCGTCGTGCTCAGCGAGGAGACGGCCTTCGGCCTGGGGGCGGGCGCCTGCTTCTACTACGTGACGATCGAGGACGCCTCGCCGAGCCGCTGGTTCAACGGCCGCACCGCCCGCCTCGAGGAGACCTTCGCCGAGCTGACCGGGGCGGCGCTGCGGTTGCGGACCTTCGAGCCGGGCGACGACGGCGCCTGGGAGGCCGCCCGGTCCGAGGTCGACGCCGGCAACCCGGTGCTGATGCTGACCGACCTCTTCTACCTCGATCACTACGGCAACTCGGCCCACTTCCCCGGCCACGCCGTCGTCCTCGCCGGCTACGACGAGGAGCTGGCGCACCTCTCCGACACCGGCTTCGAGCAGCTGCAGACGACCCGCCTGGAGAACCTCGACCGAGCGCGCCACAGCGACCATCCCGCCTACCCGCTCTCCGGCCACATGTTCACGGTCGCGGGAGAGATCTCGGAAGAGCAGCTGCGCGAGGCGATCCCGGTGGCGATCGAGCGGGCGGCGCAGGCCATGCTGGAGCCCGAGTTCCGCGGCTTCTCCGGGCTCGACGCGGTCCGCCGCCTCGCCGCCGAGGCGGGCTCCTGGCCCGAGGTCGCCGCCGACTGGCAGTGGTGCGCGCGCTTCGGCTACCAGGTGATCGAGCGCCGCGGCACGGGGGGCGGCGCCTTCCGCCTCATGTACTCGCGCTTCCTCGAGGAGACTGGGCGATCTGAGGCGCGACTGGCGGCGGACGCAGCCGCCGCCTGGACCGAGCTGGCCGAGGCGTTCCGCGCCGCCAGCGAGCGCGACGAGCCGGACCCCGCGCTCTGGCGGCGGATAGACGCAACGGCCAACCGCGTGGCCGACGCGGAGGAGCGCCTCTGGGCCTCTTTGGCCAATCCGTAGTTGTCACCGATGGAGCCGATGGGGTCCATGGTGTACCGTTTTTAACTGCGGGAGGCGGGTAATCGGATGTTCAAACCCGTCTTGGAGGAGAGTCTCATTATGAGAAGCAAGGCACGCTCGTTCGGGCTGCTCACGCTCGTTACCGCATTCGTCGTTCTCGCGTTCGGCACGTCATCGGCACAGGCCGCATTCGGCATCGAAAAATGGGAATCGTTGACGTGTAAAGAAAACGTTGACACGCCGGCCTTGGGCGGACTTCCGGTGGTCGGTGCATTCCCCCTCCCCCAATCAGGGGAACAGTGCCTGGAAAGCACCTCCGGAAAGTGGTTTACCCAGTCCTCCGGACATCCGAACTTCGGCATCACCGACTTCACGCTCAACAACACGGCGGGCTCTCCAGACGGACTTGTAAAAGACATCGTCGTCGAAACGCCAGAAGGACTGAGCGTTAATCCTGAAGCCCTCCCCCAGTGCAGCCTTGCGCAGGCGGAAAGCAACATCTTGGGATGCCCGGCCAACACGCTCGTCGGCCTCAACTACCTCACCGTCGTGGCGGCACCCGGCCCGACGCTGGCGCGCAAAACGGCGCCGGTGTACAACGTTGTGCCGTTCGAAGGAGCTCCCTCGATGGTCGCGTTTCCGAACGCCTTGGGCGAAGCCGTCTACATCGTCGGCTCGCTTGATCCGAAAGACCAGCACGTCATCTTCACGATCAGCGACACGCCGGAAAGCCCGCCGATCGTCGGTTCTCGCCTCGTCTTTGACGAAGGTGAAACTGTCCTCGGCCCTGGAAATCGATTCGGCGACGGCACCTACCTGACCCTGCCGAGCCAGTGCGACGGACCACAGAGGGCCACTCTGAAGGTCAATTCGCACGAAGGCGCTACTGCCGAAAAAACCTTCCCCACGCCCTACAGCGCCACGGGTTGCGACAAAGTTCCCTTCAACCCTACGCTCAAAACCACCGTCAACAGCTCGACCGACTCCCCCGACCCCGTGACGTTGGACCTCGGGATCCCCTGGGACCCGTCGGAACCGATCGCCAACTCGTACCTGAAGACGGCGAAGGTGACGCTGCCTGAAGGGGCCGGGCTCAACCCGTCCCTGGTCAACGGGCTCGAAACCTGCACCAACGCTCAGTTCGCCTACCACACCAATGATCAGATCAACTGCCCCCCGAACTCGGAGATCGGCACGGTGGACGTGGAAACGCCTTCGCTGCCTCCGGGCTCGTTGCACGGCAAGGTCTACGTGGCGACGCCGGAAAGCCAAAACCCGAGTTCGGGCAACCAGTTCCGGATCTTCCTCACTGTCGAGTCGGAACGGTACGGCGTCAACGTGCGACTGAAAGGGCAGATATTCCCGAACCTGCAGACCGGCCAGGTCACGGCGGTGGTCGACGAAAATCCGCAGGCGACGTTCAGCTCCTTCCAGGTCCACATCAACGGCGGCCCGAGGGGGGCGCTGACCACCCCGAACACCTGCGGTCCGCACACGACGACCAGCGATCTGGCGCCTTGGTCTGAAAACGGCGACGCGCATCCGAGCGCCAGCTTCAACCTGACCTCGGCGGCCGGCGGCGGGCCCTGCCCGAAAACGTTGGCGGAACGGCCGTTCGCTCCGACCTACAGCGCCGGCACGCAGGCCTCGAAGGCGGGTGCCTTCAGCCCGTTCGTGTTCCACCTCAACAGGCCGGACGGAGCGCAGGAGATCCGGCAGGTGAACGTCAACCTGCCGCCCGGGATGATCGCCAGCCTGAAGGGCGTCCCCTACTGCCCCGAGGCGAACATCGACGCGGCGGAAGCGCAGAGCGGAGCGGCTGCGATCGCCTCGCCGAGCTGCCCCGCGAGCAGCCTGGTCGGGACGTCGACGATCGCCACCGGCTCCGGCTCGGCGCCGTTCCACACCACCGGCCAGGCCTACCTGGCCGGCCCATACAAAGGCGCGCCGATCAGCATGGTGTTCGTGACCCCGGCGGTCGCCGGTCCGTATGACCTCGGCACGGTCGTCGTCCGGGTCGCGATCAACATCAACCCCGAAACGGCCGAAGTCCACGCCGTCTCGGATCCGATCCCGTACGTGTTCGGCGGCGTCAAGCTCGACATCCGCTCGATCGACGTCTCGATCGACCGCTCGAAGTTCACGCTCAACCCGACCACCTGCCGGCAGTCGTTCCTCGTCGCCTCGAGCATCTTCGGCGGCGGCGGCGACCCGGCCGATCCGGCCAGCTGGTTCGAATCGAAGCAGGGCACGCCGTTCCAGGCGACCGAATGCGGCGCGCTCAAGTTCAAGCCGAAGTTCTTCGCCCGGATCTTCGGCGGCAAGAAGCAGACCCAGCGGGCACAGCACCCGAGGTTCCGGGCGATCCTCGAAGCTCGCAACGGCGACGCCAACGTCCGCCGGACGTCGTTCATCCTGCCGCAGGCGACGATCCTCGACCAGGGTCACATCAAAACCATCTGCACGAAAGTGCAGTTGGCCGCCAACCAGTGCCCGAAGAACTCGATCTACGGGCACGCGAAGGCGACCTCGCCGCTGCTGGAAAAGCCCCTCGAAGGGCCGGTCTACCTGACCTCCTCCAGCCACGAACTGCCGGACCTGCTGGCCGATCTGCACGGCCAGGTCCCGATCCGGCTGCGCGGCGTGATCAGCTCCGCGCACGGCCGCCTGAAAACGGTGTTCAACGAAACGCCCGACGTGGCGGTGAAGAAGTTCGAACTGAACATGAAGGGCGGCAGCAAGGGCCTCTTGGTCAACTCGAGGAACCTCTGCAAGGGCCAGACCAACGGCTTCCTCAACATCAAGGCGCAGAACAGCCGCCAGGTGAAGAGGAACAACCTGCGGCTCAACATCCCGGCCTGCAAGAAGCACTGACGGCCGGGTGTGCCGGGGCGGGACCTCCCACCCGCCCCGGCACCCCATCGTTCGGCTAGCTACCTTGCAGCCAGAGGGTGAAGCTCTTGCCGAGGTCCGGCGCATCGAGGAGCTTGGCCAGCGCCTTGGCGATCCTGGCGAAATCGCTGCCAGGGAATCGCGTCGGATGGACGATCACCAAGCCGTGATGTTCACGTCCAACCTCGGCATATTCGCGAATGATCGCTTCGAAGTCGGCGCGGTTGTAGGTGACGACGGCGCGCTGCTGACCTTGGGCGAGCTCGAACAGGTCGGAGTCGCTCAAGCCACGAAGGGCAGGCTCCTCTGTCGTCGCCAGGACGTCGTGGCCTTTCTTTCGCAGACGCCCGGCGACCCTGCCGCTGATCTGCTCGTCGAGCAGCAGCTTCACGCCAAGGCGGCCTGTTCGCGGCGCCAGGCCGCTTCGGCCGCATCGGCCTCCTCGACGTTGCGCCGGATGCGCTCGTCGATCTCCTCGGGATAGTCGCTGTAATAGCGAACCGCGGTCCGCACCTGCAGGTCGGTGAGATTGAGTAGCTCTGCCGTGGCGGCGATTGCCTTCTCCCCACGAACCTCACCGCCCTTCAGCGTCGCCATCGCCTCCCAAACATCCGGCCCCCCCATGAGAGCCGCCCGGCGTCCGGTCGGCCCACCGCGAAAGACGATCCCAGGATGCTCGTCCATCCGAGTGCCCTCGTCGACATAGCGTTCGGCGAGGCGGGACTTGTTCGTGCCGGCCAGCTCACTGCGTCTGTCGAGTCGCTCGAGCACCTCGGGCTCCCATCGCGCTGAGAAGGTCTTGGGCCGTGCTGCCATTTGTAGGACAGCGTACTACAAATCAGTATCCAAATAGGAGAACGCCCTCAAATGGGGGGGTACGAGCTACTCGACATCGCTGCTACCCCCGTGGTGATGCACCAACCGAGCGAAGTAGGCGAGCCGGTTGCCGGAGCTGGTCTCGAAGCTGAGGCCCGCTCCGGCCGCTTGGCGTTTGAGGGCGCTCAGGGTGGTGAAGTGGGGGTCGCCGAAGAGCTCGCCTACGACCAGGCGGCCGCTCGGCCGCAGCACGCGGGCGATCTCCCGCAGGGCGGCGACCGGGTCGGGAATCTCGCCGAGGACCGCGGTGAGGACGACGGCGTCGATCGAGTCGTCCTCGTAGGGCAGGGCGGTGGCGTCGCCTCGGGTCGGCTTGACGTTCGTCAGGCCGCGCTCGGCGGCGCGGCGCCCGACGTGGTCGAGGAACTCCTGCTGCAGGTCGAAGATCTCGACCGTGCCCTCAGGGCCGGCCCATGTCGCCAGGTCGAGCGTGTAGTAGCCGGTGCCCGGCCCGATCTCGAGGATCCGCTCGCCCGACTCGGGGCGCAGCACCTCGCCCAGGCGGTCGCGGGTGATGACCGGGTGCGGCGCTTCGACCCAGAAGCGCTGGCCGTACGGACAGGCCGACGGGTTCTTGCGCCACCACAGCGCGGCGCCCACGACGACCGTCCCGAAGAGTCCGATCGCCGTTCTTACGCGCACTCAGAAGCCGACTCGGTGCTCGCCCGAGTCGATCCTCAGGAAGGCGACCTTGCCGACGTAGACGGCGAGGACGCCGTCCTCGGTCTTGAGGTCGTGCCAACCGCCCTTCTCGACCTGCTTGCGGAAGTCCTTCAGCTCGTCCTGCGTCAGCCGCACCGAGACGACCTGGCCGCCCTCGAAGCCGATCTCAACCCTCTGCGTGTCCGCCATCAGTGTCCTCCCGCGGGTTCGACGATCTCGGTCAGCACGCCGCCGGTCGAGCGCGGGTGCAGGAAGGCGACGCGGCTCTCGCGGATCCCGACCCGCGCCTCGCTGTCGATCAGCTCGAGGCCGGCGGCGCTCAGCGACTCGAGCGTCGCGTCGATGTCCTCGACGGCGTAGGCGACGTGGTGCAGCCCCGGCCCCTTGCGGGCGAGAAACTTCCCCACCGCGGTCTCCGGCCCGAGCGGCCGCAGCAGCTCGACGTGCCCCTCGCCGACGTCGAGCAAAACCGCCTCGACCCCCTGGGCGTTAACGGTCTCGCGGTGCGCCAGCTCCATCGCGAAGCTCTTCTCGTAGAGGGCGAGCGCCGCGTCGATGTCTTCGACGGCGACGCCGACATGGTCGATCCTTCCGAACATCGGCGGGAGTCTAGATGGGCTCCTCGACCCGGAGGATCTCGGCCAGCGCCGCGATCCCGACCTGCATCTGCTCGGCGGTCGGCTCCTTGGTCGCCAGGTGGCGCTGGATCTCCCGCCCCGGGGTGTGGAACGCCTCGGCCAGCGGGTCGCCGTGATGGCGGTCGCTCCAGGCGAACATCTCGACCGCCAGCGAGGCGCCGCCGAGGCCGACCGCCGCCCGGGCAAGCGGCGTCGGCCGCTCGACCAGCCGCTCCAGCAGCACGGTGCCGCCGGCCGAGAGCAGCATCATCGGCGCGATCAGATTGGAGCCGCAGCGGTCGTGCTCCTTCGGCACGGTCGCCGGGTCGTCGACCCCCTGCTCGTAGGCGGCGATCGCCTTGTGCTCGACGCCGTGGTAGGCGGCGAGGTCGCGGTCGCTCAGCGCCACCACCGCCGGCACCGCGCCGAGCGCCTGCACCAAGCCCTCGCGCAGCGCACCGCTCGCCACCCTGCGCCGCAGCGCGGAGGTCGCGACCAGCGTAGTCCCGATCGCCGCGATCGTTCGCCAGTCCTCGAACGGCAACCGCGCCGCCGGCAAGCGCCGGCGCACCAGCGGCAGCACCGCCATCGCCTCGACCAGTTTCAGCGGCCCGCGCAGCCCCGGCACCTTCCCGGCCAGCTTCGGCGCCAACTCCGGTTTCCGCTCGGAGGCAACCACCACCTCCCCGCCGTCATCCCGCACAGCTGCGGCCCAGTGCGTGGGCCCGTGGATCAGCAGCCCGTTCCGAAGCGCCATCCCGCCGAGTCTCAGCTTGTCGGCCATCGGCTCGGACGATAGAGGAGGCCCCAAACAACCGACGACCGCGCGAATGTCGCGCGGTCGTCGGTTTCCCCCCTGTGTCCCTGCTTAGTCCCGGCCGGAGACCCCCAGTCCAGGCCTCCGGCCGGTGTTCGGCTCTCCCTGGCTCTAGCTTGGAAAGCCGACCTCTGAAACACGGCCTTCCTAAAGAAGTTGCGCCCGCAACTAAGCGACGCGAATCTTCTTGCGCAGGGCCTCCAGACGACGGCCCAACTCGGCCTCGAAGCCGCGATCGGTCGGCGCGTAGAAACGCAGATCCTCGAGGCCCGGCGGCATCAGCGGCTGCTCGCTTACGCCCCCGGGCTCGTCGTGCGCGTAGCGGTAGCCCTCGCCGCGGCCGAGCTCTCCGGCGCCGGGGTAATGGGCGTCGCGCAGGTAGTCGGGCGGCGTCTTGGCGCCGTTGGCCCGGACCTCCGCGCGGGCCTTGCCGAGCGCTTTGTAGGAGGCGTTCGACTTCGGCGCCAGCGCCAGGTAGACGGCGGCCTGGGCGAGGTTGAGCGCGCACTCGGGCAGGCCGACCCGGTTGACCGCGCGGGCCGCGGCGTCGGCGACGAGCAGCGCCTGCGGGTCGGCGTTGCCGACGTCCTCGGAGGCGAGGATGACCATCCGGCGGGCGATGAAGCGCGGGTCCTCGCCGCCCTCCAGCATCACCGCCAGGTAGTAGAGGGAGGCATCGACGTCGGAGCCGCGGGTCGCCTTGATCCAGGCCGAGACGAAGTCGTAATGGCGGTCCCCCTGGCGGTCGTATTCGAGCGCCTTGCGCTGCATCGCGTCCTCGACCGCGGCGACGTTCAACCGCATCCGACTTCGACCCACCTCCAGAGGGGTCAAGGTCGGATGCGCGCTCGACCGCCCGCTCCAGCGCCGAGAGGGCGACCCGGGCGTCGCCGCCGGAGCGCTGCGCCAGCATCGCCAGGGCCGCGTCCTCGACCGGCGGCGGCTCGGCCAGTCCACGCTCAGGATCGGAGAGCGCCCGCCGCAGGATCTCTTCCACCTGCTCCGCCGCCAGCGGCCGCAACTCGTATATCTGGCAGCGCGAGAGCAGCGCCGAGTTGACCTCGAAATACGGATTCTCGGTCGTCGCCCCGATCAGCGTCAGCAGCCCCTCCTCGACCGCCGGCAGCAGCGCGTCCTGCTGGGCCTTGTTGAAGCGATGGATCTCGTCGAGGAAGAGGATCGTCGGCCGGCCGGCCCCACGACGGCGCTCCCGAGCCCGCTCGATCACCGCGCGAATCTCGGCTTTCCCCGCATTGACGGCCGACTCCTCCTCAAACGCCCCATCCGCTCCCGCCGCCGCGATCCGAGCCAGAGTCGTCTTCCCAGACCCCGGCGGCCCATACAAGATCGAGCTATGAGGGCTCCCACCTTCAATCGCAACCCTCAACGCCGATCCCTCCCCCAGGATGTGCTCCTGTCCCACAAGCTCGTCCAGAGAGCGAGGACGCATCCGAACCGCCAGCGGCGCATCGCCAGCTATCTGATCCAGGCGGGGGTCTTCGTCGCTTTCGAACAGCCGGTCGGCCATTACGGCTGAGTATGAGGGAGCCGGGGGAGGTCTTGGGGGTGCCTCGCGAAGCGGCGCACCGGCGAGAGATTTTGCGGCGAAGCCGCTCCGACATAGTGAGCGAAGCCGCAGGCGAAGCGAACCTAGGCACTCCCAAGACCTCCCCCGGCTCCCCCCACACCACCTACAATCGCCCCATGGAGATCGCCACGCAGCCCCAAGCCACCCAGTCCACCCTCGAGTCCTTCAACCCCGCCACCGGAGACCTGGTCGGCTCGGTAGCCACGATCACCCCCGACCAGGTCCAGGCAGTGGTGGACGACGTCGCCCGCATCCAGCCCGCCTGGGCCGAACTGAGCCTGGAGGACCGCGGCCGCTACATGCGCCGCACTGCCGACGCCCTGCTCGACGAGATCGACGAGATCGCCGAGCTGCTGGTCGCCGAGCAGGGCAAGCCGCGGGCCGAGGCCTACACGATGGAGCTGCTGCCGACGGTCGACGCGCTGCACTGGTGCGCCAAGGCGGGGCCGAAGATCCTCGCCGACGAGAAGGTGCCGATGACGCAGGCCTTCACGCTGAGCAAGAAAGGCCGCTTCTCCTATGAGCCGATCGGCGTGGTCGGGGTGATCGCGCCCTGGAACTACCCCTGGTCGATCCCCTTCGGCGAGGTCGCGATCGCGCTGATGGCCGGCAACGGCGTCGTCCTCAAGCCGGCCAGCCTGACGCCGCTGCTGGGCGAGGCGATCCGCCGCGTCTTCGAGAAGGGCGGCCTGCCCGAGGGGCTGATCCGGGTCGTCCACGGCGGCGGCGCGGTCGGCGACGCGCTGGCCAAGTCCTCCGTCGGCAAGGTCTTCTTCACCGGCTCGGTCGATGTCGGCCGCAAGGTCGGCGAGGTCTGCGCCCAGCGGCTGAAGGGCTCGGTGCTCGAGCTGGGCGGCAAGGACCCGATGATCGTCTGCGCCGACGCCGACCTCGACAACGCCGTCAGCGGCGCCGTCTGGGGCGGCTTCGCCAACGCCGGCCAGACCTGCTCGGGGATCGAGCGCGTCTACGTGATGCGCGAGGTCGCCGACCGCTTCGTCGAGGGGGTCGCCCGCGAGGCGCGCAAGCTGCGGCTCGGCAACCCGATCGAGTGGGAGACCGAGATCGGCCCGATGACCTCCGACGGCCAGTATGAGATCGTCCGCGAGCTGGTCGACGACGCGGTCGACTCCGGCGCGACCCTGCTCTGCGGCGGGGCGACCGAGGTCGCCGGGCTCTCCGGCAAGTTCGTCGCTCCGACCGTCCTCACCGGCGTCACGCACGAGATGCGGATCATGCGCGAGGAGATCTTCGGCCCGGTGCTGCCGATCGTCGTCGTCGACTCCGAGCAGGAGGCGATCGAGCTCGCCAACGACTCCGAGTTCGGGCTCGGCGCCTCGGTCTGGACCAAGGACCGCCAGAAGGGCGAGCGGATCGCGCGGCGGATCGAGTCGGGGATGGTCTGGATCAACGACCACTCCTTCAGCCACGGCGCCTGCCAGTGCGCCTGGGGCGGCGTCAAGGACTCCGGGGTCGGCCGCTCGCACTCGAAATTCGGCTTCTACGAGTGCGTCAACGTGAAGATGAACGCCTGGGAGCCGGGGCTGGCGCGCGACTTCTGGTGGCACCCATACGACCGCACGCTGGGCGAAGCGGTGCGCGCCTCGGCGAAGCTGCTCTACGGCAAGGGGGCGACGCGGACGCAGGCGCTGAAGGAAGGCGGCCTCCCCCTGCTCAAAGTAGGCGCCCGCACCCTGCGCAAGCGGCGCCGCTGAGCCCAGTCGAATGTGCCGAATGGCGATTTGACATCCCTATAGGGTCATCAAATCGCCATTCGGCACTCGCTCCGGAAGAATCCCCGGGGTGAGCGAGGCGATCGAACTGGGCGGGCTACGCCGCGATTACGGCGAAAGCGTCGTCCTTGACGGGATCGACCTGACCGTGGCCACCGGCGAAACGCTGGTCGTGCTGGGGCCGAACGGGGCGGGCAAGACGACGCTGCTGCGGATCCTCGCGACGCTGCTGCGGCCGAGCGGCGGCGAGGCGCGGGTGCTGGGCGCGCGGCTGCCGGGCGAGGCCTGGAAGGCCCGGGGGGGGATCGGCTTCCTCGGCCACGAGCCGCTGCTGTACCGCGACCTCAGCGGCCGCGAGAACCTGCGCTTCCAGGCTCGTCTGCACGGGCTGCGGGGGGATGCGGGGGAGGCGCGGATCGACTCGCTGCTGGAGGCGGTCGGGATGGCGCGCCGCGCCGATCAGCGGACGGGCGAGCTGTCGGCGGGAATGCGGCAGCGGCTGGCGATCTGCCGCTGCGTCCTGCACGAGCCGGAGCTGCTGCTGCTCGACGAGCCGGACTCCAACCTCGACGCCGAGGGGCGCGAGCTGGCGCGCGAGCTGATCGGGACGGGCGCCGGGCGCACCCGGGTCCTGGTCACCCACGACCCGGAGCGCTACCGCGGCGAGGTCGACCAGATGCTGGAGCTCGGCGTCGGCGGGTTGGTCACAACCACGGTGAGCGCGGCATGACCCCGACCCGCGTCGCCTTCGCGGCGATCCTCGGCAAGGACCTGCGGGCCGAGCTGCGCACCCTGCAGTCGCTGCCGGCGATGGCGCTGTTCGCCGTCACCACCTTCGTCATCTTCCGCTTCGGGCTCGACCGCACCAGCCTTTCCGGCAGCCTCGGCGCCGGCGTGCTGTGGGCGACGCTGCTGTTCGCCGCGATCCTCGGCATCAACCGCCTCTTCGTCGCCGAGCGCGAGGAGGGCGGCTTCGACGCGATCCGGCTCGCGCCGATCGACCGCACGGCGCTGTTCGCGGCCAAGGCGACGGCGCTGCTTGCCTACCTGCTGGTGCTGGAGGCGATCGTCGTCCCCGTCTTCGCGCTCTTCTTCCTCGACTCCGCCGCCGCGCTGGCGCCGCTCGCGGCGGTGCTCGTCCTCGCCAACCTCGGCCTCGCCGCGACCGGCACGCTGATCTCCTCGATGGCGGTCAATTCGCGCGCCCGCGACCTGCTCGTCCCGCTCGTCCTGCTGCCGCTCGTGGTGCCGCTCTCGATCGCCGCGACCGGCGCCCTGGAGCCGCTGCTCGCCGTGGGCGGTCCCGGTTACCACCGCTTCGGCACCTGGCTGGCGGTGCTCGGGCTATACGATTCGATCTTCCTCCTCGTCGGATACGCGGTGTTCGACTTCCTCCTGGAGGACTGAGGCGCCACCCGCCTCCCACCGCGCAAGAGCATGTACGGCAAAGGCCCCGACACACAAGAACTTCGCCTCCACCGAACGACGGGAATCAGACTGTGACGTCGTTCGGTTCCGGTCTCAGAGCCCTCTCGATCGCGACCGTCGCGGCGCTCGCCGTGTCGCTCTCGCTGGTCTTCTTCTACGCGCCGCTCGACGCCGACCAGGGCTTCATCCAGAAGATCTTCTACCTGCACGTGCCGCTGGCGATCGTCGCGCTGGTCGGCTTCGTGATCGGCGGCGTCTTCGCGATCCTCCACCTGCGCAGCGGCGATTCGCGCTGGGACGCCTGCTCCTACGTCTCGATCCACATCTCGGTGATCTTCGGCGTCGCCGTGCTGATCACCGGCTCGATCTGGGCGAAGGCCTCGTGGGGACACTGGTGGGTCTGGAACGAGCCGACCCTGGTCAGCTTCCTGATCGTCTTCCTGATGTACGCGACCTACTACCCGTTCCGCTACGCGATCGAAGACCGTGAGCGGCAGGCGCGCTACGCCTCGGTCTTCGCGATCGTCGCCGGCGCCTTCGTGCCGCTCAACTTCATGGCGGTGCGGATGTCGCAGAGCCTCGTCCACCCGCGCGTCTTCGCCACGACCAACGGCGGACTGCCCGGCTCGATGATGCTGACCTTCCTCGCCAGCCTGGCGGCGATCGCGCTGCTCTGGGTGACGCTGGTCAAGTTCGAGCTGACCGCGAAGAGCGCTTCGGGCCAGGTGAAGCGGCTGCGCCGGGCGCTCGACGCGCCGGCGCCGGGCGGGCGCTCGCGGGTCGCCCCGGAGGTGGGCTGATGCTCTCGCTGCTGGCGGAGACCCCGGCGCTGCCGCTGCACGAGGCGGGCAAGTACGTCGCCGGCGCCTACATCGTCTTCGTCCTGCTGCTGGTGATCTACGTCGGGATCATGGCGGCGAAACTGCAGCGGATCGAGCGCGAGCTGCGAGACCTCGCGGGCTTCGTGGAGACCCGATCCAACGGTGACCAGGCCGCACCGGAGCGCGAGGAGGTAGGCGCCTGATGTCCGAGCTTCTCGCCCTCGGCGTCTCCCACAAGACTGCGCCGCTCGCCCTGCGCGAGCGGCTCTCGCTGACCGAGGGCAGCGCCGCCGGCGCCCTGCGCGAGCTGACCTCATCGGAGGGGATCCACGAGGCGGCGGCGATCTCGACCTGCAACCGGACCGAGCTCTACCTGATCGTCTCCGACGCGGTCGAAGCCGAGTCGACGGCGCTCGGCGTGCTGACCCGCCAGGCGGAGATCCGCCCGACCGAGCTGCTCGGCCACCTCTACTCGCTGCGCGCCGGCGAAGCCGCCGCCCACCTCTTCCGCGTCACCGCCGGGCTCGACTCGATGATCGTCGGCGAGGCCGAGATCCAGGGCCAGGTCAAACGCGCCTACGAGCTGGCGCTGGTCGAGAGTGCGACCGGGCCGATCCTCAACCGCCTCTTCCGCGGCGCCCTCGCCGCCGGCGGCCGCGTCCGCGAGGAGACCGCGGTCGGCGAGAAGGGCGTCTCGATCCCCTCGGTCGCGGTCGAGCTGGCGCGGCGCACGCTCGGCGACCTCGGCGAGCGGCGGGTGCTGGTGATCGGCGCCGGCGAGACCGCCGAGCTGGTCGCCAAGGCGCTGGTCGCCCGCGGCGTCGCCACCGTCTTCGTCGCCAACCGCCACTACGACCGCGCGATCGGCCTGGCCGACCGCTTCGGCGGCGCCGCGGTCCGCTTCGAGGAGCTTCCCGAGCAGCTCGCGGCTGCCGACATCGTCGTCTCGGCGACCAACTCGCCGCACCACATCGTCGAGCGCGACGGGCTCGAGCAGGTGATGGCGGGGCGCGACGGGCGACCGCTGCTGCTGGTCAACATCGCGGTGCCGCGCGACGTCGAGCCGGAGTGCCGCGAGATCCCCGGGGTCAGCCTGCACGACGTCAACGACGTGCAGCAGATCGTCGAGCGTAACGCCGGCAGCCGCGAGGCCGAGGCGCGGCGGGCCGAGCCGATCCTCGCCGCCGAGCTGGACCGCTTCGAGCGCTGGCTCGCGGCGCTCGAGGTGGTGCCGACGATCGCCGCGCTGCGCGAGCGGGCCGACGAGGTGGTGCGCCGCGTGCTGGCCGAGAACGACGGCCGCTGGGAGAGTCTCGGCGAAGCCGACCGCGAGCGGCTGACCGCGATGTCGAAGGCGATCGCGGCGCGGCTGCTGCACGAGCCGACGCTGCGGATGAAGCGGGCGGCGGGCAGCGACGACGCTTACCTCTACGTGAGTGCGTTGCGTGAGCTGTTCGGGTTGGACAGCGACACTGAGCCGGAGGAGTCGGAGGCGGGCAAAGTGACTGAGCTGCGCAGGACCGACCTCGGCAGGGGGGCCGATTCCGGTAGGGGTTCCTCGTGACGGATTGCCGGGGAGCTATCCCGGTAGGGGTTCCACTTAACTTTTTTTGAAGACAGTCCAGGGCCGTCCGAGGATGTCGCCGCAAAAAAAGTACAAGACGTTCCACCCCTACCGGGATAGCTCCTTACCCCACCTGCTTCTTTTCCGATGATTCGAATCGCCACCCGTGGAAGTGCACTGGCCCTCACCCAGGCGGGGCAGGTCGCCGAGCTGCTTGGGGGTGCTGAGCTGATCGAGTGTTCTTCGGATGGGGAGCCGGGGGACAAGGGGCGGTTCGTGCGGGGGGTTGAGCGGGCGTTGTTGGCGGGGGAGGCGGAGATCGGGGTTCATTCGGCTAAGGATCTGCCGGCGGAGATGCCCGAGGGGTTGACGATCGCCGCTGTGCCGGGGCGCGAGGATCCGGCCGATGTCTGGATCGGGGTGGGGTCGTCGCTTGACGAGGTGCCGGAGGGCACCCGAGTCGGGACGGCCAGCCTGCGGCGACGCGCCCAGCTGCTCGCCGCTCGACCGGACCTGCGGATTGTCGACTTGCACGGCAACGTCGATACCCGCCTGCGCAAGCTCGCCGAGGGCGAGCTCGATGCGATCGTGCTCGCCGCGGCCGGCCTGCGGCGACTCGGGCGGGGGGACGAGGTGTCGTTTGCGATCCCAGCCGAGACGATGACCCCGGCGGCCGGCCAGGGCGCGCTCGTTCTGCAGGCCCGAGCCGATGACGAGGAAGCGATCGCCGCGGCGGCGGCGATCGGCGACGAGACCGCGCTGTGCGAGCTGACCGCCGAGCGCGCCGCGGTCGCCCTGCTGGAGGCGACCTGCGCGACCCCGATCGGCGTCCACGCGCGAGTGGAGGGCGAGGCGATCGAGGTCGAAGCCTTCGTCGGGCTTCCCGACGGCAGCGAGTGGATCCGCGACCGGGTAGAGGGCAACGCCGGCGAGCCCGCCGCAGCCGGCGCCCTGCTGGCGGAGCGCCTGCTCGGCGCCGGCGCCCGCGAGATCCTCGACCGGGCGGCAGCGACAGCATGAGCGCATCCGACTGTCACCCCACCATGGGTGGGTCAATGTCGGATGCGGCGCCTGGAGACAAGCGATGACCGACAGACCGGGAGTCGTCTACCTGGTCGGCGCCGGCCCCGGCGACCCCGGCCTGATGACGGCGCGCTCGCTGGAATTGATAGCCAGCGCCGATGCGATCTTCTACGACCGCCTGATCCCCCCCGGCGCCCTCGACGGCGCCCGCCCCGACGCCGATCTCGTCTACGTAGGCAAGGCCCCCGCCGTGGACGTGCCGGTGATCGACCACCACATTGGGCGGTCGATCACCGGCACGTCTGACTCGCAAGAGGGGATCAACGCCGCGCTGATCGAGGCGGCGGGCGCCGGGAAGAGCGTGGTGCGGTTGAAGGGCGGGGACCCGTTCGTGTTCGGACGCGGCGGCGAGGAGGGCGAGGCGCTGCGCGAGGCGGGGGTCGAGTTCGAGGTCGTGCCCGGGGTGACCGCGGGGGTCGCAGCCACCGCCTACGCCGGCATTCCGGTCACCCATCGCGACGACGCCTCGGCTGTTGCCTTCGTCACCGGCCACGAGGATCCGGACAAGGCCGAGACCGCCCTCGACTGGGAGGCGCTGGCGCGCTTTCCCGGCACGCTCGTCTTCTATATGGGCGTCAAACGGTTGCGCGACAACGCGGCCGCGCTGATTGCCGCCGGGCGCGACCCGGAGGAGCCTGCGGCGGCGGTCGAGCGGGGAACCATGGAGGGACAGCGCACCGTTGTGGCGACGCTCGCCACGCTCTCCGAGGCGGTCGCGCGCGAGGGCGTCGGCGCGCCGGCGCTGATCGTCGTCGGCCCGGTGGTCGAGCGCCGCGAGTCGCTCGCCTGGCTCGAGCGGCGTCCACTGCACGGCCGCCGCGTCGTCGTCACCCGCGCCCGCGCCCAGGCGAGCGGCCTCGCGGCGACGCTGCGTGAGCTCGGCGCCGAGGTGGTCGAGCTGCCGGCGATCCGGATCGAGCCGCGGATCGAGAGCGAGGAGGTGCGGCGCGCGATCGAGCGGATCGGCGAGGGCGAGTACGCGCTGATCTGCCTGACGAGCCCGAACGGAGTGCGGCTGCTGTTCGAGGCTCTGGGTGAGGCGGGGTTCGATGCGCGGGCGCTGGGTGGAACGGGAAACAGCAAGCAGGTGGAGGAGGGAGATGGGTCGAGCGCGGTCGAGGATGCCTCGGCCCGGACGGGTGTGACGATCGCCGCAATCGGTCCGGGGACCGCTCGCGCCCTCGTCGAGCACGGGATCGTCGCCGACATCGTCCCGGAGCGCTTCGTCGCCGAGGCGCTGGTCGAAGCGCTGGAGGCCGTCGAGATCGAGGGACGGCGCGTCCTCGTTGCCCGCGCCGCCGAGGCGCGCGACGTGCTGCCAGACGCCCTGCGCGAGGGCGGCGCCGAGGTCGACGTCGTCGCCCTCTACGAGACCGTCCGCGAGGCGCCGGAACCGGAGGCGGTCGAGGCGGCGCAGAGCGCCGACTACGTCACCTTCACCTCGTCCTCGACCGTGCGCAACCTGACCGAGGCGCTCGGCGACCGCTTTCCCAAGGAAGCCCGCGTCGTCTCGATCGGCCCGATCACCAGCGAGGCCGCCCGCGCCGCCGGCCTCGAGGTCGCGATCGAGGGCGACCGGTACGACGTCGAGGGTCTCGTCGCCGCTCTTCTCGACGACGCAGCCAGCCGATGAGGAAGGATTTGGGGGTCTATAGACCCCCAAATGCAGCCATAGTCACCCGATGAGGTTCGGGACGCCGCACCGCCACTTTCGCGTCACCGACTCGACCAACGCCCGTGCTCGCGAGCTGGCCGAGGCCGGCGCGCCGCACGGCACTATCGTCACCGCCGCCGAGCAGACCGCCGGGCGCGGGCGGCAGGGGCGGACCTGGACCGCGCCGCCCGGCAAGGCGCTGCTCTACTCGGCGATCCTGCGGCCGCTCGACGAGCGCCATCTGCTGTTGCCGCTGGCGGTCCCCCTCGCCGTCTGCGAGGCGGCCGAGGAGCTGGCGCCGGGGATCGAGTGCGCGATCAAGTGGCCGAACGACGTCTGGGTCGACGGACGCAAGCTCGCCGGCGTCCTGATCGAGGCCAAGCCGCAGGACGGCTGGGCGGTGATCGGCGTCGGCCTGAATCTGTCGATCACACGCGACGAGTTCCCGCCCGACCTTCGTGACACGGCGGTCTCGCTCTTCGGCTCGAGCACGGAGGGCCACGCCGCAACCGCAGCTCTAAACCGCGGCCTCGACCGCTGGGTCGCCGCGGAACGAGACGAGACCCTCGCCGCCTGGCGCTCGCGCGACGCTCTGCGCGACCGCGCAATCTCCTGGGACGGCGGGACCGGCGTCGCCGACGGGATCGAGGACTCGGGCGACCTAGTCGTCGTCGCTGCCGGCGGCGACCGCGTCGTCCTCGGCGCCGGCGAGGTCCACCTCGGGCTCTGAACCGTTTTCGGTGGACCTGGCGGGCTTGCCGTCCCGCTTGGCGGCGCGCGCCGCCCGGGCCGCTTTGCTCGCCTGCGACCTCGGCCTGGCGCCGTTCTCGCCCTCGCCGCCTTTCGTCTTTTTTCGTTTGCGACGACGTTTGCCGCCTTTGGGGAAGTTGCGCAGCAGTTCGCGTGCCGTCGCCGAGGGTTTCCGCGCCAGCCGCATCCGCGCGCCGCGCAGCACCTCCTCGCCTTCCGGCGTATGGGAGACGGCGCCGGCCAGCAGCGCCACCGCCAGGCGGCGGTCCTGTTTGCGGGAGGCGTGGACCAGCCGCCGCGCGTTGCGGCCGTGGGCGCGGCCGGAGGAGTTGACCAGCAGGCCGAGCAGGCGCTTCGTCTCCGGCCAGCGCTGCACGGCGTACTCTTCGTGCAGCTCGCGGGTGTAGGAGGCGAGCCGCCAGACCCAGGCCTGCGCCTGGTCGCGCCGCCCGATCCGTTTGTCGACCAGCGCCTGCAGCAGCGTTTTCGTCCCCGCCCGCTTGTCGTCGCGGCTCCAGCTGCCGACGATTTCGATCGCGTCGTCGAACGCCTCGCCGTCGCGCAGATCGGCGATCTCGGCCAGCGCTTTCAGCCGCAGCTGCGAGTTGCGGTTGCGCTGCACGCAGGTCAGCAGGAAGCGGCGGCGCAGCTCTTTGCTCTGATCGTTTTGCAGCATCGAGCGCGCCCGGCGCCAGTTCTGCGGGTTGACCCGGGCGCCCGCAAGCGCCGCCCAGGCGTGCTGCTCGGGGTAGTCGAGGTTCTCGACCGCGATCCGCCAGAGCTCGCGTTCGAGCACCTCGGTGCGGCGTTCGGAGTCGTCGGAGACGGGGACGATCCGGCGCTCGACCCGCACCCGCCGGCCGCGCCCGCGCCGCACCGGACCGACGACGATCGCGCCGCCGCGGTAGACGTCGCGGTCGAGCAGGCTGTGCAGGGTGACGATCGTCTCGTCGTGGGTGGTCGCCGGGTGGACGAAGTCGATCACCAGGCCGGCCTCCTTGCCCGGCGCCCGCCGGGTTACGCGGCCGACCCGCTGCTGGTAGATCCGCCGCGAGGCGGTCGGCGCCAGGTGCATGCAGATCGTCGCCCGCGGCGAGTTCCAGCCCTCGGCAAGCAGCATCGCGTTGCAGAGCACGTCGACCTCGCCGCGCTCGAAGGCGGCGAGGATCTCGGCCAGTTCGCGCTTCGGCGTCTCGCCGGAGACGGCGCGGGCGACGATGCCGGCGTTCTGGAAAGCCTTGGCGACGTTCTTGGCGTGCTGGACGCCGGCCGTGTAGAGGACGCCCGGCGTCTTGCTGAAGCGGGTCTTGTAGAGGTCGGCGATGGCGACGTTGAACGGCTCCTGGTCGAGCAGCGCGGCCAGCTCCTCCTGGTCGAAGTCCTGGTCGACCTCGCCTTTGCGCAGCGGCACCTTGGCGATCGTCCGCACGCCCGGCCCGGGCGGGATGCGGAGGCAGCGCAGCGGCGAGATCACGCCGCGGCGCGCCGCCTGGGCGAGGTCGAAGCGCGAGGTCTGGGTCGGGAAGAGGTCGGCGACGTGGCGGGCGATCAGCGCCCCGGTCGCGGTCATGCCGATGAAGACGGGACCGGTCCAGGCGCGGATGCAGGCGCTGGTTTTCTCGCCCAGCGCGGTGTGCGCCTCGTCGCAGATGACGATCGAGTAGGCGTCGGAGACCCGCTTGTGGTTGCGCACGAACCACTGGTAGGTCTCGACCGTGACCGGGCCATCGGGATCGTCGCGGCCGTCCATCAGCGGCGGGCGCAGCCGCTCCTTGTAGCCGCGGTCGGAGATCTCGCCGATGAACTGTTCGACCAGGTTGCGACGGTGGGTGAGGATGAGGACGCCACCGGTGCGGGTGGCGTCGATGAAGCCGACCGCGGCGACCGTCTTGCCGGCCCCGGTGGCGTGCTCGAACCAGAAGCGGCGGGCGGCGCCGGGGTCCTCGGCGGCCTCGGCCTCCGGCGGCTCCTCCTCGTCCTCCTCGGCCGGCTCTTCCTCCCAGTCCTGCGGCTCCTCGTCGGGAGCCAGATCCTCCGGCTCCTCCTCCTCGTCCTCCTCACCGCCGTCGAGGGAAGCCGGCTCGGCGATCTCCTCGGCGACGGGCGCATCGCCGTTTTCGGCCGCCGTCTGCTGCTCGGCCATCAGCTCGGTCAGCGTCCCGGAGAGCGCGTCGACCTGGTGCGGGTTGAGTTCGGCGCCGTCGCGCAGCTTCGGCGGTTCGTCGGCCAGCAGGCGCTCCAGCCCGAGCAGCAGCGAGAAGTCGCGGCGCCACTGGATCGAGGGCTCGCTCGCGCCTTCGTCCAGCTCCTTCAGCGCCGCGTCGAGGGCACGGCGCCGAGCGGTGCCGGGCGCCAGCGCCTCGGGGCCCTCGCCGTCGAGCAGCAGCGGCTCGCGGGCAAAGGCGGCTGCCCGCTCTATGTCGGCGCCTGAGGGAACTGCCGCTGGCGCGGCAACGTCGCTGGTCTTGGCCATGAAGGCTTCCGGTTCTTTCCCGCGGCGACGCATGCGTCGCTGGGAAGACGTGGGACGAGGATGCCGGGAGTCAGCTTCTCCTGCCCCCGACACTCGCGAGCGGTTCGCATACGGCAAACCGAACTGGACCTATTGTAAACAGAGAGACCGGATGATGACTCCCCAAATCCTGCACCGCGGATGAAACGCCTGGCTCCGGCCCTCGCCGCGATCGCGGCGCTTGCGATCGCCGGCTGCGGCCCTTCGAGCGGCGGCGACTACGGCGGCAAGCACCCCGACTACGCGCAGGCCCTGGCCGGCTCGCCGGCGCCGCTCGCCGCCCTGCACCGGCAGGGCGACCGGCTGCTTCCCGGCGGCCAGGAAGCCTACGAAGCGCGGCTGGCGAAGCTGCGTGGCTACCCTGCCGTGGTCAACGTCTGGGCCTCCTGGTGCGGACCGTGCCGTTTCGAGTTCCCGCTCTTCCAGCGCGTCGCCGCCGGCTACGGCAAGCGGGTCGCCTTCCTCGGCATCGACAGCGAAGACTCCGACGACGCGGCCCGCACCTTCCTCGGCGAGGCGCCGGTCCCCTACCCGAGCTACACCGACCCGGGCAAGGGGATCGCCGAAAGCGTCGGCGCCGACCTCGGCTTCCCGGACACGGCCTTCTACAACCGCGGCGGCGAACTCGTCTACCTGAAGCAGGGCCCCTTCCACGATCGGGCCGAACTGCGGGCCGACGTCGAGCGCTACGCGCTGCACGGCGAACGGGAAAGCGGATAATCGAAGTCATGGACGCTTTCGTCGTCGTCGCGCTGATCGGGGTCGCCTTGCTGCTCGCCGAGCTGCTGCTCTCGACCGGCGGGGTGCTGGCGGCGCTCGGCGCGGCGGGATTGATCGCGGGCGGCGTCCTCGCCCTCACCGCCGACTCCGGCTCGAGCGCCAGCGACTGGGCCGGCCCCGCCCTGATCACCCTCGGCGTGCTCTCGATCGCCAGCTTCTACTTCATCACCCGAAAGGTGTTGGCGGCGCACCGCGAGCAGCCGGTTCGCGGCGGCCAGGAGGAGCTGCTCGGCGCCCACGGCGAGGCGCGCACCGCGCTCGACCCCGACGGTCAGGTGCTGCTCGGGGGAGCGCTGTGGCGGGCGCGGCTGGCCGGCGGCGGCGGGCCGCTTCGCCCGGGGGATAGAGTCACTGTCGAGGCGATCGACGGACTGACCCTCACGGTGCGTCCCGAGGCGCCGAGCGAAACTCCGTCCGAGCAAGGAGCGGGTTGATGGCAGCACTGGTGGTACTGGTCGTCCTGGTGATCTTCGTGGCGATAGTGCTGGGCATGTCGGTGCGCGTGCTGCGCGAGTACGAACGCGGCGTCATCTTCCGGCTCGGCCGGCTGATCGCCCAGAAGGGGCCGGGGCTGATCCTGCTGATCCCGATGATCGACCGCATGGTCAAGGTCGACCTGCGCACGGTCACGCTCAACATCCCGCCGCAGGAGGTGATCACCCGCGACAACGTCCCGGCCGGGGTCAACGCGGTCGCCTACTTCCGCGTGATCGACTCGCGCAAAGCGATCACCGAGGTCGAAAACTACCTGCTCGCCACCTCGCAGATCTCGCAGACGGCGCTGCGCTCGGTGCTCGGCAAGGCCGAGTTCGACCAGCTGCTCTCCGAGCGCGAGCGGCTGAACGAGGAGCTGCAGAAAATCATCGACGAGTTGACCGAGCCGTGGGGCGTGAAGGTGACCGCGGTCGAGATCAAGGACGTCGAGATCCCCGAGCAGATGCAGCGGGCGATCGCCCGCCAGGCCGAGGCCGAGCGCGAGCGGCGAGCCAAGATCATCAACTCCGAGGGCGAGTTCCAGGCGGCGCAGAAGCTCACCGACGCGGCCGACATCATCAGCACCAACCCGGCCTCGCTGCAGCTTCGCTACCTGCAGACGCTGCTCGAAATCGGCAGCAACCAGAACACGACGGTCGTCTTCCCGTTGCCGATGGACATGCTCAAACCGTTCCTCAAGCCCCCCTCCGACTCCTGAGCGCGCCAGAGCTGCGCATCGATCAGCTCACCGGGCTGCGGACGATCCTCGCCCCCGGCCGGGCCGACCGGCCGCACGGGTTCGGGCGGAGCGAGCGCGAGGAGAAGGGGCCGGAGGGATGCCCGTTCTGCGAGGGGCGGGAGGAGAAGACGCCGCCCGAGGTGTTCGCGGTGCGACCGGGGGGCGGCGAGCCGAACACGCCGGGCTGGACGAGCCGGGTGGTGCCGAACCTCTATCCGGCGCTGGCGGACGCGGAGGGCGGCGATGCGACCGCGCCGAGCGCGACCGGCGGCGAGGCGGGGGCTTTCGCCAGCGCCGGCGACCCGCTGCTCGAGTCGCGGCGGGCGGGCGAGCCGGACCTGTTCGCCTCGCGGCCCGCGGTCGGCGGCCACGAGGTGATCGTCAACGCCCCCGAGCACGTCACCGCGATGGCCGAGCTGAGCGAGGATCGCTTCGCCGGCGCGATCGCCACCTGGCGCGAGCGGATGCGGGCGCACGCCGGCGCCGCCTACGTGCAGGTGGTCGTCAACGAGGGGGCCGGCGCGGGGGCGTCCCTCCCCCACACCCACGCGCAGCTGTACGCGCTGCCCTTCGTGCCGCCGGCGATCGCGCGCGAGCGCGAGCGGGCCGGCGCCTACGGCGAACGGACCGCGGGCGGCGGGCTGCTGAGCGACGTCCTGGTCGAGGAGGTGCGGCGGCGCGAGCGGCTGGTGGCGATCGACGACGAGGCGGCGCTGATCTGCCCCTGGGCTTCGCGGACTCCCTACGAGCTGCGGGTGGTGCCGCGCGGCGAAGAGGCGAGCTTCGCCGAGAGCACGGCCGGGGCGGCGATGATCCGCACCGCGATGCGCGCCCTCGCCGAGCGATTCGACGGGCCGCCCGAGCTGAACCTCTGGGTGGTGACGGCGCCGCGCGGTGCCGAGCAGTTCCACTGGCACGTCAACATCGCCCCACGGCTCAGCGTCAAGGCCGGCTTCGAGCTCGGCACCGGCGTCGACATCAACGTCTACCCGCCGGAGCGGGCGGCGGCCGATCTGCGCGAGGCGCTGGGGTAGTGCATAGGCTCATACCCGCATGCCGCCAAACCCCCGACCGATTCCCAGGTTCGTCGCCGACTCCACTCAGGAGGGGATTCCCCACGGACGATTTGCGGAGAGGCTCGTCGACGAGTTTCGAAAAGCTTGTGAGGGGATCGAGGATTTGCCCGACGGGGTCGAGATCCCGGCCGAGGTCGACTGGTTTCCGGAGCGCGCCTGGGGCGGGCGGGTGTGGGTGCCGGGAATCGCGCGGATGGAGGGGCCGGAGGGCACCCTGGAGCTGTTCGGCTACGTCTCCTACGTCCTGCCGGAGGATGGCGAGCCGCAGAGCTTCGAGGCGAAGGCCGACTTCACCGACGTGCTGGCCGAGGACAACCCCGGCTGGAAGATCGACCTCAACGACGAGGTGATCGGCCAGTGGCGCGGCGAGAACGGCCGCGCCGGCGAGGTCACCCTCGTCTGGGGCCGGCCGCTCGTGCGCGGTGCCGTCGCCGCCACGGCGGAGCTCGACGCGGAGGCGGTCGACCAGGAAGTCGTCTCCCAGGAACGCTTCACGCTGATCGCCCTCGATGCCCTCAAGGGCTACGGCGACGACGTCTTCATGCAGGTGAAGCTGTGGAGCAAACGCGCCCAGGAGTTGGCCTCGGAGAGCCTCTACGCTTAGTCGGCCATGACAGACGAGTCGCTGAGGAACCTGCCGGGGGCGGAGATCGTCCTGCCCGGCATCGACGATCTCGCCGCCGGCCGCGAGAGCCTCGACGCAATGGCGGTGCAGGCCGCGGCGCCACGCCTGCGACGGGCCGGGCTGGACGCCCCCAGCGCAGAGGGCGAGGTCCCGGCGGCCCACCGGCTCTACGCGCAGCTGAGCGAGGAACTCGGGGACCGTGCCCACTCTCGCTACAACGCGATCCTCGCCCGGGTCGCCAGCTTCGCCGGAGCGGCCGAGCGTGCGCGGCCCGGCTGACGCCGAGCGCATCGGGGAGCTGGCGCGGGAGCTGGGCCGCGTGGTCCCGCCCGGCACCCGGATGTACCTGACCGGCGGCGCGACGGCCGTGCTCGAAGGCTGGCGCCGGTCGACCGCCGACGTGGACGTGCGCTTCGAGCCGGACTCCGACGCCGCCCTCCGACGCATCGGAGAGCTCAAGGAGCAACTTTCGGTGAACGTAGAGCTCGCCTCGCCGCTGGACTTCCTGCCACCGCTGCCCGGCTGGCAGGAACGTTCCCGCTTCCGCTTCCGCGAGGGGAACCTGGAGGTGTTCGACTTCGACCCCTACGCGCAAGCCCTGTCCAAGCTGGAGCGAGGCTTCGAGCTCGACCTGGAGGACGTGCGAAGCATGGTCGAGTCCGGACAGGTCGATCCATCGAAGCTGCGCGAGCTCTACGAGAACATCGAGCCCGAGCTGTACCGATTCCCGGCAGTCGATCCGGGGAGCCTCCGAGCCGCAGTCGAGTCGCTCGTGTCGGGCAACCCCTGAATTAGCTCTACGATTGCCATCCAGCCCCGATAGCTCAGCTGGATAGAGCGACTCCCTCCGAAGCGACTTGGCGGCGTTGGGGGGTTTTCGGCTTTGGGGTGCGGAATGCGCGACGCTGCGCGGATTGTCGGATTCGCTTCGATTACACGCGATTGAGGTCGATTTTGGCAGCGCTGCCCATTAAGGCCGAGGCCTTCGGCGCTCCGCTACCGTGTTGGCTATGGAGTCCATCCGGCAAGCAAGCAAGCCGTTGAAGGAGGCTGCGGCGGAGGCCGAGGCGGTCCGATTGAACCGACTGCGCGAGGACGCGCAACGCCCCATGAGCGTGAACCTGGCGGAGGGCATCGCGCTGAGCCACAAGCTGATGCGATTCGTTGGCTCCGCCCGCCTCCATTGACCGAACCGGCTTTCGATCAACTCCTGCGCCGACTCTCCGAAGCGGAAGTGGAGTTTGTGCTGATCGGCGGCCTCGCCGTCAATGCCTGGGGCGTCGTTCGAGGGACGAAGGATGTGGACATCGTGGTCGCCCCTGACCCGGAGAATCTCAAGCGCGTCGCTGGGGTTGCGGTTGCCATTCACGGCCACGTCCAAACCGGCGAGTCATTCCTCAGCACGCCACCGTCAATCGCGGCACAGCTCGCAAGCGGCGAGCGCGTTGCCATCGAGACCGAGCTTGGCCAGTTGGATGTTGTCCAGGGACTCGACGGCGTTCCGAGCTACGACGAGCTGCGTGCCAGGGCAACCGAGGCAGAGGTCCTCGGCATCAGCGTCCTCGTTTGCTCGGTCGAGGATCTGAAGGCGATGAAGCGGGCAGCGGGAAGAACCCGCGATCAGGCCGACCTAGAGGATCTCGATGCTACGGGCAGTTAGCTCTACGATTGGCTACCCAGCCCCGATAGCTCAGCTGGATAGAGCGACTCCCTCCTAAGGAGTAGGCCGCTGGTTCGAATCCAGCTCGGGGCGTGGTACGCGGCGAATTTGACGGTGGTCGAACCACGCGCAGATGGTGGCTGCCATCCCCGCCTGACGGCCTCACAGTCATCCGAGGCCGCCTATACCGCGGCGGCGCGGAGCATCGAGGTCATCGGCGGGCAGCCACCGGCCCGGGGTGTGGCGACGACCTCGAACCCGTGCCTTTCGTAGAGCGGAACGGTCCGGGGGTTGGGGGTCTCGAGGAAGGCCGGGAGACCGTCGACGTTGACGATCGCCAGGCCGTGTTCGAGCAGCCTGCCGCCGAGACCGCGGCCTTGAAGGGCGGGCGTCACCGCCAACCAGGGCAGGTACCAGTGGGGATAGGTCGGGTGGGCGACGGCCATCTGCTCGAGGGTCGAGAACAGGTCGTCGTGCTTCTCTCTCGCGACGGTCTCGCTGAGTACGCCGACCACCGCCTCCTCGTCGGACTCGACACCGGGCGCGAGCCACAGCGCGACGGCGCCGGTATTGGCAAACCCCCAGGCACTTTCGCGCTCAAAGGCCTGGCCGCCGAAGGCCGCGACGAAGTCGGGGAAGCAATTCTCGTACAGGTCCGTCTCTGGCCACAGCCAGCGCTCGACTGGATCGGCGGCAAAGGCTGCAACGACCGTCGCGATCGCAAGCGGTCGGTCGGCGCCCGAGAGAGGGGAAATCGCGACCACGGTTCATCTTAGGCTTCAATCCACGCGACTTGGTTCGTCTTGTGTTCTACTGGGGCACTGACGGCGCAGCGGTGGGCCGATGCGGGTGCGTTCCTTTGCCGGATCGGCCGGCTACCGAGCGTCGATCGTCGTGCCGCCCCAATCCTCCGGAGCGACGTCTCTCAGCGTCTGGGTGAGGGTCCAGCGGTGACCCGCATGGTCGAGGAAGGTGCACTGGCACTCGCCGTAAGGGAAGGCGCGAGGCTCTTGGACGATCGTCCCACCGTGTTCGCGAACGCGCTCGCAGAGTGAGGCAACATCTTCGACTCTGAGCATCACCGCTTGGGATGCCTCCCTTCCGGCCGGGGCAACACGGCCGTGGCTGACATCGGCCACAATCAGCGAGCCCTCGCCGAAGCTCAGCTGGGCCCGATGGCCGGGGCCGATCCGCACCCGCTCGACGAATCCAAGCACCTCGACCAACCAGTTGACCGCGGCGCGGACATCCGGATAAGCGAGTACGGGAATCACCGGGCCGGCGGGCGCTGAGCGATTGCTCTCCACGATGGGAAAGCATAAGTCCGGTCGGGCCGGCCGAGGAATCGGTGCCCGGGCCCGCACGCCAATCCGCTGCGATTTAGTGAAGAATGGCACTGCTCATGCGGTTGCGCTTACTTCGCCTGGCGATGCTCGTGGTGGGGATCGTGGCCCTCGGTTCGGCGGTCGCTGCGATCGGCTCGGCCGCCGGTGCGCCGGCCGCCCCCTCGGAGCCCTTCGGCGAATCGACGCCGCGCTTCGAGCCGGCGCCGTGCCCGAAGACGCCGCACCCGATCGAAGCGCTGAAGAAGGCCCGCTGCGGCTACCTGGTCGTGCCGGAAGACCGCGCTCACCCGAACGGGCGGACGATCCGCAACGCGGTGGCGATCCTGCCGGCGGTGTCGAAGCACCCGAAGCCCGACCCGGTGGTCTTCATGACCGGCGGGCCGGGGGCGGCGGCGATCCTCGACATCCCCTTCCTGGTCGACGCCGGGATCAACCGCAACCGGGAGCTGATCGTGATGGCGCAGCGGGGGACGCTCTACGACAAGCCCGACCTCTACTGCCCGGAGCTCGACCGCTTCTACGCGCGCCAGGTGAGCATGGTCTTCGACGCGCCATCGACCGGCGCCAAGCAGGCCGCCGCCGCGCGCGCCTGCCACGACCGCCTGGTCAAGCGGGGCACCGAACCGTCCGCCTACAACACGACCGAAAACACCGCCGACTTCGCCGAACTGCGTCAGGCCCTCGGAGTCAAGGAATGGGACGTCTACGGCTACTCCTACGGCAGCGACCTGGCGCTCTCGTTTATGCGCGATTACCCGGAAGGGATCCGCACGGTCACCATCGACTCGGTGGTCCCGCCGAACATCGTCAGCCTGCCCTGGACCTGGAGCAGCGCCCGCGAGGGCATCACGACGATCTTCAAGTCCTGCGAAGCGCAGCCGAGCTGCAACCGGCACTACCCGCGCCTGCTGCCGACCTTCATCCACGAGGTCCGCCGGCTCGAGGCTCATCCGCTGGTCCGCCGGGTCCGCCCGCCGCAGGGCGGCCCGCCGGTCAAGGTGGTGCTCGACGGCGGCACCCTCGTCAACATGCTGGTCGGCAACGTGCCCCGCTGGCCCGAAGTCCCGGCGGCGATCACCGAGCTCGCCGAAGGCAACCCGCACCGCTTCCTCGAGGCGCGCGCCGCCGGCGCCGTCGTGCCCGAGAACCCCGAGCAGGCGCTCGGCATGACCGAGAGCTTCATCTGCCAGGAGTGGGAGCCCTACGGGGGCCCGGCCGCGATCCTTCGCGCCGGCCGCCGCGTCTTCCCCAGCTTCCCGGCGTCGGTCCTCGTCAACGCCCCGCAGCTCCCCTTCCTGAAGGAGCTCTGCCGCGAATGGAAGGTGCCGAAGGCGCCCGCGTCCCAGCGGGTCCGGGTCCACAGCGACATCCCGACGCTGGTCGTCTCCGGCGCCGTCGACTCCAAAACGGGTGCCAAGTGGGGCCGCTACGCGGCGCGGTCGCTCAGCCGGTCCACCTACGTGCGGATCGACGACGTCGCGCACTGGGTGATCGTCCAGTCGCCCTGCGCCCAGCGGATCTTCCAGTCCTTCCTCGCCCGGCCGACCGGCCCGCAGACCGCCTGTGCCGCCAAGACCCAGGCCTCCTTCCCGATCGAAAGGTGAGTCGATGACCCGCATGAACCGCACGCCGTCGCAGGCCGCGAAGCGCCGCTCCCGCGTCGCGCTCCTCGGCGCTGCGGCGCTGCTGCTCCTGGCTGTCGTCCTCGTCTCCGGCGCGGCCGCGGCGAACCCGCTCGCCACCGGCGCCGCCGCCCAAACGCCCGCCACCTCCACCCCCGCATCCAACTTCGTCCCCGGCCCCTGCCCGAAACCACCCGGCCCGATCCCGGAGCTGAAGACCGCGCGCTGCGGCCGGCTGATCGTGCCGGAAGACCGGAGCAAACCCAATGGCCGGACGATCAGCCTCTCGGTCGCGGTCATCCCCGCCAAGTCGAAGACCCCCAAGCCGGACCCGATCGTCTGGCTTGCCGGCGGCCCCGGCGACGACGCGATCACCGAGATCCCGTGGGCGGTTGCCGGCGGCCTCAACCGCGACCGCGACGTGATCTTCATGTCGCAGCGCGGCACCTACACGGCGAAGCCCCGGCTGACCTGCCCGGTGGTGGACCGCTGGGCGGAGAAGACCCTCGACATGCCCTACGACGCGCCGGCGACCGGTCGCGCCTACGTCGCCGCGACGAAGAAGTGTCGCGCCCAGCTGCTGAAGAGAGGCGTCGACCTCGGCGCCTACAACTCCCTGGAAAGCTCCAACGACCTCGCCGAACTCCGCCAGGCGCTCGGCGTCAAGGAATGGAACGTCTACGGGATCTCCTACGGGACCGACCTGGCGCTGAACTACATGCGCATGCACCGGCAGGGGATTCGCTCGGTGGGGATCGACGGCGTCTTCCCGCCGCCGCTCGCCGGCGGCGTCGCCTCCTGGCCCAGCGCGGGGGAGGGGATCAACGCGGTCTTCAAGGCCTGCTCCGAAGACGCCAGGTGCCACCGTCGCTACGGGAACATCGGCGCCACCTGGCGCCGGCTGGTCCGCAAGTACGAGGCTGCGCCGCGCACGGTGCGGGTTCCGGTCGAGGGGGTGAAAGGCAAGGTGGCGGTGAAGATCAGCGGCGGCATGCTGCTGCAGTGGACGGTCTCGCCGGGCACCCACCTGGCGGGCAAAGTGCCCGCCGACATCGATGCCCTCGCAAACGGCAACCCGGTGCCGGTCGCCTCGACCTGGGCCGCGCCGAAGCTCAACCCGGCGGGGATCGGCGTGCTGAGCAACGGGCTCTTCTCCGGCGTCTCCTGCGGGGAGTGGGTGCCCTACGAGAGCGAGGCGAGCGTGATCGCCGCCGGTCGCCGCGCCTTCCCGACCTTCCCTCGCTCGATCTGGGCCAACGCGCCGAACCTGCCGTTCATGCGCCAGAACTGCGCCGCCTGGAAGGTGCCGAAGGTGCCGGCCGAAGTGCGGGACGTCACCCGCAGCCGAATCCCGACCCTGGTCGTCTCGGCGCAGTACGACGGCCAGACCGCAGCCTCCTTCGGACCGTTGGTCGCTCGTACCCTGTCCAACTCGACGGTGGTCACCATCCCCAACGTCGCCCACGTCGCCTTTGCGAGCCCCTCGCCGCAAGCCAACGCGTGCGCGCAGCGCATCGCCCGCTCCTTCTTCGACGTCCTCAGCAAGGCCGAAACCGGCTGCATCGCCAAGGTGCCGCCAACGGAATTCGAGATCGCGAAGCGGTGAGCGGGGCTCTGCCGGGTCAGCCCCGGTCGGGGCGGTCGGGGTACAGCTCGTCGATCGTCACCAAGGCGCGGTAGGGCGCTCCGGCGGCGGCTTCGATCCGCTCGCCGCCGCCCGCCAGGCGGTCGACGACTGCGACCACGGCTGCGACCTCGAGGCCCTGCTCGCGGATCCGTTCGATCGCCTTGACGGTGGAGCCGCCGGTGGTGACGGTGTCCTCGACGACGAGGCAGCGGTCGCCCTCCTCGACCGGGCCCTCGACCCAGCGCTGGAGGCCGTGCTGCTTGCGCTCGCCGCGGACGAAGAAGCCGACGAGGCCGTCGCCGGCCGGAACGGCGAGGGCCGCGCAGGAGGGCGGGATCGCCGCCGTCGCCGGGCCCCCGACCGCATTCGCGCCGGCCTCGACCGCGGCGGCGGCGATCAGCTCTCCGGCGGCGCGGAATCCCGCGGGTCGCAGCAGCGCCCGGCGGGCGTCGACGTAGTACTGAGCCGTCGCCCCGCTCGACAGAGTCACCTCGCCGATCACCAGCGAGTGCTCGCGCAGCTCGGCGAGCAGCGTGCGCTTGGCGGCGTCGAGGTTCGCCACGTCAGAAGACGAAGATCGGCTCGCCGTACTTCAGCTCGTTGTAGATGCGCGGTTGGTCGGCGATGTAGGTGCGGACGCAGCCGTGGCTGGCGGCGTAGTCGGGCACTTCGGCGTAGCCGTGGACGGCGTAGCCGTTGTGCCAGTAGAACGAGTAGTACATGCCCTCCGAGTTGTAGCCCGGTTCGCGCCGGTAGAAGCTGTACTCGCCGGTGATCGTCGGGGTCGACGGCTTGCCGGTCGAGACCGGGTAGATCGCGAACGGCCGGTCGCCCTTGGCCAGCACCAGCACCTGCTTGGAGAGCGGCACCTCGGCGTGCTCGCCGGCCTCGGGGTGCTTGACGTGGTAGCCGCCCTTGCCGCCGAAGACCTGCTTGACCACGCCGGCCCCGGCGTGCTCGTTGCGCGACATGCCGTTGACTTTGCGGTAGGCGAGCACCTCGCGGGCGGTGCGCCCGTTGAAGCAGGAACCGCCGCCGGACACGTAGCCCATCTTCCCCATCGCCGCTTTGAAGCCCTTGACGACACGACCGCACTGGCCCTGGTGCAACGAGGGGAAGCTGACTCGCCAGCTCTTGCGCACGGTGGTGTCGCCGAGCAGCGAGCCACTTGCCGGCAGGTGGGCGCCGACCGCGTACTTGCCGTCCTCGCGGACGACGATCGAGGTGCTGAAGGTCCCGACGCCGCCGGCTCCCTGGCCGACCGCGACCTTGCGGCTCAACAACCTGTGGCCGTCGAGGTAGAAGGTGACGTCAACCCGCTGCCCGGGTGCGAACGGCTCGACCGTGCCGGTCACCGGCACGGTGCCGTAGATCGGCGCCTTGCCGCCGTGCAGGTGCCCGACCCGGATCGTCACCGTCGACTGTTCCGGGCCCTTCGGCTTGGCGGCGCCTTTCTGTCCTCCGCTCGACTGAGCGGAGGACGCCGCTGAGGCAGCGGCGGGGAGCGCCAGCAGGGCGACGAGGACGAGCGCGTGGACGAGGTGGCGACCCATGGGCACGAGATTCTTACCGATGCCCCGGCCGACCGGTTTGTGAGGACTCTGCGGCAGGACAGTCAATTGTCTGTAAAAAGGGCGATGTTGGACTTGACAAACCCATCTCTTTATGAAAGAGTTGGGGCATGGAAGACCTCAGTATTCCCGCCCTGGCAGAGAAGATTCCGACCGAGGCCGACGCCTACCGGCTCCTAGAGGATCTTCGCTGGGATGGCAAGCCGGTTTGCCCCCATTGCGGATCGGTCCGCCAGCACTACTTCCTGAAACCGAGCGCTGGCAAGGCACGAAAGACGCGAACGGGATCTATGAGCGAACGGCGCGTCTGGAAGTGCGCCGATTGCCGTAAACAGTTCAGCGTCCTCACCGGGACGATCTTCCACGGGACCAAGATCCCGGTCCGCAAATGGCTGTTCGTGATCTTCGAGATGTGCTCGTCCAAGAACGGGGTAGCCGCCCGCGAGATTCAGCGCAAGTACGACCTCACGGAGAAGTCGGCCTGGTTCATGCTGCATCGCATCCGCGAGGCAATGAAGCGAGAGCCACTGGCCGGGCTTCTCTCCGGGCGCGTGGTCGCCGACGAGACTTGGATCGGTGGCAAGCCGAGCAACCGGCACGGCCACAAGAAAGGCAAGGGGAATCAGGGCAGCTCGGACAAACAGCCCGTGGTGGCCCTTGTCTCCCGGGAGACTGGCGAGGTTCGCTCTCAGGCGATCCCCAACGTCACCGGCTCGACACTGAAAGCTGTCTTTGACGAGCATGTCGACCCGGCGGCGACGCATCTGCATACCGACCAATCGACCTCCTACAAACGGCTCGGCGGCGACTTCGCCTCGCATTCGGCGGTCGATCATTCTGGGGGCGAATATGTCCGCGGTGATGTCTCGACCAACCAGGCCGAGGCGTTCTTCTCTCAGCTCAAGCGCTCCATCGACGGAACACATCACAGGGTGAGCCGCGAGCACCTGAACCGCTATCTGGCGGAGTTCGACTTCCGATTCTCGACCAGCAAGCAGAGCGACACGGAGCGGATGCAGCGCTTGCTCGGACAGGTCCGGGGGCGTCGGCTCACTTATCGAGAGACGGTCTAAAGCGGAGCATTCACGTGTCCCGGTGCAGTTCCAGGGCGAGGTCCCAGAATGGACTTGCGGGGATGGGCGTGAAATAGCCGGGGCTTCCGGGTCGGGGTGCCGGAAAAGTGTCCAAAGCCTTCGCAAGAACGAGCCGCTCGACGGACTTTCGCACCGCTCCTTCTTTCGGGGGCTCTAGATCAGCCTCTTCGCCTCGCAGGCGGCATCGTAGGGCGATCTCCTCGATGGTTGAGGCCGTCTCAAGGGCAGCGATTGCGGCGGCGACCTCTAGTTGGTGCGGTCGGCCGAACAGAGCTTTAGAGACATTACGAACGCTCTCGCTCAGTTTTGCCTCTGCCAAACCGGAAAGCGTCATCCTCGTATCGTAAACTGCATTTCACGAATCGCATTTCACGAATCATAAACCGTCTACTCCAGGGGACTCCGATGGACGAGCCTGCAGCCTTCAACCGAGGAAAGTTCAAGGAGATGGTCCTCTACTTCGCGCTGCGTTCGGCCGAGTTGAAGGACGAGGATTTCGGCATCGTCAAGCTAAACAAGCTGCTCTACCGCGCCGATTTCGAGGCCTACCGAACCCTCGGTCACGCAATTACGGGCGAGGCCTACGAGCGCCAGGAGTTCGGCCCAGTGGCGCGTGATCTGCCCATCGTCCTAGACGAACTTGGGGCGAATGGGCGACTGCGCTGGGGGGACATTCCAGTGGGACCGCATACTCTGTTCTCAGAGGACGAGCTGGGGGTGATGGAGAGAGTTCTGCAAGAGAGCGACTGGTCCCATGAGCAGTCCGCAGGCTGGACGCTCGCCACAGTTGACGGGAATGTGATCGAGTATCGAACCGCATTCGTACCGTCCGACCCATTGCCCCCTGGCTTTTTGAAACACGCGAGCGAGTATGTGCGTGCGCAGGGGTGGATAAAGGCGTCCTAGCCGAACGGCAATCTTTGGGGCGTGCCGCCACCCGGCCAAAACTACGAACATCATTATCACGAGACATTCACGGAAGCCAAACGGGACCTTGGCTTAGGTGGGCCGTCCTTCGAGTACTTCTGGCAAGACATTGCGCAGAATCTCGATGACGATCCCTCGAATGTCTTTGTAAAGGAAGTGCCCGACTCAGAGGGCTTTCGCGTCTACCCCACGGTGCCGGAGCACCCGGATTTCATCGCTTGCGTTGTCTATTTCTCCGTCGAGGAGGAGGCGAAACGTCTTAACTACTTCGGGCTAGAGGCCCTTCCGGACGATTGGGTTTACGTGCCTCTTGATTTCTAGGCGGAAAGATCGAACCGGCACGGGCCGAGATGACCTGCTTTTAGGGTGCAACGCTTGCCCTCCCAAATCTTGAGGCACTGCTCATGTGCCTCGGAGGTATCCGGCTCGGTACTAAGCAACGCCTTCAGCGCCTGCGTCGGCTTCAGCGGCTTGAGGGAAACTCGCTCGTCATCCTCCATGAGCCAAGGATAGCCGTATTCTGCCGCGCTTCTAAGAGTCGCCTCTCCCCGGTCGGCTCGTCAGTGCCAGCGATGCGGATGTAGCTTGAGGAAGCCATGTTCACCGACGATGCGGGCGCAGTAGAGGCGGCCGTTAGCGGAACGGATTTCCTGGTTATGGTCGATGCAGAAGTTCACAAAGGAATCGGAGCCTTCGTAGATGCGTTCTTCCCCCGCCGCCTGGTGGTGAACCGTCACCCAGCCGTGCATTCTTCGCCCGGGAACATTTAGTTCAAAGTGGTATTCGCGTCTGATCGTTTGGTAGTTGGTCAGCAGCAAGACAGTCGCGCCAATGTGGTGCGGGTCTGACCACATCCGCGGCCGAATGCGCCGAACGCCCGGTGCGTGCCCATGTCCCCGCCAGGGTCCGCGGCAAAGACTCGAAGTATGGAGCCGAAGATGATCGCGGCCGTTCCAGAGCCTGAGCGTCGCCGGGGTCCGACGACTCCAGCAGTCCGTCGAGGATTCTTCTCGCGTAAGGACCAGGCCGACACCCCCACCTCCCGGAACCTGTGCACTGTAGCGCTGGATTGTGGTTCGGTTGCTGCCGCCTAACGCGATCTGCGCGTTCATGCCTAGTACCACGAGGGCCGCTGCGACTATTGCCATTGCTATCCGCATCATTTCGGCGAACCCACCCAACCTATTCCTGCGTTGAGTGAAAGTTGTTGTATACGCTCGCTCCTTCATGCGATTCGTGCCAGCGGATCACATCACAGGGCTCGCCTGACGCGCTGCCCTCCCGAGCTTCCTTGCAGGTCTGCCCTTCCCCACAGCCGCTGGCAGCCAGCGCCACGAAAAGGGCTATCGCTGCCAGCACAGACGAGATCATCCGGCCCATACTCTCGTTGCCTCCCCTTGGATAGAACGCTATCGGTTCTAGACGCTATTGGCTTTCGCGCGGAAGATCAAGTCCGTGGAGCCGAAAGTAATCGTCGGCCAGAATGTCAAGGCCATCCGAAAGCGTGCCGGGCTAACCCAGGAAGCTCTGGCCCATCGCTGTGGAACCCATCCGGTTGAGATCGGACGAGCGGAGCGCGGGGTACGCGATCTGCGGATCTCGACCGTCGCCAAGATCGCCGCCGGTCTCGAAGTTCCCGCCTGCGAGCTGCTGCGGGGGATTTAGGTCAACTGGGGGCCGCTCCCCTCAAAGATTTGGCGTGGCGGGAAGCGGCCCCGACTGAGCAACAGAACGCCGACTACGTATACAGCGGCTCGCGGCGGTGAAGCTATGTCCGCGCCAGTTCCTAGATTGGACTCCGACAGGCCCCTGGTGGCTGTCCATTGGCGTGGCGCAGCCGGGGCGGAAGAGCAACAGAAAGGACCCGACGAAATGTCGAAGGTCTCGCCGTTCCATACGGACTCTCCGGAGTATCCGCCGGAGCATCGCAACGTCTACCACAATGATTCGGATTGCCCAGACGGCAAGCGGATTAAGCCTTGGCACCGCAAACCTGGCGAAGGGAACCGGCCGCTGTGCAAGGAGTGCGCGAAGCTCTAGGCGCGGAAGGTCAACTCCCAATGGGGGCCTTCCGGCTCCCCATCAACGATCTGCCAATAGCGGCGTAGTTCGCCAACCGGCAGGGCGTGAGTTATGGCGAGGGCGAGGGCGCGGAAGCCCTCGCCCCTATCGCCATAGAAGCGGATCGTTGGCTCCAAGAATGCGTGCCCCTCGCCCCCTTCACAGGACTCGTAGGTCTCGATCCCGGCGGCGTCTAGAACATCGACGTACCGAGCGATGCCGGGATCGAGGGAGGCCAGCCAGCGTTTGCGCTGATTCGCCTGCTTGAGCATGGGGACCTCCTTTGTCTGGGTTTGTCAAGTCCAACATCGCCGTAAAAAGAGTGGAACATGGCTTGAAATAGGGGATTCCTCGGCTACGTTCTGGCTAGCGGAGGGTGAAGCTGTCAGGTGGCAGCGAGTGCTTGATACACACGAGTTCGGGGTACTCCCGAATAGGGTTCGAGTCCCTCGCCCTCCGCTGTGTATTGTCTGAGCATGCGGAGGCGCGGTTGAGGTGCAACGATCACGCGGCCTGCGGGATGTGTCCGCCTTGCGACCCGCCTTCGCAACTCAGGCTGCTGATATCTTTGGTTGGTATCAAGCGCTCGGGGATAACTTCCCCTTCACCCAGATCGGCCCGCTCTCGCGGGCCGATTCTTTACTCCTTCGGCGCCATTCCTACTGCCCCAGCAGCGCCACCGAGTTGTTCAGCATGTGCAGCAGGATCCCCGGGACGATCGAGCCGGTCTTCTCGTAGAGCAGCGCCAGGAGGAAGCCGAAGAAGATCAGCGGCGGCACGGCGCTGACGCCGGTGAGGGCATGCAGGCCGCCGAAGATCACGGCGCTGATCAACGCCGCGGCGAGGCGGGGCAGGCGGGTGCGCAGGCCGCCGAACAGCATGCCGCGGAAGCAGACCTCCTCGCTGATCGGCGCGGCGACGACGATCAGCAGGACCTGCACCGGCACCGCGCCAAACGATTCGGCGATGTCCTTCTGGTGCGGCGAGCCGAAGATCGCGACGTAGACGGCCGAGAACAGCAGGTAGGCGCCGACCGCCGCCGCCATCCACTTCAACGCCGAAGGCTTGAAGCTGCGCACGCCGAGCCGCTTCAGGGCTACGCCGACCGACGACTCCCCCCAGCGACTTGCGATCAGGATCGGCACCCCGAGGAAGCCGATCGCCGTCGCCAGCTGGACGACCGCGTTGGCGGCATCGCTGAGGTTCCCGTTGACCGGTTGGTCGATCAGGATCGCCGGGACTCCCAGCAGGATCCCGGCTCCGAGCGCGAGCAGCACCCCGCCGATCGCCATCTGCACGCCCCAGGTCGCGTAGGGGAAGCGCGGGCCGCTCGGCGGCGCGTCCCCGAGCCGCTCCGCAGGTAGGTTTGCCTCCATGACGCCGGCAGTCTCACAGGTCTCGCGGTCCACCCGGACCCGCTTGCGCTTCCTGCGCCGGCTGCTGATCCTGGTCATCCTCGTCGTCCTCGCGGCGATCGCGATCGCCCAGTTCACCGAGCTGAGGCGGCTCGCCACCGGCATCCTCGCCTCGACCGCCGTGCTGGCCGCGATCATCGGCTTCGCCGCCCAGCACACGATCGCCAACATGGTCGCCGGCGTGCAGATCGCCGTCTCCCAGCCGATCCGGATCGGCGACAGGGTCGCCTTCGACGACGTCACCGGCCGGGTCGTCAACATCACCCTCTCCTACACCTACGTCGACCCCGGCGACGGCACCTCTGTCGTCATCCCCAACCAGCTGCTGGTCGAGGGCGTCGTCCACAACCTCTCGACCGAAGACACGCAGGCCTGAGCCCCGCCCGGCGGAAGTACCCTTGCAGCGATGACGCAGCGCGATCGCCGACGCCAGCGTCGCCGTGGCGGCAGCGGCGGCAAGCTGCTCTTCGTCGGCCTCGGCGTCTTGGTCATCGCCGCGATCGCCGCGATCGCGGTCACCTCCTGGGTGCTGAACGTCGCCGCCGACGCCCCCTCGCTCGCCGCCTGCAAGCCGATCGACCACGGCGGCAACTCGACCCTCTACGCCGCCGACGGCAGCAAGCTGGGCATCGTCGCCTCCGAAGAAGCGCGCGCCCCGATCTCGATCGACCGCATCCCGAAGAGCGTCCAGCACGCCACCGTGGCGATCGAGGACCAGCGCTTCTACGAACACGGCGGCATCGACCCCGAGGGGATCGCCCGCGCCGCACTCAAGGACCTCGAAGCGGGCAAGCCGGTCGAGGGCGGCTCGACGATCACCCAGCAGCTCGTCCGCAACCTCTGCATCTCCCACCCGACGCGCAACCTCGAACGCAAGATCGTCGAGGCGAAGCTGGCGATCGAGTACGCCGAACGCCACTCGCGTCCCCAGATCCTCGGCCAGTACCTCAACACCGCCGCCTACGGGACGGTCGACGGTGCGACCGCGGTCGGCGTCGGCGCCGCCGCGAAGATCTTCTTCTCGAAGCCGGTCTGGAAGCTGAACCTGGCGCAGGCGGCGCTGCTGGCCGGACTGCCGCAGGCGCCGACCGAATACAACCCGGTGCTGAACCCGCGGGGCGCGCTGGCCCGCCGCAACGAGGTACTCGCGAAGATGGCGAGTCTCGGCTTCGTCTCCGCGGCACGCGCGCGCCAGGCTGGGCGGCAGGGGCTGGAGCTGAACCTCGACAAGGACTACTTCGGCCACCGCCAGCCCTACTTCTTCGACTACGTCGAGAGCAAGCTGATCGAAACCTACGGAGTGAACACCGTGCGCAAGGGCGGCCTCGCCGTCTACACGACGATCGACCCGCGCCTGCAGGAGGTCGGCCTGGAAGCGATGCGCTCGGCCCTCCCCTACCCCGAAGACCCCTCCTCGGCGCTGGTCTCGATCGACCCCCGCGACGGCCACATCGGGGCGATGGTCTCCAGCTCGAACTACGCCCGAAGCAAGTTCAACCTCGCGGCCCAGGGGCACCGCCAGCCCGGCTCGACCTTCAAGGCGTTCGTCCTGACGACCGCGATCAAGCAGGGGATCGATCCCTACACGACCTACTACACCTCCAAACACCTCGACCTGAACCTGCCGCGCTGGGGCCACTGGGAAGTGAGCACCGCCGACGAGGGCTACCTGGGGCGGGTCAACCTGCAGCAGGCGACGGTCGCCTCCGACAACACCGTCTTCGCCCAGCTCGACCTCGACGTCGGCCCGAAGAACGTCGCCGCGACGGCGAAGTCGATGGGGATCACGAGCCCGCTCGACGGGATCCCGGCGGAGGGGCTCGGCGGCCTGCGGGTCGGCGTCTCGCCGCTGGAAATGGCCGACGCCTACGCGACCCTCGCCTCCGGCGGGATCCACCGCAACCCGATCGCGATCCGCCGCGTCGTCTTCCCGAGCGGCAGGGTCGACCGGCCGGAAAGGCCCGAACCGCGGCGGGCGATCTCGAAGGCGGTTGCCTACCAGGTGTGGCGCCTGCTGCACGACAACATCGTCGAAGGGACCGGCACCGCTGCCTACACCGGCTGCCCGGGACAGGGCGGCAAGACCGGCACTACCGACAACTTCACCGACGCCTGGTTCGCCGGCATCCAGCCGAACCTGGCCACTGTGGTCTGGGTCGGCTACCCGCAGTCGAACGCGATCGAAATGACCGACGTCCACGGGATCACCGTCTACGGCGGCACCTTCCCGGCCGAAATCTGGCACTCGCTGTACTCCGGCGCGGGAGTCCCCTGCGAGGAATTCACCGAACCGAAGACGCAGGTCAGCTGGGCGCCGTTCTACGGCCACTTCACGTCCTCGGGACCGAGCGGCGGCGGCTCCTCCTCCGGCTCGGGGACGAGCGGAGAAGAAAGCGAAGCCGAACGGCTGGGACGCGAAGCGACCGGCGGCTACAACCCGAACGCCTACGCGCCAGGCGTCGGCCAGGAACCGACCCACGTGCCGCCGTACAGGCCGCCCCCGGAAGCGTCCGTCGGCAACAACGGTGACTGACCGGCGCCGCGCCTGGGCCGCGATAGTCCTCCTGGTCGCCGCTTTCGCCGCCGTCCCGCCGCTCTTCTCGCACGACATATACAGCTACGTCGACTACGCCCGGCTCGGCGTCCTGCACGGGCTGAACCCCTATGTCTTCAGGCCGGATGCCTTCCCGGCGGATCCCGCCTACGCGCACGTCACCTGGACCCACGTGGTCAGCGCCTACGGTCCGCTGTTCACGCTCGCCACCTTCCCGCTCGCCTGGCTGCCGGTCTGGGCGGCGGTCGTCGCGCTGAAGTTGGTCGCCGGCGCTTCGGTCCTGGCGATCGCCGCGCTCGTAGCCCGCCTCGCCCCCGCCCGCGGTGTCAGCCCGCTAGCCGCCGCCGCCTTCGTCGCTCTCAACCCGGTGGTCCTCCTCCAGGTCGTCGGCGGCGGTCACAACGACGCGCTGGCGACGCTGGTCGCGACGGCGGGGATCGCCGCCGTGCTCTCGGCCCGAGAGGCCACCGGAGGCGCGGCCTTCGTAGCCGCCTTCGCCCTCAAGCCCCCGGCCGCCCTCGCCGCCCCATTCGCGCTTGTCGCCTCCGCACGAGTGGAGCTTTTGCCACCGCATAAGGGGGCAAAAACTCCACTCGAGGCGAATCGCGCCCCGCGACGGATCGCCGGCGCCACGTACTCCCTCACGGGGCTCGCCGGCGCCGCACTCGCCGCGGCGGCGATCGGCGGCGCTGCGTTCGCCGCCTTCGGCTGGCACTGGCTGCACGCGGTCGAACTGATCGGCGACCACCAGGGCAAGACGACCCACATGAGCATCCCGACCACCTTCGCCCGCCTCACCGGCCTGGGCGAGACCCCGGTCCGCGCCGCCGCCCTGATCCTCTTCGCAGCCCTCTTCGGCTACCTCCTGGTCCGCACCTGGCAAGGCGCCGACTGGCTCCGCATGGCGGCCTGGGCATCCTTCGGCCTCCTACTCGCAACGGCCTGGCTCCTACCCTGGTACCTCCTCTGGGCCCTCCCTCTTGCAGCCCTCTCCCGCGACCGTCCCTTGCGGCTCCTCCTACTAGGCCTGACGGCCTTTCAGCTCTTCGCCCGCGTTCCCCTCTGACTTGCGTTCGAGGTTTGAGTCGCATACCGACACAAAGCTCGAACGCGGTCAGCGAGTTAGCCAGATGCGCCGAGCGGGAGGTGGTGGTGGGGTCTCCAGAGGACGCGGCGTCATGTTTTTCGCCCAGCCCACTCAGCGAGAGCGGCGGCGCGCCCGGCGAAAAACCCAGCAACCGGCGGAGACCCCACCGGCGCCTCCCTCCACCCGGCGCATCGTCCCGAGACCGATCCCGCCGAGCGCTACAGAATCTCCGGCGTGTGGATCACCGTCTCGTGCTCCCCCGTCTCGCCCTCCCGCTCCTCGGCCGAAGGATGCAGCACCCCGGTCGGGATCGACCACCCCTCGCGCCGCCCCATAGCAGTCACGATCCCCACATAGATCAGCTCGACGATCGTCAGCACCCCGCGCACCGCGATCGCGATCAACGAGCCGACCGCGAAGCTCTTGCCGGGCACCGAGCCCTTCACCGCCCAGGCGAAGGCGGCGTCGCGGATGCCGAGGCCGGCCGGAAAGACGAGCGTGATCAGCGCGGCGACGTAGCCGACCGCCTGCGCCGAACCGACCGCCGGGATGTCGCTGAGGGGAATTTCGGTGACCGAGCGGGCGACGCAGTAGATGCCGACCGCGACCACCGCCCAGTTGCAGGCGTAGAAGAGCAGCAGGACGATCACCCCGGTCAGCGAGACGACCACCGGCAGCGACTCGCGGCCGAAGGCGCGCAGGACGCGGTCGGCAAGCGGCCCGAACACGCGCGGGTGCAGGATCGCGATACCCAGCGGAACCAGCAGCAGGACCGCCCAGCGCAGTGGCTGGCCCTGCAGGTCGGGGTGGTTGATGAAGAAGTAGGCGGCGACGCCGACCGCGGAGATCGCCGAGATCGCCTGCTCGTAGACGATGCTGGCGATCGTGATCCGCCGCGGCACGCCGGCCCGCTCGGAGAGCAGCACGCGCCCCAGCACGTAGAGGACGCTGCCGGGCACATAGCGAGCGAGCAACGGCTGGCCCCAGGCGACCTGCGCCCGCCCCAGCCCGATCCGGTAGCCGAGGAAGCGCAGGATCAGGTCCCAGCCCAGCGCGCTGAGCGCGTAGAAGATCGGCAGGACGACGAAGGCCGGGATCAGCCAGAGGACATGGAAGTGGACGCCCTTGGACTGGATCTCCGACCACTGGTTGACCACGGTGAGGACGAGGAAGCCGAAGACGACGATCGCGATCCCGAGCTGGATCGCCAACCGGACCCGCTTGCTCTTCGGCGGCTGGGTGCCGAAGCGGGCGGCCGCTTCGCCGATCCGGTGCAGAAGTGGCTTCCCTTCGCCCACGCGCTCGCACCTTAGTGACGCGAGGGGCCGCCGACCGGCGCCGCAGCGCGACAATGGCGTTATGGGCGAGTTCGAGCTGCTGGCACGGATAAGGGAACGGCTGCCGCCGCCCGGTCCGCAAATCCGCCTGGGCAGCGGCGACGACGCGGCGATCGTCACGCCCGGCGGGGTCACCGCGACCTCGGTCGACGCGCTCGTCGACGGCGTTCATTTCCGCCGCGAGACGTCAACCCTGGCGCAGATCGGCGCCAAGGCGCTCGCGGTCGCACTCTCCGACCTGGCGGCGATGGGCGCGGAGCCGGGCGAGGCCTACGTCGTCCTCGGCGTCCCCACCGACCTCGGCGAGGCCGGGTGCCTGGAGTTGCTCGACGGGATGGCGACCGTCGCCGCGCAGACCGGCACGACGCTGGCCGGCGGCGACGTGACCCGGGCGCCGACGCTGACCCTGGCGACGACCGTGGTCGGTCACGCGCCGGCCGCCGAGAACCTGGTGACCCGGGGCGGCGCCCGTCCCGGAGACGTGCTGGCGGTGACCGGCGAGCTGGGCGGCGCGGCAGCGGGAATGCTGCTGCTGGAGGGGCTGCGGTTGACTTTCGAACCGCGTAGCGACTCAAAAGTCGACCGCGCGGCGCTGATCGCGCGCCAGCTGGAGCCGGTGGCGCGACTCGACGCCGGGCGGGCGCTGGCCGCCACCGGAGCGACGGCGATGATCGACCTCAGCGACGGCCTCGGCGGCGACGCCGGCCATCTCGCCGCGGCGAGCGGAGTGAAGCTGGAGATCGACGCCGGCTCGCTACCGCTCGCGCCCGGACTAGCCGAGGTTGCCGCAGCTGCCGGCCACGACCCGCTGCAGCTCGCGGTCTCCGGCGGCGAAGACTACGAGCTGCTGGTGGTGTTGCCCGCCAAGCGTTTCGAGGACGCCGCTGCAGCGCCGGCGAGCGGCGGGCCGGGGCTGACCAGAATCGGTGCCGCGACCGCCGGCGAAGGCGTCGAGATCAGGCTGCCTGACGACGGGACGCTGGCGCCCGATGGATTCGACCAGCTTCGCTGAGCATCGGAGTCCCGACCAGCAGCTCGCGGACCCCTCGGTGGCGCAGCATCGCCTGCGCCACCTGCTCCGGCTGGAGTCGGTAGCCACCCGATTCGATCAGTGCTTTCAGCTCTCGCCGCTCCATCTTGCCTACTATCGGCGACCCGTTCTGGAACCTTAGTTCTTGGTACTCGCACATACGTCCACGCACGTGCCGGCGGGCAAAATCCCCGCGCGGGGATACGCTTTACCAATGCCGACCGGGTCTACACGGATCCTGCTAGTCGACGACGAGCAGTCGATACAGACCCTGCTCAGCTACCCCCTGCGCAAGGACGGCTACCACGTCACCTCGGCGCTGGACGGGCGCGAAGCGCTGCAGCGCTTCGGCGAGTCTCGCTTCGACCTGGTGATTCTCGACGTGATGCTGCCGAAGCTCGACGGCGTCGAAGTCTGCCGGCAGCTGCGCCGCAACAGCCAGGTGCCGATCATCATGCTGACCGCGAAGGACAGCGAGACCGACAAGGTCGCCGGCCTCGAAGTCGGCGCCGACGACTACATCACCAAGCCGTTCTCGATGCGCGAGTTCCGCAGCCGGGTCAAGGCGACGCTGCGGCGTTCGCGGATGGCGATCGAGACGGTCGAGGACGAGCCGCTCGAGATCGGCGGCCTGAGCATCGACCCGGGGCGGCGGCTGGTGACGCTGCAGGGCGAGGAGGTCGGCGTCACCTACGTCGAGTTCGAGATCCTCAGCTCGCTCGCCCGCTCGCCCGGCCGGGTGCTGAGCCGCGAGACCCTGCTCGAGCACGTCTGGGGCGACTCCAACTACCGCGACCCGCGCACCGTCGACGTCCACATCCGCCACCTGCGCGAGAAGCTGGAGGGCAACCCGAAGCAACCGGAGTTCCTCTTCACCGTGCGTGGCGTCGGCTACCGCTTCCGGGAATGAGGAGACCCCGCCTCAACCCGCTCGGCAGCATGATCACCACGGTCTCGCTGGCGATCGGGGCGGGGACCGCGGTCATCATCTACGTCTGGGTGGTGGTGATCGCCGGTCACCGGGAGGCGGCCGCCTCGATCGCCTTCGGCAGCCTGGTCGCGATACTGCTCTCGCTGGCGATCGGCGTCTACTTCGCCCGGCTCGTCGCCGCCCGGGTGCGGCGGATCGAGGATGCCGCCCGCAAGGTCGCCGACGGCGACTTCGCCACCCGCATCCCGGTCGACCATTCGGGCCAGCTCGGCCAGCTCGCCCGCACCTTCAACGAGATGCAGCGGCGCCTCGCCGAGCTCGACAACGCCCGCAAGCAGTTCATCGCCAACGCCTCGCACGAGCTGCGCACGCCGATCTTCAGTCTCGGCGGCTTCGTCGAGCTGCTCGAAGAGGAGGACCCCAACCCGGAGGAGCGGGCGGAGTTCGTGCGCACCATGCGCGAACAGATCGAGCGCCTGACCAAGCTCACCTCCGACCTGCTCAACCTCTCCCAGCTCGACGCCGGCGGGATCGAGCTGCGCCCGCGCCCAGTCGACCTCAGCGGCCTCGCCCGCGACGTCGCCCGCGAGTTCGGCCCGCGCGCCGACCAGTTCGACTTCCGGCTCGAACTGCGCGCACCGGAGCGGCCGGTGCGGGCCGTCGCCGACCCGGATCGGGTGCGCCAGGTCATCCGTATCCTGCTCGACAACGCCCTCACGCACAACCCGAAGGGCACCAGCGTCACCATGACCACCTACGCCGTCAACAACCGCGCCCAGCTGACCGTCTCCGACGATGGCCCGGGCGTCTCCCAGCGCGCCCAGGGGCGCGTCTTCGAGCGCTTCTACACGGCCGACTCCTCCGGCGGTTCGGGCCTCGGCCTGGCGATCGCCAGCGAGCTGGCGCAGCGGATGGACGGCCGTATCGCGATCTCCTCGAGCCGCCGCTTCACCGCCTTCACGCTCGACCTGCCGCCCGTCCCGCAGGGTGCGCTCGAGGTCGAGGCGAGTCCCGCGAAGGCAACTGCGTGAGCCGCCGAGCCACCGCCCGGCTGCTGCCGGCGGCGCTGCTCGCCGCCCTGCTCGCCGGCTGCGGCGGCAGCGGCGGCAGCTCTTCCACGTCCGCCACCGCGGAAGCGACCAAGACGACCACGCAGGTGGCCGTCCAGACCGCCGAAAGCGGCTTCGACGCGCCCAGGGTCTACCGCGAAGCCTCCCCCGGGGTGGTCACGATCCGCTCGATCTTCGACAGCGGCGGCGCCGAAGGCTCCGGCTTCGTGCTCGACACCGCCGGTCACATCGTCACCAACGCCCATGTCGTCACCGACGGCGAAGGCGGCAATCGCAAGGAGGCGAAGGCGGTCTACGTCGAGTTCCCCAACCGCAACGTCCTGCGAGCCAAGATCCTCGGCTTCGACCCCTTCGCCGACGTCGCCCTGCTGGAAGTTCCCTCGCCCGGCTTCGAACTGCACCCGCTGAAGCTCGGCGACGACGGCGAACTGGTGGTCGGCCAGCCGGTGGCGGCGATCGGAAACCCGTTCGGCGAGGAAGAGTCGCTCTCGGTCGGCGTCGTCTCGGCGATCGACCGCTCGGTCAGCTCGCTCACCCAGTTCCAGATCGACGGCGCGATCCAGACCGACACCTCGATCAACCCCGGCAACTCGGGGGGGCCGCTGCTCGACGCCGGCGCCCGGGTGATCGGCATCAACCAGCAGATCGAGACCAACTCCGGCGCCAACGACGGGGTCGGGTTCGCCGTCCCGATCTCGGCGGTGAAGCGCTCGCTCGCCCAGCTGGAGAAGAAGGGCGAAGCCGAGTACGCCTACATCGGCGTCTCCAGCCAGGCGCTCTACCCGCAGCTTGCCGAAAAGCTCGGCCTCGACGCCGAATTCGGCGGCCTGATCGCCGAAGTCGTGCCGGGCGGCCCGGCCGATGAAGCGGGCCTCGAGGGCGGCGACGAAAAGCTCTACTTCCAGGGGGTTCCCTACCAAGTGGGCGGCGACACGATTCTCGCTGTGGACGGCCGCAAGGTCGTCCGCCCCGACGACCTCGCCCGCTACATCGCCGACTTCCCGCCCGGCCACGAAGTGACGCTCGAAGTCCTCCATGCCGACAACAGCAAGGACACCGTCAAGGTCACGCTCGGCAAGCGACCCGAGCCGGGATCGAGCGGTTGAGCGGGGCCGGGCCGCCGGCCAGCCGCGCCAGCCTGTAGAAATCCGCCGGTGCTTCAAGAAGTCACCCTCGGCCAGAAGTCCCTCTCCGACTACACCCACATCGCCGGCAAGGAGCTGGCCGAGCGGATCCGCGAGCTGGCCGAGCCGCTGAAGGGGCAGCGGGTTCTGCACGTCAGCGCGACCGCGTTCGGCGGCGGCGTCTCGGAGATCCTCTACACGATCGTGCCGCTGATGCGCGACGTCGGGCTCGACGCCCACTGGCACGTCATCTACGGCAAAGAAGAGTTCTACAACGCGACCAAGCTGCTGCACAACTCGCTGCAGGGCTCCGAGCAGACGCTGACCGACGAGCAGTGGGCGCTGTTCGACGAGATCAACGCGCTCAACGCCGAGGACCTGCACGGCGGCTGGGACACGATCGTCGTCCACGACCCGCAGCCGGTCGGCCTCCACCGCGGCGCCCCGGAGAAGAGCCGCAACTGGATCTGGCGCTGCCACATCGACCTCTCCGAGCCGAACCCGGCGCCGATCGCCCGCCTGCAACCGCTGATCGAGGAATACGACGCGACCGTCTGGCACATGCCGGCCTACGTGCCGGCGGGGATCGACGGGCACAACGGCGTCAACATCATCCCGCCGGCGATCGATCCGCTCTCGCCGAAGAACATGGCGTTCTCGCCCGACGACGCCTCCTTCGTCTGCCACCAGTTCGGGATCGACGTCGACCGGCCGCTGATCACCCAGGTCTCGCGCTTCGACCCCTGGAAGGACCCGATCGGCGTGATCGACGCCTACCGGGCGGTGACCGAGCGGGTGCCGGAGGTGCAGCTGGCGCTGGTCGGCTCGATGGCGAGCGACGACCCGGAGGGCTGGGAGTTCTTCCAGCAGACGGTCGAATACGCCGACGGCGACCCCGACATCAAGATCCTCAACAACCTCAACAACGTCGGCGCGATCGAGGTCAACGCCTTCCAGTCACAGTCCGACGTCTGCCTGCAGAAGTCGATCCGCGAGGGCTTCGGGCTGACCGTCACCGAGGCGCTCTGGAAGGGGCGGCCGACGGTCGCCGGCAACGTCGGCGGCATCCCGCTGCAGATCGAGGACGGGGTCAGCGGCTTCCTCGTCGACTCGCCACAGCAGTGCGCCGAGCGCTGCCTGGAGATCCTCACCGACCCCGAGCTGGGCAAGCGGCTCGGCCGCAGCGGCAAGGAACACGCCCGGCGCGAGTTCCTCTCGCCGCGCCTGCTGCGCGACTGGCTGCAGCTGTTCACCGAGCTCGACACATAGCCGGCGAACGGCCGGGGTAGGCTGAGGCGATGCCCGACGCCGATCCGCTGATCATCGTCTCCAACCGCGGTCCCGCGCAGTTCGAGCGCGACGCGGCCGGGGAGCGGACCGTGCGGCGCGGCGGCGGCGGTCTGGTCACGGCGCTGTCGGGGCTGGTCTCCCACCGCGAGGCGCTCTGGATCGCCTCGGCGATGACCGACGAGGACGTCGCCGTCTCCGAGCAGGAGGGCGGCCCGGTCGAGCTCTCGATCGACGGGATCGAGTACCGGGTGCTGCTGGTCGAGAGCGACGCCGAAGCCTACGACCGCTTCTACAACGTGATCGCCAACCCGATCCTCTGGTTCGTCCAGCACTACCTCTGGGACCTCTCCAACGCGCCCGACATCCGCCAGGAGGAGCTCGACGCTTGGGACTACGGCTACCAGGCCGTCAACCGCGACATCGCCCGCGCCGTGCTGGGACAGATCGAGGACCGCGAGCGGCCGCTGGTGATGCTGCACGACTACCACCTCTACACCGCTCCCGGGATGATCCGCGCCCAGCGGCCCGACGCCTTCCTGCACCACTTCGTCCACATCCCCTGGGCGCAGCCGGACGGCTGGCGGGTGCTGCCGGGACGGATCCGCGAGGCGATCTTCCGCGGCATGCTCGCCAACGACATCATCGGCTTCCATACCCACGCCCACTGCATGAACTTCCTCCGCTGCTGCGACGAACTGCTGGAGGCCGACGTTGACTACGAGGAGGTCGTCGTCCGCCACGCCGGCGGCGAGACCAGGGCCCGCGCCTACCCGCTCTCGATCGACGCCGAACGGCTGCGGCGGGTCGCCGAAACCGCCGAGGTGGCCGAGTACGAGCGCGAGGTGCAGCGGCGCCGGCGCGAGCACCTGATCCTCCGCGTTGACCGCGCCGACCTCTCGAAGAACGTGCTGCGCGGCTTCACCGCCTTCGACGTCTTCCTCGAGCAGCACCCGGAGTTCCGCGAGAAGGTCACCTTCATCGCCCACCTGCAGCCTTCGCGCCAGGACGTTCCGGAGTACGCCGAGTACCTGGAGCGGATCGAGGCCTTGGTCGCGGTCGTCAACCACAAGCACGGCACCACCGACTGGATGCCGATCGACCTGAAGATCTACGAGAACTTCCCCGAGGCGGTCGCCCGCTACAAGCACTTCGACCTCCTGATGGTCAACTCGATCTTCGACGGGATGAACCTGGTCGCCAAGGAGGCGCCGGCGGTCAACACCCGCGACGGCGTGCTGATGCTCTCCGAGAACACCGGCTCGCACGAGGAGCTGGCCGACTGCGTCCTCTCGGTCAACCCGTTCGACATCCAGGAGCAGTCCGACGCGATCTACCGGGCGCTGACGATGGACCCCGAGGAGCGGCGGGTGCGGGCGCAGCACCTGAAAGAGATCATCTTCGCTCGCAATCCGGGGGATTGGGTCGACGACCAGTTGAAGGACATCGCGGAGTTGCGCGAAGCGGTGGCGTAGAGGGGGCGAATTTCTCGCGCTGGCAGCTTGAAGCTGTATGGGACTGCGCGTTCGTTGGAAGGCAGCTTGGAAAGGAGCTGCGGTCGTTCTGGGTGGGCTGCTGGCGTTGCAGCTTCTCCCCGGCTTGCTCAAGCCTCCCGAGCCACCGCCGGTGCCGGCCGATGTCGGGCTTCCAAAGCTGCGTGTTTCTCCGTCGCCACCACGGACCCCGAAGCCGCGGGGCCACAAAAGGGTCAAGAAGCTCACGCATTCCCAACCGAAGCCGAAGCGTCATCGGCGAAGGGCTGTCGCTATCCCCCCACCTGCGCCTCCTCCGGAAGCTCCACCAGCGCCCGAAGCTCCCTCCCCGACGCCGGAACCCCCGCCCCCGCCGGAAGCTCCTTCACCAGCGCCTACGCCGCCTACTACCGACGGCTCCGAAGAGTTTGCGCCCCGTTAGCGATCCTCCTCTCGAGTCTGGAAAGGGCGTCGGGTGACCCTTCCGGCGGCATGTACTTTTTGGCCCGAGGCAGTCGACGAGAGACGGCCCGTCGCCCGCCAAAAAGTTGAGCCGGAAGGGTCACCCGACGCCCCAACCCGCCCGAGGTGAACGACGCAGCACCGCTATAGTCCCTCGCCGTTTTGGCCGCGCAGCGCGAATACGAGTTGGTCCTGATGCTCGACCCCGGGCGGGACGCCCCTGGCCGGGACGCGGTCGCCGAGGAGGCGAAATCGCAGATCGAGGCCGGCGGGACACTGAAGCACGAGAACAACTGGGGCCTGCGCAAGCTGGCCTACGAGATCGCCCAGCGCAACGAGGCCGACTACCGCTGGTACCGCTTCGAGGCGCCGACCGAGCTGCTCGAGCAGCTCAACCACAACCTGCGGATCGCCGAGGGCGTGCTCCGCTTCCGGATCTTCAAAGTCGACGCCGACGCGCCGGTGGTGGTGCCGCCGGCGACCAGCGCGCCCGGCCCCGCCGCCTCGCGCGAGCGGCCCGCCGCCGCTCCACCGGCCGAGGCGGCTGTCGAGCCCGAGCCACCTGCCGCCGCCGAGCCTGCGTCGGCTGAGCCGGCCGCCCCCGCGGCCGTAGCCGAGCCTCCCGCGGAGCCGGCGCCCGAGGTTCCCGAGCCGCCCGCCGAGAGCGGCGAGGACGAGCCCGCCCCAGCCGGCGAGTAGCCGTCTTTTCGCGCAGATTCCGCCTTCGGGGGGGAGAGTCTCGCCGCCTGCGCTCTTAGACTGATACCTCGACAAACGATCTGGAGGAGTGAGAGCCGTGGCGGCTTCGAACATCAACGTGGTGGTCATCACCGGGAACCTGACGCGCGATCCGGAGCTGCGCAGCACGCCGGGCGGCACCTCCGTCTGCAAGCTGCGGGTGGCGGTCAACAGCCGGCGCAAAGACCAGAGCGGCAACTGGGTCGACAAGCCCAACTACTTCGACGTCACCGTCTGGGGCGCGCAGGGCGAGAACTGCGCCAACTACCTCTCGAAGGGTCGCCCGGTGGCGGTCGAAGGGCGGCTCGACTGGCGCGAGTGGGAGGACAAAGAGGGCGGCAAACGGCAGAGCGTCGAAATCATCGCCAACTCGGTCCAGTTCCTCGGCTCGCGTGACGGCGGCGGCGGCAACGGCAACGGCGGCTTCAGCCCGAGCAGCGACACGGCCGCCGACACCTCCGACTTCGAGGGCGCCCCGGCAGGCGCCGCAGCCGCGGCCGGCGGCGGAGCCGACGACGACATTCCCTTTTGAGGAGTTGCGCCCAGCCGCCGCTATGCGGCGGCTGGGCGCAACTCGGTAGCATCCCCGCGCGATGGCAAGACCCAGAGAGAACGATTCGGGACCGCCGCGGCGCGGGCGCCGCGGCGCCGACCGGGCGCGTCCGCGCAAATACACCCGGATCAACTCCGAGGCGGTCGACTACAAGGACCTCAACCTGCTGCGGCGCTTCCTCTCCGACAAGGGGAAGACCCGTGGCAGGCGCGTCACCGGCCTCTCGCGCAAGCATCAGCGGCAGCTCTCGGTGGCGGTGAAACGGGCGCGCGAGATCGCTCTGCTGCCCTACGTCGGAGAGCGTTGATGGCACAGGCGATCCTGCTCGAGGACGTCGAGACCCTCGGGCAGCGCGGCGAACCGGTTGACGTCGCTCCGGGATACCTGCGGAATTACCTGATCCCCCGCAAGCTGGCGGCCCCCGCCACGCCCGGCGCGCTGGAGGAGGCGCAGCGGCGGCAGGCGGCGGCGCAGGTGGCCGAGCGCAAGCGGGCCGAGCGCGAAGAGCAGGCGGCGACGCTGCTCTCGAAAACCGTCCTCACGATCCAGCAGCGCGCCGACGACGGCGGTCACCTCTTCGGCTCGGTCGGCGCGAAGGAGATCGTCGACGCGATTCGCGAGGCGCGCGACCTGCGGATCGACCGCCGCAAAGTCCGCCTCGAGCAGCCGATCCGCGAGATCGGCACGCACATGGTGGAGATCGAGCTCAGCGACGGCACCGTCGCCACCGTGAAGACGATCGTCGCCGAGGAGAGCTAAGCCGCTGCGACCTCTTCCGACCCGCCTTACTCGCCGCGCCAGGGCGAGGACGCGGTTCGGCTGGGCCCGCTCCGAGCGGGCGACCGTGGGGCTGGCCGCGGTTGCCCTCGGCGGCGCCGGCACCGTCCTCGCGGGCCAGTTCGCCCGCATGCTGCGGCGCCGCGCCCGCGAGCACCGCGCCGGCGAGGGGTTGGTCGAGGCGGCGGCGATCGACACGGTCGGAGTGGCGGTCAGCGGCTACGCGGCGACGCCGCGCAGCGAGGTGGTTCTCTTCAACCTGCTGTCGGGCTTCCTCGGCGCCTTCGCGCTGGTCAGGATCTCGACCTGGGGGATCCGCGACCAGTGGTGGCCGTTCCGCGAGGTCAGCGTCGGCGGCCGCCACATCCACCACTTCGTGCCGGGCATCGTGCTCGGCTTCGCCGCCGGCACTGCGGCGCTGCTGACCGAGAGCGAGGCGCTGGAAGACCGCCTCGCGGTCCCGCTGGGAGTCGGGATGGGCCTGACCTTCGACGAGGCGGCGCTGCTGCTCGACCTGCGCGATGTCTACTGGACCCGCGAGGGACTGCTCAGCGTCCAGCTCAGCCTCGGGGCGACGGCGATCCTCAGCGTCGCGATCCTCACCCGGCGGATGCTGCGCCGCGGCGAGCGCCGCCAGGAGGAGGCGGGCCAGATCCCGCTCGCCGAAAACCCCGGGAACTAGCGGCTTCCCCGCGTCCGTACCGCCTGCGCGTGTGGTTACGTAACCGGAATGGCTTCCGCCACCCACGTCCCGCCGCAGAACATCGAGGCCGAGGAATCGGTGCTGGGCGCGATGCTGGTCGCCGAGCCGTCGCTGACCCGGGTGATCGACGAGGTGAAGCTGAACGCCGAGGACTTCTACCTGGAGAAGCACGCGCTGATCTTCACCGCCGCGCACGACCTCTACGCCGGCTCGAAGCCGGTCGACGAGCTGAGCGTCGCCGAGGCCCTGGTCCAGCGCGGCGAGATCGAGGAGGCCGGCGGCAAGCACTACGTCTCCGAGCTGGCGGCCAAGGTGCCGGCCGCCGGCAACGCCAAGCACTACGCCGAGATCGTCCAGCAGAACTCGCTGCTGCGACGGCTGCTCGGCGCCGGCCAGAAGATCCAGGGCTGGGTGCACGAGCGCGACGGCGAGCCGCGCGAACTCTCCGAGCGGGCCGAGAAGCTGCTCTTCGACGTCGCCCACAAAGAGCAGGCGAGCGACTTCCGCCTGCTCTCGGAGATCCTCCACGACGAGGTCGACCGGCTGGAGAAGCTCTCGACCGGCGAGCTCGAGCTGACCGGCACGCCGTCGGGCTTCCGCGACATCGACGCGATCACGGGAGGGTTCCAGCCGGGGAACCTGATCATCGTCGCTGCCCGCCCGGCGATGGGCAAGTGTCTTGAGAAATCAAGATTAGTTTATGACCCGCGCACGGGCGTACGACGGAGCGTGGGCGACCTGCACAAGGCCTTCGTGGGAGGTGAGGAGGTGTGGGTGGCGTCGCTCGGCCCCGACTTGAAGATGAAGCCGGCGAAGGCAGTCGCGGTGACGGCCAACGGCCGGAAGCGCGTCTATCGCTTGACGACGCGGCTCGGGCGCGAGCTTCAGGCGACGTCCAACCATCCGATCCTGACCAGCTCCGGCTGGGAGGCACTTGGGGCTATCGAAGTAGGGGCCCGTATTGCCGTGCCACGAAGGCTCCCTGGCCCAAGCGAGCCGCATGAGCTGCCAGACCACGAGGTCGTGATGCTCGGGGCGTTGATCGCCGACGGCGCCATTGGGAAGGGCACACCCCGTTTTTGCTTCGGCAGGGACTCGAAGGTCCTTCCCACGGTCGAAAGAGCCGCCCACGCCTTCGGCGTTCGCATCGGCACCGGCGGCGCTCGCGGTCATGGCACGGCGACGGTCAGCGCAGGCTATGGATCCGGACCCAACCCGGTGACAGCGATGCTGAAAAGGCACGGCCTGATGGGTCTCCGTTCGGCGGAGAAGTTCGTCCCGGACGCGATTTTCGGGCTAAGCGATGAGCAGCTCGCTCGTTTCCTCGGCGTGATGTACGCGTGCGACGGCCACGTCTACTGCAGCGACCGACTTGCCCAGATCGGTTACACGACGATCAGCGAACGCCTCGCCCGCGATGTTCAGCACCTGCTCTTGCGTTTGGGCATCGTGGCAACGATTCGGACGCTGAAGCGCCAGGTCTACGAGGGGACGGACAAGGTCGCGAGGGAGGTCAGGATCACCTCGCAAGCAGGCATGCGGAGGTTCTGCGAGCTGATCCGAGTGCCGGGCAAGGAGAGTAAGCAGGCTCGGGTCCTCGAACGCCTCGACGCCGCGCCGCGGATGACCAACACGGACACGATCCCGCCGGAGATCTGGGAAGACATCCTGCTCGCCAAGGGCGAGCGACGCTGGGCCGATGTAAGCGAGGTCACCGGCCGTCCACGCAACCACAACTGGCACGTCGGCAAGCGCAGCCCCTCGCGTGGGCTCCTCGCCGAGCTGGCCGACGCGACCAAGTCTCCCGCGCTCGAGGAGCTGGCCGACTCCGACATCTGGTGGGACGAAGTAGCTTCGGTCGAGTATGTAGGCGTCGAGGAGACCTATGACCTCGACGTGCCCGGACTGCGGAACTTCGTCGCCGACGACGTGATCGTCCACAACAGCGCGATCGTCGCCAACGTCGCCGAGAACGTGGCGGTGAAGCGGCAGATGCCGGTCGCCTTCTTCTCGCTGGAGATGTCGGAGGTCGAGCTGGCGCAGCGCTTCATCGCCTGCCGGGCGCGGATCTCCGGCGACAAGCTGCGCAAGGGACAGGTCGCGCAGAAGGACTGGCCGAAGGTGGTGCGCGCCTGCAACGAGCTCGAGGAGGCGCCGCTGTGGTTCGACGACTCCTCCGACCTCGGCCTGCTCGACCTGCGGGCGAAGGCGCGGCGGCTGCACGCGCAGGAGCAGGACCGCGGCGGCCTCGGCCTGGTGATCGTCGACTACCTGCAGCTGATGCGCAGCGACGACCCGCGCGCCAACCGGGTCGAGCAGGTCGGCCAGATCAGCCGCGGCCTGAAGATCCTCGCCCGCGAGCTGGAGGTGCCGGTGCTGGCGATCTCCCAGCTCTCGCGCGCGCCCGAGCAGCGCCACCCGCCGAAGCCGATGCTCTCGGACCTGCGCGAGTCCGGCTGCCTCACCGGCGATTCGTTGGTCCATCTTCCGCATGAGGGCATCCGGCGTCCGATCCGCGAGCTGGTCGGAGAGGGCCCGTTCGAAGTGCTGGCGATGGATCCCGAGACTTGGCGACTGCGCCCGGCACTGGCCACCCGCGCTTTCTCGACCGGGCACAAGCAAGTCTTCCGGCTCACCACCCGCCTCGGCCGGACGATTCGAGCGACCGCCAACCACAAGTTCCTGACGATCTCCGGCTGGCAACGGCTGGACGAGTTGAGCATCGGCGATCCGGTGGCGCTCCCCGGAACCCTTCCCGACACCCCCGGCGCCGGCATGACGGAGGACGAACTGGCGCTTTTGGGCCATCTGATCGGCGATGGCTGCACACTGCCGAGACACGCGATCCAGTACACGAGCAATGAGCGCAAGCTGGCCGGCCTTGTCGCAGACCTCTCGCTCCGGGTCTTTGGCAGAACCGTTGAACCGCGGGTCAAGCGAGAGCGCCGCTGGTACCAGGTCTACCTGGCCGCAGCCGAGCGCCTCACTCACGGAAGGCGCAACCCGGTCTCCGCCTGGCTCGATCAGCTCGGCGTGTTCGGGCTGCGCTCCCACGAGAAGCGAGTGCCGGACACCGTCTTCACACAGCCGGCGTGGGCAGTCGCCACCTTCCTGCGACACCTCTGGGCCACGGACGGCTGCGTCTGGCTTGGCGGACCACGGCGAGCCGTCAACGTCTACTACGCGACGAGCAGCTCTCGCCTCGCGTTCGACGTTCAGACTCTGCTGCTGAGACTCGGCGTCAACGGCCGCGTGACGCGACACGAGAACGCCGGCAAGGGAAGGGCACAGTTCCACGTGACGGTTAGCGGGGGCGCCGAGCTGGTGAGGTTCCTCGAGATCGTCGGCGCGATTGGTGCCAACAAGCGCCGCAACGCAAGCGCGATTCTGAAGCACTTCGCCGGGCGTGCTCGAAACCCGAACCGAGACCTGATCCCGAAGGAGGCTTGGAGGGAGGTCGTAGTTCCCGCCATGGAGCGCGCCGGAATGACGAGCCGGGAAATGCAGGCTGAGATCGACACTCGGTACTGCGGAACCGCGCTCTACAAGAGTGGGATCGGCAGGGAGCGCGCGATGCGCGTGGCAGCCGCCGTTCGTTCCGAGGAGCTCGTCGATCTGGCCCTTGGAGACGCGTACTGGGATCCGATCGCCTCGATCGAGCCCGACGGCGTCGAGGAGGTCTTCGACCTGACCGTCGAGGGCCTGCACAACTTCGTCGCCGACAACATCGTCGTGCACAACTCGATTGAGCAGGACGCCGACGTGGTCGCCTTCCTCTACCGCGAGGACTACTACCGCGACCCCGAAGACGAGCCGGACGGGCTGGCGGACGTGATCATCGCCAAGCACCGCAACGGGCCGATCGGCTCGCCGAAACTGGTCTTCCTCGACCGCTTCCCCAAATTCGCCGATCACAGCGGCCACGAGCGCCCGGTCGAGCAGCCGGCGGGCGAAGGGCCGCCGCTGGAGGAAGCGGCGGGCGCGGGGCCTGAGTTCTGATGCCGGCGATCCCGCGCAGCGAACCCTTCGCCGAGCAGACCTGCCCGCTCGGCGTCTGCGACGGCTCCGGCTGGATCCTCGGCCCGGAGGACGCGGCGCGGCCCTGCGAGTGTCGCGAGCGGCGGCTCAAGCGCGGCCGCGTGCGCGGCGTCGCCTCGGCGATCCCGCCGCGCTACCGCGGCGTCTCCTTTGACCGCCCCCCGGTCAGCGACATGGCCCGCGAGATGACGACGCGGGGAGCCGTGACCGAAGTGCGCGCCTACATCGACGAGCTCGACGAGCGCCTCGGCGCCGGCCGCGGCCTGTGGCTGTTCGGCGACACCGGAACCGGCAAGACGACGCTCGCGATGCTGGTCTCCAAGGCGGCTCTGGAGGCGGGCCACTCGGTCGCGATCTACTCGCTGCCGAAGCTGCTGGCGCGGATCCGCCGCACCTTCGAGTCCGAGCCCGGTGGGGACTCGTACCTGGCGTTCTTCGAGCGGTTGACCGCGGTTGACCTCCTCCACATCGACGACCTCGGCGCCGAGAAGCGCTCCGACTGGGTGCTGGAGCAGCTCTACGCGCTGATCAACGAGCGCTACGAGGCGCAGCGATCGGTGCTGGTCACGACCAACCTCTCGCACGAGAAGCTGGAGGAGCAGATCGGCAGCAGGACGATCTCGCGACTGACCCAGGTCTGCGACGAGATCCCGCTGTTCGGCGACGACCGCCGCTACGGCAAAGTCGCTTAACAGTCACAATCCCGGCGTTATGCCAGGCGTGGTGATAGTCGGCGCCCAGTGGGGCGACGAGGGCAAGGGCAAGGTCGTCGACCTGCTCGCCGAGGACGCTGACGCGATCGTCCGCTTCCAGGGCGGCAACAACGCCGGCCACACGATCGTCCGCGACGGCGAGGAGTTCAAGTTCCACCTGATCCCCTCCGGCATCCTCTACGCGGACAAGGTCTGCATGATCGGCAACGGCGTGGTGCTCGACCCGCGCATCCTGCTCGGCGAGATCGACGGGCTGAAGCGCCGCGGGATCGACGTCGGCAACCTGCGCATCTCCGCCAACGCGCACCTGATCATGCCCTACCACGTGCTGCTCGACACGGCCGGCGAGGTGAAGCTGGGCAAGCTCTCGATCGGCACCACGCGGCGCGGCATCGGCCCCTGCTACGCCGACAAGGCGCTGCGGCTCGGCATCCGCGTCCAGGACCTGCTCGACGAGAAGATCCTCCGCAAGAAGATCATGGCGGCGCTGGAGCCCAAGCAGCAGGCGCTGCGCGAACTCTCGGTGCAGCGGCGCAAGCTACGCAAGGAGGCCGGCGAGGGGGGGCGCGAGGGGGCCGATCAGACGGTCGCCGACGCGCCCGACCCCCGCCTCGACCTGCACACGATGACCGAGGAGTTCACCGCCTACGGACACCGGCTCGAGCCCCACATCGCCGACACCGCGCGGCTCTGCTGGGAGACCCTCGACGGCGGCGACACGGTCCTCTTCGAGGGGGCGCAGGCGACCCTGCTCGACCTCGACCACGGCACCTATCCCTTCGTCACCTCCTCCAACCCGATCGCCGGCGCGGCCTGCGTCGGCGCCGGGGTCGGGCCGACAGACATCGACGCGGTCTGGGGCGTCGCCAAGGCCTACGCGACCCGGGTCGGCGCCGGCCCCTTCCCGACCGAGCTCGAAGACGAGGTCGGTCGCCACATGCTCGAGCGCGGCCACGAGTACGGCACCACCACCGGCCGCGAGCGCCGCTGCGGTTGGATGGACCTGGTGGCGCTGCGATACGCGGTGCGGTTGAACCGGATGAGCGCCCTGACGATCACCAAGCTCGACGTGCTGAGCGGGATCGACCCGCTGCGGGTGGCGGTCCGCTACCGCTCGCGCGAGGGCGCGATCTTCGACCAGTTCCCCTACCACCAGTCGATCCTCCACTCGGCCGAGCCGCTGTACGAGGAGCTGCCCGGGTTCGACGCCGACCTGACCGCCTGCCGCAGCGAGGCCGACCTGCCTCCGCAGGCACGCGCCTATCTCGAGTTCATCGCCGACTTCGCCGGGGTCCCGATCCGGCTCGTCGGGGTCGGCCCCGGGCGCGACCAGGTGATCTGGATAGGCGAGAAACGAAACGTGCTCTAAAGTCTCGGTGTGGCTTCGGGTAGACGCACAGCGAAGGCTGGCGAGCGGCTGCCAAGGGGCCGTCACGGGCTACCGCGGGAGGCGGTGACGGAGTCCCAGCGGCGGCGGATCCTGCAGGCGATGATCGAGGTCGTCGCCGAGCGCGGCTACCCCGAGACGCGCGTGGTTGACGTGATCGGCGTCGCCGGGGTGTCGAGAAAGACGTTCTATGAGCTGTTCGCGAGCAAGGAGGACTGCTTCCTCTCCGCCTACGACGTGCTGCTCGGCAACCTGCTCGGCGACACCGCGAAGGGCTTCGAGTCGAAGCCGGGGGCGCCGTGGGCGGAGCGGGTCGCCGCCGGCCTCGGCGAGCTGCTGAAGCACCTTGCCGAGCACCCGGACGAGGGCCGCTTCGCGATCGTCGAGGTGCTCGCCGCCGGCCCCAAGGCGCTCGCCCGCCGCGACGCGGCGCTGCGCCAGTTCACCGGCTTCCTCGACGCCGGCCGCGCCGAGACATCGGTCGAGCTGCCGGGCATCACCTCGCTCTCGCTCGCCGGCGGCGTCAACGAGCTGCTCTACAGCGAGATCCTGCACGGCGCCTCGGCCCGCCTGCCCAGCCGCCTGCCCGACCTGATGTTCTGGATCACCCTGCCCTTCCTCGGCCCCGACGGCGCCGCGGCCGAGCGGGAGCGGACGCGGCTCTCGATGCTCGGGGACTAGCGAAAAGGCGGTTTGAGCCGCTCCTTTGCGGGAATCCCCGGGTTACCTAGTTGCCCAGGACTGGTAATTTCTGCCGGCGGAGGGATAAGCCTCTACATGGCCGGGGCTCTCAAGGGCAGGCCGACAAAAGGAGAGAGAAACCGATATGCGTAAAAAACTGCTGCTGGTGCTCGGACTGAGCGCCGTGTTGGCCCTCGGGGTCGCGGGAGTGGCCTATGCGACGTCGATCACGCTGCACGCGGGCAACCTGGTGGTGACCTTCGGGGGCACCACGTCGCCGAAAGCGCTGCCGAAGAACACCTACACGCCGGTTACGACGACGATCTTCGGCAATGTGAAGACCACCGACGGAAAACATCCGTCGGCCTTCCGCGAAGCGCAGGTCAACATCGACAAGGACGTGAAAATCAACGTCAAGGGCTACCCGGTCTGCAAAGCCAGCCAGCTCCAGGCGACCTCGACCGCGGCTGCGAAGAAAGCCTGCGGCAACACGATCCTCGGCGAAGGCAAGGCCGATGCCGAGATCGCCTTCCCCGAACAGGCCCCGATCAAGGTCCCGAGCCCGCTGCTCGTCTTCAACGGCGGCGAAAAGGGCGGCAAGGTGACGCTGCTGATCCACACCTACATCACCGTGCCGGTCCCGGCCGCGATCGTCACCACGGTCACGATCAAGCGCAGCGGCAGCGGACTCAAATCGGTCGCGAAAATCCCGCAGATCGTCGGCGGCAGCGGCTCCGTGCTCGACTTCAACTTCAAGCTCGGAAAGACCTACACCTACAAGGGCAAGAAGGTCGGCTACTTCGAAGCCAAATGCCCGGACGGCGTCTTCAAGGTCAGCGCGCCGAAAGTGCTGTTCAAAAACGAAACGCATGAAGCCGGCGTTGCGCCGACGACCGTGCTGAAAGGCAACCTGGCGGTTCCCTGTACGCCGAAGGGCTAGCAGCAGCACAGACGATCGCCTCGATCCGAGGCGAGTCGATAGCGCAAAGGGGCGGCCTCCGGGCCGCCCCTTTGCATTCCGGAACTATCGGTCAGGGCTGTTCGAAGGTGTGCTGGTAGAGCGTCGCCGGGCCGGTCCCGTCGATCGGTTCCAGCGGCGCCTGCGAGCTGCAGCCCGGGGCCGGGATCGTGGCGGAGTTCTGCTGGTCGCCGTAGGCGTAGTGCTTCAGCCGTTCGAAGAATTCCGTCGCTTTTTTGACGTCGCCGCCGACCCGCTGGTTGAAGGCGGATTCGTTCGGCGCGTTGGAGGGGAGCATGGCGGTGATCCCGGCGCTGCACTGGCCGGTGCTGAAGTTGAGCAGGCCTTCGGCCAGGCGCTTGGCCGAGAGCGGCGGGCTGTAGGCGCTGTTGCGGTTCGTGGTCAGGCGGCGTGAGAAGGTCGCCAGCGATTCCGGGCCGAACGGACCGAGGGCTCGCAGAACGTTGCTCTGTTCGCCGGTTGCGCTGAGGTGCACCGCGTTCGAGGCGGCGGCGACGTTGGCCATCACCGAGGTGATCTCGTGCTTGTAGAGGCCGAGGCCGGTGAGGATCGGGTTGAGGTTGCGCAGGAAGGGGTCGAGCGAGCGCAGCAGCGGCGGGAACTGGTCGCGGAACAGCCTGCGCAGGGCGGGGAAGCCGGTCGGCGCGCGGTCGATCACCGGTTCGAGCCCTTCGAAGAAGCCCTTCGCCTGCGGCGCCAGGCGGGAGAAGGCGACCAGGGTCGGCGAGAGCTGTTCGGCCGCCGGCACCAGCTGACGCACCACCGGATCGGAGTTGACCGAGAATTCCCTCAGCCGGTCGAGGGTCAGCCTTGACTCGTCCTCGAAGGTCGGGAAGGCGCGGAACAGCGCTTCGATGTCGCGGTCGCGCTTCGCCGTCGTCTGGAAGACCGCGTTGGAATTGCGGATCAGGTCGGCGAGCTGCCCTTCGCGCCCGCGCAGGGCGCGAAAGGTGGTGGCGCCGTTGCGGAACAGCTGCTTGACCGCGAGCCGCTGCGTGTCGAGGACGCGGAAGAGCTGATCGAATTCGGAGAAGGTCGGGTCGAGCTCGGCGAAGGCGGTGGAGAGGCTCTGACCCCGGCCCTCGATCGCCAGCGCCGATTCCTGCAGCCATTCCTGGAAGGCCGAGCGGGTGCGGGTGTCGAAGGTGCGGAAGATCTCGTCGAGCTGGACCGATTCGGCCACCTGGGCGACCGGCAGGGCGTCGCCGTCGTGCAACTTCGGCCCCTGCGAGTTGCCGGGCGTGAGTTCGACGTAGGTCTCGCCGAGCAGCGTCTTGGTGCGGAGGATCGCTCGGGTGCCCTTCGGGATCGGCGCGTAGCGGTCTTCGATGTTGACCGTCGCCTGCGCCCGCCGGCCGTCGGGCGACTCTTCGATCGACTGGACCTTGCCGACCGAGACGCCGGAGATCCGCACGTCGGACTGTTCGGCGAGCTGGGTCGCCTCGTTGAACGGCACCTCGATCTGGTAGGTCTTCGCCTTGAACGGGGTCGGCCCGCCGAAGGTGATCCAGAGGAAGAGCAGGATCCCGAAGCACGACAGCGCGAAGCCGACGATGACCAGGAGCTGCGCGGTGCTGGGGGCTTGCTTGCTCATTTCGGACCGCAGCTGATGCCTGGGTTGTGGGGGTCTTCGGGGATCGGCGGCAGTTCGGACGGGGTCGGCAGGCGCACGCCCTGGATCACGGTCTCCAGGAACGGCTTCAGCTGCGTCACCGACTGGGCGAGGAAGGCGCCGTTGCAGGAAAGCAGAGCCTGGCTGCGGAAGACCGGCCCGCCGCCGTCGGTGAGGTTGAAGCTGGCGTTGAGATCGTGGTTCAGCCAGGGCAGGTAGAAGAGCAGGCTCTGCCGCGATCCCTTCGGCTTGTAGGCGAGTTCGTTGAGGAAGCTGTTGAAGCCGCCGAGCGCGTTGCCGAAGCTGTTCACGGTCGTCTTCAGGTCGGAGGCCCCTTCGTTGGTGTGGACGAGCACCGGGCGGACCTGGCGGGTGAAGGGGCGGATCTGGTCGCGGATCGGAGCCGTGGTCTGCTTGAAGAAGCGCTCGTTGGCCTTGAAGGCGGGGCCGAGCGCCTGCGCCTGCGGAATCAGCGCGGTCAGCGCCGGCCGGGCGACGGTGGTGAAGCGCTCGGAGCTGGCCAGCGCCGAGCGCAGCGCGGTCAACGTCGAGGGGAACTCGACCAGCGATTCCTGGATCGAGCGCTGCTGGTTGGCGAAGTTGCCGAGCGCGTCCTTGGAGGAGCTGACGAAGCGTTCGAGGTCGCGATCGTGCCTGCCCAGTTCCTCGGTCAGCAGGCCGAAGTCGTGGATCACCCGGGCCAGCGCGACACGGCGCCCGGCGACCGCCTCGTTGAGCTTGGCGATGTAGTGGGAGAAGGGCTGGAGGCGCCGCAAGGCGCCCGAGAGCTGCCGGCCGCGACCGCCGATTCCCTGCGCGCCGCCGGCGAGGAGCAGCTGCAGGTACTGCTGGGTATCGGCGTCGAGGGTCGAGAGGAAGGCTTCGAAGGGGATGCTCGGTTCGGTCTGGGAGAGCGGGAAGTTGTGGTCCGCTTCGACGTGGCCCTTGCCGCTGCCGGGGCTGATCTCCACCACCATGTCGTTGAGGTTGGTTTTCGGCCGCAGCAGCAGGGTCGCGTTGGAGTGGATCAGGTCGAGGTACTTCGGTTCGACGTCCATCCCGATCACAGCGTGGCCGTCTTCGAGGTCGACCGAGGAGATCTTGCCGACCTGGATGCCGGCGATCACCACCGCCTGGCCCTGGCCGGGAGTGACCGCCTGGGCGTTGCTGAAGTCGGCGCTGAGGTGGACGAAGTCTTCGCCGACGAACGGCGCCCAGGACGGCAGCGAGGCTTTCTGCTGGGTGAAGATCCAGAGGGTCATGACGATCGCGATCGCGGTCAGCACGGCGATCGCGATCGTGTCTTTGCCGCGACCGCGTGCCTGGCGCGCGAGCGAGGCGCGGAAGTGCCGGAAGCGGCTCGTCTTCGGGGTCTGCTCGCTCATGGGGTCAGTGCGGGCGGGCCGACCTGGCCGAGCGCGCCGTTGACGTCGGGGACGGGGTTGCTGTCGCAGCGCACTTCCGGCTTGCTCGGTGGGCGCCCGCCGAGCTGCGGTTGCACGCCGAGCGGCAGGGTGGCGGAATGGCTCCACTCCTGTTTGTTGACGGAGAACTGGCCCTGCGGGTTTTCGAGGTGCAGCAGCAGGTTGCCGGCGTTCGGCATCACCCGCAGGTAGTTGCCGTTGCCGTCGAAGTTCTGGATCGAGCCGGCGAAGTTCGCCAGCGCGTAGAAGAACTCGCGGTAGTTGGGCCCGCCGGTGCTGAAGCGATCGGCGATCGTCTGGTTGCCGGTCGGCACGAAGACCCTGCTGGTGCAGAGGCTGATCCGGTTGATCTGCGGCAGCGTGTTCGCCTTGCCGGCCTGGGCGGCGCCGGCCAGGCCCGGGGTCGCTTCTGCCAGCAGCCGGGCGACGCCGCCGGCCTCTTTGCCGGAGAGCAGCGGCCGCGCCTGCGCCAGCCACGGTTTCCCGGCGGCGATCAGTCCCGGCAGTTCGGCGATCGCCGGGCGCAGCTCGATCGCGTAGGCGCGCAGGGGCGGCAGCGTCGCGTTGAGGCTGACCAGCGAGCGGCGGGCCGTCTGCAGCGTCGGCGCCAGGCGGTGGACGGTCGTCGAGAGGTTCGCCGACTGGGTCGCGAGGGCGCCGGTGAAGGTGTCGAAGTTGACGATCAGGCCTTCGAGGTCGGCCTCGTGGCGGGCGAGGGCGCCGAAGGTGCGGCCGGCGCTCGCGACCAGGCGCGAGAGGTCGCCGGGGCTGGTGCCGAGGAAGGCGTTGGTCACCTGGGCGCTGTAGCGGCCGGCCGGGCCGCCGTACTTGAAGGCGCCGTTGAGCCCTTCGGCGCCGCTCTTGCCTTTCACCTCGGGAAGCTGGGTGGCGTCTTCGGCCGCGGTCGGCTTGTGGGTCAGCGCTTCGCCGTAGCTCTCCAGCAGGCGGCTGAGGTCGGCCCGCACGGGCGACTGCAGGGAGCTGAGGATCTGGTCGAGCTGCACCCCGGTCGAGGTGTGGCTGACCGGGATCGTGCCGCCGCTTCCCAGTTCCGGCGCACTCGGGCTGCCGGGGTCGAGGTTGACGAAGAAGTTGCCCTCGAGGAAGATCCGCGGCCGGATCTCGGCAAAGGCGTCTTCGTGGATCGGGCGGCCCTTGCCTTCGACCGTGAAGGTGACCGTGGTGGCGTCGCCGTCGCCTTCGGTTTCGATCACTTTGCCGACGTTGACGCCGGCGATCCGCACCGGCGAGTTGGCCGAGATGTTGGCCGCGTTGGAGAAGGTCGCCTTCAGCGTGTAGCCGTAGCCGGTGAAGGGGACGTGGCCGGTGAACGCCAGGTAGGGGCCGACGGTGAAGACGAGGATGAAGATCACCGCGATCGCCGCGTTGCCGGGCCGCCACTTGAAGCGGCCGCCGGCCGTCTGGGCCCTGATGTCTCGCTCGGGAAGGCGGCTCATTCCGATTCGTGCTTGGTCGTCTTGGAATAGGTTTCCGGCGCCGGTCCGATCACGGTCTTGCCGACCGCGTAGCGCTCGTTGCCGGCTTCGCAGCCGCGGCTCTGGCCGGGGGCGGCGGTGTTCGGGTAGGGGTTGAAGTGGAGGTGGTTCTTGACCCCGGGACCGTTGGCAGGGGCCGAGGCGGGCGCGCCCTCGGCGTTCGGCCCGTCCGGTGGCTCGAACCCGATCGCTCCCAGCCAGTTGGCGGTCGCGTTGTGTTCGCTGAAGGCACTGGCCAGGTTGCGGAAGGTGAGGGTGAGGTAGTTGCAGCTGGTCTGCGCCGGGGCGATGAACTTGATCGCCGGGTCGAGCACGTTGTTGGTGTCGATCAGCAGGTCGAGGCCGTTGAAGACCCCCGGCGCTTCCTGGAAGGCGAGCAGCGCTTCCGCGGTCGGCGTCAGCTGGGCGTAGAGCGCCGGCGTGCGGTTGAGGGCGGGGATGCCGGCGCGCAGCGCGGCGTCGATCGTCGGCGAGGTTTCGCGCAGCGCCTTCGCCCCCGGCTTCAGCGCGGTGAAGAAGCGGGCCGAGTCGTCGAAGAAGGGGCGCAGCTGCGGCAGGTCGGCGTTGACCGCGTCGAGGGTCGGCGGCCCTTTGCTGATCGTTTCCTGGATGAACGGCCGCGAGACGCGGGCGAAGGCGGCGAAGGTGCGGTCGAGGGCGACGAACATGCTCGCCTGCGTCTCGGCGACCGGCGCCACCGTCGCCGAGAGTTCCTCCAGCGCCCGCCAGAATTCGCCGAACCTGGTGCCGGGGGCGACGATCGTCCGCAGCACCGGCTGCCCGTGTTCGACCAGTTCGCGCAGCGAGCCGAAGGCCGCGTTGAGCTGCGCGCCACGGCCGGCGAGAGCGTTGCCGAAGCCCGCCTGGTTGCGCTGGATCGCCTTCCGCGTCGGTTCGTTGAACATGTCGAAGAACTGGTCGATGTCGACCGGTTCGGGCCGCGCGGCGGAGAGCGGAATCGTTGCGCCGGCCTGCAGCCCCTTGGACGAGTTGCCGGGGACGATCTGCAGGTACTTCAGGCCGAGCGGCGATTTCGGGCGGATGATCATCGTCGAGTCGGCGGGGATCGGTTCGGCGCTCTTGTCGAGGTGCAGCTCGAGTTCCGCCGCGACGCCGCCGTTGCCGGTCTGCACCGGCTTGACTGAGGAGACGATGCCGATCCGCGAGCCGCCGATCCGCACCTCGTTGCCTTTGACCAGCGCGTCGGCGTTCGGCACCCGCGCCTGGAGGTCGTAGGTGGAGACGAATGGCAGGCCGTTGTTGGCGTTGTAGGCGAGGAAGACGGCGACGATCACGACCAGCACCGTGACCGCGCCGACGATCGCCGGGCTGCCCGCCACCCCCTGTATGCCGCCGCGGTTCCTCATGGCGCCAGGAGGTAGTCGAGGAGGGCCCGCCGCGGGCTCGCCGGTTTAGCCGCGGCGCCGAGCTGCCTGCTTTCGCCGAGCGAAGGCGCCGCCGGCTCGGGCGCCGCGGGCGGTTCGGGCGAGGAGGACGACGCGCTCACCGGAGGGGACGTGCCGCCGGCCAGGCGTTCCTGCATCCTCTGCACGCGCCTCAGGAACGCGCTGCTGCTGAAGGCCGAGGCCTTCCCTTCGCCGCTTTCGGGCCCGTTGAAGTTCGCCGAGCAGCCGCTGGTCGGCGCGACCACGTAGTCGATGCAGTTGGTCAGCGCCACGACCGCGCGGCCGAAGTGACCGTACTGATCGAATTCGTTGTTGGCGCCGGCGCTGTTGTAGATCAGTTCGGAGAGGCCCTGGAAACCCTTGGTCTTCTCGGTGCTGACCAGGAACTTCGCCAGTTCGGTGGTCGGCTCGGCGCCGGAGATGGCCAGTTCGCTCGCCTTGCGGACGATCGGGTCGGCTGCGCGCAGCTTCGGCCCGGCGACTTCGCCGGTCGCCCCGAGCGACTTCAGCGAGACGGTCGAGGCGGCGGAGAACGGGGTCAGCGCCCGGGTCGCGCTGGTCAGCGACGGCGCCGCCTTGCCGAGGTCGGAGAAGACCGGCGCGGCGGCGTTGGAGAAGCCTTCGAGGCTGCCCATCGTCTGCCGCAGCTCGCGCAGGAAGGTGGGGAACTTGCGCAGCGAGGCTTCCAGCGCGGCGCCGCGTTCGGAGCTGGCCTGGGCGGCGGCGCCGGCGTTGGTGAAGAAGCCGGCGACGCTCGAGCGCTGGCGCGACAGCGGGCCGAGGATCTGTTCGGAGTCGGCGGCGAGCTGGGCGAGCTGGTCGCGCTGGGCCGAGAGGACCCCGAAGAGGCGGTCGGTGTCGCGCAGCACCGGGTTGGCCCGCTTGACGACTTCTTCGATGTTTTCGCCGTTGCCGGCGAAGCCGGCGCCGAGTTCGTTGAGGATCAGGCGGAAGCGCTGCGCGTAGGGAAGCTGCTGGATGTTGTTGATCAGGTCCGGGTCGACGCTGGTGCTGTTGTTCTCCAGCGGCAGCAGGAACTGGCCTGCGCCCGGTTCTCCGGCGGGGATCTCTTCCAGTTCCGGCGGCGGCTTCGACCCCGGCGCCCGCGGCAACGTCGGGTTGCAGTCGACGAACTTCTCGCCGATCAGCGACTGCGGGCGGATCAGGCAGCTGGCGTCGCGGCGGAAGTCCTGGAAGCCGGGGTCTTCGATCTTCATCGCGATCACCGCTTTGCCGGGGACCGCCTGTGGCTTGCCGTCCTTGTAGCTGTCGACCTCGCCCGGCTGCGTCACGCCGACCGATTCGATTTCGCCGACGTTGGCGCCGGCCACCCGCACCAGCTCGCCCTTGACCATGAAGGAGCCGTTGTCGAAGATCGCGCGGACGACGTAGCCCCCGCCGCCGGCACCGCCGGCGAGCAGGATCACGACCACGACGACCGCCGCGATCAGCCCGGCTGCGATCAGCAGTTTCCTCATGGTCCGGGTGGCGCTGCGGCCGGGTCGCATTCGGTGGACGGGTGGACGCCGGAGCCGGCGAAGGGCGGTTCGGTGAACGGATTGGAGCCGTCGGGAGCGGACTGGGTCCCGCCGCCGGGGCAGGACTTCCTGACGCCGGCGGATCCGCCGAACGCTTCGAACTGCCGGCTCGGCGGGATCGCTTCGAGCTTGCCCCCGTTGTCCTTGAAGATGTTGAGGTCGCTGAACTGGACGCGGGCGTAGTGGCCGTTGGCGTCGTAGTAGCCGGTGATCTGGCCGAGCTTGCCGAAGCCGTTGAAGATGTCGGGGGTGTAGGCGCGGGCGAAGTTGAGGTTCGGCTGGAAGGCGGCGGTCGCTTCCTCGGCGTGGGGGAAGGCCCTGCCGGCGCGCTGTTCGACAGCCGGCAGGGCGGCGAGCAGTTCGGCGCTGTCGTTGGCGAAGCCCTTGCGGGCGACGCTGAGCCGCAGGTTCTTGAACACCGGCACGGCCTTGGAGAGCACCGGGCGCAGTTCGGCCAGGAAAGGCGCCAGGTTCTTCGTCGCCGGCTTCGCCGTTTCGAACAGCGGTTCGACGTCGTCGAGCGCGGCGCGAAGGTTGACGAAGGTCGTGTTGCTCTGCCGGAAGACCGGCGGCAGCAGCCGCAGGGTCCGGTCGAAGGCGGTGTTCTGGCGGGCGATCGCGCCGAAGGCGGTGCTGGCGTTGGAGACCGCGCTGGAGAGCTGGCTGCCGCGCTGGGCGACGGTGGTGGTGAGCTCGCTGGAGCTGACCACGAAGCGCCGCAACAGCGCCTGGTCGGCGTTCAGTTCGTGCAGGAAGGCGCCGGTGCGGTTGAGGGCCGGGCCGAAGTACTTGAAGGTCTGGTTCGCGTCCTCGGCGCGGCCCGAGTAGATCGCCGCGTTGCCGCGCACGAACTGGCCGAGGCCCCGCCGCACCGGGGTCGGGAAGGTGTTGAGGAACTGGTCGAGGTCGACCGGCGTCGTGGTCGAGCCGAGGCCGAGCGTGGCGCCTTCGTCGAGCGCCGGGCTGCTGTTCGGGCCGGGGCTGATCGAGACGTAGTGGTTGGCGACGCCGGCCAGGCCGGTGGCGCGGATCGTCGCCGTGGTCCCCTCGTGCAGCTCCTGTTCGACGCTGACCGTGACCTTGGCGAGGTTGTTCTCGGTCAGTTCGATGCTTTCGACCGAGCCGACCGGATGGCCTCCGATCAGCACCTGGTTTTCGGGCACGAGCTGGCTCGCGTTCTGGAAGACGAGGTTGTACTTGTGGCCGCCGCTGCCGCTGAAGAAGATGACGTATCCGAGGGCGATGACGACGATCGCGAGGCCGCCGATCGCGGCGATTCGGGCGGGGGTCATTCCCCGGGCTTTTGCCGGGCTTTTCTCCTCGCCTAAGGAATTGGCAGCCACGGGTCGTTGCTTGCGGTTCCCCCGCCTCCTGTCAAGAGGGAACAAGCCGTCGAATCGTATCCGAGCGGTCACTCGGCACGCGTGCGGCCGTGCCTGACTTAACTCGAAGTCAATGCGTTTCGCCCCGCATACGGCTCATACGTTAAGCCGCGGCAGCACCCGCGCCAGCGGGCGCGGCAGCCACCAGACGCGGTCGCCGAGCAGCAGCATCAGCGCCGGCAGCAGGACGATCCGCACCACCGTCGCGTCGAGCAGCACGGCGACGGTGAGGCCGACTCCGAGCTGGCTGACCGTCGCAATCGGCGCTCCGGCGAAGGCGATGAAGACCGCCATCATGATCGCCGCTGCGCCGGTGATCACCCGCGCGGTGCGCTGCAGGCCGAACTCGATCGCCGCCTCGTTGTCGCCGTGGCGGTCGTAGTGCTCGCGCATCCGCACCAGCAGGAACACCGCGTAGTCGATCGAGAGGCCGAAGACGACGCCGAAGATCGCCGTCGCCCCGACCGCATCGACGTAGCTGTGTCCCCCCAGGGGCCAGTCTTCGGGCAGGTTGAAGAGCAGCGTGAGGACACCGAAGGCGACCGCGACGGTCGCCAGATTGAGGCCGACCGCGATCGCCGCCAGCGGCAGGGCGCGGAGGACGAGCAGCAGGACGAGGAAGGTCGCCAGGGCGATCGCGGCGATCACGAAGGGGATGCGGGAGCGGGTGGCGCGGCTGTAGTCGTTGAGCTGGGCGGCGCCGCCGGCGACGCCGGTGGAGAGCCCGGTTTCGCGACCGAGTTCGGTCGCATCCGCCGCGAGCCGCTTGTCGAGGGCGATCGAGCCGGGCGAGTTGAAGGTGTAGCGGGAGATGACCAGCATCGCCGCCGCCTGGCCGCCGCCGTTCAGGTCGATCGCTTCGCCGGCCCGCTCGCGCACCGCGGGCCGGGCCCCGTCGAGGGCGGAGAGGACGAAGTAGCCGGAGTCGAACAGCCCCGGCGTGGTTCGCTGCAGGCGACGGGCCTGCCGGGTCAGCTTGGCGTCGTTGGAGACGACCTGCACCGAGGCTCGGCGCAGGCCGGACTGCAGCGGCGCCGAACGGCGGAAGCCGTCGGCGAGGCCCTGCCCGAGCGCGCCGGCGCCGCCGCCGAGTCGGGAGATGCCGCCGGCGAGCGCGGTCGCGCCGGCTTCCAACCTGGCCAGGCCGCCGCCGAGCTGCGACGCGGCCCGGGCCAGTCGGGCGGAGCCGTGGGCAAGCTTCTTGCCCGCCCCTTCGAGCTTGGCGAGGCCTTCGGAGAGGCGTTTTGCCCCCGAGTAGAGCTTCTTGATCGCGTCGATTCCGGAGACCAGCCAGTCGGTCACGATCTTCGCTTCTTCGGCGTCGACCGTGAGCCGGCCCTGGAGGGCTTCCAGTTCGGCCGGCAGGCCGGCGTATTCGGGGGCGTAGGGAGCGCCGCTCGCCGGGTCGACCCCGGTGAGCGCCGCCTGCGCCTGGCGCACCGCCGCCAGGGACGCGGCGTAGGCGGGGTCGCTCTTGCCGACGGTCATCGCTTCGAGCTGGCGCAGCGCCGTCTTCAGCTGCGCTTCGGCTTCCCGCGCCGGGGCGATCAGCTGCGGCAGCTTGGTGTGGGCGTCGTGTTCGAGCGACTTGCGCTGGCCGCGCGAGCGGCGCAGGGCGTTGTGGCGCAGGTTGGGGGCGAGGCTCTGCAGGCCGAACTTGAGGTTGAGGGCTCCGAGCGCGGCGCGGTGCTGGGCGCCGGCGAGGCGGCGGGTCCCATGCGCGAAAGTCTGCAGCGCGGCGACCGCCCGGGTGCTGCCGGCGGTCGCCTGGCCGAGACCGGCGGCGATCGCCCGGGCGCCGTCCTCGGCCCGTCCCGACCCCTCGGCCAGCAGTCCCGCCCCGAAGCTCGCCTTGGCGACGCCCGCGCGCAGTTGCGCGACCCCGGCGGCGGCGCGACCGAGGTTTCGGCCGAGCCGGCCGAATTCGGCCAGCGGACCGGCTTCGGCGCCGGTCGCGAGCAGGCTGCCGGCTTCTCGCAGCGGCGCCACCGCCTTGGCGACCTGGCCGGGGCCGACGACGGCCTGGACACCGGGCTGACGGGCGATCCTGTGCTGCCAGCGGCTCAGCGCCCGCAGGCGTCCCGGTTCGGTCACGGTCCCCTTGTCGGCCGCGGCGACGATCACGAAGGGCGCGTCGAAGCCGGGGCCGATTTCCCGCTCAATCAGTTCGAAGTCCTTGCGGGTGGGATCGTCGTGGGAGAGCTGCGTCTGGCTGGGCGGCCCGGTCTTCAGCCCGACTGCCGGGATCGCCAGCGCCAGCACGATCGCGCCGATCGCGAGCGCCGCCGCGGCCGGGCGGCGCAGGGCGGCGCCGACCAGGGCCATCAGGCGGGAGGAGCCGTCGCTCGCGGCGGGCTTTCCGATCCGCCAGCGATCGATGTTCGGCCCGAGCAGGGTCAGCACCGCCGGACCGACCACGACCGCGGCGAGCACGCTGAGCGCGACGACGAGGGCGAGCGTCGCCGCCAGCGAGCCGAGCAGCGAGCCAGGGACGACGAAGAAGGCGACCAGCATCGAGAGCATCAGCGTGCTGCCGGCGAAGACCGTGGTCCGTCCGGCGCTGCGCCGGGTCGCCCGGGCGGCCTCGAGCGGCTCGGCTCCGCTCGCCAGCTCCTCGCGGAAGCGCGAGACCATCAACAGCGCGTAGTCGACCCCCAGCGCCAGGCCCATCATCGTGCAGACGACGAGCGCAAAGGCATCGACGCTGAACCAGTCGGTGAGGATCGAGAGCAGCCCGCGCGAGGCGAGCACCGTGACGGCGCCGAAGGCAAGCGGAATCGCGGCGGCGACCGGCGAGCGGAAGACGAGCAGGAGGACGAGCAGGAGGACCGGCAGGGCGATCAGCTCGCCACGCCTGGTGGCCGAGATCGAGTCGTCCTGGATTGCCCGCGAGAGGGTGGCGAAGCCGGTCTGGGTGGCGCGGACCGGCGGTTGGATCTCGGCTTCCAGCGTCCGGTTCAGCTTCGGGACCGTTTCGTTCACCGCCTGGTCGATGCCGACGTGGAAGTCGACGATCAGGATCGCCCGCCGCGGGCTCGGCCGCAGGCGCTGCACCGTGCCCCGGTCCCAGGGCGAGAGCGTGGTGACGGCGGGGTCGCGGCGCAGGGCGCGGATCAGCTCCGGCCCCTGCCGGTCCAGCGCCTTCGCCGGGCCGCGCAGCAGGATCACGAACGGGGCGCTCTGGCCGAAATGTTCCTGCAGCAGCTCGTTCGCCTGCGAGGAGGGCGTGCCGGGGATGTTGAGGCTGGTCGGGCTGAGCTTCCCCTCGACCCCGACCCCGAGCGCGCCCAGCGCCACCAGGACGAGCAGGGCGGCGAGGAGGACGCGGCGCGGGTGACGCAGGAGCGCATCGCCGCGACCCGCGCTGCGATCGCGCGAGTCGCCCTCGTGCTTCCCCCTGCTCCTCCTCAGTCGCACCCTGCTAGTTTGGCGGTCGGGGATTACGGAGGGGCCCGAAGATGCGGAAGACTCTGTTAAGAACGCTTTTCGTCGCCGCGCTCGCGCTGCTGCTGTCGGCCGGCGTGGCGCAGGCGATCAAGCTGCAGATCGGCAACATCGTCATCGTCGCCGACGGCGGCTTCACGCCGAAGACGCTGCCGAAGCGCGAAAACGCGCCGATCCAGCTGCACGGCTCGGCCACCTTCAAGACCAGGGACGGCACCCGCCCCTCGCCGCTGAAGACGCTGACGCTCGAATTCGACAAGCACGGAGAAGTCGACACCGAAGGACTGCCGAAATGCACGATGGCGAAGTTGGTGGCGACGACCGTCGCGGTCGCGCGCAAGAACTGCCGCGGAGCGATCGTCGGCGAAGGCTTCGGCACCGCGCTCGTGCAGCTGCCCGAACAGGGGCCGATCAAGGCCTCCTCGCCGCTGACCCTGTTCAACGGCCCGGTCGAGCACGGCAACCCGACCGTGCTCGGGCACGCGCATCTCGACTACCCGGCGCCGACCACCTACGTGATCTCGATCGAGATCGAACGGATCCACCACGGCCGCTACGGCTTCAGGACCGTCGCCCACTTCCCGCGAATCGTCAACGGCTACGGCTCGCCGATCTCCGGCCACCTGACGATCGGTCGCGAATGGACCTACAGGGGCAAGAAGCACAGCTACGCCAACGCCCACTGCGCCGACGGCCGGCTCCAGGCAAAGGCCGAATTCAGCTTCGAAGACGGCAGCTTCGTCGAGGGGACGGTCTTCAAGCCCTGCAAGGTCCGCAAGTAGGGCGGCCGGCGCTACTCCGACGGGGCGCCGGGTATCTATGGGCATGGGACGGATTCGCATCTCGGTCGCCCTCGCGGCCTGCGCGGCGCTCGCCGTGCTCGCCGTCGGCCCGGCCGGGGCCGCCACCGTCCGCATCGGCACGCTCGTCCTGCACGCCGACGGCGGCTTCGAGCCGCACGCCCTGCCACGGCATTCCTACGCGCCGATCTCCTTCCAGGGCCACGCCGACATCGGCACCACCGACGGCTCGATGCCGCCGGCGCTGCGGCAGATCAAACTCGAATTCGACCGCGACGGCAAGCTGACCACCGCCGGGCTGCCGATCTGCCCACCGGGCCGGATAGAAGACGCGACCCCCGCGCAGGCCCGCAGCCGCTGCCGGGCGGCGATCGTCGGCAGCGGCCACCTCGGCGCGACGATCGGCCTGCCGGGCCGCAGCCGGGTCGACATCAAAGCGCCGCTGACCCTCTTCAACGGCCCACGCGAGGGGGGCGACCCGACGGTCCTCGTCCACACCCAGGCGACCTTCCCGGCGGTCGAAACCTTCGTCGTCGTCGTCCGGATCGAACGGCGCCACGGCCTCTACGGCTACCGCGCCGACTTCGAAGTCCCCGAACTCGCCGGCGGCTACGGCGCCCTCACCCACGCCGACGTCAAGATCGGCCGCCGCTACCGTGCCGGCGGCGTCGAACGCAGCTACGTCTCGGCCCGCTGCTCCGACTACATCCTGCAGACCCGCGGCTTCTTCAGCTTCGCCGACGGCGAGATCGTCAGCGGCGACGCCTTCAGGACCTGCCGCCCCCTGCCCTGAGCGCCGGCACGGGCGAGCCCGCGACCTTCCTATACTCCCCGACCCCGGGCCGTTAGCTCAGTTGGTAGAGCAGGAGACTCTTAATCTCAAGGTCGTAGGTTCGATCCCTACACGGCCCACTCTCGATGGTGGCTATTCGCCCACGCTGCTGCCGCCGAGGCCGCCGAAGGGGTTGGGGTTGGTGAGTTTTTCTTTGCCGGCTTCCTTTTCGGCCTTCTCCAGTTCCTTCTTCTGCTTCTCGAATTCTTCGCCGCGTTTGCGGTATTCGCCGAGCTGGTTTTCGATCGTTTTCCCTTCCGCCTTGGACGACGCCTTGGCGGCAGCCTGCTTGGCGGTCTGGTCGCCGGCGGCGAATTCGCCGTTGAAGAATTGGTAGATCGCCAGCGTGCTGAGCGAGCCGAGGGTCGGCTGCTGTTCGGCGGCGATCTGCTGCGCTTCGGTGGCCTTGGAGACGTTTTCCACGGCTTCGGCTATGCCGTTACTGCCTTCCGCCAGTTTGAAGAAGGTCCCGGCGACGAGCTGGGCCCCGGTGGTGCTCGGTTCGGCGGTCTGCTTCAGGTAGCGGTCCCAGGATTCCCCCGCCGCTTCAAAGTGATGGCGGGCGGGGGGGGGACGGTCTGCGCACCGGTGGTCGGGTCGGTTTCGACTTCGGCGTTGCCGGTGCCGATCTGCGCCCGGGTCAGCGCGAGCAGGAGGGCTTCGTCGGTCGGGTCCTTGACCAGCCGCCTTTCGATCCGTTCCGCCTGTTCTTCGAAGACCTTGGCGGCGCTGCCGCCCGAGCTCTGGTTGCCGAGCAGCGAGCCGATGTTGACCGGGCCGACGACGAGGAAGAGGCTGGCGCCCATCAGCAGCGCGAGGATCGCGTAGACCACGCGGATGACGTGTTTACGTTTCCCGCGGGTGTCGAAGACCATCCGCCGCTCGCCGCTCGATGCCATCGCTCGTCCTACTCCTGGGTTGAGGGTTTGCCCACGCCTCCCGCCGCCTTCGGCCTGAAGGCGCGCGCAAGCAAGATACTCAACTCGTACAGAGCAAGCAGCGGCGCCATCTCGATCAGCATCGAGACCGGGTCGACCCCCGGCAGGGCCGCGGCGACGATCGCGATCGCGAGGTAGGCGTAGCGACGATTGGAGCTGAGCTGCTCGATGCTGACGATCCCGAGGCGGGTCACCGCGATGATCGCCAGCGGCAACTGGAAGATGATCCCGCAGGCGAGCATCGTCATCGAGAAGAAGCTGTAGTAGTCGCTGGCGCGGACCTGGACGTTGAACTGGCTGTCGTTGAAGTTGAGCAGGAACTTGACCGCGGCCGGCATCACCGCGAAGTAGCCGAAGGCGACGCCGGCGAGGAAGAGCACCGGCGCCAGCAGCATGATCGGCAGCGCGACCCGCCGCTCGGTCTCGCTGAAGGCCGGCAGGACGTAGGCGTAGAGCTGGTAGAGGACGACCGGCAGCGAGAGGACGATCGCCCCGTAGGCGGCGACCGTGAGCGTCGTCGTGAACGGCTCGGTGACGCCGAAGGTGATCAGCTGCTTGTGGTTGCCGGGCAGCGGGCCGCCGGCGATTTCCAGCAACAGGTGGTTCTGCCAGAAGCAGAGCGCCAGGGCGACCCCGAAGGCGGCGGCGGAGACGATCAGCCGGTTGCGCAGCTCGTCGAGGTGCTCTACGAGAGTGAGCCGGTCTTCGTGGGAGACCGGCCTGACGCGGCGGGGCATCCCGGCCCGGCCCCGGCTACGGCCGCTTGTGGGCGACCGGCTCCTCGTGAACCGCGGGCTGCGCGCTCTCGCCGGCCTCGATCTCGGGGGATGGCGGCGGCGGCTCGTCGGTCTCGCCGCTCAGCGAGCCTTTGAACTCGCGGATGCCCTTGCCGAGGGAATGCCCCAGCTCCGGCAGCCGTTTCGGGCCGAAGACGATCAGGGCGATGATCAAGACGACGACTATCTCGAGGGGACCGATGTTTCCGAGCATCGACCCATGGTAACGGGCGGCGGGCGCGGCCGGATCGATTCGAATCGGGCGGGCGCCTACCCGCTAATGGGGTTTTCTCGAGATTTCGCGGAAAAGTGCGGATTGAAACCCGCGCCGGTGTGTTCGATGTTTAGGCATGAGCAACGCGAGTCGCACAGGCACGAAGACGGAGAAGGGACTTCACGTCTGTCCCCGGTGCGACTCGAAGCTGGTGCAGCCGGTCCGCTGGGAGCAGACCGCGAGCCGCGGGCACTGGCGCCTCTGGCGGCGCTGCCCGGAGTGCGAGTGGCGCGACGACGGAATCCACGGCGAGGGCGAAATAGACGCCTACGACGAGCAACTGGACGACGGCACCGAGGTGCTGGCCGGCAAGCTCGAAGAGCTCGAACGCGAGAGCATGCGCCAGGTGGTCGAGACCTTCTCGACGGCGCTCGCCGCCGACCTGATCACCGCCGACGACTTCGGCTAGGCCCGGTCCTGCGCCTAACTGCCAGGGGTCGGTCAGCCGGCTTGCAGATACTGACGAAGTGCCTTGCGGATAACCGAGGAGGTTGCCTCATGGTCGCGCTTTGCGCGCAGATCAAGGGCCTCATGTAGCTCCGGGTCGAGGCGAACGGACTCGACGCTCGCGGCAGCCGAGCCAATCGTCGGCCGGCCTGGGCGACGCCGAAGCGTCTCCTCCACGTCGTAGCCCACCTCGGCCTTCTCGGCCAGCTTGTCGATCAGATCGTCGGTAATTGGTTTGCCGGCGGCGGTCTTGCCGTGGGTCTTTTTCCCAGCCATCGTCAGTCTCCGGGTAGAAGTCGCCGGTACCCCGGCCTCATCTTCATCGCATGGATCACAAGCTCTGACCTGTCGTCACGGATGATCGTGACAACCTCAAGAAGCTCGGCATTGCGGGCGGGTGCCGACGAACGGATTTCCACAAAGGAATTGTAATACGAAACTCAGACGAAAGCGAAGTCGCTGCTATTCAGCCGGAGCACATAGGCGGAATTGATGTTCAGCTGTACCTCTGGACGACGCCGTCGGCGACGAGGTCGAGCAGCCGCCGCCGTTCCGGCTCGAAGCCGGCCGAGGCGAGTTGGCGCTTTGCTTCCGCGACCATCTCCAGCGCCCGGGCGCGGACCCGCTCCAGCGCCCCGGTCGCGGCGATCCGCTCGCAGAGCGCCTCGGCCCCCGCTTGATCGAGCGAGCGGAGGTCGGTCGCACGGACCTCGGAGTCCGCCTCGGCGGCGAGGATCAGCGGCAGGGTGACGGTGCCGTCGAGCAGGTCGGTCCCGCGCTCCTTGCCGGTCCGCTGCGGCGGGCCGGCGACGTCGAGCACGTCGTCGAGCAGCTGGAAGGCGAGGCCGATCGCGGCGCCGAACTCTCCCAGCGCCCCCTCGTCGCGTCCCAGCAGGCAGGCGCATTCGAACAGCGTCGCCGTCTTCAACCGGCAGCGCTCGATGTATCGCTGCTCGCCGATCGCCGTGTCGTAGGCATCCTGGCGCTGCGCCAGCTCACCCCGCGCAAGCGCCACCGAGGCGGCCGAGAGCAGCTCGATCGCCCGTCCCTCGCCGGCGGCGGCGAGCAGCGCGAAGGCGCGGGAGAAGAGCAGGTCGCCGGTCGCCGTGGCGCGCTCGCGGCCGGCGCTCGCGGCGACCGTCGGCCGGCCGCGGCGCAGCGGCGCAGCGTCGAGCACGTCGTCGTGGACGAGCGTCGCCATGTGCACCAGCTCGATCGCGCTCGCCGCCCGCACCGCCGCCTCGCCGCCCTCCTCGCCGGCGCAGAGCAGGACCAGCATCGGCCGCAGCCGCTTGCCGCCGGCCTCGAGCGTCATCCCGGCGTCGGCGGCGAGCACCTCTCCGTGGCCGCGACTCTGCTCTCTCAGCAGCTCCTCGACCCGGCCGAGCTGCGCCGGCAGCCAGCGGCTCGAGGCGTCGAGCACCGCCGTCACCGGAGGTGGGACTGCCGAGTGGCGCGTCACCCTTTGACGCCGCTGTGGATCGCGATGATCCCCCCGGCGAGGACGGTCCAGCGGATCCGTTCCAGCTCGGCCGCGTCCAGCTTCTGCGCCAGGCCGCTCGGGCTGGGGAAGCTGCGGACCGATTCGGGCAGGTAGCTGTAGGCCTCGGGGTCGCCGGCGAGCGTGCCGAGGATCGGCACGACCCGGTCGAACCAGAGCGAGTAGAAGGTCGAGAGCGGCGGCCTCCTCGGCTGGGTGATCTCCAGCACCACGAGCCTGCCGCCGGGGCGCAGCACCCGCGACATCTCCACCAGGCCGGTGTCCAGATCGGAGAGGTTGCGGACCCCGAAGCCGACCGTGACCGCGTCGAAGCTCCCCGCGTCGTAGGGCAGCTGCAGCGCGTCGGCCCACTCGAAGCGGACGCCGGCCGCACTCCGGCGCTGCGCCTTCTCCCGCGCCAGGTCGAGCATCGGCTCGGAGAAGTCGCAGCCGACGACGTGGCCGCCGGGGGCGACCCGCGCGGACAGCTCGAGCGCCAGGTCGCCGGTACCGCAGCAGACGTCGAGCGCGGCGTCGCCGGGCCCCAGCTCGGTCCGGTCCGCGGCGCGCCGGCGCCAGCGGTGGTGCAGGCCGGCGGTCATCACCGAGTTCAGCAGGTCGTAGCGACCGGCGATCCGGTCGAACATGCGATTGACCTGCCCCGCGAACTGGGCGGAGTCCCGGGACGGTTTGGCGGGATTAGTCGAGTGAGGAGAGGAAATCGGCTAGCTCGTTGAGCTTCTTCGGCGGCAGATCGCGGAAGGACGGCATGATACTCGGGCCGATCTCCACCGAGCGGATGATCGCCGCCCGCGGGATCCGCGCCGCGATGTGCGTCAGTTCCGGGCCGGGCCCGTTGTTGCCGTTGTCGCCCAATTTGTGGCAGGCCAGGCAGCCCGCACCGGCGACCACCTCCTTGCCCGCTTCGTATTGGGGTGCCACCTTCAGGTCGATCTGGGTCGGCGAGCCGGCGACCGCGCCGGAGTAGGTCAGGTAGGCCATCGCGGCGATCGTCAGCGCGCCGGCCGTCGTGGCGATCGGCCGCCGGATCGGGTTGCGCTCCGGGCTGCGGTCGTAGAAGGGCAGCAGCAGCAGCAGGACCATGCAGATCGTCGGGATGCCGATCGTCGCGATCGGGACCAGCTCCGGCGGTTTGAGCACGCGCAGGACCTCGAAGAGGAAGAAGAAGTACCACTCCGGACGCGGCACGTAGGTGGTCGTGGTCGGGTCGGCCTTCGGGCCCTGCTCGGCGCCGAGCACGATCGACATCAGGACGATCACGCCGACCACCAGCAACGCCATCGCCGTGTCCTTCAGCACCGCGTAGGGGAAGAAGGGCTTGCCCTTCTTCTTCAGCAGCTCGTACTCCTCCAGATACGCCTGCTTGTCGGCCGGCTTCACGGCTGACCCCCGTCGGCGCCGTTGGCGCCGGCATCCAGCCGCGAGACGGGCTCGGCGACCTTCGGCTTCTCGGCGTGGACCCAGGGCGGCGCCGTGGTGCCGAGCTTGACGACGAGGTAGAGGTGGGCGCCGATCAGGGCGATGATCGCGCCGGGAACGAGCAGCATGTGGATCGAGTAGAAGCGGGCCAGCGTGGTCGCGCCCAGCTCCGGCCCGGCGCGCAGGAAGTCGCTCAGGTAGGGGCCGACGATCGGGCCGGTGCCGTTGATGTTGATGCCGACGACCGAGGCCCAGAAGGAGCGCTGGTCGAAGGGCAGCAGGTAGCCGGTGAAGGCCATCGTCATCGTCAGGATCAGCAGCACGACGCCGATCACCCAGTTGAGCTCGCGCGGGTACTTGTAGGCGCCGAAGAAGAAGGTGCGGCCCATGTGCACGAAGACCAGGATCACCATCACGCTGGCGCCCCACTTGTGCATCCCGTGCACGAACTGGCCGAGGAAGACGTCGTTGTTGATATGGGAGATCGAGGCGTAGGCCTGGGTGGTCGACGGCGTGTAGAACATCGCCAGGAAGACGCCGGTGACTGCCTGCACGATGAAGGCGAAGAGCGTCGCCGAGCCGAGCGTGTAGAACCAGTTGGTCCCCTTCGGCACCTTGCGGTAGAGCATCCCGGTGAGGAAGCCGGTGGCGGCGGTCCGCTGGTTGACCCAGGCGAGGAGGTCGGCCGGCGCGTCCTTGGCGCGGTCGCCGACCCGTTGCGCGTCTGAGGGCCGCTCGGGCGGCGCCGTCTTCAGATCCGCCGGCGCCGGCCCTTTGGCTCCGTTGCCCTCGCCCGGCTTGGCCGGTTTGCGGAGCGGAGCGGGAATCAGGGAGTCGAGTTTCATCGTCTAGTCGATCAAGGGGGCGGGAAGGTGTCGGGGCGGGGCGGGTAGAGGTATTCCCAGACGCCGCCGGTGAACTCGCCGGGGTCGCGGGCGCGCACCGGTTCGAGCTGGTTGGTGACGCTGTAGCGCGGCCCGAGCTCGACCTGGCCGTCGCGGATCCTGGTCTGGAAATGGTCGAGCGGGCGCACCGGCGGGCCGCCGATCCGCTCGCCCTGGAAGTTGTAGACGCCGCCGTGGCAGGGGCAGATGAAGTTGCCGGCGGCCTCGACGAAGCGGACCGGGCAGCCGAGGTGGGCGCAGCGGTTCGAGACGGCGACCATTTCCTTCGGGTTCTCGCCCAGCTGCTTCGACCCCCTGCGGACGTAGGCGGTCGTCTTGCCGGCGTCGCCGATCCCCTCCGTTTCGGTGAAGACGACCTGCCGGTAGGTGTCCTCGACGAAGTCGCCGACCGGGCCGACCGCCTCCCAGCGCTCCTTGCCGCGGTGGAAGATCGGCGCCACGGCGAAGCCGACCGCGGGCAGGACGATCGCCGCGCCGGCGACGCCGCCGAGGCCCTGGACGGCGATCGTGAAGGCGCGACGACGGGTCATCGACTCGCCCTCGAAGTAGCCGGGGGGGTCCGGCTTCGTCCGCTCGGGGGGGCTCAGGTCGGCCCCGTTCTGCTTGTCTGCTGCTTCGGCCAAAGTTCAGGAGGTCCTACGGGCGGCGGAGTTTATTGCCTAGGCCGTCCGTTAGCGTTGCCCGGGTGACGCTGCGTCATCCGGGGCGGGTGCTGGTCATCGCGATAGCCGCGATAGTCGTCCTCGGCCTGCTCGGGCGCGGGGTCGAGGGGAAGCTGCGGCCGACCTCGCTGAGCGTGCCCGGGACCGAATCCGGACGCGCCGGCGCGCTGCTCCACCGCTACTTCGGCGACACCGCCCCCTTCGCGATCCTCCTCCAGGGCCCGCCGGGCGCGCTCGACAGGCAGGGCCCCGAGCTGATCCGCGCCCTGCGCTCCGATCCCGCGGTCTCGACGATCTCCCCCTGGGACAAGGGCAGCGTCGCCCGCCTGCGGCCCGGGCCGCGCAAGGCGCTGATCCTGGTCGACTTCCACGTCAGCGCCGAGACGGCGGTCCGCGACACGGTCCCTTATTTGGACCGGACGCTGCAGGAGCGGATCTCGCCGCCGGTGAGCGCGGCGGAGACCGGCTACGCCAGCCTCTCGCGGGCGATCCAGGACGAGGCGGTGCACTCCACCGACGTCGCCGAGCTGATCGCGATCCCGTTCCTGCTGCTCGTCCTGCTGCTCGTCTTCCGCTCGCCCGTGGCCGCCGGGATCCCACTCGCCTTCGGAGCGGTGACGGTGATCTCCTCGCGCGGCGTGCTGGCGATCGCCTCGAACTGGATCGCGATCGACGGCTTCGCGCTGACCGTCTGCTCGATGATGGGCCTGGCGCTGGGGGTCGACTACGCGCTGCTGATGGTCTCGCGCTTCCGCGAGGAGCTGGCGACCGGGGCCGAGCCGCTGGAGGCGGCGCGGATGACGCGGCGAACCGCCGGGCGGACCACGGCCTTCGCCGGCTCGACCCTGTTCCTGGCGATGCTCGTGACCCTCTTCGTGATGCCGGGAACGCTGCTCGTCTCGCTGGCCGGGACGGCGATCGTCGTCACCGCGATCAGCGTCCTCGTCGCCACCTTCGTCGGCCCGTCCCTGCTCGTCCTGCTCGGCCCCAACGTTGACCGCTGGCGGATCGGCGGCGCCGGCAAGGGCCGCGGTGTGATGACCCTGGTCAACGGCGCGCTCAGCCGGCCGCTGCTCGCGGTGGCGTTGATCGGCGTCCTCGTGCTGGCGCTGGCGGCGCCGGCGCTCGCCCTCAAGATCGGGCCGCCGAGCGTCGAACAGCTGCCCACCTCCGACCCCGCGCGCCAGGAAGCCGAACTGATCTCCGACGCGGTCGGCCCGGGATTCGAAGCGCCCTTCGTCCTCGTCGCCGTCACCCCGAAGGGGACGATCGCCGACCCCGGGAAGCTGGCGGCGCTGACCCGCTGGCAGAAGCGGATCGCCGCCGACCCGGCCGTGCAGGCGGTGATCGGCCCGGCGCAGGTGGAACGTCAGGTGGAACCGCTGCGCCGGAGCGGCAACGAACTGCTCGCCGGCGAAGGCGAAGCCGACCCGGCGAAACTGCAGAGGCTGGCGAAGAAGCTCGGCGGGGCCGCCAACGGGGTCGGCCAGGTGCGCAGCGGGTTGACCAAGGCGGCCTACGGCGCCGGCCTGCTGGCCACCGGCTCCGGCCGCGCCGAAGCCGGTGCCAGGCAGATCGAAGGGGGCCTGTCGCGCGCCGCCTCGGGGGCCGAAAAGGCGGTCGGCGCCACTCAGAAGCTGGCCGACGGCTCGGGCAGGCTGGCGGAAGGACAACGCGAAGCGCAGCTCGGCGCGTTCTCGGTCAAGGGCGCCTCCAGCGACCTGCTGGGCAACCTGCGCGGCAACAGCCTCTCGCGGGCGCGCAAGCTGCGCGGCGAACTGAAGCAGCTGGCGGCGAGCGATCCCTCGCTGGCCGCTCAGGCCCGCGAAGCGGAAAGGCTGGTCGAAGCGGTCTCGATCGCCCGCAACGAAGCGATCAGGCTCGAAGGCCAGTCGAACCGGCTCTACGAAGGGCAGGTGAAGCTGGCCGACGGGGGCGCCGAACTGCACAAGGGCGCGAAGCGGCTGGCGGACGCCGCGGGTCCGTTGCCGAGCGGGCTGGAACGGCTGGAGAACGGGACCTCGCAGCTGGCCGGCGGGCTCTCCCAGCTCGAAGGCGGCGCCAGCTCGCTGGAAGAAAAGCTGGCGGAAGGATCGCGGCGCTCCCAGCCGCTGCAGGCGGGACTTCACAAGGCCCACGTCAAGGTCGCCGTCAGCGCCGAGCGCTTCGAACGCAAGGTCGGCCGTCTGCGCCGCACCTCGCCGGGGATCTTCGACTCGGGCTACTTCGTCCTCTCCGCCCTGCAGGGAGCCAAGCGCGAAGGAAGGCAGCGCGCCGCGCAGGTCGTCGACCTCGAACACGGCGGGCAGGCGGCGAAGATCGTCGTCATCCCCCGCTACACCTTCAATACGCCCGGATCGAAAGCCCTGAACGAACGTCTCAAGGACGACGCCGCCGGGCTCTCCGCGGCCACCGGCACCACCACCGGGGTGTCGGGGAGCGCGGCCGAATTGATCGACTACACGAACGTGATCTCGGAACGGATCCCGATCATGATCGCGGTGATCACGATCGCGACCTTCCTGATCCTGCTCGTCGTCCTGCGGGCGCTGCCGCTGGCGGCGATCGCGGTCGGGCTCAACCTGGTGACCGTCGCCGTCGCCTTCGGCGTCCTCACCCTCCTCTTCAACGTCCCCGAGGGCTGGCCGCTGGGCGGGCGCACCTACGTCGACGCGATCGGCGCCGCGGGGATCTTCGGGATCATCTTCGGCCTCTCGATCGACTACGCGGTGTTCCTGCTGATGCGGATGCGCGAGCACTACGAGAACGGCGCCTCCAACGAGGAGGCGATCGAGTTCGGCCTGCAGCGCACGGCGCGGGTGATCACCGGCGCGGCGGCGATCATGATGGCGGTCTTCGTCGCCTTCGCCGGCGCCGACATCGCCACCGTCAGCCAGCTCGGGATCGGCCTCACGGTCGCCGTCGTCCTCGATGCGACCGTGGTCAGGATCGTGCTGCTGCCGGCGCTGATGCTGCTGCTCGGCGACCGTGTCTGGTGGCTGCCGCGACCGCTGCAGCGAATCCTCCCGGAAATCGATCTTCACGGCTCCCGGGCGGGTTAGTAAATGAGAACTACATGGAAGCCTGTGTATTTTTGGTCGCGGGTTTGACAGGGGGGCTGCCGGCGCGCGAGTCGCGCGGTGGCCGCCGTAGGAGCGGACAGGAGGATCGATCAAGGTGGGAAGCTCGTTGAGGAAGTCGTCGCTGTCGCTGCTGGGCATCGCGGTCTGCGTCGCCCTGATCGCCTCGGTCCCCGTGGCGCTCGCGACCGTCAGCGCGACGCAGACGCGGGAAGGCTACGTCGCCGCGGTCGAGCCGATCTGCAAGCAGAACTCGGAAGCGAACTCGCGCATCCTCAAGGGCGTCAAAGAACAGGTCAAGAGCGGCCGGCTCGTCCCCGCCGGCAAGCGTTTCATCCGCGCCTCCTCGGCGCTGGCGAAGACGGTGGGCCAGATCGCCGCGGTGCCGCAGCCCGCCGCCGACGCGGCCAAGCTGACGACCTGGATCGGCTATCTGAAGAAAGAGAAGACCTACCTGCATAAGATCGGCGGCTTCCTCAAGGCGAAGGACAAATACCAGGCGCAGAAGCAGGCCGTGGAACTGAACCGCAACAACAACAAAGCCAACAACACGGTGATCAGCTTCGGCTTCCACGAATGCCGGATCGACTCCTCGAAGTTCCTCTAGCTTGAAGCGGCTCGGCGCAATCGCGGCGGCGGGGCTTCTGCTCGCTCTCGGCACCGCCGGCGGTGCCCGCGGCGAGGTCGAACAGAGCGGCAACCTGATCGTCTCCTTCGACGGGGAGATCTCGCCCCACTCCCTGCCGCGGACCGAACCGGCGCCGGTGACGGTGGCGATCGACAGCGGCTTCAAGACCGCCGACGGCTCCGATCCGCCGCCGCAACTGCGGCAGATCTCGATCGGGATAAACCGCGACGGCAAGATCTACGACCGCGGCCTGCCGACCTGCCGGATCCACAAGATCCAACCGGCGACGATCGCCGCCGCACGGCGGATCTGCGGCGGCGCGATCGTCGGCAGCGGCCACGTGCAGGTACGGGTCGATCTCGCCAACCAGCAGCCCTTCACCTTCACGGGGCCGCTGCTGGTCTTCAACGCGAAGCCCGCCGGCGGGCACCGGCGGATCCTCGCCCAGGTCTACGGCACCCGCCCGCCCTCGGCCTTCGTCCTCACCTTCAAGATCCTCCGGCAGCAGGGCACCTTCGGCACGGTGATCAGGACGGCGCTGCCGAAGGCGGCGCGCGACTGGGCCTACGTGACGCACTTCGACATGAAGCTGCGGCGCATCTACACCTACCGGGGAGAACGCCACAGCTTCATCAGCGCCGCCTGCGCGGCCCCGGCCGGGTTCCCGGGTGCCGTCTACCCCTTCGCCCGCGGCAACTTCAAGTTCGCCGAAGGGCAGCGGGTGACGAGCACGCTGGTTCGGGACTGCGACGTTCGGAAGGGGGCTGGGTAGGAAGTGGCCGGGTAGGGGTTCCACTTAACTTTTCCCGAAGGCAGTCCCTGGCTGTCCGCCAGTGTCACCGCGGGAAAAGTACAAGACGTTCCACCCCTACCCGGCCACTTCCTCGATGGCGCGCTTCCATACTGCGGAGGCCTCGTTACCGCGGCCTTCGGCGTGAAGCTGGGCGCAGTCGCTGATCAGGTCGGCGAGGACGAGGATCGCCTCGATGTCGCCGCTCGCGGCGAGGCGCTCGATGCCTAGGGCGTAGAGGTAGTCGCCGGCGAGCAGGGCCAGGTCCGGATCGTGACCGGCGAGCAGCCGCGGCTCGTCGTAGTGGAGGAGATAGCCCTCGCGCACGAGCTCGACGAACAACGGGTCCTCCGCCGGGCGCGACGGCTCGACGACGTGATCGGAGATCGGCGTCTGCTCGTCGCGCAATTGCACCGCCAGGGCACGCAGCGCATCCGTCATCGCAGCGCCTCCTCGAGCGACTCGGCGGCGGCTTCGAGGGTGCGGTCGATCGCCGCCTCGTCGTGGGCGAGCGAGACGAACCAGGCCTCGAACTGCGAGGGCGGCGGGTAGACGCCCCGCTCGAGCATCGCGCGGCAGAAGCGCGCGTGCGCCTCGAGGTCGCAGGCGGAAGCGGCGGTGAAGTCGGCGACCGGCTCGGCGCTGAAGAAGAGCGTGAGCAGGCCCGGCACCGAGGCGACCTGAAGCGGACGGTCTGCGGCCAGCTCGGAGAGCCCGGCCGCGAGTCGTTCGGTCAGCTCGGCGAGGCGGCGGTAGGCAGCCGCGTCGAGCTCGCGCAACGTCGCCAGGCCGGCCGCCATCGCCGGCGGGTTGCCGGAGAGGGTGCCGGCCTGGTAGACGTCGCCGGCCGGGGCGATCCGCTCCATCGCCGGCGCCGGCCCGCCGAAGCCGGCCGCCGGCAGGCCGCCGCCGATCACCTTGCCGAACACGGTCAGGTCGGGTTCGACGCCGTAGAGCTGCTGGGCGCCGCCGGCGGCGACGCGGAAGCCGGTGATCACCTCGTCGAAGACCAGCAGCGCGCCGGCCTCCCGCGTCGCCGTCCGGAGGAACTCGAGGAAGCCGTCCTCGGGTGGGACGACGCCCATGTTGGCGGCGACCGGCTCGGCGAGCAGGGCGGCGACCGAATGCTCGCCGAGGGCCTGCGTCACCGCCTCCCGATCGTTCCACGGCACGACCACCGTGGCGGCCGCCTGCGCGGTGGTGACGCCCGGACTGCCAGGAACGGCGAGGGTGGCGATCCCCGAGCCGGCCTCGGCGAGCAGGCCGTCGGAGTGGCCGTGGTAGGCGCCGGCGAACTTGACGACGACCTCGCGGCCGGTGACCGCGCGGGCGAGCCGCACGGCGCCCATCGCCGCCTCGGTCCCGGAGCTGGTCATCCGCAGCATCTCGATCGAGGGGACGCGCGCGACGACCTCCTCCGCCAGCTCGACCTCGGCGGCGGTCGCGGCGCCGTAGCTCGTTCCCCGCGACGCGGCCTCGACGACCGCCTCGACGACGGCCGGGTGGGCGTGGCCGAGGATCAGCGGGCCCCAGGAGCAGACCCAGTCGACGTAGCGGTTGCCGTCGACGTTGACCAGCTCGCAGCCCTCCCCTCGCTCGACGAAGATCGGCTCCCGCCCGATCTGCCGCATTGCCCGCACGGGAGAGTTGACCCCGCCCGGCAGCACGCGGAGTGCGCGCTCGTACAGCTCGGAGCTACGAGTGTTCAGCTTCCCACCGCGAATAATCGTCGGTGAAGTAATGCAGGCGGATCTTCTTGTACTCGGTCGAGGAGTAGAGGGTGGCGCGGTCTTCGGGTCCCATCCCGCACTCGACGGCGATCGAGTCGAGGATCGCGTCGCACTCCTGCTTCGAGCGGCCGTGGGCCATGGTGAAGACGCTGTAGGGCCAGTCCTCGTAGGTCGGCCGCTGGTAGCAGTGGGAGATGCCGCGGAAGGACGCCATCCGCCGCCCGGTCTCCATGATCTCTTCCTCGGGGACCTTCCAGACGCCCATGCCGTTGGCCGAGAAGCCGGCGCGGCGGTGGTAGAGGATCGCCGCGACGCGACGCAGCAGCTTGCGATCGACCATGCCGCGCAGACGCTCGAGCAGCGCCTCGGTCGGGATCCCCAGCTCTTCAGCCGCCTCGTCATAGGGCCGCTCGACCGCGGCCATCGGCCCCTGCATGGCCTGGATCGTGGCGATGTCGTCCTCGTCGTAGGGCTGGCGCTCCAGCTCGCGCGGGGTCGCCGCCTCGACCGCCGTGGCGAGCGCGTCGGTGCCCTTCTCCATCTCCAGGTTCATGTTGATCTTGAACAGGGTCAGCGTCGGCAGCTGGCGAATCGACTCCGCCCCGGTCTCCTCCATCAGCGCCTCCAGCGTCCCCGCCATGCCGAGCTCGGAGTCGGGCGGGACGGCGATCGTGAACCAGAGGTTGAACTCGTGCGTGCGCAGGTAGTTGTGCGAGACGCCGGGGTGGGCGTTGACCGCCGCGGCGGCTCGCTGAGGATGCTCGGAGTTGACCTTGGCGGCGACCAGCATCGACTCGTAGCCGAGCGCCCGGGTGTCGAAGATCGGCGTGATCTCGCGGATGATCCGCTCGTCGAGCAGGCGCCGGGTGCGGACGAGGACGTCCTCCAGCTCCAGCTCCGCCTCGGCGGCGACGAGGGCGAAGGGCTCGGCGTCGAGCGGGAAGCTCGACTGCAGCAGGTTCATCAGCCGCTTGTCGGTCTCGTCGAGCGGGATCGCGGCGCCGTCCTTGCGCGAGCGCGCCTTCGACTGGGGAACTTTCACCGCAGCCATCCCGCGGCCTCCTTCGCGTAGTAGGTGACGATCGCGTCGGCGCCGGCGCGGCGGATCGCCGTCAGCGTCTCCAGCACGGCCGCCGGCTCGTCGATCCAGCCGTTGGCGGCGGCCGCCTTCAGCATCGAGTACTCGCCCGAGACATGGTAGGCGGCGAGCGGCGCGCCGGTCTCCTCCTTGATACGGCGGACCACGTCGAGGTAGGGGGTCGCCGGCTTGACCATCAGCATGTCGGCGCCCTCTTCGAGGTCGAGCACCGCCTCGCGGACCGCCTCGGCGGCGTTGGCGGGGTCGAGCTGGTAGCCGCGCCGGTCGCCGAACTCCGGGGTCAACTCGGCGGCCTCGCGGAAGGGGCCGTAGAAGGCCGAGGCGTACTTGGCGCTGTAGGCGACGATCGGGGTGCCGGCGTGGCCCTCCTCGTCGAGCTGGTGGCGGATCGTGCCGACCCGCCCGTCCATCATGTCGCTCGGCGCGACCGCGTCGGCTCCGGCCTCGGCATGGGAGATCGCCGTTTTCGCCAGCAGCTCGACCGTCAGGTCGTTGTCGACCTCGCCGTCGCGGACGAAGCCGCAGTGGCCGTGCGAGGTGTACTCGCAGAGGCAGACGTCGGTGATCACGGTCAGCTCCGGGTGCGCCTCCTTCAGCGCCCTGACCGCCATCTGCACGACCCCCTCGTCGTCGTAGGCGCCGGAGCCGGACTCGTCCTTCGCCGCGGGGACGCCGAAGAGGAGGATCGCGCCGATTCCCGCGGCGGCTATGTCGGTGGCCTCCGCCACCAGCTCGGAGATCGAGAAGCGCTCGATGCCGGGCATCGACTCGACTTCCTCGCGGACGTTCTCGCCGGCGACTACGAAGGCGGGCTGGATCAGGTGCGCCGGGGACAGCGAGGTCTCGCGGACGAGGCCGCGCAGGGTCTCGTTGCGGCGCAGGCGGCGCAGGCGCGTGCTCGGGAAAGGCATCGGATGCGAGTTTAGGGAAGGGGCGGGGACACCCTCGCCCGGACAATCGTCGGTCTAATGAGACCGACGATTTGAGTATCCGCCCGTTCGAGGGTGTCCCCGCCCCTTCCCTACAGGCGTCAGTAGCGTTCCCCCGATGGAGGCGCAAGGGCTGGTCAAGCGCTACGGACGCCGCGCAGCGTTGCGCGGCGTCGATTTGGCGGTTGAAGCTGGGGAGCTTTTGGCGGTGATCGGGCCCAATGGGGCCGGGAAGACGACGCTGCTGTCGATTCTCGCTGGGATCGTGCAGGCCGACGAGGGGCGGGTCGAGTCGCCTAACGGAGAGGTCGGGTGGGTGCCTCAGCAGGCGGGGCTCTACCGGCGGTTGACCGTGGAGGAGAACCTGCTGCTGTTTGCTCGGCTGGAGGGGCACGGGGATCCTCGCGGGTCGGTCGAGGAGATGCTCGAGCTGACCGGGTTGGGGGAGCGGCGGGACGAGGTCGTGGCGCGGCTCTCGGGGGGCAACCAGCAGCGGATCAACATCGCGATCGGGTTGCTGGCCCGGCCGGCGGTGCTGCTGCTCGACGAGCCCAGCGTCGGGCTCGACCCGCGCCAGCGGGCGCGCCTCTGGGAGTTCGTCTCGGCGCTCGCCGGGCGTGGCACGACGGTGATCTTCTCCACCCACGACATCCAGGAGGCGGAGCGCTACGGGCAGCGGCTGCTCGTCCTCGCCGACGGCGAGAGCCTCTTCGACGGCACCCCCGAGCAGCTGCGCGAGGCGGTCCGCGGCGAGGCCCCCGAGGCCGCCGGCAGCGACTTCGAGACCGCCTTCGTCGCCTTTCTCCAGCATCGAGGGCACTGATGCGCTGGCTGCTGCTCAAGGACCTGCAGATCCTCCGCCGCTCGCCGCTGCAGGCGATCCTGCTGGTCGCCTACCCGGTGCTGATCGCGCTGCTGATCGGCTTCGCGATCTCGCGCGAGCCCGGCAAGCCGAAGGTCGCCTTCCTCAACGAAGTGCCGGCGGGGGCAAGGGTCGCGGCCGGCGGCTCGAAGCTGCCGGCGGTCGGCGTTGACCAGCGGATCTGCGGCAAGGTCGACTGCGTTCGGGTCGGCAGCCGCGGCGCGGCGCTCGACAAGGTCCGCTCCGGCGAAGTGCTGGCGGCGCTGATCCTTCCCGCCGACCTGATCGACCGCCTCAACTCCCTCTCCACGCTGAATCCGCAGACGCCGGAAGTGGAAGTGATCGTCAACGAGGAAGACCCGCTGAAGGCGCAGGTCGTTGACGACCGGATCGAAACGCTGCTCGGCCAGGCGAACCTGTTCATCGCCAAACGGATCGCCGCCGAAGGCGGCCGCTACCTCAACCTGATCGTCGACGGCGGCGACTTCGACGTGCTCGGCCAGCCGGTCGAAATCCTCGGCCTGCGATCGGTGGCGAAGATGCTCCAGGGCCTGCGCCCGGCGCTGCCGCCCGCGCGGCGGCCGGCGCTCGATCGGGTAATCCGCTTCGCCACCCTGGCCCGCGACAACCTCGACGTCGCCTCTCCCCTGATCTCCCGCCTCGCGCAGCCGATCGTCGTCGACAAGCAGACGGTCAGCGCGCCGACCCCGCCGCTGGAAATCTTCGCGATCGCCGCCGCCGCGACGCTGACGATGACCTTCGTGACGCTGCTCCTGGTCGCCGGCTCGCTCGCCCTCGAGCGCGAGGAGAACACCTTCCCTCGGCTCACCCGCGGCCTCGTCTCGCGCTCGGCCCTGCTCGGCGAGAAGGTCGGGCTGGGGATCGCGGCCGGCTTGGCGGTGACGCTGCTGATGATGGCCGGGGTGCAGATATTCGTCCCGCTCGATTGGAGTCGCTTCGGCCTCTGGCTGGTGGCGATCCTCGCCTCGGGCGGGGCGCTGGCGGCGGCCGGGGCCGCGCTCGGCGCCTCGGCCCGTGACGTCCGCGCCGTCTCGCTGCTCGCCTTCATGGTCTCGCTGCCGATCGCCCTGCTCTCGCTCGTTCCCTCCGGCGCGGTCGGCCACGGCCTCTACGAAGTCATCCGCGTCGTCACCGCCCTGTTCCCGTTCAAGCCGGCCCTGCAGGCGATGACCGCGGCGCTCGACTCGACCGGCCCGGGAATCGGCGCGCCCCTCCTGCACCTGGCGATCCTGATCGTCGCCTACGGCCTGATCGCCCGCTTCGCCCTGCGCCGCTTCTCCGCGGTCTGAGCCACGGCCGGCCGGAAGCCGCTCCCCCCTAGACGTGCCGGTGATCGACCGCCCAATACGGTGGTCGATCACCGGCACGTCCCGGATAGGGTGGCTTCATGCGGGTGTTGTTTATCGGGGACGTGGTCGGCGGGCCGGGAAGGCGCGGGCTGGCCGCGGCGATGCCGGGGCTGCGGGAGCGGTACGCGCCCGATTTGACGATCGTCAACGGCGAGAACTCGGCCGGCGGGATGGGGATCACCGAGAAGACGGCGAGGGCGCTGTTCGACGCCGGCGCCGGCGTGATCACCAGCGGCAACCATGTCTACCGCCACCGCGAGGCCTACGACTTCCTCGACCGCGAGGAGCGGGTCGTCCGCCCCGCCAATTACCCGCACGCCAACCCGGGTCGCGGTCACGTCGTGGTCGAGGCGGTCGGGATGCGCGTCGGGGTGATCAACCTCAGCGGCGCGGTCGGGCTGCGGGTCGCCCGCTCGCCGTTCCACGAGGTTGACAGCATCCTCGAGCGGATCGAGGCCGACTGCGTCGTCGTCGACTTCCACGCCGAGGTGACCAGCGAGAAGGTGGCGATGGGCTGGCACCTCGACGGCCGGGTCGCCGCGGTCTTCGGCACCCACACCCACGTGCCGACCGCCGACGGCCGCGTCCTGCCGCAGGGCACCGCCTACATCTCCGACGTCGGCATGACCGGGTCGCGAACCAGCGTGCTCGGGGTGAAGCCGGAGCAGGCGCTGGAGGGGCTGATCACGCAGATGCCGGTCAAGTTCGAGACGGCGAGCGAGGACGTCTGGGTTATGGGGGCGGTGGTCGAGGTCAACGCCGAGGGTCTCGCCGACTCGATCGAGCAGGTGATGGTGCCCGCTCCGCAGACCCGGTAGTAGCGCAGGATCGCTTGGGTCCCTCAGACGTCGTTTGCCTCGGCCATCACCGGAAGGAAGGCCTCGATAATCCGCTTGTTGGTGACGTATCCGCCGTCCTGTTCAACGGATCAATCCCATCTCTGAGACGGCGTTGACGTCTCGAGTCAGGGTCTTGTCAGTCTTACCGTGGTACATCTCGACCAAAACGGGGCTCAGCGTCCGCAGCTCGGTCTTTGAAATGGGCGCACCCATCTTCGACATCTCCAGGACCAGCTGCCGCTGACGCATCCTGGAAGCAGTCGCGGCTCGGCCGAACTGCTGGTACACGTACTGCTCCCAGCGATCGGCGAACTGCTGGGTGCGGATCGTCGCCAGCTGTTCGCGCAGACCGTCAACGAAGCCTTGGAGCGCATAGCGTAAAAAGGGGAGCACGTCCGCGTCGCCCTTGCTTGCATTGCGCAGCTGCCGGTAGTACTCCGTTCGAGTTTGGTTGTAGTGGTTGCTGAGCAGATGGGTCGCCGGCGTCGGCACCCCGGCTTCCATGAGGATCCGCAGCTCCATCAGCCGAGCGGTGCGGCCATTTCCATCTCCGAACGGATGGATCCAGGCGACGTAGAGGTGGGCGACAATCGCCTTGACGATCGTCATCGGAAGCTTCCAGGCGGGTCCCCGCGGGGCGAAATCGGGTCCGTTCAGCCATTCCGAGAGACGCTCCAGCAGGAATTCGCAGTCCTCCCGAGGGGCGCCGAGATAGCCGCCCACGGAGACGGGGTGGGCGGGGATCTCCCCCGCAACGACCCCCTCTTCGAGCTCGAGGTCTTTCAAGACCAGGCGGTTGTAGTTCTCGATAGTCCTGCGGCTCATCGGTGGAGCAGCGCCTGCAACGAGCTCGGCTTCGATCTCGTTGAAGGCAGCGACTACGTTGTTGACCTCCTGACCCAGGTACTCCCGCGAGGGCGACAGGTCGAGATCTCCCTCGATCCTGCGCCTGGCCTCCTCCTCGGAGAGGGTGTTGCCCTCGATCGCGGTGGTCGCGACAACGCCCTTCGTGAGATAGACGAGGTGCATCTCCTGCGCCACGTCTGGATTGAGCAGCGAGCCGGCGATGTGGGCGATCTTTGAGCGCGCCTCGCCGAGCAACATCCAAAGCTCCGGCGCTGCCGGCCTGAGATCGACGCGAAAGTCGATCCAGGGATGAGTTTCCTGATATTTCCGACCAAGCGTCGGGATAAGAGTCTGCCCACTAGCCATTTCAAATCCCATTATAGAGGGCTTACAGAGATTTCGACACGAGAAATGTCCCTAACGATGTCCCGGTGCCTGTCCAGCCTGGGAGACAAGCTGAGAAGAGCGCGAAGAGGTCGTCGTCATGGCCACCAATAACAGGGGGTAGAACCAGACTATGTAGAGGAAGAACCAGTGCTGGGCGGATAGCTGGAGGCCGATCAGGAGCGCCGCTCCCAGCGCGGCTACTTGCGTTAGCTGCTTCTGCCTTGGCCGGAAGGCGAATGCGATCGCCATCGCGGCCACGCCGACGAGGATCGCTATTCGGAGGGGTTCGAGGCTGGGGACCTGGCCCCAGATGCTGAACGGGGATTCGCGGTCTGCCTGGTAGGCGATCGTGCGGTCGTAGAAGGTGTGGAGGCCCGGGTCGATGGCCGGCCATAGGAGAAGGGCGCAGGCGGTGGCTGCGAAGCCCGCGGTGAAGATTGCCAGCTTGCGCGAGCTGCGGTCGTAAGTGGCCAGCATCGGGACGAGCACTACCGGGGCAAACTTCGTCAACGTTGCCAGAGCTGCGAAAACGCCCCGCAAAGCCGGCCTGGTGAGAGCGAGCAAGACAGCTACCAGCAGTGCCGCGACCAGGGTGTCGTTGGAGTTCGACTCGAGGGCGTAGGCGGTGTAGGGGTAGGCGGCCCAGCCGAAGGCCAGGGTCGCGGCGAGCTTGCGGCCCTCGGGTCCGGGGCGGATGCGGAGGCCGAGCCAGATCAACAGCGCGAAGGCGAGGAGGTCGAAGGCGACCGCGGCGGCGTGGGCAGCGGGGAGGTCGTTCCAGGTGCCCGACCAGGGCCAGATCCGCTCGAAGGGGACGTAGGCGAGGTAGTTGACCGGGCCGTAGGTGTCGCCCTGCGAGACGTCGCTCGGGAAGTTGTCGTAGAGCGGTTCGCCGTGGGCGATCCGGTCGGCGCCGACCACGCCCGCGTAGCCGACGTCGATCGCGCCCGAGTCGGCCATGTTGAGCCCGACCCGGAAGCCGATCAGGAACAGCGCGGCGACGAGCAGCCACGACGCCCGCCAGACCGGCCGGATGCCCTCCCCCCTTCCCCGCAACCCGATCCACAGCGCCCTCGCCAGCAGGTAGAGCAGCGGCGGGTAGGCGAGTGGCACCGAGACGCCGATCTCGGCGCGGTTGAAGAAGTAGTTGGAGACGCCGAAGCCCAGCAGCACCAGCAGATCCAACGTCGCGACGCGCCACGGCCGCCGCCAGTCGACCAGCCCGAGCAGGAACAGCGCACACAGCGGCAGGAATACGTAGGGCGCGTTCAGCTTGTGCCCGAACGCGCCGGAGTAGCCGCGCGCCATCTTCCAGGCGACCTGGTAGCCGGTCCACGACTCGGTCACCCGGCCGGTTGCGGGATCGACGAGGACCAGCGCGACCTCCTCGCCGCCGGCGAAATAGGCGACCTCCCAGTGGCCTTCGACCTTGCTGACGCTGTGCGTCAGCTCCCCGTTCTCCCGTCGCTCCTTGATCGCGTTCGAGTCGCGGCTCGCCACGTCAGCAGCCTGCTGAGCACTCACCTCAGCTATTGCCGCTTGGGGTAACGCCAGCAGAACGGCCGCAACGGCAGCGAGGATGAGCAGCCGGGGAATGCTCACCCCACCCCGAAATGCCGAAGCACCACCGGCGCCACATCCCGCAGGGCCCACTGCTCGCGCTCGTCCGCCGAGGCGGGGCCGCAGCCGACGAACAGCAGGGGGCCGAGCGAGTCGCCGGCGAGCAGGGCGCCGTGGCTGCCGCCGCCGGCGTGGCTGACCCCGCCCCAGTCGACCGCCTCGTAGCCGGGCGAGAGGGAGACGATGAAGTCGCCGGCGTTGGGTGCGGTGAGGGCGGCGTGGACGCGGGTGAAAGGGTCCGGATAGTCGTCGCTGACCAGCACCCCGTCCTCGACCGTCGCCCGCAGGGCATCGAGGGCGCCTTCGAAGTCCCAACGGCGGCCGCGGAGGTCGGCGATCGCCTCGCCCGGCGAGAAGCGCAGGCGCAGGCCCTCGCGCTCGACTACGGCTGCCCCGTCCTCGAGCCGGCAGACGAGGTCGATCCCTTCGGTCTCGGTCAGCCGCCGCCGCACCTCCTCCGGGTCGGCTCGCGGACCCTCGCCGGGCAGCAGGTAGACGTGGGCGGCGCGGCCGGTCGGGCTGACGGCCAGCTGCGCTTCGCCGATCCGGTCCTCGGAGGGGGCCAGCACGTCCCATTCGCGTCCCAGCAGCTCGGCCAGGGGCAGGCCGCGGGCGACCGGCGTCTGCGCGTGGTCGGCGAGCAGGATCACGGCATGGTCGGCGAGGAACTCGTCGAGCCCCCCGGCCGCCTCGATCAGCTCGCCGAAGCAGTCGTCGGCCTTGGCGATCGACTCGACGCTGGCCTCGGGCCCGTGGCGGTGTGAGTAGTTGTCGTTGTCGGGCAGCGAGAGCAGCAGGAAGTCGTACCCGTCGGCGCGCTCCAGCTCGGCCGCGCAGCAGGCCGAGTAGCCGTCCCGGTTGCCCGGGATCGAGGTTGACTTGCAGGGCACCTCGCGGCTCGCGTAGAGGTCGCCGTAGAACAGCTCGGCCGGTCCCCAGGTGTGGTGGCGGAACTTAAGCCGGGTCGTCTCGACCGCGCGCTTCAGCAGCCCCTCCAGCGAGACCTGGTGGCGGTGCCGGCCGCGGTAGATCAGGAACGGGGTGCAGGCGGTCCGCACCCCGGCGTCGTCGAGGCGCTCGAACAGGGTGTCGACCTCGGGGCTGAGATGGGCCAGGTTCATGTTGTAGACGAGGTCGTAGAGCGCCCGGAAGACCCCGACCGAGCGGGTCGCCTCGAGCGAGGAGCCGTACTCGACGTAGCGGCGCTCGAGCCGGTGGTACCAGTTCATGCCGCTGATCCAGTGGCGGTCGGCGGCGACCCCGGTGACCATCTCGGCACAGGCGACCGGGGTCACCGAGGGGAAGCTGGAAACGCAGTCCGGAACCAGGACGCCGTGCTCCAGCAGCGCCCCGAAGTTCGGCGCCCTGCCCTCGGCGACCGCGCGTTCGAGCATGTCGGTGCGCAGCGAGTTGACGTAGGTGAGGACCAGCTTCTTCGGCGCGGGCATCGCCCGGGAATGATGAAGCTCGGGGGCGGCGGGCTAACGGAGGACGCGCAGGCCGGCGTGTTTGCGCTGCGCGCGGCGGTGGCGGGCGAAGCCGAGCCAGGCGAGCGCGATCAGGGCGAGCAGGGTGATGACCGGGACCAGCAGCGCCGCGGCGACGACGACCAGCGCGGCGAGCGATACGAGGAACCCCAGCGCCCCGGAGCCGCCTCCCCCCTGGCGACGACCGGCGCCGCTGACCACGTCGCTGATCGTCAGGCAGGCGACGACCGCGCCGGCGAGGCAGAAGAGCGCCGCCAGCAGCTCGTTGATTTCGGCGGCGCCGGAGAGCAGGAAGCCGACCACGAGGCCGATGATCGCGGCCAGCAGGGTCATCCGGCCGCGAGCCGATCCGCGCGTGCCGGTGGTGCCCGCCAGCATCCCGATCGCGATGCCGATGCCGAGCTCGAGGCCGGCTCCTTCGAGGAAGCTCACGACGAAAACCTACACTTCATGGATGCCCGAGACCCCGCACCGGCGGCGCGCCCACACGCGGACCCGCGATCTGGAGCGCTACGCGGGCCTGTTCGCCGAGCGCACCGGCGTGATGCGCTCCTCGGCGATGCGCGACCTGATGGCGGTCACCGCGCGGCCGGAGGTGATTTCGCTGGCCGGCGGGCTGCCGGACACCTCGACCTTCCCGGCCGCGACCTTCGCCGCGCAGATGACGAAGATCGCCCAGGAGTTGACCGCCGAGGCACTCCAGTACGGGCCGACCGAGGGCTTCGCCGAGACGGTCGACTGCATCCTCGAGGTGATGGGAGCCGAGGGCATGCTTCCCGACCCCGACGACGTGATCGTCACCACCGGCGGCCAGCAGGCGATCGACCTTGTCTGCAAGACGCTGGTCGATCCCGGCGACGTCGTCGTCTGCGAGGCCCCGACCTACCCCGGCGCGGTGCCGGTCTTCTGCAGCTACCAGGCCGACGTCATCCAGGTCGACTGCGACGAGGACGGGATGCGGATCGAAGACCTCGAAGCGGTGCTGGAGCGCCTCGACCGCGAGGGTCGACGGCCCAAATTCGTCTACACGGTGCCGAGCTTCCAGAACCCGGCCGGGGTGACGCTCTCGCTGGCGCGCCGGCAGCGGCTGGTCGAGCTGGCGCGGCAGCGCGAGCTACTGCTGGTCGAGGACAACCCCTACGGCCTGCTGCGCTTCTCCGGCGAGCCGCTGCCGCCGCTCTACCAGCTCGACGGTGGCGACTTCGTGATCTACATCGGCACCTTCTCGAAGATCCTCTCGCCCGGCATCCGCCTCGGCTGGGCGGTCGCGCCGCCGCCGGTGATGGAGAAGATCGTGCTCGGCAAGCAGGCCGCCGACCTCTGCACCTCGACCCTCACCCAGCACTTCGTCCGCGAGTACTTCGCCGAAGGCCGTTGGCGCGAGTACGTCGACAGCCTGGTCGAGATCTACCGCGGCCGCCGCGACACGATGGTCGCGGCGCTGCGCGATCATTTCCCGGCGCAGGCGACTTGGACCGAGCCGCAGGGCGGCCTCTTCATCTGGGCGACGCTGCCCGACTACATCGACACCGGCGACCTGCTGGCCAAGGCGCTGCGCGAGGACGTCGCCTTCGTCCCCGGCCAGGCCGCCTACGTCGACGAGAGCCGCGGCCGCAGCTCGATGCGCCTCAACTTCTCCGGTGTCGGCGACGAGGAGATCCGCGAGGGGGTGCGCCGGATCGGCAAGGCGATCGCCGAGCAGGTCGAGCTGTACGGGGCGCTGACCGGCGAGCGGCCGTTGCCGGCCGAGCGGCCTGCGGCCGACGAGGCGGAGTCGGGGGATGTATTGCCCTTCCGCAAGGCCGAGGGGGCATGAAGGTCGCCGTCCTCAAGGGGGGCCGTTCGCTTGAGCGAGGCGTCTCGCTGCGCTCGGGTGCCCGGGTCGAGGACGCGCTCGAACGGCTCGGGCACGAGCCGTTGCCGATCGACGCCGACGGCGAGCTGGTCAAGCGGCTGCTGGCCGAGCGCCCCGACGTCGCCTTCGTCGCCATGCACGGCCAGGGCGGCGAGGACGGCACCGCGCAGGAGCTGCTCGAGATCCTCGGCATCCCCTTCACCGGCCCCGGCGTCGCCGCTTGCGCCCGCTGCATGGACAAGGTCCTGGCCAAGCACGACCTGCGCGGCGCCGGCGTCCCGACCCCCGACTGGTTCGCCTTCAACGAGACCGCCTTCCGCGAGCTCGGCGCCGCCGACGCGCTCGGCGGCCTGGAGGAGCGGCTCGGGTTCCCGCTGGTCGTCAAGCCGAGCCGCGGCGGCTCCGCTCTCGGGGTCAAGTTCGCCGCCGGCCGGCCCGAGGTCCCCGGGGCGCTGGTCTCGGCCTTCAGTTACGACGACCGGGTCCTGCTGGAGCGCTTCGTCGAGGGGCGCGAGCTGGCGGTCAGCGTGCTCGGCTCCGAGCCGCTGCCGGTGGTCGAGGCGATCCCCGGCGGCGGCGACCGCTACGACTTCGAGGCCCGCTACGAGATCGGTCGCACCGAGTTCGTCTGCCCGGCCGAGCTGAGCGACGGAGAGACAGCGGCGGTGATCCGGGCGGCGCTCGACGCCTACGAGGCGCTCGGCTGCGCCGGCTTCTCGCGCGTCGACCTGATCCTCGCCGCCGACGGCCCTCAGGTGCTCGAGGTCAACGCGATCCCCGGCCTCACCGACACCAGCCTGCTCCCCCAGGCCGCCGAGGCCGCCGGGATCTCGTTTGAGGAATTGGTCGAGCGGATCCTCGACCTGGCGCTGCAGCCGGCTGCCGCCTAGGACTCGCCCTGGGCGAAGTCGTCGGGCGTGACCTCGTCGAGGAACTCCTTGAACTTGTTGACGACCTCCTCGGTGTCCTCGACCTCGTGCTCGAACTCGATCGCCGACTCCTCGATCACGTCCTCGGCCGCGAAGATCGGCGCCGAGACGCGGACCGCCAGGGCGAGCGCGTCGGAGGGACGCGAGTCGATCTCCAGCTCCGAGCCGTCGATCGAGACCGTGATCGAGGCGTAGAAGGTGTTGTCGCGCAGCTCGGTCACGGCGACCCGCTCGCATTTGGCGTCGAGCTGCTCGAGCACGTCGGAGAGCAGGTCGTGGGTCATCGGCCGCGGCGTCGAGGCCCCCTGCAGCTTCATCAGGATCGCCGCCGCCTCGGGGTGCCCGATCCAAATCGGCAGGAACCGATTGCCGTTGACAGTCTTCAGCAAGACGATCGGCTGCTTGCCGACCATGTCGAAGCTGACCCCGTAGATCTGCATCTGCTGCAAGTTTCGCTCCGGGTCGAAGTGGACGGCCGATTATAGGTGCGCATTCGGGCCGTCCCGGGCGGGATCGGCGGAGCGGCGCGGGCAGTGGGCGATCCTGGATTCGAACCAGGGACCTCGTCCTTATCAGAGACGCGCTCTAACCAACTGAGCTAATCGCCCTTCTTGGCTCTGCAGCGCGATATCGGACATCTGGCCTTCCGTCGCCGAACCCTGCGATGGAACATCCATGACACATCGGAAGCCAGAAGCATCCGAAAGCGCACTGCGTCGCTGAGCGCATCGTACCGACCCGAATGCGACAGCGAGGCGCAGTCCGAAACCGCAAGCGCGGGATTCCGGAGAACCGGCGGGTGGGCTCTGTCGCGGAGCTTGCTTGGAGTGGCGTGTTGCTGCAAACCAACTCAATATTGCGTCAGTTTGCAGATGTACCCCATATTAAATGCTTCTATATAACTCAAATCTGAGCTATAATGCAGCGTTATGCCCCAAGCATCAACCATGTCCAAGCTCGCTCAGGTCGCCGAGGACCAATGGGGTCTCATTACGCGCCGTCAAGCTGAGACGGCCGGTGTCTCACCGGCCACGCTCCAGCGGCTGAGCACTGGGGGTGTCCTGGAGCGCATCGGCCATGGCGTGTACCACCTGGCCGGAGCGCCTCTTCCGGACCGCGTGCCGCTGCGCGCGGCCTGGCTGCAGCTTGCACCGGGCACGCCTGCCTGGCAGCGCAAGCCGGATCAGGGGATCGTGTCTCACCGATCGGCGGGGGCGCTGTACGGCCTGGGCCATCTCCCGGCCGACACGCACGAGTTCACCCTGCCGGTGAGGCGCCAGGTGCGCCGACCCGACGTGCGCGTCCATCGTCGCAAGCTGGCGGACGACGAATGGATCGTCCTGCACGGTCTGCCGGTGACCCGCCCGGCGCGAATCGCGTCGGACCTCCTGACCGACCGGGAGGACCCAGAAGCAGTCGCGCAGATCGCCGCGGATGCAATCCGCGGCGTGTACGACTACCCGGGCACCTTCGTCGAGAAGCTCGCGCCCCATGCAACCCGATTCGGGCTTCGCCGAGACGACGGCGTCGCGGTGCTGCGCTGGCTCCTAGACCTGGTTGGCGATCCCGAAACCTCTCGCTGGATGGAGGAGGCCCGGGGAGCGCAGACGGACTGACTGCCCTCTCAGCGGCGGCGGGCCAAGCGGCGGGCGAGGGCGAGGGCTTCGTCTAGGTCCTCGAAGCGGATCTCGACCGCTACCTCCTGCCCCTTCGGCCGCACCTTCACCTCGTGGCCCAGTGCCGACTCAAGCCGGTCGGCGGCCTCGCGCAGCGCCTCGGCCTCCTCGGCGCCGAGCTTTCGCCGCGTCCCCTTTGCGCTCTTTGGCCGGCCAGCCAGCTTAACCCTGTTCTCGGTCTCGCGCACCGACCAGCCACCCTTCGCGGCGTCGCGCGCTAGGCGCCGGCGGACGTCGTTGCCGGCGGCGCCGAGCAGGGCGCGGCCGTGGCCTTCTTTGAGCTCGCCCGACTCGAGCAGCTCGAGCGCCTCGTCGGGCAGGTCGAGCAGGCGGATCAGATTCGTGACTCCCTCTCTGCTGCGACCGATTCGTCGCGCCAGCTCCGCTTTGGAGAGGCCGAGCTCGTCGACCAGGGCGGCGCAGGCGCGGGCCTCCTCGACCGGGTTGAGGTCCTCGCGGACCATGTTCTCGATCAGCGCCACCTGCAACCGCTCGGCCTGCTCGGAGTCGCGGACGATCGCCGGCACCTTTTCCAGGCCCGCCTGCTGCGCCGCCCGCCAACGGCGCTCGCCGGCGATCAGCTCGTAGCCGCCGTCGTGCAGGGGGCGGACCAGCAGCGGCTGGACCACGCCGCTCTCGGCGATCGAGGAGGCGAGGCCCGCCAGCGCCTCCGCGTCGAACTTGGTCCGCGGCTGGTTGGGGTTCGGCACGATCGTCTCGACCGGCAGCTCGCGCAGCTCGCCGAGCTCCTCGGCCGCCGCAGCCTCCGGCAGGATCGCCGCCAGGCCGGCGCCGAGGCCGCGCTTCCCGCCGCTAGCCACGGCTGCTCAGCTCCAGGGCGAGGGCGCGGTAGGCCTCGGAGCCGCTCGAGGAGGGAGCGTGCTCGGTCACCGGCAGGCCGTAGCTGGGCGCCTCGGCGACCCTGACGCTGCGCGGTATGACCGTCTTGAAGACCATCTCGGGAAAGTGCGCGCGCAGTTCCCGCTCGACGTCCTGGGCGAGCCGGGTGCGCTCGTCGTGCATGGTGATCAACAGCCCCGACACCTTCAGCGCCGGGTTCAGCTCGCGGCGAATCGTCGCCAGCGTGTCGAGGAACTGGACCAGGCCCTCGAGCGCCAGGTACTCGGCCTGGACCGGGACGATCGCCCGGTCGGCGGCGGCGAGGGCGTTGACGCTGACCGGGCCCAGCGACGGCGGGCAGTCGAGCATCGTGAAGGCGAAGCGCTCGCGGACCGGCCCGAGGCTCTCGCGCAGCCGCGTCTCGGAGCCCTGCATCCGCGGCAGCTCGACCGCGGCGCCGGCGAGGTCGGCGGCTGCGGGCACCAGCCAGAGGTTGTCGGGGCCCGCCGGGCGCGCCGCCTCGGCGACCGAGACGTCGCCGATCAGGCAGTCGTAGGAGGAGGGGTGCATGTCGCGCCCGGCACCGAGGGCGACCGTGGCGTTGCACTGGGGATCGAGGTTGACCAGCAGCGTCTGCGCCCCCGACGCCGCCACGCAGGAGGCGAGGTTGACGGCGGTGGTCGTCTTGCCGACCCCGCCCTTCTGGTTCGCGACCGCGTAGACGAGTCCCATTGAGGCGCAGACTATTCGGGCCTAGCCGCGCGGGCGCTTCTTCGCCATTCCCGGGCGGCGAGGAAGATCCGCCGGGGTTGGGCCCAGCTTGCGGACGACGTGGAGATGGCGGTGCTTGCTGCCCGCCCTGTCGCCGACATCGAGGATCTGCTCCGGCTTCATCGCGAGCTGCTTCGAGGCATTGGCCAGCTGCTGCTCTTCGTCGAGATCGCGCCTGCCCTTCCAGGCGACCAGGACGCCGTTCTCGCGAAGCAGCGGCGCGGCGAGCTCGGCCAGCGTCGAGAGGCGCCCCACGGCGCGGGCGGTGGCAGCGTCGAAGCTCTCGCGGGCATCGCCGGTCGCGATCTCCTCCGAGCGGGCGTTGACCACGCTCGCGTTGGCGATTCCCGCGACATCGATCGCCCGTCGCATGAACTCGCACTTGCGACCCACGGACTCGATCAGCTCAACCTGTGCTTGAGGTAGAGCAACGGCGAGAACGAGCCCAGGAAACCCAGCTCCAGAGCCGATATCCGCAATCCGCCGAGCCCCCCGCAACGGCTCCAGCTCGAGCCCGGTGAGGCTGTCCTCAACATGAACCCGCCAAGCCCGCCCGGGCTCGACAACCGAGCTAACCGAAGCCCTCTCATCCCGAAGCAGCTCAAGGACACGCTTGAGCGCTGCTCGCTGTTGCGTGCTGAGGCCCGACGGGGGCAGGGGTGGAGCGTCTTGTACTTTTTTTGCGGGGCCCATCTCGGACGGCCTCACCCTGTCTTCAAAAAAAGTTAAGCGGAACCCCTGCCCCCGTCGGGCCTACTCCGACACCAAAGGAGCAACGATCACGCAACGCCGGGGCTCGTCCCCTTCGCTGAAGGTCTCGATCCCCGCCCGCTCTTTCAGATGCTCGTGGACGACCCGCCGTTCCTGGGCGCTCATCGGGTCCATCTCGACGCTGGCGTTGTTCTCCAGCGCCTGTTCGGCCGCACGATCGGCCCGGCCGGTCAGCAGCTCCCGCCGCCGCTCGCGATATCCCGACGCATCCAGCACGACCCGCTTCCGATCCCTCATCCCGCGAAAAGCCGCCTGGTAGCAGAGCAGCTGCACCGCGTCGATCGTCTGCCCGCGTTTGCCGATCAGCAATCCGTAGTCGTCCTCCCCGACCACCACAGCGTCGATCCGCTCCTCGTCCTCGCTGATCTCGACCACGCCCTCCAGGTCGAGCCCGTCGAGCACAGCCTCGACAAGCTCCTTGACCCGCTCAGCAGGCTCCTCCGGCCAATCCCCGTCAGCGCTCACAGACGCAGCCTATTCCAGCTTGGAAGCCGGTGGTACCTACGTTCGCGGGAGACGCAGTGCGCTCAAGCGCCAGGGAGACACCCCCGGAAGTGCCTCGCGAAGCGGGCGCCGCAGAGTGATTCCAGCCGCGAAGCGGCTCCTCATTGGTGAGCGGAGCGCCAGCGAAGCGAACATAGGCACTTCCGGGGGTGTCTCCCTGGCGCTTGTCCTATCTGCGCCGCTTCTTCTTCTTGGGCGGTGGAGGGGGCGGTTTGGCTGCCGCCACTTCCTCCGGAGTGGCTACCTGGGGAGCCGGGATCAGGCGCTGGATCGTGTACTGCTGTCCGATCGTCCAGAAGTTGGTCGTGATCCAGTAGAGGACGAGGCCGGCCGGGAAGCTGATCACGAAGGGGACGAAGATGAACGGCAGCACCATCATCATCGTGCGTTGGCTTTTGTCGGCGGTGACCGACATCACCAGGCCGGAGATCAGCTGCGTGCCGACGTAGAGGACCAGCAGGACGATCAGTTCCGCGCCGGTCGCCTTCGCGGTCAGGTCGTGGATGAAGAGGAACGACGCCTGGCTGCCGCAGTGCCCCGCTTCGCAGCCGATGTCGCTCGGCAGCTCGTGCCGGAGGACGTAGAAGAGGGTGATGAAGATCGGCAGCTGCGCGACCAGCGGGATGCAGGAGGCGAAGGGGTTGACTTTGTTCTCTTTGTAGAACGCCATCATCTCCTGCTGCATGCGCTGTTTGTCGTTCTTGTATTTCGCCTGGATTTCTTTGATCCGCGGCTGCAGCGCCTGCATCGCGCGCATGCCTTTGAGCGATTTGTAGGTCAGCGGGATCAGCAGGGCGCGGGCGCAGATCGTCAGCGCGATGATCGAGCCGCCCCAGCTGAGGCCGGCGTTGTCGTGGAAGAACTGCAGGACCCCGTTGGCGACGTCGATCAGCGGCTGCAGGAGGTTGGCGGTGGGGATCACGTGCGTGCCTCACGGTGCCGGTGGTACTCGCTCGGGTTGACCGGGCCCACCCTCAGGGTGAAGCGGTCGGGGACCGGATCGAAGCCGCCGTGGCTGAACGGGTTGCAGCGCAGCAGGCGCCATACGGCGAGGAGGACGCCGCGCAGCCCGAAGCGGCGGATCGACTGCGTCGCGTACTCCGAACAGCTCGGCTCGTAGCGGCAGCGGCGCGGCAGCGAAGGCGAGACCCAGCGCTGGTAGGCGGCGATCGGCGCCAGCAGGAGCCGTTTCACGTGGAACGCCCTCCGCTCGAGCCGCCGGCGAGCGCCTCTTCGATGCTCTTGCGAGCGCCGTCGGCGCCCTCGCGCTCGATCAGGGCTCCGATTTCGGGACGGGCGACGATGACGAAGTCGTGCCGGGGGGGAAGCCGGTCGTCGAGCGCCCAGAACGCCTCGCGCAGCGTCCGCTTGACGCGGTTGCGGTTGACGGCGCCGCCGACCTTGCGGCTCACCGAGACTCCGAGGCGCACGTCGCGCTCCTCCTCATCCTTGCGGGGGAAGCTGTAGAGCACCAGGTGTCTGGTCGCATGTGAGGAGCCATCGCGGTAGACGCGGTCGAACTCGCCGCTGCGCGAAAGGCGGCGTCGCTTCGGCATCTCTAGGGAGTGAGGCGCTTCCGCCCTTTGCGCCGCCGCCGCTTCAGGATCGCGCGGCCGCCGCGCGTCGCCATCCTCGCCCGGAAGCCGTGGGTCTTGGCCCGCTTTCGCCGCTTGGGCTGGTAGGTCCGCTTCATCGAGCGTCGCAGTATACGGACGCGCATCCGATCCCGAAGACAAGCTCGCCGGGGACGGTGAGAATCTTTCTTCGGGATTTGCGACCCGCCTCGGCTCGGCCCTCATGGCCGCCGCTATGGTCGCTCGCCGGGTGCCAGATGAACTCTCCGGACAGAACTTCGAAGCCCTCTGGGAGGACGTCCGACAGCGTCTGCGGAGCGCCGTGCCGGAGTCGACCTTCAGGATCTGGCTGGAGCCGCTGCGGGCCGTCGGGGCGCGTGAGACGACTCTCTATCTGACGGCGCCCGAAGGGATCCGCACCTGGGTCGAGCGTCGCTACTCGTCGCTGCTGCGCGAAGCTCTCGCCGAGGCCGGCGGCTCGCTGAGCGAGGTCGCCTTTGCCGAGGCCGACGTCCTGCCGAGCGTCGAACGCGACCGGCGCGGCGGCGAGCTCAACCCCAACTACAGCTTCGAGCGCTTCGTGATCGGCGCGGGGAACCGGATCGCCCACGCCGCCGCCCTGGCCGTCGCCGAGACCCCGTCCGAGGCCTATAACCCGCTCTTCCTGCACGGCCCGCCCGGGCTCGGCAAGACGCACCTGCTGGGCGCGATCGCCAACTACCTGCAGGCCAACGCTCCCGGACTCAACGTCCGCTACACGACCGCCGAGGGCTTCACCAACGAGTTCGTCGGCGCGCTGCGTTCGAGCGGCTCGGAGGGCTTCAAGGCCCGCTATCGCGACCTCGACGTCCTCCTCGTCGACGACGTCCAGTTCCTGCAGGGCAAGCAGCACACCGAAGAGGAGTTCTTCCACACCTTCAACGCCCTCTATGAGGGCGGCAGCCAGCTGGTCCTCTCCGCCGACCGGCTGCCGAGCGAGCTTTCGACCCTCGCCTCGCGCCTGCGCGACCGCTTCGAGTGGGGGCTGACGATTCCGGTCGACCCGCCCGATCTCCCGACCCGGATGACCGTCCTGCAGCGACTCGCCCGCGAGGCGGGGATCGAGGCGGCCGACCACGACGCGCTCTCCGAGCTGGCACAGAGGATCGACGCCAACGTGCGCCGCCTCCACGGTGCCCTCACCAAGGTGATCGCCCACGCCTCGCTGACCGCCAAGCCGCTCAGCGCCGAGCTGATCGCCGAGCTGATCCCCCACGGCCAGAAGCGGGTCCAGCCGACCGCTGTGGAAGCGATCCAGGAGCGGGTCGCGACCGCCTTCGGGATCTCCCGCGCCGAGCTCGTCGGCGGCAGCCGCGCCGCCACCCCGCTGCGGGCCAGGCAGGTGGCGATCCTCCTCACCCGCGAGTCCACCGACCTCTCGCTGCCGCAGATCGGCCGCCTCTACGGCGGCCGCGACCACTCCACCGTGCTCAACTCCCTGCGGCGAGCCGAGGCAGGCCTTGCCACCGATCCCGCCTTCGCCGCCCGAGTCGCCGAGCTGCGCTCCGCAATCCACAGTCCCGCCGACGATCATGGCTGACAGCCGACGGGACTGTAAGAATCGGTGCTTTCCCACACGCAGTCCACAGCCGAAAATTCGCATGATCAGGCCGAATTCGCATGCCCCTGGCAGTTTCCACAGGAACTAATCCAACTCAAGAGGGAAGCACTCATTTGAAGCTGACCATCAAACGCGAAGAGCTCGTCTCGAAGCTCTCGGTCGTTTCCCGCGCCGTTTCCACCCGCGCCGCGACGCAGGCGCTCTCGGGAATTCTCCTGACGGCGGACGACAACGGCGTCGTCCTCGCGGCCACCGACGGTGAGATGGGGTTGCGGACCGCGCTCGAGGCCGACGTGTCCAGCGCCGGCACGGCTCTGCTGCCGGGCAGGCTGCTCTCCGAGCTCGCCCGCTCGCTGGGCGAGGCGAGCGTGGAGATCGAGCTGCGCGAGGCCGAGCGCGACGTCGAGATCCGCAGCGCCGGCTCCAGCTTTCACCTGCGGGTGCTGCCGGCGGAGGACTTCCCGAAGCTGCCCGAGCAGGGCTCCGAGCCGCTGAAGATCCCCGCCCCCGCCCTGGCGGAGACGGTCGACTTGGTCGCCCGCGCCGCCTCGCGCGACGACATGCGGCCGGTGCTGACCGGCGTCCTGGTCAGCGCCGCCGGGGAGGAGATGACGATGGTCGCCACCGACTCCTACCGGCTGGCGGTGAAGCGGACCGAGCTCGAGAGCGCGATCGGCGGCGAGCTGGAGGCGAACATCCCCGCCCGCGCCCTGCGCGAGCTGGGCCGAATAGTCGCCGCCGGCGGGATCGGCGAGGTCGCGGTCGGCCTGCTGCCCAACCAGGCCGTCTTCGAGGCAGGGGCCATCCTCCTCAACACGAGGCTGATCGACGGCCAGTTCCCCAACTTTCGACAGCTCCTGCCGGAGTCCTACGAGCACGACGTGCGGTTGCCTCGACCCGAGCTGCTGGAGGTGGTCCGCCGGGTCAGCCAGCTGGCGCAGCGCAACGCGCCGCTGCGGCTCTCCTTCTCGCCGGGCGAGCTGAAGGTCTCCGCCTCGACCCCCGACGTCGGCGACGCGGAGGAGACGATGCCGGCGGCCTTCGAGGGGGAGCCGCTGGAGATCGGCTTCAACCCCGAGTTCCTCCGCGAGGGGATCGAAAGCGTCGTCGGCGACGAGGTGATGCTGCGGCTGATCTCGCCGCTGCGGCCGGGCCTGCTGCAGCCGGTCGACAACGAAGACTTCCGCTACCTCGTGATGCCGATCCGCCTCAACGTCTAGGGGAGCGGGCGTGCTGGTCGCCTCCGTCGAAGCGCGGCCGCTGCGCAGCCTCGACGACGCCCGGGTCGACCTCGGGCCGGGGATTGTCAGCCTGGTCGGCCCCAACGGCGCCGGCAAGACCAACCTGCTCGAGGCCCTCTACTTCGCCCTGACCGGGCGCTCGTTTCGCACCGCCGACCGGCGCGAGCTGATCCCCTTCGGCGCGCCCCTGGCCCGGGCGGAGGCCGTCGTCCGCGACGAGGACGGGATCGAGCGCCGGCTGCTCGCCTCGGTCAGCCGCGGCGACGGGCGCCGCCACCTGCTCGACGGCAACCCCGCGGACCCGGCCACCCTGGCCCGCAGCCGGCCGCCGGTCGCGGTCTTCTCGCCCGACCGGCTCGCCCTGGTCAAGGGGGCGCCGGCGGAGCGGCGCGCCCACCTCGACCGCTACCTCGCCGCCCGCTGGCCGTCCCGGGCGGGTCTGCGGCAGCGCTACGGGCAGGCGCTGGCGCAGCGCAACGCGCTGGTGGCCCGGCTCGCCGCGGGCCGGGCTGGCGGCGACCTCGACATCTGGGACGCCGCGCTGGCCGAAGCCGCCGAGGCCCTGATTGGGGCGCGCGCCGAGGCGGTCGCCGAGCTGGCGCCGCCGTTCGCCGCCGCGGCGGGGGACCTGGGCCTGGAGGGCGGCTGCTCGCTCGAGTACGCGCCGCGCGCAGCCGGGTCGGCGGAGGAGATCCAAGTCGGCCTCGCCGAGCGTCGCGAGGCCGACCTCCGGCTCGGCCGCACCTCGTGGGGTCCGCATCTGGACGAGCTGAAGATCGAGACGGGCGGCCGGGCGCTGCGCCGCTACGGCTCGCAGGGCCAGCAGCGGGCGGCGCTCCTCGCCCTGCTCTTCGCCGAGCGCGAGGCGCTCCTCGCGGCCCACCGCGTCGCCCCCCTGCTCCTGCTCGACGACGTGATGAGCGAGCTCGACCCCGAGCGCCGCGAGCTGCTGGTCGAGCGGCTCCTCGCCGGCGGTCAGGCGCTGATCACCGCCGCCGCCGAGGAGTCGGTGCCGCCGCGGGCGCTGAAGCGCATGCTGCGGATGCCGCCCGCCCCGGCGATCCGCGCCGCCGCGGCATGAGCCGGCGACGCGCTCCCCGCCCGGCCTCGACCGGGCTGCGCGCGGCGCTCGACCGGGCGGCGCCGAAGACCCCGCTGGCGGCTGTTCAGGCGGCTTGGGCGGAAGCGGTCGGCGAGCGGGTCGCGGCCGCGGCGCAGCCGGTCTCCGAACGGGAGGGGGCCGTCGTCGTCGAGTGCTCGGACCCGGTCTGGGCGGAGGAGCTGGACCTGATGCAGGGGCAGCTTCTGGAGCGCCTGCGCGAGCGACTCGGGGGGCAGGCGCCCGCGAGTTTGCGGTTTCGTGCGAAAGATGCCTGACCCTGGTCACCTTTTTGCGTGGTTTGCAGGGATTTCTTAATTTGCGGGCGGGCTTTGTAGGGGGTCGAACTGGTATCCTTATGTCAACTCGTGTTTTCGCCCCGATCCGGCGCGGAGGTTTGCCAGGCGGTCGGGGTTTTTGCTGAAATCCGGAAGGGACTAATTGCCTAAGACGAACAAGAGCGGCGACTCCGGCAAGGCCTCGTCGGACTCCTACGGCGCCAAGGACATCACCGTCCTCGAGGGCCTGGAAGCGGTCCGCAAGCGCCCCGGCATGTACATCGGCTCGACCGGGCCGCGCGGCCTCCACCACCTCGTCTACGAGGTCGTCGACAACTCGGTCGACGAGGCGCTCGCCGGCCACTGCAGCGAAGTCCGCGTCGTGCTCCACCCCGACGACAGCTGCACCGTCACCGACGACGGCCGCGGCATCCCGGTCGAAGAGCTGAAGAAGGAGAAGCGGCCGGCGGCCGAGGTCGTGCTGACCACCCTCCACGCCGGCGGCAAGTTCGGCGACGGCGGCGGCTACAAAGTCTCGGGCGGCCTGCACGGGGTCGGCGTCTCCGTCGTCAACGCCCTCTCCGAGCGGCTCAACCTGCGGATCAGCCGCGACGGCCACGTCTGGGAGCAGGACTACGAGCGCGGCAAGCCGCAGGGGGACCTGACCGCGGGTGAGGCGACGAAGGCGACCGGCACGAAGCTGACCTTCCAGCCCGACCCGGAGATCTTCGAAGAGGTCGAGTTCGACTTCCAGACGCTGGCCGAGCGCCTGCGCGAGACGGCCTTCCTGACCCGCGGCCTGAAGATCGAGCTGGTCGACGAGCGCGGCCAGACGAACAGCGTCAGCTTCCAGTACGAGGGTGGCATCGAGGACTTCGTTCGTCACCTGAACGAGAACAAGGACGTCCTCCACCGCAAGACGATCTTCTTCGAAGGCGAGGAGGACGAGGGCCAGGTCGAGGTGGCGATGCAGTGGAACGCCTCCTACCAGGAATCGATCTTCAGCTTCGCCAACAACATCAACACCCACGAGGGCGGCTCGCACCTCTCCGGCTTCCGCTCGGCGCTGACCCGCACCCTGAACGCCTACGCGCGCGGCAAAGGGCTGCTGAAAGAGAAAGACGACAACCTCGGCGGCGAGGATGTGCGCGAGGGGCTTACCGCGGTGATCTCGGTCAAGCTGCACGACCCGCAGTTCGAGGGCCAGACCAAGACCAAACTCGGCAACCCGCCGATCCGCGGGCTGGTCGAGGAGACGGTCAACCGCAAGCTGGCCGAGTTCCTCGAGGAGAACCCGGGCGACGCGCGGCGGATCATCGTCAAGGCGATCGACGCTTCCCGCGCTCGCGACGCCGCCCGCAAGGCGCGCGACCTGACCCGCCGCAAGTCGGCGCTGGAGAACTCGACCCTGCCCGGCAAGCTCGCCGACTGCACGGTCAAGGACCCCCGCGACGCCGAGATCTTCGTCGTCGAGGGCGACTCCGCCGGCGGCTCGGCCAAGCAGGCGCGCGACCGCAACACGCAGGCGGTGCTGCCGCTGCGCGGCAAGATCATCAACGTCGAGAAGAACCGGATCGACAAGGTCCTCGCCAACAACGAGGTGCAGGCGCTGATCACGGCGATCGGCACCGGCGTCCACGAAGAGTTCAACCTCGAGGACGCCAGGTACCACAAAATCGTCATGGCGACGGACGCCGACGTCGACGGCGCCCACATCCGCACCCTGATCCTCACCTTCCTCTACCGGCAGATGCCGGAGCTGATCGACGCCGGCTACGTCTACATCGCCAAACCGCCGCTCTACCGGGTCAAGCAGGGCAACCAGGAGACCTACCTGGAGCGCGAGTCCGAACTGGAAGAGCTGCTGCTGCGCGACAAGCTCGAGGACTTCGAGCTGCGCGACGCCAGCGGGGAGACGCGCAAGCTGAACAAGAGCCGCTGGCAGAGCTACATCCGCCGCGCCAAAGAGTACGAGGGCTGGGGCTCCTCGCTGCAGGCCGAGTTCGGCCATGACACGGTGCGCTTCCTCGAGGAGTCGAGCCTGCTCGACGAGGAGGTCACGAGCGTCGCCGGGGCGCGCAAGGTGCTGGGCCGCGAGGCGACCGAGGGGGAGCCCTTCGAGACCGAGATCGTCACCGACTCCGAGGACGGGCTGACGGTCAAGGCCGTCGAGCGCGACAGCGGCCTGGCCCGCACGCACAAGCTGCCGCGCGAGCTGTTCGAGCACCACGACTACCGCAAGTTCGCCGAAGTCCACACGGCGCTGATCAAGCAGGTCGGCCGCCCGCCCTTCGAGGCGACCCTGGCCGGCCGCAGCGCCGAGGCGCGCTCCTTCCAGGCCCTGCGCGGAGCGGTCCTCGAGCTCGCCCGCCACGGCGTCCAGCTGACCCGCTTCAAGGGGCTCGGCGAGATGAACGCCGACCAGTTGCGCGAGACGACGATGGACCCGGCCACCCGCACCCTCGCCCGGGTCACCCTCGACGACGCGACCGCTGCCGACCAGATCTTCTCGATGCTGATGGGCGATCTGGTCGGACCACGGCGCGACTTCATCGAGTCGAACGCGAAGGAGGTCAAGTTCCTTGACGTGTAGAGGGGGCGGTCGCTGATGGCGCTGGAGGCGCTGACCGGGCGGATCGAGGAGCGCGAGCTCGAGAAGGAGATGCGCTCGTCCTACCTCGATTACGCGATGAGCGTGATCGTCGGCCGGGCGCTGCCGGACGTCCGCGACGGCCTCAAGCCGGTCCACCGCCGCGTGCTCTACGCGATGCACGACATCGGCCTGCAGCCGACCCGCGCCTACCGAAAGTGCGCCTTCATCGTCGGCGAGGTGATGGGCAAGTACCACCCCCACGGCGACTCGGCGATCTACGACACGCTGGTGCGGATGGCGCAGGAGTTCTCGCTGCGCTACACGCTGATCGACGGCCAGGGCAACTTCGGCTCGATCGACGACGACCCGGCTGCCGCGATGAGGTACTGCGTCACCGGCGACACCCGCGTGTCCACCCCCGGCGGAACGGTTCGCATCGACTCGCTCGCGGATGGTGTCGAGCCGGAGTCGGACAACGACGTGGACATCGAGGTCCTCGACCGCCTCGGACGGCCCGTTCACGCCTCAAAGCTCTTTCACTCCGGCGATCACCCCACCCTCCGCCTCCGCACCTCGCACGGCTACGAGCTGACGGGCACCCAAAACCACCCGGTCCTCTGCCTGGTCGACATGGCCGGCGTCCCGCTGCTTCTCTGGAAGCTGCTGGAGGAGATCAAGCCGGGCGACCGAGTGTTGATCTCACGCACAGCGCGGGAAGTCGGGCCATTGTCCGCCGAGGAGGAGCAACTCGCTCTCCTGGCCGGCGCCTTCGTCGCCGAGGGTTGGATCGGCCCTTCCCGAGCAGGTTTCAACAACATTGACCAAGACTTTTTCAACTGTGTGCTCGGCGCCTACGACGCCGTGGTCGGCGGCCCTCGGTACGTCTACGAGAGGCGGATCGCCTCGGGCAGCCTTCTGCATGAGCTGGACATTCAGAATCTGGAGCGACTTTGGGCAAGCCCGCTGGGTGGGATGGAAGGCAAGGCAAGGGAGAAGCTCGTTCCTGAGTTTGTCTGGCGCTCGGGCCCTGCCTTCAAGACGACCTTTCTGAGAGCGCTGTTCACCGGCGACGGTTCTTCGTCGCTACTGCCGCGCAACACGATCCAGATCTCCTACTCGACCTACAGCGAGCAGCTCGCCAAGGACGTGCAGCTGTTGCTGCTCGAGGCCGGCATCGTGGCTCGGATTTGCCGCTACGACAAGGGCGAGTACAAGGTTGTGATCGGCAACCGCCGTGACGCGCGGCTCTTCGCGCGAAATGTCGGGTTTCTTGGCGCCAAGCAGGAAAAGCTCGAAGAAGACCTCGACACGATTCCGGCGACCAGCCGAGCGCTCAGCCACGATCACGTGCCCTTCGTCGCCGACTACATCCGCTCCGATTGCGGACCGCGCTGGACCGACCGCGATTGGTTACGCCGCCACAACGTCAACCGGGTCGAGCGCTGGGAGCAGGGCGGCACCGCGATTATGGAGCGGATCGAGTCGGAGGAGGTTCGGGATGTCGTCGAGCCGTTGGTCAGCGGCGACTACTACTACGCCGAGGTGGACTCTGTGGAGCCGGCGGGTACCCAGGCCGTGTACTCGCTCCGCGTCGACACCGACGACCACTCCTTCCTGACCAACGGCTTCGTCAGCCACAACACCGAGGCCCGCCTCGGGCGGCTGGCCACCGAGCTGCTGCGCGACATCGACGCCGACACGGTCGACTTCGTTCCCAACTACGACGAAGAAGCGCAGGAACCGCTGGTCCTGCCGGCGCGCTTCCCGAACCTGCTGGTCAACGGCTCCTCCGGGATCGCGGTGGGGATGGCGACCAACATCCCGCCCCACAACCTGCGCGAGGTCTCCGCCGCGGTCAACGCCTACATCGACGACCCCGAGATCGACCTGGCGGGGCTGATGGAGCACGTCAAGGGCCCCGACTTCCCCGGCGGCGGGATCATGAGCATGGAGGGGATCCGCGACGCCTACGCCTCCGGCCGCGGCACGGTCAAGGTGCGGGCCCGCGCCCACGTCGAGCCGCTGAAGGGCGGCAAGGACGCGATCGTCGTCACCGAGCTGCCGTTCATGGTCAAGAAGGGCGGCGAAAACGGCCTGATCACGAAGATCGCCGACCTCGTGCGCGACAAGAAGCTGGAGGGGATCTCCGACCTGCGCGACGAGTCCGACCGCTCCGGGATGCGGCTGGTGATCGAGCTGAAGCGCGGCGGCCAGCCGGCCAAAGTCGTGCTCAACAACCTCTACAAGAAAACCACGATGCAGACCAGCTTCGGCATCAACATGGTGGCGCTGGTCAACAACGTGCCGCGCACCCTCAGCCTGCTCGAGATGGTCCACTACTACGTCGACCACCAGCGCGAGGTCGTCACCCGCCGCACCCAGTACGAACTGCGCCGCGCCGAGGCCCGCGCCCACATCCTCGAGGGGCTGCTGATCGCGCTCGACAACCTCGACGCGGTGATCAAACTGATTCGCGCCTCGGCCGACCCCGACCAAGCGCGCGACGGCCTGATCTCGCAGTTCGAGCTCTCGCGCGAGCAGGCGCAGGCGATCCTCGACATGCGCCTGCAGCGCCTCACCGCGCTGGAGGCCGACAAAGTCCGCGCCGAGCACGCCGACCTGCTCGAGCGGATCGGCGAGCTGCGCGCGATCCTCGGCGACGAGGCGAGAGTGCTCGGCCTGGTCAAGGAGGAGTTGGCGGAGGTCGTCGAGTCCTACGGCGACGAGCGCCGCACCGAACTCGCCCACTTCGAGGGCGACGTCGGCATCGAGGACATGATCGCCGACCAGCAGATGGTGATCTCGCTGACCGCCTCGGACTACGTCAAGCGGCTGCCGCTCGCCACCTATCGCCAGCAGCACCGCGGCGGGGTCGGGGTGATGGGGATGAACCTCAAGGAGGACGACTACATCGCCCACCTCCACATCTGCTCGACCCACGACTACCTGCTGTTTTTCACCAACCGCGGCAAGGTCTACCGGCTGAAGGTCTACGAGCTGCCGGAGGGCTCGCGCACGGCGAAAGGCAGCGCCCTGGTCAACCTGCTGCCGCTGCGCGAAGGCGAGCGGGTGATGGCGGTGATCCCGACCCGCGACTTCAAGGAGAACAAGTACCTCGCCTTCGCCACCGCCAAGGGCCAGTTCAAGAAGACCGAGTTCCTCTCCTACAACACGCCGATCCGCGCCGACGGGATCATCGCGATCAAGGTTCGCGACGACGACGAGCTGGTTCAGGTGCGCCTCACCTCGGGCGAGGACGACATCCTGATGGTCTCCAAGTCGGGTCACGCGGTGCGCTTCTCCGAGGAGCAGGCGCGGCCGATGGGGCGCGACACCTCCGGCGTCAAAGGGATGAACGTCAGCGCCAAGGTCGGCGGCGAGGAGAACCGGGTGCTGGCGATGGACGTCGCCCGCGACGACACCGAGCTGTTCGTCGTCACCGAGAACGGCTACGGCAAGCGCACCTCGATCGCCGAGTACCCGGTCAAGGGACGCGGCACCAAAGGCGTCCTGACCGCGAAGCTGACCGAGAAGAAGGGCGGCCTCGCCGGCGCCCTGATCGTCCGCGAGCACCAGGATCTCCTCTTCATCTCCCAGAACGGGATGGTCCAGCGCACCTCGGTAGGCGGCATCTCGCTGATGGGCCGACCGACCCAGGGGGTGCGGGTGATGAACATCAAGGACGACGACCGGGTCAGCGCCGTCGCGCTCGTGGTCGAGTCCGAGGAGTCCTCGCCGGCTGGCGACGCGCCACCTCAGGACGAGTTGCCTGAGGCCTCCGAGGACGGAGGGGGCGGGTAACCGCGCATCGCTAGCACATTGCGCGCGGAAAACCGCTCTACGCCTTTCAGGGTGCTAAGTTCCGTCCGGTGGACACTCCGAGTACGCACGCCGCGGCGCCTAATGGTGCGTTTTCGAAGTCTGATTTCCTCGCCTGGCTAGATGAGACGACCACGCTGGCACTCGTTTCGGCCAGCGACGACCGACACTACGCTTTCTGCTTGGAGTTCGGGATTGCAGGATCTGGATCCACCAAGGATGCGGCGATAAGCGATGCCAAGAACCTCCTGATGGGATACCTCATGGCCTCTTTCTCGGAAGGTCGCTCGTATCGGGACAGCAAGAAACGGCCGCCAAAGCGGATACGACTCCAGTCGTGGTACCTCAAAGTACGCGTCAAGCTCCTCCGAGGAATCAAAACTTCTCCTGCCGAGCGTGGAACGCATGTGGGTCGAGGGCGCCCGGCGCTAGGATCGCGACTGGAAGGCCTGATCTCGGTGCCTACGACCGATCGCGACTTGCACCACGTCGCCCACTAGATCGGCCAGCTCAGGTGACGAGCGGTGCGAACGACCGTCGCAGCATTGTGCATCGCGTGCGGGAAGCGCGCCGTGCCTACCGGGGCCCGTTCACCTGCGAGCACATTCGAAAGGTTCTCGCCGACGCGGGGTACGAGCCCGCGCACGCTCACGAAGCGGACGAGTTCCTGGTTTTCGTCAAGCACGGCTGCCGGCCTATTCCGGTCAATCCGACCTGGAAAGAGATTTGGGACGACGACCCCATCTTTCGATGTCTGCGACGGGACCTGGGATTCAGTCCCGGAAGGCTGCGAACGCACCTGAATCAGGCACGAAAGTCGTGACGACTGCGCTGCCATGCTACGCAGCCGCAGGTAAGTACTGCTGCCAGGCAGGGGGAATAGATGGGCTGGCCACCTGGATGAAGATGCTCGGACCCGGCGCCTTGGGGCTCTTGCGCGGGTGCATCTGGATCTCTCGGGGGAGGCGGTTGCCCTTGCGGCGGTTGCAGCTTGCGCAGGCGGCGACGATGTTCTCCCAGACTGACTTGCCGCCGCGGCTGCGGGGGATCACGTGGTCGACGGTGAGGCCCGACTTGGTCGAGCCGCAGTACTGGCAGGTCCAGGCGTCGCGGGCGAGGACGGCGCGGCGGGTGATCTTGCGCCGGTGCGCCTCGCGGGGGACCCGCACGTAGCTGACCAGGCGGATCACGTCGGGTCGCTCCATCGTCATGTGCTCGGAGTGGATCGCCCCCTCGCGCCGCTCCAGCAGCTCGGCCTTCTCCTTCAGGAGCAGGACAGCAGCTCTTCTCAACGTGCAGACGTTGATGGGCTCGTACGTCGCATTCAAGACGAGTACCCGTGCCATCGCACGGAATTCTACGCAGGCGTCCTACCCGATCGGGTAGGAGCCGAGGATGCGCACCGATTCCGCCTTCGCGCGCAGCGCCGCGATCGCCTCGGCGACGACCTCGTCGTTCAGCGACCCTTCGAGGTCGCAGAAGAACATGTAGCGCCCCAGCCCCTGGCGCGCCGGCCGCGACTCGATCCGCGAGAGGTTGATCCCGCGGGCGGAGAACTCCCGCAGCGCGTTGACGAGCGCCCCCGGATGGTCCTGCCCGAGCTCCGAGAAGACGAGCGAAGTGCGCGCCGGGCTGCCCGCCGCGGGCGGCTCCCCGCTGGCGGCGATCCAGACGAAGCGGGTGACGTTGTCGGCCTGGTCCTCGATCCCCTCGCGCAGGACGACGCAGCCGTAGAGCTCGGCGGCCGAGCGAGCGCCGATCGCCGCCCAGGGGCGGACCGACTCGCCGACCATCCGCACCGCCTCGGCGGTGCTGCTGACTTCGCGGCGTTCGATCCCCGGCAGGTTCTCGCGCAGGAATCCGGCGCACTGGGCGAGCGGCTGCGGGTGGGAGAGGACCGCGGCCACCTCCTCCAGCGCCACCCCCTCGCGCGCGATCAGGTGCGCGTGGACGGCGAAGTCGTGCTCGCCGACGATCGTCGCCGTCGCGGTCTCGAAGGCGAGCGTGTCGAGAGTGCTCCGCACCGACCCCTCGGTCGAGTTCTCGAACGGCACAAACGCCCGCTCCGCCTCCCCCCGCTCAACCGCCACGATCGCATCGTGAACCGTAGGCATCCGCATCACCTCCAGCTCAACTCCCCCAGGAGCAGCCTCTTTCAGCGCATCTTCAGTGAAGGTCCCAGCCGGCCCAAGAAAGGAGACCTTCATCAGCTTCCCACCCGCGTATCGAGTACCGAGGCGGGTTGGGGGGGTCCTGGTGGAGCCTCGCGAAGCGGGCACAACATAGGCTCCGCCAGGACCCCCCCAACCCGCCACCTCATTCGAACGTGACCGTATAAGTCGCTTCGTTGTTTTCGGTCACTTGCTCGCCCGCAACCGGTTCGGCTTCGACTTCGAGCGTCACTTCGCCCTTCGGCGCCGGCGTCAGCGGGATCGTCACCGTTTCCGAGGCGCCGGCTTCGATGCTGCTGATCTCCCCCTGCACCGGGCTGCCGCCGTTGACCGTGACCGAGACGGTGATCCCGTTCTCGGTCGATTCCCCCTGGTTCTGGACTTCGACTTCGACTTCCGGCGTTTCTTCCGCCGCGACCGCGGTCGCCCCTTCGGCGCTCAATTCGGTGCCGTTGACGCTGGTCGAGATCAGGCCGAGGCCGTGGACACCGGGGGTGGCGCCGGCGGTCGAGCCGCTGACCGAGCCGAGCGCGGCGCTGACCGCGCTTTCGTCGAGCCACTTGGTTTCTTCCGGCAGGAATTCGCTCTTCGGCACGTCGTCGCCTTCGATCCCGTTGTCGGCGAGGACGCCGTCGATCTCCGGTTTCGCCACCTCGCGGTAGAGGACGTCGCTCGCCAGCAGCACCTGCATCTGCTTGGCGATCGCTTCCGTCGCCGCCTTCGAGCCGGCGTCGCCCAGCGCGGTGCTCATCTTGTCGGCGATTTCGGCCATCGCCGCGCCGCGCAGCTCGTAGACCAGCTTCAGCGCGCTCTGCGCGCTGCCCATGTCGCCGGGGGTGTCGAGCCCGTCGATCCGCGAGACGTAGTTGTCCATCGCGCTACGGTCGCCTTCGACCTGGCCGACGAATTCGGTGACCGAGAGGCCGCCCGGGTCCGACAGCTTGCCGAAGAAGCTCTTGCTGGTCTGCTGCGTCTCTTCGACGATCTGGCTGACGTTGCGGGCGTAGTCGCTCAGCGCGCGGTTCTTGCGGGCGTCGAGGCAGCCGCGCACGCCGAGCACGATCAGGATCAGGACCAGCAGGCCGGCGCCGAGCGCCAGCCCCCGGCGGATGAGGATCTGCTGCCGTTCGGGACGGCGTGGCGGGCGCGGCCGGCGGCCCGCCCGGGATGCGAGGGAATCCTCCAAGGGGGGGAGTATGTCGCAGGAGGAAGCGGATTCGCGGCGAAGTCGGAGGGGCTTTGGTCGGCTCGCTCGTGCTCAACCGCTTTCTGATCGAGCGCCGCATCGGCAGCGGCGGCTTCGGCGTCGTCTACGAGGCCTGGGACGGGCGCCTGGAGCGCACCGTCGCGGTCAAGGCGATCGAATCGCGCGGCGAGTCCCGGCGCCGGGTGATGCGCGAGGCGCAGGCGGCGGCCCGGCTCAACCACCCCGGCATCGTCACCCTCTACGAGATGGGGGAGGAGGACGGCAACGCGCTGCTCGTCACCGAGATGGTCGACGGCTCGACCCTGGCCGAGCGCAGCGCCGACGGCACGCTCAGCGACCGCGAGATCGGCGAGATCGGCGCCGACCTCTGCGAGGCGCTCGACCACGCCCACGCGCGCGGCGTCGTCCACCGCGACGTCAAGCCGCAGAACGTGCTGATCGGCGACGACGGCGAAGCGCGCGCCAAGCTGATGGACTTCGGCGTCGCCCGGCTCGCCGACGGCGTCGCGCTGACTGCGCCGGGAGACGTCGTCGGCACCCTCGCCTACATGTCGCCCGAGCAGGCCGAGGGCCGCGCCGCCGGCCCCGAGGCCGACGTCTACTCGCTGGCGCTGACGCTGTACGAGTGCTGGAGCGGCGAGAACCCGAACCGGCGGGCGACGCCGGCGGCGACGGCGCGGGCGATCGGCGGCCGGGCGCGGGCGCTGCGTCGCCTCCGTCCCGACCTGCCGCGCGAGCTGAGCGAGACGATCGACGCCGCCCTCGCGGCCCGTCCCTCCCACCGCCCACCGCTCGACGAGCTGGGGACCGCGATCGAGGACTCGCTCGAGCAGCTCGCCGACCAGCCGACCCGCGCCGCGACGCCGCTCGGGATGCGACTCGGCGCTCTGGCCGCCGCCGCGCTGCTCGGCGCCTGGCTCGCCGTCGGCCACGGTGTCCTCCTACCGTAGGATTTTCCGATCGGCGTCCTGCGCAACCTCGAGAGTCGCATCGAAGGCCTGGTCGAGGGGGTCTTCAGCCGCGCCTTCAGCTCCGAGGTGCAGCCGGTCGAGCTGGCCCGCAAGCTGGCCAAGGAGATGGACTCGCACAAGACCGCCGGCGTCGCCGCGGTCTACGTTCCCAACGAGTACACGGTCTATCTCTCGGGCAAGGATCGCACCCGGCTCGAGGGCTACGAGCGCGGGCTCGAGCAGGAGCTGGCCGGCTACCTGCTGGAGCACGCGCGCCGCCGCAGCTACGATCTCCTGACCCGCCCGACGGTCGCCTTCGAGACCGACGAGCGCCTGCGCCTGGGCGAGTTCGGGATCCAGCCGCGGCTGGTCAAGCCGCCGGCCCAGGAGGGCGCCCCGCCGGTCCCCGGGGAGGAGGGCCACACGATGGTCTACTCGGCGGTCCGCGACGAGCCGAAGAAGGAGAGCCCGGCGCGACGACCCGAGGTGGCGACCCGCGCCGTCGTCACCGTCGACGACCGTCGCTACGTGCTGGAGGGACCGCGGGCGACGATCGGCCGCTCCAAGGACGCCGACTGCGTGCTGCGCGACCCCAACGTCTCCCGCCACCACGCCGAGCTGCGCCGCTCGCCGCAGGGCGACTGGACGATCGCCGACCTCGGCTCGACCAACGGGATCAAGATCAACGGCCGCCGCGTCGGCTCCACCCGGCTCACCTCGGGAGACCAGGTGACGCTCGGGACGACCACCTTCCTGTTCGACATCGAGCAGTAGCCCTAGTGTGCTGAGCGCGTGGCCTACGACCCGATCTCCGTCGCCCTCAAGTTCGGCTTCCTGGTCGTCCTCTATCTGTTCCTGCTCTGGATCGCGCGCAGCGCGCTGAAGGACCTGCGCGGCACCGTCGCGCCGGCCCCCGACGCGACCGGGTTCCACCCGGCGCCGGCCTTCGCCCACCACGCGGGCGGCGGCGACTCCTGGCTCGTCGTGCTGCGCGGCGGCGGCCTGCGCGAGGGCGAGCGCTTCGACCTGATCGGCGGCCTCTCGATCGGCCGCTCGCAGGAGGCCGACCTGCGGATCGAGGACCGTTATGCCTCCGGTCTGCACGCCAGGATCTTCTCCCGTGAGGGCCACAGCTACGTCGAAGACATGAGCTCCACCAACGGCACCCTGCTGAACGACGCGAGCCTGCACGGCGAGGCGGAGCTGATCGACGGCGACGTGGTGCGGATCGGCGACACCGAGTTCAGGTTCGAGGGGGGCTGATGCTGCGCGTCGGGGACCAGGCGTTCCGCACCGACACCGGCCGCCAGCGGAGCGAGAACGAGGACTCGCTGTTCGTGCGGGCGCCGATCTTCGTCGTCGCCGACGGGATGGGGGGCGCCCAGGCGGGGGAGGTCGCCTCGAAAGCGGCCGCCGAGTCCTTCGACCGCGATCTGCCCGAGGCGCCGCCGGAGCCGGTGCTGCGGGAGACGATCGAAGCGGCGAACAGCAAGATCCACCAGCTCGCCCGCGCCGACCCTTCGCGAGCCGGGATGGGGACGACGATCACCGCGGCGCTTGTCGACGCCCGCGGCGAAGAGGTCGCGATCGGCCATGTCGGCGACAGCCGCGCCTACCGCCTGCGCGCCGGCAAGCTCGAGCGGCTGACCCGCGACCACTCGCTGGTCGAGGAGATGCGCCGCAAAGGGCAGATCACCGACGAGCAGGCCGAGGACCACCCGCAGCGCTCGATCATCACCCGGGCGCTCGGCCCCGAGCCCGAAGTCGAGGTCGACGTGCAGACCGTGCCGGCTGCGCCCGGCGACGTCTTCCTGCTCTGCTCCGACGGCCTCACGACGATGGTCGACGAGGCGCGGATCGCCGTCGTCCTCGCCGCCGCCGGCTCGATGCGCGAGGCGGTGCGCCAGCTGGTCGACGAGGCCAACGCCGCCGGCGGCCGCGACAACATCACCGCCCTCGCCTTCCGGCTCGAGGACGCGGCGGCGCCGCTGCGCGACGCGGCGGGCGACGCGACGCTGGTCGGCGCGGCGGCCGAGGAGGCGGGCCTGACCGCGACCGAGGTCCGACGCCGCGCCGCCGGCGCGGCGGCCAAGGAGCGCCGCGAGCAGCTCGCCGCGCGACGACCGCGCCGCCGCCTGCGCACCGTGGCCAAGGTCCTTGCCGTCCTCGTCGTCCTCGCGGCGATCGCCTACGGCGCCTGGTACGGCAACCGCCAGGCCTGGTTCCTCGGCACCGACGGGGGCGGCCGGGTCGCCCTCTATCGCGGCCTGCCGTACGAACTCCCCTTCGGGATCGAGCTCTACAGCGAGGAATACTCGAGCCCGATCCAGACCGCCGCCCTGCCCGTCCGCCGCCGCGACGCGGTGACCGGCCACGACGTCCGCTCGCGCTCCGACGCGGTCTCGCTGATCGAAGAAATCGAACGCAGCCAGGGGGTTCCTTGAGGACCGCGCGGAACCGGGAGCTGATCGCGCTCGTCCCGGTCGCCGTCCTGCTCAGCGCCGGCTTCGCCGCGGTCTTCGCCCAGGAGCACACCCACGCCCGGGTCGACAACCTCAGCCTGATCTACGGCGCCTACTTCCTCGCCGTCTGCCTCGCCACCCACGTCTACCTACGCTGGCGGCTTCCCGACGCCGACCCCTACCTGTTCCCGCTGGTCGCCCTGCTGACCGCCTTCGGTCTGGTGATGATCTACCGGATCGATCCCAACCTGGCCCGCGACCAGGCCAACTGGTTCGTCCTCGGCCTCGTTCTCTTCGCGGCGACGATCCACTTCCTGCGCGACTACGACGTGCTCGAGCGCTACCGCTACACGATCGCCGCGGTCGGCCTGCTGCTGCTGCTGGCGCCGCGCGTTCCGGGGATCGGCCAGCAGGTCAACGGCGCCTACCTCGGCGTCAAGATCGGGCCGCTCGCCTTCCAGCCGGCCGAGTTCTCGAAGATCTGCATCGTCGTCTTCCTCGCCAGCTACCTGCGCGAGCACCGTGAGGTGCTGATCGTCGGCGCCCGGCGGGTGCTCGGCGTCACCCTGCCGCCGCTCAAGCACCTCGGGCCGTTGCTGGTCGTCTGGGGGGCGTCGATGTTCATGCTCGTCTTCATCCGCGACCTCGGCAGCTCGCTGATGTTCTTCACCGCCTTCCTCGCCCTGCTCTACGTGGCGACCGGGCGCTTCTCCTTCGTCGTCATCGGCATGGCCCTGTTCCTGCTCGGCTCCTGGTTCTTCGCCGCGACCGTGCCGCACGTCCACGACCGGGTCGAGGTCTGGCTCAACCCGTACCACGATCCGACCGGCAGCGGGTACCAGATCCTGCAGTCGATCTTCGCCCAGGCCGACGGCGGCCTCTTCGGCAAAGGCTTCGGCCAGGGGCTGATCACGATCCCCGGCACCCACGCGGCGCTGCTGCCGGCGGCGCAGACCGACACGATCTACTCGCTGATCGTCAACGAGCTCGGCCTCTTCGGCGCCTGCGCGGTGATCCTCATCTACCTGCTGATCGCCGCCCGCGGCTTCAAAGTCGCGCTGCTCGCCGACGACGGCTTCTCGAAGCTGCTGGCGACCGGGCTGACCGCGGTCTTCGCGATCCAGGCCTTCGTCATCGTCGGCGGGGTGACGAGGGCGATCCCACTGACCGGCGTCACCCTGCCCTTCATCAGCTACGGCGGCAGCTCGATCGTCGCCAACTTCGTCCTCCTGGCGCTGCTGCTGCTGGTCTCCGACCGGGCGCGGCGGGAGGCACGGGCGTGAACCGGCAGATCGTCCAGCTGTTCGGCGTCGTCGTCGTCCTCTTCGCGGTGCTGATCGGCTTCACCTCGTACTGGTCGGTGTTCGACGCGAAGGCGCTGAAGGGCAAGGAGGCGAACAAGCGCCCGCTGCTCGAGCAGCAGCAGATCAAGCGGGGGCGGATCCTCGCCGCCGACGGCACCGTGATCGCCCGCTCGGTCCCGAAGGGCCGCGGCGCCGACCGTCGCTACGTGCGCCGCTACCCCGAAGGGGCGCTGTACGGGCACCCGATCGGCTACAGCTTCGTCCGCCAGGGCGACAGCGAGTTCGAGAAGTACCACAACGACGAACTGATCGGCGACGAATCCGAATTCGGCTCGATCCTCGACCAGCTGCGCGGCCACAACCAGGAAGGCGACGACATCGTCACCAACATCGACCCGGAAGCGCAGCGGGTGGCGCTCGGCGACCTCGAAGCGGCAGGGTTCGGCGCCGTGGTGGCGATCGAACCGAGCAGCGGCAGGGTCAAGGTGATGGCGTCCAACCCGCCGTATGACCCGAATCGCGTCCCCGAGCACCTCTCCTCGCTCAACCGCGACTCGAGCTCGCCGCTGCTCGACCGCGCCACCCAGGGCCAGTACCCGCCCGGCTCGACCTTCAAGGTGGTGACCGCCGCGGCCGGGCTCGACAGCGGCACGATCACCCCGGAAACGACGATCGACGCCCCCGGCGAACTCGATGTCCAGGGCCAGCCGTTGCAGAACGATTTCACCCAGAGCTTCGGCCCGATCGCGCTCGACCAGGCGCTGACCTACTCGGTCAACACCTGGTTCGCGCAGCTCGGCCAGCAGCTCGGCGAGAACACGCTGTTCGAATACATGGACGCCTTCGGCTTCAACTCGACGCCGGCGATCGACCTCCCCTCCGACCAGGTCTACAAGAGCGGGGTCTTCAGCGAAGGCGAACTGCTCGGGCCGAACGACCCGGTCGACCTGGCGCGCGTCGCGATCGGCCAGGAGCGGCTGGCGGTGACGCCACTGCAGATGGCAGAGGTCGCGGCCGCGGTGGCCAACGGCGGCAGCCTGATGAGGCCGCAGATCTGGAGCCGCGTCGTCGACTCCGACGGGCGCGTGGTCAAGAGCCTCGACCCCTCGCAGTACAGCCGGCCGATCGACGAACAGACCGCCGCCGAGCTGACCACGGCGATGGAAGGCGTGGTCAGCGCCGGCACCGGCACCAACGCGGCGATTCCCGGCGTCCCCGTGGCCGGCAAGACCGGCACCGCGGAAACTCCCTTCAACGAAACCTGCGGCGGCGGCACGGCCGAGAACCAGGCATGGTTCATCGGCTTCGCCCCGGCCGACGAACCGAAGATCGCGATCGCGGCGACGGTCGAGTGCACCGAACAGTTCGGCAACGACGTAGCGGCGCCGATCTTCCGCGACGTGGCGGAAACGATCCTCAACCAGGAAGGGAGCTGAGAGTGGCGGCTGAAGTCGGCGAGGGGAGCACGATCGACGGGCGCTACCGGCTGCTGCGACGGATCGGGTCCGGGGGGATGGCCGACGTCTGGCTGGCCGAGGACCCGCACCTGCAGCGCCCGATCGCGCTGAAGATCCTGCACGGGCGCTTCGCCCAGGACCGCGAGTTCGTCGAACGCTTCCGCCGCGAGGCCGAGGCGGCGGCCGGGCTGCAGCACCCCAACGTCGTCGCCGTCTTCGACCGCGGCGAGGTCGACGGCACCTACTACATCGCGATGCAGCTGCTCGAGGGCCGTTCGCTGAAGGCGCTGATCGACCAGGGCCTGACGCCCGAGCAGGCGGTGGCGCTGATCCGCCAGGTGCTCGAGGGGGCCGGCTTCGCCCACCGCCACGGCGTCGTCCACCGCGACCTCAAGCCGCAGAACGTCATAGTCGACGACGACGGGGTGGCGACGGTGACCGACTTCGGCATCGCCCGCGCAGGCGCCTCGGAAATCACCCAGGCCGGCTCGGTGATGGGCACGCCGCACTACCTCTCGCCCGAGCAGGCCCAGGGCCAGGACGTGACCGCGGTCTCCGACCTCTACTCGATCGGGGTGATGCTCTACGAGGCGCTCGCCGGGCGGGTCCCGTTCGAGGCCGACTCCGCCGTGGCGATCGCGATGAAGCAGGTCTCGCACACGCCGCAGCGGCCCAGCTCGATCGCCCCGCGGGTCTCGCCGGCGCTCGACGCGGTCGTCATGCGGGCGCTCGAGAAGGACCCCGGGCAGCGCTTCCAGAGCGCCGAGGCGTTCATCGCGGCGCTCGACGCGGCGATGCGCGAACCGGGCCGCGAGCACGGCGGGACCGCCGCTTTCGCGCCGCTGCCGCCGCCCGTGGTCGGTCCCGAGGAGGCCGCCGCCGAGCCCGACCCGGAGGAGTCCGAGCGCCGCCGCCGACGCCGGCTGATCTGGGGCCTGGTCGCCGCCGCGGTCCTGCTCGGCGCCCTGCTCGGCTTCGCGCTCTCGCGCGACACGACGACCGAAGTGCCGAACGTGACCGGCAACCAGCTCAACGTGGCGATCGCCCTGCTCGAACAGAACGGCTTCAAGGTCGGCGAAGTGCAGCGGGTGGAGCGCGAAGCTCCGGTCAACACCGTGCTCGAGCAGAGCCCGCTGGCCTCGCCGCCGGCCTCGCAGGCGAACCTCGACTGCACCTTCCTCAGCTTCTTCTGCTCGAAGCCGAAGGTGGCGCTGACGGTCAGCGCCGGTCCCGGCAGCGCCAAGGTGCCGAGCACCGCCGGGCTGAGCCAGGAAGAAGCGGTCGCCGCGCTCGAAGAAGCGGGCTTCGAAGCGACGGTCGAACAGGTCAACTCCGAAGGGGTCGAAGCCGGCCTGGTGATCCACTCCGAACCGTCGGGGGGGAAGACCGCGACCCGCGGCTCGCCCGTTGTCCTCATCGTCTCCAAGGGCCAGAAGTTGGCGAAGGTGCCGGTGCTGGTCGGGACCCAGCGGGCGGTGGCCGTGCAGCAGATCCGCGGCCGCGGCCTGGTGCCGAGCGTCGAAGAAGAGGAAAGCGCCAAGCCGGCGGGCGAGGTGGTCCGCCAGGCGCCGAGCGCCGGCTCCGAGCTGCCGCGCGGCTCCGGCGTCTCGATCGTCGTCTCCAAGGGCGAACGCAAGACGAAGGTGCCGAACGTGATCGGCTCCGAACGCCGCGAAGCGGTGGAAGCGCTGCGCGCGGCCGGCCTCGAACCGAAGGTGCAGGAACAGGCGACCGAAGTGCCGTCGCAGGTCGGCCTCGTCACCGACCAGTTCCCGCCGCCGGGCTCCGAAGTCGCCGCCGGCGCCGCGGTGACCGTGGTCGTCGGCAAGGCCGGCTCGGAAGTCGGGGAAGCGGAAGCCGAATGAGGGTCGCGGTGCTGAGCGGCGGCCGCTCCTCCGAGCACGACGTCTCGCTGCGCTCCGGCGAGGCGGTCGCCCGGGGACTCGAGCAGGCCGGCCACGAGGCGCTGCGGGTGGCGATCGCGCGCGACGGCAGTTGGGCGTTTCACGGCGCCCCGATCGAGCTGGTCCCGGCCGCCGGCCTGGCCGGCGCCGATGTCGCCTTCCCCGCTCTGCACGGCCCGTTCGGCGAGGACGGCAGCGTCCAGGGGGTGCTCGAGTGGCTCGACCTCCCCTACGTCGGCTCCGACGTCCTCGCCTCGGCCGTCTGCATGGACAAGCTGACGCTGAAGCGGCTGTTCGCCGAGCGCGGGCTGCCGCAGGTCGAGTTCGTCGCCGCCGGCGAGGACGGCTGGCGCGAGCGCTGCGAGGCGATGGGGACGCCGCTCTGGGTGAAGCCCTCGCGGCTCGGCTCGAGCGTCGGGATCAGCCGCGTCGAGTCGCCCGAGCAGCTCGACGCCGCGGTCGAGACCGCCCGCCGCCACGACCCGCGGGTGATCGTCGAGTCGCACGCCGGAGGCCGCGAGGTCGAGTGCTCGCTGCTCGGCAACGAGCGGGTCGAGGCCTCGCTGCCGGGCGAGGTCCTCGCCGACGGCGAGTGGTACGACTACGAGACCAAGTACAGCGACGGCGGCATGGAGCTGATCGTCCCGGCGCCGATCTCCGGCCGGCAGGCCTCCGACCTGCGCCGGCTGGCGATCCGCGCCTTCGAGCTCGGCGGCTGCGCCGGCCTCGCCCGCTGCGACTTCTTCGTCGAGCCCGACGGCGAGATCCTCGTCAACGAGATCAACACGATGCCCGGCTTCACCGAGACAAGCGTCTACGCGAAGCTCTGGGAGGCGAGCGGCATCCCCTACCCGGACCTCTGCGACCGCCTCGTCAAGCTCGCCGTAGAGCGCCACGCCAGGTCCCGCTCCCACACGTTCTAAGAGAAACGCTCAGCGTCGGTCGGCTGCTACGCAAAAAGAAGACCCGCCAAGGCGGGTCTTCGGGGCGGCTGGTAAGGCCGCGTGCACTTGAGAAGCGATTCCAGGTTATCTCGAAGACGCGACAAGTCAAGGTGAGCTTGCTGGCCGGGCCGGGAGCGATTCAGGTTGGTTAGGCCTCACGGCTGACCGTGTCGCCGCCGGTTGCCGGCCAGCAGAGTCTCTGGCGGAAGAGGCGGGAGTCGAACCCGCTGGGGGCGACCAAGCCCCCGTGACACTTCTCAAGTGCACCCTCACGCACCACAAGTGAGGCCCTCTTCCGCTGTCTGACAGACTTAAGACTTCGGCAGCTAACTGTCGTCAACCGAGCAGCTTGATGTCGCTGATCTCGACCTGGTAGCGGCCCGCCTGGTCGGTCGCTTCGGAGGCCTTGGTCAGCCAGAGCAGGAAGTAGGTGGAGGGACGGGTGACGTGGAGGTCGATCTCCTGCTCGGCCGAGGCGTCTTCGACTTCGCCGACCGGTTCGTCCCAGCCGGTTATGTCGGACGGCGGGCCGGCGGGGGCGGCGAAGACCTGCGCGTTCCAGCCCGGGGTCGGGCTGCGGACGACCATCTTCGACGGCGTGGCCGGTGAGGTGGTGGTGACGTAGATCCCGACGCCGGGATCGGGCCCGGTCTTGGTGCCGGCGAAGGTGTCGGAGTCGTAGTGCTCGGTTTCCCATGCCGTTCCGGTGGGGTCGCCGTCGACCGCGAGCCCGACCTTGCTGCCGACCTCTTCGCCGTCGCCCTCGGGGTCGTAGTCGGTCGCCGAGGAGATCGCCACCGGCTTGCCGCTGTTCTTCTCGGCCCCGCCGCCGCCGAAGTTGCCGCTGGAGATCAGCTGCACGGCGACCAGCGCGGCTCCGCCGAGCAGCAGCAGGACGACGACCGCCGCCCACGACCAACGCGCCCGGCCGGAGAGCTTGCGCTTCGGCGGCGGCACCGCGTCGAGCACGCTGGTCGCCTCGCCGGTGGTCGAGCCGGCCCGCGCCGCCTCCACCTCCAGCGCCGTCTCGAGGTCGTCGATCATCTCGCCGATCGACTGGTAGCGCTCGGCCGGGTCCTTCGCCGTCGCCCGCTCGACGACCAGCGCCACCGCGGCGGAGACCTCCGGCCGGCGCCGCTGCACGTCGGGCAGTTCCTCGTTGACGTGTTTCATCGCCACGCCGACCTGGCTGTCGGCGTGGAAGGGGACCTGGCCGACCAGCATCTCGTAGAGGACGACGCCGAGCGAGTAGATGTCCGAGCGCGGGTCGGCGCCGTGTCCCATCGCCTGCTCGGGGGCGACGTAGTCGGTGGTGCCGAGGACGCGGCCGGTGGCGGTGACCCCGGCCTGTTCGAGCTGACGCGAGATGCCGAAGTCGGTCAGCTTGGCGCGCCCGTCCTCGTCGATCAGGACGTTCTGCGGCTTGATGTCGCGGTGCACCATGTTGCGGGCGTGGGCGACGCTGAGGCCGCGCGCGACCTCGATCGCGTAGGCGATCGCGTCCTGGGTGTCGAGCGCGCCGACCCGCCCGATCCGCTGCTTCAGGGTCTCGCCCTTGACGTACTCGAAGACGATGTAGGGGTAGCCGCCGTCCTCGCCGGCGTCGATCACCGAGACGACGTTGGGATGGGAGAGCTTGGCGACCGCCCGCGCCTCCTGGCGGAAGCGCTGCAGCTGGTCCTCCTGCTCGGACATCTCGCGGTGCATCACCTTGACCGCGACCGGCCGGTCGAGCGTCTCGTCGCGCGCCAGGTAGACGGTCGACATGCCGCCGCTGCCCAGCTTCGCCTCCAGCCGGTAGCGGCCGGACAGCACGGTGCCGATCATCGAGCTCGAGGGGCGAGAGGTCATCTACGTCGTACTGATGATCCTTCTACCGCACGACCGATCCTTTGCGCCGCCGGATAGTGGCGCCGCATCGACTCGACCACGGCGGCCTCGTCGCCGGGAGCGACGACGCAGCAGAAGCCGCACCCCATGTTGAAGACGTCGTCCATCTCCTCGTCGGAGACGCCCCCGCGCTCCTGGATCAGCGCGAAGATCGGCGGCACCGGGAGCGGATCGTCGATCTCGTAGCCGACGTCCGCCGCCAAGCGCAACAGGTTGCCGAGCCCGCCCGAAGTGATGTGGGCGAGGCCGCGCACCTCGATCTCGGAGCGCAGCAGCTCGAGCACCGGCTTGACGTAGATCTCGGTCGGCGCGAGCAGCTCCTCGCCGAGCGGCCGGCCGAGCCGCCCCTCGGGGTCCTCGTCCAGCGGCAGGCCGTCGAGCGCCGAGCGGGCCAGCGTGTAGCCGTTGGAGTGCAGGCCGGAGGAGGGGAGGCCGATGATCGGGTCGCCGGCCTCGACCGCGGAGCCGTTGACGATCTCCTCCAGGGCGACGGTGCCGAAGCAGGCGCCGGAGACGTTGACGCCACTCACCATCTCGCCGAGCTGGGCGAGCTCGCCGCCGGGGATCTCGATTCCGGCAAGCTCGGCCCCGCGCGCCAGGCCGGCGCCCACTTCCTCGCAGACCGCGGGATCGGCGCGGTCGACCGCGATGTAGTCGAGCATCGCCAGCGGCTCGGCGCCGACGCAGATCACGTCGTTGACGTTCATCGCCACGCAGTCGATCCCGACCGTGTCGAAGCGGCCGAGCTGCTCGGCGACCAGCAGCTTGGTCCCGACCCCGTCGGTCGAGAGCGCGATCCCGGTCCGCTCGTCGAGCCGGATCACGCTCGCGTAGTGGCCCGGCAGCGGCACCTGCCGCGAAGGCCGCCCCAGCTCGATCGTCCCGAGCGCCCGAACCAGGCCGGCGACGGCGGAGTCCGCCGCCCCCTGGTCGACCCCGGCCTGCGCGTAGGCGTCGTCGCTCACGCGGGCGATTCTCTCAGGCGTTCCGGCAGGTCGGGCGCGGGCTCGAAGACGTGCCGCCTTCCTTCGCGCCGCTGCGCCAATAGTCCGCGAGCCGCAAGCCCGCGCAGATCGGAACGAGCGGTCTCGTGCGAGACCCGGTGACTTGCCGCATGGCTGTCGAAGGAGTAGAAGGCGTCGGGGTTACGCGCGGCGTCGGTGAGCAGAGCCAACTGGCGGCCGTTGAGGTACTCCGTCCCCTCGAGGAGCCTCTCGATGCTCCGCACCTCGGCCGTCTTGCGCTTGAGGTAGACGTGAAGGTCGTCAATCGCCCGCTCGATGACATCCAGCTGGTGGAGGAGAAAGTAGGTCGTGTCGCCGCCGTCGGTCTCGGTCTCCATGAATGCCCGCGCGTACTTCGCCGGCGCATTGCGGATCAGGCGCGAGATCGGCAGGTACTCCGCCAGCCAGTAACCCCGGACCCTCATCAGCCAGAAGAAGAGGATCCGCGCCGTGCGCCCGTTTCCGTCCTCGAAGGGATGGTCGTAGGCGAGCCAGAAATGGAGCAGGATCGCCCGTAGCACCGGATGGACGAATCTCTCTTCGTCGTCTCCTTCGTTGGCGAATTCGCATAGCAGCCGCATGCGCTCGGGGAGCTGCTCGGCGGGCGGCGGCAGATGGATCGGCTTTCTGTCATCGCGATCGAAGACCGCCACTCGAGGCTCACCGGGACGCTGCAGCCGCCCGGCGGCCGACGGGTCGTCGAGCGTGCCCTCGGTGAGGACTCTGTGCAGCTGCAGGATTGCCTCCGGGTCCAGGACGTCACCCACCTCGTCGCGCATGAACTGCAGCGCCCGATAGTTGTTGAGGATCATCCGCTCGCTGCGGTCGCGCGGCTCCCGTCCGCTGCGCAGCATTTCCTTCGCGACGACCCGAGAAGTCGTCGCTCCCTCCAACTGGCTCGAACGGATTGCCTCCTCCATCAACGAGTTGACCAGAAACCGCCGTCCGGCGTGCCGCTCTGAGGTCACCACCTCGTCCATCGCAACCTCTCCGCTGCAGCGCTGGTCGATGCGATGGAGGTGGCGAAGGACCAGGTCCGGCAGCGTGTATCCAAACGGGTTGCCCTCGGGGTCGGTCAACGGCAGCTGACGAAGGTCGTCGCTGCGCGCCAGCTTGATCTTCAGCCACCACTGTTCTGCGGTCAAGCCGTCCGGTGGATCCAGATACCGGAGCTTGTCCCAGTGCATATAGCGATCGCGCGGAAGCACTGCGGCCGGTGCCTTCAGGGCACCGATCGCCGCATCGGCGTCCAGCTTGCCCATCAGGTCGAGGGCGGAGGGGGCTTCAGCTACGAACACGGCTCAACTCCAAATCAACTCCAAGTTTCTCCAAGTCTTGGAATTGTAGCTCAACTCCAAATCAACTCCAAGTTTCTCCAAGTCTTGGAGTTACCTGCTAACGGTGTAGTTTGACGAGCACAGCCGCCGCCAGCGCGCCTCGGTACGCCGCGTAGGGCCAGAGCGCGCGGTCGCGCTCGACCAGGCCGATCAGGCGCTGGGAGGCGAGGGTCGAGGCGAAGGAGGCGGCGACGCCGATCGCCATCGAGCGGCGCAGGGCGGGGGAGGCGCCGCGGCGGCGCAGGCGGGCTCCCTTGAGGACCGTCGCGCCGACGATGATCGGCAGCGCGATCGTGCGCGAGAGCAGGTTTGCCTGGTCGCGGGAGAAGCGCCGCCAGCGCGCCGCCGCCAGGGTGACGCCGTTGCGCGAGACGCCCGGCGCCAGCGCCGCCGCCTGGGCCAGCCCCAGCGCCAGGCCGTCCGCCGCCGTCGCGTCCCCGCGCCCCCGCGACTGCGGCCTGGTGTCGGCGAGCAGCATCGCCGCCGCCCCTGCGAGTAGGCCGAACGCCGTCGCCCGCGGGCCGCCAAGCCGTTCCTCGATCGGCCGCTCCAGCGCGTAGCCGACCGCCGCGGCGGGGACGAAGGAGAGGCCGAGGACGAGCGCCCGCCGCCCGTCGAAGGCGCGCAGCTCCTCGGCGATCGCCCCCCGCTGGCCGATCAGCAGCGCCGCCGCCGCGCCGGCGTGCAGCGCCACCTCGAAGCTCTTGCGCACCTCCGGGTCGAGCTCGTCCCAGTCCCAGCCGGCGAGCCAGGGCAGCAGCACGATGTGGGCCGAGCTGGAGACCGGCAACAGCTCCGCCGGGCCCTGGACGATCCCCAGCGCCAGCGCCCGCCGCGCCGGGATCACGTCGTTGCCGGCCTGCGGCGCCGCCTGACGATCGCGTAGGCGACCAGGGCGACGATCCCCGCCACCACCAGGTAGTCGAGCACCTGCAGGTGGTGGCGCCACTGTTCCCAGTTGTCGCCGACCGCGCGCCCGAGCAGGCCGAAGCCGACCACCCAGGGCAGCGACCCCAGCGCGGTCAGCCAGGTGAAGCGCCAGAAGGGCATCTCGGCGACGCCGGCCGGCAGCGAGATGAAGGCCCGCACCAGCGGCAGCAGGCGGGCGAAGAAGACGGTCGCGTCGCCGTGGCGTTTGAACCAGCTGTTGACCCAGGCCAGCCGCGACGGGCTGAGGTGGATCAGGCGGTTCTTCTCCAGCAGGTCGACGCGGCCGTAGTAGCCGATCGCGTAGGTCAGCCAGGAGCCGACCATGTTGCCCGCCAGGCCGGCCAGCGCGATCCCGATCAGGGTCTGGTCTCCGTTGGAGACGCTGAAGCCGCCGAACAGCATCACCGCCTCGCTGGGGATCGGGATGCAGGCGCTCCCCGCCATCATCAGCAGGAAGATGCCCGCCAGGCCGGCGCTTTCGATCACGTTGACGCAGAGATCGACGATCGGGCCGGTTATGTCGGCAGGGGGGATCGGCATGCGCGAAGCCGGGATTGTAGGTGGCATGGGGACCAGCAACTAAACTGGGTCCGCCTTGATGCGCCGGTTGAACCATCCCGTCTACCGCAACCGGGTCCTCCAGCTGGCCGCCGACGCGCTGCTCGTATCGGCCGCCTTCTACCTGGCCTTCCGGCTGCGCTTCCTCGACGAAGGCGTGCCGCATCGCTACGAAGTGCTGTTCCTGCAGGCGGTCGGCTTCGTCGTCGTTGTCAAGGTCGCGGTCTTCGCCGCCTTCGGCCTCTACCAGAAGTGGTGGCGCTACGTCAGCGGTCGCGACTTCCTCGCGATCGTCCGCGCGGTCGCCGTCGCCAGCGCGATCCTGATCGTCGTCTCGACCGTCTTCAAGCCCTTCCACCACGCCGTGCCGCGCTCGGTCGAGGTGATGGACTTCATCCTCACCCTGATGCTCGTCGCCGGCGCCCGGCTGGCGGTGCGGCTGATCGTCGAGCGGCCCAGCCACGGCCACCGGCTGCCCAGGCACGAGGTGCTGGTGATCGGCGCCGGATCGGGCGGCCAGATGGTGGTCCGCGAGATGCAGCTCAATCCCGCCCTCGGCGCCACCGCGATCGGCTTCGTCGACGACGACGCGCGCAAGCGGGGGATGCGGATGCTGGGGCTGAAGGTGCTGGGGACGACCGCGCGGATCGAGACGATCCTCGACGAGACCGAGCCCGACGAGGTGGTGATCGCGATCCCCTCGGCGCCGGGGACGCTGCGGGCCAAGGTCGTCGCCGCCTGCCGCGAGCGCGAGATCCGCGTCCGCACCCTGCCGACCGTGTTCGAGCTGCTGCGCGGCGGCGTCCAGCTCAACAAGCAGCTGCGCGAGGTGCGGGTCGAGGACGTGCTCGGCCGCGACCCGATCGTGCGCGAGCTGGACCGCGTCGGCGCCTACCTGCGCGACCGCATCGTCCTCGTCACCGGCGCCGGCGGCTCGATCGGCTCCGAGCTCTGCCGCCAGATCGCCCAGGTCAAGCCGCGGCTGCTGGTGATGCTGGACCACGCCGAGGACAACCTGTTCGAAATCGAGCGCGAGATGGTCGAGGAGCGCCACTTCTCAAACGTCGAGGCGGTGCTCGCCGACTGCAAGGAGCCGCACCGGATGCTGGAGGTGATGCAGCGCTTCAAGCCCGGCGTCGTCTTCCACGCCGCCGCCTACAAGCACGTGCCGCTGATGGAGGCCAACCCGCTGGAGGCGGTCCGCAACAACGCGATCGCCACCCGGATCACCGCCGAGACGGCGGCCGCCTCGCAGGTCGAGCGCTTCGTCCTGATCTCGACCGACAAGGCGGTCAACCCGCAGACGGTGATGGGCGCCTCGAAGGCGATGGCCGAGTGGATCGTCGAGGCGGCCGGCGACAAGCACCCGGGGACTCGCTTCGCCAGCGTCCGCTTCGGCAACGTGCTCGCCTCCTCGGGCAGCGTCGTGCCGATCTTCCGCAGCCAGATCGAGCGCGGTGGGCCGGTCACGGTCACCCACCCGGAGATGACCCGCTACTTCATGACGATCCCCGAGGCCGTCCAGCTGGTGATCCGCGCCGGCGACATCGGCGCCGGCAAGGGCGAGGTCTTCGTCCTCGACATGGGCGAGCCGGTGAAGATCGTCGACCTCGCCCAGAACATGATCCGCCTTGCCGGCTACGAGCCCGGGGCGGGGATCGCGATCGAGTTCACCCAGCCGCGGGCGGGGGAGAAGCTGCACGAGGAGCTGTTCGGCACCGCCGAGGAGCCACAGCCGACGGCGGCCAGGCGGATCCACCGTGCGGTGCGGACGACGCCGCTCGACCCCGAATGGGTCGAGACGACCCTGAACTCGCTCGAGCACCTGGTGATGGCCGGCGACGAGGCCGATCTGGCCGAGCGAGTGGTCGAGTTGATCACCGCGCAGGGCGGCGACGCGGCGGCGGTCGGCTTCGACGGATAGCCTCTCGCCCCCACCTTGGAGCTGATCAAGGAAATCGGGTCTTTCGCAGGCTTGGTCGCGTTCCTCGGCCTTGCCGTCCTCGCGCTGCTGTCGTTCGCACAGGGGCGGGACATCCGCCGCCTGCGCGAGTGGGCCGGCTCGGCGCCGGAGCGTGACGCTGATCGCAAGGAGTCGACCTCGGCCGCCGCCCAGGAGCGGGCCGGGGAGATGCGCAAGCTGGAAGAGGCGCGCGAGGCCGAGCGGAGGGCGGCGGATCTGCGCGAACATCGCCGCGAGCGGCGCGAGAGCGGCCTGCCCGAACTGACCCGCGGCGAGCGCCTGCGCGAGCGCTTTTCGCGCGGGGACAGCGGCGGCGAGGGGATCGCAAGCCGGCTCGGCCGGCCGCGCTACCTGATCGCGATCTTCGTCGTCCTGGTGCTGGTCGTCGGCGGAGTCGCCTACGCGACCCTGCACAAGTCCGGCGAAAGCGGCGGCGGCAAGGCGGGCAAGCAGGCGTCCCACGCCGTCAAGGCGAGCGAAATCGAAGTCTCGGTCCTCAACGGCACCGCGGTCCCCGGCCTCGCCGCCACCTTCGGCGACAAAGTCGAGAAGCACGGCTTCCAGCTCGGCGCCGTCACCAACAGCAGCTCCAGCTTCGCCGAAAGCGTCGTCATGTTCGCCCCGGGCAAGGCTCGCGAAGCGCACCGGGTGGCAGCGGCTCTTGAAATCCCACGGGTGGGGTCGATGACGTCGGAGATCTCCTCGGCGGCGGCCGGCGCCCCGGTGGCGGTCGTGATCGGCGAGGACAATGCCTCGTCGGCGGGCTAGCACCGCCGCGGTCGTCTTCGCGCTGCTCGTCCTCGCCACGGTCGCCGCCTTCGCCTGGTCGCAGCGGCTCAAGCGCGACCCGCTCGTCCTCGACAAAGTCAGCTTCGTCGCGGTCCCGCGCCCCCATCCGCACGCCCCCGCGGTCCGCGGCTTCACGCCGAACGGCGATTGCCGCTTCGACAGGGAGCGGATCCGCTTCCGTGTCACCGTGTCCGACCGCGCCGACGTGCAGATCGTCAGGCCGGGCGGCAAGCTGGTCGTCACCCTCGCCCGCGACACCTACCTGAAGCGCTACCACTTCTTCACCTACTACTGGGACGGCCGCACTCGCAACGACGGCACCGCACCCCCCGGCCGCTACAAGCTGCGGGTCAAGCTGCTGAGCGAGGAACGCATCCTCGTCCCCGGTGGCGCCATCCGCCTGCACCGGGCCGATCGCAACCCGAGCCGGGACTGTCGTTGATCCTCGCCGCCGCGGGAGTCCTGCTCGCCGCCGGGGCGGCAGCCGGGGCGATCCTCCTGCCCCCGGGGCGCGCGCGCGTGACGGCGATGCTCGTCGCCCTCGTTCTCTTCCCGGTCCTGATCCTCGGCGACCAGTGGCACTCGGCCCAGATCGTCGACCTGCGCGACACGCCGGATCGGCTGATCGGGCTCGGGATGGCGGCGGTAGCCGCAGCCGCCATCCTCGCCTACGCTTTTCACCGCCGACCGATCCTCCTGCCCCTCGCCATCGTCGCCGCTCTTCCCTTCCGCGTCCCGCTGCACGCCGGAGGCGACACCGCGAATCTCTTGGTCCCGCTTTACGTTGTGATTGCCGGTGGGGTGTTCTTGACTGCGCTTGGGGAGTGGCAGGAGGGCGGGGGGTCGGATCTGTCCGCGGCGTCCCGTTTTTCGCACAGATCACTCACCGAGAGCGGCGACGCGTCCGGCGAAAAACCCAGCGGGCAGATGCGACCCCCCGCCCTCCTGCCATGCGTTCTCGCCGGAGTCGTCGTCCTCTATGCCCTACAGACGCTCTACTCGCCCGACTTCTCGAAGAGCCTCCAGAACGTCTGCTTCTTCTTCGTGCCGTTCTCGCTGGTCTACGCGCTGCTGCGCGACGTCGTTTGGACTCGAAAGCTGCTCGGCCTCGTGTTGTGGGTCATTGCGATCGAGGCTGTGGCGTTCGTGATCGTCGGTTCGGTCGAGTACGTCAGCCGCGACCTGTTCTGGAACTCGCAGGTGATCCGCTCCAACGACTTCCACACCTACTTCCGCGTCAACTCGATCTTCTGGGACCCCAACGTCTACGGGCGCTACCTGGCGCTGACGATCGTGATCGCGATGGCGGCGCTGATGTGGGCGAGGGAACGGAGAGCGCTCGCATTGCTCGCCGGCCTGGTCGCGGTCCTCTGGATCGGCCTCGTCCCGACCTTCTCGCAGTCGAGCTTCGCGGCGCTGCTGGCAGGCTTGGCCGTGCTGGCCGCGTTGCGCTGGAGCTGGCGCTGGACGCTTGGGGCCGTGGGAGTTGTCGTCGTGCTCGCCGTCCTGGTCGTCCTCTTCGCCGGCGGCTCCTCCAAGTTGAGCCCCGACCGCCTCAACGTCGACACCGGCGGCCGCGCCGACCTCGTCTCCGGCGGCGTGGAACTCTTCGGCCAACGCCCCCTCTGGGGCTACGGAGCCGGCGGCTTCCCAGCCGCATACAAGGAACACATAGCCACCGAAAACGCCCCCGTCTCGGTCTCCCACACCGAGCCGATCACGGTCGCAGCAGAGCAGGGCCTGATCGGCCTCATCGCATACGCAGCTCTACTGATCGCAGCGCTGTGGACGATGTCGTCCGGCCTATTCGCCTCTCGGACGGGACCCGCACGCCAAGCGGTCCTAGCCGCCTTCGTAGCGCTCCTGGTCCACACCATGGCCTACGCCGGCTTCTACGAGGACCCGATCGCCTGGGTCCTGCTCGCGGTCGGAGCGTCCCTCGCCGCGGCGCAGCGACGTGCCGTCGTTTAGCGGCCCATATGGGCACGTTTCCGACGGCTCGTCCCACGGACGCGCGTAGGATCGCCCGCGTGTCGGGCTACCTCCGCCGCCTCGCGACGACCGGCGCCGCCTACACCGCGGCGAGCATCTTCTCGAAGCTGATCGCGGTCGCCCTGCTGCCGCTCTACACGCGCTACCTGACCCCGGCCGACTACGGCGCCGCCGAGGTGATGTTCGCCGCCGTCGTCTCGGCCAGCATCGTCGTCCGCCTCGGCACGGTCGAGGCCCTGCTGCGCTTCTATTACAAGGACGGCGAGGACCCGGGGCGCGTCGTCGCCTCCTCCTTCGCGGCGCTCTTCTGGCTCGCGACCGCGGCGGCGCTGATCGCGCTGCCGTTCGCCACGCCGATCTCCGAAGCGCTGCTCGACGAACCGGCGCCCGACCTCGCCCGGATCGCGATCGGCGGCCTCTGGGTGCTGACCCTGAACGAATACCTGCTGACCCTGTTCCGGCTCGAGGAGCGCGCCCGCGCCTTCTTCGTCACCACGCTGATCAACGTGATCGCCGCGATCGGCCTCACCGTCGTCCTCGTCGTCGGCGAGGGGAAGGGCGCCCGCGGCCTGCTGCTCGGCAGCTACGCCAGCGGCGCCGCCGTCGTGCTGGCGCTGATCGTCCTCCACCGACGCCGCCTCTCGCTTCGCGTCGATCCGCCGCTGCTGCGGCGGATGATGCGCTTCGGCCTGCCGACGATGCCGGCCGAGCTCTCGCTCTACCTGCTCAACTTCGTCGACCGGATCGTCATCGTCCGCTCCGCCGGCCTCGCCGAGGCCGGCCTCTACTCGCTCGCGGTGAAGTTCGCGCAGGCGATCAACGTGATCGTCCGCGGCTTCCAACTCGCCTGGCCGCCGCTCGCCTACTCGATCCGCGACGACGGCGAGGCGCGCCGCGCCTACGCCGCGATCGTCACCTGGTTCGTCGCCGGTTGCGCCTTCGTCGTCGCCGGGATGTGGCTGTTCTCGCGCTGGATCGTCCGCGCTCTGGCGGCGGCGGAATTCTTCCCAGCCTACGAAGCGATCGGCCTGATCGCCACCGGCGTCACCCTCTACGCCCTCTACATGGTCCTGGTCGTGATCCTCGGCCGCACCGGTCGCACCGAGTTCAACTTCCCGGCGACGATCTCCGCCCTCGTCGTCAACCTCGTGCTGAACCTGATCCTCGTGCCGCCGCTCGGCATCGTCGGCGCCGGCCTCGCCCTGGTCGCCTCCTACCTCGTCGTCGTCGCGCTGATGTACGGGCTGACCCAACGCCTCTTCCCGGTCCCCTACGAATGGAGCCGCCTGGCCAGAGTAGTGCTGACGACCGCCGCGATAGTCCTGCTCGGAGAATTGCTCCTGCCGACCGCCGGGGCAATCGGCCTCCTATCCCGCATAGTCCTCTGGGCCACCTACCCAGCTCTACTTCTCCTCGGCGGCTTCTTCACCGACGAGGAGCGCGGCTGGCTGACCCGCTTGCGTCATCCGGCCGAGCTGCTCGGCAGGTTGCGAGCCCTGAGTGAGCGCCCCGCTGCTGTCGAAGGCACCATCCCCGAGGTCTACGAAGCAGAGCGGATCGACGAGGACTCGCGGCTATAGGCCTCCCCCCTCCGCCCGGTCCCGAAGGCTTTCGCCACGCCCCGGAAAGAGCGCCTGCCGAGCGTGCGCCCGGTAGATGCGGGCAGGCTGGCCCGGGAGAACCGCCGCGACCAGCGCTCGCACTGCGTAGGACCAGGCAGTGAGAACACGAACCGCCAAAGCCGCCGCCCCCCCATGGTGCTTGCGCATGTAGCGGTCCCGGTTGCGGTGGAATTCGACGATCCGCGGCAGGCCGGCAGCGAGGTCGGTCGAGAGCTGGTCGTGGTGGACCGCCTCGGCGGCGGGGACGAAGAGGGTGTGCCGGCCGGCGTCGCCGAGCCGCTTGCAGAAGTCGCACTCGTCGTAGTAGACGAAGAACTCGGGGTCGAGGTAGCCGACCTCGGCGGCCGCCTCGCGGCGGACCAGCAGGGCGCTCGACTGCGCCCAATCGACCCGGCGGGTGACGCTCCCCTTGCTCTGCACGGTGAGCCACCGGTGCAGGAAAAGGGTGCCGGCCAGCGCCGTGCCGACCCCGGGGAAGCGCCAGGCGCAGGGGGCCGGCTTACCGTCGGAGTCGAGCAGCTGGGCAGCCGCCGCGCCCGCCCGGGGGTCGGCGTCGAGCGCCGCGACCAGCGCCTCGGCGGCGCCCGGGCGCAGCTCGGAGTCCTCGTTCAGCAGCAGGCAGTAGCGGCCCGTCGCCTCGCGCATCAGGGTCGAGTCGTTCTCCGCCTTGCCGCGCCGGCGCTCGAGGGCGATCAGGCGGATCTCGCCGCCCAGCGCCCGCACCGCCTCGACCGAGCCGTCGGTCGAAGCGTTGTCGAGGACGAGGATCTCGCGCTCGACCCCGGCCGGCCGGGTGCGCTCGATCGCCTCGAGGCAGGCGAGCAGGTGCTCGCGGCCGTTCGTGTTCACGACGCAGTAGGAGAGCGCGGGCGCCACGCGGTCACGATAATCGCGCCGATGCGCGTACAGCTGGTCGACCCCTCGGCCTTCACGCCGCCCTACGACCGCGCCCTGGCTGCGGCGCTGGCCCGCGCCGGCGCCGAGGTCGAGCTGCTGACCAGCCGCTTTCTCTACGGGGAGGTGCCGCCTGCCGAGGGATATCGCGTCGAGGAGCGCTTCTACAGGCGCGCGGCGGCGCGCGGCCTCGACGCGCCCGCAAGGCGCGTATTCAAGGCGGTGGAGCACTTCGGCGACATGCTGCGCTTCCGCCGCGACGCCGCCGCCGACGTCGTCCACTACCAGTGGCTGACCGCTCCGGTCCTCGACGCCGCCCTGCTGCCGCCGCTGCGACCACGTCTGATGACCGCCCACTACGTGCTGCCGCCGCAGCCGAGCCGCCTCCAGCTCGCCACCGCCCGCCGTGCCTTCGGCGCCATGGATGCCGTCGTCGCCCACTCCGAGCACGGCGCCCGCCGCCTGCGCGAGGCGGTCGGACTCGACCCCGCCCGGGTCCGCGTCATCCACCACGGCGCCTTCGACTACCTGACCCGGCTGCCCGAGGAGAAGCCGCTGCCGCGCGAGCTGCAGGGCGCGGAGGGTCCGGTGATCCTCTTCTTCGGGCTGCTGCGTCCTTATAAGGGGATCGACACCCTGCTCGAGGCGTTCCGCGAAGTCGAGGGCGCCGAGCTGTGGATCGCCGGCAACCCGCGGATGGACGTCGAGCCGCTGCGCCGCCTCGCCGCCGAGGCGCCCGGCCGGGTCCGCTTCCTCACCCGCTTCGTCGAGGACGCCGAGATCCCGGCGATCCTCCGCCGCGCCGACCTCGTCGTCCTCCCCTACCGCGACGTCGAGCACTCCGGCGTCCTCTACGCGGCGCTCGCCTTCGGCAAGCCGCTGGTGCTGAGCGCCGTCGGTGGCTTCCCCGAGGTGGCCGAGCAGGGCGCCGCACGGCTCGTCCCGCCCGGGGACCCGCAGGCGCTGGCGGCTTCCCTCCGCGAGCTTGTTGTCGACGAGGCGGCCCGAGCCGAGCTGGCCGAGGCGGCCGCGCGCGCCGCCGCCGGCCCCTACTCCTGGGACGCCGCCGCCGCGCAGACGCTGACGCTCTACCGGGAGCTGCTGGAGGCGCGCGGGTGATCGTCGTCGCGCTCGTCTTCTGGATCTCCGCGGGGCTGATTCTCTACACCCACCTCGGCTACCCCTTGGCGCTGCGGGCGCTGCTCGCCGTCCGCCGCCGGCCGACCTTGCGGCCCGGGACCTGGGAGGAGCCGCCGCGGGTCTCGCTGATCGTCGCCGCCTACGACGAGGAGGAGTCGATCGCGGCGAAGGTCGCCGACGCGCTCGCCCTCGACTATCCGCGCGAGCGGCTGCAGCTGATCGTCGCCTCCGACGGCTCCGCCGACGCCACGGTCGAGCGCGCCCGCGCCGCCGGCGCCGACCTCGTCCTCGACCTGCCGCGGGGGGGCAAGATCGCCGCCCAGAACGCCGCCGCCGAGCGCGCCGACGGCGAGATCCTCGCCTTCTCCGACGCCAACAGCGCCTGGGCGCCCGACGCCCTCCGCCACCTGGTCGAGCCGTTCGCCGACCCGGCGGTCGGCTACGCCTGCGGACAGGTCCGCTTCCTCGACCCCGATGGCGACAACCTCGAGGGGGCCTACTGGCGCTACGAGATGGCGGTGCGGGAGATGGAGTCGGCGCTGGCCGGCATCACCGCCGGCAACGGGGCGATCTACGCCGTCCGCCGCGAGGACTATCTGCCGCTGCCGCCGTCGGCCAGCCACGACCTCTCCTTCCCATTCCTGCTGGCGAAGCGCGGCCGCCGCTCGCTCTACCTGCCCTGGGCGCGCGCCGAGGAGAAGATGGTGCCGACGCTGGAGGGCGAGCTCGCCCGCAAACGGCGGATGATGGTCGGCCTCTGGGACATCGTCGCCGGCGAAGGGATGCTCTCGCCGCGCGGCTACGCCCCGCTCTACGCCTTCGAGCTCGCCTCGCACCGGCTGCTGCGCTACGCGACCCCGCTGCTGCACCTCCTTGCCCTCGCCGCCAACGTCGCCCTGCTCGGACGGGGCTGGGTTTACACGGTGACGCTGGCTGCTCAGCTCGCCCTTCTCGCCGCGTCCTTGCTCGGGCGATGGCTGCCGGCGCCGCCACTGCGGATCGCCCGCTATTACGTCGAGACCACCGCTTCGATCGCCCTCGGCCTCTGGGACCGGGTACGCCACGGACCGCCGGCCGCTTGGGAGAAGGCGGAAGGGACCAGGTGAGGATGTGACCGGCGCATATCGACGTGCGGGGGCCGGCTGATGCCGCGAGGATTCGATCTCGTCGTCGCGGCGGTCGCCTTGATCGTCCTCTCGCCGGTCCTCCTGATCGCCGCGATCGCGATCAAGCTGACCAGCCGCGGCCCGGTGATCTACCGGCAGCGCAGGGTCGGCAGGGGTGGCGCCGAGTTCGAGCTGCTGAAGCTGCGGACGATGGTCGAGGGCTCCGACCCGGTCGGGGTCGGCACCGTCGTCACCCGCGACGACCCGCGCGTCACCCGCGCCGGCCGCTTCCTGCGCCGCAGCTCGCTCGACGAGCTGCCCAACCTGGTCAACGTCCTGCGCGGCGAGATGGCGATCGTCGGCCCGCGCCCGACCATTCCCGCCCAGGTCGGGGACTACACCCCCCGCCAGCATCGCCGCCACGGGGTCCGTCCCGGCCTCACCGGCCTCGCCCAGGTCCAGGGCCGAGCCGGCATCCCCTGGGAGGAGCGGATCGAGCGCGACGTCGAGTACGTAGAAAATCGCAGCGCAGCCCTGGACCTAAAAATCCTCGCCCAAACCGTCTGGCTACTCCTAACGGGCCGCGGCCTTGCCCCGGACTAGACGTGCCGGCGATCGACCACCATATTGGGCGGTCAAGCCCCGGCACGTCCCCGGTAGGGTCGGGTTGTGGGCGAGCGGCCTGAGGTTTCACTGCGACGGTTCGAGCCGGGCGACGCCGCGGCTGTGCATCGCTGGTTCAACAACCCCGAGGCGACGAAGACGTTGATGGAGCAGCGCGACGGGTTCTCGCCGGCGGAAGCGGAGGCCTGGGTCGGGCGGGCGATGGGCGACTCGGGCGAGGACCGCAAGTACGCGATCGTCGTCGAGGGCTACGAGGAGCCGGTCGGCTTCACCGCCCTCTATGGCCTCTTCCGCCAGACCGCGCCGGAGCTGGGAGCGCTGATCGGCGACGACGTGCGCGGCAAGGGCGTCGGCCGCCGCGCCGAGGCGCTGACGCTCGCCAAGGCCTTCGACGAGTTCGGCGCCCACCGCGTCTACGGCCGCATCCCGGCCCGCAACGAGGTGGCGAAGAAGACGGTGGCGGGACTCGGATGGAAGCACGAGGGGACGATGCGCGCGCACCTGCGCCGCCACGACGGGGTCGACGACTGCGAGGTCTGGGGCGTCCTCCCGGACGAGTTCCGCGCCGCCGCCGCGGACCTCTTGCCGTGACCGCCGGCGCCGAGCTGCTCGCCGACCGCGGCGCCGCGGCGGAGAGCGAGGAGTTCTTCCGCTCGCGCCCCTTCCTCGACGCCGAGGGCGTCACCCACACCCTTCGCATCGCCGCCCCCGAGGGCGAGCTGCTGGCGCCCCTGGTCGTCCGCGAGATTCCCGGCACCGACGAGCGCGACGCGATCTCCCCCTACGGCTACCCGGGCATCGTCGCGCGTCCGCTTCATGCGCTCGATCCGGCCGCAGTCGACTTCTCCCCGACCGGCCTCGTCTCGCTCTTCGTCCGCCACACGCTCGCCCCCCCGCCGCTCGCCGGCGCCGCGGAGCGCAACGTCGTCCAGATCGCCGACCCGGAGCTGCCGCGCAAGAGCCGCCCCAGCGACCGCGCCCAGCTGAGGCGGAACCGTCTCTCCGGCTACGGGATGGAGATCTGCCCGGGCCCGCAGACCGACGCCGAGCAGCGCGCCGGCTTCCTCGCCGCCTACGAGCAGACGATGCGCCGCGCCGGCGCCGGCGAGCGCTACTTCTTCGGCGCCGACTGGTTCGACCGCATCCTCGAATCGCCGCTCACCTGGCTCGCCCTCTGCTGGGAACCGGAGGGCGAAGTCGCCGCCGCCTCGATCGCGGTTCGCAGCGACGGCTTCCTCCACTACTTCCTCAGCGGCAGCGCCGACCGCCACCTGCGCGACTCGCCGATGAAGACCGTCGTCGCGGCGCTGGTCGACCTCGGCGCCGAGCTGGGGCTGCCGCTCAACCTCGGCGGCGGCATCTCGCGCGGGGACCGGCTGGAGGAGTTCAAGCGCGGCTTCGCCAACCGCGAGCAGCCCTGGCACACGTCGGAGATCGTCTGCGACCGCGACGCCTACGACCGCCTCACCGCCGGCCGCGACTCCGGCGCCTTCTTCCCCGCCTACCGGGCGCCCGCCACCCCGGCGTAGGCCTCCTCCTCCGACCAGACCTCGTCGAGGAACAGCGCCAGCTCGTCGGTCAGCCGCCGCGGCGAGATCCTCCACTCGAAGATCGACTCCGCCTCGACCAGCCGCGCCCGCGGCAGCTCCTCGACCAGCATCCCGGAGTCGCTGAAGGGGTGCAGCGGGTCGCGCGGGTGGCCGACGACCAGGACCGGCCGGCGGATGCCCCGGCGCTGCTCCCGCCCGGGCGCCGTCTCGCCCAGCAGCAGCCCCTCCAGCACGGCGATCGAGGGACCGGGCCGCCGCCGCAGCCAGTCGAGCCCGATGTCGAGCAGGAAGTTGGTCCGGGGGACGAGCGAGACGAGCCGCGAGGAGACCTCGGCAAGCGGGCGTCCGGCCCGCAGCCCGAGCAGCACCGGCGTGAAGATTCCCGCCACCGCGGCCAGCGCGTTGTCGAGCACCGGCATCTCGACGAACAGGCCCTCGGCCCGCTCCGGATGGCGGACCGCCAGCTCGAGCCCGACGTTGGCGCCCAGCGAGGTCCCGCCCACGACCGCGGTCGGCAGCTCCAGGTGGTCGAGCAGGGCGACGACCTGGTCGGCGAACAGCGGCATCGAGTAGAGCCGCAGGTCCTCCGGCTGGTCGGAGCCGCCGTGGCCGAGTAGGTCGACGCAGATCACCCGGTTGCCGCGCCGCGCCAGTGCCGGCCCGAGCCGCGCGAACATGCGGCGGTTCATCAGCAGGCCGTGGACCAGGACGATCGGCCGCTCGCCCTCGCCGTACTCGTCGAAGCCGATCGCGTGGCCGCGCCAGCTCAGCTCCGCCATGGCCTCGCGGCGTGCAGGGCGCCGAGCACCGCCCGCGTCGCCGGCGCCCGGTTGAGCGCGTAGAAGTGGATGCCCGCCGCGCCGGCGAGCAGCAGCTCCGCGCACTGCTGCGAGGCGTAGGCGACGCCGAGCTCGAACTCGGCCCGCTCGTCGCCGTCGACCGCCTTGAAGGCCTCTTCCAGCCGTGGCGGGATCGAGGCGTCGCAGAGGTCGCAGATCCGCTTCGTCTGCGCGAAGCTCGCCACCGGGATCACCCCGGCCAGGATCGGCACCTCGATCCCCGCCTCGCGCGCCGCCGCGACGAAGTCGAAGTAGACCTGGTTGTCGAAGAAGAGCTGGGTGATCAGGAAGGAGGCGCCCGCCTCGACCTTCGACTTCAGGTAGGCGAGGTCGGTGGCGAGGTCGGGCGCCTCGGGGTGGACCTCGGGGAAGCAGGCGCCGCCGACCGTGAAGTCCCAGCGGCTGCCGATGAAGGCCGCCAGCTCGGCGGCGCTGCCGAGCCCGCCCTCGGGCTGCTCGAAGTCCTTCTCGCCGCGGGGCGGGTCGCCGCGCAGCGCGAAGACGTTCTCGATCCCCGCCGCGGCGATCCGGTCGAGCGTCGCCGCCAGCCCCTCGGTCGTCTCGCCGACGCAGCTCAGGTGGGCCATCGTCTCGAAGCCGAGCTCGTCCTTCAGCGCCCGCGTTATCTCGACCGTCCCCTCGCGGGTCGAGCCGCCGGCGCCGTAGGTGACCGAGACGAAGTCGGGATGCAGCTCGCGCAGCGAGCGCGCCGTCGCGTAGAGCTGCTCGGTCCCCTCCGCGGTCTTCGGCGGGAACAGCTCGACCGAGAAGACCGGCCGCTTCGAGGCGATGATGTCGTCGATCCGCATCGGCGGAGCGTAACGAGCCGCCGAGCCTGTGCGAGGATGCCCGCAGGATGGGCGAGGAGCTTCGCTACGAGCGGATCGGCGCCGCCGCGGTGCTGACGATCGACCGGCCCGAGCGCCGCAACGCGGTCGACGACGCGACCGCGCGCCTCTTCCGCCAGGGCTTGCAGGACTTCGAGGCCGACGAGGGCGCCCGCGTGCTGGTCCTCACCGGCGCCGGCGGCGAGGCGTTCTGCGCCGGCGCCGACCTGAAGGCGCTCGACCTCGACGTCGACCACTCCGACGGCCCGATGGGCCCGACCCGGCTGACGCCGGCCAAGCCGGCGATCGCCGCGGTTGACGGCTGGTGCCTGGCCGGCGGTGTCGAGCTGGCCCTCTGGTGCGACCTGCGGATCGCCACCCCCAAGTTGACCTTCGGCTTGTTCGAGCGCCGCTGGGGCGTCCCCCTCGTCAACGGCGGCACCCAGCGGCTGCCGCGGACGATCGGTATGGGCCGCGCCCTCGAGCTGATCCTCACCGGCCGCCCGGTGGAGGCAGAGGAAGCCCTCCGAATCGGCCTGGTCAACGAGCTGGCCGCCCCCGGCGCCCACCTCGACCGCGCCCTCGAGCTGGCCGAGCGGATCGCGAGCTTCCCCCAGGAGACGATGCTGGCCGACCGCCAAGCCGCTCTCCAAGGCTTCGGCCTCCCCCTCGCCGACGGCCTGGCCCTGGAGCACGAGCTGGGCAGAGAGACTCTCCAGATAGCCGCCGAAGGAGCGGCCCGCTTCGCAGCCGGCCAGGGCCGACACGGCGAGGGCGTCTAACTCTCCCGCGTCACCCGCCGCATCTCGTCTTCGGCCGCCTCCGGCCCGAGATAAGGCATCAGCACCGCGAAGACCAGGTCCGGCAGGATCCGCTTCAGCTCCGGCCCGCGCCCGGCGCGGACCTCGTCGAAGATCATCGAGGTGGCGCCGCCGACCGCGAAGCGGGCGGTGTCGGCGGGCAGCTCGTCGCCCTGGCCGGAGTACGTGCGGCCCTTCTCGAGGAACGGCGTGAAGCGCGCCAGCGCCGCCCGATAGCGCTCGCGGACGTCGTCGCCGGCGGCGGTCACCTCGACCATCGCCATCCGCGCGATGTCGGCCTCGATCGAGAGCAGCTCGACCAGGGCGCCGAGGCCGGCGGCGATCTGCTCCGGCCAGGGCTCCTCCGAGGCGGCCTCGAAGGCGGCGGTGACGTGGGCGACGAGGACGTCGAAGATCGCGTCGTAGGCCTCGAGGAAGCAGGCCGCCTTGTCCTCGAACATCTCGTCGAAGCTCGCCCGCGAGACGCCGGCGTACTCGACCACGTCGTTCACCGTCGTCGCCTCGTAGCCTTTCGCCGCCGCGACCCGGATCGTCGCCTCCAGCAGCCGCTCGCGCTGCGAGCGCACCGCGTAGGCGCGGGGCAGTCCTTGTCCTCCGCTCGCCGCGCTCTGTGGATCCGAGGTCGATGGCGAGTCCATCGCAACCAATGTAGGGCAGGAACCGCGACCTGTCCAACCCACCCATGTACCTAGACTGCCGCCAATGAAGATCGGAATCGTCGGGCTCGGCTACGTCGGCCTACCGCTGGCCGTCGCCTTCGCCGAGGCGGGTAACGAGGTGATCGGCCTGGAGGCGGACCCGGCCAAGGCGAAGGCCCTGAGCGAGGGCAAAAGCTACGTCGAGGACATCTCCGACGCGGCCCTGGCCTCGCTTCAAGGGCGCCTGCGGGCAACCACCGAGGTCGCCGAGCTGGGCGCCTGCGAGGCGATCGTGATCTGCGTCCCGACCCCGCTGACCGGATCGCGCGAGCCCGACCTCGCCTACCTCAACGACGCCGCGGCGAAGCTCGCGACGATCCTCAAAGCGGGCCGGCTCGTCGTCTTGGAGTCGACCACCTACCCCGGCACCACCCGCGAGCGCCTGGGACCGGCCCTGGAGCAGGGCTCGGGCCTGAAAGCCGGCGCCGACTTCCACCTCGCCTTCTCCCCCGAGCGGATCGACCCCGGCCGCACCGACTACACCCTGGCCAGCACCCCGAAGCTCTTGGGCGGGATCACCCCCGCCTGCACCGAGCGCGCCCGTGAGCTCTACGCGCTGATCTGCGAGCGGGTGATCGTCCTCTCCTCGCCCGAGGCGGCGGAGCTCTCAAAGCTCCTGGAGAACATCTTCCGCTCGGTCAACATCGCCCTGGTCAACGAGCTGGCCCAGCTCTGCGAGCGCCTCGGGATCGAAGTCTGGGAGGTGATCGAGGCCGCCGCCTCGAAGCCGTTCGGTTTCATGCGCTTTGACCCCGGCCCGGGGATGGGAGGCCACTGCCTGCCGGTTGACCCCTTCTACCTCGCCTTCAAGGCCCGAGAGCACGACTTCTACCCGGAGTTCATCGAGCTCGCCGGCAAGGTCAACCGCGCCCAGCCCGGCTACTGCGTCGAGCGCATCGCCAAGGCGCTGAACGACGCCGAGCGCTCGGTCAAGGGCTCGCGCATCCTCCTGCTCGGCGTCAGCTACAAGCCCGGCGTCGGGGACATCCGCGAGTCCCCGGCCCTGGAGATCCTCGCCCTGCTGCAAGAGCAGGGCGCCGAGGTCTCCTACCACGACCCCCACGTGCCGGCGCTTCCCCAGTTCGACCTCGCCTCCGCGGACCTCGAGCGGGGCCTGGCCGGGGCCGACATCGCCGCGATCGTCACCGCCCACCCCGAGGTCGACTACGGGGACGTGGTCGCCCGGGCCGCTCAGGTCATCGACTTCCGCGGGGTGACCCGCGACATCGACGCAGTCAACCTCGTCCGGCTCTGATCAGGCCCGCGCGGCCTGCATCTCGGCCGTCGCCGCCTCCGCCCCGAAGTAGGGCAGCACCGCGAAGTACATGAACTCGGGCAGCAGCTCGCGGAACCCCTCGTCGGCCCCGGTCGAGAGCCGCGAGTGGACGACCGCGTGGATGCCGGCGACGATGCCCTCCGGGGCGATTCGCGGCGGCGACTCGGACTCGCTCGCTTCGAGCCGCGCCAGATCGATGAAATCCGCCGCCCTTTTCATCGCCTCGGTGCGTCTTGCCAGCGCCTCGGGGCCCGCCGCGTGGACCTCGACGAACAGCGCCCGGCCGACATCGGCCTCGGAATCGAGGAAGTCGAGCACCGCGCCGAGGCCGGCCCGCAGCTTGCCTTTCCAGCTCTCTTCGCCCGCGGCGGCAGCCGCGGCCAGGGCTTCCAGCCGCGTCACGCCGGCGTCCAGGGCGCTGCGATAGCACTCGTCCTTGTCGGCGAAGTTGTCGTAGAAGGCCTGCCGGTAGAGCCCGGTCCTGGCCAGAACCGTGCGTACGGACGTCGCGTCGTAGCCGGCGGAGCCAACCTCCTCCAGCATTCCGGTCAGGATCTTTTCCCGCTTCGGAGAGTTCACGAGCTCGAGCATGGGCACGTGCGGGAGGACATCGAATTCCCGAATCGAGCCGGTCCCCTCAGCCCCTGCCTGGACCTTGGTTGCGGCCTGCTTCCCCACTGCGACCCCTTCCTCCGTCATCAAGGGAACAGGTTGTCTGGACTCCGGTACTGTAGCGGTATCTCGCTGATCCGTCCAGCTTGAAACTCTTGAACCGGCGAGTAGCCTCCGTCCCGTGGCTGAGAGGTTCCCTCAGGCGATCAAATTGCCGCCCGGAAGGCATCCCCTTCCCCGCGAGTTCATCACCCAGCACCAGCGCGCGCGGATCATCGCGGCCCTCGCCGAGGAGACCGTCGAGAAGGGATATCGCTCGGTCACGGTCGCCGACATCGTGCGCCGCGCCGGGATCGCCCGCAACACCTTCTACGAGAACTTCTCCTCCAAGGAGGACTGCTTCCTCGCCGCCTCCGAGTTCGCCGTCAAAGAGGCGCTGCGGCGCGTCGTCGACGCCGCCGGCAAGGTCGACAGCTGGCCCGCCCGGGTCAACGCCGGCCTCGGCGCCTTCCTCCACTACGTCGCCACCGAGCCGGCGCTGGCCCGCACCTGCATCGTCGAGGCGCTCTCGGCGGGGCCGGCCGCGGTCGAGCGCTACGAACGCTCGATCCAGGCCTTCGTGCCGCTCTTCCGCATGGGCCGCAAGGTCTCGCCGAACGGCGAGGACCTGCCCGCCACGCTCGAGGAGACGATCGTCGGCGGCATCTTCTGGATTCTCTACCAGCGCATAGTGATGGGACAGGTGGAGGAGATCGAGGAGCTCCTGCCGGAGCTGGTCGAGTTCTCCCTCACCCCGTATCTCGGTGCCGAGGCCGCCAAGCGGACCGCCACCGAGGCGCCGTCGTCCGGGACCGACGGCTGATACAGGGAAGGCAGGGATCGGGGGTCCCATGCGCTAGTGCTCGAGACCGAGACCCGCGACCGCGCCGGCAGCTCCGAGCGCGCGCAGATCGTCGAAGCGTTGATCGAAGTCGCCGCCGAGCGCGGCTACGGCGAAACGTCCGTCGACCTCATCCTCGACCGCGCCGGGCTCGACCGGCCCGCCTTCGACCGCCACTTCCGCGGTAAGTACGACTGCTTCCTCTCCGCCTGGCAGGACGTCAGCGAGGAGTGCCTGGAGACGATGGTCCGGGCCTACGAAAGCCGCGAGGAGTGGCCCGACCGGTTGCGTGCCGTCGCCGAGCAGATCGTCAGCGGGCTGCGCGACGACCCCAGCCGCGCTTCCTTCGGGGTCGAGGTGCTCGCCGCCGGCGACGCTGCCCGCGCCCGCCGCGACATGACGATGCGGGTGGTCGCCGGGCTGATCGACGCCGGGCGCCAGCAGATGGACGACCCCGAAGCGGTCCCCCACACGACCGCCGAGGCGCTCGCCGGCTCCGCCTACGGGCAGATCTACTCGCGCGTCGTGCGCGGCGCCGTTGACGAGCTGCCCGACCTGATCCCGCAGCTGATGTCGGCCGCGGTGATGCCATATCTGGGCGTCGAGGCGGCGATGGCGGAGCTGAGCCGCGATTCCGGCACGCCCGCCATGTATGGTCACGCCGTGGCACGCAAACGCAGTACCAAAAGCGGCAAAGCTGCTGCGGCGACTCCCCCCGAGGACTACCCGCCCGAGCTCGCCCGGCTTCCCCCCGGTCGCCACGGCCTGCCGCGCGAGTTCGTCACCCGCAACCAGCGCGAGCGGCTGATCGCCGGCATCGCCGAGGCGATCGCCGAGCACGGCTACGCGGGGACGACGATCGCCCACATCACCCGCTCCGCGGCGGTCTCCCGCCGCACCTTCTACGAGCACTTCGAAAGCAAGGACGAGTGCTTCGTCGCCGCCTACGACGCGGTGATGGGCGACCTGCGCGAGCGCGTCTCCGTCGCCTTCGACGAGCAGGACGACTGGCCGCAGGCGATCAAGGCGGGGATCGCGGCGATGCTCGAGTTCCTCGCCGCCAATCCGAACCTGGCCCGCCTCTGCATGGTCGAGGCGCTGGTCGCCGGCCCGGCCGTGGTCGAGCGCTACGACGCCGCGATCAAGAGCTTCGTCCCCTACTTCCAGAAGGGCCGCGAGGGCCGCTCGCCCGAGGTCCTCGCCCGCCTCTCGGCGACCACCGAGGAAGCCCTCGTAGGCGGCATGGTCTCGCTCATCTCCCGCCGCATCATCGCCGGCAAGGCCGAGCAGCTCGAAGAGCTGCTCCCCGACCTGGTCGAGTTCACGCTGACGCCGTACCTCGGCAGCGCCAAGGCATCGAAGATCGCCAAGAAGCGCTGAGCGGTAGCCGGCAGCCAACGTCGCCGACGGTAAGGGTCGCCGACGTTTGCTGTCGGTAAGCTTTGTCAATGTTCGTCAATCGCCGGGAGGAGCTGGCGCAGCTCGAGGCGTGGTGGGGCCGCCCCGAGGCGTCGCTGGGGGTCGTCTGGGGGCGGCGACGGGTCGGAAAGACGGCGCTGATCCAGCACTTCGCGGCGAGTCTCCCGACCGTCTTCCACACCGGCGGCGGGCGGCCGGCGGCAGCCGAGCTCGCAGCGCTCGCCCGGGCCGCGGCACCGCTGCTCGACGACGGGATACGCGACTTCGCCGCCCGTCCCTTCGTCGATTGGGAGGACGCCCTGGAGACGCTGGCGCAGGCCGCGAGCGATCGACCCCTGCTGTTCGTCATCGACGAGTTCCCGGCGCTGGCCGAAACCTCTCCGGAGCTGCCGACCCTGCTCCGCGCCGCCTGGGACCGCCTCCGCTCCCGCACCAAGCTGAAGCTCCTGCTCTGCGGCTCGGCCGTGAGGACGATGGAGGCGATACAGGAGGAGCGCGAGCCGCTCTACGGGCGCCTCGACCTGGCGCTCCTGCTCCATCCCTTCCGTCCTCACGAGGCCGCGCAGATGCTGCCCTCGCTCCGGCCCGCGCAGCGTGCCCTGGTTTGGGGCCTGGTGGGCGGAATGCCGCTCTACCTGCAGTGGTGGGACCAGCGTGCGAGCGTCCGGTCCAATCTCGCTCGGCTCGCCTGCACGCCGGGCGGCCCGCTGCTCACCGAGGGGCAGCTCGTGCTCGCCACCGAGGGGGAGGGGGGCGAGCTGGCGCGCCAGGTCCTCTACGCGATCGCCGCCGGTCGCACCCGCTTCAACCAGATCGAGCAGGCGGTGCGCGCCGACCCGGGCCGCACCCTCGACAGGCTCGTCGCCCTGCGTTTGGTCGAGCGCGTCGTGCCGGTCACCGAGAATCCACTGCGGACGCGGCGTCGGCTCTACCGGATCGCCGACAACTTCCTCGCTTTCTGGCTCGGTCTGCTCGACCGCTATCGCCCGGAGATCGAGCGGGGCCTCGGACAGAGCATCCTGCCCGTCCTGCTCGAATCGCTCGACGACCACATGGGCGGCCCCTGGGAGGAGGCGTTCCGCGACCACCTGCGAAGGCTTGCCGCTGCAGGGCAGCTCGGCGGCGACATCGTCGCGATCGGGCCGTTCTGGACGAGCGCTGCCGAACCCGTGGAGATAGACGCGGTCGCTCTGGCGGGGCGCCCGCGCGAGGCGGTCCTTCTCGGCGAGGCGAAGTGGGCGAAGCGCGCCGACGCGGCTTCGCTGCGCGCTGCCCTTGAACGGAAGGCCGCGGCGCTGCCACGGCCGGCGAGCGAGCCTCGTTACGCGATCTGCGCCCGCGAGCGAGTCGACGGCGCCGCCGGGGTGTTGGCGATCACCGCCGCCGACGTCTTCTCCAAAGAGAAGTAGAACGGCCAGGCAGTTCTGCAAATCGTCCAGTAGGTGGCTGAAAATCAACCACCAGGTGGTTAGAATACGGCTTTATGTTCGAGCGCAACCTGCTGCCGGACTTGCGCGAGGCGTTGAAGGACACGCCCGTGACGATGCTGGTCGGCCCCCGCCAGAGCGGCAAGAGCACCCTCGCGCAAGCCCTCCTCGGCGAGTTGGACGACGCTCGCTACGTCAGCTTGGACCGCGGGCTCAACCTCGCGGCTGCCCGTGGCGACCCGGCCGGCTTCGTCGCGGGTAAATCGCGGACGCTCGTCGTCAACGAGGTCCAACGCGTGCCGGAGCTGCTCTTGGAGATAAAGGCGAGCGTCGACGCCGACCGGCGTCCCGGGCGCTTCGTGTTGACCGGATCGGCGGACGTCCTCAGCCTTCCCCGGGTTGCGGAGACCCTGGCCGGCCGTATGGAGGTGCTGCGGCTCTGGCCGCTTTCCCAGGGCGAGATTGCGGGACATCGGGAGGGGTTTCTCGGTGCGCTGCTGGCGGGAGAGCCCGAGGCTCTGGCCGCTCGCGCGACCAGCCTCGCGAAAGGGGATCTGCTGGGGCGGATCGAAGCCGGAGGCTTTCCGGAGGCGGTGGCTCGCTCCGGGGCTCGCCGCGGCCGCTGGTTCGACAGCTATCTCGACACGATGCTGCAGCGGGAGGTCCGCGACCTCGCCAACGTCGCCGGCCTGACTGAGCTGCCCGGCCTGATGCTTCTGCTCGCCTCGCGCGCCACCGGCTTGCTCAACTACGCCGGCATCTCGCGCGATCTCGGCATGCCGCAGACGACGCTGAAGCGATACCTCGCTCTGCTCGAGACCGCCTTTCTCGTTCTCACGCTCCCGGCCTGGTTCCGGAACATCGGCAAGCGCTTGACCAAGTCGCCGAAGCTGATCCTCTCCGACTCCGGCCTCTTGATGCACCTGCTTGGCGGAGGGGCGGCCGAGCGCTCGTTCGGCGCCCTGCTCGAGAACTTCGTGCTGATGGAGATCGTCAAGCAGGCGAGCGTGAGCGCCGCCCGCCCCGCGGTCTTCCACTACCGCACCGCCGACGGCCAGGAGGTGGATGCACTGATCGAACCGCGAGGCGGGCCCGTTTGCGCGGTCGAGGTGAAGGCCGCCGCGAGTCTCTCCTCGCGCGACTCGCGCGGTCTACGGGGCCTCGCATCGGCCCTCGGCGACGAATTCGGCGCCGGCGTCATCCTGCACACCGGCTCCGAGGCGGTGCGCCTCGCGCCGAAGATCTGGGCCCTTCCCCTATCGGCCCTCTGGGCGCCGGGTTAGCCCTAGGGGGGAGAGTTTTGCCTCGCGGGGCCTTGGAGGAGAGTGCAACCCAACATTGCTATCATTGCTAGCATTCCTTCCAATGGCCCAACTCCTCGTTCGCAACATAGAGGCCGAGGTCGTGCGCGAGCTCAAGCTTCGCGCTGCCTCCCACGGCCGCTCCGCCGAGGAGGAGCATCGGGAGATACTCCGCACCGCGCTGAGGGATCCGGGCCCGGGAAGCTCCCTTAAGGAGCTCCTGTTGGAAATGCCCGATGTCGGCGAGGATCTCGACTTCGAGCGGCCGCTCGACTACGGCCGGCCGGTTGATCTTTGAGCTTCCTGATCGATACGAACGTTGCGTCCGAGCTGCGGAAGGGCGATCGAGCGGACCCCGAAGTCGTTGCCTGGGTCGATGGCCTTGCGGAGGAGGAGATTTTCCTCAGCGCACTCACGCTCGGGGAGATCCGTCGCGGTATAGAGAGCGTCCGGCGCCGGGATCGGAAGTCCGCAGCCGCGCTGGAGACTTGGCTGGGCCGGGTTGCCGACCAGCATCGCGACCGCGTCCTCTCGGTGGACCGTCCCATCGCCGAAGAGTGGGGCCGTATGGATGTTCCCGACCGGCTACCCGTCGTCGACGGCTTGTTGGCCGCAACGGCAAAGGTGCACGGGTTGACGCTCGCAACGCGAAACATCGCGGACGTGGAGCGCACCGGTGTGCACTGCGTCAATCCGTTCGAGCGGCCGGTAAACAAAGCCGACACCTGACGTCGGCGACAGCCGCCCGGCCTGGCAGCAGGTGCTGAGGCTCAGCCTCCGACCGCTTCCTCTGCCGTAACCAGATGCAGGCGCGGATCCTTGGCGGCGGCTGCGCGGAGTGGCTTCTCGAAGCCCGATCGAGAGAAGAAGAAGAGGGACGGTTGACTCTCATTCGGGCAGAGGTGCGCGGCCAGCGCTTCCAGCTTGTCCCTCTCGGCCGCCGGCATCGGACCGGCTGTCCACTTGCAGGAGCCGAGGGCGATCACCATTCCGTTGTCGTCGATCGCGACGGCGTCCAGCTTCCGGTCGATATCGCGGAGGGCGGCGTCTCGCGTCTCGCGAACCTTCCCCCACCACCAGCCGACGGAGGCGGCATCGGTCTCGCGACGCAGCCAAGCCTGGCAGACCTCCTCGAATGCGGGGGCGGCGACGAACTCGTCGAGCTCGGGAAGGATACGGCTCTCGAGCTGCCGTTTTGCGCCTGCGGCATCGGCAAGACGGCCCTGAGCCGGCAGGACGAAGCGGAACCAGAAGCGCAGGTAGGGGTTGACGAGCCGGTAGAAGCTTTGCCGAGAGCGCTCGGGGTTTTCGACCGTCACCGGGATCTCCTTGCGAACCAACCAGAGGCGTTGCAGCCGGTCAAGCATCTGGCTGACCCGCGAGGTGTCGCCGATCCCGGTGCGTTGGTCGATCTGGTTGACGCGGGTCTGCCCGGCTGCGATCGCTCTCAGAACCGAGAAATAGGTGTTTGCGTCGGGCAGCTCGATGTCGAGAAGCAGGCGAGCCTCCTCGTGCAGGAGGCCGTCGCGCAGCAGAATCAGATCGAGGATGTTCTTGGCAAGGCTCTCGTCGGCGCGGACGTGCGCGAGGTAGTAGGGCATGCCGCCGAAGACGGCGTAAGCGCGAACCCGGTCCTCGGCGCTCCAGTCCGGCAGGAAGAGGCCGATGTCCTCGGGCTTGAACGGCTCGAGCCGCAGCTGGCCTGCACGCCGCCCATAGGTGCTCGCCGAGTAGCTGACGACTTCCCGCTCGAAGAAGCCGATCTCGCTGCCGGACAGCACCACGAACACGGGAGCGACCCGTCCACGCTCCCGCCACCACACGTTGATCGTGGTCCCCACCTCCGGGCTCTCACGGGCGATGTGCTGAAACTCGTCGAGTGCCAGCAGCATCGGCCCCTCGGCTTCGGCCCAGTCGGCGACCGCGTCGAGCGCCGACCGCCAGTCGAGCGCCGTCAGGCCCGCACGCCCGGTGACTTCGGCGAGGCGCCCCGAGAAGTCACTCAGGTGGTCGGCCCGAGTGCCGCTGGTCGCCTCGAAGAAAAGCGTCCGCTTATCGCGGCCGAACTCCAGCAGAAGCTCGGTCTTGCCGACCCGCCGCCGTCCCCAGAGGAGGAAAATCTGACTCTCGCCCTGAGCCCAGCGGCGTTGCAGGATCTGCAGCTCTTCCCTGCGGTTGAGGAAGCCGGCGGTCATTTCGGCAATAGCTTAGCAGGAGATAACTTATGTCCAGCACACTAAGTTCCTTCTGACGCTGTCAGCGCTACGCCTCCTCGCCGAACAGCTGCAGGAAGGCCAGCCGGGTCAGGTCTTCCAGCAGGCGCTCGGCTTCGCCGGCGCGGCCGGCGGCTATCTCTATGCAGAGCGATTCCTCGATCGCGCCGACGACGAAGCCGGCGGTCATCGGCGAGGCGTTGGGGCGGGCGCCCGACTGGTCGCGGGCGGCGGCGACCGCCTCGGTCAGGCGCTCGACGACCTCCTGGTGCTTGGCCCAGGCCTCGCCGCGCGCCGCCTTCACCTCGATCAGCAGCGAGCGGGCCGCCGCCGGCTGCGCGGCGACGAAGCGCAGCAGCTCGGCCAGCGCCGCCTCGAAGCCGGCCCTCCAGCTCGAGGCCTCCTCGCAGGCGCCGAGCAGATCGCCGCCCAGCCGCTCGGCCGCCTCGGCGTAGGCGGCGGCGAAGCAGCGCTCCTTGCCGCCGAAGCGGCGCTGGAAGCGGTCCTCGGTGATCCCGGCGCGGGCGACGATCTCGCGCACCGTCGCCTTCGCGTAGCCCAGCTCGCCGACCGCCGTCAGCACCGCCTCGCGGACCTCGCGGTCGGAGTCGCGGTCGGGGACCGCCTCCTCCCAGGAGCGGACTGCGCGGAGGGGGCCGGGTGCTTCCATTCAGGACACCATAGCTTATGTTTGGGAACTTTCCCCACTCCATGTACCTGTTTCGTACCAATGGGAACGAGCGCTATCCTGCACCTGTGCGAGCGCTTCCCGGAAAGGCCTCCAGGCAGCCTCCCGGCCCCGAGCCGGTCGGCCGCGACGCGGCCGAGCAGGGCCGGCGCCGCCGCATCCTCGAGGCGACCGCCGAGCAGGTCGCCGAGCAGGGATACCAGGAGACGACGATCGAGACGATCGTCCGCCGCGCCAAGGTCGGCTACAAGACCTTCTACAAGCACTTCGCCGACAAGGAAGCCGCCTTCCTGGCGCTGCTCGACGCCGGCTTCGAGCACGGCGCGGCGCAGGTCGAGGGCGCCTACAAACGCGAAGAAGGGCCCTGGGCGGACCGGATCGGCGCGGCGCTCGGCGCCCTCTTCGAGCAGGTCGCCGCCCACCCGACCGTCGCCCGCGTCTGCCTGGTCGAGGCCAACGCCGCCGGGCCGGAGGCGGCGAAGCGCCACGAGCGGGCGCTGAAACGGCTGGCCCCGCTGATCGCGCCCGGCCGCGAGCTGAACCCGCGCGGCGACACCCTGCCGACGAGCCTCGAGGAGACCCTCGCCGGGGGGATCGCCTGGGTGCTGAGCCAGCGGCTGATGGCGGGCGAAGCCGACGGGCTGCGCGGCCTGCTGCCGGAGACGGTCGAGTTCGTCCTCCGCCCCTTCGTCGGCGAGGACGAGGCGGCGCGGGAGGCCGGCGAGGTCGCCGACGCGATCTCCGCCTAGCCCGCCCCGTCCGCGACGATGCCCGCCGAAGAGCTCGGCCCGCTGCCCGCCGGCCGCCACGGCTACAGCCGCGAGCAGGTCGCCCACCACCAGCGCGAGCGGCTGATCGCCGCCCTCGCCACCGCTGTCGCCGAGAAGGGCTACGCCGACGTCACCCTCACCGACATCACCCGCGAGGCGAAGGTCTCCCGCCGCGTCTTCTACGAGAACTTCGAGTCCAAGGAGCAGTGCTTCCTCGCCGCCTTCGAGGTCGTCGTCGAGCACCTGCATGAGCTGGTCGCCGCCGCGGTCGAGCCGGAGCAGGGCTGGCCGGCCAAGGCGATCGCCGCGACCCGCGCCGTGCTCTCCTTCCTCGCCGCCGAGCCCGACCTGGCCCGCCTCTGCCTGGTCGAGTCCCGCGGCGCCGGCCCGGCGGTCGCCGCCCGCTTCGACCGGGCGGTCGCCGAGCTGACGGCGCCGCTGCGGCTCGGTCGCGCCGAGCGCCCCGCCGGCGAGCGCCCGCTCCCCGACTCGACCGAGGACACCGTCGTCGGCTCGCTCGTCTCGCTCGTCCACCGCAAGGTCGCGGCCGGCGAAGCCGAGCGCCTCGAGGACCTGCTCCCCGACTGCGCCGAGTTCGTCCTCGCGCCCTACCTGGGCGCCGCCGAGGCCTCCCGCCTCAGCCGCGAAGCTGTTTAGCAACTCCTCCTCAGTTCTAGGAACGTCCTCCTCTCTCAAGGAACCTCTCCTTGACAAACCCGCGTGTAGGTGGTTTGCTTGCCTCGCCTGCGAAACGCCAAGCACTTTTCAGGAACTTTGGCCACTCGTCGGGTTTACAGGGATAACCGAGTCGCCCAAAGACCGCCGGGAAGCGGTTCGGCAGGGGCTCACCGACAAGGAGAGATAAGTGAAACGCTTGACCATCCTGCTCGCCGCGCTGGGGGCCTTGCTGCTCGTCCCCGTCGCCGGGGCGAGCGCAGCGATCAACACCCACGTCGTCATCTCGGGCACCGGCTCGGGCACCGTCGTAGGCGTGTCACCTCTAGACGGCACGCCGCCCGTCAACTGCGCCTACACCTCGCCCGGTCCTCAGACCGGCGTCTGCGACACCGAAGCTAAAGAATTCGAAGAATCTGGCCTCCCCGGCGAGCATGCGAAGGAGGAAGCCGCCCCCGGCTCCGCCTTTGCCGGCTGGACGGTCGAAGGAGAAGCGTTCGCGTTTTGCGAAGAAGAACCGCTCGTAGAAGAATGCGGCTTCATCTCCTTCGAAGGCGAAATGACGATCAAAGCCGCCTTCAACAAAGCCTTCACGGTCGAAAAGTCCGGCGGCGAAGGCACCGTGGTCAGCAGCCCTGCCGGGATCAACTCAGAAAACTGCGGCCCCTCGAAAACCTCGTGCTCGGCTGAACTCACAGGTTCCGTCACCCTCACCGCCTCCCCGGCGGCCGGCTACGCCTTCTCCAAATGGAAAGGCTGCACCGTCGCGACCGGGCTCAAATGCGAAGTGACGGGGGCCACCTCGGCGACGAAAGTCATCGCCTACTTCGTCCCGACCAAGACTCTCACGGTCACCAAGGCCGGCTCGGGCTACGGCAAGGTGACCTCGACCGGCATCAGCTGCGACGAAAGCTGCTCGACCGCCACCTCGGCGATCCAAGCGGGCAAAGTCGTGAAGGTCAAAGCCATACCGGCGAAGGGCTCCCAGGCCGCCGTGGTCGAAAGCGAAACCGGCTCGGCCGTCGGCAACTGCCCCGGTGGCGAAGCAGCCTGCGAATTCACGATCGAAGCCAACAGCTCGGTCAAAGTGAAGTTCGAACCGAAGCCGACCAAAGTCGTGACCCTCAACCTGACCGGCCCCGGCGCCTTCAAAGGCAAAGTCACGGGCAAATCGCTGCTCGTCAAAGGCCTCGTCAAGTCCGGCCTCAGCTGCGGCACCGGCTGCACGACGACCAAAGAGGCCTTCTATGAAGGCGACGAAGTCGAACTGACCGCGACCGCCTCGGCGGGCTACTCGTTCAACGGCTGGACGGTCTCGGGCGGCTCGGCCGGCAACTGCACGGGCAAAACCACCCCCTGCAAGGCGCCGATCGACGCCACCAAGACGATCTCGGCGAAATTCGAATAGGCGAGGGGTCAAAGGAACCAAGCAGCACCAGGAAGCAAAGAAGCAAGCCAAAGCCCCGGGCCACGTCATTGGCCCGGGGCGGAGGCCCATAGCAACACCAGCACCTCTAAGTGACGCAGCAAGGCAGCACCGGAAGCGCAGCAGCACCCCCCGGCCAGGGAGCGGGGGAGAGGTCATAAGGACCTCACAGGGACTTCAAAGGGACAACGAGACACACGGGACGGGACTTATGCGAACGAAGGGCGTGAACGACAGGACAGGGGCTAGGACGAGCACCGCGACGCGGGCGTCGCTGATTGCCCTCGCCGCCCTGCCGCTCAGCGTTGCGTCGTTGGTGCTCGCGACCCTCGCGCTCGCCCTGGCCGCCCCGCCCGCCGAGGCGGCGCCGCTGACCCTCGCCGGCTGGGGGCATGGCGCGGGAAAGGTCAATCTTCCGACGAGCGTGGCAGTCAACCAGAGCGGCGCAGGGGGCGTGGAACCCGGAAGTGTCTACGTCGCCGATTACTCGACCAACTACCGCATCGACCGCTTCGGCCCCGCAGGCGACTTCCAGCTCGCCTGGGGCTGGGGAGTGGCCGATGGGAAGAGCCAGGAGCTGCAGGTCTGCGGCCCCGCCGCCGAACCGCCGACGAGGCGCTGTTCGATTGGTCCGGCCGAGATCAGCGGCACCCCTGAAGGCGCCTTCGGCGCGACCGGCGCCGGAGCCGTCACCCCCAACGCCCTCGCCGTCGACCAGGAAACCGGCGACGTCTACGTCGCCGACGCCTCCAAGCGCCGCGTCAGCAAGTTCACCCCCGCCGGCCAGCTCCTGTACATGCTCGGCAAGGGGGTCGACGAGACCAGCGGAGCGAACATCTGCACGGCCGCCGACCTCGAAGCGGGAGACGAATGCGGCGTCGGCGGCTCGGGAAGCGCCCCGGGCGAGTTCTCGGCCCCCTACTCGCTCGCGGTGGGCCCCTCGGGCGACCTCTGGGTGGGCGATCTCAACCGCCTCGAGCGCTTCGAAGCGGGCGGCGCCTTCCTCTCCGAAGCGCCCGTGCCGGGCGGCGGCTCCTTCAAAGGGCACCCGGCGGGGGCGGTCAACGCCCTCGCCGCGACCCCGGCGGGCAACCTGGTCGCGCTGCGCGCGGCGACGCTGGAGGAACAGCGGATCACCCCGCCGGCGAGCGGCAAATACACCCTGAGCTTCGAGGGGGGGACCACGAAAGAACTCGCGGCGAGCGCCGGCGCCTCCGAAGTCCAGAAAGCGCTGGGGGAACTGCCGGCGATCGCACCCGGCGACCTGCAGGTTTCCGGCGGCGGTTCGATCACGGTCCAGTTCCGCGGCTCGCTGGCCTATCAGGACGTCGAACAGATCGGCTCTGGCGGCGGCTCCCCGGCCACGGTGACGACGCTGCGAGACGGGGCGCTCGGCGCGGTCGAGGAACGCGATGCGAGCGGGGCGCTGCTGAAGACGTTCTTCACCGGCGACCCCAAGGCCCTCGCGACCGACGCCGCGGGCGACGTCTACGTCGGCGAGTGCGGCCCCTCGGTCGGCGGCTGCTCCTACTCCTACCGCTTCCACGCCTACGGCCCCGCCGGCGAACAGATCAGCCAGTTCGGCGCCGGGCAGGTGATCGGGGAGCCCTACGGCAACGCCCTGGCCGCGGACCATACGGGCCGGACGCTCTACACGACCAGTTCCACCGGGGCCTCCGACAATGGCGGCGCGGAAGCCAAGGAACGGGTCGCCGTGCAGGCCTTCCCGCTTCCCGAACCCGGCCCGCTGCCCGAAGACCAGCGCGCCGAAGACATCCTGCCCACCGCCGCGACGCTCGCCGCGCAGCTCAACCCCGAGGGCCACCCGACCAGCTACCGCTTCGAGTACGGCACCGACGAGAGCTACGGCAGCGAAACCCCCGAAGAGACCCTGCCGGGGAGCGGATATGAAGCCGAAGCGCTCAGCGTGCCGATCGAAGGGCTGACCCCCGACACGACCTACCACTTCCGCCTCGTCGCCGAAAACGAAGCGGGAACGGCCGCGGGCGAAGACACGACCTTCACCACCCGCCCCGCGGTGGCGATCGACGCCCAGTGGGCGAGCGCCCTCGCCGCCCACGACGCCTCCGTGCACGCAAAGCTCGACCCGTTGGGAGTGGCGGGCAAATGGTGGCTGGAATACGGCACCTCCCCCTGCTCGAGCGGCGGCTGTGCGCAGAGCGCCCACCTCGGCCTGCCGGCGAGCTTCGGCGACATCGAAGTCGCCGTGGCGCTCAGCGGCCTCGAGCCCTCGACCGCCTACTTCTACCGCTTCGTCGCCTCCGATACGCGCGAAGGCAGCGAATACCTGGTGCACGGCGCCGACCTCTCCTTCGCCACCCAGTCGGCGACGCTTGGCTTCTCGCTGGCCGACAACCGCGCCTGGGAGATGGTCAGCCCGCCGAAGAAGTACGGCGCGAGCATCGGCGTCGGAGGGGGGGGCGAAGGCCAGATTCAGGCCGCCGCCAACGGCGAGGCGATCGCCTATCTGAGCGCCGGCTCGATCGAAGCCGCCCCGCAGGGCAACCGCGCCCCCGAACGCTCCTCGGCGCTCGCGCGGCGCGGCGCCGGCGGCGGCTGGAGCTCGGAGGACCTGACGCCGCCCAACGCCGTAGTGGAAACGCCGACCACCGGCGAAGGCTACGAATACAAGCTCTTCGACACCCAGCTCGCCAACGCCCTCTTGGAGCCCCGCACCTCCACGCCGCTGTCCCCCGAGGCGACCGAACGAACCCCGTATCTGCGCCAGAACACGGCTTCCCCGTCCTACACCCCGCTGCTCAGCGGCGCCCCGGGCTTCGCCGACGTTCCCGAAGGCACCGAATTCGGCGGCGCCGACCTCGGCAAGGCCCACAGCGCGGCGACCGTGCGGGGCGCTACCCCCAGCCTCGAGCACGTGCTGCTCGGGTCGATCGTGCCGCTGGCAAAAGACGCCTCCGCGAACGCCCTCTACGAGTGGACGGCGGCAGCGCCGCCGAGCGGGCGCCTGCAGCCGGTGAGCGTCCTGCCGGGATCGGAAGACAAGGCGGTCGAAGCCAAGCTCGGCTCCGGCGAAGCGTCAACGCGGGGCGCGGTCTCCGAAGACGGCTCGCGTGTCTTCTGGAGCGCCGGCCCGACCAACGGAAACCCGACCGGCCTCTACTTGCGCGACCTGGGGCGCGGGGAAACCCTGCGGCTCGACGCGGAACAGGAAGGCGCCTTCGGCACCGGCGCAGTCGAGCCGATCTTCCAGGGCGCCAGCCCGGACGGCGCGGCGGCTCTCTTCACCGACACCCAGAACCTGACCGAAGACGCAAACGAAGAAGGCGCCGACCTCTACCGCTGCTCGGTGGTTATCCAGGAAGGACACCTGGGATGCGACCTCGTCGACCTCACCGCCCACACCGAGAACCCGGAGAACGCCTTCGAAAGCGCCGAAGTGCAGGGCCTCCTCGCCGGGATGGCCGAAGACGCGACGCAGGCCTACTTCGTCGCCAAGGGGGTGCTTTCGGGCGAGAACGCCGAAGGGCGTTCGCCGACCCCTGGACAGCCAAACCTCTATCGGTGGCGGCAGGGGGCCGGGATCGGCTTCCTCGCGACGCTGGCCGGTGCGGACTCGAATGACTGGGGCAGCCTCGGGGGAGGGATCGCCGCCTGGAAACAGACCGCCACCGCCTCCCCCTCGGGTCGCTACCTGGCCTTCATGTCGAGCCTGCCGCTGAGCGGCTACGACAACGCCGACGCCAAGAGCGGCGCGGCCGACCAGGAGGTCTTCCTCTACGACGCCGAGGCCAACGGCGGCGAAGGCGGGCTGCTCTGCGCCTCGTGCGATCCCGGCGGCGGCCGGCCGAAGGGACTGACCGGCGGGTCGGCGAACGGGACCGCGGCGTCGGACCCGCAGGGACTGTGGACCGGCGTGTCGCTCGCCGCGACGCTGCCCGAGGCGAGCAAACTGGAAAACTTCGGCGCCCCCTCCGTCTACCGCTCCCGGGCCCTCCACGACGACGGCCGCCTCTTCTTCAACGTCGCCGGCTCCCTGGTCGCGGGCGACTCCAACGGCAACTGGGACGTCTATCAGTACGAGCCCTCCGGAGTGGGCACCTGCACCCCCTCCTCGGGAGACGCCGGCACCGCCCGCAGCGCAGGAGGCGGCTGCGTCTCTTTGATCTCCTCGGGCACCGGCGAAGGCGAATCGGCCTTCCTCGACGCGAGCGAAGGAGGAGGAGACGCCTTCTTCCTCACCGCGGCGCCGCTGTCCGTGACCGACGAAGACCGCGTCACCGACGTCTATGACGCCCGCGTGGACGGCATCCCGGCAAAGCTCGAACCGAGGGCCGAATGCCAGGGCGAAGCCTGCCAACCCCCCTACATCCCGCCCAACGACCCCACCCCCGCCTCAGCCTCCTTCCAGGGTCCCGGCAACGTGCGCGAAGGACCCGCCGCGGCGCCACGGGGGCGCTGCCCGAAGGGCAAGCGCAAGGCGAGGCACAAGGGCAAGGTCGTCTGCGCCAAGTCCCACCGCCGCCAAGCCAAGCACCACAGGAGGGCCCATCGATGAGACGCCTCGCCCCGCTCCTCGCCGCCCTGGCGCTGTTCGCCCTGCCCGCATCGGCGCAGGCGACCTCCCCATGGTGGCAATTGCTCGGCGGCTCGCGCCCGACCAACCTCCAGGTGGCCCCCGACCAAAGCGAGGTGCAGGAGGTGAGCACCGCCAAGGTCGACCTCGACCTGCTCGGCGAATCGGTGATCGCCCGGATCGAGGTCGGCGGCGAAGCGGCCGGCTGCCTGGGCACAGGCGAATTCTTCTTCCAGAGCGCCACCGAAGTCTGCGAAGCCGAAACCGGGTTCGCGGCTACCGAAACCTCCGCCGCCCTCGCCGAACTACTCGAAGGCCTCTACGAAACCGAAGTGCAGGTCTCAGGCCCCGCCAACCTCGGCGAAGGCCCCTTCGACCTAACCACCCCCGGGCACTGGGTGGCGCCGCTGGCGCTCACCCCGCTCGTCCTCCCCAGCCCCTTCGAACCCGAAGACAGCTTCACCCTCGGCAGCGCCGAAGCGAAGGTCATCAGCGAAGGCTCCGGCCGCCTGGCGATCACCGCGACCAACCTCGGCGACGCTCCCCTCGACGCCACCTCGACCCCGCTTCAGATCACCGACGACCTGCCCGAAGGCGTGCAGGCCTACGGCGTCGAAGCCTTCGCCGGCGCCCAGGGAAGCGCCGGGCCGATCGACTGCGCGATCGAAACCACGCCCGAAGAGACCGGCCGCCTCGACTGCAGCTTCGAAGGCGTGCTGCCCTCCTATGAAGCGATCGAAGTCGAACTCCAGGTCGCGATCAAAGCCGGCGGCGGCGCCGAGGCGGGGCAGGTCACGCTCTCCGGCGCCAACGCCCCGACGCAGAGCATCTCCCAGCCAGTGAACGTCAGCTCGGCCCCCGTCCCCTTCGGGATCGAAAGCTTCTCCGCCCTCGCCGAAGCAGAGGGAGGGGGGGCCGCCGAAGAAGCCGGAACCAACCCCTTCCAGCTGACCAACACGATCCAGTTCAACTCCGGCCCTGTGATCGGCTCCTCGCGCCGCGAAGCGGTGGTCGTCCAGCCCGCGATCCCGCGCAACACCGCGGTCAGCCTGCCCGCCGGGCTGGCTGGCTCGGCGCGCTCGGTGAAGCCGTGTGACCTCGCGACCTTCCTCGGCGGGACCTCAGCCAGCGACATCCTCAACGAATGCCCGGACTCGAGCGCGGTAGGCGTCGCCTCGGTGACGATCATCGAACACTCCCTTTTCGGCCTCCTGCGTGAGGCGGTGCCGGTCTTCGCCCTCCCCCCCCAGCACGGCGAGCCGGCCCGCTTCGGCTTCAAGGCGGTCGGCGTGCCGGTGCTGATCGACACCTCGGTGGATCCCGAAGACGAATACCGGATCACCGGCGAAGTCAGGAACGCCCCCCAGACCGCCCAGGTGCTCTCGGCGACGCTCAGCCTCTGGGGGGTCCCCGGAGACCCCCGCCACGATTCCTCCCGCGGCTGGAACTGCGTCTACTTCCTGCCCGAAGGGCCATGCGAAGACCCGTCCAACTCCGAACGGTCGCCGCTTTTGCGCCTGCCGGCCTCCTGCAGGGACCCGCTGGCCTACCGCGGCAAGGCCGAACCCTGGAACACCCCGCTGGGCAGCCTCGTCGACCGGCCGCTGTTCACCGGCCCCCAGCTGCGGGCCTGCAACCAGGTCCCCTTCGACCCCGAAATCTCAAACGCCCTCACCTCGCGCCTGGCCTCCAACCCCTCGGGCCTGGACTTCGGTCTCGACCTGCCGAACCAGTGGCCCGAAGAAGCCAAAGAAGGCGCGAAGAGCGAAGCCCAGTTCAAGAAGGTCACCGTCGCCTTGCCCGAGGGGGTGACTGTCAATCCCTCTCAGGCAGAAGGACTCGCCACCTGCTCGCAAGCCGACTACGCGAGGGAGCGCTATGACTCCGGCCCGGGCGAGGGCTGCCCGGAAGCGTCCAAGATCGGCTCGGTCAAGATCTCCACGCCACTGCTCGAAGAGGACGTCGAGGGGTCTCTCTACGTCGCTACCCCCTACGAGAACCCCACCCACACTCTGATCGGCCTCTACCTGGTCGCCAAGATCCCCGACCGCGGCATCCTCGTCAAGCAGGCCGGCAAGGTCGAACCCGACCCCGCCACCGGCCAACTCGTCTCCACCTTCGACGACGTCCCCCAGGTCCCCTTCTCCTCCTTCAAGCTGCACTTCCGCGAAGGAGGCAGAGCTCCCCTGGTCACCCCACCCGCCTGCGGCACCTACACCACCGTGGCGAAGTTCGTCCCCTGGTCGGCCCAGGACCCTGACAACCCCGAACCGGGCGAAGTCGTCGAACGCACCGCCCCCTTCACGATCGATCGCGGCGTCACGGGCGGCGCCTGCCCCTCCGGCCCCGCCCCCTTCCACCCCGGCTTCGAAGCCGGAACCCTGAACAACCAGGCGGGAAGCTACTCGCCCTTCGTCATGCGCCTGACCCGCCAAGACGGCGAACAGGACATGGGCAAATTCTCCTTCGTCCTGCCTCCGGGAGTCGTTCCCAAACTAGCCGGCATCCCCTACTGCTCAGATCAGGCGATCGCGAAGGCCAAGGGCCGCACCGGGCCCCACGGGGGCACCGAAGAGCTGGCCGACCCATCCTGCCCGGCCGCATCGCAGATCGGCCGCACCGTGGCCGGCGCCGGCGTCGGCAACCAGCTCACCTACGTCCCGGGCAAGCTCTACCTCGCCGGTCCCTACCACGGCGACCCGATAAGCGCCGTATCGATCACCCCCGCGGTCGCCGGGCCCTTCGACGCGGGGGTGGTGGTCGTAAGGGAGGCCCTGCGCCTCAACCCGGTCACCTACGTCGGCGAAGTCGACGGCGCCGCATCGGACCCGATCCCCCACATCCTCAAGGGGATCCCGCTGAACCTGCGCGACTTGCATGTCTACGCGGACAAGCCCGAATTCACCCTCAACGCGACCTCCTGCGAACCGTTCTCGGCCTCCTCGACGATCTGGGGCGACGGCACCGCGCTGGAACCCCGTCCCGAGTCCCCGGTAACCCTCTCCTCGCGCTACCAGGCGGCGGGCTGCGCCTCCCTCGGCTTCGCCCCCAAGCTCGGCCTGAAGCTGAAGGGCGGCACGAAGCGAGGCAAGTTCCCCGCCCTCAACGCCACCTACACCCCCCGTCCCGGCGACGCCAACCTCTCCCGCCTGGCGCTTACCTTCCCCACCTCGGAGTTCATCGAACAGGGCCACTTCGGGACGATCTGCACCAGGGTCCAGTTCGCCGCCGGAGCCGGCAACGGCTCCGCGTGCCCGCCGGCCTCCGTCTACGGCCAGGTGACCGCCTACAGCCCGCTGCTGGCAGAACCGTTGAGCGGCCCCGTCTACCTGCGCTCATCGAGCCACAACCTCCCCGACGCCGTCTTCGCCCTGCACGGCCTCGTCGACATCGACGTAGTCGTGCGGATCGACTCCTCCCACGGCGGCCTGCGAGCCACCGTCGAAGGCGCCCCCGACGCGCCGGTCTCCAAAGCGATCGTCGAGATGCAGGGGGGCAAGAAGGGCCTGTTCGTCAACTCGACCGACCTCTGCGCGGGCACGCACAAGGCCAAGGGCAACCTGATCGCCCAGAACGGCAAGGCCTATGACACCCGCCCGGTGCTGAGGGCCAACTGCAAGCGCGCCCACAAGCGCCACCGCGCCCACCGAGGCGCCCGCGCGAAGACCGGGGGCCGCCGATGAGCCCGAATCGACCCAGACATTCACCTCACCTCAAGCGAAAGGAAGCATCGATGCGCCGCCTGCATCTGCTCACCGCTCTCACCACTGCCCTTCTGCTCGTCCTCCTCCCGGCCGCCGCGAGCGCCAATCCTCTCGCGCACATCGTCTTCGCCGGCAACGGCTCGGGGGAAGTGTTGGGAGAAGGCACCTTCGAGGGCAACCCGAAACTCGAATGCGAGTGGAACGGTGCAACGGAAACAAAGACGGGCACCTGCGACGTCGAAACCGTGACAAACGAAGGGCTCACCGGTATCTACGCAGCACACATAGCCGCCCCCGGCTCCAAATTCATGGGCTGGAAGCTCGAAAAAGGCATCAACGTGGAATGCGGTGAAGCGCCGACCGCCGGGGCTTGTGCAGCCATCACCTTTGGTGGCAAAGAAATCATCATCAAAGCCACCTTCGAAGCCACCGGCCCCCCGCCGGTCTCGCTGACGATCAACGAGCCCGGCGCCGGCGTCGGTCAGGTCAACTGCGAAGTGAACGGCGGCCCCACCGTTGACGAACCCTGCAAAGCCACCTATCCCGAAGGCACCGAACTCGAACTGGTCGCGGTCGAAGGCGAAGGCTCGACCTTCGAAGGCTTCGAAAACGGCACGGGCTCGGCCGAAGCCTGCTCGGCTTCCCCCTGCGGGCCCTTCACGCTCGAAGAAGCCTCCGAAGTGGACGCCGTCTTCGCCCTCGAAACCCGCGAACTGGAAATCGAAGAAGAAGGCCCCGGCACGGTCGAAGTCCAATGCAAGGAAGGTGCCGTCTTCGAAGCTTGCGCCGACCCGCTGAGCGAACTCCCCTACGGGACCGAAGTCAAGGTCACTGCCATTCCTGACACGGGCGCCGAAATCGAAAGCCTCTCCGGCACCGGCTCGGCCACAGGCTGCACCGCCTCGCCCTGCACCTTCAAAATCATCGAAGACTCCGAAGTCGAAGCGACCTTCGCCCTCGAAACCTTCGCCCTCACGGTCAACACCAGCGGCGAAGGCAGCGTCGAAGCCGAATGCGACGAAGGCACCGGCTTCGGCCCCTGTCCCCCGTTCACCGAACTCCCCTTCGGCACCGCGGTCAAGCTCACCGCCGAAGCAGAAACCGGCTGGGAGTTCGCCGCCTGGTCAGGCGATTGCGACAGTGTCACCGGCAACGAATGCGAACTGGAAATAGACGCCGCAAAGACGGTCGAAGCGAGCTTCGTCTTGGCCGGCCAGAAGTCGCTGGCGATCGACACCTCCACGGGCACCGGCACCGGCTCGGTCAACTGCGAAGTAAACGGCGGCGAACGAACCGACTCCCCCTGCCACCCCGCCTACACCGAAGGCACCGAACTGAAGCTGATCCCCGCCCCCGGCGCCCACACCGAATTCGCCGGCTATGACACCGGAACCGGCTCGATCTCCTGCACGGGCAAAGCGACGTGCGAATTCACGATCAACGCCAACAGCTCGGTCAACGCCCCGTTCACCAAGATCACCCACACGATCACGATCACCCCCGCCGGCAACGGATCGGGCACGGTCGAATGCAAGTTCGGAGCGGGAAGCTTCGGCTCCTGCGCGGGCCCCCACAACGAGGGCGAAGCGGTCGAAGTCAAGGCGACGGCGGCGCTGCACTCGGCCTTCGCGGGCTTCTCGGCCGGATCGGGCTCGGCTTCGGGCTGCACCACCTCGCCCTGCTCCTTCAACCTCGAATCAGACAGCGCCCTGACCGCGACCTTCACCAAGATCACCCACACGATCGCGATCACCCCCGCCGGCAACGGCACCGGCACGGTCGAATGCAAGTTCGGAGCCGGGGCCTTCGGATCGTGCGCGGGCCCCCACAACGAGGGCGAAGCGGTCGAAGTCAAGGGCACCGCCGCGCTGCACTCGAGCTTCACCGGCTTCAGCGCCGGATCGGGCTCCGCATCGGGATGCACCGGCACCGCCAACTGCGTCTTCCCGTTGGAATCAGACAGCGCCCTGACCGCGACCTTCACCAAGATCACCCACACGATCGCGATCACCCCCGCCGGCAACGGATCGGGCACGGTCGAATGCAAGTTCGGAGCGGGAAGCTTCGGCTCCTGCGCGGGCCCCCACAACGAGGGCGAAGCGGTCGAAGTCAAGGGCACCGCCGCGCTGCACTCCAGCTTCGGGGGCTGGAGCGCCGGCTCGGGCTCCGCTTCGGGATGCACCACCTCGCCCTGCAGCTTCAACCTCGAATCAGACAGCGCCCTGACCGCGACCTTCACCAAGATCACCCACACGATCACGATCACCCCCGCCGGCAACGGATCGGGCACGGTCGAATGCAAGTTCGGAGCGGGAAGCTTCGGCTCCTGCGCGGGCCCCCACAACGAGGGCGAAGCGGTCGAAGTCAAGGGCACCGCGGCGCTGCACTCCAGCTTCGGGGGCTGGAGCGCCGGATCGGGCTCCGCGGCCTCGTGCACCGGCACCGCCAACTGCTCCTTCAACCTCGAAGCGAACAGCGCCCTGACCGCGACCTTCACCAAGATCACCCACACCCTGACGGCGACCGTCACCGGCCCCGGCTCGGTCTCGGCCGGCGCCTCTCCGGCCCCGGTCTCAGGCGCGATCTCAGCCTGCAAAGAAGCCTCCGGCAGCTGCACCGCCACCTACAACGAGGCCGACACGGTCACCCTCACCGCCACCCCCGGCGCCCACCAACAGGTCGCCTGGGGGGGCTGTGACTCCCACACCGCGACCACCTGCACGGTCGCGGTGGGCGCCAACACGACGATCACCGAGACCGAAACGACGATCCTCCACACGCTCACCGTCAACAAGGCGGGCTCGGGCTCTGGCACGGTGACCTGCAACGGAACCACCTGCGCCTCCACCTACCCCGAGGGCACCGAAGTCACCCTCGCCGCCTCCGCGGCCTCGGGCTCGAGCTTCGCCGGTTGGAGCGGCGGCGGCTGCTCGGGCACCGGCAGCTGCAAAGTCACCCTCAACGCCGACACGACCGTCACCGCGACCTTCGACAAGGAAGCCTCCGGCGGCGGCGGAGGAGGCACGGGCGGAGGGGGCGGCACGCCGCCCCCGCCACCCCCCGCGCAGTGCGTGGTCCCCAAGCTGAAGAACAAGACCCTGGGTCAGGCGAAGTCCGCGCTCAGGGCGGCAAACTGCGCCCTCGGCAAGGTGACCAAGCCGAAGAAGGCAAAGGGCCCGCTCGTGGTCAAGTCCTCCTCCCCGGGGCAGGGCAAGGCCCTGGCGGCGGGTTCGAAGGTGAACCTGAAGCTCGGCCCGAAGCCGAAGGCGAAGAAGAAGAAGAAGTAGCTAAGACATCCGGCCGGGGCAGGAGTTCGAGATCGAGCGCGTCGGCGTCGACGAGTACCGGCTGACGCGGGTCAAGCCACCGGCCAACGCCGGCATGGTCGATTGGCTGCTGGAGTGCCCGGAGAAGGGTTACTTCACGCCGATCGAGTCCGAGTCGACCGACACGCTTTGAAGCATCTGGTCGACGCCAAGGTCCTCTCCGAGGCGACCAAGCCGGACCCCGACGATCGCGTCGTCGCCTGGCTGCGCCGTAACGAGCGCTCGATCGCGGTCGACCCGATTGTCCTCGGCGAGGTCCGCTTCGGCATCCTGCTGCTCGCCCGCGGCGCTCGCCGCGCGAGGCTGGAACGGTGGTTCGACGAGGGCGTGGGGCGGATCGAGTGCTTGCAGTGGGACGCCGGCGTCGGCCTGCGCTGGGCCGCCCTGCTCGCCGAGCTGCGCAAGCGGGGCCGCCCGATGTCGATCAAAGACAGCCTGATCGCCGCCGGCGCCCTCGCCCACGGCCTCGCCATCGCGACGCTGAACAGGCGGGACTTCGAACCCGCCGGAGTCCGCCTCGTCGACCCCACGCGGCATTGACCTCGCGACGGCGTCAGAGCTGGCCGGCGCGACTCTTCATCAGGGCGAAGATGCGATCGATGACGGGCCGGTGCCAGCCCTCCGCCCTGGCGGTGGCGACCAGCGCCCCGGCGCAGTCCAGGATTCGCTCCGTCCGCTCGGCGACCAACGCGGTCAGCTCGGCGCCCATGCCGGCATCCCTTCCCAGGCTTCTCCACGCGTCCATATCCACCTCGTCGGGATCCGCGACCCCGCCGATCCGCATTGCCAGGGTCGGCTCCGACCTCTCATATACCTGCGTGGAGACCAGATCGTAGAGCGGCGCGAGCCGGACGCCGGACGCCGGGTCGTGGAGCAGGGCGAAGTTCTTTCCGTGGGCGTCGCTGTTGCCGATCAGGAAGTTGAGCAGGACCGCTTCGATCAACTTGATCACATCCGCCGCCGCCCGCGGCGAGCCGGTTCCGCGCAGCAGGCCGACGATCGCCGGGATCGACGGACCGCCGGAGGCTTCGTACTTGTCCTGGGGAACGATTCCGAGCGCCTGGCACATGTCCTCCTGGTGGAGGCGGGCGATCCTCCCGCCCGCGACGACCGCCCGGTCGAACCGCTCCACGTAGAGGCACGGCCTGCCGTCGATCTCCAGCGGCTCGGCCCTGGCGGCGTCGAGGCCGGCTGAGCCCGCGAGGCGAAGCCCGAACGTCTCGTTGGCCACCAGGTCGGGGTATTTCTCGTGCTCCGGCTTGAGGATGCAGGTGCTGGGGGCCCCGTCGAGAGGCTGCCCGTACCCGCCGCTCGGCGAGCGCACGAGCACCAGCTTCTCCTGAATGCCCCCGAGGCTGAGGCGAACCCCGGTCGCCCGCCCGTCGATGCCCAGAGGATGCTCCGGCAGCTCCTCGATCAGCCGGCTGAGGTCGGCCTCGCTCAGTGGCCTGACCTCACCGTCGCCGCCTCTGGGCCGTTCGCCCTTGGGGAGGATGACGACGGCTCCGGCGCAGTCGGCGCCGAGGGCCCCGAGCAGGGCGAAGCCGTCCTCCTCGCTGGCTTCGAGCGCGTGCGCGAGGCCGGCCCGAACCGCGCCCTCCGGCAGCAGCCCGTCGAAGAAGGGCCTCGACCTCGCCGGCGCGAACTCCTCTTCCCGGGTCGGGAGCGAGGCGGAGAGGACCATCGCGCCGGCGCCGTGGCGCGCGACGGTCGCCTCGCGGTACGTGAACCGGTACCGCTTCGGCCCGCGGCGCTCGAGCACGCCGACCTGCTCGTCGGAGAGGTAGACGTCGAGCTCTTCGCCGACCTCGCGGGTCAATCCGGGTCCTCTCGGGGCGGCGGGGGCAGGGACGAGCGCTCGGTCACGCTGAGGGCAAGGCCGACGACGTCGAGGACGCGGCTCAGCGTGTCGAGCCGGCTCGTCGGCTTCCCGTGCTCGACCTGATGGATCGCCCGGGTGCTCACGCCCGCGGCGACCGCGAGCTCGTCCTGGCGAAGCCCGAGCTCTTTTCTGGCCTTCCGGACCCGCGCGCCGATCTCGCGCGCCTGGCGTTCAGCGTTCAGCGAAATCTGCATGATCGTGCAGTTTAGCACCACCCACGCACAACGTCAGCGGATCTGCACGATCATGCAGAACCGGTCTGCCGCCCGAGCGCCTACCATCACCTACAACCATGGCGACGCGGCTCACAACGCGGTCTGACTAGCGGGTGTCATGGCACAGTTCGACGAGGGAAATCCGCAGCGGCTGCCACCCGGCTCACACGGGATCCCGGCGGACGTGGTCGCGCGCAACCAGCGCGAACGGATGGTGGCGGCGATCGCCGAGGCCTGCGCGGAGCGAGGCTACGCCGAGACCTCGGTGGCCGACGTGGCGAAGCGGGCCGGCGTCTCCTCGGCCACCTTCTACAAGCAGTTCGCCGACAAGCGCGACTGCGTGCTGGCCGCGCACCGGGAGCTCTCGGGACGGCTGCTGGAGGCGGTCGACCGGGCGCGCGAGGAGGAGGGTGGGGACAAAGCGCGGGCCGCGCTCCACGCGACGCTCACCCTGCTCGCCGCCGACCCGCCGACGGCGCGGCTGCTGACGGTCGAGATCCTCGCCGTCGGGCCCGAGGGATCTCAGCGCCACGAGGCGCTGGTAGAGGAACTCGCCCAGCGCCTCGGCGTCAGCTGGGTATGGGCCGCCGGCGTCCTCGCCGTGGTCGGCAAGCTGGCGCTCGCCGACGAAGCGGATCGCCTGCCCGAGCTCGAGGGCAAGCTGGCGGCGACTCTTTTGTTGCGAAGCTGAGTCAGAAGATTTACATCCAGCGCAACACTCGCGCAATGTGTTGTCGTAGGATCTGGCATCATGTACAACGTGAAAGAGAGCTGGACAGACGGGCGCATGGACGATTTCGCCAAGCACCTCGACCATCGCTTCGACGAAGTCGACCGCCGCTTCGGAGAGGTGGACCGCCGCATCGGAGAGGTCAACCGCCGCATCGACGAAGTCGACAGGAAGTTCGACAAGCGCTTCGACCTGGTCGACCACGAGCTGCACCGGATCAACGATCGGCTCGACGGCATGCACAAGGTGATGATGCAGGCCGTCCTCATGCTGTCCGGGTCCACCCTGGCCAGCTTCGTCGTGCTGGCGAGCCTGATCCTCACGCAGTAGTGATTGCCCGCGGTCGCTCTTCTCTACCCTGGCCAAGGAAGTGACCGCAGCCGAAGATCGCAGACGCTGGCTGGCCCTCTACGTCCTCTGCGCGGGGATGCTGATGATCGTCCTCGACGCGACGATCGTCAACGTCGCCCTGCCCTCGATCCAGGACAGCCTCGGCTTCTCCCAGAGCAACCTCGCCTGGGTCGTCAACGCCTACCTGATCCCGTTCGGCGGGCTGCTGCTCCTCGCCGGGCGGATCGGCGACCTGATCGGCAAGCGGCGGATCTTCCTCGGCGGCCTCGCCGTCTTCATCGTGGCCTCGTTCTGCTGCGCCGTCTCGCAGACCCAGGGGATGCTGATCGGCGCCCGCTTCCTGCAGGGGGTCGCCGGGGCGCTGACCTCGGCGGTGATCCTGGGGATGATCGTGACGATGTTCCCGCAGCCGCCCGAACAGGCGAAAGCGATCGGCGTCTACGGCTTCGTCGCCTCCGCCGGCGGCTCGATCGGGCTGCTCGCCGGCGGCGCCCTGACCCAGGCGATCAGCTGGCACTGGATCTTCTTCATCAACCTGCCGATCGGCGTCGTCACGGCCTTCCTCGCCACGCGGCTGATCGAGTCGACCCCGGGGATCGGCATCGACAAGGGCGCCGACCTGCCTGGCGCCGGCCTCCTCGTCGCCGGGCTGATGCTCGGCGTCTACACGATCCTGCAGGTGCCCGAGCAGGGCTGGGGCTCGGCCGAGTCGCTCGGCCTCGGCGCCGTCTCGCTGGCGCTGCTGACCGCCTTCGTCGTCCGCCAGGCGCGGATCGCCAACCCGCTGATGCCGCTGCGGCTGTTCCGCTCGCGCAACGTCTCCGGCGCCAACGCGATCCAGGCGCTGCTGGTTGCCGGCATGTTCTCGATGTTCTTCCTCGGTGCCCTCTACATGCAGCGCGTGCTCGGCTACGACGCGCTCGAGGTCGGGCTGGCCTTCCTGCCGGCGACGCTGGTGATGGGGACGATGTCGCTCGGCTTCTCGGAAAGGCTGATCATGCGCTTCGGGCCGCGGACGATGCTGTTCCCGGGCCTCTCGCTGCTCGCCGTCGGCCTGCTGCTCTTCGCCCGCACCCCGGTTGACGGCAGCTACGCGGTCGACCTGTTGCCGCCGATGCTGCTCACCGGGCTCGGGATCGGCACCTGCTTCCCCTCGCTGATGACGCTCTCGATGTCGGGGGCGACGCCGGAGGACGCCGGCCTCGCCTCGGGCGTGGTCAACACCAGCGTCCAGGTCGGCGGCGCGGTCGGCCTCGCGGTGCTGGCGACCCTGGCGACCGAGCGCACCAACCACGCCCTCGAAGGCGGCGCCTCCAACCCGGCGGCCCTCACCTCCGGCTACCACCTCGCCTATCTGGTCGGCGCCGCCCTCGTCGGCCTCGCCCTGGCGATCGCCGCGACCGTGGTTCGCACGCCGGCGCCGATGCCGGCGCCCGGGCAGCAGCCGCAGGGCGAGCCGGCGCCCGGCGAGATGGAGCCGGCTTACTCAGACGCCGGGTAGAGGCCCACGCTAGCCGCCGGCCGAGCTCGAGAGCCAGGGGCCGATCAGCGAGATCGTCGCCAGGGCCAAGGCGAGGCCGAGGACCAGCGAGCCTCCCAGGGTCATCACCCGCAGGCCCGTGCCGGCGAGCCGCGCTTCGCGGCCGCCGGCGCGGCGCCAGTCGGGCATCGCCAGCTTCGGCACCTCGAGCACGTGCCCGAGCACGTGGACCGTCATCAGCACGACCCAGGCGATGAAGCTCGCCTTGTGCCAGAACTTGAGCGAGCCGCCGCCCGGCCCCTCGATCGCCAGCGCGACGCCGGTGGCGAACAGCGCCAGGGTGGTGAGGACGACGCCGGGCGCCAGCAGGCGCATGATCGGCCCCGGCGGGCCCTTGCGGCGGTAGGACGGGGCCCGCAGGTAGTAGCGGGCGAAGCGGTAGCCGGTGCTTCCCAGCTTCAGCGCGACCGGCGGCAGCAGCAGCATGCCGATGAAGATGTGCGGCCCGACCAGGCTGCCGATGAAGGGGATCGTCGCCCCCTCCAGCGCCAGCAGGACGAGCAGGATCGCCGCCGTCCCACCGGTCAGCCGCGCGTTGGCGGCGACGCCGTCGCGCCTCGCGGTCTGGGCGTCGCTGTACACCTCGGCGATGCTGCTCGCGGGCGCTCAGCGCCGGTTAACGCTCAGGTGAGAGGTTTCTCATCGACCCGCAGCGGCTCGAAGCCGCCCAGCTCGACGCAGAGGCGGGCGCCGCCGAGCGGCGAGTCCTCGACCCGGATGCGGCCGCCGTGCAGCTCGACGATCGAGCGGGCGATCGCCAGGCCGAGGCCGCTGCCGCCCGAGTCGCGGTCGCGGGCCGTCTCGCTGCGGTGGAAGCGGTCGAAGACGCGCTTGCGCTCGGCCGGCGGAATCCCCGGCCCGTCGTCGTTGACCAGCAGCGTCACCCGGCCGCCGCGGGTCGCGGCCGAGACCTCGACCCGGCCCTCCGGCCCGGCGTGACGGCGAGCGTTGGCCGCCAGGTTGCGCAGCACCTGGGTCAGCCGCTCGGGGTCGGCGGAGATCGTCCCGGCCGGCGTCTCTCCGAGGCCGACGGCCGCCGCCGCTTCGCTTTCGACGAAGCCGACCAGGAACGGCGTCAGCTCGAAGCGCCGCTGCCGCAGCGGCTCGCCCTCGTCGAGCCGGGCGAGGACCAGGAGCTCGTCGACCAGCCGTTCGATCCGCGCCAGCTCGGCGCCGACCACGCCCTCGACCCGGCGCACCTCCTCGCCCTCGGGGCTCGGCTGCCGCGCCAGCACCTCGAGCTGGCCGCGGATCGCGGTCAGCGGCGTGCGCAGCTCGTGCGAGGCGTCGGAGACGAAGCGCCGCTGCCGCGAGGAGGCCTCGCCGACCCAGTAGCCGGCGAGCAGGGCGGCGGCGAGGATGAAGCCGCCGGTGACGACGAAGGTGCCGATCACCTCGACCTGGGCGTCGCCGCGCTCGATCCGCCCCGACTCGTCGGCGGCCTGGTCCAGCGTGGCGAGGAAGAGCGCGGCGAGGGCCGCGAGGACTATCGCGCCGACCGCGAGCACCCGCCGCCCGCGTCGCCCCAGCCGCGTCCAGGCTGCCCTCACGTCGGCTCGGCGAGGCGGTAGCCGACCGAGCGCACGGTCTCGATCGGGGCGGGCGCGTCGGGCAGCGCCAGGCGCCGCCGCAGGTAGCCGACGTAGACCTGGACGACGTTGGTCCCCGGGTCGTGGTCGTAGCCCCAGACGGAGGAGAGCAGGTCGGTGCGGCTGCAGACCTGTCCGGGGCGCCGCATCAGGTAGGCGAGCAGCTCGGCCTCGCGCTCGGGGAGGCGGATCGAGTGGCCGTCGCGCTCGACCCGGCGCGAGATCAGGTCGAGCCGCATTCCCGCCGCCTCCAGCGTCGCCACCGTCGCTTCGCCCTCGGGCCGTCGCAGGTGCGCCCGCACCCGCGCCGCCAGCTCCTCGAAGGAGAAGGGCTTGGTCAGGTAGTCGGTGGCGCCGGCGTCGAGGCCCGCGACCCGGTCTGCGACCTCGCCCTTCGCGGTCAGCAGGATCACCGGCAGCGCCGGCTTGGCCCGCCGCAGCGCCGCCAGGACCTCCATCCCGTCCTTGCCGGGCAGCATCCGGTCGAGGATCACCAGGTCGACCCCCTCGCTCAGCGCCAGCCGCTCGCCCTCGCTCCCGTCGGCGGCGACGATCACGGCGTAGCCCTCGCCCTCCAGGCCGCGCGCGAGGAAGTCGGAGATCGCCGCCTCGTCCTCGACCACCAAGATCTCCATGGCGCCGATGCTAGCCCGCTGTGCGCTCAGAGGCCGAAGCTCAGCGACAGGACGCTCGCCCGTTCTCCAGCGTGGGTTGGTACCCCATGTCTCGGAGCATGGTCTCCCACTGAGAGTAATACGCGGCATAGGTATCGCGAGATCGGCGGATGAACCACCAGCCGTCATTCCAAAGCTCGTTGGCGGTAAATCCAAAGAAGTCCTCGACGATCTTCTTGTTGAGCAAGCCGTTGTTGTACATCCCTGCCAGCTCCTCGATGAGATTGGGCAACAGCAAGGCCTCAACTTTGTCCTCGACCGACCATCGGCGGTATATCTCCCACTTTTCGTCTTCGGTTGCTTTGCTTAGGGCAAACAAGTCGCTGGTCTTTTGACGAAAGGGGATAAGAGCTGGATCCGCAAAGCGATCCGTGTAGTTGTACGTGAGGGTCTGGCGGGTGGCCGAGCGGGTGACGAGTGCCTGTGCGACGGCACCAATCAGGGCAAGCGCGGCAATGCAGGCCAAGGCTATCTGCGCAATTGACGCCAGATCCACCAAATGCAGATATGCGTTTGACATGCTCGTCTTGCCTTACGTGATGCGCTTGCCTGCGCAGCTGGACTTCAACTATGACAATCGAGTGCATCGTTGTGGCGTGTCGATTCGCCGGAAGGCGCCTGGTATTCTGTGTTGCGTGCCAGCTCCGATCATCATTCCGCCCGGCTCTTAAGCCCACTTTCCCGGAGGCGGCCGCCGGGATATTCACGCTACGAGCATCAGACCGGGGCCTTGACCGAGTCTTAGGCGCCGCTCAGTCTTCTACTTCGCGGTAATGGTCGCGCCAGATCGCCCGGTGCACGCCGAGCCGGCGGGGCAGCGTCCTCAGCCCCGGGATGAAGGGGATGCAGACGAAGGCGAGGCTGAGCACGCCCATCAGGACGAAGATCAGCGCGTCGGCGTTGGGCGATTCGAGGAACGGTTCGATCTGGTACCAGAAGGTGTAGAGCCAGAGCCAGACCTGGCCGGGATAGCTGCCGGTCTCGTTCATCATTCCCCACTGGGTGCCCAGCAGGTGCTGGCCTTCGGCCCGTTCCTCGAAGTAGCCGCCGCCGGAGAGGAAGAGCAGCGGCTTGGTGTAGTTGGTCTGGTAGAAGCGGTGGTTGCCGGCCAGCAGGGCGCCGTCGAGGCCGCCGCTCTGGGCCAGGCCGAGCAAGGAGGCGATCATCGGCGCGACCGGCCCGTAGCGGCCGGCCGGCAGGACGACCGCCGCGCCGCCGGGGAAGCGGGCGCCTTCCAGGGCCGCTTCGTAGCGGCTGGTCCAGGCGCTCTGCAGCGCCGCCGGCGCCGCTTCGTATGCGCGGATCGCCGGCTTCAGGCGGGGATCGCCGGGGATCGAGCGCAGCGGTTCGATCACGAAGTCCTTCGCCGTGTCGATCGGAATGCGGACGCCGGGCGTGCTCTGCAGGTCGAGCGGGCCGATCTTCTGCGTCGCTTCCGGCGTGTGGTTGTAGGGCGGGCCGTATTCGGCCAGCTCGCTGGTCCCGGCCAGCTCGGTGACCGCGGTGGCGGCGAAGTCGCCCGGGTCGGCCTGCGCCCAGCTCTGGATCGTCGTCGGCGAATCGTCGGGCGAGGAGAAGAGGATCGTCAGCAGCACCGCCAGCCCGGCGATGACCGCGAGCGCGACCGCCAGCTCCTTGACCAGGTCGTAGCGGACGAACGGCCCGGGCCAGGGCGCGGAGGGGTCGGGCGAGGCGGGGGCGCTGCTCACGGCGCCGATCCCTCGCTCGTCGCGGGCGCCTGCGGCTTGGCGGCGGCCACCCGGGCCGGGTAGGGCGGCACCACCCCGGTGCGGCGGACCAGCAGCACGTGCCCGACCACCAGCGCGACCACGACGACCGGCAGCAGGATGACGTGGAAGGTGTACATCTGGCCGAAGTCGGCGACGTTGAAGAAGGCGCCGACGCCGACCGAGTTGAGCCCGTCCTTGCCCTCGCCGGCGATCCACTGCGAGTCGAAGTTCTGCTGCGAGAGGTAGCCGGTGAAGGCGGCGCCGATCGCGACCAGGAAGGCGATCGCGCCGGTCACCCAGGTGCGGCCGCGGCCTCCCCGCCAGGCCCCCATGAAGAACTTGCCCCAGAGGTGGACGACCATGGTGAAGAAGAACAGCTCCACGGCCCAGAGGTGGATGCCGTTGAAGAAGCGGCCGACGCCGGCGACGTGCCACCATTCCGGCCCCTTCAGCCCGAGGATCATCCCCGAGAGGACGACGACGACCAGCGAGGCGATCGCGGCGACGCCGAAGACGTAGATCCAGGAGGAGACGTAGGAGGGCTGGCGGTCGGGGAGCAGCTTCTCCGGCGGCAGCGAGCTGACCGCCCGCTCGCGGACCCAGGTCGTCCACATCTGCCGCTCCCGGTCGCTCAAGGCAGGCGTTCCCGCTTGGGGAACGGGATCAGGATCGCGACGATGAAGACGGCGATCATCAGCAGAATCACGACCACGTTCGCCACCGACATCTGGAAGAAGTGCCAGTGCAGGTAGCGAGCCGGGTGGCTCAGGTCGAACAGGGCACCGAAAAGCATGGCGAGCACCGTCTTGTCCTCGTTCGCAGACCCGTATTGGTCAGGAGGAACCTATTCTCGTTTCCCGGCTTGTCAAGGTAAGAATTCTCTTAGGGGAGCGGGCGGGCTATGTCGCGGCGGCTGCTCACGGGGTTCCGCCGTCGACGCCCGGCTCCCGGCAAGGCGCCCCGGTCGCGGGCCTGGACGGGCAGGCGCTCCCAGGCCGAGGGCAACGCTAGGGAGGGGGTCGGACGCCGCTGCGGGCACGAAAACGCGACCGGGGATGACGCTCGTCGCCTGCCTCGCGCGTAGCCTTCGCGCTTAGAAGCTCGTCGCGCCACCTTCGAGAACGGCCCCCGCTTGGCTTCCGCGGCTCCCGCTCTCTCCCGGTCGCAATGCGAACCTAGCGCCTCCCCCCGGCTCGCGCTAGGGGTGTCGAGGGAGCGTTTCCGCAAAGTGCGGAAACAAGCGCGCTAAACGAGCGCCGGCCGGCGGAATATCTCGGCCGAGGGGATGCCGATCAGCTCTCCGTGGAAGCGCTTCTGGCGCCCGTAGACGACCCAGGTGGTGTCGATTTCGCCGATCTCGAGCTCGAGCCGCAGCTCGCCGGGGTGCCGCTCGAGGTGCTCGAGGTGGGTCAGGCCGGCGTCGTACTCGCCGCGCAGCAGCGCCGCGGCGATGATCGGCTTGGAGATCTGCGGGATCACCTCCTCCCACTCGGAGAGGTCGACGTAGCCCTCGGTCGCGGGGACGATCCCCAGCGAGCGCGGCTGCTCGACGTCGCGGCGGCTCAGCACCGCCAGCGCCTTGGTCGGGTAGATGAAGGTGTTGACGACGAAGACCTCGGTCCAGTGTGTCTCGGTGATCTCGTGCACCTTCGGGTGGGCGCTGCACTGGACGAGGAATGCGCCCGGCGTCTCCCGCACCATCTCCAGGCCGACGAAGAAGTCGGTGATCAGGGCGATCTCGTAGTCCTCGATCCCCTGGAACTCCATGTAGCGCTTAGTCGCCCGCTCGTGGCAGGTCCCCTCGGGGCCGAGGGTGATCAGCGTTATCCTGTCCCCTTGCGCGTCGCTTGCCACGATCGTCAAGAATAGTAGAGAAAGATCAAGCGATCAAGCGCGGGATCGGGCGCCGCTAGACGACCGGCGGCGGCGTGCCCTCGGCGCTGGCGGCGAGGCCCTCGTCCCAACCGCAGACCAGGCAGGCGTGGCGGAAGGCGGAGCGGGCGAACTCGAGCGCGTGGGCGTGCGGGTCCGCGGCGGCCCGCACCTCGTCCCAGTCGAGCACGTACTCGCCCAGCTCGCCGTCCCAGCGTGCCCCGGGTGCGAGGTCGGCGCCCTCGAATCCGTCCGGCGCCGGGTGCGCGTAGGCGTAGAAGGCCGCCTTCGGGTAGCGCGGGTCGCCCGGCCACCAGCCGACCGCGACCTCCTGCGAGTCCATCGCGTTGCGCATGATGAAATCGCCGGAGGGCGGCTCGGCCGGCCCGCCGGAGAAGAGGTTGACCGCGAGGTCGAAGGAGCCCCACCAAGCGTTGACCGGGGTCGAGCGGCCGCGGTAGGGCGCCCGGAAGGCGGCGAGGACAAGCGCCGCCCGGCTCGCCGCGGCGAAGTAGGAGGCGACCGCTTCCGGCTCATAGGTCGCGTGTTCGGCGTCGGCGTCGAGCGGCACGCTCCACGGCACCTCCTGCGGGGTCGGGTCGATCTCGACCGGGCCGACCAGATCGCTCAGTGTCGACAGCAGCTCCCGCGTCACCTCGCCGACCGCGCGGTGCGGGGTCAGCGGCAGCCGCCCGGTCCGCCCGTCGCTCAGCTCGACGACCGCCTCGTGCGTGCGCAGGTCGAGCGCGACGACCAGCGCGCCGGAGCCGTCGGGCGCCGGCAGCAGCGCCGTCTCCCAGCCGCGCGCGGTGAGCCGCAGGGCGGCGTGCTGGAGCTGCGGCTCGGCCGGCGCCAGCTCGGCGGCCAGCTTGCCCAGCACCTGGGTGTGGGCGTGGAGCGTGTCGCAGCTCGCGGCCCAGTCTCCATAGGAAGCGGATGGCCATGAGGGCGACGGCATCGGTTGACGTTAGCGCGCCGCGTGCTGCGCGGACAGGTCCGTTCGGCTCAGGCGGGCAGCGCCGCCGCGACCCGGCGGGCGGGCATCAGCAGCGCCGAGAGGCAGACCATCGCGAAGGCGGTCGCCTGCAGGGCGATGCCGAGCGGGGTCGGCGAGAGCGGGTCGCCGAAGACGAGCACGCCGCCGGCGATCTGGGTCGCGTTGGCGACCAGGCCCATCAGGCCGATCGTCTCGATCGCGCCGCCGCGCTGCAGGGCGGCGACCGCCGAGTACTGGGCGAGGACGCCGCAGACGAGCGTCAGCGCCACCCAGGGGGCGACGATCGCGAGCGAGGTGCCGTCGGCCGCGGTCAGTCCCTTGATCGCGATCCCTGCCAGGGCGAAGAGGATCCCGGCGAGCGCGGCGAGCAGGATGCCGCGGCGGGCGGCGAGTCGCTCGGAGCGATGGCCCAGCGCCAGGCCGCAGGCGAGCAGGACGAGGCCGCCCTCGAAGCCGAGGATGCCGGCGGTCGAGAATTCGGAGTGGCTGCCGTGGAAGTGCGGCAGGGTCAGCGCCAGCAGGACGAGGCCGCAGCCGCCGAGCACCAGCGCCAGCCACTGGCGCCGCTCGACCGGGTCGCCGAAGAACTGCTGCGACATCACCGCGATCGTCACCGCGCCGCCGGCGAGCACCGCCTGGACGAGCGAGATCGGCGCCAGCGAGAGGGCGGCGACGTGGACCAGCCAGGCGATCGCGGCGAGCCCCCAGCCGGCGGCGAACCAGCGCGAGCCGGCGAGTGTGCGGGCGCTGCGCAGCGGCTGCCGGATGCGGACCGGCTCGACCCGGTGGCAGCCGCGGTGCTTGAGCAGCGCCGCGAGGTTGGTCATCAGTCCCGCGACCAGAGCCAGTGCGATGCCGATCTCCACGGTCGCTTGCCCCCTCCGCCTAGCGCCGGTCGAACTCTCCGGCGAGGCCGAGGTCGCGGGCGATCTTGCGCATCTCCTTCGCCTGGTCGCCGAGCACGAAGCTGATCCCGGTGCCGGTGCGCCCGGCCCGGCCGGTGCGGCCGATCCGGTGCACGTAGGCGTCGCGGTCGCCGGGGACGTCGAAGTTGACGACGTGGGTGATGTCGGCGACGTCGATCCCGCGGGCGGCGACGTCGGTCGCGACGAGGACGCCGACCTGGCCGTCCTCGAAGCGGGCGAGCGCGCGTTCGCGCTGGCCCTGACTTTTGTCGCCGTGCATCGCGACCGCCTCGACCCGGTGTTTGCGCAGCCGTTTGACCAGCCGGTCGGCGCCGCGCTTGGTGCGGACGAAGACCAGCGTGCGGTCGTCCTCGTCTTCGCTGAGCTGCTCGACCAGATGGTCGAGCTTGGCGCTCGGCGAGTCGACGTGGAGGAAGCGGTGCTCGATGTCGCGCTCCTCGGCCTCGGTCGGCGCCTGGGTGTGGCGCCGCGGGTCGCGGGTGTAGCCGGCGGCGAGCTTGCCGATGGCGCCCTCCAGGGTCGCCGAGAAGAACAGGGTCTGGCGCTCGTCGGGGGTCTGGCGGACGATCCTGTCGACCGCGGGCTTGAAGCCCATGTCGAGCATCCGGTCGGCCTCGTCGAGGACGAGGATGCGGACCCGCTTCAGCGAGACGACGCCGCGCGCGATCAGGTCCTCGAGCCGGCCCGGGGTGGCGACGAGGATGTCGGCGCGCCGCGCGGCGGCGCTCTGCTTGCCGAAGCCGACGCCGCCGTAAACGGCGGCGATGCTGAGCCGGCGGGCGCGGGCGACCGAGTCGAGCTCGTCGACGATCTGGCTGGCCAGCTCGCGGGTCGGGGCGAGGACCAGCGCCGAGGTGCCCTTGGCGCCGGGCTCGACCCGGTTGACCAGCGGCAGGCCGAAGGCGAACGTCTTGCCGGACCCGGTGGGCGCCTGGACGAGCAGGTCGTGGCCGGCGAGCGCGTCGCGGATCACCATCTGCTGGATCGGGAAGGGTTGTGAGATGCCGCGCTGCGAGAGTGCGCGCACGACAGGGTTGGAGATGCCGATATCGGCAAACGACTTGATGATGTGGCTCCTTTTCGAGCGACTTAGGGGAGATCCAGCGACCCCAAAGCGCTAAGCAGCACACGGAGGGAACGGAACCTCTCGATCGGCATCGGTGCCGGTTGACCCGACCACCGTAGCAGCCGCAGGGCTCTACGATCCGCCTCATGTCTCCTGCAAGCGACCGTGTTTACCGGCTACGGGCGGGGGAGCGGGCGAGCGAGGGCATGCGGCGGATCGCCCTGGCCCGCGCCGACAGCGCGCTGGAGCGGTTGCGGGAGGCCGAGCGCGCCGACGACCCCGCCGCCCCGATCCACGGCGCCCGCAAGGACCTGAAGAAGCTGCGGGCGGCGGTGCGGCTGCTGCGGCGCGAGCTCGGCGACGACCTCTACCGGGCCGAAAACGTCCGCTACCGCGACGCCGGCCGCCAGCTCTCGGCGACCCGCGACGCCGAGGTCAAGCTGGAGACGCTGGCGGCCCTCGGCGAGCGCTTCCCCGAGCGGCTCACCCCGGAGGCGACCGGCGAGTGGCGCGTGGAGCTCGAGGCCGAGCGGGAGCGGGCGGTCGCCGACGCCCACGGGGGCGCCTCGATCGCGATCGCTCGCAACGCCGTCGAAGCCGGTCGCGGCCGGATCGGCGCCTGGCCGCTGCGGACCGACTCCTGGAAGCTGTTCGAGCCCGGGATCGGCGGCTCCTACCGCCGCGGCCGCCGGGCGATGCGCCGCGCCGCCGCGAACCCGGTCGGCGAGAACCTGCACGAGTGGCGCAAACGGGCCAAGGACCTCTGGTACCACCTGCGCATCCTCGAAGAGGCGCTGCCGGGGTCGCTCGCCGATGCCGTCGAGGGGGCGGACGAGCTGGCCGACACGCTCGGCGAGCACCACGACCTCACCGTCCTCCGCGAAGACCTCTTCGGCCGCGAGCTGCCGACTCCCCGCCGCCCCGCCCTCGTCGAGGCGATCGAGCAGCGCCAGGACGAGCTGGCCGCCGCGGCCCTCGAACGGGGCGAGGCGCTCTACGCGAAGCGGACGAAGGCGTTCATGCGCCGGATGCGCAAAGGTTGGAAGCGGTGGAGAAAGGGCAATTGAGAGCGATGGAGGCCGGCGGCGGACAGCACGACGCGGGAACGGCGATCTCGGTCTCCGGCCTGCGCAAGTCCTTCGGCGAGATCGAAGCGGTGCGCGGCGTCAGCTTCGAGGTCGCGAGCGGCGAGGTGTTCGGCTTCCTCGGGCCCAACGGGGCCGGCAAGACGACGACGATCAACATGCTCTGCACGCTGAGCAAGCCGAGCGCCGGCAGCGCCTCGGTCGCCGGCCACGACATCGTCTCCGAACGCGACGAAGTCCGCCGCCACATCGGCCTCGTCTTCCAGGACCCGACCCTGGACGGCTACCTGACCGCCGAGCAGAACCTGCGCCTGCACGCCGAGCTGTACGGGGTCGAGCGCTCGCTGGTCGCGCCGCGGATGCGCCAGGTGATGGAGATGGTCGGCCTCTGGGAGCGCCGCGGCAACCAGGTGATGACCTTCTCCGGCGGCATGCGGCGGCGGCTGGAGATCGCCCGCGGCCTGATGCACTCGCCGCGCGTCCTCTTCCTCGACGAGCCGACGATCGGCCTCGACCCGCAGACCCGCAGCTCGATCTGGGGCTACATCCGCCAGCTCCAGGAGCGCGAGGAGATCACGATCTTCATGACCACCCACTACATGGACGAGGCCGAGTTCTGTGGCCGGATCGCGATCATGGACAACGGCGAGATCGTCGCCCTCGACACGCCGGAGGCGCTGAAGGAGCAGGTCGGCGCCGACCGGGTGCGGATCGAGGTCGACGACGACGCGGCGGCGATCGAGGCGCTGCGGATCGGCTTCGAGATCGAGGCGACGATCTCCGAGGGGGCGGTGACCTTCGCCGTGCCCGGCGGCGAGGAGTTCGTGCCGCGCCTGTTCGCCGAGCTGGGGATGCCGATCAAGTCGGTCAGCGTCGCCCGCCCGACCCTCGACGACGTCTTCATGTCCTACACCGGGACGACGATCCGCGACGCCGAGGAGTCCGGCGACAAAGCCGCGAACCGGGTGGCGATGCAGATGATGGCGGGCAAACGATGAGCACCCGGACCGAGGTCCCCGCCGCGACCGGACCGCCGCCGCCGCGGCACGAGGTCGCCCGGGTCCGCGTGCCGGCCCGCAGCTTCCGCAGCGAGCTGCGGGCGATCAAGATCGTCTGGCGGCGCGAGCTGATCCGCTTCTCCAAAGACCGGATGCGGATCGTCACCTCGCTGGTCCAGCCGCTGCTGTTCCTCTTCGTGCTCGGCTCCGGCCTGCAGCAGCTCTCCTCCGCCAGCACCCACGGGGTCAACCTGAAGACCTTCATCTACCCGGGCGTGCTCTGCATCTCGGTGATGTTCACGGCGATGTTCTCGGCCGCCTCGATCGTCTGGGACCGCGAGTTCGGCTTCCTGCGGGAGATGATGGTGGCGCCGATCCGCCGCAGCTCGATCGTGATCGGCAAGTGCATCGGCGGCGCCACCGTCGCCAGCCTGCAGGGTGTGATCCTGCTCTGCCTGGCGGGAACGGTCGGCGTCCCCTACGACCCGGCGATGATCCTCGGCATCTTCGCGCTGCAGCTCCTGCTCGCCTTCAGCATCACCGCCTTCGGCGTCATGGTCGCCGCCCGGGTGACCCAGATGCAGTCCTTCATGGGGCTGATGCAGATGATCGTGATGCCGATGTTCTTCATCTCCGGCGCGCTCTTCCCGGTCGGCGACCTGCCTCCCTGGCTCGCCTTCCTCAACCGCATCGACCCGCTCACCTACGCGGTCGCGCCGATGCGCAGCCTCGTCTTCGCCCAGCTCGACCTCAGCGCCGCCGCCGAAAGCACCCTCAATCCTCCCATCACCTGGTTCGGCTGGGCCGTGCCCGCCGCGCTCGAGGTCGCCATGATCGCGATCCTCGGCCTGATCATGCTCGGCATCGCGATCGTCGAGTTCAACGCCGGCGAGTAGCCGGCTACGGCGCTGCCGGGACCACCGCGACCGGGCCGGGGCCGGGGGGCAGGTCGGCGGTGTCGAAGCGGGGCTCTGCGTAGCGCTCGACCGCCGGCATCAGGTCGAGGAACTGCGTCGCGGTCTCGAGGAAGCCGACGCGCGGGGTGCGGTAGTGCATCGGCACGACCCAGCGGGGGGACAGTTCCCCGACGATCGCCGCCGCCTGCTCGCCGCCGATCGTCGGGGGGCCGCCGACCGGCAGGAAGATCAGGTCCAGGTCAATCAGCGCCGCCGCCTGCTCGGGGCGCAGCTCGGTCTGGCCGAAGTCGCCGAAGTGGGCGATCCTGATGCCGTCCAGCTCGAAGGCGAAGATCGTGTTCGGCCCCCGTTCGGTGCCGGCCGCCGCGTCGTGCTCGGAGGCGACGGCGACGACCTCGCCGATCGGCGACTCGAGCCGCCCGGCGGTCGAGCGCAGCACCGCCGGATCGCCCTTCACCACCTCGACCCCGTTGTGGTCGAGGTGCTCGTGGGTGACGAAGAGGACGTCGACTTCGGCGGTCTCGATCGGCGGGTATTCGAACTGAATGCCGCGATCGGCCGGCCCCGACACGTCGCCGAACGGGTCGATGAAGACGCGCGCCTCCAGGCCGCTCAGGGAAAAGGCCGACTGTCCGAACCACTCAACCTGCATGTTGTCCCTCCAGTTCCGGGATTTGGCCGCGGGCGTCCGGCTGCGCCGGCTCCTCGGCGTAGTGATAGCGCCCGCCGCGCATCAGCGACGCGACGGCGGCGACGAGACAGGCGACGATGGCGAAGGTGAAGGCGGTGTCGAGCCCGTCGCGGAACGGGCCGGAGATCAGCCGCGGGAAGAAGGCCGAGCCGGTGAGGACCGCGTGGGCGTGGGCGGGGAGCGCGGCCAGCGCCGGCGCCCCGACCAGGTGCTGGACCGGGTTGTAGCCGAGGAAGGCGGCGAAGAGGACCGAGATCGGCGCCGCCTGCGAGGCACGGTGGGCGGCGGCCGCGGAGACGCCGTGGGCCTGCAGGCCGCTGGACAGCGTCTCCGGCAGGCTGGAGGCGAGGCCGACGATCAGCAGGGTGAAGAAGATCCCGACCGAGAGCACCTGGGCCGAGTTCTGGAAGGTCTGGTTCATGCCGCCGCCGGCGCCGCGGTCGCCCGGCGGCAGGCTGTTCATCACCGCCGCCCGGTTGGGCGCGGCGAACATCCCCATCGAGATGCCGTTGAACAGCAGCACCGCGGCGAAGACCGAATAGGAGAAGTCGGTCGGCAGCGCCATCAGCATGGCGAAGCTGAGCGCCGCGCCGACCATCCCGCCGGTGGCGAACGGGCGGGCGCCGAAGCGGTCGGAGAGGAGGCCGGAGATCGGCCCGGCGATCAGGATCCCGACGGTCAGCGGCAGCATGTAGATGCCCGCCCAGAGCGGCGTTTCGGTGAAGCCGTAGCCGTGCTGCGGCAGCCAGATGCCCTGCAGCCAGATGATCAGCATGAACAGCAGGCCGCCGCGGGCGACCGCCGCGAGGAAGGTCGAGAGGGTGCCGAAGGTGAAGGCGCGGATGCGGAACAGCGCCAGCCGGAACATCGGCTCGGCGACCCGCAGCTCGATCGCCGCGAAGGCCGCCAGCGAGAGCGCCGAGCCGGCCAGCAGGGCGAGCACCTTGGGGCTGCCCCAGCCGGTCGGCGAGCCGCCGTAGGGGCGGATGCCGTAGGTGACCGCGACCATCACCAGGATCAGGCCGAGGGCGAAGGTCACGTTGCCCCACCAGTCGATCGAGGCGGGGCGCGGCTTGCTGCGCTCCTCCAGTTTGAGGTAGGCCCAGACGGTGCCGAAGAGCCCGACCGGGACCGAGATCAGGAAGACGAGGCGCCAGTCGATCGGCGCCAGCAGCCCGCCCAGCACGAGGCCGACGAACATGCCGCTGACGCCGACGATGTTGTTGATCCCGAGCGCCATGCCGCGCTGGTTGGCCGGGAAGGCGTCGGTGATGATCGCCGCCGCGTTGGCCAGCAGGCAGGCGCCGCCGACCCCCTGGACGATGCGGAAGACGACCAGGTAGGTGGCGCCCGCCTGCCCGGTCATCCAGTCGATCGTCAGCAGCAGCGAGGCGACGGTGTAGATGACGAAGCCGAGGTTGTAGATGCGGACCCGGCCGTAGATGTCGCCGAGCCGGCCGAGGCTGACGATCAGCACGCTGGAGACGACCAGGTAGCCGAGGATCATCCACAGCAGGTAGAAGCTGTTGGCGGGGACGAGCGGGTCGAGGTGGATGCCGCGGAAGATGTCGGGCATCGCGATCAGCGTGATCGAGGCGTCGAGCGTCGCCAGCAGCACCGCCAGGGTCGTGTTCGAGAGCGCGATCCACTTGTAGCGATCCTGCATCCGTCCGGATTCTACAGGTAGACTGCGCAGGCTAACTGAGCTTATTTCAGGGAGGGCAATGCCGGCGAAAAGCGAGACAGCGACGCAGAGCGAGGTGACGCGGACGGCGAGCGAGCTGCGGGTCGTGCTGGGGCAGCTCGTCCGCCGCCTGCGCGCCGAGCACCGCTTCCCGCTGATGCACGGCGCCGTGCTCGGCCGGCTCGACCGCGAGGGGCCGCAGAGCGTCAGCGACCTCGCCGCGGTCGAGCGGGTGCGGCCGCAGTCGATGGCGCAGGTGGTCGGCGACCTGGAGACGGACGGCCTCGTCCGGCGCAGCCCCGACCCCGACGACCGGCGGCGGGCGCTGGTCGAGCTGACCGAGCAGGGCCGCGCGACGCTGAACGAGGACCGCCGCCACCGGGTCGGCTGGCTCGTCTCGGCGATCGAGGAGCTGCCGCCCTCCGAGCGCGAGGTGCTCGGGCGGGCGACGACGATCCTGCGCCGGTTGGCTGAGAGCTGAGCGCGACCGGCCGTCGGTCGCGCCGTTCCCTCTACCCTTTCGGAATCTCGCTACGAGCAGGAAAAGCACGGGCGACGGCGCTCGCCGCGGCGGCGACCGTCGCGCTGGCGGTCTCTCTCGCCGGCGCAGCGACGGCGTCGGCCTCGCTGCCCTGGGTCAACGGCTGCGATCCGGCGCTGCCCGGTCAGGTCAGAACCAGCGCCACCTGCGGTGCGGTTTTGGTCGACGGCCGTGCGGTGGCGCCGCCCTTCGCGCCGCCGGCGGTGAAGGAGACGATCGCCGCGGCCAACCGGATCGACGGCAGGCCCTACGTCTGGGGCGGCGGGCACCTCGGCTGGAGCAGCCAGGGCTACGACTGCTCGGGCGCCGTCGGCTTCGCGCTGCACGGCGCCGGCATGCTCGACGTGACGATGGTCTCCGGCCAGCTCGCCGACTGGGGGCTACCCGGAAGCGGCCGCTGGATCACGATCTACGCCAACGCCGAGCACGTCTACATGCAGATCGCCGGCCTGCGCTTCGACACCCGCGACGACCTGCCGGGCGTCAGCGGCCCCCGCTGGCACGAGGAACTGGCCGAAGGGGTTGACTTCGCCGCCCGTCACCCGGCCGGGCTTTGAGCCGCGGGCGGTAGCGCAGCACCAGCAGGACCAGAATCGGCACTGCGCTGGCGACCACGAGCGCGGTGAACCAGGTGCCGGCGCCGTCGGTGCCGGCGCCGAGCGAGTGGAGGACGGCGAGGACGTAGACGAGGACGGTCGCCTGGTGGATGCGGCGCCAGCGCCGGGTGCCGATCCTTCGCCGCACGAAGTAGGTCGGGCCGAGCAGCGCCGCCAGATAGCCGCCGAAGATCCCGAGGCCGACCCAGACGGGGCGGTAGGAGATCGCGAAGGGGACGGCGATCCCGGCGATGCCCGGCTTCAGCCACTTGTCGCCGAGCAGCAGGACCCCGTGCAGGCCGATCATCGTCAGGCCGGCGAGGGCCAGGTGCTGGTGGACTTTGAGCAGGTCGCGCTTCAGCCCCGGTCGGCGGTAGATCCCGGACGCCATGAAGAGCCCGAGGGTCACCGAGGCGGCGATCAGCACGAAGGCGACGATTCCGGCCGAGCGCGAGGCCAGCCACCACGGGTAGTTGGCGGGGTCCGGCTCAGTCACTCCGCTCGCCTCCGCCGCCCTCGGGCTCCTCGCCGGGCCGCTGCGGCGCGCTGCGCGCCGGCCCTCGCGGGTGGGACGGCACGCTGTAGGTGGTCGGGCCGGCGAAGAGCGCGTAGTAGGCGAGGGCGGCGAGTCCGATCAGGACGAGGGCCGCCGCAGCGCGCGTCCGCGGGCCTGCGCGGCGCATCGGCGGCAGCGTCGTAGCGCTCATGGCGGCGGCGCCGGAGAGGTCCGGGTGACGATCGAAGTCGCCTGCGACTGGGCGGCGGTGCCCTTGGCACCGGACTTGCCGACGACCTGGATCACAGGGCCCGGTCCGAGCGCGGGGTCGCGGCCGGTGCGCACCTGGATCGCCAGCAGGGTGAGGACGACGAAGAAGAGGCCGAGAGTCGCCGTGATCACCGCGAGTGGACTCGGGAGAGGTCGCACGGGACGCGCGGGACGGGGCTTCGGCGCGGGCGGTTTCTCCGCTGGAGTCTCGGCCACGCCTCAGCCCTCCCCGCAGGAGCGCCAGCCGTAGCCACGGGCGAACGCCGACAGCGTCCGGCTGATGTTGTCGAGCTCGGCTCGCAGGGTCCGCAGCCGAGTCACGTTGACGATGGCGAGCGCCGCGCGGATCCTGGCCCGCAGGGCGAGTTGGCGACGGATCGGATCGAAGACGTTCGCCCGCAACAGCGCCGCGTCGCCGGGCGGCTGGGGCACGGCTTCGATCTGCCGCAGCTCGGCCGAGCCGAGGGCGGTGTCTTCCTCGTAGGCGCGCACCGCGCCGTGGATGTCGGCGGACTCCCCGGCTCGCTTGCGCGCCGTGCGGCGCTCCGGATCGAAGCGCCGGCAGACCCCGTCGGTGCGCGCTATGTAGGCGCGCCGTCGTGGGTCGGTCACCTTGGCGACCGGGACGTGTTGCGGCACCCTGGCCGCCGGAGTCGTCGCCGCCGGAGCCGCCGAGCTCTCCGTCTCCGTCTCGGCGCGACGGGTTTCCCCACCGCATCCGGCCAGCGCCGCCAGCGCGACGCCGGACCCGAGTGCGGCGAGCAGCAACGGCCGCAGGCCGGAGGGCATCCTCACCTTCCCCGACGGGTCCGTTCGGCGCGCACGCTCACCGATCCAACGTAGGCGTCGGCGGCGCGACGATCATCGTGGATGTCCCGTCGATGCGCTCGGTGTTTTGCCGCAGCGGCTGCGGCTGTTAGCTCGATCCCAAGCCCCGGTCGCCCCTCAGTAGAAAGCGCCGCTACGGAGCGGGGACCTGGGCCGCCATCTGCGCGTAGCCGGCGGCGCTGGGGTGGATGCCGGTGTCACCGTCGATCACCCAGGGGGGTCCTTCGACCGGTCCTTCGCAGAAGGAGAGCGGGTGGGATACGAGCAGCTCGTCCTGGGTCGGTTCGGACTGCACGCTCTGGCCGTCCACCTGGTAGCCGAAGCTCGAGCAGGAGTAGGTGGAGGGGTAGACGGGGGAGAGGTCGATCCCGACATCGAAGTGCGGCGGAGCGATCGGGCGAAGGCGGGTGGGACTCACCGCCGCGGCGGCCGCGGCGATTTCCCCGTTCAGCAGATCGTCCATCATCGCGATCTGGGTGGCGCTGTAGGCGAGCGCGGTGGAGGGCACCGAGAGCGGATACTGCATCAGGTAGACCGTCGCGCCGGTGTGGTCGACCAGCTCGGCGTAGAGCCTCTTCAGGTTGCCGCTCAGGTCCACTTTGCGGAATGCCCTTTCGATGCATTCGCGGTACTTGCCGAAGATGTCGGAGGAGATCGCGCAGCCCATGTTTTCGACCCCGAACAGCATTTCGGAGAGCAGCGGGTTGGCGCCGACGGTCATCAGGACGTAGTCGGGTTCTTCGGTCTCGATCTGCTTGGTGGTCGGGTAGAGGCGGCCGCCCGGCGCCCAGTCGGAGGGTTCGGAGCCGCTGACCGCGAGGTTCTCGTAGTTGGAGACGCCGTGCACGTTTGCCCACTGCGCAGCCCAGGAGACGTCGTTGGAGAGGCCGTAGTCGGGGGCGTATTCGACGTCCGGGCCTTCGTTGTCGCGCACGGCCGAGTTCGACGAGCAGGCGTCGTCGTAGGTCTTGCCCGGCTTGCATTCGAAGAGGCTGGTGAACGGCATCGGGGTGCCGTCGTCGTAGTAGCCGAAGCCGGCGGTGACCGAGTCGCCGATCGCCCGCACCACCGGTTCCCCGGCCTGCTCGACCTTGATCTGGACCGAGGAGGTGAGGGCGCCGGCGGCCGAGCCGGTGGCGCCCCGCGGCCTGCCCTTCAGTTCGATCGACTCGGTTCCACGGAAGCGAGTCGGCGGGCGGTAGAGGAGCTTGCCCGCGCGGATCCTCACCGTGCCCTGTCCGGAGTCGGATGCAATCCGCCAGTGGACCGGGGAGCCGCATGCCGGCAGCCGCACGGCAAGTGGCTTTCCGGGCCCGGTCCGAAGCTGCGGGACCGTTGCGCAGAGACGCCCGTCGCCGGCACGGACAAGAGTCTGCGTCGATTCCTCGCTCGAGTCGAGCTCGGCGACCCCGTCGCGGTTGATGTCGAGCGCGCCGCTCGCCTCGACCCGCACCCGGGCCCGGCCCCGCGAGCCCTCGACCATCTGCGTCAGCCGCGGGCTGAGGTCGATGCGGTGCACGAAGGTGAACGTGCGGCGTTCGTCCGGCGTCCGCAGGGGCCCGCCGGCGGCTCGCGTGCGAACTGTCCAGGCACGAGCTCTCCGTTCGCCGGGCACCCGCAGGAAGGCCCGCAGTTCGATCCGTTGCCCGAGCAACTGGATCGGGTAGCGGACCAGCACCAGCAGCGCGCCGCGGCCGCCGACCGACGTCGCCACTCCCACCTTGCCGATTTCCACCTGCGCCGGCGCCGCCTCCGCCGCGCTCGCCGCAGGGGCGAGCGCCAGGCCGAGCAGCGCGGCGAGCACGAGCGCTCTCCGCATCGTCGGCACGTTAGCGAGCATAGGATTGGCGGATGAAGCCCGTCACGGTGTCGACCACTACGCGCAAGCCGGTCGGGGAGGTCTACGACTTCCTCGACGTGCTCGCGAACCATGAGGGTTTCCTCGATCATCTGTTCGTCAACTGGAAATTCACCGGCCCCGCCCGGGGCGTCGGGGCGAAGGCGGAGGCTCGGCAGAACGTGCCCGCCTCCCAGGACTGGACCGAGTTCGAGATCGTCGAGTCGGAGCCGACCCGGATCGTCGAGGAGGGCGTCGGCGCCGGCGGCAAGCGCCGCACGCGCGGCACCTACGCCTTCGAGGGGCTGCCGCAGGGCGGCACCCGGATCACCTTCGAGCTGGCCTGGGATCAGGCGTCGAAAGCCGAACGGCTGATCCCGCCGATGACCCGCGAGTTCGTCCGCCGCGCCAACCGCAAAGCCGTGCGCCGGCTCGCCAAGCAGCTCGACAAGTCCTGACGGCTCAGCCCTGGCGGGCGGCCTTGACCAGGCCCTGTCCCGGCTCGACCTCGCGCACCGGGGCGAAGCTCTTGCGCGCGACCGAGACGGTGATCGGGCCGACGCTGGGATCACCGCTGGAGAGGATGCGGAAGCTGCCGGTAATGCCGTTCGTCACCTTGGTTGCGCGGACGGCGACGACGACGCCGGGGCGGGTGCCGCCCTTGGCGATCGCGTCGAGCACCACGCTCGCCGCCTGGCCGGCATAGGGCGCATACAGTTCGACCGGCCCCTTGACCTCGCGCTGCAGTTCGCCGACCAGCTTCTTGCCGGGGCCGGTCAGCTCCTGCGGCACCAGGCCGGGGACGCTGGCGAACATGCCCTTCGAGGCCGAGCCCGCCAGTTCGATCGTCGACTGCTGCGCAAAGCCGTCGGGCGCCAGCAGCTTCACCGCGCCGCTGTTCGCGCCCATGACCGCGACCTTGTCCTTGATCAGGCGGGCGCCGTTCTCCTCGGTCAGGCCGGCGAGCAGGATCCCGTCGGGCTTGGTCGCGGCGACCTGGCGCATCAGCGACGTATAGGAGGAGGCGTTCGGATTCCAGGAGCGGAAGCCGGCGAGCTTGATGCCGAGCTTGCCGGCGGCGCCGCGGAAGGTCTTCGCCTGGCCGAGGCTGGTCGGGTCCTTGGCGGCGTAGAGGACGAAGGCGCGGCCGATCCCCTTCTGCTTGCCAAAGCTCGCCAGGCCCGCCCCCTGGTAGGCGTCGTTGGGGACGACGCGGGCGTAGTTGCGCCCGTGCGGGTAGAGGCTGCCGGGCGTGCCGGCGCTGCAGCTCGGGCTCGTCTGGGTGAGGCAGATCGCGGTGTTGCCGGGCGAGACCATCGCCACGCCGCCGCCGGGGGCCGCGCCGAGGATCGGGATCTCCGTTTCGGCGCAGCCCGAGTTGTAGGTGCCGATCACCGCCAGCACGCTCGGGTCGGCGGCGTAGGCGCTCGCGTTCGCCTTGCAGATCGCCTTCGTCCAGAGCCCCGTCTTGGCGCTCGAATCGTCGCAGGCCTGGAAGCCGACACCGCGCCCGCCGGCCTTCCAGCCCGCCCCTTCGAGGACGAGCCGGATCGCGTCGTTCATCTGCAGCGAGCGCTGCCGCGAGTCGCCCTGCAGCGGCAGGTCGGAGACGATCAGCGCTTCGGCCGTGCCGGCGCCGCCGTAGGTGACCGCGCCGCAGTTAGGCGAGCCGACCGCGGTCGGCTCGCCGGCGGCCGCGGCGCCGCCGCTCAGGAGGGCGAAGGCGAGCAGCAGCGAGAGGCTGAGGCAGACGGCAATCGGCAGACGACGGCTCACAGGCGCGCCAGCCTACCCGAGCGGCTCGCCGATGGCCAGCCGGGGGGCCTCCCCAGTAACGCATCCGACCTTGACCCACCTCCAGAGGGGTCAAAGTCGGATGCGTTGTCTGAGCTGAGGCTCAACGGCGCAGGTAGCGCAGCGCCGACTGGGCGGCGTTGTAGCCGCCCATGCCGTGGACGCCGCCGCCCGGTGGGGTCGCGGCGGAGCAGACGTAGAGGCCGGGGGCGCCGGCGCTGTAGGGGTCGAGGGCGAAGCGGGGGCGGAAGTTCGTCTGCAGCACCGTGTTGGCGCCGTTGACGATGTCGCCGCCGACGTAGTTGGCGTTCTCGGCCTCGATCTGCGCGGGGGGGCGGATCGCGCGGGCGACGATCCGCTCGCGCAGGCCGGGGGCGAAGCGTTCGATCTGGTCGAGGATCGCGGTCTCGCCGTCGCCGTCGTAGCCGTTGGGCACGTGGGCGTAGGCCCAGACCGGGTGGACGTCGCCGGCCGAGCGGCCGGGGTCGGCGAGGTACTGCTGGCCGACCAGGACGAACGGGCGCGCCGGCATGCGGCCGCGGTTGACCTCGCGCTCGGCGGCGACCAGCTCCTCGAAGGAGCCGATCACGTGGACGGTGCCGGCGCGGCGGCAGGCCTCGGCCGTCCACGGCACCCCGCCCTCGACCGCGAGGTCGAGCTTGAACGCCGCCGGCCCGTGCCTGTAGCGGCGGTAGGCGCGGGCGACACGACCGGGCAGGCGCTCGCCGGCGATCTCGGCGACGGCGCCGGGCGCGAGGTCGAAGGCGACGACGTCGGGGGAGCCGAGCTCGCCCAGCGAGCGGACCCGGACCCCGGTCTCGATCCTGCCGCCGTGCTCGCGCAGCGCGTCGGCGAGCGCGTCGGCGATCGCCTGCGAGCCCCCCGCCGCCACCGGCCAGCCGCTGTCGTGGCAGGCGGCGATCATCACCACTCCGACCGCGGCGCTGAGCGGTTGCGTCAGCGGGCTGAAGCCGTGCGCGGCGACGCCGCCGAACAGCGCCCGCGCCTCGGGGCCGCGCAGCCGGCGAGCAAGCAGGGTCGCCGGGGCGAGCGCCGCGGGCCCGAAGCGCGCCAGGCGGAGTGGGTGGCGGGGCAGGTGCAGGACCGGGCGCAGCAGATCGCCGCGGAGGTCCTCGAAGGCGGTGGCGGTGGGGCCGAACACACGCCGCCAGCTTGCGCCGCCGTCCGCGCCCAGCCCGGCCGCCGTCTCCTCGAGCGAGCGCACCATCGTCGCCGCCCGGCCGCCGTCCAGCGGGTGCGCCAGGTCGACCTCGGGATAGCGCCACTCGAGCCCGTGCCGCTCCAGCCCCAGAGAGCGGAAGAAGGGCGAGGCGGCGGCCATCGGGTGGACGGCCGAGCAGAGGTCGTGGACTGCGCCCGGCACGGTCAGCTCGCCGCTGCGGGCGCCGCCGCCGATCGTCTCCGCCGCCTCCAGCACCGTCACCCGCACGCCCTCACGGGCCAGCGCCACCGCGCAGGCCAGCCCGTTGGGGCCGGAGCCGACGACCGTCGCCTCGCTCACGAGACGGGCGCGACCGGCTGGGCCTCTGGCCGCCGCGTCACCTCCATCGGGAAGTCCCACGACTCTTCGAGCCAGGGCTGGCGCTCGACCATGTCGGCGACGGCGATCGAGCCCTCCTCGACCAGCCCGGTTGCGGCGTCGTGGATGCGGTAGCGCTGGCGACCGCTGCCCGCCGCCTCGGACTCCAGCTCGATCACCCGCACCTCGCCGGGCCCGAACTCGCAGCGCTCCTGCACCGCCTCGAGCAGCTGGCGGCCGTGGAAGTGGCCGTCGCCGAAGTTCCAGCCGTTGACGACGTTGGAGATCAGCTCGCCCTCGCGGGCGTCGTAGGCCTCGACGTCGTCGACCGCGTGGGGGAGGAGGGCGTTGAGCGCTCGCCCGTGCGAGTGCATCGCGCGGAAGGCCAGGCCCTTGTTGAGCAGGTACTCGGCCAGCTCGGGATCGTCGTAGATTCGCGCCACCTGATCGCCGACCAGCCGCGCCGGCTTGTCGATCCGCTCGTCGAGCTTGCGCTCGGCGCCGCTGCCCTTGCGGAACAGCCACTGCGTCGTCGCCCAGTTGCCGGCGTAGTAGCGCATCCCGGGCAGGAAGGAGATCTTGTCCGGCCGCAGGGCGCCGAGCAGCGGCAGGCCGACGCAGAGGACGGCGATCATCGCGATCAGCAGCGGGTTGTCGAGCGTCGAGAGCGGCAGGTCGCCGTAGTGGCCGAAGAGGAACAGCGTGCCGAAGATCATGAAGACGTTCCACTCCAGCGGCACCGCCAGCGGGAACATCGAGGTGATGTTGAGGTGGAAGAGGACCATGCCGACGATCGCGATCGCCCGGACGACGTCGTTGTCGACCGTCAGCAGGATCAGCGGCCAGCCGAACTCCTGCACGGTGCCGAGCTGGGCCAGCCTGGCGGCGAGGCGCGAAGGCCGCATGTCCTCCGGGTAGTCGCGCCAGAGCTTGCGCTTGATCGAGCGCGGCGCGACCAGCGGCGCGTTGCTGACCATCACCGAGACGACGAAGGGGAAGTGGCGGTTCAGCTTCGAGGCGGCGGCCTCCCACCAGATGAAGACGAAGACGAACTGCCAGGCGACGATCCACTGCTCGACCGGAAACAGGCCGACCGCCAGCATCGTCGCGTAGATTTCCGGCCGCGCGCCGAGGAAGGAGACCTTGTCGCGCAGGCCGAGCAGCGCCAGCAGGCCGAGCAGGACGGCGATCCCGGCCGGCGGCAGCCTCCCCGCGTAGGCGCCGACGCCGTTGACGCCGCCTCGGAACAGCAGGTAGAAACCGACCGCGAGGACCGCCGCGTAGAGGCCGGCGTCGAGCGCGGTGCGTCGCGTCCCCCGCGTGAACGGGACCCGGTCGGGCCAGGGCGGCAGCCGCACCGTGCCCGGCCGCAGCCAGTACAGCGGCCCGCCGATCGGCGGCACGAAGCGGAAGCTGAGCGGCATCGAGCCGGCGCCGAGGCCGAGGATCTCCCAGAGCAGCGTCCACAGCGCGAACTTCTCGAAGACGATCGGCTGCGTCCACCAGTCGGAGAGGTTGCCGAGGCCGCCGAGCCCCGGCGTCAGCGAGATGACCAGCGCCGCGCCGAGCGCGTAGACGACGAGCTTGAAGGCGTAGAGCAGGTAGACGAAGGAGGGCGAGCCGAAGCCGTTGGCGCCCCAGTCCTGGACCAGCGGTTTGAGCCGGGTCAGGTGCGGCTGCCGCTTCCACTGCTCGAGCTCGAACGGCGGCGGGGCTGGGGCGAAAAATCCCATCGGGTCATCCTCTCACCGGCTGTAGCGACAAGTCCAGCGGCAGGTTCGTACCATTGGCCTTCCTCAAACGACCTGGGAGACACCGACTTCGATGACCGTCAGCACCGCCACGCAGGAATACAAGGTGGCCGACATCGGCCTCGCCGAGTTCGGCCGCAAGGAGATCGCACTGGCCGAGGTCGAGATGCCGGGCCTGATGCAGACCCGCGAGGAGTTCGCCGCGGCGCAGCCGCTGAAGGGGGCGCGGATCACCGGCTCGCTGCACATGACGGTGCAGACGGCGGTGCTGATCGAGACCCTGACCGCGCTCGGCGCCGAGGTGCGCTGGGCGAGCTGCAACATCTTCTCGACCCAGGACCACGCGGCGGCGGCGATCGCGGCCGCCGGGGTGCCGGTCTTCGCCTGGGAAGGCGAGACCCTGGAGGAGTACTGGCAGTGCACCGAGCGGGCGCTGCTGTGGCCCGACGGCGAGGGCCCGAACATGATCCTCGACGACGGCGGCGACGCGACCCTGCTCGTCCACAAGGGCGTCGAGTTCGAGCGGGCGGGCGCGGTCCCGGACCCGGCCTCGGCCGACTCGGAGGAGTTTCGGATCGTGCTCGAGACCCTGCAGCGCGGGCTCGAGGCGGACCCGCAGCGCTGGACCCGCGCCGCCGCGGGCATCGAGGGCGTCACCGAGGAGACGACGACCGGCGTCCACCGGCTCTACCAGCTGGCCGAGACCGGCGAGCTGCTGTTCCCGGCGATCAATGTCAACGACTCGGTCACCAAGTCGAAGTTCGACAACCTCTACGGCTGCCGCCACTCGCTGGTCGACGGGATCAACCGCGCCACCGACGTGATGATCGGCGGCAAGGTCGCGGTGATCTGCGGCTACGGCGACGTCGGCAAGGGCTGCGCCTCCTCGCTGCGCGGCCAGGGCGCCCGCGTGATCGTCACCGAGATCGACCCGATCTGCGCCCTGCAAGCGGCGATGGAGGGCTACGAGGTGAAAACGCTCGAGGACGTGGTCGAGACCGCCGACATCTTCGTCACCGCGACGGGCAACAAGGACATCGTCACCGCCGCCCACATGGCGCGGATGAAGCACAACGCGATCGTCGGCAACATCGGCCACTTCGACAACGAGATCGACGTCGCCGGCCTCGAAGGCTACGCCGGCGTCGAGCGGGTCAACATCAAGCCGCAGGTCGACGAGTGGCGCTTCCCCGACGGTCACTCGATCGTCCTCCTCTCCGAGGGCCGCCTGCTCAACCTCGGCAACGCGACCGGGCACCCGAGCTTCGTCATGTCGAACTCCTTCACCAACCAGGTGATCGCCCAGATCGAGCTGTTCGGCAAGCGCGAGCAGTACGGGGCCAAGCAGGTCTACGTCCTGCCCAAGCACCTCGACGAGAAGGTCGCGCGCCTCCATCTCGAGGCGCTCGGCGTCCACCTGACCGAGCTGAGCGCCGACCAGGCCGCCTACCTCGGCATCCCGGTCGAGGGGCCGTTCAAGCCGGACCACTACCGCTACTGAGCCTCCCCATCGGGGGCGCCCCGGGCGGCGGCTCGTGGATGTCCATTCGCCGGATCAGGTCATCGCGAAAGGTGAAGACGTGCCGCACCCGCTGGTGGGCGAGCGGCTTGCCGGCGGCGTCGCGGATCGCCTGGTGGGCGTCGACGACGACGCGACCCTTCCGGTCCGTCTGCATCTGCAGCGGCATCAGGCGGAAGGCGAACATCTCCGAGACCTGCTCCCAGTGGCGACGGACCGCCGCGTGTCCGTGCTCGCGACCTCCCTGCACCGCGTTGGCCCAGTCCACGTCGGGGCACATCAGGGCGAGGGCGGCGTCGATATCACCGCTGTTCAAGGCGGTGTAGAGGCGGCGTGACGACTCCATCCGTGTCGCCGCAATTGCAGACTTGCTTTCGTCGCGTCCCATACACACGATAGTTTGTAGATCTCTAAACACTCAACGATACTTTTCAATCCGCGCGGCGATACTACTTATAGGTATGTAGACCGTCAAGTAGCGGAGAGGGACCTTTCTTTGCTGTGGAAGGCGATCTCCAACGCTCCGTCGGTCGCAACCTGCGGGCATATAGAAAAACTCGTGGACTCAGTCAGGAGGCCTTCGCCGACGTCCTCGACGTCCATCGCACATACATGGGCGGCATCGAGCGCGGCGAGCGCAACCTGACCCTGAAGAGCGTGGAGCGGATCGCCGCGTGCATCGACGTCGATCCGCTCGCTCTGCTGCAAGCTCCGCCGAATCCCGAAGATCCGTAGCGCACCTGCCTATCCTCTCTTGTGTGATCCGGGGAAAGCGTCCAACCCGTGTGCTCGTCGGCGCCCTGGCCGCGCTCGCCGTCCTCCTCGTCGCCTTCGCCGCCGCCGCGTTCGCGCTCGCCGGCGCCGGCGTCGAAGCCGACTCCTCGGCGCTCGCCCGGGTCGACGTGCAGGCGTTCGGCGGCACGGTCGAGCGGGTCAGCGCCAAGGGGCCGAACGGAAAGCCGATTCCGGTCTCCTTCCACGACGGCCGGCTGGTGCCGAAGCGGCGGCTCGAGCCCGGCACGCCGGTCTCGGTCGAAGTGGTCGTTCGCCGTCCCGGCTGGATCGGTTGGCTGGCCGGCAGCGAACACCGCGAGCGGCTGACGCTGCGAGCGCCCGAAGCGCACGTCAAGGCCCGCTGGCTGACCGTCGGCAAGAGCGGCACGCCGCGGGTCTCCTTCGACCGGTCGGTGCGTCAGGTCGCCTTCGGGCAGCCCGGCGAGCTGAGCCGGCGCAGCTTCGCCCGGCCCCGCAGCTCGGTCGCCCTCGGCTCCGGCCACGCGGCGGGTTCGGTAGTCGTCGCCGCCGCCCCCCGCTCCTGGGAGCGGCTCGGATCCTTCCAGAGCGTCACCTGGTTCCCGGCGAGCCGTTCGCCGGTCCTCGCCGCCGGTCCCGCCCCGGGCGCCGACGTATCGCCCTCGACGCCGCTGCGCCTTACCTTCTCCAAGCCGGTAGCCAAGGTGCTCGGCTCGGCACGGCCGAAGCTGACGCCGGAAGTGCCGGGAAGCTGGCGCCGGGCCGACAGCCACACGCTGCTCTTCCGCCCCAGCGGCTACGGCGTCGGCTTCAACTCGAAGCTGACGGCGAAGCTGCCGAAGCCGGTCGAGCTGATCCAGGCCGACGGCTCGACCAAGCGCGCGAGCGAGGTCGAGTGGACGGTGCCGCAGGGCTCGACCCTGCGCCTCCAGCAGCTGCTCGCCCAGGCCGGCTACATGCCGGTCGAGTGGAAGCCGGCCGGGGCGGCGGTCGCGAAGACGCCCGAAGCGCAGGTGCGCGCCGCCATCCAGCCCCCGCGCGGCAGGTTCTCCTGGCGCTATCCGAACACGCCGGCGAGCCTGCGCGAAGAGTGGTCGCCGGGGCAGGCCGGCGCGATCACCCAGGGCGCGCTGATGAGCTTCGAGGACGAACACGAAATGGAAACCGACGGCGTCGCCGGGCCGGAAGTCTGGAAGCGGCTGATGGAAGACGCGATCGCCGGCAAGCGCAAGCCCGTGCCCGGTTACAGCTACGTCTACGTCAGCGAGACGCTGCCGGAGACGGTGACCCTCTGGCACAACGGCCACCAGGTCCTCAGCGGCGCCGCCAACACCGGCATCCCCGGCGCCGAAACCGAAACCGGCACCTTCCCGGTGTTCGAGCACCTCGAAGAAACGACGATGAGCGGCGAAAACCCCGACGGCTCCCACTACGAAGACCCGGGGATCATGTGGGTCAGCTACTTCAACGGCGGCGACGCCCTGCACGCCTTCGATCGCGCCTCCTTCGGCACCCCGCAGAGCCTCGGCTGCGTCGAGATGCCACTCGAAGAGGCGGCCGAAGTCTTCCCCTACACGCCGATCGGCACCCTGGTCACCGTCGGCGCTTAGCGGTGCCGAGGCGATACTCGCCTGGCAATGTATGCTTATACATCATGCGCCGCACCCAGATCTATCTCGACGACGAGCAGGCGACTCGCCTCGATGAGCGCGCTGCCGCGGAGGGCGCCACTCGCTCGACGGTGATTCGCCGTGCCGTCAACGAATACCTGACACAGGACGAGCGAGACGCCGCGGCGTGGCAGGTGCAGTGGAAGAAGGCGCTGCAGGCCACCTCCGGCATCGCATCCCACCTCGAAGAGGGGGCCGAGTACGTCGAGAGCCTTCGACGCGGCGACGCCGAGCGTCTTTCCGGTTTCGAGCCTTGAGGGTCGTTCTCGACACCAGTGTGCTGATTGACCATCTCCGTGCCGCGACACCGGCGACCGAGTACCTCGCCGGTCTCGACGATCGCCCCTCCTGCTCGGAGATCAGCCGGATCGAGGTGATTCAGGGCCTGCGGTCAGCAGAGCGAAAAACTGCAGAGAAGCTGTTCGCACTGATCGATTGGGCTCCGGTGACAGCGGCCGTGGCGCGCCGCGCCGGAGAGCTCGGGCGCCGCTGGAGACGCAGCCACCCCGGCATCGGCGTCGCCGACCTGGCGATCGCCGCGACGGCAGAGCAGCTAGGTGCGACCGTGGCGACGCGCAATCTCAAGCACTTTCCGATGTTTCGCGACCTCCGCCCGCCTTACTGACCGCATGCCTCAGGGGGCCTTCGGCCGGTCCGAGCTCTTCGGCGTCTCGAAGACCGAGAGGGCGACGATCACCGGAATCGGCTCCTCGCCCGACTTGGCCATCCGCAGTTTCGCCTCCTCCTGCTCCTCTGAGATGAATTCGTAGAGCGCCATGGTTTTGGCGAGGATCCTCTCCCAGCCGAGCTGGTCGTAGAGCGCGGGGGACCAGGTGAGGTGCCGCTCGTCGCGCGCGTCGATCGTCCCGGCCTCCATCGCCTCCTTGAAGCGTTCTGAATAGGTCGCGAAGACCTGCCAGGTCATCATTTCCTTCAAGGTCTCGGGCAGGTCTGCCCAGTTGCTTTCGTCGAATACTCCGGGGCCGGTCGCACGGTAGAAGTGCTCGACCGCGCCCCGCCGCGCCCCGCCTGACTTTTCGTCGACCAGCTCGAGCCAGTCGTACTCGGCGAGCGCTTTGAAGTGACGGGCGACCCTCGACAGCGAGCCGCCGCCGAACTCCTCGAAGAACTGTTTCGGACTCATGTCCCTCATCGAGAGCTCGCCCAAAATCTTGATGCGCAGCGGGTCGGCGAAGAGTTTGGACATCCGCAATATGAACGGCAGCTTCGAGGTGCTGCCGGCACTCGATTCGAACATGTCGGTTCCTCCGTGCTTTGCTGATTTGCCAGAACGGTTACTTGGAGTCTAAGCGATTCCTGTAAAGGAACTGTCTGAGATCTCTCTGTACTCCCTGACGCCGGGCTTGGTCGGAGAAGACCAAGCGGCGTACCAGCGTGTTGGAAGGGGGTGAAGAGATGAAGCTCGCGACGAGCGAGGCCGCCCTGCCGGCTCTCATGATCACGAAGGCCGCCTAGGGTAGCCAGACAGGCAGGCCGGGCCCGCGGCTATGTGCGAGCGGTCCCGGCCATCCTCCGTCGCAGGGCCGTTGCTTGCAGGATCTCCGTTAGTCGGCGCCTTTGGTTTGAAAAGTTGACGTGAAGAACCACGCAGACTTCTTGAGACTGGTGTCTACGATTTCGAACTTCGCAACTCAACCTTAGCCGTCACCACGAGGAGTCCGACCAAAATGGCAGACCAACCGCTCGGGGGCATTCTCCCGGTGCTCAAACACGTTATGCGACGCCAGCTGCTTCGCTGCCTGATCGAGTCCGAGGACTTGCGCACACCGCAAGGCCTGGCGGACCAGGTGCCGAAAAACATCGCCACGGTCAGCTATCACGTCCGCGTCCTCAAAAAGGCCGGCCTCGCGAAGCTCGTGAGCCGCAAGCCCAAGCGCGGTCCGGTCGAGCGCTTCTACGGCTCGATCGTCGAAGACAACGCGGAAGTGATGAAGATCCTCGCCGAGACCGCGGAGTCGGACGAGCGCCTGCTCCCCAGGAGCCCAGCCTAAGCGCCGTCACGACATCGCGAGCACCGCTTAGAGTTCTCGTGTGCCTCGGAGTCTGAGACTACGCAAGCGCGCCCCCTTCGCTGCCCGCCGCGTTGCGCCGATGGCCGTTGCCCTGGCGCTTCTGCTTGCCCCCGCGGCGCGCGGGGCGGGCGGGCCGCCCTCCTCCGGCCGCAGCCTCCATGTCGCCGTGCTCTCCTGCATCACCGGCAACAGCCGGGTCGCCGCCGGGCGCGGCTGCCCGACGGTCCCCGGCGCGGGCTACGAAGGCTCGGAGTTCTCGGGGCTCGACGAAGTGACGGCGCTGGCGGGGGCGGGGGGGAGCCGGACCTCGCTCTACGCCGTCGGCAGCCGCGGCGGCAGCCTGGCGCAGCTCGCGTTCGGGCCCTCGCGCGCCCTGTCCTTCCTCGCCTGCGTCACCGGCGACAGCTTCCTCGACGCCTGCACCCATCTCCCGGGAGCGACGGCCAACTCGGCGGAGGCCCCGATCTCCTACCCGACCGCGGCGGCCGCCAGCCCCGACGGGCGCTCGCTCTACGTCGTCAGCGGCAACTTCCACGCCTCCGTCGTCGCCCGCTTCGCCCGCGATCCCCTCACCGGCGCGCTCACCTACCAGGGCTGCCTCACCGGCGACCTCGGAGCGGGGCCCTCCGGCCCGCCGGCCTGCTCGCCGCTGCCGGGTGCGACCCGGCAGGGCTACGGGTCGGGCCTCTACGAACCGAGCGGCATCGCGATCGACTCCGACGGCGGCCGCGTCTACGTGACCGCGGCGGGGGACGGCAGCGTCACCGCGTTCGACCGCGACCCGGCGAGCGGCGCGCTCTCGTTCGCCGGCTGCCTCAGCAGCAACACGCGGGTCGGCGGCTGCGTCCACATCCCCGGCGCCCACAACATCCTCGAAGGCATCGGCGCGCCGTTCCTCTCGCCCGACGGCAGGTACCTGTACGGGGCGGCGGCCCGGGCCGGAACCGTCAACGCCTTCGCCCTCGGCGGCCCGGCCGCGTTGCGCTTCGCCGGCTGCGTCAGCGCCCGCGACGACCGCCAACCCTGCAGCCGTGGTCGTCACCCCGACGGGGCGATCGCCGCCCTCTCGAACCCCGGGGGCATGACCGGGACCGCCGACGGCCGCTTCCTCTACGTCAGCTCGACCTACGGGACGATCGTCGCGCTGAAGCGCAACCGCGCCGGCGGCGCCCTCGAGGCGGCGAGTTGCATCAGCAGCAACGGCGAAAACCGCCGCCGCTGCGCCCGGGTCCCGGCGACTTCGCACCGGACCAAGGGGACCCACCACGCCACCCTGCTGACCGGCGCCCGCACGCCGCTCCTGACCGGCGCCAAGACCCTGATCGCCCCGATCCGCACCATCGACGGCATCGCCGAGTTCAACCGCGACCCCGAGTCCGGCGCCCTCGCCTTCCGCGGCTGCGCGACCGGCAACCTCAACCTGAGCAGGCCCCGCACCGGCCCCTGCCAGCGGCTTCCCAGGGCGACGCCGAACGGCGTCAACAGCGGCTTCTACAAGACCACCGCCCTGATCCCCGCCCCCGGCAACCTGCTGTACGCGGCCTCCTCGGGCGACTCGACCGTCTCCCTGCTGCGGCCCTGACCCGGCGGGTATGCTGCCCGCCGTGATCATCTCGACGATGAACGACCTCCCGGGGTATGAGATCGAAGAGGTCCTGGGGGAGGTGTTCGGGCTGACGGTGCGCTCGCGCAACCTCGGCTCGCAGATCGGCGCCTCGCTGAAGTCGCTGGCCGGCGGCGAGCTGAAGGGGATGACGAAGATGCTCGCCGAAGGCCGCGAGCACGCGACCGAACGGGTCGTCGAGGAGGCTGGGTCCAAGGGGGCCGACGCGATCCTCGCCTTCCGCTTCGACACCTCCGAGCTGGGCACCACCTGGACCGAGATCTGCGCCTACGGCACCGCCGTCAAGGTCCGCAAGCTCTAGCGGGCCCGGCCTCTGCGCAGGACCTGGAAGCGGAAGAACGCGGGGGTGGGGTCGGCGCCGCCCGGCCCGATCGCGCGGACCCGGAAGACGTGGCGGCCGATGCCGACGCGGTAGCGCCTCGGCGAGCGGCAGGGGGTCGCGGGACGGCTGCCGAGCCCGCAGCGGAAGGCGGTGGCGACGCCGGTCGCGGCGAAGCGGAAGCCGACCGTGACGGCGCGGCGGCGGGCGCCGATCCGGATCGTGCGGCGGCGATGCCCGACCAGCCTGGTCCCCGGCGGCGGCGGGGGCGCGGGAGGCGCGACGGAGGTCCCGGTCGCGGCGGGGGCGGTCGAGGTGAGGAGCTGACCGAACTTGCCGCCGGCGACGCAGAGCGATTCGGAGGGGCAGGAGAGGCCGAAGAGCGCGTTGGTCAGGCCCGGGATCAGCCGTTCGTTGAGCCAGAAGGCCGAGCCGCCGCCGGGGTTGGTCGAGACGGTGACTTCGCCGTTGTTGGTGCTGAGCACGCAGAGCGTCGTCGTCGGGCAGGAGGCGGCGAGCACCTGGAAGCGCGTCGGCAGCGCGGCGGCCGCCCAGGCGACCGGGATCGCGGTCGGGGCGAGCGAGGAGAGGACGACGCCGGCGTTGGCGCCGACGCAGAGCGAGGTCGCGGCGCAGGCGACGCCGAGGACCGGGCTGGAGCCTCCGGGCTGGGTCGCGATGCTCCAGGCCGAGGATCCGCCGGCGGGGGCGGTCGAGCTGACCAGGTCCCCGGCCGTGTCGCCGGCCACGCAGAACGAGCCGCCCGAGCAGTAGACGGCGTGGAGGGTGAGCGGTTCGTCGAGGCGCGTGGTCGTCCAGGCGCTCGCGCCCCCGGTCGGGTTGCTGGAGGTGATGACCTGGCCTTCGTAGCCGACCACGACGCAATCGGAGGCCGACACGCAGGAGATGCCGAACAGCGACTTCGCTTTCGGGATCCGAGTCGGCTTCCAGGCGGAGCCCCCGGCCCCAGGTTCAGTCGTCGTGTAGACGCCGCCGCTGTAGTTGACGGCGACGCAGAGCGAAGCCGAGGGGCAGGCGACGCCACGCAGGTTGCCCTTCAGGTTTTCGGCGAGGGGGACGTGGGAGATCGACCAGGCCCCCGCGCCGCCGGTCGGAGCGGCCGAGGTCACGACCACCCCTTCCTGCCCGACCCCGACGCAGAACCCACTGCCCTGACACGACATCCCAAACAGAGTTTCTTCCCCGCCGAGCCCAAGTTCGGTGACGGTCCAAGGCGAAGCCGCCGCCGCCGGAGCGCAGAGCAGCGCCCAGGTGGCGGCGCAGGCCGCGAGCGCGGCGAGGCGTTTGGCGAGGCCGGTTCGCGTGAAGCCGAACGAGGAGGGCATGTCCTTCATCGTGTCGATATTGAACCCTGCGGCGCCGCGGTGTCGGAAGGAGGCTGGGAACCGCGGGCCGAGTCAGGCGGGCGGCAGCGCCCGGGCCAGCGCCGCGGCGATCGCTCGCATCTCCTCATCGCCCAGCTCGCCCGGCCGGTTCAGCCACCTCGCCAGCCGTCGCGGGTAGAGCAGCGGATAGCCGTCGATGCTGAGCTTTCGAAGCAGCGGCATGTCGGCGTTGCCGCCGACGAAGCAGAGGCAGGCCTGAACTTGGATCGCGGGCACAACTGTCGCGACCGCTGCGCGCACGGCGTCCCGCTGCCGGCCCAGCCCGTGGATCAGCTTCGTCTGGTCGCGACCGCGGATCATCAGCTTCGCCCCCCCGAAGAACGGCTTGCTGCGGACTTCGACCTTCCCCTTGTAGCGCTTCGCGTCGATGACGTAGACGCCGGACGGCGCGATTGCCACGTGGTCGATGTTCGCTCGCGTGCCGGGGAGCCAAAGGCGATCGTGGAGCACGATGACATCCGGACAGCGGCGGGCCAGCGAAGCCGCAAGTTCCTCCTCGCCCGCAGCTCCGGTCGCCCAGGCCCGCTCATGCTGTGGCTCGCCCCGAAGCTTCAGCAGCGCACCGCCGATGTGCGGATGGCGCTCGCGCGTCTGCCTTTCGCGCTTCGCCCGCCGCCGTTCGTACTCCCGCCGCCCGCTCGCGCCCGGAGTGCCAGGATCGAAATCGAGCTCCTCCGACATCGAGGGCTTATCGGCACGCCGATGGCATTCTGGAGCCCGAACCTCTTTGGCTGGCCTCGCGTCCTCACCTTCCCAGACCCCCAAGCCGGCGTTAGGGTCGTAGAGCGACCCTAACGTTTCTCCCCTAATACGTTAGGGCCGGCTAGCCTCCGTGGGCGGCGTCGATCTCCTCGATGAAACCGCGGACTCGCGAGGCGGCCTCTGCGACGTCGCCGATCGGGAAGCCCTCCTCCTCGGCGATGGCCTCGTAGGTCTCAGCCCAGCTCGGGTAGACGGTCAACTCCGGTGGCCAGGTCTGCTTGGCGCGACTGGCAAAGATCGCCCGGCAGGCTTCGCGAGTCCTCGCGAAGCCTTGCGGCTCAAGCAGATCGCGGGCCAGGAGCAGGTCCATCAGATCATGCACCCGCTCGTTCTCTTCACCGTCGAATACCTCGGTGCAAGCGTGGAGCTTCTGGGCGATGAGATACGGCAGCCCGACGACGCTGATCTGGCCTGGGGACTCAAGGCCAAACTGGCCGATGTCGAACGGCTCGACCCGATCGATGTCGAGGACGCCCTCAACCTCTACTGGGGCGACCTCGAACTGGACTTTGCCCCAGCGTTTGCCCTTGAAGTCGATGATGACGTTGACGCGGAAGGTATTGCGGAAGGGCGACGAGCATGAACGACACGGCGCGGCGAACACGGGACTGCGGCAGCTCCTCCTGATCGGCGTAATGGCGAATCCAGTCCTGCAGGATCCGCCAGCTTCGCGGCTTCTTTTGCTTCGGGAAGCTCACCGCCGGCCCCTGGCGGCGAGCATCTTGCGGAGGCGCGTCAGCTGTGGGCCGCGCACCTGCCCGCGGCGCCGAGCCGTGTCGATCGCCTGGTGCAACAGATCCGCTCGGACGCCGGTCTCGATCCCCTCGGCGATCGCGCGATAGGGCGTGACGATCGGGATGCCTTCGTAGAGAGTCCGCTCGCCCTTTTCGAGATCGCCTCGATGGATTCGGTAGAGCTTCGGCACCGGCTTCTGAAGCCTGTATGCGGTTGGGATGGAGATGTGGATCTGGGCAGGGTTGATGTCGCATAGTTCGTGCAGATCGAGGGCCGTGTCGTGGGAGAGGGTCCCCCTTCGGTCCGCCCACAACGTCGCCTCAGCCAGCTGGCCGAGCTCCGGATTCGGCCCGAGGAGCGGGAAGCGATAGAGGCCCCGAGCAACGCGCTCGATCGTCCCCCTGCGCTCCATGTCGACCAGGCGATGGGGGTCGATGCTTGCCTCCCGGGCATCGGCGGCGGTGACCAGACCCTGCTGGTCAGCAGCGATCGTCGCGAGTCTGCTGTAGTTCCGTCCGGGCATGATGTGGCTTTGAAAGTTGCATTTTGCAACTGAACAAGCGCTAGCATCTTAGCACCTTGGGTGATTAAAGAGTTGCATTTTGCAACTTTTTAAGTTTCCTCCCAGCTAGAAGAACACCCGATCCGGACCTTACCGGTAAGCCGCGGCGGAACGTGAGGCGCGTCTCGAACTTCTCAAGCTCATCGCCATCGCGGATTCCCCGGCTGTTGCGCAGGACGTTGGTGCCCGGGTAGACGTACGGATCGTCGGTCACACGTGCCGCGACGCGCCGTTCGTCGCTGCGGAAGCGAGCAAGCCCTCAAGTGGTTCTCCCGCAAGGAGGCGACGCTCCGCCTCGTGCAGATCTGCGTCCGAGGCATATCCACGGACCCAGAGATCGGCGAGTTCGCGAACCGGGCCAGTGGGCTCGAGGCCCTCCAAGCGCAGCGAGCCGGCGACGCTGGCAACGATCTGAGCGCGATCGATCACGGCATCAATTCTACCGGGCGCGGTTGATTCTTCTGCAATTGCGGCGACAGATCTCCAGCTCGCGACGCAGCCCGCGTGCCTGGCGAGTGGTCAGGCGGCCGTTCTGCTCGCCCTAGTCGATCACCGCGCCGATTCGGTGCGATTATCGACGTTTCGGGCACTCTTGGCGACGAGTGCCTCAAGGATGGATCAGCACAAAATGTTCTATTTCGTCCGTCGGGAGCCGCCCTCTGCGACGTCGCCGATCGGGAAGCCCTGCGCTCCCGGGCGGTCGGCTGAGAGGCCGCGATGGCAGGCGAGGGACGGAAAGGCGATTCAAGGTTCGGGCTCGTCGCCTCGGCTCTCAGGGAATGGAGCTGCGCGGAGTGCGCCACAGGCGGGATTTGGCGCTTGGTCAGCCTTCGACCTTGGAGTCACCCCTGCGAGCTACACTGTATTGGGCATGCCTTCCAAGCACCCTCGAATCGCCGTCACCGCCGACCCTGAACTGGGTGAGGCGCTGGCGCGGGTTCGCGCCGCCACCGGCACCCACGAGGCCGATGCGACGCTGCTCCGCCGCCTCGCCGTCGAGGGGGCGGAGGCCGAGTTGGAGGCCGGCCGCAACCGGCGTGTCGCCGCCGAGGCCCTGTTTGAGGCGATGGATGCCGAGCAGTTCGACCTAGACCTCGAAGCGGTCGATCGCTTGAACGCGCCGCCTGCGGCCTGATGCCCTTCCGGCTTTGGGACGGGGCCGGCCCGGTGCTGGCGGATACCTCCGCCTGGATGCAGGCTCGCCGGGACACCCGGGCGCGCGATTTACTGCTGGACGCGACCGAGCGCGGCGATATCTGCTGGTGCCGGCCGGTGCGCTACGAGCTCATGGTCGATGCACGGGGGCCCGAGGGGATCGCCGCCGTCGAGCGCACGCTGGACGGCCTTCGTGAGATTCCAGTGGATCGCGGCGTGCAGCGGGCAGCTTTGGCGACGATGCGCGAGCTGGCGGCGGCGGGTTCGCACGGAGCCCATCGTTTCCCCCTCACCGATCTGACGGTAGCCGCCGCCGCGCAGGACGCGGGCATCGGCATCCTGCACTTCGACCAGCACCTCGAGCGCCTCGGCGACCACCTCGGCGTCGAGGCGCGCTGGATCTCAGACCCTTCGTGAATTCTGCCGCCGGCTGATCCGTTGCGCCGCGATCGCTCCTACTACCTGGTCGCGGGGGTGGCGCTCGACCAGGAGCTCGAACGCCTGCGGGCCCTGCCGGTCTTCGCCGACGGTCCGCTCGCGATGCGGAAACCCGCGTTCAAGGTGCGGCGGGCCCGCAAGCGCCCAAACCGCCTCGGCTTCGCCGTCCCCGCCGAGTTCCGCCTCTCGGTCACCGCCTACCCCGGAATCCGCCCCGGCGACATCCAGGAGACGCTCCTCCATGAGCTGGTCCATCTCCACGTAGGCCGCTCCGCCGAGCCCCGCGCCTGGCACGGCCGAACCTTCAAGCAAGCCCTCGCAACGGCGATGAGAGAGGCGTACGGAATCGCCATCGCCCCTCCGCCGAGCACCCGCCACGGCATCTACGCCGAGGCGATCGAGCGGGCAAAGGCTCAAGCCGCCTAAGACTGACCGGACGGATCCAGGCAGGTCCCGAAGCCCGCAGCGGTTCGAGTGAGCCATCTTGGTGGAGCTAGGCGAATTCGAACCGCCGACCTCCTGGGTGCGATGACTCGGCTCTGGCCGGTGTTTCGGCGTTGGAAGGTGCGGATTAGCAGGGGATTCGAGGACGGCCGCGAGAGTCGCCATCGGCGCGGATACGCGGCGATTAGCGGGGATTGTCGGCGTTTCGGGCACTCCTGGCGTCGAGTGCCTGGGCCTGGCGCGCGGAATCAGGCGGCGACAAGAATCTCTCGCGAACGCCCATAGCGTGGGCGCTTGCGTGAGATCGTTGTCAGCCTTCGAGACCGAAGTGGAGGGCGCATTGGAACCTGCGCCTCAACGCGCGGATCGATCCGGTGGCCGTGTGACGAAGACTTACGCTGCTTCTTGCCTACGAGTGGAGAGGATTCGCTTCAGCTTGCGTCGCGGCTTGCGGAGATCGCCGACGAGGTCCACGACGGTGCCCGCCAGAAGGAGAACGCGAGCGACGTCGAGGCCGAACGGCGTCACATCCTCGCCGCTGACTCCGTCGAGGGACTGCTGGATCGCCCACTCGTAAAGCGGCGGTGGCAGCGCCTCGAGCGCGAGGTACATCGAGACCCGCTTGCCGTCCATCAGCCAGCCGTCGGGCGCCTGAACCTCAAACCGCTCTCCGTTGCAGAGATGCTCCACCAGCTGGCCGCTTGCGGTTCCCTCGGGTCCCACCCGTTCGAGGATTCGCCAGTCGCAACCGCGCCCGGTGGCGTCGATCGTCTCGACTTCCTGAAGCGTGGCCTTGTCGCGAATCCCGTCAGCCTCGGCGGGCAGGCAGCAGAGCTTGTACTTCTTGCCGCTTCCGCAGGGACACGGCGCATTGCGGCTCACGCGTGTCATCGCCGTCACCATAGGGACGGGGACGGACCAACTTTCGCTGTCGATTCCGGCAGACTGGGTGCGTGCCGGTAGATCTGTCCTCTACGTCGGTCGAGCGGGCGCTCGCGCTGCTGGGCGAGCACGACTTGGAGGCGCCTGGGGACGTCGAAGGAGCGCTTGAGCTGATCGCCGGTCGGGAGGACGAGGAGGCGCCGGTCGAGATCAGCCGCTACGACCTGCAGCTGTACCTCTGGTACCAGCTTCCCTGCAAGCTGCTCGCCTCACTTGAGGTGAAGCGGGCGGTGGCGGAGCGACTCGGGCGCTTTCTGGAACTCGCCGGCGACGGCGCGACGGCCTACGCGGAGATCTGCACCTCCGAGCAGACGATGGCGATGCTGAAGGTGTGGGAGGTTGAAGAGCCGGACACGGTTGAGCGATTGCGCGATCGGGTGGCGCGCGAGCTGGAGCAGTGGATTGAGGGGGAAGGAGTCGATCCGGCCGCGCGAGGGTTCGAGCGGCGACAGGCGGCGCTCGTGACCGAGTTCCTGCATCGGGCTCAGCCGGAGCTGGATGGCCGGGTGCCGCGTGACGTCATCGTCGAGGAGCGGCTCGAGAGCTGGGCACGGGATGGCGGAGGGGCGCGTCGGGAGTTCGTCGCTCCGGTCGTGCCGATGCTGCGGGCGCTCGCAGCGCCGGAACCGCCACCGGGTGCAGGCGATCCATTGAGGACGCTGGTCTGGTTGCTCGCGGAAGGCGAGGAGGGCATCGGCCTGACCCAGACCGGGGCACTCAATCGGGCCCTGGTGCGTGCGTCCGTTGAGCGCTTTCCGGCCTGGTGGCGCATGGAGATGGGGCCGCCGCACCGCGAAGACGAAGTAACAGGGCTGTGCGAAGTGCACGACCTGGCGCGGCGCATGAGGCTGCTGCGCAAGACCGGCCGCACGCTGGCGACGACCAAGCGCGGCCGCTCGCTGCTGCGCGATCCGGTGGCTCTCCGCGCAGCTATCGCCCCCCATCTCCTCGTGCCGGACGGCTTTGCCGGCGCCGTGCAGGAGCTTGCCGCCGCCGCGCTGCTCGACGGCGGGCCGGTCGTCGACCGCGACGAGTTCCTCGCACGCGTTCACGCTGCGATCGTGGCCGATGGCTGGAACGCCGCCGGGGAGCCGCCGGACGTTCGCGACGTGCACGTCTACGCCTGGAACGCGATCCGGCTGGCCGAGGCGCTGGAGTTGCTGACGTACGAACACGAATACGACCGCGAGACGCACATCTCCCGAGGCGAGCTGACGGTGACGCCGGTAGGCCGCGAGGCACTGCGGCTGGCGCTACGTGCCCGGGCGGTCGATTGAGGGACGGGTGGCTGAGGGCGACCGGAAACGTCAGTCGAAGCCCGAGATCGTCGTCGTTTCGGCACTCAAGGACTGGAGCTGCGCCGAGTGCGGCGGCGGCGGGAGCCTGCTGACGATGGACGACAAAGGACCGCTGTGCCTGAGCTGTACCGACATGGATCACCTTGTCTTCCTGCTGGCCGGCGATGCGGCCCTGACCCGGCGGGCGAGGAAGGCGAGCGGCCTCTCAGCCGTGGTCGTCCGCTTCAGCCGGGCGCGGAAGCGCTACGAGCGTCAGGGCATCCTGGTCGAGGAGGAAGCGCGGGCGCAGCGCCGCCGGCCGGGCCTTCGACCCCGGAGCGCTCAGGCTCGCCGTTGCCGCCTCGGTTCGCCACCGCGACACGGGCTACGACGAGCTGCTCATGTCGGGCGCGGATAGGGCAGAAGCCCGGCTTCTGGTCCGCGCCGAGGTGGAGCGGATTCTGGAGGAGTGGGGCAATCCATAGGCCGAGAGCCGCCCTCAACGTCCTAACAAGCTCGTGCCGGGACTTTCGCGAATGGTAGGCGCGATCGCCGTAGACGCTCCTCGGTCTTCGCCGCGGCCGTCCGCAAGCGCCTGGATCAGGGGTGGATCTTCTCGCCGCGCTCGAGCATGGCGACGAACTTGCGCAGCCGCCGCTCGCACGTTTCCGGCTTCTTCGCGTCGCCGAGGCGGTAGACGATCGCGTAGCGGTTGGCACTGTCGAGGTCGGCGAAGAACTCGGCCGCGGCGGGATTGGCGTCGAGCTCGCGTCGCAGGTCGCCCGGCACCTCCGCCGCGAGCTGGCCCTCGTAGGCGGCCTCCCAGCGACCATCGGCTTTGGCCGCTTCGACCTCGGCCAGCCCCGCCGGTCGCATCGCGCCGGCTGCGAGCAGTGCTTCCGCCTTCTCGCGGTTGATCTTCGACCAGCGGCCGCAGGGACGGCGCGGCGTGAACCGCTGCAGGAAGTGGCGCTCGTCGAGGCCGCGCTTCTGGCTGTCGATCCAGCCGAAGCAGAGCGCCAGCTCCAGTGCCTCGGCATAGGTGACACTCGGCGGCTCGGTCCCCTTCTTGGCGCTCTTCAGCCAGAGCCCCGGGGACTCGGCGTGGCTCTCCTCCAGCCAGGCCTCGAGCTCGGCCGGCGTGGCGAAGAGCAGGATCGGCAGCTCGTCAGGCATCGGCGGCATTCTCGCTCATAAGTTGCGCTTGCTAGTGGTGTGGCACTAGTGTTACACTCACGCTATGCCGACCAAACGTCGCCGACACGCGATCACCGAGACTCCGCCCGTCCAGGCCGCGCTCGACGAGCTGCGCGGTGAGCTCGGCAGCGACCGCGTCGAGCTGGGGGAGCTGGTCGTGCTCGGAGCCGACGCCAAGCTGGCGGCGATACGCGCCGAGCGCGAAGGCCGGACAGAGTTGCGCCGGCGCCTGGCCGATCGCGTGCGCTCGGGCACTGTGCCGGTGAGCCTCGAGGCCGCCGAGGAAGTCCGCGCCTCCGGCTGGGCGCGTCGGTGAGCGTCGAGCTCCTGCTCGACAACTCCGCCTGGGCCAGGCTGGGCGAGGCTTCCCTGCCTGCCGACCGCAAGGAGGAGATCGCCGCCGCGCTCGAAGCCGACCGCATCGGGGTATGCCTTCCCTTTCTGCTCGAGGCCGGCTACTCGGCGCGCAACGCAGAGGATCACGACGAGCTGGTCGAAGAGCTGCTCGCGCTTCCGCAGGTCCGGATCGGCGAGGAGGTCGAACGACGCGCTGTTGACGCACAGCGCCAGCTCGCCCGTGTCGGGCACCATCGGCTGCCGCCCGTCGACCTGATCCTCGCCGCGATCGCCGATCGAGGCGGCATCGGCATCCTTCACTACGACGCCGATTTCGATCTCCTCACCGCCAAGACCGACCTGCGCTTCAAGAGCGAGTGGCTCGCCCCGCGCGGCAAGCTCTGAGCCGTCCGAGCAGTTCGACCTCGACCTCGAAGCAGTCGATCGCCTCAACACGCAACCTGCGGCCTGACGTCGCCCAGTTGCCTCCGCCTCGCCTTCGTCGACCTCGAACTCGTCCGCGGGCACGATCGCGGCGGAGCGGCGCAGGCGGTCCTTCCGCCGAATCAGACGGGATCCTGGATTCCGAAACACAGAAGGCCCCGACTGGCAGGGCCTTCCAGAAGTGGAGCTAGGCGGATTCGAACCGCCGACCTCCTGGGTGCGATGACTCGGCTCTGGCCGGGGATTTGGCGTTGGAAGGTGCGGGTTAGCAGGGGATTTGCACGCGACTGCAAGAGTCGCCATCGCCGCGGATGTGCGGCGATTAGCGGGGATTGTCGGCGTTTCGGGCACTCCTGGCGCCGAGTGCCTGGGGGCGCCACTTTTGACAAAAAACTCATCTAAGCGCCCGCTGGATGGGCGCTATAATGAGATCAATGTCGGCAGCTGGTCTAACCGCAGAGAACAGGACGCATCTGGCGCGCCTCAACCGGATCGATGGTCCGTTCACGGTTGACGACGCGGCCGAGGCCTTGGGCGCTCCGCGCCCCCGCGCCCAGCGTCTCGTGCGCTACCTGGCCGACAGCGGTTGGCTCGCCCGGGTCAGGCGCGGACTCTACGTCGCCGTCCCTCTCTCCGCTTCAGTGCCGGAGGAATGGCACGCCGATCTCTGGCGCGCTGCGGCGAAGGCATACGCCCCCTTCTACATCGCCGGCTGGAGCGCCTGCGAGCACTGGGGTTTGACCGAGCAGATATTTCGCGACCTGATGGTGGTGAGCGCGCGGCCGATCGGCTTTCGCAAAGACGCGATCCAGGGCACGTCGGTGAGGATCAAGGTTGTCGGCGCCGCGAAGATGTTCGGGACTGTCGGAGTGTGGCGAGGGTCGGAGCGCGTCGACGTCTCGGACCCCTCGCGCACGATCGTCGACCTCCTCGACGACCCGTCGATGGGCGGCGGGATTCGCCATGTGGCAGAGATGCTCGCGGAGTATCTCGACAGCCCGCACCGAGATCAGGGTCTGCTGCTTGATTACTGCGATCGGCTGGGCAACCGCAGCGTCTACAAGCGGCTTGGCTACCTGCTCGAAGCGTTGGGGCTCGACGAGCCTGGCCTGGTCGAGCGATGTCGGGAGCGAATGTCGAGCGGCGTGGTGATGCTCGACCCCGGCATCGACGCTTCGGGCGCCCGCGATTCGCACTGGAACCTGCGCGTCAACGCGCGGATCGATTCGGTGGCCGCGTGATCACCCGCGCCGTCCTCGACGAGCGCGTGCGGGAGTGGGGACTGCGCGATGACGTGGTCGAGAAGGACTACGTTCTCGGCTGGCTGCTGTGGGGGATCGGGACGAGCGAGTCGCTCCGCGACTCCTGGGTCTTCAAGGGCGGCACCTGCCTCAAGAAGTGCTACATCGAGACCTACCGCTTCTCCGAGGATCTCGACTTCACCGTCCTGCCCGGCGGGCCGATTTCCGCCGAGGACGTGCTGCCGCTGATCTCCGAGGCGATGGCGAACGTCCACGAGGCAAGTGGCATCGACTTCTCCGTGCAGGAGCCGCGAGTCCGGCTGCGCCCCGGCGGGGGTACGGCGGAAGGGAGGGTCTATTACCGCGGCCCCAGAGGCGCGCCCACGCCGGCGCGGATCAAGCTCGATCTGAGCGCCGACGAGATCCTCGCCCGGCCGCCGGTGCTGCGACCGATCGCCCACGCCTACCCCGACGAGCTGCCGGCGCCGGCCCAGGTTCGCTGCTATGCATTCGAGGAGCTCTTCGCCGAGAAGATCAGGGCGATGGGGGAGCGCTCCCGCCCGCGTGATCTCTACGACATCGTCAACCTCTTCCGCCGCGAAGACCTGCGCCTGGAGCAGGAGCTGATCCGCTCGACGCTCGAGCGCAAGTGCGAAAGCAAGGGAATCGACCTCCCGACCCACGACGCCATCGACTCCTCGCCGCTGCGGGTCGAGCTCGAATCCGAGTGGGAGAGCATGCTCGGCCACCAGCTGCCGGTGCTGCCGCCCTTCGAGCAGTTCTGGGAGGAAGCCGAGGTTCTCTTCCAGTGGCTGGAAGGAGACGCCGTCGAGGAACCGGTTGAGGCAATCGGCGCGATGGAGAGGGAGGACCGGACCTGGTCGCCGCCGCCAACGCTGGCGACCTGGGGTCGGGCCTCGCTGGAGGTGGTGCGCTTCGCCGCGGTCAATCACCTGCTCGTGGAGCTCGGCTACAAAGGCAGGACTCGCTTGATTGAGCCCTACTCGCTGCGACGCAGCAGCGCCGGCGCCCTGCTGCTCTACGGAATCAAAGCCGAGACCCGCGAAATCCGCTGCTACCGAGTTGACAGAATCGAGTCCGTCCGGGCCACCACCAAACCGTTCCGGCCGGTGTACGCGATCGAGTTCGGCTCCTCAGGCAATCTGTCCGCTCCCCTGGTGCGACGGCGAGCGGGACTCACGAGACTTGGGACCCGCCGGACGTCCACGCGGTCCAGCTCCGGCCCTGTCTACATAGTTCGCTGTAGGAGGTGCGGTAAGGAGTTCAGGCGCAAAAAGCGATCGACGAAGATGCGCTCGCACAAAGCACCTGGTGGCCGGCCGTGTCCAGGCCGGGTTGGGCAATTCGTTCGGACGGCGTGAAATTACGCCGGTTGTTGCCCGTGATCGGAGACCGAGCCGGTTTGACGGTCTCGCCCGCGGCCGAACGCCGGGCGGACTCCCGAGATCACCGACGCCCCTACCGCTGAGGCCATCGCCGCTATGACCTCTCGAAGGCGCCGAGTCTGCCCGGCCCTCCCTGGCTGGAGGAGCCTCGCCGCAACTGGGCTCCGCACGACGCCCGATCTTTACCGCGCCGCTCAGAAACGGGCCAGGGAGGAAGGATGCTCGGTCAGCGACCTCGTCCGCGAGGCCGGCGTGCTTCGTGCGCTCGTAGAGCTGACCTGGGCCCGCACACATCGTGCGCCGGCAAGTGAACGGTGGTATGTGGGTCCTAGACGGACTGGTTCCTCGATCGGAGGATAAGATCCGGCTGTGGCCACGGCCGATCAACTCGCATCGAGCGTCGGCACGCTACTCGACGAGTACAGGGCCCTGCGGGCGGAGATCCTCGCCCGCTTGGATCTCCAGCACAAGAACATGAACGTGCTGGTAGTACTGATCAGCGCCGTCACCGGCTTCCTGGTGAAATATGCCAGTGACCATGGTCTGTCCGGTGCTGGCGAGACGCTCGTCAACAGCCAGATCGTGACGCTGGTACCGCTTGCGGCGCTTCCGATCAACGTGTTCCTGTGGCGCCACGCCGACCATGACATCGGGATCATCGATGCGGCCAACTACCTGGAGCGACGGTTGCGCCCGGCGATCGTCGACAAGCTCGGCCCCGGCCAGTACCTGGGCTATGAGTCGTTCCTCTCCGAGTGTCGCCGGGAGCGCAGCAGGCGTGTGACCCGCCTCGTCTCGCTCGGCAACGAGAACGTGACGATGTTTCTGCTTCTGACGATCTTCCTCGCAGCGGGATGGTGCATCCACTTCACCACTCCCGGCAGTGCCGGGAGTGCCCACGGAGTGTTCAACGCGCTGTTGTACCTGGCGTTGACGTTGACGTTGTTCTCACTGGCGATCTCGTTCATCGTCGGCGTCAACTACTTGCGGATCCAGCCTTCGCGGCCGGCAGATGCCCCCAAGGAGGACGCGGCGGGGGAGGGGCCGGTCGCGCCGGCAACTGACCAGGACCCGGCCGTGTAACAACGGATACGGTGCACTCATGGTTACGCAGGGATCACGCCGACTTCAGGCTCACACGGTGCCGCGCCCGCATTTGGCACGTGAGCGGCTGTTAGTCGCCCTGGTGGTTCTGCTGCCGCTGATTGCGGTGGTGCTGGCGATCGCGCTGGCGTGGGAAGACGGCCTCCATCCGCGCGATCTGGCGCTGCTGGCTGCGCTGTACATGTTGACCGGGATGGGGACGTCGGTCGGCTTTCACCGCCTCTTTACCCATCGCAGCTTCAAGACCTCCCGACCGCTCAAGCTCGGTCTCGGGATCCTCGGCTCGATGGCGGCCCAGGGCCCCGTGCTCGACTGGGCGGCGACGCATCGGCGCCACCATGAAGTCGCCGACCTACCGGTCGATCCACACACCCCCCATCTTCATGACGAGGGGTGTGGGGGCGCAATCCGTGGTCTCCTCCACGCCCACATCGGGTGGATGTTCTCGTCCCAGGCCGGCGCGAACCCCCACCGCTACATTCCCGACTTGCTGGCCGACGACGACGTCCGTTGGCTGCACCGGATGTTCCCAATCTGGGTCACCTTGGGCTTGGCTGTCCCGATGCTCGTTGGCCTGGCGCTGACCGGGACGTGGGGCGGTGCGCTGTCGGCCCTGCTCTGGGCCGGACTCGTGCGGGTGTTCCTGCTGCAACATGCGACGTTCAGCGTCAACTCGGTCTGCCACCTGCTCGGCGCGCGCAGCTTCGAGACTGGCGATGCCTCGCGCAATGTCTGGTGGCTCTCGGTGATCACCTTCGGTGAGGCATGGCACAATAACCACCACGCTTTTCCCAGTTCGGCGAGGTTCGGGCTCGGGCGGGGCGAGGTGGACCCGGGAGGGTGGGTGATCGGCGCGCTGCAGCGGCTGGGCATGGTGTGGGACGTCGTCGACGTCTCCCCGCACCGGCTCTCTCAGCGACGTCCCGGCCAGCCAGTCGGCTAACCCGTGGCGCCGGCCCGTCTCACCTCTCCGTCGACTCTGAGCGTCGTCATCCCCTGCTTCAACGAGGCCGCCTTCATCGGCGGGCTGCTCGATGACCTTGGTCGCCAGAGCCGCTGGCCGGGGCAGGTAATAGTGGTCGATTCGCAGTCCACGGATGCGACGGCGGAGGTCGCCGGGTCATACGCCGATGCCCTGCCGCTGACGGTCGTGGCAGCACCCCGCGGCGTCGCACACGCTCGCAACGCCGGCGCCGCGGCGGCGAGGAGCGACTGGCTGCTCTTCCTCGACGCGGACGTCAGCCTGCCGCCACGGTTCCTCGAGGATCTGGTGAGCGACGTGAGCCTGCGTCGCGCCTCGCTGGCTACGACGAATTTCCGCGCAACGGGGGACAGCCTCCGTGATCGCCTCGCGGTCTGGGTCGGGCTCAAGTACTGTCGGGCGTTCGCGCGTTCGAAGCGTCCCGTCGTCGGGGGATTCTGCGTGCTCTGCTCACGCGAGATCTTCACCGCGGCCGGCGGGTTTGATCCGCGCATCCGGATGGGAGAGGACCTCGACTTTGCGGCGCGCGCCATGGACGCTGGTGCGAGGTTCGCGTTCGTGGCACGGACCGCGCTCTTCTACAACCTGCGCCGGTACCGGCAGGAGGGCTTTCTCCGCCTCGCTGGCAAGAACCTCGCCTACGAGGTGTTCCGCCGGGTACGCCGCTTCGACGTGGTCGAGTCGCCGTTCGACTACAGGTACGGAGGCTACTCCGACGATCGGTAGCGACGGCTGTCGACCTGTCGCCGGACGATCAGCTCGTCGCGCTGGGCGATCTCCTCCGAGTAGCCCGTCCATGCGTATGGCCAGATGCTCGCCCGCAGCCCCATTGCCCGCAAGGCCGCCCAGACGATGCACTTGATCACGTACATCACGGACCATTCGGTCTGGAAGCGGCGGGCCGAGATCATCAGGGGCGTGTCGTGAAGGTAGGCGACCCCTCCATGCCGCCTGCGCACGCGCCGGATCAGGTTGACGTCCTCGGCAGCGGCCACGCGTTCGTCGAATCCCGCGCTGGAGAAGAAGGCCTCGCGGCGAACGCAGATCAGCGGCGCCGACCCCTGGTGTGCTTGCAGCTTCGCTCCCAGCAGCGCGTAGAGGTGCACCACGCGGTAGCACAGCCGGATGAATCGTCGCCTCGTCGCCGGCACCAGCCGCAGGTGGACCAGCACGCAGCTGGGGTCCGCGAACGCCGCCAGGATCACCGCCATCGCCTCCGGGGTTACGGCCACGTCCGCGTCGAGGAAGAGCAGGAGCTCGCCGCACGCCGCGTCGGCGCCAGCGTTCTTCCCAGTCGCCGGTCGTCCCCCGTTGACCACGATGCAGCCGTGCGCGGCGGCGATCTCACGCGTCCCGTTGACGGACCCGTGGTCGGCGACGACGATCTCGGCGATGCCCGGACACTGCCCCAGCCGCTCGAGCAGGGCCGATAGCCAGGGGGCCTCGTTCCAGGTTGGGATGATCACCGAGATCACCGGACGTTCCTGGGTGGCTGGGTGCATCACACGACCGTCCGAACCCGGAGCACCGAGATCGCCGCGAGCAATCCACCGGCGGCGGCGACCGGGAACAGCCCCCGGTAGCCGGCGATACCGACGATGGCGGCGGCGAGCACCGGCGCCAGCACCAGCGGCGCCGTGGCCGCGATGTTGAGAATCGCCATGTCTTTGGCGGCCGCCGTCGGATCGGGCAGGACGAGGGTGGCAAGCGCGGTATCGGCGGTGTAGTAGACGCCGATCGCCAGGCCCTGGACCGCCGCGAAGACGAGGAAGGCGCCCCACGCTTGCGAGGCGAACGGAATTAGCAGACCGCCCGCCCCAACGCAGCCCGAGATCGCCACCGGCATCCGGAACGACCGCCTCCGGTTGACGAGTACACCGGAGACGGACGCGCTGACCAGCGCGAACGCGGCGCTGACCCCGAACAGGGTTGCGGTGCCGGAATCGGCGCTGATGTCCCGAGGACGGTCGGCGTAGTCCTGCACCACGTAGAGGAGGAAGACCGTGACGATGTTGTAGCTCGACGTCATCAGCATGCGCCCGGAGAAGACCCACCAGAAATCGCGGTGTCGGCCGGTGGCGGGCAGGGCAGGCGTCTCCTCCCGGCGCGCCGTCGCGATCCGCCTGGACCTGTCGCCGGAACCGCGAGCGAGCGATGCGGCAACGAGGACCAGGCCCAGTCCCCCCGCCACCAGTCCGCGCGGATAATCTCCGGCCGCGAGGCGGGTTCCCAGCGCCCACCCGACTCCGCTGGCGACCCCGATCGCGCCGGACGCGCGGGCGCGCGCATGGATCGGGATCTCCTCGGGCAGCAGCGCCGCCAGGCCGGCCTGAAAGGTGCTCGCAGCTGCGACGACGATGCAGGTTCCGCCGAGGACGGCGGCAAGCCCTCTGGCCGGGGCGAGCATCAGTGCGGCTACAAGCGTGGCGAAGGCCGCGCCCACCAGCCAACGACCGCGCGACCCCGACCGCCCGAGGTTCCGGTCGGCGAACAAGCCGCTGATCGGCCCCACGACAATCGCGCAGAGGGCGCTGATGACGGCGACCAGCGCGACGTAGGTCTCCTTGTGGATCGGCTCGGCCGCGCCGATCCGGCCCTGGGTGTTGAGGGCCATTGCACCGAACAGCGTGAACAGCGCCACGAAGCCGAGGCACAGCCGCATGGTCATGCTCGCGCCGGGTGATACCCGAAGCCGCCCGTACCGGATGGAGGCTTGAGAGTCGACCACGGTGCGTTCGGGAAGCGGACTGGCCTCGATGGCTATCGCCAGCTCGCGAGCTTCCAGCCGCCGCAAGGAGTCCGCGCTGGCGCTGCTCACACCGACGAATGGACGCAGACCCCGAGTAGCGGCCCGAATCACGCAACCCGCGTGAAGCCGCCGCGCCAGCTCGAGAGGCCAGCCGTGATCACATCGCCACCGAGCTTGATCGAATCCCCGTCACCCCCACGTCAAATTCTCCGCCACAACCAACGGTCGTCGGCGCCCCTTGAAGCTGACTCTCGATTCACACTGACTCGAGCCAGCTCCCCTACCGTACTGCAATCGTACCCATAGCGATCGGTCCTAGGAGGTTGAGGAAGCTGCCCCACCGGCCACCGACCCCCGTTGCTCGATTGCCAAATCTAAAAGTTTCATCAACGAAATACGCGGCGATTAGCGGGGATGCGCGGGGATTACGGGAGGCGCCGTTGGGCGATTTGACTTCCCTCGCGAGCGGAGTTAGTCCAAGGGTATGAAGATCTTTCAGGCTGTCTCTCCCCAAGTCCGCGCGCGGCTGAGACCATGTCCGGCGCACCTCCCGATGCGTCGAGGCGGACGGTCCCGGCTGCGTCCATCCCTTCGACCAAGGCTGCGTCCGTCCCTTCGTCCAACCCTTCAGCTCGCGACGGGGCCCGACTGCCGCGAACGCCGATGGCTGCGCCGTTTCCCGGCTCGGCGTTTTGCCGACATCTCTACGCTGCATCTAGGTCGGGACATGAAGTGCAATCTCGCCGCCCCGACGCTGCTCTCGATAGTTCCCGCCTCGCCGCTCGCGCCCCTCGCTCTCGGCGCCGTCGCTATCGCCTCCGCGCTGGCTACGCAGCGGCTCGATCCCGCAACGGCGCGCGGCGGCCGGCATGGCCGGCGCTCGCGTGCCCGTACGGGCACGCGGACCGATCGCCGCGCCGAGAAGGACGGTCGCCATCCGGCGCCGAGCGCCGCCGTCGGCCTGCCGGAGGCGACCGCCGAGATCATCGCCTCGCTGGGCGAGCACCGCGTCCTCTCCACCGAGCAGGTGCAGACGATCCATCTGCCGGGCCGCAGTCTGCGGCGCACGCAGCAGATCCTTGCCGGCATCGAGGGGGCGAGGCTGATCCACCACGTCGACACGCGGACCGCGCCCCGGCGTCTCTGGTTCGTCAGCGAGCGTGGCGCTGCGCTCGCCTTCGAGCTGGTCGGGCTGGAGACGCAGCCGAGGGTGCTCCAGGCCGCCGACGCGGCCGGCCCGCTGAGGGCGCACACCCTTGCCGTCAACGACGCCGCGATCTGCTTCCTGAAGGCGGCGCGCGATCGTGGCGATGAATTCGGCCCGTTCTCCTGGCGCCAGGAGGTCGCCCACCCGATGAGCCGCGGTCGCGGCCGTCGCCGTCGCACGCTCTTCGCGGACGCCGTCCTCTCCTACCAGCGACACGAGGAGGACGGGACGGCCCTCGAGCTGCGCTTCCTCGAGCTCGACCGCGCCACGCTCTCGGTCGATCGCCTGGTCGCGGAGCTGAGTCGCTATGCCCAGCTCTACCGGGCCACCGACGCGGAGGGCCAGCCGCTCTGGCGCAATCGCTATCCGGTCTTCCCACGGGTGCTCTGCGTGCTGACCGGCGCCTCTCGGAAGGCGCTGGCGACGCGGCGCACGTTTGCGGCGATGCTCCTGCGCGAGCACCCTGCGATGGAACAGGCGCGCGGCGAGGTGTCGATCAGCTTCTGCCGCCTCGAAGACCTGCAGCGGAAGGGGCCGTTCGCGCCGATCTTCCGCGAAGCGCGCGACTATGAGCGCCCGGTCAACTGGCTCAGCAATTCGCCCGACGACGAGGAGGAGCGATAGGCATGCGCAGGCGCTCGCTTCCGCGGCGACGGAGAGCTATTGTCGTCGGACAGGAAACAGACGGCCGGGCGGCGCGACAACGCCCCCGGCCCGGCGCCGAAGAAGCAAGCTTCGGCGCGATGTCCAGCCTAGAGGCGAGCGGATCTCCGCCGCCACCTGGCGACCGCGCCTGCCGCTCCTCCGGTGCTCACGGACCAGGAGGTGACAGAAGTGGCTCGTAGACCGGAAGGCCAGGTGCTGGAGCGGCACTGGAAGAGCGGGCGTGGCTACGCGCTTCGCTTCCGCGCCTATGGGGAGCGCCAGTACCTGACGCTCGGCCTGGAGACCGAGGGTTGGAACCGCAAGCTCGCCGAGGATGAGCTGGCAAACGTCATGGCCGATGTGCGGCGCGGCATCTGGGTACCGCCGACGCGGCGACCTCGCCGAGCCAGGGCAGCGGAAGAGGCAGCCGACGCGATGCCGACCTTCGGCTCCTTTGCCCGGAGTCTGATGGCGGCCCGCAAGAGCGAGATGAGTGAGGCGAACTACGCCTACAAGGAGAACGCGCTCGCGCACGTCGTGCCCTACTTCGGGAGCTGGCCGCTCCACGAGATCGACATTCAGGCGGTCGATGCTTTCCGCGGCCACATGGTCGAGGTCTCCGAGGCCCGGCGCCGTGCGAGGGAGAGCGGCCAGCCGATGCGCAATGACTGGGGACAGGCGCTACGGCCGCTCTCGCCGGCGACGATCAACAAGACGATCGACACGCTGCAGTGGGTGCTCTCGGTGGCGGTGGAGTACCGATACATCTCCGAGAATCCCGCGGCGGGCCGCCGACGCCGCCTCCGGGCGAAGAGGCCCGCTCCGGTACATCTCGACTCGGTCGAGCAGATCGCGACGTTGCTTGAGGCGGCGGGCCAGCTCGACCGCGACAAGCACTGGCTCACGAACGACCGCCGGCCGATTATCGCCACTCTGATCCTGGCCGGGCCACGTGCGGGCGAGCTGTGCAACCTGCGCTGGCGCGATGTCAACCTCGCCAATGGCCGCATCTCGATCGGCCGCTCCAAGACCCAGGCCGGGCTACGGGAGATCGTCTTGCTGCCCCTACTGCGCGACGAACTCTCTGCCCACAAGGCACGTGCCTACCGCAGCGGTCCTGACGATCCCGTATTTCCGGCTCTCCTGACGTTTCCGTGGGTCACGTAACGGTGACTCTCCCCGGCAGAGGCGGACACAGCCCGCCGAGCTTCAGCATCGCCAGGGAGATCAGCGCCTGAGGTGAGTGAAAGCCGAAGGCGCGGCGGGCGATCAAGCGGATCTGGGTGTTGATCGCCTCCACCCGCGCGTTGGAGAGGCCGTGGCGGATCGCCGCCACGATCCCCTGCCGCTGCGCGGCGATCGTGCGGGCCAGCTTGACGAAGGGCCGCAGGCGACAGCGCCGCGCCCAAGAGAGCCATTCCTCGAGCAGGGCGATCGCCTTTCGCGCCGGCAGGCGGTAGATCTGGCGCAGCTGCTCCTTCAGCAGGTAGGCGCGGTAGAGCGGCCGGTTGAGCTTCTCGACGTCGGCGAGCTTTGACTGCTGGCGCGCTGTCAGGTTCTCGGGGTTCTTCCAGAGGGCGTAGCGGGTGCCCTTGAGCTCCGCCGCCGCGTCGCCCTGGCCTTGACGGCGCGCCTCGTTCCAGACCTCGCGGCGAACCTTGTCCAAGGCTTCGGTGGCGAGCTGAACGACGTGGAAGGGATCGACGCAGCGCTTCGCCTTCGGGCAGCGCTTTGCCAGCACCGCCTCGATCCAGCCCGCCATGTCGCAGGAGACGAGCTTCAGCTGCCTGGTGCGCTTCTTCCCGAGCGCGTCGAAGAACGCCTCGACCGTCGCCTTGTCGCGCCCCGGCGCCGCCCAGATGAGCCTCCCGGTGTCGTGGTCGACGACCACGGTCAGGTAACGGTGGCCCTTGCGGTGCGATATCTCGTCGATCCCGATCTGCCGCAGGCCGGCGAGCAAGTCCACCTCGCGGCCCGTCTCGAGGGCGACCCGCTCGCAGATCCGGCCCACGCTGCGCCAGGCGATCCGCATCAGCTCGGCGACAGCGCTGCCTGAGGTGTTCACCGCCAGCCAGGCGACCTGCTGTTCGAAGGCGCGGGTAAAGCGCGAGTCGTGCCGGGCCCAGGGGACGGCGCCCACGACGACGCCGTGCACGGGGCAGCGCACCCGCGGGGCGTCGGCCTCCAGGTGAGCGATGGTGGTGCCGAGGTCCAACGCCCTCCAGCGCCGGCGGCCCTCGCCGAGGTCGAAGCCGGGTGCGCGGCGCCCGCAGACGCCGCAGCGGTCTCGTTCCCGATGGTGCGGCCTGACTGCCACCACTACCTGCTCTTTGTCGTCGATCTCGACGCCTTCGATGACCGCCCGCTCCAAACCGAGCAGGCGTGCCCATACCCTCTCCTTGCGCACGTCGTTGCCGCTCCTTTCGATTTCCAGCCTTCTGACAGCCGGAAACCTAGGCGCGGAGCGGCGTGCGCCTTTCTTCAGGTGCTTACGTGACCCACGGAAACGTCAGGAGAGCCGTATTTCCCACCGGCACCGGCGGTCATCGCGACAAGGACAACCTGCGCAACCGCATCCTCGCCTCGGCCGTGAAGCGGGCCGACCAACTGCTCGAAGCCCGCGGGCAGACGCCCCTGCCCCGCGGCGTCACGCCCCACAAGCTGCGCCACACCTTCGCCTCGATCCTGATCGCCACCGGAGAGGACCCCGCCTCGGTGATGGCCCAGCTCGGCCACACCGACCCGAAGTTCACTCTTCGCGTCTACACCCACATCATGCGCCGCGGCCCGGCCGAGCGGGCGCAACTGAAAGCGCTTGTCAAAGGCGATGAGATCGAGCCCGCCTCTCTTCCCACGCCGGAGCAAGAGGCACAGCGATAACCGCCGTTATCGCGATCCTCGTCCTCGCTGGGCTCTGGCTCTTCGACGCATGCTGGCGCGAGGCATCGGTGCCTTGCACGTGTTCGCCGGAGCGATAGGCGGGTGCTCGGCGTCGCAGCCGCCCAGCGACGCCCGTCTCGAAGCCACTGCAGTCCTCTCAGAGGGCGACGACGTTGCCCTGCTTGTGAGCGGCGCGCGTCTGAAACTCGCGCCATCATTTGGAGTCCAAATGAGTTCGCGCGAAAAACAAGCAGGGGACAACAGCGAGGACAGGGAGACCGGCTGGGTAGCCAGTACGCCGACCCCGGAGTTCTTGGCTGCGCTCCGTAAAGGCGTGGACAAGGCGATCCGGACTGCCGGGCCCGACTTCGGAAAGGCGTTGCAAATTCTCGAGGAGGCAGTCAAGCGGGTTCCGCCATTCGACTTGATCTGTTTCAACAGCCTGTATTTCCTGACCGTTGCGGCAGGAACTAACCCGGAGTTCAATCGTCCCGAAGGGATCTTCCAACACCACGTCGAACTGATGCAGGCCGTCGCCCTCCGGCAGCCAATCGAGGAGGCGAAGCCCGAGGTCCATAACCAGCAAGGCGTTGGGGACGTAACGGAGGCCGTAACGGCAGTCGTGAATGCATTCATCATTCTGGAGACGGCACGGATTTCGCGGGCGAAGACTGACGAGGAGACGAGGCGCAAGATAGCGCTCGCGTCCCTCCGGCTTTACGCGGCGGCGGTGCGTGGTAGCGCGTACCACAGTGCGCTCAAGCCGACCATTATCGAGTTGTTTGGTCCGCTGGACGAGGCACTCTCCGGGCGGTTGGGTGTAACCACTGGCTCGCTTGTGGAGTGGTGGTGGGCTGTCTCTGAAGAGGTAGAGGAGCGGCTCCAAATTCACCGCGAGGCCGTGCACTCAGTGGCGGAGCTGCCGCTCAATGAGGAATGGTCGGATCGCGTCCGGGAGATTTTCCCGCGTACTCCCGAGCCTCTCGGCAACGAGCTAGTCGACCGCCTCAAGTCCGACGAGGACCAGCACCGAGCCTTCGCGATCATTGCGGGCGACCTAAACCTGTACCAAGTCTACGGATTCACCTTCGAGAAACTGCGCGAACTCTACCCTGGGGATGTGGAGCCAGATGCTCTGAAGCGCGTGTTGGACCTTTGGAGTCTTCGATTTGGAGACACGGCCGACATCTCACTCGATCAGTTGCTGCTCGACAACCCGGTGGCTTCACGGCCCGTAGTACAACTAAGCGATCACCTCTTTTTGTGGTCGATTGCGGCCGGTTTCCACAACTCCGCATTCGCAATGTTGGAGCGGCTCTTTAAAGATCAGGCCGACTTGTGGTCCGCCTACCTCGATCGCCGTGCGGAGTACCTAGAGGAGGCAGTTGCTACGGCCCTTGCCCAAAAGTTCCCAGATGCGAAGGTCATGACCAACGTCTACTGGACAAACCCCGATGACGGAAAGCGCTACGAGAGCGACGTCGTCGTCCTAGTAGACACGACGGTGTTGATAGCTGAGTGCAAGGGTGGTCGGCTCTCGAGCCATTCCCATCGTGGCAAGGGAAGGCCTTTGCGGGACGACATCGAGGATCTACTGGTTGCACCGGGCGTGCAGGCCGGGCGACTTGCCGAGCTCTTGGAGCGTGGTGACGGCGACTTCACCCTTACTGGCGAGGATGGCGAAGCGATTCTTGTGGACACGACGAGGGTGCAGCGCGTTGTGACACTGGGCACGACACTAGAGCCGCTCGCGGCGATGTTGCCCGGCCTGAGGGAACTGGTCGAGGCGGGCTTGACCAACGAGGGGCTTGATGCGCTGGCGTACAACCTCACCCTGTTCGATCTTCAGATAATCCTCAATATTCTGGATCATCCTAGCGAGGTTATCCACTACTTCGCGCGCCGCGCCGAACTTGAGAAGGGCGAGTTCCTGAGCGGCGAGGAGACCGATCTCCTCGGCTTCTACCTTCAGACAGGCTTCAATCTCGGCGAGGCGGAGTTCTCGGGTGAGCACCATATGCAGACCTTCGGCTTGTCCGACGTAATTGACGTCTACTACTACAGCATTGAGGCCGAGATGGAGGCCGAGAAGCCGAAGGTGGAAAGGATCAAGTGGTGGGAGGCCCTGCTTTCAGCGGTCGAGAACCGAAGACACCCACGGTGGACCGAGCTTGGGCTAGCACTCTGTAACGTCGCCAAGGAGGATCAGGAGGAGTTCAGGGAGGCGATGCTGGAACTCAGGCACAAGATAGCCAAGGGGGAGCGTTCACAGGACGACTACGTTCTCTTTACGAATGGACCGCCGCAGCGGCGCGACTATTTCGCCGGGTTGATCGCCACCGACGATGGCTCTCCCCAGCGGTCCAAACAGATGGCGAATGTCGCGAAGCAGGTGTTCGCGCATGACGAGGCCATCGATCGTGTGATGTTGATCGGCTGGTCTGTGACTCCAAAACCTGGTCCTTACACTGTACTGGCAGTTTGTGACCGGGGCGATCGCGAAGAGGGGCCCGCTTCTCGTGGAGAAGAGTAGAGACATGAAGGTACCGCATGGCAGCACGGGTTTTCGAGTTTGTGCCCGTCCGTTACAAAATCTGGTCGGTTACGAGTGAAGTACCGTTAAAGTCCATCTGCTCAGGTTTTACTGTCGGTTGACACCAGATACTCCGCCGGGCCAGAGTGCTCGACCCAGCCGGGTCGCCAGGTGACGCCGTTGACGAGGTCGCCGACCGAGGTGGAGTAGGTGCCGGCGAGGCGGATCAGGATGTCGAGGCTGGGGACGTATTCGCCGCCCTCGATCTTGTCGAGCCTGGAACGAGTGAGGGCGGCGCGCTTGGCCGCCTCTCGCTGATCGAGGCCGGCCAGCTCGCGGGCGCGGTAGAGGTTGTCCGCGAACCGCGCCATTGCCTTGAAGGGGAAAGGCGTCTTGGAGCGCGAGCCTGCCGTCATCGGGAGCCGTTCGGCGTCTCGATCGGGACAGGGCATGCGCCGAGCCCTCGGCGTGGCCCTCGGGCGCGACGCCGTCACGCTCGACCACCTCCCACGACCCCGGCACGACGATCTCGTAGCCGGGCTTCCATTCCAAGCCGGCGACGAGATCGTCGAGCGCTACGCCGAGGCTGCCGGCGATCCGCAGCGCCGTGTTGACGCGCGGCATACGCTCGCCGCGCTCCAGCAGGCTGACCTCGGTGCGATGGATTGAGGCGCGGAAGCTCAGCTCTTCCTGGGAGACGTCGGCTACCTCGCGGCAGCGGGCGAGGTTCCGGCCGAAGCGGACTTTCATCTCCGGCGTCGGCGGTGCCGAGGTCGGGGCGCGGGGAGTCACGGCATGTACCTCGCGCCGAGAGAGCCGCCCGGCTGATCGGGTGGCGGGCCGGGGTGGATCAGGTTGGCGACGATCGTCCCGCGACAGCTCGCGCGCCCATCCTCCAGCGAGCAGCGCTCGCTGAGCCGTCCCGCGACTAGCACCGGAGCGCCCTTCCTCAACTCTTCGACGTGCTGGCCGCCGACATCGCCAGGCACCTCGACCTCATAGCTGGCGTAGGTCCAAAGCAGCCGCGGATGCTCGGGGTCGGCCACCGGGAACTCGATCTCCATGACGAGGACCGGGGTGCCGCCCGGACCGCCGCCCTCTCGGGGGTCGTCGAGGAGCGTGCCCGTCACGACCGCGTAGTTGAGCCCAGGCGGCGTCTGGTCGGGGAAGAGCCTGCGCCGCCCGGTTCGCCCACCGCATCGCCCGCACATCGTTACTTCGCCTCCACGGCGACGTAGCTGCGCGGCTTGCGCTTTGCCTGCCGCACCTTCTTCTCCTTCGCCAGCCGCGTGAGGCAGTTGGCGACGGCGCCGGCCGAGCGCTCGATGCCCTTACCGATTGCGGTCGCGGTCAGCGATCCGTCGTCTCGATGCTTTGCGAGGTAGGTGAGGACGAGGCCGTCCAGCTCGCCGGGGCGCAGGCGCTTGGCCTTCGCCGCGATCACGCTCGCTCACCCTCTCGCTCGTCGAGATCGACGAGGACTTCCTCACAGGCATCGAGGCCGAGCTGGAAGCGGGCGTCGGTCTCGGCGTCGGCCTCTTTGGACTCGCGCTCGGTGCCCGACTCCAAGAGCACCCGTTCGGCTTCGCCGTGCAGGCGCTTCAGCACTTCCATCAGGTCGTGGGTCGGCATCGTCAGCTCGAAGGACTTGCGGTCGTCCTTCGCCTGCCAGCCGATGTCGGCCAGCAGGCGGAAGTCTTCGCCGAACTCGATGCCGAGCCGCTCGGCCGTGGCGAAGTCCTCGTTCTCCTCCAGCGCGATCCAGACGTCGCCGATCCCGCCGAGGTGGTTGCGGATGAGCTCGTAGAGACCGTCGCGCTGGTCGCGGTCGATCGTCGCGGTAATGCTGGGCATGGCGCCCCCCTTTCGGTAGGGCACCGAAGAGCCGCCTCAGATCAGGGCCGTTGATCTACCCGAGCACCCGAAGTGCTCTGGGAGAATCGGTCGCGCATCGAAGGAGGTTCTTCGGTGCCGGGCCCCGGGGCGTTTGCGCGCCGCCGGGGCCGCTATGTCTTGCGGTCGCCGACCGTACCTCTGCTCGCGCCCGAAAGCGAGTCCGAAATCGACGTAAATCGCCGCTAATCCCCGCGCATCGCCGCTGTTTCAGGCACTCGTGCCTGAAACGGAGGGCCGTGTTCGCCGATCGGCGGCGGCTGCAGAAATGCAGAAGCCCCTGACGTGCAGGGGCTTCTGAGTATGGAGCTAGGCGGATTCGAACCGCCGACCTCCTGGGTGCGATCCAGGCGCTCTGCCAGCTGAGCTATAGCCCCTCGTGCGTGGCTGGGAGGATCGTCCCACAGGCCTCGCAAGCGCAAGGATAACCGCATAGTCTTTAGCTTTCCGGAGCAGCTATGGGCATTCTCGACGACGCGATCAAAGAGCATCTGGATCTGAAGCGCCAGCATGGGGCCGGCGAAGACGAGCTGAAAAAGCTCGAGGACGAGGTCTTCGGCGCTTCGGAGCGGCCTGGGGAGGGGGATTCCTCGCCCGACCCGTTTGCCGAGGCGCCGACCGAATTCATGGCGCAGCCCGACCTTGCGGAGCCTGCTGCCGAGGAGCCGGCCGCGGCGCGCCGGCCGCGGACCGACATCGCCGATCTTCAGGAGGCGCCGCCTGCTGCGCCCGAGGCCGAGCAGGAGCCGGAGCCCGAGGAGCCGCCCGCCGAGGAGCAGGCGCCGGCGATCGAACAGGCGATACCCGAGCCCGAGCCGGAGATCCCGTCCGGCCCCTCCACCGAGGAGCGCGAGGCGATCGCCGAGCAGCCGACCGAGATGTACGACCTCGAGGAGGAGCTGGGCGGCTCGCAGGCCCCGGCGCCGACCGAGGAGGAGCTGGTCGAGGAGGAGATGCAGGAGCCGCGCCTGGCCCCGGTCAACCCGCTCTCCGGCGTCGCCGACGCCGAGGAAGAGGAGGAGGAAGAGGACGAGCAGGACGCCGACGACTTCTTCGACGAGAAGCGACTCTCCGACGAGCTCGACCAGGCGCTTGAGGGCCCGGCCGAGGCCGAGGAGGAGCTCGAGGCCGCCGAGGAGGAAGGCGAGCTCGAGGAGGAGCTGGAGGACGAGGAGCCGCCCGCTCCCGCAGAGGACCACGAGGAGGAGGACGTGCTCGAGGAGACGCCCGACTTCCTCGAGGAGGCTCCCGAGGACGACCAGCTCTGGTTCGAGCAGAAGCCGCCCAAGGACTTCGACTTCGACGACTGATCCTGCGGGCTCCGGGGAATCTCGCGGCTCGTTGCACAATTGGCACACATCCGTGTCCCACGTGTGACACTTGTCTGAGTACGCTAGGCGGAGATGGCTCCGCTGAAGCAAAAAGGGGATCTAGCCGAGCTCAAGGTCGCCGCTGATCTCATTGATCGCGGCTGTCAAATTTCGATTCCATTCAGCGAGGATTGCGACTACGACCTGATCGCCGACAAGGAGGGGATCCTCCATCGCGTGCAGGTCAAGTACACGGAATCGGATGGCCGCACCATCATCGTCAAATGCCAGTCGCACTCGCTGACGAAGGGAAAGATCAGGCGAACAAAGCGCTACACGGCTGAGACGGTCGACTGGATCGCTGCTTACGATCGAACCTCCGACCGCTGCTACTACTGCCCCGCCGCTGAGTTGGGTTCCGGGCGAAGCTATCTGACACTGAGGCTGGCGCCGGCTCGTAATGGCCAGCGGTTGCATGTCCGCGACGCTCGCGACTATCTCGAGCCGAATCTCGACTCGGCGATGGAGCCAGCCGGAATCGAACCGGCGACCTCCTGAATGCAAATCAGGCGCTCTGCCAACTGAGCTATGGCCCCTCGCAGCGATTGTAGGTGGGGGCGGGCCTGGGAGGGTCTACCCGGCGACTGCCGACCGCGGCACGTGCTGGTCCGCGTGGTAGCTGCTGCGCACCAGCGGGCCTGAGGCGACCGACTCGAAGCCGAGGTCGTAGGCGGCTCGCTCCAGCGCCTCGAACTCCTCCGGGTGCCAGTAGCGGTCTACCGGGAGGTGGTCCTCGGTCGGGCGGAGATATTGGCCCACCGTCAGCACCTGGACGCGGTGCTCGCGGAGGATGCCGAAGGTCTCGACCAGCTCCTCGAAGGTCTCGCCGAGGCCGACCATCAGGCCGGACTTGGTGACGACGTCGGCGCCGCCCATCTCCTTCGCCGTCCTCAGCACCCGGGCCGAGCGCAGGAACTTGGAGCCGCGACGGGCCTTGGGGTAGAGGCGCGGCACCGTCTCGACGTTGTGGTTGAAGACGTCGGGCCGCTCGTGGATCACCTTCGCCAGCGGCATCTCCTGGCCGCGGAAGTCGGGCGTCAGCACCTCGACCTTGCAGCCCGGCGCCTGCATGCGGATCGAGCGGATCGTGCCGACGAAGGCGCTCGCCCCGTAGTCGGGCAGGTCGTCGCGGTCGACCGAGGTGACGACGGCGTGGCGCAGCCCCATCCGCTTCACCTGGTTGGCGACGCGCAGCGGCTCCAGCGGGTCGTTCCAGCTCGGCACGCCGGTCTTCACGTTGCAGAAGCCGCAGCGCCGCGTGCAGACGTCGCCGAGGATCATGAAGGTCGCCGTGCCGCGCTCCCAGCACTCGCCGACGTTGGGGCAGTTCGCCTCCTCGCAGACGGTGTGCAGGCCCTCGTCGCCGATCTCGGCCTTCAGCCGTCGGTAGGTCGGGCCGCCCGGCGCCGGCACCTTCAGCCACGGCGGCTTGCGGGCGCGGCGGAAGGGGATCGCGCCGTCGGCGTCCGCTGCCACCCCGCCAGGCTTGGCACGGGAGCGGGTGACGTGGAGGCGCTCGGCGGTCTCGCTCATGCGACTCCGAGCCTAGCGCTGTCGAGTCCCAGGGCGGCGGGCTCGGTCGGCACCGGCTCGCGCTCGTAGACCGCGCCGAAGCGGGCCGCCACCGTCGCGGCGAAGGCGTCGAGGTCCTGCTCGTGCCCCAGCTCGCGCCCCAGCGAGGTCGGCCGCGCCCCCTCGATCCCGCAGGCCACCACCCAGTCGAACGGCTGCAGGTCGTTGTTGACGTTGATCGCCAGCCCGTGGGTGGTGACGCCGCGGCTGACGTGAACCCCGATCGAGCCGATCTTCCGCGCCTCGGCCGTCCCCGCCGCCGAGCCCGGCGGCTTGCCCTTCGTCCACACCCCGGTCAGTCCCTCGATCGTCCCGGCCTCGACGCCGTGCTCGGCCAGCGCGCCGATCGCCACCCGCTCCAGCCGGCGCACGTACTCGTGGACGTCGTCGCCGTAGGGTTTCAGCGAGACGATCGGGTAGGCGACCAGCTGCCCTGGCCCGTGGTAGGTGACCCGCCCGCCGCGGTCGGTCTCGTGGACTTCGATCCCCTGCGCTTCGTACCACTCGGCCTGCATCGGCAGCTCCTCATCGCCGGCGCGGCGCCCGCGCGTGTAGACGGGCGGGTGCTCGAGCAGCCAGAGCACGTCGGGGATCTCGCCCTCCTGCCGCGCTCCCTCCAGCCAGCGCTGCCCGGCCAGCGCCTCCGCGTAGGGGACGATGCCGCTGCGGACAACCAGGATTTCTTTAGGCATCATTGAAATCGTTGCAGGCCGCCGCTCTATCCTCGCTTGCGGCCCCGCCCATGGCCCAGTCAAAGACCCTTCGACCCGATTGGCTGCCGGCCGTCGCGCTCAGCACGGCGCTCGCCGCCGCGATGCTCGCCTGGGCGCCGCCGGTCGGCGACCTCGCCGCCCAGGTCTTCCGCACCGAGCTGTTCCAGCGCGCCGGCCTCGGCATCTGGAACGGCAGCTGGTACGGCGGCCACTACACCCTCACCTACAGCGTCCTCTTCCCGCCGCTGGCGGCGCTGCTCGGGCCCCGCCTGGTCGGCACGCTCGCCGTCGTCGCCTCCTCCTACTTCTTCGATCGCCTGGTCCGCGACCGCTGGGGCGAGGCCGCGCGCTGGGCGACCCTCTGGTTCGCGGCCGGCGTGGTGACGCTGCTCGCCGACGGCCAGCTGACCTTCGCGCTCGGCGTCGCCTGCGGCCTCGCGTCGCTGCGCTTCCTGCAGGTCCGCCGCCGCGGGCCGGCCTTCGCCGCCGCCGCTGCCTGCGCGCTGTCGAGCCCGGTCGCGGCGGCCTTCCTCGCCGGGGTGCTGCTGGCCGGCTCGGCGCAGCGCTCGCGACGGGCCGAGCGGACCGCGGTCTGGGCCGCCTGCCTCGCCCTCGCCCTGGTCATCGTCCCCAACCTCGCCTTCCCCGAATCGGGCCAGTTCCCCTTCGCCTTCTCCTCCTACGTGGCGATCCCGCTGTGGTGCGGCGGCGCCCTTTTCGTCACCCGCGGCCTCGTCGGCGAGGAGCGCCAGCTGCGCCGGGTCATCGCCGCCTACGTGCTCGCCTCGACCGTCCTTCTGCTGGCGCCCAACCCGGTCGGCGGCAACGCGGTCCGCCTGGGGGCGCTGTTCGGCGGCCCGGTCCTGGCCGCGGTGATCCTCGCCCGCCGCCCTAGCCTTTCGCGCCTCACCGCCATCGCCCTCGCGCTGACCATGGCCGGCGGCCTCTACTGGCAGCTGACCGCCAGCGTCAGCCAGATCGCCCGCAGCGTCGACGACCCCTCGACCTCCCCCGCCTACTTCCGGCCGCTCGCCTCCTGGCTGCGCGCCCACGGCGGCCGCACCGCGCGGATCGAGGTGCCGCCGACCGCCAACCACTGGGAGGCCGCCTACCTGGCGCCCGGCTTCGAACTGGCCCGCGGCTGGCTGCGGCAGCTCGACACCACCCGCGACCGCATCTTCTACGACGAAGACAACCCGCTGACCGACGGTGCCTACCACCACTGGCTGCGCGAAAACGCGGTCCGCTACGTGGCCCTGCCCGACGCGCCGCTCGACTACTCCTCGGTCGCCGAGCGGCGGCTGATCCTCAGCGGCCCCTCCTACCTGGCGCCGCGCTGGAGCGACGCCCACTGGCGGGTCTACGAAGTGCGCGACCCGGCGCCGATGGTGCAGCCGCTCGGCGGCGGCGAAGCGGCGGTGCGCCGCGCCGGCCAGAACGGCTTCCTGCTCGACGTCACCCGGCCCGGCGAGTTCCTCGTCCGCCTCGCCTTCACCCCCTACTGGTCGATCGCCCGCGGCCAGGGCTGCCTGATCCGCCACGGCGACTGGACGCTGGCGAGGGCGAGCCGTCCCGGCGTGTTCCGGGTTGACGCCGACTTCTCGCTGAGCCGGGCGTGGAATGCGGTCATCGGCGCTCGCAAGACCTGCTGAGGCGCTGTCGAATGAAGCATTTGGGGGTCCATAGACCCCCAAATGCTTCATTCGAGCGGGGCTGGACTTATAGGGCCAGCGCGAGCGGCTCTTCGAGCAGGGTGCGGATGCGGGCGAGGAACTCGGCCGCGGGGGCGCCGTAGAGGATGCGGTGGTCGCAGGCGAGATCGACCGTCATCAGATGGGCGCTGGAGATCTCTCCACCATCGGCCACCGGACGCTCTGCGATCGCGCCGACCGCGAGGATCGCCGCCTGCGGCGGGTTGATCACCGCGGAGAAGCTGTCGATCCCGTACATCCCCAGGTTGGAGACGGTGAAGGTCGCCCCCGAGAGCTCGGGCGGCGTGATCTGCCCGTCCCGCACCCGCTGCGCCAGCGCCCGCGAATCGGAGGCGATCTGCCGCAGCCCCTTGCGGTCGGCGTCGAACACGGTCGGCACCACCAGCGCATCCCGCGCCGCCACCGCGACCCCCACATTCACCCGCGAGTAAAGCTCGAACCGCCCATCGCGATAAGCCCCATTGGCCCGAGGATGCTCCCGCAGCGCCAGCGCACAGGCCTTGACGATCATGTCGTTGAAGGAGGGCACCACCTCGCCCTCCGCGGCCGCAGCCTTGATCTGCGCCCGAGCTTCGACCAAGCGGCTCATGTCCACGGTGGCCCGCAGGTAGAAGTGAGGAGCAGTCGCCTTCGACTCAGCCATCCTGCGAGCAACCGTTGACTGCAGCTTGCTCGGCTCTTCGTAGCTGACGGTCCCCTTGGCGGTTTCGGGACTAGGCGCTCCGGCCACGGGTCCTGCCGTCGGGGTGGGCATACCCTCCTGGCCCTGCGCGCTGCTCCGGGCGGAGGGACCTCGCGGGGCGAGGGTCGTAACCTCGCCCTCCGCAGCCTCCGGGCCGGCGGAGGGCATCCCCACCCCGACGTCACCCGTGGAGGAAGCGGCTCGTTCCACGTCGGCCTTGACGATCCGCCCGCCGGGCCCAGAGCCCTGAATCTTGCCTAGGTCAAGCTGCTTCTCCTTGGCGAGTCGTCTAGCTATCGGCGACGCCTTGGGACGCTCGCCGTCGCTGGGAGCTGCAACGGTCTCTTCCGCGACAGGACCCGCGGCCGAGCCCATGGTCCCTGCATCGGTCCCGCCTCCACCGTCCGAGTCCCCGACCCGGGCGATCGCCACCCCGATCGCAACGGTCTCGCCCTCCTGCACCAGGATCTCGCTCAAGGTCCCCGCCACGTCGCTTTCGTAAGCCATGTTCGCCTTGTCGGTCTCGATCTCGACCAGCTCGTCCCCGACCGCGACCTCGTCCCCGACCCCTTTCAGCCACTGCAGGATCGTCCCCTCCTCCATCGAGTCGGACAGCCGCGGCATCACCACGTCGGCCATCAGATCGACCCTTCCAGCGCCGCCAGCGCGGCGTGCACGACGTGCTCCTCATGCGGCATCGCCGCCTGCTCGAGCCGTTTCGAGTAGGGCATATGGACGTCGGCGCCGGTCACCCGCTGCACCGGCGCGTCGAGGTGGTCGAAGGCCTGCTCGGTTATCAGCGTCGCCAGGTTGGCGCCGACGCCGCCGTGCGGCCAGCCCTCCTCGACGATCACCGCGTGGTTGGTCTTGCGGACCGAGGCGACGATCGTGTCGAGGTCGAGCGGGCGCAGGGTGCGCGGGTCGATCACCTCGGCCTCGACCCCGTGCTCGTGCGAGAGCGCTCGCGCTGCGTCCTCGGCGACCGAGGCCATCTTGAGGATGCCGACGATCGTCACGTCGCTCCCCTCGCGCCGCACCGCCGCCTCGCCGAAGCGCAGCACCTCGTCCCCATCGTCGGCGACCTCGCCCCGCGCCCCGTAGAGGCTCTCGTGCTCGATGAAGATCACCGGGTTGTCGTCGCGGATCGCCGCCTTCAGCAGCGCCTTGCCGTCGGCCGGCGTCGATGGGCAGGCGACCAGCAGCCCCGGCACCTGCAGGAAGAGCGACTCGAAGCTGTGCGAGTGGGTCGGCCCGAGCTGGTGCCCGCCGCCGCCCGGCATCCGGATCACCATCGGCACCCGCGCCTGGCCGGCGAACATGTAGGGGATCGCGGCGGCGTGGTTGACGATCTGGTCGAGCGCCAGCAGCGAGAAGTTGACCGTCATCAGCTCGACCACCGGCCGCAGCCCGCCCATCGCCGCCCCGACCCCGGCGCCGACGATCGTGTTCTCGGAGATCGGCGTATCGCGCACTCGCCGCTCGCCGAACTCCCCGAGCAGCCCTTCGGTCACCTTGAACGCGCCTTCGAACACGCCGACGTCCTCGCCCATCACGAAGACCGCCTCGTCGCGGCGCATCTCCTCGGCCATCGCGTCGCGCAGCGCCTCCCGCATTCGCAGCGTCGCCATCAGTCCTCCACCTCTTCCCGGGCCTCCGGCTGCTCGACCTCTTCGGCGACCTCGGGCTCAACGCCGAGCTCGGCGTCGCCGTTGACGGCCGGGTTGGGACGCGGCGCGCTCGGCTGCCCGGCGTAGGCGGCGCCGGCCTCGGCCAGCTCGCGCGCCGCGTCGGGCATCGTCTCCTCGCGCTCGCCGCGGTGCGGCTCGGGGCTGCGCTCGTCGACCGCGTACCAGCCGGCGTCGCTGCCGACCACGTAGAGGTTCTCGTAGAGGCTGTCGAGCGCCGGCTCGGGCGAGGCGTCGGCGAACTCGACCGCCTCGCGCACGGCGGCGTCGGCCTTGTCGCGCACCTCCTGCACCTCGCGCTCGCCGAGCACGTCGGCATCGACGCAGCGCCGGGCGAAGACCTCGATCGGGTCTTTGCGCTGCCACTCCTCGACCTCCTCGCGCTCGCGGTAGACCTCCGGGTCGGCGGCGGAGTGGCCGCGGTAGCGGTAGGTGATCACCTCGAGGATGCTCGGGCGGCGCTCCTCGCGCGCCAGCCGGATCCCCTCGGCGACGCCCTCGCGCACCGCGATCACGTCCATCCCGTCGATCCGCCTGCCGGGGATCCCGTAGCCCTCGGCCTTCTTCGCCAGGTCGGTCTGGGCCGAGTGGCGCTCAACCGCGGTCCCCATCCCGTAGAGGTTGTTCTCGACCAGGAAGAAGACCGGCAGGCTCCAGAGCGCCGCCAGGTTGATCGTCTCGCCGAAGTTGCCGGTGTTGGAGGCGCCGTCGCCGAACATGCAGACGGTGACCGCGTCCTCGCCCTTGTACTCGGAGGAGAGCGCCAGCCCGGCTGCGATCGGCAGGTTGCCGCCGACGATCCCGTAGCCGCCCATGAAGCGGTGCTCGCGGTCGAAGATGTGCATCGAGCCGCCGCGCCCGCCGCTGGTCCCGTCGACGCGGCCGAACAGCTCCGCCATCACCCGCTTCGGGTCGGTGCCGCGGGCGATCGCGTGGCCGTGGGTGCGGTAGGTGCCGATCAGGTAGTCCTCGTCGCGCATCACCGAGGTCGTGCCGACGATCGTCGCCTCCTCGCCGATCGCCAGGTGCAGGAAGCCGCCGGCTTTCGCCCGCTGGTACTGGCGCCCGGCCTCCTCCTCGAAGCGCCGGATCAGCGCCATCCGCGCGAGCAGCTCGTAACAGGTGGCGGCGTCGGGCAGATCTGCCATCGAGGCCACCTTAGCTCGCGGCTGCGACCGCCTCCTCGACACGGTCGTCGCCCCAGAAGACCTCCCCGCCGACGAGCAGCGAGGGGACGCCGATCACGCCCAGGTCGGCGGCCTCTTCGGTCGCCTCGCGCAGCGCCCCCTTGACCGCTTCGGTGCCGGCCGCCTTCAGCACCGCGTTGGGGTGCAGCTCGCAGGCCGCGGCGGCGATCAGCACGTTGTCGTGGTCGCCGAGGTCGCGCCCGGCGGCGAACGCCTGGCGGAAGGCGGCGAGGGCGAAGGAGACGGTGCGGCCGGTCTGCTTGGCGAAGGTCGCGGCGCGCATCGCGAAGAGGCCGTTCGGCGGCCACGGCTCGGGCCAGGCGACCCGCGGCAGGCCGTAGGAGGCGGCGCGGCGCTCGATCTCCGCCATCCCCTCCTCCCGCCCGGGCCCGTTGCCCCACGAGTCGCGGCCGAAGCGCTGGAACAGGCCGCCGAGCAGGATCGGCTGCCACTCCGGCTGCTCCAGCTCGGCGTCGGTGAAGAGGCCGCTGATCCGCTCCGCGGTCAGCCAGGCGTAAGGGGACCCGAGGTCGAAGTAGAAGGTCGCTCTAGGCGTGCGTTGCCCAGCCATCGACTGCCCGCGCCGCTTCGAAGATCGCCTCGGAGATCGTCGGGTGGGGGTGGACGATTCGCGCCAGCTCCTGGTAGCCGCCCTCCAGCGCCATCGTCGCGACCAGCTCGGCGATCATGTCGCAGGCCCGGTTGCCGACGATGTGGGCGCCGAGGATCTCGCCGTACTTGGAGTCGACGACCAGCTTGACCAGCCCGTCTTTGTCGTCGTAGACGGTCGCCGCGCCGACCCCGCCCAGCTTCAGCTTGCCGATCTTGACCTCGTGCCCGGCCTCCTTCGCGGCGGCCTCGGTCAGCCCGACGCCGGCCACCTGCGGCTGGCAGAAGGTCGCCCCGGCGATCAGGTTCTGGTCAACCGGGTGGGTCTCCGCGCCGGCGGCGCGCTCGACCGCGACGACGCCCTCATCGGAGGCCTTGTGGGCGAGCGCCTTGGCGTTGACCAGGTCGCCGATCGCGAACACCTTCGGGTTCGAGGTCCGGCCGTACTCGTCGACCTTGACTTTGCCGCGCTCGGTCAGCTCGACCCCGGCCTCCTTCAGGCCGAGCCCCTCGACGTCGGCCGAGCGCCCGCCGGCGACGCAGAGGTAGTCGACCTCGGCGCTCTCGCCGCCATAGGTGAACTTGACCGACTTGCCGCCGGCCTCGACGTTCTCGACCGGGGCGCCGGTGGAGATCGCGATGTTCTGTTTCTTGAAGGCCCGCTCGACGACCCGCGCCATGTCCTTGTCCTCGGCGGGCAGGATCTGATCGAGCATCTCGATCAGCAGCACCTCGGTGCCGAAGCGGCCGTAGGCGGAGGCGATCTCGCAGCCCGAGGCGCCGGCGCCGACGACCGCGATCTTCTTCGGCTGCTCGGGCAGCGACCAGGCGCCCCAGGTGTCGAGGACGCGGTCGCCCCACTCGACCCCGGGGATCGGCAGCGCCTCCGAGCCGGTGGCGAGCACGACGGTGGCGGCCTCGTAGACCTCGTCGCCGACCTTGACGTTCGCGTCGCCGGTCAGCGCCCCCTCGCCGGGGATCGTCGTCACCTTGTTTTTGTCCCAGAGCATCTTCACGCCGCTCGAGAGCGAGTCGGAGACGGCGGCGCGGCGCTTGGCGAGGGCGTCCCAGTCGATTTCCGCGCCCTTCACCTTCAGCCCCAGCTCGGCGCTGTTGCGGGCCTGGTCATAGAGCTCGGCGGTGTGGAGGACGGTCTTGGCCGGGATGCAGGCGTAGTTGAGGCAGCGACCGCCCGGCTTGTCGCGCTCGACCACGGCGGTCTTCTTGCCGAGCTGGGCGGCGCGGATAGCGGCGACGTAGCCGCCCGGGCCCCCGCCGATGACGATCACGTCGAAGGAATCAGGCACAAACGTGAGCCTATAGAAGCCCGGGCGTTTACTCCCGCGAAGGCATCTGGATCCTGGCCATCGCCTTGACCATGAAGAAGAAGAAGGTGCCGGAGACGGCGAGCAGGCCGAGGGTGGCGGCGAACTGGGCGACGCTGGCGGCCTGCACGGCGAGGCCGAAGACGGCGCTGAAGATGAGGAAGACGAGCAGCAGCTGGAAGCCGAGGACCGCCCAGTAGCGGGCGCGCCACATGCCCCAGGCCATGACCCCCATCAGCAGCGCCGGCGCCAGCACCTGGACGAGGTGGGGTTTGTGGCCTTCCACCTTCACCCCGGCGAGGTAGCCGACGAGGATCGAGAGGCAGATCAGGGCGGCGACCGCGGCGGCGATCGTCACCACCAGCGGCCGCTCGCCCGAGGCCAGCGGCTCGAGGCTCTCGCGCGCCTCGCGGTTGCGCTGCTCGGCGCGGGCGTAGCCGCGCTCCATCCGCTCGCGCGGGTCGGTGGAGGCGCCGCGCTGCTTGCGCTTGTGGGGCGCTTCGGAGTCAGGCACCTGGGGCCGCCTCGCCGGCCGCGGCCAGCGCCCCGCGCAGCGCTTCGGCGGCGGCGGCGGGGTCCTTGGCGTCGCGGATCGCCCGCACCACGCCGAGCCGCCGGGCGCCAGCCGCGACGACCTGGGGGGCGTTCGAGGGGTCGATGCCGCCGATCGCGAAGAAGGGATGGGGGGCCTCGTCGGCGGCGTGCTCGACCAGGCCGAGGCCGACCCCGGGGTGTCCCTGTTTGGTCGGCGTCTCCCATATCGGGCCGACGCTGACGTAGTCCACCGGCTGATCCGCCGATGCCGCGAGCTGCTCCTCGGAGTGGGTCGAGAGGCCGACGATCGCCTCGGGGCCGAGGATCTCCCGCGCCCTGGCGGCCGCGACGTCATCCTGGCCGACGTGGACGCCGTCGGCCTGGCAGGACTCGGCCAGGTAGGGGTCGTCGTTGACTATGAACAGGGCGCTGTAGGTGTCGCAGAGGCGGCGGAAGGTCTGCGCCGAGCGTTCGATCTCGTCGCGTCCCAGCGCCTTCTCGCGCAGCTGGACGATGTTGACGCCGCCGTTCAGCGCCGCCCGCAGCAGCGCTTCGGGCTCCTCGCCGCGCGGCTGCGCCTCGCAGACGAAGTAGAGGCGGGCGGTACGCAGCCGCTCGCGCCGCAGCGGTCCATGGGCCTCGGGGGGTGCCAAGCTCATCGTTCGATTATGGCTTGCGAAGCCCGCCGGAGGGGTAGCATCGGTGATGTACGGGAGCCGTTGGCGTCGCTTGGCGCCGAGGCTGAGAGGGCGGCATCGAGGCCGCCGACCGTCTGGACCTGATCCGGGTAATGCCGGCGGAGGCAAATTTGAGCGGCAGTTCCGATTGCAGTTACGACGTGGTGATCGTCGGCGGTGGCGTCATCGGCCTCTCCTGCGCCTGGCGGCTGAGCCGGCGCGGCGCGGCGGTGGCCGTCGTCGAGAAATCGACCCCGCCGGCCGGGGCGACCCGGGTTGCCGCCGGGATGCTGGCGCCGGTCGGCGAGCTCGCCTTCGGCGAGCCGGAGCTACTGAATATGACCCTCGCCGCGGCCGAGCTGTACCCGGACTTCGTCGCCGAGGTCGAGGCGGCGAGCGGGCTCTCGACCGGCTACGCGGCCCACGGCGCGCTCCACGTTGCGCTCGACCGCGACGAGGCGGCCGAGCTGCGGCGGGTGCACAAGCTGCAGCGCTCGCTCGGGCTCGGCGCCGAGTGGCTGCCGCCGCGCCGCTGCCGCGAGCTGGAGCCTGGGCTGACCCCATCCCTCAACGGCGGCGTCCACGCCCCCGGCGAGGCGGCGGTCGACCCGCGGGCGCTGAGCGAGGCGCTGCTCGCGGCGATCGCCACGCAAGGTGTCGAGGTGCGGACCGGGGCGGAGGTCGATTCGGCATTGCTCGACGGCGATCGCCTCGTCGGGGTCCGCACCGCGGCCGGCGAGGAGCTGCGCGCCGCGACCGTCGTCCTCGCCGCCGGCGCCTGGTCGGGCCGGGCCGGCTGGCTGCCCGAGGGCGCCCGTCCGCCGGTGCGCCCGGTCAAGGGGCAGATCCTCGAGCTGCGTTCGCGCGACGGCGAGGCGCCCTGCACGCGGATCGTCTCCTCCGAGCGCGTCTACCTGGCGCCGCGCCCCGACGGCCGCCTGATCGTCGGCGCGACGGTCGAGGAGCAGGGCTTCGACACCGCGGTCACCGCGGGCGGCGTCCACGAGCTGCTGCGCGAGGCCTACCGGCTGCTGCCCGAGGTCGCCGAGATGGAGCTGGTCGAGGCGGCGGCCGGTCTGCGCCCGGGGACGCCGGACAACCTGCCGCTGGTCGGGCCGAGCCCGGTCGAGGGCCTCGTCTGGGCTACCGGCCACTACCGCAACGGCATCCTGCTGGCGCCGCTGGCCGCGGAAACCGTCGCCGACCTGCTCGCGTCAAGTGCGCGTTCGAGCTTTGAACCGCATAGCGGCACAAACCTCGAACGCACCGGGGCGGACACGCGATGAGGATCGAGCTGAACGGTGAGCCGCGCGAGCTGCCCAGCGGCGCGACCCTGGCCGATGCGGTGCGCGAGAGCGGGGCCGAGCGCGAGGGCCGCGGCGTCGCGGTCGCGCTCGACGGCGAGGTCGTGCCGCGCGCCGAGTGGGACTCGACGCAGCTCGCCGAGGGCGCCGGCGTCGAGGTCCTGGCCGCGATCCAGGGCGGCGCCGAGACCTGGGAGCTGGGCGGCCGCCAGTGGGCCTCGCGGCTGATTGCCGGCACCGGCGGCTTCCGCTCGCTGGAGCAGATGGAGGAGGCGCTGGCCGCCTCCGGAGCCGAGATCGTCACCGTCGCCCTGCGCCGCGTCGACCCCGAGGCGGAGGGATCGATTCTGGACGTGATCGAGCGCCTCGGCCTCTTCGCCCTGCCCAACACCGCCGGCTGCTTCACCGCCCGCGACGCGGTCCGCACCGCCCGGCTCGCCCGCGAGGCCTTCGAGACGGATTGGATCAAGCTCGAGGTGATCGGCGACGACCGCACCCTCTACCCCGACGGGGTCGAGCTGCTCGACGCCGCCGAGACCCTGGTCGGCGAGGGCTTCGTCGTCCTCCCCTACACCAACGACGACCCGATCCTCGCCCGTCGGCTAGAGCAGGCCGGCTGCGCCGCGGTGATGCCGCTCGGCTCGCCGATCGGCTCCGGCGCCGGCATCCGCAACCCCTACAACGTCCGCATCATCGCCGAGCGGGCCGAGGTGCCGGTGATCCTCGACGCCGGCATCGGCACCGCCTCCGACGCCGCCCTGGCGCTGGAGCTGGGCTGCGACGCCGTCCTCGCCGCCAGCTCGATCTTCGGCGCCGAGGACCCGCCGCAGATGGCCCGTGCCCTGCGCGGCGCCGTCGAAGCCGGCCACGCCGCCCGCCAGGCCGGCCGCATCCCCCGCCGCACCCACGCCCGCGCCTCCACCCCCGACGAGGGCCTGCCCGAGCTTTCCTGATCGCACTACCATGGTCGGCGCGCCCCTGTAGCTCAGTTGGTTAGAGCGGCGGCCTTTTAAGCCGCGCGGCGCGGGTTCGAATCCCGCCGGGGGCATGAAGCGACGAGGCGACCGTCGAAGCTGGTCCCCAGGCTTCAGATGCCGTCCGTTTCGTTGTCTATGCTTTTAGCTCGTACTTGTACTTGGCTCTCGGACGGCGAAAGAGCCCCTGGGCTCTGCCTTTGGCTAGCTGTCCGGGGGCCTTTCTGTTTCTTCCCCGGACTAGTAATAGTGGTTCGGCCCGATCGCCCAGGCATCGAACTCTGAAGCGATCTTGTCTTCGATCAGGGCGTATGAGCGATTGTCATCGCGCTCCCATTTGCGCTGAATCGCCCAGGTGCAGTAGTCAGCCACCTGCAAGCACGGGTCGCTCTCCGTCGGCCAGAAGGCGACCCGATGTGAGGCACACGACAGACCTGACTTACGACATCGTCCACTGCGCTATGGAATCCACCTCGCTTTTTCTTGGTCCCCAGGCGGGACGCGGCCACGAACAGCCGATCGACCGGCCCCGCGATCTGCGGCGCCACGTGCTTGAAGTGGAGGAACCAGGCCATCTTGTAGAGGGCCGCTTCTGACTGCAGGTGTGGCTGGGCCTTGGACTTCTCAAGGATCGTCGCATCTATGCGGAGATCGCTCTCGCGAAGTGCCCTGAACACTTCATCTCGCACCGCCTGGGGATCTTCAGTTGCATGGAACACCCTGTCCAGATGCATTCCGCGCCAGCCGAGTTCTCGCCGGAGCTGCAAGAGCCGGTCGCCGACTTCGCAGTTGTCGGCGGTCACGGTTCCAAGGATGAAGTAACGGCTCGCACCCGGTTGGTGTGAGAAATCGAAGTTACCGGCCTCGTCTGAAAAGACGTAGCGGTCGGCCATGGCGGCTGCCTCAGTGCCGGAAGTGGCGGTGCTTGGTGAAGACCATCGCCACTCCGGCGGCGTCGCAGGCCTCGATCACCTCGGCGTCTCGTTTCGAGCCGCCGGGCTCGATCACCGCGGTGGCGCCGGCCTCCAGCGCCAGCTCGGGGCCGTCGGCGAAGGGGAAGAAGGCGTCCGAGGCGACGGCCGAGCCCGCCAGCAGGGCAGCGGCTTCCTCGCCGCGAGCGTCGCGGCACTTCTCGACCGCGAGGCGGACCGAGTCGACGCGGCTCATCTGACCGGCGCCGATCCCCAGGGTGGCGCCGTCCTTGGCGAGGACGATCGCGTTGGAGCGGACGTGGCGGACGACGATCCAGGCGAACAGCATGTCGCGCCACTGCTCCTCGTTCGGCTCGGTCTTCGTCACCACCTCCATCAGCTCGCGCGGCTCGGGGTCGCCGTCGCGGTCCTGGATCAGCAAGCCGCCGCGCACGCGCTTGACGTCGCGCTCGGCCGGGTCGGCCTGGCGGCGCTCCTCGTCGCAGAGGATGCGGATCGCCTGCTTCTGCTGGAGGATCTCCAGCGCCCCGTCCTCGAAGCCGGGCGCGATCAGCACCTCGACGAAGTTCTCGTGCAGCGCCTCGGCCAGCTCGACGTCGATCGGCCGGTTGATCGCGATCACGCTGCCGTAGGCGGAGACCGGGTCGCAGGCGAGCGCCTTGCGGTAGGCGTCGAGCACGTCCTCGCCGACCGCGACCCCGCAGGGGTTGTTGTGCTTGACGATCGTGCAGGCGGGGTGCTCGAAGTCGCCGTTCAGCCGCCGCGCCGAGTCGAGGTCGAGGACGTTGTTGAAGGAGAGCGCCTTGCCGTGCAGCTTCGCGATGCCGGCGAGGACGTGGCTGCGCAGCCCCGCTTCGGAGTAGAGCGCCGCCCGCTGGTGCGGGTTCTCGCCGTAGGAGAGGTCGAGCTCCTTCTCGTAGGCGACGGTGAGGTGCTCGGGGAAGTCCTCGTAGGAGGTCGAGAACCAGCGGCTGATCGCGGCGTCGTAGCGCGCGGTCTGGGCGAAGGCCTCGTTGGCGAGCCAGTGCCGGGTGGTGGCGGAGACCTCGCCGCCCGACTCCTCCAGCTCGGCGCAGACCGCGTCGTAGGACTCCGGCTTGACGATCACCGCGACGCCCTCGTGGTTCTTGGCGGCGGCGCGGATCATCGTCGGCCCGCCGATGTCGATGTTCTCGACCGCGACCCGCTCGTCGACCTCGTGCCCGGCGACGGTCTGCTCGAAGGGATAGAGGTTGACGCAGACCAGGTCGATCGGCTCGATCCCCTCGGCCTCCAGCGTCGCCATGTGCTCGGGATCGTCGCGCCGCGCCAGCAGCGCCGCGTGCAGCCGCGGGTGCAGCGTCTTCACCCGGCCGTCGAGGATCTCCTCCTGGCCGGTGAACTCGGAGACGTCGGTCACCTCCAGCCCCGCCTCGCGCAGGGCGCCCGCGGTGCCGCCGGTGGAGAGCAGCTCGACGCCGAGGTCGGCGAGCGTCCTGGCGAAGTCGGCGACGCCGGTCTTGTCGGAGACCGAGATCAGCGCCCGGCGCACCCGGATCGCCCCGTCGCTGACGGCCTCTGCTCGGGTGTCGGCTGGCGCCTCACTCATCGGCAACGACGACGCGCTGGTCGCTCGCCTCGATCCTAACCCTGCCCGCCGCGATCATGCGGATCGCCTCGGGATACAGCTCGTGCTCGAGCGCGTGGATCGCCGCCTCCAGCCGCTCACGGTCGCGGTCGGCCGGGACCGGGACCTCGCGCTGGAGGATCGACGGACCTGTGTCGACTCCCTCGTCGACGAAGTGGACGGTGACGCCGGTCGTCTCGACCCCGGCGGCCAGCGCCTGGCCGATCGCGTCGAGTCCCGGGAAGGAGGGCAGCAGCGCCGGGTGGACGTTGACGACGCGATCGCGAAAGCGGGCGACGAAGGCGGGGGAGAGCAGCTGCATGTAGCCGGCGAGGGCGACGAGGTCGGCGCCGCGCGCCTCGATCCAGTCCGCCAGCGCCGCGTCGCGCGCCTCGCGGTCGGGGTAATCGCCGCGGGGGAAGACGGCAGCCTCGACGCCGGCGTCCCGCGCCCGCTCCAGCGCTCGCGCCCCGGGCTTGTCCGACCCGACGCCGACCACCTCGATCCCCTCGCGCCCGTGCAGCGCGTCGAGGATCGCCTGCAGGTTGGTGCCGGACCCCGAGGCCAGAACGACGAGGCGGAACGTTGCCATCAACCGCCGGCGGGAACCACGGCGACGTCCTCCAGCGCGAATTTGCCGTTCGCCTCGTCGTGGTCGCCGAGCGGGTAGCGGCCGCTGAAGCAGGCGTCGCAGTGGTCCTCGGGGGGCGTGCCGATCGCCTCGTAGACGCCCTCGATCGAGAGGTAGGCGAGCGAGTCGGCGCCGAGCTCGTCGGCGATCTCCTCAACCGTGCGGCCGTGGGCGATCATCTCCTCGCGGGTCGACATGTCGACCCCGTAGTGGCACGGATGGCGGATCGGCGGCGCCGAGATCCGCAGATGCACCTCGCGCGCCCCGGCTTCGCGCAGCATGCCGACGATCTGCCGCGTCGTGTTGCCGCGCACGATCGAGTCGTCGACGACGACGACCCGCTTGCCGGCGACGATCTCGGGCAGCGGGTTGAACTTCAGCCGCAGGCCGTGCTTGCGCAGCTCCTGGCCGGGCTGGATGAAGGTTCGCGCCACGTAGCGGTTCTTGATCAGGCCGTCGTCGCGGGCCAGCCCCGAGGCGCGGCCGAAGCCCACCGCCGCCGGGTTGCCCGAGTCCGGCACGGAGATCACCAGGTCGGCCTCGACCGGCGCCTCGCGCCAGAGGATCTCGCCCATCCGCCCGCGTACTTCCTGCAGCACCCTGCCCTCGAGGCGGCTGTCGGGGCGGGAGAAGTAGATGTGCTCGAAGACGCAGTGCGCCGGTCGTCCCGCCTTGACCACCTGGCGCGTCTCCAGCCCGCGCTCGGTCAGCGAGACCATCTCGCCGGGACGCACCTCGCGCAGCAGCTCGGCGCCGATGATGTCGAAGGCGCAGCTCTCCGAGGCGACGACGAAGCGGTCCTCGAGCTTGCCGAGCGAGAGCGGCCGCACCCCGTGCGGGTCGCGGAAGGCGACGATCGCGCGCTTGGTCATCACCACGGTCGAGTAGGCCCCGTGCATGCGGGGCATCACGTCGGCGACCGCGTCCTCGACGTACTTGCCGTCGTTGGAGGAGATCAGCGCGGCGATGATCTCCGAGTCGGAGGTGCCGCGGAAGGCGATCCCGCGCTCCTTCAGCTCGTTCCACAGCTCGACCGCGTTGGTCAGGTTGCCGTTGTGGGCGAGCGCCAGCTCGCGGCCGTCGTCGCGCCAGACCGGCTGCGCGTTCTCCCAGGAGCCGCCGCCGGTGGTCGAGTAGCGGACGTGGCCGATCGCCATGTCGCCCTCCAGCGCCCGCAGCTTCTCCTCGTCGAAGACCTGGGAGACGAGGCCGGAGTCGCGCATCGTGGTGATGTGCCCGCCCTCGCAGGTGGCGATCCCGGCCGACTCCTGGCCGCGGTGCTGGAGCGCGTAGAGGCCGAAGTAGGCGAGCCGGGCGACGTCGTGGCCGGGTGCGAATACGCCGAAGACGCCGCATTCCTCGCGCGGCGAATCGCGGTCTATCGGCTGCCCCTGTGGCGGAGTCAAAGCGCGTGATTCCTCGCGTTGAGAAGGACGTGACGCGCAGGCGGTCTGCCTACTCCAGCAGGGTACCAGCGCCCGTGGACCCGCCTACCGATCGGACGTGCCGTCGATTCGGTGCCCATATGGGCCGCGTAGAGACGGCACGTCAGGCGGCGAGCAGGGACGCTAGGGCTCGGTGGAGGCCGGCTACGGCGGAATCGAGGGGGGCCTGGTCGCCGGCGGCGCGGGCGCGGACCAGGGCGCCCTCGACGGTGGAGACGACGAGGCCGGCGAAGGCGGCCGCGTCGTCGGCCGCGACGCCCTCCTCCTCCAGCGCGGCGGCGATCGGCGCTTCCCAGCTCTGGAAGGCGGCGGTCGCGGCGGCGGCCAGCGCCGAGTCCTCGGGCCGGGCAAGCGCCGCCGCGGCGACCGGGCAGCCGAGCCGCTCGGGGTGGTTCCTGACCCGGCGGCGGAACATCTCGCCGAACATCGTCAGCGTCTCGCCGAGGCCGCGCTCGGCCAGGGATCGCTCGATCGCGGCGCGGATCTCCTCGGCCTCCAGTGCCGCCGCCTCGGCCGCGAGCTGGGCCTTGCCGCCGGGGAAGTGGTGGTAGATCGAGCCGCGCGGCGCGTCGCCCCGCGCGGCGACGTCGCGCAGCTCCATCCCGGCGTAGCCCTTTTCGGCCAGCAGCCTGCGGGCGCCGTCGAGCAGCCGCTCGCGGCCGTCGCGGCGGGCCGGTTCGATCGCTTTCGCGTCCTCCAGTCGCGTTATGCCCACGGACATAGTATAGTCGCCGTCGCGATGTATGACCGTGGTCATAAAGCTGCCGTCGCGATCGCCTGCGCGGGCGCCTTCGTGGCCTTCCTCGATACGACGATCGTCAACATCGCCTTCCCCGACATCTCGGCGTCGTTCGCCGGCTCGGGGCGCGACGCGCTCTCCTGGGTGCTGGACGGCTACTTCGTCGTGATCGCAGCGCTGCTGGTGCCGGCCGGCGGGCTCGCCGACCGCTTCGGCCACCGGCGGATCTTCCTGCTCGGCGTCGGCGGCTTCACCGCCGCCAGCCTGCTCTGCGCCGCCGCGCCGACGCTGCCGCTGCTGATCGCCTTCCGGGTGATCCAGGGCATCGCCGCGGCGATGATCGCGCCGGCCTCGCTGGCGATCGTCCTCGACAGCTTCCCGGTCGAGCGCCGCTCGGCCGGCGTCGGTCTTTGGGGCGCCGCGGCGGCGGCCGCGGCGGCGGTCGGGCCGACCCTCGGCGGGGCGCTGGTCGAAGCTGCCGACTGGCGCCTCGTCTTCCTCGTCAACCTGCCGCTCGGCGCGGCGATCCTGCTCGCCGGCCGCAGGCGACTGCCGGCGCCGCGGATCCTCGACAGCCGCCTGCCGGATCTGCCCGGCGCGGCGATGCTGGCCCTCGGCCTGGCGGCGATCACCCTGGGGATCGTCGAGGGCAACGACTGGGGCTGGACCTCGGCGGCGACCCTGGGCGCCTTCGTCGTCGCCGCGGCTCTGCTGGCGGCCGTGGTCGCGCGCAGCCTCAGCCACCCGCGCCCGATCGTCGAGCCGGCGCTGTTCGCCCACCGCTCCTTCCGGATCGGCAACCTCGGCACGCTGCTGTTCGCCGCCGCCTTCTTCTCGCTGATCCTCGGCAACGTCCTCTTCCTCACCGGCGTCTGGGGCTACACGATCCTCCAGGCCGGTGCCGCAACGCTGCCGGGCCCGGCAGCGAGCACGATCTTCGCCGGCCCGGCGGGCAGGCTCGCCGACCGCTTCGGCCACCGCGCCGTGATCGTCCCCGGCACGATCGTCTTCGCGGCGGGAGTGATGGTCCTGCGCTCGGCCGGAGCCGAGCCGGACTGGCTCGGCCTCTGGCTACCGGGCGCGCTGCTGACCGGCATCGGCATCGGCCTCGCCTTCCCGACCCTCGGCTCGGCCGCCGTCCGCGACGTCCCCGTCGACCGCTTCGCCACCGCCAGCGCCGTCAACGCCGCCTTCCGCCAGGTCGGCGCCGTCCTCGGCACCGCGATCCTCGTCGCCATCGTCGGCGAACCGGCCTCGCTGGGCGAAGCCCTCTCGGTCTCCAACGGCGCCTACCTCTTCTCGGCCCTCGCCGCCCTGACCGCGGGCGCCGCAACGCTGGCTTTGCGGCCGTTGCCTGAAGTAGATCCCCTGACCCACCCTCATCCGGAAGTCAGCGCCGGGTAGTGCTCGGTGCCGGGTGCCCGTTGCGCGTTGCCCTTTGCTGGGCTGACGGTGCTGGTTTCCCATCGCGCCGCCCCGGCGCGGCCAGTGAGGGTTTCGATCCCTTGGTCGCGGCCCTTTTGGCCGGGTCGCTGGCCTTGGCGCTCGCCCTTCGGGACTACCTGCTCGCGCTACTCGATCAGCGGCGTCGTCCAGTTGTGAGCCTGCAACTCGGTGTCCAGCTCGCGCTGGCGCTTCGCCAGCTCGTCGATCTGCCCCTGGAGCTCGCTGACCGAGATCTGGCGGACCATTCGTATCTCGGAGCGGCTATAGCGCAGGAGCCCTCCCGAGCTGTCCTTCGTAGCTGCGCGCACTGCCGCGCGCAGGCCCCCCCGCCTGACTCCGAGCACATCCCGTTGTGCGAGAGCCTCGGTCACGGTTTCTCCTGAGCCGAGCATGGTGCCGGCGTTGGTGTGGTTGATCTGGGCGATCAGCCGCTGCAGTTCGTCGCATACCGAGCCGAACTCCGCGAGCAGCTCCTCCGGGCTCTCCGGTGGCTCGTCCCCCTCCTGTACGAGCACGCTCCCCCGTAGACGCTCCTGCAGCTGCTCGACTCGCTTCTGAAGGTCCGAGCGGCGTGTGAGTGCTTCCCCAACGATCATGTCGAGCAGAGTAGCAGACAATAAACTCCGTAACTTTTTGACCGTGTCTAAGGCCCGAGGGCGCCGATCGGGATGACGTGGATGCCGTCCTCTCGCTTGTAGCCGTAGCCGCTGCCGATTATCACGCCGAGAGCGGCTGGTGCGCCACACCTACTGGTGTCGATTCGCTTGACGAACTTGTGGAGATTGGCAGCAGCCTCCTTGACCTGATTGAAGCCGAGCTTGACCTCGAAGGCTGCCCAGCGGCCGTCGCGGGCTTCGACGATCGCGTCAACCTCAAGCCCGTCGCTGTCGCGGTAGTGGAGGACTTCCGCGTCGACGGCCTGGGCGTAGACGCGGAGATCGCGTATGACCATCGACTCGAAGAGGAGGCCGAGGAGGTTTAACTCCTGAACGAGGCGCTCGGGTCCGGTACGCATGGCCGCTACGGCCAGCGACGGATCGACGAAGTGGAGCTTGGATGCCTTTCGCAGGGTGTGGGTGGTCCGCAGGTGGACGCCCCACGCCGGCTGGTCCTCGACGACCATCAGCCGTCGCAAGGCGTCGAGGTACTCGTTGACGGTCTCGAACTTCAATGGTCCATCGACCCCACCTGCGTCGCGTGCGAGTGTCGTGATCGATGGCTGGGTCGCGACGTTTCGCCCGATGCTGCGAAGCAGGCGCCCAACCTTGACTGGATCGCGGCGTGCTCCGCTGACCGCATCTATCTCGACATGCCGGATCTCCTCCAGATAGCGACGGGCGGCGGTCAGCGCCTGCTTTCTGGTTTTCTGGAGAAATCCCGGCCATCCGCCCATTGAGATCTCATCCGCGATCTCTGGCACCGTCAGTTTGGCCTCGGGGGTGCCCTCTTTGCTGCCGTCCAGCAATCGGCCAAGGGAGATTCTCCCCGTGCTCCGGCTCTTCTCGAACAGGCTCATCGGGCGCATGCGGAGTCGGGTCAGCCGTCCCGCTCCGGAGTGGCGGGTGATGTCGTCCGCGGGAACGGCCGAGCCGGTGAGGATGAACTGGCCCGGCTTGCCACGGTCGTCGATGGCTCGCCGCACGTGGTTCCAGATCGCGGGCTCGAGTTGCCACTCGTCGATCAGTCTGGGCGTTGGCCCGTCGAGGATGAAGGCGGGTTCGAGCGCAGCAGTCTGGCGAGCTTCGGGGTCGACATCGAGGCGGACTTCGCTCGCGGCGGCGTGCTGGGCGGTCACGGTCTTCCCACAGGCCTTCGGTCCCTCGATAACCGCCGCGCCCATAGCTGCTAGATCGTCTGCCAGCTCCTTATCTAAAATCCGCTCTACGTAAGCCATTCACGCAGTCTAGCGGACGAAATAGAAGATATCTAGCGGATGAAATAGAAGTTTTTTACAGGGGAAAATATAAGAATTCCAACCGGCAAAATATCCCGTTTTCAACCGGGAAAAACCCTCGTGCCCTGCCTAGACGCCAGGGTCGAGCTGCTCAGCGAGGGACTCCCATGCGTGGGTGACGTTGGCAAGGGGGAGACTGAGGCTGCGGTCGCCGGCGGCGATCTCTATGGCGTCGCCGCTGACCTTGCCGAGTAGGAGCACCTCGACGCCGTCGCCGACGAGGGCTTCGAGCTTCTCACGTTCGCCGCTGACGAGGAATCCGCCCGGGCCCTCGCCGAAGAGCGCCTCCTCGGGCGAGCAGCCTCGTTCGCGCAGGTGCTGGAGATCGACCTGGCAGCCGAGGCCGGCCCCGATCGCGGACTCGGCCAGGGCGCAGGCGAGCCCTCCGTCGCTGATGTCGTGGGCGGAGGAGAGCTTGCCTGCCCGGACTGCCTGGCGGACCGCCTCGCAGGCAGCGGCCACCGCGGTGACTTCGGGTTGGGGGAGGCCCATGCCGAGCTCGCCGCGCAGCTTCGCCAGCTCGCCGCCGGCGAGGGTCGGGGCGAATGGCCCCAGCAGGGCGATCGCGTCGCCTTCGCGGGCGAAGGCGCTCGGCGCCGCTCGCGCCGCGTCGGGCAGTTCGCCGACCATCCCCACCACCGGGGTCGGGTAGATCGGGCCTTCCGGGCCCTCGTTGTAGAGAGAGACGTTGCCGCCGACGACCGGGACTGCGAGCGCCTCGCAGGCGTCGGCGAGGCCGCTGACCGCGCGGTCGAGCTGCCAGGCCGGGATCGGCTTCTCCGGGTTGCCGAAGTTGAGGCAGTTGGTCAGGCCGAGCGGCTCGGCGCCGGCGCAGGCGAGGTTCTGCGCGCACTCCAGCACCGCCTCGACCGTGCCGGCGTAGGGATCGCAGGCGACTCGCCGCCCGTTGCCGTCGATCGAGACGGCGATCGCGTTGCCGGCCTCGGGGATCGCCAGCACCGCGGCGTCGGCCGACTCCGGCCGCCGCGCGGTCCGTGAGCCGACGATCGAGTCGTACTGCTCGAACGCCCACCGCTTCGAGGCGACGCTGGGTGAGGCCAGCAGCGCCAGCAGCGTCTCCGCCGCCGGGGCGTCCGCCGCCAGGGTCGCCCGGTTGCCGTAGATCCACCCCTCCGGCGCCGCCGGCTCGAGGTCGTAGAGCGGGCAGCCGTCGACCAGCGCCTCGACCGGCATGTCGCCGACCGTCTCGGCGTCGCGCAGGATCCGCACCCGGCCGTTGTCGGTGACGATCCCGATCTCCGCCGCGCCGGTCTGCCATTTCTCGCAGACCGCCAGCACCTCGGGCACCCGCGCCGGCTCGACCACGCCGAGCATCCGCTCCTGCGACTCGGAGACCATGATCTCGAACGGCTCCATGTCGGCCTCGCGCAGCGGCACCAGGGCGACGTCGATGTCGATCCCGACCCCGCCGGCCGAGGCCATCTCGCCGGCCGAGGAGGTGAGCCCCGCCGCGCCGAGGTCCTGCAGCGAGACCAGCAGGCCCTTGCCGAGCAGCTCGAGGCAGCACTCGAGCAGCTTCGACTCCTCGAACGGGTCGCCGATCTGCACCGTCGGCCGCTTCGCCGCGTCGCCCTCGCCGAGCTCGGCCGAGGCGAGCACCGAGGCGCCGCCGATCCCGTCGCGCCCGGTCGAGGCGCCCATCAGGACGACCGCGTTGCCGACCCCGGCGGCGGCAGCCCGCACCATGTCGCCCTGCTTCGCGATCCCGACGCACATCGCGTTGACCAGGCAGTTGTGCTCGTAGGGGGCCTCGAAGCAGATCTCGCCGCCGACCGTCGCGACGCCGATCGAGTTGCCGTAGTGGCCGATCCCGCGCACCGCGCCGTCGAGCAGGTGGCGCGAGCGGACCGAGTCGAGCTCGCCGAAGCGCAGCGAGTCGAGAATCGCGATCGGCCGCGCGCCGAGCGCGAAGACGTCGCGCAGGATCCCGCCGACTCCCGTCGCCGCCCCCTGGAAGGGCTCGACCGCGCTCGGGTGGTTGTGCGACTCGACCTTGAAGGCGATGGCGTAGCCGGCGCCGACGTTGACCGCGCCGGCGTTCTCGCCGGGCCCCATCACCACCCGCTCGCCCTCGGTCGGCAGCCGCCGCAGCAGCTTGCGCGAGTGCTTGTAGGCGCAGTGCTCGGACCAGAGCAGGCTGAACATCGCCAGCTCGACGTCGTTCGGCTCGCGGCCGAGCTTCTCGACGATCGACTCGTACTCCGCATCCGTCAGTCCCAGCTCGCGGTGCTTGGCGGTCTCGACGGTCATACCGCGACCAGCCCGGCGAGGGACTCGAACACGCGCAGGCCGTCGGTCGACCCGGTCAGCTCGTCGACGGCGTGCTCGGGGTGGGGCATCAGGCCGAGCACGTTGCCGGCCTCGTTGCGGACGCCGGCGATGTCGCGAGCCGACCCGTTCGGGTTCTGCCCCGGCGCGTAACGGAAGGCCACCTGCCCGTTCGCCTCCAGCCCATCGAGGGTGTCCTCCGGCGCCCAGTACCGCCCTTCCCCGTGCTTGACCGGGATCGAGAGCCGTTCGCCGGGTCCGTGGAAGGGTTTGGGGGTCTCTGGACCCCCAAACCCTTCCACTGGCTCGCCGGCGACCAGGTCTACCTGGCGGCAGACGAAGCGCAGGCGCTCGTTGACCAGCAGGGCGCCGGGGAGCAGGCCGGCTTCGCAGAGGACCTGGAAGCCGTTGCAGATTCCGAGCACCGGGCCGCCGCCCGCGGCAAATCCCGCCACCGCCTCCATCGCCGGGGAGAAGCGGGCGATCGCGCCGGCCCGCAGGTAGTCGCCGTAGGAGAAGCCGCCGGGGACGACGACCGCGTCGAGATCGCCGAGGTCGCGCTCCTCGTGCCAGACCAGCCGCGCCTCGCCGCCGGCCAGCTCGCAGGCGTGCAGGGCGTCCCGCTCGTCACAGGAGCCGGGGAACTGGAGCACCCCCCAACGCATCAGGCGCCGTCGATGCTCTCGATCTCGAAGTCCTCGATCAGCGGATTGGCGAGCAGCTTCTCGCACAGCTCCGGCAGCCGCGACGGGTCGTCGGCGTCGAGCTCGACCATGCGGCCGACGTGGACGTGCCCGATCCCCTCGAAGCCGAGCGCCGGCAGCGCCCGCTCGACCGCCTTGCCCTGGGGGTCGAGGATCCCCTCCTTCGGCCGGATCAGCACCCGCGCCCGCGGCACTAGAAGGAGCGCTCCGTGATCCGCTCGTAGGCCTCGACGTACTTCGCCCGCGTCTGCTCGATCACGTCGGGCGGCAGCTCCGGCGCCGGCGGCTTGCGGTCCCAGCCGTTTCCCGTCGCCCAGTCGCGGACGAACTGCTTGTCGAAGGACGGCTGCGTGCTGCCGGGCCGGTAGCGGTCGGCCGGCCAGAAGCGTGAGGAGTCCGGAGTCAGCACCTCGTCGCCGAGGACGATCTCGGCCCCGGCATGGCGGCCGAACTCGAACTTGGTGTCGGCGAGGACGATCCCGCGCTCGGCCGCGTGCTCGGCGCCGCGCGTGTAGACCTCGATCGAGATCCGCCGCAGCTCCTCCATCAGCGCCCGGTCGCCGACGATCTCCGCCGCCCGCTCGAAGTCGACGTTCTCGTCGTGGTCGCCGATCTCGGCCTTGGTCGCCGGGGTGAAGATCGGCTCCGGCAGCTTGTCGGACTCGAGCAGGTCGGGCGGCAGCTCGATCCCGCAGACCGCGCCGCCCGCCTTGTATTCCTTCCAGCCCGAGCCCGAGAGGTAGCCGCGCACGACGCACTCGACCGGGTACATCTCCAGCCGCCGCACCCGCATCGCCCGTTCGGCGACGTCCTCGGGGACGTCGGCGGAGAGGAAGTGGTTGGGGACGATGTCGGCGGTCAGCTCGAACCAGAATTCCGACATCCGGTTCAGCACCTTGCCCTTGTCGGGCACCGGCGTCGGCATCACCACGTCGTAGATCGAGATCCGGTCCGAGGCGACCATCAGCAGGTCGTCATCCCACTCGTAGATCTCGCGGACCTTGCCGGAGGAGTGGAGCTTCAGGTCGGCGACGACTGACATTAAGCCGATGCTAACCATCGGCGAAGCGGAGGGCTTTCGTGGTCCCCGTCTGCGACTCTGTACGGCGATGCTGCCGCCCGAACCGAAGTCCTCGCCGCTCGTCCAAACCCTGCGCTGGTCGTTCCGGCCGCTGCCCTTCATGCAGGAGTGCCGCGAGAAGTTCGGCGACAGCTTCAGCGTCAAGTTCATGGGGTTCGAGCGGCCGATGGTGATGATCTCCGATCCGGCCGCGATCAAGGCGCTGTACACGGAGCGCGAGCACGGCCTGCCGCCGGGCCGCGAGGTCGTCCTGACGCCGATCGTCGGACCGCGGTCGGTGCTGGTGATCGAGGGGAAGGACCATCTCGCCCACCGCAAGGTGATGCTGCCGCCCTTCCATGGCGAGCGGATGCGCTCCTACGAGCCGATCGTCAGCCAGATCATCGACACCGAGATCGATTCCTGGCCGCTCGGTGAGGAGTTCGCGATCCACCCGCGCATGCAGGCGGTCACGCTCGAGGTGATCCTGCGGGTCGTCTTCGGCGTTGCCGAGGGCCCGCGGCTGGAGCGCTTGCGCGTCGTCCTCACCAAGGTGCTGGAGGAGACCGCCTCGCCGTTCACGCAGCTGATCGGGTTGGCCTCGCGCCGCTTCGGCGGCCGCGGGCCCTGGGCGAAATTCGAGGGTCAGCTGAAAGCGGTCGACGAGCTGCTCTACGCGGAGATCGCCGAGCGGCGCGCGAGCGGGGACTTCGAGGAGCGCGACGACATCCTCTCCGTGCTGATGCAGGCTCGCTTCGAGGACGGCGAGGCGATGAGCGACGAAGATCTGCGCGACCAGCTGATGACCCTGCTGCTCGCCGGCCACGAGACGACGGCGACGGCGCTGGCCTGGAACTTCGACCTGCTGCTGCGCCACCCGCGTGAGCTGGGCCGCCTGCGCGACTCGCTCGAGGCCGGCGAGGACGACTACCTGCGGGCGACGATCGCCGAGTCGCTGCGGCTGCGCCCGGTGGTGCCGCTGGCCGGCCGCCGCCTCGCCAAGGACCTGGTCGCCGACGGGCTGACCCTGCCGGCAGGCACCGACGTCACCCCGGCGATCTGGCTGACCCACACCCGCGCCGACGTCTACCCCGAGCCCTTCGCCTTCCGCCCCGAGCGCTTCCTCGAGGAGGGCCCGGACACCTACTCCTGGATCCCCTACGGCGGCGGCATCCGCCGTTGCCTCGGCGCCTCCTTCGCCGAGTTCGAGATGCGGATCGTCCTGCGCGAGGTGCTGAGCCGCTGCGAGCTGCGCAAGGCCGACCCGGCGCCGGAGAAGATCGGCCGCCGCAACATCACCCTTTCGCCCAAGCACGGCACCCCGGTCGTCGTCACCGCGCGCCACCCGGCCGGCGAGCGCGACCTCGTCGCCGCTTAGACAGGTTCTCTCAGCCCGGCTGCTTCGCCGCGGCCTTGGCGTCCGGGTGTTCCTTCGCCCAGCGGGCGATCGTGCCGGATCCGGAGACGACCTCGCCGTCGTCGAGGACCAGGATCGGGACGTCGTTGCTGCCGCTCAGCTTCTTGATCTCAGCCCGGTCGGCGTCGCGGCGGCCCCAGGTCCAGGGCATCAGCCGGTAGCCGCCGACCACCTTCAGCTCGTAGCTGTAGCCGGCCTCGTCGAGGGCCTTCGCCGCGCGCCCGCAAGGGTGGCCGAGGCTCGCCGCGTGCGTCTTCTGCCCGCAGGTGTAGAGGATCATGGCCGCAGCCTACCCGGTCGCCTAAGATCGGGCGATGGCGCTGGGAGGAGACACCAAGGCCGTGCTCCTCACCGCGGCCGTGATGTTCCTGTTCGCCCTGCTGCTCGGCGTCTGGAAGTACCGGCAGATGAACGAGTCGTCCGATGGATTGGCCCATCCCTATGTCGACACCGCCCACCGGGCGGCGCTGCTCTACAGCTTCGCGCTGCTGCTGGTGGCGACGTTCGTCGAGCTGAGCGCCTGGGGGACGGCGGTGAACCTGATCGCCGCCGGGGCGATGGCCTTCTACTTCTTCGCCGCCGTGGCCGGCTACGCGGTGCACGGCCGGCGGCGCGACACGGACAACCAGTTCCGCGATCCGGTGGCGGGCACGCACGCGTTCATGGTCAGCCTGATCGTCGCCGAGATCGGCGGTTGGTTCGTCCTGATTGCCGGCTTCGTCGCCGGTCAGATCCTCTGACCGGCCCTCGGCGAGCGGCTTCCAAGCGCAGTGCTACGCTTGTAGCACTATCGTAGAAGTGGCGACCAGGGAGCTCAGGAACGACACGGCAGGGGTCTTGCGTCGCGTCGAGAGCGGCGAGACCGTGGTGATCACCGTTCGGGGAAAGCCGGTTGCGGATTTGGTGCCGCACCGGCCCGAGGAGGCGCCGCGATGGATCGGTCCCGCCGAGGTGATGGAGATCCGCGCCATCGCCGATGGCGACCCGACCTGGGGAGCAGACCTGGCAAAGCTGAGGGAGGAAACGACCGATGACCTCGGGCCGATCCTGTGAATGCCGATCGGGCCAGGGTAGGGCTGCTTGACACGTCCGTTCTCGTTGCCGGGGAGGTGGGTCGGCCGCTTCGGGTGGAGGCCCTTCCCGAGAGTGCTGCGATCTCGATCGTCACCGTGGCGGAGTTGCGGGCCGGCGTGCTCGCGGCCCCGGACATCTCGAGCCGCGACCGACGCCTTATGACCCTGGAGAGAATCTCCGGCACCGTGACTCTTCCAGTCGACCACGAGGTTGCGGGTGCCTGGGCGGGGATGCGCGCCTATCTGACGGCCTCTGGGGGAAGTGTGAGCGCCAACGATCTCTGGATCGCCGCGACGGCCGCCGCGCGCTCGATACCCGTAGTCACCCAGGACCGCGACTTCTACGCTCTCTCCGGAATCAACGGGCTAACCGTGGTCGAGGTCTGAGAGCGCTTCCAGCCGCTCGAAGACCGCCGGCACGTGGGTCAGGTAGGCGCTGTAGTCGAAGACCGCGTCGAGGTCCAGTTCGGGGGCGGCATCGGCGAGCAGGTCGCGGAAGGGGGTGCCGGTGTCCCAGGCTCGCTGGGCGTTCTCCTGGACGATGCGGTAGGCGTCGTCGCGGGTCATCCCCGACTCGACCAGGGCAGTGAGGGCGCGCTGGCTGAACAGGGCGCCGTGGGTCAGCTCGAGGTTCTCCTTCATCCGCTCGGCGCGGATCGTCATCTCGGCGGCGACGCTGGTGGCCAGCGCCTGCATGTAGTCGAGGCCGATCGTCGCGTCGGGGAGGATCACCCGCTCGGCGCCGGAGTGGGAGATGTCGCGCTCGTGCCAGAGGGCGACGTTCTCCAGTCCCGTCTGCGCGTAGCCACGCAGCACCCGGGCCAGGCCGACGATCCGCTCGGTGCGGATCGGGTTGCGCTTGTGCGGCATCGCCGAGGAGCCCTTCTGGCCGGCGGCGAACGGCTCCTCGACCTCGCGCACCTCGGTTCGCTGCAGGTTGCGGACCTCGGTCGCGAAGCGCTCCAGGCCGGCGCCGGCGACGGCGATCGCCGAGGTCAGCACCGCGTGGCGGTCGCGCGGGACGACCTGGGTGGCGACGTCCTCGCGGCGCAACCCGAGCCGCTCCATCACCCGCGCCTCGACCGCCGGCGGCACCGAGGCGTAGGTGCCGACCGCGCCGGAGAGCTTGCCGACCGCGAGCTGCTCGAAGGCCGCCTCGAGGCGCACCAGGTTGCGGTCGGCCTCGAAGGCGAAGCCGGCGAGGCGCAGCCCGAAGGTGGTCGGCTCGGCGTGGACGCCGTGGGTACGGCCGACGCTGAGCGTGTCGCGCTGCTCCAGCGCCCGCTCGATCAGCGCGTCGCGGTAGGCGCGCGCCCCGGCGACGACGATCTCGCCCGCCTGGCGAAGCTGCAGCGCCAGCGCCGTGTCGAGCACGTCGGAGGAGGTGAGGCCGTAGTGGACCCAGCGGCCGTGCTCGCCGACCGAGCCGGCGACGACGTTGACGAAGGCGGCGACATCGTGGTCGGTCACCCGCTCGCGCTCGGCGACCGCCTCGACGGTGAAGGACGCGTTGGCGCGGCAGGCCTCCGCCGCCTCCGCCGGCACCGCGCCCTGCTCGGCCCAGGCCTCGGTCGCGGCCAGCTCGACCTCGAGCCAGCACTCCAGCTTGCGCTGCTGGGACCAGACGGCGCCGATCTCGGGGCGGGTGTAGCGGGCTATCACGGGCGGATTATCCGCCTCATGCGTTGAGGATGCGCACCGCGAGCAACCCCGCGTTTTTCGCCCCGTCCACCGCCACGCAGGCGACCGGCACGCCCGGCGGCATCTGCACCGCGGAGAGCAGCGCGTCGAGCCCGCCGAGGCTCTTGCCGAGGATCGGCACGCCGATCACCGGCAGGTCGGTGTGGGCCGCGGCGACGCCGGGCAGCGCCGCCGACATTCCCGCCCCGGCGATGATCGCCCGCAGACCGCGCATGCGCGCGTTCTGGCAGTACTCGCGGACCAGCTCCGGGTCGCGGTGGGCGCTCATCACCCGCACCTCGTAGCGGATGCCGGCGTCGTGCAGGGCGGCGCCGGCCGGCTGCATCTTCGGCTTGTCGCTCTTCGAGCCCATGATGATCCCGACGTGGGGCTCGTCGACGTCGATTTCCTCGAACGCCTCCTCGACCGCCGGCATCGTCGCCGGCGCGGCCGGTGCGGCCGCCGTCGGATCGGTCGGCTGCGGCTCCTCTGAGATCTCGCTCATCTCTTCCTCTCTCGGGTCTACTGGGTGGGTATCCGCTCGACCGCGCGGGCGGCGATGTCGGAGCGGATCTGCATTCCGTCGAACTCGATCCGGCGCGCCGCATCGTACGCCCGATCGCGCGCCGCGGCCGGGGTCGCCCCCATCGCGGTGACGTTGAGCACGCGGCCGCCGGCGGTGACGATCTCGCCCTCGCGCTCCGCGGTCCCGGCGTGGGTCACCTCGGCCAGCGCGGCCGCCTCGTCGAGGCCGCGGATCACGTCGCCCTTCGAGGAGGACTCGGGATAGCCCGCCGAGGCCAGCACCAGGGTCACCGCCCACTCATCGCCGAACTCGGCCTCGGCCCCCGCGAGGCCGCCCGGCTCGCGCGCCGCCGTCATCAGGCCGGCGAGGTCGGAGCGCAGCCGCGGCAGCACCGCCTGCGTCTCGGGGTCGCCGAAGCGGACGTTGAACTCGAGCACCTTCGGCCCCTCGGGGCCGACCATCAGGCCGGCGTAGAGGACGCCGTGGAAGGGAGCTCCGCGGCGGGCCATCGCCGCGACGACCGGCCGGTGCACCGCCTCGACGATCTCCTCGACCTCGGCCGGGCCGAAGCCGGGGACCGGCGAGTAGCTGCCCATGCCGCCGGTGTTCGGTCCCTTGTCGCCGTCGAAGATCCGCTTGTAGTCCTGGGCGGGGGCGAGCGCGACGACGTTCTCGCCGTCGCAGAGGGCGAGCAGCGAGAGCTCCTCGCCCTCGAGGAACTCCTCCAGCACCACCGTCGTCTCGCCGAAGCGCCGCTCGGTGAAGAAGACGTCGGCGGCGGCCAGTGCCTCGGCTTCGGAGGCGCAGATCAGCACCCCCTTGCCGGCGGCCAGGCCGTCGGCCTTCAGCACCGCCGGGAAGGCGGCGCGGGCGATCTCCCCGATCGCCTCCTCGCGGCTGCGCAGGAGGACGTGCGAGGCGGTCGGCACCCCGGCCTCCTCCATCAGCTCCTTGGCGAACGCCTTCGACCCCTCCAGCTCGGCGGCGGCGGCGCTCGGCCCGAACGCGGGGACGCCGGCGGCCTCCAGCGCGTCGACGAGGCCGGCAACCAGCGGCGCCTCCGGCCCGACCGCGACCAGGTTGACCGCCCGCTCGCGCGCCGCGACGACGATCGCCTCGACGTCTTCGGCGGTGACCCCCGGCAGGCACTCGGCGTCGGCGGCGATTCCGGGATTGCCCGGGGCGCAGAGCAGCTGCGGTTCTCGGGGGGAGCGCGCCAGCGCCCGCACCATCGCGTGCTCGCGACCGCCGCCCCCTACGACCAGGATCCTCAAGCGCCTGTCCCTACAGAGCGCTGGAGAGCTCGTCGGCCGGCATCGCGGTCAGCGTCTGGCTGGTCATCGTCCCGCGCGAGCCGAGCTCGACCGAGACCTTCGCCATCGTCTTCTCGTCGGGCGCTTCGACGATCGTCACGAAGTCGTACTGGCCCAGCGTCGCGTACTGCTGCAGGACCTTGGCGCCGATCTGTTCGACCTCCTTGTTCACCTCGGCGACCCGTCCCGGGTTGTTCTTCAGGGTGCGGACGCCGTCGGCGGTGAGGTTGGTGAGCATCACGTAGGTGGGCATGATCGCCTCCTGTAGCGGGGTTCGCGCTGGAGACGCCTACGTTACGCGAGCGGGGCGCGCGCTGCGAGTCTCAGTACCCGGCGGGGTGGCGGATGACGAAGCCTTCGGGGTAGGGCGGCTCGGCGTGCCAGCGCGGGCCGGTTCCCTGGGCGTCGCCGACCGTGTCCCAGCGCAGCCCGGCGATCACTGCGTAGGCGTGGGTCGCGCTGGCGTAGATCGTGATCCAGCGGCCCGGCCCGGGTTCGCCGTAGCTCTCCAGTTCCCCGGAGGTCAGCGGCCGGTCGAGCAGTCCGCCGCCGTAGAGGGCGAAGCTGACCGCGCCCGAGCAGTCGTAGCCGGCGGCGATCCAGGAGCCGTGGCCGCCGCCCCATATGTAGGGGGTGGTGGAGATCGAGTTGGCCGCGGCGATCGCCGCCTTGACCGCCGCCGGGGCGCCTTCCGGCGCGCTGGCGAGGGTGCCGGTGAGGACCGCGTTCGGCCCCGCGGTTTCGAGGCCGGCGGGGAGCGGCGCGATGTTCCATTCGGCGTAGCTGACCTTGCAGCGGCCCTGCAGTTTGCCGGCTTCCTGGAGGACCTCCTGCACGTACCACTGGGCGTGGTTGTGGGTGAAGAGGCCGGCGCCGAGGCTGCCCCGCGACCAGATCAGCCGCGCCAGGGTGGCGGCCGAATCGGCCGGATCGCCGTGGCGGATGCGACCGTCTTCGTCGCCGTTGACCGCGTAGCGCTTCCACTCGCTCGGTTCGAGGCCCAACGGCCCCGCCGTGTGCAGTTCGCGGCGGTCCATGCCGCGTCCGAAGTTCGACTCCATCCGGGCGACCGCGGCCAGCGCCCAAACGCCGCGCCGGCCGAGTTCGTAGCGCGCCGCGGCGTTCTCGAAGGCGTCCAGGTAGGCGGCCGGGATCTGCTTGCGCCAGGGGCTCGCCGGCTCGCACTTCAACACCTGCATCTGCGGGCTCGCGAGGCCGGCGGCGAAGGAGGGATCGCCGACTTCCTGCGCGTAGCAGGCGGCGTTCGAGAGCACGTCGGCGACGTACCAGTCGGCGTGGTTGTAGGCGAAGATCGCGCCGTAGGTGTCGGTCGGCATCCCGGCCGCGTGCAGGTAGCTCGCCGCGGCGAAGATCGCGTCTTCGGGGTTGTAGGGGTCCTTGACGCCGTCGCCGTTGGCGTCGACTCCGTACGTTTCCCAGGTCGAGGGGATGAACTGCATCCAGCCGAGCGCGCCGGCCGAGGAGACGTTGAGGTTGGTGCCGAACGCCGACTCGACCGCGTTGATGCCGGCGAGCACCGCCGGGCCCTGCGGGCCGAGGGCGTAGGCCGCCGCGGCCCGCTGGTAGATCGGGATCAGGATCGGCGGGACGCCGGTGGTCGCACAGCTGGAGCTCGGCAGGGGCAGCGCGAAGCTGGGGGTCGGCAACGGGCTGGTCCCCGACGCCGGCGGCGTGGCCTGGGGGCTGGCCGGCGGCGTCGGCTGCTGCGCGGCTTCGGCGGCGGAGGTGCCGCCGGCGTGCTGCGGCACGACGGGCTTCCCCGGCGCGACGGGCGGAGCGGCGATCGTTGCCCCGCGCTGGACCGGAGCGATGGTGGCCGGCGTCTGCGTCGTCGTCGTGGCAGGGCTCGCTTCGGCCGCCGGCGCCGCCGAGGACGGTGCGGCTTCCTCGGCCGAGGCGGTCGCGGCGCCGACCGCGGATGCGACCACGGCGACGGCGAGGATGTCGCGAAGCCGCCGCATGCTCATCCGAGGACGTCGGTCACTTGCCAGCCGTCGGCCTTGCTGTGTTGGAGGCTGAGGCGCAGCTCGCTGGTCACGCCGACCCGCAGCAGCGAGACGCTGACGGTGTAGGCGCTGCCGCGCCGCGGCCCGGGCACGAGGTTGACCACCTTCGCCTTCGGGACCTTGGCGTTCGCCGGCAGGCGGGGCGGCCGTTCGGCCAGCGCTTCGGCGAGCTGTTCGCTGGCGGTTTCCCCGAACACCGCCTTCGCCCGGGCCTGCTGCTCGCCGATCTCATAGAAGACGAAGGCCTCGGAGAAGCGCCGCGCCACCTTCATCGCTTCCGGCCCCGCCGGGACCGGCTTGGCGGTCGAGGCCGTCGCGGCTTCGGCTTCTTCGCCGCTCGCGGCGCTCCCGTCGGCGGCCGTTTCGGCTCCGACGACGTTCGCTTCCGCTCCCGCTTCAGCGCCGCTGGAGCTCGCGCCGCCGGCATCGCTCGAGCCCGACCGGGAGCCGTCCCGCTGCGCCACCCCGACGCCCTTGTCGACCCCGAAGGAGGGCGGGACGCCCTGCAGCACGTGGCCCTTCGGCTTGTCGTTCGCCCGCTTGGAGGGCGTCGCGACCGCCACCCGTGCCGGCGCGAACCGTTCGGTTTCCGTCTTGCCGCTCTCGCCCGACAGCAGCACGCCCGCGAGGACCGCGGCGACCGCCACCGCGCCGAGCGCCGCGGCGCCGACGGTGTGGTTAGGCAGGCCCCAGCCGGCGACGCGCTCCCGCAGCGGCCAGATCAGCCGCCTCTCGAGCTGCCAGGCGATCCGCTCGAACGGCCAGCGGGCGGCATCGGCGACGCCGAGCGCGAAGCGCTGGGCAGCGCCCCTCGGATCGGCGTTGATTTGACGTCGTCTCAACATCTGTATGAAGCCCACACAAGCTTACGTCGGAATTCCTTTGCCGTCCCTAAAGCTCCGCCCTATGACTTGCGAATCCCAGCTAGGCAGCGGCGGGCGTGGGCAATGCCGCCTTTTCGAAGCCGAGCTCGCCGTCTGCGGCGTTGACGCGAACCGTGTCGCCCTCGCCGAACTCACCCTCGAGGATCTTCAGCGCCAGCTTGTCAACGAGTTGTTTCTGGATCACCCGCTTCAGCGGCCGGGCGCCGTAGGTCGGGTCGTAGCCGAGGTTGCCGAGCAGCGTCCGCGCCTCGTCCGTCAGCTCGACCTCGATCCCGCGCTCGCGGACCCGGCCGACCAGCTGGTTGACCTGCAGCTCGACGATCCGGCCGATGTCGGCCTTCGAGAGGCGGTGGAAGATCACCGTGTCGTCGATCCGGTTGAGGAACTCCGGCTTGAAGGTGGCGGCCAGCACCTCTTCGATCTGCTCACGGATCTTCTCGTTGACCGACTCGGCGACGATCCGGTCGCTGCCGACGTTGGAGGTCATGATCAGCACCGTGTTGGTGAAGCTGACCGTGCGGCCCTGGCCGTCGGTGAGGCGGCCGTCGTCCATGATCTGCAGCAGCGTGTTGAAGACGTCGGGGTGGGCCTTCTCGATCTCGTCGAGCAGCACCACCGCGTAGGGGCGCCGCCGCACCGCCTCGGTCAGCTGCCCGCCCTCCTCGTAGCCGACGTAGCCGGGCGGGGCGCCGATCAGCCGCGCCACCGTGTGCTTCTCCATGTACTCGGACATGTCGAGGCGGACGATCGCCTGCTCGGAGTCGAACATCAGCTCCGTCAAGGCTTTGGCCAGCTCGGTCTTGCCGACCCCGGTCGGGCCGAGGAAGAGGAAGGAGCCGATCGGCCGGTTCGGGTCGGAGAGGCCGGCGCGCGAGCGGCGCAGCGCGTTGGAGACGGCGGCGATCGCCTCGTCCTGGCCGATCACCCGCTCATGCAGGCGGTCCTCCATCCGGATCAGCTTCTCGACCTCGCCCTCCATCAGCCGGCTGACCGGGATCCCGGTCCATTTGGCGACCACCTGGGCGACGTCCTCCTCGGTCACCTCCTCGGTCAGCATCGAGCCGCTCTCGGCGTGCAGCTCGGCGAGCCGCGCTTCTCCCTCGGCGATCTTCTTCTCCAGCTCGGGGATCTCGCCGAAGCGCAGCTTCGCGGCGCCCTCGAGGTCGGCCTCGCGCTCGGCCCGTTCCGCCTCGCGCCCGGCTTCCTCGAGCCGCGCCTTGGCGGACTTGATCGCGTCGATCGCCTGCTTCTCGTTCTGCCAGCGCGCTTTCATCTCGCCCGAGCTCTCGCGCAGCTCGGCCAGCTCCGCCTCGAGCGCCCCCAGCCGCGCCGCCGAGGCCTCGTCGGTCTCCTTCTTCAGCGCCGTGCGCTCGATCTCGAGTTGCTGGGCGCGGCGCTCGACCGCGTCGATCTCGGTCGGCATCGAGTCGATCTCGATCTTCAGCCGCGAGGCCGCCTCGTCGATCAGGTCGATCGCCTTGTCGGGCAGGAAGCGGTCGGCGATATAGCGCTCGGAAAGGGTGGCCGCGGCGACGATCGCCGAATCGGCGATCCGCACCCCGTGGTGGACCTCGTAGCGCTCCTTCAGCCCGCGCAGGATCGCGATCGTGTCGGCGATGTCGGGCTCGCCGACGAGCACCGGCTGGAAGCGCCGCTCCAGCGCCGCGTCCTTCTCGATGTGCTTGCGGTACTCGTCGAGCGTGGTCGCGCCGACCGCGCGCAGCTCGCCGCGGGCCAGCATCGGCTTCAAGAGGTTGGCGGCGTTGACAGCCCCTTCGGCCGCGCCGGCGCCGACGATCGTGTGCAGCTCGTCGAGGAAGAGGACGATCTGCCCCTCGGCTTCCTGCACCTCCGAGAGCACCGCTTTCAGCCGCTCCTCGAACTCGCCGCGGTATTTCGAGCCGGCCAGCAGCGAGCCGATGTCGAGCGCGATCACGCGCCGGTCGCGCAGGCTCTCCGGCACGTCGCCGTTGACGATCCGCTGCGCCAGCCCCTCGACGATCGCCGTCTTGCCGACACCGGGATCGCCGATCAGCACCGGGTTGTTCTTGGTCCGTCGCGAGAGCACCTGGATCACCCGGCGGATCTCCTCGTCGCGGCCGATCACCGGGTCGAGCTTTCCCGCCTCCGCCTCGGCGGTCAGGTCGCGGCCGAATTTCTCCAGCGCCTGCGCGGTCGCCTCCGGTTCGGGCGAGGTGACCCGGTGCGGTCGCACCTCGGCGGTCGCCTGCTCGAGCGAGTCGCGGTCGGGAAGGAGGTCGGCGACGCCGGAGCTCTTGTCGGTCAGCGCCAGCAGGAAGTGGTCGGTCGAGATGTACTCGTCGCCGCGCCTGCCCATCTCCCGCTCGGCCTGTTGGAGGACGTTCATCAGGGCGGCGGAGGGGCGTGCCTCGGGCTGCTCGTCGCCGCCCAGCTTCGGCAGCTCCCCGACCGCCTGCTCGGCCCGCACCCGGATCGAGGCCGGGTCGGCGCCGACCTTCTGCAGGATCGGCGCGGTCAGCCCTTCGTCCTGGACGAGCAGGGCGATCAGCAGGTGGGCCGGCGCGGCCTCGGGGTTGCGCAGCTGCGAGGCGAGCCGAACCGCGTCGGCGACCGCTTCCTGGGACTTGACGGTGAAACGATCAGGTTGCATCTCCGGCCTCCCCCTCCAGCTTCTCGATGCGCCGCTCGAGTTCGAGGACTCTCTCGACTCCCGCCAAGTTCAGCCCTTCGGCGGTCAGCTGCTGGATTCTCCTCAGCAGCTCGACGTCGCTCTGAGAATAGAGGCGGGTGTTCTTCGGCGAGCGCTGCGGGGCGATCAGCCCCCGCGTCTCGTACATGCGCAGAGTCTGGGGGTGCATGTGGGCGAGCTCGGCGGCGACCGAGATCATGAACACGCCCCGCTGCTCGTCGATCGAGATCTCCACCCGTTCGCGCCGCGTGCTCATTTGGTCGCCGCCCTCGCCAGCAGCTCGGCCCGCGGGTCGGTGCCGTTCAGCGTCTCGGCCAGCCTCTCGACCGCCTCTTTCTGCTCCTCGCTCAGCTCCTTCGGCAGCTCGATCTCGAGCCGGTAGCGGACCTCGCCGCGTCCCTTGCCGCGCGGCTTCGGCGGCCCCTCGCCGCGCAGCCGCTGGACCGTGCCGTGCCTGGTCCCGGCCGGCACCTTGATCTTCTTTGTGCCGTCCAGGGTCGGAACCTCGATCGTCGCCCCCCGCAGCGCCTCGACGACGGTGATCGGCACCGTCACCTCGAGGTTGCCGCCGTCGAGCCGCTTGAAGACCGGCGAGGCGGCGACCCGGGTGATGACGAAGAGGTCGCCCGGGGGGCCGCCGCGCGGGCCGGCCTCGCCCTTGCCGGCGAGGCGGATGCGGGCGCCGTCGCGGACCCCGGCCGGGATGTTGACCTTGTAGCGCTTGGTCTGGCGGGTGAGGCCGGAGCCGCCGCAGGTCGGGCAGGGGTCCTCGACGATCTGGCCGGCGCCGCCGCACTGCGGGCAGGGCTGGCTGATCGAGAAGAAGCCCTGGCTCTGGGCGTCGATGCCGCGGCCTTCGCAGCGCGGGCAGGTGACCGGGCCGGTGCCGGGCTTGGCGCCGCTGCCGTGGCAGGTCGGGCAGCGCTCCTCCTTCGGCACGTTGACGCTGACCTGGGCGCCGCCCACCGCCTGGTCGAAGCTGAGGCTGACTTCGGTTTCGAGGTCGCGGCCGCGCTGCTGCTGCGGCTGCGCGCGGCCGCCGCCGCGGTTGAAGAGGTTGGAGAGGATGTCGCCGAAGTCGCCGCCGCCGAAGCCGGCGGCCTGGCCGTCGCCGAACGGCTGGCCGCCCCCGGGCCCGCCGAAGCCGGCGAACCTCCCGCCCGAGTCGTACTCCTCGCGCTTCTCGGAGTCGGAGAGCGTGTCGTAGGCGCCCTGGACCTGCTTGAACTTCTCCTCCGCCGAGGGGTCGTCGGGGTTGCGGTCCGGATGGTATTTCCGGGCCAGTTTCCGGTAGGCCTTCTTGATCTCCTCGTCGGAGGCGCCCTTGGCGACGCCCAGCACCTTGTAGAGGTCCTCGGCCAAGAGCGCCCCTACTCCGCCACCACGACGCGGGCGGGTCGCACGAGCTGATCGCCCAACCGGTAGCCCTTCTGCATCGTCTCCACGACGGTCCCCGACTCCGCTCCGTCGGCAGCGACCGTTGACAGCGCCTCGTGCAGATTCGGGTCGAACCGCTCCCCGGTCGGATCCACAGCCTCGACCCCGTTACGAGTCAAGGTCTCCCGCAGCCCCCGAAACACCAGCAGCACCCCATGCGCCAACCCGTCCTCGGAGTCCCCCTCCGGGTCCAACCCAGCCGCCTGAATAGCCCGCTCGAGATCGTCGAGAACCGGCACCACTTCCCGAATCAACTCAGCTTTTCCCCGAGCATTGGCAGCCTGCACCTCAGCAGCCATCCGCCGCCGGTAATTCTCGAAATCGGCTTTCGTCCGCTTCGCCAGGTCGAGGTACTCGTCCTTCTCGGTGAGCAGCGCCTCGAGGTCGTGCTCCACCTGCGCCTCTTCCACGGGAGGCGCGGGGTTGGGTTCCCCTCCCGACGAGGGAGGGGTGCCCTGCCCCGCGACAGGACCCGTGGTCGAGCGCTCGGTCCCGCGGTCGTCGATGCTCACTTGTCGTCGCCCTCGTCGACCACCTCGGCGTTGACAACCTCCTCCTCATCCGAGGACTCGCCGTCGGCAGAGGCCCCGTCGCTCGATGCCTCCTGCTCCTGCGCGGCAGCGTAGATCTGCTCAGACACCTTGGTCATCGCCGTGTTCAGCGCCTCGGCCTTCGCCTGCACCTCCTCGACGCCGCCCGACTCGAGCGTCTCGCGCACCTCCTTGATCGCCGCCTCGGCCGCCTCTTTGTCGCCGGAGTCGACTTTGTCGCCGGCCTCCTCCAGCGCTTTCTCCGCCTGGTAGGCGGCGTTCTCGGCGAGGTTGCGGGCCTCCGCCAACTCGCGCTGTTTGCGGTCCTCCTCGGCGTGGGACTCGGCGTCGGAGACCATGCTCTGGATTTCCTCGTCGGAAAGGCCGGAGCCGGATTTGATCTCGATCTTCTGCTCTTTGCCGGTCCCCAGGTCTTTGGCGGTGACGTGGAGGATGCCGTTGGCGTCGATGTCGAAGGTGACCTCGATCTGCGGCAGGCCGCGCGGCGCCGGCGGGATCCCGGTCAGCTGGAACTTGCCGAGGCTCTTGTTGCCGCTCGCCATCTCGCGCTCGCCCTGCAGCACGTGGATCTCGACCGAGGGCTGGTTGTCGTCGGCGGTCGAGAAGGTCTCCGACTTCTTCGTCGGGATCGTCGTGTTGCGCTCGATCAGCTTCGTCATCACGCCGCCTTTGGTCTCGATCCCGAGGGTCAGCGGGGTGACGTCGAGCAGCAGCACGTCCTTGACGTCGCCGGCCAGCACGCCGGCCTGGATCGCGGCGCCGACCGCGACGACCTCGTCGGGGTTGACCCCCTGGTGCGGGTCCTTGCCGGTCAGCCCCTTGACCTTCTCGCGGACAGCCGGCATCCGCGTCATGCCGCCGACCAGGACGACGTGGTCGATCTCCGCGTCGGCGTCGCCGAGCGCCTGTTTGACCGGACCGACGACGCGATCCAGCAGATCGGCGGTCAGCTCGTTCAGCTTCGAGCGGCTGAGCTTCATGTCGAGGTGCTTCGGCTGCCCCTCGACAGCGGTGATGAAGGGCAGGTTGATCTGCGTCTCCTGCGTTGAGGAGAGCTCGATCTTCGCCTTCTCGGCCGCCTCGTAGAGACGCTGCAGCGAGTTCTTGTCGGCGGCCAGGTTGACCCCCTGGTCTTTTTTGAACTCGGCTACCAGCCACTCGACGATCGCTTTGTCCCAGTTGTCGCCGCCGAGGTGGTTGTCGCCGGCGGTCGACTTGACCTCGAAGACGCCGTCGCCGATTTCCAGCACCGAGACGTCGAAGGTGCCGCCGCCGAGGTCGAAGACGAGGATCGTGTGGTCGGCTTTCTCTTTCTCGAGGCCGTAGGCGAGCGAGGCGGCGGTCGGCTCGTTGATGATCCGCTTGACCTCGAGCCCGGCGATCTTGCCGGCGTCGGTGGTCGCCTGCCGCTGGTCGTCGTTGAAGTAGGCGGGGACGGTGATCACCGCGCTGTCGACCGCTTCGCCGAGCTTCGCTTCGGCGTCGGTCTTCAGCTTCTGCAGGATCATCGCGCTGATCTCCGGCGGGCTGTACTGCTTGCCCTGCGCGTTGACGCGGACGTCGCCGTTCGGCCCGGCCTCGACCTTGTAGGGGACGATCGTCTCCTCCTCCTTGACTTCGGCCTCCTTGCGGCCCATGAAGCGCTTGATCGAGAAGATCGTGTTCTCCGGGTTCATCACCGCCTGCCGTTTGGCGACGGTGCCGACGAGGCGGTCGCCGGAGTCGGTGAAGGCGACGACCGAGGGGGTCGTGCGCCCGCCCTCGGCGTTCTCGAGAACGGTCGGCTCGCCGCCCTCCATCACGGCGACGCAGGAGTTGGTCGTGCCCAGGTCGATCCCGATGGTCTTTGCCACTTGTTCAGTACCTCCAGAGTTCGTCTTGTCTCTCGACTGGTTGGCGAGTCCATTCCAGTGGACTCTAAAAATCTAAGTCTGAGTATGGCAGATCCATTTTGGATCGCAAGTTGACTTTGCCATAGTGGTTTCGCATCCGGCGAAGCCGGGCAGCCGAGGCTAGCGCTGTCCGACGGGAGGCGCCTCAACCAATTCGATCCCGTTGTCGCGGGATCGCGGAAGAGGAGGATCCTTTGAGTCACGTCCACCAACCCGGTCTCCGCTCATCGTTAGCGGCGATCGTCTCAGTCCTGATCCTGATCCTGCTGCTACCCGTCGCCGCCCAGGCGCACGGCGGCGGCAAGCACGGCCGCGACACGCACGGCGCTGCCCACCACGGCCACCACTGGTCCGGCCACCACGGCCATCGCTTCCCGTCGCGGGAACTGAACGTGATGACCCAGAACCTCTACCTGGGCTCCAGCCTCGCGCCGGCTCTCGAAGCGAAAAGCCCGGGAGAATTCGTCGAAGCCGTCGCGCGGATCTACGCGACCGTGCAGTACACCGACTTCCCGGCGCGCGCCGAAGCGATCGCCGACGAGATCCAGGCCACCGAGCCGGACCTGGTCGGCCTGCAGGAGGTCACGAAGTGGACGACCGGCGGCCTCAATCCGCCGCCCGGCTACGACTTCCTCGCCATCCTGCAGGGCGATCTCGAAGCCCGCGGGCTCGATTACTCGGTGGCGGCCGTCGCGAACAACGCCGACATCGGCCCGGCACCGCTGGCGCTGCTGGAACAGGGCTGCGTCAAACCGGGACCGGAAATCACCTGCACCGTGCGGCTCCAGGATCGCGACGTGATCCTCGTCAACGACGACACGCCGGGACTGACCTGGGGCAATCCGCAAAGCGGGCACTACACCGCTCAGCAGGTGGTCGAATCGCCGGTCGGCCCGCTCTCGTTCGACCGCGGCTGGGCCGGCATCGACGCGAGATTGAAGGGCCAGCCGTTCCGGTTCGTGGACACCCACCTCGAAACCGAGGAATCTCCCGCCGTGCAGGAAGCCCAGGCGGCCGAGTTCCTCGCCGGCCCGGGCAAGGGCGGGACGATCGTCGTCACCGGCGACTTCAACTCCGCCGCCGACGGCTCCACGACCGACACCTACGCGCAGCTCACCGCGCCGGGCAAATTCCGCGACTCCTGGGACGAGGCTCTGCTCGGCCCCGGCAGCTCGTGCTGTCAGGAATCGGACACCCCGCCGCTGGCGCCGGGGGCGCTGAACAACCCGGTCTCGACGCTGCGGACCCGGATCGACCTGATCCTCAGCCGCGGCGCCGCTCGCTCGAATGGGGACGAAGCCGAGCTGATCGGCGACACCCCGTTCCAGGCGAGCCCGCCCTTCTGGCCCTCCGACCACGCGGGGGTGGTCAGCGTCCTGCACCTCACCGGCTGACCCAGCGACCGGACGTGCCGTCGATTCGGTGCCACATAAGGCCGCCGATCGACGGCACGTCGGCGCCGCCGCGTGGGCCGGACGGTGGCGTGGGGAAGGTTTGCCCTAGCCCTCGCCGGCGGTGCGGGCTACGAATTCGGCGACGACTTCGGCCTGCTGTTCGTTGAGGATGCCGGCCGGCATCCGGCCCGGGGTGCTGCTGCTGTCGACCCCGTGGTCGATCGCGTTGAGGACGCGCCCTTCGGTCGCTTCGATCGTCTGCTTGGCGTTCGGTCCTTCGGGCGGCCCGTTCGGCGCCAGCAGTTCGTCGAGGTTCGGCGCGAAGTTGCCGTCGGTCCCGGCCGCGTAGAGCGTGTGGCAGGTGCCGCAGTTGGTCTGGAAGAGGCTCTGGCCTTCCTTCAGGCCGGCCGGCACTTCCTGCGCGCCGGTGGCGGCGTCGCCGTTGGAGCGGAACGCCAGCCAGGGAATCAGGACCGCGAGGAAGACGACAAGAAGGCCGAAGACGACGAAGGTTTTCCGGCTCATCGGGTTGCTCGCTCGGCGCTCATTTGCGCTCGGCACGGTACCAGGGACACATCCGGCGCAGCGCGCACTCGCCGCAGCGCGGTTTCGGGCGGCAGACCTCGCGCCCGTGGCGGATCAGGTTCATGTGCAGCTCGTATGCGTCCGCCGGGTTGACGACGGCCAGCATCTCGTCGTGGGCGCGCTCGAAGGAGGCGTTTTCGGGGAACAGGCCGAGCCGGCCGCCGACCCGGTGGATGTGGACGTTGACCGGGATCTCGGGGATGCCCCAGGTGAAGATCAGCACGCAGGCCGCCGTTTTGCGCCCCACTCCGGGCAGCGAGAGGAGGAACTCGAGCGACTCCTCGCGCGGCGTGGGGGGCGCGGTCCAGTCGAGGTCGGGGTGGTCGCCGAGCCGCTCGAGGATCGCCTGGATGCGCGGCGCCTTCTGCCTCGCCAGCCCGCCCGGGCGGATCGCCTCCTCGAGCTCGTCGACCGGCGCGTCGCGGACCTCCTCCCAGCTCGGGTAGCGCTCCCGCAGCCGGGCGAACGACCGGTCCCGGTTGCGATCGTTGGTGTGCTGGGAGAGCACCGTCTTGACCAGCTCGGCGATCGGATGCCCGTGCGGCTCGTTGACCGGCCGCCCGTACATCTCCCGCAGCCGGTCGCGGATCGCCCTCACCCGGCGTTTGTCAGGCCGCTTCCAACTCACGCGTTGCTCCTATGTCAAGCCGCCACCGCAATTTGCGGCGACAGCGAGCCTCTCTGAGTGTCAACGGTGGTCATGGATCTCTCCCTTTCAGATTCGACCAAAAGCTTCCAGACCTTGCGGGCTAGGTGGCGCTTGAGACAGCGCAGGGCCTCCATCCTGGACTTTCCCTCGGCCTGCTTTCGAGCGAGGAATTCACGCGCGGGTGGATGCATGCGGCCTTGGGTCACGGCGATGCGGTGAAGAGCGCAGTTGAGCTGGCGGTTGCCACTGCGATCGAGCCGGTGGCGATCGCGGCGGCCCGAGGAGGCGGGAACCGGCGCCACCCCGGCAAGGCGGGCCAGCTTGGCATCGGAGGCAAAGCGCTCGACCCCGGCCGTCTCGGCGAGGATCTTTGCCGCGCTCAGCGACCCGCAGCCGGGCAAGGTCAAGAGCTCCTGGGCTTTTGCCTTGACCAGGGCCGCGATCTCGCGCTCGAGCTCGCCGGCCCTGCGCGCCTGGGAGCGGATCGAGCGCAGCAGCTCGCGGGCGACGCGCACTCGGGCGCCTTGGGTGGCGCGAGAGAGCCGCCCGGCGATCCGGTCCAACCAGACCAGCCGGTCCAGGGCGCCAGCGGGGATCTCAAGCTCGGGAAAGAGCTGGTGCAGGTGCCAGCGCAGGCGCCTTTGGTCGCTGGAGCGGGCACGAACAAGGTTCTCGCGATGGTCGAGCAACAGCTTGATCTCCATCGCCTCCTCGTCGAGGTAGGCCGCGGGAAGGTTCTCGACTCCCTCCCGCAGCGCTGCCCGGGCGACGTTTGCGGCGTCGATCGGATCGGACTTGCCGCGCTCGCGCGAACCCTTGCGCGATTGGCCCATCAGCTTCGGAGGGACTCGAACGACCCGCTCGCCGCTTGCGACCAGGAAGCGCTCCAGGCCGCCAGAGACGTGGCGGCAGTCCTCGATCGCCCACACCCGCTCGGAGCCCAGGCCACGGGCCCAGTCGAGGTGCTGGGCGAAGCCAGGCTTGCGGGCAGCCGCGGTCAACTCGTCGACTAGCTTGCCGGTGCCGCCTGCCACCGCGACAGCGGTATGGGTGTCTTTGTGGGTGTCCGCTCCGATCACAATCATCCGCATCGTCCCTTCCATTTGTTTGGCCATTGGACGGACCTCCGTCGGACAGACCTAACTTGGGGCGATGCCACGCTCCTATGAAGTCACGTCGGAGATCCTCGGGGGGCGGCGAGCGACACAACGGATGCAAGTCGGCCCTCCGGGCCGACAACGACGCTAGGAGTCAGCTCGCCGTCTGCCCGAGAACCAACCGACCGGGTCGGACGCTGCCGCCGACCTTGGGGTCGACGTTGACAGTTACGCAGACCCTATTCAGCGGGCACGCCCATAAGGTTCGGTCGATGGCGGGCGCGGTCGAAGAGCTCGAGCTGGCGATGGACGGGGTGCGGGTCTTCTACCGGCGGGTGCCGGGGGAGGGGACCCCGACCGTCTACTTCCACGGCAATCCCACCCATGGCGAGGAATGGCTGCCGTTCATGGAGCGGGGCGGGCCCTCGCTGGCGATCGACATGCCGGGGTGGGGGCGGTCGGCCCGGCCCGACCCGCGGCGGTTCGACTACTCGATGTACGGGCTCTCGGCCTTCCTCGAACGCTGCCTGGACGAGCTGGGGGTCGGCCGGCGCAAGCTGGTCGTCCACGATTGGGGCAGCCTGGCGCTGATCGGCGCCCAGCGGCGGCCCGAGCTGGTCGAGAAGCTGGTCGTCGTCAACGCCGTGCCGCTGCTGCCCGGCTACCGCTGGCACTGGGTGGCGCAGGTCTGGCGCCGCCGCCCGTTCGGGGAGATCGCCAACGCGACGACGACGCGGGCCTCGATGGCGCTGACGATGCGGCAGGCGCGCGGAGACCGCAGCGCGATGCCACCCGAGTTCGTCGACATGGTCTGGAGCCACTGGGACAAGGGCACCCGCGACGCCACCCTCGTCCTCTACCGCCACGCCGACCCCGACCGCCTCGCCGCCGCCGGCAAGGATCTGGCCAAGCTCGCCTGCCCCGCGCTGGTCCTCTGGGGAGACCGCGACCCGTACATGCCGGCCAGGTTCGCCGAGGCCTACGCCGATGCCCTCCCCGACGCCGAGCTCGAGGTCCTCGAAGGAGCCGGCCACTGGCCCTGGATCGACCATCCTGCGGCAATCGATCGGGTTACGAGCTTCGTCTCCGGTTAACGGGAGGATTACAATTGCGAGATGTCTCGTCTCTTCGACCGGCTGACGGCGAAGTTGCCCCAGGGCTGGGGCGACGCCGGACGCCAGCTCGGCATCCTCGTCATGGTCGACGTCGCCTACGAGCTGGTCCGCGGAATCGCCGACGGGCAGCGGGCGACGGCGATCGCCCACGGCCGCCAGGTGATCGACTTCGAGCGCTCGACGCACACCCTCTTCGAACCGTCGCTGCAGGCCTTCTTCCTGCCGGCGCACTGGCTGATCGACGTCGCCAACCAGCTCTACCTCAACGCGCAGTTCTCGATCGCGCTGGGCTTTCTGGTCTGGCTCTATCTATTCCGCAACGAGTCCTACTACTTCGTCCGCAACATGTTCGTCGTCTCGATGGGCCTGGCGCTGGTCGGCTACACGCTCTACCCGACCGCGCCGCCGCGGATGTTCCCCGAACACGGTTTCGTCGACACGATCACCGACTTCTCCAACGTCAACCACGACTCCAGCCTGGCGAAAATCTTCATCAACCCCTTCGCCGCGGTGCCGAGCATGCACTGCGCCTTCGCGCTGATGATCGGCGGCACCGGCGTGCGGGTCTGCCGCCACTGGCTCCCGAAAGCCTTTTGGGCTGCCTGGCCGCTGCTGATCGCCTGGGTCGTGATCGTCACCGCCAACCACTACTGGCTCGACGTCGGGCTCGGCTGGATGGTCGCCGTCGCCTCGGCTCTGATCGCCCAGCGGCTGCTGGCCCGAGCTCGCCCCGAGGCCTGGGCTTGGCGCAGCGCATCCCCGCAGGAGGCCGAGGCGTAGAGGGACCCTCTTCGTCTAGCCTCACGCCAATGGATTTGTCGGCCCCTCCGCGGGTCCCGAACGGTCGCCGCAACGGGCAGGAGCTCCGCAGCTACGCCCGCGACCGCCTGATCGAGTCTCGGCTGACCCCGAACGCGATCTCGATCGCCGGCCTGATCGGCAACCTGATCGCCGCCTTCCTGGTCACCCAGCGGCTCTTCACCCTCGCCGGCGTCGCCTTCATCCTCGGCTCGGTGATGGACACGATGGACGGCCGTTACTCGCGGATGTCGGGCAAGGGGACGCTGTTCGGCGCTTTCCTCGACTCGACCCTGGACCGGATCGAGGAGGGGATCGTGCTCGCCGCGGTCGCCGGCTACTTCGCCGCCACCGGCGACGACTTCGCCGCCGCGATGTGCGTCGTCGCCGTGCTCGGCTCGCTGATGGTCTCCTACACGCGGGCGCGCGCCGAGGCGCTCGGCGTCGAGTGCAAGGTCGGGTTGGCGACGCGCCCCGTGCGGGTAGTCATACTCTCGGTGGGCTTGGTCTTCGCCAAAGGCGCCGGGCTCGGCGATTTCGAGTTGCTGGCGCCGGCGGTCTACGTGATCGCGGCGCTGACCATCGTCACCACGATCCAGCGTGTATGGCACGTCCGGAACGAGCTATCCAGAGAGGCCCGCGGGCCGAACGGCCTGTAACCGGCCGGGGCCGCGGGTTTGCTTTGCCAGTCAGCCAGATCGAGAGAGGACTTAGAGCTTGATGAGTGAGACCAACGGCAGCAACGGATCTGTCCAGACCGACGACAAGGTCCGCGTCGCGATAGTCGGCGTCGGCAACTGCGCCAACTCCTTCATCCAGGGCATCCAGTACTACAAGGACGCCGACCCCTCCGAGGAAGTCCCCGGCCTGATGCACGTCGACCTCGGCGGCTACCACGTCCGCGACGTCGAGTTCGTCGCCGCCTTCGACATCGACGCCGAGAAGGTCGGCAAGGACCTCTCCGAGGCGATCTGGTCCGGCCAGAACAACACGATCAAGTTCGCCGAGGTGCCGCAGCTGGGCGTCAAGGTCGAGCGCGGGATGACCCACGACGGCCTCGGCAAGTATCTCAAAGAGAAGATCGTCAAAGCGCCGGGGGAGACCGCCGACATCGTCGGCATCCTCAAGCAGACCAAGGCCGACGTGCTGGTCTGCTACCTGCCGGTCGGCTCCGAGCAGGCGACCAAGTGGTACGTCGAGCAGGCGCTCAAGGCCGGCGTCGGCTTCGTCAACTGCCTGCCGGTCTTCATCGCCCGCGAGGACTACTGGGACAAGCGCTTCACCGAGGCCGGCCTGCCGATCGTCGGCGACGACATCAAGTCGCAGGTCGGGGCGACGATCGTCCACCGCCAGCTCGCCCGCCTCTTCCACGACCGCGGCGTGCGGATGGAGCGCACCTCGCAGCTCAACGTCGGCGGCAACATGGACTTCTACAACATGCTCGAGCGCGAGCGGCTCGACTCGAAGAAGATCTCGAAGACCAACGCGGTCACCTCGATCATGGGCCACGAGCTGCCCGCCGAGGACGTCCACGTCGGCCCCTCCGACTACGTCCCCTGGCTTACCGATCGTAAGTGGGCGCACATCCGCCTCGAGGGCAAAGCCTTCGGCGACGTGCCGCTCAACGTCGAGCTGAAGCTCGAGGTCTGGGACTCGCCGAACTCGGCCGGGGTCGTGATCGACGCGGTGCGGATCGTCAAGCTGGCGCTCAACAACGGCATCGCCGGGCAGCTCGACGGACCGTCGAGCTACCTGATGAAGTCGCCGCACAGCCAGCGGCCCGACGACGAGGCGCGCGAGAAGACCGAGGAGTTCATCGCCGCCAACGCGCGCGGCAAGAGCCCGGCGCCGAGCGGGACGAAGGTCTCGGCCTGAGCCAGGCCGTGCCGGGCGCGCCACTCTCGATCGCCCAGGTCGCGCCCCGGCGCAGGGGCGTCCGAGGTCCGGTCGACGAGTTCGTCGACCGGGTTTCCGAGGAGCTCGAAGGGCGCGGCCACGAGGTGCAGCGGATCGCCACCGGCGACCCGGCGAAGCGGCTGCTCGCGCGGACCGACTTCGACATCGTCCACGTGCACGAGCCGTTCGCCCCGAGCATCTCCTCGGCGGCGCTGCGCCACTCGCACTCGCTCAACGTCGCCAGCTTCCACAAACCGCAGGAGCGGGTGCTCTCGACCCAGGTGGCGCGGCCGCTGGTCGAGATCTTCTTTGGCCGCCTCGACGCCCGCACGGTCACCTCGCCGGCGACCGGCGAGCTGCTCGAGCGCTACTTCCCCGGGCCCTACGAGCTGGTCGCGCCGGCCGGGAAGGAGCGCGAGTGGGCGGCGGTCGCGGCCGAGTTCGAGGCGATCTACCGGCGGCTGCTGGCGCGCCGCCAGGACCCGACCGGCGACCCCGCGGTGCGCGAGCGGATCGCCGCGCGGCCGTTGATCGAGGTCGACCTGCACATGCACACCGACCACTCGCCCGACTGCGCGACCCCGGTCGAGGTGCTGCTCGAGACCGCCCGCGACCGCGGCCTCGGGGCGATCGCGATCACCGACCACAACGAGGTCTCCGGGGCGCTGGAGGCGCGCCGGATCGCCGCCGAGATGGGCGACATCGAGGTGATCGTCGCCGAGGAGGTGAAGACCGCCGAGCAGGGCGAGGTGATCGGCCTCTTCCTCGAGGAGAAGATCCCGCGCGGGCTGACGATGGCGGAGACGATCGCCGCGATCCGAGCGCAGAACGGCCTCGTCTACGTGCCGCACCCGTTCGACCGCTTCCACTCGGTGCCCGACTACGAGCACCTGCTCGACATCGTCGAGGAGATCGACGTGCTCGAGGTCTTCAATCCGCGGGTCGCGCTGACCGCCTTCAACGAGGAGGCCGAGCGCTTCGCCCGCAAGTACCGGATCGTGCCGGGGGCCGGCTCCGACAGCCACGTCGCCCAGGGGCTGGGCAGCGTGCGGGTGCGGATCCACGACTTCGACGGGCCGGCCGAGTTCCTCGAGGCGATGCGCGACGCCGACATCACCCGCAAGCACAAGAACCTCGTCTACGTGCAGGCGCTGAAGCTGCTGCAGACGGCGGGACGGCCGAAGGCGCCGAAGCGCAGCGTCCCCGACGCCAAGCCGGTGCGGGGCGGAAGACCCCGCAAGAAGCGGCGTCCGGCGAGCAAGAGCTGATGCAGCAGGCTCGCGCGAAAGGAGGCGCGGCCGGTTCGTCAAAGAGAGCGGCAAGCGTGCCCGCGACCGACGACGAGATCAGAGAGAAGTACCTGGAGCGGGCGATCCGCGAGCTCAACCAGCTCAACCACGAGCTGCAGGAGTGCCCGCACTGCCCGCGCGGCAAGCTGATGCCGGTGCTGGGCTCGGGCCACCCGCAGGCCGACGTCTTTATGGTCAAGCACGCCCCCGGCGTCGCCGAGATCGAAGAGGGGGTCGCCTTCTACGGCCGCGCCGGCAACGCGCTGATGAAAAGCTTCAAGCGGCTGGGGATCGATCCGCTGGTCGTCTACGGCACGCTCTGCGTCAAGTGCCCGATCGCCGAGCCCGACCTCGCCGCCGAGGAGTGCGTGCGGCGGCTGGTCACCGAGCTGGCGGTCGTGCAGCCGAAGATCGTCGTCATCATGGGCGAGCCGGCGCTGCGCGTCCTCAACCAGCTCGAGGTGCCGCTCTCGCGCCCGGTCGAGCCGCGGGCCGGCGAGATCCAGGCCTTCACGCCGACGATCGACGCTCTCTACACGCCCGACATCGACGACTCGCTCGACGAAGAGAGCGCCAAGCAGCGCTTCTGGCGCTCCTTCCGGATGCTCGGCGACTGGTACGAGGACCTGCCGCCGTATTAGGGAGCGGCGGCCTCGGCCAGGGCGAGCATCGGGTCTACCTTGGCGCTTGCGAGACCCCTGACGACGATCGTGTCCAGGGCCGTGTAGGCGGCTAGGGACTTTTGGGCCACGTCGGCGTCGGGGGCGGCTACGCCCACGGTGCCCTCGGGCTCGGCTTGGCGGTCGAAGTGGTTGCGGTAGCCGGCGTGGAGGTCGCGGTAGAAGGACTCCTCCTTGGCGAGGCGCTCTGCCGCGTCGGGGCCGACGGCGGTGCGGACGTAGCCGAGGACCGGTGGGGTCTCGCGGCCGGCCTCCTTCGCGCCGGCCTCGACCTGGAGGCGGGCGCGGGCGGCGAACTCGGGGGTCATCCAGTTGAAGAAGACGCCGTCGTAGGAGGCCCCGGCGAGGGCGCACATCTTCGGGCCCATCGCGGCGAGCACGATGCGAACGCCGGGCAGCCGCTCGCGCAGCTCCGGCAGCGACTCGCGCATCTTCGTCAGCGGCTTCTCCGAGAAGCCGGCGCCGACGCCGAGCCAGAGCCGGGCCGGCTCGAGGCCGGTCGCCTCGAGGTCGGCGGCGATCTGCTCGGCCGGGGTGCGGTCGAGGGCGATCACGGCGACGCCGAGGTCTACCGCGGGGGCCGCGGCGGCGAACTCGGCCAGCGTCTCCAGCCCTTTGGCGCCGGGATGGTCGTTCGACCAGACCGAGTCGTAGCCGAGTTCGGCACAGCGGGCGGCGAGCGGTTGCGCGACCTCGGGGTCGAGCCCCGCCGCGACGCCGAAGCCGCGGCTCACGCCGCCTTCTCCAGCAGCGCGACGCACTCGATGTGGGGCGTCTGGGGAAACATGTTGACCGGTCGCACGCGTGTGAGCCTATAGCCGGCCTCGACCATCTGCGCCGCGTTCGGAGCGAGCGTGGTCGGGTTGCAGGAGACGTAGACGATCCGTTTCGCCTCGCACTCGAGCACCCGCCGGACGATCTTCTGCGAGAGGCCGGCGCGGGGCGGGTCGAGCAGGACGACGTCGGGCTTGCCGGCCCGCTCGACCAGCGGCCGCAGCCCGGTGCGGGCGCTGCCGGCGAGGAAGCGGGCGTTGGCGATCCCGTTGCGCTCGGCGTTGCGCTCGGCGTCGGCGATCGCCTGCGGGACCAGCTCCAGTCCCCAGACCTCGCTGGCGCGGGAGGCCATCGTCAGGCCGATCGTGCCGATCCCGCAGTAGAGGTCGAAGAGCCGCTCGCCGCCGCTCAGCGCCGCGAACTCGGCGGCGACCCCGTAGAGCCGCTCGGCCATCTCGGTGTTGGTCTGGAAGAAGGCGTTGTGGGAGATCTCGAAGTCGAGGCCGCAGAGCTTCTCGTGAAGCGTCTCCTCGCCGAGCGCGCCGGTCGGGCCGTCGCTGCTGCCGGCCCCCGGCTCGATCACGGTGTGCAGGTTGACGGGCGGCTTCGGGAAGCGCGACGGTGTGGTGACGAGTCGGGTCTGTATCTGCCCGGTGCGCCGGCCCTCGCGCACAACCAGGTTGCAGAGGACGCCCTTGCCGCCGGCGCGGTCGAACGGCGCCACCGCCTCGGCGCGCGCCCATTCGCGCACCTCGTTGCGTGCCGCGTTGCCGCGCTCGGAGGCGAGCAGGCAGTCCTCGACGCCGACGATCAGGTCCCAGCGGCCCGGGGCGTGGAAGCCGAGGATCGTCTCGTCCTCGCGCACCCCCCAGGAGTATTCGAGCTTGTTGCGGTAGCGCCACTGTTCCAGCGCCGGCTCGATCTCCTCCAGCTCGAAGCCGTCGAGGCCGCCGATTCGCCGCAGCGCCTCGTCGACCTGGTCGCGCTTGTGGACGAGCTGGCGCTCGTAGTCGAGGCCCTGCCACGGCGCCCCCGGGCAGGGCTCGCCTTCGTGGGAGCAGCGATTGGCGACCCGGTCGGCGCCGCCCTGCAGCAGCTCGACCGCCCGCGCCTCGGCGAAGCGGCTCTTCGCCTTGGTCACCTCGGCCCGGACGCGGTCGCCGGGCAGGCCGCCGGCGACGAAGACGACGAAGCCGCCGATTCGGGCGACGCCGCGCCCGCCGAAGGCAAGCGAATCGACCTCGAGATCGAGCAGCTCGCCGCGGCGCGGCCGGGTCGCGGTCTCGCCGCCCGCCTCCAAGCTAGCCCAGTTTTTTCCGCGCGCGCCGCGCCGCCTGGGTCGCCTGTTTGCGGACAGGCTTGGCCCGGCCGCCGACCTCTTTGCGCGCCTGTTTGACCAGCCGTTCCAGCTCTTTCAGCAGGCCGTCGGTCTGCCGGCGACCGCGTTTGACCAGGTCGGTGACCATCTTTTCGGCGTCGCCGCGGGTCATCCGGCCGCGCTTGACGGCGTCGTTGACGACTTCCTGCAGACGCTCGCGGCTGAGCGTGACGCTGTGTTCGAGGCTCTCGCGGAAGTGCTCGACGCTCTTGTCGAGACCGGTGATCGGGGCGTTGCGCCCGGCGGGTTTTTTCGCCGCTTTGGCTTTCGGTTTTGCCTTTTTCGCCGGTTTGCGAGCGGAGGTCTTCCCGGCACCGGCTTTCGGTTTCTTCGTCGCTTTGCCGGACGCCTGTTTTTTCGCCGCCATGCTCTGTCGCCTCCTGGGGTTGGTGAGGGGTAGTGCTGGAACTGTGAACTGTGACTATCCCACTACCGTCGCCGCCGAGTCGCCAAACACCGCTTCGACCGGGGCGTGATCGGAGAGTCGCAGCGCCAGCCCGTCCTGCTCGATCTCGCGCCGCTCCGCCGACCACAGGCGCGGCGGCTCGACCGTCTCCAGGCTGCGGACCAGCAGGTGGTCGATCGCGTCGGGGCCGGTGGGCGCGGAGAGCCCGAAGCGCTCGGCGAGCTGCGCGAAGGCCTCGGGGGTCTCGGCCGGGCGCAGGTTGAGGTCGCCGCCGAAGAGCAGTGGCGCATCGCCCGCCCAGTCCGAGGCTGCGCTCGCCGCCGCCAGCACGTCCTCGGTCGCCATGGCCGGGCGGTCGTTGGTGGCGTGGAGGTTGGCGATGCAGAGGCCGGACTCGGTGCGGGCGAAGGCCATCGCGCGGCGCTCCGGACGGCCGGTGTGGATCGTCATCTCGCGCCGCTCGGCGATCGCGCCCAGCGCGCTGCCGCGGCGGACCAGGGTGAGGTTCGAGCCGCCCTCGCCGGAGGCGATCAGGTCGGGATTGATCCGCGCCGCCAGGGCGCGCAGGGCGCCGAGCGAGTTGCGCGAGGTGAGCGCTCGGTGCGCCTCGGCGCCGCAGGCGCGGGCGAGCGGCGCGGCGAAGCGCGGCGGGCACTCCTGCAGCAGCGCCACGTCCCAGGCCGCCGCCGACAGCAGGCCGGCGAACTCAGACAGCAGGTCGCGGTTGAGCTGGACGTGGGTCGCGTTGCGCTCGGCGATCCGCAGCAGGCGCGAGCGGCGGGTGAACAGGGCCGGGTCGGGCGGGAAGTCGCGGCCGTGGAAGAGGTTCCAGGCGAGGGCGGTGAATCGCACGCGGCGTAGTATCCGCCGCTTGACCAAGCGCGACTTCCTCACCGGCGAAGAGCTGGGCGGCTTCGAGCTGTCCCAGCTGCTCGACCTGGCGGCGGAGCTGAAAGCGGCGCGCGGCGACCGCGACGGCGAGCGGCCGCTGGCCGGCCGCAGCGTCGCCCTGGTCTTTGAGCGGCCCTCGACCAGGACCCGGGTCTCGTTCGAGGTCGGGGTCGCCGAGCTGGGGGCGACGCCGATCGTCATGCGCGGCGACGAAATGCAGCTGACCCGCGGCGAGTCGGTCGCCGACACGGCACGGGTGCTCTCGCGCTACGTCGACGCGATCGTCATCCGCTCCGGCTCCCACGAGGCGGTGGCGGAGCTGGCGGCGGCGGCCGAGGTGCCGGTCGTCAACGCGCTGACGCCGCTGCACCACCCCTGCCAGGCGCTGGCCGACCTGCTGACCCTGCGCGAGCGCTTCGGCGATCTGCACGGCCTCAAGCTCGCCTACGTCGGCGACGGCAACAACGTCGCCCGCTCGCTGACGATCGCCGGCGAGCTCGCCGGGGTCGAGGTGGTCGTCGCCGCGCCCGCTGGCTATCAGCTGGAGGAGGGCCACGGGGCGAAGCTGACCGACGACCCGCGTGACGCGGCCTCCGGCGCCGACGCGCTCTACACCGACGTCTGGGTCAGCATGGGCGACGAGGACGCCGAGGAGCGGCGCCGCGCGCTCGCGCCCTACCGGCTCGACGACGACCTGCTCGCGGCGGCAAGCGACGAGGCGATCGTCCTCCACTGCCTGCCCGCCCACCCCGGCGAGGAGATCACCGCCGAGGCCCTCTACGGGCCGCGCTCGGCCGTCTGGGACCAGGCCGAGAATCGCCTGCACGCGCAGAAGGCGCTGCTGCTCACGCTGCTCGGGAACTAGGGCGATGTACCCCGAGATCCACCTCGGCCCGCTGACGCTGCAGACCTTCGGCCTGATGTTCGCGCTCGCCTTCCTCGCCGCCGGGGCGCTGATCTGGAAGCGGCTGGGGGAGCTTGGCAAGCCGACCGACTGGGCGTACGAGATGGGCTTCGCGGCGCTGATCGGCGGCATCGTCGGCTCGCGCGTCTACTTCGTCGTCCAGAACTACGACAGCGTCAAGCACGACCTGCTCGGCAGCCTCTTCTCCGGCTCGGGGCTGGTCTGGTACGGCGGCGCGATCGGCGGCGCCCTCGCCGTCCTGCTCTGGGCCCGGTACCGCGACTTCCTCGGCCTGGCGCTGCTCGACCTGGCGGCGCCGGCGCTGGCGCTCGGCTACGCGGTCGGCCGCTGCGGCTGCCAGCTCTCCGGCGACGGCGACTACGGCAAGCCGTGGAACGGACCGTGGGCGATGTCCTACCCGCACGGGACCGTGCCGACCGATCGCACCGTGCAGCCGACGCCGATCTACGAGACGCTGGCGATGGGGCTGGGGGCGTGGATCCTCTGGCAGCTGCGCGACCGCTACCGGGCCGGCGTGCTGTTCGCGATCTACCTGATCTACGCCGGCGCGGAGCGCTTCCTGGTCGAGTTCATCCGCCGCAACCACGCGGTCGCACTGGGACTTACCGCCGCCCAGCTGGAGAGCCTTGCAATGATGCTCGTCGGCGGAATCGGCGTCTACGCGGTCAGAAAGCGGTACGGGAGCCTGGCTCGCGACGGCGCCACTGCTGTTAATCTTGCAAAAAATTCTTTGAGTTAACTTGGGAGGCGACGACAGTGGGCGCAGTTGAGACTGGCAGCGAGGACGGGTCGATGACCGTCGAGCAGCTGCTCGAGGCGGCGACCGAGAAGATCGCCGCGGCGGGCTGCGACGAGCCCCGCGGCGACGCCGAGGCGCTGGTCGCCGACGCCCTCGGCATCGGCGTCGAGGAGCTCTCGCGCGACGGTGCCGGCGAGCCCTCGCCGGAGGTCGTGGCGGCGATCGAAGCGGCGGTGGCGCGCCGCGCCGAGCACGAGCCGCTCGCCTACGTCCTCGGCCGGGCGCCGTTCCGCGAGCTGGAGATCGCGGTCGACTCGCGCGTGCTCTGGCCGCGCCGCGAGACCGAGCTGCTGGTCGAGGTCGGCGTCGGGCTGCCCGAGGGCGCCCGCGTGCACGAGGTCGGCACCGGCTCCGGCGCGATCGCCCTGGCCCTCCTGTCCGAGCGTCCCGACCTGACGGTGAGCGCCTCCGACCTCTCGCCGGAAGCGGCCGAAGCGGCGCGCGAGAACGCCGAGCGGCTCGGCCTGCCGCTCGAGGTCAGCGTCTCCCGGGGCCTGCCCGAGGGGCTCGAAGACGTCGACCTGGTGATCGCCAACCTGCCCTACGTCACCGACGAGACGATCTACGACCGCTCGCCGGAGATCCGGCGCGAGCCGCGGATCGCCGTCACCGGCGACTGCGGCGCCGACGGCCTCGGCGTGATCCGCGGTCTGATCGAGGAAACGCCGAGCGGCTGGAAGATGGCGATGGAGCACGACACCCACCACGGGCCGGCGATGAGGGAAATGCTGGGCGACGCGACTACCATGCGCGACTACATGGGTGGTGAGCGAGTAACCGTCGGCGTCGCTCCGTGAGCGACGCGGAGCGCCTGGCAAAGGTCGAGCGGCTGCGGGCGGAAGGCGTCGACCCGTATCCCTTCTCCTTCCCGGATCGCAACCGGATAGCCGAGATCCTCGGGGCGCATGACCCCGAGCAGCTCGGTGCGGGGGAGCACCGCGACTTCTCCTACCGGATCGCCGGCCGCGTCGTCGGCCAGCGCGGTCACGGCAAGACGACCTTCTTCGACGTCCGCGACCTGAGCGGGACGATCCAGGCCTACGCCCGCGTCGACGCGCTCGGACAGGAGGCCTTCGACCGGATCGAAGACCTCGACATCGGCGACCTGGTCGGCGTCGAGGGCGATCTCTACGTGACCAAACGCGGCCAGCTCGCGCTCGAGGTGCGCGAGTGCGTGCTGCTGGCCAAGGCGCTGCGCGACCCACCCGACCTCTTTCACGGCATCTCCGACCCCGAGGTCCGCTACCGCCAGCGCGAGCTGGACCTGATGGCGAACGAGCGCTCGCGCGAGATCTTCGCGCTGCGGGCGAAGGTGGTGGCGGCGATCCGCGATCACCTCAACGAGCGCGGCTACGTCGAGATGGAAACGCCGATCCTGCAGCGGATGACCGGCGGCGCCGCGGCGCGGCCGTTCAAGACCCACCACCACGCGCTCGACCGCCACCTCTACCTGCGGATCGCCACCGAGCTCTACCTGAAGCGGGCGATCGTCGGCGGCTTCGAGAACGTCTACGAGCTCGGCAAGTTCTTCCGCAACGAGGGGATGTCGCCGCAGCACAACCCCGAGTTCACGATGCTCGAGTGGTTCGTCAGCGGCGTCGACTACCACGGGGTTATGGACGTCGCCGAGGGGATCGTCTCCGACGTCGCGATGCGGGTGCTGGGGACGACCGTGGTCGAGCGCGACGGGGTCGAGATCGACCTGGCGGCGCCCTGGCCGCGGGTGCGGCTGCGCGACGCCTTGCTGGAGGAGACCGGCGTCGACATCGTCAAGGCGAGCCGCGACGAGCTGGCCGAGATCGCCGGCGGCGACGCCGATCCCGACGACGACTGGGCCGGCCTGGTCGACACCCTGCAGGGCAAGCTGATCGAGCCGAAGCTGATCCAGCCGACCTTCCTGATCGACCTGCCGCTGGCGATCTGGCCGCTGGTCAAGCCGGTCCCCGAGCATCCCGAGCTGTTGGCGGCGGCCTTCGACGGGATCGTCGCCGGGATGGAGATCACCGGCGGCGGCACCGACGTCAACGACCCGATCGAACAGCGGCGCCATTTCGTCGAACAGCGCGAACGGCAGGAGTCGGGCGCCGAGGAGACGCCGCACGAGCACGACGAGGAGTTCGTGCGGGCGCTCGAATACGGGATGCTGACGGCGAGCGGCTCGGGGCTCGGCGTCGACCGCCTGATGATGATCCTCAGCGGCGCCAAGACCCTGCGCGACGTGATCCTCTTCCCCTCGATGCGCGAGGCGCCGGGCGACTAGCGCTGTATTTGCACGATCCGCTCCGGCTCGTGCTCTACCTGCAGGGTCGAGTGGTGGATGTCGAACTCGCGCTCGATCAGCTCGGCCAGCTCGAGCCGGAGGCGGTGGCAGTCGGCATCCCTGGCGACCGTGACGTGGGCCGAGAGGGCGGGGAACTCGGAGGTGACCTCCCAGACGTGGAGGTCGTGGACCTCGACGACGCCGGGCTGTGCGGCCATGCGGCCGCCGATCCGCTCCGGGTCCATCCCCTTCGGCGAGGCCTCGAGGAAGATCCGGCCGGAGTCGCGCAGCAGCCCATAGGCGGAGCGCAGCATCAGCCCGGCGACCAGCAGCGAGGCGATCGCGTCGGCCTGGTCGAAGCCGGTGGCGAGGATCACCGCGGCGGCGATCGCGGTGCCGACGAAGGCGAAGAGGTCGGTGAGGAGGTGCTGGTAGCTGCCCTCGACGTTGAGGCTCTGGCGGTTGGCGCGGGCGAGGGTCGCGGTGGCGGCGAGGTTGACGACGATCCCGGCCAGGGCGACGGCGAGGATCAGGCCGCCGTCGACTTCCGGGGGTGAGACGAGGCGGCGCACCGCCTCGACCGCGATGATCGCGGCAAGGACCAGCAGGGTGATGCCGTTCGCCTGCGCGGAGAGGATCTCGACCCGTTTGAGGCCGAAGGTCATCTCGCCCTCGGCCGGGCGGGCGGCGAGCTTGATCGCGACCAGCGAGAAGCCGATCGCCGCCGCGTCGGTGAGCATGTGGGCGGCGTCGGAGAGCAGCGCCAGCGAGTTGGCGACGATCCCGGTCGCCACCTCGGCGGCCATGAAGGCGAGGATCAACGCCAGCGCGATCGTCAGCTTGCCGCGGTCGGCGTCGGCGCTGGCGCCGTGGCTGTGGCCGGCGTGGGAGTGGCTCATCGCCCCTCCATCGTAGGCCGCGGCGCAGCTCTCAGAACGCCGAGTGGAGCATGCCGCCGTCGAGCGGGACGACGGCGCCGGTGAGGTAGGCGGCGCGCTCGGAGCAGAGGAAGGCGACCAGATCGCCGTACTCCTCGGGCCGGCCGAGTCGCCCGGCGGGGACCTGCTCGCGGGCGGCGGCTTCGGCCGGCTCCAGCGAGCCGCTCTCGTCGGCGAGCCGATCGGTGGCGAAGCGGCCGGTGGCGACGGTGTTGACGGTGATCCCGTCGGCGGCGACCTCGCGGGCGAGCGTCTTGAGGAAGCCGACCGCGGCCATCCGGTGCGCGTTGGAGAGGTTGAGGCCGGGGATCGGCTCGCGGGTCGAGGTCGAGCCGACGTTGACGATCCGTCCCCAACCGCGTTCGCGCATCCCCGGCACGACGGCGCCGGCGAGGACGCGCGGGGCGAGGACGAGCGAGCGGTAGGCCTGCTCCCAGTCCTCGACATCGTGGTCGAGCGCGCCGCCCAGCGGCGGCCCGCCGGTGTTGAGGACGAGGACGTCGAGCGGCCCGAGCGCCGCCTCGACCTCGGCGGGCAGCTCCGCCAGGCGGTCGAGGTCGGAGGAGTCGGCGACGAAGGGGGAGACCTCGCCCTCGATCGTCGCGGCCGCCTCCTCGACCCGGCCCGGCGAGCGACTGACGACGGCAACCCGCGCGCCCTCCCGGGCCAGCGCCGCAGCGATCGCCCGCCCCAGCCCGCGGCTGCCGCCCATCACCAGCGCGACCCGCCCCTCAAGTCCTAGATCCATGCGGGGGAACAATGCTCGGTGGCCTTCACGCCGATAAAGTTAGCCGCTGGGCGCCCGTAGCTCAGTGGTCAACGGTCCCTTCACGGGGACCAAAGAGCGTCGGTCTTTCAAGCCGAAGGTCGCGAGTTCGATTCTCGTCGGGCGCATTCCGCAGGGTTCCACTCGTGTCGGTTTTTGACTCTGTCAACATTGCCAGACAGGGTCCCCGAATTGACCGTGAAAGCGGTTCTCGCGTAGGTTGGGCAGCAAGAGGCATCGGCAAGGCACGCACCCTACGAGGAGGACCGAGATGGCTTACGCGATCACCCACCACTTTCCCGACGGTACCGAGGAGCAGTACCGCGCCGCGCTTGCCGTCGTCCATCCCGCTGACGGCGGCCTGCCCGCCGGGCAGAACTATCACGCCGCCGGCCCGACCGAGGACGGCTGGATGATCGTCGCGGTCTTCGACTCCAAAGAGGACTGGGAGCGCTTCCGCGACGAGGATCTTGGGCCGGGGCTGCAGAGCGCCGAGGGAGCATTCTCGACGCCGCCGCAGGAGACCGCTTTCGAGGTCGCGAACCTGCAGCAGGGCTAGGCGATTCCCGGGGTGGTGCTCCGGGCGCCGTCGCAAAGCCGGGCGCATCAGGGAGCGCCGATCAGGGGAGTTCGTCTGCGAACGGACGCGGCAGGTACGCGCACAGCACCGCGAAGAGGCCGATCGCGACGAGGGCGCCGAGCCAGTGCAGGCCGACGAGCACGAACAGGGCGCTGAGGATCCCGGCGGCGACCGCGCGGACCAGCACCGGCCCGATCGGCAGCCCGACGACCGCCGCCGTCAGCCAGGCGCAGCCGATCCAGGCGAGCGGGCCGACCAGCCAGCCCCAGCTGTCGAAGAAGCCGTGCGACAGCAGCACGCCGAGCACGAGCGAGAGCACGAGCACGGCCAGGAACTGCACCACGGCCACACGCCAGAGGATCGCATTGTCCATGCCGGCATTCTCGCTTACTGGAGGGCGAAGACGACGTGGACGGTCGCGGTCACCGTCGAGGCGCCCGGTTTGACGGGCGGCGAGGGCTGTGCGGCGACGCCCTTTGCCCCGCGGGATGCCGGCAGTGGGGGCGTGACTTCGGTCCCTTCTTCGATGCTGATCGCGGGCCCGAGGGTCGCTCCGGCCCGTGCGGCGAGCGCAGCCGCCTTGGCTTTCGCCTGGTCGAAGGCGGCGATCAGCGTGTTGTCGTAGGCGAGTTCGGGGTTGCCGGGGAAGAAGCTCGGACCGCTGGTGCCGGTGGCCCCGGCGGCGATCGCGGCGCTGACCAGCTGCCCCGCCTGTTCGGGCCGGTGCAGGATCACCGAGATCCCCTCGCTGGCCCGGAAGACGGTGCGCTTGTGGCGGGTGACCTTGCGGATCGAGATGCGGCCCGTGGTCACGTCTCCCGGCCCCACCCCCGGAGTCCCCTGGACGATGGCGATGACTTCCCGCAGCCGTACGGAGACGACGCGGAGGGCGGCCGCCCGCGTTCTCCGTTCCTTGGCCACCGAGAAGCCGAGCCCGGCGGTGTCGTTCGGCACCTGCTGGGTGGCGGTGCCGTTGACGGTGACCGTGCGTTCCTGCGCCGACGCGGCGGTCGGGACCAACAGGAGCAGCGCAAGGGCCGCAATGAAAGAGAGTGTCCGAATTCGCATCCCTATAACGCCTTTCCCAGGTTGAATCGACTCTAGGCTCGCCTCCGGATAGCTACCCGTTAGACGGCACAACCATCGCCTCTCTCACCCACACGCCATAATCGAGACCTCCCCGGGCGGTTAGACCCTATGGCCGGCCCACCGGAGCGCCGGCTCGATCCGAACCCCGCGTAAAGGTCGGCACCCGCGCATGAGATGCGCGGGTTTGTCGCCGAGGAACGGCCTCGGCGAGGACCGCAATCATGGGGGTGCCGACATGGCGCAGGTTAGGACGTGGGTGGGTCTCGATGTTCATGCGGCGAAGGTCGTCGCGGCGATCGCCGACTCAGAATCGGGTGAGTTGGCGGTGCAGCGAATGGGTGGTGTGACCGAGCAGGTCGCGGAGTTCTGCGCCGCGCTGCCGGCGCCGGTCCGGGTCGCCTACGAGGCCGGTCCTACCGGCTTCGGGCTGGCGCGGGCACTGGCGACGAGGGGCATCGACTGCACGGTGGCCGCCCCGGGCAAGATCGAGCGCCCCGCCCAGGACCGGGTCAAGACCGACCGCCGCGACGCCGAGCGGTTGGTGCGGTTGCTGATGATCGGCGGCCTGCACCCGGTCCGGGTCCCGACCCCGGCCGAGGAGGCGATGCGCGACCTGGTCCGGGCACGCGAGGACGTCCGTGGCGACCTGATGCGGGCCCGCCACCGCGTCGCCAAGCTCTTGCTGCGCCACGACCTGCGCTTCGAGGGCAACAACTGGACCCAGCGCCACCTCGACTGGCTGGGGAGGGTCGAGCTTCCCGAGCCGGTGGCCCAGACGGTCCTGCTCGACGGGATCGGGGCGATCGACGCCCTGCTGGCGCGCCGCTCTGAGCTGGAGTCCCAGATGGCTTCCCTGGTCGAGGGATCCCCCTGGGCGCAGAGCGTCGCTCACCTGCGCTGCCTGCGCGGCATCGACACCCTCAGCGCCCTGGGCCTCTGCGCGGAGGTCGGCGACTTCGAGCGCTTCGCCCGGCCGGCGCAGCTGATGAGCTACCTCGGCTTGGTGCCCTCCGAGAACAGCAGCGGGGAGCGCCGGAGGCAGGGCGCGATCACCAAGTCGGGTTCCCGCCACGCCCGTCGCCTTTTGGTCGAGGCGGCCTGGCACTACCGCCGGGCGCCGCGCAAAGGCCGCGAGCTGCGCCGCCGTCAGGAGGGCCAGCCCCAGGCGGTCTGCGCGATTTCCTGGAAGGCGCAACAGCGCCTTCACCGCAGCTGGGTCCGCCTCGACTCAGAGCGCAGTAAGCGCCGCACCCTCTGCGCGGTCGCCGTGGCCCGCGAGCTGAGCGGCTTCTGCTGGGCGGTAGCGACAGCCAACTGAGACCACCAAGCACTGCTTGGCCCAGGAGGCGGCGGGCTCGGCCCTTCGCGCCAGCGCATCCGCGATTGAGCTATGAGCAGCCGCTCTTGCGGCGACGCTCGGTCTTAGACAGCGGGCGCTGAGACGAAACCCGGTCCTGCGGTAGCCAACCCGCGCATATCAGCCTGACCGCGCGTCGCGCACCAGGTTGACCGCCGCCTCCTGGGCCAAGAAGAAGGCCCGCTTCAGCGGGCCTTCGGTGGTTGGTGACTTGACAAATGGGCGTCCATATCAGCTCAGCTGGGAGAGCGCCTGCCTTACAAGGAGGGGGTCACTGGTTCGAGCCCAGTACCGCCCATGGCGGGAAGCCGCTGCTAATTGGCGGGTTCTGAGTCGGGGCGCGCGAGGACGATCGCGATGCGGGGCGCTCCGTATTGGGCACGAGTGCCCAATACGGCGGCGATTGCCGTGGATCGGTGCCGATTCGCGCCGATTCGGACTCGCTTTCGAGGGCGAGCGGAGCTACGGTCCGCCACCCAAGACATATGGCCCCGGCGACGCTACCAACGCCCCGGGGCCTGGCACCGAAGAACCAGCTTCGATGCACGGCCGATTCTCCCAGAGCACTTCGCGTCCGGGTAGAGCGACGGCCCTGATCTGAGCGGTTCTTTCGGTGTCCCAACCGGAAGGAGGGGCGCCATGCCCAACGTCACCGCAACGATCGACCGCCACCAGCGGGACGGGCTCTACGAGCTGGTCCGCAACCACCTCGGTGCGATCAGCGACATCTGGATCGCGCTGGAGGAGAACGAGGACTTCGCCGTCGCCGAACGACTCGGCTTGGAATTCAGCGAAGACCTCCGGCTGCTGGCCGACATCGGCTGGCAGCCGCGCGAAGAGCGCGACGCCTTCGAGCTGACCATGCCGGCCCTCGACCTGATGGAAGTCCTGAAGCGCCTGCACGACGAAGCTGAACGGGTGCTCCTCGAGTCGGGCACCGAGCGCGAGTCGCGAGAGGCCGACGCCGAGACCAACGCTCGCTTCCAGCTCGGCCTCGACGCCTGCGAGGAAGTGCTCGTCGACCTCGACGATCGGGAAGGCGGACGAGCATGACCGCCGCGAAGAAGCGCCTGCGCCCCGGCGAGCTGGACGGTCAGGTCCTCACCTACATGCGCAAGCACCGCGACGACGGCCCGCTGACCGCGAGCGCGATCGGCAAGGGCATCGGCCGCTCCTCCGGCGCCATCGCCAACTGCCTCGCCAGGCTGGCGAAGGAGAAGAAGGTGCGCCAGGCCAAGCGCAAGCCGCGTGCCTATGTCGTCAGGGAGGTGAAGTAGCCATGTGCGGTCGATGCGGAGAACAGCGCGGTCGCCGGCTCTTTCCCGAACAGATTCCACCGGGGCTCAACTACGCGGTCGTGACGGGGAAGCTGCTCGATGACCCCAGGCAGGGCGGCGGTCCGGGCGGCACTCCGGTCCTCGTCATGCGGGTCGAGTTCCCGGTCGCCGACCCAGAGCACCCGAGGCTGCTCTGGACCTACGCCAGCTACGAGGTCGAGGTGCCGGGCGATGTCGGTGGGCATCGTGTCGAAGAGCTGAAAAAGGGCGCTCCCGTTCTCGTAGCGGGCAAGCTCAGCGAACGCTGCTTACTGGAGGATGGTCACGCGAGTTGCCGCGGCGCCATCGTCGCCAACCTGATCCACCCCGGCCCGTTGCCTGAGCAGTTGGCCGACTCGCCCGGCGCGAGGTACATGCCATGACGCCACGCGCCCCGACCTCCGCACCGCCGACGCCGGAGATGAAAGTTCGCTTCGGCGAGAACCTGGCCCGCCATCGCAATCACGCCGATATCTCCCAAGAGGAGCTGGGCTTCCGTGCCTCGATCCATCGCACCGAGGTCGGTCTGCTCGAGCGAGGCGAACGCATCCCGCGTGTCGACACCGCGCTGCGGATCGCCGGCAGCCTCGGAGTTCCGCTGGACGATCTCGTCGCAGGCCTGGAGTGGCGCCCCGGTTACGAGATCGTCGTGCCGGGCTCGTGGGAGATCGTCGAGCGAAACGGCCCGGCACGGGGCAGCACCGACGAACCTCCTGTCCATAGCCCTGCGTCGGCCGAGACCTCGAACAACTCCCGATGACCGCGGGCTCACGCTCCAAGACCCCGTTCCCCTTCCAAGCCCTCGCCCGCTTCGCAGACAACCTCTACCGCGCCCGCGAACTCTCTGGCCTCGATCAGAAGGAGGCCGCCAAGCGCGCCGCCCTCACCCGCTCGCGGCTCGACAAGATCGAGGGCGGCGAATACGTCCCCAGCCTCGACGTCCTGATCCGCCTCGCCGGCACCTACTCGACCTCCGTTGGCGATCTCGTCAACGGCGTCACCTGGCGCCCTGGCTGGGTCGAGCACTCCGGCCCGGCCAAGTATCTGGTGTCAGAGGATTAGCAGGCCCCCACCGGGAGTACATTGCTTTCGCGTTCACTCGCTTTCACGCGAGGCTGTCGCGCAAACTCCGCCGATTCGAGCCGCCAACGACGCAAGGTGTGTCGTCGGAAAACGGCAGGGGTCCAAAGGCCCCCGATCAGGCAGCTGCGGTCGCCAGAGTGTGTCGGTGGAGCTTCAGCAGGTTGTGGGTGGCGGCAATCAGGCGCCATTCCGAGCGAGCGGCAGCCCGGCCTCTTCGTTTGAAGCGCTCGATCCGACGGTTCGCCTTGATCTGGGCAAAGACGGGCTCGACCATGCACTGGCGTTTGGCGTAGAGCTCGGCGCCGGTCTCGGTGGCCATCACCCTGCGCATGAAGTCATAGGGCCCGCCGAGCCTGGTCTTGCGTGGCCGGTTTCGGGTGGTGTCGGCGGCGACAAGCGGGGTGATCCCGCGCTCGCGCAGCGAGTTGATGTGATCGTTTGACCAATAGCCGGCGTCGGCCAACACCACTCCTGGGCTGGCGTCAACACCAGCGGTCTCCAGTTCGCGCTCCGCGGCTGTGATCATCGGGTCGAGCTGTCGGAAGTCACCGCCTTCGGTCACGACCTCCGCGGCGACGATGATCTGATCCTCGGTAGTGACCGCCTGGGCGTTGTAGGCGGGCATGAAGTTGCGGCCAAACTTCATTCGCCTTGCGTCGGGATCGGTGGTGTTGAGCTTGCCGTCGGGGACCTCGGGCGGCGAGTAGGGCTTCGGCGGTGCGCCGAAGGGGCGCCCGTCGCTCGCCATGCCGCGGGCGCGGTAGGTCTCATATGCCTGGTTTGCCCGATGCTCGGCTCGCCAGTCCTCGACCAAGCGCCGGCGGCAGGTCTCAAGGCGTTCGGGGCGATCGCGCGGCACCGGCTCGGGGCGCTCGGCCCGCTCGCGCTCGAGCTGCTCTTTGGCCTCGCGAAGCCAGGCGCGGCGCCCGCCCGGGGTGCGAAGCGCCTCGGGCAGCTCGTCCCCTCGGGCCTCACCGTGGATCTCGTCCTCGGCGGCGTCGATGCGTCCCGCCTCGGCGAGGATCTCGGCGGCGATCTGCTCATAGGTGCGGATCGCCCCGTCTGAAGCCGCGGCGGCGAGTTTGGTGCCGTTGACCGCGAGCACGCCGACGTTGACGATCCCGGCCTTGCCGCAGAGCCCCAGCACCTGGCCGAACAGTCCCGCCAGCGCCTCTTCGTGGCGAACGCGAAAGCGGGCGATCGTGGCGTGGTCGGGGGCCTGGTTGGCGCAAATCACTCGGAAGGCGACGTCCTCTCGGCAGCGGCGCTCGATTCCGCGTGAGGAGCGCTCGCCGACCGCGTAGGCGTAGGCAAACAGCGTCACCATCATCTTCGGATCGTGGGCGGCGCGGCCGTGGCCGTCGGCGCGATAGGAGGCGTAGAACGGATCCAGGTCCAGCTCCGCCACCGCATCGATCACGAACCAGGCGAGGTGGTCCCCGTCGAGCCAGTCCCGGAGGTCCGGCGGCAACAGCATTGGCTGGTCACGGTCACAGCTGAGGAAGTTCTGAGGCATGACCCATTTTCTCGGCGCGAACGGACCGAAAAAGCGGGGTGTTTGTGCGACAGCCTCACGCGGAAGTAGTAGCTCGATGCCAGCTTCCCAAGACTCCTCCTTCTCGCCGTAAGCGAGCACGCGGAGAAATGACGGTGCGGGCTTGTTTGCGCGCAGAAGCATGTGCGCTCAGGGTCAATGCCAAATACGGAGCAAACGGAACACCGTGCTAGCGATCGTCGCTGCCGCCAACCAGCGCCATCTCGACGCCTCGGCCGTAGACGCTGCAGATGTCATCTTCTCGCCGGTTGAATGACTCTCGAGGTGCGGTGGGGGTTCATACTCGCGGATGGGCTCAGCCCATTCGAAGCCTTCGCTGCGCATGCCGCTTGACCGGCGGCTCCAATGGTGGGCAGTGCCCAGCCAAGCGTACACTTGCGAATCATGGGGCACGGGATTGGCCGCTCGCAGGCAACGAGTCTGGCAAGCCTGGTTTGCGTGGTGTTGGGGCTGACTGTCGGTCTTGGCGCCTGCGGCGAGACTCCGAGCCCGCATCTGGAAGTTGACCGCGAGGTGCGTTTCCAAGGCTGGGGCGTCTCGCTCGCGTGGTGGGCGGAGCTCGTCGGGGCTTGGCCGCTCGCCGAACGGACAGCCGTCGCCCGGCTACTCTTTGGTGACCCCACAGTGCCCAGTGGCCTGATGTCTGCCGACGGTCAACCGCTCTTTCCGCTCGGCCTGAACATAGCTCGCTACAACATTGGCGCGAGCGGTCCCGGCGAGCGATGCGCCCTGGCGTTTCGCCCCGGCGCCGAAGTACCTACGGTTCTGCCGTCGTCGGCGAACGGCCACCCAAATCTAAAGCTGGACGGGCACCAGATCGCGGTGCTCCAGCTCGCGCAGTTGCTGATCGAGCAGCGTCACGGCGTGAAGAGCTACATCGAGGCATTTGCGAACTCCCCGCCCTGGTGGCTGCTGCCGAACCGGTGTCCTCAGGGGGACGGCAAGACCACTGTGTTGGCGGGCAGCAATCAGGCCCTCATATACGCGGCGTACCTAGCCGAGGTCGTCACAGCATTTCGAAGAGAACATATCGTCTTCACCTCGGTCGACCCGCTCAACGAGCCAACCATCGCGTGGGAATGCACCCAGGCGGACGCTTGCCAGGAGGGTGCTTACTTCAGCAACGACAAGATGCAGAGTTCGCCGGTTGCGCGCTCGGCGCTGAGCGACGTCGTGCAAGACACCTGTAACGCCCTCGGACCGCTCGGCGTACCTGTGAGTACGCCGGACAGCAACTCCCCGGACGACGGCCTCGACTTCGTGAGTGCGCCCCCCGGGGACTTCGGCTGCGTCCGGCAGATCAACACGCACAGCTACGAAGACGGCTCCCGCCCCTACACCGGCGCCAACCGCACTGCGCTCGGAAACGCCGTCCACACGACGGGGCGGACACTGTGGATGTCGGAGTTTGGCAACGCGCCGCACCCCTGCCCGAGGTCGGGCGTCAGTGGACAGGATTCGATCTGCACCGGGATCGATCTCGCCGTGCAGGTAGCCGATGACCTCAACGGTCTCGCGCCGGAAGCGTGGATCTACTGGACGGCGATGGAGGGCCCCGACGGATGGGGCCTGTTGACCGACCGCGCCTACCCCATGAAAGGCCAGACCGCGCCGCCCGCCACCGTCGGCCAAGACCTCACCCCGAGCGCACGCTTTTGGGCGCTCGGGCAATACACGCGATTCATTCCCGGCACCTCGACGATCGTACCCGTCAGCTCTCCCGGCTCCGGGGGAGTTCGCACCGTCGTCGCCCAGACAGGCGTGCGGCATGTCGTCGTGGTCGCCACCAACCCCGCCCCCAGCAGCAGCGAGCCCCTCCGCATCGATCTGAGCTCACTTGGGATCAGTCAGGAGACTCCTCTCGTCTATCGAACCGATGCGAGCCAACGCGAGGCACCCGTGCAAGCGGCCGCTGTCACGAGCGGCGTCTTGAGCGACGAGCTGCCCGCGGACTCCATCTCCACCTACGTGCTCGGGCCAAATCCAGCTGCCGGCACGCCTCATTCTCCACCCAGCGGCCTACAGGCGGTCACCGTCGACGGCATACGGATCCCTGACGCGGGCCCACCGTTTCCAGGGATCGGAGCGACCTACCGCGCGTTCGCCACCGCTCACCGCCCACCCGCCGAACAGACGCCGCCGTACGACGCCTTCGATCCCGTCAACCGATATCGGAACACCTTCAGCAACGTCGGCGCACGCGAATGTCCGACGACCCCGGACTCCGTCGGCTGCATCGTTCACCTCACGATCTTCTTCCCGCGTCAGATCTCGCTGAGCACAGCCCAACGGCTCGTCGCCTCTGCACTGCCGTCTGACGCCATGCTTTCCAGTTCTCACGTCGAGTACTACCTCAATCACAACTTCCCAGACGGCGAGTGCTTCATCTATACCAGCCCGAGTCTCAGCCGACGCATGTCAAGCGACGGTCGCATCTACGTCTTCTACACGACGAGCTACGGGCCGTACGAATCGACGCAGACAGATCGATATTCTCGACAGCGAGTGACCTACGCAGTACTCGACGCCCCCGGGGTCAACGGGTTCCCCTCGGGATCGACCTGCGGCAACGCGAGCTAACGCTCACCGCTGATCGGGGATGTAAACGCCCTCGCCTCACCTCGTGACTACGTGGTCTTCATCCTGATTGCTGCTTTGCGCGAAAGACAGCAATTGGACTAGTCCACGGCTACCATCACAGGGATGCAGGGGATGGCATCTTGGATATCTGCGCTGCTGCTTGCGACGATCTTGGCGGTTTGCCCTTCAACCGCCTCGGCGTCCGCGCCGAACCCAGCCCACAACATCAAGATCGCCCCGCGGCTGCTCGCCCCGTGCTACTCGCGGGCACGAGGTTACTCGCAGGTCTGCAAGAACACGTTGATCTATTCTCTGGACCGCGCTCGTCGAGACACTGGCCTGCCGCCCTACCGATTGCCAGCGGACTTCCTTCGCCTCCCTGCAATGGAGGAGATCCTCATCCTCTCAAACCTCGATCGAATCGCCTACTCCCTCAACCCGGTTGTCGGCCTCAGTGCATACCTGAACGAACTGGCTTTGGAAGGGGCCCGCGCCGGCGACGATCCGGAATTCCACCCCGGTCCAGAATTTCCTGAAGAAGCCGTCTACGAGTGGGGATCGAATTGGGCCGGGGGACGCGAGCCGCTGCTCCTCGCTTATTACCTTTGGATGTATGACGACGGCTATGGCAGCTACAACCTGGCTTGCCAGGCTCCACATGATTCCGGCTGTTGGGGCCATCGACAGAACATCTTGTTGCAGCCCAGCGAAAGGCTTCGCAACCCGCTTGACCTCTCGATGGGAGCCGCAGCCCTCAGCCGCGACTACACGATGTTGATCGTCGCAACCGACCAGAGTGTCTCGCCCCGGTACTCCTACACCTGGGAAGAGGCGCTCGAAGACGGCGCCGGCCGCCACGTCTACCGGGTCAAGCGACCACCTCATCCGCGCAAGCGCCTCGGCTGACGAGGATCGACCTAAGCGCTCTTCGTATCTCGGAACGTCGGCTTCAGAAGCTGGCGGCGGGCACCTTCGGGCCCCAATCCACGGGACGGCAAAGGGCGATGATTTCGTGGCCCTTCACGTAGGCCATTCCGACCACATTATCCAGCGCACCTTCCCCATCGTGTGGAGCCGGTACGTAGAACACCAGGTCTCCGTAGTGAAAGTGGGGGTTGAACGTCGCACCTGGGGCAAGCACCGAGCCGCCCCAGTGCGTTGCAAACGTCCCAACCCCACGATGATGTGGCAGAAAGTCGAATGCGTCTTCGGCGTTTGGCGGGACCGCCCAGACGTGCTGGCCGGCGTATGTGGTGCGGACCGGTCGTTCGGTGGTCGGCTGGCCGATTCGAGCAGGCGTCCACTTATCTAGACGGAACTTATGCACGATGAGGCGCATGCGGCTTAGGCCGATGTCGAGCCGGTGGTTGGTGCTCTGGTTATGGATGCGCATCTGGATCTTGAACTGAGCTTGCCCCCGAACCGCATGTAGGCCGCACCAGCGCGTGACATGAATCCAAAGCTTGATCCCGTGTGGATTTGAGTGCGATGGGCAAACAAGCTCTGAGCTCGCCAGGGCAGGCCCGGGACGATTGGGGGAAGAACCGGCGGCTGGCGCGTTTGCAGAGATGAGCAATGCTGCCCCGACGACAGTTAGGAGGATGAGGCTCAGACTGCCCAAGCGAATCACAAGGGCACCTCTCTTGCGCCATGCGCGGTTGCGTCGAAGTCCGCCGGCCACCGCGTCTGCCTATTGAAGGTCGCCCCGGTCAGTTCGACCCCGCGCAACGTCGCGCGGGACAGGTCCGCCCCGCCGAGCACAGCATCGGTCAGGTCGGCGACAGCGAGATTCGCACCATCGAGATGTGCGCCGCTGAGGTCGGCTTCGTGCAAGTGAGCACCTTCGAGATGGGCGCTGTCCAGATTCACGTCGAAAGCCATAACGCCACGCAGGTGCGCTCCTGAGAAGTCGGCGCCTTCCAGCTGAGCGTGTTCCAGATATGAGCCTGGCATCGTCGTGTCGGTGAATACGGCCCCGGGAAGCACCGCACGTTCGAGGGCAAGTCCCGGTGCCCAGGCACGTTCGAATTCGGCCCGTCGCCCGCTAGCTTCGATGAGTTCCGCATGAGCTAGATGGGCTCGGGTGAAGATGGCTTCGGTAATTTCAGCGTGCTCCATTTCCGCCTCGGCGAGATTGGACCTCGTGAAGTCAGTGCCTTCGAGGTCGGCGCGCTTCAGATTTGCTTCTCGCATTTCCTTGCTGCGCAAATAGGCGCCTTGAAGTTCTTCTTCATGCAAGTCGATGCCGGCCAGTTCATGCTGGACGGACAAAGTCAGACGAAGGTTCTGCTTCTGGGTTGCCTTGTTGATCGAGCGCTGAATCGTCGCCTGCCACCAGCCGATCGCCGCAGCGACCAGAACGCCCACCAGAAGACCCTGGCCAATGTCGCTGAAGGAATGGCGCAGACTGCCTTTGCTCTGCCCGAGGCCGATCAAGCCCAGACCGGTGAATGCCAGCAGCGCGAGTACGGCCGCCGGGAGCGTGGCGCCCAGGGAAAAATCGGCCGAGCCACGGGAGATGAAAAAGACCCCTGCGCTGCACGCCGCCATCCCCGCCACGAAGCCCGCAATCCTCCACACGCACCTTAGCGTACCGAAACACGCCTGGACCGGGACTCTCAAGGCCCTTCGAGGGTTCGCGCCTTCCCGCGAACCGCTTCCGCTCTGCGCGAAACGCAGCAACCACCTCCACGCAAGGTGAGGGGGACCGTGGACCGATGCCACTGAGGGTGCATCGCCTCGCCCAGTCCTCCTGGCGACGTTGGACTCTAATCTCAGGGCATGCCACTCGGCCGCAACGAGCCTTGCCACTGTGGGAGCGGCAAGAAGTACAAGCGCTGCTGCCTCGATACCGACCGGGCGGCCGCACCTGTAACGAATTCATCGACAACCACAAGCAGCGAGAGTCTCTTTACCAGACTTCTCGAGATCCAAGACCTTCCAACCTTTGAGCTTTTTCTCGGAGACCACCCCGAACTTCTCGGAGAGGAGATGCTCCGACACGTTGACGAAATGCAGGCCGACCCGATAGTAGGCACCACGATGACAGCGCAGGCCAATCTCCTGCACTCCGCCGGCGAGAACCCCCGCGCCGCTTGGGAGACCTACGAAAGCGCCATCGCGGCCTCCGAAGAGATTGGCGAAGAACTCGATCGGGAGCGGATCAAGATCGAGGCCGCGATCGCCGAGCAACGCGCCGACGACGTCATCGCCATCGCCGACGCTGCGATTCCCCGTGCCCACGAGGCGGGGCTCATGCTCATGGTCAGCCTCTTCTACGAGTCCCGGGGCAAGGGGCTCATGCAACTCACCAAAGGCGATCGCGCTGACAATCTCGAGGCCGCGATCGCCAGCTATGAGGAAGCTGGGCGAAGGGCCGCCGAAGAGGGCCACCGCGCCGAGGTGCATATGCACCTCGGCCTTGCCTATCGAGAGCGCGTCCGCGGCGACCGTGCTCAGAATCTCGAACGAGCCCTCTTCTTTCTGCGCGACAGTCTCAGTCTGCTCGATGATTCCACCCCTCCTGAGATCTGGGCGATCGTCCGCACCAACCTCGCCAGCACCCTCCTGCTCGGCGATCGAGGCGACCGGGTAGCCGATCTGCGCGAGGCGGCCGATCTTTGCCGCGCGGCCCTCGCGTACCGCACGCCCCAGCGCGATGCCACCGACTGGGCCTACACCCAGCTCAACCTCGGCGCCATTCTCCAGGATCTGGCCCTACTGGGCGATGGCGACCTTTCGGATGCGGAAGCTGTCTACCGTGAGGTGATAGGCGAAGCGAAGAGGGTTCCGGGGTGGATGCAAGGGACGGCTCACTGCGATCTGGGACGGCTGCTTAGGATCTCCACCAACCATGACGACGAGGAACGGATGGCGATGGTCGAATCGCCCCAGCTCCTTGAGCGCACTGAACGTGAGGATCGGGTGGTGCTCGAATCGGCTCGCCAGCATTTCGACACCGGCCTCCCCTCTGAGGACGACTGGTTCCCGATCCGCCGCGGTCGTGCCCTCTCCGAGTACATGGTCGTCCTCGCTCGCCTCGAGTTCGTTGACGAGTCAATAGCCGCAGGCGAAGAGGCCCTCGCGATACTCCGCCCGACCTCTGCGCCGGGGGAGTGCATGAGGACCGCCAGGGCCCTGGCTAGCCAGCTCGCGGATCGCGGTGAGTGGAACCGATCCGTCGATGCCTGGCGCGACGCGGTCGAGGCTGCTGAGCTCAGTTTCCACGGCTGGCTTGACACTGACGCCCGCCAGCGCCAGCTGGGCGAAGCGGGTGAGCTGGCCCGTTGGGCGTCTTTCGCCCTCGCTCAGGTTGGCGAGGACATTGAGGCCGCAATCGTCCTTGAGGCTGGCCGAACCCGAGAGATCCGCCGTCGCGTTGGGCTCACTGAAACGGAGGCGGACCGCCTCGGCCAATTGCCCGACGAACTCCGTAACGCCTTCCTCTCGGCGACAGCCGCTCTCTCGACCTCGCCTCTTGGGGACGCCGGAGCCGAGGCCGGCCGCCATCTCCAGGAGATCCTCGCTCAGATCAGACAATTTCCCGAAATGGACGATTTCGGCACGATGCCAGACATCGAGCATCTCGTCTCCGCGGTCGAGCCGGACTGGCCCGTGCTCTACATCAACCCTGCACCGTGGGGCACCCTCCTGCTCAAGCTCGCCGCCGCGGGAGAGCGGGTCGAGGTCGAAACTATGCTCCTCGAGTACCCGACCAGCCTCGAAGTCCTCGGCCGCCTCGCCGCCGGGGATGCAATCGACGACGCCGAGCCGACCGCCAATGCCGCTTCCTACCTTTTGGGTGCCAGCGCGGTCGGCACCGCCGATCTCAAACAAGGCCTTGAGCAGGCGCTCCCCTGGCTCGGCGAGACCGTCGCCAAACCCGTCGCCGAATGGCTCCAGCAGGGCGGGGCTGCCGGAGTCACTCTAATTCCATGCGGCCCGATTGGCGCCGCTCCGCTCCACGCAGCGCCCTGGGATACCGGCAAGGAGAAGCAATGCCTGCTCGAATCCTTCACCGTTCGTTACGCTCCCTCCGCCTTGCTTGCGGCCCTCGCTCGCGAGCGAGCTGACGAGCGCGAAGGTCTCGAGCCCAACTTGCTCGCCCTCGCCGACCCAGGGCAGAATCTTCCTGCTGCCGGGCCCGAGGTCGCCGTGATCGCCCGCAACTTCGGCGGTAACACCACGATCGCCTCAGGCCCAGATGCAACCTCAGATTTCCTCCGCGCCAATCTGGCCGGGGCCACCCACCTGCACTTCTCCTGCCATGCGGCCGGCGGGCATTTCGACCCAAGCGAGGCCGGCATTCTTCTCGCCGACGGTTTCCTTCCGGCACAGGAACTCACCGCTTTGACCGATGTTGACGCTCGCGTCGCCGTCATCTCGGCCTGTCAGAGTGCCCTTCCCCAGATCATCGAATCGCCCAACGAGGTCTTCGCCACTAGCACCGTCCTCCTCGCAGCTGGCAGCGCCTGTGCGATCGCCGCCCTCTGGGCGGTCTGGGATCTCCCCACTGCAATGCTGATGACCCGCCTCTATGAGGGCATGTTTGCTGGTTGTCCTCCGCCCGAGGCTCTCCGCCGCGCCCAGCTTTGGCTCCGCGACCTCAGCTACGCCGAAAAAAACGCTTTCCTCGACGCCCACCCCGAGCTCGCGGCCGAGTTTCGTCGTCGCGGCCCTGACGCCCCGCATACCGGAGGACGCCGACGGCCCACCACTACGGCGGGTGTCGGTCCCTTCTCCCACCCCGAGTACTGGGCGCCCTTTATCGCGGTCGGCGCTTAGAACTCCCTTCGCGGCTGATGGGGATCCTGATTACGGATTGATGGACAAGATTGGTGTTCCCACGATCTCCTGCTTTGCGCGAACAGGAGGCGCTTTAGCCGCTATCGACTGTTAGCTCGCCATGCATAGCAATAGAGTCGCGACAGCGAGGCGGCTGTACCGCCGAGCCTCTCTATGACTGCAACCGATGAGTTGACCGATGTTCCCAAGCACCTCGCCGAACTCGGCGAAGACGAGCAGGGACATCACTCGGTCACCGCGATCAGAGACCTCTCGATCGAGGAGATCGCGGAGATCGAGGATGCCGACGACCTCGTGATCAAAGCCGGCAACGCGGCGGCCTGGCAGCGGGCGCACCACCTCTTCGCAGTGACGATGGACGCGATCGCGAACCTGCAGGAGGCAGATCCCCCGGGGCCGGGCGAGATCGAACGGGTCCGCGCCGCCGCCGGCGCGCTCGCGACAGCGCTCGCTGCCCTGGCAACGGAGCTCGAAGACAATGTCCAAGCCTACGGCGCTAGAGAGGTGCAGGGCGACTTCTCCGAGCACGCCGAGGAGGTTCACAACAGCGATACGTGGCGGTTGGTGAGCGAGATCGCGGATAAGGACGCCGGCAGCTTCAAGGCGGCACCGACCGGCGCCGTGTGGCAGCGGGCATCCGACGGGGCGGTGCTGAACATTCCGGGCACCGCCTTCGAGGCGATCAGAGCCGGGCAGGATCTCCTCGCCCACCACTACCGCGCGATCGAGCCGGCGGTGACGGAGGCGGCGAAGCTGCTGCTCAGCGTCAAAGCCGAGGCGCCCGGAGGGATCCCGGCGATCGTCGAGTTCACGATCGAGGGCGACACGCCGACCAATCTCAAACCGCGCCAGCTCGCGCTCGGCAGGATCGGGCCCGCGATGCGCGCCGCGCGCATGTCCTCACGGCTTGCCGAACAGGAGGGGGTGACCGAGCAGGGCGGAGAAGAGGCAGAGGCCGAGCCGGAGATGACCGCAAAGCCAGACACGGCGGGCGAGGCGGCGGACTCCGGCGGGGACGCTGTTGGCGATATCAGGCCCGAGGAGGACCCCGCGAGCGAGGAGGAGAACGAGACCGGGCAGGAACCGGTCGAGCTCAGCGCTCTCTTCGCCCTGGCTCGCACCCTCGACGGCGACCTGGAGAAGGCCTGGTCGGCCGCGCTCGATGAGGCGCTCGCGGCACCGGCGATCGAGACGCAGCTGGCGGCCGTGTACAGCCTCGTAAGCGCCCTGCAGAGGAACCTTGCCCGGCAGGTGCAGGAGATGGCGAGCGCCGGTGTCAACTCGCGGATGGAGGAATGGCCGCTCTCCGATGGACGACTCGCTGCGCTCAATCCCGCGCCGGACACCGAAGAGCGCTCCAAGCAGTCGGGCCTGGCGCAGCTGAACGCCTTCGTCGACGTGATGGAGACCTTCGAGGACCTGCAAAAGCCAGCCAACATCACCGTTTCGTTCAACCAAGAGGGCGAGAGCGTCGAGCGCTTCTGGTCGGCGGGAGCCTTCGCGCTACTGAAGGACCGGCTCTGGCTACTCGAGCGCCTGACTCGCGAGCAGGACCGCGATGTTGCCGCTGCGATCGCTCCGCAGGAGGCGGAGAGTTCGGGCGGACCTCCCGCCGCCGACATCGGGGACGCCTTCGAGCGCTTGCGGCTCGGCACCCGCGCACTCACGCACGGGGATCCCGAGGCGGCAATCTTCCACGGTCTGCTTGCCGTTGCCCGCGCGCTCGGCGCCCCCAGCGAGGAGATCGCGGGGAAGCTCGCCGAGGATCCTGGTGAGGGCGAGAGCCGGCTCTCCGAGGACGAGATCCAGATCCTGACGATGGCGATCGGGGTGGTGGCTCGGTCGCAATCAGGCGCACCCGATCTTCCCCTCGCGACCCTGCTGGCGAAGGCGACACTGCGAGCCGCGCACAAGCTGACCCTCGGCCCGGTTGGCGGGCCCGACCTGAGCCCGAGCGAGGTCGCGGAGCTGATCGAGTCGCGCCAGCCCCTGAGACCCCTGGAGCCGGAGGAGGACGATGGCGGAGGAGCCTGATCCGACCGACCTGCTCGGCCTGACCGAGGAGCGTGAGGGTCCCGTCCTTCGCTTCGGGTCGGTCAACGTCAGCCACGCCGTCAAGAACGGCCACATCCACGAAGCCATGAACAGCCGCTCGACGGCGGACGCCGAACTCGATCTCGAGCTGACCGCGGGGCAGCCGATCGACTACCTCTCGGTGGTCAGCTTCGGCCATGCGAGCGGCAGCCACGAGACCGTCCGTTTCACCGGCAGCGTCCTCGAGGCCCGCGCCACCGCGGGAGCGATCCGCCTGAACGCCGAGACGGCGCCGGAGTTGAGCGAGCAGCAGATGGGCTACCTGGAGATGCGGAACGCGATCGCGCCGGAGGCGATGCACCTCGCGGTCAGTAGCGGTGGCTTCCCTGAGGAGCGGATCAACATCGAGGGCTTCGATGAGATGCTTCCCTTGGAGGCGATCGAGGTCGTCGTGCCGGTCTACGGGATCCGCATCGAGGAGCCGGCCGACTTCGGCGCTCTGCGTCTGGTGCCCGACGCCTCCAGCGCGCTTGAGCCCTTCGACCAAAGCGAGGCGAGCGCCGAGTTCGCCGCCGCCGACTCCTACCTGGTCGGGTTTGAGGTGACCAAGCGGCTGCTCGATGCCGAGCGCGCGATCGTTACCCGGGCCGATGACGCGCTCGCCTGGATAACGGTCCGCGCCCGCTACGGCCTCGCCTTCCTGCCCGACGGCGAGCCCCACAACTACAGGCGGGACGTCGCCCGCGCCCGCCCCCGGCGGAGAGACCTCGTCGTGGTGCGCGGGATGGCGAGCGGGCGAGGCTGGCTGCGGGAAATGAAGTCCCGCGATCAGGACGTCGAGCTTCCCCTGGATCACTCCGACCCGAGCTGGCGACCGCCGCCGAGCGGCTACGAACTCGCCGACCGCCAGGCTCTGCTTGCTTGCGCGCGTGCCGGCCAGACGCCGGATCCGCTGGAGCGGATCCAGGCGATCTGGGAGGCGATCGAGTTCTACGTCGCAGGCACCCGGCCCGAGGTCCTCTTCGACCCCGAGGAGGTGAAGCGGGTGCGGCGCGCGGTCCCGAAGGACGTCGACCCGAAGCTCCGCGCGCGGGCCCTAGACCTGCTTGCCAAGATCAACGACCCGCCGCTGATGGCGAAGCTGCGCGAGTCGGCGACCCGCGACGGGGCGCCAGTCGCCGAGAGCGAATACGAGCTGCTCGGCCGCCTACGGAAAGCGCGAAATGACGCGGTCCACGGCCGCACCCCCGAATTGCCGCTGCGTGAGGATGTCGATCACGCCGTGAGCATCGTCGCCAGGTTGCTCGTGTACCGCTTGGCGCGTTGGCGACAGCAACGCAGCCACTCATAGAACCGCTGACTGCTGGATTTCGTAGAACCTCATACGGTTCACGTCGATTTGCCGCCCATAACCATTACCGCGGCCGGAACTACCGCCTTTGCGCGAGAGGCGGCAGCCCCCGAGCACCCTTTTCGTCTATCTGCCAGAAGTTGGCGGTTGCGGTGGGGTGCCCGTCGGGTTCGCGATCTTCTCTTCCGCGCTCTTGACGGCGTTGGCAATGGCCTCAGGATCGATGCCGGCCACCGCCCTGCCTGCGGCGCTGGACACCACCGGCTTGAGCTCAGCCGCGACCTGCTTTGCGAAGGAGCCTTGGTCCGAGGCGGCGATCCGCGCCTGAAGGACGAGTCGCGTGTAGATGTAAGCGACTAGAAAGCCGGCAATGAAAGAGCCGACGAGCAGGGCGATAGCGTACGCATCCGCTGCGTCGTCATTCCCGAGGGCTGGAGCCAGCGTGTTCGTGGCGAAATGCCCGATGGAATTCACGAAGGTCGTGAGCTGAACGAGGGTCGCGCCAATCAGCACCTTCGTGAACCAATCCGACATCTGCACCAGATTCGTATTCGGCCCCGCTGCGCCCGCATCGTCCTTCGACTCGGCTCCCCGCGGGACGCTGAAAAGGAAGCCCAGGAACGCTCCAAGGCCGAATGCCCCCGCCGCGATGATCAGGGAGATGCTGAGGACGGAGATCTTGTGGTCCCCAGCCAACGAAAACGCGATGATGCCAACCATGACCGGGACTGCGAGGCCCAGAATGACGTTCCTGGTTCCAGGCTGCCCCTTCACAGGGGCGGCCTCCGGAACTTGAATCTGAGCCGCAGGTTTATCACCTTGAGCCGGACTCGCCTCCACAGCCCGACCATCTCATCCGATGTCACATGTGTCAACCCCCTTAAGGGCCGTCGGGCAGCCGATCCCTCGGCTGCCTTAGGCGCGGGCTGCTCCTCTAGGACCTTGTCCGGACGGCTTTTTCAAGTTCTCCTCCGGCATCGCCCGCCCGGTATCGCATGAAGGCCACTTTCCCTACAAAGCAGTATCCAGCGGGTTCCGTGGAGCCGCTGCTATGCGCGAGCAGGAGCAGGTCTCGGATTCATCTAGGCAGTCATTCTGCGTCGCGAATGGATCCTCGCCAGCCGCATCAAAGGCAGCATGAGCATAGGCCGCCATCTTGTATTTGCCGTCGGAATAGATGAGGCGGCGTTAACCTAGTCGGTTGACGAGCTCAACCCGGACAGCCTTGATCTGTGCGAGGCGATTTCGGGAACGCGATAAGAGGCTGAGGCGCGATGTCGCAAGGAACCTGGAGCGATCAAGCCCGCGAGCGCTGGAGGCGCTACCGATGGTGGTACATCGGCGGCTTGGTCTTGGCGTTCGCGATTATCTGTGCTGGGGTCATTGCGGGTAATAGCTCCGACAACTCCTCCTCGCAGCCCGGCGCCTTCAATGAACACATGCAGCAACAGAGCCCGATGCCCAGTCGCCATCACATGAGCTCCCCACCCGCGAAGCCAGAACATCGACATCATCATCAGCCAAAGTCGGCGTTGACCGGGTTGGGGGCACCGCTCGCCGTCTTCGAAGCCCACTTCCCGCAGGCCGCCGCGCCGCTGACCGAACACGGCAGGGTCTACGGCTTCGAAACGTATTACGTCGAAGCGCCGATCTCCGGGGGTGAAGCGACGGCGATCGCAAGCTCGGCGATGCCGACCGATGCAACGCTGATAAGCGAAACCGAAAAGACGACCTGCGAGCAGGTCGTCTTCAGGAGCGCGACGCTGGGATCGCTATTCGGCGTGCCGGAAGTGATGGCCGAGTTCTCTAGCGGCCCAAACTCAGCTGGCCCCTATTCGCCTTCGGACATCACCAACATTCTTTTCCTGTCCTATTTCGGGCCGATCGGTTGCTAGGAGGGACCAAACGGGGTCCGGTCATTCGGCTTTCTTGGCAGCCGCCCGGGATCCTCGACCGGCGATGGCGTAAGGCCGCCGGCGAGTTCTGACGCAACCTGTTCGATCAGCTGCGCTGAGCGTCGCCATCCCTTGATCTCCCAGGCAAGGGCTCCGGCTGGATCCGCGCTCGGAGTAGCGAGGACGATCCAGGGGCGGCCGAATATGGATCGCGCAACGATGCTCGCCGCGACGACCAAGCCGGTGATGATCAACTCGATGCCGAACAGGAGCAATGGGATCATGATCACGGCGATGACCACCGCCGCCACGATGCCGCCGAGGAGCACCTCGAGGCTGTCGAAGCTCCCGACGTCGATCGCGGGAACTGACCATGCAGCGTCCAGAGTCTGTTCGGAGCCTTCCCCGAGACTCATACGCCGCCATCGAGGAAGCCCGCGCGAGATCCATTGACGCCCAACGCGCCATTCGATACCCGAGGGGGTCCTGACGCGACGCGATCCAACACGAACCGTCATGGTTCTCTGCTCAGCCGCCGAGCCCGCCCAGCACGGCGAACGGGTTCGGCGGGCGCTCGGCGTAGGCGGCGGCCCAGGTGCCCTCGACGTTGACTCGACTGCCGGCGGGAGCCTCAGCTCGAATCCGCTCGGCGAGTTCCTTGGCCATGTCCTCATTGGCGGCGCCGACCAGCAGGAACTTCCAGCGATGGACTGCAGGCAGGCCCTCTTCTCGCAGTCGCTCCGAGAAGCGCACCGCGTCGTGGCGGGAGGGGAGGTCGACCCGGACCTCGAATTCGGGGCGCCCGCTCCAGGCCGTCTCTTCGAGCTCACGCGACATCAGGGCTTGGTGCTCGGCCAGCTTGGCGGCGTCGTTCTCGGGCAGCGGCTTGTCGGGGTCCTCCCAGTCCTCTGCCGTGGGGTGCCAGTGGCGGAAATCGACGTTGACCGTCCAGCCATGCTGCTTCGCTTCAGCCTCGATGACGTCGCGAGCCCGTTCGGCCTGCTTGCGGGTGCCGGCGTAGAGGAACACGCGCGCTCCGTCGCGGCTCACGACGACGCGGTCGTGGAACGCGTCGCTCAGGTCGTGCTCGAGCTGCTCGGCGTCGAGGCGCTCGGTCAACGCATGTGCGTGGCCCTCCTCACGCACATCGACCTGCAGGCGCCAGTCGTCGTTCACGGTTCTGCCCCTTTCACGCTTTCCGCCTGCCATGCTCGCTTGATCTTGCGGAGAGTCCGGGTGTTGCCGGTCCATTCGGGCTGCTTGCTCCCGCCCCAGTGCTTCATTCGGGTGGGCGAGGCGGGGTCGACGTACCAGCCCTTCGGCCGATCGTCGTCCGAGAAGGACCGTGGATCGAAGGCGGTTCTCTGGGCGCCGGCCGGCTGCGGCTCCTCCTCCCAGCGCACCAGGAGGTCGTAGTAAAGCAACGCCCCCGCGAGTGCCGCGAAGGACGCGGTTAGGACGCGAATCGCGAGTCCGGTGAGGAACGGGGCTGCGGCAACGCTGTGATGCCCGAAGGCGATGCCACCGACGATGAACGGCACGGTCGCAATCACACCGACCATGATCAGGAAGGCGGCGATGTGTCCGTAGTGGCCGTCGGCCAGCCTGCGGCTACGCCTCAGCGCCGGTAGCCAGCCCTCGCGCTCGATCGCCGCGGCCTGCGCGACCACAGCCCAGCGCAGCCAGAGAATCACCCCGGGAACGATCAGCAGGAACCCGACCATGATCCCGAGCCAGGAGACGATCGTCGCGGCGGCGACGATCGGCAGAACCTTGAGTCCCTGAAGGGCGACCGGACCTATCCGGGGCTCCCTTTCGCTCCTCACCTCGGAGACGGCGTGGACATGCAGAGCCGAGACCAACGGCGTGACCAGCGCCCAGTCGGCCAGGGTGAGGAAGAGCTGGGTGCCGACACTCGTGTTCGCGCGCGAGAAGGCTCCGGTGCCGGTCGCCGCAAGCGCGATCAGTTCGTAGGGGACGATCACCCCAGTGGCAAGGACGAGGAAGAGCAGCGGGTAGCGCCGGTACAGCTCGAACGTCCCGACGAGCAGGCGAGGGGCCGAGCGCGGCGCACTCCATGAAAGGCATCGCTTGGTCATCGGGACGACTCGTCGGAACCCTATCCCGAACCACGGCGAAAACACACACGCCAAGGCAATCACCCCGGGGTGGCCGGAGAACAAAACGGTCAGCCCGAACCTAAAAGTTTTCTAAAGAAGAAAGGCTGGATATGCAGGGATTAGCGGGGATACGCGGGGATTACGGAGGCCGAAATCGGCCGACTTGACTCCTCCATCGTCGCGGAGCTATTTAGCGACTATGAAAATTTTTCAGCCTCATCTCATCGCACGTCCCGTCGTAGGTCCAAACGCACATCCGAACACTGCAACTCGCCTCCCGAAAGGTGCAAGCCCGCCACTGGTCGGCGACTGCGACGTTCTCGTTTTGCCGACATCCCTGTGTCACATCGAGGTCGGATCATGAAGGGTCTCGATCCGCACGATCCCCGGCCGATGCTGGTGATCTTCGCCGCCTTCGTTCTCATCGCCGCCTGGCGGGCGCTATCGAGCATCACCCTCGCCGGGGTTCTCGCACTCGCTGAGCCGCTCGCACCCCTCGCGCTCGGTGCGCTCGCTATCGCCTCGGCGCTGGCTATGCAGCGGCTTCTCTCCACCAACCGCACGCTTCGCGACCGCCGCACTGTGGCCGTTGTGCCGGCCGACGAGTTCGACCCGGGGTCTGACGAGGTGCTGCGCTTCGCCGCCGAACTCGGCGCCACCGAGCGCAGGGTGCTGGGCTGGGTCGATCGCCGCGCGAGCGCCGTGCGGGTGACGCTCACCGGCGATGCGGAGGGGCGACTCGTCTACCTGATGAGCGCCCCCGAGCGGGCGTTCAAGTTCCTGCGCGGCGCGCTCGCTACCTACGAGGGCGTCGAGCTGCGCGATCCCGAGGAGGTGCTCGGCAAGCGCCCCGAAGGGAGGGACCTGGCGACCGCTCGCACCGAGCTGGTCCTCGGTCGCAAGGGCCTCGAGCCGCTGGCCCGCCTCTCGCTCGACCCCGATCCATTGCGACCCTTCGCCGCTGCGCTGGAGGCGCTTCGTCCCGAGGCCGGGGAGGGACTCAGCATCTGCATCGACCTGTTGCCCGCCACCGGCCGGCGGCGCACGGGTCTGCGCCGTGGCCTGCAGCGCCAGGCGCGTCGCCGCTACGGCGAACCTCGCACTCTTCGCGAACGGCTCGACGGTTCACAGCGGGACAGGGGCCGTCCCGGTCCCGATCAGTTGCTCGAGCAGCGGATGATCAACGAGGCGCTCGACGCGAAACTGCGCGAGTCCGGAGCGCTGTTCGAGGCGCAGGTGCTGATCGGCTGCCGAGCCGTGAACCGGGCCGGCGCCAAGGCGGCGATGCAGCGCGTGCTCGGAGGGTTCGAGATCTTCGGCGCGCAGAACTGGTTCCGCGCCCGCGGCGTCTCGGTTCTCGGCCTCGCCTTCTTCGGCTCAGACCGGCCGCCGCTGCGAAGGAGCTTCGACCGTCGCATGGACAGCGGTCGCTTCCGCCCGGGCCGGCAGATGACCCTCGCCGCCAGCGAGCTGGCCGGCTTCCTGAAGCCGCCGAACGTTCACTGCAACGCCGACAACGTCGTGCGCGCCGGCACCCTGCTGGGCGCGCCGCCGAAGCTGCCGACCTTCGAGGAGGGCAGCACTGATCTGATCCCTCTCGGCCGGATCGGTTCCAACGGCAACGGGCGGATCGTCGGCGTGCGCACCGCCGACACCTTCTTCTCCTACATCGCCGGGCGCTCGCGCTACGGCAAGACCGAGATGGCGGTCGCCCAGTTCGTCCACGTCGTCCGCTCCGGCCACGGCGGCCTCTTCCTCGATCCTCACGGCGATGCGCTGGCGCGAATCAGGCCCTATCTGCGCGAGCCGGAGCTGCGTAGCAAGGTGGTCGAGATCGACCTCGGCCCGGGCAGCCCTTCGGCCCTGCCCGGGTGGAACCTCTTCGAGCTGGGCGGAGGCGGCGATGGCGAGGAGCGGGTCGAGGCGATCGTCGATGCCTTCTCCACGGCCCTGGAGTGGGGCGAGCGATCGACGCGGGCGATCAACCTCACCACCCAGGCCGCCACCGCGCTGGTCTCGATCGCCAAGGTGCTGCCCGACGAGCTGGCGCCGACGATCTTCCAGCTCCCCACGCTGCTCTCCGACAAGCGCTGGCGCGCGGCCGCCATGCCCTTCCTGCCGCGTGCCTCCCAGCGCTTCTGGGAGCACCGCTTCCCGCTGCTCGCCGCCGAGGCGGTTACGCCGCTGACGAACATGGTCGACCGCCTGCGCGCATTTCCCTCGACCACGACGCTGCTCGGCCAGAGCGAGAGCACCTACCGGGTGCGCAAGGCGATGGACGAGGGCCAGATCGTCCTCGTCTGCCCCGGCTCGGGGGGCGCGCTCGACCGGCTGATTGCCAACCTGATCGTCTTCGATCTACTGCACTCGGCGCGGGGTCGGGCGGAGCTGGCACCCGGCAAGCGCAAGCCCTTCTGGGTCTTCCTCGATGAGGTGCAGAGCTTCGACGCCGGCCGCGCCGGCAGCCTTGCCGGCCTGCTCGAGCAGAGCGCCAAGTTCGGGCTGCGGGCGGTGCTGCTCAACCAGAACCCAGAGCGGCTGAGCCCGCAGACGCTGAACGCGCTCACGACCAATCGCTCCCACCTGCTGACGACCGCGCTCAACTCTCACGCGGCTGCGCTGTTGACCAAAGAGTGGGGTGGGGAGCTGAACAGCACCGTGATGGCGAGGCTGCCGCGCTTCCGCTTCATCGCCCAGGTCACCCACGAAGGCGATCTCAGCCGGCCCTTCGCGTTGCAGGGGATCAGGGTCGAGGACGTCCACTCCGCGCCCGGGTTTGGTCGGGAAGCCGTGGTACCCGAAGCCGCGCCGCGCACCGAGGCCGGGCAGGTGATCGAGCACCTCGAAACGCTCGACGATCGCATCCAGGCTCACCTCGAAGGGCTCGATCCGCCTTCGGCGCCACAACCCGGTGGCGGCGACAAGGACGGACCCCCTGAGGATCCCTTCTGGTTGGACGGAGGAAGCGATGGCGACTGAAACGATCCGTCGCCGGGAGGCCGACCTGCCGGAAACGGCGGGCGAGGTTGTGGCCTCGCTCGCTCAGCATCGCGTTCTCTGCACGGCGCAGGTTCGGGCCATCCATTTCCCCGACAGCCGCATCCGTTGGACCCAGAGCGTGCTCGCCCGGCTGCGAGACGCGGGCCTCGTCGAGTCCGTTCAGCCGCCGCGCACCGGCCGGCGCCTCTGGTTCGCCACCGAGCGCGGGGTGCAGCTGGTGCGCGAGGCCCACGCCCTGGAGGCGACGCCGCGCCCGCTGGAGGGGAGCGAGGTGGCCGGTCAGCTTCAAGCGCACACGCTCGCCGTCAACGACGCCGGCATCTGCTTCCTACGGGCGGCGCGGGAGCGGGACGATGAGTTCGGGCCGCTCTCCTGGCGCCACGAGGTAGCGCATCGGCTCTCGCGTGGCCGCGGCCGGCGACGGCGGACGCTGATCGCCGACGCGGTGCTGACCTACCTGCGCGGGGAGGGCGGGCGCGTCGCCCTCGAGCAGCGCTTTCTCGAGCTCGACCGTGCCACCCTCTCAGTCGATCGCCTCGTCGTCGAGCTGGCCGCCTACGCGGAGCTGTACCGGGCGACAGGTGGCGATGGCGAGCCGACCTGGCGCGCGCACTACCCGCGCTTCCCGGCCGTCCACTGTGTGCTCGCCGGGGCTCCGCGGCCCGCTCTGGAGCGACGCCGAAAGAGCGTGATCGCGCTGCTACGAAGCAACCCGCTGGTCGCCCGCACCCGCGAGGTGCGGATCTCGATCTGCCTGCTGGAGGACTTGGAGGAGTACGGTCCGTTCGCGCCGATCTTCGTCGAGGTCCGCGATCCCGGCAAGCAGGTTGACTGGCTCGGCAAGGCGCCACGGAAGAAATGGGAGACCGACTGAGATGGGCCACTGGATCGAGAATCGGCGCGCTGCGCATCGCGGGCAGGATCAGAGGCAGGACGTGCCGGTCTACGAGGTGAAGCTCACGCCAAGCGAGATCGACGCGATAGTGAGCCGGGTCGCCGAGCTACTCCGGTTGGCGCCCGCGGCACGCCCCGCGCGTTCGATGCCACGGTTGATGACCGCGGCCGAAGTCGCGCGATGGTGCAGCGTCGAGCGCTCGTGGGTCTATGCCCACGCCGAAGAGTTGGGCGCTCGCAAGATCGGCACCGGCGAGCGCCCGCGGTTGCGCTTCGATCCCGCCGAGGTGAGCGACCGGATCGCCGCGCTCGGCAGCTCGCAAAACGGCTCTGGGCGGGCATCTACGTCGATTGCTGCCGATCCACGTAATCGCTCGCTTTCGCCGCGACGGAGAGGTATTGTCGTCAGGCAAACCAACAAACGGCCGGGCGGCGCGGAAACGCCCCCGGCCCGGCGCCGAAGGTAGAGCTTCGACGCGATGATCAGCCTAGCGGCGACCTGCGTACCCGGCGCCGTCTGGCGTCCGCGCCAGCCATGTCTCCGGCGCCTCGAACCAGGAGGTGATCGGAATGGCTCGTAGATCGGAAGGCCAGGTGGTTGAGCGCCACTGGAAGAGTGGGCGCGGCTACGCGCTCCGCTTCCGCGCCTACGGCGAGCGCCAGTACCTGACGCTCGGGCTGGAGACCGAAGGCTGGGACCGCAAGCGCGCCGAGGAAGAGCTGGCGAACGTAATGGCCGACGTGCGGCGCGGCCTCTGGGTTCCGCCGACACGCCGCCGTCGGGCCGAGGAGCGAGGCCAAGGCGCCGATGGCGAGCTGCTCTTCGGCACCTTCGCGCAGCGGGTTATCGCCCAGCGCGAGGGCGAGGTCAGCGCCAGCTACCTCCGGATCATGCATTGGTGCCTTTCGCATCTGCTGCCCTACTTCGCCGATTGGCCGCTTGCTGAGATCGACGTGGAAGCGGTTGACGCCTACCGCGCCTACAAGGTGGAGGAGGCGGAGTCCATTCGGCGGGCGATCGAGCGCCGCAAGCCCAAGCTTGACGACCGCAGCCGGCCGCGTCGACCGCTCAACGCCGCCTCGATCAACAAGACGCTGAAGCTCCTCTCCTGGGTGCTCTCGATCGCGGTCGAGTACGGGCACATCGACCGCAACCCCGCCGAAGGGCGACGGCGCCGCCTCCCCGAACCCAAGCACGCTCCTGTCCACCTCGACACGGTCGAGCAGATCCAGGCGCTGCTCGACGCCTGCGCCGCGCTTGACCGAAGCCCGCAGCGGCGCTCCGAGGGCAGGGTGGCGGTGATCTCGACCCTGCTCTTCGCCGGCCCGCGCGCCGAAGAGCTATGCAACCTGCTCTGGCGCGACGTCGACCTCGCCAACGGGCGAATCATCATCGGCCGCTCCAAGACCCAGGCGGGCCTGCGCGAGATCGATCTCCTGCCGGTCCTGCGCGACACCCTCGCCACCCACAAGGCGAACGCCTACCGCTCCGGCCCCGACGACCTCGTCTTTCCGACCGCGACCGGCGGGCGCAGGGACCGCCACAACCTGCGCAGTCGCACGCTCGGCCTGGCCATCAAGCGGGCCGACGAGCTGCTGGCAAAGCGCGGGCAGCCCTCGCTCCCGCGCGGCCTCACGACCCACAAGCTGCGCCACACCTTCGCCTCGATCCTGGTCGCCACCGGCGAGGACCCCGCCTCGGTCATGGCCCAGCTCGGCCACGCCCACCCGGCCTTCACCCTGCGCGTCTACACCCACCTGATGCGCCGCGGCAAGGAGGAGCGAGCGAGGTTGAAGGCACTGGTCCAGGGCGAGGACGTGGAGGCGATGCCGAGTGAGTCGCTGACGGCGGAGGGGGCTGGGTCATGACCTCGGCGATCGGCGTCGCGATCCTCGTAGTCGTCGGCATCTGGCTATTCGGCAGCCTGCTGGCGCGCTGGGCGGGCGCCCTTCTCGTCGTCGCTGGTTCGGTAGGGCTCGCCAGCACCGGCGACGCCAACGGGCTCCCCCTCGTCGCACTCGGTGCGTTGCTCTGGCTGATGGGCCACCTGTTCTATCGAGTGCGACGCGGCATCTGGAAGAGCGCGCTGGTCGAATGCGTCTGGCTTGCTGTCCTGACTCAGCACTCGGAGGATCGACAGCGAGGCTGACCGGGATAGCCCAAATCGCGGGCTATCCTCTTCTCTGACCCAAATCCGGGCGGTTAGCTCAGTTGGGAGAGCACCTGCTTTACACGCAGGGGGTCGGCGGTTCGAACCCGTCACCGCCCATACTCAGCGTTCTGCTGGCTGAGAAACCTCCGTGCCTCAGTTGCACCCGGCGAGCTGGCGGTGTACCAACCGAACGCAATGCCCGTCCTCCGCCATGCGCCTTTCCAGCGCTCGCAGCGAGCGGAGGCTCTCGGGCTGAGATTCGCGTCGTCTGACTTCATACCGACGGCGAGAGATCAGAGCCCTGCGGAGGACGCTGGGGCTGACGCCGTGGGTGGCTTCGAAGGCTCGCGCAAAGTGATTCGGATGTCGGTATCCGACCTTCGGCGCGATCGAGGTCGGCTTCTCGATCTGCAGCACGAGTTCGGTTGCGCGTCGCATTCGAACTGTGTGAAGCTGGTCGCGGAACGATCGACCCGCTTCGGTGAAGGTGAGCTGGAGCGTTCGTTCCGGTACCGACATCTCCCGCGCTAGCACCTTAAGCGTCAGGTCGGCCTCAGAGTAGCGCTGCTCGATGATCGCCAATGCTTGGTGGTGGAGTTCAGCGCGTCTCTTCTTGGTGGCCGAGCGGCCCGGCCCGAGGCCCAAGGGTGCCTGACGGCCGCCCCCGACAGGCGAAACCCTCCGGCGCACCAGTGCCTCGAGCTCGGGAAGGGGCGGATAGCGCATGTCTAGATGATGACTACTGGGCGAGTCGCTGTCTCGCCATCGCTCGCGTATAGCTGTCGCGATCCTCGGCCAACGCCTGCAGGAGCTCGCCACCGCCCTCGCTGTCGGCTGCGATTCCGACAAGGCGGGTACGGATGCGTGGGCTCGGGTCCTGTACGAGTCGCATCGCCGCATGGAGCGTGGCATCCGGATCTCGCTGCGAGATCGCGTCAATCGCCGCCAGTCGCACCGATTCACTTTGGTGCATGAGGAATAGGCGGATATCCAGGCCGGGGAGGCCGAGTTCGAGGTGTGTCGTCAGCACTCGTAGCCCGGCGGTCAAGAGCCGATCTGAGCCCGACTGCATCGCGACCAGCAACGCGTCGGCGAGGCGTTTGAGCACCACTGGATGGTGTTTGGCTAGCTGCGAGAGTGCTTCCAATGAGGAGGTCTGCAGCGCATCCTGCGGCGCCATGTTGATTCGGAACCTGGCCAGGGGATCCCCGACGCCGACCCGGTCCCACTCTGCTGGTTCGTCGGCGCTGCACGCTCGTGTTACCAGCGCGTCAGCGAGTTCATCGACGAGATCGCGCGGCACGACCTCAGCTAGGTTGTGGAGTCCCTCCACTGCGGAAACCCGGGTCATAATCGGCAACTGTGGATCGGGGTCGCGAAGGATCCGAAGCAAGCTTTCCGCCAGGGCGCGTTGCTCGGGCTCCTCGCAGTATCGAGCCAGCACTCCTACGGGTGCCAGGCTGGTTCCGATCCCGTAGCTGACCGTTCTGACGCCGTCGTTTTCGTCTTCCTCACGCGGCTGGCTGGCGATTGCCGCTCGCACTCTCTCCCTGGCTTGCTCCACCAACTGCTCGTCGCGCTCAAGCAGACCCGAGAAGGCCACGGTATCTAGGGCCGTACCATCACCCTCCCTGGCAGCATCAAGCAGACGTTCCTGCTGATCGGGTCGCTGTTCAAGCAGGGAGTCGAGCACGCCGATTGGGATTGCCGCCTGGATGTCGTCAGCGAGCATTGCGTCGAGCACGATCTCAGTCTCATCTGCGCGGCCGGCGAGGCTAATGAGAAGGAACGGCTCGACAAGCCGCTTCGGGTCGCCGGCGCGACTTCGCAGTCGCTTCCGCAGCACCTCAAGCGAACGCGCCAGCATCTCGTCGGGGACCGCACAGACGATATTGGCGAGTGCTTCCGCCGCATGGAAAGAGGCGTTGGGCGGGAAGCCGCTTGGCGTTGCCATCTCCAGCTCTTGTAGGGCGTAAGTCGCAATCGTTCCGGCGCCTTCGTCGCTGATCGAGCGACCAGCACCCGCGATAGCCGCCCAGGCCGCGATTCTCTCCCAAGGCGCGCCGTCAACAGGTGCCACGGCAAGCACGTCGTCAACGCTCAGCATCTTTCCGACCTCCGCCGCTTTCTTACTGTTGCCAGCTTGTACGTAGGCGGCGAGCGCCATTGCTGGCCGCTCACCCGCCAGCAATACATCGCCGAGACCTTCCGCTGCCTGGAAGTAGTCGCTGAGATTGCCCGCGCGTCGAGAGAGGTTGTACGCCGTACCGAACAGGCGCAGTGCGTCCGGGTGACTCCCACCGACGAGGGCACGGAGTCCCCGTCGAATCAAGCGCTCCGTGCGGCTGGTAGGCGTAGCCTCGGTGCCCCGAAGACTGAGCGCGAGTGGCCGGGCGTCATTGAAGGCGGCAGAGAGATCACCTAGAGCCATCGCCGCACTTCCCGCTGAAAAGAAGGCCTCGGCGGCTTGGTCATTGAATGCGGGCTCACGCGCCCAGACCTGCGTGGCCCCGAGGAAGGACTTGCGCGCGCCGTCGAGGTTTCCCCTGCGGGCGAGCACAACGCCGCGCCGCTGCAAGACCCCCGCAGTGACCGCCGGAGGCAGCTGCGGGTCGAGTGCCCAGTCGAGCAACTCCCGCCAGAGGGTCTCGCCCTCATCTTCGTTCTCCGGCGTCTCCAGCAGGTCGAGGAAATCGAGCTCAAGTCGAAGGCGGGCGCCTGGCTCAACCGACACCCTCTCCCTTACGTCCCTGGCAACCGCAAGTGCGGCCTGCATCTCACCGTTGAGGCTCAATAACTCGACCAGCGCCGAGGCCCATTCGGCCTCGCCGGGCTTGCCGCGAGTCTCCTCCCAAGCGCGACGCAGCGCGTCCACGTCTCCCTCTCCTTGCTCTGGCCAGTTCGCCCGAGCCTTCAGTGCGTCGGCTTCCCAGGCGAACTCCGGGGGGGCGACCTCCCGCGCGCGCCGGGCACGGAATACCGCCGTCAGATCACCCTCCTCCAGCGCGTCGCGACTGAGGTCCATGAAGAGTCTGAATGCCTGCCCCTTGAGTCCTGCTTGCGCGTATGCCTCAGCAGCGCGGCCCCTGTAGCTCGCGGCTGCCGGCTCGAAGTTCTGATCGGCCAGCGCTTGGGCCACGGCCACGAAGCCCTCTGCCGCAGCCTCATTCTCGCCATTCTCGCCATCGGACTCTGCCTGCTGAGCGCGTCGCACCTGATCGGCCTTCTCCAGCGGACCTCGCAAGAGCGCCTCGGTCCAACCACGAACCCCATCCCCGGTGACGCCAATGTGCTGCACGGGAGCGATGACGACACTCTCACCCCTGACGTTCTCGACGTGCGTGCGCTGTTCAGTCATTTCTCTGCTGTGGGGAGACCGTTACGTTGCCCTTGGTGCGGACATCGCTGACCACGGTGGTTTGAACGTTTCTTGCCCTCTCGGTCTGAATAGAGGCGGCGCTTCGGCGCCGCGTTCGTGCTCTGATCAACGCGACCCCAAGCAGCCCAGCCGCCACGACTACTGCTAGCGCAACCGCTGCGGCGATCTCGCCTCGTTCGAGGAGATAGTCGATGAAGGGGCTCACTGGATCCATGCGGCCCAAATTTAGAAACTTGTTCCTGGAAGTCCAGCGCTGAGATCGAACCCGACGCGAACGCGCAAACGCACTCTCGGCCCGCTGCAGGCCACCCTGTCTCCAGCCATATGGGCGATCCGCCGCCAGGGCTGTCAAGTTTCTGACCGTTATGAATGCACCGCTTGAGCCGCCTCTCGCTGAGCTACTTCTTCGTCTCGTCGAGCTGGACGGTGGCAGCTATGAGACGTTCGTTCCCTACGTCTCAGGTGAGAGCAACCCCGAAGCAGAACTGGTCGGACATGACGATGTCCTGATCCCTCCGGGGCCGACGCGCGAGCTCGCCGCTCGCGGATTCCTCGACATGGAGCCCACGACGAAGAAGCTGGGGAAGTTCTCCATTGCAGAGCGCGGTCGGACGCTCGCGGCCCAGCTTTCGAGTGAATCAGAGGGGCCGATCGACCTATCTTGGCCTGCTGTTGAGCCTGTCTTGGTCGAGATTCACGCGGCCTGGCTCAGGGAGGGGGCCTCGCCACTCGGGCTTGCCGGCGCAGAGATCGCCACCAGGCTCAGAATGTCGCCCGACCGACTCTCCGCGATCCTGACGGCTCTGGGGAACGATGACTGGGTCGAGTTCCGCCAGCTCGTAGGCCCGCAGCTCCCACAGGGAGTCCGACCGAGCGCCAAGGCAATTCGCTACCTCAACCGATGGCCGACCGGCGACGCCCGCGAATTGGGCGAGGCGTTCCTGGCGAAACTGGACGAGCGGATCGACGCTGAGCCGGACTCGGAGGAGAAGTCGAGGCTGAAGGCGACCTTGCAGCAGGGCGGAACCGGCTTCAGAGAACTACTGGTTGAGGTCGTGGCTGCAATCGCATCCCGGCAATTGGAACCCTGATTCGCCCGGGAGGTCTCCGTGCCAGTAGCGACGCCCCTTCTACCGGCAGTTGCCATCCCCCGGCAGCAGCCCCCAGTTGGTTAGACACCGCTCCCAGGCATCTACAGCGTCTCTTGCCACCGTAAGGCCGTCGAGTTCCTGGCCGTTGTGCTCGATTACCTGCTCAAGCTGCCAGCCACCCTCTCCCGAGCCTGACTGCGAACCCTGCACCTCGCCGATCTGAGAGACGTAGCCACTGCGAGGCGGCTGCGTCAATATGAAGTGCTTATCCAAGTTGGCGAGATCTGCGAGCAGGGAAAGAGCCGCTTCTGCACTGATCGCTCCCTCAATCTGAGCTTTGCTGACGCCAATCTTGGCGGCTTCGGCCTTAAGGGCGTCCTTGAGGTGGTAGGCGTGAACGTAGAAGGCCAGCAGTTGGCGTTGAGCGTCCATGATCGCGTCGCCCGACAGCGTCTCGGTTCGCTCGGTGAGCAGGCGCTGGAGCTCGGCCTGGATCTCCCTCCAGCGTCGTTTCCAGTTCCGCGCCTGTTCGCCCGGCTTGAGCGCAGCTTGGACGCTCATGGCAACGTTGATCTCGGTTGCGACGCCGACGCTGATTGCAATGCCCGTCGCGCCGCACTCCGGGCAAGGTGGGCGCGAAGCCGTCTGTGCGATCTCGGCAGGCCGCTGCGATCCGCAGCTGGGGCAGCTAACTCGAGTCTCGGTCGTGGAAACGTCGGCCATTGTGGCAAGGGTAGTCAGCGCAGGCCGTCCGCACGGGGCGCGAATATCGAGGCCGCTACGGTTGTCCTGTGCCCAGACTAGAATCCGAACATATGTTCGATAACGAAACGCTCGTTAGCACCAGGGAGCGAGCGGCTGTTCTCGCTCTTATGGCTCGGCGCAGGGTCGAGTGGAACCGGCTGGCCGGTTCGATCGAGGAGGCCGGAAGCGCTCTCGCCCTCTTGGAGCAGCTGGAGGAGACCGGAGATCCTCGACTCTTCGCGGTCGAAAGCGCAGAGATCACGCTGGATCAGCTTGAGGAGCGGGTGATCTCTTACGAGCAAGAGGGGATCCGGCTGATAACGGTCCTAGACGCTGCGTATCCGATGAACCTGCGGATGGTTCATGACCGACCGCCAGCTCTCTTCGTGCGGGGCGAGCTGAGCCCCGCCGACGAGCGCTCCGTGGCGGTGGTGGGGAGTCGCAAAGCTTCGCCAGAGGGCCTCGAGAAGGCCGCCGAGATTGCCCGCGATCTGGTCGCTCGCGACTTCGTCGTCGTCAGCGGGCTCGCCGCTGGCATCGACAGCGCCGCCCATCGGGCGACCCTTGATGCGGCGGGGCGCACGGTGGCGGTCATCGGTACCGGCCTTCGACACCACTTCCCGAAGCAGAACGCCGAGCTGCAGGAGCAGCTGGGTCGCGAGAGTGCCGTCGTCTCCCAATTCTGGCCAGGCCAGGAGCCGCGTCCCTGGACGTTCCGCCAGAGGAATGCGGTGATGTCGGGGTTCGCTCGGGCCAGCGTCGTCGTCGAGGCGGGCAACAAAAGCGGCGCGCGCATGCAGGCTCGCCTGGCGATCGAGCAGGGCAGGCCGGTCTTCCTCCTGCGCTCGTTGCTGCGCCATCAGTGGGCACAGACGTACGCAGAGCAGCGTCCCAGCACCTACGTGGTTGACGGCGGCGAGGAGATCGTGGGGCACCTCGAGCGGCTCTATTCGGACGACCTCGCCCTGACCGCTTAACGCCGCCATGGCTTTGCGGGTCGATGAGGCCAGCGAGGCCTACGAGCGAGCGATGCGGAACATCGTCGCCGCGGGGCCGGGTGTCTGTCGGGTCTGTTGGAGGTTCATGGATCCGGACTTCGAGACCTGTTACAGATGCGCCCATCAGCCCGACTGCCTTGATGCGATGGTTCCCATCACGTACAGCGAGCATCTGGGCCAGATGCACCTGGCGCTCCGCAACTACAAGGACGCCAACAGCACGGCCATTCGAAGGCACGACGCGATTCGCCTCTCGGCGATCCTTTGGCGTTTCCTGCGAGACCACGAGTCGTGCGTCGTCCGTGCGGCCGGCGCGGACGGCTTCGATCTCGTCACGATCGTTCCATCGAGCAAGCCAGAGCGGGACAAGCATTCCGCCTTTGCAGAGCTGACCGGCTGGATCGAACCGATCAAGGAGCGCCTGCAGCGGACGCTCGAGCCGACGGGCGAGGTGGAGGGGCGCGAGTTCGACCCTGATCGCTACAGAGCGATCGCCGACCTGTCCGGCAAGTCCGTGTTGCTGCTCGACGACACCTGGACCAGTGGCGGCCATGCGCAGTCCGCCGCACATGCGCTGGCGGGAGCCGGAGCACAGAAGGTGGCGCTGGTGGTGATCGGTCGCCACGTTCGCCGGGACTACGAGCCTGTCCAGGGCAGCGGAGAGAGCTGCGGCGACATCCTCGATGCGCTCCCGGAGAGCTTTGACTGGACTACCTGCGCCGTTCACGCCGGCTGATCGCCGCCGGATTCGTCGTCACGTCGGTAGCGCACCACGCCTGGCAGGTCGCGGGTGCTGATCGGTCCGGAATGGCTGCCAAGCCGGTCGTCGCGTTGCGGTAGGAGCAGGACGGCATGTCCCTGGGGGCCATCGTCGAAGCTCGTGTTCGGCTCAGGCTCCCAGGCGAGCACGGGATATACACCCAGTCGTTCCGGCGACGCATCGAGTGGTTCGATCCAGATCTCGGCGACCCAGCCGGGCTGAGCGGGGATCGGATCGGCGACGGCGTCGATCAGCAGCGCCTCGAGCCTGCCGTATTGCGTCTCGATCGTGCTGTCGGGATGGAAGTTGACGAGGTACGGATCGTCGCCGCTTAGCAGCAGGACCCGCGGACGCTCCCTCCCGTCGGAGTCGGGCTGCGCATAGTTGACCACCGGGAGCCGGACCATCCCTGCCGGATTCCCGTCCTTGTCGATGAACTCGTAGGTCGCAAGCAGGCGAATCGCCATCGCGCCGCGATGCTACTGGTCAGCCGGATCTTCGGCAGCGCGTTTGGGCACTCGTGCGCAGGAGTGCCCGAAACGGATCAAATCGGCGCATATCCGCGCGCATTCGGCCCACACCGCAGCCTCGGCCCAGCCCATGAATCCCCTGCACAGCCTCCGATTCCAGCGCCTCTTCTAGAATCCGCCAGAGCGCCTTACAAGCAGGAGGTCACTGGTTCGAGCCCAGTACCGCCCACTCGCTCAGACCGTGGTGGTGTTTGCGCCCGTCGTCAGGCGCGGCGGGGGCGGCTGTTGTTCCCTTTTTTGGGATGCGCCTGACGACGGGCGATTGCATGGCTTCCAACCTACGGTCGCCGGGGCGGGCGGGCATCCGGCCGATCCACTGGTTCGCGGCGTGGCTTTCTACGGGGAGGCGGCAAGGGGCTAGCCTTGCCCGCGATGGCGCAATCCGAACCGGCCGGCGGCGACCGGGGCCTCTCGCCGGCGCTGGAGCAGGCGCTGGGGCTCCTCGAGTCGCCTCCCCCGACGCCTGAGGCGAGCCTGGTCGACGGCTACCTCGATCTGCTCGGGCACGAGGACCCGACCGGCTCGCTTCCCGCCCAGCGGCTGATGGTCAGCCGGGCGCTGCCGCTGATCTACCAGCGCCTCTGGCGCCCGCTCGGCGGTCGCCTGCTGATGGGCCTGACCGGTCCGAGCATGGCCGAGGAGCACCGCATCGCGCTGAAGGCGCTGTCGATCGCGCCGCGCGACCGCGTCCTCGACGTCGCCTGCGGCCCCGGCAACTTCAGCCGCGACTTCGCCCCTGCGGCGAGCGAGGGGCTGGTGGTCGGGATCGACGCCTCGCCGACGATGCTGGCCACCGCAGTCCGGGAGACGAGCGCCACGAACGTCGCCTACCTGCGCGGCGATGCCTCGAAGCTGCCCTTCCGCGACGCCGGCTTCGACGCGGTCTGCTGCTTCGCCGCTCTCTACCTGATCGAGGAGCCACTGCGCGCGGTCGCGGAGATCGTTCGCGTGCTCGCTCCCGGCGGCCGGGTGGCGCTGCTCGCGAGCTGCGGCCGCGGCCTGCTACCGGCGGGCGCGGTCAACGCGGTCGCCCGGCCTCTTACCGGCGTTCGGATCTTCGGGCGCGAGGAGCTGACCAGCGCACTCGCCGCCGCCGGCCTGGTCGAGATCGAGCAGCGGGTGACCGGCCTGGCGCAGTTCGTCTCGGCCCGCCGCTCAGCCTGAGTCGCCCGCTCCGGACGAGAGCCTCGCCCGCAGGCGCGCCCACAGCGACGGCGGCCGCGGCTGGGTGCGGCGCCACTCTTCCTCGCTCGGCAGGCGACCGGCCTTGCGGGCGGCGAGCACGCAGGCGGTATGAGCATGGCGCCGGCGCTCCATGTCGCCTTCGGGGGCGATCAGCACGTGCTCGCTCAGCGACGGCAGGTGGTTGCCGCAGAGCGGGCAACGGTAGGTCGCCGGCTTGCGGTTCTGCGCCGGCCGCATCGACCACCAGCGGACGGACGGCTCCTTGCTCACTCCGGCGCGATGCTACTCCGGCTGCGGCGGCTCCGAGGAGAGGACGACGGCCGCCTCGATCGCGGCGCTCGCACGCTCGCTCTCGCGCAGCTCATGGGCGGCGAAGATCTCGTCGAGGTCCTCGCGGGTCAGCGTCTCGCGCTCCAGCGCGTTGGCCGCCAGGTCGTCGAGGCACTCGCGGTTGTCGGCGAGCAGCGCCCGCGCCCGCCGGTGGGCTTCGCGCGCCAGCGTCATCGACGCCACGTCGACGTCGCGGCGGGTGCGGTCCGAGAGTGCGTAGTCGCCGGTCGGCAGGGCGATCGGCGCCGCCCCGTCGGCGTCCAGCGCCACCCCCATGCCGAACTCGGCGACCATCTGCTTGCAGACCATGTGGACGCGGGCGAGGTCGCCGCCGGCGCCGGAGTAGGAAGCGTCGAACACCTCTTCCTCGGCGGCGCGGCCGCCCAGCAGGGTGACCAGCTCGTCGAGCAGCTCCTCGCGCGACTTCAGGTAGGTGTCCTCCTGCGGCGAGTGGGCGACGAAGCCGAGCGCCGGCCCGCGCGGCACGATGCTGAGGATCTCCGGCGGGTCCAGCCCCAGCAGCTTGCGACAGAGCGCGTGGCCGGCCTCGTGGTAGGCGACGATCCGCCGCTCCTTCTGGTTCAGCCGCCGCGCCTGCTGGGAGCCGACCGACTGGCGCAGCAGCGCCTCGTCGAGGTCCTCGCGGGCCATCGCCTTGCGCCCCGCGCGTCCGGCGATGATCGCCGCCTCGTTGAGCGCGTTGGCGAGCTGGGCGCCGGTCATCCCGGTCGTCTTGCGGGCGACGTCGGTCAGGTCGAGGTCGGGGCCGAGCGGCTTGCCCTTGGCGTGGGCCCGCAGGATCGCCTCGCGACCGTCGCGGTCGGGCGGGGAGACCAGCACCTGGCGGTCGAAGCGGCCGGGGCGCAGCAGCGCCTTGTCGAGCTTGTCGACGTAGTTGGAGGCGGCGATCACGATCACCGTCCCCGGGTCGCGCTCGAAGCCGTCGAGCTCGACCAGCAGCTGGTTGAGCGCCTGCTCGCGCTCGCTCGAGCCGCCGTCGCCGCCACCGCCGCTGCGGGCGCCGCCGATCGCGTCGAGCTCGTCGATGAAGATGACGGCCCGTCCCGCCTTGCGCGCCTCCTTGAAGAGGCGGCGGATCCGCGCCGCGCCCCTGCCGACGAACATCTCGACGAAGGCCGAGCCCGAGGCGGAGAAGAAGTTGACGCCGGCCTGCGCGGCGACGGCCCGCGCCAGCATCGTCTTGCCGGTCCCCGGCGGGCCGAACAGCAGCACCCCGCGCGGCGGCTGCGCGCCGAGCGCCGCGAAGCGGTCGGGATCGCGCAGCCAGGCGGCGACGTCCATCAGCTCGTCCTTGGCGGCGTCGACTCCCTGCACCTCCTCCCAGAGCACCGGCTCGGTCTTGCTCGCCTTGACCGTTTCCGGCTTGGTCGAGCCGACCGTGCTGCGCAGCAGCGTCACGAAGACGAGCAGCAGGCAGAGCATGAAGAAGACCCCGAAGACGGGGTACCAGTCGAAGAAGAATTCCTTGATCGCGGCGATGCAGCAGTGTCAGGCGAAAGCCGGCTTTCGCCAATCGCACATACGTCCGCTGGGCGGTTTCAGCCGCGGACGACCTGGGAGCCGCCGACTATCGCCTCGAGGCCGTCGTCGCCGAAGACGACCCAGGCCTTGTTGCCGCCGTCGTAGTCGGGCGCCCACAGCTTCAGCGTCGCCGGCCGGTCCCAGACGGTGCACTGCTCGCCGCCGACCTCGTCGAGGCCGCGCCAGATCCGCACGAACGGGTTGCCCTCCCACTCCTCGCCGATCGTCGTCGGCTCGCGGTGGCCGGGGTGGACGCGGGTCTGCGGCAGCAGCTCCATCAGCCGCATCACCGAGGCCTTGAGGTCGGCGAAGCCGCTGCCGCCCGGCGCCATCGTCCCGCCGACCGTCCCCTTGAAGAGGACGTCGGCGGTGAAGACGTCGCTGCCGTTGACGAGGAAGGCGAGGTGGCCGGCGGCGTGGCCGGGAGTCAGGATCGCCTCGATCTCGAGCCCGCCGGTGGCGAGCTTGCCGCCGTCCTCGATCGTCTCCGCGACCTCGAGGTCGACCTCCGCCGCCGTTTCGGGGTGGGCGACGACCGGCAGCCCGCCGAGCTGCTCGACCGCCTCGGCCAGGCCGGCGACGTGGTCGCCGTGGGGATGGGTGACGAGGACGTGGGTGATCTCGATCCCGTCCCGCTCGGCGCGCTCCAGCAGCGGCCCCAGCTCGTCGTTGCCGTCGATCAGCACCCCCTTGCCGCCCGCTTCGTCGGCGACGAGGTAGGCGTTCGACAGCCACATCGGGTTCTCGGTTCGCTCGAGGATCACTCGCTTCTCCTCCGTTCGCTGGTTCCCGAACTCTTCCAGATGTCAGGCGGGGGCGGGCACCGAGCTGCCCTCGAGCAGGACCCTGGCGATCAGCTCCGGGTCGTCCCAGGTCGGCGTGTGGCCGACTCCGGGGATGACCAGGTAGCGGGCGCCGGCCGGACGCCGCTCCGGCCGCGGCGGCGCGACCAGACGGTCGAGCTCCCCCCAGGCGAGGGTCACCGGGATCTCGGGATAGCCGGCCGGCTCGAAGACGTGCGTGCGCATCGCCCGGTTGGCGCCGTCGTAGCCACCGGCGTCGATCCAGCCGAGGATCAGGTCGCGGCCCTCCTCGGCGGGGATGCGGTCGGGGCGCGCGGCGAAGGTGGCGAGCATCCGCTCCCGGGCGCGGCGGCTGTGCAGGGCGAGCGAGACGAGCGGCCGCAGCCGCCGTCCCCAGCGTTGCGATTCGACCCGGGCCGGGCCCAGCGGCCGGCGCCAGAGGCCGGCCGGGGAGATCGCGGTGACCGAGGCGACCCAGCCCGCCCGTCCCATCTCCAGCGCGACCCAGCCGCCGAGCGAGTTGCCGGCGACGTGGGGCCGCTCGACCCCGAGTTCCTGGCAGCGACGGTGGATCGCCGCCGCCAGGTTGGCGGCGGTCGGCTCGGTCTCGCCGGGCAGGCCCGGGGCGCCGCCGAAGCCGGGCAGGTCGAGCGCCACCGGGTCGCGCCGCTCGGCGAGCAGGTCGATCACCGGCCGCCAGACGGCGCGGCTGCCGCCGAGCCCGTGCAGGAGGACGAGCGGCTCCCTGCCCGCGTCCGTCATCGCCCGCCCGGTTTCGCCATCAGCATCTGCACGTCGCCGATCCGCCGCTCGCGGAAGCCGGCCTCCGAGGAGCTCAGGTAGAAGGTCCAGAGGCGGCGGAAGCGCTCGTCGTAGCCGCGGGTCCGCAGTCGCCCCCAGGCGTCGAGGAAGCGGCGCCGCCAGGCGGCCAGAGTCGGCGGGTAGTGGGCGGTGATGTCGTCGACCCAGACCTGGCGCAGCGCCGTCGCCCGCGCCAGGCAGCGGGCGATCGCCTCGCGCGAGGGCAGGCAGCCGCCGGGGAAGACGTGGGTGTTGGCGAAGCTGCGGGTGCCCTTCTCGACCTCGTAGAGGCGGTCGTCGATCGTGATCGCCTGCAGCAGCATCAGCCCGCCCGGCGCGAGCAGTTCGTCGCAGCGGCGGAAGAACTCGTCGAAGTGCTGCCAGCCGACCGCCTCGATCATCTCGACCGAGACCAGCTTGTCGTAGCGGCCGCGCAGGTCGCGGTAGTCCTCGAGCAGGACGGTGACGCGGTCGCCGAGGCCGGCCTCGGCGACCAGCTCGCTCGCCAGCCGGTGCTGCTCGCAGGAGATCGTCGTGGTCGTCACCCGGCAGCCGTGCTCGCGCGCGGCGAAGAGCGCGAGGCCGCCCCAGCCGGCGCCGATCTCCAGCAGATGGTCGCCGGGCCCGAGCTCGAGCCCGGCGCAGATCCGCTCCAGCTTCGCCCGCTGCGCCTCCTCGAGGCTGGCGCTTCCGCGCGAGAAGTAGGCGCACGAGTACATCATCCGCTCGTCGAGGAAGGAGGCGAAGAGGTCGTTGCCGAGGTCGTAGTGGGCGGCGATGTTGCGCCGCGCGCCGAGCCGGCTGTTCTCGGGGACGAGCCGCCGCAGGCGGTGCAGGAGGCCGCGCAGCGCCGCGACCGAGCGGGCGAGCCGTCCCTCGCCGCGAAGCTGCCGCGCCCCGATCCGCATCAGCGCGACCAGGTCGTCGGTCTGCCAGAGCCCGTCGACGTAGCCCTCGCCGAGGCCGACGCTGCCGCGCAGGGGACCGCGCCAGGCGGCCGGGTCGCGGATCGTCACCGTCGCCCGCAGCTCGGCGTCGGCGGGACCGAAGCCGCGCCGCCGGCCGTCCTCGACCAGCTCGATCCGCCCGGCCCGCAGCCGGCCGAGCACGAGACAGACCGCCGCTTTGGCCAGCCGGTCCCTCACGGCGAGAAGAACCCCCTCGGCCTCCTCCCGTCGGGGTGGGGGAAGACGCGGGCGCCCTTCAGCCGCAGCCGTAGCGCCTGGGCGTAGATCTTGGCGACCACCTGCAACGACATCGCCGGATAGCGTGCCAGCAATCGGGCCAGCCGTGGGCCGCTCAGCTCGCGACGGCGCAACGCGAGGGTGGCGTCGAACGCCTTGCCGTCCCCGCCGCTCGGCCGCGACTCGATGTGGACGGCCAGCTGCGCGCCGGGCTCGCCGGCGCGGAAGGAGTAGGTGTGGTCCATGCCCATCAGCGGGGAGACGTGCAGCGCCTTGTCGAGCTCGCCGGTGAGCACCCCGCCCTCGCGGCCACCCCGTGTCAGCACGTACGGATGCGCCTCTCCCCAGGGGATGTTGTTGACGTCGGCGACGATCGCCTCGACCCGCTCGCCGGCCGGGTCGAAGCAGTAGTAGAAGCTGACCGGGTTGAAGACATGGCCGAGGTAGCGCAGGTTGGCGAGCATGCGGACCGGGCCGCGGGGTCGCTCGCTCCCGGCCCGCTGAACCGCGTCGCGGACGCACTCGGCCAGCGGCCGCCGCGGGTCGCCCATGAAGTCGGCGCGGCGGAAGCGGGCGGGCGCCGGGCGGCGGGCCGAGAAGAGCGGGTAGGGATCGAGCACCTGTGGCAGCTCGTCGAGGTCGAGGTACATCATGAAGAGCCGGTAGCGGAAGCCGTGCTCGACCGGCTCGAAGCGGCGGTGGCGAACCCAGCCCTCGTAGACGGCCGAGGCGCTCACGCGGCCAGCGCCTCCCGCTTCGCCTCGGCGCCGCCGGCGAGCGACTCGCAGGCGCGCCGGGCGCTGAGGACGCCGTCCTCGTGGAAGCCCCATCCCCAGTAGGCGCCGCAGTAGTGGATGCCGCGCACGCCGCTGATCTCGCCGTGGCGAGCCTGGGCGGCGACCCCGGCGGCGGTGTAGACGGGGTGGTCGTAGAAGACGCGGTGGATTGCCTTCGCCGGGTCGATCTCCTCGCCGCGGTTGAGGCTGACGAAGAAGTCGGTCTGCAAGCGCAGCCGCTGCAGGCTGTTCATCCAGTAGGTGACGGTGGTGCCCCCCGACGGCCGCTCGGCGAGGTGGAAGTTCCAGCTGGACCAGGCGGCGCGCCGGTGCGGCATCAGCGAGCTGTCGGTGTGCAGCACGGCTTCGTTGCCCTGGTAGGGGATGGCGCCGAGGATCTCACGCTCGGCCGAGCTCGGATCGGCGAGCATGCTCAGCGCCTGGTCGGAGTGGGTGGCGATCACCACCCGGTCGAACTCCTCGCTCTCGCAGCCGTCGGCCTCGATCCGCACCCGGCCGGGGAGGCGCTCGACCCGGCGCACCGCCGCCCCCAGCCGCAGCAGGTGCCGCCAGGGGGCGGCGATCGCCTCCACGTAGCGGATCGAGCCGCCGGCGACGGTGCGCCAGCGGGGCCGGTCGCGGAGGCTGTACATGCCGTGGTTGTCGAAGAACTCGGCCATGAAGGCGGCCGGGAAGCTCCACATCTGCTGCGGGTCGGCCGACCACACGGCCGAGGCCTGGGGGACGATCAAGCGCTCGACGAAGCCGCGCGAGAAGCCGCGCTCCTGCAGCCAGTCGCCGAGCGAGATCGAGGTGTCGGCGGATCCGACCAGAGCCTGCGCTTCGCGATTGAAGCGCCGCCACTCGCGCAGCATGCGGAGGAAGCTCGGGCTGAGGAGATGGGCGGGGCGAGCGAAGAGGCCGCGCGGCGTCCCCGCGTACTCGAAGCCGCCGCGCCCGTCGGAGACCGAGAAGCTCATCCGCGACGGCTCGGTGACGACCTCCAGCTCCTCCAGCAGGCGTTCGAAGGCGGGGTAGTTGCGGTCGTTGTAGACGATGAAGCCGGTGTCGATCCAGTCGGTCTCCCCGGCGCTGTCGACGCGGATCGTGTTGGTGTGGCCGCCGAGCCGCGGCGCCGCCTCGTAGACCGCGATCTCGTGCTCGCGGTGCAGGAGGTGGGCGGCGACGAGGCCGGAGACGCCGGTGCCGACGATGGCGATCTTCATCGTCGGGCAATTACGTAGGTGACGCCGGATCGGTTGAGTCGGACGATGCGCTCAACCGTAGGGCTGGTAGGTCAGCCGGTGGCCGAGCAGCTGGCTGACGGTCGCGAAGCCGTAGCCGCGACCGCGCAGCGTCTCGATGATGTGCGGCAGCGCCGCCAGGGTGCCGCTGCGATCGCCGCCGCCGTCGTGCATGAGGATGATCGAGCCGGATCGGGCGGCGCCGACGATGCGGCTGTAGACGGCGCCGCTGCCGGGGTTGGACCAGTCGGCGGGGTCGACGTCCCAGAGGATCGTCTCCATGCCGAGGCCGCCGGCGGTGGCGATGACCGAGGAGTTGACGGCGCCGCCGGGCGGGCGAAACAGACAGGGCTTGAAGTGGGTGTCGGCTTGGATCTGCGCGGCGGCGCCGGCGATCTCGGCGTAGCCCGGGTATTCGACGTGGTGCATCGTGTGGTCGCCGATCTCGTCGCCTTCGCGGAGGATGCGGCGCATCGTGTCTTCGCGGCCCGCCATCTCCTGGCCGATCTCGAAGAAGGTTCCGTGGACGTGCTCGCGGCGGAGGACGTCGAGGAAGCCTTCGGTGTATTCGCTCGGTCCGTCGTCGAAGGTGAGGGCGACCGTCTTGCGGCTGCGCGAGCCGTTGAAGGCCTCCCGCGCGCCGCCGCCGGTGCAGCCGACCGGGCGCACCGGGCGCAGCCGGTAGGTGCGCGCGCCCTGCGCCGGCAGGCTCGTCTGGCAGCCGCTTGCGGCGCAGCCGCGGCGGTTCTCCAGCACCAGCCAGCGGTAGCGATGCGGCGTCAGGCCGGCTGCTTCGGGCAGCAGCTTCACCACGAGCTTGTGGGGATCGGCGCGCTTCACCCCGGCGGCGATCGTCGACTCGGCGGTCACTTTGCCGGCGCCGTTGAGCAGCTCGAGCCCGGCCCGCCGGTGCGCCTTGGCATCGCCGCCGAGGCAGATGCGGCGCTCGCCGGCGTGTCCGGCCCGGCTCAGAGCCAGGCAGAGATGGGGAGAGCCGGCGCCGCTGGCGCTGGGCAGCCGGTCGAGCTTGGCGAGCTGCACCGGAGCGGCGGTGCGGAGGGCGAAGATCAGGCTCTCCCCGGCCTGGGAGAGGTTCGCGCGCAGCAGATCACTGTTGCTCGCCGCTTCGGAGGCGTCCTGGGCGGCGGTGGCCGCGACGGCTCCCACCAGCAGCAGGCAGGCGACGGCGACGACGCCGCTGTGCAGGATCTTGGAAGTTCGGGAGATCAGGGACTCCGCATCGACCTATCGAATCGGCGGTTTCCATACTAGCCGCGTGCCCGATCGTCACCAGTCAGACATCGGTATCCAAACTCGGTACAGAAGTGGAGGATGGCGTTTCCCACAGTCGGTGCTTGGAGAGCTAGCGTGATGGCGGGTCAAGTGAAGTCAGAGGAATGGCTCCGATCGCAGCACATATTCGCTCCGCCACCTCATTCGCAGGGGACTGGAACTTGCAGACCTTCGATTCGGCGCGCCCGGGCTGGGCGGGTTGCCGATCGAAGCGAGGGGACGGCGCGGCGTCGAGCCGCGCGAATCCGCCGCGCCGTCCCCTTTTCGCCGCGCCGCCGGCGCGGGCATATGAGATAGAGCCGGGACCAGCCCCTTGAGCAAGCGCCCGGCGGGGGCGCTTGCGGGCATAGCCATGATCCTCCTGCTGGCCGCTCCGGCGGCGGCGGGGATGCGGCGCGACGTGATCTTCGGCCGGCCGGATGCCGCCGCGGCGCGGATCTCGGCCGGCGCCTCGGCCGGCCGCTATCCGATCGACGACGGCAGCGGCATGACGGTGGCGATCTCGGTCACCGCGGCCTGCGAAGCGACCTGCACCGCGGCCGAACCGCAGGCGATCGCCAACTTCCTCGGCACGCTGATCCACGGCGCCGAGATGGAACTGCTGACGGTCCAGCTCGACACGCCCTACCAGATCGAATACGACTGCGGCTACGGAGCGGATGCCTGCTACTACCCGAGCGAAAACAAGATCGTGCTCAGCGGCGACGACGCGCCGTCGCCCGACGGGGCAAGCCGCGAATTCGTCCTCGCCCACGAGTACGGGCACCACGTCGCCAACCATCGGCCGAGCCCGGCGCCGTTCCCGGCGGCGATCGACTGGGGCACGCCGCACTGGGCGACCAGGGAGAGCGTCTGCCGCCGCTCCCGGGCGGGCACCGTGTTCCCCGGCAACGAGGGCGTGCACTACTTCCGCGACCCGGGGGAGGCGTTTGCCGAGTCCTTCGCACGCCTTCGCTTCCCCGATGCGGAAGTCCCCTGGAGCTACATGCCGGCGCTGAAGCCCGATGCGGCAGCCTTCGAAGCGATCCGCGAAGACACCCTCGAACCGTGGCTCGGCCGCTCGACCTTCCTGCTCGCCGGCCGCGTGCCGCCCAGCCAGGACGGCGCGATCGTCAAGTCCCTGCGCACACCGCTCGACGGCAAGGTCAGCCTCAGCCCCGCCCGCCTCCAGCACCGCTACCGACTCAGCCTCCTCGGCCCGGCCGGCCACGTCCTCCGCAGCACCCGGCACGGCCTCAGCTTCCGCCACCGCCTCAACTTCACCGTCTGCGGCCAGTCCCGCCTCCGCATCCAGCTCCGCTCGACCCGCCCCACCGCGGAGGGCTACCGCCTCCAAGTCCAGCGACCCTGAGATAATCCCCGCCCCGGGCGAAGTCCAGCCCACAAGGGGGCGTAGCTCAGCTGGTTAGAGCGCCGGCCTGTCACGCCGGAGGTCGCGGGTTCGAGTCCCGTCGCTCCCGCTCGTTGAAGTGCCTGGATTCGCGTCGATGCAATCGACGCTGAGACCGCACCCTAGGAGGCGATCAGCCCCAGCAGCTTGCAGGCCTCCCTCGCGTCGATAGCCCGTGGTTGAAGGCCGTCATGGTCGAGGAGGTCATGGTCGCCGGTGACGATTGCCTCTGCCCCGGACGCTCGGGCAAGTGATACGAGGTAGTCATCGTCCGGGTCGCGTAGCACTGCAGCGATCTCCCCCGGGTCTTTGTGCTCGATGGCTGCGCCCTGGACGTTGGCGACGATCTCCGCCAGGTCGTCGGCATCGAAGCGTTCCTGGAAGTACCTGTTGCCCAGAGCGCCCCTGAACTCGTCGATGAGCTTGGGGCAGACGACGGCCTCGAAGTCGAAGTCCAGGAGTGCCGCCAGGATCAGCCAGGGAGCGCCGCCACCAGGGCGACTAGCCACGCCGGAGACAAGCGTGCTTGCATCGACTACGAGGCGCTTCAACCGGCGGCTCGGCGGTCGTGCCGGGCTTCATGCACGGCTTTGACGCCAAGCTCGATTGCCTCGTCTTCGGAGAGCGTGTTGCGCTCCTGTACGCGGCGCAGGGTTTCGCGGCCGAGGGTCATCTTCGCCATCGACTCAAGCAGCTCGCGGTCGCTCATCTCGGGGCGACGCTGGTGCAGGCGATCGAGCAGCTCGCTGTCGAACTCGACTTGCTTGGTTGGCGATGCGGCCATGTCCGAAATAGTAGCGCCGGAGCGGGAACCTTCCGCACGGCTCACACCGCCGTAATCTGAGGTTGATGGCATCGGTGTCGGCAGTGCCTCCAGAATGCTCGCCGGTAGGCGGGTGCTGGCGACCCAGACCTCGATGGCGACGAGATGGTGGCTGGCGCGGTCGTAATCGCGGAGGCCGTCCGGCACGCGCTCGCTGACTACGTCGTCCGACTCGCCCGTCGGGAACCAGGCGATGTCGGCGTCCGGGTCGTAGTAGGCGAACACCGGCAAAGAGTAGTCCCGGCGCCGTAGCAGCAAGCCGTTTGGACTCGGCGCTACCGCCACTCCTCCCGCAGCGCGTCCAGTCGTTCCGGTAGAGCGCCGCTGGTGTCGATGCAGCCGGAGTAGCGGTCGATCAGCTCGTCAACCCGCGTCAGGACAACACGGCCGACTCCCTCGGCTTCACCTTCAAGATGTCGCCGGGCTTGAAGCCCGCTTCGCGCAGGGGGGCTGCGGGTATCGTCACCCGGCGCTCGCTGGAGATAGTGGTTTGGTTCTTCGCCCGCTCGGCCATAGGCAAGGACTACTCGTTGCCGACCGACTTCGCAACGTGCCCGAGTCGTTTCATTGGGCAGTTTCTGCCCAAACGGGACCAATTCGACCGCAAACTGCGGCTATTTCTCGGTGAGGGCGCCGGTGCGTGTTGACCCTCTCATTCCGCATCAAATAGCGGAATCTGAGTCTTTCCGCTGCCCTCCCGGTCGCTCCTGTCACGCCGGAGGTCGCGGGTTCGAGTCCCGTCGCTCCCGTCGAGTCCCTGCGATTCAGCGTGTTTCAAGTCAAGCAAACCCACACTTGTCACCGAATTGCGTCTTGTCGATGGTCAGAGCTTGTGCCAGCGGGCGCCCGGTCCCGAGCCTTCCGGCTTGATCCTCCCGGCGTCGCGCAGGTCGTTGAGGACCAGTCGTATCGTCGCGAGGCTGATGCCGGGATGGGCGCGCTCGATATCGCGCCGCCGGAACACCGCGGGCGCTTGTTCCAGAATGTAGCTGCGGACCCTGTCCTGCTTGTTGCCTGTCCTTTTGCCGGCGGCAGCGATGCGCTGTTCGAAATCCTCATAGGCGCCGGCGAGGGTGCGGGAGAGGTAGGAGATCCATGGCCATACGTCGTGCTTGCCCTCGTGCCAATCCCGCTGAGACTCATAGAGGCTTGCGTAGTAGCCGTTCTTCGATTCGAAGATGCGCTGCTCGATGCTCACGTACCGCGCCACGCTGTAGTCCTGGGCGAGCAGCTCGTGCATGGTCAGAAGCCGGGCGAGGCGGCCGTTGCCGTCGGCGACCGGGTGAACCGCTAGGAAGTCCAGGATCAAGGCGCCGATCAGGACGAGCGGATGCGTTCGACCTTCACGCTTGGCGGCTTCGTAGCGGACCAGCAGCTCGTCGAGCAGGAACTCGGTTTCCTCGGGAGGGGGAGGGGTGAAGACGACTTCCCGATGTCCGCTCTCATATGAGACGATCAGATTCTGGTCGGTCTTCAGGTGCCCGTCCCTGCCATCGGTGTGGTTGAAGAGCAGTCGATGCAGATGCAGCACGAAGGGAATGTTCAGCGGCTCGTAGGAGTCAAGGCGCATGAGCATGTCCGTCGCGTCCCTGTAGCCGGCGAACTCGCGCTCGTTGCGGTTGCGATAGCGACGTGAGCCCTCGGCGATGAGCTCGGCGCGCTCGCTGTCCACCACCACGCCCTCGATTGCGTTGGAGGCGGTGATCGAAGCGATGCGGGCGTGATCGGCGAGCTGGCCGAGAAGCTCGGGAAGCTGGTCCTCGAAAAGTCGCTCACGGCCTTTCCCGGTGTCGACTCCGGCCAGGATGGCGCCGAGCTCGCGAGGCTGCCCGCTGAAGGTCTTGTCGAGGTCGACGAAGCTGCGCATAGGGACTAATCACGCCATAGTCGCGCTAATTCAAGCACGTATTAGCCTAATTATCTCTACATTGGCGCCACTGTCGGCTAAGGTCGAACGATGCGAGGGATGGTTGCCCTTACGTGCGCGTTGGTGCTGGGGTGCGGCGCCGCCTCGGCCTGCGCCGACGGCGTCGTCCCGGTTGAAGGTCCGTGGCACGCGAAGACGTCGGCCGGGCTCCCGGTCACCTTCGAAGTGACGGCAGGCCAGGTCGTCCACCCCCGCTTTCGATTCCGCTGGGGCTTCTGCGGGACCTTCGAGGCCGGATCGGGAGGCACGGTCCCGATCGAACCGAGCGGTCACTGGAAATACGTCGATGGCCCCGGTCCCTTCATCGAAGCCACCTTCGTCGCGCCCGATCGCGCCGAAGGCATGGTGACCGCCCCCAGCCGCGAGCTCCCCGGCTGCCCGGAAACGCACGCCACCTTCGCCGCCGAACCGGGCGAAGCGCCCTTCGAACAGGCGGAATCGGTCGTCCTTGCCGACGTTCGCAGCCGCCGCCTCGTGCACGAGCCGAGCGGCATGGGCCTAAAGCGCGACGGCTCCCTGCAGCTCTACGGCCTCCACTGGCGCGACTTCGGCGAACCGGTCGCCCACGCCACCGGGCGCGCCTACCTGCGCCGCGGCTGCCGCCGCTGCCGCAACCGAGTCGTGAGGCGCCCCCGCGTCACCGTGCTCCTCAACGAACTGACCCAGCAGGGCGACTACAGGGTCTACCTCCACATCCGCTACGACTTCCACGGTCAGATCCCCCCGGGCTTCTCGCACCACGGCTCGCGGATCCTCGAATAGCCGATCGGGCCGCTATGGGCTCGCGCCGGCTCAGGCCCGGCGCGCGATGAAGACCATCTTCGTGTGGACGAGTTCCTCGACCGGCTGTTTGAGGATCGCGTCGAAGCCGTGGCCGAAGACGTCGAGGCACTCAAGGCCGGAGGCGGCGATGGTCGCCCGCACCACCTCTTCGGGGTAGTGGCGCTGGCGGTGGACGTGCTTCTCGACGTCGGCCTCGCCGCCGTCCGTCATCTGCGCTTCGAAGTGCGACTCGTAGATCCCCCCGGGCTGGGCGTCCAGGGGAGCCTGGCCGTTCCAGATCAGTTTGCGGCCGCCGCGTTCGACGAACTCGGTTTCGGCGAAGAAGGAGCGGTAGGCCTGGATCGTGTTGACGTCGAACAGCAGCAGCCCGTCGGGGGCCAGGTTGGCCCGCATCGCGCTCAGCGCTTCCCCCAGTTCCTCGACGCTGAGCAGGTAGTTGACCGCGTCGTCCAGACACCAGACGAGGTCGAACTCACCGAACACGGGCAGCTTCCGCATGTCCGCGACGGCGAACTTCACCGCATCCCCGGCCTTGGCCCGCGCCAGCTCGAGCATCGACGGCGAGATGTCGCACGCCGTCACCTCCCATCCGTCTTCGAGCATCGGCAGGAAGCTCTTCCCGGTGCCGCAGCCGACGTCGAGCAGGCGGTGCCCGCTCAACCCGTGGCGGCGGAGCTGCGGGAGGAGTTCGCCCAGCCACAACCCGTAGTCGTGGTGCGCGGTGAAGTCGTCGTAGACGGGAGCGAGGGCCTCGTAGGTCTCTTCGGCCCTCTGGCTCCCCGACTTGGCTGCTGCTTTCGCCTCCATTTGGCCCCCGAGACCAGGCGATTGTTCAGCAGGGTTTCGCAGCGCTCAAATTATTCTCACACCGCTCGAAAGAATCTGATAGGTTCTCCGCCGTCATGGACATTCGCCACGTTGACCAGCGAGCGAATCCGGGGGGAAAAGGGGAGGACGACGGCTGGGAGTGGGACGAAGCGCGACGGCTCTGCGTGCGCTTCGCCTATCGCTACTCGAAGAATCCCAGCGAAGCGGAGGACATCGCCCAGGAGGCGCTCCTGCGCGCCTGGCGGCGGCGGTTGACCCTGCGCGATCACGGCAGCCGCAAGTCGTGGCTGGCGGTCATCGTCCGCAACGAGGCCTTCCGCCAGCACGCTCGCAAGCGTCCCGATCCGGTCGCCACGCTGGAGGCCGAACACGGGGCAGACGACGAGCGGGTCCTGGCGACGGTCGAACGGGCCGACATCCACGCCGCGATCAGCCGGCTCGACGAGCGCGACCGCCAGTTGGTGCGCTTGCGCTACGACGAGGATCTGACGCAGACGGCGATCGCCCACCGGCTCGGCGTCCCGGAGGGCACGGTCAAGGTTCGACTGCATCGCGTGCGCGCCAAGCTGCGCCGCGAGATCGGCTCGATCTAGACGGGCAAGGGGAAGGGAGCAGTGGGGCGTGCGGCCGTCAGCCGGCCGCCGCCCTGCGCATTTCCTCGGCCGCGGCGCCGGGTCCGATGTAAGGGACGAGCAAGGCGAAGAGCAGGTCGGGAAGGAGTTTCGGCAACCGCTCGGCCCGGCCGGTCAGCAGCTCGTCGAAGATCAGGCCGGAGACCGCGCCGGCCGCCATCAGGGCGATGTTCTCAGGCAGCTCGCGACCGCCCGCCACGTCCTTGCCGTCCTCGAGGAACTCGGTGAAGCGGTTGACCGCGTTCCAGTGGCGCTGTCGCGCTTCGGCGCCGGCCGCCTCGACCTCGACGATCGCCGTCCGCGCCAGCTCCGGGTCGAGCGCGAACATCTCGACGATGGTCGAGAGGCCGATCCGCACCCGGCCGAGCCAGTCTTCCTCGGCCTCGCATTTGGCGATCACCTCGCCGACCACCCGGTCGACCACCATGTCGTAGGCGGCGAGGAAGCAGTCGTGCTTGTCGTCGAAGTACTTGTAGAAGGTGGTGCGGGAGGTGTTCGCCTCCGCGATCACGTCGGCGACCGAAGTTGCCTTGTAGCCCTTGCGCCCGACGACGCGGACCATCGCCTCCAGGATCGGTTGACGCCGCGTTTCCGTGCTTGCCATCGGCCAGACCGCCAGGTGAGAACTCTCCGGTATATGGATCATAGCGGCATCGTGTACGTAGGCGTTTATCGTGCTAGATCGCCCACCTCCCTGGCTGCCGCTTCCGGGCCGATATAGGGCACTAGCGTCGCAAAAAGCACGTCGGAAAGCAAGCCCGGAAGCTCGGCCGCGCGGTCCACGACCAGCTCGTCGGCGATCAGACCGGTGACCGCTCCGATCGCCATCCGCGAGGTGTTCGGCGGCAGGTTGCGGCCCCCGGGGGCAAAGTCGCGCCCCTCGTCGAAGAGCGGCGTCAGGCGCTGCACCGCGGTCCGGTAGCGGCGCTGGGCGGCCGGCCCGGCGGAGCCGATGTTGACCAGCGAGAGGCGGGCCAGCGCCGGCTCCTCGGCCAGCACGGCGAGCAGCGCTTCGAGGCCCGCCCGCGCCCGCTCGGGCCAGCGCTGTTCGGACTCGTACGCGGCGAGGACCCGGCGGACCAACATGTTGACCGCGTTGTCGTAGGCGGCGAGGAAGCAGGCCTCCTTGTCCTCGAACAGCTCGTAGAAGGTGGTCCGCGAGACGCCGGCCTCGCCGGTCAGGTCGCCGACCGTCACGGCCGCATAGCCCTTCTCGGCGGCCATCCGCACCGCCGCCTCGAGCAGCCGCTCGCGCTGCGAGCGCGCGACCACTCCCGGCGGCAGGCGGTGACGCCCGCGCGGGGGGCGCCACCGCTCTCTCCCCCCCGCACGCTCCACCCGGTCAGCCTCCGGGGGGGCTCTGGAGCTTCTCGGCCTCCCTGGACTGGCGCAGCGCCTCGTCCTGTCCGAGGTAGGGGACGGTGGTGATGTAGACGATGTCGGGAAGCAGCTCACGAAGCCGCTCGGCGTTGCCGGCGAGGATCTGGCCGACGATCAGCGACTCGGCGCCCGACAGCGCCGCGCGGCCGGCGCTGGAGGGAATCGCTTCCTCCTCGACCGGGTCGTCGCGGCCGCGGTCGAGCAGCGACTGCAGGACCCGCTTGCCGGAGGCGTAGAGCTGGAAGGCGCGCTCGCCTGAGGAGGGGGCCTCGACCAGCGCCATGCGGGCGAAGGCGGGGCGGCTCGCCAGCAGGTCGAGGAAGGCGGCGGCGGCGTCGCGGACCGTGGTCGCCCACGGCTTGTCGGGCGAGTAGACGGCGACGATCCGTCCCATCGCGTCGGCGAGGGAGACCTCCATCGCCGCGTGGAAGCAGTCCTCCTTGTCCTTGAACAGCTCGTAGAAGGTGGCGCGCGAGACGCCGGCGGGCTTGCAGACGTCGGCGATCGTGGTCGCGTTGTAGCCCTTGCTCGCGCAGGCGTCGGCCATCGCGACGAGGATCCGTTCCCGCTGCGAGTGGGCGATCAGCGGCTCGGCGAGGGCCTCGCGCCCGGCCGGCAGCCGTTCCTTCTCGATCAGGCCGCTGAGGTCTTGCGGTGCCGATGCGCTGCGGCTGGCGGGTGCGGTGGGGGACATGCCTAGGCTCCTGTGCGGACGACCCTGCTGTAAACGCGATTGTACACCCCAAACGGCATTCTGTGGACGAATCAGTACCGAGTTAACAATGCGTCGTCGGCCGGGAACCGGCGCGGGATTCGGCAAGCCGATGCGCCGCCCCGCGCAGTCCCGCCGACTGTACATGCGGGCGAGCGCGCTACCGAAAACTTCGGACCGCTGTACAACGACGACGAAGGTCGCCGCCGCGACCATTTGTCGATGGACGAGATGCTCCGCCAGATAGTCGCCTTCGGCGGCGGAGGGTTCTCGATGGAGTCGGGGAACCCGCTGCTGGACGAGTACGTCCTCGGCCTCTGCCGGGCGCGGCGACCGAAGGTCTGCTTCCTGCCCTCCGCGAGCGGCGACGCCGACCACTACGTGGTCCGCTTCTACCGCGCCTTCCCGGCCGACCGCTGCGAGGCGAGCCACATCTCGCTGTTCCGCCGCGAGCAGGGTCCCGAGGATGTCCGCGCCCACCTGCTCGAACAGGACCTGATCTACGTCGGCGGCGGCAGCGTGATCAGCCTGCTCGGCGTCTGGCAGGCGCACGGGATCGACGTCGTCCTGCGCGAAGCGTGGGAGCGGGGCACCGTCCTCTGCGGCCTCTCCGCCGGCTCGTTGTGCTGGTTCGAGCAGGCGGTGACCGGCTTTCACGGCGCCCCGCAGCAGGTTGAGGGCCTCGGCCTGCTGCCGTTCAGCAACTGCGTCCACTACGAGCGCGGCTCCAAGCGACGCAGCTCTTACCACGACTTCCTTCGCGCCGGGATGCGCAGCGGCTACGCGGCCGAGGACGGCGCCGCGCTGCACTTCACCGGCGCCGAACTGAGCAGGGTGGTGGCCTCGCGCCCGGCGGCGCGCGGCTACCGCCTCGACGTGGTCGGTCATCGCGTCGTCGAGATGAGGATCGCGACGGCGTATCTCGGGGACGACGCCACCGTGCGTCAGGCGCCGCTGCCCGAGGCGATGTCGACCACGGTCGCGGCGTGACTGGCCTGGCCCGCAGATGATCACGACCAGAGTCCTCGCCCTCGGCGGCCACGACTTCACCTCCCGCCCGGCGGACCGGGCGGTCTGCGAGCTGATGCTGCGGCTGGCGAGCGTCCGTGCCGGCCGCCGGCCGCGGATCTGCATCCTGCCGACCGCCAGCGGCGACACCTCCGAGCAGATCGCCCGCTTCTACTCGGCCTTCGGCGAGCGCCCCTGCGACCCCTCCGACCTCTCGCTCTTCCGCCTCGGCAGCCGGCCGATGGAGCTGCGCGACCACCTGCTCGAACAGGACCTGATCTACGTCGGCGGCGGCAGCCTGCTCAACCTGCTGGCGGTCTGGGAGGCGCACGACCTGGGCGCCATCCTCAGCCTCGCCTGGCGCAACGGCATCGTCCTCGCCGGCCAGAGCGCCGGCGCGATGTGCTGGTTCGAGGCGGGGATCACCAAGTCGTCGGGTAAGCCCGAACCGGGCGCCGGCCTCGGCCTGATCTCCGGCAGCCTCTGCGTCCACTACAACAACGAACCCGACCGCCGCGCCGCCTACCTCGACGCGGTCGCCGACGGGATGCCCGAGGGCTACGGCCTCGACGACTACGCCGGCCTGCTCTGGGAGGGCACCGGCACCCCCTCGGCAGTAACCGCCCAGCGAGGCGCCCGCGCCTACCGAGTCGCCAAGGGCGAAGACGGCGTAGTCGAGTCGCCCCTCCCAGCGCGCTTCCTCCCCGCGCCGGCTCCCGCCGCCCTACGCGAGGACATAGCCGAGTTCCGCCGGATCACGGCGCTCCGCAAACGAGCAGGCTGGCTCGGATAGGCCTTCGGCCAGCCGAACTCCGCGATTGGGCTACGGTCCGAGAACTGTCCAGCCGACCGAGGAGTGACATGCCCGAGAAGAGCTTCCCCGACGCGCTCAATGAGCAGATCGCCAACGAGTTCGCCGCCTCGCAGCAGTACGTGGGGGCCGCTGTGTACTACGACGCCGAAACGCTGCCCCGCCTCGCCGCCTTCTTCTACCGCCAGGCGCTGGAGGAGCGCGAGCACGCGATGATGATGGTCCAGTACCTGCTCGACGTCGGCGCCGAGGTCCACATTCCCGACATCAAGTCCCAGCAGACCAGCTACGACGACGGGACCGCGCCGGTGCGAATGGCACTCGAGCAGGAGAAGCGGGTCGGCGAGGAGATCTACGCGCTGTTCGAGCTGGCGCGAGAGGTCAAGGACTACCGGGCGGAGCAGTTCATGCAGTGGTTCGTCAAGGAGCAGGTCGAGGAGGTCGCGCTGATGGGCGATCTGCTGAACGTGGTCGAGCGGTCGAAGGACAATCTGCTGCTCACCGAGGACTACATCGCGCGCGAGGCGCCCGGCGAAGGCGGCGGCGACGCGACCAAACCACCGGCTGCCGGCATGGGGGGGTAGGTCGGGTGTCCCTCACCCCCAGCGGAATCCGGTCGGAGTGAGCTGCGGCTCCAGCGGGCTCACCGGCAGCCCGGGGGGCGGATCGGCTTCGTTGTAGGGGCGCGGCGCCGTGTCGTTCGGCGTGTCGGGGTGGAAGAGCGAGGCGAGCACCTGGATCTGCTCGCGGCCGACGCCGAGCTCCCACTGGCCGCCGCCGTAGGCGCCGATCCCGCGCTCGGCGCAGTAGTCGTAGGTCGCGCAGAGGTCGCGCAGGCCGCCGACCCGGGAGGGCTTGATGTTGACCATCTTCGGCACCCAGGGCAGCGCCTCGATGTCGGCGATCGAGTGGATCGGCGCGTCCCAGGTGAGCCGGTCGCGGACCGGCTCGAGGATCGGCCGCGTCTCCTCGTTGACGTCGGGGTCCTCCAGCCAGGCGTCGGGGAAGGCCTCGATCAGCTTGCCGTACAGCTCAGGGTCGGTCTCGACGTTGACCGGGGTGCCTTTGTAGAAGCCCTTGAGGTCGAGCGAGTCGACGGCGCCGGTCTCGACCAGGGCGGCGATCAGCTCGTCGGTCCAGTCGTTGGTCGGGTCGAGCTTGAAGCGCAGCGTCGGGTAGGGGTCGAGCTTGCGCCGCAGGGTCTCGATCGAGGAGGGCTCGTCGGGGCCGCCGGCGAGCCGCATCGAGCAGACGAAGGTGACCGGACGGGGCTCGCGACCGAGGGCGGCGGCGATGCTAGTGCCCGACTGGCGCAGCGCCAGGTCGAGCGCCGCCGACTCGAAAGCCCAGCGGCGGTAGAGCCGCGAGACGTCGCGCTGCGGCTCGGCCGGGAAGGTGTCGACGCCGCCCATGAACTCGCAGAACTCGCCGAGCGTCGCGTGGCCGGTCAGGTCGAGGACGGCGCCGGCGTCCTGCAGGGCGATGTGGTCGAGCGCGTCGTAGGTGACGTCCTCGCCGAGGCCCTCCTCGCCGCCGCCATGGAGGTGGATCGTGGTGCTGAGGCGTTCGAAGCCGGGGGTCTTGTGATCGAGGCCCTCCAGTTCGTAGTCGTCGATCTCGAGCGGGAGGTCGGCGAGGGCGTCGAAAGTTGGCATCGACGTGAGTCTAGGCTGAGTCGATGAAGCACACCGCGCACGGTTACTGGCTGGAGGAGGCGGGCTCGGTCACGTCGATGCCGGAGCTGGTGGGGGAGCGGAGCGCCGATGTGGTCGTGATCGGGGGCGGCTATACGGGGCTTTGGACTGCTTGGCAGATCAGGAAGCTGGAGCCGAATGCCACCGTGGTCTTGCTCGAGGGGGATCTCTGCGGGCGTGGGCCGAGCGGGCGAAACGGGGGGTTCTGCAACGTGATGTGGTTCTCGCTGCCGAACATGCGGGCGCGGTGGGGGGATGCGGCCGCGCTGGCCGTGGCTCGGGCCTCGCGGGAGGCCGTGACCGGGATCGAGAGCTTCTGCCGCGACGAGGGGGTCGACGCCTGGTTCCGGCGCGGCGGCTACCTGCAGGTCTCGACCGCGCCGGCCCACGACGGGACCTGGGACGAGGCCGTCGCGGCCTGTCGCGAGTTGGGGGAGGACGATGCGGTGAGGTCGTTCGACCGCGCCGGTGTCGCCGAGCGCTGCGTCTCGCCGGCGTTTCGCGCCGGCGCCTTCTATCCCGACTCGGCCACCGTGCAGCCGGCCCGGCTGGCGCTGGGCCTGCGCCGCCGGCTGCTCGCCGCCGGGGTCGAGATCTTCGAGCGTTCGCCGGTGCGGCGCCTGGCCGCCGATGGCAGCTTTTTGGGGTCTATAGCCCCCAAAAAGCTGCCGCTTCCGGCCGGGGGCGGGGTCGTTGCGAGGACCGATCGCGGCACGGTTCGCGCCGGCGCCGCCGTCGTCGCGATCGGGGGAGCGGCGAAGGCGCCCGGCGCTCCGCTGCGCGACTCGCTCACCGTCAGCTCCTCGCACGTCGTCCTCACCGAGCCGGTGCCCGAGCTGCTGGAGGAGATCGGCTGGACGGGCGGCGAGTGCATCACCGACGGCCGCACCCTGATCGACTACTTCCGCACCACCCCGGACGGGCGGATCGCCTTCGGCTGGGGCGGCGGCCGGATCGCGATGGGGGCACGGCTCCACGGCCGCGCCGAGCTGGACCGCGACGTGGTCGACGCCGCAGCCGCCCGCCTGCGCGAGTACTTCCCGGCGCTCGTCGGCCGGCGGATAACCCACGCCTGGGGAGGCCCCGTCAACGTCTCCCCGACCCACCTGCCGGTCGTCGTCCCGCTGCGCGGCGGCCGCGCCTTCGTCGCCGCCGGCTACACCGGCAACGGCGTAGGCCCATCCCACATGGTCGCCCGCACCCTCGCCTCGCTGGCCCTCGACCGCCACGACGAGCCCTCCCGCCTGGCCTTCGTCGACCCCAGCCCCACACGCGTCCCGCCCGAGCCTTTCCACTGGCTGGGAGGAGAAACCATCCGCCGAGCCCTCATCAGCAAGGAGAACTCCCAGCTCGCGAACGAGGATCCAAGCCCGATCGCCGACCTCATCTCCCGGATCCCGGAGCTGATCGGCTTTCACATCGGCCGATGAGGAAGACCGGGGGTCACCCTGATGGAGCCTCGCGAAGCGGGCACCGCAGAGTGATTCCTGCCGCGAAGCGGCACCAAATTCGTGAGCGAAGCGAACATAGGCTTCAGCGGGGTGACCCCCGGCCTTCCCCTACCGCGAAGCGGGCACAACCAGCACCGGCCGCTCCGCCTGGTGCAGCAGCCGGTAGGGGGTCGACCCGAGGATCGCCCCCTTGAGCGGCGCATCCCCGTAGCTGCCGACGACGATCATCCGCGCGTCGCGCTGCTCGGCCACGTCGGCCACCGCCTCGGCTGGACGCTTTGCCACGAGTTCGTACTCGGCCTCGATCCCGTCGGCCTCGGTCACCCGCTTCGCCTCGGCCATCACCTTTTCGCCGAGTTCGGCGATCGCCTCCTCGTGTTCGGCGATCTCGCCGCCCCAGAGTCCCGGCGGGGCGTAGCCGAAGACGAGCACGACCTTGTCGCCGAGGCCCTTTGCCAGTCCCACGGCCTCCGCCAGCGCCGCCTTGCCGCAGGCCGAGCCGTCGTATCCGACCACTATCCAGCCCATCTCAGCCCTCGCCCCCCGATGCGATGCCGCCGCTGGCGGGTTCGGATTCCCCCTCGAGGAAGCCCGCCGGGGCGACTTCGGCCCGGCGGCGGAAGAAGGCCGGCACCGCTCGCCACTGGACCACCATCAGGACGACCCCGAGCAGGAGGAAGAAGACCGCGATCACCAGCGGCGGGCCGATTCCGAACCACGAGTTGCCCGATTCGGAGTTGGCCGGGTTGGAGAGTTCGATCCCGTTCTTGATCAACAGGTAGAAGAGAATCACGCCGCCGAGGGCCGGTCCGACGCCGACGAAGAAGAAGTTCTTGACGCTGCGCAGCAACTCGCGCCGATAGTAGATCGTGCAGGCGAAGCCGGTGATGCCGATGTAGAAGGAGATCATCAGGCCCAGCGCGGCCAGCGAGTCGAAGAGGATGTCTTCGCTGACGATCGTCAGGCCGACGTACCAGACGATCGAGGCGAGTCCCATCAGGATGGTCGAGACGTGCGGCGTCAGGTAGCGGGGGTGGACCTTGCCGAGGCTCTTCGGCAGCGCCTGCGCACGGGCCATTGAAAGGGTCGTGCGGGCGGTCGGCAGGATCGTCGTCTGGGTCGAGGCCGCGGCCGAGGAGAGCACGGCGATGATCAGGATCTTGTCGAGCGGGGAGCCGAACACTTCGGTGCCGAGTGCGCTGAGCACGTCTTCCTGGTTGGCGACGAGCTGATCGACACCGGCGTATGCCTGTGCGGCGAAGCCGACGATGATGTAGATGCCGAGCAGGATCAGGGTGCTGACCACGGTCGCCCGTCCGGGCGCCTCGTCCGGGTTCTCGGTCTCCTCGTTGACCGTCGCGGTCGTGTCCCACCCCCAGTAGATGAACACCGCGAGCAGCATCCCGGCCGAGATCTCGCTGGGGCTGAGCGAGAAGGGGTTGAGCCAGGAGAGGCTCGGATGCACCGAGGTGGCGGGAGCGCCGCCGGCGTAGACCTTGACCAGCGCGACCACGGCGAAGGCGGCGAGGGTGAGGATCTCCGCCGCGAGCAGGCCGACCTGAGTCCGCGCCGAGAGCTCGATGCCGATCACGACGATCGCCGTCATCAGCACGATCCAAATCACCCCGACCGCGGTCACCGCGGCGGTCGAAGCGGCGGCCGAGCTCCAGCCGAAGAGAAGGAACGTGTAGAGGCCGGCGATCTGGGCCAGGTTGGCCATCACGATCACGTCGGCGACGACGATCGCCCAGCCGGCGATCCAGCCGAGCTGCGGGCCCATCGCCTTGGTCACCCAGGAGAAGCTCGTCCCGCAGTCCGGGTCGGCTTTGTTCATGTAGTAGTAGCCGGCGGCGACGAGGAACATCGGCACGAAGCTGATCAGCAGGATCGCCGGCGCCTTGAAGGCGACCGCGGCGGCGATGAAGCCGAGGGTCGCGGCGAGGCTGTAGCCGGGGGCGGTCGAGGCGACGCCGATGACGACGCTGGAGACGAAGCCGATCGCGTTCTTCTTCAGGCCCTTCTCGCCGCTGCTGGGGACGGGCGCGGTGTGGGATTTTGCTCCCGTCGGTCCAGGCGTCGGAACCGCTGCACTCTCCATGGCGCCACCGTACGCCTCAGCGGCGAAGTCGCCAAGTGGCAAATGACCCAAATCGTCGGCTCTTTTTTATCCATTTTGGACAATCGTTACGCTTTCACTTGACCCAATGACCACTTGCCATCGGGGTCTTTCCGAGCTAGCGTTATCCAGAACGTCGTAAAGTGAGAGAGGAGAGCCGCATGGCGATTGCGTCGCAGAGCACCCGGACGGTAGGCGCCGAGCTCCAGGAGCAGGCGATGCGGCACCTCTGGATGCACTTCTCGCGGATGGGGTCCTACGGTCCCGACCACGAGATCCCGATCATCGCCCGCGCCGAGGGTTGCTACGTCTACGACGAGCACGGCAACCGCTACCTCGACGGCCTCTCGGCTCTGTTTTGTGTCAACGTCGGCCACGGCCGCTCGGAGCTGGGCGAAGCAGCGGCGCGCCAGGTCGAAGAGCTCGACTTCTACACGCTCTGGAGCTACGCCCATCCACGGGCGATCGAGCTGGCGGCGAGGATCGCCGCGCTCGCCCCCGGCGACCTCAACCGCGTCTTCTTCACCTCCGGCGGCTCGGAGGCGGTCGAGTCGGCGCTGAAGCTGGCCCGCAACTACCACCGGATGCGCGGCAACGGCCAGAAGCACAAGACGATCGCGCGCGAGATCGCCTACCACGGCACCTCGCTCGGCGCCCTCTCGGTGACCGGCATCACCGAGCTGCGCTCGCAGTTCGAGCCGCTCGCCCCCGGCGGCTGCCACGTGCCGAACACCAATTCCTATCGCTGGCCGGTGGACCGCCACCCGCTCTGGGCAGCGAGCGCGATCGAGGAGCGGATCATGTTCGAGGGGCCGGAGACGGTCGCCGCGGTGATCCTCGAGCCGGTCCAGAACGCCGGCGGCTGCTTCGTCCCACCGGAGGGCTACTTCGAGCGGGTGCGGGAGATCTGCGACCGCTACGACGTGCTGATGATCTCCGACGAGGTGATCTGCGCCTGGGGCCGGCTCGGCCACTACTTCGGCAACGAACGCTTCGGCTACGTGCCCGACATCGTCACGATGGCGAAGGCGCTGACCTCGGCCTACATGCCGATGGGCGCGGTCGTCGCCTCCGACCGGGTCGCCGAGCCGTTCATGCAGGGCGACGAGTCCTTCGCCCACGGCTTCACCTTCGCCGGCCACCCGGTCGCCGCGGCGGTCGCGATGGCCAACCTCGACGTCTTCGAGCGCGAGGACCTCTGCGGCCACGTGCTCGCCAAGGAGGGCGAGTTCAGGCAGATGCTCGAGACCCTGCACGACCTGCCGATCGTCGGCGACGTGCGCGGCGCCGGCTTCTTCCAGGCGATCGAGCTGGTCAAGGACAAGGACACGAAAGAGAGCTTCGACGAGGAGGAGGCCGAGGATCTGCTGCGCGGCTACCTCTCCGGCGAGCTCTACCGGCGCGGGCTGATCTGCCGCGCCGACGACCGGGGCGATCCGGTGATCCAGCTCGCCCCCCCACTGATCTGCGACACCGAGCAGTTCGAAGAGATGCACGACGTGCTTCGCGGGGTTCTCTCCGACGCCTGGGAGCGGGTCCGGAAATAGGAACGCGATGCTGACCGTCCAGAGCCTGCTCGACGAGCTCGGTCTCGATCTCGCGGCGGGAGCCCAAGCGGCCGAGGCCCCGGTCCGCTGGATCCACATCTCCGAGCTGCAGGATCCGACCCCGTGGCTTTCCGGTGGTGAGCTGATGCTGACCACGGGCATCCCGCTCGACAGCGCCGCCAAGCAGCGCGCCTACATCCGCCTGCTCGCCGAGCACAACCTCGCCGGGCTCGGCTTCGGCACCGGCTTCAGTCACAAGAAAATGCCGAAAGCGCTCGTCGACGAGGCGGTCAAACGCGACTTCCCGCTGTTCGAGGTCCCCTACTCGACCCCGTTCATCGCGATCACCGAGAAGGCCTTCGCGCGCCTGGTCAACGAGCAGTACGAGGTGCTGCAGCGCGGCATCGCCGTGCAGCGGCGGCTCGAGCGGCTGGTCCTCGAAGAGCGCGGGCTGGAGGAGATCGTGGCGACGATCGCCTCCGCGGTCGGCGGCACCGTGGCGATCCTCAACGGCCGCGGCGAGCGCCTTGCCGGGCGCGGCTTCCGTCGTGAGCTCTCCGCCGAGGCGGTGACCGCGATCCGCGACGAAGCTCTCTCCCACACTGTCGACGGCCATCCCTTCGTCCCCACCCACTCCTCGATCGCCGGCCGGGCGCTCGCCCACCCGGTGATTTCGCCCGGCGGCGGGCCGCCGCAGGCCTGGGTCGTGATCGTCCGCGACTCCGGTGGTCTCGGCGACTTCGAGCGGCTGATCCTGCAGCAGGCCGTGGCCGTGGTGGCGCTCGAGCTGATGCGGCGCCGGGTCGCCCGCGAGACCGAGCGCCGGCTCGCCGGCGACGTCCTCGCCGGCGCCCTCGGGGGCCGCCTCGATCCCTCCGAGCTGCGCCGTCGGCTCGAGCCGTTCGGGATCGGCGACGAGGCCGCGGTGCTGGTCTTCGACCTCGACGACCCCTCCGCCGCCGAGCCGGCGCTGGAGCGGGCGCTCGCCGCCGACGCCTGCCCGGCGGTCGTCGCGCCGCACGCCAGCGGCGGCCACGAGCTGCTCTGCGCGGTCGTCGATGCGGCCGACCGCGATCCGATCGACCTCGCCTCCGAAGCGCGCCGGGCGCTGATCAAAGAGCGCGGGACGGTGCGCGCCGCGGCCAGCCGCCCGGCCCCGCCGGAGGAGCTGCGTCACTCCTTCCACGAGGCGCGCTGCGCGCTCGAGGCGACCGCCTTCGCCAACGGCAACGAGCCCGAGGTGGCGTCGTGGCGCGACCTCGGCGCCTTCACCCTGCTGCTCTCGATCCAGGACGACGAGGCGCTGCAGCTCTACTGCGACAGCGTCCTCGGCCCGATCGAGGCGGGCGACGAGGAGTACGGCGGCGAGCTGCTGCGCTCGCTGGAGGCGTTCATCGAACAGAACGGCCAGTGGGAGCGCGCCGCCCGCGAGGTCTACTGCCACCGCCACACGCTGCGCTACCGGATGCGCAAGGTCGAGGAGCTGACCGGCCGCGACCTCTCGCGCGCCCACGACCGGATCGAGTTCTGGCTGGCGCTGCGAGCCCGAGAGCTGGTGAAAACGTGAAGGTAGGCGTCCCCGCGGAGATCAAATCCGACGAGTACCGGGTGGCGATCACGCCCGCCGGGGTGCGGGAAATGGTCGACCACGGCCACGAGGTCCTGGTCGAGGCCGGCGCCGGCGCCGGCAGCGCGATCGCCGATGCCGAATTCGAGTCGCAGGGCGCCCACGTCGTCGCCGCTGCGGAGACGGTCTTCGCCGAGGCGGAGATGGTGCTGAAGGTGAAGGAGCCGCAGCCCGGCGAGGTCGAGATGCTGCGCCGCGGGCAGGTCCTCTTCACCTACCTCCACCTGGCGCCAGACCCCGAGCTGACCCGCGGCCTCTGCGGCTCGGGCGCCACCTGCGTCGCCTACGAGACGGTCGAGGACGCGCGCGGCCGCCTGCCGCTGCTGGCGCCGATGAGCGAGATCGCCGGCAAGATCGCAACCCAGGCGGGCGCCTTCATGCTGGAGAAGCCGCTCGGCGGGCGCGGCATCCTGCTCGGCGGCGTGCCGGGCGTCGCCGCGGCCAACGTGATGGTGATCGGCGGCGGCGTGGTCGGCATGAACGCCGCCACCATCGCGATCGGCATGCAGGCCGACGTGTTCGTCTTCGACAAGTCGATCGATCGGTTGCGCGAGCTCGAGGTGAGCTTCGCCGGGCGCTGCTCGACCGTCTACTCGACGACGCTGGCGGTCGAGGAGATGCTCCCCCGCGCCGACCTCGTGATCGGCGCGGTCCTGGTCCACGGCGCCCGCGCTCCCTTCGTCGTGCGCCGCGAGCAACTGGCGCTGATGAAGCCCGGCGCGGTCCTCGTCGACGTCGCGATCGACCAGGGCGGCTGCTTCGAGACTTCGCGCCCGACCACGCACCACGACCCGACCTTCGAGGTCGACGGGATCACCCACTACTGCGTCGCCAACATGCCCGGCGCGGTGCCGATCACCTCGACCCACGCGCTCACCAACGCGACGCTCCCCTACGCGATCGCGCTCGCCGACCGCGGCGTCGAGGGCGCGATCCGCCGCGACCCCGGCCTGCGCCCCGGCGTCAACGTGGCGGGTGGCCAGGTGACCCATCCGGCGGTGGCGGAGGCGGTGGGGACAGACCGCGTCTCGGTCGAGGAAGCACTTCAAATCAAGGACAAGGCGGAGGTGAGTTGATGGCGGCGGCGACGAAGACGAAGCTGAGGAACTTCATCGGCGGGGAGGCTGTGGACCCGGTCGAGGGTGGGATGGAGGACGTGGTGAATCCGGCTACCGGCTCGGCGATCGCCTCGGCGCCGCTGTCGACCAAGGCCGACGTCGATGCCGCGGTCGCCGCGGCGAAGGGGGCCTTCGAGGGCTGGGCGGCGACGCCGCCGGGCGAACGAGCGCGGGCGCTCTTGCGGATCGCCGACCTGATCGAGGAGCGCGGCGAGGAGATCGCCGACCTCGAGGCGGCCGACGCCGGCAAGCCGCGCGGCGCGGTGCTCGAGGACGAGGTGCCGGTGATGGCCGACAACCTGCGCTTCTTCGCCGGCGCCGCCCGTTGCATGGAGGGTCGCGCGGCCGGCGAGTACATGGAGGGGCACACCTCCTTCGTCCGCCGCGAGCCGGTCGGCGTGGTCGGCCAGATAACCCCCTGGAACTACCCGCTGATGATGGCGATCTGGAAGATCGGCCCGGCGCTCGCGGCCGGCAACACGGTCGTGCTGAAGCCGGCCGAGACGACGCCGCTGACCACCCTGCTGTTCGCCGAGTGGTGCGCCGACCTGCTGCCGCCGGGTGTGCTCAACGCGATCGGCGGCCACGGCGAGCCGACCGGGGTCGAGCTGGTCAACCACCCCGACGTCGAGATGGTCAGCCTGACCGGCTCGCCGCCGACCGGCAAGGGGATCGCCAAGGCCGCCGCCGACACGCTCAAGCGCGTCCACCTCGAGCTGGGGGGGAAGGCGCCGGTGATCGTCTTCGACGACGTCGGGATGGAGACGGCGCTGGAGACGATCGCCGGCACCGGCTACTACAACGCCGGCCAGGACTGCACCGCGGCGACCCGCGTGCTCGCCGCCAAGGGCGTCTACGACGACGTCGTCAGCGGGCTCGCCTCCGAAGCGCAGGGGCTGATCCTGGGCGACACGCTCGCGGCCGAGACGACGCTCGGGCCGCTCAACTCGCAGCGCCAGCGCGAGCGGGTCGAGGGCTTCCTCGAGCGCAAGCCGGACGGCGCCGAGGTCGTTACCGGCGGCGCCGAGCCCGACCTGCCCGGCTACTTCCTCGAGCCGGCCGTCGTCGCCGGGCTCGAACAGGGCGACGAGATGATCCAGAAGGAGATCTTCGGCCCGGTGATCACGGTGCAGCCGTTCGACGACGAGGCGAAGGCGATCGAGTGGGCCAACGGCACCCGCTACGGTCTCGCCTCCTCGGTCTGGACCCGCGACGTCGGCCGGGCGATGCGGGTCGCCAACGCGCTGCGCTTCGGCTGCGTCTGGATCAACGACCACATCCCGCTCGTCTCCGAGATGCCCCACGGCGGCTATAAGGAATCCGGCTACGGCAAGGATCTGTCCATCTACGCGCTCGAGGATTACACCGAGATCAAGCATGTAATGATCAACCTCGAATGAGGGGACTCGTAGCAGGGGCTGCGCTGGTCGCCGCCGTGATCGCATTTCTCGGCGTGGCGCCGGCCGGCGAAGAAACCGAATCGCGCTGCCACGGGCGGCGGCCCGACATCGTCGGGACCGAAGGCCCCGACGAACTGCGCGGGACGCCCGGCCGCGACGTGATCTGGGGCGGCGGGGGCGACGACGTCATCTACGGGGCCCTCGGCAACGACCTGATCTGCGGCGGGGCGGGAGACGACCTGATCCACGGCGGCCGCGGCAACGATGTGGTCAACGGCGGGGCCGGCGCCGACCGGGTCTTCGGCGACCTCGGCGACGACAAGATCACCGGCGGTCCGGGGAGTGCCGACGAGGTCGGCGGCGGCCTCGGCATCGACACGCTCAACGGCGGCCCCGGCGACTACGACCTGGTCCACGGCGACTACGGCTACGACCGCATGGACGGCGGTCCCGGCCAAGGCGACATCGCCTCCTTCGCCACCGACGTCGCCGATCCCAAGGGCGCCGGCGTGTGGGTCTCGCTCGCGGCCCACAAGGCGCGCGGCGACGGCCACGACCGGATCTTCCGCTTCGAGAGCATCGAAGGCTCCGCCTTCCGCGACACGCTGATCGGCAACAAGCAGGCCAACACGATCGACGGCGGTCCCGGGGACGACACGCTTCGCGGTGGCGGCGGCGCCGACGAACTCGACGGCGGTCAGGGCAAGGACGGCTGCAGCGGGGCCAAGGGGAACACCGTCTCCTGCGGCCCCGAAGCTCCGCCGAAGGCCAGCGCGTACGTCGAATTCGACCGGGTCCGCGGCGGGGGCGGCGGCTTGGAGATCGTCGGCGGCGGCGGTCCCGACCAGATCACGGCGGTCAGCTTCGACCAGGAATCGGCAACCTTCGGGGTCGGTGCGACCAAGGGGATCGCGGTCGGCCCGGGATGCCGCCGACCGGCGGGTGGCGACCCGAAGCAGGCGATCTGCCCGACGAAGGGCCCGGCCCGCTGGTTGATGGCCGACCTCGGCCCCGGCAACGACAGCCTGCGCGTCGAAGGCTCGCTGGCGGCGGTCAACTTCGTCCGTCTCGCCGGCGGTCCCGGCAACGACGTCATCCACGGTGGGCCCGAGGAAGACCTGATCGAGTCCGGCACCGGCAGCGACCGGATCTACGGCGAAGGCGGCCCGGACGGCCTGATCGGGGGCCTCCCCGGTCCGACCTACCTCTACGGCGGCCCCGGCGGCGACCTGCTGGCGGCCGGAGGCGGCTGCGCCGGCGGGGCCCTGGTCGGCGGCCCCGGCCGCGACGACGCCTCCTTCGCCGAGACCCAGGCGCACCCCGGGCTGCTCTACGTCTCGCTCGCCGCCCACGCCGCCTGGATCGACGCGATCAAGGGCTGCCACCACGTGCGCCTCGCCCCGAGCGACGAGGACATCGAGGGCTCCTTCGACTACGACGTGCTGATCGGGGATTCCGGCGCCAACGCGATGCTCGGCCAGCCCGGCAAGGACAGCTTCTACGGGCGCGGCGGCAACGACATCATCGACGCCCGCGACGGCGTCCGCGACGAAGTCATCCAGTGCGGCACCAAGGGCCATCCCTCGGGCCGCGCCCTAACCGACTCCTTCGATCCCCCGCCCCTCTACTGCGCCGACCACACGAGCGGCACCCCGGTAGCAGGCCTGAACAACGGCGGCTGAGCGCGGTCGTCTGTTCAGGGTCGTAGTTCTGTGAAGCCGGCGGCGGCGAAATCGCCGTCGAAGGCGAGAGCTTGTTCGATTCCCTTGGCACGCATGTAGGCGAAGCTGGTGGCGTCGACGAAGGAGTACTCGCGCTCGTCGTGTGTCCGCAGCCAGCGCAGGGCCTCGTCCTCGAGCTCTTCGGAGACGAAGTCGATTCGGACATTGCTTTCCCCGGCGCCGAGGGCGTCCAGTAGCTCCACGGCCTTTGCGTGCCATCGCTTCCGCCGGAGCCACGTCCAACCCTCGCCGCGGATGTGGTTGGTCGCGATCATTCGCCGTCCAGCAACCTGACGGGCAAGGAGCGCAGCTTCTCGGTGATGGGGATCGCGCTCGTCGAAGCCCGCAATCAGGAACGAGGTGTTGACAAAGATCAGGGGTCCGGATTCGATGGCCCGTAGACGACCTCGTCGATCGACCGGGTGTCGCCGGGGTCGCTTGAAACCGTGCCGAACATCTTGAACAGCGGATCCTCCTCTATGGGGGGCAATGGCCGTATCTCCTCCCGCACGCAACGCCTGATCACCTCCGCCTTCGAGAGCCCCTCTTCCTCGGCGCGTCGTTCCACCGCCGCGTCCAGCTCGGGCTCGATCGATATCTGCAGTCGCTTCATGCGGGCCACGTTACATCACCTCTGGCTAAGTAATGTAACAATTCTCAGACAGAAGTGTCAAATCTGGTCCAGGCACTCTCAGCCGGTGGGTATTGCGCGTTGGAATAGGCTTCAGGCATGTTGCGCCACGAAAGCTGGCACAGGCCAACGGGTGCAAGTCCCGTCCGGGTAAGCGCCGCAGCGCCCGGTAGCAGGCCCCAGTCTCAGGGAGAGATCCCTGCGGCCGAGCGGGGCGTCGAGAGCCTCTTCGGAGGGAGCAAGCGCGCGGGCTGCGACTACAGCCTCGTCACAGATACAACGGGGGAGCCGAGCCGCTCATGTCACGGCGAAGGCCACGTCCGTTGACCCTGCTGCGGAGCCGGTCGGCGAGTCCCTCCGGGGTACGGGGAGCTGCACGCGCGCAAGGTCGGTGCCGGAACGTGGGAGACCCGTCTGCCCAGCCCAGCGTCGGGCGAAGATCGGCCCTATAAGCCGAGTGCGAAAAGGGACGGAGGGCAGCGGGAGTCCGAGGGGGTCGTAGTAGTGCCGATCGGCGTGCAGAACAACGCGCCGGGAGCGAAGGACCCCTGCTTTGATCGCGCTGGTCGAGGAGGTAAGCGCTAGGCATGGCCGCCGAGAGCGGACCCAACCACCCCGGCGGTAGCCAACCCGCCGACGGGGAGGCGAGTCAAATGGCCCTTCAGGCCCCTCGCCGCCCGAAGGTGCGAGAACTCCAACGCAAGCTATGGGCTGCGGCCAAGCGATCCCCAGATCGCCGCTTCCACGCCCTGCATGACCGAATCTGGAGGGGTGACGTCCTCCGGGAGGCATGGAAGCGGGTGCGCAAGAACAAGGGCGCGGCGGGCATCGACAGAGTGACGCTCGCCGTGGTGGAGGAATACGGCGCAGAGCGGTTGTCGGCCGAGCTGCAACGTGACCTCCGCGAAGGTTCCTACCGACCCTCCCCAACCAGGAGGGTCGATATCCCCAAGCCAGACGGCGGCAAGCGGCCGCTCGGCATCCCCACCGTCCGCGACCGCACCGCCCAGCAGGCGGCGCGACTGATCCTGGAGCCGATCTTCGAGGCTGACTTCACCGACGCCTCCTTCGGCTTCCGGCCCCGTCGTTCCGCCACCAACGCGATGGAGCAGCTTCGCAAGGGCTTCATCGACGGCGGCGTCTGGGCGCTCGACGCGGACATCAGGGACTACTTCTCCACCATCGATCACGAGCTTCTGATCGAGAAGGTGAGGGAGCGGGTCTCTGACCGGAAGGTGCTGAAGCTGCTGCGCAAGTGGCTCAAGGCGGGTGTGATGGAGGAAGGGGCATACCGGCAGACGGTCGCCGGCACCCCCCAGGGCGGCGTCATCTCGCCGCTCCTCTCCAACATCTACCTGCATGCCCTCGACCTCGCCTTCCAGGGCGGGGAGCACGGCCTGCTCGTCCGCTACGCGGACGACTTCGTCGTGCTCTGCCGCACCGAGAGCGAGGCCAGGGCGGCCGAGGCAAAAGCGAGGGAAGTCCTCGTCTCCCTCGGCCTCGAGCTGCATCCCGAAAAGACGAAGGTGGTCGATCTCAGAGAGGGCCGCGAGGGCTTTGACTTCCTCGGTTGCCACTTCAGAGCGCGCGCTTCGGGCAAGCTGATGGAACGCGGCATCCGCCGCTACTACCTCCATCGCTGGCCTTCGCAACGGGCGATGAAGTCGATCCGGGCCAAGGTCAAGACCAAGACCGGCCGCAACCGCACAGGAGTCTCAGACATCCGCGAGGTGATCGCGGACCTGAACCCGCTCCTGCGCGGCTGGGGCAACTACTTTCGCACCGGGAACGCCGCCGACAAGTTCGTTGCCATCGACAGCTACGTCGTCAGGCGGCTACGGCGCTTGTTGATCAAGCGCCACGGCCGCAATCTGCACGCCGGGCGAGCCGATGCGTGGACGAGGCAGTGGTTCGGGGAACTGGGCCTTCACCAGCTGATGGGCACGATTCGCTATCCGGGGGTCGCGTAGCCATGCAGAGAAGATCATCGGTAAGCCGTGTGCGGGAAAACCGCACGCACGGATTGAAAGGGGGATGGGGAAACAGGCCTGCTCGGGTACTGCGCCCCTGACTACCAATGGCCTCTAGCCCGAGCGCAGACGAGGCGGCGGCTATCGCCGCCGCGGTCGAGCGGTTCGTCGCCGAGACGGCGGCGCCGGCGGGCGACGGGGGGGAGGCGATCGGCCCGTGGCAGCGGGCCGCGCTGGTCGAGGGGGTCGGCGCGAAGGGGACCGTTCAGGACCACCTAGAAGGAGGAGTGAGATGGCAGTCGTGAAAATCATCGAGCTGGTCGGGAGCTCCAAGACGTTGACCGACGACGCCGCCAAGCAGGCGCTCGCCCAGGCCCAGGGAACGTTGCGCAACATCCGTGCCGTCAACATCGTCTCGACCGGGATCCGTGGCGAGGACCTGGACGAGTACCGGGCGCATGTCCGCGTCGCCTTTCTGGTCGAGGGGACCGACGTCGACTAGATTCCGCCGATGGAGCTGAAACCGGAGGAAGCGCAGAAGCTGGTCGAGGACGGGGCGCAGCTGGTCGACGTCCGCACCGATCACGAGTGGGAGGCGGGCCGGATCGTCGGCGCCACCCACATCGAGCTGGGGGAGTTGGATCGGCGAGCGGCCGAGCTCGACCGCGAGCGCCCGGTCGTCTTCTACTGCCGCGCCGACAATCGCGCCGACATGGCCGCCGCCGCCTTCGCCGCGGACGGCTACCGGGCGACGGCGCTTGCCGGTGGGATCGAGGCCTGGGCCGAGGCCGGCCTGCCGCTCGAGCCGGAGGGTGGCTACGTGGCCGAATCGGGCGAGGCGGCGGCGATCCTCGAGGCACGAAAAAGGTCCGCTCAGGGCTAAATACCCTAATCCCTGTCAGGTTTTGCTATTTTCCTGGCTGTGGAGGTCGTCGTCGATCAGGAGAAGCAGCAGCGCGGCAAGGGCCGCACCGGCTCGCTGGAGAACCCGGAGACCTACGAGAACGTCCCCGGCAGCGTCATCCCGATTATCGAGCGCGAGTTCGACGACTTCGACAACGAAGCCGAGCAATTCCTCGCCGGCGAGCTCGCCGAAGACCAGTTCATCGGCTTCCGCCTCAAACAGGGCGTCTACGGCCAGCGCCAGCCCGACGTGCAGATGGTCCGCGTGAAGCTGCCGTTCGGCGGCGTCACCCCGGCGCAGATGGACGCCTTCGCCAGCGTGGTCGAGAAGTACGCGCCGCTCGACAAGGGCCACATCACGACCCGCCAGAACATCCAGATCCACCACGTGCCGCTGCGCGATATGGAGTCGCTGCTGCGCGAGATCGCCGCGGTCGACCTCTCCTCGCGCGAGGGCTGCGGCAACACGGTCCGCAACGTCACCGGCGACCCCTGGGCCGGCGTCGCCCCCGACGAGGTCTTCGACCCGACCCCCTACGCCGGCGCCTACGTCCGCTACTTCGTCCGCCACCCGACGACGCAGCTGATGCCGCGCAAGATCAAGACCGCCTTCACCGGCTCCGACGAGGACCGGGCGATCACCGGCATCCACGACATCGCCTTCATCAGCCGCGAACGGGACGGCGTCAAGGGCTTCGAGCTGCGGGTCGGCGGCGGCACCTCGATCATGGCCCGCGTCGCCCCGACCCTCTACGAGTTCGTCGAGGCCGACAACGGCGACTACCTCAAGGTCACCGAGGCGGCGCTGCGGATCTTCGATCGCCAGGAGTGGCTGCGCGTCAACCGCGCCCGCGCCCGGATCAAGGTGCTGGTCGACAAGATCGGCATCGACGCCTTCCGCGAGCAGGTCGAGGAGGAGTTGCGCGGCGACTGGGTGGGGGAGCGCGACTTCGACGTCGAGCGGCTGCGCTTCGACGACGACGAGGAGGAGAACGCGCCCGAGCCGCCGGCGACGCCGGCCTCGCCCAACGGCGACCGCTCCGGCTTCGACCGCTTCGTCGAAGGCAACGTGCAGGCGCAGCGGCAAGAGGGCTTCTCGGCGGTCGAGGTGAAGATCACGCGCGGCGACCTGACGCCGGAGCAGTTCCGCGGCCTGGCGACGATCATGCGCACCTACACCGGCGGCTACGCCCGCAGCACCGTGCAGCAGAACCTGGTCCTGCGCTGGGTCCGCGACGAGGCTCTCTACGACGTCTGGGAGCGGCTCAGCGCGCTCGGGCTCGGCGAGGCCGGCGCCCGCGAGATCACCGACGTGGTCAGCTGCCCCGGCACCGACAGCTGCAAACTCGGGATCACCAGCTCGATGGGGCTGAACCGGGCGATCGAGCAGCGGGTCGAGGAGATGGAGATCTCCGATGCGCTGACCCGCAAGATCCAGATCAAGATGAGCGGCTGCCCGAACGGCTGCAGCCAGCACCACATCGCCAACATCGGCTTCTACGGCGCCTCGCTGAAAGTCGGCGGCCGCCAGATGCCCGCCTACATCCCCCACATCGGCGGCAACTACGAGGGCGGCGAGGTGATCTTCGGCACGCGGCTGAAGTCGCGCCTCCCCGCCAAACGCGTCCCCGAGGCGGTCGAGCGCTGGCTGCGCGTCTACGAGGCCGAGCGGGCCGAGGGCGAGGAGTTCAACGCCTTCGCCGAGCGGGCCGGGGCCGGTCGCTTCGAAGACGAGGTCAAGGACCTGACGCTGCCCTCCGAGTTCAGCCTCGAGACGATGCAGCAGTTCATCGACTGGAACCGCTCGAGCCCCTACAAAGTGGAGCGGGGCGAGGGCGAGTGCGCGATATGAACCCCGTCGCGACCAGCCCGGAGATCGACGCCGAGGCCGTCGCCGCAGAGCTCGAGGGCAAGACCGCGATCGAGGCGGTCGAGTGGATGTTCACGACCTTCGGCGAGGGCCACTACATCGCCTGCTCTTTCCAGAAGACCAGCTCGGTGACCGCCCACCTGGCGAGCCAGGTCAACCCGGCGGCGCGCTTCTTCTACCTCGACACCGACGTGCTCTTTCCGGAGACCTACGAGACCCGCGACCGCCTCGCCGAGCAGCTCGGGATCGAGTTCGATCGCTTCCACAACCTGACCCTCGAGGAGCAGGCGGCGACACATGGCGAGGCGCTGTGGAACCGCGACCCCGACGCCTGCTGCGGGCTGCGCAAGGTCGAGCCGATGCGCCGCGCCCTGTCTTCCGTAGACTGCTGGCTCGCCGGTGTCCGCCGCGAGGACTCCGCGAGTCGCGCCAAGACTCCGAAGTTCGGTTGGGACAAGCGATTCGACCTCTGGAAGCTGAACCCACTCGCGGACTGGACCGAGCGCGACGTCTGGAACTACATCCGTGAGCACGACCTCCCGTACAACCCGCTCCACGATCGCGGCTACCCGTCGATCGGCTGCACCCACTGCACCAAGCCGGTGGGCCCCGGCGGCTCTCCCCGAGCCGGGCGCTGGGCGGGTCTCGAAAAGACCGAGTGCGGGATCAACTAGCGGCGCCGCGAGCGCCTACGACTTCCCCTCCTGACCGCATCCCCGAACGATTGGTGAGACCTCCCGCATGAGCGACACGATGACCGAGCTTTCCCTGACCCTTGACGAGCGCCACACGGCCGACTTCGAGATGATCGGCAACGGCGGCTTCGCGCCGCTGACCGGCTTCCAGGGCTCTGCCGACTGGGAGCGCGTCTGCGCCGAGATGCGCACCGCCGACGGCGAGTACTGGCCGATCCCGATCACCCTCGCGACCGAGCTCGAGTGCGAGGTCGGCGACACGATCTCTTTGTCCAGCGACGAAGGCAAGCCGCTCGGCCGGATCAAGGTCGAGGAGATCTGGGAGCGCGACGCACGCAGCGAGGCGGAGCGCGTCTACGGCACCACCGACGAGGCCCACCCCGGGGTCGCCGCGATCTACGAGGAGGGCAGCCGCTGCATCGCCGGCCCGCTCGAGGTCGACGCGCTTCCCGACCACGAGGAGGCCTTCATGCGGCGCTACCAGACCCCGGCGGAGACGAAGCAGGAGTTCGCCGACCGCGGCTGGAAGCGGATCGTCGCCTTCCAGACCCGCAACCCGATCCACCGCGCTCACGAGTACCTGACCAAGGCCGCGCTGGAGACCTGCGACGGCCTCTTCATCCAGCCGCTGATCGGCAAGACCAAGGCCGGCGACATCCCCGCCGACGTGCGGATGCGCTGCTACGAGGTGCTGATGGAGAAGTACTACCCCCAGGACCGGGTGATGCTCGGCGTGAAGCCGGCGAAGATGCACTACGCCGGCCCGCGCGAGGCGGTCCTGCACGCGATCGTCCGCCGCAACTACGGCGCCACCCACTTCATCGTCGGTCGCGACCACGCCGGCGCCGGCGACTACTACGGCACCTACGACGCGCAGAAGATCTTCGACGACATCGACATCGACGAGCTCGGGATCGAGCCGCTGATGTTCGAGCACACCTTCTGGTGCAACGAGTGCGAGGGGCTGGCCTCGAACAAGACCTGCCCCCACGACAAAGAGGCGCGCCTCTTCCTTTCCGGAACGAAGGTCCGCGAAATGCTCGGCAACGGCGAACGGCCGCCGCACGAGTTCTCGCGCGACGAGGTGGCCGACATCCTGATCGACGCTTACAAGGAGGACTGACGTAGCGATGGCTGGCGAGCAAGGCTTCACCCTCTGGTTCACCGGGCTCTCCGGTGCCGGCAAGACGACCATCTCGAGACTGCTCGAGGGACACCTGCGCGAGCGCGGCTCGAAGCTGGAGATCCTCGACGGCGACGTGGTGCGCGAAAACCTCTCCAAGGGCCTCGGCTTCTCGAAAGAGGACCGCGACACCAACATCCGCCGCATCGCCTTCGTCGCCGACCTGCTCAGCCGCAACGGCGTGCCGGTGATCACCGCGGCGATCTCCCCCTACGCGGAGATCCGCTCCGAGGCGCGCGAGCTGATGGGCGAGCGTTTCATCGAGGTCTTCGTCAAGGCCTCGGTTGACACCTGCGCCGAGCGCGACGTCAAGGGCCTCTACGCGAAAGCCTTCGCCGGCGAGATCAAGGAATTCACCGGCGTCTCGGACCCCTACGAGGCGCCCGACAACGCCGAGGTCACCTGCGACACCGAAGCCGAAACCGCCGAGGAGTCGGCGCAGAAGCTGATCGAGTACCTCGAGTCGCGGGACCTGATCCCGGCGGCTGCGGTTACTGCTTAAGACGCTGGGGTGGGGGAAGGACGGGCAGCCCTCCCGCTGAACAAGTCGTCGCGCTAATTAGCGCGACGACTTTGAGTATCCGCCCGTCGGGAGGGCTGCCCGTCCTTCCAACGACAGGGCTCGAAGTGCGGCAGTCGCCAGTTTTGCCGCGTCAGCTGGTGGGGCGGGGCGGGACCTGGGGGTCGGCCAGGCCGTAGGTGTCGTAGGCGCCGAAGCGGGCGAAGGTCTTGTGGGTCGGGCCGTGGTAATCGGAGGAGGCCGTTGGGATCAGGTCCAGCTCTTCGCAGAGCTCCAGGAGGTGGGCGGTCTGCTCCTTGCTGTGGGTCGGGTAGAAGGTCTCGACGCCGTCGACGTCGAGGGCGCGGATCAGGTCGTCGACCTCGGCCGGGTCTGAGATGTCCCAGTAGGGGTGGGCGACGACGGCTACGCCGCCGGCCTCCTTGATCGTCTGTACCGCCTGTTCGGCGGTCGGCCAGCGGCGGGGGACGAAGGCCTTGGCGCCGGGGACCAGGTACTCCTCGAAGAAGGGACCGAGGTCTCCGGTCGCCCCCGCCGCGCGGGCGATGTGGGGCCGCCCGATCGAGAGCGCGTCCCCGGCCTCGCGCACCGCGTCCTCCAGGTGCAGGTCGAAGCCCTCGCCCCGCAACTTCTCGACGATCTCCCCAGCCCGCGTAACCCGCTCATGCTGAGCCCGCTCGCAGGCCGGCGCAATGGCCCCCAGATCCACCCAGTACCCGCAAACGTGCAGGTCTTCCGCGTACTCATGCACGCAGGACATCTCAATAGCCGGCACCAGCTCGACTCCCGCAGCCTTCGCTGCCTCAGCGGCCTCCGGGACCCCGGCAATCGCATCATGGTCCGTAAGCGCCAACGTAGTAACGCCCGCCGCCGCAGCTTCCGCCACGACATCGGCCGGCGCCAGCTGCCCGTCCGAAACCGTCGAATGACTCTGCAGCTCGATCAACACGAAGCGGCACCCTAGCTGCCGGCGAGACCTATGGCGTGGAGCCTGTGCCGGCGCCCACGCCTCCGTCCCGCGCATGAATAGACTGCGCCGCCGTGTTCCAGAAGGTCTTGATCGCCAACCGCGGGGAGATCGCGATCCGCGTCGCCCGCACCCTCAAGGAGATGGGCATCGCCTCGGTCGCCGTCTACTCGGAGATCGACCGCGACGCGCCGCATGTGCGCGAAGCCGACGAGGCCTTCCTGATCGGCCCGGCGGTCCCCGCCGAGAGCTACCTGAACATCCTCAAGATCATCGACACCGCCAAGCAGGCGGGCGCCGAGGCGATCCATCCCGGCTACGGCTTCCTCGCCGAGAACGCCGACTTCGCTCGCGCCTGCGCCGAGGCCGGGATCGTCTTCATCGGCCCGCCCGCCGAGGCGATCGAGGCGATGGGCTCGAAGACGCGGGCGCGCGAGATCATGGCCGCGGCGGGGGTGCCGATCGTGCCCGGTGCCACCGAGCCGGCGAAGGACGTCGACGCGGCCCGCAAGCAGGCCGAGGAAGCCGGATACCCGGTTGCTTGCAAGGCGGCGGGCGGCGGCGGCGGCAAGGGCTTCCGGGTGGCTGCCACCCCCGACGACCTGCAGGAGGCCTTCGAAGGCGCCGCCCGCGAAGGCGAGAAGTTCTTCTCCGACGCGCGCGTCTACGTCGAGCGCTATCTGGAGGACCCGCGCCACGTCGAGGTCCAGGTGCTGGCCGACTCGCAGGGAAACACGATCCACCTCGGCGAGCGCGACTGCTCGGTCCAGCGCCGCCACCAGAAGGTGATCGAGGAGGCCCCCGGCCCCAGGGTTGACGCCGAGATGCGCGAGCGGATCGGCAAGATCGCGACCGAGGCCGCCGCGGCGGTCGGCTACCGCGGCGCCGGCACCGTCGAGGGCATGCAGGTCGGCGACGAGTACTTCTTCCTCGAGATGAACACCCGGGTGCAGGTCGAGCACTGCGTGACCGAGATGGTCACCGGGGTCGACATCGTCCGCGAGCAGGTGCTGGTCGCCGCCGGCGAGGCGCTCTCGATCGCCCAGGATGAAGTCGAGCTGCGCGGCCACGCGATCGAGTGCCGGATCAACGCCGAGGCGGCCCACAAGAAATTTGCTCCCGCGCCGGGCTCCATCACCTCCTACCGCGAGCCGGCCGGCCCCGGCGTGCGGGTCGACTCCGGGGTCGAAGCGGGCTCGGAGGTGACGCCGACCTATGACCCGATGGTCGCCAAGCTGATCGTCTGGGACGTCGACCGCGAGCACGCGACGCGGCGGATGCTGCGGGCGCTGGGCGAGTACGAGGTCGGCGGCCTGACCACGCTGATCCCCTTCCACCGCGCGATCCTCGCCACCGAGCAGTGGGCGAACGGGGAGACCTGCCGCGACCTGATGGAGGATCGCGAGTGGCTGAAGTTGACCGCGCCCGAGGAGGCTGCTGCGCCCGAGTCCGAGGAGGGCGCCGAGGTCGTCGCCCGCGACTACAAGGTCGAGGTCTCGGGCAAGCTGTTCGACGTCAAGGTGGTCGGCGAGGCGGTGGCAGGCACCGCGCCGGCCGTGGCCGGCCGCAAGCCCCCCAAGCGCGAGCGCAAGTCCGGCGGCGCCGCGAGCGCCTCCAGCGAGTCGCTCCCCTCGCCCCTCCAGGGCACGGTGCTCAAAGTCGCCGTAGAGCAGGGCGCCACGGTCGAGGAGGGCGACCTGATCTGCGTTATCGAGGCGATGAAGATGGAGAACGAGATCTCCGCCCACCGCTCCGGCAAGGTCACCGCTCTCAACGTCACCGAAGGCGCCGCCGTGTCAAGCGGCGACGTAATAGCCGTCATCGAGTAGGGACGCTAGTGCCGCTTTTCGCGTTCGCGCTGCTGCTTTTCCCTGCGTTCTAGCGCCCGTTTGCGTTGCAGTTCCTTGCGGGTGAGGGGGATTTCCGCCACTTCTTCCTGGCAGCTGATGCCCGAGCATTCGGCCAGCCGCTTCGTTTCGCGGTCGAGGAAGTTGCGCACCGGGTAGTAGTCGGGGACCTTGGCGAGGTTGTTGAGCTCGTTCGGGTCCTTGTTGATGTCGTAGAGCTCTTTCTCCCCGGTCGGCCAGGCGATGTACTTGTAGGGGCCGAGGCGGATTCCCTCGTAGTCCTTGGGCGGGGCGAGCAGCGAGACATGGGCGGTGTCATTGTGGCCGCCGGCGCTGCGCTGGTTGACGTTCGACCCCCCACTCGTGGTTCCCGCTGCCAGAGGGGTCGGACTGGCGGTTGGGCCACCCCCGTTCTCTTCGACGTCGCTGGTTTCGACGAAGGACTCGAAGAGGATCGGCCGGCGGCTGCGCAGCGAGGGGTCGTGCATGTAGGGAACCAGCGAACGGCCGTTGACGCTCATATCCGGTTTGACCCCGGCCAGTTCGGCGACGGTCGGTGCGATGTCGGTGTTGGCGGCCAGCTCGCCGGTCGAGCTGCCGGGCTTGATCCCCGGTCCGCGGATCAGCAGCGGCAGGTGGGTCGAGGGCTCGTAGGCGAGGAACTTGCCGCCGGCCAGCCGGTGCTCGCCGAAGAAGAAGCCGTTGTCGGAGGTGAAGAGGATGTAGGTGTTGCTGAGCCGGTGCAGGGCGCCGAGCGTGTTGACGATGTCTTTGACGCCGTCGTTGACCCCGCGCAGCGACTCGAGCTGCTTCTCCCAGTACACCTTGTAGGTGTGCAGTTCGGTCGGCGAGAGCGGCAGCGCTTCGCGGATGAAGCGGGGCTTGTCGGAGACGTCGCCCTCGTTGAGTCCTTCGGAGCGGTCGTGCGGCAGCGGCGCCCCGCGGAACCAGTCGTAGTAGCGGGGCGGCGGCTCCGGCCCGGCGGGCCGGCGGAAGTCGCCGTGCGGGGCGGTGTAGTCGACCTGCATGTAGAACGGCCGGGTGGGGGAGGTGCCGGCCAGCTCCTGCGTGGCCATCGAGTTGAAGACGTCGGTCTCGTAGTTGCAGGGCAGCCCGTTGGTCGGCGCCAGCGGACAGCCGATGTCGTCGCGGATCCCGTATTCGCGCGTTTCCCAGCTGCCCGATTCCCCGTAGGGCGGCGAGAGCACGCCGTTGTTGTTGAGCGTGTAGCCGTAGAAGTAGTGGTCGGTGTCGGCCTTGAGGACCGTGTGCCAGGCGTCCCAGCCCGGTGGCACGGTCGTGCCGTTGTCGAACGGTTCGTCGCCGTAGCCGTTGAGGAACTTGCCGATGTGGATCGTCCGGTAGCCGGCGCCCTGCAGCCAGGTGGCGAGGTTGTGGTTGTAGGCGTTGCGGATCGAGAAGCCGGTGTAGCCGCCTTCCGGCGGGACGTTGCCGCGGTCGTTGTGGTTGTGGGCGTAGCGGCCGGTCAGCAGCGTCACCCGCGAGGGGCAGCAGAGCGAGTAGGAGACGTAGTAGCGGTTGAAGGTGATGCCGCGGTTGGCGATCAGGTTGATCGTGTTGGGCATCGCCCGCGTCGCCGGCGCGCCCGGGTAGGCGCTGTAGGCGGCATAGAGGCTGTCGAGCGTCTGGTCGTCGGTCTGGATGACGACGAAGCTGGGCCGCTGCTCGGCGGCGGTTGCGCCGCGTGCCTGGCCGAGGCTCAGCGCCAGCGCGCAGAGCAGGGCCAGCAGCCCCGCCGCGGCTAGCGGCAGGCGGGCGCGGAGATGAAGCCGGATTTGGCTGTTGAGATCCATCGAATCGTTCGCCGGAGGACCTACAGGTTCCGAAACCGGCCCCTGCGGCGAAGTTGCGAAACGCTAGAAGACGGGCAGGACGTGGCCGCGGCGCTCAGGAAGCGCCGAGCTTTTTCGCCGCGTCACGGAAGTTTTTGACAGTCGCGCTGGGAGCTTTGCGCCCGTCGAGCTTCTCGTTGTGGCGGTTGACCCAGATCACCGGCACCCTCATCTTCAGCAGCGGCGCCACGTCCGTCTCGTAGTCGCAGGCGATGTGAACCCAGCCTTTTTTGCCGCCGATTCGCCGCGCGCACTCTTTGAAGTGCACCGGGTCGGGCTTGTAGCTGCGGACCTGCTGCGCGGTGACGACGAGGTCGAGTTCGGTCCGCAGATGGCGGCGGCTGATGCCGAGCAGCTTGTCGTCGATGTTGGAGACGATGCCGATCTCGTAGCGTTTGCCGAGCCGGTCCATCGCCGCGTTGGCCTCGCGGAAGGGCAGCCAGTAGGCGACGCTGTCGGGCAGGAACTGGGCCCGCGAGGGCTCGATCTCCCAGCCGACCTCACGCGCGACCTTGACGATCGTGCGGCGCAGCACCTCGGCATACAGTTCGTAGGAACCGGCCATGATTTCGGCCTGCACCTCGAGGAAGCGGGCCAGGAACGGACCCTCCTCGAAGCTGAAGCCGTCCTTCTCGGCCTCTTTCCTGCAGGCCTCGATGATCCCCTTCTCCCAATCGATCAGGGTGCCATAGCAGTCGGTGGTCACCCACGTGATGGTTTTCAGAGCCGGCAGCGCCACAGGGCGCGGCATCTTATAGGCTGCCCGCCGCGCCCGCGGGCGCCCTCTCCGCATGGACCTCCTCGAGTATCAGGGCAAGCAGCTTTTCGCCGCGCACGGCATCGCCGTGCCGAGCGGCGAGGTCGCCTCCACCGTCGAGGAGGCCGTCGCCGCGGCCGAGCGGATCGGCTATCCCTGCGCGATCAAGGCCCAGGTGCTGATCGGCGGGCGCGGCAAGGCGGGCGGGATCAAGATCGCCGCCGACGCCGGCGAGGCGCGCGAGCACGCCGGGGCGATCATCGGCATGGACATCGTCGGCCCGCACGGCGAGGGCCCGTTTCGGGTCGAGCGCGTCTGGGTCGAGGGCGGCTCCGACATCGCCGCCGAGTACTACGCCTCGGTGATCCTCGACCGCGGCGAGAAGAAGCTGCTGGCGATGGTCTCCGCCAAGGGCGGGATGGACATCGAGGCGGTCGCCGCGGAGGACCCCGAGGCGCTGGTCAAAGAGCACATCGACCCGACCCGGCCCTTCACCGCGGCCGAGGCGCGGCCGATCGTCGACGCCGCCGGGCTCGACGAGGACGTCCGCGAGGCCACCGCCGAGGTCCTCGCCAAGCTGGCCGAGACGGCGATGGCCGAGGACGCCGGCCTGATCGAGGTCAACCCGCTGATCGTCACCACCGGCCGCGAGGTCGTCGCGCTCGACGCCAAGGTGACGATCGACAACAACGCCCTCTACCGCCACGAGGAGCTGGCGGCGATCGATGCCGAGTCGGTCGAGGACCCGCAGGAGGCGATGGCGCGCGAGAAGGGCCTCACCTACGTCAAGCTCGACGGCAACGTCGGCATCCTCGCCAACGGCGCCGGGCTCTGCATGTCGACCCTCGACGTCGTCGCCCAGGCGGGCGGCGCGCCGGCCAACTTCCTCGACGCCGGCGGCGGCTCCAAGGCCGAGGCGATCGTCGACGCGCTGACCGTGATCACCTCCGACGAGAAGGTCACCGCGATCCTCTTCAACATCTTCGGCGGCATCACCCGCTGCGACGAGATCGCCAAGGGCATCGTCGAGGCCTCCGCGCAGCTCGACCTCGAGCTGCCGCTGGTGGTGCGGCTCGACGGCACCAACTCCGAGCAGGGGCTGGAGATCCTCGCCGGGGCCGGCCTCTCCAACCTGCACCAGGAGACGACCATGCTCGGCGCCGCTCAGAAGGTGGTCGAGCTGGCATGAGCATCGTCGTCGACAGCGAGACGAAGCTCGTCGTCTCCGGCCTGACCGGCCGCGAGGGCTCCTTCCACGGGCTGCGCAACCGCGCCTACGGCACCGACCTGGTCGCCGGCGTCACCCCCGGCAAGGGCGGGCAGGAGGTCGAGGGCGTGCCGATCTTCGACTCGATCCGCGAGGCGGTCGAGCGGGAGGGCGCCAACACCTCGATGATCTTCGTCCCGGCCCGCTTCGCGGCGCCGGCGATCGACGAGGCGATCGAGTCCGGCGCGCAGACGGTGATCGCGATCACCGAGGGGATCCCGGTGCTCGACATGCTGACCACCTACTGGAAGGCGAAGGAGGCGGGCGTGCGGCTGATCGGCCCCAACTGCCCCGGCGCCCTCTCGCCCGGCAAGGCCAACGTCGGCATCATCCCGGCGCAGTTCTTCGACCCGGGCAAGATCGGCGTCGTCTCCAAGTCGGGCACGCTGACCTACCAGATCGGCAACGAGCTGAAGCAGGCGGGCGAGGGCAATTCCTCGATCGTCGGGATCGGCGGCGACCCGATCGTCGGCTCCGACTTCATCGACATCCTGAAGCTGTTCGAGGCCGATCCGGAGACCGAGATGATCGTCATGGTCGGCGAGATCGGCGGCGACGCCGAGGAGCGGGCGGCCGAGTTCATCGCCGCCGAGATCTCCAAGCCCGTGGTGGCCTACATCGCCGGGTTCACGGCGCCGCCCGGCAAGCAAATGGGGCATGCCGGAGCGATCATCTCGGGGTCTTCGGGGACCGCGCGGGCCAAGAAAGAGGCGCTCGAGGCCAAGGGCGTTCGGGTTGGGGAAAGCCCTACCGAGACCGCGAAGATCGCTGTGGAGGTGCTGAGGGGACTTGGTGGGGGTTCCGCTTAACTTTTTTGAAGACAGAACGCCGCCGTCCGAGATTCGCTCTTCAAAAAAAGTACAAGACGCTCCACCCCCACCAAGTCCCCTCGTTTGCTTCACTGCGAGGTTGTGATTCGGAGGGGAACACTCGCCAGTGTGGCGATCGCCTTGGCGTCCTTGGCGCTCAGCGGAACTGCCTTGGCTCGGGACGTGTTCGTCACCAACTCCGGCAGCGGGACGGTTTCCGTTGTCGATGCGGGCACCAATTCGGTGCTGGCCAACGTCGGCGTGGGGAAGGAACCGGTGGATGTGGCGATTACGCCGGATGGGTCGCGTGCGTATGTGGTCAACAAAGGGTCGAACACCGTTTCCGTGATCGGCGTCGCGACGCTGTCGGTGATCGACAACATCGTCGTCGGCAAGGAACCGGCCGGGATCGCGATCGCGCCCGACGGCGCTTATGCATACGTTTCCAACTTCGGTGACAACACCGTTTCCACGATCGGCATCGCGACCGAGTCGGTGATCGCGAACACCGTCGTCGGCAAGGAACCGGAAGGGATCGCGATCGCGCCCGACTCGCGCTTCGCCTACGTCGCCCAGCGCAGCGGCGGCATCTCTGTGATCGACAGCAGCGGCTTCGCCGCGGTCGGCGCGATCGACGACGACTCCCTGCCGCACTCGCGGCTGGCGATCGGCCCTCGCGGCGGGCGCGCCTTCGTCACCGACCCGGAATCCGCCTCGGTCACCGCCTTCAATCCTGGCACCCGGGAAATCGTCGGCTCGCCGATCGCGATCGGCGCCGATCCGGCCGGGATCGCGATCGGCCCGAACGGCACGACCGCCTTCGTGACCACTCCCACCGCCAACTCGATCACGTCGGTCAACACGACGCTCGATGTGCCGCTCAGCACGTCGATCGGCGGCTTCCCGGGGGCGACCGGCGTGGCGATCGCGCCCAGCGGCCTGCAGGGCTACGTCACCGACGGCGGCGGTTCCTCGACCACCCTGCTCGACCCCTCCAGCGACTCCGCGGTGGGATCGGTCGGCGTCGGCTCCAGGCCGACCGGCGTCGCCGTGGTCCCCGACCAGGGACCGCGTGCCTCGTTCTGGGTCTCGCCGGACCGGCGGCGGATGAAGAAGAGGCTCACCTTCCACGGCGCCGGCTCCACCGACGCCGACGGCAAGATCGTCAACTACGCCTGGAGCTTCGGCGACGGCGGCCACGTCGAAGGGCCGACCCCCACCGTCGCCCACGCCTATCGGAAGCGGGGCGAATACCTCGCCACGCTGACGGTGACCGACGACGAAGGCTGCTCGACCGAACAGACCTACACCGGCCAGACCGTCTCCTGCAACGGCTCGCCCGCTGCCTCATACACCGTGCCGATCGTCGTCGTCAACGACCGCGGCCCGGTGCTGAAGCTGCGCGGTGCCAAGCGGCAGCCGGTCAGCGGGCACGTCAAGGTCTTCGCCCGCTGTCCGCGGGAAGCGTGCGGAGTCCGCGCCCACGACGCGCTGGTGATCGTCCTCGAACGCAACGGCGGAAAGCTGCGGCGCAGCCTGCGCCTCCCGGCAGCGCGCTCGCTGCGGCCAACCCGCGGTTCGCACCGGCTGCGGTTGAAGCTGCCGGCGGCCGGGCGCCGCGCCGCAAGGCGCACCCTGCGGCGGGGCGGCGAAGCGAAGCTCGTCGCCTCGGTGATCGCCACCGACCGGACCGGCCAGGTGACGTTGCAGCGACGCGAGGTGAAGCTGGTCCGGTAGGGCCGATGCCGACGGCCGTTGCTAGGCTCGGCTGCGATGGCGGCTGAGACGATCTCCTTCGCGCGCGGCGCCCCCAGCGCCGACATCCTGCCCCGGGAGGCGGTGGCGGAGGCGGCGGCCGTCGCCCTCGCCGAGGACTGGGAACGGGCGCTCTCCTACGGGACCGGAATCGGCCATCCCGCCCTCTGCCAGTGGGTCGCCGAGCGGCATGGCGACCTCGAGGCGGGACAGGTGATGATCGCCAACGGGTCGCTGGAGGCGGGCTGGATGCTGTTCGAGCACCTGCTCGAGCCCGGCGACCGGGTCGTCGTCGAGCAGCCGACCTACGACCGCACGCTGCTGATGCTGCAGCGGCTCGGGGTCGAGCTGGTGCCGGTGCGGCTCGAGGCCGACGGGCTCGACGTCGCCCAGCTCGAAGCGGCGCTGGACGAGGGACCGCTGAAGCTCGCCCACGTCATCCCCAACTTCCACAACCCCGCCGGCTGCACGCTCTCGGCCGAGAAGCGGGTGCGGCTGGTCGAGCTGGCCGCCGAGCACGGCTTCTGGATCTTCGAGGACGACCCCTACCGCGAGCTGCCCTTCGAGGGCGAGGCGCTGGAGACGATGCTCTCGATCGACTCCGCCGACCGGGTCGTCCACGCCTCCTCCTTCTCGAAGACGGTCAGCCCCGGCGTGCGGGTCGGCTACCTGGCCGGACCGGCGGGGGAGATCGCGAAGCTCGCCAAGCGGGCCAACGAGACCTACATCTCGCCCAACATGCTGGCCGAGGCCGTCGTCTTCGAGCTCTGCCGCTCCGGTGGGCTCGACCGCAACATCGAGTTCGTCAAGGGCGCCCTGCGCGACCGCCGCGACGCTCTGGTCGAGGCCCTGCGCGAGGAGATCCCCGAGGCGGAGTTCGTTGTCCCCGGCGGCGGCTACTTCCTCTGGCTCGACCGCGTCGAGGGGGCCGACACGCCGGCGCTGCTGGCCGAGGCCAAGGGCGAGGGCGTCGCCTTCGTCGCCGGCCCCGATTTCATGATCGAGGGCGGCGAGAACAGCCTCCGGCTCTCCTTCGCCAGCGTGCCGCCGGAGCGGATCCCCGAGGGCGTCTCTCGCATCGCCCGAGCGCTGGAGCGCCTGCGCGCCGGCTCGCCCGCCTGAGGCCACGCAACCGGCGCCTGGCGGCGTCCTCGGTCGCTCACGTGCAGAGCACGCTTCGCTCCCTGCGTCCTTGCCATGCTTGGTTGCGTGGCCTCAGCGGCCGTAGCGGTCGCTGGAGAGGACGAGCTGGTCGGGGATCGCCGCCCGTGACGGCGGCGCCGGGTCGGCGCGGACCGAGACGGTCTCGGCGACGCTGTGGCTGACCCGGTGGGAGCCGGAGGCGGAGGCGATCGTGACGCCGTCGGCGTCGGAGCTCTCAACCTTGCCCTCGAGGCCCGGCTCGAGTCCCGCCGCTTTCAGGTAGTGCAGCAGCTCCTCGGCCTCGTTCTCGAAGCGCAGGACCAGCACCTTGGCGCCGACCTCGACGTCGGCCAGCAGGGCGCCGCGCTCGCGGGCGCCCTCGACGATCGGGTGCCCGTGCGGGCAGGTGGTCGCGTCGCCGATCGCGGCCCGCATCCGCTCCTCCAGCACCGGCGACATCGCGTGCTCGATCCGCTCCGCCTCCTCGTGGACCTCGTCCCAGGGGATGCCGAGCACGTCGGTGAGGAAGCGCTCGATCATCCGGTGGCGGCGGACGATGTGACTGGCGTGCTCGCGGCCCGACTCAGTGAAGCCGAGCGATTTGTCGGCATTGCGCTCGACGTAGCCGTCGTCGACCAGGCGGCCGACCATCTCGTGCACGGTGGGGGGCGAGAGCTGCATCGCGCGGGCGATGTTGGCGCCGGTCATCGGCAGTCCGGCCTCCTCCAGCCAGAACATGCTCTCCAGGTACTCCTGCTCTGCGACCGTCGCCTGCTCCACCGGCTCGATACTAGCCGTCGCCCTCAGGCCCGCTCGATCAGCGTCGCGACGATCGCCTCGTAGAAGCCGTCCCCCATCGCCCCTTCGGTCACCGTGGCGTTGTCCCAGGCGGCGAGCGCTGCGCGCAGGCCCGGGTCGCGCTCGGGGCCGTTGGCGACGACGAAGAAGCGGCCGACCGCGGCGGCGACCTCGAGGTCCTCGACCGAGTCGCCGACTGCGATGCACTCGGCCGGGTCGTAGCCGCGGGCGCGGGCGTGGGCGGCGACCGCGTTCGCCTTGCTGACCAGCTTCGGCACCAGGTGGTAGGCGTGGGTCGGGCCGTCGATCGCCGCCATCTCGCGGCCGATCGCGCCGTTGTCGAGCAGTCGCAGGTCGGTGTCGCCGCGGGTCGCGAGCAGCTCGTTGGCCTCCTCGACGTTGACCTTGCCGCGGAAGAGGTGGGAGAGGACGCGGCCGTGGTGCCAGGGCGCGTGGTACTCGAGCCGCCCTTCGAAGTGCTCGAACAGCAGCTTCGGGATGCCGCGCCGCTCGATCTTCTCGTAGACGGTGCCCTCCTCGTCGGGGACAAGGTCGCCGGTCAGCAAGGTCGTCTCGCCGTCGATCGCGAAGGCGCAGCCGGCCTCATAGATGTAGGAGTTCTGGCCCATCAGGCGGGCGGCCTCGTGGACCTGCGGCTCGCGGCGGCCGGACATGATCGTCACCTCGACGCCGGCCCGGTGGCAGGCCTCGAGCCCGCGGCTCTGGGCGAGGGAGAAGCCGCCCTCGGCGTCGCGGAACAGCGAGCTTCCCCATCCGAGCAGGGTCCCGTCGAGGTCGGTGTAGACGCATCGCAGCGGCATCGTCGCGTCGCTACGGTAGCCGGATGCCGTGGCGACTCGCCGACCGCACGTTGGACCTGGCGCAGCCGCGGGCGGCGGGGATCGTCAACGTCACCGTCGACTCGATGTTCGAGGGAGCGCGGAGCGGGACGGCCGAGCAGGCGATCGCCGATGGGCTGGAGCTTGTCGGGGCGGGGTTCGACATGCTCGACGTAGGCGCGGTGGCGGCGCGCAGCGGTCCGCCGGTCGATCCCGAGGCCGAGGCCGCGGCGCTGGTCCCGGCGATCGCGGGCCTGGCGGGCGCGGGCGTGCCGGTATCGGCCGACACCTTCTCGGTCGAGGTGGCGCGGCGGGCGCTCGACGCCGGCGCCGTCGCGATCAACGACATCTCGGGCGGCTCGGAGGAGATGTTCGAGCTGGTCGCCGAGCGGGGCTGCGGCTACGTGCTGATGCACATCGAGGGCCCGCCGCGGGTCGACCGGCCGTCGCGCTCCTACGGCGACGTCGTCGAGCACGTCAAGTCGTGGCTGGGGGGGAGAGTCGAGGCGGTCCGGGGGCTTGGAGTGGAGATGGAGCAGATCGCGATCGACCCGGGGCTCGACTTCGACCTGACCGTTGAGCAGGACCTGGAGGTCCTGCGGCGCCTGCCGGAGCTGCGCGAGCTGGGGTTGCCGCTGTATGTGTCGCTCTCGCGCAAGGACTTCGTCGGCGCGGTGCTCGCCGGCTCGTGGGAGGAGCGGCTGCCGGCGGGCGAGCGCGAGTGGGGGACGGTCGCGGCGGTGGCGCTGGCGGTGCGGGCGGGCGCCGACATCCTGCGCATCCACGACCGCAGCTCGCTTCAGGCGGTGCGTGTGGCGGGGCGGATTCGTGGCTAAGAGCCTGCTGGAGACCCCTTGGGCGATCGCGATCGATCCGGCGCGGCGCGACGGGCGGATCGTCGCCGAGAGCAGCGAGCCCGAGCGCCCCTCGCAGCCGGTGGCGATGCCGCGCTCGCTCGACCCCGGCCTGGTCGAGGCGCTGCGCCGCAACGGGATCGAGCGGCTCTACTCACACCAGCGCGAGGCGCTCGACGCAGCGCAGTCCTCGCACCTCGCGATCACCAGCGGCACCGCCTCGGGCAAGAGCCTGGCCTTCAACCTGCCGGTGCTCGACGGGATCGCCCGCGACTCCAAGCGCCGCGCCCTCTACCTCTACCCGACCAAGGCGCTCGCCCAGGACCAGGCCCGCAAGCTGGCGGCGCTGCGCCCGCCGGGCCTGCGCGAGGCGATCTACGACGGCGACACGCCGCGCGAGGAGCGCCCGGCGATCCGTCGCCGCAACAACCTCGTCCTCACCAACCCCGACATGCTGCACGTCGGGCTGCTGCCGCACCACAAGAGCTGGGGCGACTTCTTCGCCAACCTCGGCTGGGTCGTGGTCGACGAGGCGCACACCTACCGCGGCGTCTTCGGTTCGCACGTCGCCAACGTGCTGCGGCGGCTGCGGCGGGTGGCGCGCGCCTACGGCGCCGAGCCGCGCTTCCTGCTCGCCTCGGCGACGATCGCCAACCCGGTCGAGCTGGCCGAGCGGCTGGTCGGTGTGCCCTTCGAGCTGATCGACGACGACGGGGCGCCGCGCAGCGGGCGCGAGATCGCGATGTGGAACCCGCCGCTGATCGACAAGGCCAGCGGGACGCGGCGCTCGGCCCTCTCCGAGGCAGCCGACCTGCTCGCCGAGCTGGTCTCGCAGGGGGTGCGGACGATCTGCTTCCTCAAAAGCCGGCGCGGGATCGAGCTGATCCAGCGCTTCGCCCGCGAAGCGCTCGTGGCGCGCGGCAAGCCGGAGCTGGCGGAGCGGATCGCCCCCTACCGCGGCGGCTACACGGCGCAGCAGCGGCGCGAGATCGAGGCGCGACTGGCGGCGGGCGAGCTGCTCGCGGTGGTGGCGACCGACGCACTCGAGCTGGGGATCGACATCGGCGAGCTCGACGCCGCGATCTGCGTCACCTTTCCGGGTACGGTCGCCAGCCTGCGGCAGATGTGGGGCCGGGCGGGACGGCAGCGGCGCGGCCTCGCCGTCTACGTCGCCGGCGCCGACGCGCTCGACCAGTTCTTCTGCCGCCATCCCGACGAGTTCATCGGCCGGCCGGTCGAGGCGGCGATCCTCGACCACGAAAACGAGCAGATCGCCGCCCGGCACCTGATCGCCGCCGCCTACGAGCTGCCGCTGAGCGCCGAGGACGACGAGGTGTTCGGGCCGGCCTGGCGCGAGCGGGCCGAGCGGCTGGCCTCGGCCGGCGAGCTGCGCCGAGCCGGCGGCCGGCTGCTGCCGCGCAGCAGCGAGTTCGTCGCCGCGAAGGTGCCGCTGCGCTCGGCCTCGGCCGACTCGGTCGCGGTGATCGAGCGCGACTCGGGCGAGATGCTGGGCCTGGTCGAGGCCGAGCGCGCCTTCACGACGATCCACCCGGGCGCGGTCTACCTCCACCTCGGGCGCTCCTACGAGGTCGAGCAGCTCGACGTCGAGGGCCGGCGGGCGATCGTCTCCCGCTTCGACGGCGACTGGTACACGCGGCCGAAGAAGGAGACCGAGATCTACATCGAGCGGGTGCGCGAGCAGCGCGCGACGAGCGGCGTCGAGCTGCACTTCGGCGAGGTCTCGGTGACCGAGCAGGTGATCGCCTTCCAGCGGGTCTCGATCTCCTCGCAGGAGCCGATCGACGTGGTGGCGCTGGAGCTGCCCGAGCAGAGCTACGTCACCCAGGCGCTCTGGTACGTGCTGCCGCCGGCGCTGAGCGGGGCGCTGCCGCCCGACGTCCTGCTCGGCGCCCTGCACGCGACCGAGCACGGCCAGATCGCGGTCCTGCCGCTGATCGCGATGTGCGACCGCTGGGACATCGGCGGCCTCTCGACCAACGTCCACTTCCAAACCGGGCGGGCGACGATCTTCGTCTACGACGGCCATCCCGGCGGGGTGGGGATCACCCTGCGCGGCTACGAGCAGTTCGAGCGCCTGCTCGGCGACGCCGAGCGGCTGATCGCCGAGTGTCCCTGCGAGTCCGGCTGCCCCTCCTGCGTACAGAGCCCGAAGTGCGGCAACCTGAACGAACCGCTGCACAAGGCCGGGGCGTTGGATTTGATGAGGTCGATGCAAGACTCCGCGCCGCGATGAGCGAGCGGCGGCGACAGGTATCGGTGATCGGCGCAGGGAACTGCGAGCAGGACTCGGAGGTGGCGCTGCTCGCCGAGGAGGTAGGCAGGCGGCTCGCCGGGGAGGGCGTGACGGTCGTCTGCGGCGGACTGGCCGGAGTGATGGAGGCGGCGTCGCGCGGTGCCGCCGAAGCGGGCGGGACGGTGATCGGGATCGTGCCCTGGGACTCGCCGGCGCAGGCGAACCCGCACTGCACCCACGTCGTCTCGACCGGCATCGGCTACGCCCGCAACCTCGCGGTCGTCGCCAGCGGCGAGGCGGTGATCGCGGTCGGCGGCGAGTGGGGGACGCTGTCGGAGATCGGCCACGCTCGCCAGCTCGGCCGTACCGTCGTCGCCCTCGACAGCTGGACGCTGAAGGGCGAGGGCCGGATGGAGGCGGCGCCGGGCATCGTCTCCATCGCGACGCCCCGCGAGGCGGTCGCCGCGGCCCTCGAGGCGATCGAATCCTGACTCGCGCGCGGATCTCTGCTGCAACTTTTTACATTCGCTGACCACAAGTTACATTCGGCTCCGTAGTCTGGCAATATGTACAACGTGAGAGAGAGCTGGACAGACGAGCGACTCGACGAGTTCGCCGTCCGTGTTGACCAACGATTCGATGTGGTCGACCGGCGCTTCGACGAAGTCAACAAGCGTCTCGATCGGATCGAGGATCGGATCGAGCACGGATTTGCCCGCTTCGACGAGCGCTTGGACGCGATTCAGCGATTGATCGCCCACGGCGCGATTGCGCTGACGGGCGGCATCCTCGCCGGCTTCGGCGGCATCCTGGTTCTGATCGCAACCCAGCTCTGATCAGCGCCCTGGCGTGCGGGTCGGCCAGAGCTCGCGTAGCGCGAGGATCGCGAAGGCGTGCGACCAGGCGAGCGGCGTGGTCGAGGTCGGGATGCCGGTATGCGCGTCAACGCGCTCGGGCAATAGGCCGGCGGGAGTGGCGGCGCGCCGCAGGTCGGCCATCAGGCGGAGCGCAGCGCGCCGGTCTCGCAAGGCGGTTCCGCGGAACCGCCTTGGCTCGGCGGTCGCGAGGGCGGCGAGGCTCCACGCGCTCCAGGCGGTCGGCGCCGTCCAGGGATCGTCTCCGCCAGTCCAGTTTTCGGCGGGGACGATGCCGTAGCGGGTGCCGTGGGCGGCGAGCCGAAGCAGCGTCCGTTCAGCGAGCGGGTAGAGCGGGCGGAGATGGAAAGGGCGCACCGCCCAGGCTGCTGCGGAGTCGAGGCCGGAGCCCGGGTCGTCGGCGCGGCGCACGAGGCCGTCAGAGTCACCGAACGCCGCCGCGATCCTCACGGGGGCGGAGGCGAGTGCGTTGGCGAGATAGTCGCCCGGGTCGCCCTCCTGGTAGTCGGGGCGGTTGCGCCAGGCGAAGCGTTGTGGCCGCGTCGGCAGCCCGGCTGCCCGTGCGGCCGCGGCGGTCCAACCCGCCGCATCGCCCTGCGGCCCGCGTCCCGTGACCGGTTCGCCGGTTCCGCGGAACCGCGCCGCGGCGCCCAGGTCGAGTCCGTGGAGGAAGCGGGCGACCCGTCGTGCTTCGGGTCTGTAGCCGGCCGAGGCGAGCGCGATTGCCACGGCGCTCGCGTCGCGCGGCCAGACGTAGGCCCAACCTTCGCGGGCGCCGGCGGCGACGGCGCCCGTCCGCCTGTCGGTCAGCGCCCGCAACACCAGCAGGGAGCGCCGGTACATCGCCCGCGCCCAGCGCGGTGCCTGGGGACTCAAAGGCCGCGCCCGCGCGAGCCAGCGACGGTCGGCCCGCGCCGTTCCAGCCCCGCCGACAGACCGCACGACCACCTTCGTCCTCCCGCGAGAGCGCGCCACGGTCCGCAGCACGTTGGTCCCTGGCAGGTAGCGCTGGCTGACCGATTCCGCGCGCCAGAGCGGAATCGATCGACCCCCGGCCCGCATCCGGGCGACGATCCCGGTGTCCGCCGGCACGCTGCCGGCCAGTTGCCGAGCGGGTGGGTTGTAGATCAAGGAGCGGCCCGCCGGCCCCGGCGCCCAGAGGCCGACCACGTCGCCGTAGGCGTCGACGGCCTCGGTCCGACCGCCGTTGCCGACCACGACGGTGCCGAGGAACGGTGGCGGCAGGCCCGGCCGCGCCGGCGGCGTCCGCGGATCGGCCCGAGTCCCGCCCGACAGCAGCGCCACGGCAACCAAGCCGGCCACCCCGACGACGATGCCTGCACGAGTCCAGGCCACGAGCCAATCCAAGCAGCCTCCCGGCGCCCCGGTCGTTAGCCTTCGCCTGCGCGGTCCCCCGCGCCACCCCCGAGGCGAGGTAGCTCAGTTGGTAGAGCACACGACTGAAAATCGTGGTGTCGTGGGTTCGATTCCCACCCTCGCCATACAGCGGAATGCTAGGTGGGAAGCGGGTTTTCTCCCCGCTTCCCACCTCTAGATTTGTGTTCGGTATCCAATGATTTCGGGCTTCGTCGCCCAAACGTCGCCCAATCCCGGTGCTCGCAGGCCGCTTTTGAGGCCGACGGCGACCGCTCAGTGCCAGCGGTATTTGGCTTCCCAAGGCGGTTCTCGCCACCTGAAGTGCTGTCTCGAACTTTTCGTCCACGAGTAGGAGTCGTGTGGTCCCTCGGCTAAATCATTGTGACACCACTAGGTGTATAGTGATGCTATGGGTCGAACCCAGATCTACCTTGGCGAAGACGAGTTGGAGCTCCTCGAACGAGCGTCGCGAGAGACCGGAGCATCGCGCTCAGAGCTTGTCCGCCGCGCGGTAAGAGCTTCCTTCGGCCGGCAGGGGAAGGACGAGAGGCTCGATGCTCTTCGCGCAAGCGCCGGGTCATGGCGGGGACGCCGGCGCAGCGGAGCCGAGTACGTTGACGCTGTGCGCGGCGGCGACCTGAACGAGCGCTTGACCCGTCTCGGCGTTAAGTGAAGCTGCTCGACACGAGCGTGGCGATCGATCATCTCCGAGGCCTGGGGCCCGCGGTCGATCTGCTCAACGACTTGATCGAAGCCGAGGAGGTTCTGCTCGCAAGCGAGGTCGTCCGCTTCGAGCTCCTCGCGGGTGTACGCAAAGGCGAGGCTGAAGCGCTCGAGCAGTTCTTCTCCGCCCTGTCCTGGGTACCCGTCGGTGAGGAGGTCGCCCGGACCGCCGGTGAGCTCGCCCGACGCCATCGCCGCTCCCACAGTGGAATAGACGACGCCGACTACCTGATCGCCGCCACCGCACTGCTGCTCGGGGCCGAGCTGCTGACCACGAACGTGCGGCACTTCCCGATGCTCGCCGGGCTCGCCCCCGCGTATTGAAAGGCAAGGCGCGCACTCGATATGATGTCTTCATATGAGCCGCTTGCTGTCCGTTTCCCTTCCTGACGACCTCGCCGAGGAGACCGAGGCCCTTGCCCGGAGCGTGGGCAAGACCAAGAGCGAGGTCGTTCGTGACGCGCTGCGCCGTCAGCTGCAGGTGACGCGCCTTTCGGCCCTGCAGCGCTATGGCCGCGAGCACGCCGAGAAGCTCGGGGTCGGTCCCGAGGACACCGAGGCCGTGGTCGACGAGCTGCGATCCCGGCGGCGCTGAGCCTGCGCGCCGGTTTCGACACCAACGTCCTGGTCTCCGCCTTCATCGCGGCGGGCCCTCCGAGCAGGCTCCTCGAGGAGGCGATCGACCGCCGCCTCGAGCTGGTCCTCTTCGAGCCAGTGGTTGTCGAGCTAGGTCGCGTTCTCACCGAGAAGCTCGGCTTTGACTCGCAGCAATGTAGCGAGGCCGAGGCGCTGCTCCGGGAACTCGCGGTGGAGTCGGTCGAGTCTCCGGCCGGTCTCCCGGAGCCCGTGACCGGCGACCCTGCTGATGACCTGATTCTCGCCTGCGCGATCGAAGCCGAGGTCGAGGTCTTGGCCTCAGGGGACCGCAAGCACCTGCTGCCCGTGGGCGAACGCGGCGACGTGAGGATTCTCACCCCGCAGGCCCTGCTGGCCGAGCTGCGAGGTGATTGATTGATCGCTGGGCCTTCGTCTAACGAACTTCGACGCCGATCATCTCCCAGAATGCCGTCTCGGCGATCAATCGCACGCCGTACTCCCGCGCCTGTTTGGCCTTGCCGGACATCGAGTCGGGGTCGGCCATGACGAGCAGGTCGAGCTTCTTGGTAACTCGCGGCAACACCGTCAGTCCGGCGGTGGTTGCCAGGTCGGTGGCCTTCTGTCTGGTTATCAGCTCGCCTTCGTGGCAACAAGTCAGGGCACCCGTGAAGCAGACGGTTTGCCCGGCGAGCCCGGTTGCTCCTCCGCCAATGACCGGAACCAGGGAACGCGGCCGCTCGATCCGCGTGTCGAGGTCGGCGACTCCCAGGGCCTGGCCGACGAGGCAGAGGTCCTCGCGCTCCCGGGCGGTGATTTCGCCGTCGCGCATGGCCACGGAGATGAGGTGATCTAGATAGTCGCCATGAAGGCGATTGAGTTCCTGTTCGTCAATCCCCAGCATCGCCGCCGTGGCGACCAGTTCCTCGCGCTCGACCGAGTCGAGATGACGGTCCTCGATCGCCCGCTCAAGCACCTCCACGTAGGCAGCCTCGTCGGCGCCGTCGCGTCCTGGCGGGAGGCCCGCTCTCTCGATCAGGTCGGTGAGTGCCGAACGCTCCGTCTGCAGCGAGGACGTCGGCTCGCGCGGTTTCCGTTGTGCGCGCGGCCCATCCGCCGGCCATTCGTCTCGCCGACGCAGACGCCCTTTGATCAGTGCGTCGGCGCCGCCGTACCGGCCCAGGAAGGACGCGAGGATCGCGGCCGACGCTTCGGCGTCTCCGAGCGCGGTATGCGAGGGCGCCGCCAATCCAAGAGAGGCGCAGCAGTCGATGAGCCGCCGCCGAGTTCCACCTATGGCCAGCCGCGAGGCCAGCTCCATCGTGCAGACCATCGGCAGGGGCGCGACGTCGACTCCGCCACGCGCCAGTTCGTTCTCGATGAAGGCTCTATCGAAGCGGGCGTTGTGGGCGACCAGGACATGGCCGGCAAGCCGCTCGCAGACATCGCCGAGGACGTCGTCGAAGCGGGGGGCGTCGGCGACCTCCCGGGCCCGGATCCCGTGGACACCGGTCGGACCGAGGTCCCGGTCTGGGCAGAGCAGCGTCGACCAACGGTCGAGGATCCCGCCGCGGGCGTCGGTCGTCAGCAACGCCAGCTCGACGATGCGGTGTTGGGCTCCCACGTGCAGCCCGGTCGTCTCGCAGTCGAGGACGACGAACTTCGTCGCATTTGAGCTGACTGAGACGCCGCCGAGCGCCTCCGGCTCGACGCTCGCCTCGGCCTTCGTCAGCTCGGCAACCGCCGCCTTCGCTCCAACGACGTCGAGCCGCGCCGTCGCGCAATCCCTGAGCAGCAGATCGGGATCGAGCAGCCAGTGGTGCTTCTCGGTCTCCAGGTTCTTCACCGTCCCGGCGAGCCAAACCGGATCGGGATCCACGGCTGGCCCGAAGGCCTCGGAGAGGACGCCGCGCAGCCCTGCCGGCGGAACCTCGCGGACGATGAGGGCCAGGCCCTCAGCATCGACGTGATGCCCGAGGGCTCGGATTCCGAGCGCGAGGGTGGCGGTGACGCGGTCTCCCTTCCACGGGAAATAGGCCGATCCGTCCTCGAATGGAATGACCTGACGGCGGTCGAGGCCAAGCGAATGGAACGCAGCTCTTCCCTGCCTCAGCAGCGCCGTCGCCCGCGGATCGAGGAATGCGGGCACCGAGTCCCCGAGATAGATCTCACGCATCCGCCGCCGGATCTCGTCATGGAGCTCTCCACCCCCACCAAAGAATTTCGGAACCTTCCCCCCTTTGGCAGGCACGACGGTGATGACTCGACGCTCCTCGTCGACCTCGATCACCTTCCACCTGCGTCCGCCGAAGATCAGGTAGGACCCTTCCGAGAGGGGTGAGCGGACCGGGATCGTCCCCAGTTCGGTCCCCTCGCTGAGTAGGCGGTACTCCTCGGAGGTGGTGAAGGCCGAGTAGAACGAGTAGTGGCCGACGATCTGCTCGCCAAGGGGGGTCAGGATCAGCTCATGGTCGCCGGCCTGCTGGATCACGTCCCGTGCCGCGAGGCCGCGCAGCAACTTGACGAAGTCCTGGCGGTCCAGGTCGAAGGGACCGCTTCCGCAGAGCGCGACCCAGATGTCGTCAGCCAGCGCGCCGCCGTTCTGGGCAATCACCGAGAGCAGCTGTTGGATCAGGGTAGAGAGGTGCAGCGCGCCGTCGGTCGGTGGCTCGAACCAGCCCTCGATCAACGCCTCGACCAGCGCGATCGACTGGACGAGACCTTCGCGCAGTTCGTCGCTCGGCGCCGCGTTCGGACCCGGGTCGCTCTCGGTCACATACATGCGCAGGACCGAGGAGTCGCCGGGACGCCTGCCGCTGCGACCAAGTCGCTGGCGCAGGGCGGCGGTCGAAAACGGAGGGTCGATCTGGCCCACGCAGGTGACGCTGCCGACATCGATCCCCAGCTCCAGCGTCGAGGTGCAGATCGCCGTTGCCGGCTGCGAGGAGCGGAGCATCCGCTCGACGTCCTCCCGCAAAGTCTTGGAGAGGTTGCTGTGGTGAGGGAAGAACTCGACCGGCACCCGTTCCTGCTCGCAGCGGCGACGGAGCAGATCGGCGAATTCCTCGACGCTCTGTCGCGAGTTGGCGAAGACGAGGTTGTCGGTGCCGCGGAGGACACCGTAGAGGTGCGCTGCGATTTCGAGCCGGTCGCCGGCGGGGCTCGTTCCGGCGGACTCATCAACGGCATCGAAGCTCGAACCGGACTCCTCCGCCGGGGGGGCGGGAGGCTTGGCCACGTACCCGCGCAGCTGGACCTTCAGCGTCCGGTGATCGTCGGCGGACTCGATCAGCTCGACCTCGGACCCGCCGCCGGGACGCATGAACTCGGCGGCGATCGCCATATCGCCGAGGGTTGCGCTGAGTCCGATCCGTCGGGGCTTCTGGCGGCCCGCGAGCTCGATCCGGTGCAGGAGCGACTGCAGCTGCCGCCCGCGCTCGGAGCCGATGAAGGCGTGCAGCTCGTCGATCACGACATAGCGAAGACCGCCGAAGATCTTTGGCGCGCTCGAGCCATGGTTGACGAAGATCGACTCCAATGACTCCGGCGTGATCATCAAGATTCCGCACGGTCGTTCTCGCACTTGCCGCTTCGGCTTATCTCCGATGTCGCCATGCCAACTCGCCAGGTCGATCTCAGTCGCCTCGCAGAGCAGCTCGAGGCGCTGGTGCTGGTCGTTGATCAGCGCCTTCAGAGGAGCGACATAGAGCGCTCCAATGCCGACCTCGACCGGATCACGGCGCAGGGAGGTGAGGATCGGCAGGAACGCCGCCTCCGTCTTGCCGGCGGCGGTTGCCGCGGCGATGATCAGATCCCTTGACGTCTTCAGGAGCGAGGTGATCGCGCGCTCTTGGATGGGGCGCAACGCATCCCATTCGTTGCGCCAGATCCACTCTTTGACCTCCTTGTCTAGGAGCTCGAATGCTGGCGATTCAGATCTCGAATGAGGCGAGTTCATCTTCGGCACCCGGCGTGTCGGATTCCTCGATGTCGAGTGGCTGCAGGTCGGGATTTCGCTCCCGCTCCAGCTCGACCTTGTCGACCAGGTCGCTCCACTGGACCTGTGGGTTTTGTTCCACGACCATAAGCAAGCTCACGAATGCCTTGACGCTGCTGCGAGGGGTGCGGAAGTGCGCGTCGCCGATCTTCTTGGAGCAGTGGGACATGAATGCCTCGATCCCGTCGTCGGGCACGAGGTACCGACTCTCGTCACCCGAGGCCTGCACGTGCCGGATGTTCTGCAGGAGAACGAAGAGATCCTCCGGGCTGAGATTGGCGAGCCGCAGGACCGGACCCTTGTAGTTGACGATCCCCTCCCGCGCGAACTGGTTCTCGGCGAGCCGGCTTCGCAACGCCTCATAGCTGTAGAGGCCCTTGCGGGGATCCATCAGGAAGTCGGGAGTCCCTCCAAGGAGGAAGCCGATGCCATCCCCACTGGCGAGGGTGTCGTTGAGGATCCGCAGGATCTGCTCGTAGTTCGACTTCCGTGCCTGCGAGCTGGGCAGCTTGAATAGGTTGACCAGCTCGTCCAGGCAGACGAAGAGGCCGGCATAGTCGGCCAGTCGCACGAAGCGGCCGAGCAGCTTCAGATGGTCGTAGACGCTTGCGTCCGTCACGATGGTCCGCACCCCCAGCGCTTGGCGAGCGTCGGTCTTGGTCGCGTACTCGCCGCGCAGCCAGCGAACGGCAGCCGCCTGGAGCTCGTCGTCCCCGCTTTCATGGTGGCCCGACCCCCTGAAATCGGTCCGCCCTGTTTGAGAGTCCTTCCCGCCCGCGACAATGGGCAAAGGAGGACCGAAGCAGGTGAAGAGGCAAAGGCACAGCCCCGAACAGATCATCCGCAAGCTGCGCACCGCAGAGCAGATGCTCTCGGAGGGAAAGACGATCGGCGAGGCCGCGAAGGCCCTGGAGGTCTCCGAGCAGACCCTGCACCGCTGGCGAAACCAGTACGGCGGCATGAAGGCCGCCGACGTCAAGCGGCTGAAGGAGCTCGAGCGCGAGAACGGCCAGCTGAAGCGCCTGGTGGCCGACAAGGAGCTGGAAAACCTCGCTCTGAAGGAGATCGCCAAGGGAAACTTCTGAGCCCGGCCCGGAGGCGCCAGGCGGTCCGCATGCTGCAGGACCGCCTCGGCCTCTCCGAGCGTCGGGCGTGCCGGTTCGCCGGCCAGAACCGCTCCACGCAGCGACACTGCCCGCAGGTGGCCCCAGATGACGCCGCTCTGCGGGCCCGCCTGCGGAAGATCTCCGAAAAGCGGCCCCGCTGGGGCTACCGCCGTGCCCACGGCCATCTGCTCACCGAAGGCTGGAGCGTCAACAAGAAGCGGGTGCAACGCATCTGGCGTGAGGAGGGGCTGCGCGTGCCCGCCAGGGCCAAAGAAGCGCCGGCGCCTGGGCGAGTCCACCACGGCCGCCGACAGGCTCAAGGCCGAACGCCCCAACCACGTCTGGGCGCTCGACTTCTGCCACGACGCCACCGACGATGGCCGCGAGCTGAAGTTCCTCAACGTCGTCGACGAGTTCACCCGCGAGGCGCTGGCGATCGAGGTCGACCGCTCGATCGACGCCGAGGAGACAGTGGCCGTCCTCGAGCGCCTTGCTGGCGAGCGCGGCGCCCCCGCCAACATCCGCGCCGACAACGGCCCGGAGCTGACCGCGGCGGTGCTGCGCGAATGGTGCCGACTCGGCGAGACCGGCACCGCCTACATCGAGCCGGGCTCGCCCTGGCAGAACCCATACGTCGAGTCCTTCAACGCCCGCCTACGCGACGAGCTGCTGAACGTCGAGGTGTTCACTTGCCTCGACGAGGCCCGCGTGCTCGCCGCCGACTGGCGCGAGGACTACAACGCCAACCATCCCCACTCGGCGCTTGGCATGATGTCCCCCGCTCGATTCGCTGCCAGCTGGCAGCGAATCGACAACACGAACGGCTCAATCAACCCCGGACTCTCACTCGGGGTGGACCGATGAACGGGGTCCGGTCAATGGCCCTTGCAGTAGGCGGCGATCACGCTCGCGAAGTCGTAGCCGCCGACCATCTCGGTCAGGCTCGCCAGACGCTCGTTGATGACGCTCTCGGAACTGACCCCTCGCTTCTGGGCATCGCCGCTCGCAGTGGCGACGAAGCGCTCGACAATGCTCTGCAGAGCGCCGCCTTCGGGCTTCGAACGGGTGGAGAGGTTTCGCATCAACTCGGCGTACAGCGACCGTGCCTGGCCGCCGGTCGCGTGGAGGCGGCGGTCGGGGGTGAGGTCGGCGTGAGCGGTTACCAGACGCTTCTCCATCGCCACCGAGCGGATCAGCTGCAGGAAGAAGGTCTTTCCCGATCCGTACTCCCCGATCACGAAGCGGATCGCCGAGCCACCGTCCGCGATGCGGTCGATGTCTTCCACCAGGGCCGTCACCTCCCGGGCGCGACCGACCTGGATGTGCTGCTGGCCGACTCGGGGAACGATCCCGGCTCCAAGCGACTGGAGAATCGCGTCCCGTTCTCTCGGCCTGATCTTTCCTCCTGGGGTCACGACTGCATCTCCTTTGCGATTTCGAGATCCACCTCGATTGGTTCCTCGCCCTCTGCGAGGGGTGCCCCGCACAGGTCGAAGGCGATTTCGTTCAGCGACTCGAGCGTTCCGTCGACCATCAAGTCCAGCCTGGCGGCGAGTTGTTCGACATCCTGCCGGCTCCACGACTCCTGCTTGCTGAGCTCTTCGAGGAAAGTGGCGCTGCCGCGATCCAGCCCGTTCGCATCCGCGGTGGCCGGCTCCGATGCCAGCGGCTCAGGCTCATCCTCAGGCTCGACGAAGATTCCGGCGAGCAGGGATGAGACAGCCGCCGTTTCCTCGATCTTTTCGTCGATTGCATTTCGGTCGAGTCCTCTCCGCTCCCCTGCGTCCGGGCGAGGCGGAATCGGGCGCCCCGCCTTCTCTGGCCGACCTTCACGCACGACCACCGGCTCATCTCCCGAGGTAATCGCGTGTAGATCCGAGTAGACGCTCTCGGGGTCGAGGTCGAGCAGGGAGAAGATCTTCTGCAGCGTCTTCACCTCAGCTGGGTCGATCTCTCCATCCGCCGCTGCCAGGGTGGTCACTGCATGGGCGACGCCGCGGCGCTCGTCGGGGCCGAGCGTCTCCAACTGTCTACGCAGGCTGCTTGGTTTCGGTGGGGAATGGACGAGCCACTGGGCGTGCGCGCGAAGTCGGTGCCTCTCTCCCTCGTAGAGCTCCCGCGCACCGTGAATGTGTGATTCGAGCATCTCCTCCTCGTCCTTGCTGACGACGCCGTCGGCGGCTGCCACGGCCGCCAGGAGGTGGAGCAACAGGCTTGCCGCTGCGTAGGCTGGAGAGGGCGCGCGTGGGTCACCAGCCTGGCCGCGGAACAGGACCGCCAACGTCTCCCGTTTCAAAGCGGGCCCGCCGAAACGCTGATCGGGCTCGATGCCGTACCCGAGCTTTTCGAGCAGTTGAGCGACCATCACTGCCTCCTTCTTCGGCAGCTTGTCCGACTCGGGAGACCAGAGGTCGATCAGCTCGGCGCCCTCAATAAGCCAAGGCTTCTCGCTTGAACTCAGCTGCTCGAGCCGGTCTCGCAGGCTTCCGAGCTGAGGGTTGTCGGCCTTGGCGAGCAGAGGCGCAGGCAGCAGTGCTGTGCTTTTGAATCCGGCGCCCTCAGGGTTGCGTCCCAGCCACCGACTGTAGGCGTCGAGCTCGGTGCAACAGTCGCGGCCGAGCTCGCGCAGCGGCTCGATCAGCGTGGTCGATTGGCACACGTCTGGGAGCTTGGTCTGCTCGTCGACTTCGTCGAGGCCACGGCTTGCCGGCCGGTAGCGAAGTGAGAGGAGCGGAATGCTTGGGAGCGTTAGCCCCTCGTCGAAGTGCTCGCGGTATCGGAGATCGAAAAGGTCGGCAAACTCGGGGGCGCACCGCTCCGCCGGGGTCCGCAGATAAGCCTCCGGGCTGGTCAGGACCCAGCTGGTCGCCAGCTCGGCGGGGAGGGGAAGCTCGGCGGCGGCGACCTCACCCATCATCAATCGCAACGCCATCGGTACGTCCCAGCCAACCTTCTCGCGCGGGGGCTCCGTATCGCCGACGCCAGCGAGCTGATCTTGGGCCGCGATGAAGTCGAGGAGGTTCGTCAGGTAGTTGACGAACGAGCCGTGCTGGTCGTCGGTCGTTTCGCCTCCCATGCGTCTCAGCTCGGCGACGAGCGTTCCCCGCTCTGCCGCTGCATTCGAGTCGTGCTTCGCATCAAAGAGGAGACGTCGCTCCAATCCGTAGAAGTAGAGGAAGAGGTAGGACTGATCGGCTTCGCTGATCCGTCGCGGACCCGCGAGCCAGTCCAGGTAGGAGCCGCGATGGCCGGCCGAGAGTCGGTCGTAGGATGGCCAATAGCCGGCGGGAGGTTCGCCCGGCGCGGCGGTAGTGGTGGGCAGGGTGGGATTGATCAGCCCCGGCTCGAGCCAGTACTCGGTGTCGGCGCCTGGCAGGTTCTGCCCCACGTAGATCAGGCCGCCGATGCGGCGGCCCCCGACCTCGACCTCCCGGGTGGCGGGGATCCAGCATTGAGACGCCGTTTGGCGCGGGCCTTGCGCGGCGCTCTCGTTCGAGAATCCCCAGTCGGGCTCGACCGGTATCTCGATGCTCGAAACCTCGTCGCCGATCCTTACGGTCAGCTCATAAGTCGGCTCGTGCGGGGGTTGTGGGCGAGCCGGTGCGGGGCGGTTGAGCCAGCGATCGAAGAGGCCCATCTCAGGTCACACTCCCATTGGTGGCGCTCGTTCCGTCTGGTTGTCCCAAGGCGTCGAGCAGGCAGAGCGCGTTGACGAGCCGCATCTGCTCCACGGTCCGACACTTGATGCTCATTAGATCTGGACCTGCCACCAAGACCGCGAGGCACTGCGCGCGGGAGACCGCCACGTTGAGACGGTTTCGCGAGTAGAGGAACTCGACTCCACGGGGAATCTCGGCGCCGGAGGAGGTCGCCATCGAGAAGAAGACCACGGCGGCCTCTTGGCCTTGAAACTTGTTGACCGTACCGACGTTCACCCCTTGCAGGCCGCGCGCGTCGAGGCATTCCCGCAGGCACCGGACCTGCGCGTTGTACGGGGTGACCACCATTATTTGGCTCGGCTGCAGCTCGCTGGTCTCGCCCTCCCGATTGGTGAAGCTGGCGCCGGTGAGCGATTCGATGGCCTCGGCAACGACCGTCGCCTCCTCGGGCGACTCCCGGGTGTTGCCTTCGTGGGCGACGGGGATCGAGCGAACGCCGGTGCCGGTCAGGGGACCGGCCGCCTCGACCGACTGACGCTCGCAGGACGACTCCGACCGCAGGCGCCCTTCGTAGATTGCCTCGGAGACGAAGCGACAGACGTCTGGGTGCATCCTTCGGGTCTCCTCGAGAAAGACGCCGCGAGGGGCTGGGATCGTCGTCTCCTCGCCGAGCAGGTGATCCAGCACCGAGCAACCGGACCCAGGCGGATGAGTCCCCTGGCTGACCTGCGCGAGCTGCAGCGGATCGCCGAGGAGCACGATGTTGCGTGCCGCGGTCGATAGCGCGATCGCATCGGCGAGGGAGATCTGACCGGCCTCGTCGATGACGAGGCAATCGACTGACTGGCGCATCTCCTCGCGGCACCAAAGCCATGCGGTGCCGGCGAGGAGGTCGTACTCGCCGTCGGCGGAGAAGTCGTTGTTTGACTTCGAGTTCCCGATCATCGGCTCGCCTTCGTCGGACTCCCTGGCGAACTCCTGATCGGGCTCCGACGACTTCTTCAGTCCCCGTAGGGAAATACCCGCTTTGAGTGCTTGCTCTTCGACCTCGGACAGGAGGTTGTTGATCGCTTTGTGGCTGTTGGCGGTGACGCCGACCCTCTTGCCTTCGCCGACCAGATCCAGAATGACGTGGGCTCCGGTGTAGGTCTTCCCGGAGCCGGGGGGTCCTTGAATGAAGAGGTAGCTCTCCTCCAGGCCGCTGACGATTCGCTTGATGTCCTCCAGGTCCGCCCGCTCGCCCTGTAGAGGCTCTCCAGCGGCGACTGCCGCGGTCCGCGGCAAGTTCCGGCTGAGGATGTCGCGCCCGGCCCGATAGCCATCGGATTCCGCCAGAACCTCCTGCGCAAAGTCCCTAATGGCTGCTCGCTGAAGGGGCGTCGTGTAGGGGCCGCCAGGAATCAGCGCCGTCTGCTCTTCTGCCAGCCGCGCCTTGCTCAGCTTCAAGGTCAGGGTGCCGGTCTGGTTGTCGAGGGCGACCACCTCGACCGACTTGGGCTTCATGTCGGACTCGCCGGTCACCGGATCGATTCCGCAGCTGTGGAGATCGGCGAATTGTCCGAGTCCGATCTTGTGCTCCTGAGGCGGGAAGCTGAAGCGCTTCAGAGAGGAGCGGGCTGGCGGTGGCAGCGGCTCAGGCTCGCCGATCGGCGTCAGGCCGCCAATCGCCTCGGAGTCGAACTCGGTCAGCTCGGCATCGGACTTCTCCAGCCGTTCGAAGAACTCCCAGTAGGCCGGCTTCGCCTCTCTTCGGTGGTAGTCGAGAAGCTGGGCCAACAGCCACCGGTCTGCCTCGTCTGAGGACCGCTTGGATGGATCGTCGGGGACGCCATCAAGAAGACGGTTCTGGAGTTCCAGAGCTTCGGCGGCGGCCTCGCTTGCGTTCTCGGACGGGGTGTCCGGCTCTCCCGGCTGCCGCCATGGGATCTCGATCTTGAACTCGTCCTCGCAGGCCTGCCGTTGCTCAAGTAGCCACTCGCGTAGATGCAGCGTGGAGTCGCAGTCCTCCTTGTTGTAGGCCTCGATCGCCTCGAGGAGGGATTGGTCATGCTCGTCCCGCCACCGCTCGAAGAGCAGCACGGAATCGCCGGCCTGCTTTACCGCCGCGGCGCGGTTCTGGTCGTAGAAGTGCTCAACCTCCTTCAGGGAGTAGCTCGGCCGGGAGATCATCATCGACTGCTCGACGACCCGATAGAGATCGACCAGCACGCGCTCTCGAAAGAGGGTGTCGACCTCGTCCTCGCGCGATCCGTACTTCCCCATCAGTCGCCCGAGGGCGGTGCGCTCGTAGGGGGCGTAGTGGTAGACGTGGAGATCGGGGTAGCGCTCACGGCGCTCGAAGACGAAGTTGACGAACTCCTCGAAGGCTCGCCTCTCCTCGTGGTGGTCGAGACCCCAGAAGGGGCGGAACCGACGCTCCCCGTCTTCGAGATAGCTGACGCCCCAGAGGTACTCGAGGCCGTCGTCGTAGAAGGGGTCCCCCTCGATGTCGAAGAAGAGGTCCCCGTCGGAGGGTTGCGGTAGAAGTTCAAAGCCCCGCGGCGGTCCCTCTCCGACCTGCTGCGGCTCGAGCAACGTCAGTGACTTCTCGCCCGTTTCGCGCTCGGAAACCTGGAGGGCCGCTTGGGCCCGAAGCTTCTCGAACGTCGCTACGGACATCCCCGTCGGCCGCATTTCGTCAGTCGCGGTTGCGAGGACCACGACCGTCTCGACGCCGGCGGCGTTCAGCTTGCGCGTCTGGGCCGCGCCGAGCTTGGCGACCTGGCTGAGGTGGTCATCCTTGATCCGGCGCTCCTCGCATGGCTCGGCCCAGTCGCAGATTTCGCAGTGCTCGACCGGCATCGGATAGGTCTCGGCCAGGGGCGGCTCGACGGCCGCCAGAAAGCGGCCCTTCATTCGCGCGAAGTAAGCGCGGAAGTCTCCGGTGGGCAAGCTCAGACGTCGATCGTCCCCAAGGATGAGCTCGATCCGGGAAGGGGGAGTTCCCTGCACCGCCTCGATCAGCTCGGCATAGAGGCAGAGCTGGATCACGAAGTAGGGCTTGACGGAGCGCGCGTACTTGGTGTCGACGGGCCGGTAGGACCAGGGGCCGAGCTCCGAAGCCTCGTCGACACGGGCGAGAAAGTCCGCGTAGCCCATCCACCCGTCCCGAAGGAAGGAGGCTTGGTAGATCAGCGGTGCACCATCTCGCATCGCTGCCGCCGTTGACTCGACTGCCACCCTCAGCCCGTCATCACTCGCGCTGCCATCGATGCTGACGAGCTCATCGCCGAACTCAGCCTGTACCAACTCGAGGTGGCGGGCCTCATGCTGGTGGCCCCGCTCAACCGCGAGATCAGCGGTACTTGTCGAACGCTCCGGAGGCGCCTCGACCAGCCCCTCGAGCCGCTGCAACTGGAGTTGCGTGAGGTGCGGACAGGCAAGGAAGTTCGTCAAGTCCGTCGCGGAGTAGATCCGGTTTTCCCCCACCAGACGCATCGGTCCTCTCCTCCGTTAAACCAGCCTGTCTGCGTTGACAACGGCGCTTGATCACTTAGCGGGCTGGAGCATACCTGCGACGTTTCTAAACCCACTTGTCAATCGGCTCGGTTTGATTCCGGCTCTCGCCATCGATTCTCCCTGCAAATATCGACTTCTAACTGGCAGTCGCTGTCGCAGAAGCCCGTTTATCGGGTGACGTTTGGGCGACGAAGCTCTTGCCGTCGCCCAAAACGCCATCGCAAGCAGCTCCGCTATTCCGTTGATAGCCCGTTTCGGGGCCGAAGCTCGAATCCAAGAGACCACGATTCGGAGTCGGTCAAGGCTCCAGCCGGAATGCCCGAAGCGGTGACCGACGACTCCGCCGCCGACCTTATCCTCGCCTGTGCGATCGGCGCCGCCTGCGCCGTGGCAGTTCTCCTTGACGCGACGCACCCGCTGCGCTTAACCCTGGTCCCCGCTTAGGGTCTAGGGTCGAGCAATGGCCGATACCAGTACGGAGCGCTGACATCTTTTGGAGTCTGGCAATGGGCACCAGAAGGACCGTCCGCCGCCAGGGCTGGCCGACCAGCGGGAGGACGCGACCGATTCCTCGCAGGACAGCGGGTCCGAGCCGGTCCTGCGCGTACCAGAGGATCTGACGCCGCTGCCGGCTGTTGATGCGGCGATGCCTCTGCTTGAGCATTTCGCCATGGTCGTCGGGCGCAAGCGAGCCCGGTTCAAGATTGCCCTCCTCAAGACGCTGCAGGGCGATGGCGCAGGGCGCTGGAAGATCCGGCGGCTGCAGGAGATCGTCCACTGGCTGGAGCCAAGCTCGGTTACCGACATCGTCGCTGAGCTCAAGACCGTTGACATCCTCTCCTATGAGCAGATCACCGGGTTCTATCGGCTGACGCCGAGCGCGCGAGTCGTCACGGCGTTGCTCGACGCGATGACGATTCCGGAGGTTCACCCACGATCGCTGATCAAGTTTCTCAACAAGGCGATGGCTTTGGCGCAGGTCGGTGGGGCCGGCGACGATGTCGTCCTACGGCAGTTCCAGTCGGCCATCGCAGTCCTTCAGGGCGATTGGGACGATCTGACTCGTCTGCTCGACGATCGCTCCGACAGTGCGCTGCTTGAAGCAGCCGAGCTCGTCCGAATTCATGTCGACGACATGCGTGAGCTGCTGGACGAGCACCAGACGTTCTTTGCCGCCCACCGCGACCGGAACGACTTTCTCGATGCGGACCAGGAGGCGCTTGACCTCGTAGCCAAGCTGGGGACGATGTCAGCCGAGGTGATCCAGGCGGTCTCCGGTCGAGCCGACGAACGGATGAAGGCCGGACTTCGCGTTGACCGGACGGATATCCGCGACTTCCTTGTTTCGCACGACGCAGATGATCTGGCTGCGCTCGTTGCCGATCTCACCGCGCCGGCGCCGTTCGTAGTGGCAATCGCACCGGCGGTCGCCTTTGACGCCCTGTCCGAAGCTTCAGAGCGGGTTGCCTCGTCCCCGCCAACCATGCCGCCGCCGATCGTGCTCACTCGTCAACCGCCGGAGTCGGTCCTCGATCCGGCCGAGGTCATGCGGGACGAGCTCTTCGAGCTCGGCAAGCCGACGACGGTCGTCGAGTTGGCGGTTCGCGAGACTTGGGAGGAGTCGATCGCCCGGCACTCGGCTCTGCTCGATGCCTACTCGCGCTGGACTGAACTGCCCAACCTGACTCATGAATCTGACTGCGAGGAACTCGAGCAGTCCGAGGTCTGGCGTGTATCGAAGACGACGATCGGGATGGACGCGTGAGAACGCCGGCGCAGACCGCTGCCATGCTCGTTGCCGGCACGCTGGACCGGGCACAGTGGCCGGAGCTCGACGACGAGGACTTCGCTGGTGAGGTCCGCAATCGCTTGGACATGGTCGGGTTGGAGTTCGTTGGTGCCGCTGGCAAGTGGCTGGCTCGCCCGAAACACGCTCCGACTGACGATGTTGACGGGTTCGAGCCCGCATTCGCGCTGAACACCGTCGAGCTGGCGGTGATCGCCGCCCTCTATCTGCATCTGCGGTACCTGCCGCGGAATGCCGATGGCGCAGAGAATGGCGAGGAGCCGTCTGTCGCCGTCGAAGAGCTCCTGAGGGGGTTTCCGGGTTACTCGTCCCGTTTCATCTCACAGATCGTCGTCGGTCATCTGCGCAATGCCGGCTTTGTCCGTCGCGAAAACGACCGGCTCTACGCTGGGCCATACCTGGCTGCGCTAAACGAGATCGAGGCCGATGAGCGGTCTCAGGTTGCATTGGGCAACTTCCAGTTGCGCCGCTACCTCAAGCAGAGGGCTGCGGAGTTGGAGGACGATCATGCCTCAGATTGAGCAGATCCAGGTCTATTACTGGGGTCCGCTGCGTGCCGATCCGATCGAGCTCGCCGTGGACGGCATCAACGTCGCAACCGGTCCCAACGGCTCAGGCAAGACCACGTCGCTCGACGCGCTGAAGTTGATGTTCGGTGTCTCGGATCTCTCGCGCCGGCCGGCCGACTACATCTACGACGGTGGCGGGGAGGAAGGTGCCAAGCGAGCCAGTCGGGCCCTCGTCAAGGCCATCTTCGCCAACCCAGAGGGACCGGGGCGCACTGGCCGTCTCTTCGCTGCCGCTGGACGCGGCTGCGAGGCCAGTGTGCATGTCACGGCGATCTGCGAGGTCACGCGCGACGGTAGGCGACGCTACGCGATGCTGCCGGGCGCTCGGGTCTGGGGTGCCAGCGGGGATGGTCTGGACGCCGAGGTCAACGCTCTTCGCACCGAGATCACTGCGAATCAGTGGCTGAACTCCCGCGCGTGGACGGAGCTGTTGGCTCGGGCGGGCGTTTCAAGAGCGCTGCTGGGGGTCATCTCGGTCAAGCAGGGTGAGACTGACAAGACGATCGAGGGCCCGCCCGAGGCTCTCCTGCGGCGTGTCTTGGAGCTGACTGGCAAGCAGGAGACCCTCGATGAATTCCGGCAGGCGAAGGCCGATCTAGTCGAGGCCCGCCGGAACTACGACGATGTCAACGAGCGGTTGTCCTCGGAACGTAGCCAGCTCAAGGCCTTGACGCTGCAGGCTCGCCAGCACGAGGAGTTCATCGAACTAGGCAAGCGAAGGTCATGGATCGAGGAAATTGGCTTGCCGAGTGCGACCCGGATCGCCAAGACCACGGCTCGAGCCCAGCTCGCCACCGAGCGCGAGGGTCAGGCCGCGGCACTGGAGAGGATGCGCGAGGAGCAGGCCAAGCTGAGCGACTCGATCCCCGAGCTGGAGGGCCGTGCCAAGGAACTCGAAGGCCAAGCCAGCCAGCTGCGCAGGAGTGATCGCGAAGCCCGCGACGCACACAGCGCCGCCGCCGAGGTGTGTGCACACGCACGAGCCGAGGTAAGCGCCCGGCAAGATTTGATTGACGCGGCGCGCACGCTTGTCGGCGACGAAGAGCTCGATCATGCCCTAGTCGAGGCTCGACAGGAGATCGCGGCCCGCGCTCGCGACGAGCTGGCCTCCGCCGAGCGCGAGCGCGAGGAGTTAACCGTTGAGGTGGCGGATCTGAAGGCCGGCCGGCCGGCCCGGCCCGCCGCGCTTGATGAGTTTCGTGAAGCGCTGCGTGGTGCTGGAATTGAGTCAGAGCTCGTGGCCGAGCAACTGGAGGTTCCGCGGGCCGTCGCTGCCGAGGCGGTCCTGGGCCAGGGTGTTTGGGGGCTCGTCGTTGGCCCCGAGCACCTCGACGCGGCGATTGCGATGGCTCGCGAGCGCGGCTACCGCCTTCCGGTCATCGCTGCGGGCACCGGGACGGCCGGCGGCGCGCTGGGTGGGGCAACTGGACTTGATGAGGCCGGTGCTTATCTGGCAGAGATCGATCTTCCGTTCGGGCAACCCGGCGTCAGCGATGACGGGGTCGTAAGGGGTCGGACGTGGGCGGCGCTGCGTGCGCCGGAGCGCCCCGTCCTCGGACACCAGGCCCGTGCTTCGCGGCTTGCGACGGCGCAAGCGCGCGTGAAGGAACTTGATGGGCTTTTGCCCGACCTCCACCGGCGCGCCGATGCCGCTCAGCGCACCGCGTTCGCGGTCGCCCAGGCTGTGCCGGCCGCGAAGGATATCGCTGAGCGCCGCGAGTCTCTGGTCGTTGCTGAAAAGAAGTTGACCGATGCAGGCGAAGCCTATGATCGGATGGCTGGGGAGCTGCAGACGATCGATCGTCAGATTGGTCGGATCGAGAGCGAATTAGGAGCGCAGCGAGACAGGCTCGTCGTCGTCGAGCGCGAGGTCAGGACCCGTACCCCTCAGATCGAAACCTATGACCGGCGCCTGGTGGATCTCGACGCGGAGCTGGACGCCCTTCCGGATATCCCAGATGACGTTGACATAGCCACGCTTGGAACGGTCGAGACCCTCACGCACGAGGGCGAGCGGGTTACGGAGCGGCTGGCCGACGATCAGCGCTTCCCCGAGGAGGTTCGCAGCGAGCTCATCCTTGCTCACCAGGATGCCCAGGAGCGAAAGGTCACCGAGGTGAGCGAGATGCTCGAAGGTTGACGTGAGGATCTCGACAATGTGGCGGCAGAGGTCCAGAGAGCGCGAGAGCGATACGACCAGCACATTCGCCAAGTCGTCGGTTTGCTGGCCAAGCGGTTCCGTGAGGTTTGCGATCAGGCTGGCATGGACGGCGACATCGAGTTGCGCCCCGGAGAGACCGAGGGCGAGTTTGGAATCGATGTCAAGGTTGCTCACGTTCAAGGCGAGCCCAAGCGCTCATATCGCTCGTCGGCCCATTCAAGCGGTCAGCGGGCCAAGATCTCTTTGTTGATTCTCCTAGCGGCAATGGGGCTCGAAGGCTCGGCCGATCTGCTCATCATGGACGAGCACGCTGCTCACCTCGACTCCCGCAACATCGATGCGGTGGCCGAGGTTATGAACGCCCTCAAGCACAGGGTCCAGTTCATCCTGGCAACGCCCACCAACGCCGAGGCCGGGCGCCTCCAATGGTGTGATCATCAGTTCGCTTTCTATCCTCGCTCTGCAGGCGAGCCCTTCGCTCCGCCCGTGCGCATCTTCACTCGTCGGCCGGTTGACGGCGAGCGATACGCCGAGATGGGACAGTTGGCTCTTGCGGATTGAGACCTCGGAAGAGCGCGACGGCATTCGCTACCGGACCCTTGAGCTAAAACGTGTGCGCTATCCGCCGAAGCCGCTACGGCGGACCCGGATTCCGATGGAACCTCCTGACCCGGACGGGGCACTGGCCAAGCTCGATGACGAGCGAGCAACGATGGCCGAGCGTGTGCTGCGGGAGGGGATCAATGGACGTCGGCGCTGGTCAACCTTGCGCTCCAAGAGTGGGGTGCACTTTTCGCCGATTCTCGTCGAGACCGAGATTCTTGACGATCTCTGCCGTCGAGCCGGACTTATCGTCGAGGACACCTGGCATCTCGATCGCTGGGTCGTCGATGTCTTCAGCGTTGAGCCGAGCATGCGTACGTGGTTGGGGCTTGTCGACCCCGATGTCCTCCGAACTGAACTCGAGGAGGAGTTGCGTCGGCCGCAGATCGTCTCTGCGCTAGCCGACGGTCCGCCGAGTGGGATTGATTGGCGCTCATTTGCTTTCGTGTTGCGCGCCGGGGAGCGTGTCCTCGACCTTCGCGAGCATGGGTTCAAGCCCAGCGCCCGAGAGCTGGCCGGCCTTGTAGATCACACCAAGGCCTGGACTCCCCGCCGCAAAGAGCTTCTGGCCGAACTTATTGGTCAGCCGTTCGAGGAGGTCGTCAACGCCCTTGATCGTCAACTCGGGATTCGAGGACCCCTGGCACATCCTGAGGGGGGGATCTGGGCTTCGGCGATAGCCGAGATTGATCTCGCAGTTGCCGACGAGGCCCACGGCGCGATCCTTGTGGAGAATGCCGAGACTTTCAGGACGCTGACGGTACTTGCCGAGCAGAACTGGATTGTCATTCACGTGCCCGGCGGTCCGCCGCCGGCCGAGTGTGAGCTGATCGAGCGCCTGGCTGCCCTGGCGCCCGGCCTTGTCTTTCACGCCGCTTTCGACCTTGACCCTGCCGGCATCCGCATTGCCTCTCTCGTGCAGAAGCGGACCGGCATCGATTTTGAGGTCACGGGGATGTCTTCGGAACTCCTCGCCGAAGCCCCGCGGGCGCTGGACCTCAGTGTTTGGGACCGCGACCAGCTCGCGCAACTCAACGGAAGGGCAGGGCCGCTGGAGGATCTACGGGCAGCCATCGCTGCCAGTGGGCGGAAGGTCGAGCAGGAGACGCTTCAGCAGCGCCTGCTTCACCTGTTCTCCGCCCAACCGGCACAGACGCGCTAAGCGCCGTCGGGTCAGCTCGGGCGCGTGTCGAGAACCTCACGGACTTGGGATACCTGCTCGATCCACACCCGGGCGTCGGGGTCGATCAGTCCGGCCAGGATGAGCATCTCCTCGTAGTGGGTGCCTATCGGTCTCCCCATGATCGTCTCGTGATGGGCGAGGCGATTGCGGAAGGGGACGAGCTTCGACATCAAGGTGGCGACCTCGGCTCGACTCCCCTCGCCGGCAGGGAACGCTCGATGCAGATGGGAGACCCAGAGCCCGTCGTACTTCTTGTCGAAGAGGGCGCGCCAGAACCCGAACGAGAGGCCCGCCACGATCCGTCCGCGGGTCGGTGCCTTGCCTTCGCGCGAGATCCTCGCGATGGTCTCGTGGACTCGGCGCCGGGAGGCATCGTTCAGGATCTCCGGGTCCTCGAGCCAGGTCTCCCGCGGTGCCGCGTCAGCTTCGACCGGCGCGAACTGGGAGTCGACGGCATTGCGCAGGATCACCTCGACGTGATGCAGCGTCTCGAACATCGCGGCGGAGATGCGGGCGTTCCAGACGTAGAGCGCAATGGCCCCGCCGTAGTCGCCGTCGGTCTTGACGACGTAAGGAGCGAACCGCACCTCGGTGATCCATTTCTTGGCTTGAGATGGCTGCATGGGAGATCCCTGGGAACTGGAGAGGTCGCGCTAGACTAGTTGGCGTATGCCCCAGGTAAGGCTCTCCCGCTTCGGCGGTGATCCCCCTGGGGCTCCGTCGTTCAGGGGACCAAGTCGCTGTCGCCTGCGTTTGGGCGATGAAGCCCGATCTCGTCTGTAGGCGCCGCCTGAAAACTGGACCACCTGCGCCGGTCGAAAACTGACCCCCCTTGGCGCAGGGCCGGAGCCATCCGGCCGGGTCTGGACGCTCGCCCGATCGAACAGATCGAGGCGAGGAGGAGCGGGTGATCGACGTGGAGCACTGGGCGGAGATCAGGCGGATGCACTTCATCGACGGCGTCTCGATTCGAGAGATCCGCCGCCGCACCGGGCTGCACCGCGAAACAATTCGCCGTGCCCTCGCCGCGAAGCGCCCGCCGGCCTACCGCCGGGCGAAGGCGCCCTCCAAGCTCGACCCCTTCAAGGAGGAGATCGAGCGCCTGCTGCGCTCCGACCACCGCATGCCCGGCACCCGCATCCGCGAGCTAATCGCAGAGCTGGGCTATGAGGGCGGCAAGACGATCCTCGACGACCACCTACGCGAAGTGCGCCCGCGCTTTGCCCCCAGGCGCACCTACCAGCGCACCGTCTACCGCCCCGCCGAGATCTGTCAGTTCGACCTCTGGGAGCCGAGGGAGGAGATCCCCGTCGGCCACGGGCAGACGAGGCGGGGCTGGGTGGTCACGAGTGCCCTGGGCTTCTCGCGCGCCGGCGCCGGGGCGCTGATCTTCGCCAAGCAGGCGCCCGACATCCTCTGGGGCATGGGCCGCTGCCTGGCGAAGCTGGGCGCCCTGCCGGAGACCGTGGTCTGGGACCGCGAGGCGGCGATCGCGCCCAAGGGCAAGCCGACCGACGCCTTCGCTGCCTTCTGCGGGGCCCTCCCGGTCGGCTGGTCTATCTGTGAGGCGGCCGATCCGGAGTCCAAGGGCATCTTGGAGAGATCGCACCGCTTCCTGCGCTCCAACTTCGAACCGGGCCGCAGTTTCGCCTCGCCCGAGCACTTCCAGGCCACCCTCGACGATTGGTTCGCAAAGCGCGCCAACACCCGCCTTCACCGCGGCATCCGCGCCGTTCCCGCCGAGCGCCTGGTGCAAGAGCGCGAGCGGATGCGGGCGCTGCCCGAGCGCATGCCCGACACAGATCGCCGCTTCGTCATGCGGGTGCCCCAGCAGCCCTACCTGCGCTTCGACACCAACGACTACTCGCTGGACCCGCGGGCGGCGGGGCGCCGCGTGGAGGTCAGGGCTTCCCAACGCGAGATCACCGCGACAGAGCTGGGCACCGGTGCGCTCGTCGCCTCCCACCGCCGCGCCTTCGCCAAGCAACTGACCTTCACCGACCCTGCCCACCAGCAGCTGCTTGACCAGTTGCGCGGCACTCGCCGCCGCGGGCCCCAGGTCGAGGTCCAGCTGCGCTCCCTGGCGCGCTATGACGAGCTGATCCCGGCATGACCAAGACGGCGGAGCTCAGCCACCTCTTCCGGGCGTTGAAGACGCCGGCTGCAGCACGGGCGCTGCCAAAGCTCGCCGAGCGCGCCCGCGAGGAGGAGTGGTCACACGAGAAATTCCTGGAGGCGGTGCTCTCCACCGAGGTCTCCTCCAGGGAGTCTCACGGCGGCGAGAATCGGATCAAGGCCGCGCGCTTCCCGGCGAGGAAGACCCTGGAGGAGTTCGACTTCACCTTCCAGCGCACCGTCAAGAAGCAGGTGGTCGAGCACCTGGGCCAACTGGACTTCCTGCACGGCAAAGAGAACGTGGTCCTGTTGGGCCCGCCCGGCACCGGCAAGACCCACCTGGCGATCGCCCTCGGCATCCGTGCCTGCCTGGCCGGCCAGCGGGTGCAGTTCGCCACCGCGACGGAGTGGGTGGCACGCCTCGGGGAGGCAAAGCGAGCGGGAAAGCTCGAGGAGGAGCTACGGCGCCTGGGCTTCGTGCCGCTGATCGTGGTCGATGAGGTCGGCTACATCCCGTTTGACCCCGAGGCGGCCAACCTGATGTTCAGCCTGGTCTCGGCCAGATACGAGCGGGCATCTTTGATCGTCACCTCCAACAAGCCCTTCAGCGCTTGGGGAGAGATCTTCGGCGACGAAGTCGTCGCCGCGGCGATGATCGACCGCCTGGTGCACCACGCCGAGATCCTCGGGCTGAAGGGCGACAGCTACCGCCTGCGCGACAAGGACCTGGGCTCTCCGCCGCCACGGGACTGAGCGCTCCCGCCTGCTCCGCCTCGCCCTACGGGCTCGTCTCCGCAGGCGGGCTCTCGACCTTCAAGCGGGGGGCAATGCTCAACGTCGCGACCGCCGGGGGTGGTCCACTTTTCAACCGGCAGAAGTGGTCCGGTTTTCAACCGGCGTTGACACTCGTCGCCCAAACCCACCCGAAACTTCCGGTATTTGCGGGCATCTGCGTCGTCTTGCCTGGTGTTAGATCCCGAATGGAGGTATCCCCGGATTTCGCATTGTGAAGCCATTTCCGGCCCTCAAAGGCGGGGTTTTCAACCCTGGTGAAGCCTGCGACTGAAAATCGTGGTGTCGTGGGTTCGATTCCCACCCTCGCCATTCGAACTTCCCAAAACCCACTCGTGTGGCCCCGCCTCGGGTTGGCCAACGGATGAAGGTCTCTACACCCGGGTGGCCCAGTGCGGAGATCTTTGCCCCGACCAGGCGGTTTTCTACTTAAACGTCTATTCCACTGGTAAAGTAGAAAACATGCCTGAGATAGAAAAGCGCTGGCAGAAGATCCTTGCATCCGCGCTGGAGGGCGCGACCGTCGAGGCTGCGCCGAGCGACAGCGGCGCCGATCTCGTGGTTCGGACTCGCGATGGCCGGGCGATCGAGATCGAGGCGAAGTGGGCCGGCGAGGGCTGGCCGCAGGATGTCCGGCGCGTGGCCGCCACGGTCGGCGAGCGATGGCCGGAGAACGCCGTCCTTCTCGCACGGAGCCTCTCTCCCGGTGCGATCGAGTGGCTGCGGGAGCGCGGCGCCAACTGGGCTGACGAAGCCGGCCAGGCCCGCATCGTCGGGCCCGACGGGCTGGTCGTGATCCGCGAACTCGCTCAGCGGCCCGGGCGGAGCATGCCGCGTTCTTTCTCGTGGTCGAAGTCGGCGATTGCGGTTGCGGAGACGATCCTCGCTCGCGAGGATCGTCCGCTGCGCGTGGCCGACCTTGCGGAGGAGAGCGACTGGTCCAACGCGCAGGCAGCCAAAGTCCTCAAGGCATTCGACGACCGGGGCTGGACTGTCAAGCACGGCGCTTCACGTGGACCCGGCGCGCAGCGGACGCTCGTCGATGCGGACGGACTGCTTGCCGCATGGTCGGCTGCCGTTGCCGACTCCCCCCGCGCAACCCGCATCGCCCATCGTGCGACCAAAGACCCGATGGCGCTCCTGCGTACCGACCTCGCCCCCGTCTTGGAGCGAACGGTGGGTTGGGCCATCAGCGGCTGGGCCGGCCTAGAGCTCGTTGCCCCCTTTGCGACCACGACGCCCAGCCTGCATATCCACATCGCGGACACCGATTTCGCCGCACCGCTCAGCGAAGCGATCGAGGAGGCCGGTCTGCGCGAGGTGGACGAGGGTGGCCGAGTTACCTTCTGGGCGACCGATGCCCGCATCTTCACCCTCTCCCGGCGAGTCGAGGACGTGCCCGTTGTGAGCGCCCCGCGCCTGTTCGCGGACCTCTCGTCGTTCGGCGGCCGTGGTGGCGATGCAGCCGACCACGTCAAGGCGGAGCTGATCGATCCGCTGCATTCCGGCGAGTCGACCGAGGGGGATGGCGCTCGTGGATGAGCAACGCTCCCGCGAGACCCGCGCCCGCGCCGAGACCGCGTTGGTACGGCTCCTGCACGCCCTCGGGGACGAGGACGTCTTCCTGGTCGTGCTCGGCGGCCTGGTGCCCGAGGTTCTCGCAAGCGACGAGGCTCTCGTGCCGGAGCACCTCGGCACTACCGACGTCGACGTCCTCCTCATCACCCATGTGGACCTCGATGCCGATCTTGGCGCCGTGGAGCGGGCGCTGGAGCAACTCGACTTCGAGCCGGACCCGAGCGAGGGCGGCTGGCGCTGGCGTGGCCCGATCGAAGGGGTGCCGGTGAAGCTCGAGTTCCTCTGCGACCTACCCGACTATCGCGAGGGCGAGGTCGTCCGTCCGGCCGGATGCCGAGTGCTCAGTGCTCAGAACCTCCGGGGCACCGGCTATGTCGCCCGCGACTTCGCATGGGAGGAGCTGACCGGGGAACTCGCCGATGGCAGCACGGCCGCCGTGCGTGCCCGCTTCGCCGGCCTCGAGGGCTACCTGCTCTCCAAGTGCGTGGCGGCGCGCATCCGCGCCGCCACGAAGGACTACTACGACCTCGTCTACGTCCTGCAGCACAATCGCGCTGGAGGGCCGGAGCAGGCCGCCCATCGCCTGCTCAACGGCGATCTCGCCGATGAGCTCAATCCACTGAGGACGACCTTCCTGGAGGTGCGGGAGCGCTACGTCGGGACCGCGGACAGCGGGCCGGTCGGATATGCCAAACAGGCTCTGGAAGTTCAGCCCGAGGTTGGCGAGACGGAGCTGCGGGCCGATGCTGTCGATGTGGTTCAGCGGTTCTTTGCCGAGCTTGACGTTTGAGTGGCGGGAGCCGCCCGTCACCCGCTGCAATCGCTCGACCAACCATTGGGCGACAGTCCCACATCTCGTCGCCCAAAGGCACCCAAAACCCCTGGAAGCCATCGGCAGTCGCCGAGACCCGTCATCCTGATTGTTCGGAGGCTCTGAAAATCGTGGTGTCGTGGGTTCGATTCCCACCCTCGCCATTTCTCGACGCTTTCGCCTGTCGTAGCATCTCCGCGATGCTGATCGACGGGGCACCGCTCGAGGCGCCGGCGCCACCTCTGGACGAACTGCTGGGGGCGGGCTTGGCGGCTGCTCCCCACGAGGTGGCCATGGTCTCCGCGGAGCGGCGGATGAGCTGGCGCGAGCTGGAGGACGCGAGCGTCGCCCTCGCCTGCGGCTACCGGGCGCTCGGGCTCGAGCCCGGCGACCGGATCGCCTCGCTGATGCCGAACCGGATCGGCCTCGCTATCCATTACCTCGCCTGCTTCAAGGCCGGCCTGGTCGTCACCCCGCTCAACTACCGCTACACGTTCCGCGAGATCGACCATGCGCTCGAGGTGAGCGGCGCGGTGGCGCTGCTCGCCCACGCCGAGCGGACGGAGGACCTGGCCGCCAGCGAGCTGGTCGGCGAGCTGGCGCTGGGGACGATCTCCTACGGAGCGCCCGAGGCGGAGGGGGGGCGGCGCTTCGAGGCGCTCCTCGACGGCGATGCGCCGCCGGCCGAGCTGACGCCGTCCGAGGCGGCGAGCCCGGCCGCGATCTTCTTCACCTCCGGCAGCACCGGGCCCGCCAAGGGCGTCACGCACTCGAACGAGACGCTGCGCTGGATGATGGCCAGCGCGATCTCCGCCTTCGACCTCGGCCCCACCGACGTCTTCCTGCCCGGCTCCTCGATGTCGCACATCGGCTCCTTCCTGTGGACGCTCAGCACGCTCGCGGTCGGCGGCCGGGTGGTCGTCGCGCGCAGCTACGACAGCCACGAGCTGCTGCCGCTGCTGCGCGAGCACCAGCCGACGATCCTGGCGATGATCCCGGCCGCGCTGGCGGCGCTGATCCGCGACCACGACCTTGAGCCCGAGGACCTCTCCTGCCTGCGCATCTGCCGCGCCGGCGCCGACAAGGTCTCGACCGAGCTGCTGACCGAGTTCGCCGCCCTCGCCGGCTTCCCGATCGACGAGGGCTACGGCATGACCGAGGTCGGCCTCGCCACGCTAAACCCGCCTTCGGGCCCGATCAAGCAGGGCTCGATCGGGCCGCCGATCGGCGGCTTCAGCGTCTCCCTCCGCGGCGAGGACGGCGCAGCGCTTGAGCCCGGCACGGTCGGCCGCGTCTGGCTCAGGTCGCGCAGCCGGATGGTCGGCTACTGGGAGGCCCCCGACGCGACCGCCGCCGTCCTCAGCGACGAGTGGCTCGACTCCGGCGACCTCGCCCGCGCCGACGAGGACGGCTACCTCTGGTTCTTCGGGCGCAAGAAGCAGGTGATCGTCCACGACGGCTCCAACATCAGCCCGCTCGAGGTCGAGGGGGCGCTGGCCGAGCACCCGGACGTCGACCTCGCCGGCGTGGTCGGGATCCACGACGCCGTCCACGGCGAGAACGTGCGCGCCTACGTGACCCTGCGCCCCGGGGTGCCCCCGCCGTCGAGCGCCGACCTGATCGTCTTCTGCCGCGACCGGGTCGGCTACAAGGCGCCCGAGGAGGTCGTCTTCCTCGACGAGATGCCGCTCAATCCGACCGGCAAGATCGACCGCGTCGGCCTCAAGCGGATGGCCGAGGACCACCTGCACCCGCACGGGCTCGACTGAGCGGACCGCCGATTCAGGGGCGCCACTTGATCGAGCAGCCGATCGGCTCGGTCTCGGCCGGTTCGGGCTCGGAGCCGCTGAGGATCGCCTCCAGGGCCGAGCGCAGCCAGGCGGCGCCCTGGGCGGGATCCTGGTGGTCGGCGTCGGGGGCGCCGCGGTAGCGCAGGCGCAGCTCGGCGTCGAAGACGAACAGGTCGGGGGTGGTGCGGGCGCCGTAGGCCCTCGCCACCTCCTGGCTCGCGTCGTGGACGTAGGGCATGCCCCACTCCTCCGCGTCGTAGCGCTCGGCCATCGCCTCCGGCGAGTCGGCCGGGTAGCGCTCGGGGTCGTTCGAGTTGACGGCGATGAAGCGCACGCCGCGCCCGGCGTACTCGCGCGCCGCCGCGGTCAGCCGGTCGTGCCAGGCGAGCGCGTAGGGGCAGTGGTTGCAGGTCCAGAGGACCACCGTCGCCCGCGCTTCGCCCGGCGCCGGCAGCGTCGTCTCGTTGCCCTCCGTGTCGGGCAGCGCCAGCGCCGGAGCGGCGTCGCCGATCGCGATCCCGATCTCGTCCACGGTCATCACTCAGCCTCCTTCGTCGACGGTCGCTGCGCTCTACGCTAGCGAGCGGCGTCTGCCGGCTGGAGGGCGTCGCGCACGTCGGCGGGGTCGGGCAGGGCCGAGATCCTGCCGTCGCGCAGCCGGTAGATCCGGCAGATCAGGCTCGGGGGCTCCTCGCCGGGATCGACGATGTCGCGGCCGTTCGACGCGGATCGTCGGCGAGCCGACGAAGCGCTCGCGCGCGGCCTCCTCGTCGCTGCGCACCTCGCGCACCTCGAGCTCGTCCGGATCCAGCCCCGCCGCCTGCATCTGCTCGCGCACGAGGCGGATCGCCTCCTCCCAGCTCGGGCAGCCCGACCACCAGAGCAGCTCGACGCGGGGGTGGGTCGTCACCGCTGCGCGGCCTCCAGCGCCCGGTCCAGCGCGGCCGAAATCAGGTCGGGCCGTTCGATCTGCGGGTAGTGGCCGGCGTCGGGCAGCTCGATCGCCTCGACGCCGGGGCGCAGGGCGCGGAGTCCCTCGAGGACCTCGGTCCGGGCGACCGGGTCCCGCAGGCCCCAGGCGAGGGTCAGCGCGCCCGGCCAGTCGCGCAGCGCCCCGTGCCAGCGGTCGGTGAAGCGTTCGCGCTCGGCCATGTAGTGGATCGTCAGGTGGGCGATGCGCCGGCCGCCGTCGTGCGCCAGCAGCGACCACTGGTCCGCCGCCTCCTCGGGGCTGAGCGGGTGCCCGGCGGAGAAGACGCGGCTGAACTGGGCGCGGAAGCCGCGCTCGCTGGTCAGCCGCGCGAACATCGGCCCGAGCCGGCTGCGCAGCAGGTTCTGGCCCAGCGTCGGCTTGGCCAGGTGCAGCAGCATGCTGCCGTTGAACAGCAGCGCGCCGTTCAGGTTCAGGCTCAGCTCGCCGCGCAGGTCGCGGGCCATCAGCTCGGTGGCGACCGAGGTGCCCATGTCGTGGCCGACGACGAAGACCGGCGGCGAGCCGGCGCGGCGGACCAGCTCCTCGGCGGCGTCGGCCTGCCAGGCGAGCGTGTAGACGTGGTCGCGCGGCTTCTCGGAGAGGCCGAAGCCGAGGAAGTCGAAGGCGATGCTCGCCTCTCCCGGGGAGCGCAGCGCGAGCAGCTCCCGCCAGTCGTAGGAGCTGGACGGGAAGCCGTGCAGGTAGAGCAGCAGCACGCCCTCGCCGCCACCGCGCCGGCGCACGAACAGCCTGCGGCCGAGCACCTCCTCCACCGCGCCCTCGTCTCGCCAGCGCTCGACTCGTCCGGTCAGCACGACTCAGCCGCCCGCGACGAATCCGTCGGGCTCTGCGACCACCGTGTTGACCAGCTCGCCGATCCCCTCGATCTCGACTTTCACGGTCTGACCGACGTGCAGCAGGTTGTCGCGGACCGGCTGGCGGCCGAGGCCGACGCCGGCCGGGGTGCCGGTGGCGATCACATCCCCGGGCTCGAGCGTGAACGCTTCCGAGAGGTGGCTGACCTGCTGGAAGCAGTCGAAGACCATGGCGCTGGTGCGGGCGTCCTGGCGCAGCTCGTCGCCGACGTAGCAGCGGATCGCCAGGTCGTGCGGGTCGCCGAGCTCGTCGGCGGTGACCAGCCACGGGCCCAGCGGTCCGTGGGTGTCGAACGACTTGCCGATCGTCATCGTCTGCGCCCGTCCCTGCCAATCGCGGACGCTGACGTCGTCGGCGCAGGTGTAGCCGGCGATGACCTCGTGCGCCCGCTCGGGCGGCACGTGGCGGCAGCGCTTGCCGATCACCAGCGCCAGCTCGGCCTCGTAGTCGAGGAAGGTCGAGACCTTCGGCATGTGGACGCCGGCGCCGGGGCCGACCACGCAGGTCACCTGCTTGTTGAAGAAGACCGGCACCTCCGGCGCCTCCATGCCCATCTCCTCGATGTGGTCGCGGTAGTTGAGCGCGATCGCCAGATACTTGCGCGGCGTCGCCGGGGCGAGCAGGGTCGCCTCGTCGAGGGGGAGGCGAGGGGCGCCGGCCGCCGCCTTTTCGAGGCCGTCCGGGCCGACCGCGTCCAGCGCCGCCGCGGGTTCGGCCGGCAGATCGGCGGCGGAGAGGTTGACGACCTCCTCGCCCTCGACGATCCCGAGCGCGGCGGTTCCGTCGGGCTTTGCGAAGCGGCAGAGCCTCATCGGCGGGGACTTTCGCACAAAGGCCTGAGCCGTTACCGTCGCACGGGAAAGAGCTACGAACGGAGGATGGCTATGGACATCGACCGCGACGCCTACCGCGAGCAGAGCCTCGAGACCTGGGGGAAGATGGCGCCGGGCTGGGAGGAGCGCAACGAGTGGATGGCCGCTGTCACCGGCCGGGTCAACGAGTGGATCGTCGAGAAGGCCGACCTGCAGCCGGGGCAACTCGTCCTCGACATCGCCGCCGGGCCGGGGGATCTGGGCTTTCGGGCGGCGAGGCAGGTGGGTGACGGCGGACGCGTCATCTCCACCGACTTCGCGCCCGAGATGGTCGCCGCCGCGCGCCGGATCGGCGACGGCCTGGGGCTGACCAACGTCGAGTACCGGGTGTTGGACGCGGAGCGGATGGACCTCGACGACGACAGCGTCGGCGCCGTGGTCTGCCGCTGGGGCTACATGCTGATGGCCGATCCGGCGGCGGCGCTGAGCGAGACGCGGCGGGTGCTGCGCGACGGCGGCCCGCTCGCCTTCGCCGTCTGGGCTTCGCCCGAGCGCAACCCCTGGGCCGCCCTGCCGGCGATGACGCTCGTCCAGCGCGGCCACCTGCCGCCGCCCGAGCCGGGCGCGCCGGGGATCTTCGCGATGGCCGACCCCGACCGCATCCGCGCCCTGGTCGCCGGCGCCGGCTTCGGCGAACCCGAGCTGGAGGAGATCGCCTTCGACTTCCGCTATGCCGACTTCGACGACTTCTGGGACGTGCTGATCCGGATCGCCGGCCCGCTTGCGCGCGCGATAGAGGCCCTGTCGGAGGAGGAGCGCCAGGCGACGCGCGAGGCGATCGAGGAGAGCGTCGCCCCATTCCGCCAGGAGGACGGCTCCTACGCGACGCCCGCCCTGTGCTGGGGCGTGCTCGTGCGCTGATCCGGGCTAACTCTATGTTGAGACTTTTCACGTGAATTTCTCAATATAGGTCGCTACAATTTCGCCATGGCAAGCGTCGCCGAAAGTACGAGGCTGGTCGATGGCATCGTCAGGCTCCGCCGTGTCGAGCGACTACCCGGGGCGGCTGTCGACATCGCGCCGGTGCGCCGTGAATTAGAGGCTCGTCTCGGTCCGACCTTTTCGCGGTCGCGAGCGGCGCGAATCCTCGGAGTCAGTCAGACGGCGTTTGACCGGTGGGTGGCGGGGGGGCAGATCCCGATCGTGGTCACCCCGGCCGGGCGTCGCGAGGTGCCCCGGCAGTTCGTGGTCGAGCTGCGCGAGGCGATCGACAGGTTGCTGGGGGAAGGACGGCATCGACACTTACTCGGCGCTGCGCTCACCGCACGCCACGAGGCGGCGGCGGGGCTGGGTCGCGGGGAACCGAGTTCGGTGCCCGATCCTCCTCGACCGGCGGTCGGCCACAAGACGGTCGAGCGCCGCAGTCGCGCCTACCATGCCGTCGTCGCCGAACGCTTGGACGAGACGACGCTCGAGGACGCGCGTCACCGCATCGAGGGTCTCGTCGCCGACGGACACCTCGATCCCCGTTACGCGGAACGTTGGCGCGAGCTGCTCGCCGGTTCCCGCGAGGAGATTGCCGATGAGATCAGGGCAGACACCCCGGAGGGTCGTGACCTGCGTCAGAACAGCCCCTTCGCCGGCGTTCTCAACGAGCAGGAGCGCCGCTGCATCATCGAGGCGAATCGCTGAGCGACGATGCGGCGCGCAGAGCTCGAGCACGTCATCCGAGCGGCCGCCGCAATTGTCGAAGACGACGAGATCGTGGTGATCGGCGGCCAGGCGATCCTCGGCCAGTTCCCTGACGCGCCGGCCTCTCTACTCGTCTCGCGCGAGGCGGACGTCTATCCGCGCAACCACCCCGAGAGAGCCGTAGAGATAGACGGCAGCCTAGGCGACGGCTCCTACTTCGACTCCACCTACGGCTACTTCGCCCACGCGGTCGGTCCGGAGACCGCGACGCTGCCGAGCGGCTGGGAGAGCCGGTTGGTGTCGATCAGCAACGAGAACACCGGCGGGGCCACCGGACTGTGCCTGGAGGTGCACGATCTGCTGATCTCGAAGTGCGTGGCCGGGCGCGAGCGCGATTGGGAGTTCGCTGAGGAGGCCATTCGCCACGGTCTGGCCGATCCGGACGAGTTGCGCCGTCGGGTCGCCGACCTGGCGGTGGGCGGCGAGCGGCTCGAGGCGGTCCGGCGGACGATCGACGGCGTTATTGCACGGGCGGCGGCGAAGCCGTCGTAAGATCTCCGGCTGAGCGATGGGGCTCGCTCCTTCATAACCGCGGCTCGGTCCGCTGACGGTCCCTATCCACGTCCAGCGACGCTGATAGGAGATCGCCCAATGAGACTGCCCCGACTCGACGGCCGCGAGCTGCTGGCGATCTACGTCGGCGGCGTCGCCGGGGCGCTGGCCCGGGTCGGACTGGCGCAGCTGGCGCCGCACGGCGCCGACAGCTGGCCCTGGGCGACCTTCGCCGCCAACATGGCCGGGGCGCTGCTGCTCGGCTACTTCGTCACCCGGCTGCAGGAGCGGCTGCCGCCGTCGAGCTACCGGCGGCCGCTGCTCGGCACCGGGTTCTGCGGCGCGCTGACCACCTTCTCCACCGTCCAGCTCGAGCTGTTCGGGATGCTCGACGGCGGCCATCTCGGGCTCGCCGCCGCCTACGCCGCCGCGACCCTGGCCGGCGGCTTCGCCTGCGTCCACTTCGCCACCGCCGCGGTGCGGCGGACGAGGATCGTGCGGTGAGCGCCGCGGCCTGGATCGCGGTCGCCCTGCTGGGCGGCGCCGGCGCGCTGGCCCGCTTCCTCCTCGACGCGGCGCTGGCCGAGGGCGCGGCCGGTCCCTTTCCGGTCGGCACCCTCGCCGTCAACCTCAGTGGCGCGGCGCTGCTCGGCATCGTCGCCGGCGCGGCGCTGCACGGCACCGCGCTGATCGTCGTCGCCGGCGGCGCCCTCGGCTCCTACACCACCTTCTCGACCTGGATGTTCGAGTCGCAGCGGCTCGGCGAGGCGGGGCGGGCGACGCTGCTCTGGCTCAACATCGGCCTCTCGCTGACGGCCGGGCTGCTGGCGCTGACGCTCGGCCACTGGCTCGGGGGCGTGCTGTGAAAAGCCCGGCGCCGGCGGGCGAGGCCCTCAAGCTCAGCTTCTACTTCGGCGAGCACGACCGCCACGACGGCCGCTTCCTCTCGGCCGCGATCCTCGACCTGTTCGAGCGCCGCGCGCTGGCGACCAGCGTCCTCCTGCGCGGGGCCGAGGGGTTCGGGGCCGGGCAGCGCCTGCAGACCGACCGCCTACTCTCGCTCTCCGAGGACCTGCCGCTGGTCGCCGTCGCGGTCGACAGCCGCGAGCGGATCGAGGCGGTCGTCCCCGAGCTGGTCGAGATGGCCGGCGACGGCCTCCTCACCTTGGAGCGCGCCCGCTTCGCCGCCGCCGGCCACGGCCCGGCGAGCGAGCCGCACGAGGAGGTGAAGCTGACCGTCTACGTCGGTCGCCGCCGGCGCATCGGCGGCGCCCCGGCCCACGTCGCCGTGGTCGCGGCGCTGCACCGCCACGGGGTCGCCGGGGCGACGGTGCTGCTCGGCGTCGACGGCACCGAGCGCGGCCAGCGCCGCCGGGCCGGCTTCTTCGCCGCCAACGCTGCGGTGCCGGCGATGGTGATCGCCGTCGGCGAGCGCGAGCGGATTGCCGCCACCCTCGCCGAGCTGGAAGGCTCGACCGAGCGCCCGCTCGCCACCCTGGAGGCGATCCGGGTCTGCAAGCGCGACGGCCGCTCGCTGGCTCGCCCCCGCCCGCTGCCCGACCGCGACGCCTCCGGCCTCGGGCTCTGGACCAAGCTGACCGTCTACTGCTCGGAGCGCTCCGAGCACCGCGGCCGCGCCCTCCACCTGGAGCTGATCCGCCGCCTGCGCGCGGAGGGCGCCGCCGGCGCCACGGCGCTGCGCGGCGTCTGGGGCTACCACGGCGACCATGCCCCGCACGGCGACCGCCTGCTGGCGCTGCGCCGCCACGTGCCGATCCTCACCGTCGCCGTCAACCTGCCCTCGCGCAGCGAGCGCTGGTACCGGATCGCCGACGAGCTGACCGCCGAGACCGGGTTGCTGACCGCGGAGACGGTCCCGGCGCTGCGGATCAGCGGTCCCGACGGCCACCTCCACGGCGGCCTGCGGCTCGCCGAGCCGCCGCCGTAGCGGCGCGCCGAAAACCGTCCGCGCCCGTCCCTAACTTGGGTTGGGCGATGGCGGAGCAGACGCAGATCGACAGCCTGGCCCCGGCGAGGGTGCCGTTGCGCGACCTCGAGGACGGCCGGCACCTCAGCGGCGTCTACGCGGTGCGCGAGCGCGAGCTGCGTCGCAAGCGCAACGGCGAGCCCTGGCTGCGGCTGCGGCTGTGCGACTCCAGCGGCGCCGTCGAGGCGGTCGCCTGGGAGGACGCCGAGGCGCTCTACGCCATGGCGGCGCCCGGTACGGCGGTCTTCGTCGACGGCCTGTTCGAGGTCAGCGAGCGCTGGGGGGCGAAGATCAAGCTCGCCGAGCTGCGCGAGGCCGGCGCCGGCGAGTACGACCAGGCGGACCTGGCGGCCGAGTCGGAGGCCTCCCTCGAGCAGCTCGAGGGCAAACTGCGCCAGCTGCTGGAAACGGTGCAGGAGCCGCAGCTGCGCGAGCTGCTCGACCGCTTCTTCGGCGAGCGGGCGGCGATCTGGTCCCGCTTTCGCGACGCGCCGGCGGCGAAGGTCTACCACCAGGCCTATCGGCACGGGCTGCTCGAGCACACGGTCTCGGTCGCGCAGGCGGTCAGCGCCGCGGCCAACTTCTTCCCCGGGATCGACCGCGAGGTCGCGGTCGCCGGTGCGCTGCTGCACGACATCGGCAAGACCGAGGCCTACAACGACAACCCGATCGCGATCGACCTCACCGACGCCGGCCGCCTGCAGGGCGAGATCCCGCTCGGCTACTACACGGTGCGCCGCGAGATCGAGGAGATCCCCGGCTTCGACCCCTCGCTCGCCCAGGCGGTCCTCCACATCATCCTCAGCCACCACGGCTCGCTCGAGCACGGCTCGCCGGTGCTGCCGGCGACCCGCGAGGCGGTGCTCGTCCACATGATCGACAACCTCGGCGGCCGGCTCGGCAGCTTCGACCGGTTGGAGCGCGAGCTGCCGGCCGGCGAGTCCTGGTCGGCCTTCGACCGGGCGTTGTCCGGCTCGGCCTACTTCGGCGAGCGCGCCGCAGCCTGAGCGTCCGGCGGAACCCCGGCCGGACCGCAAAATGCGGGTTTCCGGCCGCATGGGCGGGAGGCCGGACAGGGCTCCCTCACTATCCTGCGACTCGTGGCAAAGGACACCGAGAAGCTGATCCGCCAGCTCTCGCTGATCTCCTTCCTGATGGCCCAGGGGAGGCCGGTCTCGGCCCTGGAGATCAAGCGCGAGGTCGAGGGCTACAGCGACATGAACGACGACGCCTTCGCGCGCCGCTTCTACGCCGACCGCGCCGAGCTGGAGAGCCTCGGCATCCATCTCGGGGTCGAGAAACCGGGCGAGGGCTTCTTCGAGGCGGAGCTCTACTCGCTGCCGCCGGAGAACTTCTACCTCGATCCGATCGAGTTCGCCGACGACGAGCTGGCCTCGCTGAGCACGGCGCTCTCGCTGCTGACCGACGGCGGCTTCGCCTACGCCGAGCCGCTGCGGCTCGCGCTGCAGCAGGTCGCCTGGGGCCATCCGAACCCGATCAGCGAGGGAGACCGGGCGCCGGTCGAGATGGCGATGACCGCGTCGGCGGGGGGTCGCGACCTCTCGCAGCGCCTCTCGAAGATCGAGACGGCGATCTCGCGCCGCAAGACGATCGAGTTCACCTACTACACGATGGAGCGCGACGAGACCGAGAAGCGCAAGGTCAACCCCTTCCACCTGGTCTTCCGCTCGGGCCAGTTCTACCTGATCGGCCACTCGCACGAGCGCGACGCGGTCCGCGTCTTCCGCCTCTCGCGGATCCAGGGCAAGGTCGGCTACGCCTCCAAGGCCGAGCACGATTTCTCGCCTCCGGAGGACTTCGATCGCCGCGACTACGGCCAGCGGGCCGACTGGCAGCTGGGCGAGATCCGCGGCACCGCGAAGATCTTCGTCCGCGACCGGATCGCCTGGCTGATCGAACGCGACTTCTGTGGCTTCGGCGAGCTGCGCCCGGCGAAGAAGTCCGACGGGGCGCCGGGCAAGGGCTCTGTCTTCGAGACCCCCTACGCGTCGCCGCGCGAGCTGATCGCCTGGGTCCTGCGCTGGCGCCAGAACGCCGAGGTGCTGGGGCCCGCGGAGCTGCGCGAGGAGGCCGAGGGCCGGCTGGGGACGCTCCACGCCCGCCACGAGAACGGATTCGAGCCGGCGAAGACGGTCGAGCGGCCGCTGCGCGAGGCGCCGCGGCGGCCGCGGGCCAACGGGCGCGGCGAGGCGGCGATCCGGCCCGAGCGCTTCGCCCGCCTGGTCACCCTCGCCGGCCTCCTGATCGACTCCGCCAAGCGCGGCGAGCGGCTGCGCGTCTCCGAGCTGCGCGACCGGCTGGAACTGACCGGGGAGGAGCTGCAGGAGGACATCGACCTGCTCAACGTCGTCAACTTCGGCGGCGGCACCTACGTCCTCTACGCCGAAATCCAGGGCGACGAGGTCGCGGTCAACTCCGAGCCCTACGGCGACAACTTCGCCCGCCCGGCGCGGCTGCTGCCGCTGGAGGCGAAGGCGCTGGTCGCGGCGATCGACCTGTTCGGCGACCACCTGCCGCAGGGCGGCCTGCAGAGCGCCCGCGAGAAGATCGTCGCGGCGCTCGGCCACGATCCCTCCGAGGAGGGGCTGGAGATCGCCTCCGGCAGCGGCGGCGACGTCGAGGTGGCGCGCGCGGTCAACGAGGCGATCGGCGCCCGCCGGGTGCTGGAGATCCAGTACTACAAGGAGAACGAGGACCAGTTCACCAAGCGCCGGGTCGAGCCCTACCGGCTGGAGAACGGCCGCGAGGGCTGGTACGCGGAGTGCTACGACCTGACCAAAGGCGGCATCCGCCACTTCAAGCTCGACCGGGTCAAGGAGGCGACGGCGACCGAGGAGACGTTCGAGCCGCGGCCCGAGGTCGAAGAGCTGGCCGGGGTCGAGGGCTGGATGACCGACGGCGAGGTGCCGACCGCGCAGGTCGCCCGCGTCTGGGTCTCGCCCGAGCGGGCCCGCTGGCTGCGCGAGGAGCGGACCGTGGTCGAGGAGCTGGCCGACGGCGCGGTCGTCGTCGAGCTTCCTTATGCGGGGACCTCTTGGCTGGTGCGGGAGATACTGCGCGGTGCCGGCGACCTGGTCGTGCTCGAGCCCGAGGAGGCGCGTCGCGCGATTGCCGCCGAGGTCGCGGACTGACCGATGTGGCCGAATGGCGATTTCATGACCCTATGGGGTCATGAAATCGACAGTTGAGATAGGGGATGCTCCAGGGCACCCCGAGATTGCACGGATCGTGGCGCCTAATCCCGGGCCGATGACGCTGGGGGGGACGAACACCTACCTATATGGGTCGGGGCCTTGTGCGGTGATCGATCCCGGGCCGGACGATGCCGGGCACTTGGAGGCTGTGCGTGCGGCAGGCGAGCAGCGCGGCGGGATCGGGGTCGTTCTGCTGACCCACTCGCATGGAGATCATGCCGATGGGGCGGAGACGTTGGCGGCGCTCGCGGAGCGGGAGGGGCCACGCCCCGAGGTCGTCCTGCCCGTCAACGGGCAGGAACATGGTGGCCTACGGGCGCTCGCCACCCCGGGCCACGCCGCCGACCACGTCTGCCTGCTGACCGCCGACGGCGTCTGCTTCAGCGGCGACCTGGTGCTCGGCGAGGGCTCGACCTTCGTCCCGCCCGACGGCGGCTCGCTCGCCGCCTACATGGACTCGCTGCGGCTGCTCCAGGCCGAGCCGCTGGAGTTGATCTGCCCTGGCCACGGTCCGTGGGTCGCCGACCCCGCGGCGAAGCTGGCCGAGTACGTCGAGCACCGCGAGATGCGCGAGCGCCGCCTGCTCGCCGCCCTGGAGCGGGGCGAACGCTCGCGCGAGGAGCTCCTCGCGGAGGTCTGGGACGACGTCCCGGCCGAGGTGCGCCCCGCCGCCGCGCTGGTGATGGAGGCGCACCTGCAGAAGCTCGAGGCGGAAGGGCGCCTTCCGGCTGGACTGACGCCGTAGCGGCTGCGCACCGGAAGCAACCCTGGCCAGCCGGCCAGTACCCTGGTGCGATGAAGGGCGGGAGCGCCATGCGGACGGGATTGCTGGCGAGTGCTGCGGGCACGGGACTTGCGGCCGCCTCGGCCGCCGCCACGTGGCACTTTCTCGCCCGGCGGCCGCTGCCGAAGCAGAAGGGGACGATCGCGTTGCCCGGGCTCGAGGCGCCGGTGCGGGTGCGGCGGGATCGGTGGGGGGTGCCGCACATCGAGGCCGAGCACCATGCCGATCTCTACTTCGCCGAGGGCTTCTGTCATGGGCAGGACCGGCTCTGGCAGATGGACTTCTACCGCCGTGTCGTCTGCGGCCGGGTCTCCGAGTTCGCCGGCGAGGAGGGACTGCCGGTCGACCGGCTGATGCGGACGTTGGGGATGCGGCGTGTGGCGCTGCGCGAGGAGGAGGCGCTCGACCCCGAGCTGCGCGGCCTGCTGGAGCGCTTCTGCGAGGGGGTCAACGCGGCGGCGGCGAGCGCCCGGGCGCGGCCGTTCGAGATGCAGCTGCTGCGGCTCGACTTCGAGCCCTGGCGGCCGGCCGACATCCTCGGCCTCGGCAAGCTGCTCGCCTTCGGCCTCTCGACCAACTGGGAGAAGGAGCTGCTGCGCGCCGACATGACCCGCGCCCTCGGCCCGGAGCTGGCGGCCAAGCTCGACCCCGGCTATCCGGCGGACAACCCGGTCGTCACCCAGGAAGCGTGGTCGGGCGACGGCCTCGCCCTGGCCGAGCAGATCGACGCGGTGCGCCGTTCGGTCGGCATGGCCGCCGAGGCGAGCGGCTCCAACAACTGGGCGGTCAGCGGCACCCTCTCCGCGACCGGCTCGCCGCTCGTCGCCGGCGATCCGCATCTGCCGCAGAGCATGCCCGGCATCTGGTACCAGGTCGGCCTCACCCTCGGCGACCGCTTCGTCCGCGGCGCCTCGCTGCCGGGGATGCCGGGCGTCTACATGGGCCAGAACAACGACGTCTGCTGGACCTTCACCAACGTGATGGCCGACGTCCAGGACCTCTTCGTCGAGAAGGTCGAGGGCGAGCGCTACCTGTTCGAGGGCGAGTGGCAGCCGCTGGAGCTGGTGCGCGAGGAGATCGCGGTGAAGGGACGCGACGCTCCCGAGCTGCTCGACGTCCGCCTCACCCACCACGGCCCGCTGGTCAACGACGCGCTCGGCGCCGACGAGGGCGAGCCGCTCGCCCTGCGTTGGCTCGCGCTCGACAGCCCGACCGCCTTCAAGGGGATGTTCGAGCTGCACGAGATCGGCTCCGGCCCGGAGCTGGTCGCCAAGCTCGAGGGCCACATCTCGCCCGCCTCGAACCTGATCTGGGGCGACCGCCACGGCTCGATCGGCTACAAGCTGATCGGCCGCCTGCCGCTGCGGCGCGGTGGCTGCCCGGACCTGCCGAAGCCGGGCTGGGACGGCGAGTTCGAGTGGGAGGGGGAGGTCCCCTACGACGAGCTGCCGGAGGTCGTCGACCCCGAGAGCGGCTTCCTCGTCACCGCCAACAACCGGATCGTCGGCGACGACTACCCGCACCACATCACCAGCGACTGGCTCGACGGCTTCCGCGCCCGGCGGATCGAGCAGCTGCTGCGGGCGAGCGACGAGCACGACGTCGACGACTTCGAGGCGATGCAGTCCGACAACCTCTCGATCCCCGGCCTGGAGGCGGCACGGCGGCTGGGCCGGCTCAGCCCCGAGGGTCAGCGCGAGGTCAGCGCGGTCGAGCGCCTGCGCAGCTGGGACGGCCGGCTCGACCCCGACTCGATCGCCGGCACGATCTATCAGGCCTTCCTCCTGCGCCTCGCCCGCGAGGTGGCGCGTGCGGCGATCGGCGACCGCGACCTCAGCGAGCGCTGGCTCGACCGCGCCGACAACGGCTTCACCCCGCACGTCACCTCGCCCTGGCGCTGGCACTCGCACCTGATGAAGCTCTGGGAGGAGGGCGACGAGGAGCTGATCGGCCGGCCCTGGGACGAGCTGGTCCTCGAAGCGCTGGCCGGCGCGCTCGACGACCTCGGCGAGCGCTTCGGGCCCGACCCCGAGGCCTGGCGCTGGGGACGCATCCACGAGATGGAGTTCCCGCACCCGCTGGGCGAGGCCAACCCGCTGCTGCGCCGGCTGCTCAACCGCAGCCTCCGCGCCGGCGGCGCCCAGGAGACGGTCAGCCAGATCGCCTACGACCCCAACGACCCCTACAAGGCCGTCTGGGCGCCGAGCTGGCGGATGGTCGCCGACCCGACCGACCCGGCTCGCAGCCGCTGGCAGATGTTCACCGGCCAGTCCGGCCACCCCGCCAGCCCGCACTACGACGACCTCCAAGCCGACTGGCTGGAGGGCCGCACCCAGCCGATGGCCGGCGAGGGCCCCTGGCGCGAGCTCGACCTAGTCCCCGCCTGATCTCCCAGGACGTGCCGCCTATTCGAGACCCCATGTGGCACCGAATAGACGGCACGTCTTCTTGCGAGACGGGTTGGGAGGGGGCCGAAACGTTTGCGGGTTGGCATGGTTGGGGGGTAGATGCGGCGCGTTTCCCCATGCCTTCCGGCGCTCGTCGTCCTGCTGGCCGCGATTGCCGGCCTCCCCGCCGGCGCCGGAGCTCAGACCGTCCACTTCCGTGGCGAGGCGGTTCGGGTGCCCGACGGCTGGCCGGTCGTCCGGCTCGCCGCGCACCCGCACGCCTGCGTGCGACTCGATCGGCGCGCGGTGTACCTGGGCAGACCGGGGGCGAGTCAGGACTGTCCGGCCAACGCGATCGGGCGGCGGCGGGCGATCCTCGTCGATCCCGGCGCCGGTGTCCGCGCCGCGCGCGAGCGCGCTCGGGCGAGCCGCGTCCCGCCCGCCCAGATCTCCGCGGCGTCGGCCTTCACGGGGCTCGGCTTCGACGCCTGCGCAACGCCCTCGAAGCGCGAAATGTCGGCCTGGGGCGGCTCTCCCTACCGGGCGATCGGCGTCTACATCGGCGGTGAGAATCGCGGTTGCTCGCAGCCCAACCTGACCGCGAGCTGGGTCTCCGAACAGGTCGCCGCCGGCTGGCACCTGATCCCGACCTACGTCGGCCTGCAGGCGCCGACCAGCAGCTGCGGCTCCTGCGCCAAGCTGAGCGCCGCCGCCGCGGCCTCGCAGGGGGTCGCCGAGGCGAACGACGCGGTCGAACAGGCGCGCGCGGTGGCGATCGGCCCCGGCAGCCCGATCTACTTCGACATGGAGAGCTACTCGACCGGCGGCTCGGCCAGCAGCGCGACGCTGAACTTCCTCACCGCCTGGACGAGCCGGCTGCACGCGCTCGGCTATTCCGCCGGCGTCTACAGCAGCGGCGCCTCGGGAATCGCCGACCTCGCCGCCAAGCTCGGCAGCGGCTACCTCGAGCCGGACGAGCTCTGGAGCGCCAACTGGAACGGCAGCCCGGCCACGGACCCCTACGTCCCCCCCGGCACCTGGAGCGGCCATCGGATCCACCAGTACCGCGGCGGCCACGACGAGACCTACGGCGGCGTGACGATCAACATCGACAACGACTACGTCGAAGGCGCGACCGGCGCCGCCGCCCTGCCCGGGGCCGAACCGAAGGGGCACCTCGACTCGGTCGCCGCGCCGCTGGCCGGCCAGGTGACGATCTCCGGCTGGGCCTTCGACCCGAGCCTGCCGACGCAGCCGCTGGCGATCCGCGCCTACGTCGGCGGCGGGGAAGGGGCGCACGGAGCGCCGTACGAACTCGGTCCGATCGCCTCCCAGAGCCGCTCCGACGTCGCGCTCGCCCACCGTTCGGCCGGGCCGGCCCACGGCTTCGAAGCGACCTTCCCGGTCGCCGCGAGTGGCAGGCAGCGCGTCTGCGTCTACGCGCTGGGCGTCGCGGGCTCCGAACGGGCGCTCGGCTGCCGCACGGTCGGCATCCAGGTCCCGATCGTCGTCTCCGGCATCAGGCTGCGAGAGAAGGCGATCTGGGTCAACGTCCGCTGCCAGTGGCCGGCCGGGACGAGCTGCCCCGGCCAGATCCTGCTGCGCGGCCAGGTGCGGGTGAGGCACGTGGTGCGGCGCGGGCGCCGGCGCGTCGTCAGGTTCACTCCGGTCCGGGCGCAGCTCGCGCGGCGGACCTTCGAGCTGCCCGGCGGCGCCTCGCACCCCTTCTCGGTCCGCCTCGGCAGTCGCGGGCGCCTGCTCACCCGTGGCGCCACCGAGCTGCGTGCTCAGCTGCTGGTGGCGATCCCCGGCGGCAGCAAGGGCCGCGGCGTCACCCTGACGCCCGGGCGCGGCTTGTCGCGGTGACCAGGTCGACGATCGCCTGCGGCGCCTTCTGCGGCGAGCCGCAGTCGAAGGGCGGATCGGGGTCGTACTCGATCCCGAGCTGAACCGCCTGGGCGACCTCGGGGCCGGCCTCGCGCGAGATCAGGTGCAGGGCCATGTCGATGCCCGCGGTGACGCCGGCGGCGGTGATCGTCTTGCCGTCCTCGACCCAGCGGCCGCCGACCGGGTCGGCGCCGTAGCGGCGCAGGTCGTCGAGGGCGAGCCAGTTGGAGGTCGCCCGCTTGCCGTCGAGGAGGCCGGCGGCGCCGAGCAGGAGGGCGCCGGTGCAGACCGAGACGGTCCATTTGGTCGCCTTGTCGATCTCGCGCAGCCAGGAGAGCACGGTCTCGTCTTCGAGCAGATCGTCGCTGCCGCGACCGCCGGGGACGAGGACGACGTCGACGCCGGCGGTCTCCCCGAGCGTGCGGTTGACGCTCATCCCGAGCCCGCCTTCGGCGCGCACCTCGCCGGTCCGCAGGCCGACGAAGTCGACCTCCCAGCCCGGCACGCAGCGAAAGGCCTCGTAGGGGCCGACCGCGTCCTGGGCCGCGAGCTTCTCGAACAGGAGGATCGCTATCCGCATGCCGCGATCTTCGCCTCCCCGGCCCCGCATGTCGAGAGGCAGGAATGCCAATGTTCGATAGATTTCTGCCATGCACCGGGTGGTCGCCCTCTGCCTCGACGGCCTCGTCGCCTTCGACCTCAGCGCGCCGGCCCAGGTCTTCAACTCGGCCGCGAGGCCAGGCGGGGAGCCGCTGTACGAGTTCGCGACCTGCTCGCCGGGGGCGTCCGAGGTGCGGACGACGACCGGCTTCACGCTGACGCCCGAGCACGATCTCGGCGCGCTGGCCGCTGCCGACACGGTCGTCGTTCCCGGCTACTTCGCGGTCTTCGAGCCGCCCCCCGACGAGGCGCTGGAGGCGCTGCGGGTCGCGGCGGAGCGGGGCGCCCGGACGATCTCGGTCTGCACCGGCGCCTTCGCCCTCGCCCACGCGGGGTTGCTCGACGGTCGCCGGGCGACGACCCACTGGGCGTTCGCCGAGCAGCTCGAGGCCCGCTTCCCGGCGATCGAGGTCGACCCGGCGGCGCTCTATGTCGACGAGGGGGACGTGATGACCTCGGCCGGGCTCAGCGCCGGCATCGACCTCTGCCTGCACGTCGTCCGCAAGGACTTCGGCGCCGCGGCCGGCGACCGGGTCGCCCGCCACATGGTCGCCGCCCCGCATCGCGAGGGCGGTCAGGCGCAGTTCATCGCGCGAGCGCCGGCGCAACCGGCGGGATCGCTGGAGTCGACCCGCGGCTGGGCGCTCGAGCGGCTGGCCGAGCCGCTCGACGTCGCCGCGATGGCACGGCACGCCGGGGTCAGCCCGCGCACCTTCGCCCGCCGCTTTCGTGAGGAGACCGGGACGACGCCGCTGCAGTGGCTGCTCTCGCGCCGGGTGCTGGAGGCGCGGCGCCTGCTCGAGGAGACCGACCTGCCGGTCGACGCCGTCGCTTGGCGCGCCGGCTTCGGCACCGCCGCCTCGCTGCGCGAGCACTTCCGGCGGGCGACCGGCACCACGCCTACCGCATACCGCCGCGCGTTCCAGCCCGCCGCATAGAGTCCCGCCGGGATGAGTCGCCGCGACCAGATAACGCTCAGCGACGCGGAGCTGCGCGAGCTGCTCGAGGGGGAGCGGATCGCCGTCGTCTCCTCGCTCGGCCCGCGCGGCTGGCCGCACTCGATGCCGCTCTGGTTCGTGCCGCGCCAGGGCGAGGTCTGGATCTGGACCTATGCGAAATCGCAGAAGGTGCGGAACCTGGAACGCGATCCGCGGGCCACCGTGCTGGTCGAGACCGGCCATGAGTACGGCGAGCTGCGCGGCGCGATGATCGAGGCCGAGGCGGCGATCCACCGCGACTTCGGAACCGTGATCGGGTTCGCAGAGGAGCTGACCGTCCGCTACGCGGAGGGGATCTCCTTGGTCGAGGGCGACGCCAAAGCGGCGCTCGAAGCCCAGGCCCCGAAGCGGGCTGCGATCCAGTTCAAGCCGCTGCGGGTTGCGACCTGGGACCACCGTAAGCTGGGCGGCTCCTACTGAGCACCTCGATGAGACTCGCCAAGATCGCAATAGCCCTGGCCGTCGCCGCCGCGCTGGTCGCCTCGGCGGCGTACGCCGCCGGTACGGCGCCGCCTGCGCAGAACGTCCCAAGCCTGCTCCCGCCGCCCCCGCCGAGAACCGGCGGGCCGCCCCCGCCCGCCCCGCCCAGCTTCTTCGGCATCGCGCCGCAGACGGCGCTGACCGAAACCGACGTCGAATACATGCGGGCGGCGAAGATCGGCAGCGTGCGCTGGCCGGTTCCCTGGAACGGCGTGCAGCCGACCGCCAGGAGCGGCTACCTCTGGAGCGGAATCGACGAAGTCGTCGCCACCGCGGCGAAGCAGCGGCTCACCGTGCTGCCCTTCCTCTACGGCACCCCGGCCTGGCTGGCGAGCAAGCCGACCGCGCTGCCGGTCGCCGACGAACGCCAGCGCGCCGCCTGGGTCGCCTTCGTCCGCGCCGCCGTGGAACGGTACGGGCCGAGCGGCAGCTTCTGGCGCGAACACCGTGCCGGCAGCGCCGAGCCGCTGCCGAAGATGCCGATCCGCACCTGGCAGATCTGGAACGAGGCGAACTTCTTCTACTTCGCCTTCCCGGTCTCTCCCCAGCGCTACGCGGAAACGCTGAAGCTGGCCCACGGCGCGGTCAAGTCCGTCGATCCGGGTGCCGACGTGCTGCTCACCGGCCTGTTCGGCGAACCCGACCAGGGCGGCAGCCGCGGCATGCCGGCCGTCAAGTTCCTCGCCGCGCTCTACCGGGTGCCGGGAATCAAGGCCGACTTCGACGCCGTCGCCCTGCATCCGTACGCGGTCGACGCCGAATCGCTGGAGGAAATGACCGAAGGCATGCGCGAAACGATGCTCGAAAACCACGATCCCGGCGCCGGCCTCTACATCACCGAGATGGGCTGGGGCTCGAAAAACAACTTCCAGCAGGACGCCTTCGAGCAGGGAGTCCAGGGCCAGGTCCGCGAGCTGCGCGACTCCTACGACTTCCTGCTCGAGAACCGCCGGCGCCTCGACCTCAAGGGCGCCTACTGGTTCTCCTGGAAGGACCTCCCCGACTCCTGCAACTTCTGCGACTCGGTCGGCCTCTTTCAAGCCGGCAAGGGCCTGAGGCCGAAGGCGGCCTGGCATGCCTTCGTCCGGATCACGGGCGGGCAGCCGCGGCCGTAGTCGCCGGCGTTGAGCCGACCCTCAGGTTGGACGAATAGCATCGCCGCCATGTCGCACGAGGAACGGGGCCCGGCGTGGCTCGTGCTGCCCACCTACAACGAGGCGGGGAACGTCGAGCGCTTCGTCGGGGCGGTGCGCGACAAGCTTCCGGCGTCGGCCAGGATCCTGATCGTCGACGACAACTCCCCCGACGGGACCGGCGAGATCGCCGACCGGCTCGCCGCCGCGGACGAGCGGGTGAGCGTGCTGCACAGGGAGCGCAAGGAAGGCCTCGGCCCCGCCTACATCGCCGGCTTCCGGCAGGCGCTCGGGCAGGGCGCCGGCTACGTGGTCGAGATGGACTCCGACTTCTCCCACGACCCCGCCTACCTGCCGCGTCTGCTGGAAGCCGGCAAGCGGGCCGACCTGGCGATCGGCTCCCGCTACGTCGACGGCGGCGGCGTGACCGAATGGAGCGCGCTGCGGCGGGGGATCAGCCGCGGCGGCAGCGCCTACGCCCGCCTCGTCCTCGGCGTCGGCGTGCGCGACCTGACGGGCGGCTTCAAGTGCTTTCGCCGCGAGGTGCTGGAGGCGATCGACCTCGACGCGATCGAATCGCGCGGCTACGCCTTCCAGATCGAGATGACCTACCGGGCGATCCAGCTCGGCTTCCGCGTGGTCGAGGTGCCGATTGTCTTCCGCGACCGCGAGGTCGGCTCCTCGAAGATGGACCGCTCGATCGTCGCCGAGGCGATCTGGCGGGTGCCTCTCATACGCTTCAAACGCACGTGACGCGATTGCTGATCACCGGGGGCGCCGGCTTCGTCGGCTCGAACCTGGCCGTCTCGCTCGCCTCCCGGCATCCTGAGTGGGAGATCGTCGCGCTCGACAACCTCTACCGCCGCGGCTCCGACCTCAACCTGCCGCGCCTGGAGCAGGCGGGAGTCGAGTTCGTGCGCGGCGACGTCCGCGAGCCGGGCGACCTCGAGCGCTTCGCCGAGCTCGAGGCGATCGTCGAGTGCTCGGCCGAGCCCTCGGTGATGTCGGGGACCGACGGCGACACCTCCTACCTGTTCCAAACCAACCTCGTCGGCGCCTACAACTGCCTCGAGCTGGCGCGCCGCGCCGGCGCCCAGCTGGTCTTCCTCTCGACCAGCCGCGTCTATCCGGTCGAGCCGCAGCTCTCGCTGGCGATCGAGGAGGCCGAGACGCGGTTCGAGTTGGCGCCCGAGCAGCCCCTCGCCGGCGCCTCGGCGGCGGGAATCGCCGAGGACTTCCCGCTGGCCGGCGCCCGCACCCTCTACGGCGCGACCAAGCTGGCGGCCGAGCTGCTGATCGAGGAGTACCGGGCGGGCTTCGGCGTCCCCGCGGTTATCGACCGCTGCGGGGTGATCGCCGGGCCCTGGCAGATGGGCAAGGTCGACCAGGGGGTATTCACCCACTGGATGCTCTCCCACCGCTTCCGGCAGCCGCTGCGCTACATCGGCTTCGGCGGCGAAGGCAAGCAGGTCCGCGACCTGCTCCACGTCGAGGACCTGGTCGACCTGGTCGAGCGCCAGCTGCTCGAGCCGGAGCGCTGGGACGGCAAGGTCTTCAACGTCGGCGGCGGGCGCGAGTGCTCGCTCTCGCTGCGGGAGACGACGGCGCTGTGCCGTGAGCTGAGCGGCAACGAGGTGGCGGTCGAGCCGGTCGCGGAAACGCGCGCCGGCGACGTGCCGATATACCTTTCCGATTGCGGCAGGCTGTTCGATTTCGACGAGTGGCGACCGCGACGCAGCGCCCGCCAGACCCTCGCCGACATCGACGCTTGGATCGCCGCCGACGAGGAGCGGATCGGGCAGGCGCTGAAGATCGAGGTCCCCGCGGGGGAAAGGAGCTAAAGCAGATGCCGACAGCGATCGTCACCGGCTCGGGCGGGCTGATCGGCTCCGAGGCCGTCGCCCACTTCGTCCGCGCGGGCTACGACGTGGTCGGGATCGAGAACGACATGCGGGCCGAGTTCTTCGGTCCCGAGGCCTCTACCGCGCACGTCACCGAGCGCCTCCTCGCCGAGCACCCCGAGCTCCGCGTCGAGAGCGCCGACATCCGCGACCGCGACGCGGTCGAGCGGATCTTCCGCGAGCGCGCCGGCCAGATCGAGCTGGTCGTCCACACCGCCGCCCAGCCCTCCCACGACTGGGCCGCGAGCGACCCCCAGACCGACTTCGGCGTCAACGCCAACGGCACCCTCAACCTGCTCGAGGCGACCCGCGCCCACGCGCCCGAGGCCAGCTTCGTCTTCTGCTCGACCAACAAGGTCTACGGCGACACCCCGAACCGGCTGCCGCTGCAGGAGCTGGAGAAGCGGCTGGAGCTGCCCGAGTCCCACCGCTACTTCAAGGGCATCGACACGACGATGTCGATCGACTCCTCGACCCACTCGCTGTTCGGCGTCTCCAAGGCGGCCGCCGACCTGCTGGTCCAGGAGTACGGGCGCTATTTCGAGCTGCCGACCGTCTGCTTCCGCGGCGGCTGCCTGACCGGTCCCCAGCACGCCGGCGCGAAGCTGCACGGCTTCCTCGCCTACCTGATGAAGTGCACGGTGACCGGCACCCCCTACACCGTCTTCGGCTACGCGGGCAAGCAGGTCCGCGACAACATCCACTGCTCCGACCTGATCGCCGCCTTCGCCGCCTTCCACGCGGCGCCGCGCCCGGCCGCCGTCTACAACGTCGGCGGTGGCCGCCGCAGCAACTGCTCGATGCTGGAGGCGATCGAGGCCTGCGAGAGGATCGCCGGCCGCGAGCTCGAGTGGGAGATGGGCGAGGAGCCGCGGATCGGCGACCACCGCTGGTGGATCTCCGACCTGGCGCCGTTCGAAGCCGACTACCCGGACTGGTCGCCGCGCTACGGGATCGAGCAGATCCTGACCGAGATGCACGAGCAGAACGCCGAGCGCTGGACCGCCGCCCCGGCATGAAGCTCTCGGTCGTGATCCCGGCGCAGAACGAGGAGGGCTCGGTCGGCGGCACGGTCGAGGGGATTGCGGCGGCGCTGGCGCGGGAGGAGATCGACCACGAGGTGCTGGTCGTCGACGACGGCAGCAGCGACCGCACCGCCGCGGTCGTCGCGGCGATCGCCGTCCGCAACCCGCGCGTCCGCTGCGTCCCCTCGCACTACGAGAAGGGCTTCGGGATGGCGATCCGCGCCGGCCTCGACCTGTTCGAGGGCGACGCCGTGGTGATCGCGATGGCCGACGCCTCCGACGACCCCGAGGACGTCGTCCGCTACCACCGCCTGCTCGAGGACGGCTGGGACTGCGCCTTCGGCTCGCGCTTCGTCCCCGGCGCCCAGGTCCACGACTACCCACCGCTGAAGCTGGCGATCAACCGGCTCGCCAACCAGTTCATCCGCGTCCTCTTCCGCCACCGCTACAACGACACCACCAACGCCTTCAAGGGCTACCGGCGCGAGGTGATCGAGACGATCTCGCCGTTGCTCTCCAAGCACTTCAACCTGACCGTCGAGATGCCGCTGAAGGCGATCGTCCGCGGCCACAGCTACGAGGTGGTCCCGACCTCCTGGACCAACCGCACCAGCGGCGAGGCGAAGCTGGCGATGAAAGAGATGGGCAGTCGCTACCTGTTCATCGTGCTCTATGTCTGGCTGGAGGCGACGCTGAGCCGCGGCGACTACCGGGTGCGGGAGCGGCGGCGGGCGCCGGTTGGGAGGGCCGCACCCAAAGCCTGAGCCTGCGCCCGTCCGGCAGGGTCGTCGCCCAGACCCGGTGAAAGCCGACCTTCCGCGCCGCCGCTTCCGCCTTGCTCTGCGTGACCAGCGGCGGGAAGTCGTCGGTGTTGCGGTTCATCGTCAGCAGCATCCCCGGCGGGCCGTGTTCGATATCCCTCAACTGCTTCACGTAGTTGGCGACCGTGTCGTCAGGTTCGGCTTCGAGTTGGGTGAAGGGGATCGAGGTTTCTTGGTGCAGCAGCAACGCCAGCTCGACGCTGTTGGAGCTGATTGCCCGGTGGCGGGAGGAGAAGGCGACCACGCCTGAGAGCAGTCCGCCGGCGTAGATCCTGCGCAGCAGCACCCGGGCGACCCTCTCGTCGGCCTCGGGCCAACCGAGGTCGCGGTTGACGAACCTGGTGTCAGGTCCGGGCACCTGAGCGCGGATCGCGTTGACCGGGCGCGGGGTGCCGTTGATCCAGGGCTGGTAGCCGAAGACGGGGGTCGAGAGGTTGTGCGGCTTTGCCAACCCTTCCCAGAGGCTGGAGGTGGCGGCGAGGTTGAGCGCGCCGATCGCCGCCACGAGCACCGCCACCGGGGCCGCGGCGATTCGGTAGAAGCGCAGCGCGACGACCGCCAGCGGCGGCAGCAGCATCGAGAGGGGCAGCGAGAAGCCGCTGCCGCCGTTGCGCGAGGTCATCAGTGCGGCGAAGCCGGCGGCGAAGACGAGGCCGACCGCGAACGGGCCCGACGCGGCCAGGCGCAGCAGTTCCCCGCGCCGGTCGCCGGTCGCCGCCACCCGCCGAACGGCAACCGCCAGCAGCGCGATCAGGCCGAGCAGCACCAGCACCGCGAGCGGGACCAGCAGGTCGTCGTGGACCACCGTTTCGGCGACCGCTTTGAAGCGGCCCCAGGAGACGGTCGAGTGGTTGGCGCCGTAGTAGGAGGCCTGCTTGCCGTAGCCGAAGCTGGTCAGGTATTCCCAGACGGGTTCGAGGTTGTGGAAATACCAGGTGGCGGCGACGAGGACCGCGGCAAGCGCGCCGAGGCCGAGGTTGAGGAAGCGGCGCCGGAGGTCGTCGCGTTCGATCGCCAGCATCCCGATCAGCGCTGCGACCAGCAGCCCCGGAAGGAAGGCGACGGCCATCGTCCGCGCCAGGAGCATCAACCCGATCGCCGCTCCACAGGCGACCGCCCAGTGCCGGGAGCGCATTCGCTCGCTGCGCAGCAGCGCGTAGACGGCGCACGACATCAGCGCCGCGGTAGGCAGTGCGAAGATGTATTCGCGGCTGAACAACAGCGCCCCCTCGCTGGTACCGACGGCCAGCGCCGCCAGCGCCCCCAGTCGCGGCCCGGCGAGCCGTTCGCCGATGCCGTAGGCGGCAAAGACGAGCAGGGCGAAAAAGCCGATCAGGACGACGAATCCGTCCATGATGCTGGCCTTGACGATCATCAGGGCGGAGGTGATCAGCGGCAGCAGCGGCGCGTTCGGGGTCTGGCTCTGGAACGCCGACCACCAGCCGTGCAGGCCGCCGGTGTGGAAGCCGAGGTGGTCGGTCAGGGCGATCGAGGTGTAGCCCGCCTCATCGACGTTGAGCGGAAACCCTTGGCGGTAGGTCAGAACCCACCAGAGGTTGATCCCGACCAGGACGAGGGTCCCGGCGGCGACGGCTAGTGCCCAGCGGGCGCGTTCGCTAGCCGGCAGTCGCATCGGCGGCGGTCGGAGTCTTGCCGGCGGCGACCTTGGCGAGCAGCTCGGCGATCCGGCGCCCGTAGGCCGGCAGGTCGTGGCGGCGCATCACCAGCTCCCGCGAGGCGCGGCCGATCCGCCGCCGCTCCTCCGGCGAGGAGTCGAGCGCCCGGCCGAGCGCCGCCGCCAGGGCCGGCATGTCGCGCGGCTCGCAGAGCCAGCCGGTCTCGCCGTCGTCGATCAGCTCCGGCAAGCCGAACACGTTCGTCGCCAGGACCGGCGTCTCGAAGGCCATCGCCTCGAGCACCGTGCGCGGCAGCGACTCGATGTCGGAGGCGCAGACCAGCAGGTCGGCGAGCTGGTACCAGGGGTGGACGTCGGGGGTGACCGGGACCAGGTCGACCCGCTCGCCGAGCCCGCTCGCGGCGACGAAGTCGGCCAGCGCCTCGGAGTCCTGATCGTCGCGGGCGCCGACGAAGACGAGCCTGGCCCGCGGGTGGGCCGCGGCGATCGAGCCGAACGCCTGCGCCAGCGGCAGCTGCGCCTTGCGCGGCTCGATCGTGCCGACGCAGAGGATCACCTCGGCGTCCTCGGGGATGCCGGCCTCGCGGCGCGCGACGGCCTGGTCGAATTCGGCGCGGGCGGCTTCGATCGGCCCGAAGTCGAGGCCGTAAGGGAGCACCATCCCCCGTCCCTCCCGCAATGGCGGCTCGAAGAGGCGGCGGGTGGCGTCGGCCTCGAAGATCGCCAGCGCCGCCCCGGAGAGGGCCACTTCGGCCCGCTGCCTGATCCGCGGGTCGAGGTTGCTCCAGAGCACCGCCGGGGGAAAGCTCTCGTGGATCGCCCAGACGGCGGGGATGTCGAGCACGGCGGCCGCCTCGGCGCCGGGGAAGGAGAACGCGGTCGCGGTGTTGACGAAGACCGCCTCGAAGTCGCGGCCTTCGGCCCAGACGGCCAGCTCCTCGACCCGGCCGATGTGCGAGCTGAGGTCGTCGAGCGGCGCCAGGCTGGAGATGTGGACGGGGATGCCGAGTCCTTCCAGCTCCTCGCGGAGGATGCCGTCGAGGGCGCTGACCACGGTCGGCTGAATCGAGCCCCCCTCGACCAACTCGCGCAGCAGGTCGAGCAGGTAGAGCTGGGCGCCGCCGAGGTTGAGCTGGTGCGTGCAGAACAGCACCTGCCGCCCCCGCCGCGCAGGGGGGAGGGGGGTGCGCGGCGCCGGCGGCTCGAGCTCGTCGTCATGGTCTGCTTCGCCGCCGGCGGGGATCTCGACCGGGATCGGCGGCAGCTCGTGCCGCTCGCCGTGCGGGTTGGTCGCGACCGCCCGCAGGGTGGCCTCGCCCGGCTTGAGGTCGAGCTCGCTGAGGTCGGCCATCATGTCGAAGCCGGAGACGCCGGCGAGCGGGTCGCCGGTGCGGCCTTCGATGTCCGGTCGAGCCAGCCCGATCCGCGCGCGCCCGAGCGACTTCCGGCCCAGCCAGAGCTCGAGCTGGGCCGGCGGGCCGGAGGGGAACAGGGCCCAGCCGCGGACGTAGAGCGTGCCCCGGTGCGGCTCGGCCCCGGGGCGGGGTTCGTCGATCTGGCCATGGGCGCCGCCGGGCAGCGGCCCCGGCGGCAGGAACGGCATGCTCGGGGTGACCCCCAGAGTCCAGACGCGTCGGGTCGCCCGCAGGCGCCAGTAGAGCGCCGCCCAGAGGTGGCGCAGCCTCTTCACGCCCGCTCCGCGGCGACCGCCGTCAGCCAGCGGTGCGTGCGCTCGATCCCGGTCTCGAGCGGAGTCGGCTCGAAGCCCGTCAGCTCGCGCAGCAGGGTCGTGTCGAGGTAGATGCCGTGCACGTCGAACTCCCGCTCCGGGTGCTCCGCCACCGTCGCGGCCCGACCGACCTGCTGCTCGGCCAGTCGCAGCAGCTCGAGCAGCGAGGTGCCGGATTCGGAGGCGACGTTGAGAACCCGCGGCCCCTCCTCTCTCGCCATCAGGTCGGTCGCGACCGCGGCGACGTCGCCGGCGTAGACGTAGTCGCGGATCGTGCTGCCGCCCCCGTAGAGGTCGATCGTCTTGCCGTGTTCGATCCGGTGCAGGAAGGTGACGACGGCGCCCTGGCCGCGATCGGGCTGCTGGTTCTCGCCGTAGACCGTCGAGCAGCGCAGGATGCGGGTCCGCAGGCCGTGCTCGTCGCACTGCCGCTCGATCTCCTCCTCGCAGGCCAGGTGCAGGCGCCCGTAGGAGCCGAGCGGCCGGGTCGGCGCGTTCTCGGGGACCGGCAGGCTCTCGGGCTGGCCGTAGACGGTGCCACCGGAGGAGATGTAGGCGAGCTGCGTCTCGGGCCGGGAGCGCAGCGCCGCCAACACGGCGCGCAGCGGCTTCAGGGTCAGCTCGGCGTCGCGCTCGGGATCCTGCTCGGAGGCGGCCGGCAGGAGGCCGCCGGCGCAGTAGAAGACCTCACCGACTCCGGCCAGCGCCGCCTCGATCGCCTCGGGGTCGGCGGCATCGCCGAGGTGGAGGTCGTCGGGGTCGATCGCAGCGACGACCGAGCTCGCGGGACGCGAGCGGGTCAGCACGACAGGCGGCCGATCTGCGGCGGCCAGCGCGGCGACGACGTGCGAACCGATGAAGCCGCTGCCGATGACAAGAGCGCGAGTGCCTTGTCTGCCCCCAGCCGCGCGACCTTTCCAGGCGGGCGCGTTTGGCACGCGGGCAGCATAGCGTTCGGTACCGAGGCGACCTCGGCCAGTCCTCGCGGTTGGCGATCAGTGCGGTGCGAGGATGCGTCGGCGCACAGGAGGGACATCCGGGGCGGCGATGGCGAGGGCGGCGGCGTGCTTCGCCCCGGCGTCGAGCGCGCAAACGGAAACGGACGGCGACTCGGGGAGCGGTCGCCCGAGTCCGGTGCCCAGGCACTTCACCACTGCCTCGTGGCGAACCCATGCCGCGTAGAAGGCGTCGGCTCGGTGGGCGGGGGGAGCGTCGCGCACCCTGGCGGCGTCGCTCTCGCCCAGCCCCAGCTCGGCGAGCCGGAGGAAGTTGCGCTCGTCCCTGCGTTCCTCGATGTCGATCCCGACCTCGTTTCCCCGGGTGACGGCGATCAGGGCCGTCTCCCCCGAGTGGCTGAGGTTGAAGCGCAGGTCGGCCTCGGGGTCGGCGAGCGCCGGCTTGCCGTGGCTGCCGATCCGAAACTCGATTCGCGCCGGGGCCTCGTCCAGGTAATGGGAGAGAACCCGGCGCAGCGCCGGCTCGGACGGGCGCCGATCGAGCGCCACCTCCCAGATGTCAACGCAGTTCACGAGGCCAGTGCCTCCGCGATGCGGTCCTCTAGACAGCGGGCCAGCAGGCCGGCGCCGGGCTCGCGCAGCATCTCGACGTGCCCCACCGGCAGTGGACGCCGATCGACGCCGCCGAGGGCGCGTAACTCCCAAGCGGCGTAGGTGGGCTTGGCTTCGAACTCGGGCGAGGTTATGAGGAGGACCCTTCCCGGCCACGGCTCGGCGCGGTAGCTGCGGCGAGCGCGTTTCGCGACCGCGAGAACCCGGCGATCGAGCCGCTCGCGGGCATGCGGAAGCGGCCTCTCGAGCCGGCGTTCGGCGAGGTCGAGGGCGGTACGCTGCGCCTCGGTCGCGAGTTCGCGGGCAATGCGCTTTCCCCGTGCCCGGCTTCGCCGCAGGCGCTCGGGCAGCGGTTCCTCGCGTGCCGGTCGCGGTAGCAGCAGGGAGCGCTCGAGGTCGAGCTCTCGCGGGCCGTGGTCCCAACCCCACTCGGCCACCGCAGCGGCGTCGACGCCAAGCGGATCCGGCCATGCCCGCCGCAGGTCGTCCCGCCAGTGCCAGGCCTCGTGGAGGTAGCGCGAGACGCCGGGCGCGACCGGAGCAGCGAGCCAGGTGGCGAGCTGGCCCGGCCCTTTCGGCCGGGAGGGATCGAGCGCCTCCGTTCCGGCCTGTCGTGCCCGCAGCCAGGCGGACTCCATGATCGGGTCATAGGGGATGCCGGGGGCCAGCTCGGCCGGTCCGGCCGGCGGCGGGCCGGAGTCGATCGAAGCCAGTAGCGCCACATGCTCGCCTTCCATTCGTAGCCGCTGCGCCATCTCGTAGGCGGCGGTCGCGCCGTTGCATCGCCCGGCCAGCAGATAGGGGCCATGGGGCTGGACCTCGCGCAGCGCCGTCAGGTAGCGGGCGGCCATCGCGTCGATTCCCGCGTCGAGCGGATGGCGCCCGTCGAGGCCGCTCGGCTGCAGCGCGTAGAGCGGCTGCTCGGCCGAGAGCCGGCGAGCCAGCGGACCGAAGCCGACGATGTTGCCGTCACCCGCCGCGACGACGAAGAGTGGCGGTCGGGTCCCGTCCGGCTTCAGGGGAACCAGGTTGTCCCACCGCGAGGCGCTGCCGCTCTCCAAGCGGGTGGCCAGGGCGCGGGGGGTCGGTGCCTCGAAGATCGTCGCCAGGGGGAGCCGGCGTCCGCCGCGGATGCGTTCCAGCTCGGCGAAGAGCGAGACCGCGAGCAGCGAGTGGCCGCCGAGGGCGAAGAAGTCGTCCTCGGCCCCGACCGGCGCGACCCCGAGCACCTCCTCGAAGCACCCGACGATCCGCCGCTCGAGCTTGCCGCGAGCTGGCGCGCCACCCGGGTCGCGCACCAGGTGCTCGCGACCGGGGGCCGGAAGGCGCTTGCGGTCCAGCTTCCCGTTGGCCGTCAACGGCAGCTCCGGCAGCGTCACCCACGCGGTGGGGACCATCGCCGACGGCAGTCGGCCGAGCGAATGAGCGCGCAGCTCCTCCGCGGGCGGATCCTGCGCGCTCGGCTTGGCGACCACGTAGGCGGCTAGCGCGATGTCGCCCGGCGCCCGCTCGAAGGGGACGACGGCGATATCGGCGACCGCGCTGTGGGCGCGCATCGCCTCCTCCACCTCGGCGGGCTCGACCCGGACTCCGCGCACCTTGACCTGGCGGTCGACCCGCCCGAGGAACTCGAGCGGCCCGTCGGCACGCCGCCGAACCCGGTCCCCGGTCAGGTAGCGTCGCTCTCCCGATCGGCCGGGGTCGGGCACGAAGCGCGCGGCGGTCAGCTCCGGGTCGTTGCGGTAGCCTCTGGCGACGGCGTCGCCGCCGATCGCCAGCTCGCCGGGCACGCCGATCGGAGCCTCGTGGCCCGCCGGATCGAGCACCTGGCAGGAGGTTCCCTGGATCGGAAGCCCGATCGGCACCGGGCCATCGACCGGGTCGCCGGGACGAAGGTCGTGCGTGGTGGCGAAGGTCGTGCTCTCCGTCGGCCCGTAGCCGTTGGTGAGGCGGGCGCCCGGCGGCAGTGCCTGCAGAGCGCGCTGCACATGATCGGGCGAGAGCACGTCGCCCCCGGACAGCAGCTGAAGGACCGAGGCCAAGCAGTCCGGCCTCAGGTCGACGACCTGATGGAACAGCCCGGCGGTCAGCCAGAGCGTCGTCACGCCGTGCCGCTCGATCGCCGTGGCGATCGAGTCCGGATCGGGCTGCTCGCCGAGACAGGCGACCGTGCCGCCGTTGGCAAGCGGCCCCCAGATCTCGAGGGTGGCCGCGTCGAAGGCCGGCGATGCCGCGTGCAGCATCACGGCGCCGGCGCCTAGCTCGGCGTAGTCGGGCCGGTCGACCAGGCGGACGACGTTGCGGTGGGTGACCTCGACGCCCTTCGGCTCGCCGGTCGAGCCGGAGGTGTAGATCAGGTAGGCGAGGTCCTCCGGCCCGGTGGCCGCGGCCTCGGCCGGATCCCCGGCGGCGGCCTCGGCCACGTCCAGCGCGGCGACCCCAACCGGCAGGTGGCTGCGATGGCTCTCGTCGGTGAGGACCGTCCCGGCGCCGGCGTCGGCAAGGATGCGGGAGATGCGGGCAGCCGGATGGAGGGGATCGAGCGGGACGTACGCGGCGCCGGCGGCGAGGATTCCGAGCTGCGCCGCGACCGAAGCCGCCGATCGGTCGAGCAGGACTCCGACGCGGTCGCCGGGCTGCGCTCCGTGGCGCTTCAGCGAGCCGGCTATCGCATCGGCGCGCTCGACCAGGTCGCGGTAGGCGAGCCCGCCGGTGCCGTCGACCACGGCGATCGCTTCCGGGCAGCGACGGGCCTGTGCTGCGACGAGCGAGGGGATCGTCGCCCGGCGGTCGTAGGAGCGTGGCGTCGCGTTCCAGGCGTCGATCGCCCTCTGCTCGGCAGCGGTCGTCAGCTCCAGCTCGGACAGCCGCGCCTGCGGCCGCTCGGCGAACTGTTCGAGCAGCCGCAGGTGGTGGCCGGCGAGCCGGTCGGCGCCGGCGTCGTCGAGCAGGTCCGAGTGCTCCCAGAGGAAGGTCAGCTCACCCTCGCCCTCCGCGATTCCGATCACGTTGAGGTCGGCCTTGGCGCTGCCGTTGGGAATCGCCTGGACCACACGAGTTTGCAATCCCGCCCAGCGCTCGGTCGTCCGCGGCGCGTCGTGGAAGGAGAAGAGCGCCTGGATCAGCGGTGAGCGGCTTGGATCGCGCCGCGGTCCGATCGCCTTGACCACCCGGTCGAATGGGGCGTCGCCGTCCGCGTAGGCCTCCAGAGCGACCGCTCGCACTCTTTCGAGCAGCTCGGATACGCTCGGGTCGCCGCCGAGATTGCAGCGCAACGCGACGGTGTTGACCACCATGCCGATCAACCGCTCGGCCGTGGGGTCGCGTCGGTTGGCGACGCCCGAGCCGATCTGCAGGTCGGCTCGGCCGGAGTACCGGTGGAGCTGAGCCAGGAACGCCGCCAGCGTGACCATGAACAGGGTGACGCGATTCTCGATCGCCAGATTGCGCAGTCTTTCCACCAGCCCCCGGTCGAGTCGGTGCCGCACGGTACCGCCGGTGAACGACTCGCGGCCTGGCCTCGGTCGAGCACCCGGCAGATCCAGCAGTGGCGGTTCGGGGTCGAGCCGGGCCACCCACCGTTCGACCTGCCGCTCCACCGCGGGACGGCGGTGGGCTTGGCGCTCCCAGCGCGCGTAGTCCTGGAACTGGGCGGCCGGCGCGGGAAGCTCGGCGGCGCGGTCTTCGACGCGGGCCGAGTAGAGCTCGGCCAGCTCTCCGGCGAGGATGGCGAAGGACCAGCCGTCGTGGACCAGATGGTGCTCGACTTGGATCAACGCCCACGATTCCTCGCCCAGCCTGGCCAGGGCCCAGCGGACCAGCGGGGCCTCGCCGGGATCGATATGCGAGTTGACCCGCTCGCGAACGAGACGCGCCCAGTCGTCGGAGCCTGCGTCGCGCAGGTCGACCCCATCGACATGCACCTCGCAGTGGGGGCGGATCGCCTGCACCGGCTCGCCTTCGCGCTCGACGAACGAGGTCCGCAGGATCTCGTGCCGCTCGAGCAGGTCACCGAGCGCTCCCTGCAGCGATTCCACGTCCAGCGATCCCTCGAAGCGAAAGATCATCGCGGTCTGGTAGGCGATCGACTCCGGGTGCATCCGGCCGAAGAGCCAGGCGCGGCGCTGAGCGGCGCTGAGCGGCGCCGTCGTCTCGGCCCCGCCCGGAACGAGCGGTGGCAGGGCGGGCGATTCGCCGCCCTCGGTGGCGAGGCGTTCCCCGAGCGCGAGGGCGGTCGGGGCCTCGAACACGGCGCCGATGCCGACCTCGACGCCGAGTCTCTCGCGCAGCCGGCCGACGAGCTGGATGGCCAGCAGCGAGGTGCCGCCCAGTTCGAAGAAGTTCTCTTCCGGGCCTACCGAGTCAAGCCCGAGCACCTCGGCCATCAGCGCGGCGATCGGGCTCGAGTCGGCGGTCGTGCCGCGTCGCGTCGGAGTCGGCAGAGCGGCGCGGTCGACCTTGCCGCGCTCGTTGAGCGGAAGCGCATCGAGCAGGACGATCGGCTTGGGAATCATGAAGGCCGGGAGTCGCTCGCTCAGGTAGGACTCGAGTTCCTCGGCGGTCGGTGTGGCACCCGATCCGGGCACGGCATAGCCGACGAGCCGCTTGTGCCCGGGCACGTCTTCGCGGGCGACCACAACCGCGTGGCGCACATCTGGGTGGGCGCCGAGCGCCTGCTCGGCCTCGCCGGGCTCGACCCGGTGACCGGCAATCTTCACCTGGTCGTCTGCGCGGCCGAGGAAGAGCAGCTCCCCGTCCTCACGCTGCCGGACGATGTCCCCGGTGCCGTAGATGCGTGCGTTCTGTTTCTCAGGCCCCTTATCGGGGCGGAACCTGTCGGCGGTTCGCGCCGGGTCGCCACGATAGCCCCGCCCGACGCCGGGGCCGCCGATCCACAGCTCGCCGGGCTCGCCCGGCTTGGCCGCAGCCCCGTCCGCGTCGAGGATGTGGAACTCGTATCCGGGCAGAGCACGGCCGATCGGTAGCGGCATTCCGTCCACCTCCCGCACCTCGTGGAAGGAGGCGACGATCGAGGTCTCGGTCGGCCCGTAGGCATTGAGCAGTCGGACGGAGGGATGCGCCGACCTGAGCGCTGCTGCGGCATCCGGTGGCATCACGTCTCCGCCGGCGGCGACGAGGCGCATTCCGGCGAGGTTCGGAAGCGCCACTCGCACGATCTGCTCGAAGAACCCGGCGGCGAAGAACGCATAGGTCACCTGTCGATCGGCGATCAGGCGGCCGACTGCCTGCGGGTCCGGGCGCCCGGGAGGCGCGACCACGAGCCTCGCGCCCACGGTCAGCGCACCCCATACCTCCCACGCGGAGAGGTCGAACTCGATCGGCGCAGTGGCGAGCACGACGTCCTCCGGTTTCGGCAACAGCGCGGTCCGCCGACCCAGCACGTGGGTCAGATTCGCGTCGGTGATCTCGACACCCTTCGGCTCGCCGGTGGAGCCGGACGTGAACAGGACGTAGGCGAGGCGGTCGCCGCCGGGAGGTGTCGATGGGGCGGTGCCGTCGCCGGAGTTCGCCAGCGCCCCCGCGTCGAGCCGTTCCACGCTCTCCGGCAGCGCCGCCGCAGACCGCGCGTCGGTCAACGCCCGAATCGCCCCGGCCCGCTCGAGCATGTGCCGCGAGCGCTCCGGAGGCTGGTTGTCTCCGAGCGGCACGTAGGCGGCGCCGGCACGCAGAACGCCCAGACACGAGCAGACGGCCAGCCAGGACCTGGGCAGGCATACGGCGACCGGCTCCTCGTTCTCGACTCCCTTCGAGCGCAGCGCCGTGGCGATCCGACCGGCGGCGCGGTTCAGCTCGGCGTAGGTGAGCTGTCGCTCTCCGTCCTCGATTGCGACCGCATCGGGCTGCTCCGCAGCGTGCCGGCCGACCAGCTCGGCGATCGACTCTCCGGATTCGATCGTCGAATACAAGAACCGCGATGTTAGCTACAAGAACTGCCTCCTCATTGCAAAGAACCGCGATGTAGACCTGCCCTGGCTAGCTCCGGCCGATCACCAGGAACTGCTTGCCGAACAATCGCCAGGCCGGTGGCGTCCTCAGGTAGAGGCGGGTCAGGGTCCGCGAGGGGGGCAGGATGCCGCGGAAGGAGTAGGGGAGGTAGCGGGGGACGATCCGCTCCGGCTCGAAGCCGGCGGCGTAGAGGTGCTCGGAGATCGCCACGTGGGTCAACGCCACGTAGTGATCGGCGCAGTCCCAGTACTCGCCGGCGCAGTAACGGTAGTTGGGGCCCATGATCGCGATCCGCCCACCGGGCGCCATCGCTCCGTGCATCTTTTCGAGGAAGGCGGCGATCGCCTCCTGGTCGTGCAGGTGCTCGAGGAAGTTGGAGACGAAGACGCCGTCGAAGTGGGACGGGGGTAGCTCGGCGTCCATGATCGGCGAGACGATCACCCTGGTGTCGGGCTTGTGCGCCGCCTCGGGGTAGCTGACCTCGTTGACCGCCCAGGTCTCCGCCGCCGGCACCGCGCCGATGAACTCTCCGCGGCCCGCCGCCGGGTCCAGCACCTTGCTCGGGCTTCCCATCAGCCCGTGGACGTGCGGTCCGATCTCCTTCCAGACGGCGATCCTCGCGTGCTGGTCGATGTCGCGGAAGCGGTAGGCGTAGAGCCGCTCGTAGTTCAAGTCAGGCCACCTCCCGGTGGATGCGCGGCAGCCGGGGCAGGGGCAGCACCGACCTCAGCATGGCGCCCAGCCGCGGCTCGCCGCGCTTCAGGTTGGGGTTGGAATAGGGGTCTCGGGGGATGCTCGCCCCCCAGCGCTTCCGCAGCCACTCCTTCTCCCACTCCTCGACCTCGGAGGAGCGGCTGGAGGACTCGAAGTGGTACATCGCCAGGTCGGGGTCGTAGACGATTCGTCGGCCGCTCGCGTGCACCTTCAGGCAGTAGTCGGCGTCGTTGTAGTTGACCGGAAGCTCGGCGGTGAAGCCGCCCAGCTCCTCGAAGAGCTCTCGCCGCGTCATCAGGCAGGCGCCGGTCACGGCGAGGCAGTTGCGGGCGATGCGGACGTTGTTGGAGTAGCCGGGGAAGTCGCCGGCGAAGCCGCGGTAGGGGTGGCCCGGCAGGCCGCCTTCGAAGCTCACGCCGACGTGCTGCAGGCGCCCGTCCTCCCAGACCAAGCGGCCGCCGACGGCGCCGATGCCCTCCATCCCGGAGTACATCACCATGCGCTCGATCCAGTCCGGGGTGGCGACCTCGATGTCGTCGTTGAGCAGCAGCAGATGCTCGCCCTCGCTGTGGGTGGCGCCGAGGTCGATCTTTGCCGAGAAGTTGAACGGCTCCGCGTAGGGAACGAAGCGCAGACGCTCGCCGGCGATCTCCTCCAACCCGGCCAGCACCGCCGGGTCGACGCCCTCGTCGGGAACGACGACGAGCTCGTAGTTCTCATAGGTCGAGGCCTCGACGATGCTGCGCAGGCAGTGCTCGACGAGGACGATCGTCTCGTAGCGCACCTCGCGCGAGGTGCCCGCGGTCGGGATCACGATGCTGACCGGCGGCTGAGCGTCCAGCGCCGGCAGCAGGTGGTAGACGCCGGCGTCGGCCGGGTCGCGCTCGACCCGCGCCGGCAGGCCGATCCGCTCGCAGTGCGCCTGCACGGCCCGCGCGCCGGCCTCGAACGCCCACGGCTTCGCCCCCTCGCCGCCGCCGGCGGCCGAGGTCTCCAGCGTGCGCCAATGGTAGAGGACCTTGGGCACGTGCAGGACCGTCCGTGCCCTCTCGGTCACCTTCAGCACCAGGTCCCAGTCCTGGGAGCCCTCGAGCTCGGGGTCGAAGCCGCCGACCTGTTCGACCAGCGAGCGCCGCAGCACGCTCAGGTGGCAGGTGTACATCTGGGTCCGCATCCGCTCGGGCGACCAGTCGGGCTTGAAGAAGGGGTTGGAGCGGCGCCCGGACGCGTCGATCTTGTCTTCGTCGGTGTAGACGTAGTCGGCTTCGGGAGCGTTCGCGATCGCCTTCTCCACCGCCGCGAGGGCGTCGCGGTGCAGCTCGTCGTCATGGTCGAGCAGGGCGACGAACTCCCCCTTCGCCATCGCCAGGGCGTCGTTGGAGGCGGCGACGATGCCGCCGTTGGACTCGCGCCGGCGGACCTTGATCCGCGGGTCCGAGCGCTGCGCCCGCTCGAGGATCTCGCCCACATGCGGTGCTTTCGAGGCGTCGTTGACCAGGCACAGCTCCCACTCGCCGCAGCGCTGGGCGGCGACCGAGTTCAGCGTCGCGCGCAGCACCGCCGCCGGCGTTTCGTAGACCGGCGTGAGGATCGAGAACCGCGGGCCCGGCCGCACGCTAGCCGCGGCCCCGCAGCAGCGCTCGCAGGCGGGCGAAGGGAGGGCCCAGTCGACGCAGGAAGACGGCCGCGCCCAGCACCCGGTTGGTGCGCTGCTCGAGCTGCTCGAGCCGCCCGCGCGCCTGGCCCAGCTCGGCGTCCCTGGCGATCAGCAAGCCGCGCAGGCGCTCGACCTCCTCGCGCAGCTCGGCGACATCGGACGTCGTCTGCTCTGCCATCGCCGGCGAGTGTATCCCGAGCGCCACTCGGTCGAGCCGCTCTCGGAGCCCCCGATCGGAGCTCCGTGCAGCACCGCGATCGTCGACGCCGCGGGTCTGTTCTACCAGTTGTCCTGGTAGTTCACAGGGCCGAACGGTTCCATCGCTCTCGTGTCGCGAAGACACTGAGTGCGATTCTGGGGACGGTACACAGACGAGCTGCGGAGGTCGATCAAGATCCCCTTGCCGTATTCGGTTTCGCTGTTGGCCGCGTCCGAGGTGGCCATCGTGTCGGGGCCGCAGATTTCCTGGCCTTCCAGCAGGGGAAAGGCGCGGAGCCCTTCGTTGTCATAGCTGACTTTGAAGGCGCCGAGCTCGTCGTTGTTGCCACCGCCTCCGAAGATCGGCACGCTCGGCGAAAAGTAGCCGGGATAGGGCGAGGTGAAGATCGTCGCGTCACTCGGCGGAGAGGGGACGAGCCGGTGAGCGCCGTCGAGTATCTCTGCCTGCATTTCCGCCGCCCGCGTCCACCTGCGTTCATCCTGAACGATTCGCACGGTGTAGACGAGGAAGAAGGCCGCGAGGATCCCGGCAGCCACCCCGGCTCGGAGGTGCGCCCGCCGCCGCTCGGTGATCCGTGGCACCAGCGCGGCTATAGCAGCCGCGACGACCACCGCGACGAGCACCACCAGGAGGCTGAATCCAAGGGCGGCGAAGCAGTTGGTGCGGTTCTGTACGCCCGCCACGTAGAGCGGATAGCGATCCGCCACCGGGAAGAGCATCGCGTAGCCGATCCCGATGCCCGCCACCGCCAGGAGCAGCGGCGCCCACCAGCGGCTGACGGCTTCGCGGCGCAGCGTCGCTTGCACAAGCCAGCGCAGCGCCACGGTCAGCATCACCACCGCTATGACTCCGAAGAGCACCGGCCAGGGGGAGACGTTGCGCACGGGCACGAACGTGTAACCCAGAACGTGGAGGGCGCCGTCGGCGATCAAGCGCACGTTCGTCAGCAGCTGGGTTCCGTGAGCCGCTCCCCCGTTGTAGTTACGGGTGAGGAAATAGAGGACCAAAAGGGTGGGGATCGCGTCCATCAGCCACCGCCAGATCGCCCCACCCCTGCCGCCGGCCCAGTGGTAGAGCGCGAAGGAGAGCAGTACGGCCACGGCGACGATTTCATAGCCTGCGACGGCGGCGACGGCAATCGCGGAGGCGACCGCCTGCATCGAGATGGCTTTTGGGGTCGGCGCAGGGCCAAGCCGGCGGCGACCCTCGATTCCGATCGTGGCGGCGACCAGGTACATACCCATGAAGAGGTCGATCTGGCTGCCGGTGACCCAAAACCGGGTCGAATCCGAGGAGGGAAAGACCAGCAGCAGCGCTGCCGCCGCGAGCGCCCAGTACCAGGCCAGACCAAGCGTTCGCAGGAAGGCGAAGAAGGCGATCGAGAAGAAAGCCGTCAGCAGGGCCGCAACGATGAGGTGGGGCACGAAGTAATTGCCCATCACCGCGTAGGTCAGCGTGACCCAAAGCGCCGACATCGGCCGGCTCGGCGTCTGGTAGTTGTCGAGGGCTGCCCAGAAGCCGGAGCCGGAGTGGAACTCGTAGTGGTCGGCATTGACCCAGTCGTCGGCGTAGAAGCCGCCGTGGAACGCGTACCAGCCGTACACCACGAAGGCCAGCGCGGTGAAGAGGAGGACGGCGCCCCCCAATTCCTGCCGCGTCAGCGAGGCGAAGGGAACGGGTGGTCGATCCGAAGTGGCGCGAGTGTGGTTCGACAACCGGAACATGGCTTGGAGCGAGGATCGGATTCAGGCGCCCCGCGGAGCGGATGGCCGAAGCACGGGAGATGGCGCGCCCAGGGACTTGGTGGCGGCTTCCGCGATCAAGGCCGGCACGATATAGATGGACGCGGCTACGGTCGCCTGTCCGCCCGCAGTCGGTAGGCGAGCCTCGCCACTTCCCTCAGCATCTTCGGGCTGGCAGATGCAACCCGCACGCTCGAGCGCGGGTCGTGGACGTAGACGACAGGGACCTCGGCGATGCGAAGCCCCGCCCTATGAGCGCGCAGGAGGAGCTCGACGTCGAAGGCGAAACCCTCGCAGAGCTGTTCGGCGAGAAAGCATTGGGCGGCCTCGGTTGGAAACAACTTGAAGCCGTTCTGGGTGTCACGCAGCGGCAGACCGGTCAGCATCCGCACCGCGCCGCTGAAGGTCCGCCCGGTGAGCTTGCGATGTGCGGGGCCGCGATCGACCTTCGAGCCGGGTAACCCGCGCGAGCCGATCGCGACGTCGGCGCTCTCGCGCAGCGTCGCCGATAGCTTCGGCAGCTCCTCCAGCGGAGTCGAGAGGTTGACGTCGGCGAGCAGGACGTAATCTCCCCGTGCGGCGGCGACGCCCCTCGCGATCGCCGCGCCCTTGCCGCGGTTTTCGCCCGTGCCGAGCAGCGGCCTCAGCTTCGGGTTAGCCGCGCCCGCCTCACTCAGCATCCGCCGCGTGGCGTCCCTGCTGCCGTCGTCAACGAGGATGATCTCGAGCAGCTCGAACCCGGCGCTTCCAACCGCTGCGTCGGCTGACTCCGCCAGCGTCTCGAGCAGCGCCGGCAGCCGCACCTCCTCGTTGAAGGCGGGTATGACGAGTGAGAGCGTGGACAAGGAATCGGCGGGATGAGGGGACGGACACCGTGGGGGACCCCGCCTCCCGCGCCGCAACGATAGGGGATCGGCCTGCGGCTATGCGATCTTCATCGACCTCCGAGCCGGCGTCGTGTATCGGCCACATACCGATCTTCCCCTGAGCAACCCGAACATCGCGATCGCGGCATCGACCCCGGCCACGACGAGCGCCAGGTTGCGGATGATCATGTTGGCCGGCGCCTGGTACAGCCCGGCGGTTATCACCACCGCGCCGATCACTACCCAGGCGGGCCGGGCCATGCGCCGGGTCCCGGCGGTGAGGATCACAGCCGAGAGCCCGACCAGCCAGATCATGTACTGGGGGCTGAGCACACGGCTGACGACGATCTGGAGCAGGACAACTGTGAAGAGGAAGTCGCGGCTGACGGTCGCCTCGGCTAAGTCGAGCCGGCCCCGTCGGATCGCCCGCTCGCGCGCCAGCCACCAGAGGGCGGCCGCGATCAGGATCAGCAGCCCCAGCCATTTGAGGACGACGGCTACGGCGTCCGCGAGGCCGCTGCCGATCTCCTGCGTGCCGTCGCGCGCCACGGCTGGAGGCGGCGTGCCGGTGATCGTCTCCCGTGCGTACCAGGGTGTGGCTCCGACCGACTCGACCTCGAGGCCGCGCACGTCCTGGTTGTCGAAGAAGGACGACTGGCTCCCGAAGAGGATCGCCGCGACCGCGAACACGAGCGCGATCACACCGGCCGCGGCCACGGTCGAGCGGAGCAGGCGCCGTCGGTCCCACTCGCCGAACAGGGCGATCACCGGCCAGACTTTGATCGCCGCGCCCAGGCCCACCAGGGCGCCGAACCAGCCCGGGCGGCGGTGGATGATCACCAGCGCGGCCATCATGAGCACGGTCGGAACGAGGTCGAAGTGCAGGATCGGGTACGACTGCAGCACCGGCATCGCCAGCAGCCACACCCAGACCCCGATTTCGCGGCCGGTGCGCTTTGCAAGCAGCGCCATCAGTGCCAGGCCGACGAGATCGAGGAGCAGCATCGAGACCACGAACGCGGACGGGTATGGGACTCCGAACAGCGACACGCCGAGGCGCGGAATGAGGATCACGAAGGCGGCCCCCGGTGGGTACTGCCAGCTTTCGCCAATCGGCATCACGTGCATGAAGGAGAGCTGTTCGGACCACTGCCGGTATTGATCTGCGTCCTGATAGGTGACCCCGGCTTCGTGGTTCCAGTAGCCGACCTGAACGACCATCAAGGTGCGGGTGACGATCCAGACGACGATCCAGACCCAGAGCATGCGGTTGTTCAGGACCGAGTGCGCGGTTCGCTGCAGCCGGATCACCGTCGCGCCCCTGGCGGCCACATCGCGATGATCTCAGGCTTGCCCGAGACGCTCGGGCGCCGGTGGGGTGGCAGCGATCCGCTTGTCTCCATCCTCGGCCGGCTTGTCCACGGGGCTGCGTAGCAGGAGGACCATCCCCACCGCCGCGTCGAGCGCCGCCACCAGCAGCGCCATGTTGCGAATCAGCATGTTGGCCGGCGCCTGGTACAGCCCGGCGGTTATCACCACCGCGCCGATCACTACCCAGGCGGGCCGGGCCATGCGCCGGGTCCCGGCGGTGAGGATCACAGCCGAGAGCCCGACCAGCCAGATCATGTACTGGGGGCTGAGCACACGGCTGACGACGATCTGGAGCATCACGATCGCGAAGATGAAGTCGCGGCTGACTGCCGCCTCGGCTAAGTCGAGCCGGCCGCGGCGAATCGCCCGCTCCCGGGCCAGCCACCACAGGGCCGCGGCGATCAGGACCAGCAGGCCGAGCCATTTGAGGACGACCGCGACCGCGTCTGCGGCACCGCTGCCAATCTCCTGAGTGCCGTTGCGCTGAATGTCCGGTGGCACTTTGCCGGTGATGGTCTGGCGGACGTACCAGGGTATGGCTCCGACAGCCTCGACCTGGAGGCCGCGGAAGTCCTGGTTGTCGAAGAAGGTCGACTGGTCGCCGAAGAGGGCAAATGCGGCGGCGAACACGGCGGCGACGACCGCCATCGCGGTAGCGCCGGAGCGGAGCAGCCGTCGCCGGTCCCACTCACCGAACAGGAGGACAACCGGCCAGACCTTGATTACCGCGCCGAGGCCCGCGAGCGCGCCGAACCAGCCCGGTTGACGGTGGATGACGACAAGGGCCGCCATCACGATCACCGTCGGGACGAGGTCGAAGCGCAGGATCGGTATGGCCTGCAGCATCGGCATTGCCAGCAGCCATACCCAGACCCCGACGGCGCGGCCGGTGCGGCGGGCGAGGTAGCCCATCAGGGCGAGCCCGGTGAGGTCGACGAGGCCCATCAAGACCACGAACGACGACTGGAACATGGCGCCGAAGAGGGAGATTCCAAGGCGGGGGATGAGCAGCAGGAAGGCTGCGCCCGGCGGGTACTGCCAGGTTTCTTCGATCGGCATGATGTGCTGGTGGGCGAGGATTTCCGACCAGAGCAGGTACTGGTCGGTGTCCTGGTAGTTGACGCCGCTGACGTGGTTCCAGGTCCCGATCTGGACGACCATCAGGGCGCGGGTGACGATCCAGACGCCGATCCAGATCCAGAACATCCGGTTGCGGAGGAGGGAGCGCAGGTTCATGCGATCGCGCGCACCCTAGTGGGAGCGGGCGATGGGAGGGAAGCTCGCCGATAGCCTGGCGGGATGGCGGGCAGGCGATCGACTTCCCCGCGGGGGAACCGCGGGGAATGAGCGACAGCGGAACGCTGCTCTTGCTCCTCGCCGTCCGCCTGGTGTTGACCGGACTGCCGGGCGTCGCGGCGGCGCTGTTCGCCGCCCGCCGCGGGCTGCGGCAGGTGCCGGTGCTGCTGGCGATCGCGCTTGCCGGCAGCGGCGTGGTGGCGATGCTCGCCTTCTGGGCCTATTACGCAGATCCGAGCGTCGGCCAGAGCTTTGCCTGGTTCGCGCTGCTGGGCTCGCTGCTGCTGGGGGGCTGGTCGCTGCGTGGCGGCCGGATCGACCGCGAGCTGCTGCGCTCCCTGGCGACGCCGCTGGCGCTGTGGGCGCTCGGCTCGGCCTTCGTCCTCTTCCTCGGCTTCGCCCACGGCGGCAGCGACGCGCCGCTGACGATGGCCGCCGGCCGCTTCTCCGGCCAGCTCCCGACCGACAACGACATCCCCCGCTTCTTCGCCGAATGGTTCTACTTCCACGGCCACAGCGGGACGCCGCCGCTCTATCCCGGCGATTGGCTGGCCGCCGACCGCCCGCCGCTTCAGATCGGCTACGTGCTCTCGCAGCGCACCTTTGGCTGGGACGGCTCCGGCGGGCTCGACTACCAGGTGCTCGGGGTCGTCCTGCAGCAGCTCTGGATTGTCGGACTCTGGGCGTTGCTTCTTGCCGCGCGCCTGGGACGGGTCACGCGCGGGCTAGTGATCGTCGCGGTGCTGGTCAGCGACGTGGCGATCGTCAACGGCTTCTACGTCTGGCCGAAGCTGTTGCCGGCCGCCTTCCTGCTGGCGGCAGCGGCGCTGATCCTGACCCCTCTCTGGGACGAGCTGCGCCACGACCTTCGCGCTGCGGCGCTTTTCGCGGCGCTGCTCGCCCTGGCGCTGCTTGGCCACGGGTCCAGTCTCTTCGCGATCATCTCCTTGGTCGCTGTCGCTGCCCTGCGTGGGTTGCCGAGAGGGCGCTGGATCGGTGTCGCCCTGGCTGTCGCAGTGGTGCTCACCGTGCCCTGGCTCGCCTACCAGCACTATGGCGACCCACCGGCCAACCGCCTCAACAAGTGGATGCTCGCCGGGGTCCAGAACGTTGACAATCGCTCGACCGGCGAAGCGATCGTCGACAGCTATCGCCATGCCGGCCTCGGTGGAGTCCTCCACTACAAGGCCGAGAATTTCGTCACGATGGCCGGCGGCGCCCCGGCGTGGAAGCTCGGAGACCAGGCGGTTCGGGAGTTCGGCTCCGGCGAACTCGGGGAGGGAGTGGCAGACATCCGCGAAGCTTTTTTCTTCTACCTGGTGCCCTCACTTGGCCTGCTGCTGCTGGGGCCACTGGTGATGGTCGCCGGCCGCCGGGGGCGCAATCCGCGCGAATGGCGCTTCGCCCTGCTCTGCTTCGCCACGGTCCTCCTCGGCTGCCTGGTCTGGGGCCTGGTGCTGTTCGGCAACGAGCCGGCACGCACCGTGATCCACGTCGGCAGCCTGGCCATGTCGATCCTTGCGATCTGCGGTTGCGTTGTCGGGTTGCGCGTCGTCCTGCCGCGCTTCGCTGTCTACTACGTGGTCGTCGCCTCGCTGCTCTCGCTGGCTCTTTACGTACCGGCTCTCACGCCGGCCCCAGGCAGCTCGTGGTCGCCGTCGGCGTCGATCCTCGCCGCGGCCGCGCTCGCCGCCTTCGCGGCGGCGGCTCTGCGGGCCTCCGGTCCCCTTGGGAAGCCAAATAGACTCGTCCGCTGATGGCCTGGCCGAAGCGCAACGCCCCGGTCGTCCTCCTCGCCGCGGCCCTTGTCGCATCAGCGAGCCTGCTGCTCGCGCTCGAGTCGAACCTGACCTTCTTCCAGGACACCTGGGCCTTCCTGATGCACCGGCGGGGGGTCAGCGCGGACGTCTTCCTCGAACCCCACAACGAGCACATCGTCGTCATCCCGGTGGCGCTGGAGAAGCTGCTGATCGCGGTCTTCGGGATGACCTCGGCGGCGCCCGAACAGGTGGCGATGACGCTGGTGCTCTGCGCGACGGCGGCGCTCGCGTTCGTCTACGTGCGCCGCCGCATCGGCCCCTGGCCGGCCCTGCTCGCCGCGGTGCTGTTGCTGTTCGTCGGTCCGGCCTGGGAGGTGCTGCTGTGGCCGTTCGAGATCGCCCTCGCCGGCTCGGTCCTGTTCGGGATCGCGATGCTGCTGGCGCTCGACCGCGGCGAGCGCCGGGCGGACGTCTGGGCCGGCGTCTTCCTCACCGTCTCGATCGCCTTCTCCAGCCTCGGCCTCCCCTTCGCCGCCGCCGCGGTCGTCGACGTCTACCAGCGCCGTCGCAGCCTCGGCCTGCACCGTGCCTGGCTGGCGGCGATCCCGATCGGGCTGTACGCGGTCTGGTGGGCGGGCTGGGGGCACGACGCCGAAACCCACTTCTCCCTCCACAACGTCCTCCACTCGCCGGTCTACGTCTTCGAGGGCCTCTCCGCCTCGCTCTCCTCGCTGCTCGGCCTGGACGCGATCGGCAACGTCGGCAGGGTGGCCCTGGGAGCTCCGATTCTGCCGGCGCTGCTCGCCGGGGTCGGGCTGCGTCTGAGTCGCGGCTTCCGGCCCTCGCCGCGTCTCTGGCCGCTCGCGGCGGCGACCGCCGTCTACTGGCTCCTCGCCGCCTTCAACTACATCCCCGGCCGCGAGGCCTACGCGAGCCGCTACATGTACGCGGGGGCGGCGCTGACCCTGCTGCTCGCCGCCGAGCTGCTGCGGGGCGTGCGCCTCGGCCGCACGGCGCTGCTGGTCGGCGCCGCGGCGACCGCGGTCGCCGTCGGCCTCAACCTGATCCCGCTCAGCGACGGCAAGGACCAGCTGCGCGAACAGACCGTGCTCACGCGCTCCGATCTGGCGGGAATCGAAATCGCCCACCGCACCATCGACCCCGGTTTCTGGCTGACGCCGGAAATCGCCGGAACCTCGTCGCTGGTCGACGTTGACGCGGGCGACTACCTGGCGATGGTCGCCGAGTACGGCTCGCCCGCCTACACGCCGGCGGAGCTGCTCGCGGCGCCGGAAGCCGGCCGCCGTCAGGCCGACGTGGTGCTTGCCGAAGCGCTGCCGGTCACCGCGACGGCGCGGCCGGGGCGGCGCCCCGGAGCGGGGGAAGACTGCGCCGAGGTAGCCGGCCCGTCCGCCGAAGTCCGCATCGGGCCCGGGGTGACGCGGATCGTCGTCCCGCCCGGCCCCGCGGTCCCGATCGGCCTGCGGCGCTTCGCCGGCGTCTTCCCGGTAGTGCCGGAACCGGCGCCGGGCGGCAAGACCACCGTCCTGCGGATCCCCCGCGACGCCTCCGCCCGTCCCTGGTGGCTGCACGTCGAACCGACGCGCCCGGTCCAGGTCTGCCGCTGAACGCCAGTGCCCGATTGACCTCCACAAACGACAAGACCCGCCGAAGCGGGTCGAGTCTGGTGAAGCGGGGAACCACCCCGCGGGCAGCCGACAACCGGGTCCTAGGTTACCACGGTGCTGCACCATCCTCGACGCGCCTCGGCGGGTCTATGCGGAGGGCGCCGGAATCGAACCGGATCCGGGGGTTGACCGGACGTGGCAGTTGTCGACTACCCCGGCACACCAGTGCCGCTCACCCTCCTGCCGACGACGCTACCACTGAAAACCAGTGAAATTCACGGTGTGAAAAATTGACACACACATTTTTCACTTCCGTATGAGATCGTGTCAGAAACTCCGTCCTCTAGCGCATTCCGACCTTAGGGAGGATGTCCCTCCGACTCGCCAGCGCATCTCCGCATGCCCGATGACCACTCCCGATCGACTATCGGTGCCTCTACAAACGACAAGACCCGCCGAAGCGGGTCGAGTCTGGCGATGCGGGGAACCACCCCGCGGACAGCTGACAACCGGGTCCTAGGCTACCACGGCGCTGTGCCGTACTCGATCCGCTCCGGCGGGTCATATGCGGAGGGCGCCGGAATCGAACCGGATCCGGGGGTTGGCCGGACGCGACAGTTGTCAGCTGTCCCGGCACACCAATGCCGTTCGCCCTCCTGCCGACGACGCTACCACTGAAAACCAGTGAAATTCACGGTGTGAAAAATTGACACACACATTTTTCACTTCCGTATCAGTTTTGTTTCAAAGCGTCACGGCCTCAGGGCATCCCGCCCTGAATCAACGCCGCCTCTACAGCTCCTCGGCGATTCGCGGCGCCTCGCGCTTGAAGACCCAGACGCCGAGCCCGCAGACGGCGAAGAAGATCGCGATCGCCGGGATCAGCCCCGCGGCGCCGCCGGCGGCTTCGACCGCGGTCGGCGCGTTCGGTTCGAGGATCCAGACCCGCACCTGTACGAAGATCACCGCCAGCGGGTTGATCATCAGCAGGTGTTCGATCGACGGGTTTTCGAGGCCGCCCTTGCCGAGCGGATAGAGGATCGGGGTCGCGTAGAAGAGCGTCTGCGCGAGCACGGCCCAGATGATCGCCGCGTCGCGGAAGCGCACGTAGAGCGCCGAGAGCATCATCGCCACTCCCGATCCGAGCGCGGCCAGGAGCAGCAGCGGCAGCGGGAACAGCAGCCAGGTCCAGGCCGGGTTGACCCCCCAGGCGAGGATGAAGACGAAGACGACGACCAGGTTGAGCAGCAGGTTGAAGCTGCTGGTGAGGACGACCGAGAGCGGGATCACCAGGCGCGGGAACTGCGTCTTGCGGACCACTCCCTCCTGCGCCACGACCGACGTCACCGCCGAGTTGGTGGCTTCCTGGAAGAACGAGTAGAGGACGATCCCGAGCAGCAGCAGCACCGGGTAGTAGGGGAGCCCGCTGCCGACGCGGATGATCTTGGTGAAGACGAACAGCAGCACCGCGAACAGCAGCAGCGGCCGCACCAGCGACCAGAGGTAGCCGAGCACGGTGCCGAAGTAGGTGCGCTTGAACTCGGTCACCGACATCAGCCAGAGCAGGCTGAAGAAGCGCCGCCAGCCGCCGCCTAGCGCGGACGGCCCGCCGACCTCGCGCAGCTCCCCCGTGGTCGCCACCGGCGCCGGGCTCATCCGTCGCCGCCGTTCTCGACCCTGGCCTCGATCTCGTGCTCGAGCGCGAGCACGCCGCCGGAGCGCTCGCCGCCGAAGACGACGAAGTCGACCGCGCCCTGGACGAACAGGTCTACCTCGCCCCGGCCCTGGTCCTGGCGCACGCCGCAGTGGGCGAAGTAGCGCCCCGGCGCCAGCGGGTTCTCGATCCCGGCGCTGACCGTGGCGCGGTCGCCGGCTCGCAGCCGGCCGGAGCCGTCCGCGCCCTCGATCGGCGCCGCCAGCTCGAACATGTTGACGCCGTCGGCGTTGGCGACGATGAAGAAGACCGAGACGCCGAGCGTGTCGACGGTCAGCTCGATTTCGGCCCGCAGGCGGATCCGCTCGCCGTGCTCGACCCCGGTGACACGCTCACCCGCCGCGTCCTCGATCCAGGCGCCGAGCAGGCGGGCCCCTTCGGCCGCGGTCGCCACCGCCTCGGCGCCGGCTTCGGGGCCCGGTTCGGCTCCGGGCTGGAAGTTGAGCCGCATGTACTGGCGGCCGATCTCGGCCGGGTCGCCGAGCCGGCGGATCTCGCCGCCCTCGATCAGCATCGCCCGGTGGCAGTATTCCTCGACCGTCTTCATCTCGTGGGTGACGAGGACGATCGTCTTGCCCGACGCTTTCATCTCGTGGAAGGCGTCGGCGCACTTCTGCTGGAAGGCGGCGTCGCCCACCGCCAGCACCTCGTCGATCAGGAGGATGTCGGCGTCGGCCTCCATCATCGTCGAGAAGGCGAGCCGGACCAGCATCCCCGAGGAGTAGTTCTTCAGCTTCAGGTCGGCGAAGTCGCGCAGCTCGGCGAAATCGAGGACGGCGTCGAGCCGCCCCCGGGTCTCCTTCTGCGTCAGCCCCATCATCACGCCGTTGAGGATCACGTTTTCGCGCGCGGTCAGCTCGACGTTGAAGCCGACCCCCAGCTCGATGAACGGCGCCAGCCGCCCGGCCATGCGGATCTTCCCCGCGTCGGCGCGGTAGATGCTGGCGAGGATCTTCAGCAGGGTGCTCTTGCCGGAGCCGTTGCGGCCGACGATGCCGAAGAACTCGCCCTGGTGGATCTCGAAGGAGATGCCGTCGAGCGCCCGCAGCTCGCGGAACTCGCGCCCGGCGAAGGGGTGAACGGCGCGCTCCTTGATCGAGTTGACGCGGTGGGTGGGGATGCGGAACGACTTCTTCAGCCCTTCGACCTGGATCGCCAGCGGCCGCAGCGCCGGTTCGGCCGGTGCAGGCTCCAGCGGGGTTTTGGTGGCGTCGTCCACGGGCATCGCTCTTCCCCCTACCGGTTCCGCGAGCGGAGGGCGGCACGGGCTCGGCGCCGGGCCTTCGCCCACAGCCGCTTTGCGCTCCCGCCGACCGCGGCCGGCCCGCCCTGTGGCGGCGGCAGCGGTCCCTGCTTGCGGAGGACGACGATGAACTCGATCCCCTGCCGCGCCGCCGCCTCGATGTCGAAGGCCTCCCCGAAGCGGCTGCGGCACGCGAGCACCATCGCCAGGAACTCGGCCTGGGTCCAGGCGTGCATGTGGATCGAGTACTTGGCGCCTTCGAGCTCGCGCGCCCGGGCCAGCGCTTGCTCCTCCGGCTCGTCCTCCTCGACCAGGACCAGCCGCGACCACTCCTCGTAGTGTTCGCGGCGCGAGCCCTCGGGCCCCTGCTCGTAGTCGGCGACCATGTGCTCGAGCACGACCACCGGGCGGCGGAAGTCGAAGGTGTAGCGCTTGTCTGGAACCGCGTAGAAGAGGACTCCGCCCGGCTTCAATTTGCCGAGGTGGGTCTCGATCGTCCCGATCGGGTTCTCGCAGTGCTCGAGGAAGTGGTTGGCGACGATGAAGTCCTGCGAGGCCTCGGCGATCGTCGCCAGCCGCTCGCCGTCGTCGATTGTGTTGACCGGAGTCAGGTCCCAGCCGGCCAGCTCGGGGTACTCGGCGCGCAGCTGCTCGACCGGCATCCGGTTGACGTAGCGGGGCTTGGCCTGCGGGGGCATCTTCAGCGGCAGGTGCAGCGGGCCGATCTCCAGCCCCTCGCCCTGGAGGTAGCGCGCGGCGAACTCGGCGCGGGCGTCGAGGTAGACGGGTGGAGCCTCGGCGGGACCGGCCTGCGCCGTCGCCTCCTTGCCACGGAGCACGCTCATCGGCTTGGAGGCTACCTGCCCGGCATGGCGTCCCGCGCGAGCGGCTGTCAGGCTTGCGGCCGTGAGCGAAGCCCGCTCGGCCGCGGTCGTGATCCCCAGCTGGAACTCGCGGGGCCTGCTGCCGCGCTGCCTCGGCTCGCTGCGGGAGCAGGGGGCCGAGGTCGAGCTGCTGGTCGTCGACAACGGCTCCGTCGACGGCTCCGTGGACTATCTCGAGGCCGAGGGGGTCCGGCACGTCTCGCTGCCTCGCAACGCCGGCTTCGCCGCCGCCGTCAACCTCGGCGTCGCCCGCACCGGGTCGGACTCGATCCTGGTCCTCAACGCCGACACCGCGCTCGAGCCGGGTTGCATCGGCCGCCTGCTTGACGCGCTCGAAGCGGACGCCTCGCTGGGCGGCGTGCAGCCGCGGATCCTGCAGCTCGAGCCGGGCGCGGGCGGGGCGCCCGCGGATGTCGCCTCCGCCCGCCTCTACAGCGCCGGCCAGGCGCTGAGCGCCGACGGCCGCGCCTTCGAGCTGGGCGCCGGAGAGCCGCAGCGCCCCGAGTGGTCGGCACGCCGCGAGATCTTCGGCGTCTGCGGCGCCGCCTGCCTGCTGCGCCGCGAGCTGTTCTCCGAGCTGGGCGGCTACGACGAGAGCTTCTTCTCCTTCTACGAGGACGTCGACCTCAACGTGCGGGCGCGGATCGCCGGCTGGCGCTTCGAGTACGTTCCCGACGCGGTGGTCTGGCACGTCGGCAACGCATCCTGGACCGCGGGCTTTCAACGTCCGGCTGCGGAGAATGCGCGGCTCGTGGCGCGCAACCGGTTGGCGACGCAGATCAAGTTCATGCCACTCGGCTCGGTGCCGCGAATCGCCGCGGTCGAGATCGGATCGCTCGCTCGCGCCGCGCACGAGCGTCGCTTCCGGGCCACCCTGCGGGGCAAGCTCGGCACGCTGCGAAGGCTGCGGCCGCTCTGCGCCGAGCGTCGCCGGTTGCGGCGCAGCGGTCAGGTTGCCGCGGCTCGGCGCTGGCTGGGCGGGGGAGCGGGCCCGGCATGAGGATCTGCATCGTCTCCTCCGAGCACGATCCAGGGGGCGGGATAGGGCACTCCCAACGGCGCAAGGCGACGTTGCTCGCCTCCAGGCACGAGGTGACGCTCATCCATAGCGGCGAGATCGAAGATCGCCGTTGGACGCCCCCCGACTCGGGCGTACGCGAGGCCTTCGTCGAGCCCTCGCCCCAGCTCGCGGCGTCGTCGTTCTCTCACGACGACCACCGACGCTCGGCCGCGGTGCTCGAGACGATGGAGGGGGTCTACGGGTCCACCGGACCCGATTTCGTCGAAGTCCCGGACTACCGCGCGCACGGCTTGGTCCCGATGCAGGCGCGTCGCGCCGGCCACCCGCTGCTGCGGGACGCGAAGTTCTGTGTGCAGATCTGCTCGAGCGCCGAGCTGGTCTTTCTGCACGACCGCTCGATCGCCCGGCCCGACAGGCAGCTGCTGGCCGATCTCGAGCGGGAGCAGTTTCGCCTTGCCGACCGGATCGCCTGGCGGGGTGGCGACATTCTCGACGCCTACCGTCGCTATTACCCGTTCGCGCTGCCCGAGGCGGTGCGCATCAGAGCGGCGTTTGCCCGGCCCGAGGTGCCGCCCGATGCCTCGGCTCGCGACCTGGGGGAACCGCTGCGAATGCTCTACGTCGGCCGTCTGCAGCGATTCAAGGGCGCGGTCGACCTTGCAGAGGCATGCCTGCGGCTGCCCCGCGACGACTGGGAGCTGACGATGATCGGCGCCGATACCGAAACGGCCCCGACCGGTCAGTCGGTGCGGATGACAATCGAGGAGATGTTCGGCGGCGACCCGAGGCTGACTCTCGAAGACACGATCGATCACGGCGAGCTGCAGCGACGCTGGCCGGAATACGATCTGCTCGTCGTCCCCTCGCGGTTCGAGCCTTGGTCGAACGTCACCGTGGAGGCGATGAGGGCCGGCCTGCCGGTTCTGGCCACGCCGGTGGGGGGTCCCTCCGAACTGGTCGAGGCGGGGGTCACCGGGTGGCATACGGAGGGAATCGGCCCTCGTGCGATCGGGCGGGCGCTGTGCGGACTGCTCGCCGAACGTGAGGAGATAGAGCGGGTGCGCTCTTCGGGGGCGATCTACGACCGCTTCCTCGCGTTGACCGACCCGGAGGAGATCTTGGAGAGCTACGAGCGGCTGTTTCGCGCTCTGCGCGGCTCCCCCACAGGGCCTCGCCCCAAGCGCCGCGAGGAACCGCTGGTCACCGGCGTCATTCCCTACTACCGGTCGTCCGCCTATGTCGAGGAGGCGGTCGAGTCGCTGCTCGCCCAGACCCATCGCAAGCTCGAGGTGACGATCGTCAACGACGGCTCCTTCGAGCAGGCCGACGACGTCCTGCTGCGGCTCGCTGCCGAGCAGCGGGTGCGCGTCGTCACCCAGCTGAACGGCGGCGAGTCGATGGCCCGCAACCTCGGGGTCTGCCTGGCCCGAGGAGAGTACGTGGCGATGCTCGACGCCGACAACGTGCTGGAGCCCGAGTTCGTGTCGCGGGCGATCGAGATGTTCGATCGCGAGCCGGAGCTCGTCTACGTATCTTCCTGGCTTCGCTTCATGGCCGCCGACGGCACCCCCACCTCAGATCCCACGGCCGGCTACGCACCGCTCGGCAATGCGGTCGTTCGCGGCGACGGGGAAAACTGGGACGGGGACACCGTCGCGGTTCTTCCACGGAGGCTCTTCGCCGAGCTCGGCTACGGCTTCGAGCCGGCATCCGGCATCCAGTCCGATTGGGAGCTCTACCGCTGGCTGAGGGAAGACGGCAGGTTCGGCGCTGTGGTGCCGGAGTGGCTGGTCAGGTACAGAATTCGCGACGAATCGCTGATGAGGGCTCATGGAGAGGGAATCCAGCGCCGGAGCTGGGTGGAGGCACTCGCCAGGAGGCAGCTCCGGTTGACCCGCTGGACCGCGGATGTCTGAGATGGACAATGCGCCGAACGCCGACGAGAGGCGACAGGTTGACGAGCTGCTGCGGATCAACGAGGAGCTCGCGGCGGAGATCCGCAGCCTGCAGGTGGGCCGAACGACCGCGGCAAGGTCCGCCGCGATGCCGGCGGCGCGCCGGGTGGGGGCGCTGCGGGAAGAACGCGATTCGCTTGCGGCGGAGTTGCAGGAGAGCCGTCTCAAGCTGGCACAGGTGGAGCGGCAGAACCAAGAGCTCGGCAACCAGAACCACGAGCAGGCACGCCACATAGAGATGCTCTCCGGAGAGGTCGCGAGGTTGCGCACGGGCGTCGCCGGCGTCCTCCGCCGCCTCCGAGCCCGTCTGCTGCGCCGCTGACCGGACGTGCCCGGGATTGACCACCGTATTGGGCGGTCAACCCCCGGCACGTCCACCTTCAGCCGCGGCGTTGGCGGCGCAGGTGGAGGGCTTCGCGCAGGGTGATGTCGAGCAGGGCGGTCTCGTCGATCTGACGGCGCTCGAGCCCGGCGCCGTCGCGCCAACCGTGCAGACGGCCGCGCAGGCCCGCCGTGGTGCGGTCCTTGACGACCTGGCCGGCGCAGAGCGCGCCCTCGGCGGCGAGCGCGCGGATCGCGTCGCGGGGGCGCGACATCACCCCGTAGCGGCGCAGCATGTAGCCGCGGCTCCAGCCGCTGTGGGAGTACTTGAAGTCGGACCCGGCGCCGCTGCTGGCCGAGTAGGCGTGCAGAGCCCGCGCCTCGCCGGCGAGGTTGCAGCGGGCGCCGGCTGCGCGCATCCGCAGCGCCAGGTCGAGATCCTCGTAGTAGAGGAAGATGCGCTCGTCGAAGCCGCCCGCGGCGCGGAACGCGTCGAGACGGTAGAGCGCCGCGCCGCCGCTCGGCCCGAGCGGGGCGGGCGCGCGGAGCGCCGCCTCCAGCGGCTCGCCGTGCAGGTAGTCGAAGCCCATCAGGGTGCGGTCGGCGACGACGCCGGCGGAGTCGATCCGCGCCGGCTCCGCTTTCTGAACCAGCACCCCGGCGACCATCTCCGCCCCCTCGGCCGCGTCGAGCATCGCCTCGACGAAGCGCGGCTCGCACTCGACGTCGTTGTTGAGCAGGATCGCCGGGTCGCCGGGTCGCTCCGCGATCGCCCGGTCGAGCGCCGGGCCGAAGCCGAGGTTGCGCCCCAGCTCGACCAGCGCCACCTCTCCGAAGCGCTCGCGCAGCAGCTCCGGCGAGCCGTCGCCCGAGCCGTTGTCGACGACGACCACGTCGACCGGCCGGGTCTGCGCGCGCAGGCTCTCCAGTGCCCGTTCGAGGCGCTCGAAACCGTTGAAGTGGGGGATGTAGACGGTCGCTCGCATGGTCTTCGGGCCCCGGTAGGGTTGCAGCCTCGCAATGGAACCCCTGAAGGGACTGATTCTCTCCGGCGGCGCCGGCACCAGGCTGCGCCCGATCACCCACACCTCGGCGAAGCAGCTCGTGCCCGTCGCCAACAAACCCGTGCTCTTCTACGGGATCGAGGCGCTGGTCGAGGCCGGCGTGACGGAGATCGGGATCATCATCGCCCCGGAGACCGGCGAGGAGATCCGCGAGGCCGCCGGCGACGGCTCGCAGTTCGGCGCCGAGATCACCTACATCGTCCAGGACAAGCCCGCCGGCCTCGCCCACGCGGTTCTGACCGCTGAGCAGTTCATCGGTGGCTCGCCCTTCGTCATGTACCTCGGCGACAACCTGCTGGCCGACGGCCTGCGCGGCCTCGTCGCCACTTTCCGCGAGTCCGAACCCGACGCGCTGATCCTGCTCACCCCCGTCTCCGACCCCAGCTCCTACGGCGTCGCCGAGCTCGAGGGCGACCAGGTCGTCCGCCTGGTCGAGAAGCCGAAGGACCCGCCGTCCAACCTCGCCCTGGTCGGCGTCTACCTGTTCAGCCCGCTGATCTTCGAGGCCGCCCGCTCGCTGGAGCCGTCCTGGCGCGGCGAGTACGAGATCACCGAGGCGATCCAGAAGCTGATCGAGGACGGCCGCCGCGTCCAGTCCGAGGTCGTCAGCGGCTGGTGGAAGGACACCGGCCAGCTCGCCGACATGCTCGAGGCCAACCGCCTGGTGCTGGAGGAGATCGACGGCCGCCTCGACGGCGAGATCGACGATGCCTCGAAGGTCGAGGGCCGGGTCGTGGTCGAGGCTGGCGCCAAGGTCTCGGGCTCGGTCGTCCGCGGCCCCGCCGTGATCGGCGCCGGCGCCCGCATCGAGGACGCCTACGTCGGCCCCTACACCTCGATCGGCGACGACGTGACGATCTGCCGCTCCGAAATCGAGCACTCGATCGTCCTCGCCGGCTCGGTCGTGCAGGACCTCGGCACCCGCATGGAGGCGAGCCTGCTCGGCCGCGAAGTCAAGCTCACCCGCAGCGACGGGATGCCGAAGACGCTGCAGATGCTGGTCGGCGACAAGTCGGAGATCAAGATCGTCTGATGAAGCTGCTGGTCACAGGCGCCGCCGGGATGCTCGGCCGCGACGTGATGCTCGCCGCCGGCAACGCCGGCCACGAGGTGGTCGGCTTCGGCCACACCGATCTGGACGTGACCGACGCCGCCGCGGTCGAAGCGAAGGTCGAGGCCGAGCGGCCCGGGGTCGTGATCAACTGCGCCGCCTGGACCGACGTCGACGGCGCCGAGGAGTCAGAGGAGCGGGCGACCGAGGTCAACGGCGCCGGGGCCGGCAACGCCGCCGCCGCCGCCGCCGTCGTCGGCGCCTCCGTCGTCTACGTCTCCAGCGACTACGTCTTCGACGGCAGCAAGGGCGCCCCCTACGTCGAGACCGACCAGACCGCGCCCCTCTCGGCCTACGGCCGCAGCAAGCTGGCCGGCGAGGAGGCCACGCGTGCGGCCAACAAGCGCCACTTCGTCGTCCGCTCGGCCTGGCTGTTCGGCGCCGCCGGCCCCAACTTCGTCGAGACGATGCTGCAGCTCGCCGCCGACCACGGCGAGGTGCTGGTGGTTCGCGACCAGGTCGGCTCGCCGACCTACACCTGGCACCTCGCCTATGGCATCGTGCGGCTGATCGAGGGGGTCGAGTTCGGCATCCACCACATGGCCGCAGCCGGGGCATGCTCCTGGTATGAGTTCGCGCGTGAGATCTTCGAGCAGGCCAAGGTCGAGTGCAAGGTGATGTCGGCGACGACCGAGATGCTCGGCCGCCCGGCGCCGCGTCCCTCCTACTCGGCCCTCGCCAGCCAGCGCGAGCACGCGATCGAGCTGCCCTCCTGGCAGGACGGCCTCGGCGCCTACCTGGCGCAGCGCCGGACCGAGAGCGAGGCCGCGGCGTGAAGATCCTCGTCACCGGCGCCGCCGGCTTCATCGGCTCGACCTACGTGCGCCTGATCGGCGACGAGCACGAGGTGCGGGTGCTCGACAAGCTGACCTACGCCGGTCGCCGCGAGAACCTGCCCGCGGACGTCGAGCTGGTGGTCGGCGCGATCGAGGACCCGGCGGTCGTCCGCGAGGCGATGGAGGGACGGGAGGCGGTCGTCAACTTCGCCGCCGAGTCCCACGTCGACCGCTCGATCGACGACCAGGACGCCTTCGCCCGCACCCACGTGATCGGCACCGGCACGCTGCTCGACGCCGCCCGCGAGCAGGGTGTCGGCCGCTACCTGCAGGTCTCCACCGACGAGGTCTACGGCTCGATCGAGTCCGGCTCCTTCACCGAGACCTCGCCGCTCGACCCCTCCTCGCCCTACTCGGCGACCAAGGCGGCCGGCGACCTGCTCGTCTCCGCCCACGTCCACACCTACGGCATCGACGCCTCGATCGTCCGCGGCTCCAACAACTACGGCCCTCGCCAGTACCCGGAGAAGCTGATCCCGCTGATGGTCCTGAACGCGATCCACGGCGACCCGCTGCCGGTCTACGGCGACGGCCGCCAGGTCCGCAACTGGCTCTACGTCGAGGACTTCTGCCGCGGCATCCACACCGTGCTGACGAAGGGCCGCGCCGGCGAGGCCTACAACGTCGGCGGTCCCGACGAGTGCGAGAACATCGAGGTCGTCAAGCGGGTGATCGAGCTGACCGGCGGCGACGAGTCGCTGATCGAGTACGTCACCGACCGCCCCGGCCACGACCGTCGCTACTCGCTCGCCTCCGAGAAGCTGCGCTCCGAGCTCGGCTGGGAGGCGCAGGTCCACTTCGCCGAGGGGCTGGAGCGGACGGTGCGGTGGTACCGCGACAACGAGGAGTGGTGGGGGCCGATCCGCTCCGGCGAGTACCGCGCCTACTACGAAAAGCAGTACGGCAAAGCGCTCGGCTGATGTCGCAGCGGCTCGATACGAAGCTCGACGGGGTCGTCCTGATCGAGCCGGAGGTCCACGGCGACTCGCGCGGCTTCCTCGTCGAGACCTTCCGCCGCGACACCTGGGCCGAGCTGGGCGTCGAAGCCGAGTTCGTCCAGCACAACCAGTCGCGCTCGGTCAAGGACACCCTGCGCGGCCTCCACTTCCAGACCGAGCCGGGGCAGGCGAAGCTGGTCCGCTGCCCGCGCGGGGCGATCTTCGACGTCGCCGTCGACCTGCGCCGCGACTCGCCCACCTACGGGCAGTGGGAAGGCCAGATGCTGGACGATGAGGCCCACCGCCAGCTCTTCGTCCCGGCCGGCTTCGCCCACGGCTTCGCCGTGCTCAGCGAGACAGCCGACGTCACCTACCTTCTCTCCAGCACCTACGACCCCGCCACCGAGGCCGGCATTGCCTGGGACGACCCGGGCGTAGGCGTCGAGTGGCCGGTCGACGAGCCCCTCCTCAGCGACCGCGACAAGAGCGCCCCCACCCTCGCCGAAGTAGCCGAGACGCTGCCGTTCTGACTCAGACGCTCTTGGTCGTCGGGGTTTCTTCGCCGAGTTTGCTCACCTTCCGGTCGAGGATTCCCGTCACCGCCTGTTGGGAGAAGCCGAAGAACACGGCGTAGCCGATGATCATCGCCTCGTTGTTGACCGCGATGGCCGACGTGAAGGCGCTGACGACCAGCAGGATCCCGGCCAGAGCCGTGCCGGCGCCGGCGACGACCTTCAGTAGGAGCTGATGGTTGAAGACCCTGAAGGGAGTCTTGATCCGTTCGCCGGTCGACAGCGGGATGACCACCGAGAGGACGCCGCCGAGCATGCCGGCGATCGCAACCACGAAGACATCGAGTCGGTGGGGCTCGGTACCGATCGGACAGACTTTCTTGGATTCCCCCACATCCGCGCAGAGGGAGAAGACATCCGCGTTCAGGAGGTTGACGATTCCCACCACGAGGATGATCGTGAGTAGGGCCCCGCTCGCGATCAGCAGCGTGTTGCGCAGCATCCGTGCTTCGGCCTGAAGCGATTCGGTCACGCCGATTGCATCGCGGTAGACCTGTCGGAGCAGCGCGCGAGCTTCGTTCTTTTTCGCGGCGCTGGTTTTGGCTCCCCCGTCTTGCCCCTCGCCTTTTGGGGGCCCGAGCTTTTCGCGGGCGTCGTTGATCACTTTCCCCTGGGCTTTGGAGTCCGGAAGCGCCGTTATGAGGCCTTCCAGCCGGGTTGCCTGCGCGTAGAGCTCGGCCTCGTCGTAGACGGCGAAGAGGGAGCCGCCGGCTCGGTAGACCGCCGACCAGGACCTGCTGATGTCGCCACCCGAGTAGTACTGCTTCAGCGCTCTGGCGAGGCGGTGCCACCAGCGTCGAATCGGTGCTTCGCCTTCCCTTGGCTTGATTGCCGGCGGAGGAGCCAGCGTCGTAAGCGCGTCGTCGAGATCGTCGCGCACCACCGCCACCACTGTTTGGAACGCCTGACCTTTCCTCGACCCTTTCGCCGCGGCGCAGTGCAGTTCGTTCTCGACCTGCGCGTAGGCAACCCACGCTTCCGCCCGCCAGAGCGCGGAGTCTTCGGTGACGCACTCCATAAGTTGTTTCCGCCTTGCGTCCGACAGATACATATACCCCGTACCATTCTAAAAAGTATGTGTAAGGGGAGAACCTAAAGCGACGGGTGTTCGCTGTCAATACCCGCGCACGTTCGTCGCCGCGGTGATCGCGAGGCTGGTGGCTAATTTGGCCCCGATGCCTGCGTAGACGGCGGCGTTGAGGAGCGGGTTGTGCTCGGGGGCGTCGAAGCGGCGGTAGAAGCGGGCCATGCCGCGGTGGAAGGCGATCTCCTGGCGCGGGGCGCGGCGGGCGCCGCTGGAGCCGCCCTTGACGTGGAGGGCGACGCCGGCCGGCTCGTAGAAGACCTTCCAGCCGGCATCCCAGAAGCGCCGGCACCAGTCGAGGTCCTCCATGTAGAGCCAGTAGCCCTCGTCGAGCAGGCCGACCTCGCGCACCGCCTCGGCGCGGACGAGCATGAAGGCGCCGTTGACGGCGTTGACCTCGCCCGGCTCGTCGTCCCCCAGGTGCGTCGCCCGGTACTGGCTCAGCGCCGCAGAGCTGCCGTCGTCGCGGCCGACCCCGGTGAAGTGGGCGAGGGCGCTGAGCGGGGTCGGGAAGGAGCGCTTGCAGGCGTGGTCCAGCTCGCCACTCTCGGTCACCAGCTTCACCCCGACCATCCCGATCCGCTCCTCCGAGCGCAGCCGCGCCAGCGCCGCGTCCAGCGTCCCCGCGTAGACCTCGGCGTCGGGGTTGAGCAGCAGCATCGCGTCGGCATCGCTGTCGCGCAGCGCCAGGTTGTTGGCGGCGGAGAAGCCGATGTTGCCGCGGCGGATCAATCGCACCCCCGGGAACTCCCGCTCGACCATCTCCGGCGTCGCGTCCGGGCTGCCGCTGTCGACCACCGTGACGCGCATCTCGCCGCCCCTCGCCGGGTGCTCTTCGAGCGAGCGCAGGCAGCGCCGCAGCAGCTCCTCGGCGCCGTGGCTGACGACTACGACCTCGAGGTCCGCGCGCGGCATCCGCTACCGCTCAGTGCGATCCCTCGCCGCGGAGGATCGCGGCGGGCGTGCGCAGAAGGATCGCCAGGTCGCCGGCGACGGAGATGTTGTCGAGGTAGTCGCGCTCCATCGCCAGGCGCTCCTCGAAGGTGAGGTCGCCGCGGCCGTAGACCTGCATCGGCCCGGTCATCCCCGGTTTGACGCCGAGCCGCAGGCGCTGCCGCTCGTCGTAGAGGGCGACGACCGCCTCCTCCTCCGGCCGCGGCCCGACCAGCGACATGTCGCCTCGGACGACGTTGAGGAACTGCGGCAGCTCGTCGAGGCTGAAGCGCCGCAGCATGCGGCCGGAGCGGGTGACCCGCGGGTCGTCGGCGATCTTGAAGGCCGGCTCGTCGAGCTTCTCGAGGTTGACCAGTTCGCCCAGCTGCTCCTCGGCGCCCTGGACCATCGTGCGGAACTTCAGCACCGTGAACGGAACTCCGTCCTTGCCGGCGCGCCGCTGGCGGAACAGCACCGGCCGCCCGGAGTCGAAGAGGACCAGCAGGGCGATCGCGGCGATCAGCGGCGACAGCAGGACCAGCATCGTGCCGCCGATCGCCAGGTCCATCGCCCGCTTCATCGCCACGGTCGAGCGCGGCGGATCGGAGAAGCGGAAGTCGAGGACCGGCAGCTCGGCGAGCCGGTTCAGCTCGATGCCGGGGCCGAGCAGGCCGAAGTGCTGGGGCAGGAAGGTGAGCGCCAATCCGGCCGCCTTGCACTCCTCGATCAGCCGCTCCGCCGCCGGCTCGCTCATCTCCTGCTCGGTGACGATCACCCGCTCCACGTCCATCGTCTGCGCCACCCGCGAGATGTCGGCGACCGCGCCGAGCCGTTGCAGGCCCTCCGGCGCCGCCGCCTCTCCGCCGGCGGTCGGCGGGGAGAGGTAGCCGACCAGGTGCAGGCGCGTCTCCGGGTGAGTGGCGACCCGGCGCGCGACCACCCCGACGGCCGCCGCCGGGCCGACGACGATCCCCGCCGCCGGGCCCGCCAGGCGGTGCCAGAAGAAGCGCAGCACGGCGCGCGAGGCGAAGTTCCCGAGCAGAGCCAGGAGGCCGACGGCTATCGCGCCGGCGGCGGGCAGCGGGCCCACCGGGCTGAGCGCCAGCAGCCCGTCGAGCACCAGGGTCCCCAGCACCGCCCCGGAGACGAGGCCGGAGATCTCGTCCAGGGTGCTGTGGCGGATCCGGCGGTGATCGTTGTCGTAGAGGCCCTGCAGCTTAAGCACCAGGATCCAGGCCGGGCTGAACATCACCGCCCAGAAGAGGGTGCCGATGTCGGTTTGCGGACTCGCTGCGGTGACGATGCAGAGGGTCGCGACCAGGGTCAGCCAGTCGCCGGTGGCCAGCGAGCGGCGCAGCAGCGAGCCGCGGCGCTTCGCTCCCTCCGCGCCGGTCAGGCCGAAGCGCGTCGCGGCATCGGTGCGGCCCGCCTGCCGCGGCGGCTCCGGGGCGGCCGGGGGCTGCGCCTTCCGGGGGGCGGTCTCCTGGGCGTTTCGGGTCATTTCGTCGCTCACCCGCAGTTCCATCCCGAGCGCAGGCATTCTTCGAGCGGGTTCAGCTGCCTGGCCCGCCTGAGGTCGGCCCGGGCGGCGGATTCTTCACCGGCCTCGTGCTCGACTCTGGAGCGCAGGTAGTAGAGCTGCCAGTCCAGATCCTGGCGAGAGATCGCCTGCGAGAAGCGCTCCTTCGCCGTCGGGTAATCGCGCTGCAGCTCCGCCAGCAGCCCGAGCTGGACGTAGGGAGAGGCGGCGAAAGGCTCGATCGAGCGGGCGGTGTCGGCGTGGTCGACCGCCGACGCGAGGTCGCTGCCGGCGGCGGCGTTGCGGCTTGCATCCAGCTCCCGTTCGACCAGCAGCGGTCCGATCAGCGCGATCGCGGCGATCCAGGCGATGGCGAGGCCGGCGACGGTGAGCCCGAAGCGGTACTCGCCGCGCCGCCCGTTCCCACCGGAGGCACGATCGGACGCCAGCTGCGCGCAGCGTGCGGCGACGGTCACCCCGGCGGCGAGGATGAAGACGGCGCCGAAGGCGGCGATTTCCCAGAACCAGTCGATCCCGGCGCCGACCGCGAAGGCGAGCATCGCCGCGAACAGCACCGCGTAGCGCTCGCGCTGGGGGTGGGGGGCGGCGCGCCAGGCGGCGAACGCGGTCCACAGCAGGCCGCCGATCAGCGCCAGCACGATCAGCCCGCCGACGACCCCCAGCTCGGCGAAGGACTCGAGGTAGAGCGAGTGCGCGTCGAGCACCGGCTGTTTGATCGTGCGGTGGCGATCCCAGGCAAACCGGTAGGTGCCGGCGCCGATCCCGAGCAGCGGCTTTTCCTCGAAGGCGTCGACTGCGACGCGGAAGAAATCGTGGCGCCCGGCACTGCTGAGCTGGGAGAAGTGCTGTTCGGGCCGGGCCGGGAACTGGGCGTCGGAGCGGTTGAACTGATCCCAGGCGCGACCGCCGACCGCGACCGCGACCCCGATCGCGACCACCGCCGCGACCGCGGCCACCGCCCTTAACACGGTTCGGTTGCGCGACAGCTCCACCGCCCTCCCGGTCAGGCCCCCCTCGCGGCGCTCGGCCCAGCGCAGCGCCGCGAACAGCACCAGGGCGAGGGCGACGCCGGCGAGCAGGATCAGCGCCACCACCCATCCCTGATGGACGGACGTTTGAGTGTCGATGTTGTCGGCGAGGCTGGTCCGGGCCTGAACCGCGAGCACCGCCGGCATTGCCCCGAGCGCCCCGATCCCAAGCGTCGCCAGCATCCACAGCCGGTCGCGGGAGAGGGCGATCGTGACGCCGCAGGCGATCAGCAGCGAAAGCAGGCCGCCGCGCGAGTAGGTGAAGTAGAGGGCCAGCAGAACGGCCGGCATCGCCGCCACCGAAGCCCAGCGCAGAGCGGTCCAGGCGGCGCGCCTGCTGGTCCACAGCAGCAGCGCCACGGCGATCCCGAACATCGCCCCGTTGGCGTTCCAGTAGCCGAGCGGGTAGCGCAGTCGCGGGCCGCTGCCGAGCGAGTCGGAAACCTCGAGCACGTGGGGCAGGAGGCGGCTGGCGAGCCCGAGCAGGGCGACGAGCGTCACCGCGATCGCCAGGCCTTCGGCGAAACGTTGGCGCCTTTGGTCGGTTTGGGCGATCAGGAAAGCGGCAAGGAAGAAGCCGAGATAGACGAGCTCTCGGTCAGCCTCGATGAAGCTCAGCTCCACCGACCCCGACCAGAGGGACGACAATGCAGACCAGACAGCCAGAGCGGCGACCCCACCGGCCGCCCAGTAGAACGGCCGGCCCAGCGTCGCCCGCGACGCCGCGCCGAGGACGAGCAGTGCCACCACGACCAACCACACCGCGAGGCCGGCCACGTGCCTGCCGGTCACTTCGAACCCGCCTCCGGCAAGCGCCAGGCCGACGATCAGGGCGACGGGCGCAAGCAGCGCCGCCGTTTGGTCTAACCTTCCGCGCGATGATCGGGACGCGCCATCGACCGACCCCTCGGGGGGGTCGCCCCATTGCCTTCGTGTCGTTACTTGCTCTGCTCGCATTGGCCTGTTTCCCGGTTCTCGCTCGGGCTGATTCGAGCGGCATTCAATACCACGATGCGCCGCCTACCCCCACGTCTCCCAGCGGCGAAACGCCCTCCCACCCCGGACCGCCGGCGAGCAGCTCCCGTTCGCATGGCGGCGGCAATCAGGCGTCCTCTGGTTCGACTCATTCGGGCTCATCAGAAGCAAGTCCTCCGAAGGAAAGCGAATCTTCGACGCCTGCCGGCGGCGGCACGGGCGGTGGCGGTGGCAACGGCGGCAAGGGCCAGGGTACTCCAGGCAAGGCTTCGGGCCATGCGGAAGCTCCCCCTGCAAAGCCGCTTGAATCGCCCTCTGCCACGCAGGGCGGTGGCGGCGGATCCTCCCCCGTGGTTCCGATCCTGATCGCGATCGTCGTACTCGCCGCGATTTCGCTCGGCGTGGTGATGTGGCAACGCCGTCGGCGTGGCGCCGGCCGGGCCTCCGTCTCCCCCAAGGCGGGCTGACCCGATGCGAAACGACCGCACGGCCCGCCGAGCGCGGCGGATACGAGTCTGGATCGCTGCCCTGGCGATCGCTGCCCTGACCTCTGCGGTGGCGGCCTCCCCGGCATCCGCCCTGCCGAGCAGCTTCTGGGGCGTGGTGCCCCAGCAACCGCCCACCCTCGAACAGCTCCAGCGGCTGAAGGCCGGCGGAGTTGAACAGCATGCGCATCTCCCTCTCCTGGGCCTCGGTGCAGCCGACCAGGGGCGGGCCGTTCAACTTCACCGCCTACGACTCGCTGATCGGGCAGGCTGCCACGGCGGGCATCGAAGTGCTTCCGTTCCTCTACGGCGCGCCGAGATGGGCGGTGCCGGAAGTCGCGGTGCCGGGCTCGCACGGGAGCGTCAAAGCGCCCCGGTTCCTGCCGGTGCGCAGCGGCGTGCAGCGCTCCGGCTGGCAGCAGTTCGCCCGCGCGGCCGTCCAGCGCTACGGGCCGAGCGGCAGCTTCTGGGCGCAGAGCCCGGCCGTCCCGAAGATTCCGATCCGGACCTGGCAGGTCTGGAACGAGGAGAACTTCAAGTACTTCGTCGTCCAGCCCAATCCGGGGGAATACGGCAAGCTGGTCAAGCTCTCCTCCGCGGCGGTCAAAGGCGCCGACCCCGGCGCCCGCGTGATCCTCGGCGGGATGTTCGCGCGGCCGATCGAAGCCACCTTCCACACGCAGCCGCCGCAGGCGTACTTCGCCGCCGACTTCCTCGAACAGATGTACGAACGGACGCCCGGGATCAAGTCGATGTTCCAGGGGGTCGCCCTGCATCCCTACACCGGCACCTACAAGCGGCTGACCCCGTACATCGAAGAATTCCGCGACGCGTTGAAGGCCAACCACGACGCCGGCAAGGGGCTCTGGATCACCGAGCTGGGCTGGAGCTCGGAACCGCCGGCGACCGAACGCGACGGGTTCGCCAAGGGCCTCGGCGGCCAGGCGGCGCAGCTGAAAGGGGCCTTCGGCCTGCTGCGGGCCAACCAGCGCAAGTGGCACGTCCAGCGCGTCTACTGGTTCTCGGTCGGCGACCTGAAGGACTCCTGCAACTTCTGCGACGGCTCCGGCCTGTTCGGCGAAGGCTTCAAGCCGAAGCCGGCCTGGCACGCCTTCGAAGCGTTCGCGCGCGGCAACTGACCCGCGTAAGATCGGTGGGTTGGCCGCCGATCCGAAAACGAGCGCGGGCTCCGATCCGCTGGCGCCGTTCAGCGCCCCTGTCAGGCGCTGGTTCGAAGCCTCCTTCGAGGGTCCGACTCCCGCCCAGGCGGGCGGCTGGGAGGCGATCTCGGGTGGCGCCAACGCGCTGATCTGCGCCCCGACCGGCTCCGGCAAGACGCTGGCCGCCTTCCTATGGGGCATAGATCGCCTATCGCGGACGCCGGAGCTCGGCCAGGGCGTGAAGATCGTCTACGTCTCACCGTTGAAAGCGCTCTCCTACGACATCGAGCGCAACCTGCGGGCGCCGCTGCGAGGAATCGGAGCGGATATATCGGTCGGATTGCGCACCGGCGACACCAGCCAGAAAGAGCGGCGGGCGATGCGGAAAACGCCGCCCGACATCCTCATCACCACCCCCGAGTCGCTGTACCTGATCCTCTCCTCCGACGCCCGCGAGATCCTCACCGGCGTCGAGGCGGTGATCGTCGACGAGATTCATGCGGTGGCCCAGTCCAAGCGCGGCTCCCACCTGGCGCTGACCATGGAGCGCCTCGAGCACCACACCGAAGCGGACAACCTGCAGCGGATCGGCCTCTCCGCCACCCAGCGGCCGCTGGAGCGGATCGCGAAGTTCCTGGTGGGCCCGAAACGGGAGTGCAAGATCGTCGATGCCGGCAGCAGCAAGGAGCTGGACCTGCAGATCGTCGTGCCTGTAGAGGACATGACCGAGCCCGGAGCGCCGAACTTCCCGACCGAGGACGGCATTCCCGCCGACGGCGAGCCGACCGCCCACACCCGCTCGATCTGGCCCGCCATCTACCCCGAGCTGCTGAAGCTGGTCCAAGAACACAACTCGACGATCATCTTCGTCAACGCCAGGAGAGCAGCCGAGCGCCTCGCCAAGCGCCTCAACGAGCTCGCCGACGAGGAGATCGCCAGAGCGCACCACGGGTCGCTGTCCCACGAGGAGCGCACCACGGTCGAGGAGATGCTCAAGTCCGGCCGGCTCCCGTGCCTGGTCGCAACGTCGAGCCTCGAGCTCGGAATCGACATGGGCGCGGTCAACCTGGTGATCCAGGTCGAGTCGCCGAAGTCGGTCAGCCGCGGCCTGCAGCGGGTCGGCCGCGCCGGCCACTCGCTGGGCGAGGTCAGCCGCGGCCGCATCTTCCCCAAGTTTCGCGCCGACCTGCTCGAGTGCGCGGTCGTCGTGCGGCGGATGCGCGAAGGGGCGATCGAGGAGACGGTGGTGCCGCAGAACCCACTCGACGTGCTCGCCCAGCAGCTGGTCTCGATGGCGGCGATGGACGAGTGGGAGATCGACGCGGTCGAGCGGCTCGTCACCGCCGCCGAGCCGTTCGGCGAGCTCTCCCGCGAACAGCTCGAGAACGTGCTCGACATGCTCGACGGCCGCTACCCGTCCGACCGCTTCGCCGAGCTGCGGCCGCGGATCGTCTGGGACCGGACCAAGGGGACGATGCACGGCCGCAAAGGCGCCCGGCAGCTGGTCGTCACCAACGCCGGCACGATCCCCGACCGCGGCCTCTACGGCGTCCACCTGCCCGACGGCCGCCGGGTCGGCGAGCTCGACGAGGAGATGGTCTACGAGGCCCGGCCCGGCCAGACCTTCCTGCTCGGGGCGACCACCTGGCGGATCGAGGAGATCACTCGCGACCGGGTGATCGTCACCCCGGCCCCCGGCCTGCCCGGCGCGGTGCCGTTCTGGAAGGGCGACGGGATCGGCCGCCCGGCCGAGCTGGGCCGGGCGATCGGCGCCTTCTCGCGCGAGGCGGTCTCGCGCGAGCCGGCCGAGCTGGCCGGCGAGTACGACCTCGACCGCCGCGCCGCCGAGAACCTCGTCGCCTACCTGCGCGAGCAGCAGGCGGCGACCCGCGTCGTCCCCTCCGACGAGACGATCGTGGTCGAGCGCTTCCGCGACGAGATCGGCGACTGGCGGCTCTGCGTCCTCTCGCCGTTCGGCGGCCGCGTCCACGCCGCCTGGGGCCTGGCGCTCTCGCAGAAGATCCGCACCGAGCGCGACCTCGAGGCCGATGCGATCTGGTCCGACGACGGCATCGTCGTCCACCTGCCCGACGCCGACGACCCGCCCCCGGCCGACCTGGTGATGGTCGAGCCCGACGAGCTCGAGGACCTGGTCGTGCGCGAGCTCTCCGGCTCAGCCCTGTTCGGCGCCCGCTTCCGCGAGAACGCCGCCCGCTCGCTGCTGCTGCCGCGCGCCTATCCCGGCAAGCGCACGCCGCTGTGGCAGCAGCGGCTGAAGTCGCAGAGCCTGCTCGAGGTCGCCCGCGACTTTCCCCGCTTCCCGGTGATCCTCGAGACCTACCGCGAGTGCCTGCGCGACGTCTTCGACCTGCCGGCGCTGCGGGGGATCCTCGCCGACCTGCAATCGCGCAAGCTCGGCCTGGTCGAGGTCGAGACGCCGACCGCTTCGCCCTTCGCCTCCTCGCTGCTGTTCGACTACGTCGCCACCTACATGTACGAGGGCGATACCCCGAACGCCGAGCGCCGTGCCGCCGCGCTCGCCCTCGACCGCGACCTGCTGCGCGAGCTGCTCGGCCAGGAGGAGCTGCGCGACCTGATCGACCCCGAGGCCCTGGTCGAGGTCGAGGCGCAGCTGCAGCACCGCACCGAGTCGGGCCGGGCGGCCGATCGCGACGCCCTGCAGCAGATCCTCCGCAACCTCGGCGACCTCAGCGCCGAGGAGTGCGCGGAGCGGGTCGCCGCGGGCTACTCGGCCGCCTCGATGCTGGAGAAGCTGGTCGCCGAGCGCCGCGCCGCCAGGGTGCGGATCGGCGGCGAGGAGCGCTTCATCGCCGGCGAGGACGCGGGCCTCTACCGCGACGCGCTCGGGGTGCCGCCGCCGCCCGGCCTTCCCGAGACCTTCCTCGAGGACCACCCCGACGCGATGCGCGCCCTGGTCCGCCGCTACGCCCGCACCCACGGCCCCTTCCCGACCGCCCAGCTCGCCGGTCGCTACGGCGTCAACCCCTCGCCGGCGCTGCGCGAGCTGGAGCGCGAAGGGGCGATGGTCCGCGGCGAGCTGCTGCCGGGCGGCGGCGAGCGCGAGTGGTGCGACGCCGAGGTGCTGCGGCGGGTGCGGCGCGCCAGCCTCGCCCACCTGCGGCGCGAAGTCGAGCCGGCGGCCCGCGACCGCTTCGCGCGCTTCCTGCCGAGCTGGCAGAACGTCGACTCCCATCGCCGCGCCGGCGCCGGGCCCGACCGCCTGCGCGACGCGCTGGTGCCGCTGCAGGGCGTCGCGCTGACGCCGAAGGTCTGGGAGGAGGACGTGCTGCCGCGCCGCCTCGGCGCCTACTCGCCCGCCTGGCTGGACGAACTCTGCACCAGCGGCGAGGTGGTCTGGGTCGGCGCCGGCGCGCGCGGCCGCAGCGACGGCCGCGTCGCCCTCTACTTCCGCGAAGACGTCCGCCTCGCCGGCCCGCCGCCGGCCAACGCGAAGCTGGAGGCGGCCGAGGGGGCGCCGCAGGCGGCGATCCGCGAGCGCCTAGCCGCCGGCCCCTCCTTCTGGCTCGACCTGCTCGCCGACCTCGACTTCCCGGCCGAGGAGCTGCACAACGCCCTCTGGGACCTTGCCTGGTCGGGCGAGGTGACCAACGACGCCTTCGCGCCGTTGCGGGCGCCGCGCCTGCGCTCGGTCCCGGCCCATGAGCGCCGGGGCCGCCGCTTCGCCCGCCGCCGCTCGGGCGCCGGCGCCGCCGTGCAGGGGCGCTGGTCGCTGACCGCGCCGCTCTTCGCCGACGCGCCGAGCGCCGGGCCGAAGCTGCGCGCCCAGGCCGAGCTGATGCTGGAGCGCTACGGGATCGTCACCCGCGAGACCGTCCTCGCCGAGGGAGTTCCGGGCGGCTTCGCGACGCTCTACGCCGAGCTCGGCAACCTCGAGCTGCTCGGCACCGCCCGCCGCGGCTATTTCGTCGAGGGGCTGGGCGGCGCCCAGTTCGCCCTGCCGGGAGCGGTCGAGCGGCTGCGCTCTCTGCCCGAGACCGAAGGCGAGTTCCTGGTCCTGGCCGCCACCGACCCCGCCAATCCCTACGGCGCCGCCCTGCCCTGGCCGAAGCCGCCCTCCGGACGCCGCCCGGCCCGCGCCCCGGGCGCGCACGTCCTCCTGCGCGACGGCGAGCCGCTCGTCTACGTCGAGCGCGGAGGTCGCAGCATCGTCCGCCTGGTCGAGCTGGACGAGGCGGACCTGGCGCTCGCCGCGCAGGCGCTGGCCGAGGCCGTCGGCGCCGGCCGGCTGCCCAAGCTCGGGGTCGAGAGGGTCGACGGCGAGCCCGTGATCGGCTCCGGCCACGAGCAGGCGCTGCTCACCGCGGGCTTCAGCCGCGGCCCGCGCAAGCTCACCGCCTCGGCCGGTTGAAAGCTTTCATTCGGTACTCACTGAGATCTCACCAGGGTCGATGAGGCGGCATGCCAAATACCCGTCGCTTTCTCCTCGTCCTGCTCACCCTGACCGCCGCGATCGCCGTGGCGCCGGCCGTCTCCCTCGCCGCCCCGCCGGTGGAACCCGTGCCCCAGCTCGACTTCGAACCGGGCAGCTACGACTTCGGCCTGCAGCAGGTCAACTCGAACGCCGCCCAGACGAGCCTGCAGTTGCGCAACGCCGGCTCCGAACCCGTCCACATCGACTCGCTGGAACTCTCCGGCCCGGGCGCCGAAGCCTTCTGGATCGGCTACAGCAACTGCTGGGGCGGGACCAACCTGCAGCCGGGCGAAGCCTGCTCCGCGCAGGTCTACTTCAGCCCCCACGACACCGTCGGATACGCCGTCCAGGCGCGCGTCAACGTGGGCTCGTACACGTTTGGCGCCGACCTCACCGGCAGCGGCGGCCGCTCGGCCTTCGCCCCCGCCTCGAACCCGACCGACTTCGGCGTCTCCCCGGTCGGCTCCGCCGGCACGACCCGCGAGATCGCCGTCACCAACGTCGGCAACCTGCCTGGCGGCGTATACATCGCCGTCATCTCCGGCGGCGCCGTCGGCAGCTTCCACCTGCTCGACGAGAACTGCACCGGCCGTGCGCTGGCGCCCGCTGCGACCTGCACCCTGCAGGTCCGCTTCCAGCCGCTCAGCGAAGGCGTCAAGACGGCGACGCTGAGCCTCTTCGGCGAACAGGAAGGCGGCACCCAGATGATGCTGACCGGGGTCGGCTCCGCCCCCGAACCGGACCCCGCGCCGGCTGCCGCCGTCGCCCCTGCGAGCGCCGGCCCGCCCTCGCCGCCCGCCCGCCCGCGGGCAAAGGCCCGCAGGCGCCACAGGGGACGCCTCCGGCACCCCCGAGCGGCCCTCGATCCCGCCCGTCTGGCCTTCCGGGTCAAGTACAGGTAACACCCGGCCGCAGCCGATCGGCCTGCAGCGGGCGATTCTCTCCCCTCGCGCGCGATAATCACCCGATGGCGGATTCGGAGGAGAGCCTGGGGCCTGTCGAGCTGCTGCGCAGCGTGCCGCTCTTCTCCGACCTCGAGCAGGGCGAGCTGGAGCGGTTCTCGCTGGTCGCCGTTCCGCGCTCCTTCCCCGCCGCGACGCGGGTGTTCCACGAGGGCGACCACTCCGACGCCTGCTACATCGTCCGCTCGGGCAGCTTCCGGGTCACCCGCGAGCACTCCGACGGGCGGGCGATCACCCTCGCCACGCTCGGCCCCGGCGACATCTTCGGCGAGCTGGCGATGCTCGACGGCGAGGTGCGTTCGGCCAGCGTCGAAGCGCTGACCGACGGCGAGCTGCTGGCCCTGCCGGCGGGCGAGGTGCGGGGGTTGCTGGCCCGTCACCCGGAAATCACCGTGAAGCTGATCGCCGCCCTGGTGCGCCGCCTGCGCGCCGCCAACGAGCGGATCTCGCGCCAGTCGTTCCAGACGGTGCCAAGCCGCGTCGCCGGCGTGCTCTCCCAGCTCGTAACCGAAGAGTCGCCGGGCGACGGCGAGGGCGACGGCGGCGAGGTGACGATCCGCATGAACCAGGCCGACCTCGCGCAGCTCGCCGGCACCTCGCGGGAGAGCGTCAGCCGCTTCCTCGCCGACCTCGAGCGGGCCGGCATCGTTCGCCCCGGCCGTGGCCGCGTCACAGTCCTGGCGCCGGCAAAACTCCGCAACTACATCTTCTGAGCGCCGATTTCGACAGCCTCCGCGCGCAGATGGTCGAGCGGCAGCTGCGGCGCCGCGGCATCGGCGACGAGCGCGTTCTGGCGGCGATGGGGGAAGTGCCGCGCGAGGAGTTCGTCCCCGAGCGCTACCGCGGCCGCGCCTACGCCGACTCGGCCCTGCCGATCGGCGAGTCGCAGACGATCTCCCAGCCCTGGATCGTCGCCGCGATCTGCCAGGCGCTGGAGCTGAAGGGCGCCGAGCGGGTGCTGGAGATCGGCAGCGGCTCCGGCTACTCGGCCGCGGTTCTCTCCCACCTGGCGGCCGAGGTGATCGGGGTCGAGCGCCACGCCTCGCTGGCGACGGAAGCGCGCCGCGCCCTCGACTCGCTCGGCGTCGGCAACGTCGAGCTGATCGTCGGCGACGGCAGCCGCGGCGTGCCGGGGCGGGGCCCGTTCGAGGCGATCGCCGTCCACGCCACCGCGCCGGCGGCGCCGCAGGCGCTGCTCGCCCAGCTCGCCGACGGCGGCCGCCTCGTCGTCCCGATCGCCGCCGACAGCGCCGACATGCTGACCGCCTTCCGCCGCCGCGGCGAGGACCTGCTCGTCGAGGAGATCGGGCCCTGTCGCTTCGTGCCGCTGATCGGCGAGGAGGGCTACGGCCCGGCCTAGCGCCGACCGCGTTTCCGGAGGATGTCCCCGCCGCCCTTGCCGAGCAGCGTGTCGCCGTTGTCGCCGGTCAGCACGTCGGGGCCTGGCGATCCCTCGATCGACTCGACCGAGGGATCGATGCGGCCCGGGGTGCAGGGGCTGCCGGCGCGGCTGACCGGACCGCCGATTTCGGCGCTCACGCCCGGGGTGAAGCGGAAGAAGTTGGCGTCGTCTTCGCCCGGGCCGCCGTCGTAGACGTCGCCGTCGCAGGGGTCCCCGCCGACCATCACGTCGTCGCCGGGCCCGCCGATCATCGTGCTTTTGCCGCTGTTGTAGGGGACCGGCAGGTCGGTGCGGGCGCCGATCAGGGCGTCGTCGCCGGGCCCGCCTTCGAGCACGTCGGGGTCGCTGTCGTCGCCGGCCTCGATCACGTCGCCGCCGGGGCCGCCATGCAGCTGGTCGGCGCCGGGTCCGCCTTCGATCCGCACTTCGACGCTCGCCGGAACGCTTTCGTTGACCGTGACCGTGTCGTTGCCGGCGCCGGCGTCGATCAGGATCGTCTGCACGTCGGCGGCGCAGAGGGCGCTGCCGCCGGAGGGGGTGCAGCCTTCGACGTTGGCCGCCGGGAAGGGGTTACCGGCGTCGGAGACGACGTAGGCGCCGCCCTGCATCGAGAGCTCGATCGAGTCGTTCGCGGCCGTGCCGAGCACGCTCAGCGAGCCGCTGCCGTCGATGCTGTGGGCACGCGAGACCGAGGGGCCGGCACCGAGTGCCGTCGGCGGTCCGCAGCCTTCGGTGAAGGACGCGTCGCTGCAACTGGCGCCGTCGGCGCCGCCGAAGAGCTGATCGCCGCCCCCGCCGCCCTGGAGGGTGTCGTAGCCGCCGCCGCCGTCGAGGCGGTTGGGGCCGCCGTCGCCGACCAGCGTGTCGTTGAAGGTCGAGCCGACGACGTCCTCGATCCCGGGGCCGACCGTGTCGCGGCCGTCGCCGTGGGCGTAACCGGTGGCGAGGTTGACGGTCACCGCTTCGGAGGCGGTAGCGAAGGAGGCGATGTCCCGTTCCCCGGGCCCGCCGTCGAGCTTGTCGAAGCCGATGTCGCCGCGCAGGACGTCTTCGTTGCCGGCGCCGCCGAAGAGTTCGTCGCTGCCGTGGCTGCCGATCAGCAGGTCGGTGCCGCCTTCGCCGTTGAGGACATCGTCGCCGAGGCCGCCGTTGACCGTGTCGTTGCCTTCGCCCCCGTCGAGGGTGTCGTTGCCGCGTTCTCCGTAGAGCCGATCTTCGCCCCCTTCGCCGTTGACGACCTTGTCGCTCGCCTTGCCGGCGTAGAGGACGTCGTTGCCTTCGCCGCCTTTGAGGGCGTCCGGGCCGCGACCGCCGTAGAGATCGTCGTTGCCACCGCCGCCGAGCTCGGTGTCGGGGCCTTTGGCGCCGAAGAGCTGGTCTTCCCCTTCGCCGCCGGAGAGGGTGTCGCCGCCGGTTTCTCCGAGCAGCTTGTCGTCGCCTTCTTCGCCGAACAGCTTGTCGTTGCCGTGTCCGCCGATCAGCGTGTCGTTGCCGGGCCCGCCGCAGATCGTGTCGTTGCCGTTCGGCCCGCCGGAGATCTTGTCGTCGCCGCCACCGCCGTAGATCACGTCGCTCGCCTTCTTGCCGACGATCGTGTCGTTGCCGGGCGTGCCGACGATCGTCGCGTGCTTGCCGTCGCAGGTCGCCGCCGACGCCTGGCCGGTCGCCGCGAAGAGCAGGAAGGCGGCGACGGCGGCGGCTGCGAGGAGCCTGTATGCGTGCGGAAGGGCGAGCGGCATCACCCGTCCCATCGACCGTTCCGGGCCTGCCTACATGCTCCCTCATACAAACGTCCAGACGGCTGGACGAGTTTTTGCAAGGTGTCTCCGCAGCCACCGGGGAAGCGGCGCCCGCGACGCGCTGACCGCGCCCGGCGCCGTCAGATACGCTCGCAGCGCGATGCGCGGCGGGATCTACGTACTCAACTTCTACTCGACGGTTTTCGTCGACCAGCTGAAGCGCGGTCGCAAGACCGCGACCATCCGGCTCGGCGACAAGACCCCCAAGTACGAGCGCGGCCAGGTCGTCTGGATCACGGTCGGCTTTCGTCACAGCCCGCGCGAGAAAATCTTCGCCGCGGTGATCGACGACGTCGAGGTGAAGAAGGTCGGCGACCTCTCGCCGCGCGACATCGAGCACGACAACCCCGAGTTCCGCCGGCTCGAGGACGAGGTCAAATTCCTCGAACAGATCTACGGCCGCACCGTCGGCCCGGACGACATTGTCACCGTGATCCGCTTCTCGCAGATCGTCGAGCCGCCCGGCGCCCACTTCGGCAACGGGGAGACGCCGCACCACAACTGATCGCGCCCTCGCCTCATCCCCGGTGACCGACTACTCCTTCCTCACGACCTGGCTGCTCGACTCGCCCCGCGAGCCGGTCTGGGAGGCGATCTACGACCAGGAGCGCTGGCCGCAATGGTGGCGCGGGGTCGAGGAGGCGCGGGAGCTGAGCCCGGGCGGGGAGGACGGCGTCGGCTCCGTCGCGCGGATGGTCTGGAAGAGCCTGCTGCCCTACCGGGTCTCCTTCGAGGTGACGACGAAGCGGGTCGAGCCCCACCACCTGCTCGAAGGTCACGCGGTCGGCGAGCTGAGCGGCGTCGGCCGCTGGCGGCTCTACGAGGACGAGGGGATCACCGCCGTGCTCTACGAGTGGAACGTGGCGACGAGCAAGCCCTGGATGAACCTGTTCGCCCCGCTGGCCAAGCCGGCCTTCGAGTGGAACCACGACTGGGTGATGGCGCGCGGCGGCGAGGGCATGGCCAGGCTGCTCGGCTGCAAGCTCCTAGCCTCCACCTAGCGGCCCATAGACGCGCCGGATCGCCCGCCCCGCTATCTTTCTCTCGTTGGCACTCTCCACCCATGAGTGCCAAAGTCCAGTTCGAACTTCTGAACCCATGGAGGTATTACGGATGAAGCTGAAGCCCCTCGGGGACCGGCTGATCGTCAAGCCGATCGAGGAGGAGGAAACGACCGCCAGCGGCATCGTCCTCCCCGACACGGCCAAAGAGAAGCCGCAGAAGGGCAAGGTCGTCGCCGTCGGCGACGGCGCGATCAACGAGGACGGCACTCGCCGCCCGCTCGACCTGAGCGAGGGCGACGAGGTCCTCTATTCCAAATACGGCGGCACCGAGGTCACCGTCGAGGACGAGGACCTGCTCGTTTTGCGCGAGTCGGACGTCCTAGCCAAGCTCGGCTGACCCCCGCCAACAGGACTTAGAAAGACCAAGGAGGACTGAAACCAGATGGCTCACAAGGAGCTGAAGTTCAAGGAGGAGGCACGGGGGGCGCTGCAGGCCGGCGTTGACGCCGTCGCCGACGCGGTCAAGGTGACGCTTGGCCCGAAAGGCCGTTACGTCGTGCTCGACAAAAAGTTCGGCGCGCCGACGATCACCAACGACGGCGTCACGATCGCCCGTGAGATCGAGGTCGAGGACGTCTTCGAGAACCAGGGCGCCCAGCTCGTCCGCGAGGTCGCCACGGCGACCAACGACGTGGCCGGCGACGGCACCACGACGGCGACCCTGCTGGCCCAGATCATCGTTCGCCAGGGCCTCAAGAACGTCGCCGCCGGCGCCAACCCGCTGGCCCTGCGCCGCGGGATCGAGAAGGCGGTCGACGAGGTCGTCGAGAACCTGCGCGAGAAGCAGTCCAAGGAGGTCGCCGGCAAGGAGCAGATCGCCCGCGTGGCGGCCATCTCCGCCGCCGACGACGAGATCGGCAACGTGATCGCCGACGCGATCGAGAAAGTCGGCAAAGACGGCGTCGTCAACGTCGAGGAGGGCCAGACCTTCGGCATGGAGCTGGAGTTCACCGAGGGGATGCAGTTCGACAAGGGCTACATCTCCCCGTACATGGTCACCGACCAGGACCGCATGGAGGCGGTGCTGGAGGACCCCTACATCCTCATCGCCAACCAGAAAATCGGCTCCGTCCGCGACATCCTGCCGGTGCTCGAGCAGGTCATGCAGGGCGGCAAGCCGCTGCTGATCGTCGCCGAGGACGTCGAGGGCGAGTGCCTCGCGACCCTGGTCGTCAACAAGCTGCGCGGCACCTTCACCGGCGTCTCGGTGAAAGCGCCGGGCTTCGGCGACCGCCGCAAGCGGATGCTCGAGGACATCGGCATCCTCACCGGCGGCGAGGTGATCACCGAGGAGATGGGCCTCAAACTGGAGAACACCCAGCTCGCCCAGCTCGGCAAGGCGCGTCGCGTCGTCGTTTCCAAGGACACGACGACGATCATCGACGGTGCCGGCGATGCCGAGGACATCAAGGGGCGGATCAACCAGATCAAACAGGAGATCGAGAACACGGACTCCGACTTCGATCGGGAGAAGCTCCAGGAGCGGCTCGCCAAGCTGGCCGGCGGCGTCGCCGTGGTCAAGGTAGGCGCCGCCACCGAGACCGAGATGAAGGAGAAAAAGCACCGCGTCGAGGACGCCCTGCAGGCGACCCGGGCGGCGCTCGAGGAGGGAGTCGTGCCGGGTGGCGGCGTCGCGCTGCTGAACGCGCAGAGCGACCTCGATCCCGAAAAGCTCAGCGACCCCGACGAGGAGACCGGCGCCCGCATCGTGCACCGCGCGCTGGAGGAGCCGGTCCGCCAGATCGCCGAGAACTCCGGACTGGAGGGCTCGGTCGTCGTCAACAAGGTCCGCGACCTGAAGCCCGGCGAAGGCCTCAACGCGGCCGACGGCGAGTACGGCGACCTGATCAAAGCGGGTGTGATCGACCCGACCATGGTGACCCGGTCGGCGCTGCAGAACGCCGCCTCGATCGCCAAGAACATCCTCGTAACCGAGGCGATCATCGCCGAGCCGCCCGAGAAGGACGGCGCCGGCGGCGGCATGCCCGGCGGAGGAATGCCGGACATGGGCGGGATGATGTAACCACGCCGAGGAATTCGGCTCGACGCCTCCCCGGGCACGCCTGACGGCGCCGGGGCGGCGCCGGGCGGCGTCCTCAGAGACCCGAATAGCGCTGCTATTCGGGTCTCTTGCGTTCTTGCCCGGCTTGCCGCGGCGCTCGCCAGCCGCACCCGCTGAGTCGCCGAGACGAATTCCTCGGCGTCAAGAGGTTTTCTTCTTTTCCTTCGGCGGTAGCGGCAGCAGGGTGCCGGCGTTGTATTCGGCGTACTGGAGGAAGTTGGGGCGGCGCAGCTTCAGGCGTAGGGTGTTGGTCGTTCGCGGGTAGAGACTGAGCGCGTAGGGGTTGGCGCTGCTGGCGGCGCTTTCGCCGTTGCCGAAGCCGTCGTAGTAGACGAGCATGCGGATCCGCGGCCGTTTCGCGGTCCAGGCGACGAGCTGTTTGACGAAGCGGGGTTCGTCTTCTCCCGAGACGGCCCACTCGGTCAGCGAGAACGGCTTGCCTTTCCATTGCTTGGCGTAGTAGAAGCGGTTGAGGTCTTTCCAGACCGGATATTCGGAATAGAAGTCGGTGCCGACCCAGTTGACCCAGCGGCTGCCCGGCCAGTAGTTGCCGGGGAAGTTGCCCTTGACCCGCGGCGAGCCGCCGGGGAGCGGGCTCCAGACCATGCTCACCGGCGCTTCCGGCAGGCTCACCGGCGGCGGGCCTTTGGTGCGCCGCACCGGCGGCAGGCCGATTTCGGCCAGGGTCGCGTCGATCCCTTCCAGCGTGTTGCCGCCGCGGACGATCGTCGCGATCCGGCGGAAGGCCTGCTTGTACCAGAGGGTCGAGTGTTCGCCGCCTTTTTCGCTGCCGTCGCAGTTGAAGGAGGACCAGACGTTGAGGCAGCGGTTGGGCTCGCCGAGCGGCCGGATGTAGGCGAGCAGGCCGTGTTTGGCGAAGAAGTCGTTGAGCTGCAGCAGGTAGTCGTCGCCGTAGCCGAGCGCGATCTGCTCGGGGGTGATCAGCTCGGCCAGCGTCTGGTCGTCGGCGGTCGAGATGTGGAGGATCGGCCGGGTGCCGGTTTCGCGCCAGCGTTCGTAGGCCGCGTTGAGGCTGTTCCCCCAGGGGTGGAAGGTCTCCAGCAGCGCCGGGTGCTTGTTCAGCAGGCCGGCGAATTCTTCGAAGTCCTGGGTCGAGCCGCGGTCGCTGACGCCGAAGAAGACACCGGGGCGCGGCGGCACCAGAGTCCGCGCCGAAGCGGGGCCCGCGCAGAGCGCGGCGAGGGCGATCGCGAGGATCGCCGCGCGGCTAAGCCTCCGCCAGGACATCGCTCATCCTTCTCGGCTCCACTCCGAGTTCCTCCGCATCCGCGGTGCCGCGTTCGCTGGTCATCGAAACCTCCATCAGCTCTGCCTCCTCCCAGGTAGCGAACACGGCCTCGCCGAAGACGTTGCGGAGCGCGATCAATCCGGCCCGGACCAGCGGCAGCGGCAGGTGGACGAGCGGACGGGGCCGGCCGGCGATCCGGCTGACCAGGTCGGACATCTCGTCGTAGCTGAGTGTCTGCGGTCCGGCCAGCTCGTAGCGGGGGCGAGCGTCGCGCTCCAGCGCGGCGAGCGTGCAGCGGGCGGCGTCCTCGGCCCAGATCGGCTGAAAGCGCGCCTTGCCGGAGCCGGAGACCGGCAGCACCGGCAGGAAGGAGAAGCGCCGCAGCAGCGTGATCCAGGGGTCGCTGCGGTCGTAGACGATCGACGGCGCGAAGACCGTCGTCTGCAGCGGCGAGGTGGCGACGGCCCGCTCGGCCAGCCACTTGGCGCGGAAGAAGCGGGTGCGCTGGGCGCTCGCCGCGTCGAGCGCGCTGAAGAAGGCGAAGCGCCGTACGCCGCTGCGCTCCGCCGCCCGCAGCAGCCGCACCGTCGCCAGCCCGTTCAGCTCCTCGATCCGGCGCGGCGGCTGGTCGCGGATCGTCGCCGCCAGGTGGACCACCGTGTCGACCCCGCGCAGCGCCTGGCGGACCAGGTAGGGGTCCGACATCTCGCCGAGGTCGCCGAGGGCGATCTGCACGTCGACCCGCCGCTCGCCGAGCCGGCGCGGCTCGCGCACCAGGCAGCGCACGTCCTCGCCCCGCTCGAGCAGCAACGGCAGCAGTTGTGACCCGATGCTTCCCGTGGCCCCCGTCAGCAGCAGCATCGTCACATCATCCCGAACCGGCGCCGCGTCATCCCCGGCGGGCCGGAATCCCTAAAATGTGCGCTCGCGCCGGGCGGGGGCCAGATCCTCCCGGCACCCGCAAAGACGACCCAGGAGATAAGCCTCGAATGACCTACGTCATCGCCGAGCCGTGCATCGGACAGAAGGACAACTCGTGTGTCGAGGTCTGTCCCGTCGACTGCATCCACCCGACCCCGGACGAGCCCGACTACGACTCGGTCGAGATGCTCTACATCGACCCCGACGAGTGCATCGACTGCGATGCCTGCGTCGAGGCCTGCCCGGTCAACGCCTGCTTCGCCGAGGACCAGCTCCCGTCCGAGTGGGCCAAATACGCCGAGATCAACGCCGAGTACTACAAGAGCAAGAGCGCTGCCTGACCTTCGTGGACGGCGCGACTAGTATTGACACCCTATGCGGTGTCAAGCTAGCTCCGAGATCGGTGTCGCGCTCCGCGAAGCGCGCGAGCAACAGGGGCTGAGTCAGCGCCGCCTTGCGCTGCGGGCGGGGACCAGTCAGGACGCGATCAGTCGGATCGAGCGCGGGGTCGAGGCACCTACGCTGGAGCGTTTCGCCCAACTCATGCTGGTGCTTGGCCGACAGCCTGTTCTCGGCATCGAGCCATTGGAGGGCCCGGTGTCGGGGCCCGAGCTTGCGGTTGGCGCGGGGATGACGGCGCGCGAGCGGCTCCGCGAGGCAATCAGCTGGAATCTCGTTTCCTCGCGACTGGCGACTGCCGGTGAGCGGGCTCGGGGCGATGGGCACCCGGCCACGCGCAGCGAAATGCGATGAGCGAAGTCGGGCAAGACCGAGCCGATCGTCCTCTTGACCTCGGTGAGCTGATCGCGGTCCTCGCTCGCCACGGTGTCGACTACGTCGTGATCGGGGGTGTGGCCACCCAGGTCCACGGCCACCGGCGCACGACGATGGACCTCGACCTGACTCCGGATCCCAGTCCCGAGAACCTACGCCGACTGGGTGCAGCGCTCGCCGAGCTCGAAGCTCGTCCCCGGGACGCAGGAGCGGAGAAGGCGGAGATCCCGGTTAGCGATCCCGAGCGACTTGCCATCGCCGCGATCGTCCCCCCGCTGCTCACGCGTCACGGCCAGATCCACATCCTCAAGGAACCGAAGGGCGCGCGCACGTTTGCTGAGATGCGCGCGCGGGCCCTGGTCGTCGACCTCGACGGCAACGAGGTCGCGATCGTCTCGCTCGACGACCTGATCCGGATGAAGCGCGCGGCCGGGCGCCCAGCCGATCTGGACGACATCGCCGCCCTCACCGAGGTCGAGAGGCAGAAACGGGACTAAGCGCCCGCCCCGCCAGGTGTGTCAGGCGCCGCCCTGGATGACCGGCAGCGGGGTGCCGCCGACCGCGACCGGTTCGGCGCTCGGGGGGACGCTCTGCAGCACCGGCAGCTCCTGCGGGGTCGCCGCGAGAATGCCGCGGGCCGCCTGGCGGATCGCCTGTGAGGCGGGAGCGTCGGGTTCCGCCGTGGCCAGGGGGGTGCCGTTGTCGGCGTGCTCGCGCAGCGGCTCCGACAGCGGCACCTTGCCGAGCAGCGGGATGTCGAGCTCGTCGGCCAGCAACTGGCCGCCGCCCTCGCCGAAGATCGTGAAGCGCTCACCGTCGGGGGTCGTGAAGCCGGACATGTTCTCGATCACGCCGAGCAGCTCGAGGTCGAACTTGAGCGCCATGTCGGCGGCTCGCTTGGCGACGGTCTGCGCCGCCGGCTGCGGCGTCGTCACCAGCACGAACTTGGCCTGTGGCAGCAGCTGCGAGAGGGTCATCGAGACGTCGCCCGTCCCCGGCGGCAGGTCGAGCAGCAGGTACTCGAGCTCGTCCCAGGCGACGTCCTCGAGGAACTGCTGGATCGCCTTGTGCAGCATCGGGCCGCGCCAGACGACGGCCGAGTTCTCCTCGACGAAGAAGCCGATCGACATGACCTTGACGCCGTCGGCGCCGTCGAGCGGCAGGATCTTGCGCTCGGCGTTGACCTCCGGTTTGCGGTTGACGCCGAGCATGCGCGGGATCGAGTAGCCGTAGACGTCGCAGTCGAGGGCCCCGGCCGGGTGGCCTTCGGCGGTCAGCGCCGCGGCCAGGTTGGCGGTCATCGTCGACTTGCCGACGCCGCCCTTGCCGGAGGCGATGCAGATCACGTTCTTGACCTGGGCCAGCGCCCCCTCGGGCAGCTTGCCGCGGCCGAGCGTCTGCTGCAGGCTGCCCTTCTCCTCGTCGGAGAGGACGTCGAAGCCGACCGCGACCGCGGTGACGCCGTCCAGCTCGGAGACCTGCTGGGCGACCGCCTGTTCGAAGTGGGCGCGGATCGGGCAGCCGGCGGTCGTCAGCGAGACCACCACCTCGACCCGGCCGTCGTCCTTGACGTCGATCGAGCGGACCATCCCCAGCTCGACGATCGAGCGGCGCAGCTCCGGGTCGATCACGGCGCGCAGCTTCTCGGTTATCTGATCCTGCGTCGGAAGTGGCATCGGGGTCATTCTGGCAAACGTCCCCTGCGGCCGGTAGGCGCCGCACCCGTGGACATTCGACCGACAGGGGGGAGAGTTTGCGTCGCTGTGCCCTTGGTCTCTCCAGATGCCGTCGAACGAAGGGGGAGAGATGTCGGGGATGCGAGTCGGGCGCGGCCGGAGCGTCGCGTTGGGAGTTTGCCTGGCGCTGGCGCTGCTGCTGCTGGCGGCGGCCGAGGCAAAGGCCGGCAAGTACGTCGTCTCGGAGTGCGGCTGGCACGTTGACGCCGACGCCGAATGGGCCGATTCGACCGGCGGGGCGAAGTTCCGCCCGGACGCCTACTGCGTGTCGCCCAGCGCCGACCCGTTCGACGGCGTCCACCTGAAGAGCTTCACCCGCGACGGCGCCGCGACCGTCTCCGGAACGCGCTTCGCCCGCTGGCGCTGGGTGGCGCCGGCCGGCAGCGCGATCACTCGGGTCACCGGCACCTGGTGGCACACCCTGCACGACGGCTTCCAGCAGCGGGTCGGGGCCGGCACCTGGAGCGGCGGCTTCGAACCCTTCGCGACCGCGACCGGCACCGACGTCAACCCCAGCAACTTCGCCGCCGGCTTCTCCCCCGGCGTGCCGGCGATCGAGGACCGGCTGCTCTGCGCCAAGCCGGAAAGCAGCTCGTGCAGCCTCGAACCCGGCTCATGGTCCTCGCTGCGGGCGATGACCTTCACGCTCGAAGACAACACCGTGCCGGGGGCGGGGATCGGCGGCGACATGGTCGCCGGCGGCTGGCGGCGCGGCGGCCAGGGAGCGACGATCTGGGGCGCCGACACCGGCTCGGGGATCCGCTTCGGCGAAACGCTGCTCGACGGCAACCGGGTGGCGCTGACCGAATACGGGTGTGCGATCGCCTGGACCGAGGGCGAGCTGCGCGGCACCCGCATGCAGCCCTGCGGGCTCGGCGTCTCGTCCACGCAGTCGTTCGACACCACCAACTTCAGCGACCGCGCGCACTCGCTGGTCCACTGCGTCGTCGACTTCGCCGGCAACCGCGGCTGCACGCCGGAGCACCAGGTGCTGATCGACAACCACGCGCCGTCCAGCCCGCGCGATCTCGCCGCCGACGGCAACGAAGGCTGGCGCCGCGCCAACGACTTCGACCTGCACTGGTCGAATCCGGACCAGGGACCGGCGAGCCCGATCGGCGGCGCCTCGCTGCGTATATACGGCCCCGGGGGCTTCGACACCGGCGGCCGCTACACGCCGGGCCACGAACTCAGCCGCTTCGACGACGTTCGCCTGCCGACCGCCGGCGTCTTCCACGCCCAGGTCTTCCTCCGCGACGAGGCCGGCAACGAGTCGCCCGGGACGGCAAGCGACATCAAGCTGATGCTCGACGATCTGCCGCCGAAGGTCGCCTTCGACGCCCCGGATGGAGACGGGGTCCCCGACAAGGTCAGCGCCGAGGTCTCCGACCCCCATTCCGGCCCGGCCAAGGGCGAAGTCCACATCCGCCTGCTCGGCACCGACCGCTGGGTCGAGCTGCCGAGCAAGCTGAATCCAGGCGCGGAGCCAGGCACTGCGCAGCTCGTCGCGACGATGCCCGAACACCTCGACCCCGGCACCTACGTCTTCCGCGCCGACGCCGTCGACGCGGCGGGAAACACCGCGTCGACCACGCTGCGAGCCGACGGCAAAGAGATGGCGGTGCGCAAGGCGGAGCCGCCGCCCGCCGCACGGAACGCGCCGCCCGCCGATCAGGCCTCGACGACCGCGCGGTCCAAGACCCGCGTCTTCGCCCGGCTGCGCTGGCGCCACCGCCGCGGCCCGCAGGTCACCGTGCCGTTCCAGGCCGCGGCGACGCTGACCGGCCGCCTGGTCAACGCCGACGGCGCCGGGCTCGCCGGCCGGCGCCTGAGGATCGTCTCGCGGCCCTCCCGCGGCGCCCTCGCGCGCCGGCAGGTTGACACGGTCGCCACCGGCTCCCACGGTGGCTTCCGCCTCGTCCTGCCGTCCGGCCCGTCGCGCCGGATCACCGTCAGCTTCGGCGGCGACGGGGCTCTGGACGGCTCGCGGCGGCCGGCGCTGGCGCTGCGGGTGCGCGGCGCCGTCTCGCTGCACGCGGCGCCGCAGGCCCTGCGCACCGGCGAATCAGTGCGCCTCTGGGGCCGGGTGCGGGCGCGTGGCGCGCCGCTGCCACGGCGTGGCAAGTTGGTCGCGATCCAGTACTACGAGGAAGGAGCGCGCCGCTGGCGCCCGGTGCTGGTAGTGCGCAGCGACCACGGCGGCCGCTTCCGCGCCGGCTACCGCTTCCGCTACATCGTCGGCAGCGCCTCGATCCGGCTGCGCGCCGTCGCCCTCGCCGAGGAGCGCTGGCCCTACGCGCCCGGCGCCTCGGCGCCGCTGACGGTGCATGTGAGCGGGTAGGGTGGGGCGCGATGTCGCAGGCGACCCTTCAGACCAGCGCCGGGACGATCGTCGTCGAACTGCACGACGAGGACGCTCCGAAGACGGTCGAGAACTTCCGCAAGCTAGCCGCCGACGGCTTCTACGACGATCTCGTCTTCCACCGGGTGATCGCCGACTTCATGATCCAGGGCGGCTGCCCGGAGGGGACCGGCCGCGGCGGCCCCGGCTACACCTTCGAGGACGAGATCAACGAGCACAAGATCGCCCGCGGCGCGCTGGCGATGGCCAACGCCGGCCCGAACACCAACGGCTCGCAGTTCTTCATCGTCACCACCGAGGCGGCGCCATGGCTGGACGGCAAGCACACCGTCTTCGGCCAGGTGAGCGAGGGCATGGAGGCGGTCGACGCGATCGAGTCGACCCCGACCGACGCCTCCGACCGGCCGGTCGAGCCGCAGAAGATCGAGCGCGTCGAGCTCTCGGACTAGCCGCTAGCTTCGCCGCCGGAGCGCTCGGCGCGCCTGCGAAGCAGTCCCTCACCCGGTTTCCAGAGGCTGACCAGGCCGGCCACCAGGGTGACGAGGAAGACCTGGCCGAGCATCATCTCCAGGCCGGAGACCATGCGGCCGAACTGTCCGGCCGGGACCAGGTCGCCGTAGCCGGTGGTGGTCAGCGTCGTGTAGCTGAAGAAGAGGAAGTCGCTGCCCTTGGCGGCGATGCCGGCGCCGAAGAAGCCGCCCCCTTCGATCCGGTCGATCAGGCCGTAGGCCCAGGTGAAGAGGATGCCGAGCGAGGTGTAGACGCTGATCGCCCCGAGGATCGTCCGCGAGGAGACCTTGTCCGAGGTGAGGACCCGCCGCAGCACCGCCGCCATCGCCACCGCCAGCAGGCCGATGTCGATGAAGTTGGCGGCGCTGAGCCAGTGCCGCCCGCCGCTTGCGGCCGAGACCGTGGCGAAGAGCACCGCGAGGACGGCGAGCAGCAGCGCGCGCCGGACGAAGGTGGGCTTGGCGTGCGAGCTGGTCAGCCCGACCACCGCGGTGGCGCCGGTGACCGCCGTCAGCAGCACCGCCGCCCAGCCGCGGTTGGAGATGACCGACGCGAGCACATAGGTGACGAGCACCAGCAGCAGCACCAGGCCGAAGGCATCGCTGGCCCGCTGCGCACGCTGCCGCCACCGCTCTCGGTTCATGCCGACGGTTTCGTCCAGCCGACGCTCTTTCCTGCTGACTCAAGGGCAGGAACCCACGCCGTTCCGGGCCGCCGCCGGCTACCGCGCCTCTATGCGCTACCCACCGCCCATTGCCGCCTGGGCCTCGGCGAGTTTCGCCCGCACCGTGTCGATTCCGTCTTTGAAGTCGAGCAGCGGGCGCACCTCCCAGGTGACCAGCCCGAACAGCGGGTAGTCGGCCATCAGGTCGAGGACCTCGCGATGGGAACCGGCGTTCGTGACGCTGAAGCCGCCGCCCTCGACGAACCCGAAGAGGCAATCGAACGTGCCGTCGTCGAGCTTTCCTTCGAGCCAGGCGATGGCCGCATCGAACTGCTCGGGCGTCGGAGGCAGCGGGCCGGGCGTTGCGTTGACCAAGTACTTCATCTCAGCTCCTCACGATTAGGTGAAAATCTCTGCTCACAATATCCCCCTATCGCCTGCGCGCTGTCAAGCCACCGTGCGCGCGGGTGGCGTTCCCCCGATCGGGCGAAGCTGTCGCCTCGTTCTTGTCCGTCCAGGGCGGCTAACACGAGCTTAAGAGCGCTCTACCCGGTGTTGACCGGTCAATTAAGAATGCCGCATCGTGCGAGAAAGCAACCTAGGGGCGTGCCGTACGACGAAGACCGAAGGGCCGGAGCGGATGGCCGCCGGCGACCTTCCGGCCGATAGCCGAAACCTTTTGCCTCGCGGGCCTGTCTACACTTGGCGCATGGTTTTGTCGGCGATACTCATAGATCTGCGGCGGGTTGTGACGTTTGGAGCGGAGGGGGTGGGATTCGAACCCACGAGACGCCTTACGACGCCTAACGGCTTTCAAGGCCGCCGCATTCAACCGCTCTGCCACCCCTCCGGGTCTATGCCTCGCTGTCGATGCTAGCCGCAAATCTATGGACGAAAAGGCATGAGTAAAAGACTGAAGTGCTGATTGGATTGATGGAGCTATGCGCCGCCTGCTGATTCTCGCCTCGACGATGGTCTTCTTCGACGTCGCCTTCTACGCGGCGATCGCGCCGCTGTTGCCCGATTACGTCGCTCACTTCGGGCTGACCAAGGCCGAGGCCGGGATCCTCGTCGCCGCCTACGCGGCGGGCGCGCTGCTGGCTGCGCTGCCGGCCGGCGCGGTCGCCACCCGGGCGGGTCCGCGGCGAACGGTGATCGTCGGCCTGCTGCTGCTCGGTGGCTCCAGCCTCGTCTTCGGCTTCGGCCAGGAGATCGCGGTGCTCGACGCGGCCCGCTTCGCGCAGGGGGTCGCCGGGGCGCTGATCTGGTCCGGCGCGCTGACCTGGCTGATCACCACGGCGCCGCCCGAGCGGCGTGGCTCGGTGATCGGAACCGCGCTCGGCACGGCTGTTGCCGGCGCGCTGGTCGGGCCGATCCTCGGCGCGATCGCGGCCGAAGTCGGCACCAAGGCGGTGTTCGGCGCCGTGCTGGGGGTCGCCCTGGTGCTGGCGGCGATAGCCGCGCGCCTGCCGGAAGCCGGGCCGCCGGAGCGCCAGCCGCTGCGCGAGGTAGGGGAAACGATCCTCACCCGGCCGATCCTCACCGCGACCGCCTTCGTCGCCGTGCCCTCGCTGATGTTCGGCACGGTCGAGGTGCTGGTGCCGCTGCGGATCGACGAACTCGGCGGCGGCCACGTCGCGATCGCCGGCGGCTTCATCGCCGGCGCGGCGCTGGAGGCCGTCCTCTCCCCGGTCGTCGGCCGCTACTCGGACCGGGTCGGCCGCCGCCTGCCGTTCGTGTTCGGCACCGCGGTCTGCGCCTGCGCGATGGTCGGAATCGCCGCCGCGCAGGGGCTCGGGGCGATCCTCGGCGCGCTGATCCTCGGCGCGCTGGGGGCCGGGATCTGCTTCGCGCCCGCCCTCACCGCACTCTCGGAGGCGGCGGACAGCAGCCGCCTCCATCAGGGATATGCCTCCGGCCTCTCCAACATGGCATGGGCGGCGGGGCAGGCCCTCGGCGCCCTGGCCGGTGGGGGACTCGCCGGCGCCGGCGGCTACGCGGCGCCGAGCCTCGCGGTCGGCATCCTGCTGCTCTCGACCTCTGCCTACGCTTACCGCGCCCTGGTTCCACAGCTGGTTCAGCCGGCGGGGAGTTAGCTTTACCTGTGTGAGCGAGGAGTGGCGCAACTGGACGGGGGACCAGCAATGCCGCCCGGCGGAGCTGGTTCGTCCCGGGGACCGCGACCGGCTGAGCGCGGCGGTCGCCGCTGCCGCGGCGGCGGGGCGCAAGGTCAGCGTCGCCGGCGCGGGCCACTCCTTCACCGAGGCCGCGCTCACCGACGGGACGATGGTCGACCTCGCCGGCCTGAGCGGGACGATCGACGCCGACCGTTCCTCCGGCCTGGTCAAGGTCGGCGGCGGCACCGTGCTCGCGGACCTCAACGAGGAGCTGCACCGGCTCGGGCTGGGGATGGAGAACCTCGGCGACATCGACCGGCAGACGATCGCCGGCGCGATCTCGACCGGCACCCACGGCACCGGCGAGAAGCTGCGCAACATCTCCGCCCAGGTCGAGGCGGTCGAGCTGGTGCTGGGCGACGGCAGCGTGCGCGAGCTGGGCGCGGCGGATGGCGACCTGCTGCGCGCCGCGCGGGTCGGCGTCGGCGCGCTCGGCGCGATCTCGGCCGTGACGCTGCGCTGCGTCCCCGCCTTCGTCTTGCGGCGGGTCGATTCTCCGGCGCCGCGCGAAGAGGTCTTCGAGAGCTTCGACGAGCGCGCCGCTGCCAACGACCACTTCGAGCTGTTCACCTTCCCCTTCGCCGACTCGGCGCTGGTGCTGGAGCGCAACCGGGTCGAGGGAGCGCCGCGGCCGCGCGGCAAGCTCGCCGCCTACCTGAACGACATCGTGCTCGAGAACTGGGCGCTGGAGGCGCTTTCGGCCGCCGGCCGGGCGTTCCCGCGGTCGATCCCGCACCTCTCGCGACTCGCCGCCGCGCTCGCCTCGGGCGGCAAGACGACCGACCGCAGCGACCGCGTCTTCGCCAGCGAGCGGCGCGTCCGCTTCACCGAGATGGAGTACGGGGTGCCGCGCGAGCACGGGGTGGAAGCGGCGCGGCGGGTGATCGAGTGGGTGCGGTCGAACCGCTACCCGGTCTTCTTCCCGATCGAGATGCGCGTCGCGGCGGGCGACGACGCCCTGCTCAGCCCCTCGCACGAGCGCGACACCGCCTACATCGCCGTCCATCAGTACCGGGGGATGGAGTGGCGCCCATACTTCGAGGCGGTCGAGGCGATCATGGATGAGTACGGCGGCCGCCCGCACTGGGGCAAGCGCCACTTCCAGACCGCGGCGACCCTCGCGCCGCGCTACCCGGCGTGGGCGCAGTTCCAGGCGGCGCGCGACGAGCTCGACCCCGGGCGCGTCTTCACCAACGAGTACGCCGCCCGGGTGCTCGGCCCCTGAACTCCCCCGTCGGCGGCTAGAGAAAGTCGCGTCCCTCGCCGCGGTAGGTGGGGACGATGTTGACGATTTCGCCGCCCTCGACCAGGTGGAGGAGGTCGAAGCGCTCGCACAGCTCGCCGGCCTTGGCGTGGCGCAGGTAGACGCGGTCGCCGATCGAGAGGCTCTCGGCCGGGGGGCCGAGCAGTGGCGTCTGCACCTCGCCCGCTCCCTCCTCGGGGTCGAGCTCGAGGCCGGGCGGCAGCCAGGGGGCCGGTAGCCGCGCCGGGTCGCCGCTGCCCGAGGCGAGGTAGCCGCCGCCCAGCGCGGTAGCCACGTCCGGCGCCGGCTTGCGGACGATCGGCAGCGCGAAGCCCGCCGCCGGGGTGAGCGAGAAGCGGCTGTAGTGGTCGAAGAGGGCGGGCGCGTAGAAGCCCGAGCCGGCGGTCACCTCGGTGACCTGATCCTCGGCCGCGGTCAGCTCGAGGCTGCCGGTGCCGCCGCCGTTGACGATCGGCAGCTCGGCGAACTCGCGGATCGCGGCGACGACCGCGGCGCGCCGCTCGGCCAGCTCGGCGGCGGAGCGGCGCTGCATCCAGCGGATCGCGGCGCCGCGGAAGCGGCGCCCGGGCGGTCGGTCCCCGACTCCGGCGATCTGCCCCTCGTAGGCCATCAGCGCCGCCAGCTCGAGCTGCGGCCGGCGCTCTATCTCCTGCGCCAGCGCCACCGCCTGCTCGGCCGTGTGGACCGGCGAGCGCTTCGGTCCGACCTTGACCCGCCCGTCCAGCCACCACCAGCTCGCGTCGAGGTCGATGCAGACCCGCACCGGCGCCGCGCCCGCCCCCAGCACCGACTCGATCGCGTCGAGGTGCTCGGCGCAGTCGACCATCACGATCGGCGCCCCGGCGGGGTTGGCGACCGAGCGCAGCGCCAGCTCGCCCAGCGCGCTCTCGTCGGCGGTCGGATAGGCGAGCAGCAGGTTCTCGAAACCCTGCTCGGCCAGCCACAGCGTCTCCGGCAGGGTGAAGGTCATCAGCCCCTGGAAGCGCGGGTCGCTGCGCAGCACCCGCTCCAGCAGTGTCCGGCAGCGCAGCGACTTGCTCGCCACGCGGATCGGCTTGTCCCCGGCCCGCTCCAGCATCGCCACCGCGTTGGCCCCCATCGCGTCCAGGTTGACGAAGGCGAACGGCGCCTCGACTTCGGCGAAGATCGCCTCGTAGCGCGCGTGCGACTGATCGAGGGACGAGCTCATCGAAGCGAGCCTAACCGCGCCGCACCCCGGAGCCGGCGCTAATGTTTCCTGCCCCGGAGAGGTGGCCGAGTGGCTGAAGGCACTCGCCTGCTAAGCGAGTAGGGGGCGCAAGCTCTCTCGAGGGTTCGAATCCCTCCCTCTCCGCTCTGCGCCACAGGGCCCACAGGGCCCTGGCGTATTCATCGATTCGACCCGAACCGCTGAACCGCTACCGCTCAGGCGGGGAGCCGTCCGGACGCGAAGTCTTTGGCCGCGTCAGCGACTGCATTGACATTTCCCCGCGCGATTGCGGCCAACGGCGGTTCTTCGAGGAAGAAATCCATCGGGGAGGTGATCCACTCTCGCAATCGCTCAGGAGCTATCGATCCAGTTGCTAGCGCGATTACCACTACATATGCCAACTCCAAGATGCGATCGCGCTGATGGGGTATCCGATCATCAGAGCCGCTCAACCACTCTGAGACGCTTGACTCTGAGACATTGCACGCCTCTGCGAGTTGACGCTGCTCTAGTCCGAAATCATCGATCAGGATGCGAGCGGCTCGAATTGGATTCCGCTCGACATGAAGCACTCTGGCCAGACGAACCCCGTCTGTCTCGGGTCTGGTCGCTGTGTGCTGCTTAGTAGCGCTCACAGGTCACACCCGATGGCTATACCAAAGCCCACTCGAAGCGCTTCCAAACCGATTCCTATTCGGCATTGATGTTCTTTTCCCTCCATTTGCAACTTCGATTGTTGCGCATTCTATGCAAAAAGCAAGGACGGCCCTTGTTAAAGATCGGGTTTTTGCCAAAATTAGACAGATATTCTCTTCATTTTCGCTTTACCTGCTACCCTGAACGCCGTGTTCGAACACGCCCGTGACACGGAAGCGTCTCAAACCCCGGCTCGGCCGCCGCAGTTGGACGACCTCGCCATCGAGATGCTTGAGCCGATGCAAGTGCGGACAGGGCCGCTTGAACTGTACGCTCGGGCTGCACCTGGCAATCACCCATGCGTGCGTCTTGGCGGATTCGATAGTGCCGAGCAGATGGCGATGTCAACTCAGATGGAGCCACGCCTCAAAGGTGCCATCGGCTGGCTTAGCTTGGACGAGATGGTTCGGGCCGAGATCGATCAAGCCCGCGGTCACGGAGTCAGTGGCCTCGGGCTCCTCGAAGGAATCGAAGACGTCGTGTGGCGTATCTCTTCGGCCAAGCCTGCCTCGGTGGGGGTTCTAAATGGCCATCGTCTTACTCGACACATCGATCTCTCGGGTGCAGCGTTAGAAGTAGCGACTCCTCAAAGTCCCCAAGCGCTAGTCGTAGAAGTGCTCCGCGTTTACAAGTGGGGCGCATTGGCAGGGGTAGAGCTTCCCCAGCCCACAGCGTCCTTCGCTCTTTCAAACGGGATGGTCATTCGCCATCGCGAGCGGCACATCCTCGTTTTCCCGGATCGCATTGAGCTCAAGGCAGAGGAAATGGGGCGATTCAGCGACGTTATTCCGCTCCACTCGGCGCGACCGATGTGATCGAGGGGCCTGGAACCGGGGTCAGCCTCCCGGGACCAGGAATGCTGCGGCCTTGTGATCCGCTCTCGGCATCCGGTTTTAGCCCCGCCGGGAGCGGATGACAACGCGGGCGCCGCGCGAGGGGATCATCGTCACGTTGCGGTGCACGGCGTGCTCCGGGGCCGGGTCGTCGGCCTCGAGGTCGAGGCGGCGGGCCATCGCCCCCAGCACGACGCGCTGCTCGGCCATCGCCAGCGCGGCGCCGAGGCAGCGGCGGATGCCGCCGCCGAAGGGGATCCACTCATACGTGCCCGGCTTGCGGCCGAGCCAGCGCTCGGGGCGGAACTCGAAGGGTTCGGGGTAGACGTCCTCGCGGTGGTGGACGAGGAGGATGCTCATCAGCACCGGCGCCTCGGCCGGCACCGCGTAGTCGCCGAGTCGCCAAGGGACCTTGACGCGGCGCCCGATGATCGGGATCACCGGGCGCGAGCGCATCCCCTCGACGATCGTCGCCTCGATCCGCTCCTCGGCGCCATCGGCGGAACGGACCGCGTCGCGCAGCGCCGCGTAGGCCTCCGGCGTGCGGACCAGCCGCTCCCAGGTCCAGGCGAGCGAGTTGGCGGTCGTCTCGTGGCCGGCCAAGACCAGGGTCAGCAGCTCGTCGCGCAGTTCTTTGTCGCTCATCGCCTCGCCCCCCTCGGTGCGTGCCTGCAGCAGCAGCGAGAGGATGTCCCGGCGTTGCTCCAGATCGGCGGCTCGGCGGCGTCCTTCGATCACCGCGTAGGTGGCGCGGTCGAGGATGTCGAGGCCGAGCTTCATCGGGCCGACCGGCTCGGTGCGGTTGAGGTTGATCAGTTCGGTCACCTGGGACAGCGGCCAGGTCGAGGCGTTGACCAGGCCCCTGGTCACCTGCCGCAGGCGGTGCTCCGGGGTGCCGGCCGCTGGCTTGCCCTCGATGCCGAAGATCCCGGCCATGATCACGTCGAGGGTGATCGCCTGCATCCGCGGCGCCAGCGCGAACGGGGTGCCGACCGGCCAGCGGTCGATCTCACGCTCGGCGGCGTCGGCGATCATCTGCGTGTACTGCTCGATCGCCTCGCCGTGGAACGACGGCAGCAGCAGTTTGCGCTGCCGCATGTGGCGCGGCCCGACCGCGGTGAGGACCGAGTTCGGCCCGACGACCGGCCGCAGCGGCGACTCGCCGGTCAGCGACGGCGCCTGCTCGGGCTTGGCCGTGAACAGCGAGCGGACGTGGTCGGGATGGCTGGTGATCGTCGTCGCCTCGGGGATGACCCCCTGCATCTGGAAGACCTCGCCCAGCTCGCGCCGGGCGCGGAAGACGAACTCGATCTGGCGCTGGTTGAAGCGCAGGGTCTGGAGCAGTCGCGGAAGCTCGATCCGCGGTGGCTGGGGGAGGCTCGCGGCCTCGGCTGCCTCGATCGGGCCGGCCGGTGACTCTGGCGCCTCGCCGACCAAGCCGTCGCCGACGGGCTCATCGGCCTGGGGGGGAGCGGCGGCTTCGGCAAGCGGCCTCACGAGTTCAGTGTTACACAGATCGATGTCATATCGAGCAGCCTCTACAGTCATGTGACGTATGCACGGCAGGCGTACCAAGATCATCGCGACCATCGGTCCCGCCAGCTGGGACGACGACGTCCTGACCCGCCTGATCGAGGCCGGCGCCGACGTCCTCCGGCTCAATTTCTCCCACGCCGACCGCGAGCGCCACGCGCGCACGGTGGAGGCGATCCGCGCCGCGGCCGAGCGGGTCGGGCGCGAGGTGGCGATTCTCGGCGACCTGCCCGGGCCGAAGCTGCGGATCGGCGAGCTGCGCGACGACTTCGCCGAGCTGGAGACGGGGATGCACGTGAAGCTGACCCCGAACGCGGTCGAGGGGGACGAGGAGACGATCCCGGTCGACTGGCCGGGGGTCGGCTCGCTGCGGGAGGACGAGCTGGTCTACCTGGCCGACGGCTCGATCCGGCTGCGGGTGCGCGAGCCCGAAGACGGCGGCGTCGACGCCGAGGTCGAGGTCGGCGGCACGCTGTCCTCGCACAAGGGGATGAACATCCCCGGCGTCACCGCGCGGGCCACGTCAACCGACGGCGACATCGCCTGGACCGAGTTCGCGGTCGAGCAGGGAATGGACCTGATCGCGGTCTCCTTCGTCTCCGAGGCGGCGGACCTCGACCCGGTCGCCGAGCGGCTGCAGGCCCTTGGTTCCGACATCCCGCTGATCGCCAAGATCGAGAAGCCGCAGGCGGCCGAGAACGCGACCGAGATCGTCCGCGCGGCGAGCGGCGGGATCATGGTCGCCCGCGGCGACCTCGGAATCGAGCTGCCGCTGGCGCAGGTGCCGGTGGTCCAGAAGCGGTTGATCCGTGCCGCCGGACTGCAATCGAAGCCGGCGATCACGGCGACGCAGATGCTGGCCTCGATGGTCAGCGAGCGGCGGCCGACCCGGGCCGAGGTGGCCGACGTCGCCAACGCGATCTTCGACGGCACCGACGCGGTGATGCTCTCCGAGGAGACCGCGGTCGGCCTCCACCCGGTCGAGGCGGTGCGGACGATGGACAGCATCGCACGGGCGACCGAGCCCGACCTGCCCTACGGCGAGTGGCTGTTCACCCGCACCGACCAGGCGACCCAGGACGTCGCCGACTCGGTCGCCCAGAGCGCCGTCGGCTCGGTCTACCGGCTGGGCCTGGCGGCGATGGTCGTGCCGACCACCAGCGGTCGCAGCGCCCGGCTCGTCTCCGCCCACCGGCCGAACGTGCCGGTGCTGGCGATCTCGCCGCGGATCGAGACCGTGCGCCGGCTCAACCTGCTGTTCGGCGTCACCGCGATCCTCAGCGAGCACGAGGAGGAGGTCCGCGACCTGCTCGACGACTGCGCGGCGCTGGCGGTGCGCCACGGCGTCGCCAAGTCCGGCGACCTGATCGCGATCGTCGCCGGCATGCCGGACCAGGAGCTGGGAACCAATTTGTTCGAGGTGCACCGGGTGCCCTGAGCCAAGGTAGGGTTTCGCCTCGATGACCGACTTCGACGCGATAGCCCAGGGGATGGCGCAGGCGGTTCCGTTCGCCGGCCATCTCGGGTTGGAGATAACGAGCATCGGCGCCGGCGAGGCGACCGTGCGGTTGCCGGAGCGCGCGGAGCTGACCAACCACGTCGGCTCCCAGCACGCCGGCGCCCTCTTCACGGTCGCCGAGAACGCCTCCGGCGCAGCCTTCGTCGGCGCCTTCGCCGAGCGGCTGGGGGAGATCACCCCGCTCGCCCGCAGCGCCGAGGTCTCCTACGAAAAGATCGCCAAGGGCCCGATCGAGGCGAAGGCGAGGCTCGGAGTGCCCGGGGAGGAGGCGCTGGCGACGCTCGACACCGAGGGCAAGGTCGAGTTCCCCTGTGAGGTCGAGCTGTTCGACGGCGCCGGGCAGCGGGTCGCCACCGCGACCGTCCACTGGCACGTGCGGCTGAACAGGCCCGCCGCCGCCGAGGCATGAGCGCCGTCCGCCTCGAGCGAGACGAGGCCGGCCTTGCGGTGGCGTCCTTCGACAAGCCGCCGCTCAACCTGTTCGACCGCGAGATGTTCGAGGGCCTGCAGACCACCGTCGAGGCGGTCGAGGCCGACCCGCCGCGAGCGCTGCTGCTCCGCGCCGAGGGCCGCGCTGTCTCCGGCGGGGTCGACGTGCACGAGTTCGAGGGACTGACGCCGGAGCAGGGCAGCCGACTCTGGGACGAGCTGATCGGCACGGTCGAACGGGTCGAAGCGCTGCCGCTGCCGGTCGTCTTCGCGGCGCACGCGCTGACCTTGACGGCGGCGTTCGAGCTGGCGCTCGGCTGCGACCTGATCCTCGCCGCCCGCTCAGCCCGCTTCGGCCTGGTCGAGAAAGTGGTCGGGCTGACCCCGTCGATGGGCGGCACCCAGCGCCTCGCCGAGCGCGCCGGCAGCGGCCGCGCCCGCCACTTCGTGATCAGCGGCGAGCTGTTCGGCGCCGAGGAGATGGAGCGCTGGGGCGTCGTCAACATCCTCTACGACGACGACGGCTTCGACGAGCGCGCCCGCGCCTTCGCCGCCGAGCTGGCGGCCGGCCCGACCAGGGCCCACGCGATGACCAAGCACGTCCTCAGGCGCTACCGCGAAGGCGGTATCCCGGCCGCAGACGAGGCGATCCGCACCGAAGCCGCCGAGCTCTTCGCCACCGAGGATCTCCAGGCCGCCGTCAAGACCTTCCTCGAGAAGGGCCCCGGCCACGCCGAGTTCCACGGCCGCTGAATACTGGCCAGCCGGCCAGTATCATCCGCGAAGCGTGGCGGAGCAGACCGAGATCGCGGCCGGAGCGGGCGACGTCGAAGACGCGCTGCTGCTGGAGCGCGAGCACTGGGTGGACGGCCCGCCGCTGACGCTCTTCGAGCGGATGCGCAGCGAGTGCCCGGTCCACTGGACCTCGGAGGTGACCGAGCTTCCGGCGGCAAAGGGCTTCTGGTCGGTGACCACGGCCGACGACGTCCACGCGGTCAGCCGCGACTGGCAGACCTACTCCTCCGAACTCGGCGGGGTGGTGGCGATCGACGAGGTCTTCCCGATCGAGCTCGCGCGGGCGATGTTCATCGGCATGGACCCGCCCAAGCACGACCGGCTCAAGGCCCTCTTCCAGGCGGGCTTCACGCCGAAGCGGATCGCGGCCCACGAGGAGGCGATCCGCGAGATCGTCGTCGGGGTGCTCGACCGCCTCGACGGTCGCGAGACGTGCGACCTGGTGACCGACGTCGCCCAGCCCGCCGTCTCCCGGGTGATCGGCAGCTTCATGGGCATCCCCGAGGAGGACGACCAGGCCTGGGCGGACCTGATGAACATGGCGCTCGCGGCCAGCGATCCCGACTACACCGCCGAGATCGACAACGTCGAAGAGACGATCCAGGAGGCGATCCGGCAGGTCTTCGCCCGCTGCGGCGCGATGATCGCCGAGCGGCGCGAGAACCCGACCGACGACCTGACGAGCGTCCTCGTGAACTCCGAGGTCGACGGCGAGCGGCTCGAGGAGCACGAGATCGTGATGGGGTTCTTCCTCCTCGTCGCCGCCGGCAACGACAGCACCAAGGCGACCTACAGCAGCGCCATGCGGGCCCTGATCGAACACCCGGACCAACGCCGGCTGCTGGTCGACGACCCGGCGCTGATCCCCGGCGCGGTCGAGGAGGCGCTGCGGATGTTCCCCGCCTTCGCCCACTTCCGTCGCACCGCGACCGAGGACACGGTGCTGGGCGGTAAGGAGATCAAGCAGGGCGAGAAGGTGGTGATGTGGTACGCGTCATCCAACCGCGACGAGACGCGCTACGAGGACCCGGACCGCTTCGACGTCCTGCGCAACCCCGACCACCAGGCCTTCGGCGCCGGCGGCCGCCACTTCTGCCTCGGCGCGGCCCTGGCCCGCCTCGAGCTGAAGATCCTGCTCGAGGAGACGCTCGCCCGCTACCCGAACATGGAGCTGGCGGGCAGGCCCGTCTTCGTCGAGTCGGCCTTCCTCAACCAGCTGAAATCGCTCCCCGTCCGACTGTCATAGGGCGCTCGGCGCCGGCCGCTGACCCCATAGAATCCCCGCCAGAGGCCCAAAGCCTCAACCCGCGCCCGTAGCTCAGTTGGATAGAGCGTCGGTCTACGAAACCGAAGGTCACAGGTTCGAATCCTGTCGGGCGCGCTCCGCTTCGGGTCCTTCGAACGTGACTCGGAGATGTCATACCTGGCAAACTTCGATCAATGAAATCGGAACGATCAGGTGGTGGGCCGGTGGACCTCGTGCTCGAAGGTGGCGGCGTGAAGGGGATCGCCCTCGTCGGGGCTCTGGACGCGCTCGGCCGGCACGGGTTCCGGGCGCAGAACGTCGCCGGTGCCTCGGCGGGGGCGATCGTCGCGGCTCTGGTCGCCGCCGGATACACGGTGGAAGAGCTGCACGGGATCCTTTCGGACCTCAACTTCAACTCGTTCAAGGACGAAACCTGGGAGGGCCACATACCGGTGGTCGGGGAGTTCGTCAGCGCCCTGGTCGAGAAGGGCATGTACAAGGGCGAGCACTTCCTCGAGTGGATCCGGGAACTGCTCGAGGCAAAGGACGTCCGTACCTTCGGTGACCTCGTCGCCACCGAATCCGCCGGCGAACCGGGCCGCAGGTACAGGCTTCAGGTCATCGCCTCCGACATCACTGCGCACGAACTGCTGAGGCTGCCGCAGGACGCGAAGCGCTTCGGCGTCGAGCCCGACGACCTCAGCGTCGCCGAGGCGGTGCGGATGAGCATGAGCATCCCGATCTTCTTCGAGCCCTGGCGGTGGCACTCGCAGTCCGACGGCCGGGAGCACCTGATCGTCGACGGCGGCGTCCTCTCGAACTTCCCGGTGTGGATCTTCGACAGCGACGGCGAACCGCGCTGGCCGACCTTCGGGCTGATGCTGGTCGAGCCGGAGCCGAAAGCGGAGCCGGGCGCGAACCACCCCCCGGCTCCCGACACCGGGATCGTCACTTACCTCAAGGACCTGGTCAGCACGATGCTCGAGGCGCACGATCGCATGTACCTGGCGAATGACGCCTTCGTCCGCACGATCCCGATCCCGACCCTGGGGGTGCGCACCACCGAGTTCGATCTCTCGCGGAAAAGAGCGGACGAGCTGTACGAGTCGGGTCGGTCGGCGGCGGAGAGGTTCCTCTCGACCTGGGACTTCGACGCCTACAAGGCGGCCTTCCGCAGCGGCAACCCGCCGCCGGGCCGGCGCTAGCCCATCTCCGGCGACGGGCCGGCGACGCCGGCCGAGTCGCTCGTGATCTCCTCGATCCGCTGCATGTCCTCGTCGCTGAGGTGGACCTCGGCAGCTTCGACGCTCTCCGCCAGGTGGTCGCCGCGGCGGGCGCCGACGATCGCCACGTGCACCGCCGGGTTGGCCAGGGTCCAGGCGATCGCCAGCTGGCTCACGGTGGCGCCACACTCCTCGGCCAGCTCGCCGAGCCGCCGCACCGCGCCCAGGTTGCGCTCGAACTCCTTGCCCTTGAAGACGGCGCTGCCGCTGCGCCAGTCGTCCTCCGGGAAGGTCGTCTCCTCGTCCATCGCCCCGCCGAGCAGGCCGTGGGCGAGCGGCCCGTAGGCGAGGACTCCGATGTCGTGCTCGCGTGCGTAGGGAAGCACGTCGCTCTCGATCTCGCGGCGGAACAGGTGGTAGGGCGGCTGCAGCGTCTCGACCGGCCGGGTGCGCGAGAACTCGGCCATCTCCTCGACGTCGAAGTTGGAGACGCCGACGTGGCGGATCTTGCCCTCGTCGACCAGCTCCTGCAGGGCCGCGGCGGTCTCGGCGAAAGGGGTGCTCGGGTCGGGCCAGTGGACCTGGTAGAGGTCGATGTGGTCGATGCCGAGGTTGGCGAGGCTCTCCTCGACGCCGCGGCGCAGCCACCCGCGGCTCGAGTCGCGGACCAGGCCCTCCTCCGCGTCGATCCGCAGGCCGCCCTTGGTGGCGATGACGATCGCGTCGCGTTCGGAGCGCAGCCGGTCGGCCAGGGCCCGGCCGAGGATCCGCTCCGAGACGCCGAAGCCGTAGGCCTGTGCGCTGTCGAAGAAGTTGACGCCGAGCTCGCGAGCCTGGCGGATCGTGGCGATGGCGGCCTCCTCGTCGACCGCCCCCCAGTCGCCGCCGAACTGCCAGGTGCCGTAGGCGATCGGGGTGACCTCGAGGCCGGTGATGCCGAGGGTGGTGGCCTTCATCGTGATATCTCCTCTTGTCGATGGCCGACGGAACAGGGAGTCATGTACCCGGAATCGACGCAAATGCACGCTGCGGCGGGTCTCGCGCGACGCGGGCTCTGCCGGCCTGCGCGCTGGCCGGCGTCCTGGCGGCCGTCGCCCTGCTGACGCCGGCGGCGCAGGCGGAAACGGTCTACACGCCCGCCCCGGCGCCGGGCGCTGCGGCCCCGCCGGCGCTGCCGGCGCCGGGAACTCCCGACACCAGGCTGAGCCGGACGAGCGTCAACGCCGGGCAGGGGACGGCGCAGTTCACGTTCTACGGCGTCGGCGCCGTCGGCGGCTTCGAATGCGAGCTCGTCAAGCGGGTCAAGAAGAGGCACGGCGGGCATCCGAGCTTCGGAGCCTGCAGCTCGCCACAGGGATACCGCGGCCTCGGGTCCGGTCGCTACATCTTCAAGGCACGTGCCTACGGCCCCGGCGGCTTCGACGCGACCCCGGCGAGGCTGCGGTTCACGATCACCCGCGGCTCGCGCCGCCCCTGAACCGGGTCTCGCCACTCTTTCCCGCCACCGGGCGGCGGCTTGCGCCGCTTAGACACTGATGTTTATGATCGCAGCGTGCCGGGGGTATGAGCGACGCTGCGCGGGATCCAGAGGACTTCGCTTACGCCTTCGAGGCGGCCTTCGCGCGGCTGCAGATTCGGGTCGAGACGGCCTGCGCCGCCGAGGCCGAGTGGCCCGCGCAGGTGGCCGCAGGGGTGCGGGCGGCACTCGCCTTCGCCGCCGCCGAGCCGGCGTCGGCGCAGGTGTTGACCAACGATGCGCTGGCCGGCGGCCGGGAGGGCTACGCTCGCTATGAGCGGATGCTCTCCCACTTCGGCGAGCGGCTGTTGCCGGGGCGGGCGCTGCGGCCGGAGGGGGAGCGGTTGCCCGAGATCGTCGAGCAGGCGATGACAGGCGGCATCGCGATGCTGATCGCCCAGCGGCTCGACATGGGCAGGGGTCCGGAGCTGCCAGGCCTCGCCCAGGAGGCGGTCCAGTTCGTCCTCACGCCCTACGTGGGCACAGAGGAGGCGCGGCGCATCGCCGCCGCCGAGGCAGGGCCCGGCTAGACCTCGATCCAGGTGCCCTTCGGGCCGAGGTTGCGCAGCGGGGTCTCGCCGACTCGGCTCTGGCAGCCCCAGGACTCGTGGATGTGGCCGCAGACGGCGAGCCGCGGGCGCTTCTCCTCGATCGCCCGCAGCAGCGCCGCGCTGCCGAAGTGGTCGCCGTGGCCATTGGCGTCGCAGTGGCCCCGCGGCGGCGAGTGGAGGACGAGGATCGCGGCCTCCGGGCAGGCGGCGAGCAGCGCCGCCGCCTCCTCCTCGTCGAGGTCGAAGCTCCACTCCCACGGCGTCACCGGGACGCCGGCGCCGAGCCCGTAGAACTCGGCTCCCGCGATCGATGCGCCCTCCCCGTGCAGGACGGTCGCCGCGCCCCAGCCGGACGCCGCCTCGCGCAGCGCCTGCTCGGTCTCGTTGTTGCCGGGGACCAGCACGGTCGGCGTCTCGATCGCCGCCAGGGCGTCGATCGTCTCCCCGAGCCCCTCGTGCACGGAGGCGAAGTCGCCCGCTCCGATCACCACGTCGGCCTCGGCGGACATCGCGACCAGCTCGGCGGCCCGGTCGAGGTCGCGATGCAGGTCGCTGAAGGCGAGCAGCTTCACGAAGAGAAACTTAGCCTGCGAAGGCGCCACTTCGCCGGCGCCTGCTCGCCCAGCGCCTCGAGGTCGTAGTAGAGCAGCGTCTGGCCGATCGCCACGTAGGGGATCAGCAGGGCGAAGACGATCGAGCCGATCGCGTTGATCAGCAGCAGCGGCAGGTAGGTGAAGATCAGCGCGAAGCCGAGGATCGGGCCGGCGATCGTGCTGATCAGCCAGAAGAAGACGGCGACCCGCAGCGTGTACCACCAGCGGCCGCGGACCAGGCGCGAGCTGCCGCGGAACGCCTCGCGCACGGTGCGGTCCTCGAACAGGATCTGCTGCTGGACGAACAGCCAGCCGATGTACTTCCAGGCGGCGAAGGGGATGCCGACGATCGTGATCGCCATCGCCACCAGCATCAGCGTCGCCAGCAGCTGCGCCCCGACCACCCGCCGGAAGCGCCGCCACATGCCGCGATAGGCGCCGGCGAAGCTCGATCTACCGCTCTCGGCCACCTGGCCGACGGCGACGATCACGACCGCCGAAACCACGGCCGAAGCGACCGGCAGCCCGATCCCGGCGAGCACTTCGCCGACCGCGACGTGCAGCCCCGACAGGCCCGCCTTGTCGTCGAGGTTGCGGCCGTGCTCGCCACCGGTCAGCAGCCAGCTCAGCGCGGTCAGCCCGCCGACGATCGGGATCGCGCTGAGTCCGATCGGCGTGAAGGCGCGCCAGTGGCGCCCGTAGAGACGGCCGGCGGCGACGACGATCTGGCCGAAGGCGCGCGGGGCCCGCAGGTCGCCGACGTCGACCGGGCGCCAGCGGGTGCGCCAGACGATCAGCGCGATCAGCAGCGCGATGGCGGCGGGGAAGGCCCAGAGGATCCAAGGCGTCCGCTGGGAGGCGTTGAGGAAGCTGGTGACGTCGGCGACCGTGCCGCAGAAGGCGTTGGTCACGGTCGGGCCGAGCACCGAGCCGATCGGCAGGGTCGGGCTGGTGGTGCGGATCCCCCTCATCCAGGCGAACGGTTCGGTCCAGCTCCGCTTCGTCGACGGCCCGGTCGGGCCGTTGTTGAAGCTCGCCTCTTTCTGTCCCCAGCGGCCTTCGTAGTCGAGCCAGGCGAAGCGGCTGCGCAGGCCGGGACGGGTCGGGACCAGAATCGGCCGCACGGCGATTTTCCGGTGCGGCGCGGTGGTGTTGTCGCAGCCGACGCCGGAGCCCCTGCGGCCGTTCTGGAGGTAGACCGCGGAGTCGTAGAAGGTCGCGTGCGAGCCGGCGGCCGGGTAGACGACCGGGTGCGTGCCTTCCTTCTCGACCTTGCCCGAGCCCCAACTCGCCTTCTCGCCGCCGGAGTGCTGGAAGAGGGCGACTTCGCTCGGCCCTTGCGCCAGCGCCTGCTGCGGGCCGGAGGCATGGGGGAAGGTGATCTGCATCCCCTCCCAGTCGCCCTCGTGCAGGTCGTTGAACTGGTTGAAGTACCAGAAGAACCAGTACTGCAGGACGAACCCGGAATGGCCGGCTTCATGGGCGATGTGGGCGTAGGTCGCGGCCGGCGCCTTGCCGTCCTGCTTCAGCTTGGCGAAGTCCCTGGCGTAGACGCAGGTGTCGCCGAGCGGGTCGCCGGGCAGGTTGAGGTGGAAGCCTTCGCCGAGCCCGGCGATGTCGGCCGTGGTCGGCGCTCGCTTGACGAGGACTTCCTTGCCGTCGGGGGCGAGTTTGGTCAGCGTCACCGCCGGGTTGCCGAGCACCGCCCCGACCGTCGTCGCCTCGTACTGCTCGGCCGTCGTTTCGCAGGGCGGGTGTTCCTGGCTGCGGATCACCAGCCGTGGCGAGTAGGCGTCGATCAGCCGCTCGGCCGGGGTCTCCCCGCTCGCCTGCGCCGGCCCTGCGACAGCCAGCCAGAGCAGCGCGAGCGTCGCGAAGTCGATCGCCGAACGGCGCAGGCGGTTCATCGCCGCAAACGTACCGGCTCGCTAAGCCGCTTTCCAGATGCGCGGATCGCTGCCCTCGACCGCCTCGACCTCGCCGAGGATCGTCAGGTGGTCGAGGCAGGAGAGGACGATCTGCAGTACCCAGGCGCTGACCGGCGTGTTGAGGTTCTCGGCGCCGACGATCTCGCCGACGATCTCGAAGGCGGTCCGCTCGCCGGCCGCAAGCGCCTCGCGCACCTTGCCGAGCAGCTCGTCGACCTGGCGGTGCGCCTCGGCGATCTTCGCCTCGGGGTCGCGGAACGGACGGCCGTGGCCCGGCAGCACCAGGCCGACCTCGAGCGGCTCGACCTCGTCGAGGCCGGCGAGGAATTCGCCGACCGGGTCGGGGCTGTGGCCGTGGTCGAAGAACAGCACCGTGCGGCCGAGCAGGTGGTCGCCGGAGATCATCAGCTTGCGCTCGGGCTGGTGGAGCACGACGTGCGACGGCGCGTGGCCGGGCGTCTCGTGGACCTGCCAGGTCCCGAGGTCGGTCTCGATCTCGACCCCGGGAAGGAGGTCGCGATCGGGCTCGACGATCGCGTCGATCCCGTTGTCGTCGTCGTCGCTGCGCGACTCGCGGTAGCGCTCCAGCGCCGCCGCCGGGACGCCGCTCTGGCGGGCCACCTCGATCCGCTGCTCCAGCGCCGCGGCGGGGTCGTCGGCGAGCAGCCGCACGTGCTCCCACCTCGGGTGCATCCAGAGCTCGCAGCCGGCGCCCGCGACGATCGGCGCCGCGAGCCCGTAGTGGTCGGTGTGGGAGTGGGTGCAGACGAGCAGCCGCACGTCCTCGAGCCCGAAGCCCGCCTGGGCAAGGGCGAGGTCGAAGCGGCGCAGCCCTCCCTTGCCGCCGATCCCGGTGTCGAAGAGGACGATGCCGCCGTCGGCGGCGACCGCCCAGACGTTGCCGTGGGGGACGCCGGGCCAGGGCAGCGGCAGCCGCAGCCTCCAGACGCCGGGCAGCACCTTCTCGCTGCGCGGCGCCTCCGGCCGCTTCGTCTCCGGGCTCATCGACGGCAATCCTCTCAGGGCGCGGCAAAGCCGGGCGTGAGGACCGTCATGCCAGGTAGGTTGGGCTTTGCATGGCGTCCCGCAAGCCCGAACGCGCCGGCGTCGTCCTCGCGGCGCTGATCCTCGTCGCGGCGGTGGCGAACCTCAACCTGGCCGTCGCCAACGTCGCCTTGCCCGACATCGGCAAGGCCTTCGGCTCCGGCCAGACGACGCTCAACCTGATCGCCGTCGGCTACTCGCTCGGTCTCGCGACCTCGGTCCTCTACCTGGGCGCGCTCGGCGACCGCTACGGGCGCAAGCTGATGCTGCTGCTGGGGATGGGGTTCTCGATTCCGGCGTCGCTGCTGGCCGGGCTGGCGCCGACCGACGGGGTCCTCTTCCTCGCCCGGCTGCTCGGCGGCGTCGCCGCAGGGATGGCCTTCCCGACGACGCTGGCGCTGATCACCGCGCTCTGGGCCGGCGACGCGCGGACCCGGGCGATCGCGCTGTGGTCGGCGATCGGCGGCGCGATCGCCGCCCTCGGGCCGCTGATCTCCGGCGCCCTGCTCGAGCACTTCGACTGGGGCTCGGTCTTCCTCGTCACCGTGCCGCTCGCCGTGCTCGCCCTCTACCTCGCCTGGCGCTACGTCCCCGCCCACGTCAACGAGACCACCGAGCCGGTCGACAACCTCGGCGGCGTGCTCTCGATGCTGCTGGTCGCGGCGCTGGTGCTGGGAATCAACCTGGCCCCTGTGCCGGGCAAGGGGGCGCTGGCGGCCGGGCTGGGAATCGTCGCCCTGGCGGCGGTCGCCGCCTTCGTCCTGCGCCAGCGCCGCGCGGCGTCGCCCCTCTACGACCTCGGCGTCGCCTCGCGGCGGATCTTCTGGGTCGCCGCCTGCGCCGGGATCATCGTCTTCGGCTCGCTGATGGGGGCGATGTTCATCGGCCAGCAGTTCCTCCAGAACGTGCTCGACTACTCGACCCTCGACTCGGGGCTGGCGATCCTGCCCGCGGCGCTGTTGATGGTCGTCGTCGCGCCGCGCTCGGCGAAGCTGGTCGAGACCCGCGGGGCCCGCTTCACGCTGCTGATCGGCTACGTCTTCTGCGTGCTCGGCTTCCTCACGATGCTGTTGCTCTGGAAGGAAGGCATCGCCTACTGGAAGGTCGGCCTCGGCTACGCCTTCGTCGGCATCGGGGTCGGCTTCGCCGGCACCCCCGCCTCGCACTCGCTGACCGGCTCGGTGCCGGTCAGGCGGGCCGGAATGGCGTCCGGGACCGCCGACCTGCAGCGCGACCTCGGCGGCGCGATCATGCAGTCGATCTTCGGCGCCCTGCTGACCGCCGGCTACGCGGCGGCGGCGAGCGCGGCGATCGCCTCCTCGGGGGAAGCGGCCAAGGTCAGCGAAAACGTCGAAGGCGAGCTGACCAAGTCGTTCTCCAGCGCCGCCGACCTTGCGACCCAGTACCCCGGCCACTCCGAACAGATCATCGCCGCCGCCAAGGCCTCCTTCCTGCAGGGCGACGCCTGGGCCTATAGCGCCGGAATCGTCGCGATCGCGCTCGGGGCCGCGCTCGTATTCTTCTTCTTCCCGAAGCGCGACGAGGAAGAGGCGATGCTGGAGCGCTACGCCGCCGAAGATGCCTGAGGCCCACCCGCTCGGCGCAACCCTGCGCAAAGAGGACCGGGTGACGCCGCTGGAGCTGTTCTTCGACCTCGTCTTCGTCCTCGCGATCACCCAGTGCACGGCGCTGATGTCCCACCACCCGACCTGGGACGGCTTGATCCAGGGCCTGCTGGTGCTCGGCATCCTCTGGTGGGCCTGGGTCGGCTACGCCTGGCTGACCAGCGTCCTCGATCCCGAGGAGGGGGCGGTGCGGTTGGTCATGTTCGGGGCGATGGCGGCGCTGCTGCTCGTCTCGCTCGCCGTCCCCGAAGCCTTCGGCGGCCTGGCGCTCGTCTTCGCCCTTGCCTACGGCGCGGTGCGGATCGCCCACATCGGTCTCTTCATGCTCGCCAGCCCCGAGGACGACGACCTGCGTCACTCGGTGCTCGGGCTCGCCGCCAGCACCGCCGTCGCCGTCGTCCTGCTGGTCGCCGCCTCGTTCTTCGACGGTCTCGCCCAGGGGGCGCTCTGGGCGCTCGCCCTCTTCCTCGACATGGCCGGCCCTTACTTCTTCGGCTCCGCAGGCTGGAAGCTGATGCCCGAGCACTTCGCCGAGCGCCACGGGCTGATCGTGATCATCGCCTTGGGCGAGTCGATCGTCGCGATCGGGGTCGGCGCGGCCGGCTCGCTCAGCTTCGGGATCGGCGCGGCGGCGGTGCTTGGCGTCGCGCTCAGCGCCGCGCTGTGGTGGGTCTACTTCGACATCGTCGCGATCGTCTCCGCCCGCCGCCTCGCAGAGGCCGCGCCGGGCCGGGCGCGGAACGAGCTGGCGCGGGACTCCTACTCCTACATCCATTTCCTGATCGTCGCCGGGACGGTCCTCGTCGCGTTCGGGCTGAAGACGACGATCGGCCACTTCGACAATCACCTGCACGCGGTTCCGGCCTTCGCCCTGCTCGGCGGCGTCGCGATCTACCTGCTCGGCCTGGTCGCCTTCCGCTACCGCCAGATACGCACGGTCAGCCGCCGCAAACTGCTGATCGCCGTCGTCCTCCTCCTGCTCGTCCCGGTGGCGACCGAGCTGCCTGCGCTGGCGACGCTGGCCCTCGCCAACGTCCTGCTCTGGGCGTTGATCGCCTACGAGACGCACGGCTATGGCGAGGGTCGCCACCAGGTCCGCCGCCCCGAAGCCGAGCCGGCCTGAGCGCGCTAGCTGGTCGCGAGGCCGATCGCCAGCAGCGGGAAGCCCGCCATCAGGCCGAGGTAGGCGCCGATCGCGACCCCCGTCAGGGTGCGGGTGCTGCTCGAGCGGGCACCGGAGAGAAAGCCGACGAGGACGCCGAAGCCGGCGATTCCGAGGCCGATCCAGAAGACGGGGGGCATGAGCGCGGGCGAGGTTATCGGACGGGCAGGATTCGAGCGCTTCGTGGCAAACGGAACGGCCATGGAAAAGACCGGCGCAGGCAGGAAAAACCTGATTCTCGCGGGGATGATCCTCGCGGTCTCGATGACCTTCATCGATCAGACGATCGTCGCGATCGCGATCCCCCAGCTCCAGGGCGATCTCTCGCTCTCGACCACCGGCGTGCAGTGGATCATCAACGGCTACCTGCTCGCCCTGGCGGCGCTGTTCGCCTTCGGCGGGCGGCTGGCCGACGTCGCCGGCCATCGGCGCATGGTGACGATCGGCGTCGTCGTCTTCGCCACCGCCTCGGGCCTCTGCGGGGCGACGCCGACCACGGGCGCGGCCGAGCCGTGGATCATCTTCTTCCGGATCGTCCAGGGGGCCGGCGCGGCGCTGATGTTCCCCGCCGCGCTGGCGATCGTCCTCGACGTCTTCCCGATCCGCCAGCGCGGCCGGGCGCTGGCGATCTTCTTCGGCCTCGCCGGCGCCTTCACCTCGATCGGCCCGATCCTCGGCGGCTACCTGACCGAGTGGACCTGGCGGTCGATCTTCTGGATCAACATCCCGGTCGCGATCGGCGCCCTGATCCTGATCGCGATCGCCAAGCCCGACGACGAGAAGCATCCGGCGCCGCTCGACTACCGCGGCGCGGTCCTCGTTTCCGCCGGCATGGCCCTCGCCGTGCTCGGCCTGCAGCAGTCGAGCGTCTGGGGCTGGGGCAGCGTCGTCACCTGGGCCTGCATCGTCGCCGGCGTCGCCCTGCTGGCCTGGTTCGTCCTCTACGAGCTGGGCGTCGCCAACCCGTTGCTGAGGGTCCGCATCTTCGAGAACCGTGCCTTCGCGGTCGACAACGCGATCCTCTTCCTGCTGATGATCCCCTTCGTCCCGCTGTTCTTCTTCGCCAGCATGTACGCGCAGATCTCGCTCGGCGAAAGCGCTTCGGAAACCGGCCTCTACCTGCTGATCTTCTTCGCCGGCTTCTTCGTCGCCACCCAGCGGGGCGGCAGGGTGCTCGACCGGCGCGGGGCGCGGGCGACGGTCGTCCCCGGCTGCGCCGTCGCCGCGGGCGGCTTCGCGCTCTGGGCGCACTCGATGCCCGAACTCTCGGTCGGCTCGCAGTGGCCGTTCATGGTCCTGGCCGGGATCGGCGTCGGCCTCGTCCTCAGCCCGGCCAACACCGACGCGCTCAACCGGGTGGTCCGCAGCCGCTACGGCGAGGCGACCGGGATCACCCAGACGGTGCGCAACTTCGGCTCCAGCCTCGGCCTCGCCGTGCTCGGCACGGTCCTGATCCTCGAGAACAAGTCGAACCTGGAGACGACGCTCGGCGCCCAGGGCGTGCCGAAGGCGAAGGCCGACGCGATCGCCGAATCGATCAGCCAGGGCAGCGCCGCCAGCAACAGCTCCTTCGCCGAACAGGCGGGTGGCCATCTCCAGCATCTGTACGGGGCGATCCAGCACGACTTCGCGCTCGCCTCGCGCACGGTCTTCTACGGGATGGCCGGCGCGATGGCGTTGGCCTTCGTCGTCGCGCTGCTCTGGATGCCCTCCGGCAAGGCCCCGGACCTCGAAGCGGAGGAGCCCGAAGCCGCGTAGCGTCCCGGTAGGCTCTGGCGCCCGTGGCCAGCTTCACCCTCCTGCGCGAAGTCGCCGCTCCTCCGGAGGTCGTCTTCGACGTGCTGACCGACCATCGCCGCTACTCGGAGCTGACGCCGCTGCGCCGCTCGGCGCTGGAGCGGGAAGGGGACCCGGCGCCGAACGGAGTCGGGGCGATTCGCGTGCTGAGCGCGGTCGGGCCGCCGATGCGCGAGGAGGTGATCGCCTACGAGCGTCCCCACCGCTTTTCCTACAAGGTGCTCTCCGGTCTGCCGGTGCGCGATCACGTCGGGACCGCCTCGCTCGAAGCGGTCGGCGACGGCACCAAGGTCACCTACGCGCTGCGGACCACCCCGACGATTCCCTACGCGGGCGTCGTCGTCATGCTCGTCCTCAAGCGGGCGATTTCGCAGCTGCTGGACGGCGTCTCCGCCGAGGCCGAGCGGCGCGCCGCTGCCGCGAATGGCTGAGGGCGGGCGCGAGGCCCGTCTGCGTCAGGCCCTGCGGCTGCTGCGTGACCCGAAGCGCCTCTGGCGCGACCACAGGCCGGTGGCGATCGCCCTCCTTGCCGGTGCGGTCGCGATCGTCGCCGGGATCGTGGTCGGCTACGAGCTGCTGAAGCGCCCTCCCGACGTCCACAACTCCCACGCCGCCTTCAAGCCCCAGAAGCCGAAGAAGCAGGTGCGAAAGACGGTCAACTGGCCGATCTTCGGCTATGACCGCGCCCGCACCCGCTACCTGCCGGCTAAGGGGGTAAAGCCGCCGTTCCGCCTGCTCTGGCACTTCAGCGGCCGGCCGCTGCTCGAGTTCCCGCCTGTCTTCGCCGGCGGGCGGCTCTACTTCGTCAACAACGACGCCACCGCCTTCGCGCTGAGCGCTAAGACCGGCAAGGTGGTCTGGGAACGGCGAATCGGGCGGCTCAACGCCTCCTCGCCCGTTTACTACAAGCATCGCCTCTATATTGTCAACCTCGTTCCCGGCCACGTCGTCAAGCTCGACGCGAAGACCGGCAGGACGCTGTGGAAACGCCCGCTTCCCGCCCGCGCGGAGTCATCGCCGGTGGTCGTCGGCAACACGCTCTACTTCGGCTGCGAAGACGGCCGCCTCTACGCGCTCAGCACCGGCAAAGGTGGCGTCCGCTGGTCGACTCAGCTGGGCGGCCCGATCAAGGCGGCGCCGGCTTACTACGGCGGCGTCCTCTACGTCGGCGACTACGGCGGCGACATGAACGCGGTCGAGGCGAAGAACGGCAAGCTGCTCTGGCAGACCGGCTCGCTCGGCCAGGGGTTCGGCACCGGCGGCGAGTTCTACTCGACCCCGGCGGTCGCCTTCGGCCGCGTCTACGCCGGCAACAACGACACCCGCGTCTACAGCTTCGACCGCAAGGACGGGACGCTCGCCTGGACCTACTCGACCGGCGGCTACGCCTACTCCGGGCCCGCCGTCGCCAGCACCAGCCACACCGGACCCACGGTCTACATCGGCTCTTTCGACGGCAACGTCTACGCGCTCAATGCGAAGACCGGCGAACCGCGCTGGATCCGCTCGGCCGGCGGCTCGGTGATCGGTTCGCTCTCTGCGGTCGGCAACATCGTCTATGCGGCCGAGTTCAACAACACCTCGACCACCGGCTTTGCGATGAAGACGGGGCGCAAGGTCTTCCACTACAAGACCGGCGCCTACACGCCGGTGATCTCGGACGGCCGCCGTATCTACCTGGTCGGCTACTCGAGCATCAACGCACTGCAGCCCTACACGCTGAAGACGGGGCTGTCCGGCAACGTCAGGGCGAAGGGCTGACGATCACCGAGGCGCGCGAAGCGCCGACGAGGGAGCCTCGTTCGAGCACCCGCAGCGGCACCCGAACGGGGCGAGCCGCTCGGAAGCGTGTGAGGGTGAATTCGTAGGAGACCGGCTTCGACTCGATCCGCTGGAAGGCGGCCGGCAGGAGGCGCCGGGCGCTCTTCTCGGCCGCGTTCTTCGAGCCGATCAGGTCGATCTCGCGCAGCGGTGGCAGCGGAGGTTCGGCGAACTTGCCGTCGAGGTAGTAGCGCAGCGGCTGGTTGCTTACGTAGCGACCCGTCACCACCGCCTTGCCGGGCGCGAGGGGTCCGACTTCCGCCGCCGCGTTGCGAAAGTCCTCGCGCTGCAGGCGGGGGAGCCGATCGATCTCGATCGTGAAGACCAGCGAGCAGAGGCAGAATGCGGCGGCCAAGCCGACTCCCGTCCAGCCTCCGCGCCGCACGCCGAAGCCGGCGCCCAGCACGATCGCCAGGGGCGCAAAGGCGGGCAGGAGGTTGCGCCCGTCCAGGTAATCGGCGCCGAGCAGGGCGAGCAGCAGCGGCAGCGCCACCGCGCCACCGCCGACCAGCGCCGCGATGCCGGCGCCGCGCCGCTCGCTCTCCTCACCACGCCATAGAAGCAGCGCGAGTGCGGCCAAAGCCAGCGCAACCGGGATCCCCAGTGGGATCGGCCCGGACGGGCGCACGCCGTGCTCGTCGCCGTTGTCGTCGCCGATGAGCTTGGCCCCGGCCCTTTCGAGGCGCTTCCCGAGCGGCTGGTTGGAGATCCAGCCGGCATGTGCGTTCTGCGCCTGCCGGACGGCGATCGGCAGCAGCAGCGCCGCCGCCACGGCAAGAGCGGCGAGGGCGACGCCGACCCGGCGCCTCTCGCGCGCTCCCCAGAGCAGCACGACCGCCTCCGGTGCGACGACGAAGGCCGCGAAGTAATGGGTGGCGAAGGCCAGGGCCGAGAACGTCGCCCACCAGGCCAGGTCGCCTCGGGCTCCGGTCCGCCTCGAACGGGTGAAGAAGAGAAACGAGAGCGCGGTGAGGAGGGAGACGAGTGCGTAGGCACGGGCGTCCTGGGAGAACCAGACGAGGACCGGGCTGAAGGCGACGATCGCCGCGGCGACCAGGCCCGCACGGCGCGGCAGCGGCAGCGACACCGCGCCGAGGTAGACGACCGCGATCGAGGCCGTTCCGGCCAGCGCCGAGAACGAGCGCAGGCCGACCTCCCCCGTTCCGAAGGGTCGCGACCACAGCCAGGCCAGCAGGTAGTAGAGCGGCGGGGTCGACTCGCTCTTCGGGACCGCGGCGAGGGTGTCGAAGAGGCTCGGATGCAGCACGCGACCGACCGTCACCGCCTCGTCGAAGCGGTAGCTCTGCAGGTCCAGTGTGGCGAAGCGAAGAACGGCTCCGGCGGCGACGATGCCGGCCAGCGCGAGCAGATGCGGAGACCCGGCCGCCCGGCGCCAAGCCCGCTGCCACCTGTGTGCTACGGGGCGACTCCCCCGGGCGGTGGCGGCGGGGCCTTCGGCGGGTCCGGGGCGTAGGAGGGGAAGCGGCCGTTGTGGATCATGTCGCGGAGGACGCCGAGGCTGGCCGGCCAGTTCTGCAGGCGGTAGGAGCTGGTCGCGCCGAAGTCCTGGTAGTAGACGAGCATCTTGCAGCGCGGGTGGCCGTTGACCCAGGTCATCAGCTTGTGGACGTAGGCGGGGTCGTCGCCTTCGGAGACACCCCACTCGGTGATCGCGAACGGCTTGCCGGCAAAGCGCCTGTAGAGGCCGTCGAGCGACTTCCAGTCCTGGTCGTCGGCGTAGAAGTCGGTGCCCGCCCAGTTGACCCAGCGGTCGCCGGGGTAGAAGTACCGCGGCCGGTTCTTGGGGATGGTCGGCGAGCCGGCCGGCAGCGGGCTCCAGATCACTTCGACCGGCGCCTTCGGCAGCCCCGCGACTTCGGCTTTCAGCGGCGGTAGCCCGGCTTCGCGCAGGCGGGTGTCGATCGCGCTGCGCTTGCCGCCGCCGTGGATGAGGATGTAGATGCGGCGGAAGGCGCGGATGTAGGCGGTCGGGCTGTGGGCGGCGTCGCGCGGGTTCCCTTCGCAGTCGTAGGCGGCATAGACGTTGAGGCAGCGGTTCGGCTCGCCAAGCGGGCGGATGTAGGCGCGCATCCGCTTTGCCCAGAACAGCCTGTTGAGGCGGACCAGGTATTCGTCGCCGGCGCCGCCGGCGATCGCGCGCGGGCTGATCAGCTCGTGCCCGTCGGCGGGATCGGCGGTGGTGATGTGGAGGATCGGCCGCGCCCGCGCCGCCTGCCAGCGTTCGATCGACTCGGGGAAGTCCGAGCCCCAGGTGCGGAAGGACTCGATCAGCGCCGGGTGCTTGTGCACGGCGCTGGAGAACTGGCCGAAGTCGGCGCTGTTGCCGGTGTCGCTGACCCCGAAGAAGACCTTGTCGCCGCGCGGCACCAGCGACGCGCCGGCGACCGGCGCGAGCAGGCAGAGGGCGGCGACCGCGCAGAGCGCGGCGAGCAGAGCCGTCTTCTCGCGTGGCCCGTTCACGTCGAGCCGGGGATGGTGGCAGGCGGGCGGGCTCCGTCCGCGGTCAGCCGACCGCCTGAATGGCGTCCTTCAGGCCGCGGCGCGTTCGGCGACGATCGTCAGCACCTCGTCGGCGTGCTTGGAGACGAAGCCGGGGCCGATGCCGCGGATCGCGAGCAGTTCCTCCGGGCCGGCGGGCCGGGTGGCGGCGATCGCCTCCAGGGTGGTGTTGTGGGCGACGGTGAAGGCCGGCTTGCCGGCGGCGGCGCGCAGCCTCCACTCCTTCAGCCGCTCGTAGAGCGGGGCGTCGCCGGGGCCGAGCTCGGGCGCCGGCGACGCCGCCTTGCGGGCGCGCGGCGCCGCCCGGACCGCGATCGTCTCCGGATCGGGCAGCCAGCCCTGCGGGTCGCAGACGTCGCAGCAGCGGCTCAGCGGCGCGCCGGCCTGGCGGTCGCCGAAGTGGTCGAGGACGCTGCGCCGGCGGCAGCGCTCGGAGTAGATGAACGCTTTGATCGTCTTGTAGTCGCGCCAGCCGCGCTCGTGGGCGATCGCCAGCTCGGGGTCGCCGGCCCGCTGCTGGTTGAAGCGGACCAGGCGGCCGAGGTCGGCGCGCATCGCCAGCAGCACCGCCTTCGCCGGCTCGCCGTCGCGGCCCGCGCGCCCCGCCTCCTGGTAGTAGGCCTCGAGGCTGGTCGGGATCGCCATGTGCCAGACCGAACGCACGTCGGCCTTGTTGACGCCCATGCCGAAGGCGTTGGTGGCGACGACCACCTCGACCTCGCCCGCCATGAAGCGCCGCTGGGCGGCGCCCCGGTCCTCCGCCTCCATCCCGGCGTGGTAGGCGAGGGCGCGCCGGCCGCAGGCGCGCAGCGACTCGGCGACCTCGTCGGTGTCGCGGCGGGTGCCGCAGTAGACGATCGCCGGCCGGTTCGCCGGGTCGGCCAGCCCGGCCTCGAGCAGCGCCAGGCGGCGCGCCTTCGAGCCCTTGCCCTCCAGCTGCACGACGTCGAAGGAGAGGTTGGGACGGTCGAAGCCGGAGCGGACCTGGAGCGGCTCGCGCATCTCGAAGCGGGCGGCGATCTCGGCCGCGACGGCCTTCGTCGCGGTCGCCGTGCAGGCCATCACCGTCGGCCGCCCGAGCCGCTCGGCGATCTGCGGCAGGCGCAGGTAGTCGGGGCGGAAGTCGTGGCCCCACTCGGAGACGCAGTGCGCCTCGTTGACCGCCAGCAGGTCGATCCGCCGCTGCGCGAGGGCGTCGAGGAAGACGGGCGAGGCGAAGCGCTCGGGCGAGCAGTAGACGATCCGCGCCTCGCCGCCGCGCACCTGGGCGAGCGAGCGCCGCACGTCCTCGTCGGCCATCGCCGAGGTGATCATCGCCACCGGGTGCCCGGCCGCGGTCAGCCGCGTCCACTGGTTGACGATCAGCGCGATCAAGGGGCTGACGACGATCGTCAGGTCCTCCGTCGCCAGCCCCGGCAGCTGGTAGCAGAGGCTCTTGCCGCCGCCGGTGGGCATCACGATCAGCGAGTCCCGCCCCTCCAAGGCAGCCTCCACTGCCTCCTTCTGCCCGGGCCGCCAGCGCTCGAATCCGAGCTTCGCCAGCAGCGCGTCGGCGCGGCTTTCGGTCTGAACGGTCACCCGCCCAGCCTACGGCTACTGCTGGACGATCAGGGCCGGCACTTGCGAGAGCTTCTCGGCCAGCGCGTCGATTTCCTGCGCCAGCTTGCGGGTGTCGGCCTTGGTCAGCTCGGTGTAGGAGACGAAGCCGTCGCCGCGCCGGTAGGGCTTCAGCGATGCGTAGACCTTGGCGAAGTCGGCTTCGATTTCCTTTGCCAGCTTCGGATCCTCGGTTCTCACCAGCGGCTCGACCGCGTCGAAGGCCGCCTCCGCCCCTTCGACGTTGGCCTCGAAGTTGACCAGGTCGATGTGCGAGTAGCGCTCCTCCTCGCCGGTGATCTTCGAGGCCGAGACCTCCCCGAGCAGCTCGTCGGCGCCGTTTGCGATCTGCACCGCCTGCAGTTCCACGGACTTGACCAGGTGCCGCAGTTCTTCGACGTCGGCGAGGAGCTGCCTGGCGACGGGCGTCATCCCGGCGGTCGTGCCTTCGACCCAGAGCGCTTTCTCGATCCGGTGGAAGCCGCCGAATTCGCTCGGTGGCACGTCGTTGGCGCGGGCGTCGATCCGCGGGTCGAGGTCCCCGAAGGACTCGGCGACCGGCTCGATCCGCTCGTAGGGGACGCGAGCGGCCGGGTACAGCGCCTTCGCTTCGGAGACGTCGCCGGCGACCACGGCTGCGACGAACGGTTCGGTCTTGGCGACCAGCTCGTCGGTGTTGCGCTCGAGGTACTTGCGGTACCGGGTCACTGCGGCGTCGGCTTCGGGGCTCGTCTGCGCGGAGGCGCTGCCGGTCACGGTCAGAGTCCCGTCTTCGTTAGAACCGCCGTTGCAGCGCAGGGTGTATTCGCCCTTCTCCAGGGTCAGCGAGAAGCTGCCCGAGAGGCCTTCGGAGAGGTTCTCGACCTCGCCCAGGATCGTTTCGCCGTCGAGCACCTCGAGCTCGGTCACCTTCGAGCTGCCGCCGTTTTCGACGTCGAAGGCGACCGGCCCCGCCGCCACCTTCGCGTCGTGGGGCACGCAGCCGGCGTCGGTCAGCTCGAAGGACAGCTTCCTGGCCCCCGCCGGTGCGTCTTCGCTCGAGCCGCAGGCGCTTGCGAAGAGGGCGAGAAGGCCGAAAGTGGCGATGGCGAGCGCTGCGCGGACGTTCATGAGTTAGGGCACCCTAACAAAAACCGACGGAAGAGATCGGAATAGCTCAGCCGAGCAGCGTTTCGCCTACGTAGCCGCCCGGGCGGGCGCCGGGGGGGACGGCGAAGACGGCGCTGCCGACGTGCTTGATGTACTCGTCGAGGGCGTCGTGGGAGCCGAGCCGGCGCTGGATCGGCACGAACTGGCGGCGCGGGTCGCGCTGGAAGCAGATGAAGAAGAGCCCGGCTTCGAGCTCGCCGAGGCTCTCGTCGACCCCGTCGGTGAACGAGTAGCCGCGCCGCAGGATCCGCTCGCCGGAGTTGAACGAGGGGGAGGCAAGCCGCACATGGGCGTTGACCGGGATCGTCGGTTCCCCGTCCCGTTCGGCGTCGAGGTCGAGCGGATCGAACTCGTCGCTCTCGCCGAGCGGCGCGCCGCTGTACTTGCGCCGGCCGATCGTCTGCTCCTGGTCTTCCAGCGCCGAGCGGTCCCAGACCTCGAGCAGCATGCGGATCCGGCGGGTGACCAGGTAGCTGCCGCCGCGCATCCAGCCGGGGCCATCGCCCCTGCCGACCCAGACGAAGCGCCGCATCGCATCGGTGTCCTCGGCGTGGATGTTGGCGGTGCCGTCCTTGAACCCCATCAGGTTGCGGGGGGTGTCCTGGCTGCGGCTGGTGGACGAGGTGCGGCCGAAGCCGAGCTGCGACCAGCGCATGACCACGGTCCCACGCCCGATCCGGGCGAGGTTGCGGATCGCGTGAAAGGCGACCTGGGGATCGTCGGCGCAGGCCTGCACGCAGAGGTCGCCACCGCTTTCGTCGCCGTTCAGCTCGTCGCCCGGCAATGGCGGGATCGGCTGCAGGGGCGCCGGCCTGCGGCGCTGCAGCCCCAGCGCGCGCCGCTCGAACAGCCCCGGCCCGAAGCCGAAGGTGATCGTCAGGTTGGAGGGTGCGAGGCCGACCGTCTCGCCGGTGTCGTCCGGCGGCGCCGGCAGCTCGCCGTTGACGTCGCCGATCATCTCCCCGGCGGTCATTTCGGCCGCCGCCAGCGACCACTCGCGCATCAATTCGCGCAGCTCGGGGCGCCGCTCGGACACCAGGTCGAAGGCAGCGAAGTGGAGCCGGTCCTGGACGGGGGTGTCGATCCCCGCCTGGTGCTCGCCGTGGAAGGCGACGGTCCCGGTTCCGTCGCCCGCTTCGGCGCTGTCGCGGCCGATCGCGTAACCGCCCGCGCCCAGGCCGATGCCGACGGCTCCAACTCCGGCCGAGGCGAGCAGCCGGCGGCGGGTGATCTCACTCATCGGAGCCCGATGCTCAGGCGGTGCTCTCGGCCGGTGCGGTTCGCCTCGACCCTCGCAGGCGGGCGAGGCGGCGGCGCGGGCGCAGCCGGTCCGGCCAGACGACGTAGAGCGCCATCGGCACCGCGTAGAGCAGGTAGACCATCGCCTCGATCACGGTCGGCTGCGGTTGCAGGCCGAGCATCCCCGTCAGCAGCGAGCCCGAGACGGTCCCCGGTTGAACCAGCCAGGAGAGGTCGAGCGCCTGTCCCTGTAGGCCGTTGATCCAGCCGGCCTCGTGGGCGGTGTGGGCCGCCGTCGCCAGCAGCCCGGCGGCGACGAAGACGAGGATCAGGCCGGTGACGCGAAAGAAGCGGCTGAGGTTGATTCGCACGCCGCCGCGGTAGATGCCGAGCCCGATCCCGACCGCGGCGAGCAGCCCGACTACGGCGCCGATCCCGGCCGCGGTCGTGTCGCTGGCGTCCTGGAAGGCGGCGAGCAGGAAGACCGAGGTCTCGAAGCCCTCGCGCAGCACCGCCAGGAAGGCCATCCCGACCAGCGCCATCGTCGAGCCGGCCGCCAGCGCCGATGCGGCCTCGCCCTCCAGGGCGGCCTTGATGCCGCGCGCGTGGCGACGCATCCAGACGATCATGTAGGAGATCGTCGAGACGGCGACCAGGCCGATCACGGTCTCGAGCCCCTCCTGCTGCTGCTGCGGCAGCTCTTGGCCGACCACGCGCAGGACAACCGCCACCGCCGTGCAGAGCACGATCGCGATCGCGACGCCGATCCACATCTGCCGGATCGCGTCGCGGCGGCCCTCCTTGACCAGGAAGGCGGCGATGATGCCGACGATCAGAGAGGCCTCGACGCCCTCTCGCAGGGTGATGACGAAGGTGGGGATCATTAGGTGGCCCTAATTAGGGGGGCCAAAACCTAGCACGCCGCTAGGCATTGGCGTCGGCCCGCGGCAGCCACGGGTCGAGCCACTGGCTGATCCCGCGGGTCAGCTTCGCCGCCTCCGGCGGGCCCCACGTCCCCGGCTCATACGGGTGGACCGGCCCCGGCTCGTCGAGCAGGGGCTGCACGATCCGCCAGGTCTCCTCGACCGTGTCCTCGCGGGTGAAGAGCTGGGTGCGGCCGGCGAGCGCGTCGCCGAGCAGCCGCTCGTAGGGCTCCGGATCCTCGCCGGGGACCTTCTCGAACAGCACCTCGAGGTCGGCCGGCTCGAACGCCTCTTCGCCGGCCTTCTTCGCCCAGAGGCGGGTGCGGGCGCCGGCCTTGGGCTCGATCCGCACCGTCATCTGGTTCGGTTCCGGCAGCCTGCCGGTTCCGATCCCGAGCCGCGGCGGGCGCTTGAAGACGACGTTGACCTCGCTCGCCTTCGCCGGCAGGTTCTTGCCGGCCCGGATGAAGAACGGCACGCCGCTCCAGCGCCAGTTGTCGATCTCCAGCTCGAGCGCGGCGAAGGTCTCGGTGGTCGAGTCCGGGGCCACGTTCTCCACCTCGAGGAAGCCGTCGTACTGGCCGCGCACGTAGCGCTTCGGGTCGGCGGTCCGGGTCGCCCGGAACATCTCCACCTTGCGGTCGCGGATCGAGTCGGGCTGGTTGCCGGCCGGGGGCTCCATCGCGACCAGCGCCAGCACCTGCAGGGCGTGGTTCTGGATCACGTCGCGCATCGCCCCGACCGCGTCGTAGAAGCGGCCGCGGTCGTTGACGCCGAAGTCCTCGGCGATCGTCACCTGCACGTGGGAGACGTGCTCGCGGTTCCAGACCGGCTCCAGCAGCGAGTTGGCGAAGCGCAGGTAGGTGATGTCCATCACCGGCTCCTTGCCGAGGTAGTGGTCGATCCGCAGGATCTGCTCCTCGGCGAGGACCTCGTGCAGCTCGGCGTTGAGCGCCCGGGCCGATTCGAGGTCGTGCCCGAACGGCTTCTCGATCACCACCCGCGCGTTCGCGGTCAGGCCGGCCTTGCCGAGGCCGCCGACCACGGTGGCGAAGAGGGAAGGCGGGATCTCGAGGTAGAAGACGGGGCGCTTGGCGTCGCCGATCGCCTTCGCCACCCGCTCGAAGGTGGAGGGGTCGGCGTAGTCGCCCTGGATGTAGGAGAGGCGCGCGGCGAGCCGCGAGAAGACGTCCTCGTCGGGACTGGCGACGGTGGCGGAGATCGATTCGCGGGCGTGCTCGCGCAGCTTCTCGTCGTCCCACTCGTCGATCGCGACGCCGACGATCGGGCAGTCGAGGGCTTCGCGCGCCTCCAGCCGGTAGAGCGCCCGGAAGGTCATTTTCTTCGCCAGGTCGCCGCTGATCCCGAAGATCGTCAGCACGTCGGCGGCCGCTCCGTCGCTCTGCTTCGCCATCGCCCGCCAGGCTATCCGAGTCGCCCTCCGCGGTCGCGTAGGGTTAGCCGCATCGGGCCGGAGCGAACCGCCAGAGGAAGGAAGCGCTGATGGAGCTGGGAATCGTCGGACTCGGACGCATGGGGGCCAACATGGCCCGCCGACTGATGCGCGACGGGCATCGCATCGTCGCCTACGACGTCAACCCCGAGGCGGTCGCCGAGCTGGCCGGGGAGGGCGCCGAGGGCGCCTCCTCGTTGGGGGACCTGGCCTCGAAGCTGAGCGCCCCGCGGGCCGTCTGGGTGATGGTCCCCTCCGGGGAGATCACCGAGAAGACGATCGACGACGTCGCCGCGACGCTCGAGCCGGGCGACGCGATCGTTGACGGCGGCAACTCCTACTACCGCGACGACATCCGCCGCGCCGCGAAGCTGCGCGAGCGGCAGCTCGACTTCGTCGACTGCGGCACCAGCGGCGGCGTCTTCGGGCTCGACCGCGGCTACTGCCTGATGATCGGCGGTCCCGACGGGGCGGTGCAGCGGCTCGACCCGATCTTCGCCTCGCTGGCGCCGGGAGTGGGGGACGTGGAGCGCACGCCGGGACGCTCCGGCGACCCGTCCCCCTCCGAGAACGGCTACCTGCACTGCGGCCCGAACGGGGCCGGGCACTTCGTGAAGATGGTCCACAACGGGATCGAGTACGGGATCATGGCCGCCTACGCCGAGGGGCTGAACATCCTCAAGAACGCCGACGCCGGCAAGGCCGACCGCGAACAGGACGCCGAGACGGCGCCGCTCGAGCAGCCCGAGTACTACCAGTACGAGCTCAACCTGCCGGAGGTCGCCGAGGTCTGGCGCCGGGGCAGCGTGATCGGCTCCTGGCTGCTCGACCTGACGGCGGCGGCGATGCAGGAATCGCCCGACCTCTCGGACTTCGCCGGGCGCGTCTCGGACTCGGGCGAGGGCCGCTGGACCTCGATCGCGGCGATCGACGAGGGAGTGCCGTCGCCGGTCCTGACCGCGGCGCTGCACGAGCGCTTCTACTCGCGCGGGCTCGGCGACTTCGGCGACAAGGTGCTGTCGGCGATGCGCAAACAGTTCGGCGGCCACGACGAGAAGACCTCGTAGGCGGCGGGCGGGGACGACCGCGATGCCGATCGAGCTAGAGGTCTTCGCCGACGACCGCGACGCCTCGCGGCGGGCCGCCGAGCTGATCGCCACGGCGGGACGGCAGGCGGTCGCGGAGCGGGGCGAGTTCGCGCTGGCGCTGAGCGGCGGCAAGACGCCCTGGGGCATGGTCGGGGTGCTCGGCGATCTGGAGGAGATGCCTTGGGAGCAGACGCGGCTCTTCCAGGTCGACGAGCGGGTCGCGCCGCCCGGCGACGACGCCCGCAACCTCACCCATCTGATCCAGATGCTCTCGCTGCCCCACCAGGCGACGCTGCGGCCGATGTCGGTGACCAGCCGCGACCTCGACGCCGCCGCCGAGGACTACGAACGGCAACTCCCCGAGCGACTCGACTTCGTCCACCTCGGCCTCGGCCCCGACGGTCACACCGCCTCGCTGGTCCCCGGCGACCCGGTGCTCGAGGTGAGCGACCGCCGGGTCACGGTGACGGGTGGCGAGTACCAGGGCCACCGCCGCATGACCCTGACCTATCCCGAGCTGGCCTCCGCCCGGCAGATCCTCTGGCTGACCTTCGGCGAGAAGGCACGCGACCCGCTAGCCAAGCTGCTAGCCGGCGACCGCTCGATCCCCGCCGGCCGGGTCGAGAACGAGGCAATGATCGCCGTCGCCGACGAGGAGGCGGCCGGAAGGCCGGCGGGCTGAGAGTGGACGTTAGCGAATACGCTAACATTGAACGATGATCGCAAGTGAGATCGTCGGTCGCAGCGGCCTCAGCCAAGCGGAGCTGGCGCGGCGCGCGGGAATGCCGAGGTCGGTCGTCAACGCCTATGTGCGTGGCAAACGCGAGCCGGGCGCCGACGCGCTCGCGCGGCTGGCCGCCGCCGGCGGCCTCGAGCTGACGCTGGCCCCACGCAAGCCGCCGGTCAACGTTGACCGCGCGAGCAAGATCCTCGTCCAGGTCCTCGAGCTCGCCGAGGCGCTTCCGTTCCGGCCTCGCCCCGAGCTTGGCTACCCGCGGCTGCCGGATCGCCTCGCCAAAGGGGGCTCGGCCGGATGAGCGAGCTGGTCGAAAAGCTGTTCTCGATCCACGATGCGCTTACCGAGGCCGGTCTCGCCCATGCGTTTGGCGGGGCGATCGCGCTGGCTTATTGCACTGAGGAACCTCGTGGTACGCGCGATCTCGACGTCAACATCTTCGTCAACGCCTCCGAGGCCGAGTCCGTACTGAAATCGCTGCCCCGCGGCGTTCGGGTGAGGAAGAAGGACGTTAACAAGGTCAGGCGCGATGGTCAGGCGCGCCTGGACTGGGAAGGGACGCCGATCGACGTCTTCCTCAACAACGTGCCCCTCCACGATGCCGTCGCCGGCGCGGTCGTCTGGGTCCAGCTCGAGGGCCGCGACATCCCGGTGCTCGATTGCGCTTCCCTGGTCATCTTCAAGGCCTTCTTCGATCGCACCAAGGATTGGGCCGACATCGAGGCGATCGCGATCGCGACCCCGGAGGACATCGAGGGGGCTGCGGCGACGATCGCCGAGCTGGTCGATGAGGACGACCCCGCGGTCGAGAAGCTCGGTGCTCTGCTGAAGGGCTGAAAGTCCCTTCGGGATTGCGGCTGCTCTCGACCTCCTGCTGGAGATCTGCGGCGAGCCGATCGCCCTGCGCCCGGAGGACCATCGACCGACCGCAGAGCTCGCGCTCGAGCACGGCCTCACCTTCTATGACGCCAGCTACGCGACGATCGCCCGCCGGGTCGATCGTCGCCTGCTCTCCGCCGACAGCGACCTGCTCGACCCGGGCTTGGCGGTCGATCTCGGATCGCTGCCGCTCTGCCACGATCCTAACCCCCAGCCCGCGCCAGCAGCCCCGCCACCGCCAGCCCGCGGTCATAGCGCTCCCCGCGCCCGAGCGAGACGAGCGAACGAGGGTCGATCGGCAGCCTCTTCTCGCGGTTGCGCCGGCGCAGCTCCCGAGCGGAGCCGGGAGCGGGGGAGGGGACGGCCGGGAGCGCCTTGCCGTCGGGCCGGCGAAACACCAGCTCCCCCTCAGCGCCGCGGGCAAGCCCGAACCCGCCCTCGTGCACGAGGCGGTGATGGCGCGAGCAGAGCAAGACCAAGTTGTCGAGCTTGGTCTCCCCGCCGCGCGCCCAGTGGACGATGTGGTGTGCGTCGACCCAGCGACGGTTCTCACACCCCGGGAAGCGACAGCGCCCTTCGTCGCGAGCGTCCAGGGCCCGGCGCATCGCCGCCGGCACCACCCGCGACTTGCGGCCGACCGAGACGAGCGAGGCATCGCAGGCAAGCCGCCGCGCGCTCTCGGCGCAGATCGCCGGGCCGTCCTCGATCGCACAGCCGGGCTCCCCGGGACCTCCCGCAAGCGCCTTTGCCTCGGCGTGGACGACCACCTGGTGGCGCTCCCCGGCGGGCCTGGGGTCCGAGCGGGAGCCAAGCGAGCGCTCGGCGACTTCCATCAGCGCGTCGGCGTCGTTGACCCGAATCGACGGTTCCGGTTCCGCGGAACCGCCTTGGGAGGTGGCTCGGTGCTCCTCTTCTCGCTCGCGGATCGCCTCCCGTCCATGCTCGACCGCTTGCAAGAACAAAGCCCCGTCCTCGGGGGCCAGTCGCCCCCTGACCCGCAGGCTGCCGTCCTCATCCCATTCGCAAGACAGGAAGCGATCGCGATGGGCCGCCTCGGCGCTCTCCAAAGAGACAGCCCGCCTGTATCCCCGCACCAGGCGGTCGAGCTGGGCGGCGGTGGCAAAGCGCGCCATCTCGACCAGCTCGGCCTCGATCTCGGGCTTGGCGATCCTGGTGATCGCCCTCACCTTGGAGTAGCTCAGCTGCCCGCAGGAGAACTCCTCGTGGACGAGGGGAAGATCTTCGAGCGCCCGAGCCACCCGCACGTGCTCCCTCGCCGAGCGCGGGTCCATCCCGCAGCGCCAGGAGACCCAGGCGCCGCAGGAGTGAAAGCCAAGCGCCTCATGTCCCTGCCTGCGGTCGAACTCCCCGATCAGCTCCAGCCAGCGGCAGGTCGCTGCGGCGATGTGGGACGCCAGCTCGCCGATCTCGCGCTCGATCCATTCGCTCGGGGCTTTGCCCAGCTCCTCCGAGGCGCCCTTTCGCTCAGCTCTCGCCTTTGTCCCCGCCTCTACGAACATGTGTTCGATAGTACGGTTGGGCTCGGACGGAATGTTGCCACCGTCCTCGCTGCTCGCGACCTCGAATCCCGCAAATTGCGGATGGTCCAAGGCGGTTCCGCGGGACCCCCGGGACCGAGACCGGGCACCATCCCCAAGAGCGGCTGCAGCAATCCTTGATGTTGCTGTGTGGATTTGGACCGAGGAAAGGGAGGGAGGAATCGCACAGCCGCATTCGCACGTTGCGACAGCGAGCCGCAGATCGGCCAGACTTCTCCTTCTCGTCCGACGCGGGCATGCGGGGGGATCTGCGGTGCGCGCCCCTTCGTCGTCCCGAGCGAGCGCGTGCGGATCGGCCATGGACACGCTCGCATCGCGGAGGAAGGCGGCAGTGACAAAAAGGGAGACAACAAGTCCGGATCGCCGTTGCGGTTCCAACCCCAAATCGACTACGGTATCCGCGGTCTCCGCGGTCGAAGGAACCTGAAGATGAACGAGCTCGCCGCCATCACTCCTCGGGTCATCAGCGAGACGCAGCCGCTTTGGTTCTTGGGCACACTCGCGCGTATCTTGCTCGACGGCGGGCAGACGGGTGGGGTGTTTGCGGCGTTCGAGGTCACGTTGCCCTATGGCGCGTCACCGCCGCTTCACTCCCACCCTCAGGATGAGAGCTTCTACGTACTCGACGGTGAGGTCACCGTCTGGGTCGAGGACGAGCCGCGCCATTGTCGGACCGGCGCTATGGCGTTTGCCCCGGGAGGGACGCCGCACAGCTTCCGCGTCGAGTCCGACACCGCTCGCATGCTCGTGCTCTCGACGTGCCGCGGGCATCGAGGACTACGTGCGCGCCCTCGCCGAGCCGGCCGCATGGCCCTGGCTGCAAACCTCCGCCCGATGGGCCACGAGTCTCAGCCGAGCGTATCGAGGCGGTCGAGAGCGAACTCGGGTGGTGCGCCACGGCTCGCCTCCGACACCCTCAACGTAGCTCCCAAGTCCGAGGCTCGAGCCGGCCTGCCGGCGCCTTCGCGCGAAAGGGGGCGTCGTCTTGCAAGCATCGGCGCGCTCCCACTTCGCGCGAGTCCCAGCGACGGCGCTCTGGCGCAATGCCCTCGGCGCGGAGAGCTGCTTCGCTCCGGGTGTTGAGAGACGCCGACCTGCTTGCAATGAGCTGATTCCCGGCTAGGGTAGTCGGAATTCTGGCGACTGCGAGGAGGATTTGATGCGAAGAAGGATGATCTGCGGGCTGGCCCTGATGGCAGCTGTTCTCGTCGGGGTCTGGGTGGCTGGATGCGGCAGCAACAGCAACTCGACCTCCACCGAAACGACGGCCGCGATCAGCAAGGCCGAATTCGTGGCCAAGGGCAACGCGATTTGCGTCGCTGGCGAAAAGGCGCAGGAAGCTGGCTATGAAGCCTTCGGCAAGAGTCACGGCCTGAAGGGAAACATGGAACCGACCAAGGCCCAGCAGGCCGAACTCGTAGAAACCGTCCTGGCCCCCAACATCCAGCACCAGATCAACGGCGTCAAAGCCCTCGGAGCGCCGAGCGGTGAGGAACAGCAGGTCAACGCGGCCCTGGAAGGCTCCCAGCAGGCCCTGAACAAGATCAAGGCGAACCCCGAACTGGCTTCTGCGAAGGAAAGCCCGTTCCACGCTGCCGGCCAGCAGCTTCATGCGCTTGGCCTCACGACGTGCGCGCCGAACAGCTGAGTACGCGACATCTCGGGAACCGGTCAGAAAGGGCGCCTTCGGGCGCCCTTCTGCTGACTGCCCCGTGTTGCCGCGCTTCCCTTTGCGTGGCTGCGAGCGCGTTGGCGGACGCTGCTAAAGCTTCTGCATCGGACGAGCTGCAGCGGTTCCGTGACGCTCCGCGAACTTCTCGCTCTCGTAAGACGAAGCGGGAGCGCCGTTCCTGACGCCCCCGCCGTCGCCGCGTCGGATGCTTAAAGCCGCAGGCCGGCGCTGGCCGGCATCATCGGCGCACGCCTCGTATGGACGGCCGCGATGATCTCCTCGGTATCGATGCCCTGCAGGTAGATGCTGGTCGTACCGAGGTTGGCATGGCCCAGCTGTCGCTGGATGATGTTGAGCGGTACGCCCTCGCGGGCGAGCTCGATCGCATGCGCATGACGGAGCTGGTGCGGTGCGAACCGGCGCCTCACCCCCGCTCGGGCGGCGAGGCTGCGGAACTCGACCCTGACCCCGGCGGCAGACCAGGGCCGACCGCGCGTTGGACCGTCGATCACGCAGAGCAGCGGACCGACCGGCAGCCGCTCACGCTCGGCCATCCAGGGGCGGAGCTGCTCAAAGCCCCACTCGTCCATGCCGACCTCTCGCCGGCGCCCGCCCTTGCCGCGGCGGACGAGGACCGAGCCACGGTGCGGGTCGAGATCGCGCTCGCTGAGCGCGAGCGCCTCCTGGATGCGGAGCCCGCCACGCCAGAGGACGACGATCACGGCGCGCAGGCGAGCGCCGTGGCAACCACTTCCAACCTGGCGCATCACGGCGACGATCTCCTCGACGCTCGGCGGGTCGGCCGGATAGCGCCTCCCCTTGTTGCGGGGCGGTCGCCCGGCGTGGTAGCCGGGCATCGTCGCCGGCGAGCGGCGGCGTCCGGCGGAGTCGAGGACGGTGGATTCGGTCATTGGGATCCTCCTCCCAAGAAGACAGTGGATCCCACTGCACTACCAGGACCAGCAACCAGGTGGGCTAGCTGAGCTACGCGATAGGCCGCATTGCGTTGCGTACTGACGGCGCGAGCTGCTGGGGCGTAGTCCCGGAGCTGAAGCTGAGGATCCACTCGGCGAGATCGGGATCGGGCGCTCGGACCCGGTAGCCGTTCAACTCGAGGAAAGTCAGCATCGCGACGAGCGCCAGGCGCTTGTTGGCGTCGATGAACGCCTGACTCTCGGCGATACCGTGCGCCAAGACAGCGGCCTGCAACGCGATATCGGCGTCTTCGTAGTCGGCGTAGCTGCGCGGCCGAGCGAGAGCGCCTTCGAGAGCGCCCTGGTCGCGAAGCTGATCGGCGGCCTGCGCGGGCGTGCCGCCGATGATCGCCGCATACAGCCCGAGCGCGTCGGCGAGTTCGAGGTAGATCGGCTCGCTCGTGCCTTCCACCTCAGGGCACCGGCGCTCTACTGTCGAGTTGACTTGGAGTCTGGGTCGTGCTCGGCGAGGATCTTCAACGCCTCGGGGTGCTCGGCGACCACGCGCTCGCCGATCGTGCGGATCCTCTCCCGCAGCTGCTCGGTCGGCAGGATCCGAAGCTCGCCGCCGTCGAGCTCCTCGACCAGCACGGAGGTACCCGGGGCATAACCGTGCGCCTCGAGCTCGCGGGGAATCGAAACCACGTTGCTGTTACCGACTCGGCGGACCTTGACGATCTTCATTGCGTCAGTATACACGCGGATATCCCGAGACTTCGGCCCCACGCGCGGTTTCTGGATCCGCCAGGCGAAGCATGAGCCCAGTCCAGGTCCCGTCCGAGGCCCAGATGAGTGGCCTTCGTCCCGAGCGAGTGCCCTACGGCCCGGTCGGGAGCGCTCGCAAGTCGCGCTAAGCGGGCGCAATCAATCGGAGGTCGAACGCGGCCATGATCACGTCATTGGGGTTGGCGCTTTGACTGGCGAGCAGTACGCCGAGCTGCTCAGCCGCAGCAAACCCCGAATCGGCGGGTTTGTGGAGAGATGGGATCGACGCCGAACAGAGCTTCCGCACCGATCGCGCTTCTTGTTGGGACGTTGGGGTTGCTGGCGATTCTGGGCACCACGACCGCCGGCGCTTCGTCGGTGCGCTGGTCGCCGCGTCCCACCACCGCTGCCTGGCAGTGGCAGCTGCAGGGGAAGATCGATACGAGCGTCCCCGCCTCCGTCTACGACGTTGACGGCTTCGAAACTTCGGCCAGCACGGTGCGCCGACTCCATCGCCAGGGCCGCAAGGTGATCTGCTACCTCGACGTCGGCAGCTGGGAGTCCTACCGTCCCGATAAGGCGGAGTTCCCGCGCTCGGTGATCGGGCGCCGCTACTCCGGCTTCCCCGACGAGCGCTGGCTCAACATCGCCCGCTTCCATCTCTTTGAGAAGCCGCTGAAGCAGCGCTTCAACATGTGCGCGCGCAAGGGTTTTGACGCGGTCGAGCCCGACAACCTCGCGGGCTGGGAACAAGAAAATCAAACCGGCTTCAAGATCACCAAGGCCGACCAGCTGCGCTTCAACCGCTGGGTCGCCCGCCAGGTCCACGCGCGTGGGATGGCGGCGGCGCTGAAGAACGACGGCCGCCAGGCCGCAGAACTGGTCCACAACTTCGACTTCGCGATCGTCGAGCAGTGCTTCCAATACCACGAATGCGGCTATTACAAGAACACCTTCATCCGCGCCGGCAAAGCGGTCTTCGAGGCCGAGTACGAACAGGAGCCGAAGCAGTACTGCAAGACCGCGCGGGCGATCAACTTCAGCGCAATTCACAAGTCTTATGACTTGTTCGCACGACCCTGGCACCCATGTGTGCGCTGAAGAATCGCTCACCGCGGATTGTCGTGTCGTCCAACTGTAACCTTCGGCCTGCCAGCGACCTGGCCTGACTTCGGCAACTCTTCCGGACAAGGTGGCCTCGCCGCCGCGGCGCTTCTGCATGCGCGTGATGCGATCGCGTACGTGGATGTTGCTGACGCTCTTGCATCGGACGATTTGCAGCAGCGAGGCCGGGCAGTGCCGGTGCTCGCGCAAAGGAGAAGCGCTGCCTGTCCACCACGCTGCCGACTGCCGCATCGCGCGGCTCTACTTCACAGCGCGCCCCTTGGCATTGATCGCGTACCACTTCCCACCGAACTGCTTGGTACCGACCTTGGAGGTCTCCCCGGGCTTGGTGGTGGCGATGTCGATGTACAGCGGATGGCCGGCATAGGTGAGCTGCCGCTCGCCCAGGACCTTGATTGTCGAGAGTAGGGAGGCGTGGACGCCCGGGCCTGCGGTCGGCTTGCCGGTCGCTTCCTGCGGAATCCAGGACGTGATGCAACCGGCCTGCTTGACACAGATGTCCTTCTTCGGGGGGTCCTTCGAAAACTCAAACAGCGTGGTGCCGGCGGTGTTGACCAAGATCTTGCCGAGTTTCGTCTTCCGCAGATAGACAGAACGGAAGTTGCTGGCATGCGCCGACGGCACCGCGCTTTCGATCGTCGAGACCGCGAGAGCGACGAGTAGAACGAAGACCGGCAGAACGTAGGCGCGTTTCACGTGGATGGCCTCCTGAATAGTTGACAGCCACAACGGCAGCGGCGACGGCAATCTTCCCAGATCGCCAGCGGCGCGGGGGCATGCGTGAGCCGGGCGATTGAGCTACGCCCGATCGCCGGCTCAGATGAGATAGCCTCCGCCGGTCTCGTCCAGCGGCCACCGGGCCGCCACGCGTTGAGCGAGAGATAGGAGGAGCGCCATGAAGGTCCGCCACAGCCCTCGAGCCGCGGTTTCCTGCGGACTCCTCGTCCTGATCGCCGCGCTCGCCGTGGGCGCCGGCAGCGCCAACGCGGCCCACCCCGCCAAGGGCAAGACCTACTCCGGGTCGATCAAAAGTCGCCCGGGAGGCAACGTCACCTTCACGATCAGCTTCCAGGTCTCCAAGAACGGCAAGAAGGTTCACAAGTTCAGCCTGCCGAGCGGCTACCCGGTCTACTGCGAAGGTGGCGGCTTTGGCGAAGCCCAGGACGCGACGGCGAAGGTCTCTAGCAAGGGCACCTTCACGGCGAAGCTGCCGATCTACTTCGCCCCCACCCATGACCACGAGGGCTTCGTGAAGATCACCGGCAAGTTCGGCAAGAAGGGGCATGAGAGCGGCAAGGTGATCACCGACTTCAGCGGCGCCACGACATGCAACGGAACCTCTAAGTACACCGCCAAGGCGAGCTGAGGGCTAGCCAGACTCATAGGCCGCATACATCGCTTCTCCCTCCGCGTGAACGCGGTTTGAGCGCTACGGCCTTGACGCGACCTTTCAGGCTATGAACGGGCTGAGCGACATGCAGAGGCGCTCAAGCGGGATCGCGTGCGCCACTCGCTGCGCCAGGAGCTGGATGGTGGTTGGACTCTTCGCTTCGGCCCGCTGAGCGCAGCTGAGGTAAGGCGCGCCCGGGGTGCGTTCGTTTGCTAGCGCACCAGCGATTGTGGCGGAGGCACATTGACCCCTACTCCGTCAAGACTGGGGCAGTTCACAGCCTCGGTCGAAGGTTTCCTGCTTCGCGCGATTTGCGGGCGTCCGCTGAGCTTCGCTCCAGACGCCCGCATCGGACGGCGAGCAGGCGACACCGTTGATCCGCGACAGCGAGTCCTGCAGTTTCTGTCTAGTCAACATCACAATTCAGAGCGGCCAGCCAGGCCCCGAGACGTACCACAACGGCATTTGCACGCAGTGGGGCAGCCTTGCGTCGTTCTGATCCCGAGCGCTGGCGCAAGCTGATCGATGACCAGTTGCTGCGGGCATACGCCGCTGGGAGCGTGATCAGGCTGGTCCGGAGCTGGCGATCCCTACCGGTCTATGCGGCGGTTGGCGCCCTGCTTGGGGCCGCGGCCCTCGCTCGTCGAAGCGGCGGATCGAATCAGGCCGTCAAGCGACATACTGCGTTCTTGGCATGGTTGCTGAGGCCCCCGATGGCACCTCTGCGATGAGCTCCACGCTTCAATTCGATGAGGAGGAATCACGACGGATCGAGGCGATCTACAGCACGCCCGATGTCGTCGCCCAGCGCCAGGCGGTGCGCGATGCGCTCGAGGTCAAGCCGGGCGAGCGCGTGCTCGATATCGGGGCGGGCCCGGGCTTCCTCGCGGCCGAGCTGGCCGCCAGCGCCGCACCGAACGGCGCCGTCTTGGGCACCGACGTCAGCGAGGCCATGCTGGCGATCGCCGCGGCTCGTCTTGGCTCGACAGGTAATGGCGAGCTGCGCTTCGAACACGCCGACGCATGTGCGCTGCCCTGCGCAGATAAGAGCTTTGACGCCGTCGTCTCCACCCAGGTCTATGAGTACGTGGAGGACATTGCGGCGGCGCTTTCGGAGCTTGCCCGTGTGTTGCGTCCGGGGGGCCGCGCGCTGGTGCTCGACACCGACTGGGATTCGATCGTCTGGCACTGCGGCGATCCCTTGCGCATGCGGCGCGTACTGGACGCCTGGGGCGAGCATCTGATCGATCCGCACCTGCCACGCAGGCTGATCGGCCTGCTGGAGGAGGCAGGCTTGACGCTCGAGCTCTGCCGGGTCGTACCTATCCTCAACCTCCGCAGCAACCACAACACCTACAGCGAGGGGATGGCCGAGCTGATCGCCGACTACGTCCCCGGCCGGCAAGGGCTCACCGAAGCCGACGCCATTGCGTGGAGGGAGGACCTGGACCGCCTCTCCCGCAGCGCCGATTACTTCTTCAGCCTCAACCGCTACCTCTTTTTGGCCACGAAGCGCTGAGCATCGTGTTGCCGCGTCTGCTGGTAGAGAGGGCGAGCAGCTGTCAACCCGCTGCGGTTTCATCAGGATGAGGTCGTCGGTTCCTACAGGGACGCGCATGGGGACGTTTGCGGCGGGGCCGCTGCATCGAGACGTCTGCTCTTGCGTGATTGCGAGCGCGCCAGCGGCCAGTTGCAGACGTCTGTGTTGGACGAGAAGGGGAGAGCCTGCAGGCACCTTAGCCCTGCCCTGTCAGCTCAGCCGGCCAACCCAAGCCGCACCAAGGCGGCCCGAGTGATCATCCGCCGGGCGCCGGCGATACCGCCGATCGAGCGGGTGGCGAAGTCCTCGACCCGCCGGGCAAGCTCGGCGTCGCGCGCCGCGGTCGAGTAGACGAGCTTGTCGAGTGGCGAGAAGCGTCGCCCGCTCGAGTAGTCGGAGATGAACCAATGATGGGCACCGAGCTCGCGGCGATGGCGCCGCGCGTAGGCCCCCAAGGCTCGATTGAGCTCCCGATCCGATCCGTGCAGAGCCGGGCCGACTTCCTCGGCCAGCCAATCCGCCGACTGGAACGCCCAGCCGCAGCCGACGCCGAAAATCGGATCGGATGCCTGGGCAGCATCGCCGACAAACGCCATCCCCCGCGCCGCGGCAGGGCGGATCGTGCTCGGCATCTCGAGCTTTCCGAACCATTTCGCGACCGGGCGCGCGTCGTCGAGGTTCGGAGCATCCGCCAAGCCCCGGAAGTGTGCGCGAACCGCCGACTCCGGATCGCCGCGGAACTCGTCCAGTCGTCGCTTGGCCGGCACCACACAGACATTCGAGATGCCCTCCTCATTGGGATTTATGTAGGCCATGTCGGGGTCGCCGAACCAAACCAAAGCTCGCCCGCGATCTGGGAGTGGGACATTCCTGAAGTACGAGAAGTAGCAGAAGCGACCGTGAGGTCGGACGCGCGCGGGGACGCCCGCCATCCGCGCCACCTGCGAACCACGTCCGTCGGCCGCGACCACGAGCCTTGCCTTGAGCGATCTCTCCTTATCCCCATGCCCCGAAACGCGGACGCCTTCGACCTGCTCATCGCCCTCGAGCCCCACCGCCGTGAGGCCGGGCAGGTAGTCCACACCCGGAGTCTCGATCGCCTGCCGGCGCACGATCGGGTCGAGGACCGAGCGCCGCAGGTTCACGTTGCGTCGGCCCCGATCCGGCGGGCGTATCCACCCGTAGCGCGTCCAGATGTCGATCTGGGCGGAAACGGCGCCGGCGTCGTGGATCGCCGGCACGATCCCGAGGCGCTCCATCGCCGGCACCGCACCAGCCTGGATGTTGTGGGTGCAGATGACCTTGTAGGCGTCGAGCTCGGGGCGCTTCTCCACCACGGCGACGCGAGTCCCCCGCAGCGCGAGCAGGCGAGCCGCAGCGCACCCGGCCAGACTTCCTCCGACGACCACAACGTCGTATTCGCGATCAGGCATTCGGCTGGATGTTCTGGTTCACCCGGAAGAGGTTGTCCGGGTCGTAGGTGGCCTTGATCTGCGCCAGCCGGTCGTAGTTGGCGCCGTAGCTCGCCCGCACCCGCTCCTGACCCTCGTCCATCATCATGTTCACGTAGGCGCCGCCGGCGGAGTAGGGATGCAGGGCTTCGAAGTAGGCGACGGACCACTTGCGGATCTTGTCCGCATTTGCCGGATCGGAGTCGACGCCCGCGAAGACGGAGCCCCAGTTGGCGTCGCGGTAGGCCCAGGGGGTGTCGGTCGGCCCGGGATCGTGGGCGGCGCCGTCGATCGGGTACAGGTGCATCGTCGATTTCCAGGTCGGCATCTCGGCGCCGAACTTGGCGTGGACCTCGATCGCCTCGTCGGGGATCTCCTTGACGAAGTCGGCGCGCCAGTACCACTGGTCGCCGGCGGGGTAGACCCCGTCGAAGCCACTCTGCCACGCGGGTAGCGGCATCTCCTGGGGCGCATGCAAAAGGGGATCCGGCAGCGCCGCGAGCAGGGGGGCCATCGCCTCGGCGGCATCCTCGGGGTCCCCCGAATAGCACCAGATGACGGCGCAGACCTTGCGCAGGTGGAGCTCCTCGGGGTATGACTGTTCCGGCGGAACCGACATGAAGGCGAAGAAGCCGTTCAGCTCCCGGGGGGCGTTCGGCAGGAAGTCCCGGTAGGCCCTCAGCACCTCGGCGCCCTGCTCGACCGGCCAGAAGGTCGGGCCGGCGACGACCGTCCCCACCTCATGGAGACGGAAGAGGAAGGAGGTGACGACGCCGAAGTTGCCGCCGCCGCCCCGGATCGCCCAATACAGGTCGGGGTTCTCGTCGGCCGCGGCGCGGACCCGCTCGCCGCTCGCCAGCACGACCTCCGCCTCGAGCAGGTTGTCGATCGTCAGCCCGCACTTGCGGGTCAGGTGCCCGAGCCCGCCGCCGAGCGTGAGGCCGCCGACGCCGGTGGTCGAGATGATGCCGCTGGGGGTCGCCAGGCCGTGCTCATTGGTCGCGGCGTTGACTTCGCCCCAGAGGCAACCGCCGCCGACCCTCGCCGTCCGGGCGCCGGGGTCGACCTCGATTCCCTTCAGGCCCGAGAGGTCGAGAAGGACGCCGTCGTCACACGTCCCCAGACCGCCGCCGTTGTGGCCGCCGCCGCGCACCGCCAGCAGAAGCTCGTGGCCGGCGGCGAAGGAGACGACCTTCGCGACGTCGCCGGCGTCGGCGCAGCTCGCGATCAGCGCCGGGCGCCGGTCGATCATCGTGTTGTAGATCTTGCGGGTCTCGTCGTAGCCGGCGTCCTCGGGGGCGGTCAGGCCTCCCTGGAATCCGGACATCTCGCTGCGGGCAGTCTGCTTCAGTGCGTCGGGAGCGTTCACGGTGTTCCTCCTCGGGTCGTCGCAGTTCGTCGCAGTCGAGGCTAGGGCGCTCCGGCGCCCCTGTCATGACCCGAACTGACCCACTTTTCGGGCGCTCCGAAGCTCGGCCGGCCGGGGTAATGGTCAAGACTGACTATCTTTTCCCCATGGACACAGAGATCCCGGGTCTTCCGGGCTCGCTCCGCCCGGCCTCGGCCTCTCCCTTCGTCGGGCGCGCGGCCGAGCTGGAGAAGCTGTGGACGCTGATGCCGCGCGCGGTCGGCGAGGGCCGCCGCGTCGCCCTGCTGGCGGGCGAGCCGGGCGCGGGGAAGAGCCGCCTCGTGCGCGAGTTCGCCGAGCGGGCCGCCGCGGACGGGACCCTCGTCCTCTACGGAGCCTGCGACGCGGTCGTGCGGACGCCGTACGGCCCCTTCGTCGAGGCGCTGGGCCGCCTCGCCCGGGTGACCGATCCGGCGCAGCTGCGCTCCGCGCTCGGCACCGGCGCCGGCGAGCTGACCCGGCTGCTGCCGGACCTGCCCGCCCTGGTCGGCGAGCTGCCGGAGCCGGTCGAGACCGACCCCGACACCGAGCGCCATCGCCTCCACACGGCGGTCGCCGACCTGCTCGCGAGCGCCGGCCGCGAGAGGCCGGTGCTGCTGGTGCTCGAGGACGGACACTGGGCGGACGCGCCGACGCTGCTCCTCCTGCGCCACCTGGCCCGGTCCTCCTGGAACGCGCGCCTGCTTCTCCTTGCGACCTTCCGCGACACCGAGGCCGGCCTGCCGGTCGAGCTGTCCGAGACGCTCGCCGACCTGCGCCGCTCCGAGGACGTCGTGCGGATGCGACTCGCCGGACTCTCCGGGTCCGAGGTCGCCGACCTGATCGGCCGTGCGGCCGGCCGCGACTCCGAGCCCGAGCCCCAGTTTCGCGAGCTGGCGAGCGCGATCCACGACCTCACCGAGGGCAACGCCTTCCTCGTCTGCGAGCTCTGGCGCGCCCTGGTCGAGACCGGGATCGTCGAGGTAGCCGCCGGCGGGCACGTCCGGGTGACGCGGCCGCTGAGCGAACTGGGCACTCCCGAGAGCGTCCGCGAGGTGGTCAACCAGCGGCTCTCGCGCCTCGCCCCGAGGACGATCGACCTGCTCGAGCTGGCCGCCGTGGCGGGGCCGGAGTTCGAGCTGGAGCCGGTCCGCCGCGCCGCCGGCCTCGCCGAGCCGGAGTTCCTCGCCGCATTCGAGGAGGCGGTGGGAAGCGGGACGATCGAGGAGCTTCCCTCGCCGCGCCTGGCCTGCCGCTTCACCCACGAGATCGTGCGGCGGGCGCTCTACGACCGGCTCTCCCGGCTGCGCCGGGCCGAGCTCCACCTCGGTTTCGCCGAGGCCCTGGAGGGCTCCGGCGGCGCCTCAGATCGCGCGCTCGCCGACCTCGCGCATCACTTCGCCGCCGCCGCCCCGTTCGGCGGGGCCGAGCGGGCGATCGACTACAACCTGCGCGCGGCGAGCGCGGCGAGCGCGGCTCTGGCCTTCGACGACGCCGCGACGCGGCTGCGGACCGCGGTCGAGATCGGGATCGAGGACGAGGCCGAGCGCGCCGGAGTCCTGCTGGAGCAGGGCGCGGCCGGCCACCGGGCCGGCAATGCGAACGATGCGGTGGAGGCCTTCGGCGCCGCAGCGGAGATAGCCCGCGAGCTGGGCAGTGCCGAGCTGCTCGCCCGGGCGGCGATCGGCTACGAGGAGGCCTGCTGGCGCCCCGGGCTTCCGAGCCAAGAGGCGGTCGCGCTGCTCGAAGACGCGCTGGAGGCGGTCGGCGAGGAGAGCGAAGAGCTGCGGATCGGCCTGCTGGCCGGGCTCGCCCGGGCGCTCGACTTCCAGGGGGAGCGCGAGCGCGGCGCGATCGTGCACGAAAGCGCCGTCGCGCTGGCACGGGGCCGCGAAGACCGCGCCGGGCTGGCGAAGGTGCTGGTCCGCTCCTACTGGGCGCGCGGCACGACCCCGCTGGAGGAGATCCTCTCGATGCTGACCGAGGCGAGAGACCTTGCGGAGGAGCTGGGGGATGTCGAGACACGTACCGAGGCGATGGCCTGGCGGGCGCCGACCTTCGTCGCGCTCGGCGACCTCGAGTCCGCTCGGATGGAGGTCGCCGCCCAGCGTGAGATGGCCAAGAGGGCGGCGCAGCCGTTCATGCGCCACGTCGCCGAGCACTACGGGTCGGCGATCGCCCTCTGCGACGGCGACCTCGCCGCAGCCGAGGCGATGGCCACGAGCTCCCACGATTGGGGTCGGCTGCTGACCGGGCGCGACGCATCGGGCATCTTCGGCATCCAGATGTTCGGCGTTCGCCGCGAGCAGGGGAGGCTGGCGGAGCTGGCGCCGGCGGTCAGGATCCTCGCCGGCGAGGCCGGGCGCGAGGGGCCGTGGGGCCCGGGCCTGGTCGCCGTGCTCGCCGAGCTGGGGATGGAGCGCGAGGCGAGGCGAGAGCTCGCGAGGATCGCCTCCGAGGGCATCGACGGCTACCGGGCGTCGCTGTGGCTGGCGACGCTCGCCTACCTGACCGACGCCTGCGCCGCGCTCGGCGACGAGGCGATGGCGGCGATCGTATATCCCGAGCTGGAGCCGTTCGCAGGGGCAAACGTGACGGTCGGCCATCTGGTCGCCTGCTACGGGGCCGCCGACCGCTACCTGGGCATGCTCGCGGTGACGCTGGGGGAGCCGGTGCTGGCCGAGCGTCACTTCGAGCGGGCGCTGGAGCAGAACAGGCGGATGGGGGCCTCGACCTGGGTCGCCCACAGCGCCTACGAGTACGGGCGCTTCCTGCTCGGGCGGGGCCGCGGCTCCCGCGAGCGGGCCGAGGCGCTGATCGGAGAGGCCGCCGGCCTGGCCGAGCGGATCGGCATGGAGGGACTGTTCGCCAAGATCGGCGCCCTCGGCGTTCCCGCCCCCGCCGACGATCTTCCCGGCGGCCTCTCCCCGCGCGAGGCGCAGGTCCTCGAACTGGTCGCCCGCGGGCTCAGCAACCGCGAGATCGGCGAGGAGCTGTCGATCAGCGAGCACACCGCGGCCAACCACATCCGCAGCATCCTCCGCAAGACCGACTGCGCGAACCGCACCGAGGCGGCCTCCTACGCCCACCGGCACGGGCTCGCCTCGGCCTGAGCCGAGATCCCCGCTACGATCAGCCGATGGGGCTGTACATGATCGAGCGCGGTTTCGCCGATCAGCTCGACCTGACGGACCAGGACGTCGAGCTGATCGAGGAGGTCAACGACGGCGAGGGGGTCCGCTGGCTCTTCTCGTTTCTGAGCGCCGACCGGCGGCGCACCTATTGCCTCTACGAGGCGCCGTCCCCCGACGCGATCATTGCCGCCGCGCGCAAGGCGAACGTGCCGGCCGACGCGGTCGTCGAGGTGGGCGCGGCCACGCCGCAGTTCTCCGAGCGCCTGCGCGACTGGGCCGACTCGATCGGCTGAGTCGACCCGCAGGCAGGCACTCCTAGAGAAGGCGCCGGGCGTCGCGCGGCGAGAGCCTCGGCGATGGACCAGCGGATCCGAGTCGTCTCACAGCGCCAGCCCGTTGACGCAGCGTTTGTAACCCCTGCCTTCTCCCATCACCTTAGGCACGCCCAGTTCGATCCGGTGTTGCTTCCGGGTCAAGGCGGGAGCGCATAGATGGGACAGGCTGCGACTTCTTTTTGCTGGTGAGCGTAGGTGCGCCCAGGCTAGAGCGCACCGCGTGCGTCCGTGAGGTCAATCGCGCCAGTCGACCTCGAAGTGCCCGATTGGCTCGTCGAAGCCCTTCGCGGCGAGAGGCCCCGCGTCGGAGAACCGGATCCCCTTTCCGCGGCAGAGGTCGTGCACCCCGGATGAGACGACAATGCAATCTGGCTGTGCGCATGCGCACAGCCGCGCGGCCTGCTGCACAGCCGCTCCGAAGAGATCGTCTTGCTCGGTTACGGGCTCCCCCGCGGCCACCCCGATGCGCACCCGCAGTCCCGACTGCCCACCGGCATTGAGCTCTCCAAACGACTGCTGAATTCGCATCGCCGCGCCGACCGCTTGGGACGCCGCGTCGAACGCCGCCATGATCCCATCCCCAGTGTGCTTGACTTCGCTGCCGCCGAACTGCGCCAAGCCGGAGCGCACTATCGAGTCGTGTTGGCGAACTAGCTGCATGGCCTCGCGATCGCCCAATTGTTGGGTGAGACGAGTGGAGTTGACCATGTCGGTGAAGAGGATCGCTCGGAAGGCGCTTTCTACGTAGGGTTCGCCCGGGGGGTGAGTATTGAGCCGTCCAAAGAACCCACGAACGATCGCCTCGTCGACCTCGACCACGTTCAGCGGAAGCATCCCGTGCGAGGCGCTGTGGGCTGCCTCGACGGACTCCTTGTCGGGACCCTCGACGAGGCAAAATCCTCTGCCGGCCTCCTCATCGAACCAGTAGGTGACGAAGCGCACGCCGAAGCGCTCTTGCACCTCGAGATCGCGCAGATGAGCGGTTGCGAGATCGGCAGCCGTCGCATCCGGAAGGTCGTGGCGATCCATGTAAAGCGGCATCGGGATCGAACTGTACTCCGCCACGGCGCACGGATAGCGCGGCATCTCATCGAGCTGGGCGTCGCCCGCAACATCGCTGCGACGGCTGAACTTCAGTCAGCCGCGCTCGCCAACGGCTCTCCCTGCGGTGAGGGCTCGCAGCTCAGCGAGTAAGGCGCGATCGGCTCGGTTGGGTCGGGCTCGCGGCTCTGAAACCGTTCTTCCGGCCTCCCCGCGCGGAAGCAGGCGTCCCGATCGTCGCCGACAGACGACCGCTCCGGACGAAAAGTGGCCGTGCTTCAGCGAATTCACCCTATGGGCGGGCCGGCTCGGAGTCCTTATTCGGTTCAAGCCTCGCTCAGCGACACGGTGTGGTTGGCGACTATGCGGTCGTCGGGGTCCCACTTGCGCTTCACCTCGGCGAGGCGGGCGCAGACGTCGGGCGGGAGGATCGCGTCGACGTCGCAGGGGGCCTCGGTGAAGTTGAAGTAGCTGCCCTCGGCCGACCAGGGCTCCATCGCCTCGGCGATCTTCTCGAGGTGGCCGGGGATCGCCGCGCCCAGCTCCGGCGTCATCGGCAGGCCGACGCTGTACATGGCGAAGCCGGCGTCGATCTTGGCGAGGGCGCCGCCGTTCTCGGCGGGGCGGCCGAGGGCGCCGCCGAGCTGGCGCAGCTCGCTGAGCAGCAGCGGCGAGCCGGAGCCGGGGCCGGCGACGCCGACGAAGGCCTCGACCGCCTCGTCGGTCAGCTCGCCGATCGTCCCGCCTTCGCCGATCCCGGGGACCGGGCTCTCGGGATCCATGTGGATCCGGCTCAGCCCCGCGGCCGGCATCCAGGCGAAGGTGTCCATGATCGGCTCGCCGATCTCGCGCAGCGGCGCGATCGCCGCTTCGCCGTCGGCCTGGCTGCCGATGCAGGCGGCGTCGATCGTCAGCAGCGGCACGCCGCGGAGCGGCTCGGGCACGTCGGGGATCGGCGGCGGGGTGAGGAAGCGGACGATCGAGGTGACCTCGTCCGGCACCGTGGCGGCCCAGTCGCGGTAGGCGCGGACGGCGTCGGCGCCGACCGCGGCGGGGAAGAGGAGGGCGCCGGCGTAGAGCTCGGCGATCGGCAGCAGGTCGAGGTGCAGGGCGGTGACGATCGCGTAGCCGCCCCCGCCGCCGCGCAGCGCCCAGAACAGGTCCGGGTCGTTGTCGGCATCGACCGTGCGGGCCTCACCGTCGGCGCAGACAAGCTCGACCGCGCGGACTCGGTTGCAGGCGAAGCCGTGGCGGCGACCGAGCCAGCTCAGCCCGCCGCCGAGCGTGTAGCCGACGACGCCGACGTCGGGGGCGGAGCCGGGCATCGAGCAGAGGCCGTGGCCCTGCGCGGCCTCGCTCAGCTCGAGCACGAGCACGCCGGCCTCGACCCGCGCCGTCTGCGCCTCGGAGTCGATCTCTACGCCGCGCATGCGCTCGGTCTTGACCAGGATCGTCCCCTCGAGCGGGCCCAGCGGGGCGGCTCCGTGGCCGGTGCCCTGGCCGGCGAGCCGAAGGTCGTGCGCCGCGGCGAAGCGGACGGTCGCGGCGACGTCCTCGACGCCCTCGACGAAGGCGACCGCGTCGGGTTGCTGGTCGGCGGCGCGGTTCCAGGCGAGGCGCGCCTCGTCCCAGTCGACGTCGCCCGGGGTGGCGACGCGGCCGGCGATGGACAGCTCGGTGAAATCGGTCATGCGGGTCCTCCTTGGCGGTCAGCTCAGCGTCAGACGGTCAACGGCGCTCCCTGCCCCCACCAGAACGTCGCTGACCATAGCGGGGGGGAAGAGGCCGTGCGAGGAGACTCCCGGGTCGGCCTCGAGCCGGGCCGCCAGCGCCGCCGGGTCGCCGATCTCGCCACGGTAGTCGGCGATCGCGCCGCCGTCGGGGCTGGGCGGGACATCGCGCAGGGCCACCTCGGGGCCGAGCCGGGCGAGGGTCGAGGCGAGGCCGAAGGCGAGCAGCTCCAGCGGCACCGGCGGGGACAGCGCCTCGACCGGCTTGCTCGAGTCGGCGATGACGACGAAGCGCGCGGCCGCTGCGGCGACGATCTTCTCGCGCTGATGCGCGGCACCGCCGCCCTTGATCAGCCAGCCCTGCGGGTCGATCTGGTCGGCGCCGTCGATCGCCAGGTCGAGCCGCTCCAGCGAGCTGAACTCCTCGACCGGGATGCCGAACCCGCGCGCCTGCTCCTCCGTCGCAACCGAGGTGGCGACGCAGCGGATCCCGGCGAGCCCCCGGGCGGCGATCGCCGGCAGCAGGTGGGCGACGGTCGAGCCGGTGCCGAGCCCGAGCGTCATCCCCTCGGAGACCAGCTCCGCCGCCGCCTCCGCGGCGGCCCGCTTCTCCCCGTCCAAGTCGGTCACAGGCGCGAAATATCTCAGGTCGCGATCTCGATAGGGTCGAGGCCATCGACCGGCTCTGCATCAACACGATCCGCACGCTGTCGATCGACGCGATCCAGAAGGCCCAATCCGGGCACCCGGGGACGCCGATGGCGATGGCGCCGGTGGCCTACACGCTCTGGCAGCGCTTCCTCCGCTTCGACCCCGCCGACCCGATCTGGCCCGGCCGCGACCGCTTCGTCCTCTCCGCCGGCCACGCCTCGATGCTGCTCTACGCGCTGCTCCACCTGGCCGACGTGCAGGCGGTCGAACCCGACTACGAGGTGGTCGGCCGGCCGGCGGTCAGCCTCGAGGACATCGAACGCTTCCGCCAGCTCGACTCGCGCGCCCCCGGCCACCCCGAGTACCGTTGGACCTCGGGGGTCGAGACGACGACCGGCCCGCTCGGCCAGGGGATCGCGACCAGCGTCGGCATGGCGATCGCCGGCAAGTGGCAGTCGGCCCGCTACGACCGCCCCGGCTTCGACCTCTTCGACTTCGACGTCTACGCGATCGCCGGCGACGGCTGCCTGATGGAGGGCGTCTCCAACGAAGCCGCCTCGATCGCCGGCCACCTCAAGCTCGACAACCTCTGCTGGATCTACGACAACAATCACATAACCATCGACGGGGTGACGCGGATCGCCTACGACGACGACGCCGCCGCCCGCTTCATGGGATACGGCTGGAACGTCGTCCGGGTCGGCGACGCCAACGACACCGAGCTGCTCGCGCGCGCCTTCGAGGAGTTCAAGGGCGAGGAGGGGCGGCCGACGCTGATCGTCGTCGACAGCCACATCGGCTGGGGCTCGCCGCACAAGCAGGACACCGCCGCCGCCCACGGCGAGCCGCTCGGCGAGGAGGAGGTGCGCGAGACCAAGCGCGCCTACGATTGGCCGGAGGACGCCCAGTTCCTCGTCCCCGAAGGCGTCAAGGAGCACTTCGCCGCCGGGGTCGGCAGGCGCGGCGCCGAGGCGAACGCCGAGTGGCGGGCGAAGCTGGCCGACTACGCGAAGGACAACGGCGACCTCGCGGCGGAGATCGAGGCGACGCAGAGGCGGGCGCTGCCCGAGGGCTGGGACGCCGGCATCCCCAGCTTCGAGCCCGACGAGAAGGGGCTCGCCACGCGCAAGGCGTCGAACCAGGTCGAGAACGCGATCGCCGAGCGGGTGCCATGGCTGCTTGCGGGATCGGCCGACCTGACCGACTCGACCTCGGTGCGGCTCGACTTCGACGGCGCGGTCGACTTCGAGCCGGGCGCTTACCAGGGCCGCCAGCTCCACTACGGGATCCGCGAGCACGAGGCGGCGGCGATCTCCAACGGCCTATCGCTCTCGAAGCTGCGGCCGCTGTGGTCGACCTACCTCACCTTCTCCGACTACGCGCGGCCGGCGATCCGCCTCTCGGCGCTGATGGAGCTGCCGGTGATCCACCTCTTCACCCACGACTCGATCGGGCTCGGCGAGGACGGCCCGACCCACCAGCCGGTCGAGCAGCTCGCCTCGCTGCGGGCGATCCCCGGCCTCGACGTGATCCGTCCCGCCGACGCGAACGAGGTCGCTGAGGCCTGGCGGGTGGCGATCGACCGCACCCACCAGCCGGTCGCCCTGGTGCTGACCCGGCAGAACGTGCCGATCTTCGACCGTTCGAAGTACGCCCCGGCCGCGGGCCTGCGGCGCGGGGGGTATGTGCTCGCCGACGCCGACGGCGGCGACCCTGAGGTGATCCTGATCGCGACCGGCAGCGAGGTCGCGCTGGCGCTCGCCGCGCACGAGGAGCTGAGCGGCGAAGGAATCCGCTCCCGGGTCGTCAGCCTGCCCTGCTGGGAGCTGTTCGACCGCCAGGACGACGACTACCGCGAGCAGGTGCTGCCGCCGGCGGTGAGCGCCCGCGTCTCGGTCGAGGAGGCCTCGACGCTCGGTTGGGACCACTACGTCGGCCCGGGCGGCGCCCGCGTCGGCATGCACACCTTCGGCAGCTCGGCGCCGCTGAAGGACTTGCAGACTAAATTTGGATTCACCCCCGACAAGGTGGCCGAGGTGGCCAGGAAGGTTCTCGCATGAAGCCGACGCAGCAGCTGCACGAACTGGGCCAGAGCCTCTGGCTCGACAACATCACCCGCACGATGCTGGCCGACGGCACCCTGCAGGGCTACATCGAGCAGCTCTCGGTCACCGGGCTGACCTCGAACCCGACGATCTTCGACAAGGCGATCTCCGGCGGCGACGCCTACGACGAGCAGATCGCCGAGCTGGCCCCGAAGCTCGACGACCCGGAGAAGATCTTCTTCCAGCTGGCGATCGCCGACCTGCGCGACGCGACCGACCTCTTCGCGCCGGTCCACGAGCGCACGGCCGGCGTCGACGGCTTCTGCTCGCTCGAGGTCTCGCCGAAGCTCGCCGACGACACCGCGGGCACGATCGCGCAGGCCGCGAAGCTGCATGGGGAAGCCGGGCGGGAGAACCTCTTCGTCAAGATCCCCGGCACCCCGGCCGGCCTGCCGGCGATCGAGGAGTCGATCTTCGCCGGGATCCCGATCAACGTCACCCTGCTGTTCTCGCGCGAGCACCACCTCGCCGCCGCCGACGCCTACATGAAGGGGATCGAACGGCGGATCGAGGCCGGGCTCGACCCCGACGTCGCCTCGGTCGCCTCGATCTTCATGAGCCGCTGGGACGTCGCGGTCGCCGACGAAGTGCCCGGCGAGCTGCGCGACCGGCTCGGGCTGGCGGTCGGCTACCGCGCCTACGCCGGCTACCGCGAGCTGCTCGACTCGCCGCGCACCCAGCGGCTGATGAACGAGGGCGCGCGCCCGCAGCGCCTGCTCTGGGCGAGCACCGGGACCAAGGACCCCGACGCCTCCGACACCCTCTACATCGAGGGCTTCGCCTCCCCCTTCACCGTCAACACGATGCCCGAGCCGACCCTGCACGCCTTCGCCGACCACGGCGAGGTCGGCGACCCGATCCCCGCCGACGGCGGCGACGCCGAGGGGGTGCTGGCGCAGTTCGAGAGCGCCGGGATCGGCGTTGACGCGCTGGCGGAGCGGCTGCAGGAGGAGGGCAAGGGGGCCTTCGTCAAATCCTGGGAGGACCTGATGGAGTCGATCGAGTCGCAGCGCGGAGTGGTCGCTTGAGCGACGCCGGGCCGGACCTTCGGGCCGGAGATGCCTGGAAGGCGCTGGAGCGCCATTTCGGGGAGATCGAGGACGCGAAGCTGCGCGACCTCTTCGACGCCGACCCGGCCCGCGGCGAGCGGCTGGTCGCCGACGGCGCCGGCCTCCACCTCGACTTCTCGAAGAACCGGATCACCGACGAGACGGTGATCCTGCTCGGCGAGCTGGCGCGCGAGCGCGGCGTCGAGCAGCGCCGCGAAGCGATGTTCGCCGGCGAGCACATCAACGTCTCCGAGGACCGGGCCGTCCTCCACGTGGCGCTGCGGATGCCGCGCGAGCGCTCGCTGATCGTCAACGGCGTCGACGTCGTCAAGCAGGTGCACGAGACGCTCGACCGGATGGGCGACTTCTGCGAGCGGGTCCGCTCGGGCGAGTGGACAGGGCACACCGGCAGGCCGATCTGCAACGTCGTCAACGTCGGCATCGGCGGCTCCGACCTCGGCCCGGTGATGGCCTACGAGGCGCTGCGCCACTTCAGCCGCCGCGAGATGACCTTCCGCTTTGTTTCGAACGTCGACGGCACCGACTTCGCCGAGTGCACGCGCGACCTCGACCCCGCCGAGACGCTGTTCGTGATCTCCTCGAAGACCTTCACGACGCTGGAGACGATGACCAACGCCCGCACCGCCCGCGAGTGGTCGCTGGCCGGGCTCGGCGGCGACACCTCAGCGGTCGCCAAGCACTTCGTCGCGGTCTCGACCAACGCCGAGGGCGTCGCCGAGTTCGGCATCGACACCGACAACATGTTCGGCTTCTGGGACTGGGTCGGCGGCCGCTACTCGATGGACGCGGCGATCGGCCTCTCGACGATGCTGGCGATCGGCCCGGCCCGCTTCGCCGAGATGCTGGCCGGCTTCCACGCGATGGATGAGCACTTCCTCAGCGCCCGCCCGGCCGAGAACCTGCCGATGCTGATGGGGCTGCTGAGCGTCTGGTACGGCGACTTCTTCGGCGCCCAGACCTGCGGCGTATTTCCCTACGACCAGTACCTGCACCGCTTCCCCGCCTACCTGCAGCAGCTGACGATGGAGTCCAACGGCAAGCACGTGACGCTCGACGGCGCCCGCGTCGACTACGACACCGGGGCGATCTTCTGGGGCGAGCCGGGGACCAACGGCCAGCACTCCTTCTACCAGCTGATCCACCAAGGGACGCGGCTGATCCCCTGCGACTTCATCGGCTTCATGCGCTCCAACAACCCGCTCGGCGAGCATCACGACCTGCTGATGTCGAACGTCTTCGCCCAGGCCGAGGCGCTGGCGTTCGGGAAAACGGATGTCAATCCGCACCGGGTGATGGAGGGCAATCGACCCTCGAACACGATCCTCGCCGAGCGGCTCGACCCGCACACGCTGGGGACGCTGGTGGCGCTGTACGAGCACAGCGTTTTCACCCAGGGGGCCGTCTGGGGGATCGACTCCTTCGACCAGTGGGGGGTCGAGCTGGGCAAGGTGCTGGCGAAACGGATCGTCCCCGAGCTGCAGGCCGCCGGGGAGCCGAAACTGCGCCACGACAGCTCGACCAACGCGCTGATCCGCCGCTACCGCCAAGCGCGGGGCTGAGCGATGTCCAATCTGCTCGCCGCGCGCGAGCTGATGGCGTTCACGCTGGCCTTCCACATCGTCCTCGCCTGCCTCGGCGTCGCCCTGCCGGCGATGATGCTGACCGCCAACTGGCTGGGGTTGAAGCGCGGCGACTCCGACGCGATGCGGCTGGCGCGGCGCTGGTCGAAGGCGATGGCGGTGACCTTCGCGGTCGGCGCCGTCACCGGCACCGTGCTCAGCTTCGAGTTCGGGCTGCTGTGGCCGAACTTCATGGCCCGCTTCGGCGACGCCTTCGGGATCGCCTTCGCGGTCGAGGGGCTGTTCTTCTTCACCGAGGCGATCTTCCTCGCGATCTACATCTACGGCTGGAAGCGGCTCAGCGGCTGGGCCCACTTCTGGTCGGGGACGCCGATGCTGGTCACCGGGATCGGCGGCGCCTTCTCGGTCGTCACCGCCAACTCCTGGATGAACGCGCCGCAGGGCTTCGTCCTCGACGGGGCCGGCAAGGTGGTCGAAACCGAACCCTTCAAGGTGCTCTTCAATCCGGCTTGGAGCTACGAGGTGCCGCACATGATCCTCGCCGCCTACATGGTCGTCGGCTTCCTCGTCGCCTCGATCTACGCGGTCGGGATGCTGCGCGGACGCCGCGACCGGCTGCACCGGCTCGGCCTGCTGATCCCGTTGACGATCGCCTGCATCGCCACCCCGATCCAGCTCTTCGTCGGCGACACCGCGGCGCGCGAAGTCGCCGACCACCAGCCGGCCAAGTTCGCCGGCATGGAGTGCGTCCAGAAGACCGGCACCGACCAGACCGAGTACGTCGGCGGCATCTGCACCAGCAGCGGTGTCAAGGGGGCGATCGCGATTCCCGGCCTCGACTCCTTCCTGGTCGGCTTCAACCGGGACACGAAGGTGATCGGCCTGCAGAACATCCCGGCCGACGAACGGCCGCCCGCCAACACGCTGCTGCACCTCGCCTTCGACGGGATGGTGGGGATCGGCAGCGCCCTGCTGCTGCTCGGCCTCTGGCTCGCCTGGGCGTGGTGGCGGCGGCGCGAGATCCCGCGCACGCCGTGGTTCCTGCGCGCGGTCGCGGTCTCGGGGATCGGCGCGATCCTGGCGCTGTGGATGGGCTGGATCGTCACCGAGGTCGGCCGTCAGCCGTGGATCGTGCAGGGCTACATGCGCACCTCCGAAGCGGTCACCGACGCGAAGGGCATCTGGTTCGCCTTCGGCGCGGTGCTGCTCCTCTACGCGGCGCTGGGGACCGGCGCCGTGCTGGTGCTGCGGACGATGTCGCGGCGCTGGCGGGTGGAGGGAGATGGCGGCGAGGCGGAAACTCCCTACGCGCCGCCGGAAGAGGTCGCCGGGTGACCCGCGCCGATATCGCCGCCGCGATTCTCTGGGTCGGCGCTACCTGTTACGCGCTGTTCGGCGGCGCCGATTTCGGCGCCGGCTTCTGGGACCTGATCGCCGGCGACGCGGAGACCGGCGAGCGGCCGCGGGCGCTGATCCAGCGCTCGCTGACCCCCGTCTGGGAGGCCAACCACGTCTGGCTGATCTTCATCCTGGTGGTGCTCTGGACCGCCTTCCCGGAAGCGTTCGGGGCGGTGATGTTGACGCTCTACGTGCCGCTGACCCTGGCGGCGCTGGGAATCGTCCTGCGCGGCGGCGGCTTCGCCTTCCGCAAATCGGTGCGGCGGCTGGAGTACCGGCGCGCGATGGGTGCGCTCTTCGCCCTCTCCTCGGTGCTGACCCCGTTCTTCATGGGGACGGTGGTCGGGGCGATCGCCGCCGGCAACGTGCCGGCGGGCGGCAACGGCGCGGCCTTCTCGAGCTGGATCCAGCCGCTGCCGCTGCTTACCGGGGCGCTGTTCGTCGCCAGCGGCGCCTACCTGGCGGCGGTCTTCCTCGTCTCCGACGCCGGCCGCGCCGGCGCCCCCGAGCTAGAGGACTACTTCGCCCGCCGCGCTCTCGTCGCGGCGCTCGTCGCCGGCGCCTTCGCGGTCGCCGGGATCTTCGCCCTGCACTCCGAAGCGCGCTACATCTTCGACCGCCTGACCAGCGAGGGCCTGCCGCTGGTGATCGTCTCGGCGCTCTGCGGCCTCGGCGTGCTCGGGCTGCTGCTGCGCGGCGTCCATCGCGGCCTGCGCCCGCTTGCCGCCGGCGCCGTGGTGGCGGTGATCTGGGGCTGGGGGGTCGCCCAATTCCCCTACCTGCTGCCGACCTCGCTGAAGGTCACCCAGACGGCGGCGCCCAGCGACACCCTGGCCGCGGTGATCGTCGTCTTCATCCTCGCCGCGATCCTGATCCTGCCGGCGCTCGGCCTGCTCTACTGGCTCAGCCAGCGCGAACTGCTGGGTGAGTGAGGCGGTGGCGGCCGATCCCCCGCCTAGACTCCAAATCGGATGATGGAAGTGCGACAAAAGGGCGTGGACGAGGGGGCCTGGATCTACCTCATCTCCAAGGCGGCCGACCGAAGCACCCCGAATGGTTTGCGCGATAGCGTTGTCGAAGCTTGCGAAGCGGGCGGTTGGCCTGTTGTCGCCTGGCCGTTTCCCGCCGCCGCCGGCCCCACCGATCCAGGGCATATCTTCGAGGCTGCTCGCCATGCGGTCGTACACGCCGATTGCGTAGTCGCGCTGGTTGGGGGCGCGGCCGAGACAGCAGACGCGGAGCTTGCCCTGGCCTTCAGTCACCGCCGCCCTATCGTCGGCCTGCGTCTCTCCGGTGGGAGTTTCCCCGCCTCCTCTGCCGTCGAGGAGATGCTCGGGACTTACGAGCGAGCGCGGGTGATCGCATGCGACAGCCCCGAGGAGTGCGCGGTAAGGCTACGCGCGACCTTCTCCGATCCCGATTTTACGGAGACGATGCGGGAGGCAGCTGGAGAATTCGCGGGCAATGCCTAAGCTCTGAGTGGACATGGAATTGCTCACCATCGGCCACTCGAATCACTCCGCGGAGCACTTCCAGGGGTTGTTGTCCAAGCACGACGTCGAGGTTCTGGTGGACGTTCGGTCCTGGCCTCACTCGCGCTACGTTGAGTGGGCCGATCGCTCGCGCATAGGCGATGTGGCGCAGATTGCCGGAGCTCGTTACCTGTTCCTCGGCAAGGAGCTGGGGGGGAGGCCCGACGGAGACGAGTTCTACGATCCGTCCGGACATGTCCTGTACGGGAAGGTTGCGAGGAGCGACGAGTTCCGCGCCGGCGTCGAAAGGCTGCTGCGTGGAGCCAAGCGCTACCGGGTTGCGATCATGTGCAGCGAGGAGAATCCCGCGTCGTGCCATCGACGTCTGCTGGTGGCAAAGGTTCTGCTCGAGCGAGGTCTGGTGGTCACCCATATTCGAGGCGACGGCAGTCATGAAGTGGAGGGGGAGCCGATAATCCTCGCCGAGGGGTCGCTTTTCGACGACGAGGAGAGCCAATGGAGATCTTCACTATCGGTTTCACGCAGACGACCGCCGAGGATTTCTTCGGTCGCCTGAAGGCGCACCGAATCGAGCGGCTTCTCGACGTGCGGCTCAACAATAGGTCGCAGCTGGCGGGTTTCGCAAAGCGCGACGACCTTGCCTACTTCTTACGTGAGCTTGTAGCCGCGAAGTACGAGCATGCTCCGTTGCTGGCGCCGAACCGAGAGATCCTCGACGCCTACAAGAAGAGAAAGGACATGCCCTGGAGTGAGTACGAAGAACGCTTCCTGAGACTGATGCGCGACCGCTGCGTTGAGCGAGAGCTGGACCCAGGCGAATTCGAGCAGCGCACCGTGCTGCTGTGCAGCGAGGCTACGCCTGAGCACTGCCATCGCAGGCTCGTCGTCGAGTACTTGGCCGGCCACTGGCCCGACTTGGTCGCGGTCCACCTGTAGGAAGACGGCATGCCTGTCGACGAGGTGCTGATTCTCGCCTGCTCCAAGAAATGGGGCGGGAGATGCGTGGCCGGGATCTCGAGAAAGACCGGCAACTGGGTACGCCCGGTGTCCAACCACCTACACGGGGAGCTTTATCCCTACCACTACCGGGTTGACGGTCACGACATCGAACCCCTCGACGTGGTGGGTTTCGAGCACGGTGGGCAAATCGACGATCCGTCTCAGCCGGAGAACGTCAAAGTCGGAGCCTCGCGGTGGTGGCTGACCGGGAGGGTGGATAGGACGGATGCCGCCGCGGTTCTCGAGCCGCATCTGGTCAACGGGCCCGCGCTCCTCGGTAATCGCGGTTCGGCCGTAACGGAAGAGCAGGCAATGCGGGGGGTAGACGCATCACTGGCTCTGGTACGACCTCGGAGTACGAAGTTCCACCTCGAGCCGCCGTGGGAGGGAGCGGGTAGGTCTCGACCGCGAGCCGGCTTCGAGCTGGGCGGCGAAGACTACGACTTGGCACTTACCGACTACCTTGTGGCGCCCCGCCTGATGAACGCCGGCCTTGGAACCCATTCGCTCACCGACCTCGGCTTCGACGCGGAAGCTGACATATACCTGACAGTCAGCCTCGCCGAAGCTCGGGATGACTGGTGTACGAAGCTAGTCGCCGCGGTGCTCTGCTTGCCGAAGAAGAGGATGTAGATGGCGGTCGGCCCATCCCCCCGCGCCGTCCTCTTCGACATCGACGGGACGCTGCTCGTCACCGGCGGGGCCGGCGCCGTCGCCTGGCAGCGCGCCTTCGAGGAGCTTCATGGGGTCGACGCCGACGTTGACGAGCACACTGACGCCGGCATGACCGACCCGGAGATCGCCGCGATCGTCTTCCGTGCGGTGATCGGCCGCAAGGGCACGCAGCAGGAACGCTCGCAGGCGATCGGCTGCTACCTCAAGCACCTGCCCGACGCCGTCGCCGAGTCCGCCGGCTACCGGGTGATGCCGGGGATTCAGGAGCTGCTGCCGCGGCTGATCGAGGACGGCGTGCTGCTCGGCCTGGTCACCGGCAACGTCGAGGCGGCGGCGCACATCAAGCTCGCCCGCGGGCGCCTCAACCGCTTCTTCTCCTTCGGCGGCTACGGCTCCGATTCCGCCGATCGCACCGAGGTCACCGAAGCGGCCTTGCGCCGCGGCGAGCTGGTCTCCGGCGGCACCCTGCGGGACGGCGCCTGCATCTCGATCGGCGACACCCCCCGCGACGTCAGCGCCGGCCACGGCGCCGGCATCCGAGTGATCGGCGTAGCGACGGGTAGCTACTCGGTTGACCAGCTCAAGCAAGCCGAGGCCGACTGGACGCTGGAATCGGTCGAGCGCGGCTTCCCGGCCTAGGCCAGGCTGCAGCGAGCCTGGTAGATCGAGAGAAAGCCTGACTCGAAGCCGTTGCGCGCCGCGCGCAGGTAGAGGCGCCAGACTCGGACCCGTTCCGGGCCGGCCAAGCGGATCGCCTCGTCGAGGTTGTCGTCGAGGCGCGTCGCCCAGTGACGCAGGGTCTCGGCGTAGTCGGCGCCGTGCTCGGAGACGTGGCGGGCGATGAAGCCGGCCCGTTCGAGGGCCAGCAGGACGCGCGAGAGGTGCAGCGGTTCGCCGTCGGGGAAGACGTAGCGCTCCGAGAAGGCGCCGGCGTCGGGGTCGGTGTGGCGGAGGCGGGAGATGCCGTGGTTGAGCAGTCGCCCACCGGGCCCCAGCAGGCTCGCCAAGGTGCGCGCGTAGACGTCGATCTGCTCCTCGCCGACGTGCTCGACCATGCCGATCGAGGCGATCGCGTCGAAGCGCTCGCCGGCCAGGTCGCGGTAGTCCATGACGCGGATCTCGACCCGGTCGGCGACGCCGGCCTCCTCGGCCTGCTGCCGCGCCCGCTCCGCCTGCGGCGGCGAGAGCGTGATCCCGACGACGCTCGCCCCGTATTTGGTCGCCGCCCGCAGCGGGAAGCTGCCCCAGCCGCAGCCGACGTCGAGCACCCGGTCGCCCTCCTTCAGGTCGAGCTTGCGGGCGACCGTGTCGAGCTTCTCTTCCTGCGCGGCCTCCAGCGTCTCGGCCCCCTCGGCGAAGAAGGCGCAGCTGTAGGTCATCGACTGGTCGAGGAAGAGCGCGAAGAAGTCGTTGGAGACGTCGTAGTGGTGGCGGACGGCGCGCGCGTCGCGCTCCTTGCTGTGGCGGCGGCCGCTGAGGACGAGCTCGGCCGCGGGGCGGCTCGGTGGCCGGGTCAGGCCGGCGGCGCGCACCGCGCCGAGCAGCAGCCGCGCCTTGTCGCCGCCCTCCAGCGACGGCGGCTGCCAGCCGTCGAGCACCTCGATCACCGCGTCCATGTCGTCGACCTCGATCTCGCCGCTGACGTAGGCGCGTCCGAGGCCGAGCTGTCCCGGCGCCCGCAGCACGTGGGCCGCGGCACGCGGGGAGCGGATGAAGAAGGTCGGCCCGCCCTCGTCCGAGGACGGCAGCTTCGCCCCGTCCCAGAACTCGACGGTGAAGGGTCGATCGGGGATCCGGGCTTCGATCTCGCGCCGCAGGGGGGCGGTGCTGGCGAACGGCATCGGGCCACTTTACGTTTTCTTGCCTTGTCGGCGCGTATGATCGCCGCTCATGGCAGGCAGCGGTCCGCTCCCATCCGATATTCAGCCGGTCGCGAACGAGACCCGCGATCGCATCATCACCGGCCTGGTCACCGTGGTCCCGTTCGTCGCGATCGGCTTCGCCGGCTGGCAGGTGTGGGGCAAGGCGTTGCACTGGAGCGACGTCTTCCTCTTCGTCGGCATGTACGTGCTGACCGGGCTCGGGATCACCGTCGGCTTCCACCGCCACCTCACCCACCGCGCCTTCAAAGCGAAGGGCTGGCTGCACGGCCTGCTGGCGATCCTCGGCTCGGCGGCGATCGAGGGCCCGGTCATCTCCTGGGTCGCCGACCACCGCAAGCACCACGCCTTCTCCGACGAAGAAGGCGACCCGCACAGCCCCCACGTCGACCACGGCCACGGCTGGTCCGGGGCCCTGCGCGGTCTCTTCCACGCCCACATGGGGTGGCTCTTCATCCACACCCAGCGTGGCAACCGGGAACGCTTCGCGCCGGACCTGATCAAGGATCCGACGATCAACTGGGTCAACCGCACCTTCATCTACTGGGCGATCCTCGGTCTGCTCGTCCCCTTCGCGCTCGGCTGGCTGATCGGCGGCACCCTGTTCGCCGCGGTCACCGGCCTGCTCTGGGGCGGCCTGGTCCGCGTCTTCGTCCTGCACCACTTCACCTACAGCATCAACTCGCTCTGCCACGTCTTCGGCAACCGCGACTTCGAGACCAGCGACGAGTCGCGCAACCTGGCGCTGATCGCGATCCCGACCATGGGTGAGGCCTGGCACAACAACCACCACGCCTTCCCGACCTCTGCGGTCCATGGTCTCGGCCGCTGGCAGATCGACGTCTCCGCCATGGTCATCGACGGCCTCGAGAAGCTCGGCCTGGTCTGGGACGTCGTCCGGGTTTCGCCGGATCGCCTGGCCGCCAAGGCCGTCTAGGGCAGCGCCTTCGACCTGTACCAGTCGATCCAGCCGTTGCAGGCATCATGCAGCGGCACGATCCGCCGCTTGCCGGCGCGGACCGCGACCAGGTTGCCGACGGAGGCGGTCGCGTCGTAGCCGCTCAGCCGCTGCAGCGTGGTCGGCTCGGCGGCGGCGACGGTGAAGCGGACCCTGCCGCCGTGGCCGGCGTAGACCCCGGCCGGCCAGTACTGGCCGTCGTTGGCGAGGCTGATCGTGTTCGGCCGCTGGCCGTCCAGCGCCGGCTTCAGCTCGTGTTGGAAGCCGGCGGCGCCGAGGCTGAGCGAGAACGGCGAGAAGTACTGGATCGAGAGCCGCCAGTGGCCGCTCGGCAGCCGGACCGACTGCGAGGTGCTCTCGCCGGTTTCGAGCCGACTGCCCATGTCCCAGCGTGCCTTCGGCGCGATCGCCGTCGCCGGGAAGAGCGAAGCGCGGCCCGGGTTGGAGAGCAGGATGCGGATCTCCGGCGAGGCGCAGCCGGCCCACGCGCCGGCCTCCGTGCCCTCGAGCAGGACCTGGCGGTCGGGCGGGGTCTTGCCGGTCCGCTTCCAGAGGACGTAGGAGGGGGTGGCGGCGATCCGCCTGAAGTTGGGCGGCGCCTGGCTGTTCCAGGCCGCCCGGCCGGTGATCACGTAGGGGAAGCGGTCGAGGGTGGCGCGCGAGAAGGAGTCGAAGTCGATCGGGCTGTAGGCGTCGCCGGTGTCGAACGGCTTCTCCGGGTTGCCGGAGACTTCGGGGTCGGGGAACTCGACCAGCGGCACGTGGGTGTCGGCGCCGAGCAGCTCGTAGGCGGCGTAGCGGTCCTGACCGGCGTAGAGGACGGGCCGGCCGTGGAGGATCGGTAGGAAGGCCTTCAGCTCGCCGCCGTGGCCGGCCGGCCCGACCGGCGCGTCACGCAGCGCCAGGAAGCTCGAGTAGACAGCGCCGGCGACGAAGACGACCGCCAGAGCCGTCCAGCCGAGCCGCCGCGCCGGCGCCCAGCCGAGTTCGGTCAGCAGCGGGCGGACGATCAGCAGCATCGCCAGCGGCGCCGCGATCATCAACGCCTTGGCGTGCGAGTAGTCGCCGCTGGTCGGCAGTGAGACGAGGTAGAGGATCGCGCAGGCGGCGAAGGCGAGCGGCAGGGCCGGCTGCCGCCGCCGCAGCCACCAGACCAGGGCGGCAAGCAGGGCGATCACGGCGATCGCCGCCGCCAGGCCGGTCAGGTGCGCGCCCCCGGGCGCTTCGAGCCGGTAGCTGGGCGTCCACCAGACGCCCAGCGCCTCGATCGGCGAGACGGGCCCGTAGGTGTTCGTCCCGGCGACTTTGTTGAAGCTATGGACGAAGCCGAACGGGCCGACCAGCGTCGCCGCGGCCGTCAGGGCGACCAGCAGGACGATCGCCGCCAGGGTCGCCGGCCGGAAGAGGAAGCGCAGCAGCCGCCGCGGTGCCAGCGCCCGCCTCACCTCCGGCAGGGTGAGGCTCCAGAGGGCGACGATCAGGATCGGCCAGGCGAGCCCGGCGAAGCTGTAGGAGAAGAAGATGCCGCCGGCGATAGCCAGCCACGGCAGCGCCAGCCGCATCCACCCCAGCGACGTGCCGCCGAGGCCGACTAGGGACACGGCGACGGCGAGCACGAAGAGCGCCTCGGCGGTCTCCTTGAAGGCGCCCTGGGCGAAGTAGGAGGCGGCGAGGTAGGGGACGGCGACCAGCGTCGCCGCGAGCACCCGTCGCATCGGGCCGAAGCCGCGCAGGGCCGGCAGCACGGTCAGTCCGGTGAGGATGCCGATCGCGAAGATCTCGCCGACGAAGGCCTGCCCGAGGCCGATCCCCGGCACCGCCGCGACCGCGACCGCCAGACCGTGCGGTCCGAGTGGGTAGCCGGCGTCCGGCGCCGGCCCGAAGCCGCTGCGCAGCCACTCGGCCCAGGCCAGGTGCAGGCCGAGGTCGTTGTTCTCGCCGACGCCGAGCAGCCCCCAGCGGGCGCTGATCGCGAACGGGATCGAGAGCACCAGGGCGACGACGATCGCCACCGGCAACCCCTGCCGCAGCGCCTCCCCCCGCCGATCGGCCGATTTCCCACGATTCGCGTCGGTTTCCGGCTCGTCGGCGTTGAAGGCAAGGATCGCTGCGGCGACGAGGACGAGCAGGACCACGCCTACGGTCGCCGAGGTGCCGTGGCCGGGCGCCCGGGCGAGGATCCCGGTCACGGTCAGAACCGCGCCGAAGCCGGCCGCCGGCTCCAGCCACGACCAGGTCGAGCGGCCGGCGAGCTTGAGGATGGCGCGTCCGACCAGAAGCGAGGCGCCGCAGATCAGCGCCGCCGAGGCGTAGGTCGCGATCATCAGGGAGGGCAACCTATGACAGCCGCAGCTCGGGGCGCGGCGAGCCTCAGTACTTCTCGGCCGCCCGCTCCAGGGTCTCGCGCAGGTTCTCGCCGCGCAGCGGCTCGGCGTGCCCGGCGCAGACGACCCTCGGTTCCAGCGCCGCCAGCTTGCGCACCGACTCCTTCGCCTTCGCGTGGTTCCAGGCCCAGGCGGGATGGGGAACGCTTGCCTCCCCCGGCGGCAGACGCTTCGCCAGGCGCGTCGAGTCGATCAGGTAGACGACGTCGCTGACCAGCGCCACGCGGTCGCTCTCCCGCCATAAGCCGATCAGGCCGGGCGCATGGCCGGGAAAGTGGACTACGCGGAAGCCCGCCACCTCGTCGCCCTCGGAGACGGTGCCCGCGATCTTCACCGGGCCGCCGTCCCAGCGCCGCAGCAGGGTGGGGTAGAGCCAGCGCACCGGCGCGATCGGCAGCAGCGAGAGGTTCATGTAGGGAGGGATCGCGGCGTCGCTTTCGGCGTCGGCGACCTCGTCGGGGTGGCAGTAGACCGGCGCGTCCAGAAACGGTGCCGTGCCGCGATGGTCGGGGTGGGCGTGGCCGAGGACGACCCGCTTCAGTCCTCCCAGCCGCTCCGCTTCCCGCCGCACGGCTTTGCGCATCGCCTTGCTGCCGGCGTCGAACTGGACGACGCCCCCCTCGTCCTCGAGGAAGTAGACGTTCATCGACTTCGTCAGGTCGCCGCGCAGCAGCCAGACCCCGTCGGCCACTCTCTCCATGCGATTCAGCGTACCCGCGAATAGGCTCCGTCGGCAATGCCGCTGCTGTGGAAAGCCGGGATGGTCGTGCTGATCGTCTGCCTGGTCGCCTCGATCGCGATCGCGATCGTCCGCCTGACGACGACGCCGACCGAAATCCTCGGCGACGGCTTCCGCGACCCGCCCGTTCACGCTCACCGTGCGCCGCGTTAGTATCGGCCGCGTTCAGCGATCGGACTGAGGAGGCGGCGTGTTTACTCGCATCGTGGTTGGAACCGACGGATCTGAGACTGCCGCCGAGGCTGTGCGCCAGGCGGTCGACCTCGCCAAGCTGACCGGGGCAAGCCTCAGCATCGTCAGCGCCTACCAGCCGGTCCACAAACGTCGCATCGAAGGCGAGCAGCAGGGCGCCCCGGCCGACGTGCAGTACGAGATCGGCCCGCGCGAGGACGTCAACCTGGTGCTCGACGCAGCTGCCGCGGCGGCGAAAAAGGACGGCATCGAGGTGCAGACCCATCCCGTTGAGGGTGAGCCCGCCGAGGCGATCCTCACCGTCGCCGAAGAGACCGAGGCCGACCTGATCGTCGTCGGCAACAAGGGGATGACCGGGGCGCGCCGCTTCCTCCTCGGCAGCGTTCCGAACAACGTCTCCCATCACGCTCCCTGCAGCGTGATCATCGTCCGCACGACGTAGGCAACGTCTAGGGCGAGGTCTCCGTAGCTGCTCCGGCGTCGATCAGGCCGGCGCCCTGCTGCGTCGCCGGAAGGCCGAGGCTGCGGGCCGTCCTGCGCAGCCGCTGGGTCACGTCGTTGACCCGGATTTGCGGCGAGGCGTCGCGGGGAAGCACGCCGCCGGCGAGGATCATCGCCGCCACGCCGGAGACGTGCGCCGCCGCCATCGAGGTGCCGACGTAGTTGCCGGGCTCGCCGAAGCGGCGGGGGTTGCCGCCTTTCAGCGTCACCTGGTAGATCGGCCGGCTCGAGACAGAGGGGCAGCCCGGCGCCGGAGCGCCTCCGCCGGGCGCGACCACGTCGATGTCCTTGCCGCTCAGCGAGTAGGAGCCCAGGCAGCCGCCCTCGGTGCTGCCGCCGACGCCGATCACGCGCGGGCCGGTGGCGGGAGGGGAGACGCACGCCTCCGAGCCGAGGTTGCCGATCGAGGCGACCGTCACGACGCCCTTGCGGTAGGCGCGGCGCAGCTCTTCGTCGATCCCCGGCACCCCCTTGCCGCAGCCGAAGTTGAAGCTCATGTTGATCACGTCGGCGCCGTGGGCGACCGCGTAGTGGATGCCCTTGGCGATCTCGTCGGCGCGGCCGCTGCCGTTGCGGTCCAGCACCCGGACCGGCATCAGCTTCGCCCGGTAGGCGAGGCCGGTGAGGCCGATCCCGTTGTTGGTCTTCTCGGCGATCGTGCCGGCGACGTGGGTGCCGTGGCCGTTCTCGTCGAGCGGCACCGGGTCGTTGGCGACGAAGTCGTAGCCCTTGGTGAACTGGCCGGGGGTGAAGTCCGGGCTGCGGCGGAAGTGGGGCAGCTTGTTGCGGTAGGCGACGCCGGTGTCGAGGACGGCGACGGTGACCCCCCGCGCCCCCCGCCGGCCGGCCGCGATCAGGTGCTGCCAGGCGGCGACCGCGTCGATCCCGCCGGGCGAGGTGGGAAGCAGCGGAGTCGCCGTCCCCGACCAGGGCAGGAAGTTCCACTGCAGGGACACCCAGTCCCCGGCCAGGCCGGGTTCGCTGCCGATCTCGCCCGGGTCGTTGGGGATCCCCGAGGGAGGTAGCGGCTCCTGCTTGGAGGCGGTCGCGATGTAGTCGGGCGCGGCGTACTCGACCCGCGGGCTCTGCCGCAGCGCGGCGGCCGCCCGCCGCACTCCGATCCCGCGCGGGAGGTGGACGGCGCGGCCCTCTCGCTGCCCCTCGAACTTGACGACGACCCGGCGGGGGGCGAATTCGCGCGCCGGCGAGACGCCGATCGCCGCTCCGGCGGGAGCCGGGGCCCCGGCCGCGGCGAGCGCGACGACGGTTGCGAGCAGCAGGAACGCGGCGGCGATCGGAAGAGGTCGGCTCATATCGGTGTCGGCTCGCGGAGTCCCTGCAAACGAACGAGCACCCCGGTAACACCGGCCCGCCCGCGAAGTTGTAGCTGCACATACTCTCCGATCGATGGCCGACGAGTCGATCGATGCCGCGAACCGCCTGATGGGCCTGGCGCTCGAGCGAGCGCGCGAGGCTGAGGCGCACGGCGACGTTCCGATCGGCGCGGTGATCGCTTGCGACGGCGAGCCGCTGGCCGCGGTCGGCAACGCGCGCGAGCTGCGCCGCGACCCGACCGCCCACGCCGAGATCCTCGCGATCCGCGCCGCCGCCGAGGCGCTCGGGGGCTGGCGGCTGCCCGGCACCGTCCTCTACGTGACGCTCGAGCCCTGCGCGATGTGCGCCGGCGCGATCGTCCTCGCCCGCATCCCCGAGGTCGTCTTCGGCGCCCCCGACCCGAAGGCCGGCGCCGCCGGCAGCGTCCTCGACGTCCTCGCAGAGCCGGCCCTCAACCATCGCCCGCGGGTGACCGGTGGCGTCATGGAGGAGGAGTGCGCGGCGCTGCTTCAGAGCTTCTTCGCCTCCCGTCGCTGAGGCGAGCCAATACCCTGTCGGAGCACCCCGGAGAGGTGTCCGAGTGGCTTAAGGAGCGCGACTGGAAATCGCGTGGGCGGGGTTAACCCGCCTCGTGGGTTCGAATCCCACCCTCTCCGCTTCGAGCGGCATAACGATCTCCTCCCGGGAGGCCGCCGCCGGGCGATGGCCGCGGAGCTGCTCGTGGTTGCAGACGACGTAGCACCACTCCATCAGCCGCATCCGCGAGGCCGGGTCGATCTCCTCGACCGTCGCGCCGACCAGCCAGCGCCCCTCGGCCTCGCGGCAGGAGCGGACCTCGACCTGGGCCGCGACCTCGTGCGCCTCGCCGCTCGCGTCCTCCAGCTCGAGCAGGACGGCGGGCCGGTCGCCGACGGCAAGCGGCGCGTCTAGCACCAGGCCGACTCCGGCGGCGCTGGCGTCGACGAGGCGGCCGGCGACGTGACCGCCGGCGGAGAAGCAGTGGGCGGCGGCGTCGCCCTCGAAGCGGTAGATCTGGCGACGCTGGCGGCGGCGGCCGACAGCGAGCAGGGTGCGCAGCACGCGGCGCAGCTCGATCAGGCCCAGCAGCGGCACGACGATCGCCGCGATGCCCGGCAGGTCGGGCAGCGGGCCGACGCCGGCGAGGTCGAGCAGGCGCAGCACCGTGCCGCCGGCCAGCACCACCGCGGCGAGCAGCACCAGGTGCAGCTTGCGCACCGCGGCCAGGCCGCCGCCGTCGGCGCCCTGCTTCGGCGTCACCTTGAAGGCGGTCCGCCCGGGGCGGACGACGCAGCGCAGGGCGCGGGTGTAGATCTCCATCGTCAGCAGCTCGTAGTGGGCGGTCTCGCCGATCCGCATGTAGCCGCGCGCCAGCGCCGAGCCGGCCAGCAGGTTGAGCGACAGGTACGGCGCCCAGAGGGCGGCCAGCGCGACGACGCTGATCTTCATCGGCAGCTCGCCGGTCCACAGCACCAGCCCCAGCGTCGCCAGCAGCAGCAGCCGCATCGGCGGTGCCAGGTAGGCGGCGAGGCTGGCGAAGTAGGAGAGCCGCTGCAGCGGGCGCAGCTCGCGGGCCCGTAGGGGGGACTCGGGCAGGGTGAAGACGGCGAGGTTGCCGCGCGCCCAGCGGTCGCGCTGCAGCAGGTAGCCGTCGAGGTCGTGCGGGGCCAGCCCCTGGACCAGCACCTCGTCGTGGTAGTGGCTGGTCCAGCCGTGGCGCAGGAGGCGGATCGTCGTGTGGAAGTCCTCGGCAATCGTCTCGGTGGCGACGCCGCCGATCTCCAGCAGCGCCCCGCGCCGCAGCAGCGCCGCCGAGCCGCACCAGTAGGCGGCGCCGTGGCGGTCCTTGCCCGGGCAGACGACGCGGTAGAAGAGCGACTGCTCGTGGCGGCCGACGACGTAGTGCTGGACCGAGTCGTGGTTGAAGAAGTCGTGCGGGCTCTGCACCAGGGCGACCCGCTCGTCGTCGAAGTAGCCGACCGTCGCGTCGAGCATGTCGGGCATCGGCACGTGGTCGGCGTCGAGCATCAGCACCAGCTCTCCCCCGGTGCGGGGGAGGGCGGCGTTGATGTTGCCCGCCTTGGCGTGCGAGTTGTCCGGGCGGGTCAGGTAGCGGGCGCCGGCGACCCCGGCCAGCTCCTCCATCTCCGGCCGCCGACCGTCGTCGAGCAGGTAGGTGGTGTGGGGATAGGTGAGGGCGCGGCAGCCTGCCAGGGTCGCGGCGACCACCTCGATCGGCTCGTCATAGGTGCAGACGTAGACGTCGACCTTGCGCCCCGGCGTGGTGGGCGGCCGTTCGCCGGCGCGCCGCGTCCACGAGTACCAGGCGAGCGTGCCCAGCGCCCACAGCCCGTAGACCTCGGTGGCCAGCAGCATCGCGTAGGCGACCGGGCTCGCCCCTTCGCCGCTCCAGCCGATCCTCCAGGTCAGGTAGCCGACGCCCCACAGCAGCGCCAGCACTGCGAAGGCGCGGAGCAGCTGCGGATGGCGGTCGACGAACCGCCCGAGCGGGGTCTGGTCGGTGCTCTGCACGGGGCGTCATCGGCGCCTGCGTCCCGCGTCTTTAGAATTGGCGCAGGACCGATGTCCCGGAGGGGTGCCGGAGTGGTTGAACGGGGCAGTCTCGAAAACTGTTGGCGTCGCAAGGCGCTCGTGGGTTCGAATCCCACCCCCTCCGCTTTTTCCTGCGCCATTCGGCTTCAGGGCTTGCAGGGGTGCGCCCGGTGAGGTAGAAGCACACAGCATGGATAGAAAGCTCGATGTCGGCGGCACCCTCAGCCAGGCCTTTTCCACCTACGGATCGCAGGCGGGGGTGCTGCTCCCGCTGGCCTTCGGCCTCTATCTGATCGTCGCGGTGGTCGGCGCCCTTCTCAGTGGGAGCGTCATCCTCTTCCCGGTCGTGCTGGCGATTAGCGTGATCGCTGCGACCCTCTACCAGGGCATGGTCGTGAACCTGGTCAGCGACGTGCAGGACGGGCGTCGCGACTTCACGATCGAGGAGCTCATCCGCGCCACCGGCCCGGTGATCCTGCCGCTGATCGGGGCCGGCCTGCTGGCCGGGATCGCGATCGGCATCGGCTTCCTCCTGCTGATCGTCCCCGGCCTGATCCTGTTGACGATCTGGTCGGTGATCGCGCCGGTGATCGTCGTCGAGCACAGCGGCGTGATGGCGTCGTTCGGGCGCTCGCGCGAGCTGGTCCGCGGCAACGGCTGGCAGGTCTTCGGCGTGATCGTCGTCGTCTACATCATCATCTTCGCCGCCAGCCTGATCCTCGGCGCGATCGGGACCGCGATATCCGACTCCGCCGTCGGCCGGATTGTCTTCAACCTGATCTCCTCGACGCTCACCGCGCCGGTCGCGGCCCTGGTCGCCGCGGTCATCTACTTCCGCCTGCTGGAGATCAAGGGAGGGGCGGCGCCCGCCGCCGCCCCCGCCGAGCCGGCCGCCCCGACGGGCTTCGAGCCGCCCCCACCCTTGTCCGAGCCCCCGCCTCCACCGCCGCCTCCGCCGGGCGCGGGACCCGCCTAGTCTTCGCAGCCGGCCGCCCGCTTCAGCAGCAGATCGCGCTCGCGGCTGTTCGCGGTCATTTCGGCGGCCCGCTCGAACTCGGCCCGGGCCTCCCCGGCCCGGCCCAGCTTGGCCAACAGGTCGCCGCGCACGCTGGGCAGTAGGTGGTAGCCGTCGAGGGCCCCTTCGGCGACCAGGCCCTCGACCAGGTCGAGGCCCGCCTGCGGCCCCGAGGCCATCCCCACCGCGACCGCGCGGTTCAGCTCGACCACCGGCGAGGGCGTCAGCTGGGCGAGCGCTCCGTAGAGCGCCGCGATCCGCGGCCAGGCGGTCTCCTCGGCACTCCGCGCCCGCGCGTGGCAGGCGGCGATCGCGGCCTGCACGGTGTACGGGCCGAAGGCGCCGCGGCTGAGCTGTTCGGCTCGCTTCAGCGCCGCCAGGCCGCGCCGCGCCGGCAGCGGGTCCCAGCGCGAGCGGTCCTGGTCGAGCAGCAGGACCGCCTCGCCCCCCGGGCCGCTTCGCGCCCGCGAGCGCGAAGCCTGGATCTCCATCAGCGCCACCAGGCCGTGCGCCTCGGCCTGTTTCGGCACGAGCCCCACCAGCACCCGCCCGAGTCGCAGCGCTTCCTCGCAGAGGTCGAGCCGCATCCAGTGCTCGCCGGCGGTCGCCGCGTAGCCCTCGTTGAAGACGAGGTAGATGACGGCGAGCACCGCCGGCAGGCGCTCGTCCAGATCCTCTCCCTGGGGCGCTTCGAAGCGGACGCCGGCATCCTTCAGGGTCCGCTTTGCACGGACTATCCGCTGCGCCACGGTCGTCTCGGGCACGAGGAAGGCGCGCGCGATCTCCCCGGTGTCGAGGCCGCCGAGCAGGCGCAGGGTCAGCGCCACCTGCGCGTCGGTGGAGAGCAGCGGGTGGCAACAGAGGAAGAGCAGGCCGAGCAGGCCGTCGTCTCCCTCGCCGAGCTCCGCTTCGCGCTCGGCCGAGTCCATCGCCAGGCGCAATCCCGCCTCGCGGACGAGTTGTTCCCGTCGGTCCTCGAAGCGCTTGCCGCGCCGTGCCAGGTCGATCGCCCGGTTCTTCGCTGTGGCCATGAGCCAGGCGCCCGGGTTGTCCGGGACGCCCGACTCCGGCCACCGCTCCAGCGCCGCGACCAGCGCGTCCTGCGCCAGGTCCTCGGCGAGGCCGACGTCGCCGGTCATGCGGGCCAGCCCGGCGATCAGCCGTGCCGACTCGATCCGCCAGACGGCATCGACCGCGCCCTTCGCCCCGGCGCCGCTCACGTCTGCTCGGGTGGCCTCTCCGAGAGCCCGGCGGCCTCCTGCACGTCCTCCGGGAAGTCCTCCATCTCGTAGACCGGGCGCACCTCGATCATGTCGCCCTCGGCCCCGGGGCAGCGCGAGGCCCACTCGACCGCCTCCTCTTTCGAGCCGGCCTGGATCAGCCAGTAGCCGCCGACGACCTCCTTGGCCTCGGCGAAGGGGCCGTCGGTGACGGTCGGCTTGCCGCCCGAGAAGCGCAGCCGCGCGCCCTCCCCAGGCGGGCGCAGCCCGTCGAGCGAGAGCAGCACCCCGGCCTTCGTCAGCTCCTCGTTGTAGGCGGTCATCGCCGCGACGTCCTCGGCGCTCGGCTCCCAGCTCTCGGCATCGGTGTCGATCCCCGGGTACATCAGCATCATGAAGCGCATGTCGTTCCTCCTTGGTAGTGGCTTACTTCCTACCAAGACGACGAATGGCGAAACGCGAAATCGACAATCAGCGCTGCGGACCGCTCTCGCATTCTTCGGAGCGCCCGCGTCCCGGCAGGCCGTCGCATTCGTCGAAGCCGCCGCCGCCGTAGAGCCGGTCGGCGTTGGCGCCGCCGTAGAGCCGGTCGTCGCCGCCTTCGCCGTGGCAGCCGTCGCTGCCGGGACCCATGTGGCAGACGTCGTTCCCGGGTCCGCCCCAGCAGCCGTCGCTGCCGGCGCCGGTCCGGCAGTAGTCGTTCCCGGGCCCGCCGACGCAGTCGCTGTTGCGCTCGCCGGTGATGCAGACGTCGTTCCCCGGCCCGCCGACGCAGCGGTTGCGGCGACTCCCTTCCGAGTAGCAGATGTCGCGCTCGCCGTTGCCGATGAACTTGTCGGAGCCGGCGCCGAGGTGGACGGTCAGCGTCAGCGGCAGCCGGTTCAGCACTTCGACCATGTCGGCGGCGGGGCCCATGTCGAGTTCGATCGCGCCCGCGCCGGCCAGGCGGCAGAAGGCGAGCAGCCGGCGATGGCGGAGGCGGCAGCCGGCGGGATGCTCGCCCGCCATCCGGCCCTCGACGACCAGGCGCCCATTCCGCGTGCTGAGCTGCAGGTGCGAGCCGGACGCGGCGCCGTGCAGGACGATCCGGCTCTGCGGCGTCGCCGTGCCGGCGAACGCCGGCGAGGCTAGGAGCGCGAGGGCGATCGTGGCTGTCGCGAGAGTCCGCTTGCGAAAGGGCATGTGTCTTCTGGTCGGCATGATCGGCGCCACCCTGAAGGGGCGCTTTCTCCCCAAGGCGGGGCAGGGTAGCCGCTACATTGGACCGATGGCGCGCGAGGTCTTGGACGAGTCTCGTCTACGAAGGCTGATCGACGTCGGCAGGGGACTGGTCGCCCAGCTCGACCTCGAGGCGGTGCTCCGCGAGGTGGTCGAGGTGGCGCGCGAGCTGACCGGCGCACGCTATGCGGCGCTCGGCATCCTCGACGAGGATCGCCGCGAGCTGGAGCGCTTCATTTACGTCGGCATCGACGACGAGGCGCGAGCGCAGATCGGCGACCTGCCACGCGGCCGCGGCGTGCTCGGCGAGCTGATCCGCAACCCGGCGCCGCTGCGCCTGCGCGAGGTCGGCGCCCATCCGCGCTCGTACGGCTTCCCGCCTGGACATCCGCCGATGCACAGCTTCCTCGGCGTGCCGATCGTCGTCCGCGGCCAGGCCTACGGCAACCTCTACCTGACCGAGAAGGAGGGCGGAGAATTCGACGAGGCCGACGAGGAAGCGGCGACGATCCTCGCCGAATGGGCCGCGCTGACGATCTTCAACGTCCGCCTCTACGCCCAGTCCGAGGAGGAGCGTGGGGCGCTGGAGCGGGCCGTCCACGGGCTCGAGGCGACGACCGAGATCGCTCGCGCGGTGGGCGGCGAGACCGACCGCTCCCGCGTGCTGGAGACGATCGCCAAGCGCGCCCGGGCGCTGGTCGGCGCCCGCTCGCTGCTCGTCCTCCTGCGCGACAGCGGGCCGCGACTCGAGGTGGTCGCTGCGGCGGGGGAGTGCGGGCGCGGTCCGGTCGGCCGCTACGTGACGCTCGAGTCCGACACCGCCGCGGACGCCCTCCAAGCGGTCGAGTCGTTGGGGATCGAGGCCCGTGCCGCGCTGCTGGCGCCGCTCAGCTTCCGTGGCAAGGCCCTGGGCTCAATCGTCGCCCTCGACCGCTTCGAGGAAGGACCGGCCTTCTATCCCGAAGACGAGCGGATGCTGGTCGCCGCGTCGGCCAGCGCCGCCACCGCGGTCGCCACCGTCGAGTCGGTCACCGAGGAGCGGCTGCGCCAGAGCCTGATGTCGGCGGAGCGCGAGCGGGCGCGCTGGGCGCGCGAGCTTCACGACTCGGTGCTGCAGGGACTGGGTTCGCGCCGCGTCCTTCTCTCCTCCGCCCTGAAGCGCGGCGATCCCGAGCGACTGGCGGCGGCGGTAGCTGAGGCGCTGGAGGACATGGGCCGCGACATCGACGAGCTGCGGGCGCTGATCACCGAGCTGCGGCCGGCGACGCTCGACCAGCTCGGCCTGCGTGCGGCGCTGGAGGATTTGACCGAGCGCGTCGCGGCTGCCACCGGGATCGACTCGGAGCTCGAGCTCTCGATCGCGGCCGGTCGCCTCGACCCCGAGCTGGAGACCGTCGTCTACCGGCTGGTGCAGGAGGCGCTGACCAACATCGTCAAGCACGCCGAGGCGAGCGGGGTCACCCTGCAGGTGGCCGAAGCGGAGGGGCGCCTGGACGTGCTCGTCTCCGACGACGGCTGCGGCTTCGACACCGAGGCCGAGCGCGACGGCTTCGGTCTCGACGGCATGCGCGAGCGAGTCGAGCTGGTCGGCGGCGAGCTGCAGATCGAATCGAAGCCCGGCTCGGGGACGCGGATGATGGCCACGATCCCCTTTGCGGGCGGGACCGCCGGCTCAGGTCTCGACGAGTCCCCGGGAGAGCGCGCTCTGGACTAGCTCGGCGCGGCTGCTGACGCCGAGCTTCTGCTGGATGTGGGCTCGGTGGGTCTCGACCGTGCGGACGCTGATGTAGAGCTTCTCGGCGATCTCGGCGTTGGTGTGGCCGAGTGCGATCAGCCGCAGCACGTCGGTCTCGCGCTCGCTCAGGTCGTTGGCGGCCGATTCGGGTTCGGCCGCTAGCTTGGCCCCCAGCGCCGGTTGCAGATAGGTCTCACCGGCGGCTGCGCGGCGCACGGCCTGCACGAGCTCGTCGTCGGCCGCCTCCTTCAGCACGTAGCCGAGCACCCCCAGCTGCAGCGCCTGCCGGGCGAAGGCCGGCTCTTTCTGCATCGTGAGGACGACGATCTTCGTCTCCGGCGAGGCCTCCTTGATGTTCGGGATCGCCTCCAGGCTCGGCCTGCCGGGCATGTTGAGGTCGAGGATCAACACCATCGGCTTGTGTCCGCGCACGTAGCGGACCGCCCCGTCGGCGTCCTCCGCCTCGGCGACCACCTCGAATCCCGGCTCTTCCTCCAGCAGCAGCCGCAAGGCCCGGCGCACGACCGTGTGGTCGTCCGCGAGGACGATGGTTATCCCCTCTGGCATGGTCGAGGATGCTAACCGGACCCGACGCGACCCTCTCCGTAGAAGTCCGCAATTTTCCATCGCCTAGGATGTCCTCCGTGAAGGGGGGATCGAAGACGCTGACGGCGGCGCTCGTCGCGCTGCTGCTAGCCGTCGGGCTCGCCGCCTGCGGAGGCAGGAGCGATTCGGGTTCGACCGGCGCCGAAGCGACCTCCGCGCGGGACGGGGGCGGGGAAGAGACCGGGTCCGGCGAAGGCGGGACGAGCTTCAAGCCCAGGCCCCACCACGACTCGGGCGGTGGCTCGGCCCAGTACCTGGTCAAGGGAGGCGACAACAGCATCCAGGAATTCGGCTCGGAGGTCGAAGGCTCGGAATTCGAAAAGGCGGCCACCGCCCTGCACGACTTTCTCGACGCTCGAGCCGCCGGCGACGCGGCGGCCGCCTGCTCCTACATGTCGAAGAGCGTGATCGAATCGTTCAAGCAGCTTGCCGCCAAGTCGACGCAGGGTGGCGGCACGAGCTGTGCCACGATCCTCGAAGAGCTGACCAACCCCGCCGCCAAGCCGGCGATGAAGGCGGAAGCGGCTCAGGCCGACGTCGGCTCGCTGCGGGTCGAAGGCGAACGCGCCTTCCTCATCTACACCGGCGCCGGCAAGACGGTCCTGGCGATTCCGATGGCAGACGAAGGCGGCACCTGGAAGGTGGCCGGCCTCGCCGGCACTCCGCTGTCCTGAGTCGGGGACACGCTTCGGGACACGGTTGACCAACTTGGCCAAGTAGTGATATCGTCCTATGAATGACCCATGCGTTCAGCATCGGAGAGGCGAAGACCAACCTTTCGAAGCTGGTTGCGCTTGCCGAGAAAGGTGAGCGCGTGGAGCTGCGACGAGGAAAGCAGCCCGTGGCGCAGCTCATCCCGATTACCGAGCACGGGCACGCCCGGCGTAAGCCCGGGGCTCTCGCCGGCCGGATCTCGATGGCTGAGGATTTCGATGCTTGGCCTGAGGACGTCGCCCGCAGCCTCGGGGTCCTCGACTGAGGCTGCTCGCCGACACCCATGCTGTGCTGTGGTGGTTGGGTGACGATGCCCGCCTTTCCGATGCCGCCCGGGAGGCGATAGCCGGCGCGGCGGAGCCGCTCTTCAGCGCGGGCACGCTCTTCGAGGTTTCGATTAAAGCGTCGCTCGGCAAGCTCGATGTGGCTGAGGAGTGGGCGGAGGAGCTGCTGGTTGAGGGCTTTTCCCTCCTCCCGATCTCGCCCGCGCATGCCGCTGCCTACCGCGGCCTCCCCTTCGTCGAGCTTGGCGGCAAGCGCCAACGCGATCCGTTCGATCGCCTGCTCGTCGCTCAGGCCGAAGCGGAGGGAGTCCCTCTGGTGAGTTGCGATCCGGGAATCGCCGCCCACGGTGTCCCGACAATCTGGTGACGCTCAGAGCCGACGCCCGGACTTGAACCGGGGACCCCTTCATTACGAATGAAGTGCTCTACCAACTGAGCTACGCCGGCGCTACGCCCCCATTCTAGGAGCCGGGCCGCTTTACCGGGGCGTCGAGCGCTCCGGCTCTTTCGCCACCCGATCGACCGGCGGCAGGTGGCTGCAGACCGGGCAATCGGGCTCGGGGACGACCTCCTCGCGCTCCACGTTCATCGTCCGCAGGTCGTAGATGTGGCCTGTGCCCAGCGTCGACGGCTCGGCCAGCCCGGTCAGCAGGTGGAGGACGTCGAGGCCGATCTGGCCGCCGATCAGCGCGCACGCCGGGCCCAGGGTCGCAGCCGGCGAGGGTTTCGCCCGGCGCTGCTCGATCGCCGTGTCGAACAGCGGATAGCTGCGCCTGTAGGCGGCGACCTGGCAGGCGAAGCAGCCGGTCTTGCCCGGCACGTACAGCGGCCCGACCCTGGCGATCGGCGGGAAGTGGCTCATCGTTATGTAGGGGATCTCCGCCGCGAAGCAGGCGTTGTTGACCCACTGCTCGATGTCGTGGGCGGGCCAGTCGGCGGCGTCGATGACGACGTCGTAGCCCTCGATCAGCTCGGCGATCGCCTCCTCGCCGTCGACCCGCTCGCAGACCGTCTCCAGCCGCATCAACGAGTTGAAGGCGGCCAGCCGTTCCGCCGCGGTCTCCGCCTTGAGCCGGCCGATGTCGGCCTCGGTGTAGAGAGTCTGCCGGTTGAGGTTGCTCAGCTCGACCCGGTCGCCGTCGATCAGCAGCATCTCGCCGACTCCGGTGCAGGCGAGCGACCAGGCGGACGCGCCGCCGAGACCGCCGACCCCGAGGACGACGACCCTGGCGCTTTCCAGCCGGGCCTGGCACTGCGATGGCGTCGGCCCGGGGGAGATGTCGCTGAAGTAGCGGATCTGGCGATCGAAGCGCTCCATCACCCGGTCCGAGATCAGATCGTCGTCGGCAGCGTCCTCGATCAGCCCCAACTCCTCGAGCTGCGCCAGCAGGTCGCCGACCTCGCTTTCGCCGAATCGCTCCTCCAGCTCCTCCCGCTCGCTGCTGCCGTCGAGCGCGTCGAGCAGCCGCAGCCCGTCCTCGTCGGGATTCTCGATCTGGACGTCGGCACCGGCGCTGGGCCGCATCAGGAAGAGGTCGCCGCCTGGCGCCTCCATCCGCTCGGTCGTTCTCTTGATTCTCGGTCGCATCGTTCTGTAACGAACCTCGGTCGCAAGGGATCGGATACTGAGCTTGAGACCGGTGGATGGCCCAATCGGTTTCGACTGAAAACCCAGCAAACGTCGAACCCTGCGGTCGGCCACAGCGTGACCGCTGCGAAACGCAAAGTGGTACTCAATCGAGTCCTCCCTCGGTACTAGGGTGAGCGGTTGAGGGGCACCCAGCAAATCCAGGGAGGTATTCCGTGGCGGCCAAGCGCAGCAAGTTCAAGCAGATAATCGACCCGATCCTCGCCAAAGCGCTGACACACAAAGTGCGCGGGGCCACCCTGCTCGCCTTCGGCGAATGGGGAGTGGCGAGCCCGAAGGAAATCGCCAAGCTCCTCGAACTGGAAGTGACCGAGGTCAGCTACCACGTGCGGAAACTGAAAGCCCAGGGCCTGATCAGGCTGGTCCGAACAGAGAAAAGGCGCGGCGTCCACGAGCACTTCTACGAGTTGACCAAGCCGGTGCTCCACCTGAAGGACGACGAATGGGAACGACTCCCCCAGCCGATCCGGGACAGTTTCAGCGGCAGCTTGCTTCAGGTGGCGACGACGGAGGCGGTCGAAGCGCTGAAAGCGGGCACCTTCGCAACCGGCCACCAGAGTCGGCTGGCGATGCCTGTCGACGAGACGGGACGGCAGGAAGCGATGGAGGTGCTGGACGACGCGCTCGAGCGCCTGGGTGAGATCGAGAGGAAGTGCGCGGGGCGGATGACGCTCCCGTCCAAGGACGCGATTCCCCTCAACGTCTTCATGATGGCTTTCGAAACCGCCGCCGGAGCGGCGCGAAGGAGATCCAAATCCGGCAGTGAAGGCTCCGGCGCCGGTCGCGCCTAGCCGGCCAGCTCGCGGGCGGTGGCGAACACCGCGTCCAGCATCGGCTCGGTGAGCCGGCCGGTGAAGGTGTTCTGCTGGCTCGGGTGGTAGCAGCCGAGCAGGCTCCAGTCGCCCACCGTGGCCCCGGCGCCGTGGCCGAAGCGAGGCTTCGGCCGGGGAGCTCGCTGTCCCAACTCGCGCAGGGCCCGCAGGGTGCCGTCCCAGGCGAACGAGCCGAGCGCGACAACGGTTCGGCAGCGCTCGAGCAGGGCCAGCTCGCGGGCGAGGTATGGCAGGCAGTTGTCGCGCTCGGCCGGGGCGGGCCTGTTGGCGGGAGGCGCACAGCGCACGACCGCGGTGACGTAGGCGCCCCGCAGACGCAACCCGTCGTCGCGGTGCCGCGACTCGGCCCGGCTGGCGAAACCGGCGCGGTGAAGGGCGGCATAGAGCCAGTCGCCGGAGCGGTCGCCGGTGAACATCCGCCCGGTGCGGTTGGCGCCATGGGCCGCCGGCGCCAGGCCGACTATCGCGATCGAGGCTTGCGGGTCCCCGAAGCCCGACACCGGACGGGCCCAGTAGTCCTCGCCCCGGTAGCGCCGGGGCGGGTCGGCGGCCTGCGCCTCCCGCCAGGCGACGAGGCGTGGGCAGGCTCGGCAGGCATGTATCTCGGCAGCCAGATCCCCGAGGGTGGCTACATTGCTCGACGATGGCGGACGAACCATCGCGTAAGCGAATCACGTACCTCGAAGCCGTCGTCGAGTGGATGCGAATGGAGCCCCGTCCGACTGGCGAACAGGGCCCCGTCGAAGCCGATTCTAGGCGGTCTTGTGGACCATGAGCAGCGGGACAACCTGGCTGGCAGCACCGATCTTCATCTGATTCACCCCCCTCTCCCAACTCCCTGGACGACCCTGTTTGTCGCTTTTGGATGCAGCGGGGTACCGACCTGAGAAATGGTGGAGAAAGTTCCACTATTGAGCGCCTACGCAGCAAATTACGGGGATTTGCTGGCCTTTCGCTTGAGATACGCCGTTACTGGTAATACGATGGAGTAGTTAGATAGCCACGCAACGCATTGGAGGAGTCCCTTTGGCTGCAAGGAGTAAAACCACGAAGAGCAGGTCCAAGCGCAAGGCCAAGAGCACCGGCGGAGTCAACCTCCAGCTGGTCAAGGCTCTCGCGCACGAACTGAGGGTCGAAATTCTGACGATCCTCAACGAACGGATGGCCAGCCCGAACGAACTCGCCAACGAGCTCGAAGAAGGCCTCAGTCAGGTCAGCTACCACGTCAAAGTCCTCAAAGACTACGAATGCATCACCCTGGTCAAAACCGAGCCACGGCGCGGTGCGGTCGAGCACTACTACCGGGCAACTTCACGCCCGTACATCTCCGACACCGACTGGAAGAAACTGCCGAAATCGGTGCGCGAAGGTATGAGCGCCGATCTGATGCAGATGGTGCTCGACGATGTGTCCGCGGCGCTGAAGGCCGGGACCGTCGATTCCCACGCGGATCGGCATATGAGCCGGACGCCGCTCCTTCTCGACCAGAAGGGCTGGGCGGACGCCGGCAAGGTCCTCAACAAGGCCCTGGAAGGCCTGATGAAGATCCAGTCCGAGAGCACCGATCGCATGGCCCGGACGCAAGAGGAGGGCCTGAACGTGATGGTGGCGATGATGGGCGTCGAGCTGCCGGTCGAGCGGGCAAATCCGAAATCGGCAAAGAAGCGCTCTGGCGGCAAGCCCAAAGGCAAAGCGAAAAGCAAAGCCAAAGTCAAAGCGAAAGCCAGGGGCAAAGCGAAGAGGAAATAGCTCCACCGCTCCGGCGCAGGCCGCCGGAGGAAGCCCGAGCCCATAGGCTTCGCGGCCGGTGGGCGCTGATCGGCACTTGCGTGGCTACGGCAGGCGGTGCGGCTTCGGCCGCACCGCCGCCGTTCTCTCGCTCTGTGTTGCCGCGACGCTGCCGGTGCTCGGCTGCGGCAAGAGCGGCCAGGGGGCCAGCACCGATCCCGAAAAGGCCGCGGACGCGACGATCCTCAACGCAGCGCTCTCGCAGGAGCTGACCGCGGTCGAGGCCTACACCCGCGGCATGCCGCTGCTGCGCGGTCGCCTGCGGGCGGTCGGGCGCGAGTTCCGCGCCCAGGAGCAGGAGTACGTTGACGCTCTGACCAAGGCGATCCGCGGGGTCGGTGGCGAAACCGATGCCGAAGCCGGCGAAGTCGATTTCTCCGGCGTCGAGAACCAGGCCGAGTTCCTGACGCTCGCCTACGAACTGGAAAGCGCTGCGCTCGCCGCGGACCTCGACGCCACGCCACGGCTGAATACCCCCGCGCCGCGGGGCCTCGCCTCCTCGCTGGCCGCCGCTCACGCCCAGCACCTGGTCGTGCTGCGCCAGGCGCTCGGCGCCGGTTTGGCCGCCTCGGTTCCCGAGGCGTTCGACGGCGGCGAAGTGCCGCCGCCAGGTGGCACGCCTCCGACCGGTGGGGGATGATGGCGCCGTGACCGCCCCTCTGTACGCGATCGGGCGCTTCTGCTCCCGCCACCACTGGCCGGTGATCGCCCTCTGGCTGATCGCGGCCGGCGCGCTGATCGGCTTCAGCTCCGCCGCCGGCAGCCAGACCAGCGAAAACCTGACCCTGCCCGGGACCGGCTCGACCAAGGCGACCGAACTGCTGGAAGAGAACCTGCCCGAACAGGCCTACGGATCCAACCCGATGGCCTTCGAGGCGCCGAGCGGCAAGCTCAGCCGGCCGCAGTACAGCGCCGCGATCGCCGAAACGGCGAAGCGGCTGAACGGGCTCGGCGGCGTCAACTCGGCGGTCGACCCACTCGGCGCGCAGGCCAAGGGCCTGGGACTGGTCAGCGCCGATGGGACGATCGCCTACACGCCGGTGGTCCTCGGGATCAGCCCCGGCGACCTGACCCAGAGCAAGGCCCAGCAGATCCTCGACGCGGGCAAGCCGGCCGAAGCGGCCGGGCTCGACGTCTCGATCGGCGGCTACGTCGGCCAGCAGCTCTCCAAGCCGGCGACCGAGCAGAGCGAGGCGATCGGGATCGCCGCCGCGATCGTGATCCTCCTCTTCGCCTTCGGCACGGCGACGGCGATGGCGATGCCGATCCTCTCGGCGGTCCTCGGCCTCGCCTGCTCGCTCTCGATCATCCGCCTGCTCGAGCACGTGGTCGAAGTCCCGGGCGTCTCGCTGACCCTGGCGACGATGATCGGCCTCGGCGTCGGCATCGACTACGCGCTGTTCATCGTCACCCGCCACAAACTGCAGCTGGGCGAAGGGATGGAGGTGCGAGAGTCGGTCGCCCGCGCCACCGCGACGGCCGGCGGCGCCGTCGTCTTCGCCGGCTTTACGGTGGTGATCGCGCTCTGCTCACTCGCCTTCGCCGGCATTCCGCTGGTCAGCACGCTCGGCTACACGGCGGCGATCGCGGTCGTCGTCGCCGTCTGCGCCGCAACCACGCTGCTGCCGGCGATGCTGGGGGCGCTGGGGCCGAGGATCGACTCGCTGCGCTTCCAGCTCGGCAAGACCCACCCCGACGACCGCAAGCCGCACGGCTGGCGGCGCTGGGCCGAGTGGGTCTCCGAGCGGCCCTGGCGCTCCTCGATCGCCGCGCTGGCGGTGCTGCTCGTCCTCGCTCTGCCGCTGACCCAGCTCGAACTCGGCCAGAACGACATCGGCGCCCTGCCCAAGGACACCACCGCCCGCCAGAATTACGACGCGCTCGCCGAAGGCTTCGGCCCGGGCCTGATCGGGCCGCTGCTGATCGCCTCCGAATTCGATACTCCCGAGGACGCGAAGGCGGCGCTGCCGGGCCTGCAGAAGGCGATCGGAGCCAGCGGCGACGTGGCCGAGGTCGGCCCGCCGACCCTCGACAAGCAGGGGACCGTCGCCGTCTTCACCGTGGTCTCGAAGTCGGCCCCGTGGGACGGCTCGACCGTCGACCTGGTCGAAAACCTGCGCGACACCGTCATCCCCAGGGCGATGACGGGCGTCGCCGGAGCGGCCTACGTCGGCGGCCAGACCGCCGGCTACATCGATCTCGCGACGCAGATCGGCGACAAGCTGCCGCTGATGATCGCGATCGTCGTTGCGCTCAGCTTCGTCGTCCTCCTGCTCGCCTTCCGCTCGCTGCTGGTGCCGCTCAAGGCGGCGGCGATGAACCTGCTCTCGGTCGCCGCCGCCTACGGCGTCGTCACCGCCGTCTTCCAGCTCGGCTGGGGCGCGTCGCTGATCGGCCTCGACGAATCGATCCCGATCGTCAGCTTCGTGCCACTGCTGATGTTCGCGATCCTCTTCGGGCTCTCGATGGACTACGAGGTCTTCCTGCTGACCCAGATGAGCGAGCACTACAAGCAGACCGGCGACGAGCGCCGGGCGGTCGTCGAAGGGCTGGCCAACACCGGGCGGGTGATCACCTCCGCCGCGGCGATCATGGTCTGCGTGTTCAGCAGCTTCGTCCTCAACGGCGACCCGGTGGTGAAGGAGTTCGGCGTCGGCCTGGCGGTGGCGATCGCAATCGACTCGACCCTGGTCCGCTGCCTGCTGGTGCCGGCGGTGATGGTGCTGCTCGGCAAGCGCGCCTGGTGGCTGCCGCGCTGGCTCGGCCGCGTCGTCCCCCACATCAGCATCGAGGGAGAGGAGTTCTTCGCCAAGCGCGACGCCAAACCCGCCGGCCGGACTGACGCTCGTGTTTCCGCTTAACCTGCCGAACTTCCTTACGTTGTTGCGGATCATCGCCGTGCCGGTCGTCGTCGTCGCCCTGCTCGGGGAGACGCCTAACGGCGACGCGCTGGCCGCCGGCGTCTTCGCCCTGGCGGCGCTGACCGACGGCCTCGACGGCTACTTCGCCCGCTCGCGCGACTCCGTCACCACCTTCGGCAAGCTGATGGACCCGCTGGCCGACAAGCTGTTGATCACCGCGGCGCTGATCTCGCTGGTCTCGCTGCACCGCCTGCAGGCCTGGGTGGCGATGGTGATCATCGCCCGCGAGATCGCCGTCACCGGCCTGCGGGCGATCGCCGCCGAGCGCGGCGTCGTGATCGCCGCCAGCTGGATGGGCAAGGTGAAGACGGTCCTGCAGATCGCCGCCGTGATCGCCCTGATAGCGACCAACCCGGCCCCGGCCTGGGTCGACGTCCTCGTCTACCTGGCCGTCGCCGCCACCCTGATCAGCGGCGCCGATTACTTCTTCGGCCTGCGGCGGCGGCTGGCCGAACCGCATGCGCCCCGGCTCGACAGCTAGGTGGCCGGAGCCTCCAGCCACTCGCGCATAGTCGTGTGGCGGCGCTGGGGCTCGCCGCTGTCCAGCTCGCCGCGCAGGTCGTCGAGCTTGCCGTAGCGCTCCGCCACCACGTTGTGGCGGTGGATCGTCTCGAGGTTCTCCTGGCGCGCCATCACGAACGCCTCGCCCGGCAGGTCCGGGTAGTCGGCGACCACGCGGCGGACCATCTCGCGCACGCAGTCCTCGACGAAGCGCGGCTGCGCGTGCGCCTTGGCGACCACCGCCAGCTCGTCGGGGCGCTTCATCAGCTCGTAGATCTCCGAGCTCATCGACTGCTCGACGATCCGCAGCAGCTCCGGTGCGTTGACCCAGGCCGGCCCTCCCTCGGGGCAGCCGATGTGCAGGGTTCCGATCCCGCGCTGGTTGTGGGTGGCGATCGGCACCGCCTCGATCGCCCGCTCGATCTGCTCGGCGTCGAAGCCCTGCTCGGCGAGCCGTTCGCGGCCGAGGCCGGCGACCATCTCCTGCGCGCAGGGGCAAGCGGTCATCCCCTGCGCCTGCACCCCGGTCAGCGTCCGCGTGCCGCGCAGCGAGTTGACCGCGGTGCCGAAGAGGACGTAGATCTCCTGCGTCGTCTGGCCGCTGACCGGCGTCGTCACCGTCTCCGGATAGCGGGCGGTGACCGATACCTCGGCCCGCAGGCCGCCCTGGCGCTCGCGCACCCGCTGGGCGATGTGGGCGGCGAGGACCTCGGCGCGGAACGCCTCGCCGAGCACGACCTCGTCGATCGCCTCGCCGACGATTTCCTCGAAGCGCGACATGTGGACCCCCGCCTGGCGGGGGTTGAGGTTGACGAAGCACTCGAAGTCGGCGTGGTAGAGGTTCTCGACGCCGTCGGCCTGTACCCGGATCACCTTCTCGACCCCGGTGACGCCGACCCGCGAGAGGCTCACCTGCGTCGCCGGCGTTGACGACTGCACGTCGGGCGCGGTGGGGGGGATCGTGGTGGGAGTGTGGCTCGCCATCGCCCGGTTAAGGGTAGGCGATCGACTCCTCCGTACATGCGATCGGTTCTCCTATACTTCCCGGGGCCGGAGCGATGGGGCCGGCCCCGTGGAGGGGAACCAGGGTTACGGAGGCAGTGAGATCGAGCCGTTGGAGACGGTCCCGCAGGGACTGAACCAGGATTCCGATGCTCAGCCGGTGGCGGGGCCACAGGAGCTCCAAGCGCTGATCGCGCTCGGTCACGAGCGTGGCTACCTGACCTTCGAGCACATCGCCGGCACACTGGAGGAGGTGGAGGTGACCAAGGAGCAGGTCGCCGCCCTGCATGCCCATCTGGTCGAGCACGGTGTCGAAGTGATCGCCGAGGACGGCGTCAGCGCCTACAAGGAGCAGCGCGCCGAGGCCGCCAACGGTCAGCCGCGCAAACAGGAGCTCGACCTGACGATCGAACCGAGCCTCGACTCGCTGCGCCTCTACCTGCGCTCGATCGGTCGGGTCGAGCTGCTCACCGCTTCGCAGGAGGTCGAACTGGCGAAGCGGATCGAGCGCGGGGACATGATCGCCAAGCGGCAGATGGTCGAGGCCAACCTGCGGCTGGTCGTCTCGATCGCCAAAGGCTATCTGGGCCGTGGCCTCAGCTTTCTCGACCTGATCCAGGAGGGCTCGCTGGGCTTGATCCGGGCGGTCGAGAAGTTCGACTACCGCCGCGGCTACAAGTTCTCGACCTATGCGACCTGGTGGATCCGGCAGGCGGTGACGCGGGCTATCGCCGACAAGGCGCGGACGATCCGGATTCCGGTCCACATGGTCGAGAAGTTGAACCGCGTCGCCCACGTCGAGCGCCAGCTCGTCCAACGTCTGGGCCGCGAGCCCGAGCCCGAAGAGATCGCCGAGGAGCTGCGCTGGCCGCTCGCCGAAGTGCGGGAGATCCTCCGTGTCGCCCAGCTGCCGATCTCGCTGGAGAAATCGGTGGGCGACGAGGACGACTCCGAGCTGGGCGACTTCGTCGCCGACGACACCGTCGCCGAGCCGTTCGAAGAGGCGAGCGAACACCTGCAGAAGGAGGGTGTGCAGAAGGCGCTGCAGGCGCTGCCCGAACGCGAGCGCCAGGTGATCGAGCTGCGCTACGGCCTGACCGGCGCGGAGCCGCTGACGCTGGAGGAAGTCGGCAACACATTCGGCGTCACCCGCGAGCGGATCCGCCAGATCGAGAACAACACGCTGAAAAAGCTGCAGCGCCTGCCGGAGGCGCAGATGCTCCGCGAGGCGAGTTAGCGCGGCTCGAGCACGAAGAGGGCGATGTCGCGGTCGGTCCGCGCCTCATATTCGTCGAAGCCCGAGTACTGCTCGTTGTGCTTGCGCCATAGGTCGGCTCGCTCCTCACCCTCGGCGATCCGGGCGCGGACCGGCAGCTTCCTGCGCCCAACCTCGACCTCGGCCTCGGGGTTCGCCTTCAGGTTGAGCGACCAGGCCGGGGTACGGCTGTGGCCGGCGTTGGAGCCGATCACGACCAGGTTCTCGCCGTCGCCCAGGTAGACGACGGGCGCCGTGCGGGCCTGTCCGGACTTGCGGCCGGTCGTGGTCAGCAGCAGCACCGGCGCCTTGCCGACACGACCGCCGATCCGACCCCCGCTGAGCCGGTAGAGCGGGATGTTCAGCCTGCCGGTCCAGCGCAGCCCGGTAGCCCCCATCGACTGTGAGATCTTCGAGTAGAACCGGTCGCCGAACATCGGCCGAGTATCTCATCGCAGCGTTTGAGCCGCGCCGACCTGGCGAAACTTTCCGTCTTCCATAGAGCGTATGTTCGCTCTATGGAGCGGAGGATCAACCGGCGCCAGCAGGGAGATATCGGGGAGGCATCCGCCATTGAGTGGCTGACGAGGACGGGCGCCGTGGTATTGGCTCCGATCGGCCATAGCTCCGACTTCGATCTGGTTGCCTACGTCAATGAACGGCTGCTCCGGATTCAAGTCAAGACTTCGACTCAGCGCTTGACTACTCCGGAGAAGCACAAGCGCAGCGCAGTGACGCTGGCCACAAGTGGCGGTAACCGGAGTTGGAATGGCATAGAGAAGAAGGTTGACCCAAGTCGCTTCGACTATCTCTTTGTTCTGACGGGCGACGGTCGCAGGTGGTTCATCCCGTCCACAATGCTCGAGGCCCGAAGTTCGATAACGCTGGGGGGCCCGAAGTATTCGGAGTTCGAGATCGAGCCCGGCGGCTCGATCGAGAACCTCGTGTACGAAATGAGCTCAGCTATAGAATCACGAGCCGCATCGGGGGAGTATCCAAGCGGTCAACGGATGGCGACTGTAAATCGTCCGGCTCTGCCTTCGCAGGTTCGAATCCTGCCTCCCCCATTTCGCCTCAGGACCGGCTTTCCACCATCGAAATACGAGCGCTCGCTCGGGCAAAGGGGCGAAGCGATCATCAACCAGAAACGCCGGGTGACGATCCCCCAGGCCGCGTGTGCGGAGGCAGGTTTCGAAGAGGACGATCGCCTCTTGGTGCGAAGCGAGGGCGATGGCCGCGTCGTGCTCGAACGAGTCGAGCCCCCGCCGGCTGCGGTAGCGTCGGCTGTATGAGCGACCTCGAAGGGCGCGTCTTCGCCATCGCCGGCATCGGCGGGGGATTGGGGCCGGTCGTTGCGGCTCGGCTTGCCGCGGCGGGAGCGACGATTGCCGGGACCGACCGCAGCGAGGAGCGGCTGGCGGAGATCGGCGCCGAGCTTGCTTTGCCCGCGGAGCGCTGGGACGGTCGTGCTGTCGACCTGCTCGACGAAGATGCGACCCGGGCCTGGTGCACGGCCCTGCTTGGGCGCTTCGGTCGGGTTGACGGCCTCCTGCATCTGGTCGGCGGCTGGCGCGGCGGGCAGCCGCTGCACGAGGCGCCGCTCGCCGACTGGGACCTGCTGCACGACCTGCTGATCCGTACCGTCCAGCACACCAGCCGCGCCTTCCACGATGCCCTCACCGCCGCCCAGCACGGCCGCTTCGTCCTCGTCTCCGCCAAGCAGGCGCAGGCGCCGTCGAACGGCAGCGCCTCCTACGCCGCCGCGAAGGCCGCCGCCGAGGCCTGGACGCTGGCCCTGGCCGACGGCTTCGCCGGCGGCTCGGCGACCGCGAACATCGTCGTCGTCGAGGCGATCCTCACCGCGCAGATGCGCGCAGCGGACCCCGAGGGCGACTTCGCCACCTTCACCCCGGCCGAGCACATCGCCGAGGCGATCGCCTTCCTCTGCTCCGACGCGGCGGACGAGATCAACGGCCGGCGCCTGCCGCTTCACGGTTAGGTCCTTACCATGGCTCCGATGAGGGTTCGCCGATGAGCTCGAAGCCGGCCGAGGGCGAGATGACGATCCGCGAGCTGGCGGAGCGGACCGGGATGACCGTCCGCAATATCCGCGCCCACCAGACCCGCGGCCTGCTGCCGCCGCCGGTCGTCCGTGGCCGCACCGGCTACTACAGCGATGAGCACGTCGCGCGGATCGCACTGACCCGCGAGATGCAGGCCGACGGCCTCAACCTCGAGGCGATCCGGCGGGTGCTCGACAGCGGCGACGGCCACGCCTCGGCGATCTTCGACTTCACCCGCGCCCTGCGCGCCCCCTTCGAAGACGAGGCGCCGGAGATCTTCGACGCCGAGGAGCTGGCCCGGGTCTGGGGCGAGAACCCCGACCCGAAGCTGCTGCGGCGGGCGGAAAAGCTGAGCGTCTTCCGGACGCTGCCGGACGGCCGGGTCGAGGTGATCAGCCCAAGGCTTCTGCGGGCGGCGGCGGAGCTGGCCGAGCTCGGGATCGGGCCGGAGGGCTCGATCGCCACCGCCGAGCGGCTGCGACGCCACGCCGATGGGGTCGCGCGGGCCTTCGTCGAGCTGTTCGTGAAGGAGATCTGGCAGCCGTTCGACGAAGCGGGCCGGCCGGAGCGCGACTGGCCGAAGATGAGCGAGGCGCTCGAACGGATGCGGCCGCTCGCCGCCGGCGCCCTGCTGGCGACGTTTCAGCTCGCGATGGGGGAGGCGATCGAGAAGGAGAGCGAGCGGACGCTGCGGGTCGCCGCCCGGCGCGGCAAGCAGGGCGGCAAGCGGCGGCGGCGCTGAGCGCGGGGGCGGGCGCTCAGGCGAGTGCGGCGCCGTCGAGCTCGTCCGCGGCGGCCTCCTGGCCGGCGTAGGCGAGCACCGCGAAGTACATCAGCGAGGGGACCAGCGACTCGAGGTCGGAGGCTTCGCCCTTCTGCAGGCGGGCGTAGAGCACCGATTCGATCCCGCCGACGACGCCGGCGGCGGCGATCGCCGAGGGTGGCTCCGCCAGCTCTTCCCGGACCAGATCGTCGATGCAGGTGGCGAAGGAGTCAAGCAGGTCGTCGCGGCGCTGCAGCCCGGCCGGGCTGGAGGCGCGCGCCTCGACGATCACGGTGCGAGCCGCTTCCGGCTCCTCGGCGATGAACCGCACCAGCTCGAAGAGGCCGGCCCGCAGACGGTCCCGCCAGTTCGGCTCGGCCGCTGCGACGGCGAGCTGCAGCCGCTCGCGCAGTCCCTCTGCACCCGCGTCGAAGGCTGCGAGAAAGCAGTCCTCCTTGTCCTCGAACTGCTCGTAGAAGGTGGGGCGCGAGACGCCGGCGCGGCTGAGAATGTCCTGCACGGTCAGCGCCCGGTAGCCGATCTCGGTCACGGTGCTGACCATCGCGGCGAGAAGCCGCTCCCGCTGCACCGCCCTGACCAGGTCGGGGGGGAGCGTCCTGACGCCGGCTGGAAAGCGACCGTCAGCCCTGGTCAGCAGCGCCACGGCTTCGCTGAGTTCGTCTTCGGACCAGCGGTCCCCGACCGCGCTGGACAGCTTCTCCTGGCTTAGGACGATCCTCTCTTGTGGCATAGGAACCCTTCCGTTTCTACTAGAAACTAGAGAGGCCACCGCACGGTATCAAACAAGTAGCCGACGTGCTTTGCCTTTTCCGTTCCGGAGGTATCCTGCCCTCATGCCGCCACGGGGGAAAGCAGGGACCGCGACGACGCCCGTCCCCGCGGTCGCGTCGAGCCGGCCGCCGCTGCCGCGCGAGTTCATCGCCCAGCACAAGCGGCGCAGGATCATGGACGCCCTGGCCGAGCTGACAGCGGAACAGGGCTACGAGGCGACGAAGATCTCCGACATCGTCAAACGCGCCGGCGTGGCGCGGAAAACGTTGTACGACAACTTCGAAGGCAAGGAGGAGGTCTTCCTCGCTGCCTTCGACTCCGCCCACGAGGAGGTTGTCGAGCGGATCGAAGCGAGCTGCGCCGAGGTCGACGGCGGCTGGCAGAAGCGCATCGAGGCCGGGCTCGCCGCCTTCCTCGGCTACGTCGCCGAAAACCCCAGCCTGGCGCGGATGTGCATGATCGAGGCGCTCTCCGCCACCCCTGCGGCGACCAAGCGCTACGAGGACGCCCTGCAGGAACTCGTCGAGATGGCGCAGGCGAGCACGCCCGAGGACGGGAGGCTGCCGGAAACGATCGACGAGACGCTGGTCGGCGGCGTCGCCTGGATCGTCTACCAGCAGATTCGCCGTGGCCGGACCGCCGCTGCCGTGGATCTCCTGCCGGAGCTGACCGAGTTCATGATCGCCCCGTATTTGCGGGTTGGCGCGAAAGGCGCCGCGAAGGCAGCAGACAAGTAAGCCCGAGCGCTGGCAGACTGCAGCACCGATGAGCCGCCTGCCTCGTGGTCGCCACGGCCTCACTCGCGAGTACGTCGCCCAGAACCAGCGCGAGCGCCTGCTCGTCGCGATCTCCGCGACGCTCGACGAGAACGGCTACGACAAGACGACCGTCGCGGAGATCGGCAGCCAGGCGCACGTCTCCAAGAGCGACTTCTACCGTCACTTCGCCAGCAAGGACGCCTGCTTCCTCGCCGCCTACGACGACGCGGCCGAGCGACTGCGAATGGAGGTTGTCGGCGTCTGCGCCAAGCGCATGGGTTGGGCGGAGCGGGTCTGCGCCGGAATCGAGGTCGCCCTCGCCTGGCTGGCGCATGAGCCCGGCTGCGCGAACCTGCTGCTGGTCGAGGGCCTGCGGGCGGGGCCTGACGTCTACGACCGCTTCCTGGTGGCGGTGCAGAGCTTCGTGCCGCTGCTACGCGACGGCGCGCCGCGGCGAGCCGGCGCCGGGCGGCCGCCGGAAGCGGCGGACGAGGCGGTGGTCGGCGGGATCGCCTCGCTGCTCGGCCGTCACGTGCTGGCGGGCGAGGCGGAGCAGCTGGAGCGATTCTTCCCGGACATCGCGGAGTTTGCGCTCACGCCCTACCTCGGCACCGCCGAGGCACGCCGCATAATCTCGACCAGATGAGCGATGCGGCGAGAGCGGCCGAGCGCCAGGCTGCGGCGGCGGGGTCCCTGGCGAGTGCCGGGGTGCTGCCCTCGCAGGCGCTGAGCGAGGCGGTCGAGGCGGAATGGGTCAGCTCCGGCGAGTACCGGATCCGGCCCGAGTCGATCCAGCCCGCCAGCATCGACCTGCGGCTGGGCGACTTCGCCTGGGCGCTGCGCTGCAGCTTCCTCCCCGACGTCGAATCGACGGTCGAGGAGAAGATCGAGGGGCTCGCCTTCCAGAGGGTTGACCTGCGCGACGGCGCGGTGCTGGAGCGCGACCGCCCGTACCTGGTGCCGCTGATCGAGGAGCTGGCGCTGCCCGATGACGTGCGGGCGAAGGCCAACCCGAAGAGCTCGACCGGGCGGCTCGACGTCTTCACCAGGGTGCTGACCGACCGCCACCACCGCTTCGACGAGATCCGCCCCGGCTACCGCGGGCGGCTCTACCTCGAGGTCGTGCCGCGCTCGTTCGCGATCCAGGTGCAGACCGGCCTCTCGCTCAACCAGCTGCGGCTGGCCCACGGCGAGGTGCGGCTGAGCGACGCCGAGATCCGCGACCTGCAGGACGAGTTCCCGCTGCTCTACCTCGACTCGCACGCCCTGCGCGAGTCGGAGCTGGCGCTCGCCGACGGCCTCTTCCTCAGCGTCGACCTCTCCGGGCCGAGCGACCGCATCGTCGGCTACCGGGCGAAGAAGAACAGCCTGCCGATCGACCTCTCTCGGATCCGCGCCTACCGCTGGACCGACTACTGGGACCCGGTCTACCCCGAGCCGGGCGGGCGGATCGTGCTCGAGCCGGAGATCTTCTACCTGCTGCTCTCGGCCGAGGGCGTCTGCATCCCGCCGCAGATCGCCGCCGAGATGATGGCCTACGACCCGACCGCCGGCGAGCTGCGCACCCACTACGCCGGCTTCTTCGACCCCGGCTTCGGCTATGACCCGGTCGGCGGGCGGCACGGCAGCCGTGCGGCGCTCGAGGTGCGCGCCCGCGACGTCTCCTTCATGGTCGAGCACCGCCAGCCGGTCTGCAAGCTGGCCTTGGAGCGGACCAGCGCCCCGGCCGAGCGGCTATACGGAGCGGACCTCGGCTCCAACTACCAGGGCCAGGTGACGATGCTCAGCAAGCACTTCGAGGAGCAGAGCGTATGAGGTTCTGGACCCGCTAGCGCTTCGCCAGCAGTTCCTGCTCCAGCTTCGCGATCTCCTCGCGCCGACGGCGCACCAGCTCGAGCAGCTTGCCGGTGTGCAGCTCCTTCAGCTCCTCCAGCGAGACGCCGAGCAGGTCCTTGAGGCGCAGCAGCTCGGTCAGCCGTTCGACGTCGGCTGCGTCGTAGGTGCGATGGACGCCCGGCTCGCGGTCGCCGGCCGCGGGCAGCAGGCCGATCTCCTCGTAGTAGCGGATCGTCCGGGGCGTGGTGCCGGCCAGCTTCGCCACGTCGCCGATCCGCAGGCCGCCCTTCGGGGTCTCGGCGCTCACGGAGTCGCCTCGATCTCCTCGGCGATCGCCTCCTCGAAGGCGCGGGCGGGGGGGACGCGGTCGCGCTCGGGCGCGGGGGCGGTCGTGTGCGCCGGCCGCAGCATCGAGACGCCGGCGCCGATCGCGGAGACGATCGCCAGCACCCAGAGAGCGGTGTGCATGTTGTCGATGAACGGCTGCAGTTGAGCGCTGGAGAGGCCGGCGGCGAGGCCGGAGAAGATCGCGAACAGGACCGGCTTCGGCACCGCGGCCGTGACCACGGCGAGGACGAAGGCGATCGAGATCACCGCGCCGGTGTTCTGCAGCATCGTGCGGGCGCCGGCGGCGATGCCGCGGCGGTTGACCGGGACCGCGCCCATCATCGCCGCGGTGTTGGGCGAGTTGAACATCCCCGAGCCGACCCCGACCAGGGCCAGCCAGAGCATGCTCTGCCAGTAGGGGCTGTCGGCCTGCAGGGTGGTCATCAGCGCGAGCGCGACGCCGCTGACCAGCATTCCCAGCGCCGCCAGCGTCCGCGATCCGTGGCGGTCGGCCCAGATGCCGGCGAGCGGAGAAGCGACCAGCATGCCCAGCGCCATCGGCGCCAGCTTGATCCCGGCGGTGATCGGGTCGTCGCCCTGGGCGCCCTGGAAGTAGAAGACGAAGATGAACATCAGGGCGAAACGGGAGAGCCCGTTGATGAAGGCGGCGCCGGTCGCCGCGGCGAACATTCGGTTGCGGAAGATCGAGAGGTCGAGCATCGGCGCCCGGCCGCGGTGCTCGATCAGGACGAACAGCGGCAGCAGCACGACGGCGAGGACCAGGCCGGCGATCACCAGCGTGTCGTTCCAGCCGGAGATGCCGCCGCGTGAGATCCCGTAGACGAGCCCGGTGAGGCCGATGACGAAGGTCAGCGTGCCGGCCAGGTCGAAGCCGCGAACGGTGTCGCGGCGTGAGAGATCGCGCAGGATCAGGGCGCCCCAGGCGGCGCCGGCGAGGGCCAGGGGGACGTTGAACCAGAAGACCCACTGCCAGGCGATCGCCACCAGGGCGCCGCCGAGCACGGGGCCGATCACCAGGCCGATCGCGGCGACCATCGTGTTGGTCCCCATCGCCAGCCCGAGCTGCTCGCGCGGGAAGGCGTCGGTGACCAGGGCCGGGCCGTTGGCGAAGATGAAGGCGCCGCCGATGCCTTGCAGGATCCGCCAGAGGATCAGCTGGGTGCCGTCGGCCGAGAAGCCGGCGCCGAGCGAGGCGACGGCGAAGACCCCGAAGGCGCCGACGAAGGCCCGCTTGCGGCCGAACAGGTCGGAGAGCCGGCCCGCGGTGAGGACCAGCACGGTCGAGGCGATCATGTAGGCGAGGATCACCCAGACCAGTTCCAGCAGGCTGGTGCCGAGCGAGCGCTCGAGGTCGGGCAGGGCGATGATCAGCGTGCCCGAGTTGGTCGCCACCAGCAGCATCCCGAGGCTGGTGCAGGTCAGCGCCCACCACTTGTAGTGCTCGTGGTCGGCCTCGACCCCGACCACGCCCGAGAACCTATTTCTTACGTTCACGTTAATTACGGTAGCAGGTGGCTCGCACTCGCCTTCGTCTCGAGATCTGCGGGAAGCGGCTAGGGTGGACGGCGTGGGTGCAGAGGCGAACCGCGAGACCATCGAGCGCTTCTACGAGGCCTTCGGCCAGTGCAACGGCGCTGCGATGACGGCCTGCTACGCGCCGGACGCCCATTTCCACGACCCGGCTTTCGGCGACCTCCAGGGGGCCGACGTCGGCGCGATGTGGCGGATGCTGACCAGCCGCGCCACCGACCTCGAGATCGAGCTGCGCGAGCACGAGGCCGACGAGACGTCCGGCTCGGCCCACTGGATCGCCCGCTACACGTTCTCGACCGGCCGCCCCGTGGTCAACGACATCCAGGCGAGCTTTCGCTTCGCCGACGGCCTGATCGCCGACCACGTTGACGATTTCGACTTCCGCCGCTGGGCCCGGCAGGCGCTCGGCCCGAGCGGCACCCTGGTCGCCCTGCTGCCGCCCCTGCGAGCCAAAGCGCGGGCCAAAGCCCTCGCCCAGCTCGAAGCGTTCAAGCGCGACGAGACAGGCTCCAGCATCTAAGTTCCGCTGCCGTCCTACCGTCATGCGAACGTATGTTCGCATGCGCTGGGACGAGCAGCGAGTCGAGAACGACCTGCGGTTGCCGGGTGTCGGCGACGGTACCGTCGTGCGCACCTTCGACGCCCCGGAGGCGATGGGGATCAACTTCCACGAGGTCCGCGCCCGCTCGGCGCTGAACCGCGTGCCCGGCGGGCGCTACGGATTCGGCTGGACGATCAATCCCTACCGAGGGTGCACGCATGCCTGTGTCTTCTGCTTCGCCAGGAGAACCCATACCTATCTCGACCTGAACGCCGGGCGCGACTTCGAGCGGGAGATCGTCGTCAAGGTCAACGTGCCGGAGCTGCTGCGGGCCGAGCTGGCGAGGCCGAGCTGGCGGCGGGAGCTGGTCGCGCTGGGGACCAACACCGACCCCTACCAGTGGGTCGAGAGCCGCTACCGGATGATGCCCGAGATCCTCGCCGCCCTGGAGCAGGCGGAGACGCCGGTATCGGTGCTGACCAAGTCGCCGCTGGTCCTCCGCGACATCGAGATCTTCGCCCACATGGCGAAGCGCCTGCCCGTCTCCGTGAACCTCTCCGTCCCGACCCTCGACGAGCGGGCCTGGCGGGCGACCGAGCCGCACACCCCCAGCCCGTCGGCCCGCCTCGACGCCGTAGCCGAGCTGCGCCGCCGAGGCATCGACTCCGGCGTCCTCATAGCCCCGCTGATGCCGGGAATAAACGACGACCCGGCCCAAGTCCAACCAATCGTCGACCGCGCCAAAGAAGCAAACGCCACCTTCCTGGGCGGCGTAGCCCTCCACCTCCGCGACGAGGTGAGAGACGTCTTCTTCGCCTGGCTGCAAGCCAAACGCCCCGACCTGATCCCCCGCTACGAGCAGCTCTACACCAACGGCCGGGCCTACCTACCAGCTCCCCTCCGTTCCCGCGTGACCCGCGCCGTCAAGGGGTGGGGAAGGACTCGTGCCGGTAGGGAGGAGCAGGAGACCCCCGCTCCTCCCCCACCTACACAGAACTCGCTCTTCTAGCCTTCGTCCAACAGATCGAACGTGCACTCGCGAGGCGCTTTGTCATCTCGGAAGCGTCGGAAGCGAGCCCCGTGCCGAATTCGGCCGGAAGCTGCGTGGTCATAGCCGACTTCGATCACCAGCTCGGGCCGCAACGCGACCCACCCGAGGTCGCGCCCACCGGTCCACCGGCTCGGCTCCGCGGTGCCGCTCTGGCCCGTCTCCAGCGGCGCCAGCATCTCGGGCATCGCCCGTTTGGCCGCCGCGCTGAAGCCGGAGATGTGGCCGACCGAGCGCAGCTCGTCGCCGTCGTAGAGCCCGAGGATCAGCGAGCCGACCGTCCCCTCCTCTTTGCCCGGTCGCCAGCCCATCACGATGCAGTCGATCTCGCGCTCGCGCTTGACCTTCGCCATCCCGCGCCGCTTGCCGGGCTCGTAGCGGGCGTCGAGCTGCTTCGCCATCGTCCCCTCGGTGCTGCGCAGCCACTCCTCGGCCTGCTCGGTGTCGCGCGAGAGGACCGACAGCTCGACGCCGGTGCGCTCGGCCAGCGCCTCGAGCCGCGCCCGCCGCTCGGCGAACGGCGCCTCCAGCAGCGACTCGTCCTCCTCGGCGAGCAGGTCGAAGGCGACGTAGCCGGCCGGGATCTCCTTCGCGAGCAGCGTTATCCGCGACTCGGCCGGGTGGATGCGGCTCTGCAGGGCGTCGAATTCGAGCTTGCCGTCGGCGTCGCGGATGACCAGCTCGCCGTCGAGCACGTAGCGGCCGGGCGCGAAGCGCAGCTCGGGGAAGTAGCGGCCCAGCGATTTGGCGCCGCGCGACTGGATGTAGACGTCGCCGCCGTTGACGAAGACGATCGCCCGGAAGCCGTCGAGCTTCTGCTCGTAGGCCCACTCCCCGTCCTCTGGCAGCTTCTTTCGGGTCAGCGCCAGCTGCGGCGCGATCGGTGGCGAGAGCGGCAGGCTCACCGTCCCGCCGCGCTCCGCCGCTCGCGGCTCTCGTGCGGGTCGGGGATCGGCACCGCCGCCAGCAACGTCTTCGTATACGGGTCGGACGGCCGCTCGCAGACCCGGTCGGCCTCGTCTTCCTCGACGATCTTGCCGTCGTTCATGACGGCGATCCGGTCGGAGACGTGGCGGACGACGCCGATGTCGTGGGCGACGAAGAGGTAGGTGAGGCCGAACTCGTCCTGGAGGTCGTCGAGCAGGTTGACGATCTGGGCGCGGATCGAGACGTCGAGCGCCGAGACCGGCTCGTCGGCGACGATCAGCTTCGGCCGCAGCGCCAGGGCGCGGGCGATGCCGACCCGCTGGCGCTGGCCGCCCGAGAACTCGTGCGGGAAGCGGTCGTAGTGCTCGGGCGAGAGGCCGACCCGCTCCAGCAGCTCCTGGACCCGGCGGCGCAGCTCGGCCCCGGACGCCTCCCCCTGCAGGCGCAGCGGTTCGCCGACGATCCGGCCGATCCGCTTGCGCGGGTTGAGCGAGGAGTGGGTGTCCTGGAAGACCATCTGCATCTCGCGCCGCAGCGGCCGCATCCGGCGGCGCGACAGCCCGGCGATCTCACGCCCCTCGAAGCGGACCGAGCCGGCGGTCGGCTTCAGCAGTTGCAGGATCGCCCGGCAGAGGGTCGACTTGCCACTGCCCGACTCGCCGACCAGGCCGAGGGTCTCGCCGCGGGCGAGGTTGAAGCTGACGCCGTCGACCGCCCGCACCCGGTCAACCTCGCGGTCGATCAGCAGCCCCCGCCGAACCGGAAAGTGCACGACCAGCCCCTCGACCTCGAGCAGATTCTCCCGCCCATCGGCGGGGGGTTTGGGGGTCATGCCGGCTCCTCCAGGCCGATCCGGCCCCCGACCTGGCGGCGTTCGCGCTTCTGCTCGGGGTCGAGCCGGCAGCGGTCGCGGTGCTCCGGCGCCTCGGGCAGGCGGGCGTCCAGCCCCGGCGGCTCGGCACAGCGGTCGAAGGCGTGCGGGCAGCGCGGCTGGAAGGCGCAGCCCGGCGGCAGGTCGAGCAGCGAGGGCGGGGCGCCGCCGATCTGCGGCAGCCGCCGCGGTCGCGGCCGGTCGATCCGGGTCAGCGAGCCGAGCAGGCCCCAGGTGTAGGGGTGCTGGGGGTCGTAGAAGATCTCGTCGAGCGCTCCCTCCTCGACCACCTTCCCGGCGTACATCACCAGCACCCGGTCGGCGACTTCGGCGACCACGCCGAGGTCGTGGGTGATCAGGATCGTCGCCAACTCGCGCTCGCGGTTGAGCCGGGCCAGCAGGTCGAGGATCTGCGCCTGGATCGTCACGTCGAGGGCGGTGGTCGGCTCGTCGGCGATCAGCACGTCGGGCTCGAGCGCCAGCGCCATCGCGATCATCGCCCGCTGCCGCATCCCGCCGGAGAACTCGTGCGGGTAGTCGTTGACGCGGCGCTCGGCGTCGGCGATGCCGACCGAGTCGAGCAGCTCGATCGCCCGCCTGCGCGCCTCCGGCTTGCTCTCGTCCCGGTGGGCGCGGATCGCCTCGGCGATCTGCTCGCCGACCCGGTAGACGGGGTTGAGCGAGGTCATCGGGTCCTGGAAGACGATTCCGATTCGCTCGCCGCGGAAGCGGCGCAGCTGCGCCTCGCTCGCCTCGAGCAGCTCCTCGCCGCCGATCTCGACCGAGCCCTCGATCCGTGCGTTCGGCGAGCGGGTCAGGCCGATGATCGTCTGCGCGGTGACGCTCTTGCCCGCGCCCGACTCGCCGACGATCGCCAGCACCTCGCCGGGCAAGAGGTCGAAGGAGACGCTGTCGACCGCCTGCACCGGCCCGCCTTCGGTGGCGAAGTCGACCCGCAGGTCGCGGACGCTCAGCAGCGGCGCGCTCACCGTCCCTCCGCGCTCACTGCGCCGAGTCCCCGAGTCGCACCCGCGGGTCGAGCCGCGCGTAGGCGATGTTGACGAGGGCGTTGAAGAGGACGACGAAGAAGGCGCCGAACAGGGTGATCGCCATGATCGGCGGCAGGTCGAAGTTGCGCAGCGATTCGTAGGCGTACTGGCCGACGCCGTTGAGGCTGAAGATCGCTTCGATCAGGATTGCGCCACCGAGCAGCGCGCCGACGTCGAGGCCGAAAAGGGTGACGATCGGGATCAGCGAGTTGCGCAGCACGTGGCGCGTCATCACCCGGCGCTCGCTCAGCCCCTTCGCCCGCGCGGTGCGGACGTAGTCCTCGTTCATCGCGTCGAGCATGTTGGCGCGCAGGACGCGGCTGTAGAAGCCGACGTAGAGGATCGCCAGCGTGGTCCAGGGGAGGATCAGGTGGTAGGCCCATTCGAGCGGGTCGGCCGTGAATTCGACGTATTCCCCGGAGGGGAAGAGCTGGGTCTTGTAGCTCAGGTAGTTGAGCAGGATCGCCGCCAGCCAGAAGACCGGCATCGAGATCCCGGCGACGGCGACGATCGTCAACACCCGGTCGAGCATGCCTCCGGCCCGCACCGCGGAGAGGTAGCCGAAGAGGATCCCGAAGAACATCCAGATGACGGCGGCGCCGAGGCAGAGCGAGAAGGTGGCGGGGATCCCTTCGACGATCCGTTCGTCAACGTTTTCGCGCGTCGTGTAGGAGATCGCGCTGCCGCCGAAGATCTTCCCCATCATCGTCAGGTACTGCTGCGGCAGCGACTTGTCGAAGCCCCATTCCTCGGTGATGCCGGCGACCAGCTGGGGAGTCGGGTTGCGCCCCGCCAGCCGCACCGCCGGGTCGGAGTTGGGGATCACGTTGAAGATCAGGAAGGTCAGCACCGAGACCGCGAACAGCACCGCCGCCATGCCCAGCAGGCGCCGCAGCGCGAAGCGGGCCATCAGACGGCCGTGCCCTCCGGCTCGGCGACGCCCGCGTGCGCCTCCAGGCGCAGCTTCGACTTCGGGTCGAGCGCGTCGCGCAGGCCGTCGCCGAAGACGTTCAGCGAGAGGACCGTGAGCAGGATCATCGAGCCCGGGACGATCGTCAGCAGCGGCGCGGTGGAGATCAGTTCGAAGCCGGTCGCGATCATCGACCCCCAGGAGGCGTTGGGCGGCTGCACCCCGACGCCGAGGAACGAGAGGCCCGCCTCGAGCAGCATGTTGTTGGCGATGTTGAGGGTGAAGAAGACGATGATCGTCGACTGCAGGTTGGGCAGGATCTCGCCGAGCATCACCCGCAGCGGTCCCGCCCCCTGGGCGACCGCCGCCTCGACGAACTCCTTCTCCCGCAGCGAGAGCACCTCGCCGCGGAGCGGCCGCGCCATGTAGGGCGTCATCACGAAGCCGATGATCAGGATCGGAATCCAGAGCGAGCCGCCGGAGATCTCGAGCGGGCCGACCTTCAGGCCGCCGACGGCGAGGGCGACGCCGAGGGCGATCGCCAGCAGCAGAACCGGGAAGGCCCAGACCACGTCCAGCGTCCGCGAGATCAGGGTGTCGACCCAGCCGCGGCGGTAGCCGGCCAGGAGGGCGAGGGAAACGGCTAGCAGGGTCGTGATCAGCGCCGAGGCGAAGCCGATCAGGAGCGAGGTGCGCCCGCCGTACATCAGCCGCACCATCTCGTCGCGGCCGAGCCGCCCGTCGGCGCCGAGGAAGAACCGCCCGTCGGCGCCGAGCCAGACCGGTCCGATCGGCTGGCCTTCGGGGTTGACGACGTCGCGCTTTTCGCCGCCGACTTCGATCTTTTCCAGCGTGTGCGTCGCGTTGGGGCCGGTGTGGGCGACATCTTCCGCCCACAGCGGTGCGGCGAGGACGAAGGCGGCGATCAGGACGAACAGCGCGAGGAAGGCGATGGCCACGCGGTTGCGGCGCAACCGCCTCAGCGCCAGTCGCCAGGGTGAGGACTCGGCCGCCACCGGCCTATTGTGATCTCGGCCGCGGCGGCTCCCCGGCTACTTGAACTGGAAGCTGGTCAGATCCTGCCCGAAGGTCGGGTTGAAGACGACCTTTTCGAGATCGATCGCGCTGGAGACGAAGGTCGAGAGCGTGCGCGTCCCGTAGGGCGCCAGCGGCGCCTGTTCCATGACTTCCCGATCGAGCTGCGCGTATTCGGCTTCCTGTTCGGGCCCGAGCGGCTGTTCGCCGAGCTTCTTGATCTTCGCGTTCAGCGCCGGATCGTCGATTTCGGCAAGGTTGGTATTGCCGGTCGGCTGGATGCTTTCGCCGGAGAACAGCGGCTGGAAGAAGGCGTTCGGGTTCGGGAATTCCGGGAGCCAGTCGGCCCAGCCGGTGTCGAGGTCGGGCGTTGACCTGTTGCCGATCAGCGTGAAATAGTCTTCGGCGTTGACTTCCTTCAGCTTCGCGTGGAAGCCGAGCTTGTTCAGCACGCTTTCGTAGTAGGCGCCGGCTTCGTTGTTCGGGCTTTCGTCATCGGTCCAGACCGTGATGTTGCGGTCGCCGGGGTTCGCTTCGGCGATCAGCTTCTTCGCCTTCGCGAGGTCGTACGGATACAGTTCGAACTCCTTGTAGCCCGGCATCCCCGGCGGCAGAACCTGCTGACCTGCCTGCAGCGAGCCGGCGTAGATCCGTTCCAGGGCTTCGCCGTTGACCGCGTAGTTGACCGCCTGTCGTACCTTCAGGTCGTCGAACGGCGGCCTCGTCGTGTTCATCCAGAAGAAGTAGTTGAGGAGCGACGGCTCGACCCGGAACTGCGTCCCTTCGAACTTGCTCTTCACCTGGCTGTAGACGTTGGCGGGGAGCGTCGTCTGCATCCAGTCGGACTTGCCCCGTTCGATTTCGTTGACCTGGGTGGAGGGGTTGCGGACGATCTTGACGTCGATCTTGTCGACGTGGCCGCCGGGGACGCTCGGGACCAGCTTGGCGTTGTTCTTCGCCCACTGCGGGTTGCGGGCGTAGGACCAGCCCCGGCCCGGTTCGGACTTGACGATCACGTAGGGCCCGGTCGCCGGAGGAGGGTTCGCCGTGAGGTTCTTCGCGGGCGTGTCCGGAGGCACCGGAGCGGCGAACATCAGCCCGAGGTCGTTGGTGAAGCTGCCGCTGGGCGCGGTCAGGTCGATCGCGATCCTGCCGGTCTTGTCGTCGGTCTCGATCCCCGGGATCCCGCCGGACTTCGTTTCCTGGAACTTCGTCGCTCCGACGATCGAGGTGTACAGGCTGGCTCCAAAGGAGTTGAGCTCGATCGTGCGTTCGATGGCCCGTTTGACGTCGGAGGCCCTGACCGGAGTGCCGTCGGAGTACTTGAGGCCCTGGCGGAGCGTCAGCGTGTAGGTCTTGCCGCCGTTGCTGATCTTCGGCAGCGCCTCGGCAAGCGCGGGAACGACTTCGGTGCCGGCCTTGCCGCTCGCGTGGGCATAGGTCAGCGGCGGGATGTAGGTGTCGTACATCGCCGTCCAGCCTTCCTGGTCGAAGGAGAGGGCCGGATCGAGGTATTCGGGGGAGGAGGCGTAGGTGACCTTCAGGGTGCCGCCTTCCTTGCCTTCGGAGCCGGAGCTGCCGCAGGAGGAGAGACCCAGCGCGATCGCCATGAAGCCGATAGCCGCCGCCATTGCGCCGAGCTTCTTCACGTCAGGGCCTCCTATTTGGACTGGACAGAACCTCTGCGGGAATTAACTCCACCATAATCTCGTCGGCGGCGTCAACCTCCCCTGGGGCTACTTCTGCGCCGTCGGCGTCCCATTTCCTGCCCAGCAGCAGGGCGAAGATCGCGACGAGGGCGAAGATCCCGCCCGCGGCGAAGAGGAAAGTCGCGCGCGGCGTCCACTGGGTCGCGATCGCGCCGCCGAGCAGGAAGCCGACCCCAGGCAGCGCCGCCCCGGTCGATTCGAGCACGCTCATCACCCGCGCCTGCATGCTCGCGGCGGTCAGCTCCTGGATCGCGCTGACCGCCGCCACCCACTGCACGCCGTTCCCGGCGCCGCCGACGGCGGCGGCGCCGCAGGCCACCGCGAGCCCCGGGGCGACCGCCATGCCTAGGTAGCCGACGCCGACGGTGAGGGTGCTGAAGAACAGCAGAAGGGGCAGCGCCGCCCGCCTGATCGTCGCGAAGACGACGCTGCCGAGCACCATCCCGACGCCCCAGCTCGCCAGCAGCAGGCCGTAGCCGGCGTCGCCGGTGCCGAGGGTTTCCTTGGCGTAGATCACCTCGACCGGCAGGACGGCGGCGAAGAAGACGAAGGCGAGCCCCTCGGCGACCAGCAGCCGGCGCAGCCGCGCCGTGCGGCGGATGTAGGCGAGCCCGGCGCGCAGGCGCTCGCGCACGCGCCCGGGGTCCGGCGCCGCCCGCGGCAGCCGGCCGGCGGTCAGCAGGATCCAGGCGATCGCGTAGAAAGAGGCCGCGTCGAGCAGGAGCGCGCTCTGCACGCCGAAACCGGCGACGACGAGGCCGGCGAGGGCGGGGCCGACGGCAGCGCCGCCGGTGAAGGCGACGTTGAGGATCGCGTTGCCGGACCGCAGCTCGTCCGCCGAGGCCAACATCGCGACCGTGACCGCGCGGGTCAGGCTGCGCCCGGTCAGCGCCAGCGCACCGTCGATCGCACCGATCGCGAGCACCGCGGCGAGCGAGAAGTGCGCGGCGAGCAGCGCCAGGGCGGCGAACGCCGCGGCCTCACCCGCGTAGAGGGCCGGCAGCACCAGGCGCGGCGGCGGCTGCTCGGCCCGGGCGACGAGGACCGGCGCCAGGACCGCGGGGACGAATCTGGTCCCGACGAAGAGCCCGGCGGTCGCCAGGGCGCTGCCGGTGCGGTCGAAGACCAGCACCGAGAGGGCGACCATCCCCATCCAGTCGCCCAGCTCGTTGACCGCGTAGGAGATCGCGAGCCGCCTGAAGGCGGGTTTGCGAAGTGGGTCGATCAGCGCTGTGCGGGGCATTCGAGAGTGCGACTTCTGCGTAGTTACCGGCCGGAAGTTCTAGGTAGTTCTGCACAAGATTTCCTGCAGATGCACAACTTTCCGCCGAGCTGTGCTACAAAACAACCAAGTTCTGAACAGCAGTGCATGAGTTCTCGGGCTTCAACGGAAAGGAAAGAGCTATGGGCTGGCGCCACTAAGACTTAGACGAAGCGGAAACGCTATTGCAAGTTTCTGTTTGCGCGAAAAGGCGCCCTTCGGGGCGTCTTTCGCTTTTTAAAGGTCGATTCCGCCTGCTTTTGCGCAATTTGCAAGCTCCTGGTCAATTGGATTAGACGCCTTGTTGCGGATGCCTCGACCGTCTACCTTGGTTCGTGCAACGCGATATCGCAAAGTGCCCGGTCGTCTTCAGGCGCAGGGAACCGCGCTTCCGCACGGAACTCTCCCTGGCCCCCCGGCGCGGGCGCGGGCACGATCGCGCGACACCATGCCAGCAACGAGACCGACACGGCTGATCGTCTTCTTGCAGGTGGTGCTGCTCGCCGCCGTCGCCGTCGCCGCCATCCTGCGGGGCAGCACCGCCGACTGGAACCTGCCGCTGTTCGGGATCCTGCTCGGCTTCTCGGTCTTCAGCGACCTGACCGCGATCGAAACCGCCTCCCGCCTGAAGACCTCCGGCAGCTTCCTCGCCCTCGTCCTGGCGATGGTCCTGCTCGGCGGCGCGCCGGCCGCGGTGATCGGGGTCCTGACGATCCTGGTCGGCTGGGCGCGCTGGCGCGACGCGCCGCACTACCTGCTCAACAACGTCCTCACCTACGCCACCTTCCCGCTGATCGGCGGCATCGCCTTCCACGAGACGACCAGCGGGTTCGGGATCACGGCGGCGGACCCCTCCTTCTACACGCTCGTCTTCGCGACCTTCCTGCTGGCGCTGGCGATCAACTTCACGATGATCGGCCTCTACAAATGCTATTTGGAGCGCAGCGCCTTCTTCCCCAAGGTTCGCTACGTCCTGGTTCCGGTGCTGCCCTCCGAGCTGGCGGCGGCGCTGATGGCAGTCGGCGTCGCCTTCATCTACCACCAGATCGGCATCGCCGGGGTCGCCCTGTTCGGCATCGTGCTGATCACCTTCCAGTACCTGCTCGGCGCCCTGCTGCTGTCTCAGCAGCGGGCCGAGGAGCTCGAGGCCCGCACCAAGCAGCTCGCCAGCTTCCAGGTCGGGATGTTGAGCGCGATGCTGCGCACGCTCGATCTGCGGGACCAGATGACCGCCCGCCACAGCGCCGCGGTGGCCCGCTACTCGCGGGCGATCGCGCAGCGCGCCGGCTACTCGCGCCGCGAGGAGGAGCTGGTCCACATTGCCGCGCTGCTGCACGACATCGGCAAGTTCATCCTCCCCGACCGGATCCTCAAGGCGAACGTGCCGCTGACCGACGAAGACTGGATGCTGATCCGCCGCCATCCGCAGCAGGGCGCGCGGGTGGTCTCCTCGCTGGACGGCTACGGGCCGGTCGCCGAGATCATCCTCGCCCACCACGAGCGAGTCGACGGCAAGGGCTATCCGCGCGGCCTCGAAGGGGACGCGATCCCCGAGCTGGCGCGGATCATCTCCGTCGCCGACACCTACGACGTGATGACCGCGCGCGACTCCTACCGCTCGCCGGTCTCCAGCTACGAGGCGATCCAGGAGCTGCGGCGGGTCGCCGGCAAACAGCTCGACGCGCGCTTCGTCGAGGTCTTCGTCGAGCTGCTCGAGGGCAAGGACGTCTCCTTTCGCCACGGCGAGGAGGCCGACTTCGAGAAAGAGCTGGCGCTGGAAGCGCGGATCGCCGAGACGGCGAGCCCGGGGGCCGACGTCGGCCGCTTCCAGGTCCACGGCGTCGGCGTCGGCTAGATACGGTTCGGCCGCATGCGTGCGGTCACCTTTCAAGCGCCGGGCGAGGTCCGGATCGAGGAGAAGCCCGAGCCCGAGATCGGGGCCGCCGACGACGCGCTGGTGCGGGTCGAGGCGAGCGGCATCTGCGGCTCGGACCTGCACATCTACCACGGCCGGGTGCCGGTCGAGCCCGGCTTCACGATCGGCCACGAGTTCGTCGGCACGGTGCTCGACGCCGGGCCCGACGTCGAGCGGGTCGGCGTCGGCGACCGGGTGCTCGGCTGCTTCCACACGGCCTGCGCGACCTGCGTCGCCTGCCTGCGCGGCGACTACCACCGCTGCGAGCGCGGCCGCACCTTCGGCCACGGCTCGAAGCTGGGGGACCTGCAGGGCGCCCAGGCCGAGCAGCTGCTGGTGCCGCGCGCCAACCTGACCCTGCGGCGGGTGCCGGAGGGGATGGCCGACGAGGTGGCGCTGTTCGCCGGCGACGTGATGGGCACCGGCTACCACGCCGTCGCCCACGCCGGGACGCGCTGCGGCGACACCGTCGCGGTGCTCGGGCTGGGGCCGGTCGGGCTCTGCGCCGTGCAGGCGGCGGTCGCCGCCGGGGCGACCAGGGTCTTCGCGGTCGACTCGGTCGCGGCGCGGCTGGCGATGGCGGAGCGGTTCGGCGCGACCCCGCTGCACCTGACCGAGGACGAGCCGAAGCGGGCCGTGCGGCGGGAGACCGAGGGGCGCGGCGTCGACGTGGTCGTCGACGCGGTCGGCGACCCGGGGCCGCTGGCGATGGCGATCAGCCTCGCCCGCGACGCCGGCACGGTCTCCGGCATCGGCGCCTACGCCGGCCTGGCCGAGGTGCCGATCGGGCTCGCCTGGCTGAAGGGGCTGACGCTGCGGCTGGGACTCGCCAACGTGATCGCCCACGTCGACCGCGTGCTGGGGCTGATCGAGGCCGGCAAGCTCGATCCCTCGCCGCTTGTGACCGACCGCATGAAGCTCGATCGGGCGGCCGAGGCCTACGCGCTGTACGACAACCGGGAAGCCCTCAAGGTCGTCCTCACGCCGTAGGGGCGCGTCTTCGCTCCTTGCGCTCGCGGCGATTTGTGAATCGCGGCGTTTCTCTCTACAGTGAGCCGATGGGAGTCCGGCGCCTGTGGATTGCGGCGATCGTCGGCCTGGGCGCCCTGGCTTTCGCCGGGAGCGCCCAGGCCTGCTCATGCGCTCCGCCGGCGCCCAGGGAAGCGCTGCGACAGGCCGACGCGGCGCTCGTCGGCAGGCTGGTGAAGGTGGTTCCGCGCAGCCCGTCGCGGGCCGACTACCGCTACCGCGTGTGGCGCGTCTACCGCGGAGGCCGTGAGGTCGGCCGGGGGGACGTGATCTCGGTTCGCAGCGCCCGCAGCGCCGCCGCCTGCGCCCTGCCGCGACGCCTCGACCGCCGCTACGGCCTGTTTTTGATTCGCCGCCTCGGCCACTGGACGGCGGGCGCCTGCAGCACGATCGCGCCGCGGCGGCTGTGGCTCGCGGCGAAGCGGGGCGGTGCCGCGAGCTCATCGGCGGCCCCGCTCGGCTGTGCCAGTTGACTAACTCAATATCGGCAGTTACTGTGCTGGCGCAATGGCACAGCATGCGGCACATGAAGATCGTGCGCTGAATCCTTTCGCGACCGATCCCGGCGACGAGCTGCCGGTCGGCCTGCAGCTGACCTGGCGGCTGCGGGCGCTGATCTCCAGCGGCCGGCTCGGCGCCGGCGAGCGCCTGCCGAGCTTTCGCCGCCTCTCCGAATGGGCGGGCGTCAACGTCAACACCGTGCGCGCCGTCTACGCCGGGCTCGAGGCGGAGGGACTGGTCGTCAGCCGCCAGGGACAGGGCACCTTCGTCGCCGAGGGGATCGCCGCGGCGCCGCAGCTCGAGGAGATCGCCACCGAAGCGCTGGCGCGCGCCCGCGAGGCGGGTCTCAGCCCGCGCGACCTGGCGATCGTCGCAACCGCCTGCGCGAGCATGCCGGAGGCGGTCGACGCCGGCGCCGCGGAGCGGGTCGGCGAGCTGCCCGATGTGGGGGAAGAGAGCGAGGCGATCGAGGTCCGCCACGAGCTGCGGCGCCAGATCGCCCGCCTCGAGGCCGAGCTGGCGACCTACCCGCACGACCTGCCGAGCGACCTGCCGACCGCGCCGCGCCGGGCGACGGCGCACGTCGCCGGCGTCGCCGAGCTGGAGCAGACGCGCGACACGCTGATCGCCCAGCTCTCCGCGGCGCAGCGGGCGGCCGAGCGGCGGGCCCGCGAGATGGGCCGCGAGCGGGCGCTGGAGGCGAGTCCACTCGAGCGGGCGATGAGCTGGTGGCGGCACAAGTCCTAGCGCGGGCCTTCCTGCCCGCCAAGTCGTTCTTCGAGGAGGTCGGGGAGATGATCCTGCTCACCGGGAAGACCCTGGTCTCCGCGGTGCGGCCGCCGTATCCCTACGGGGAGGAGCTGGTCGGCCAGTTCCTCTTCGTCCTCAAGCTCTCCTGGTTCCCGATGATGATCTCCACCTTCGCGCTCTGCCTCGGCGCCCCGGGGTTGCAGGCCGCCGGCATCCTCAATCTGTTCGGCGGCCTCGATCGTCTCGGCGGCTTCTTCGTCGTCACCGCCGTCCGCTTCATCGGGCCGATCGTCACCGCCGTCGTCGTCGCCGGCGTCGCCGGCACCGCGATCACCGCCGACCTCGGCGCCCGCAAGATCCGCGAGGAGCTCGACGCCCTGCAGGTGCTCGGCGTCGACCCGATCAAGAACCTGGTCGTGCCGCGCTTCCTGGCGCTGATTGTGATCACCGGCCTGCTCGACATCTTCGCGATCGTCTTCGGGCTGACGGCGGGGATCGCCGCCGAGCTGATCTACCGCCAGCCGCTGGGCGGCTTCTTCGCGACGCTCTTCTCCAACGCCTCGACCACCGACCTCTGGGGCTCGGTGCTGATGTGCTCGCTGTTCGGCGGGATCATCGCCGTGGTCTGCTGCTACAAGGGGATGACCGCCTCGGGCGGCCCGGCCGGCGTCGGTCGCGCCGTCAACCAGGCGGTGGTGATCTCCTTCATGGGGGTCTTCTTCTTCCTCTACGTGTTCAGCTCGGTCCTGCTCGCGACCCATCCCGAACTGCAGACGATCCGGTGACCGGCTGGCTCGACGTCCCGCGCGGCTGGCTCGACGCCTTCGGCGAGATCGCCCGCTTCGGCTCGCGGGTCGCCGGCCTCGTCTACTCGGGGCGCGTCGGGCGCTACTTCGGCGAGAGCCTGCGCCAGGCGGGGATCCTCGTCCTCGGCTCGGCCCTGGTGATCTGGGCCTTCGTCTTCATCCTCGGCCTGCAGTGCGGGGTGATCGGCGCCTACTTCAACCGCTCGATCGGCGCGCCGTCGCTGTCCGGCCTCTTCTCCGCCTACTGCGACCTGCGCGAGGGCCTGCCCTACGCCTTCGGCTACATCCTCTCGGCCAAGGTCGGGACCGGGATCGTCGCCGAGTTGGGGGCGATGCGGATCTCCGACGAGATCGACGCGCTCGAGGTGATGGGCATCCAACCGGTCACCTTCCTCGCCGCGACGCGGCTGCTCGGCGCCTGGATCGCGCTGCCGTTCCTCTACCTGGTCGCGGTCGGCGTCGCCTACTTCGCCAGCTACCTGGCGGTGGTTGACCAGGTCGGCGACGTCTCCTCCGGCGGCTACCTGCTGATCTTCTGGATGTTCCAGGACCCGGTCGACCTGGTCTTCAGCCTGATCAAGGGGATGGTGATGGCGACCGCGATCGTGCTGGTCGGCTGCTACTACGGCTACACGGCATCGGGGGGACCGGTCGGCGTCGGCACGGCGACGGCGCAGTCGATGGTCGTCAACATCATCATGGTCCACATCGTCGGCATGCTCGGCACGCTGGTCTTCTGGGGTCCCAACCCGCGGGCGCCGATAGGCGGCTGAGCCCGAGCCGCCTCGCCAACTGGCGATTTGATGACCCTATGGGGTCATGAATTCGCCATTGGACCAATCTTGATATGGGAGCATAGGGTGATGGCGCTGCTGAGCGATTCCGAGATCGAGGCGAGGCTGGCGGAGCATCCCGGCTGGTCGCGCGACGGTGAGGCGATCGTCAAGAGCTTCAAGCGCGGCGACTTCGTCGGCTCGGTGAACTTCGTCAACGCCCTGACCGGGCCGGCGGAGGAGATGAATCACCACCCCGACCTGGCGATCTCCTGGGACGAGGTGACGGTGTCGCTCTCGACCCACTCCGAGGGCGGCGTCACCCCGGCGGACTTCGAGCTGGCGGCGAAGATCGACCGGCTGGCCTAGGAACCTGCCGGTTCTAACTGGGCCGCGGGCTACCGTGGTCGCGTGGCCGACGAGCTGAAGATCGACGAGCGGTTGTCGATTCCGATGGCGGAGATCGAGTTGCGTGCAAGCCGCTCCTCGGGGCCGGGCGGGCAGCACGCGAACGTGACCGCCTCGCGGGTCGAAGCGGTGTTCGACGTCGCCGCCTCGGCGGCGCTCGACGAGGCGCAGCGGGCGCGCCTGAGCGAGCGAGCGGGTCCGCTGGTCACCGCCGTCGCCCAGGACGCGCGCGGCCAGGCGCGCAACCGCGAGCTGGCGCTGCAGCGGCTGGCGGCGAAGATCGCGGCCGGCCTGCGGACGCCCCGCCGCCGCCGCGCCACCAGGCCGACCCGCGCCGCCCGAACCCGCCGCCTCGAGCAGAAGCGCCGCACCGGCGAGCGCAAACAAGCCCGCCGCCGCCCCTCCCCCGAAGATTGAGCCGCCGAGCGGCACGTGGCAGACTCGCGGCGTGGCGAAGCGGAAGAAGCAACGGCGCCCGAGGGAAAAGGGCTCGACGGTTGACTACACCGACGCGGAGGGCAACACCCTGACCCTGCGGCAGTCGCTGAGCCGCGGCACGATCGCCAAGATCGAAGCGGGCCCCACCACCGCGGCGACCACCCAGGACGACGCCTGGCACCGCCGCGCCGAGCTCCTCTTCGAGCGCCTGGCCGTCCGCTGGGAGATAGCCGGCCTCCCCCTGACCGACCAGAAGATGCTCCTCGGCCGCTACCGAATGGCCGACCCGGCGACCCAGCAATGGGTCCGGGAAACCATCGCCGAGCACGTAGAGCGACACATCCCCGGGCTGTCTAGTTGAGTCGGGGGTGGCTCGACCCCCACACGGGTTTAACTCTGCAGAGACTTTTCGTGTGTGGAGCAGCAGCGGTTGACGCGCTTAGACTCGGAGCTCTAGCCTCGCCTTGCAACGTCGGGCAGGATCTTCTCTGTGACTACCCAGTGGGAACTGAAACCCGGTGAGCGCGTTCAGCGGACGGCGCTGCATCGCGAGTTCGGCGGGCGTGCGCAAGGGGGTATTGGGCCGTCTCGGAAGACTCCGAACGTCTTCATCTTTTCTGATCCGTCCGCCGGTGAGCAGCATGGTTACTACGACGGCTGGCAGGCCGACGGCTGTTTTCACTACACCGGCGAGGGCCAGCGTGGCGATCAGCAAATGAAGTCAGGGAACGCGACGATCCTCAATCACAACGTTGAAGGCCGGGCGCTCCGGGTCTTCGACGGTGCACGAGGAACGGTGACCTATGTCGGTGAGTTCGAGGTTGACGATATGGAACCGTTCTATCGAACGGATGCGCCGGAGACGGGCGATGGTCCCATTCGAGAGGTGCTCGTCTTCCGCCTACGGCCGAAGAACGTTGAACCGGTTGAACCGAGCTCGAAATTGGCCGCTGTCCTGGCTGGCCCAGCCCGAGCCCGCGTTCCTATCGAGCAACAGCAGACCGAGAGGGCGTATGTGACTCCAAGCAATAAGCCTTACGAGGCGGAGCGGCGCGAGCAGAGGCTTGTACTTGAGTTTGAGGCGCACCTTCGGAAGGTTGGCCACGAAGTCTTTCGTCAGCGGGTTCTTCCGCCCGGTGAGGCCCGACCCTTATTCACCGACCTCTATGACGCGACCACCGGACTACTGGTTGAGGCAAAGGGCACGGTTGAGCGCAATGCAATTCGCATGGCGATCGGCCAACTTGCTGATTACAGGCGTTTCATAGATGACGGACAGCCGAACCATTTAGCGGTACTCCTGCCGGCCGAGCCACGGAAAGATCTATGCGATCTTCTCTTTAGTCAGGGCATTGATTTGATCTACCGAACCGATGCCGGATTTGATGATTCCACTGGTGGAGCGCTTGTCGGCGCATGATGAGCGGTAGGTCGCTGGTCTCAGCTCCGGATCAGCTGCGCGGCGCTTATCTGGAGAAAATCCGATGGGCGCGGCTGGGTTCGAACCAGCGACCTCTCGCGTGTGAGTTGGCCTGAGTGGTTGGCGCTCAGTGGCGACGGCTGGCGATGTCTAGGACGGGAGCGGGTTTGCCGTGTTTGCCGGTCGGCCTCGTTGGCGCTCGCTGTCCCTCGTTTGTTTCCGCGTTTGTTTCCACGCCGCCGTACATGGAGTCGATCCGGCTGCGCCGCTCCTCGGCCCTTGCGGCAGCCTCAAAATCGTGTGAGTAAACAGCGGCGGTGATCGCTGGGTTGCTGTGGCCAAGATGCCGGGACAGCTCGACAAGATCGCCGCCGGCTGCGATGTAGGCACTGGCGAAGCTGTGCCTGTAGCTGTGGAAGGTCGGCAGCGTGTCGGGATCGACCTTGACCTCGGGATCGGATAGCTCCGGCCAGTAGAGGTTGCCGTCGTCGTCGCAAGCAGCGGCCATCGCCTGCCGCAGGGCACGGCCGGCGACGTTGCGGTGATCGTGGACAGTGCCGGCTTGTGAGAGGAACACGTAGTCGTCGTCGTCGCTCTTTGAGCTGGCCAGCCGAATCTCGCGCAGCTTGGCGAGGAGCCGCGTCGGGATCACGATGGTGCGCCGCGACCGCTTGCTCTTGAGCTTCACGTAGTCCCCGCGCCTGTCTAGCTGGTGGTCAATGGTGATCGTGCCGGCGTCAAAGTCGATCTTGCCCCAGCGGATGCCCAAGGTCTCGCCGAGACGCAGGCCGGTCCGCGATGCAAGGCGGAAGATCATGGAGTGGCCGAGCGGGTCCGGCCCAAACTCCTCGTCCTCGTCCGCACTGTGGAGGTCGCACACGTCGCCGGCTGCCGCTGCCCGGAGAACTGCCCGGAGCTGGTCGCGGGAGAAGTTGACGCGCTCGGGCTGGTCGTCGCTCGGGCGCTCGCTTGCTTCCAGTTCGCGGACCGGGTTGGAGCCATGCCAGCCGAGCCGTCGAGAGGAGTAGTCAAAGACACGGCCGACGACGGTCAGACAACCTTTAATCGTCCAACTGCGGCGGCCCTCAGCCTGCATATCGCGGACCAAGGCTGCGACCGAGTTCACGTCGAGGTTGTCGAGCTTGCGCTCGCCCCATGCTTTGCGAAGCCGTTTCAGGCTCGCGCTGTAGGCGTTCTGCGTGTTCGGGCTGAGGGAAGATGCCTGAGCCTGCCACCACGCATCGGCAGCCTCGTTGAACGTGACCCGCACTGGCCGGACCTTTTCGCCGCGACCTTTGCGGGCGAGAATGTCGGCGCGGGCAGTTTCAGCGGCGCGGATGCCGCCGGGGACGCGCTTCCAGTGCGGTTGCCGATCCTCGTCCCGATAGAAGATTTCATAGCGCGGCTTGCCGTCAGCCGTCTCGCTTCGATAGATGCCGGTCTTGACTCGAACGCGGCGGGGTTTCTTGGCGGCCATCTTGGCTCTCCTCAAGCAGCGGAATTGACTACCCGTAGTATACCCGACCTCTCACTCGGAAAGTGAATACGGGTAGTCAATTCGCTCTGTAAAGCCGTTTCCTGAGGCGTGGTAGCAACGTGGTAACAGCTTGGTGGTCAATTGACGGCCTCTCGGCGGTGCTGGCGGCGGTAGGCGTCGAGATCGGCGGGATCGAAATACATCGGCGCGCCAGCGCACGTCTGGGAGAAGGCGATCTTGCGAGCGGCGGCAAGGTCGCGGATCGCTTCGACGCTGGCCCCGAGATATCGCGCGGCTTCTGCGCTGGTCAGCCAGCGGCCCTCAGTCGGCTGCTGTGGGAACCGACCCGCCAGCCTCGTCGCCACGGCATCGGCCAGCCGCTCCAACTGCTCGGAGTCCAATGTGATCCTGAAAGGGAGGTGGTCAATTACCTCTGCGCTGCCGCTTCGCCCGTTTGTTCGCCGATGGGAGCGAGCAGCCACCGCCCTACCAGGTGCGCTCCGGCCAACGGCGCGGACGGCCAAGGCGGTGCGGCTCGCGGTCGGCGCTCACGCGCACAGTGCCGCCGTTGCCGGGTTTCGCCTTGCTGCCCGTGCCGATATCGACGCCGAGCGCGTCAGCCTCGGCGGTGCGGCGCTCGGTGAATGAGTTTGGAATGGTCATTGCGGTTGCTCTCTGGGGGCGAGGAACGATGGTAGGTATTGGAAGGACATAGATGGAATTGAAAGAACCTTGGGAAGCGAAGTTCAGGAGTAGAAATTGACTACCTGTCACACCTCTAGAGACAAGGCGTACTACCCCCTGTAAGAGGGGGTAGTCAATACCATCTCTCCTCTGAGAGCATAAGTACGTAGTCAATTACGACAGGTGCATCAAACGCGCCCAAGGCAGCGCTTTACCGCGTGTCCCGCTTTCGCTAGGAACTCTGCACCCCTACCTCGATCAGGTGATCGACGCTGACGGGTTGGTGTCAATCTGGGACTTTTGGCCTCCACCCTGGATCGACATCACCGAACCTTCGCCTTTCGGCCGAGGCGCGGGTTTTCACGCCTCAACTTCCGATGGACCCGGCGAGGAACAGGAAGCCATTACCTCGACCCGGTGGCTGAGTCAGTTGGTCCAGTTGTGCCCCGCGAGCGAGAAAGGGCTTCAGACGAGAAATTGATCTCATCACTCGCAGCGCGAACTATACCACACACTTGGTAACGTTGTCTTAACGGACCAAGGGCGCAGCAGACAGGGGCTTCGACCCTCTCGTCACTCGCATGCTGCGCTCTTGGTCCGTTAATTAGGTGATTGCAAGACGGGTAGTCAATACAACACTTAGCCCCGATCCGGCAGTAACAACCTGAGGAAACCCGCCGGGAACGTCCTCTTGGGTCTTGAGAATGCGGTTTGCGGACCCATTCCCCGAGACCCAGGAGGACACCCGGAAGGTGAAGACACAAACGACGCGCCAAACCGTAGAAGTCAGGGCGGACGCCGAGGGGGTCGTCTCCCACGCCGGCGCTCACCTGCTGGCCGAGCTGGCCGACCGGCTCGGGCTCACCGCGGGCCTGTCCGCCGCGACGGCGCCGACCCGCGAGCGTCGCTCCGCCCACGATCCAGGCGTCGTCTTGCGCGACCTGATCGTCGCTATCGCCGACGGCGGGGACTGCGTCACCGACCTCGGCGTGTTGCGCGACCAGCAGGCGCTGTTCGGCCCGATCGCATCCGAGAGAACCGCCCACCGGGTGATCAAGTCGATTGACGCGAGCCTGCTGGAAGCGATCCGCGGCGCCCGGGCGGCGGGGCGAGAGCGCGCCTGGGATGCCGGCGCCAGACCCGAGACGATCACCCTCAGCGTTGACGCCACCCTGCTCGGCGCCGCCTCCGAGAAGGAGGGCGCAGCCGGGAATTACAAGGGCGGCTTCGGCTTCCACCCGCTGCTCTGCTACCTCGACGAGACCGGCGAGCCGCTGGCGGGCCTGCTGCGCCCCGGCAACGCCGGGGCCAACACCGCCGCCGATCACTTCGAGGTTCTGCAACTGGCCCTGGAGCAGTTGCCCGAAGCCGACCTCGATAGAGAGATCCTCGTGCGCACAGACATCGGCGGGCGCACTCACGCCTTCACGCGGGACTGCCGCGAAGCGGGCATCCGCTTCTCGGTCGGCTACGAAGTGGACGAGCGAGTCCGCGAGGCGATCCTGCGGATGCCAGAGTCCGCATGGCAGGCCGCGATAGACGGCGAGGGCCCCGAGCGCGAGGGCGCCTGGGTCACCGAGCTGACCGAGGACGTCGATCTCTCCACCTGGCCCGAGGGCACGCGGCTGATCGTGCGCCGGGAGCGCCCGCATCCCGGCGCGCAGTTTCAGGTCTTCGACGCCGAGGGCTACCGGCACACCGCCTTCATCACCGATCAGCATGGCGCCGACATCGCGGTCTTGGAGCTGCGCCACCGCCGCCGCGCCAAAGTTGAGGACGAGATCCGCTGCGGCAAGGACACCGGTATGCGCAACCTGCCCTTCGCCGCCTTCGATCACAACCAGGTCTGGCTGGAGCTCTCGTTGATCGCCCAGGAGCTGCTTGCCTGGACCCGCCACCTCTGCCTCGAAGGTGAGCTGGCTCTCGCCGAGCCCAAGCGGCTGCGCCAGCGCCTGTTGCACGTCGCGGGAAAGGTCGTGCGCTCCGCGCGGCGCACGACCCTGCGCCTGCCGCGCTCCTGGCCGTGGGCCGAGGCGTTGGTGGCGGCCTTCGCGCGGTTACGGGCGCTGCCGGGCGGCGCGCCTCCATAGGCGCCGTCGTCTCTGCCGACCACCGATCCATGCATCGCCGCAAGGCGGCTTCGGCCTGCGCCGAATGCTTCACGAAGACGAGGGAAAAGAGGCCCGCCGCCCCGAGAAGCGCCACGGGGCGGCTCCGATGAACCGCCCCGTGGCTGTCACATGCCTCAAGCGGGCGAACTACACCCGGTGAAGTGAAAGTGCCGGATCCGGGTTAGGGCGCATCGGTTGGCTGGCTACATGAGAGCAGTGAGGTTGTTGCTTTGCCTCGGCCTCGGCGTTGCCTGCTGTGATGGCTGCGTCTGCTGGTGCGGAGCGAGAAGGAAGGCTCAAATCCACCCGCGAGACGCGATCTCCGCCCGTTTCAGGGCCTCGCAGGGGCGGGTTGAAGGGAAGGCTACTCAGCGGTTACGGCACTCAGAACGCCTGCCAGGCGGCGCGCAAGGATCGGGTTGGCGGCAAGCTTGGCGGCAAGCTGGGCTGCTACCTCGGCGTGATCGTCCGGGATGTGCTGGTCGAGGGCTCGCCCTTCGCGCTCATCCTCGCGGCGGCGTAGCTCCTCATCGGTCTCGACCTTGATCCCGAGCTTTACTGCCCGGAGCTTCATAGAGTCGGATGCCTCCTCGTCGGTCAGCACGTCCTCAATCACCCCGGCCACCTGGTCACCGTTCTCTTGAAGCCACTCGGTTATCACGGTGGAGGCGCGCTTTCGCTGAGGCTCAGGAGTCACTTTTCGAGGGCGTCCAGCGCCAGGGCGCGCCCCGCCAATTCGGCCCTCAGCAACGAGTTCTTTGGCTCGGCGTTTTGGGTCGCTGCTGTAGCGCTTTCGCGTCTCCTGTGTCATATCGAAAGCCTAACGCCTGAAAAGCTAGAACCAGGCACGATCAGACAGATTTCCGCCGTGACCAACTACAGATTTCAGACAGATTCTGATCGAAAGGGAAATACCCCAACGGCTACCCTCGGGAGCGCTGCTTATGCCTCCTCCGGCTTCCTGAGCCGGTCGGTCCAGGAATGCCCATCCAATAACGTTCGTTGGCGGAGTCCCTGGGATTGGGGTACCAGCCAGGTGGGGCATGTGCAGCAGCATCCAAGTTCCCCGGAGAACCGGCAATCGACTGACTTGCTGCCGCAGAGAAGTCATGGCCGCAGCCCTGGCACACCGTGACCCCCTTCTTGACTCGCACGCCGCAGGCCGGACAGATACGTCCCTTCGGTCGCGTCATAAACCAAATCAAGGAGAGAATGATGAAGCCGAAGAACCAGATGAACCACAGCAAGACGACTGCGATTCCAGACCCAACGTCCCTCGCGCTGGTGCAGTCGGACTGACTGAGGTAGCGGTGAGCCTCATGGGCGCATTCCGATCCATTGTGAGTGGAGGCCAAGCCGACGATGATCCAGATCGCCATCAGGACCGACCAAGCAATGATCGCCCACGTCATCTTTCTCCAATGCGGCCTTCGCATCATTCGCCTCCCGTCGCGATGATCTTCATTTCGGGGTTACTTGATGATCCATTCGCCAGCTTCAGGCCCGAACCCGGATTCGAGCGTGAACTGGAACTTCTTGACCGGCTGGCTTCCCGGCACTTCGAACGGAATGCAGCCCTGAACCGTGGACTTCGGTGAGATCGTCGTCTGCGCTGAGAATCCTTCGGCGCACGGGCCGCCGCTGACGAAAGTCGAGTCGGCTTGCTGATTGTTCGCCGTGATGATCCGCGCTCCATTGGAGGGCGAATCCGAGTAGGTTGACTTGCTGACGTTCTTGAGGACCACGTTGACGCCGACGAAGCGGCTTCCCTTCTTGACCGGGGAGTCGAACTGGCCGACCTGCAAGGGGTCGATGACCTTGGTCGGCGTGACGGTCATTTCCACACCTTCAAAGCCTTCGAGGGTAAGCGGATCGCCGAGCTTCGCCTTCTTACCGTTGGCAGCGGTGTTCTTGGTGGTCGTCGTGCCACATCCGGCTGCTCCAACGATCGACCCCCCCACAAAGATGAGCAACATTGCTATCGAGACTGGTTTCTTCAACGCATCCTCCCCATCGCGAGTAAGCGGGCGACCCTATCGTGACCGCCGCAAAGTTGTCCACGCATTTGCGTCAGGCTTTACTTGCCGCAATTGGCCGAGCAGACTACTAGACCGGCACGCTCCCGGCCGGTACGCCCCCGGCCTGTATGCTCTGGTCCGGGAGGTCGGGAGCCGCCACGCTTGTCCGATGGCCTCTCCGATCTACGACGACGCCGACCGCGCCAGCCGAGCTTTCGGCGAACGGATGCGCGAGCTGCGAGCGAGAGAAGGCGTCTCGCAAGATGGGCTCGCCCGCGAGACCGATGTGCATCCGACCTCAATCGGTCGGCTTGAGCGGGGCGGCAGAGAGCCAAAGTTGACGACGATCCTGCGACTCGCCCACGGCCTCGGCGTCGAACCAGGCGAGCTTGTCAACGGGCTTGGCCGCAAACCACGCTAGCCGTACTACAGGCGAGTGACTTCGGGTGCGGTCGTGCCTTTGTAGAGCTTCACGATCACCGGCCCTTCCTGCTCGAACTCCCTTGCAAGCGCCTCCCAGTGGGTCGCGATAGCTCGCATTTGAGTCCAGCCGTCGTACTGGGCGGAAGCGAAGCCGGCGAACCGCAGGCCGGAGCGACGGACCGCCTCGCGCTCGGTCTCGCTGTCCGTAATCGCCATGTCGCACGTCAACAGGGCGAATCCCTTTCCCGCGATGTCTTCGATCCACCACTCGTCGCCTTTCTGGGGACGTTGCATCCCAGGGTGAACGTGGTTCTGGAACATCGCGCCCCAGCCGTGGTTGCCCTTGAACTCATTGAAGGCGTTGGTGAAGGCGACCCCAACGTTGTTCTCCACGTAGAAGACTCGCTGGAGCGTCGGCATCGGCGGATCGCTCGCTAGGCGACGGCTTCTAGTTGCAGTGCCGCCTGTACCTCTTCGACAGACGCCACTACATCGTTGGCGATGTCGGTCGGCTCCCAACCCTGAGCGGAGCGGTTGGCAATTGCGACGGTTCGCACTCCAGATTCAGCCGTCGAAGGTCGGCCGCCGTTCAGGCGAGTGTCGAGCAGGACCGGCGTCTGCTTGCCGAGAGGCCACCACCGGAACGCGGCATGCTCGCTCTCGTCGTAGTCGAGCGAATCGACAAGATCGGTGGCTCCCTGTGGCCAGGCAAACTGCCCCCCTTTGCTCGCGTTGAGGAAGTAGGGATCATCCTCGGCGAAGCGCAGGAACAGGTCGCGACCATGCGTGGCGAACTCCAATTCGAGCAGCGGCCGATCAACGGCCAGCTCCGTCGCGGCGTAGTCGAGGGCGCGTCGGATCGCGGGTAGGGAGGCACCGGCTCGGTAGCTCGCGAGAAAGCGAAGCTCGATCAGATTGAGGAAGGAAAGCGGCACCGTCTCCCGGATGCCGTCGATCTGGATCAGCGGCTCGTCGGTTGCCCGTTCGCCTCGGTACTTCCGGCTGTGGCCAACCGACCAGCGCCGGATCGTCTCGGCGGGTTTGTTGATGATCCGGGCAGCCTCAGGGAAGCCGTATCGCGGCTCCAGAGCGCGTCTTGCGAATCGTCGATGCATCGGCGTATCCCCTTGGGTCTGCTTCGAGCAGGGAACGTGTACCCCTGCCGGTGCCACCGTACATGTCGGAGTGGCTGGCGTGGGGGAATCCCAGCTTAAAGCCGCTGAGCTTCGGTAGGTGGGGCACGTCTCCGATCCTTAAGGCTCAATAGTCGAACGTGAGCCCAGCGAATCTCCACGCTCTCAGTCCTCGTACATGAGGTTGTTGGTGATCCCGTCGATCAGGTCGCGGGTCGGCCACGAGAAGCGGCGCTCGAAGACAATCAGCAGGAAGCCCATCAGCGCCACGGAGAACGCCGGGTAGTCATTGCTCTCGCTGTGCTTCTCGCTCGCGTGGACCGTGGCCTGCCTCAGCAGAGGCATCGTCATAAAGCGATCGACCGAGACCATGTCGGCGTGAACTAGGTTGCTCGCCTTCCTGTAGGCGGCGGTGTAGAAACCCCTGAACGTGAGGATGTGGGGATCGTCGGGCTCGTAGGGCCGGAAGGCGGTCGAGACCTCGGACCAGTGCTCGTCCACCTTCTGCGCGAGCTGAGGGAGCGGCAGCGGTGGCTTGGCGGATTTGAACTGCTCGATCTCGGCTGTCGTCAAAACCTCGATCCCAAAGCGCTTCGCGTCCTCATGGACCTTGAGCCGTCGAGAGTCGGCCCATTCCCGCCACTGCTCGACGTGGGGCTCGGGGTCGATCGCCAACCAGCAGAAGGTCGTCACATGCTCGAACAGGATGCGAAGGATCATCTGCGCCTCGCCTTCCATCCCTCGCTCGACCAGGAGCGTCAGCGACTCCAAGAGCGTCCCGCCTCTGGCGAGGAAGCCGTGAGCGACCGGGCCCCACAGATTCCCTTCCTCAAACTGGAGCGGTAGCTGTCCCTCTATCAGCGCCGTGATCGCGTCCGTTGATTCCCGCAGCAGCTCGGAGGAGACTTCGGATAGCGGGCGGACCCTTCGGCGCTCAGCCATCGGCCGAGGTTGACAGCAGCGTCGGCGGCCGTCAGCGAGGTAGTCAATTCACTTCGAGCCCGGAATATCTCCAGCTCGCGAGAGGCTCAGTCGGACCGTCGTAGCGCCTCTAGCACCAGCTTCGCAGCGGCGTCGTCGGCTTCCGCCCGACGGTCGGTCTCCTCGATAGCGTCTCTCAGCACCTTGGACACGGCCTCTCTCATCGGAACTGCCGCGTCCGGAGTCATCATCCGGCGCGTCACGATTTCCAGTTCGCCGGGGTCGGATTGGGTGCCAGAGCTATCGCGTTTTATTTCCATCGGCGATGTTCGGACCAAGACGACCTCGAACTCGGCCAAGGCATCCTCTACGGCCCGCTCAAGCTCGGCATGGCTTTCGTGCAGCGCTCGTTCCTGCACCCAAAGGGTGACGCTCAGGATGTAGCCCTCACGGCTCCAGCCCATTCCTGATCTGCCCCACTGCACGGGTTCGGACATAGGCGAAAGAGTGCCGAGCATCGCGGACGGACCCTCCAAGCGGGGTAGTCAATTTTGCATCGGTATAGACAGCCGTACAAGGGTGCCGCTCCCCACAGACACCCCCCGAGGAGGAATCAATAGGGGTGGTCAATGCCGATAGGTGACGCGGAAAGTTTCCAAATTGTTTCCGCATCAGGATCTTTCTCTGCTAAATCTCAGTCACCGGAGGCGAGCATTTGGCTCTAATAAGCGGATTTCTATGCATGGGCGCGGCTGGGCTCGAACCAGCGACCTCTCGCGTGTGAGGCGAGCGCTCTCCCGCTGAGCTACGCGCCCGGGAGGGGTCCGATCATACGACGGCCATGGGGAGGGGGTCCTCTCCAGGTGGCCCGGTTTCGCCCTCCTCTACGGCCCGTTTCTGCAGGGCCAGGCCGACGAAGGGGAAGATCAGGGTCGAGAGCATCGCGGCGCCCACCAGGCCGGCGGAGGTCGCGGTGGTCATGTGGCCGGCGTCGACGGCGATCGTCGTGATCGCCACGACCAGGGGTAGCTCGGTCGCCGAGTAGAAGGCAAGCGCGGTTCTCTGGCGTGGCTTGAGGACGTGGCGGTAGAGCAGCAGCGCCGGGGCGCCGCGGATGATCAGGAACAGCACCACGAACAACGCCAGCTTCAGCAGCGCTTCGACCGAGCCGAGCGCGCTGAGGTCGAAGGCCATGCCGCTGACGACGAAGAAGAAGGGGACGAAGAAGCCGAAGCCGACCGCGGTCAGCTTCGACTCGAAGACGTGCAGCTCGTGGCCCTTCAGCGCCAGGCGGACGATCATCCCGGCGACGAAGCCGCCCAGCAGCACGTCCAGCCCGAGCTTGCCGGCCAGCAGCACGAGGCCGAAGATCAGCACCACGGTCACCCGCACGGCCAGCTGGTTGCTTGCCTCGAAGGTTCGCTCGAGGCCGTCCCAGCCACGCCAGGCGAGCCGGGTCGAGACCAGCGCCAGCCCCACCGCCAGGACCACGAAGGCCAGCAGGATCCCCGCCTCGTGCAGCGGTTTCTCGGTCGAGAGGAAGAGGGTGATCAGCAGGATCGGGCCGAACTCGCCGATCCCGCCCGCCGCCAGCAGGTAGGTGCCGAAGCGGGTCTTCAGCTCGCCGCTGTCGCGGAGGATCGGGATCAGCGTGCCGATCGCCGTCGTCGCCATCGCCGTGCTGGTGTAGAGCGCGGAGAGGACCAGGCCGGTCGCCTCCAGCACGAAGCCGAAGATGTGGGCGATGACGATTGACAGCCCCCATCCCCAGGCGCCCAGCTTCAGCGGCTCGCCGCGGATTCGCTCGAAGTCGATCTCATAGCCGGCGAAGAAGAAGAGCATCCCGAGGCCGAGGTTGGAGAAGAATTCGATGAAGCTGTCCTGCGAGGCAATGTCGAAGACCTGTGGCCCGATCAGGATCCCCAGCCCCAGCTCGACGACGACGACTGGCGGCACGAAGCGGCCTGGCACGTAGGCCACAGTCGCCGCCGCCACCGCGGCCGAGAGCACGATGACGAAGAACGACTCGGTGTCGACGTGGATCACGGCGAGTCGATCCTACGGCCGCGACCGGGTAGGATCGCGGGCGGACCGTGCTAGGCGGGGAATCAGCGGTGCCCTGTAACCCGCAATCCGCTCTAGCGGGGCCGAATTCCGTTCTGAGGGGCTGGCCTTCGGGGTCGGTTCGCCGCAGGCGGCGTTGACGGCCGGGTCCTGCGCGACGTAGGCACGCGAACCAGGTCAGGTCCGGAAGGAAGCAGCCTTAAGCGGAAGCCGCGGGTGCCGCAGGCGAGCCCGGCCCGAGCCAAAAGCGGCGGATACGCCTGGGGACCTCGCTTCGAAGGCGGGTGCACGGTCCACTTTCAAGCCCCGGCGATGCGCTCGGCGAGCCAGAGGTCGCAGAGCCAGTCGGCCTGGGCGCCGCCCTTGCGGGCGACGACGACGCCCTCGGCGCCGCCCTCGACGGTGACTTTCTTCCAGCGGGTCGAGTTCGGCACCTCGGCCAGCGCCGCGGCGACCGCGTCGGGTGTCCCGTCGACAGGCCGCACCCGGCCGTCGCGCGACTTCGCCTTGAACTCCGTCGCCGCCGCGCCGATCGTCACCTCGCTGGTGCTGCTCGTCTCGCTCGCGCCGAGCCGCACGCTTACCGGCCGCCCGTGACGCTCACCGCTCAGCACCAGCGCGCCGCGGATCTTCGGCCCGACGCGGTCCGTCGTCGCCTGGCGCACCTCGATGTCAACCTCGGGGCGCTCGGTGACCTCGAGCCCGAGCGGCGCCATCGCCTTGCCGACGTTGTCGTAGCCGCGGTCCATCTCACCGCCGGGCATCAGCGCCCTGATGCTGCCCCAGATCGCCGCGCCGACGATCAGCGGCCCGCCGATCAGTAGCGGCACGAAGCTTTCGAACAGGTAGATCGAGGGCACGGTGAGGAAGATCAGCAGCGTCACCACCATTCCCAGCCGCAGGCTGCGCCGCCCTGCCTCCCACATCTGGCTGCGCGCCCTGATCGCCTCGGAGCCGATCGGCTTCACCGCCATCGCCGCCCACAGCTCGGGCTCGGCCATCGTCGTCGGGTTCTCGATCGCCCGGCCGCCTTCGGCCGCGCCGCGCGAGCTGCCGGCGGCGTCGGCGCCCGCGACCCGCTCCGTGTCGCTGCGCTGGAGGACGAAGAGGATGACGAAGAAGACCGCGAGGACGGCGAAGATCAACCCCATCGTCGTCTTCGGGTCGGCTTCGCCCTGGCCGGTCCGGGTGGCGATGACGATGACGATCGCGGCGACGACGAAGACCCCGATCAGGCCGAACCGCGACGACCGCTTGAATCCGCCCGACATGGCGGGGCAGGCTATCCGCGACGACCTAGTCGATCAACCTCGCCGACATCCGGTCGATCGCGATCCGCCACATCACCAGCGAGAAGCCGACCAGGCCGGCGAAGCGGAGCAGGTCGATCGCTTCGTAGCCGAAGGCGCCGCCGCGGACCAGTTCGACCAGCTGGTGGAGCGGGTTGAACTGGGCGACGATCTGCGCCCCCTCGGGCAGGCCCGAGATCGGGAAGAAGGCGCCGGAGACGAGGAACAGCGGCGTGACGAAGAGCGCGGTCACGTAGTTGAACTGGTCGATCTTGTCGACGATCGCCGCCATCGTGATGCCGAAGCCGGCGAAGCCGAGCGCGGTGAACAGGCAGAAGACCGGCACCAGCAGCATCCCCGGCTCCGGGTCGAGCCCGAACCCGATCGTCACCAGCAGCGGCACGCAGCCGTAGATGCTGGCGCGGATGCCGATCCACAGCATCTCGGCGCTGACCAACTCCTCGACGTCGACCGGCGCGGCGAGGATCGCGTCGTAGGTGTTCTGGAAGCGGTGCTTGACGAAGGTGCCGAACATCGCCGGCAGGGCGCTGGAGAAGATCACCGCCGTCGCCACCATGCCGGTGCCGACGAACTGCACGTAGGGGACTCCGTTGACTTCGTTGACCAGCGTCGCCGAGAGGCCGAGGCCGAAGGCGAGCAGGTAGACGATCGGTTCGAGCACGCTGGAGAAGGTCGTCCCCTTCCAGTAGGTGCGGAAGTTGGCCAGCTCGCGGCTCATCACGCCGCCGATCGCCGCCGGTTCGAGCCGCCGCAGGTGCGGCCGCTGCTCCTTCATTCCGCCTCCTCGCCGGTCAGCAGGACGAAGACGTCCTCGAGCGAGGCGGCGCGCCGCACGGCATCGTCGGGGACGGCGTCGCCGTTCGCCGTCTCCGAGCCGACGATCGCCACCGCCGGGCCCGCCGGGCGCACCCGCAGCCCGGCCGCCTCGGCCCGCAACCGCACCTCGGCCAGCCGTTCGGGCGGCGCGTAGACCTCGGCGGTCTCGCGGCCGGCATGCTCGACGATCAGCTCGGCGGGCCGGCCGCGGCTGATGATCTTGCCGTTCGCCATCACCGCTACTTCGTCGGCCAGCCGCTCGGCCTCCTCGATGTAGTGGGTCAACATCAGGATCGTCGTGCCGCGCGAGCGCAGGTCGTCGATCAGCGTCCAGAGCTGGGTGCGGATCTGCGGGTCGAGGCCGACCGTCGGCTCGTCGAGCAGGATCAGGCGCGGTTCGTGGATCAGCCCGCGGGCCAGCAGCAGGCGGCGGCGCATCCCGCCCGAGAGCTGGTCGACCGCGTCGCGCCGCCGCCCCCGCAGGCGGGCAAGGTCGAGCGCCCGGTCGACTGCGGCAGCGACATCGCTCACGCGATAGAGCCGCGCGAACACGGCGAGGTTGTCTTCGACGGTGACATCGACGTCGAGGTTGTCGAGCTGGGGGACGACCCCCATCTCGGCCCGGGCGGCCTTCGAGTCGGCCGGCAGCTCGTGGCCGAGCGCCCGTAGTTCGCCGGCGTCGGGCAGCGCCTGGCCGGTCAGCAGCCGCATCGTCGTCAACTTGCCGGCGCCGTTGGGCCCGAGCAGCCCGAGGCAGATGCCCTCCGGCACGTCGAGATCGAGTCCGTCGACCGCGACGATCGGGCCGAACCGCTTGACCACGCCCCGCAGTTCGATCGCCGCCATGTCTCTGATGCTTGCATGGCAGACTCCCGACCGTGTTGGACGAGCGTTGGATCAGGTCGCTGCACGTGGAGACGATGCGCGAGGAGGACCTGCACGCCGAGCGCGAGCACCACGTCCTCTTCCAGGCCTCGACGATCGGCGCCCTGCTCGACGGCGCCTACGACGGCGACCTGACCTTCGCCGAGCTGGCCGAGCACGGCGACCTCGGGCTGGGGACGCTGAACGGGCTCGACGGCGAGATGATCGCCCTCGACGGGCGCTTCTACAGGGCCGACGTTGACGGTCGGGTGGGCGAGGTGGCGGCAGCCGAGCGGACGCCGTTCGCGGTGGTGACGAGCTTCGAGCCGGAGGTTGACGTCACGCTCGGCGGCCCGCTGGCGCACGAGGAGCTGCTGGCGAGCCTCGACGAGCTGGTCCCCGAGGGGGCGGCCTCGTGTGCGGTGCGGCTGGACGGGCGCTTCGAGCTGGTCCGCGCCCGCTCGGTGCCGCGGCAGCAGCCGCCCTACCGGCCGCTGACCGAGGTGGTCGGCGAGCAGCATGTCTTCGAGTTGCACGACGTCGAAGGGACGATGCTCGGCTTTCGCTTTCCCGGCTACGTCGAGGGGATCGAGGTCTCCGGCTACCACCTCCACTTCATCAGCGAGGACCGCAGCCGCGGCGGCCACGTCCTCGACTCGCGCTCGACCGGCCTCCGCGCTCGCCTCGACCCCTCGAGCGAGCTGCACGTCGAGCTGCCGCCCGGCGTCAACCTCGCCGACCCCGGGCTGGCGCAGGAGACCCACGCCGCTGTGGCCAAGGTAGAGGGCGGAAGTTGAAGCATTTGGGGGTCTATGGCCCCCACAAAGCTGCCATCGTCACCGCGACGTCGGGCGGCAATCGCGGTAGAGGCGCCAGGACTCGTTGCGAGCGACCGGGCGGAAGCCGGGGGGGACGCTGAGCGAGAAGCGGGTCGGGTCGTTGGGGTCGAGGATGAAGTTGTGGATCACGAACGGGTTGGCGGGGTCGACGAAGTAGCCGGGGCGGGGGATCGGGCCCTTGCGCTCGGTGGCGCTGACGATCTGCGTCGGCCTGACTTCGAGCCCGAAGGCGAGGCGGGGGATGGCGCGGTGGTTGGGGACGGTGACCGGCCCGCACAGCGGGTTGAAAGCTCCCGCGTTGACGAGATCGGTGAGGTCGCGCTCGATCGTTCCTTGATTCGAGAGGTCGCGGTGGACGGTGGAGTCGAGGTCCCACTGGTTCGGCAGCCAGACGACGAACATCAGGGCGACCAGGGCGGCGAAGGCCTGCCAGGGACGCCGGCCCGGGTGGTCCGGCTCGAGCAGGCGCCAGCCGAGCAGGGCGAGGGCGACGAAGATCGCCAGCACCGCGGCGGCGAGCATCGTGTAGCGGGCGAGGATCGCCAGGCCCGCGCAGGCGAGCAGGGCGAAGGCGCCGAGGGCGAGGACCGAGGCGACGAGGCCGAGGGCCGCGCGGCGGCGCAGGAAGGCGAAGCCGAGGATGAGGCCGCCGGCGGCGCCGACCATCCCCGGCCACTGCAGCACTTCGCCGAGCGCGCGAGGGCCGTAGAGGACGAGGTTGACGGGGCCGGTCTTCCGGGCCAGCGTTTCCACCGTCGCCTGGGTGCCGGTGAGCGAGTAGGTGGGGCTGCCGGCGGTTGCCCAGTCGAAGCCCGCCCAGAGCATCGGCCCGGCGGCGGCCAGCACGGCGAGCCAGGCCAGCTCCCTGCGACTGCGCTCGCCTGAGAAGGCGAGGTAGAGCCAGTAGGCGCCGGCAAAGAGCCAGGCCTCGGGGCGGAGCAGGCCGGCCAGGGCTAGGAGCGCCAAGACCGGCCAGCCGGCGCGGGGGCGCTTCGTCTCTATGAGGAGCGCTCCGAGGACGAGGGCTATGTAGGGGAGGTCTACGTAGGCGCGCAGCCCGTTCGAGAGGTAGGGGGCTCGGGTGAGGACGATCAGCGCCGCGACGGCGCCGATCGGGCGGTCGAACCAGCGCGAGCCGAGCCGGTATACGAGGTAGCCGACCAGCCCGAGCGAGACGTAGGCGATCACCATCGTCGCCGTGATCGCGCCGTCGCCGAGCGGCGTCGTCACCAGGCCGAGCAGGTCGGCGAGGGGGTGCGGGGTGGGTGGCAGCGCGGCGCCGTAGTCGGGGCTCATCCCGTGTGCCAGTTCGCGTCCCCAGACCAGCGCGTAGATCGTGTCGTAGTTGGGGAAGCCGAGCGGGAAGATCGCCAGCAGGGCCGCCGCGACGGCGGCGACCCAGGCGAGCGGCGTCAGCCATCTGCGGACCCCGGTTGGCACCGGCTGCACGGTATTCGCTGCGGTTGACCGGCGCCCGCAGATACACTGGCCCGAGTGCCGTCGTCCAGCGACTCGACCTCTCTCTACCGTCGCCACCGCCCCGGATCGTTCGACGAGGTGGTCGGCCAGCAGCACGTCGTCCGCACCCTGCGCAACGCGGTCGAGCAGGGCAAGGTCCACCACGCCTACCTGTTCGTCGGCTCGCGCGGCACCGGCAAGACCTCGATGGCGAAGATCCTCGCTCGCTCGCTCAACTGCGAGCGCGGCGGCCCGACGGCGACGCCCTGCGGCGAATGCGAATCGTGCGTGACGATTGCCGCCGGCAGCTCGATCGACGTGATCGAGATGGACGCCGCCTCCAACCGCTCGGTCGACGACATCCGCGACCTGCGCGAGCGGGTTGCGTACGCGCCGGCCGGCGGCCGCTGGAAGGTCTACATTCTCGACGAGGCGCACATGCTGACCAAGGAGGCCTGGAACGCCTTCCTGAAGACGCTGGAGGAGCCGCCGCCGAACACCGTCTTCGTCCTCGCCACGACCGAGTCGCACAAGGTGATGGCGACGATCGCCGATCGCTGCCAGCGCTTCGATTTCCAGCGGCCCTCGCTGGAGCAGATCTCCGCGGTGCTGGAGCGGGTCGCGGCGGCGGAGTCGATCGAGCTCGACGAGGGGGCGACGGCGACGATCGCCCGCTCGGCCCAGGGCAGCTTCCGGGATGCCCTCGGCACCCTCGACCAGCTTGTCTCCTTCGGCGGTCCCCAGGTCCACCTCGACGCGGTCCTGGAACTGCTCGGCGCGGCGGATGCCGAGTTGCTCTTCGGCGCCGTTGACGCGGTCGTCGCCGAGGACCCCAAGGGGGTTCTGCAGCAGGTCGAGGAGATGGCCCGCTCCGGCCGCGACCCCTCCCAATTCGCCCGCGACATGCTCGCCCACCTGCGCCACCTGCTCGTGACCCAGACGGTCGGCGAGGTGCCCAATACCTTCGTCGTGACCGCCACCGACGCCGGCCGCCTAACGGCTCAAGCTCAAGCGATCTCCGCGGCCAGTCTGGTCCGAACCATCGACGAGCTCTCAGCAGCCCTGACGGCGGTACGCGAGGGCGACGACGCCCGCATGGCGGTGGAGATCGCCCTCCTCAAAGCGGCCCGTCCGGACCTGGATCCCTCAACCGAGGGCCTCCTGCGCCGGATCGAGCGGCTGGAGAAAGGCTCGCCCGCTGCTCCGGTGACAACTGAGTCGTCTGTCCCTCCCACCTCCGACGCCTCTGCCGGGGGTGGCGTGGGGGCGGGGGGTTCTGCGCCGGGCGAAGGCTCCGGAGGGCAAGCCGACGACCCTGCAGGCGATCAGTCCCTCCGCCCGGAGGAGCGCGTAGCCCAAGCCGAGCCCCCCGCCCCCACGACAGGACCCGCGGCGCAGGCGCCCTCGGAGCTGGACATCGAGCAGGTGGTGCGCGTCTGGCCCGCCGTGCTCGATCAGCTGATGCAGACCGCTCCAGCGCTGGCGGCCTCGTTTGACGGGGCGCGGCCGGTCGAGCTGGATGTTGGCGAGGGGACGGTGACGATCGGATTTCCCGCCGCGCACACTTTCAACAAGCGCAAGGCGGAGGCCCCTGATAAGCGGGAGCAGCTGTCGGCTGCGCTGGAGACTGTGCTGGGAGAGAAGCTGAAGCCTGCCTACGTCGTGCTGGAGGATGGCGACGCTGCACCGGAGGCGCAGGATGCGGACGACGCCGGGGGCCACGAGGCGCTGGTGGAGAAGATCAAGAGCGAGTTCGACGCTGAGGAGGTCGGTTAGGTGACCAGAGGCGGGCCGGGGGGCTTCGACGTGAACGCCCTGATGAAACAGGCGCAGCAGATGCAGCAGCAGATGGAGCAGGCGCAGGAGCAGCTCAAGGACGAGGTCGTCGAGGCGAGTGCCGGCGGCGGCATGGTCAAGGTGAAGATGGGCGGTGACCTGACGCTGCGCGAGATCGTGATCGACCCGCAGGCGGTCAACCCCGAGGAGGCCGAGATGCTGGCCGACATGGTGCTGGCCGCGGTCAACGAGGCGCTGCGCGCCGCCCAGGAGCTGGCCGGCTCGAAGATGGGCGGGATCACCGGAGGCCTCGGCCTCCCGGGAATGTGAGCGCGGAGGGCCCGGCCCCGCTCGCCCGCCTCGTCGCCGAGCTGTCGCGGCTGCCGGGGATCGGCCAGCGGACCGCCCAGCGGCTTGCCTTCCACATCCTCCGCGCCCCGAACGAAGAGGCGGCCGCCCTCGCCACGGCGATCCGCGAGGTGAAGGAGAAGGTCGGCCTCTGCGAGCGCTGCTTCAACCTCTCCGAGGGCCCGCTCTGCCGGATCTGCCTCGACCCGAACCGCGACCAGGCGACGATCTGCGTGGTCGAGGAACCCGCCGACGTGATCCCGATCGAGCGCACCCACGAGTACCGCGGCCTCTACCATGTGCTCGGCGGCGCCCTCTCGCCGATCGACGGGATCGACGCCGGCGACCTGAAGATCGCCGAGCTGGTCGAGCGGGTCGAGCGCGGCGACGTCCGCGAGGTCGTCTTCGCCACCAACCCGACGACGACCGGAGAGGCGACCGCGCTCCACATCGCCGAGCTGCTGCGCGGCAAGGCCGCGATAACCCGCCTCGCCAGCGGATTGCCGATCGGCGCCGACCTCGAGCACGCCGACGAGGTCACCCTCGGCAAGGCCCTGACCGGCCGCCGCACGCTCGACTGAACAGTCACCTCTACAATCGGACTCGATTAGTTCGATCTCCGAAGACAGCAGGCGGGTTGCGCTGTACAGCGCAGTGGTGGAGTCTTCCGAGGACGCGGTTCTGACCAAGGACCTGGACGGGACGATCACCGGCTGGAACCCCGCCGCCGAGCGGCTCTACGGCTACGGCCCGCAGGAGGCGATCGGCCGCAACATCGAGCTGGTCGTTCCCGAGGATCGCCGCGAGGAGCTACAGCTGATCATGCGCAGGGTCGCGGCGGGAGAGCGGACGCAGCATTTCGAGACCGTGCGCCAGGATCGCGGCGGCAGGAGAATCGACGTCTCGCTGACGATCTCACCGGTGGTCGACTCCTCCGGAAACGTGATCGGCGCCTCGACGATCGCCCGCGACGTTAGCGAGCGCCGGCGCGACGAGGCGTTGCTCGCCCAGCGCACCGAGGAGCTGCGCCAGTCGCAGAAGATGGAGGCGATAGGCCGCCTTGGCAGTGGGGTGGCGCACGACTTCAACAACCTCCTGACGGTGGTGATCGGGGCGGGGCAGCTGCTGCGATCGAAGGTCGCAGAGCGGGGCGACGAGCGCGAGCTGGTTGACGAGATCCTCGGAGCCGCCGAGCAGGCTGCCGGGCTGACGGCACAGTTGCTCGCCTTCGGCCGCAGGTCCCCGGCCGGTTCCGAAGTCTTCGACCTCAATGGATTGATCGGCGAAGTCAAATCGATGCTCGCGAGGTTGATCGGCTCGGACATCGAACTGACGCTTGACCTGGACGCCGAGACCGCGACGGTGGAGGCGGACCCGATCCAGCTCCAGCAGGTGATCATCAACCTGGTGGTGAACGCGCGTGACGCGATGCCGACCGGGGGGCGGCTGACGATCGCGACGGCGGGCGTCGAGCTGAGCGAATCGCCCTCGAGCTCACCGGAGATTGCGCCCGGGCAGTTCGTGCGAATCGACGTGACCGACGAGGGCGTCGGGATCGAGCCCGAGCAGCTCGACCGGATCTTCGAGCCTTTCTACACGACCAAGGAGTCCGGCAAGGGCACCGGCCTCGGGCTCTCCACCAGCTACGGCATAGTCGCCCAGTTGGGCGGGCATCTCTCGGTGCAGAGCGTCTTGGGCAGGGGAACCTCCTTCTCGATCCTGCTTCCGGTGGCCGAGGCGCGGGCGCAGGAGGTTCGGCTCGCACCGACTGAAGCTCTGGCTCGCGGCGGCAGTGAGACGATCCTGCTGGCCGACGACCAGGAAGCGCTGCGGCGGGTCGCGGCCCGGGTCCTGCGCGAGGCCGGCTACGAGGTGCTGGAGGCGGCGAGCGGAGACGACGCGATCGCGCTGTCGGACGCCCACCAAGGGACGATCGATCTGCTGCTGACCGATCTGGTCATGCCCGGGACGAATGGCTACCAACTTGCCGAAACGCTGAGGGGGAGCCGCCCGCAGTCCAAGACGCTGTTCATGTCCGGGCATCCGCCCTCGACGCGCGAGCGCTACGGCGCTGCAGCGTAGCCGGGCCGTTCCCCGGGTTCGCCCGCTGCGGACAACTGGCCGAATCGCCTAGACGGGTGTCACCTCGCAAATTGCGAATTTTCTGCGGTCTGCCGTCCGCTCGCTTCGCCAAGGTCTCCCCGTGGCGACGGGAGCTCCAACCAGGACCGGGCCGGGCGAGGACTCGGCGGCCGGGCAGCTCGCCCGTGAGGTGTCCTCGCTGCAGGCGGCGCTGCTGGGCAGGCTGCACGAGGAGATGGCCGGCGGCGGCGACGCCTTCGCCGCGGCGGCGCAGAGGCTGGCCGAGGAGTTCGGCTCGGTCACGGCGACCGCGGTCGGCACGCTCTGGGAGCGGGACGAGGTCGAGCCGGCATACGAGGACGAGCACCACCCGAGCCTCTACCGGCCGGGCCAGATGCGCCGCCGCCTCGAGCAGCTGATCGAGGAGAGCCACCGCTACGGGCACCCCTTCGCCCTGGTCGTCTTCGACGTCGAGGGGCCGGGAGCGCGGGCCGGCGAGGGCGAGGGCGATCGCGAGACCGCATTGGCGGTTGTCGGCGCGGCGCTGTCCGACAGCAGCCGCCTGCTGGACGAGGCCTACCGGCTCGAGGAGGACGCGCTTTGCGTGCTGGCGCCGAACCAGACCACGGTCGGCGGCGTGCAGATGTCCGAGCGGCTGCTGCGCCAGCTCGACGAGCTGGAGGACGCGGGTGGGCTGCCGATCGGGGTTACCGCCGGCGTCGTCGCCTGCCCGGAGCACGGCAACGACGCCGACGAACTCCTGCACAAGGCCGACGAGGCGATGTGGCGCGCCCGCGCGGTCGGCCAGCCGGTGGGCGTCGGCGCTTTGCAAGATCGCTGACAGATTCCGGGAATCTGTCCATAACCGGTGTAAACCTCGAATACGGGTGGCAGAATGCTGCGCATGCCGGGGATCCGAACCAATGCCGCCGCGGAAGTTCTCGGCGTCAGCCCGAACACGCTGCGCAGCTGGGAGCGCCGCTACGGCTTCCCGGTGCCGAAGCGCACCCCCGGCAACCACCGCAACTACGAGCTGGTCGAGCTGCAGACTTTGCGCGACGCCCTCGCCGAGACCGGCAACATCTCCTCGGCGATCGAGCTGTCGCGCCAGCGCCAGGCGGCGCCGGCCAGCGGCAACGGCCTGCGGGCCGCCTTCGAGGCCTTCGACGAGGACGCCGCCGACCGCATGGTCGAGGAGAGCCTGGCGCTGCGTCCGCTGGAGCGCACGGTGGAGGAGATGCTGCTGCCGGCGGTCGACGAGCTGGCGGCCGATCCCGACCGCGAGGCCGAGCTCGAGTTCGCCGCCCGCTGGGCGACCGGCTGGCTGCACGGCGCCCGCCGCCTCGCCCCCACGGCTTCCCGGCCGGCCGGGATCCTGCTGCTCGACGCCGGTCGCGGCGACGACGCCGAGGCGGTCCACGCCCAGGCGCTCGACCTCGCTCTGCGCCGCGCCGGCTTCCGCGTGCTGATGCTCTCCGACGAGCTCGGCGAGGAGCGGATGGAGCGCGCCCTGCGCGCCCTCGACCCGACCGCGATCGTCCTCTGCGGGCCCGGCGTTGACACCCCCTCTGCGGTGCAGCTCGTGCGCAAGATCCGCGACGCCGGCTTCGACGCGCCGCTGTACGGCTTCCGCGCCGCGGGGCTGATCGGCGACGCGATCCCCAGCGCCGGCGAGCGTCCCAGCCAGGTCACCGGGATGCTCAACGCCGACCTGCGCCGCCGCGCCACGCGCGCCTTCGCCTGACGCTCGCTCCTCGTCCCCGACCCGACGGGCGGGACTCCGGCATCGGTAGCGTTTCCGCCGTGCCGACCCCACCCGATGCCAGTCCGACGGAAGCGCCGGCGGAGGAGATGGCCTGGATCCCCGGCGGGACCTTCCTGATGGGCTGCGAGGACTTCTACCCGGAGGAGGCCCCGGTCCGCGAGGCCCAGGTCGAGGGCTTCTGGATGGACGAGAATCCGGTGACGGTGGCCGAGTTTCGCCGCTTCGCCAAAGCGACCGGTTACGTGACGGTCGCCGAGCGGCCGCTCGACCCGAGCCAGTTTCCCGGCGCCGACCCGGCGCTGCTCGTCCCCGGCTCGCTGGTCTTCAACAAAACCCCCGGGCCGGTCGACCTGCGCGACGTGTCCAACTGGTGGGACTACGTTCCCGGCGCCTACTGGCGCCGCCCGGAGGGGCCCGGGAGCAAGATCGGCGGCCGCGAGCGCCACCCCGTTGTCCACGTCGCCCACGAGGACGCGGCGGCCTACGCGGAGTGGGCGGGCAAGTCCCTGCCGACCGAGGCCGAGTGGGAGCGCGCTGCCCGCGGCGGACTCGAGGGGAAGGTCTACGCCTGGGGCGACGAGGAGGCCCCCGGCGACCGCCCGCTGGCCAACACCTGGCAGGGGGAGTTCCCCTGGCAGAGCCTGAAGCCGAAGCGGGAACAGAGAACCTCGCTGATCGGGCGCTATCCCCCCAACGGCTACGGCCTCTACGACGTCACCGGCAACGTCTGGGAGTGGACCGCCGACCTCTTTGCGGACCATGCCGGCGGCAGCGAGGAGAATGCCTGCTGCGCGCCCCCCGACCCGCGGCTCGGCTCCCCGGAGCAGAGCCTTCCCGCTACGGCGGGTCCCGGGTCTGAGATCCCGCGCCGGGTGACCAAGGGCGGATCCCACCTCTGCGCCCCCAACTACTGCCTGCGCTACCGGCCGGCGGCGCGCCAGGGCGTCAGCGCCGACACCTCGACCGGGCACATCGGCTTTCGCTGCGTCGTCCGTCCGGACGCCTAAGTCCGGCCGAAGAAAAGGCCGGCACGAGGCTCCTGAGAGCCCCGTGCCGGTCGGTTTGCCTGCGGCGCCTCCGCCGCTGGGCAGACTGGGTTAGAGGGTGGCGATCGACTTCAGAGATGCCGACTTGACAACTGACGGCAACGGAGCGAAGTCGAGTGCGGCTCCGTATTTCTGACCGATCGTCACGCAGTACTTGACGAACTGCTGCACGAAGGCCTTCTGAGGGGCGTTGTGCGGCACGATCGCGTAGGTGAACGTCGATATCGGGTAAGCGGTGCTTGCCTTCTTCGGCGGGTCGGAAATGGTGAGTTCGTTGTTCGGCGGGACGCTCTTGACCACCGCTGCGGCCGCTTCGATGTTTTTCAGGTTGGGGTACTCGAAGTTCCCAGCCTTGTTTTCGACGCCGGCGGCGCCGAGGCCGGCGGCGATGATGTAGGAGGCCTCGATGTAGCCGATCGAGCCGGGCGTCTTGGTCACGACCGAGGTGACGCCGGAGTTGCCTTTGCCCCCGACTCCGGTCGGGAACTGCACGCTGGTCGCGTAACCGACCGAACTCCTCCATGCGGGGCTGATCTTCGACAGGTACCGGACGAACGCGTAGGTGGTCCCGGATCCGTCGGTTCGGAAGACCGGCGTGATCGTCAGGCCGGGCAGTTTAAGCCCGGGGTTGAGCTTCTTGATCTTCGGGTCGTTCCACTTGGTGATCTTGCCGAAGTAGATTCCGGCCAGAACCGGTCCCGATAGTTTCAGGGCACCCTTCTTGACGCCGGGGAGGTTGTATCCGATTCCTACCGCCGACAGTCCCCACGGAATCTGGACGCAGCCATTGCAGGCAGCCGCCTGTTCGGGCGTCAGCGGAGCGTCGGAGGCGCCGAAGTCGACGGTCCGGGCGGTGATCTGCGAGATCCCGGCTCCGGAGCCGACCGATCCGTATTTGACCGGGATGCCTTCCTTGATTTCGAAGCCGTTGATCCAGTTGGCCATCAGGGGCGCGACCAGCGTCGACCCGGCCCCCGTGAGGCCTGCGGCAGATGCGCTCGCCACTCCCGTCGCCATGACCAAGACGGCCGTGATGGCCACCCCAAGCAACCTGATGCGATTCAAGAGAATTCCTTTCGACTCGTTTCGATGACTCTCTGGCGGGCGCAAGGCTGCAACCCGGGCGTGGCATAGCATTGGCCCCAGCCCGTTCACACATGTTTCGATCTTGTGAAGGAAGTTGTTACGAAGTTGTAACCGTGTGTCAGGCCTGTTGCCAAGCCGTTCCAGTCTTGTGAAAATTTGGATAACACGTTGGTGTGTGGTGTCGGACTCCACTACGCTGCGCGCCGATGAGCGGGACGACCCTCGATCCGGCCTACGTCGCCGGCCCAAGCCGGTCGCAGAGAGTCCGCTCTGCAAGGCGGCTGCGGCGGATCGACCGGCTCGGCGACAGCCTTCTGTACGGCGTTTGCGCAATTGCCGCGCTGCTCGGAGTCGTGACCTTGCTGCTGATCGGCTTCCAGGTCGTGCACGGTGCCGCCCCCGCGATCTCCAAGTTCGGGCTCGGCTTCCTCATCCATACCTCCTGGCAGCCGAACTTCAACGTCTTCGGCGCCGGCTCGCTGATCTTCGGCACCGCCGTCAGCTCGACCGTGGCACTCGCGCTGGGGGCGCCGATCGCGATCTCGATCGGCCTCTACCTGAGCCTGATGGCCCCCTCGGGGGTGCGCACGGTCGTCGCTCCCCTGGTCGAAATGCTGGCGGCGATCCCCAGCGTCATCCTCGGCTTCTGGGGCATCCTCGTGCTGGCGCCGTTCGTGCACGAACACGTCGAGCCCTTCCTGCACAGCACGCTCGGGTTCCTGCCGATCTTCGGCACGCCCGAAACGACCGGGTCCAGCATCTTCACCGCCAGCCTGATCCTGACGATCATGGTGATCCCGATCATCGCCTCGGTCTCGCGCGACCTCTTCTCGGCGGTGCCGAGCGACGTCCAGGACGGCGCCAGCGCGCTCGGCGCGACCCGCTGGGAGGTGGTGCGGGGAGTGGTGCTGCCGTCGACCGCCTCAGGCGTGGTCGCCGCCTCCCTGCTCGGGCTCGGCCGCGCGCTCGGCGAGGCGATCGCCGTCGCGCAGGTGATCGGCGCCGGTTCCGAAATCCACGCCTCGCTGTTCAAGACCGGCGACACGATGGCCGCCCGCATCGCCAACCAGTTCCCCGGGGCGTTGGGGGAAATGCACAAAGCCTCGCTCTTCTACCTCGGCGTGATCCTGCTCGTGATCGGCTTCGCCTCGAACCTGGTCGCGCAGTGGATCGGCCGGCGGTTCAGCTACAGGGGAGCGACGGCGCGGTGAGCGGCGAGCCGACGTTCGACCCGGCGGCCCCGCTGACGCCGAGCGGCAACCTGCGGCGGCGGCAGCTCTTCAGCCGCTTCGCCGAGTCCGGCGCGACCGCCGCCGCGGTGCTGGCGGTCGCGGTGCTGGCGATCGTCGTCTACACGGTGTTCGTCCGCGGCGCCGACGCGCTCAACCTGGACTTCCTCCTCAAGGGGTCGCCGGCCGGGATCGGCCCCGAGCTGGTCGGCACGACGATCATCGTCGCGATCGCGACGATGATCGCGATGCCGCTGGGAGTCCTCACCGCCCTCTTCCTGACCGAGTTCAGCGGCAACCGGATCGCCAACGCGGTCCGCCTCAGCCTCGACCTGATGAACGGCCTGCCCTCGATCGTGATCGGGCTCTTTATCTTCGGACTGCTCGTCAACCACCACAAGCAGTCCGGCTTCGCCGCCTCGGTGGCGCTGGTGATCATCGAGCTGCCGCTGATCGCCCGCGGCACCCAGGAGATTCTCCTCCTCGTGCCCCACAGTCGCCGGGAAGCCGCCGACGCGCTCGGCGTCAGCCGCTGGCGGACGGTGCTGGGCGTGATCCTCCCCAGCGCGCTGGGCGGCATCGTCACCTCGACCGTGCTCTCCGCCGCCCGCGCCGCCGGCGAGACGGCGCCGCTGATCTTCGCCACCCCCGTGTTCGACCCCCGGGTGTTCTCCCTCAACCCGTTCGAAGCGCTGCCCAACGTCCCGGTGCGGATCTACACCCTCTCCGAAGAAGCGAACCCGGAAGGCTTCACCGAAGCCTGGGGCCTCGCCTTCATCCTCGTCTCGCTGATCCTCTTCGCCAGCCTCGGCGCCAGGGCGCTGCTCGTCCGCAGTCGGAGGAAGATGGGCTCGTGAGCGCTTTCGACCCGACCTCGGCACCGGACCCCGGCAGCTTGCCGGCGAGGGTGCGCATCCGCAGCGGGGCACCGCCGCCGGCCGACTTGGCCGCCGGCTCGAACGGCCGGCTCAAGGCGCCGGCGGAAGCCGTTTTCGACGCCCGGCAGGTTTCCGTGTACTACGGCAGTAAAAAAGCCCTGACCGGGGTCTCGCTGCAGATCCGGCGCGGCGAAATCACCGCCCTGATCGGTCCCTCCGGCTGCGGCAAGACGACCTTCCTGCGCAGCCTCAACCGCATGAACGACTCCGTTCCGTCGTTCCGGATCGAGGGACAGATCCTCTACCACGGGCACGACATGTACGCCGCCAATGTCGACCAGGTCGAGGTGCGCCGCCGGATCGGGATGGTCTTCCAGAAACCGAACCCGTTCCCGAAGTCGATCTACGACAACATCGCCTGGGCGCCACGCAACCTCGGCCTCAAGCACGGCCTCGACGAGCGGATCGAGGGGGCGCTGCGAGGGGCGGCGCTCTGGGACGAGGTCAAGGACCGGCTCAAGGACAGCGCCCTCGGGCTCTCCGGCGGCCAGCAGCAGCGGCTCTGCATCGCCCGGGCGATCGCGATCGAGCCCGACGTGCTGCTGCTCGACGAGCCGGCCTCGGCCCTCGACCCGATCGCGACCGCCTCGATCGAGGAGCTGATGCACAGCCTCAAAGGCCGCTTCACGATCGTCATCGTCACCCACAACATGCAGCAGGCGGCGCGGGTCGCCGACCGGACCGCCTTCTTCAGCCTCGACGCCGCGACCGGTGAGCCGTCCGGCACCCTGGTCGAGTTCACCGACACCGCGACGATGTTCACCAACCCCGCCGACCCGCGCACCCGCGACTACGTCAGCGGCCGCTTCGGCTGAGCGGGACCGGCGGCTCAGCGTTTCAGGATCACGTCGCTGGAGACCTGCTCGAGCAGCGGCTGGCCGCACTGCCAGCAGTAGGTCGCGCCGCTGCTGTGCGGCGCCTGGCAGCGCGGACACGAGCCGGCGGAGCCGGTCTCCTCCGTGCGCACGATCCGTTCGACCTCGCTCAGCTCGGCGTCGGCGTCCTGCAGGGCGACCGCTCGCTTCACCAGGACCTCGACCTGGATCCGGTTGCGGATCGCCATCTCGTAGACGAGCCCGCCGAGGTCCCACTGCAGCTCGGCGACGCGGGCGATCAGTTGGTCGCGGCGCCTTTCCAGGTCGACGAGCATCTCGTTGCCGATCGCCGGGGAGGGTTTGGGCGCAGCCTTGGCGGCGGCACCGCCGTTCTGCGCCGGCGAGGCGGTGCGCTGGGCGCGGCGCGGCAGTTTCGGCATCGAGATCATTCGCCGAAGAAGTTGCCGGTGAACTTGCCGCCTTCGCAGCCGGCGGCGCCGCTTTCGCACTTGCCGCCTGGTTTCACGGTCGATGGAGGAAGCTTCACGTCTGGCGCCGTATGGAGGACTTTTTCAGCGGCGGGGTGCGCTTCGGCTGCCTTCAGCGCGGCTTCTTTCTGCTTCTTGGTCTTCGCTTTCGAGGCGCCGCCGCCCCCGGTCGTGCTCTTGCCCCCGGTCGAGGCGGTCGATTCTTCGCCGCCGCCGCTGTGGATCACGATCGGGGCCTGTTGCGCCGGCGCCGCGACTTCGTTGTTGCCCGAACGCCCGATCAGGACGCCGATGCCGAGCGCCAGCAGCAGCGTCGCGATGCCGGCGATCAGGGCCGCGTTGGGGGAGATGCCGGACCGCTTCTTCTTCGGCGGCGGAGGCGCCTGGCCGGGTTGCTTCACCGCTTCCATCAGGACGACTGCGTCCATGAAGGGGAGGCGCGGATCCCCGCGCCGCTGTCCGCACTCGAGGCAGTAGCGCTGGTCCGACGCCAGCAGGGCGCCGCAGGATGGGCAGTGGTCGCCACCCTGGACCGCCGCAGATTGCACCTGGGGGGTCAACTGCCGGGGCTCCGGCGGCACAGATTGCGGCTCCGGCGGCACCGATGCGCCTCCTTGCGGTTGCGGAGGGAGGGGTGGAGTCGAAACGTCGGACAAGGTCGCTCTGGATTCTCCCGGCGCTCCGGTCTGAAATGTTGCGGAGTTGTGAACAGTTGTGAACGGCGGTAACCCAAATCTTCACATCCCACCCTGCGGGCATGGTGAGAATCAGGCGCTAGCGTGGCGATCTTTGCGGCCGACGACGATTCCGGGAACATTTCGGGGCACTGCGCCGAGTGCGGCGCGACCGTCTCGCCCGGCCGGCGCTACTGCCTCGAGTGCGGCGCCAGGCACGGGCCGCTGCCGGCGGTCGTGGCAGAGCGTGTCGCCGCGCTGAAGGAAGACAAGCGCCCGGGTGGCGCTTCAGCGGTCGAGGGCGCCGCCGCCGCTGCCGTTGCCGCCGCCGCGGCCGAGGAGACATCCGAGCGGAAAGACCCCTGGGGCTTCATGCCCTCGCCGCAGATCGCCGCGGTCGCCGTGATGGCCCTGCTGGCGGCCGGCGTCATCCTCGGCTCGGTCACCAGCCCGCTCGCCGAGAGCGCCTCCACGGCGCCGATCCTGCTCGAGATCGCCGACGCGGAAGGCTCGCCCCCGCCGCCCGAACCGGCGCCCGCGGTCGCCCCCGAACCGGCGCCCGCGCCGGTTCCCGCCGCCGTCCCGCCGCCGGTTGCGCCACCCGCCGAACCAGCGGCGCCGGAAGCCGGACCGACCGCGCCGCCCAAGCTGCCGCCGGAACCGCTCGAAGAAGAAGCCCTGCCCGAAATCGAACACGTCTTCCTGATCGTGCTGGACGGCCACGGCTTCGAAGAATCGTTCGGCACAGCCTCGCCGGCCCCCTACCTCGCCAAGGAACTGCCGGCCAAGGGCGAGCTGCTGTCCAACTACTACGCGGTCGCCCAGAGCGGGTTGGCCAACGAGATCGCCCTGCTCAGCGGCCAGGGGCCGACGCTCGAAACCGCGGCCGACTGTCCCAACTACACCGACATCGTGCCGGGCACGGTCAGCGTCATCGCCGAACAGGTCGAAGGCAACGGCTGCGTCTATCCGGCGGCGACGGAAACGCTGCCCGGTCAGCTCGCCGCCGCCAAACTGACCTGGAAGGGCTACGTCGAGGACATCGCCGACGGCGCGCCGGAAGGCTCGGCCACCTGCCGCCACCCGGCGCTGGGGGGACCCGACGCCGACCAGGCGCCGCTGCCCGGCGACGCGTTCCTCACCTGGCGCAACCCGTTCGTCTACTTCCACTCGGTGATCGACGGCCCGGAATGCGCGAAGGCGGACGTCGGCCTCGACCAGCTCGCCCCCGATCTGCGCAAGGCGAAGACCACCCCCAACTTCTCCTACATCGTCCCCAACGCCTGCCACGACGGCTCCGAAGTCCCCTGCGAACCGGGCGCCGTCGCCGGTCTCGCCGCCGCCGAAGCGTTCCTGAAGACGGTGGTCCCCGAGATCGAAGCCTCGCCGGCCTACGAAGAAAACGGGCTGATCGCGATCACCTTCGACCAGGCGCCGCAGGCCGGGCCGACCGCCGACGCCGGCTCCTGCTGCGCGACGCCCGCCTACCCCAACCTGCCGCCGGCCGCCGAAACGGCCCCGACCGGGCCGGTCAAAGAAACCGGCGGCGGCGGCAGGGTAGGGATGCTGCTGCTCTCCAAATACGTCGCCCCGGGCACGATCGACGAAAGCGGCTATTACAACCACTTCTCGATGCTGCGCAGCATCGAGGAACTGTTCGGCCAGCAGCCGCTCGGCTACGCGGCCGAACCGGCCCTCAGCGGCTTCGACAGCAGCGTCTACAACGCCGAAACCTCGACCGCAGAACCGGCGCCGGCGCCGGCCAAGCGGCCTCGCTGATCCGAAGCGCTCCTATCCCTCCGCACCCGCCTCGGTGTCGGTCAGGGCGGCGACGTCCGCGCGGTCGACCGGGCGGCCCCGGGCCAGCTTCATCCGGATCAGGTCGTCGCGGCCGGCGACCGGGATGAGAATCTCGTCGAGCGCGATCACCAGGGCCCGCTCCCGCAGCTCGTCGTACGGGGCGGCCCCCGGGGCTTCGTGCAGCACGTCGATGCCTCCGTGCGGGCCCAGCGCGCGAAGCGCTTCGGCCAAGCGGCCCAAGTTCTGCGGGTCGGGCTGTGGGATCACGTTGACGTCGTCGGTCATGCGGGTGTTCCCGTGCGTTTGCGCGGCCATCCCCCCGACCAGCACGAACTCGACCCGGTGCCGGGCGAGCTCCTCGAGGATCCGCTGGGCGTCGAGCGTCTCCGGCTCGCGCTCACCGGGCATTCGCTCGCCTCCCCGCATCGGTCAGGCGTCCGGCCAGCCGGTTCCACGAGATCGCCAGCCGCAGTCGTTCCGCCGGACTTCGCTGCAGCGCCGCTCGCAGATGGAGGGGATCGTGAGCTCGCTCGATCGGCCCCGACTCCAGCCGCAGCCGCTCGCCCATCGCGGCCAACAGCCGCTCGACAGTCTCGACGCTGGGCGATACTTCGCCGCGCTCGATCCGGCTCACCGCCGCCTGGTCGGTCGCCGCTCGCAGCGCCAGACTGCGCTGGCTGAGTCCGTGGCGTCGGCGCCTGCTCTTGATCAACTCTCCAGGGCTCACCTTGGTTAGTATGCCTGATCAGGCATACTCATACAACCGCAACTGTGCCTTGGTCAGCGCAGCTGTTCGGGGGCGAAGCGGTAGCCGATGCCGAAGTGGGTGTGGACGTAGCGCCAGTCGGGAGCCGCCAGTTCGAGCTTGCTGCGCACCTTGCGCACGAGAACGTCGACGGAGCGGTTGCGGCGCCGCATCTCGCCGCCCCACATCAGCCGGTAGATCTCGGGGCGCTGGACGACCGCGTCGAGGCGTTTGGAGAGCAGCAGGAAGAGCTCGAACTCGCGCACCGTGAAGCCCACCCGGCGCTCGTCGACGAGAACCTGCAGCTCGGCGGGTCGGACCTCTAGGTTCGCTATCCGGTAGGGCGCCTGGGGCGACTCCGGAGCCGGTGGTTCTACCAGCATGATCGAGCAGCCTTTCGGAACTTCGGGCGCCAACCGTGAATCTGCTGTTTCGAAATTGAGAAGATTTGGATAACGGCGTGTTTGTGCCTCAGGCACAGTCGCCAAGCGAGGTGACCAGGGCGGCGACGACCTTCGGGTCGAACTGGCTGCCGGCGCCGAGGCGCAGCTCGAGGATCGCCGCCCGGCGATCCATCGCCCGGCGGTAGGGACGGTCGGAGGTCATCGCGTGGAAGGCGTCGCAGGTGGCGATGATCATCGCCCCGCGGGGGATCTGCTCGCCGGCCAGCCCGTCCGGGTAGCCGCCGCCGTCGAAGCGCTCGTGGGCGGAGCGGACCAGCGGCGCGACCGGCGCCAGGAAGGGGATCCGCTCCAGCATGCGGGCGCCGATCGCCGTGTGGGCGTCCATCAGGCCACGCTCCTCCGGGCTCAGCGCGGCGGGCTTGCGCAGCAGCTCGCCGGGGACGCCGATCTTGCCGACGTCGTGCAGCAGCGCGCCGTAGCGCAGCCGGTCCAGCTCGACCCCCTCGACGCCGAGCCGCTCGCCGACCCGGACCGCGAGGTCGGCGACCTCGTTGGCGTGGTCGGCGGTGTAGGGGTCCTGCAGCTCGACCGCGTCGGCGATCACGCCGATCGTCGTCAGGAAGGCGCCCTCGAGCTCGTCGACCAGCTGGCAGCGGTAGATCGCCGCGCCGACCTGCCCGGCGACGATGTGGCCGAGCAGCAGGTCGCGATCGGAGAAGGCGTCCCGTTCCTGCTGCTCGAGGTTGAGCACGCCCCAGACCGAGCCGCCCACGCGGATCGGCAGCGACAGCTCCGAGCCGGGGTCGGTGTGGGCGTTGCGGCGCAGGTAGTCGGAGTCGAGCCGGGTGTCGTTGACCATCGCCGGCTGCCCGCTGCGGGCGACGCGGCCGTTGACGCCGTGCTCGACCGGCTGCACGAGGGCGAGGAAGTCGTCAACCTGTTCGGCCAGCGGGCCGGCCCCGGCGACGACCCGCAGCGAGCCGTCGGGGTCGAGCCGCTGGACGACCGCCAGGTAGTAGTCGAAGGAGTCGTGCAACTGGCGCACCGCCAGGGAGGCGACGTCCTCGACGCTGTGGGCGACGGCGAGCTTGGTCGAGAGGCGGCTGGCGACCAGCAGCCGTTCGTCCCGCTCCGTGGTCCCGGGCGGTCCCAGCATGGTGATGTCGATGCCGCTCGGCTCCACCAGGGGGAACGCATCGGATTCTTGCCTCGGACTCTTTAGCCTCCGACATCAAGGAATGCATGATTTCGACGGCCTTGACTGTCGCTTTTCGACCAGATGGTCCTGTGCCGATGTTGTCACGCAAAATTGACATTCAGCGCGCCACGCATGCGCCCGGGTCGTCCACGATCCGCTCGTGGGCGTTCGATATAGGCAGGAGCTTGATCTCGCGGGCGCGATGCTGTCCGTCGAATTCGAGACGCAGAATAAGGAGGTTGCCGCGTACGCGGTTGTGCTGCTGTTTTCTTCGGGCGCCGAACAACAGGCGATTCGCGTCTACGACAGCACCCACGGATTCAACGAGATGCATCGGTATTCCCGCATCGGCGGAAAGCAGGCTGGGACGGCTTTCCACAGCGGTACTCTTGGAGAGGGAATGCGCGAGCAGATGAGTCGAGACAACGGATATCGTTCCCCCGCCGGTCAGGTGATGGATGAAGCAATCGAGTTGGCGGTCGAAGAAAGGTCTCCTTATCCGAGCCGATCCACCTTTCTCAATGCGGACATGCCGTTGCCCGATAGAGAGCGTGCGATGAGGCGGGCCGCCGAAGAGGGCCAGTCCGTGGTTCTCGTCTCGCCCGATCGCAGCACTCGGGTGATCGCGCCAGACAAGATCATCGGCGCCGATACGGCTCAGCCCTAACCACCCCGGCCCACTGCCGCTGCTCCGCCGGACTATCCTCGGACGCTCCATGGGCAATCGAGATTCCGACATCGTGGTGATGAAGTTCGGCGGCACCTCGGTCGCCGGGGCCGAGGAGATCAAGCGCGCCGCGCGGCGGATCGTCGCCGCCCGCGAGGCCGGTCACCGCGTCGTCGCGGTGCTCTCGGCGCGGGGCAAGACGACCGACGAGCTTCTCGCCCAGGCGCTGGAGATCTCCGAGCGACCGGTCGCTCGCGAGATGGACATGCTGCTCTCGACCGGCGAGCGGATCTCCTGCGCGCTGTGCGCGATGGCGATCCACGACATGGGCCACGAGGCGATCTCGCTGACCGGCTCGCAGGCCGGCATCGTCACCGACTCCTTCCATACCAGGGCGAAGATCGTCGACGTCCGCGCCGACCGCATCCGCGAGATGCTGGAGAAGGACCGGATCGTCCTCGTCGCCGGCTTTCAGGGGGTCTCGACCGAGAGCCACGACGTGACCACGCTGGGCCGCGGCGGCTCCGACACGACGGCGGTCGCGCTCGCGGCCGCGCTCGGCGCCAGCGTCTGCGAGATCTACACCGACGTCGCCGGCGTCTTCAGCGCCGACCCGCGGATCGTCCCCGACGCCCGCAAGCTGGCCTTCGCCTCTTATGAGGAGATGCTCGAGATGTCGGCCTCCGGCGCCAAGGTGCTGCAGCTTCGCTCGGTCGAGTACGCGCGCAACAAAGGCGTCCGCATCCACTGCCGCAGCAGCTTCGAGGACGGCCCCGGTACCCTCGTGGTCAGCGAAGCCGAGAGCGAGAAGGAGACCGTGGAGCAGCCTTTCGTAACCGCAGTGACCCACTCCGACGGCGAGGCGCGGGTGACCCTGACCGGGGTCAGCGACGAGCCCGGCGTCGCCGGGCGGATCTTCACCGCGCTGGCCGATGCCGGCATCAACGTCAACGTGATCATCCAGAACGAGCCGGTCGGCGACGACGCGCTCGCCGACCTCTCCTTCACGGTCGACCGCTCCGACCTCACCGCCGCGACCGACACCGTCTCCGCGCTGGGGGTCAGTCAGGGCGTCCGCAGCGAAGAGCGGATCGGCAAGGTCTCGATCGTCGGCGCCGGCATGCGCTCCCACCCCGGCGTCGCCGCCAAGGTCTTCGCCGTGCTCGGCGGCGAGGGGATCAACATCGAGATGATCTCCACCTCGCCGATCAAGATCTCCTGCGTCATCTCGGCCGATCGCGTGCCGGAGGCGGTGCGGGCGCTGCACGAGGCGTTCGAGCTGGGCGCCGACGCGGTCCGCAGCGAGGACCCGATGGGGGCCGAGCACCGCCCGACGGTCGCATGAGGGTCGGCGTCCTCGGCGCGACCGGGCTGGTCGGGACGACGATCCTCGAGCTGCTCGCGGCGCGCGATTTCCCCCTCTCCGAGGTGGTTCCGTTCGCCTCCGAGCGCTCGGCCGGCAAGGCGATCGAGTGGGGAGACGAGGAGCTGGAGATCCGCGGGCTGAGCGACGACTCGATCCAGGGGCTGGACGTCGTCCTCTCCTCGGCCGGCGGCGCGGTCAGTGCCGAGTGGACGCCGAAGCTGGTCGCGGCGGGCGCCGTCGTCGTCGACAACACCAGCTACTGGCGGATGCACGACGAGGTGCCGCTGGTCGTCGCCGAGGTCAATCCCGACGCGCTGGCGGGCCACAGCGGCATCGTCGCCAACCCGAACTGCTCGACCATGCAGATGGTCGTCGCGCTGAAGCCGCTCCACGACGCGGCGGGGATCGAGCGGCTGGTGATCTCCACCTACCAGGCGGTCTCCGGCACCGGCAAGGCGGCGATCGACGAGCTGCTGGCCCAGTCCCGCGCGGTGCTGGAGGGACGCGACCCGGTCGCCGCCTCCGTTTACCCCCACCGGATCGCCTTCAACGTCCTGGCGCAGGCCGGCAGCTTCGCCGCGGGCGACGATCACACCGACGAGGAGCGCAAGCTGATCGACGAGACCCGCAAGATCCTCGGCGACGAGGAGATCCGGGTCAGCGCGACCTGCGTCCGGGTGCCGGTCCTCACCGGCCACTCCGAGGCGGTCAACGTCGAGACGCGCGAGCCGCTCAGCCCCGAGAGCGCGCGCGAGCTGCTGGCGGCGGCGCCGGGGGTGACCGTGGTCGACGACCCGGCGGCGGCGCGCTACCCGATGGCGATCGAGGCCGAGGGCCGCGACGACGTCTTCGTCGGCCGCATCCGCCGCGACCCCGGCAACGAGCGCGCCCTGGACCTCTGGATCGTCTCCGACAACCTCCGCAAGGGCGCCGCCACCAACACGGTCCAGATCGCAGAGTTGCTCGTCGAGCGCGATTTGCTCGGTCGCCGCTAGCACCCAGCACAGCTGTCAGCGCAGCGGATCGGTCCAGCGCAGGCTGTCGAAGCGGGCGAAGTCGGTGTCGTGAGAGCAGAGCTCGGCGCCGTGCTCGATCGCCAGCGCCGCCAAGTGGGCATCCGTGGTCAGGTTGCCGGCGGTGCTGCCGACTGACTCGAGCAGCTCGCGCAGATGACCTGCGTGTCGCTCGCTCGGGTGGACGACGGTGGCGACCGGCGCGCCCAGCCAGCTATCGACGAACTCGAACGCCCCCGCCGTCGCGAGCGGGCTCGCGAAGGCGGCCGGGTTGGTCGAGATGCGAATGAAGCCGAGCAGGGCCAGCCAGGCGAAGCCGACCTCCTCGGTGCCCGAAAGCGTCCGCTCGAGCCAGCTCCGAGCTCGGGCGCAGTGAGATGAGGACTCATCCGCGGTATAGAGGAGCAGGTTGACGTCAGGCAGCTTCACTTGCCGAGTTGGAGCTTGCGGATCGTCTCGGCGTCTTCCATTTCACCCGCCAGCTGTAGGGCCTTGACCAAGTTGACGCCGGGCTTGGCTTCCAGGCGTCGGGCGGGTGGAAGGCGATAGGGCCGCGGCTTCACCTCGCCGCGCGCTAGTCCCTGTCGCACGCTTGAGTTCAGCGCCTCCTTGAAGGAGACGCCGCGCTCTCGCGCCGTCTCTTTCAGCTTCGCGGCGACATCGGGGTCCAACGTCACGGTCGTACGCATGGTGACATCATAGCATCAATAGCAATGCTGTCTTGATGCTTGCTACGCGGCTCGACGCCCGCCTAGCCGAACCCATATAAGCCATCCATGGACATCGGCTTCGGCGAAGCGGTCCTCCTGTTCGGCGGGCTGCTGGCGGTGGTTGCGGCGCTCTCGGGGGTGATCCGGGGGACGGTGCTGTCGGCCTCGGTGCTCTCGGTGGCGCTGGGGATCGGGCTTGCCGCCTTCGACGTGGTCAATGTCGACGCCACCGACCAGTCGATCGTCGAGCTGATCGAGCTGGCGCTGATCCTCACCCTGTTCTCCGACGGGATGTTCGTCGAGCGCGAGCTGCTGCGCCGCCATTGGAGCCCGGTCGCGCGGGCATTGGTGATCGCGATGCCGATCACGATGGCGCTGCTCGCGCTTGCCGCGAAGGCGCTCTTCCCGAGCCTCAGCTGGCCCGAGGCGTTCCTGCTGGCGGCGGTGCTCTCGCCGACCGACCCGGTCGTCACCTCGGCCGTCGTCACCTCGCGGCTGGTGCCGAGCGCGGTACGGCACACGCTCAACCTCGAGTCCGGGCTCAACGACGGCCTGGCACTGCCGTTCGTGCTCTTCTTCCTCGTCCTCGCCGGCCCCGGCGGGGATCCCGGCGGCGAAGCGGCGAAGCTGGTCGGCGAGGCGCTGTTCGGCGGGCTGGTCGGCTTCACCCTCGGCTTCATCGGCGGGCGCCTGCACCATCGCCTGCCCGGCGGCGGCCTGACTGCCCGCTACGAGGGGATCTACTCGGTCGGCTTCGCCCTCGTCGCCTTCGGCTTCTCCGACGTGACGATCGGCAACGGCCTGATCGCCGCCTTCGTCTGCGGGATCGCGATGGGCGCTGCCGAGCGCGAAGTCCCGGACGGCTTCGTCGAGTTCGCCGAGAACTCCAGCGCGATCTTCCAGGTGCTGACCTTCTTCGTCTTCGGCGCCCTGATCGTCGCCACCGGCTTCGACCACAGCATCCCGCCGCTGGTCGTCTTCGTCGCCTTCGCCCTGCTGATTGCCCGGCCGGTCGCGGTCCAGCTCTCCTTCGTCCGCACCGGCATTCCCCGTGCCGAGAAGGCGTTCATGGCCTGGTTCGGGCCGAAGGGCGTGGCGTCGATGCTGTTCGCCCTCTTCGTGCTCAAGTCCAAGGTGGGAGAAGGGGAGCTGATCTTCGATGTCGCCGCGATCGCGATCATCGCCTCGATCGTCGCCCACGGCCTCACCGACACCCTCGGGGCCCGCTGGATGGCACGCCGGGTCGGGCTCGATCGGGAGGACGACGGCGGCCACCTCGGGCCGGCCGGGCTCGACTGAGGTCGCCTCAGGCGGGCGCGCCGGCGGCGAGGCGCTCCTCGACCCAGCCGGTCGAGGCGATGTGGCGGCTCATCCCGAGCTGCTTCGGCTCGGCGCCGAGCGCCAGGCCGACGAGCTGCGGCAGGTGCAGGACGGCGAGGCCGAGCTCGCGGTTGACGACCTTCGCCGCCTCGGGCTGCTGCATGTCGAGGTTGAGGTGGCAGAGTGGGCAGGGGGTGACGAGGCAGTCGGCGCCGGCGTCGAGCGCGTCGCCGACGTGGGTGCCGGCCTGGCGCAGCGAGGTCTCGCGGTTCATCGTGATCACCGGGAAGCCGCAGCACTTGCGGGCCCCGTCGTAGGAGACGACCTCGCCGCCGAGGGCCTCGATCACCTTCTCCAGGTAGAGGTCGCGTTCGGGGTGCTCGTCGTAGCCGAGCCGCTCCTTGGGACGGACCACGTAGCAGCCGTAGAAGGGGCCGACCCGCAACCCGGAGAGCGGGCGGACGACCTTCTCGGCCAGCTGGTCGAGCCCGTAGTCCTCGACCAGCAGCCAGAGGAAGTTCTTGTTGGTGAAGCCGTCCTTGCCCTTGACGTACTCGAGTCCCTGGCCGCTCAGCGCCTCGTTGATGTGGGCGCGGTAGGCGGAGTCGGCGTCGAGCCGCTGCTGGCACTCCGACTGGGCGCCCTGGCAGGTCGAGCAGATGTTCATCATCGCCAGCCCGGTCTGTTGGGCAAGCGCGAAGGTGCGGGCGTTGAGCGTGTCGGCCAGCTCCTGGTTGTGCTCGGCGATCACGCCGGCGCCGCAGCAGTTGGCGCGGTCGAGTTCGACCAGCTCGATCCCCAGCTTCTCGGCGGTGAAGGCCATCGAGCCGTGCAGCTCGGTGGTGAAGCCGCGCGAGACGCAGCCGGGCCAGTAGGCGAGCTTCATGCTTCCTCCTCCGTTGCGGCTTTCGCCTCGTCCGTCAAAGCGGCGGCGGTGGGCTCGTCGGGCTCCGGTTCGACGTCCTCCTCGCCCGTGATGTAGATGTTGAATTCCTCGCGGTGGGCCTCGGCGTGCTTGTAGATCGCCTTGACCTCGTCCTGGGCGCCGCCGGGGAGCTTCGGGTGGATGCCCGGGGTCAGCTTCGCGAGCGAGCGCGCCTTGCCGCTCCTGATCGCGCGCAGCACGGTGGGCAGCGACTTGCCCAGGCCTTCGATCGCTCCCCTGGTGGGTTTCAGCTTGCCCTTGACCCCGGGTGCGTAGGACTCCTGCTGGAGCAGCGCCTCGTCCAGGGTGCCCTTTTGCTCGATGATCTTGACGAAGGCGACCTCGTGGTTGTGGCCGTTGTGCGGGTCGTCGATCCCCTCTTCGCCCGCTTTGCGGCGCAGGCGCATGATCTGGTCCATCGGCGCGACCCCCTTCGGGCAGGCGTCGATGCAGCTGAAGCAGTGGGTGCAGTCGTAGATCCCGTGCGGGTCCTCGGCGAGGTCGTGCAGGCGCTCCTTGGTCTCCGCGTCGCGCGGGTCGCCGACGAAGCGGTAGGCCTTGGCCAGCGCCGCCGGGCCGACGAAGTCCGGGTCGGCCTCCATCGAGAGGCAGGAGGAGACGCAGGCGCCGCACTGGATGCAGGCCATCGACTGGGTGATGTCGATCATCGACTCCGGCTCGACCACGTACTCGCGCTCGGGCGGCTTGCCGTGCGGCAGCAGCCACGGGGTGACGCGGCGGATCTTCTCCCAATGGGTCGACTCCATGTCGGTGATCAGGTCCTTGATCACAGGCATGTTTCCCATCGGCTCGACGACGATCGGCTCGCCGCCGCCGTTGCGCCGGTTGGCCGCCTCGTGCGCCTCGCCGATCTGGGTTTTGCAGCCGAGCCCCGACTGGCCGTTGATCTTCATCCCGCAGGAGCCGCAGATCGCGGCGCGGCAGGAGCAGCGGACCGAGAGCGAGCCGTCGTCGCGGTCTTTGGCCTGCAGGATCCCGTCGAGGACCGAGAGCGAGGGGTCGAGCTCGACCTTGAACTCCTCCCAGTAGGGCCCCTCGCCGCTCTCCGGCTGGTACCTGCGGACTTTGAGCGTGTACTCGGCCATCAGTAAGTCCTCGCTTCCGGTTCCCACTGGGTGATCGTCACCTCTGAGTATGAGATCTCCGGCCCGTCGTCGCCCAGTTGCAGGTCGATGTGTTTGAGCCAGTCGGTGTCGTTGCGGTCGGGGAAGTCGGTTCTGTACTGGGCGCCGCGGCTCTCCTTGCGCTCCAAGGCCGCGAGGCAGGTGCACTCGGCGTTGTCGAGCATGTAGCCGAGCTCGATCGCCGCCAGCATGTCCTGGTTGAAGACGCTGCCCTTGTCGTCGACATAGGCGCTTTCGGCCTCCTGCTTGAGGCGGCGCACGATCTCCAACGCCTCCTCGATGCCGGCCTCGTCGCGGAAGACGGCCACTTTCGCGTCCATCGTCTCGCCCAGCTCGAGCTTGATCTCCGAGACGCGGCGGCCGGAGCCCTTCTCGCGGGCGGCGATCGCGGCGATCTTCTCCTCCTCGGCGTCGAGCACCGCGACGGAGGGGCGCGAGACCTCGATCCGCTTGGCGCGCGAGGCGGCGTCGACGCCGGAGCGGCGGCCGAAGATCAGCGTGTCGAGCAGCGAGTTGGCGCCGAGCCGGTTGCCGCCGTGGACCGAGACGCAGGCGGTCTCGCCGGCCGCGTAGAGGCCGGGGATGTCGGTGCGCCCGTTGACGTCGGTCTTGACGCCGCCCATCGTGTAGTGGTTGCCGGGCTTGATGTGGATCGGTTCGCGGGTGATGTCGACGCCGGCGAAGTCCTTGCCGACGAGGACGATCTCGCGCAGCGCCTCGTGGATCCGCTTCTTCGGGACCACGGTGATGTCGAGCGCGACGGTGCCGTCGGGGAAGCCCCGTCCCTCTTCGATCTCGGTCTGCTCGGCGCGGGAGACGACGTCGCGCGAGGCCAGCTCCATCTTGTTCGGCGCGTAGCGCTCCATGAAGCGCTCGCCCTTCGCGTTCAGCAGGTGCGCGCCCTCGCCGCGGGCTCCCTCGGTGATCAGGAAGCCCTTGCCGGCCAGCGTCGTCGGGTGGTACTGGATCATCTCCATGTCCATCAGCTTGGCCCCGGCCCGGTAGGCCATCGCGATCCCGTCGCCGGTGCAGATCAGCGCGTTGGTGGTCGGCTTCCAGACCTGGCCGTTGCCGCCGCAGGCGAGGATCACCGACTTGGCGCCGAACAGCTGCATCGAGCCGTCGGCGATGTTGCGGGTGACGACCCCGCAGCACTCGCCCTGCTCGTCCATCGCCAGCGCCGTGCAGAACCACTCCTCGTAGCGAGCGACCTGCTCGGAGTGCTTCATCAGCTGCTCGTAGAGCACGTGCATGATCGCCTGGCCGGTGATGTCGGCGACGTAGTAGGTGCGGGCGGCCGAGGCGCCGCCGAAGGCGCGGGTGCCGAGCTTGCCCTCCTCGTTGCGGTGGAAGGTGACGCCGAGGTGCTCGAGGTGGAGGATCTCCTCCGGCGCCTCTTCGCACATGATCGAGATCGCGTCCTGGTCGCCGAGGTAGTCGGAGCCCTTGACCGTGTCGTAGGCGTGCGACTCCCAGGAGTCGCCGGGGTTGAGCGCCGCGTTGATCCCGCCCTGGGCGGCGTTGGAGTGCGAGCGGACGGGGTGGACCTTGCTGAGGATCCCGACCGACACCCCCTGCTCGGCGGCGGCGAGTGCGGCGCGCTGCCCAGCCAGGCCGGCACCGATTACGAGCACGTCATGCGTAGGCACGGCTGGCGATCCTATAGATGCGAAATCCGACCCCGCAGTCGGATTTCGATCCGGTAGACGTGCCGGTGATTTAGTGCCCACATAGGTATCTAAACTCCGGCACGTCCTAGAGCCAGCGCTGGTCGAGGCGGCGGATCGTGGCTTCGGAGAGGCGGACGGCGTCGGCGAGGGTGTCGAAGTCGACGTTCTCGGCCAGGTCGTGGGGCCAGTGGTAGTTGGCCGGCTGCTTGAGGTCGGTGCAGCTCGCCAGCACCGCGGTCTCGTAGCCCGCCGCCAGCGACTCGAGGCCGTCGGTGCCGTTGCGCAGGCGCAGGTTCGGATAGAGCGGGATGCCCAGCTCCTCGGCGAGGCCGTCGATCAGCGCCAGCGAGCGCGGCGGGTACTCGCGCATCCTCAGGAAGCCCTCGCCGCGCAGGACCAGCAGGTGCGGGGAGCCGAGCGTCTCGAGGCAGAGAAAGAAGGCGCTCTCCCGCGGCAGGCTCGGGAAGTGGCGCTCGCCGAAGGCCTTCATGCCCTCGCTGAAGGACTCCTCCGAGCCGACCGAGAGGAGGACGACCCGCAGGCTCGCCGGCGGCGCCTCGAGCAGGCGCTCGGCGAGGGCGAGCAGGGCGATCACCGCGGTGCCGTTGTCGTTGGCGCCGGGGACGACGTCGCGCAGGCCGATCTCCGCCATCGCCGCCGCCGCGCCGGTGCCGAAGAGGACGCCGAGCTTGGACAGCAGGCGACTCCCGCTCAGCGCGCCGAGCGCGGCGAAGACCGGGCCGGCGAGCACCGGCGCCATCAGCGGCGGGCTGGTGTCGCTGCGCTCGATCATCCCCAGCCGGTCGCCGATCTCGGGCAGCTTCGGGTGGAAGACAAGGCCGGAATGGGCGGCGTCGTGGTGGGCGATCAGGATGACGGTCCGCTCCGCATCGGCCGGGCCGAACTCGCAGAGCACGTTGTAAGTGGTGCGGCGCGGCAGCGCCTTGCGCAGCAGCCGCCTGCCCGGCGGGAAGTCGCTCGCCATGCCCGCCGCGGCGCCCCCCGCCACGGCGCCGGCGAGCAGCCGCCGTCCCCGCAGCGCGGCGATCCCGCCCAGCGCCCCCAGCGCCGCCCCGATCCCGAGCGGCCACCAGTAGGTGCCGTGGGCGTCCTCGGCCTCGATCCGCGCCTCGGCGCCGAGCTCGGCGAAGCGCTCGACCAGCCACTCTGCGGCGCGCCGCTCGCCCTCCGAGGCGGACGGGCGGTCGATCCGCTCCAGCTCCTCCAGCTGCGCGCGCATGCGGTCTTGATCGAGCGCCATTTCCGGCGCGACCCTACCTGCCGCTTACCATTGTCCGATGTTCGGCGGCGGCTCGATCACCCTCTTCCACGTCCGCGGGATCCGCATCGCGGTCGACTGGTCCTGGTTCCTCGTCCTCTTCCTGGTCATCTTCTGGCTCTCGCGCTTCTACGGCGACGTGCTGGGGGAGAGCAGCTCCGCCTCGACGCCCTTCCTGCTGGCGCTGATCAGCGCCGTCGGCTTCTTCGGCTCGATCGTCCTGCACGAGCTCGGCCACGCGCTGGTCGCGACGCGCAACGGGATCGGCATCTCCAGCATCCAGCTCTGGATCTTCGGCGGGATGGCGCGGATGGACCGCGAATCCGACAGTCCCGCGACCGAGTTCAAGGTGGCGATCGCCGGGCCGCTGGTGACCCTGGCGATCGTCGTCGTCCTCAGCGCGATCGGGCTGATCGCCGCCGGCGCCGAGGACTTCCGCAAAGCCGCCCTGGTCGAGGGCAATGCCGGCACCTCGGGAGTGCTGGCGATGGTCGCCTGGCTCGCCTCGATCAACTTCCTCGTCCTCGTCTTCAACCTGCTGCCGGCCTTCCCGATGGACGGCGGCAGGGTGGTGCGGGCGATCGCCTGGTGGCGGACGGGGGATCGCACCGCGGCGACCCGTTTCGCCGCCGGCCTCGGCCGCGCCTTCGGCTACCTGTTCATCGGCGGCGGCCTGATCCTGGTCTTCACCGGCTACGTCTTCGGCGGCGTCTGGCTGGCGCTGATCGGGATGGTGATCAACGGCTCCGCCCGCGCCGCCTCGGCCCAGACCGCGATCAGCGGCCGGATCGGCGGGATGACGGTGGCCGACATCATGGACCGCCAGCCCGTCGCGATCCCGAGCGAGCTGACGATCGAGCAAGCTCTGGATGAATATTTCCACCGCTACCGCTGGCCCTGGTTCCCGGTGGTCGACACCGCCCACCGCTTCCTCGGCCTCGTCGCCCAGGACAAAGCCGACGAGGTCCCGGAGATCTCCCGCACCACATCGCTCGTCTCCGACCTGCTCGAGCGCGACGACGGCACCTTTCAGGTCTCCGAGGACGCTCCGCTCGACACCCTCCTGGCGAATCGCTCCCTACGTCGCTTCGGTGCCCTGATGGCAGTCGACGCCGACGGTCACCTCTGCGGTGTGATCACCACTGAGATGGTGGGCCGAGCTCTACGCGACGCAGCGGGTTAGAGGCGCGCCTCTACGCGACCGGGGAGTGCCTCTCGATGATGCGCTTGAAATCGGTCGCTGCTGGGAGGGTGCCGAAGGCGTTGCCCCAGTCGCCTGAGAGGCGGCTGGCGCAGAAGGCGTCGGCGACGGCCTCGTCGCCGTAGCGGACCAACAGTGAGGCCTGAAGGGCGAGAGCCATCCCTTCGACTATGCGGCGGGCGCGCGACTCGATCGTCTCGATGTCTCCGGGGATCTCAGAGCGCAGCTGGGAGACGTAGGCGTCAAGCTTGGGTTCGGCGCCGGCGCCCTCCAGGACCTCGGCGAAGAATGCCTCGACCGAGGCCGGGTTCTTGACCATCGCCCGCAGCACGTCGAGGCACTGGACGTTGCCCGAGCCCTCCCAGATCGAGGCCAGCGGGCTCTCGCGGAAGAGCCGCGGCATCCCCGACTCCTCGACGTAGCCGTTGCCGCCGAAGCACTCGAGGCACTCGACCGCGTGCCAGGGCGCGCGCTTGCAGAGCCAGTACTTGAGCACCGCGTTGGCGAGGCGGCGGAACTCGACCGCCCCCTCGTCGCCCGCCGCGACCTCGTCGTAGGCGCGCGCGAGGCGCATCGCCGAGATCGTCGCCGCTTCGGACTCGACGCAGAGGTCGGCGAGGACGTTGCGCATCAGCGGCTGGTCGATCAGCTCCACCCCGAACGCAGAACGATGAGCGGTGTGGTTGAGCGCCTGCGCGACGCCCGCCCGGTAGCCGGTAGCGGCGCCGATCACGCAGTCGAGCCGGGTGTGGTTGACCATCTCGATGATCGTCGGCACCCCGCGCCCCTCCTCGCCGACCATCCGCGCCCAGGCGCCGCGGAACTCGAGCTCGCTGGAGGCGTTGGAGCGGTTGCCGAGCTTGTCCTTCAGCCGCTGGATCTGGAAGCCGTTGCGCTCCCCGTCCGGCGTCCAGCGGGGCATCAGGAAGCAGGAGATGCCGGAGTCGGTCTGGGCGAGGACGAGGAAGGCGTCGCACATCGGTGCCGAGCAGAACCACTTGTGGCCGACCAGCTCGTACTCGGCCCCCGGGCCGCCGCCGTTCAGCGGCGTCGCCACGGTCGTGTTGGCGCGGACGTCGGAGCCGCCCTGCTTCTCGGTCATCGCCATCCCGCAGAGAGCGCCGCTCTTGCGGTCGGCCGGGGCCGAGCGCTCGTCGTAGTCGAGCGAGAGGAAGCGCGGCTCCCACTCCTCGGCCAGCTCGGGCTGGCGGCGCAGCGCCGGGATCGCCGAGTAGGTCATCGAGATCGGGCAGCCGACGCCGCTCTCGGCCTGCATCAAGAGGTTGAACTTGGCGGCGCGGGCGACGTGGGCGCCGGGCCCCGGCTCGCGCCAGGGCGAGGCGTGGAGGCCGTTGCCGACGCCGATCCGCATCAGTTCGTGCCAGGAGCTGTCGAACTCGACCTCGTCGATGCGATGGCCGTAGCGGTCGTGAGTCTTCAGCTCGGGTTTGCGCTCGTTCGCCTCGAAGCCCCAGCGGATCGTCTGGTGCGAGCCGCAGATCGCGCCCAGCTCGCGCGCTTCGTCCTCGGCCCACTCGGCGCCCTCGCGGCGCAGTGCCTCGACCAGCGGCCGGTCGGCGTCGAAGGGGTTGTAGTCCTCCAACGGCGGCGGCTGGTTGAAGACCTCGTGGGTCTCCCGCGAGGCTGGGCGCTCGGCAGTTGCCACACGCCCATTCTGGCAGGAGACCCGTTTGCGGGTCAGGCCGCGGCGTCCTCCGGCTGGGGATCCGGCCGGATCACGACCGTGTCGGCGACCTCGAGGATCTCGTCGGCGGGCATGTCCACCCGCTGGGCGTGCTCGCGAACGGCCTCGACGCCGCTCGCCTGATAGATGCAGACGGTGCCGAGGGTCCCGCCCGGCTCGGCGATCACGTAGCTGCGGATCCAGCGGATGTCGTCGGGGAAGCTGTTCTCGGCGACCTGTTTCGAGCGCTCGGCGGTGGCCTCCAGCTCCTCCGGACCGCTCCAGGCCTGTTCCCTGCGGATCACATAGGTCTTCATCCCGGACCTCCTCGTAGTGGTGCTGAAAGTCACAGACTATCCCGGAGGGCATGCGTCGATAGCATCGCCGCGCGAATGGCGGGCAAGATCAAAGTCGCGAAGCCGATCGTCGAGCTCGACGGCGACGAGATGACGCGGATCATCTGGTCGTTCATCAAAGAGCAGCTGATCCTTCCCCACCTCGACCTCGAGCTCGTCTACTTCGATCTCGGGATCGAGAGCCGCGACGCGAGCGAAGACCGGATCACGGTCGAAGCGGCGGAGGCGATCAAGCGGCACGGGGTGGGGGTCAAGTGCGCGACGATCACCCCCGACGAGGCGCGGGTGAAGGAGTTCGGGCTGAAGCAGATGTACCGCTCGCCGAACGGGACGATCCGCAACATCCTCGGCGGCGTCATCTTCCGCGAGCCGATCGTGATCTCCAACGTGCCGCGGCTGGTGCCCGGCTGGACGAAGCCGATCGTGATCGGCCGCCACGCCTTCGGCGACCAGTACAGGGCGACCGACATGGTCGTCCCCGGCGCGGGGACGCTGACTCTCACCTACACCCCGAAGGACGGCTCCGAGCCGATCGAGCTCGACGTCTACGACTTCCCGGGCGGCGGCGTGGCGATGGCGATGTACAACCTCGACGACTCGATCCGCGATTTCGCCCGCGCCTCGATGCGCTACGGCCTCGACCGTGGCTACCCGGTCTACCTCTCGACCAAGAACACGATCCTGAAGCGCTACGACGGCCGCTTCAAGGACCTCTTCGCCGAGGTGTACGAGAGCGAGTTCAGAGCCGACTTCGAGGCCAAGGGGCTGAGCTACGAACACCGGCTGATCGACGACATGGTCGCCGCCGCGATGAAGTGGGAAGGCGGTTACGTGTGGGCCTGCAAGAACTACGACGGCGACGTCCAGTCCGACACCGTCGCCCAGGGCTTCGGCTCGCTGGGGCTGATGACCAGCGTGCTGATGAGCCCCGACGGCAGCACGGTCGAGGCCGAGGCGGCGCACGGCACCGTCACCCGGCACTACCGCCGCCACCAGCAGGGAGAACCCACCTCGACCAACCCGATCGCCTCGATCTTCGCCTGGACGCGCGGGCTCGCCGCCCGCGGCCGCCTCGACGAGACCCCCGAGGTCTCGCGGTTCGCCGCGACGCTGGAGCAGGCCTGCGTGGAGACTGTCGAGAGCGGCAAGATGACCAAAGACCTGGCGCTGCTGGTCGGCCCGGATCAGCAGCACCTGACCACGCAGGAGTTTCTCGCTGCGATCGAGGATCGCCTGCAGCGGGCGATGGCGTAGACCAACCACCACGACTCAGGAGAGACCACACGTGAGCACCCCCGTCAAAGTCACCGTCACCGGCGCCGCCGGGCAGATCGGTTACGCACTGCTGTTCCGGATCGCCAGCGGCCAGATGCTGGGCCCCGACATCCCGGTCGAGTTGAGCCTGCTGGAGATTCCCGATGCCATCAAGGCCGCCGAGGGCACCGCGATGGAGCTCGACGACTGCGCCTTCCCGCTGCTCAGCAGGATCGACATCTTCGACGACCCCAAGCAGGCCTTCGACGGCTGCAACGTCGGCCTGTTGGTCGGGGCCCGTCCCCGGGGGCCGGGCATGGAGCGCTCCGACCTGCTCGAGGCCAACGGCGGCATCTTCAAGCCGCAGGGCGAAGCGATCGCCGCCGGCGCCGCCGCCGACGTGCGGGTGCTGGTCGTCGGCAACCCGGCCAACACCAACTGCCTGATCGCGATGTCGAACGCCGACGGGGTGCCGCGCGAGCGCTTCACGGCGATGATGCGGCTCGACCACAACCGGGCGATCGCCCAGCTCGCCAACAAGCTCGGCAAGCCGGTCTCCAGCGTCACCGACATGACCGTCTGGGGCAACCACTCGACCACCCAGTACCCCGACCTGGTCAACGCCAGGGTCGACGGCGCGAGCGCCTGGGAGGCGGTCGACGACGAGGCCTGGATCGGCGAGGAGTTCATCCCCCGGGTTGCCAAGCGCGGCGCCGAGGTGATCGACGCGCGCGGCTCCTCCAGCGCCGCCTCGGCCGCCAACGCCGCGATCGCCCACGTCCACGACTGGGTACTCGGTACCCCGGAGGGCGACTGGGTCTCGATGGGAGTCCCTTCCGACGGCTCCTACGGCATCGAGGAGGGAATCGTCGCCGGCCACCCCTGCGTCTGCTCCAACGGAGAATGGAAGGTCGCCGAGGGCCTAGAGGTGACGGACTTCTCCCGCCCCAGAATCGACGCCAGCATCAAAGAGCTACAGGAAGAGCGTCAAGCAGTCAGCCAACTCGGCTTGATCTGAGGGCTATCCCGGTAGGGGTAGAGCGTCTTGTACTTTTTCTGCGCCTCCCAACTCGGACGGCGGCAAACTGTCTTCAGAAAAAGTTAAGCGGAACCCCTACCGGGATAGCCCTCTACGGCACCCCTATTTGCCGGGGAAGTACTGCCGCCCTTTCTTGGCGACCCGCTTCTCTTTCTCGAGGTCGCCGAGAACCCGGTAGAGGTAGTTGGGCTTGATTTTCATCGTCTTGGCGATCTCCGAGGCGCTGATGCCGGGGCTGCCCTCGACCAGTTTCACCGCCTGGTCCGCCCGGGTGCCGCCTTTACGGCGACCGCGGCGCCGCGGGGCGCCGGCGCGAGCTTTTTTGCCCGAGCCGCGGGGACGGCCGGGACCGCGACCGGTGCGACCGGGGCGGCCGATCGCTCTTCCGCCCAGCTCTGCGAGGGCGCGCTCGAGGCGCTTGCGCTCCTCGTCGAGCTCGGCGAGGCGCTTCATGACCAGGCTGCGGGCCTCGTCTAGTACGTGAGTGGTGCTTGGCATTTCGTTCCTTTCGACCGGCTGTTTCTTTGCGTGCCGGCTACTGGTTCAAGTCATTGGCGAACCGGAATGTTGCATATTCGAACCCGAAGTGTCTCACAGGCACTGTGACCGTGAAATACCCACCTGGCCGAATTGGCACACCTCACATTGACTATTTAGACGGAACGCGAAAGTCAACCAGTGTTATGTGGGCGCTTCTTCGGGAGCGTCCTGAAGACGACGTCCCAGAACGGTGAGGAGACGCCGTAGCCGAAGCGGTGGTCCTGGAAGTGGTGGCGCATGTGCTGCTCGCGCAGCCGCTTGCCGAGCGCCGAGCGGGGGACGAAGTGATGCACGTAGTAGTGCGTGTAGTCGTAGAAGAGGTAGCCGGCGATGAAGCCGCCGAACAGCGGGTAGGCGGCCGGGGTGCCGAAGAGCAGCGTGAAGCCGAAGAGGAACAGCGCCGCCAGGGGGATCGAGACGGCCGGCGGCATCACCAGCCGCAGCTTGTCGTTCGGGTGGTCGTGGTGGATGCCGTGGATGATGAAGTGCATCCGCCGACCGAAGGCGTTGTCGGGCTCCCAGTGGAAGAACAGCCGGTGCAGCCAGTACTCGGTCAGCGTCCAGATGCCGAGCCCGCCGAGGCTGAGCAGGACGAGCTGCCAGGCAGCCTGGCCGCGATCGGCGCCGAGCCACTCCATCGCGACGATCACCGGCACGAAGACGATCGCCGGGATCGCCGGGTGGACGCGCGAGAAGAAGTTGAGGAATTCGCTCTCGAACAGCTGCGGCGAGGCCGACAGCTTGTCGGTGCGGTTGTGAGCCTCCATTCGCCCCATGGTAGCGGCGGCCGTTGGCGGCGACGGAGAGCGTCGCGCCCGCAAGAAGCGGGGAAGTTGTGAAAGGGCTGTGACAAGAACGTGGCGCTTTGCGGAAACAGGGGTCACGAAAGTGCAACGGCAGTGCCAAGATCGGCGCCGATGCCGCGCAAGCCAAAGCCGCCGACCTGCGACGACTGCTACTTCCGCAAGAACATGCTCTGCGCGCTTCAGCTCGATGAGCCCTGCACGACCTTCCGGGCGAATCGGCCCGAGGGGCTCGTTCCGCCGCGGCAGCCGGTCCTGCTGATGCGACCGCCCCGCTGGGCGACCCAGACGAACGCCGCGTAGGCGTCGCGGGCCCGCGCGCCGGCACCGGTGGCTATGTTTTGCCCCTATGCCCGAACGAGATGTGTTTGCGAACTTCGCACGGATGCGCCGGGAGATGGACCAGATGTTGGGTGGGGCTTGGGGCCGCACGACTTATGTGAGCAGGCGTAGTACGGGGTTTTCTCCCAACGTCGACGTCTACTACTGCGGCGAGCCGCAGCGGGCTGTTGTGAAGGTCGATCTGGCCGGCGTCGATCTGGAGCAGGTCGGGATCGAGGTCAGCGGGCGGCAGCTGGCGATCGTCGGCGAACGGCCGGTGCAGGAGACCGAGGGCCGTGTCTACCAGCAGGTCGAGATCCCGTCGGGCCCGTTCCGGCGGGTGGTCGAGCTGCAGGTCGACGTCGACGCCGACCGCGCCAAGGCCAACTACGAAGACGGGATCCTGCGGATCGAGCTGCCGCTTCGCGACCCGGCCGAGACGACCCGTCGCGTGCCGATAGGGCGGGAGTGATGGAGGGCTCGCCGGCGCTCGAAGTGGTCGAGGCGCCGCTCGACGCCGAGGACGCGATCCGCGCCAGCCGGCCGCTGCCCGACGCGCTGCCGGTGCTGCCGTTGCGCGAGACCGTCACCTTCCCCGAGACGCTGACCCCGCTGGCCGTCGGGCAGGAGCGCTCGATCAAGCTGGTCGACGACGTGCTCGGCGCCAACCGGATGCTGGCGATGGTCGCGGCGCGCGACCCCGAGGTCGAGGAACCCGGGCCGGACGGGCTCTACGAGGTCGGCGTGGTGGGCATCGTCGCGCGGATGCTGAAAGTCCCCGACGGCACGCTGCGCATCCTCGTCCAGGGGACGCAGCGGGTGCGGCTCGGCCCCTACGTCGCCGAGGAGCCCTACATGGTCGCGCGGATCGCGGAGCTTCCCGACACGATCGAGGAGGGCCCGGAGCTGGAGGCGCTGACCCGCAACGTGCAGCGCACCTTCTCGGAGATCGTCGAGCACATTCCGTACCTGCCCGAGGAGCTGCAGATGGCGGTCGCCAACATCGAGGACCCGGCGGCGCTCGGGCACCTGATCGCCGGCGCCCTGCGGATCTCGACCGAGGAAAAGCAGGAGCTGCTCGAGGAGGTGGACGTGGCGGCGCGGCTGCGGCGCCTCTCGCAGATCCTCGCCCGCGAGCTCGAGGTGGTACAGCTCGGCAGCCAGATCCAGTCCCAGGTGCAGTCCGAAGTCGACAAAGGCCAGCGCGAGTTCTTCCTCCGCCAGCAGCTGAAAGCGATCCAGGACGAGCTCGGCGAGGGCGACGAGCAGCAGGCCGAGGTAAACGAGCTGCGCCAGCGGGTCGAGGAGGCGGAGCTGCCCGAGCACGCCCGCAAAGCCGCCGACCGCGAGCTCTCGCGGCTGGAGAAACTGCCGCCGGCCGCCGCCGAGCACGGCGTCATCCGCAGCTACCTGGAGTGGCTGGTCGAGCTGCCCTGGTCGAAGGGGACCGAGGACAACCTCGACATCGCCCACGCCCGCGAAGTGCTCGACGCCGACCACTACGACCTGGAGAAAGTCAAGGACCGCATCCTCGAGTACCTGGCGGTGCGCAAACTCAACCCCGACTCGCCCGGCCCGATCCTCTGCTTCGTCGGCCCGCCCGGCGTCGGCAAGACCAGCCTCGGCCGTTCGATCGCCCGCGCGCTGGGACGCGAGTTCGAGCGGATCTCGGTCGGCGGCGTGCGCGACGAGGCGGAGATCCGCGGCCACCGCCGCACCTACATCGGCGCCCTGCCCGGGACGATCGTCCGCGCCCTGCGCGACGCCGGCTCGCGCAACCCCGTCTTCATGATCGACGAGATCGACAAGATGGGCGCCGACTTCCGCGGCGACCCCTCCTCGGCGATGCTCGAGGTGCTCGACCCGGCCCAGAACGACAGCTTCCGCGACCACTACCTCGACCTCGAGTTCGACCTCTCCGAGGTGCTGTTCATCGCCACCGCGAACATCCTCGACACGGTGCCGGGGCCGCTCCAGGACCGGATGGAGACGATCGAGCTGGCCGGCTACACGCTGGAGGAGAAGAAGCACATCGCCCGCCGCTACCTGGTCCCGCGCCAGATCGAGGCGAACGGGCTGAAGACCTCGCAGATCGAGCTGACCGAGCCGGCGCTGAGCGCGATCGTCGAGGAGTACACGCGCGAGGCCGGCGTCCGCAATCTCGAGCGCCAGATCGGCACGGTCTGCCGCAAAATCGCCCGCGAAGTGGCCGAGGGCAAGGTCGACGGCAAGGTGAAGATCTCGGCCAAGCGGGCGCGCGAGCTGCTCGGCCGCCGCCGCTTCTTCGCCGAGCAGCGCCGCCGCACCAAGGTGCCCGGGGTCGCCACCGGCCTCGCCTGGACGCCGACCGGCGGCGACGTCCTCTTCATCGAGGCGACCGCGATGCCCGGCTCCGGCAAGCTGACGATCACCGGCCAGCTCGGCGACGTGATGAAAGAGTCGGCGCAGGCGGCGCTCTCCTACATCCGCGGCCACTGGCGCGAGGTGGCGCCCGAGCTGGACGAGGCGTGGTTCGCCGAGCACGACATCCACATCCACGTGCCCGCCGGCGCGGTGCCGAAGGACGGCCCCTCGGCCGGGGTGGCGATGACCGTGGCGCTCGCCTCGCTGGTCAGCGACCGACCGGTCAGCAACGATGTCGCGATGACCGGCGAGGTGACCCTGACCGGGCAGGTGCTGCCGATCGGCGGCCTCAAGGAGAAGTCGCTCGCCGCCCAGCGGGCGGGGATCAAGCGGGTGCTGGTGCCGGAGCGCAACGAGGGCGACGTCGCCGAGATCCCCGAGCACGAGCGCAGCGAGCTGGAGTTCGTCTACGTCGACGAGGTCTCGAAGGCGATCGACGCAGCGCTCGCCTAGACGGGATGGAGGCAGCCGAGGCCCTGGGCAGGGGCAACCTTTCGACCTTCTACGAAGCGTTCCGCGAGGCGGTCCGCGCTCGCTCCCGCGTCTTCTGGATCGTCGCCGGGCTGACCCTGCTCGCCGCGGCGCTGCGCTTCGCGACGCTCGGCGTCCAGTCCTATCACCACGACGAGATCGTCACCGCCAGCCGGATCCTGCGCGACGGCTTCGGGCACGCGATGGAAGCGGTCGGCTTCAGCGAGTCGGCGCCGCCGCTCTACTACGCACTGGCCTGGGCCTGGACACAGCTCGCCGGCAGCGGCGAGGTCGGCCTGCGCTCGCTCTCGGCGCTGGCCGGGGTGGCGACGGTCCCGGTCACCTACCTGCTCGGCCTCGAGCTGCGCGGGCGCCGCGCCGGGATCGCCGCCGCGGCCTTCGTCGCCGTCAACCCGATGCTGCTCTGGTACTCGCAGGAGGCCCGCGGCTACGCGCTGTTCTCGCTGCTCACCGCGGTCGCCGCGCTCTACTTCATCCGGGCGCTGGACCGCGGCCGCCGCGCCGATTTCGCCCGCTGGGGGATCGCCTCGGCGCTTGCCTTGGCGACCCACTACTTCGCGATCTTCCCGCTTGCCCTGGAGGCGATCTGGCTGCTCTGGCGCCGCCGGCGGGCGGCGCTGGCCGGGCTCGCGATCGTCGTCGCGGCCGGCCTCGCGCTGGCGCCGCTGGCGATCCACCAGATGTCGCTCGGCCATGCCGAGTGGATCGGCGAACGCAGCCTCGGCCACCGGATCTGGGAGGTGGGCGCGACCTTCGCCGTCGGCGAGACCGGCGACGTCATCGCCCGCCCCGAGCGGATCCTGCCGGCGGTCGTGCCGCTGCTGGCGATGCTGGCGGCGCTGGCTCTGGTCGCCTTCCGCGCGGAGCGCGACGAGCACAGCGCAGCCGGGCGGATGCTGGCGATCGCCGCGGCGACGGTCGCCGCGCCCGTCGCCCTCGCCGTCCTCGCCCCGGGCAAGGACTACGTCCTCGCCCGCAACCTGTTGCCCGCCCTGGTGCCGTTGCTGGCCGCGGTTGCGATCGGAGCCACCCTGCGCCGCGCCCGCCGCGCCGGCCTCCTCGCCGCGGCGGTCCTCGTCGTCTACTCGCTCGGCTTCTCGATCTGGGCGAGCGCCTCGCCCTCGTTGCAGCGGCCCGACTGGAGGGCGGTTGCGGCAAGGCTCGGCGAACCGAGCGCGCCGCGGGCGACGATCACCTGGACCCTCGGCGAGGCCTCGCTGCGCTACTACCTCTCGACCGGCTCCTTCCAGGTGCAGCCGTCGGACGGCTTCTCCTGGGACGTGCATGAAATCGACTTCGTCTCCCAGGGCCCGGCGCCGCCGGTTCCCCGCCGCCTGCTCGGGCCGGGCTTCCGCCAGGTCGGCTACGGGCCGGCCGGGAGTCTCTGGGTGAGGCGCTACGCCCTGCTGGACCCCGAGCTGGCGCACCTGCGCCTGGGCGTCATCCGCAGCGCCGATCTCGGCTTCCGCTCGAACGGAGTGTTGCTGGACGGCATCGGACCCGGTTGACACCCTCCGAAATCGGTTTCGGGGTTATGCTCAACGGGAACTTGGAAGATTCCAGCGAGGAGATGGCATGAGCAAGACGAAAGCCAGCCAGGCCGCGGATGTCTATTCCACCGCGCGCGAAAACCCCTACGTGCAGCGCCTGATCGAGGACGAAGAGCTGCGCGACAGCCTGCGCGATGCGTTCGAAGCGGCGCGCGGGGCGTACTCGCGGGCGACCGGCAACGGCAAGGGAACCGTCAAGGCCGTCACCGGCGACAAGAAGGTGCAGAAGGATCTGCGCACCGCGGCCGAGAGCCTGCGCGAAGCCTCCGAGCAGCTGCGGGCGCCGAAGAAGCGCAAGAAGAGTCGGCTGGGTCGCCTCATCCTGCTCGCCCTCGTCGGCACGGCGATCGCCCTGGTGGTCAGCGAGGACGCCCGCAAGACGGTCCTCGACGCGCTGTTCGGCGCCGAGGAGGAGTTCGAGTACACGAGCACCACGAGCATCAACGGCGGCTGACGGGCCCAGGCGCCGCCTGGGCCGCGTCAGTCGGCACTAGACTTGATCTCATGGAGGCAGCGACCAAAGAGCGCGAGCTGAGCGGGGAAAAGGCGCAGCGGATCGTCAACGCGATGCGCGAGAGCGTCGCCAAACGCGGCGCCGCCGGCTCCACCTTCGAGCACGTCGCCCGCGAGGCCGGGGTCAGCCGCGGCCTGCTGCACTACTACTTCGGGACCAAGGAGCGCCTGCTGGTCGAGGTGGTCCGCCGCGACGCCGAGATCCGCGTCGCCCGCCTCGACGAGCCGCTGGCTAAGGCCGAGACCGTCGACGACGTCCTCGACGTCCTCGTCGCCAGCCTGACCGACCTGATCGAGAACGAACCGGCCTTCTTCCTGCTGCTCTACGAGCTGTTCAGCGCCGGCCGTCGCAACCCCGAGATCCGCCACGAGGTCGGCCAGCTCTTCGACCGCACCCGCTCCCACGTCGCCGAGGTGCTGGAGGCGAAGGAGCGCGAGGGGGTGCTGAAGCTGCGCTACGAAGCCGAGGCGATCGTCGCCTACCTGTTCGCGGTCGGCGACGGCTTCGCGCTGCAGGCGCTGTCAGATCCCGATCGCGACATCGGCGCCGCGCTCGCCGCCGGCGCCGCCTCGGCCCGCTTCCTGCTCGCCGGCGAGTGAGCCTCCTCACAGACGCGTAGGGGTCGGCTGCGAGAAGCTGGCTGACCAGCCAATGCGTGAGCCGATGACCAGACTGGCCGCTTTCCTGGGCCGCCGCCGACGCTGGGTCCTCGCCGGCTGGGTCGTCGTCTTGGTCCTCGCCCTGCCGCTCGCCTCGCGCCAGACCGAACACCTGACGGGGGGCGGCTTCGACGTCCCCGGCAGCCAGTCGAAGGCGGTCAGCGACGCCGTCGAGCAGAGCTTCGGCGAACACGCCGATGGGATCGCCGTGCTGCTGCGGGCGCAACCGGGCACGACGCCCGCGGCTCAGGCCGCGGCGGTCGCCCGGGTGCGCCGCGCGGTGGCCGGGATCGACCGGGTGACCCTGCCGCCGGCCGCCGCCCGCAGGGCCGAGGTGGAGCTGCGCCACGGCGCCGTCGCGATGCTGCCGCTGCGCAGCGACCTCAGCTCCGACCTGCTGATCGACCCGGCGGCGACTCTGCGCGAAGAGCTCGACCCCGGCGCCGTCCGGGGCGGGGTGACGACCTACCTCGCCGGCCAGCCGACGATCTGGGCGGGGATGCAGGAACTCTCCAAGGAAGACCTCTCGAAGGCCGAGGCGGGCGGCTTCCCGATCGTCGCCCTGATCCTGCTCGTCGTCTTCGGCTCGCTGGCCGCGGCGGCGCTGCCGCTGGTGCTCGGCTTCGTCAGCGTGATCGTCACCGGCGCGCTGATCTACTTCATCTCGCTGCAGATGGAGACCTCGGTCTTCGTCACCAACATGGCCTCGATGATCGGGATCGGCGTCGCGGTCGACTACTCGCTGTTCATCCTCGCCCGCTACCGCGAGGAGCGTGCGGCGGGGCGCGGCGCCGACGAGGCGCGCGCCGAGGCGCTCTCCACCTCGGGCCTGGCGGTCAGCTTCTCGGGCCTGGCGGTGATCGTTTCGCTGGCCGGGCTGTGGATGGTCGACAACCAGGCGCTGCGCTCGATGGCGCTGGGGGCGATGGTCGTCGTCGGCGTCTCGATCCTCGCCGCGACGACGCTGCTGCCGGCGCTGATCGCGATGCTCGGCGACCGGGTGCTGCCGGGAGGAGTCGTGGCCGCCGCGCTCCGCTTCGTCAAGTACAGGATCCTGCGTCGACCCAAGCCCGCCGTAGCCGCCGCGCCGCCTTCTTCGGAGGCCGGGAGTCCCTTCTGGCGGGCCTGGACCGCTCGCGTCATGGCCCGCCCGTGGACCGCGGTGATCGCCGTCAGCTCGGTCCTGCTCTTCCTCGCGATCCCGGTGCTTTCGATCACGACCGGCACGCAGGCGCTGACCCAGTTCCCGAAGAGCAGCGACGTGCGGGTCGGCAACGAACTCGCCTCGAAGCAGCTCGGCGGCGGCACCGACCCGGCGCAGATCGTCGCCGCCTTCGGCTCGGCCGGCGCGGCGCGCGAAGGGCGGGGTGCGGTCGCCGCCTACGTTCGCCGGCTCGAGGGGACGCCGGGAGTCAGCTCGGTCGCTCCGCCCGCCTACTCGGGGAGCAGCGTCCTGATCCAGGCGACGCCGAGCGCCGGCAGCGAGACGGACGCCGCGATCGCCCTGGTCGAACGCCTGCGCGAGCAGGCTCCGTTGACCGGGCTGGGCAGGGTCGCCACCGTGAACGTCGGCGGCGAGACCGCCCGCGCCGACGACGTCCGCGACCTGATCGCCGGCTCGATGTGGAAGATCGTCCTCTTCGTCCTCGCGCTCAGCTTCCTCGTCCTGATGCTGATGCTGCGCTCGCTGCTGCTGCCGCTGAAGGCGGTGCTGATGAACCTGCTCTCGATCGGTGCCGCCTTCGGCGTCCTCGTCGCCGTCTTCCAGTGGGGCTGGTTCGACAGCCTGCTCGGCTTCGAAAGCCAGGGGGCGCTGGACACGATCAACGTGCCGCTGATCTTCGCCGTCGTCTTCGGCCTCTCGATGGACTACGAGGTGTTCCTGATGTCGCGGATACGCGAGCGCTACATGCGCCACGGCGACAACGAACGCGCCGTCGCCGAGGGCCTGGCGACGAGCGCCCGCACGATCTCCTCGGCGGCGCTGATCATGACCTGCGTCTTCGCCGTCTTCGTCCTCACCGGCGTTCCCTCGATCAAGGAGCTGGGCCTCGGCTGCGCGGTCGCGATCGCGCTCGACGCGACCCTGGTGCGGCTGATCCTGGTGCCGGCGGCGATGAAGCTGCTGGGCGAGTGGAACTGGTGGATGCCGTCCTGGCTCGACCGGATCCTGCCGGACTTCTCCTTCGAGCGCGGCAGCAGCGAGCCCGAGCCGGCCGAAGCCTGACTTAATACTCTTCTCATCGTGAGTGAGGAGATCGCATTTGCCGGGGCTGCACGGCAGGCGGAGATGGTTCGGGGCGGGGAGGTGTCGCCCACGGAGCTTGTGCAGATGTGCCTGGACCGGATTTCGCGCATCGACCCACAGCTCAACTCCTTTCGCGTCGTGCTTGCCGAGCGGGCGCTGCTCGAGGCCGAACAGGCCGAAGCGCGGCTGCGGGGCGGCGACGAGCGGCCGCTGCTCGGGGTGCCGATCGCGCTCAAGGACGAAGTCGACCTCGCGGGCGAGCTGACGACCCGGGGCACCGACGCCTACCCGGAGCCGGCGAAGGCGGACTCGGAGATGGTCAGGCGGCTGCGCGAGGCGGGCGCGATCGTCGTCGGCAAGACGCTGCTGCCCGAGCTGGCGATCTGCGGCTTCACCGAGTCGGCGACCTGGGGGGTGACGCGCAATCCCTGGAACCCGCAGCGCACGCCGGGCGGCTCGAGCGGCGGCAGCGCCGCCGCGGTCGCCGCCGGCCTGGTCCCGATCGCCTCCGCCTCCGACGGGGCCGGCTCGATCCGCATCCCGGCGGCGTGCTGCGGGATCTTCGGCCTGAAACCGCAGCGGGGCCGGGTATCTCTGGAGCCCTACGTCGAGCACTGGAACGGGCTCTCGGCCAACGGCTGCGTCAGCCGCAGCGTGCTCGACACGGCGCTGTGGCTCGACCTGGTCAGCGGCGGCTCGCCCGAGCCCGGCGCGCCGCCGCCGCCCGAGCGGCCGTTCGTCGAGGCGGCGAAGTCGCCGCCGGGCAGGCTGCGGATCGCCCACTCGACCTGCGCGCCGCGGGCGCTGGCGCCGCCGACGGTGTCGGAGGAGGCGAAGCGGGCGGTCGCCGACACCGCCGAGCTGCTCGGCTCGCTCGGGCACGAGGTGGCCCAACGCGACCCCGACTGGGGCGGCATCGGCGACAACTCGGTGCCGCGCTACATGCGGGGGATCGCCGAAGACGTCGAGCGCGTGCCGCTGCCGGAGCGGCTCGAACGCCGGACCCGCGCCATGGGCCGCCTCGGCAGCCTGATCCCGCAGGCGCTCTTCGAGCGTGCCCGCCGGGCACAGCAGGTTGACTCCGCCCGCGTTGACGCGATCTTCGACGACCACGACGTGCTGATGACCCCGGCGATGGGTGGCACCGCGCTGCCGGTCCGCCGCTGGGAGGGACGCGGCGCGCTCTGGACGCTGCTCGGGATGAGCCGCTTCTATCCCTACTGCATCCCCTGGAACCACCTCGGCAACCCGGCGATGTCGGTGCCGGCAGGCTTCGCCGCGGACGGGATGCCCCTGGCGGTGCAGATGATCGGCCGCCCCGGCGACGAGGCGACCCTGCTCTCACTTGCGGCGCAGCTCGAGGCCGAGCGCCCCTGGGCGGACAGCCGCCCCCCGATCTCCTAGCCGACGAACACCTTTCGCATCCGGGCGATCTCGCGCAGCTTGCCGTGCGGGCGGAGGCGGCGCTGGAGGATCATCTTCAGCGGGTTGGCTTCGGGCTTGCCGGTGGCGACGAAGTCGGCCCAGCTCGCCTCCAGGACCAGGGTCGGGTTCGGCGCTTCGCCCGGCTCGGCCCGGGTCGAGCCGTTGTCGATCACCAGGTGCCAGGGGTCGGCGTCGGTGAAGCGGTACTGGTAGACGAGCGGCGAGCCGTTCGCCGCCGCCGGGTCGGCGACCCGCTTGACGACGTCGAAGTAGAGCCGCTGCGTCTCTTCCGTGGGAGGCGGGGTCGGGACGTCGGGCGGCCCGAGCACGCCCGCTTCCATCAGCTTCACCTGCCGCGCCGCGACCTCCTCGGCCGAGGCCTCGGGGTCGAAGGGGAAGACGCCGGGCGGCATCTCCTCGGTCGGGAAGCCGATCGTCCGCCAGCGCTGGCGGATCAGTTTGAGGCCGAAGGCGAAGATGTCCTCGAGGCTGAAGCCGTAGCACTCGGTGTATTCGCGGTCCAGACCCGGGGGGTAGAAGACGGCGGGCCCGTAGGGCAGGGTTTCGCGCAGCAGCTCGACGACCGCCGCTTTGCACTCCTCGGAAGCCGGATGCTCGGGCGCCAGCAGCTCGGAGAGCACCTTGACGCCGAAGCCGATGTGGCGTTGCTCGTCGCGGGAGACGTTGCCCATCCCTTCGCTGAAGCCCGGCATCGTTTCCTCCGAGGCGAAGAAGTCCTCGATGAAGTGCTGGCCGGGCTGCGCGAGCGAGCCCTCGACGATCAGGTGGTAGAGGGTGATCGCCTGCGCGTACTTGGGCAGCGAGCGGTCCTTGCGCAGTTCCTCGGCCATCAGGTCGAGCCGGTCGAAGATGCCGCGGTAGCCCCAGTTGAGCTGCGGCATGGTCGAGGAGAGGGTCTGCTGGATCGAGTCGCCGCCGACCCCGATCACCTCCTTGAAGAAGCGGTGGAAGAAGACCGAGTGGCGAACCTCGTTGACCTGCTGGGTGGCGAGGAAGTAGGCCTGCTCCTCGCTCGGGGCGGCGGTGATGTAGGGGGAGAGCGTTTCGGCGACCCGGTCCTCGCCGTAGTAGAACATCGAGTAGATCCACATCGCCGAGCGGCGCTGGATCTCGCTCAGCGACTCCCAGCCGGCGCGGTCCGCGGAGAAGTCGAGGTCGTACGCGCTCCAGTTGCCCTGCTCCCAGCGCTTGTAGAGATCCTCGTAGGTGACGTTGTCCATCAGGCTCTGCGACGCGACGCTCATCTCTTCTCCTTTTGGGTGTTGCGCTCGGGCTGGAGACTACAGCGATCCTGGCCAGCCAGCCAGTTTCAGGCGGCGTGACTTCGTCACACAGCGGCGGGGGTCTCGATCTCGCGCTTGAGGATCTTGCCGGTCGGGCCCTTCGGAAGGTCGTCGAGGAACCAGACCAGGCGCGGGTACTTGTAGGCGGCGATGCGGTCCTTGACGTAGGCGCTGACCTCCGCGGCGCTCAGCTCCGCGCCCTCGTGCAGGACGACCGCGGCGCCGATCTCCTCGCCCCACTCGTCGTGAGGGACGCCGACGACGGCCGCTTCGCGGATCTTCGGGTGCTCGTAGAGCACTTCCTCGACCTCGCGCGGGTAGACGTTGTAGCCGCCGCGGATGATCAGGTCCTTCTTGCGGTTGACGATGTAGAAGTAGCCGTCCTCGTCGACGCGGGCCATGTCGCCGCTGTGGAACCAGCCGCCGCGCATCGCCTCCGCGGTCGCCTCGGGGCGTTGCCAGTAGCCCTTCATGATGTTGTGGCCGCGGATCACGATCTCGCCGACGTCGCCCTGGGCGACCTCCCGGTCGTCCTCGTCGACGACCCGCATCTCGACCCCTTCCAGCGGGGTTCCGATCGAGCCCGGCTTGCGCTCACGGTCCGGGTGGTTGGAGGAGGCGACCGGCGAGGTCTCGGAGAGGCCGTAGCCCTCGAGCACGATCGCCCCGAACGCGTCCTCGAAGCCGCGCAGGACCTCGACCGGCATCGAGGCGCCCCCGGTGATGCAGTTGCGCAGCGCCGAGGTGTCGAAGCGCTCGCGCTCGGGGTGGTGCAGGAGCGCGCCGAACATCGTCGGCACGCCGTAGAAGTGGGTGACGCGGTCGCGCTCCATCGTCGCCAGCGCCTCCTCCGGGTCGAATTTCGGCACCAGGGTGAGGCAGGCGCCGACCTTGAGCGAGGCGTTCATGGCGACCGTCTGCCCGAAGGAGTGGAAGAGGGGGAGGGCGCCGAGGACGACGTCGCCGGCGGCGATCTCACAGGTCGTGCGGGAAGAGACGTCGGCGTTGCGCCAGAGGTTCATCTGGGTCAGCTCGGCGCCCTTCGGCTTGCCGGTCGTGCCCGAGGTGTAGAGGATCACCGCGGTGTCGTCGTCCGCCGTATCGGCGATCCCCAGGCTGGGCTTGCGCTCCGCCAGCGTCGCGGCGAACGCCGCCGGCTCGACCTCGATCAGCTCGGCGCCCGCGTCGGCGGCGCCGCTTCGCGCCTCCTCGGCGAACCCGTGCCAGGCGAGCAGCAGCTTCGCCCCGGAGTCCTCCAGGTAGAAGGCGATCTCGCGCCGCTTCAGCAGCACGTTCATCGGCACGACGATCGCGCCCGTCCGCAGCACGCCGTAGTAGGCGACCGGGAACTCCGGCACGTTGGGCAGCATCACCCCGACCCGGTCGCCCTGCTCGACGCCCTTCTCGCGCAGCAGCGCCGCCAGGCGAGCGCTGCGGTCGTCGAGCTCGGCGTAGCTCAGCTCGACCTCGCCGAGGCGGATCGCCGGCGCGTCCGGCGTCCGCTCGGCGCTCTCGGCCGGCAGCGATGCGAGGTTGAGGCCCATCGCCCCGCTTACGGCTTGACGAACTTGTGGACCGGGAACTCCTTGATGTCCGGCGGGCTCCCCGGACCGGCGTCACCGATGCTCGCTATCGCCGGGCCCAGACGGCTCTCCGAGAAGCGGTCGAAGTGCGCCCGGGACTCCCAGAAGTCGATGATCCCCCAGCCGCCCTCGATCGGGCCGGCCGAGTGGAAGATCAGCCCCTCGGGCGGGTTCCCGTTGACGTCCAGCACCGCGTCCACCGCGTCGTACATCGCCTGGGTGCCGCCGTCCATCTTCATTCGCAGTCCGATTGCCATCGTTCTCTCCTCCGTAGGTGACCCGGCGAGCATAGCCCCCGATCTGCCGAGTGGGCAAGCGCACGACCGGCGTCCGGCGATAGTCGGTCGCCGGAGGGTGTCCCCGGATATGCTCGGTAGATGCCTGACCTGGGCCAGCCGAGCTCCTACCTCGCGCTCGACGCGGGCACGCCGGTGTACTCCAGCGACGAGCGCGAGCTCGGCAAGGTCGAGCACGTCCTCGGCGACCCGCGGCTCGACCTCTTCGACGGGTTCGTCCTCGACACCACGGTCCTGCCGGGCGGGCACCGCTTCGTTGACGCCTCGCAGGTGGCGGAGGTCTACGAGCGCGGCGTCCTGCTCAACCTCGACGCCGCGGCGGCGGAGCGCCTCCCCAAGCCGACCGCCAACCCGGGGGAGATCGACGTCGGCCCGGACGACATGGTTCCCGGGGGCCACGACAAGCTGCGCCGCGCCTGGGATTTGATCTCCGGCAAGGGCTGAAGCGGCGCGTGGCGTCGCCTGGGCGCCGACTCGCTTAGGATGCCGCGCGATGAAGGCCTTCCTGTTGACGATCGCGGTGTGCCTCGCGCTGGCCGTGGCCGGCTGCGGCAGCTCCTCGAGCGACTCGAGCTCGACCACGAGCGAAACGACCGCGGCGGCGAACAAGACCAAGCCCGAGGTGACGGTGCCGAAGGGCGCCCCGCCGAAGAAGCTGGTCGTCAAGGAAATCGAAAAGGGCAGCGGCGAAGAAGCCGTGGCCGGGGACGAAGTGACCGTCCAGTACGTCGGCGTCGACTACAAGAACGGCGAGGAATTCGACTCGTCCTGGAGCCGCAGCGAACCGTACACTTTCCCGCTCGGGGAAGGCCAGGTGATTCCCGGCTGGGACCAGGGCGTCGCCGGGATGAAGGTCGGCGGCCGCCGCGAGCTGATCATCCCGCCCGAACTCGCCTACGGCAAGACCGGCCAGCCCCCGGCGATCGGTCCGAACGAAACGCTCGTGTTCGTGATCGACCTGCTTGAAGTCAACTAGCCGGATCCTCGCCGAGCGCTTCGGCGCACAGGGCCTCGCCGGCCCCCCGCTTCCCGATCCCGCCGCCGTCGCCGAGCGGCTGCTCGCCGTCCAGGGGCAGGATCCGCGCGGCTTCCGGCTCGCGGTCCGCGCCCGTACCGCCGGGCTGACCGCCGCCGACGTCGAGCGGGCGCTGGGCGAGGAGCGCAGCCTGGTCGTCAGCTGGCTCAACCGCGGCACCCTGCACCTCGTCCGCAGCGAGGACTATCCGCTGCTGCAGGCGCTGACCACGCCGCCCCTGCTCACCTCCAGCGCGCGGCGGCTGCGCCAGGAGGGCGTCGACGAGGCCGCCGCGGAGCGGGCGCTGGCGACGATCGAGCGGGCGCTGGCCGAGGAGGGGCCGCTGACCCGGATCGAGCTGCGCGAGCGCCTGGAGGCGGCGGACGTGCCGACCGGCGGCCAGGCCACGATCCATCTCTTCTTCCTCGCCGCCCTGCGCGGCCTCGTCGTGCGCGGTCCGATGCGCGGCAAGCAGCAGGCCTACGTCCTGGTCCGCGACTGGCTCGGGAAGCGGCCGCCGGTCGAGCGCGAGCGGGCGCTCGCCGAGCTGGCCCGCCGCTACCTGGTCGGCCACCAGCCGGCGTCCGACCGCGACCTCGCCAAGTGGGCCGGCCTGCCGCTGCGCGACGCCCGCGCCGGCTTGCAGGCGATCGGGGCGGAGCTGGAGGAGGGAGAGGACGGCCTGCTCCGTCTGCGCAAGCGCCCGCCGACCGAGGGGTTGCCGCCGCCGCGCCTGCTCGGCGCCTTCGATCCGATCCTGCTCGGCTGGACTTCGCGTGAGCCGGTCCTCGGCCGCCATCAGCCCCGCGTCGTTACCGGCGGTCTCTTCCGCCCCTTCGCGATCGCCGCCGGCCGCGCCGTGGCGGGCTGGAAATGGGCCAGGGACGAAGTGACGATGGAACCCTACGAGTGCCTACCGGCCAAGCACGCAGCGGCCCTGGAGGTCGACGCGATCGACGTCCAGCGGTACCTGACCGGTGGTGGTTAGCCCGCCTCGACCGCGCTCTTGATCGAGGCGGCGAAGTCGTCGGCCCCCTTGCGGGCCGAGCGCAGGGCGAAGCCGGCGATCAGCTTGCCGAAGCCGCGGCCCTCGAGCTCGTTGAAGAAGGTCAGCTTGGTTCCCTCGCCCTCGGCGACGAGGTCATAGCCGCCCACGGTCGTCACGACCGGACCCTTCGACAGCTCGGTCCAGCGGATCTTGGTCGGGACCTCGAACTCGGTCAGTTCGAATTCGTGCTTCGCCTTGATCCCACCGTCCTTGGCGGTGCTGGCGTACTTCGTTCCGACCCCCGGAGGCCCGTCCGTGGTCTTCGCGATCTCGACGATCCGCGCGCTGAACTTCTTGTCGTTCTCACCGTCGGCGAGGAAGGCGAACACCTCGCCGTTCGGTCGGTCGATCGTGGTAGTTGCTCCGAACCGCTTGTCCATGCGATCTCCTCTGTGGGCGACTGGGTGTCCGCGGAGGATAGGAGCTTGAAGAATTTGCAGAGCTGTGACACACATGCGCGTTTTCGATCGGTAGCGTCGCCGCCATGGCGACCTTGACCCGTCGAATACCAAAGCGGTATGCTGACTGCATGACGCCACAGATAGCGATCCGCATCCCAAATCAACAGCTTGAGCAGCTGGACGAGGCCGTCGAGCGCGGTGAGTTCGAGAGCAGGTCGGAGGCTGTGCGTCACGCCTTGGCCGGCCTGCTTGCCGAGCTGCGCGAGCGAGGAATCGCGCGCGAATATCGCGAGGCGTATGCGCGGCAGCCCCAGGACCCGGAGATCGGCCGGGCAGGGGCGAAGCTGCTTGCCGACTTCTACGAGCGCGAGGAATCCCAGTCGAGATGAGCCTCGTCGATCGCGGCGACATCTTTGATGCGGATCTGCCCGGCTCGGGGGCCAGGCCGGTTCTCGTCGTCACGCGCCAGGCGGCGATCCCGGTGCTCTCCTCGGTAACCGTGGCGCCGATAACTTCGACGATCCGGCGCATCGCGAGCGAGGTACCGCTCAACTCGGAGCATGGGTTGGAGCACCCGAGCGTCGCCAACTGCGACAACCTCGTCACGATCGACAAGGCGCTTCTGTCCGGACGCCGCGGCGCCCTCGCCTACGAGGACATCTCCCGACTGGACGACGCCCTCCGATTCGCCCTCCAGCTCGACTGAGTCGTCAGCGCAGCTTCGGGCTGCGCCAGGGCTGGGCGAGGCGGCTCGCGAGGTCGTCGGCGAGGCCGTCGATCGGGACCCGGGTCTGCTCCAGCGAGTCGCGGTCGCGGAGGGTGACGGTGTCGTCGTCCATCGTCTGGTGGTTGACGGTGATTCCCCAGGGGGTGCCGATCTCGTCCTGGCGGCGGTAGCGCTTGCCGATCGAGCCGCCCTCGTCGAACTCGGCGGGGACGCGGCGGCGCAGCTGCTCGAAGACCTCGCGCGCCTTCTCCGGCATCCCCTCCTTCGAGACGAGGGGGAGGACGGCGACCTTGACCGGCGCCAGTCGGGGGTGGAGGCGGAGCACGGTGCGCTGCCGTCCCTCGACCTCCTCGACCTCGTAGGCGTTGACGAGGAAGGCGAGCGTGGCGCGGTCGGCGCCGGCGGCCGGCTCGATCACGTAGGGGACGTAGCGCTCTTTGCTCTGCTGGTCGAAGTACTCGAGCTTCTCGCCGCTGAACTTTGCATGCTGGGTGAGGTCGAAGTCGCCACGGTTGGCGATCCCCTCCAGCTCCGACCAGCCGATCGGGAACAGGTACTCGATGTCGCTGGTCGCCGAGGAGTAGTGCGAGAGCTCCTCGGCGCCGTGCGGGCGGACGCGGAGGAACTCGGGGCGGATGCCGAGCTCGGTGTACCAGCCCTCGCGCTCCTCGATCCAGGCGCGGTGCCACTTCTCCGCCTCGGCCGGCGGCACGAAGAACTCCATCTCCATCTGCTCGAACTCGCGGGTGCGGAAGATGAAGTTGCCGGGGGTGATCTCGTTGCGGAAGGACTTGCCGATCTGGGCGATCCCGAACGGCGGCTTCTTGCGGGCGAAGCCGAGCACGTTCTTGAAGTTGATGAAGATGCCCTGCGCGGTCTCCGGCCGCAGGTAGACCTCCGAGCCCTCGCCCGCCACCGGGCCGACGTGGGTCTCGAACATCAGGTTGAACTGGCGCGGCTCCGACAGCTCGCCGCCGCACTCGGGGCAGCGCAGCTCGGCGTTCGGGTCGCCGCCTTCGGCCTCGACCGCCTCGCGCAGATGGTCCTCGCGCCAGCGCCGCTTGCACTTGCCGAGGCACTGCACGAGCGGGTCGGTGAAGCCCTCGAGGTGGCCCGAGGCCTCCCACACGCGCGGGTGCTGGAGGATCGCCGAGTCGAGCGCGACGATGTCGTCGCGCTCCTGCAGCATCGCCCGCCACCACTCGGCTTTGACGTTGTTCTTCAGCAGCACGCCGTAGTGGCCGTAGTCGTAGGTCGAGCCGAGCCCGCCGTAGATCTCCGAGGAGGGGAAGACGAAGCCGCGGCGCTTGCAGAGCGCGACGATCTCCTCCATCGTCGTCTCCTCGTTGCGGGTCTGCTCCCCGGCGCTTGCCATGGCGGAACCGTATCGGCTGCGATAATCGGCCAGCCCGATGCCGATCTACGAGTACAAATGCGCCAACGGCCACGTCTTCGACGTGATCCAGAAGATGAGCGACGAGGCGCTGACCGAGTGCCAGGAGTGCGGCGCCCCGGCAGAGCGCGTCCTGCACCCGGTGGCGATCCACTTCAAGGGCTCCGGCTTCCACAACACCGACTACGGCAAGAAGAAGACCGCGAGCAACGGAAGCTCAACCGAGGGATCGAAGGATTCTTCCGAGTCGAAGAGTTCGGATAAGAAGGCGGACGGGGTCGCCTCGTCGGCGCCTCGCGAAGCGGGCACCGCAGAGTGATTCAGGCCGCGAAGCGGCACTAGGTTCCACCGCCGAAGGCGGTGGTGGGCGCCGTCGAGGCGACCCCGTCCGCTATCCCAGCAGCTTTTTGACCGCTCGCCGCCGCTCCGATTCCGGCACCTCGATGCTGCCGCCCGGCCCCGGCGTGCAGCCCGAGTTGGCGCCCGCGCAGAGCACGTCGGCCGCGCTTTCGCCGCCGATCGCCGCGGCGAGGACCAGCTGCGGCATCGTCAGGAAGCCCATGTCGCTGACGAACGCTTTCGGCGCGTCCCAGCCAATGATCGGCCCCTTGACGAAGTTGTAGGGGAGGCGGAGGGGGTCGGTGAGGCGGTCCTTGATGCCGGCGATCACCGCCTGCTGGGCCCGCTCGCGGTCGAGGTCGCTGTAGCCGAGCGTGTAGGCGCTGCGGCCCGGCCCGGGGCATTCGCTCGGCTCGCGGATCCGCGAGTAGATCAGCGCCTTTTCGCCGTCGAGGGTGTTCTCGCCCTTGCCGAGTCGCAGGGTGAAGCCGCCCTGGCCGCCGCCGGCGCCGCCGGCGATGTCGGCGCAGATCTTGTGTGGCACGTTGACCTTCACCCCGCCGACCGCGTCGATCAGCTTTTCGAAGCCGGTGAAGTTGACGATCGCGACGTGGTCGACTTCGACGCCGAGAAACTGTTCGACCGCTTCGATCTGCGCCTTGGCGCCGCCGAAGGCGAAGGCGGCGTTGATCTTCTGCGGGCTCTGGCCGGGGATTTCCGCGTAGCTGTCGCGCGGGACCGAGAGTTTGCGGAAGGCGCCGCCGCCGGCGCGGATCAGCATCAGCGTGTCGGCCCGGAACTGGCCCTGCGAGCAGCCGTCGTGGGGCGCGTCGCCGTGTTCCTGCTGTTCGAAGCACTTCTGCGAGGGGGCGGCGCCCGGTTCCTTGGTGTCGGGCGGGCGGGCGTCGGTCCCCATCACCAGGATCGTCTGCGCGCTCGGCAGCAGGAAGGGATTTCCGTGCAGCGCCGACTTCGCTTCGCCCGAGAGCTTGAACGCCTGCAGCTGGGCGGAGACGGCGAAGGCGAGGAAGCTGAGCAGGATCCAGCCCAGCGCCGCCAACCCGATCCATTTCAGCGCTCGCTTGAGGGCGGGACGGGGCGCTCGCGGCCCGCGGTCGCGCCCGGGTCTCCCCGGCAGCCGCGGCCCCTTCGGCAGCTTCGGCGCCCGCCAGCCGCCGACCCCCGAGAGGTCCGGCTTGCGGAAGCGCGAAAACAGCCCCTTGCGGGACCTGTAGATCTTGTAGTCGGGCGGTCCCTGCGGCCGCTGCTCGTCGTCGGTTGCCATGAAAGACTCCGGAATCATGCCGATGCCCGCGGTCGCCCGTCTAAAGAAGTGAGCGAGATCGAAGCGATCGGCGTCGACCTGGGCGGCACGAAGATGCTGCTGGGGGCGCTCGACGCCGACTCCAAGGTCGTCTGGGAGAGCCGCGAGGCCTCGACCGGCCAGAGCGAGGACGCGTTGGTCGACCTTTTGGTCCGCGAGGTCGGCGAGGCGCGCGCCGAGTGCCCCGGGATCGCCGCGATCGGGATGGGCATCCCGGCGACGATCGACCACGAGAAGGGGCTCGCGGTCTCCGCCGTCAACCTGCCGATCGAGAACCTGCCGATCCGCGACCTGGTGCGGGAACGGACCGGACTGCCGGCCTTCGTCGACAACGACGCCAACGTCGCCGCGCTGGCCGAGTCGCTGTTCGGCGCCGCGAAGGGCGCGACGGACGCGGTGATGCTGACGATCGGGACCGGGATCGGCGGCGGCCTGATCCTCGGCGGCGAGATCTACCGCGGCGCGACCGGAGCCGGCGCCGAGCTGGGCCACATGTCGATCGACATGGACGGGCCGCCGTGCCAGGGAAACTGCCCGAACCGGGGCTGCATCGAGACGCTCGCCTCCGGCACGGCACTCGGTCGCGAGGCGCGCGAGGCGGCCGAGCGAGAGCCCGACTCGGTGCTGGGGGCGATGCGGGCCGACGGCCACGAGGTTGACGGCAGGGCCGTGACCGAGGCGGCGCTGGGCGGCGACGAGACCGCGGTCGGCGTCTTCGATCTGGTCGGTCGCCGGCTCGGCGTCGCGCTGGCCGGCTTCGCCAACATCTTCGAGCCGGAGGTGATCGTGATCGGCGGCGGCGTGATCGCCGCCGGCGACCTGCTGCTGGAGCCGGCCCGGGAGGAGCTGCGGGCCAGGGCGCTGAGGCCGATGAACCGCATCCCGGTCGTCCCCGCCGAGCTCGGCCAGGACGCCGGCATGATCGGCGCCGCGGCGATGGCGCGGATTGAGCAGGAGCGGGGCACGGGCTGATGCCGGGTGCGCTGATCGTCTGCCCGACCCCGATCGGAAACCTCGACGACATCACGATCCGCGTTCGCGACGCCCTCGTCGCCGCCGACTACATCGCCTGCGAGGACACCCGCCGCACCGGCGGTCTGCTCGACAAGCTCGGCATCCGCCCGCCGCCGCCGCTGATCTCGATCCACGAGGGCAACGAAGCGCCGCGGGCGACCGAGCTGGCGCAGCGGATCGAACGCGGCGAGATCGTCGCCCTCGTCTCCGACGCCGGCATGCCGGCGATCTCCGACCCCGGCTTCCGGCTGATCCGCCGCTGCATCGAACGCAACCTCGAGGTGACGGTGCTGCCGGGACCGTCCGTGGTTCCCGTCGCCCTGGTCGCCTCCGGCCTGCCGACCGACCGCTGGCGCTTCGAGGGCTTCCTGCCGAAGCGGGCGGGCGAGATGGAGCGGGTGCTGCGCTCGACCGAGACCGTGATCGCCTTCGAGTCGCCGCGCCGGGTCGGCGACTCGCTCGCCGCGCTGGCCTCGATCGCCCCCGACCGGCCCGCCGCCGTCTGCCGCGAGCTGACGAAGATGCACGAGGAGGTCTCGCGCGGCTCGCTCGGCGAGCTGGCGCGGCGCTTCCGCGGCGACGTCAAGGGCGAGATCGTGCTGGTGATCGCGCCCGCGTCCTCGGAGGAGCACGACGACAAGGACGTCGGCTTCGCGGTCGACGCGCTGCGTCACCTGGTCCAGTCGGGCGCCCGCCCACGCGCCGCCGCCAGCGTCGTCGCGGCGCTGACCGGCACCCGCGCGAACGACCTCTACCGGGCGCTGACCGGACGCGAGCCGCGGCGCTGAGCGTCGAATAGCCTGGGAGGCACGTGTCGTACTACGTGACCACCCCGATCTACTACGTCAACGCCGAGCCGCACCTCGGCCATGCCTACTCGACGCTGGCGGCCGACGTGCTGGCCCGCCACATGCGCCAGCGCGGCGAGGACGTCTTCTTCCTCACCGGCACCGACGAGCACGGCGAGCCGATCGAGACCGCGGCCGAGCGCGAGGGGGTGACGCCGCAGGAGCTGGCCGACCGCAACGCCGCCAAGTTCGAAGCGCTGATGCCGATCATCGACGCCAGCAACGACTTCTTCATCCGCACCTCCGACCCCCGCCACGGCGAGCGGGTCGCCGAGATCATGCAGCGGGTCTACGACAACGGCTGGGTCAACAAGGGCACCTACGAGGGCTGGTACTGCCCGCGCTGCGCCGACTTCAAAACCGAGCGCGAGCTGGGGCCGGGGCAGACCTGCCCGATCCACGAGATCCCGCTCGAGCTGGAGCGGGAGGAGAACTGGTTCTTCCGCCTCTCCGCTTTCCAGGCACAGCTCGAAGGCCTCTACGAGGAGCGGCCCGACTTCGTCGTCCCTCCGGCCCGCCGCAACGAGGCGGTCGCCTTCATCGAGGGTGGGCTGGAGGACGTCTCGCTCTCGCGGCCGAAGCTGAAGTGGGGGATGCGGCTGCCCTGGGACCCCGAGCAGCGGATGTACGTCTGGTTCGACGCGCTGCTCAACTACGTCACCGCGCTCGGCTTCGCCCGCGAGGGGGAGGACCTGACGGCGCGCTTCTGGCCCGCCGACCTGCACGTGCTCGGCAAGGACATCCTCAAGTTCCACGCGGTGATCTGGCCGGCGCTGCTGTGGGCGGCCGACCTCGAGCCGCCGCGGCGGATGGCGATCCACGGCTACCTGCTGATGGGCGAGAAGAAGATGTCGAAGTCGCTCGGCAACGTGCTCGACCCGTTCGAGGCGATCGAGCGCTTCGGCGCCGACGCGCTGCGCTTCTACTGCTTCCGCGAGGTCAGCTTCGGCCAGGACGGCTCGATCTCGACCGCCGGCTTCGAGGCTCGTTACGAGACCGAGCTGGCCAACGACTTCGGCAACCTGGCGAGCCGGGTGCTGGCGATGGTCGAGCGCTATCGCGGCGGCACCGTGCCCGAGGCCCAGGTTGACGCGGTGCTGGCCGAGGACTTCGAAGGCGTCCGCGGCCGCTTCTGCGAGCTGCTCGACCGGGCCGAGCTGAGCCAGGCGCTGGAGCAGGCCTGGAGGCTGGTCCGGCGCCTAAATCGCTACGTCGAGGAGACCCGCCCCTGGGAGCTGGGCCGCGACGAGGCCGACCCCGAGCGGCTCGACGAAGTCCTCTACAACCTCGTCGAGGGCCTGCGGGTGACGACGCTGCTGCTCGTCCCCTACCTGCCCAGGAGCAGCGACACGCTGCTCGCCGCACTGGGGGAAGAGTCGCGCGAGCCGGCCGAGCTGGGCTCGCGCCCGGGGGGTCAGAAGACCGAACGCATCCCCTCCCTCTTCCCCAAGATCCCCGCTTGATGCCGACGGGCCGATTTGTCGTCCTGAGGACGACAAATCGGCCCGTCGGCGGGGGTTAGGCGAGGGCGTCGGGGCCGAGCTGGGCGGGGCTGGTGTAGCCGCAGAGGGCCATCGTCAGGTCGAGCTCGGCGAGAATCATCTTGAGGACGGTCTCGACCCCGGCCTCACCGCCCAGGGCGAGGCCCCAGACGTAGGGGCGGCCGACGCAGACGGCGTCGGCGCCGAGAGCGAGCGCCTTGAGCACGTCGGCGCCGCTGCGGATGCCGCTGTCGAAGAGGACCGTGAGATCGTCGCCGACCGCCTTGGCGATCGGCTCCAGCGCGTCGAGCGAGGCGATCGCGCCGTTGACCTGGCGGCCGCCGTGATTGGAGACGACGATGCCGTCGACCCCGCGCCGCGCCGCCTCGCGCGCGTCGTTGACGTGCTGGATTCCCTTGACGATGATCGGCAGCGACGTCGTCTCGCGCAGCCAGCCGAGGTCGTCCCAGGTGAGCGAGGGATTGGCCTGGACGCCGAGGAAGTGTCCGGTCGCGGCGCCCTGGTCATCCTCGGGGGACCTCTCCAGCCCTTCGCGGAAGACCGGATCCTGGAAGTAGTTGGCGACCCCCATCCCGTTGAGGAAGGGCAGCCAGGCCTGCTGCAGGTCGCGCGACTTCCAGCCGGGGACGAAGGTGTTGACGGTGAGGACGATCGCCCCGTAGCCCGCCCGTTCGGCGCGGCCGACGAAGCTCTCGGCGAGGCGGCGGTCGTTGGGCCAGTAGAGCTGGAACCAGCGCGGCGCCTCGCCGCCGGCCTCGGCGATCTCCTCCAGCGTGAAGTGGGAGTTGGTGCTGACGACCATCGGCACCCCGAGCGTCGCCGCGGCGGCGGCGCTCGCCAGCTCACCGTCGGGGTGGACCACCTTCTGCACGCCGATCGGCGCCAGCAGCAGCGGCGCCGTCATCGCCGTGCCGAGCAGCTCGAGCGAGAGATCGCGCTCGGCGACGTCGCGCAGCATCCGCGGCACGATCCGCCGGCGCTCGAAGGCGTCCCGGTTGGCGCGCATCGTGTGCTCGGCGCCGGCCCCGGCGAAGACGTAGTTCGCCGCCCGCTCGTCCATCGCCTCGTGCGCGCGCCGCTCCTGCTCCTCGACCGCGATCGGAATCGAGGGCGTCTCCCCGCCCAGCCCACGCGCGTAGATCTCGCGGTAGTAGTCGGCGAAGTCCGGCATCGCCGCAGGCTATCCGGAAGCATTTGGGGGTCTATGGCCCCCCAAATGCTTCAACGTGCGCCGAGGCCGAGGCGGCGGCGCCAGTCGCGGGCGTTAAAGGCGCGGGCGGCGCGGGCGATCAGTCCGCGGCGGGACTTCGTGTACGGGTACCAGGTCGGCTCGCGCTTGCCGCCGAAGCGGGCGACGATCACCGACTCGGGACGGCAGTACTTCTTGATCCCGTACTCGCCGTGGCGGAAGCCGATCCCCGACTCCTTCCAGCCGCCCATCGGCACGTCCATCAGGACGTAGTTGACGATCACGTCGTTGACGTTGACCGCGCCGGCCTCGATCCGCCGCCCGACCCGCTCGGCCCGCTCCTTCTCGCCGAAGACCGAGGCGGCGAGCCCGTAGCGGGTGTCGTTGGCGAAGCGAAGCGCCTCCTCGCTGTCGCGCACCTTCATCACCCCGACCACCGGTCCGAAGGTCTCGTCGCGCATCACCGTCATCGAGTGGTCGACGTCGACCAGCACGGTTGGTTCGAAGTAGTCCCCCGGGCCCTCGACCCGCTTGCCGCCGGTCAGCGCCCTGGCGCCGTTGGCGAGCGCGTCCTCGACCTGCGCTTCGACCACCGCCCGCTGGTTGGGCGAGGTCATCGCCCCCACGTCCTTGGCCGGCGTCTTGCCGTCGGCACCCTGGCGCAGGGCCCCGACCTCCTTGGTCAGCTTGGCGACGAACTCGTCGTAGACGGGCTCCTCGACGTAGATCCGCTCGACCGAGAGGCAGACCTGGCCGGAGTTGAACATCCCACCCCAGGTGGCGGCGTTGGCGGCGCGGTCGAGGTCGGCGTCGTCGAGGACGATCATCGGGTCCTTGCCGCCGAGCTCGAGGCTGACCGGGGTCAGGGTCTCGGCGGCGCGCGCCATCACCTTGCGCCCGGTGCGGTCGGAGCCGGTGAACTGGACGAAGTCGGCGTTGTTGACCAGGGCGCCGCCGGTCTCGCCGGTTCCGTGCACGCAGTCGAACACGTCCGGGCCGCCGATCTCCCGCTTCCACGCCGCGACGATCTCAGCCAGGCCCAGCGGCGTGAACTCCGAGGGCTTGACGACCACAGCCGCGCCCGCCTGCAGCGCCGGGATCGCGTCGCCCAGGGCCAGCGCAAGGGGGAAGTTCCAGGGGCTGATCACGCCGACCACGGGGTAGGGCCGGTACTGGACCATCAGCTTTTTCGTCGCCGCCAGCGGCGAGTGCGGGCGGACCGTTTCGTCGCCGATGAACTTCGCCGCCTTGGCGCCGTAGAAGTTGATCAGGTCGGTGAGGTAGATGGTCTCCGCCGTGGTGTCGCCGCGGACCTTGCCGGTCTCCGCCTGCATCGTGTCGAGCACCCGCTCCTGGTTGTCGAGCAGCCAGTCGCGCAACTTGCCGAGCCAGCGGTAGCGGCCCTCGATCCCGAGCGCCTCCCAGGCGGCCTGGTTGCCGCGCACCCGGGCCACGGTCTCGGCCACGCTCCGCGGAGAGTCGACCGCGACGCTGGCGATTGCCGCCCCGGTCGCGGGGTTGAGAACCTCTATCCGCTCCGCGCCGCTGCCGTCGGCGCCGGCGCCGTTCACCGCCTCGCTGACTTTCGGTGCCGTTCCGCTCTCCACCTGACCGCTCCCTTCAACAGTTGGCTGGTCAGCCAAGAGTAGCCGCTAACGGGGAACCAGCCTGTAGACCGGGCCGTCGAGCGAGCAGACGTAGATCCGTCCCCGGTCGTCTTCGCCGAACGAGCTCGGGCTGGAGACGCTGAGGCCGAGCTTGCGGTCGCCGCTCGCTCCGTGCAGGTGCGGGACCAGGCTGCGCAGCTCTCCCTCGCAGAGGTCGGCGTAGAGGTAGCGCCCGTAGAGCGAGGGAAGGCGGCGGTCGCCGACCACGTAGCCGCCGACGATCGCGCAGCTGCCGTCGCGGCTGTGCGGGTAGGCGAAGATCGGCTTGATCGTGCCGCCGGGGTTCGGCGTGCCGCTGTTTTCGTCGCGGTAGGGGGAGGAGCCCTCGAAGGCGTCCCAGCCGAAGTTGGCGCCGGCGGCGCCGTCGAGCGTCGTGTAGTCGACCTCCTCGAAGCGGTTCTGGCCGACGTCGCCGATGACCAGCCGGGGTCGGGCGGCGCTGACCCGGTCGAAGGAGAAGCGGAACGGGTTGCGCAGGCCGTAGCTGTAGATCTCCGGGCGCCCGCCCCGGCCGCCGGCGAACGGGTTGCCCGGCGGGATCGAGTAGGGCCGCCCGTGCGAGGGGAGGGGATCGATCCGCAGCAGCTTGCCGAGCAGGACGTGGCGGTTCTGGGCGTTGTTCGGCGGGTCGCCGCCGGAGCCGCCGTCGCCGGTGCCGAGGTAGAGCAGGTTGCCGAGGAACTGCAGCTGGCCGCCGTTGTGATTGGCGTTGACCGGATGGGGTATCTCGATCACGGCGCGGCGTGAGCCCCGCGCGGCCCGCGTCGCGCTCTTGCGCTTGAACTCGTTGACGCGGATGTTCCCGGCGCGGTCGGTGTAGTAGACGTAGAAGCGCCGGCTGCGCCTGTAGTCGGGCGGGAAGGCGATCGAGAGCAGGCCGCGCTCGCCTTCGTAGGAGACGAGGCCGGAGATGTCGAGGAAGGGATGGCCGAGCCGGTGGCCGCCGCGCAGCACCTCGACCCGGCCCGGCTGCTCGACCACGAACAGCAGCTTCGGGAAGCCGGGGGCACCGCTGACGTAGACGGGGTTGTCGAAGTCGCCGATCCGCTTCAGGCCGACGCCGTGGGACGAGGGCGTGGCCGAGCCGCAGGCAGGCAGAGCGAGGGAGAGAGCGAGCAGCGCGGCGGCGAGGCTACCTGTGCCTGCCCGCTTCAATTTCGACCACTTCGCCGTTGTCCTTCACTTCGACGTCGGGCGGGGGCGTGACGATGCGGGCCCTGAACGAGCCGCCCGGTTCCGTCCCGGCGGCCGTCTTCGCTCTCGCTTCCGGGTTGAAGCCGGCGCCGACCTCGTAGAGCACGGTGTATGCGCCGGCCCGCACGGCGCTCAGCTTCCAGATCGCTTCGGTGGTGTGGCCGGGCTTCAGCGGCCCGAAGGAGAAGGTCTTCTTCAGCGCCGGTTCGATCGGGCCGCGGGTCGAGGAGCCGGCAACCTTCGGGTAGCCCGACGCCAGCACCCAGACCGGCCGGTCGGGCTGGGCGAGGCCGGGCGAGGGATCGCGGTAGCCGAAGGGGAGCGAGGACGTCTGCCCCTGCTTGCCGGCGATCGAGACCGTGATCGTCAGCGTCGGCAGCGTCCTGTGGCCGGTGTTGCGCACGCCGACCTTCATCAGCGAGGTCTCGCCGAGTCGCTGCTTGGCCGGGAACTCGGCGCTGACGACCTTCACCGGGTAGCTGCCGCCGGCCTCGTTCGAGTCGGCGGACGATTCGCCGCCGCAGGCGGCGACGGAGAGGGCAAGCGCGGTGGCGGCGAGGCCCGCCGCGGCGGCGCCGGCGCGGGAACGCCGTCGGTCTCTGCGATTCCCCCCCGGGCGCTCCAAAGTCGCTCCAACATATCTCAACACGCGGCTAACCGGCGACGCTTGCCCATCCCCTAGACTCAGGACACCGAGCAGGGAGCGCACGGAGGCGTTTCCACTTGCCGAGGAGGAGATGGAAGCAGCAGCATCCATAGGCAGGAGGTTCTTGCCCGCCAAGTCCTTCTTCGAACAGGTGGGCGACATGATGATCCTCACCGGGCGGACGATGGTCTCGGCGGTGAGGCCGCCCTACCCCTACGGCGAGGAGTTCATCGGCCAGTTCCTCTTTGCCCTGCAGCTCTGCTGGTTCCCGCTGCTGGTCTCGACCGTCGCCTTCGGCTTCGGCGCGCCGGGGCTGCAGGCCGCCAACATCCTCAACCTGTTCGGCGCCCTCGACCGGCTCGGCGGCTTCTTCGTCCTCGCCTCGATCCGCGAGTTCGCCCCCTTCGTCACCGCAGTCGTCGTCGCCGGCGTCGCCGGCACCGCGATCACCGCCGACCTCGGCGCCCGCAAGATCCGCGAGGAGCTCGACGCCCTGCAGGTGCTCGGCGTCGACCCGATCAAGAACCTGGTCGTGCCGCGCTTTCTGGCGCTGATGCTGATCACCGGCCTGCTCGACATCTACGCGCTGGTCTTCGGGATCACCGGCGGCATCCTCACCGAGCTCGTCTACAACCAGCCGCTCGGCGGCTTCTTCGCGACGCTCTTCACCAACGCCTCGATCACCGACCTCTGGGGCTCGGTGATCAAGTGCACGCTGTTCGGCGCGATCATCGCCGTCGTCTGCTGCTACAAGGGGATGACCGCCTCCGGCGGCGCCGCCGGGGTCGGCCGCGCCGTCAACCAGGCGGTGGTGATCTCCTTCATGGGGGTCTTCGCCTTCAACTACGTCTTCACCCAGACGCTGCTCGCCACCAATCCCGAATTGCAGACGATCCGATGAGCGCGGAGCGAGCGTGAACGCCTGGCTCGAAGTCCCCCGCGGCTGGCTCGACTCCTTCGGCGAGATCGCCCGCTTCGGCTCGCGGGTCGCCGGCCTCGTCTACTCGGGCCGGGTGCTGCGCTTCTTCGGCGAGAGCCTGCGCCAGGCGGGAATCCTGATCCTCGGCTCGGCGATCGTCATCTGGGGCCTCGTCTTCATCCTCGGCCTGCAGTGCGGGATCGAGGGCGCCTATCTGCTGCGCGCCCAGGGCGCCCCCGCCTTCGCCGGCCTCTTCTCGGCCTGGTGCGACCTGCGCGAGATCATGCCCTACGCCTTCGGCTACATGCTCTCGGCCAAGGTCGGGACCGGGATCGTCGCCGAGCTCGGCGCGATGCGGATCTCCGACGAGATCGACGCGCTCGAGGTGATGGGCGTGCAACCCGTCACCTTCCTCTGCGCGACGCGCCTGCTCGCCGCCTGGATCGCCTTCCCGTTCATGTACCTGGTCGGGATCGGGATCATGTACTTCGCCAGCTACCTGGCGGTGGTCGAACAGATCGGCGACGTCTCCTCCGGCGGCTACCTGCTGATCTTCTGGATGTTCCAGAACCCGCCCGATCTGGTCTTCAGCCTGGTCAAGGGGATGTTCATGGCGACCGCGATCGTGATGGTCGGCTGCTACTACGGCTACACCGCCTCCGGAGGGCCGGTGGGAGTCGGCACCGCGACCGCGAAGTCGATGGTGCTCAACATAGTCTTAGTTCACATCATCGGGATGCTCGGCACCCTGGTCTTCTGGGGGGCCAACCCGAGAGCGCCGATAGGAGGCTGAGCGTGGCGACCGAGGAGGAAAACCGCATCGAGGGGGAGGAGCCGCAGGCCGCGCCCAGCGGTCCCTACATCAGCGAGGACGGGGCGATGATGGGGCGCGACTTCGTCATCCCCGGCGTCGACCCCACCGAGCCCGACCCCTACCGCTTCCATACCGGCCGCCAGCGCGACCACGGCAGCGAGGACGTGATCGAGATCATCAACCTGGTCAAGCAGTTCGGCCGGGCGCGGATCCTCAACGGGCTCAACCTCGGCCTGCCCGCGGACCAGGTGTCGATGGTGCTGGGCCCGTCGGGCACCGGCAAGAGCGTGCTGATCAAGCACATCGTCGGCCTGCTCTACCCGGACTCGGGAGACGTGCTGGTGGAGGGCGAATCGATCCCGAGCATGACCGACGACGAACTGTTCGAGGTGCGGAAAAAGTTCGGCCTGCTGTTCCAGGACGGCGCCCTGTTCGGTTCGATGAACATCTACGACAACACCGCCTTCCCGCTGCGCCAGCACACCGACAAAAGCGAGGAGGAGATCGGCGAGATCGTCAACCGCCGGCTGAAGGAGGTCGGCCTGATCGAGGCGATCTACAAGATGCCGAACGAGCTCTCCGGCGGGATGCGCAAGCGCGCCGGCTTTGCCCGGGCGCTGGTCCTCGAACCGGCGATCGTGATGTTCGACGAGCCCGATTCGGGGCTCGACCCGGTCCGCACCGCTCTGCTCTGCGAGCTGATCCGCGAGGTCCACGCCGAGAACGGCGGCTGCTACCTGGTGATCAGCCACGACCTCAACACGGCCCGTCGCATCGCCGATTTCATCGCCGTGCTGTGGAACGGCAAAATCGTCGAGTCGGGGCCGAAAGAGGAACTGTTCGACTCGGAAAACCAGTTCGTCAACCAGTTCCTCAACGCTGACGTAACCGGCCCGCTCTCGATGGATTGAGCTCAGTCGCGGCCTGGGCGGTCCGCCACGCCAAGGCGGTCCTCGCGGTCACGTTGCTCGTCGCGGTCGCGGCGGCGGTCGCCGCGACGCAGCTTCCGACCGACGCGGGGATCGACACGCTGGTCGATTCGGGCTCGCCCAGCTACCGGGCGACGCTGGACGTGCGGCGGGAATTCGGCGAAGAACCGGTCGTCGTCCTGGCCGAGGGGGACCTGCAGCGGATCGTCCTGACCTCGAACCTGGGGCGGCTGCTGCGGCTGGAGGGATGCCTGTCGGGGAAGGTGCCCGCCGGGGCGAAGCCGATTCCGGGACCGTGCACCGAACTGGCGGAAATGGACCCGGTCCGCTCCGTGGTCGGGCCGGCGACCTTCCTCAACGAGGCGGTGATCCAGATCGACCGCCAGCTCGAACGGCTCGCCGCCAACCTGCCCCCGGCGAAGCTCCGCCGGCTGCTGCTGCAGCTCGCCGCCCGCTACGGCATCACCAGCGCCCCCAGCATCGGAAACCCCGAATTCCTGGCGACGATCGTCTTCGACCTGAACAAGGCACGCGACACCCCGAAGGCGCGCCTCTCCTACCTCTTCCCCAACGGCCACACGGCCCAGATCCTCGTTCGCCTCCGCCCCGACCTGAGCGAAGCCGAACGCCACCGGGCGATCGGGCTGATCCGCGCCGCCGTCGACGACGAGACGCCCCGCCCCGCCTGCCGCTTCAAGGGCGAGCCCGAGGCCTGCTTCGACCTGCACGGCTCCCACTACGCGATCTCCGGCGTGCCCGTCGTCGTCGACGCCGTCACCCGGGCCCTCAAGGACGCTCTGCTGCTGCTCTTCGCGGTCGCGGTGGTCGTCATGGCGCTCACGCTCCTGCTCGTCTTCCGCTCCCGCTTCCGCCTGCTCCCCCTCGCGCTCGCTCTCGCCTCCGCGGCTCTCGCCTTCGGCCTCTGGGGCCTCTTCGGCGGCTCGCTGACGATGGCCTCGATCGCCGTCCTGCCGATCCTGATCGGCCTCGCGGTCGACTACGCGATCCAGCTCCAGGCGCGCTACGACGAGGCGCTGACCGCAGCAACGACCCCGCTCGAAGCTGCACGCGCGGCCGCCTCTCGAGCCGGCCCCACGATAGCCACGGCGTGCTTGGCAACGGCAGTGGGCTTTCTGGTTCTTCTGCTCTCGCCGATCCCGATGGTCCGCGGCTTCGGCCTTCTCCTGGTGGTCGGCGTAGCCATTGCTTTCCCCCTGGCTTTCGTCTGCGGCTTCGCCGCCCTGAGCCTTCGCCCCGAGGCAGTGGGTAGGGGCGCCCCGGCTGATGCTCGGGCAGGGAGGAGGGGTGCCTCATCTCGTGTTCGGGCAGGGAGCAGGGGTACCCCTCCCGTTGCTGGGTTTTTCGCCTTGCGCGAAGCTTTGCTCGCCAAGTGGTCTGTGCGAAAGACAGGACGCCGCTGCCGGGAGGGGCACCCCTGCTCCCTGCCCCAGCGCGCGGTGGGATTGGCGCTGGAGCATTCCAAGTTGGTGCTTGGTACCGGTCTCGCTCTCGCGGTGATCGGCTGGGGGCTGGGGACGCAGATCGAAACTCAGTCGAACATCGTCAAGCTGGCGCCTCAGAATCTGCAGGCGGTGAAGGATCTGAACGAGCTGCAGGATGCCACTGGCGTTTCGGGTGAGCTGGACGTGCGGGTCCACGCGAAGGACTTGACAGATCCGGCGACGATTCGTTGGATGGCGGGATTCAAACGGCGGGCACTGAGAGCTGGGGGGTTCTCAGGGGAAGACCCGAGCTGCCGGGAAGCTGAGCTGTGCCCGGGGCCGGCGCTGTCGGACTTCGTCACCGGAGGGGGGTTACTTGCGGGGAATGAAGTGAAGCTGACGCGGAGTGGGATTCGTGCGGCGCTGAAGCAGATTCCTCCCTATGACCTGCGACAGGTGGCAACTGTGAATCCGAAGACGGGGCTGCCCTCGGGGACGGCGCTTGTGAGCTTCGGGATTCGCAACCAGTCGCTGGACGACCAGCAGGCGCTGATCGAACGGGTGCGGCAGGCGATCGGGACGCCGGGGGAGCCTGACGGTCCGCCTTCCGGGGTCGAAGTGGAGCCGGCCGGGTTGCCGGTGATCGCTGCGGGAGCTGCCTCGGATCTGTCGGCGAGCAGGTACTGGTTGACGCTTGCCGGGCTGGGCGCCGTCGCGCTTGTGCTGCTGGCTGCCTACCGGTCTTGGCGCCGGGCGCTGGTGCCGCTGGCGCCGGTCGTGCTGGCCACGGGCTGGGCGGCGCTGGTTCTGTTCGTCACTCGGATTCCGCTGAATCCGATGTCGGCGGCGCTGGGGGCGCTGACGATCGCGATCGCGACCGAGTTCAGCGTGATCCTCGCCGGGCGCTTTCATGAGGAGCGCGGAGGAGGGCGTGGGGTGGGGGAGGCGCTGCGGGCGGCCTATGCGCGCACCGGCGCTGCCGTGCTGGCGTCGGGGGTGACCGCGACGGCGGGGTTCGCGGTGCTGATCGCCGGCGACGTGAGGATGCTGCGCGACTTCGGCATCGTCACCGTGATCGACCTGGCCGTGGCGCTGCTCGGGGTGATGGTGGCGCTGCCCGCGGCCCTCGTCTGGACCGAGGGGGAGCGGTGAGGGACCGCTACTCGATCATGGTCGGCCTGATCTTCCTCGCGGTGGTGGTCGTCGCGGTGATCCACGGCATCGGCCATGAAGAACACACGCTGGGGCTCGAAGACCAGCCGCCGCGCTGGCCGCTGCCGGAGTTCGCGGTGCCGGCCGCCGCCGGCAAGCTCGAAGGCGACGCCAACATCGCCCAGGACGACTGCGAAAGCTCGGCGCTGCCCTGCCCGGCCGACGCGCATCGCACGCCTGCCTGCGAGCTGCGCACGAAGGGCGCGATCCGCGTCTGCGACCTCTTCGACCGTCCCGCGGTGATCTCGTTCTGGTTCAGCAAAGGCGGCGACTGCGTCGGCCAACAGGACGTGGTCAGCCGCGTCTACGCGCGCTACCGTGGGCGGGTGAACTTCCTCTCGCTGGACGTGCGCGACGATCGCGACACCGTTCGCGAACTGATCCGCGGCCACCGCTGGAGGATGCCGGTCGGCTATGACCGCGACGGCGCGGTCTCCGGGCTGTACCGGGTCGGCGGCTGCCCCACCTTCGCCTACGCCTACCCCGGCGGCATCCTGCAGAGCGCCAGCATCGGCAACCTCGACGTGGGCGGCCTCAGCGCCCGGGTCGAACGCCTGCTGAGCGCGACCCGGGCGGTGGAAGCGGGCTGATGGCCGCCGAGGCGAGGGGGTCGGAAGTCGGCTGGGAGCCGGCTCCGCAGCCGGGTCGGGTGGCGCCGCACTTGGCCGCCGAGTTCCCCGGCCTCGGCATCTCCTGGGTCGAGGTCGACGGGCGGCCCGGCCGCAGCCCGCAGGCGGTCGGCCGCCGTCTGCGCGATCTCTCCGACCGCTTCTACGGCGCCCACGCGATCCACATGCGCGAACGGCCGATCCCCTGGGCCTACCGCGTCTTCTTCCGCCAGATCGGCCTCGACCCCGACCGCAACCGCACCCCGGTCGAGCAGCTCGCCCTCGACCGCCTCCAGGACGGCGGCTTCGTCAGCCGCGGCCTGCCGCGCGACGCGATCACGATCGCCACGATCGAGACCGGGATCGCGCTGCGCCCCTTCGACGCCGAGCAGCTGCGGGGGGGACTCTGCATTCGCGACTCGGCGCCGGGAGAGTCGCTGCCGGGCAGGCCGGGGGAGCTGTCGCAGGGGACGCTGACGATCGCCGACGAGCGGGCTCCGGTCGGCCTGCTCTTCGGCGCGACCGGCGAGGGTCACGAGGTCGGCAAGGGCACCCGCAGGATCGCGATCGCCGCGATCCAGGTTCACGGCGTGCCGCAGATCGCCGTCGACGAGGCGCTGTGGATGGTCGCCGCAACTCTCGAGACCGCGTGATCTACACTCGGGGGCGGGTTATGCCGCATCTGCTGGACCGAGACATCCGGACCGAGATCCGCGTCGGCGGCGACGAGCGAGCGGCCCGTGTCGAGCTGCGGCGCCAGATCGGCCGGCTCGAGCGGCAGCTCTCCGCTCTCGTCGCCGAGGCCTTCCCCCGGATCGAGATCGACGCCGCCGTGCCGGCGGCCGGACCCGGACCGCGCGCCCTCGGGCTCGGCGACCTGGAGGCGGTGCGCGACGCGCTCGCGAGCCGCGTCGGCGCCGCCCGCGCCGCCCTGCGCGAGCGCGAGGAGCTGGAGACCGGCAACCGCGAGCTGCTGGAGCGGATGCTCGACGCCCCGCAGGACTTCAAGTGGCTGCGAATCTCGCGCGCCGACGTCGGTCAGCCCGGCTGCGGCCACTGGCACTCGCGACCGCGGCTCGGCCCGCTCGGGATGCTGATGGGCTGGTGGCGGGTCAAGGTCTCCTCCGGATGCCCGTTACCCGGGCGGCTTGCGGCCGTTGAGCGAGAGGCGTAAGGCCGACGAGCGCCCGCCGGCGCCCTGGGGCTCCTTCCCGCTCGCCGAGCTGGCGATCCTCGCCGGGATCGTGACGCTGGCGATCGGGTTCTTCGGCAAGAGCCCCACTCTGCTCGGAGTCGGAGTGGTCCTCGCGGGCCTGGGCGGGCTAGAGGTCGCAGCCGGCGAGCACTTCGCCGGTTACCGCTCACACACCACCCTGCTCGCCGGAACCCTCTTCATCCTCGTCACCGCCGGCCTCTTCTACCTGGGCGGCCAGATCCTCGCCGTCTGCCTTGCCGCCGGCGCAGTGGTCTTCGCTGCTTCCTTCTACCTCTTCAGGCGCGCCTTCCAAAAAGCCTCCGGCGGACTCTCCTTCAAGGCCGGAGGGCTATTCCGCTAGACCAGACCGGCGCCCTGCCCGTTCAATGCGCTGGCGAGCAGCGCCCGCTGACGCGGCGTCAACGTCCCCAGCCGCTTGTTCTCGCTAAGCGCCAGCGCCTGCAGCAGCTTGCGGGCACGGGTACGGCCCCAGCGCCGCTGGCTGGTAAGCAGCTCGGCCAGGGTCATGCTCTCGGTTTCCCAGGGGCAGTCGCGGATCACCTCCGCCACGTTGACCTCCCCGCGCCCGATCGAGCGCTTCAGCTCCGCTCTGGCCAGCCGGACGCGGTTGGCGCGCGCCAGGGCCTGCATGTGCTGCGGGATCTGCACTGCGGAAGCGGTCGATGAGGCAGGGGCGATCGAAACTGCAGCATCCACTGGGACTCCTCCCTTACGGGTCGTAAACTGGGTTATCTCTTTGCGCCGGCCGGGCTGAGCGGCTCGTAGAGTCAATGGCTCTATCGCTTCGCTGCCTCCTGTCCTGGCGGCGATCGGCGAAGGGGGCAAGCTATGCGGTCGGGGTGGTGACCGTCAACCCACGGTCGGAAAAGTCACCCCGGGTCGTTCGCTAAGAGCACCTTTTTCTCGAAACGAGCGCCTTGTTCGAATCTGGACAAGGCCGAAACTACCCCCGACGGGGTAGATCGGGAAAGTCCTCGATCACTCGGGAGATCGTTGCCAGCGCCCGGTCGAGGTGCTCGCGCTCGTGGGTCGCCATCAGGCTGGTGCGCAGCAGCGCCCCGCCGGGCGGGACCGCCGGGTGGATCGCGACGTTGGTGTAGACGCCGGCGTCGAACAGCGCCTTCCAGAGCAGCACCGCCTGCCAGTCGTCGCCGACCATCACCGGCACCACCGGGGTGGTCGCGACGGAGCCGTCGGGCAGCGTCCCCGGCTCGACGACCTGCAGTCCCAGATCGCGCAACCCCTCGCGAAGGTAGAAGGCGTTGCCGAGCAGCGCCTCGAACAGCTGCGGCCCGTCGGAGCGGATCACCCGTAGCGACGCGAGCGCCGCGCCGACCGCCGCCGGCACCGCCGAGGCGCTGAAGACGAACGAGCGCGAGGCGATCCGCAGGTACTCGATCACGTCGGCCGGGCCGGCGATGAAGCCGCCGCAGGAGGCGAGGCTCTTGGAGAAGGTTCCCATCCGCAGGTCGACCTCGTCCTCGAGGCCGAACAGCTCGGAAACGCCGGCGCCGCGAGCGCCGAGCACGCCGGCCCCGTGCGCCTCGTTGACCATCAGCCGCGCCCCGTGCGCCCGGCAGAGCTCGACGATTCGCGGCAGGTCGCAGACGTCGCCCTCCATCGAGAAGACGCCGTTGACGACGACCAGCACGCCGCCGCCGTCCTCCGCCGCGCGCTGCAGCATCTTCTCCAGCTTGTCCATGCGGTTGTGGCGGTAGGGGCGCAGCTTGGCGCCGGCGAGGCGGCAGCCGTCGAGGATCGAGGCGTGGTCGCCGGAGTCGCAGATCACCGTGTCGCCGGGGCCGAGGATCGTGCCGATGCAGCCGAGGTTCGCCTGGTAGCCGGTCGTGTAGACGATCGCCTCCTCGGTTCCCATCCACTCGGCCAGCTCGCGCTCCAGCGCGACATGCAGCGGCGTCGTCCCGTTCAGCAGCCGCGAGCCCGTGACTCCGGTGCCGTAGGTCTCCAGCGCGTCGCGGGCCGCCCCCTTGACCCGGCTGTCCCCGGTCAGCCCGAGGTAGTTGTTGGAGCCGAGCATGATCGTCTCGCGGCCCTCCATCTCGACCACCGGCCCGGCCTCGGAGGTGAGCAGGCGGAAGTAGGGGAGGAGGTCGTGCTGCTTGGCCGCTTCGAGCTGCTCGAGGCGGTCGTGGCTGCGGGCCTTCTCGAAAACGTTGACGGGGGCCTTCGCGGTATCGCTCATGCCCGGAAGTGTAGGTTCCGCCCCGATGGCAGAGGTTTCGATCCGCCCGGTTGGCTCGCGGCGCGAGCTGAAGCGCTTCGTCGACCTGCCGTACCGTCTGCACGCCGGCACGCGCTGGATCCCGCCGTTGAGGCTGGAGCGGCGGCTGTTCCTCAACCGCCGCCTCAACCCGTATTTCAAGCACGGCGAGGCCGAGTACTTCCTCGCCTGGCGCGGGGAGCGGGTGGTCGGCCGCGCCACGGCGCAGGTTGACCGCGCCTTCAACGAGTTCCACGACAGCCGCTGGGGCATGTTCGGCTTCCTCGAGCTGGAGGACGACGAGGAGGCGATGACGGCGCTGCTCGCCGCCGCCGAGAGCTGGTTGCGCGAACGCGGCTGCGAGCGCATGGTCGGCCCGATGGACTTCTCGATGAACGAGGAGAGCGGGGTGCTGATCGAGGGCTTCGAGCTCGACCCGATGATCAGGCAGCCCTGGCACCCGTCCTACTACCAGCGCCTCTGCGAGGGGGCGGGGCTGGAGAAGGCGATGGACCTCTACTCCTGGGAGCTGGAGATCGGCGACCGCGAGGACATGCTGCCGGTCCTGTTCGAGCTCGACAAGCGCGCCCGCGAGGAGCACGGCGTCACGATCCGGAGGATGTCGCGGCGCCATCTGCGGCGCGAGATGGACGGCTTCGCCGAGATCTACAACGCGGCCTGGGCGCAGAACTGGGGCTTCGTCCCCTACTCGAAGACCGACCTCGACGCCTACACGATGGACATGCACCTGGTCTTCAACCGCGACTGGTTCATGGTCGCCGAGAAGGACGGCGAGACGATCGCGATCGCGATCACGCTGCCGGACATCAACATCGTGCTGAAGAAGATGAAGGGACGGGTGCTGCCGCTCGGCTGGTGGCACTACCTGAACCGCAACCGCATCTGCGACCGGGTCCGCGTCGGCTTCCTCGGGGTCAAGCCCGAGCACCAGCACACCGGGGTCGCCGCCTCCCTCTACGTCGAGCACTTCGACACGGCCGCCCGCACGCGCCAGAAAGGCGGCGAGGCGGGCTGGATCCTCGAGACCAACGAGGCGATGAACCGCGGCCTCGAAGCGATGAGCGCGGAGATCGTCAAGAAGTACCGGGTCTACGAGAGGACGATTCAGTCGCCTTAGAGGCGATCCCGGCAGGGGTTCCACTTAAGCGCGCAGTTTCCGGCTTTGTCGTCGGATTGCGCTGATCGCATCGCTTACAGTCGGCCGGTGAGCGAGTTTGAGCTTGAGCCGGTTCGGGTCCGCGTGCTGGAGCGGCAGGCTGCGAGCGTGCCCGCCCTTCGTGGCGAGGCGCGAACGGCGGCGATGGCGGCAGTCGGCGGGGTGCTTGCCGGGGCCGCGACGGTGGCCACGGTGCGCGCCGTGAGCGCCGCAACGAAGAAATCGGGTGGGCGGCTGCTGCCGCGCAAGAACCGCCAGCCGAAGGTCGTCGCCAGCCGCTCGTTTCTGGTGGACGTTCACCTGCTCGGCAGGTGAAGAGCCTCGAAGCAGAGATCCGGCCGGCCTCGCCCTTTCGCCTGCCTGCCTTCGGCGGCGAGGACCGGGTGATGCGGGTCGACGGCGGTGTCGTCTCGCGGCTGCTTCAGGTCGAGGGAAGCCCGGTGCTGGTTCGCGCCTGGCAGCCGGCCGGCGAGCGGGTCCTCTGCCGGGCCGAGGCGGTCGATCCGGCTGTGCTGACGCCATCCCCGGCGCTGCCGTCTCATCCCATCCGTTCCGCCGGCCAGGCCGAGTTGAAGCTGGCGATCGAGCGGCTGCGCTTCGCGCTCGGCGTTGACGACGACCTCGCCGCTTTCTACCGGGCCTTCCGCCGCGACCCGCTGCTCGGCCCGCTGCTGCGCCGGCGGCCCTGGCTGCGCCCGCGCCGCCGGCCCTGGGCCTGGGAGGCGCTCGCCTGGGCGGTGGTCAAGCAACTGATCGAGAGCGGCCGCGCCGCCCTGATCCAGCGCCGCATCGTCGGTCGCTGGGGATCTCGCCTCGGGGCCGATCGGCAAGCGCTGCGCGATGTCCCGGCCGCCGCGACGATCGCCGGCCGGGCGCCGGCCGAACTCGAGCAGCTCGGGCTCTCGCCGGCGCGCTCGATCGCCCTGCGCGCCGTCGCCCGCCAGATCGCCGCCGGCCGGGTCTCTCCCGGCGAGCCCGCCGGGGACGCCCGCCTTCTCGCGATTCCCGAGATCGGTCCCTGGACCGTCCAGTGCCTCGGTCTGTACGGGCGCGGCGATCCCGACTCGCTGCCGGCCGGCGACCTGATCTACCTGAAGCTGGTCGGACGCCTGGCGCGGCTCGGCCGCCGCGCCACGGTCGAGGAGGTCGAGGAGTTCTACGCGCCCTACGCGCCGTTCCGCGGTCTCGCCGCCGCCTGGACGGCCGGCATCGGATAAAGAAACGGCGCCGTCGGGTCGATAAGCCCGCGATGGAACACGCGGGACGGGGCGACGGCTGGCCGGACGACCGGGTAAACGAGTTTCTCGACGAGATCTCCTCGGCGGGGACCGAATACCGGCGCCTTGTGGAGCGCCTGCCGGCGATCGTCTACTCCTGCGAGATCGGCGAACGCGGCCGCTGGCGCTACGTCAGCCCGCAGATCGAGGAAATCCTCGGCTACAGCCCGGAGGAGTGGATGGCCGACCCGGGCCTGTGGGCGCGGCAGCTGCACCCGGAGGACCGCGAGCGGGCGTTGGAGCAGGAGACCTACAAGGGAACGGAAGGGGGCAGCAGCCCGCCGATCGACTACCGGATGATCACCCGCGATGGCAGCGTCGTCTGGATCCTCGACGAGGCGGTCCTCGAGCCCGACGAGCGCGGGACGCAGATTTGGCACGGGGTCCTCTACGACATCACCGAGCGCAAGATCGCCGAGCAGGAGCTGCGGCGCGCCGCCGCGCAGCAGGCGACCGTGGCGCTGCTCGGCCGCCAGGCGCTGCAGGACGGCGACCCGGCGCGGCTGCGGACGCGGGCCGCGGCGCTGATGACCGAGATCGAGGGCGTCGAGGCCGCCTGCGTCTGGGAGGCCGGGCGCGAGGGACGGCGGCTGCAGCTGCGGGCCGGGCTGGAGGGCCAGTCGCTGGGCGCCGAGCGGCGGGCCTCGGCGGCCCGCGACTCCCACGCCGGGGCCGCACTCGAGTCCGGTTTGCACGTGATCGTCGACGACTGGTCCTCGGAGCGGCGCTTCTCGATGCCGCCGGCCCTGCGCCTGCTCGGCGTGCGCAGCAGCCTCGCGGTGCCGATCGCCGGCACCGAGCGCCCCTTCGGCGTCTTCGACATCCACTCCACCGAGCCGAGCCGCTTCACCCCCCAGGACGTCCACTTCGTGCAGGCATCGGCCAACGTGCTCGCCGACGCCTTCGAGCGCCATACCGCGGACGAGGCGCTGCGCCATCGCGTCCTGCACGACTCGCTGACCGGGCTGCCGAACCGGCTCAGCTTCATCGAGTCGATGCAGGACGCGCTGCGCCGCGGCACCGCCTCCGGCTCGCCGGTCGGAATGCTCTTCCTCGACCTCGACCATTTCAAGCTGATCAACGACAGCATCGGCCACCACGCCGGCGACGACCTGCTGCGGGCGGTGGCGCCGCGGCTGCGCGCCCACCTGCGCCCCGGCGACATCGTCGCCCGCTTCGGCGGCGACGAGTTCGGCATCCTCGTCGATCGCCTCGCCGACGAGGACGAGGCGTTGGCGATCGCCGACCGGGTCGCCGGCGCTTTCGCCGAGCCCTACTCGATGGGCGGCGCCGATCATTTCGTCTCGGCCAGCGTCGGGGTCGCGGTGGCCCGGCCGGCCGGTCGCGAACCGGTTGACGCCGAGATGCTGATCCGCGACGCCGACGCGGCGATGTACCGGGCCAAGGAGCGCGGCCGCGGGCGCTGCGAGATGTTCGACGCCGAGATGCGAGCCCGCGCTGTGCGCCGGCTCGAGCTCGAGCGCGAGCTGCGCCACGCGGTCGAGCGCGAGGAGCTCGAGCTGCACTACCAGCCGGTGGTGGCGCTGGGCAGCGGCGAGATCGTCGGCCTCGAGGCGCTGGTCCGCTGGCGGCATCCGCAGCGCGGGATCCTCGAACCCGGCGAGTTCGTCTCGATCGCCGAGGACAGCGGCCTGATCGAGCCGATCGGCCGCTGGGTGCAGGAGGCCGCCTGCCGCCAGGCGCTCGGCTGGCAGGCTCTGCAGCCCGACCGGCGGCCGCTCGACATCGCGGTCAACCTCTCGGCCCGGCAGGTCGCCCACCGCGACCTCGCCGACTCGGTCGCGGAGATCCTCAGCCGCACCGGGCTGGAGCCGGTCAACCTGCGGCTCGAGATCACCGAGAGCGCGCTGGTCGAGGAGTCGGCAACCGCCAAGGCGACGCTCGAAGCGCTGAGCGAGATCGGCGTGCGGCTCGTGCTCGACGACTTCGGCACCGGCTACTCCTCGCTCGCCTACCTCAACCGCTTCCCCTTCGACGCGCTGAAGATCGACCGCTCCTTCGTCGAGGGGCTGGGGGTCGAGCAGGAGCGGACGGCGATCGTCGAGGCGGTGATCGGGATGGCGCGGGCGCTCTCGCTCGATGCGATCGCCGAGGGGGTCGAGAACGAGGCGCAGCTGTCAGAGCTGATGCGGCTCGGCTGCGACTACGCCCAGGGGCACCTCTTCTCACGACCGCTCGCGCCGCAGAAGGTGACCGAGCTGCTGCGCGAGGGCAGCTTCGAGCTACTGGGGAACGCCGCCGGGTAGGTATTCGTCGGTCAGCGCTGCGGCCGGGGAGATCGGCTTGGAGATCAGTTCGTTTTCGCGCATCCAGGCGCTGAAGCGGCCCCAGGCGGCAGGATCCATCGTGCCGCGGGCCGAGAGCAGCGGCAGCGTCGCCTTCACCTCCGCTTCGGTCAGCTTCGGGTCGAGATCGCCGTTGGCTTCGAGCAGGGCCTTCGTCGTCGCCCCCGGATTCTTCGCCGCGGCGGCGGTGCCGCGGGCGAGCGCGGCGAGGAAGAGGCGGATCGATTCCGGATCTTCTTGCAGCCGTTCGCGCTTGGCGACCAGCACCAGCTCGTCGTAGGTCGGCACGCCGAGCCTGTCGACCGGGGTGACGACCGGCTGCTTGCCGCGCAGCCGCAGGTCGACCCCCTCGACGTTGCTGAAGCCGCCGAGCATCGCCTGGGCGCGGCCGCCGACGATCGCCGGCAGCAGCCCGTAGCCGACGTTGACGGTGTTCACGTCGGAGGGGGAGAGGCCGGCGCGGCCGAGGATCGTCTTCAGGTAGGCGTCCTGGTAGGGGATGCCGGCGGTAGCGATCGTCTTGCCGCGCAGGTCGCCGATGCCGCCGATCTTCGACTTCTTCAGCCAGATCATCGAGGTCAGCGGCCGGTCGACGATCGCGCCGACGGCGACCACGTTCAGTCCCTGGTCGCGGGCCAGCAGGACCTCGGGCTCGTAGGAGATCGCCAGGTCGGTGCGTCCGGCGGCGACTTCCTTGATCGGCGCCGCCGGGTCCGACGGGGTGTGGATCGAGACGTCGAGCCCGGCTTCTTCGAAGTAGCCGAGCTTCTGCGCCATGTAGATGCCGGCGTGGTCGGGGTTCGGGTAGAAGTCGAGCGTCAGGCTGAGCGGCTGCTTTTCGCTGCCGCCTTCCTCGCTCTTCTCCCCGCAGGCGGCGAGCGCCAGGGCGAGCGCCAGCACGGCCAGGGATGCGACGATCGCCTGCAGGCGGGAGCGCTTCATCCCCTGCTTTCTATCGCCAAGTGACGACACGGCGCTCCGCGAGGGCGAGGAGGCCGAAGAGGGCGGCCGCGATTGCCATCAGCAGAACGGCCGCCGCGAACGCTCGCGCGACCTCGAGCTGAGCGGTGTCTTGTTTGATCAGGACGCCAAGCCCGGATTCGGCGCCCGCCCACTCGCCGAAGACGGCGCCGATCACGGCGACCGCGATCGAGATTTTGGCGCCGCTGAAGGCGAACGGCAGGGCGGTGGGAGCTTCGACCCGCCACAGCAGCTGCAGGCGAGAGGCGTCGAGGCTGCGCATCATCTTCACCGTCTCGGCGTTGACGGAGCGGAGGCCGTCGAGGGTGGTGACGGCGATCGGAAAGAAGCAGACGAGCGCCACGATCACCAGCTTGGGTCCGATCCCGAAGCCGAGCAGGACGACGAGGATCGGCGCGACGACCGGAATCGGGATCGCCTGCGAGCCGACCAGCAGCGGGTAGAAGGCGCGGCGCAGGGTCTCGGAGAGGCTGAGCAGGACGGCGAAGGCGAGCGCGGCCGCGAGGCCGCAGAGGAACCCCAGCAGGATCTCCTTCAGGGTGACCCAGGTGTTTTCGGCGAGCAGGCTGCGGTTCTCCCACAGCGAGGAAGCGATTTCCGCCGGCGAGGGGACGAGAAAGCTTTCGAGGTTGAGCAGGTCGGCGAGCGCGCCGCTGCTGGCGGCGACCTGCCAGGCGCCGATCAGCGCCGCGAGCACCAGCAGCGGCAGTCCCCAACGCTTCATTTGGCGCCTCCGCGCAGGGCGTGCATCGCCCGCTCCCGGACCGCGACGAAGGTGGGGTCGGTGACCGCGGCGTCGCGGTCGGCGGCGCGGGGCGCCGGGGCGCTTAATTCCTCGACCACGCGCCCCGGCCGCGCCGAGAGCACGGCGACGCGGTCGGAGAGGTAGAGCGCCTCCTCGACGTCGTGGGTGACGAGGACGACGGTGCGGGGGTCGGCCGCAAGGGCGCCGGCCAGCCAGCCCTGCATCTCGGCCCGGGTGATCGCGTCGAGCGAGGCGAACGGCTCGTCGAGGGCCAGCACCGGCTTGCCCGCGAGGAGGGTGCGCAGGAAGGCGACCCGCTGCCGCATCCCACCCGACAGCTCGGCCGGCCTGGTTCGCTCGAAGCCGGCCAGCCCGAAGCGCTCGAACAGCAGCGCCGTCTCCTCGCGCGCCGCCCGGCGGCGCAGGCCGCGGTTGCGCAGCGCCAGCGCCGCGTTGTCGATCGCCGCCAGCCAGGGCAGGAGGAGATCGCGCTGGGGCATCAGGGCGCAGTGGCGGAGGCGGTCGCCGGCGCCTCCGGCTCCGCCGACCTCGATCCCGCCCGCCACGGGCTCCTGCAGGCCGGCGATCAGCTCCAGCAGGGTTGACTTGCCGCAGCCCGAGGGCCCGACCAGGCCGAGGACGCCATGCGCGGGGACCGCCAGGTCGAGTCGCTCGATCGCCCGCAGGTCGCCGTAAGAGTGGGAAAGGCCTCGGATCGCAACCACCATTGGTATCCTGGCGCACTCCGCCCTCTCGACTAAACCGGTCGGGATAGTCGATAAGCCCCGGCGGATCTCAAGATGGACCCGGCAATCGTCATCTTCGGACTCGGCATCGGCATCCTCGTCGGGATGACGGGGATGGGTGGCGGCTCGCTGATGACGCCGCTGCTGATCCTCATCTTCGGCATCCAGCCGACCACCGCGATCGGCACCGACATCTTCTACTCGGCGATCACCAAGACGGTCGGCAGTTGGCGCCACCTGAAGATGAAGACGGTCAACATGGAGCTGGTCAGGTGGATGGCGCTGGGCAGCGTGCCGGCCGCGGTCCTCGGTGTCGCGATCGTCTCGGTGCTGGAGCGCCACATCGGCGAAGACCGGCTCGACTCGCTCGTCTACGCCGTGCTCGGCGGCACCCTGCTGATGGTCGGGATCATCACCCTGGCGCGGGCGCTGATCCTGCGCAACCTCGTTCACGAGCGGGATCGCTTCGACGTCGAGCGCCGGCACAAAGTCGCGGCGGTGCTGATCGGCGCCACCACCGGTTTCGTGATCGGAATCACCTCGGCCGGCTCGGGCACCGTGATCGCGATCCTGCTGATCGCCGTCTACCGCCTGGCGCCGAAGCGGGTCGTCGGGACCGACGTCGTCCACGCGGCGATCCTCCTCTGGGCGGCCGGGATCGCCCACTGGGTCGGCGGCAACGTCAACTTCACCCTCGCCGCCAACATCCTGATCGGCTCGGTGCCCGGCGTCGTGATCGGCGCCGCGCTTTCCAGCAAAGCCCCGCAGGGCTTCATCCGCACCGCCCTCGGCGTGGTCCTGGTCGGGTCGGGGATCGTCACGATCCAGAAGGGCGATCCGACCGTCTGGCCGATCGCCGCCGCGGTCGCTGCGATCGGGCTCGGCGCGATCCTCTACGCTCCCCACTGGCTCCACCGTCGCCGCCAGCGCGAAGCGCAGCAAGCGCTCGACCGCGCCGGCGAGCTGGCGCATGACACGATCGGCTGACTGATTAACTAGCCCTATGCGTGTTTCTGCGAAGGCCGACTACGCTGTGAGGGCCGCGGCCGAGCTCGCGGCCGCCGGCGACGAGCCCGTCAAGGGCGAGCGGTTGGCCGAGGCGCAGGACATCCCCTTGCAGTTCCTCGAGCACATCCTGCTCGAGCTGAAGCACCACGGCCTGGTCCGCGCCCGCCGCGGCGCCAAGGGCGGCTACTGGCTCGCCAAGCCGGCCGACGCGATAACCGTCGCCGACGTCGTCCGCGCGGTCGAGGGGCCGATCGCCCACGTCCAGTCCTCGCCGCCCGAGTCGATCGAGTACCGCGGCAACGCCGAGCACCTGCGGGAGGTCTGGATCGCCGTCCGCGCCAACCTCCGCGCGGTGCTGGAGCACGTCACCCTCGCCGACCTGGTCAGCGGCGATCTGCCGACCGTCGTCGAGAGCCTCGCCGCCAAGCCGGACGCCTGGGCGCCCCGCTGAGTTTTTTTTCGGCCGTTTCCTGACTTTGCTGATCGACTTTGTGCTAGGGTGCCGCGCCATCCTTCTTAATCAAGTCCATCAAGAAAGAAAGAAAGGGGTCTGGATGACGACCGGAGGCAAGGGCAGGAAGAGCGTGGGGGTGAGCCTGGCCGCTGCGGTGCTCGCGATCGCGGCGCTCGTCCTGGCGGGTTGCGGCAGCTCCAGCTCCGATTCCTCGGGCGGCGGTCAGATCGCCGTCGTCGGCTACTCGACCCCGCAGGCGGTCTACGAAGAAGGCCTCGAGCCCGGCTTCCAGGCGACCTCGGCCGGATCGGGCGTCAGCTTCACCAACTCCTTCGGCGCCTCCGGCGACCAGAGCCGCGCCGTCGCCGCCGGCCAGCCCGCCGACGTCGTCCACTTCTCGATCGGCAGCGACATGACCCGCCTGGTCGAAGAAGGCCAGGTCGCGGCCGACTGGGAACAGAACAAGTACAAGGGGATCGCCCAGGACTCGGTCGTCGTGATCGCCGTCCGCAAGGGCAACCCGGACGGCATCCACTCGTTCGACGACCTGCTGAGCAAGGACGTCAGCATCGTCACCCCGAATCCGTTCAGCTCCGGCTCGGCCCGCTGGAACATCATGGCCGTCTACGGCTCGCAGATCGAGCAGGGCAAGTCGCCGGCGCAGGCGCTGGCGGCGGTCAAGGCGGTGCTCGAAAAGACCCAGGCCCAGCCGGGCAGCGGCCGCGACGCGATGACCGCCTTCACCCAGGGCCAGGGCGACGTCCTGCTGACCTACGAGAACGAAGCGATCAAAGCCGAAGAAGCCGGCGAAGACGTCGAATACGTGATCCCGGAAGACACGATCAAGATCGAAACGCCGATCGCGGTGACCAAGGAAGCCGGACCGGAAGCGCAGAAGTTCCTCGACTACATCTGGTCGGAAGCCGGGCAGAAGATCTGGGCCGAAAACGGCTACCGCCCGGTCAACCCGAAGCTGGTCAACCCGGAGGAGTTCCCGACCCCGAAGGGCCTGTTCACGATCGCCAAGTTCGGCGGCTGGGAAAAGGTCAAGGAACAGTTCTTCGAAGAAGGCACCGGCTCGGTCACCGAGATCGAGGAAGAACTGGGGGTCTCCACTGCCGGCTGAGGCAGCCACCTTGCCGGCGCGGCTGGGCCGGGAGCGCCGTTACGGCCCCTGGCTCGGCCGCGGGATGGTCGCGCTGTACCTCAGCCTGATCGTCCTGCTGCCGCTGGCGGCGGTCGTCTCGCAGGCCTTCGACAACGGGCTCTCCAGCTTCTGGTCGGCGGTCAGCAGCCCGGAGTCGGTGGCGGCTCTGAAGCTGACCGTCGTCGCCTCGCTGATCGTGGTCGCGATCAACGCCGTCTTCGGCACGATTATCGCCTGGGTCCTGGTCCGCGACGAGTTCCCCGGCAAGAGGGCGGTCAACGCCTTCATCGACCTGCCGTTCGCGCTGCCGACGATCGTCGCCGGCATCACCCTGATCGCGCTCTACGGCCACGAAAGCCCGATCGGGGTCAACGTCACCCTGAGCAAGTTCTCGGTCGTCCTGGCGCTGCTCTTCGTCACCCTCCCCTTCGTCGTCCGCGCCGTGCAGCCGCTGCTGATGGAGATGGACCGCGAGATGGAGGAAGCCGCCGCCTCGCTCGGCGCCGGCGGCGCGACGATCTTCCGTCGCATCGTCTTCCCCAACCTGCTGCCGGGGATCGGCGCCGGCATCGCACTCGCCTTCGCGCGGGCGCTCGGGGAGTTCGGCTCGCTCGTCCTGATCACCGGTCAGATCCCCTTCAAGACGCTGGTCTCCTCCATCTACATCTTCCAGCTGATCGAATCCGGCAACCCCTCGGGGGCCGCCGCCGTCTCGGTCGTGCTGCTGCTCGCCTCGCTGATCCTGCTCGCCGCCGTCGGCCTGCTGCAGCGCCTGGGGACGCGGCGATGACCGGCTCGACCGCGAGTCGCTGGGGCCTGCGCACGGTCGCGCTCGCCTACCTCGCAGCCCTGCTGATCGTCCCCGTGGGGATGATCTTCTACAAGACCTTCGAACACGGCCTCGCCCCTCCGTTCGAAGCGATCACCACGCCCAACGCGATCCACGCGCTCGAGCTGACCCTGCTGATGGTCGCGATCGCGGTGCCGCTCAACACGATCTTCGGCGTCGCCTGCGCGATCCTGCTCGTCCGCCACCGCTGGTGGGGCAACGGGGCGATCGACGCGATCATCAACCTTCCGTTCGCGGTCTCCCCGGTCGTGATCGGGCTCTCGCTGTTCATCCTCTACGGGGTCGGCGGCTGGTTCGCCGGCGTCTCGGAAGCGGGCTTCAAGATCCTCTTCGCCGTCCCCGGGATGGTCCTCGCCAGCGTCTTCGTCTCGGTTCCCTTCGTCGTCCGCGAGACCGTGCCGGTGCTGCGCGAGGTCGGCACCGAGCAGGAGCAGGCCGCCTCGACGCTGGGCGCCGGCGCCTGGCAGACCTTCTGGCGGGTGACGCTGCCCTCGATCCGCTGGGGCGTCGCCTACGGCGTCGTGCTGACGACCGCCCGCGTGCTGGGCGAGTTCGGGGCCGTCTCGGTGGTCTCGGGGAAGATCTCGGGCCAGACCGAAACGCTGCCGATCTTCGTCGCCAAGCAGTTCGACGAATACAACTTCACGGGGGCCTACGCCGGCGCCGTCCTGCTGGCGCTGCTCGCCCTCTCCGCTCTCCTGGCAATGAACCTCTTCAAAGGAAAGGAGGACGCCTGATGGCTATCTCAGTCGAGGGAGCGTACAAGCGCTTCGGTGACTTTCAGGCGCTCGACGACGTTTCGATCGATGTCCCCGACGGCTCGCTGACGGCCCTGCTCGGGCCCAGCGGCAGCGGCAAGTCGACGCTGCTGCGGGCGATCGCCGGGTTGGAGACGCTCGACGCCGGCCGCGTTCTGATCAGGGGCAACGACGTCTCCAGGCAGCCGGCGCAGAAGCGCGAGGTCGGCTTCGTCTTCCAGCACTACGCCGCCTTCAAGCACATGACGGTCTTCGGCAACGTCGGCTTCGGCTTGAAGATCCGCAAGTGGAAGCGGCCGCAGATCGAGCGCCGGGTGCACGAGCTGCTGGAACTCGTCCAGCTCGACGGCCTCGCCGATCGCCTGCCGTCGCAGCTTTCCGGCGGCCAGCGCCAGCGCATGGCCCTGGCCCGGGCGCTGGCGGTCGAGCCGCAGGTCCTGCTGCTCGACGAGCCGTTCGGCGCGCTCGACGCCAAGGTCCGCAAGGACCTGCGGTCCTGGCTGCGGCGCCTGCACGACGACACCGGGGTGACGACGATCTTCGTCACCCACGACCAGGAGGAGGCGATGGACGTCGCCGAGCAGCTGGTCGTGATGAACGCCGGCCGGGTGGAGCAGTCGGGCTCCGCCACCGACCTCTACGAGCACCCCGCCAACGAGTTCGTGATGAGCTTCGTCGGCGAGGTCAACCGGCTCGGCGAGCACTTCGTCCGCCCGCACGACATGCAGATCGTTCTCGACCCGGACGAGGGCACTGTCGAGGCGATGATCCGCCGCGTCGTGCCGCTCGGTTTCGAGGTCCGGGTCGAGCTCGTGCTCGGCGACGGCACCGACGTCTGGGCCCAGTTGACCCGGGCCGAGCTTCAGCGCCTGGAACTGCGGGAGGGGCAGATCGTCCACCTCCGTCCCGGCCAGGCCAAAAGCTTCAGCGGTCCACCCTCGTCCAACGGCCGCGGGGCCTCGACTCCCCGCGACCCGAAGGACGGGGGCGACGCAGAGGTATCTGCAGCCGCTTGAAGAGGCGACGGGGCGGGGCGCGCTTTGCCGGGTGGCGCCCCGCCTTCGTTGCCTGCTATTCTTGAGTTAAAAGGTCAACAAACTCTAGAAAGGAGATGCTCATGGGTCGATTGGATGGAACCACCGTCGTCTCGCGGGGGCGGTTGAGCGGGGTGCTGCGCAGCGAGAGGCTGCCCGGCCGCTCGGGCGCGCTTGCCGAGGCGGCGGGCGATCGGGACCAGGTAGACGAGGCGATCTACTACCGGGCTCGCCTCATCCTGGGCGAGTCGCTGCGCCGTCCGGAGTCGTTGCGCCGTCCGGTGCGGTGAGGGCTTCGGGAGACCCTCGAGAAACTTCGCGGCCGCGCCGACGAGTCGTCGGCGCGGCCGGGCTTTCGTAAACGGGACGGCGTTGCTATTTACCGGTTTCGGTCGTCGTCGGCGCCGGTTCCGGGCGTTCCGGGTAGGACTGAACCGCCAGGTTCCAGCCTTTCAGCGTGAACGTGACTTTCGCCGCGCCGGCGTACTGGACGGCGACCGTGTGGCCGCCTTTGGCGAGCACCGTGGTCAGCGTCACCGAGTGGACCAGGGCCGCGGCTTTGGCGGCTTCGGAGGACGCGGTGGCCGGGGCGAAGTTGACTTTGCCCGTCGCCTGCCCGTCGATCAGGATCTGGATCGGGCAGGCGAGTTCCGCCACCGGTTTGTCCGCCGTGCAGATCGCGTTGCCGGAGAACGTGATCACCGTCGGCGCGTTCCCCGGCGTCGCGAACGAGGTGAAGGCGGTCGGGATGTAGCCGGCCGTGGTCGCCGAAGCGGAGAACGGCGCGGTCCCGGCGGCGATGCCGACGACCGGGGCCAACGGCGCGCTCGCTTTCGCCACGTACAGATTCCCGGCCGCCTTTTTCCTCAGGTAGAGGGTGTTGGCCGACTTTTTCTTCAGATAGAGGCCGGCCGCCTTCTTGCCGGTGAGGTAGACGTGCGGCGCCTTCTGCGTCTTCGCGAACGACGGGCCGACGGCGACCACCGTCGCGAGCGCCGCGGCAATCGCCACCACCAGCGCGGCGCGAGGCCTGGACAGTCTTCTGTTGAGCAATTGATCCTCCATTTTTCGGGGCCGCCGGGAAGCCTTCTTTACTAAGAAGGTCAATAAAGTACAGAAGCTGGTAGGGTGATGTCGAGTTAGTTGCTCGACAAAGTCCAATACCCGGCAGGAAAGGACCACAAATCGGATGAGAATCAGATCTATTGCCATCGCGGCAGTCGCCCTCCTGGGGCTCGCCGTGCCGGCATCTGCCGGCGCTCAGACCCTGATCGGGTCGGGCTCGGTCGCCGCACAGCCGGTGCTCCAGGCCCTCTTCAGCACCTACACCAAACAGGTCAACCACAAGGTCCACTTCGTCTACACGGCGGATGGGGGCAACGCCGGCATCAAGGACGTGCAGAACGGCGTCAGCCAGTTCGCGGGGCAGGCCCGCACGCCTCTCCCCAGCGATGCCGGCACGACCTACATCAAGTTCTACCTCGACGGCCTCTGCATGGACGTCAACCCGCAGAACAAGCTGACCAACATCAGCATCCAGCAGCTCCACGACATCTACCGGGGGCTGATCACCAACTGGAGCCAGGTGCCCGGCTCCGGCCTGACCACGACGATCGACCCGGTCGGCCGCGACACCAACGGGGGGACCTACAACTTCTTCCTCCAGGCGGTGCTGAACAACGAATTGCCGGCGTCGAACGTCAACGCGCTGACCGCCGACGGTCTCGTCGTCAACGCGGTCAAGCAGGATCCCAGCGCGATCGGCTACGCCGGGCTCGCCTGGCAGAACAAGAAGCTGAGGACGGTCAAAGTCGAAGGCGTTCCCTGCCAGGCCGACAAGATCAGCGTCGAACCGCTCAAGTACCCGCTCTCGCGCTACATCTTCCTGGTCCTGCCGGGAGACGGGAGCACCAGCCCGCCGGCGCTGCAGAAGTTCATCGACTGGGCGCGGACCAGCCCCCTCGCCGGCGAAACGATCGCCAAGGCGGGCGGCGTTCCGGCTTTCAACAAGAAGGCCAAGAAGTAGAGAGAGATGGACGAGGAGTACCTCCCCGAGGAGTACGGCCCCCGGTGGTCGGACCAACGCGCCGAGCGGATGCTCGGCGCGTTGGTCTGCACCGTCGTCGGCTTGCTGCTGGCGCTCGTCGTCACCGTCTTCGTGCGGGCCTGGCCCTCCTTCGCCCACAACGGGCTCGCCTGGTTCGGGGCCGGCGGCAGCGTCGAAGCCCAGCTCAACGCGATCTACCTCTCCGGCCTCAGCGCCGGCCACGACATCTACACCTTCCACGCCTGGCAGCTGATCTGGAGCACGATCCTGATCGTCGGCGGGGCGGTCGCGATCGCGCTCTTCTGCTCGCTGTTCGTCTCCGTCTTCATCGTCGAGTTCGCGCCGGATTGGATGCGCAACATCCTCCAGCCGGTCGTCCGCTTTCTCGCCAGCGTCCCCTCGGTGATCTACGGGCTGCTCGGGGTGCTGGTGATCGTGCCGTTCATCGGCAACCACCTGGTCACCGAGTCGCAGAAGGCCTCGGTGGCGGGGGTGATCTCGCTCAGCGGCTACAGCCTGCTGGCCGCGGTGCTGATCCTCACGGTGATGATCTCCCCGCTGATGACCTCGATCTTCTCCGACGGCCTGCGCTCGGTGCGGCCGGGCTGGCTGGAGGGCTCGCTGGCGCTCGGCGTCAACCGCTGGCGCACCACCTGGAAGATCGCCGTCCGCAGCGCCCGCCCGGCGATCGTCGCGGGAACCGTGCTCGCCGTCGCGCGGGCGATCGGCGAGGCGGTGATGCTGGCGATGGTCTCCGGCTCGGTCGCCTTCGCACCCAATCCGGCCGACGGCCTGATCTTCTTCTACGAGCCCTCGCGGCCGCTGGCGCCGACGATCGTCAAGAACATCGACTCGCTCGGATCGCCGCCCGCCAACGCGACCCTGTTCGCGATCGCTGCGGTGCTGCTCTTCTCGGCGGCGCTGTTCTCGCTCACCGGCTGGGTCGCGAGGCGGGCGATGCGCAAATACGGGGCGACCGCCTGATGGACTCCTCGATCGCAACCGCGCCGGCGCCGCCAGGCGCGACGCCTCCCCCGGCGGGCCGCAAGGGCGCGGTCGAGGCAAGCGCCGCCTGGCGCCTCTCCGACCGCATCGGCCTGGCGATCTGCTGGGCCCTGGGACTGCTCTTCTGCGCGATCGCCGTGGCGATCGTCGTCTATCTCTTCCTGCAGGGGATCAAGTACCTGCGCCCGTCGATGCTGGTGACCCCGGCCTCGGGGGGCTTCAGTCAGGCCGAAAGCGGCGGCTTCTCGGACGCCCTCTTCGGGACGATGATCGTCGCCGTGATGGGAATCTCCCTCGCCCTTCCGGTCGGCGTCGGAGTCGCCGTCTGGCTGGTCGAGTACGGCCGCCCGGCCGCCCTCGCGCGGATCGCCGAGTCGACGATCGAGGCGATCGCCGGCATCCCCTCGATCGTCCTCGCCCTGTTCGGCACGGTGATCTTCTCCAGCACCGCACTCAGCTTCCTCAGCCGCAGCTCCGAAGGCGTCGTCTTCGGCCGCTCCTTCTTCGCCGCTTCGGCGATGCTCTCGCTGGTCGCCCTGCCGCTGGTCGTCGCCAGCACCCGCGAGGGCCTGAACGCGATCCCGCGGCACGTGCGCGAGGCCTCCTACGCGGTCGGCAAGACGAAGATCGCGACGACGCGGAGGATCCTGCTGCCGACCGCCCGGCCCCAGGTGGCGACCGGGGCGATGCTCGGCCTCGGGCGGATCATCGGCGACACGGCGATCATCGTCGTCCTGCTCGGCGCGACCCAGAACTTCGCCCCGGTCGAAGGGGCTGCCTTCCCGCTCGACTACCTGCGCGGGGCGGGAACGACGCTGACCAACTTCGTCTACGAGGCCTCGCCGACCGGGAACCTCAACCAGCCGCAGAAGGCCTACGCGGCGGCCTTCGTCCTGCTGCTGATCGTGCTGGCGCTGAACGCCGCCGTCGACATCGTCCATCGCCGCGCAAGAAAGGTCGGAACGTGGAGTTCTTGAAGCCGCCCCCGCCGCCGATTCGTCGGCTCGACGTGGGGGACCCGCCCCCGGCGCATGAGGTGGCGCCCCCCGCCAATGGCGACGTGCCGTCACCGGGCGGCCACTATGGGCACTCGAGCGACGGCACGTCACCGCGGAGCGGCTTCACCGCGGCGCGGCGCTCGATCGGCGCCCCCCAGTTCTCGATCCGCCGCATGGAGATCGACGACGTCTCCGTCTCCTACGCCGACCGCGAAGCGGTGAAATCGGTCTCGCTCCCGGTGCGCCAGGGCGAGGTGCTGGCGATGATCGGACCCTCGGGCTGCGGCAAGACGACGCTGCTGCGCTCGCTCAACCGGCTCACCGAGCTGACCAGCACCGCGAAGCTGCGCGGACGCATCCTGCTCGATGACGTTGACATCACCGAGATCGAGCCGACCCTGCTGCGGCGCCGGGTGACGATGGTCTTCCAGCAGCCGAACCCGTTCCCGATGAGCGTCTTCGACAACATCGCCTACGTGCTGCGCGAGCAGGGGTCGCGCCGGCAGCGCAAGAAGGCGCTCGAACCCCAGGTCCACAGCGCCCTGGAGCGGGCGGGCCTGTTCGAGGAGGTCAAGGACAACCTCGACCATCCCGCCCTGAAGCTCTCCGGCGGCCAGCAGCAGCGGCTCTGCATCGCCAGGGCACTCGCGGCCGAGCCGGAGGTGCTGCTGCTCGACGAGCCCTGCTCGGCGCTCGACCCGCAGTTGACTCAGGTGATCGAGGACCTGATCGTGAAGCTGCGCGACGACGTCGCGGTCGTGATCGTCACCCACAATCTGCAGCAGGCCTACCGGGTCGCCGACCACGTCGCCTTCATGTACCTGGGCGAGCTGGTCGAGTACAACAGCGCGACGGCGCTCTTCGGCTCGCCTCGCGAGCAGCGGACGCGGGAGTACGTGAGCGGTGCGTTCGGCTAGGGCACTTCCCGGCGCCCGGCTCGGGCTGCTCGCCGTCTGCGGCCTGCTCCTCGTCGGGGCGATCTCGGGCTGCGCGACCACGCAGGAAACGGCGGCGCGCAAGCAGGCCGAATCGAAGCGCATCCTCGAAGCGCGCGATAAGAGAAAGGAGCGCCGATGAGTCAGTACGAGCCGTGCGAGGAGTGCGGCGCGCCGCTCGACCCGCAGCAGCGCTACTGCGTCCACTGCGCCGCGAGGCGCGGCAACGGCGCCAATCCGGCCTCCCGCTATTTCGCCGCGATGAGCAAACGCGCCCGCAGGCCGGCGGCGCGCCCACCTGCCAAGACCTCCGGCAGCAGAGCGGCCGCGGTGAGCTTCTTCGCCCTGCTGCCGATCGCCGTCGCGATCGGGGTCGTCGTCGGCAAGGCCGGCTCGGGCGAAGACAACGGAGCCCTGGTCCAGGCCCTGCGCGAACAGAACGCCGCGCTGGCCAACTCCGGCTCCGCCCAGGCGGGAACGGCAGCGGCGAGCGGGTCGAAATCGACGAGCGCCGCGAAGCAGACGAAAGGGGCGCAGGCAAAGGTCAAGGCCAAGGTCATAGCCCACACCGCCAACGGGACCGTCCACCAGGTCACCGGCTTCAAAGCGACCAAGCAGCAGACCGAAGAAGACACCAAGATCGTCGAAAGCAATCCCGAACAGACCGGGTCGAACTACATCAAGGCGCAGCAGAGCCTGCCCGACGTGATCGTCGTCGGCGGCGATCCCGGCTCCGCCCCGGCGCCGCCGAGCGGGAAGGGACAGCCGTGAGCTCTGAGCTGCGGGCTCACCGCGACCGGCTGCTGGAGAAGTTCACGATCATGCAGGCCGATCTCGGCGGCGCCTTCTACGAGATGGCGATCCGCGACCACGTGCGGCTCGACGTGCTGACCCGCAAGGCCGCCGAGCTGCAGCGGGTGGACACCGAGCTGCACGAGGCCGAGCGGATGCTGGAGATGCTGGCGGAGGAGGGGGCAAGATGAAGAGCGCTCTGTCCAGGCGCCTCGACCGCGCGGTCGCTGCCCTCGCGTCGCTGACCGGCAAGCGCTTCGGCCTGCTGGTCGCCTCCTCGGTCGTCGCCACCTCGGCGATCGTCGCCGGCTCGCTGATGAACCCCTCCGGCAACGCTCCCCTGGCGGCGTTGCTCGGCCGCAGCCTCGCCGCCGACAACACGCCCGCCGCGACGGCGCCGGCCGCGAGCTCCCCCTCGCCCGCGGCCGGCTCGTCGTCGGGCCCCGCCGAAGCCCCGGCGCCGCGGGCCGCCGAACCGGCGCCGGCGCCGATCTCCTCGCCGCCGGCGAGCGAACCGGCAGGCGAACCCGCCCCGGCAAAGCCGCCGGCGACCCCGTTGACGCCGCAGCCCGAAGCGGGGAGGGTCAAGCACGTCTTCGTCCTCTCACTGACCAGTCCCGGCTACGAAGCGGCCTTCGGCGCGGCGCCGCAGATGCCGTACCTGGCGGCCACTCTGCGCCCGCAGGGAGAGCTGCTGTCCGGCTACTCGGCGCTCGACGCCGCCGCGCTGCCGAACGGCATCGCGGCGATCTCCGGCCAGCCTCCGAACGCTTCGACCAAGGCCAACTGCGCGACCTACGCGGATTTTCCCGCCGGCGCGGTGCCCGACGCCAAGGGCGTCGTCCCCGGCTCCGGCTGCCTGTACCCGGTCGAAGCGCTGACGGTCGCCGATCAGCTGACCAGCGCCCACTTCACCTGGCGCGGCTACGCCGACGGCATGGAGGACGAAGGCAGGCCCGCCGACTGCGTCCATCCCGGGCCGGGCGAAGCGGAAGCGGTCGTGCCCGGCGGGTACCTGGCGAGCCAGAACCCCTTCGTCTACTTCCACTCGCTGCTCGACCTCGGCGACTGCTCGACCGACGACGTCCCGATCGACCAGCTGACCGCGGACCTGCGGAAGGCCGAAAAGACGCCGAGCTACTCGTTCCTCGCGCCGACGCCGTGCAATTCCGGCGCCACCGGCCAGTGCCCGGCCGGGGCGGTCGAAGGGCCGGCCGCCGCCGACGCCTTCCTCTCGAAATGGGTGCCGGAGATCCTCGCCTCGCCGGCCTACAAGAAGGACGGCCTGCTGGTTATCGCCTTCGCCGGCGTCAACCCGCCGGCCGCGGGATCGGCCCCGGTCGCCGAACCGCTGCACACCGGCGCCCTGCTCCTCTCACCCTTCCTCAGCGCCGGGTCGACCGACGCGACGCCCCTCGATCCCTACTCGCTGCTGCGCTCGACCGAGGACCTGTTCGGGCTCGAACACCTGGCCTTGGCGGCGCCGGCGAAGGTGAAGTCCTTCGCGCCCTCCCTGCTCGGGGAAACGGGCGGAGACTAGGTGACTTCGGTAATCGGCCCGACGATGCACCTGACGGCAAAAGTCGACTACGCGATCCGCGCGATGGTGGAGCTCGCGGCGGCGGGCGACGGGCCGGTCAAGGGAGAAGCGATCGCCTCGGCCCAGCGTGTCCCCTTGCGGTTCCTGGAGAACATCCTGCTGGAGCTGCGCCACGCGAGGCTGGTGCGCAGCCAGCGTGGGGCCGAAGGCGGCTACCGGCTGGCGCGGCCGGCGGAGACGATCACCCTCGCCGACGTCATCCGCACCGTCGAGGGCCCGATCGCCAGCGTCCGCTCCGAGCGGCCCGACGAGCTCTCCTACGAGGGCAGCGCCGCGCCCCTGCGTGAGGTATGGGTGGCGCTTCGCGCCAACATGCGCGCCGTGCTCGAGTCGGTGACCCTGGCCGACGTCGCCCGCGGCGAGCTTCCCGCCGAGGTGCTGCGACTTACGCAGGAGCCCGCCGTGTGGGAGGCTCATTGACCGACGGTGCATCCGACTGAACGCCCGGCGGACGATCGCCCCCAGCCCTCGCTTGTCACGATCCTGCGCGAGTGGGGGAGGATCGGCTGCATCGGCTTCGGCGGCCCGCCCGCGCACATCGCCCTCTTCCGCCGGCTCTGCGTCGTCCGCAACGCCTGGCTGACCGCCGAGCAGTTCGAGGACGCGATCGCCGCCACCAACCTGTTGCCGGGACCGGGGTCGACGCAGCTCTCGATCTTCTGCGCCTGGCGGCTGCGCGGGGTCCGCGGCGCGCTCGTCGGCGGCGCCGGCTTCGTCCTGCCGGGACTGGCCGCGATCCTCGCCCTCTCGGTCCTCTTCCTCGCCTCGGCGCCGCCCGCCTGGGTGCTGGGAGCGGGCGCCGGAGCGGGCGCCGCCGTGGCGGCGGTGGCGCTGCGGGCCGGCCTCGGCCTCGTGCCGGCCAGCTGGCGGCGGGCCAGGGACACCCACGCGACGCGCTGGGCTCTCTACGCGGCCGCCGGCGCGATCGCCACGGCGCTCCTCGGCGCCTGGCTGGTCCTCGTCCTGATCGCCTGCGGCCTGCTCGAGCTGCTGCTCCGGCGTCCCGGCGTCGCCGCCGGGCTCGGCTCCTGGGCGTTGCTGCCGGTCGGCGTTGTGACCGGTGGCATCGGCGCCCTCGCCTGGGTCGCCTTCAAGGTCGGCGCCCTCTCCTACGGCGGCGGCTTCGTGATCGTGCCGCTGATGCAGGCCGACGCCGTCGACCACTACCACTGGATGAGCGACGGCCAGTTCCTCAACGCGGTGGCGCTGGGACAGGTCACGCCGGGGCCGGTGACGCACACGGTCGCCACCGTCGGCTACGCGGCGGCCGGCATCTGGGGAGCCCTGCTCGCCTCGGCGGTCGCCTTCGCCCCCTCGTTCTCCTTCGTCCTGCTCGGCGCCGAGCGCTTCGACCGCCTGCGCAGCGACCTCAAGGCGCGCGCCTTCCTCGACGGCGCCGGCCCGGCGGCGATCGGCGCCATCCTCGGCTCCGCGGTCCCGCTGGCCCTGGCCCTCAGCGAGGCCTGGCAGGCGGCGGTGCTGGCCGCAGCCGCGATCGCCCTCCTAGTGGCCCGCCAGAGCGTCGTCCGCACCCTCCTCGCCGCAGGCCTGATCGGCGCCGCAGTCGCCCTGGCCGGCGGTCCCCTGCCCGCGTAACCCTCGGCACATAGAGCGTGCGAAATTCTTACGCAAAGAGTTGAATGGCAATGCCCTGAGGGATGGCTTCTTGGGTGGTCTGGTAGGAGTCTTTTGTCTGTGTTACGATCTGCTGACGAGGTAGCTGAATGCCCAAGATCACGCGATACTTCTATATCTCGCTGCTTGCTTCTGTCTGCATTCTCGGGCTGGGTGTCTTCCTGTTCCCGGATTCAGAAGGTGGACAGCAGGCGATGGAGGTCATCGCCTTTGCGGTGGCTTTTACCCTGCTCCATGTGTTTGACGATCCGATCCAGCGTCGCCATCGGCGCGACGATTGACGAGGTTTTGTCTACTGCCTCAGGGCTTGAGCCGAAACGGTGGGTACGCGTCGGTGACCAGGGTGAAGGCGTAGCCGACGACGCGGTTGTGCCAGCGGATCGTGCCCTCGACGAAGCCGAAGATCCCGCGCGGGTAGCGGCCGGTGAAGAGGATCGCGAACCAGGCGCCGATCACGGCGAAGAAGACGCCGATGTAGAGGAAGAAGAGCACTATGTAGTGGGGGATGGCGAGCAGCCACTTGACCAGCGGCAGGCCCCGCTCGAGCCGCTCGGCTGCGGGGTAGGGGAAGTCCAGGTGGACCGCCTGCATCTCGTCGGTCGAGGGGTATTCGTCGTCCATCAACGCCAGGTAGACGCCGACGCGATTGCTGAAGCGGAGGAATTCGAGGTTCCAGTCGTACCACCAGTGCGGGTATTTCTTCCTGAAGAGCAGCATCAGGACGATCGGCAGGAAGATCAGGCTGCCGGCCGCGATCCCGGCACCGTATTCGCCATAGTTTTCGACGTTGCCTCCGGGCAGCAGGCCGATCAAGATCACGATCGGGATCACGGTGAAGATGCGGAAGAAGGTCGTCAGCCGGTTGAGCTGCCGCTCCGGGTAATCGACCGAGAACGTGACTGGATACCGGCTCGGGCCGGTCTCCACACTGTTCATCTCCATGACTCTCCCCTTTCGCAGGTTCGCCCGAAGATCATCGCCGACTCGTCGGCGGATTTCAGTCGGCGGCCGGTACCCCACCGGCGACGACGTTGACGAAGTTCTCCAGGTGGCGGGTCGTCCAGCACTCGAATGCGCCGTCGCAGTAGCGCTCGTAGGCGGCCATCACCGAGTCGCCGTAGTTCCAGTAGAGCTTCGGCTCGGGGTTGAGCCAGAACAGGCGGCCGGCCCGCTCGGCCACCTGGGCGAAGACCTCGGCATGCGGCTCGCGGCCGTTGGTGCGGGCGTCGCCGAGCACGATCACGGTCGAGCGCGGGTCGAGGTCGTCGGAGATCTCGGTCAGGAACTCGAGCCAGACGCGGCCGTAGTCGGTGTAGCCGGAGACGTCGGCGACGCCGCCCTCGCTGGAGACCCGCTTGGCGATCGCGCGGAAGTCGCGCTCGTGCTCGAAGATCTCGGTCACCTCGGAGATCCGCTCGATGAAGACGAAGCTGCGCAGCTTGCGGAACGAGTCGTGCAGGGCGTGCAGGACCGAGAGGAAGAAGACGCTGGCCGAGGTGACCGAGGTCGAGACGTCGCAGAGGACGTAGATCTCCGGCCGTCGGGGCCGCTTCGGCCGGTAGCGCAGGTGCATCGGCACGCCGCCGGTCTCCAGCGAGGCCCGCATCGTCCGCCGCACGTTGACGGTCCGTCCCTTGCGCCGCCCGCGCTGCTCGTGGCCGAGCGTCGCCAGTCGCCGCTTCATCTGCGAGACGGCGCGGTGCACCGCGGCCAGGTCCTGGGTCGGGCTGGTCGGCAGGGCGCGGTCGAGCTCGGCCAGCGGCCGGGAGGGGGGGAGGGTCTCGGTGCGCTCGATCAGGTCGCGTTCGAGCTCGCGGCGCAGGTGACGCTCGAAGCGGTTGAGCTGGTCGCGGTCGATCGGCGGCAGCTCGCCGCCGCCGTTCTCGGCTCTCTGCTGCGTCCCCGTCGAGAGCTCCAGCGTGCGGCGGATCCGCTGGACGTTGACGCCGACCACGCCCGAGCCCTCGCCCTGGCGGCCGAAGGCGGCGATCGCCAGCCGCGCCAGGTCGCGCATCTCGCCGTCGTCGCCGGCGAGGATCGCCTCGCGTACCTGCTCGCGCAGCTCGTCGATGTCGAGCCGCTCGCCACCCTCGTAGCGCTGCCCCTCCTCGCCGATCCCGCGCTCGACCGCCTCGCTCTCGGCGGCGCGGAAGAACCAGCGCTCGAACAGCAGCTCGAACAGCCGCCGGTCCTCCTGCGACTTGGCGATCGTCGCCGCCAGCGCCTCGCGGAAGTCGTCCTGCGAGGTCCAGGGCACCTGCTCGAGCGCCGCGAAGGCGTCGAGGATCTCCGAGGTGCCGACGGCGACGCCCTCCGAGCGCAGCTCCTCGCAGAAGCCGAGCAGCTTCGCCGCGAGGCCGGGCGGCCCGGTCTCAGGCTTGGGGCCGTATGGCGTCGGCAAGCTTTACCCCGACTCGCTCGGCGACCAGGTCGATGTCCGTGCGGTGCTTGACGATGATCGACATCGACTGCTCGAAGGTCTCGCGGTCGATGTCCTCGGCTCCCATCAGCAGCAGGGTGCGCGCCCAGTCGATCGACTCGGCGATCGAGGGCGGCTTCTTCAGGTCGAGCGCACGGACCATCCGCACCACCTCGACCATCCGCCGCGCCAGCGCCTCCGGCAGGTCGGGGGCGTGCAGGCGGACGATCTCCAGCTCGCGCTCCAGCTCGGGGTAGTCGAGCCAGAGGTAGAGGCAGCGCCGCTTCAGCGCCTCGGTCAGCTCGCGCGAGTTGTTCGAGGTGAGGACGACGATCGGCATCGTCGTCGCCGCGACCTGGCCCAGCTCGGGGATCGTGATCTGGAAGTCGGAGAGCAGCTCGAGCAGCATCGCCTCGAACTCCTGGTCGGTCTTGTCGATCTCGTCGATCAGCAGCACCACCGGCTCGGCGCTGGCGATCGCCTGCATCAGCGGCCGCGCCAACAGGAACTCGTCGCTGAAGATGTCGCCGTGCACGTCCTCCCAGCCGTCCTCGCCGCCGGCCTGGATCCGCAGCAGCTGCTTGCGGTAGTTCCACTCGTACAGCGCCTTCGCCTCGTCGAGGCCCTCATAGCACTGCAGGCGGATCAGCTCGCGGCCGGTCGCTCGGGAGAGCGCCTTGGCCAGCTCGGTCTTGCCGACCCCCGCCGGGCCCTCGACCAGGATCGGCTTCTCGAGCCGCTGCGCGAGGAAGGAGACCAGCGCGGCGGGCTCGTCGGCGAGGTAGTCGGCGCGCGCCAGCGCCTCCTTCGTCTCGGCGACGCTGCCGGATTGCGGGGCTGCGGCCATGCCGGGCCGATGATAATGCGCCCCCGTGCCCGACTTCGCCCCCCTGCTCGCGACGCTGCTGCCGCACACCGCGACGCCCTACGTCTCGCTGATGATCATCGGCTTCGCCGTCGGCATCCTCGGCCACCTCTCGGCATCGCGCTGGCTGATCGCGATCGGGGTGATCCTGATCTTCCTCGGCGCCTTCCTCTTCCCGCTCGCGCTCAACATCGTCGAAAGCACGCCGCCGCAGGTGGAAAGGGCGCGCGACCGGTGACCTTCACCGTCTAGCCTTACGATCCCGCACTTCCGATCCGACCTCCAGGAGGCCCACCGCTTTGAGCCGACTTCGATTCCTCTTCACCTTTGCCGCCCTGGTCGCCTTGGCGACCGCCTTCGCAGCCTGCGGCGGCAGCAGCGACAAGAGCGGCGAGAACCCGCAGACGGTCGTTGACGAAGCCACCCTGCAGGGCATCGAAAGCGGCAATCTCGACCTCTCGCTCGGGATCGACGCGGCCGGCAAGGAAGGCGGCAACGTCAACGTCAGCCTCTCCGGGCCGTTCCAGGCCGGCGAAGGCAAGGGCAGCTACCCGCAGTTCGACCTGGCCGCCAAGGCGGCGGGCAAGGTCGGCGGCGAAGCGGTCAACTTCGAAGGCGGCCTGACGCTGCTGCCGAACACCGCCTACGTCGAATACGAAGGGACCGAGTACGAAGTCGACCCGACCACCTTCAGCTTCGTCGAATCGGCGCTCAAAGAAGCGCAGAAGCAGGGCGGCGCCGAAGGCGAATCTGCGGGGCTGACCGCCTGCCAGGAAGAAGCCGGCAAGCTGAAGATCGCCGACTTCCTCGAAAATCTCAGCAACGAAGGCAGCGCCGAAGTCGGCGGCACCGGCACGACCAAGATCAGCGGCGACCTCAACGTCGCCGGGGCGATCGACGCGGCGGTCGAATTGGTCGAAGGCCCGGCCTGCAAGGCCCAGCTCGGCGCCGCCGGGCCGCTGCCCTCGAAGGCGGAAATCGAGCAGGCGAAGAACGAGGTGAAGGGCGCGGTCAAGACCGCCCACGCCGACGTCTACGTCGGCGACGACGACATCGTGCGGCAGATCTCGACCCAGCTGAAGATCGAACCGAAGAGCCCTGGCAGCGGCCCGAAGAGCGTCGAAATCGACTTCGACCTGAAGCTGACCGGGGTCAACGAAGAAGAGGAAATCTCGGCGCCCGGCAACGCCAAGCCGCTCAACGCCCTGTTCATCAAGCTCGGCGTCAACCCGATCGAACTGCTCGGCCTGCTGAACGGCGAAGGCGGCGGCGAAGGTCTCGGCAACTTGCTCGAAGGCCTGGCCGGGGGCGCCTCGGGCAACGGCGGCTCGGGCGGCGGCAGCCGGCAGGCCTACCTGAACTGCATCGCCGGAGCGCAGACCGCCACCGACATCCAGAAGTGCACCTCGAAGCTCGGCTGACCGGACCATCGTCGCGGTGGCGGCCCCTCGCCGGTAGAGGGGTCGTCAGCCGCCGATGAGCGTCTTTCTGCTGGTCCTCAGCTTCGCGGTCATCCTCGCCGGGGCGCTGCTCTTCACCAACGCGGTCGAGTGGCTGGGTCATCGACTGGGGCTGGGGGAGGGGGCGGTAGGCAGCGTCCTCGCTGCAGTCGGCACGGCGACGCCGGAGACCCTGATCGCGATCGTTGCTCTGATCGGCGGGGCCAGCGGGGGCGACCAGGTGGCTATCGGGGCGATCGTCGGCGCCCCCTTCCTGCTCGGCACCCTGGCGATGGGACTGGTCGGCCTGTTCGCCTACCTCTACCGAGAGCGTCGCCCGCAGGGGCTGGCGCTCGATGCCCACCGTCCGACCCTCGAGCGCGACCTGCTCTTCTTCCTTGCCTTCTTCCTGCTCTCGCTGGCGCTCGCCTGGGGTCCCCCCGCGGGCCTGAGGATCCCGATCGGGATCCTCGTCCTGTTCGCCTACCCGCTCTACATCGCTCGTACCCTGCGGGCGGGCGGCGAGGTTCAGGATCACTCGACCCTCGCACCGTTGATTTTCGAGCGGCGCAGCGAGCATCGCATGAGCCCGGGCCTGGCGCTCTCGGTAATCCAGCTCCTGGTCGGGCTGGGGGCGATGGTCGGCGGTGCTCACCTGTTCGTCGACGAGCTGCTGAAGATCGCCACCGACCTCGGCGTCGACGCCGTCGTCCTCGCCTTGATCCTGGCGCCCCTGGCGACCGAGCTGCCGGAGAAGGTCAACAGCTTCTTCTGGGTGCGCGAGGGCAAGGACGCGCTGGCGCTCGGCAACATCACCGGAGCGATGGTCTTCCAGGCGACGATCCCGTTCGGGATCGGACTGATCTTTACCGGCTGGCACCTGACCGGGGACGCCGTCCTCTCGATCGTCCTCGGGCTCGCCGGCGGCTTCCTCGCTTATGAGGCGTTGCACCGCCGCGGCCGTTTCGAACTGCCGGCGGTGCTCGGCTGGTTCGCTCTCTACCTCGCCTTTATCGTCGTCGTGGTCGTGACCGCCTGAGCGCTCCCTCGCTCAGGCGGAGGCGAGTTCGGCGAGCGCCTCGAGCACCACGTCGTCGTGCGTCTTCGGCGAGACCTTGGGGAAGACCTTGGCGATCTTGCCGTCGGCGTCGATCAGGAAGGTCGCCCGCTGCACGCCCATGTACTTCTTGCCGTACATCGACTTCTCGCCCCAGGTGCCGTAGGCCTCGGCGACGGCGTGGTCGGCGTCGGCCAGCAGGGTGAAGTCGAGGTCGAACTTGTCGGCGAACTTCTTCACCTCGGCGACCTCGTCCGGGGAGACGCCGATCACCCGCGCCCCCGTCTTCGCGTAGTCGCCGCCGCGGTCGCGCACGCCGCAGGCCTGGACTGTGCACCCCGGGGTGTCAGCGCGGGGATAGAAGTAGAGGACGACGGTCTGGCCGCGCAGGCCGGAGAGCGTCAGCTCGGCGCCGTCCTGGTCGGGGAGGGTGAAATCGGGAGCCTCCTGGCCTGCCTCGAGCATCAACGGAAGGCTATCGAACCGCTCGTTCGGTTGGATGAGTCAACACCGGGCACTGCCAAGTCTCCAACGAAAAGTCTCCGCACTTGCCGCAGTCTTAGGAAGAATACTTTAGTCGATCCACTCTATTTGTATCGTCTTGTGCTATTACGTGACGGCATCGTTCGTGGCCGAAAGCGTCACCTGCGACAGAAAGTTGAGGATGCGCATGAACCTACGTTCACTATCGAGCATTGCGTTCATTGCAGTTCTCTCCACGTTCGCCACCGCGCCGGCAGCACAGGCAACCGAACGATTTGTATTTGAAAAGTTTCCCCCGCCCGGAAGCGAAGAAGAAGAAACCGGCGACCTATTCGCTCTGGAAGAAGGCGGCGAACCCCAGCCACTTGAAATTTGGGGGCAGAACCCCAGCCTTGACACGCGTGGTCGCCTCGTCGCCTTCTACGAGAATCACGCTATATATGTCACGGACTATCGCGGTAAGCATACGAAAGAAGTACTGTCCTTGCCCGAAAGCAGTGATGCGGCGGCTCCTCAGTGGGTACCTGGCGGGGGCTTCGTCACCGATGGCACCGGGAACATCCTCATGGAGGAACTCGGTTCCCAGGTCTGGACCGTGACGCCTGTCATCGGCTGGTCAGGCAGGCAATGGGCCCCAGCCGTATCGCCTGACGGGAGCAAGATTGCTTTTCTCTCCGAAACCAATCCCAAAGGCGAAGACCTCCCGGGCTACGGACCTGCGATCTTCGTAGCCAACATTGACGGAACGGAACCCGTTCAGGTGACCTCACCGGAAGTGATCAGCCTGGTCAGTGCTCCAAGCTTTTCTCCGGACGGACAACGTGTTGTAGTCGCCGCCTACTGGGAATTCGATGAATGGGAAAGCGCCGACCTCGCCTCTATATCGCTCGAATCAAAAGAAATCACGCCAATAACCAATATCTTAATCGGAAGCGAGGAGGAACCAGACTGGCTACCCGACGGGCGCATTGCCTTTACTGAGGAATATGAAGAAACGGGAAATATAGATTTCTTAACCGTCGAAGAAGGTTCATTCTCCGTCTCGCCTTTGATGTCTCCTTATACCCATGGCGAGTTTGCCGCCCATTTTTCAGGTCGCCAGCCTGTTGATTGGCCTCCCCTAACTGCAGAATCGCAGAGCCGCGCCACCAGATTGCTCTTGCAGTACGCACCGACGCTTAAGTACGACTCGACTGAGACTTACCGGGCTTTAGGCGTAGAGAGCATTACCAACCTCTACGGCGGCTCTGAACCGGGGGAATCAAATCGGTTAGTCGAAGAAGAAGGGGAAGCGATCGCTTACTCCAATCCGAAACTGAGCGAACCTCATTTGTCCCTTAGCCTCTTAGTTCCCAAAGGGAAAAATTATCCAGGCTCCAAAGTGTCCGTCGCGAAAAGTGACCGCTTGGTTGAGCGAGGCTCTTATGCTGAAGACGCAGCGGTGCTGCAAGAAGAACCTAGCATAGGCGACAGGATATACGAGCGGGCCTTTTACGCCGAAGGACAGTGGTGGCTTCAGTACTGGTTCTGGTACTACTACGACGATTTTGGTCTCCTGGAATTCGGGAATCACGAGGGCGATTGGGAAATGATTCAGATAGGACTCGGTGAATATGGGAATCCGCAAGCTGCCACGTATGCCCAGCATCATGACAGCGAAGCTGACTCCTGTAATTTTGACTTCTTGAATTGGACTGTGGGAGAGTATGCCAATGTATCCCCGGTGGTTTATGTAGCGACGGGTACCCATGCGTCCTACGTTCGTCCTGGCTTATCGCTCGGGTCATTTCCGTATGACAGAGCCGACGGCGAAGGTTATGAGGCGCGACCCATCGTCGAAATGATGCCCGTGGGAGAATGGGCTGGCTGGCCTGGTAGGTGGGGTAACTCGATGGGTGAAGCCAAAAGTCCCATGGCACCCATTTCACAAGAACGGAAATGGGATACGCCGGGCGCGTTCAGTGAAGAAGCCGAATCCTGTCCGGTGGAAGAAGAGGGGACAGTTCAAGCACGACTTAATACGGCAGGATGGCGCCCCCCGACGTTGCCGCCGGCCCCGGTCATTGATGCCAAGTATCGGTCGGAAGCGGTTATGTTCGACTACCAGCTTCAAGGCCATCGCGCGAAAGGTAGAGAAGGGCTGGAAGTGGCGGTGCTGGCGCACAGCAAATCCGTAACGCCCACGAAACGCATCCTTTGGTCCCATTCGGGTCACAAGGATCTTGCTCTGCCAGCTGGTATCGGACCCTACACCGTTGTTGCGCGGTCGGTGTTGCGAACGGGGGCGGCTAGCAGGGATATTAGGAGGTTGGTTGGTCCATCCATCACCTCGGATCGCGGCGATAGATTGCGTTGACATGCCTTGGCCGCTCCCCCGAGTTGGCGTTCTAATGCGCTTGCGGCACTTCGACTAGCACGGAGAGTTGACCGGCGCACCGAGGGCATGAAACGGCGTGAACGTCGTATCCTTACGACTGCAAGGCTACGATGGAAGGCCCCGCTGCCGCATACGATAGACGGCCTGATGAATCCCAGAGTCGTCTGGCGCCGTTAGAGTTCATTGATCTGAATGGTCAGGCGAGCGCGCCTGCGCCTGTCATGCTTTTGCCATGTTCGTCGCATACCCCCTTGGAATAGCCGCAGTATGTGCGTTCCTGGGTTTCTGTTGGCTTGCCAGGGCTGGAGTCGGATGGGCCAAGAGCGCGGCGGGTATCGAGGTACAGGTGCTGATGTTCGTCGCGCTGATGGCCTTCCTCCTTGCACTGGTTCTGATGCTCGTCGGATGCCCGGAGAATTGCAGTTCGGCTGGCGAATCATGGTGGGTTCAAGGCCGGGGTCAACAGTTCCTAGCTGCCTGTGTCGGGCTTCTCGTCCTGACCGGGGCGGTCGTCGGAGTTTGGCAGAGGCGTTATCTACTGGCTGCGGTGCTCGTGGTCGGGGCCCTGGGTTGTTTTGGGCTCTGGGGCCTTCTGGTCTACGCCGGTTGGTCGAACAAGGGTCCCCTTGCGCTGGATCCCGCCGCAAGCCGGACAATTTTGCCGGTCGCCATTGAGGCGACGCTCGTCGCGGAGGGTGGACTCTGACTGCTTCGGGCGGACGCGCCGACCTTACCGGCCTGAGCATCGCCTCTTGCTAGTCCTCCCGCCCGGGGTCCTGGCCGTCCTCGTCCTCGTCGAGCTCCTCGTCGCCCTGCTCCAGCGCCGTCGCGGAGACCGAGCCGGTCGAGCCGGGGTGGTAGTGGGTCTGGAACTCCTCGAGGGCGCGGTCGCGGCGGTCCTCGTCGACCGGGACCTCGTCGGAGATGCGCACCCAGTCGGCCCCCTCGTAGTCCTCCATGTTGAAGACCTCCTGGTCGAGCGAGGTCGAGTCGTCGACCACGACCAGGACCTCGGTCTGGGGGTTGAAGTAGGTGCCGGGCTGGTTCAGCAGCTCCTCGACCTCGTAGAGCCTGTCTTTGTCGGCGGCCATCGCCACGATCCTACAAACCTGCGAGCTGGCGCTCGATCTCGCCCTCGACGTCGAGCGGCTCCTCGCCGCGCCGCATTCGCCGTTCGTTGCGGGCGACGACGAGCTGGCGGACCTCCTCGCGCAGCTTCTCGTCGACGCCGGGACCGCCGGCCCCGGGCGCTGCGAGCAATCGCGTCACCTCGGCCTCGACGTCGATCGGCGCCTCGCCCCGGCGGCTGCGGCGATAGGACTTCGCCTCCAGCATCTGTCGCGCCTCCGTTTCCTGCAGGTCGCGGTCGACCGGCGGCTGCGGCTGCGCCATCCGGGTCGGCGGCAGCTCCTGCTCGATCGCGAACGGGCCTTTGCCGATTCCCTGCCAGGCCGGGCCGGAGCGGGCGAAGGCGATCGCAGCAACGGGCAGCGCGACGAGGGTCACCGCCGCCAGCACGTAGCCGGCTTGGATTCCGAGTGCCGCTGACGGAATCGCCATGCCAACAGGGTACGACCCCACAGCGCCGCCGCCATTCGCTACCCTTCGGGCTGGTTGACTGACCAGTCAATCGGCGGAACGCGCGTCACCCCGACGGCGCTCCAGATCAGACTTCCAACGCCACGAAAAAGGAGCACCGACCGGTGGTTGACTTCACCCTGACCGACGAGCAGAAAGATCTGCGCGAGCTGGCTCACAACTTCGCGGAGAAAGAGATCCGCAGGGTCGCCTGGGAGTACGACAAGGACGGCGCCTGGCCACAGGACATCATCGACCAGGCCTGGGAGGTCGGGTTGATGAACACCCACATCCCCGAGGCCTACGGCGGGCCCGGCCTCGACTACCTCTCCGGCTGCCTGATCGAGGAGGAGATGGGCTGGGGCTGCTCGGGCATCGGCACCTCGCTGGTCGCCAACGGCCTCGCCTCGGCCCCGTTGATGCTCGGCGCCTCCGAGGAGACCAAAAAGAAGTACCTCGGGATGCTGACCGAGGAGCCGAAGCTGGCCTCCTTCTGTCTGACCGAGCCCGACGCCGGCTCCGACGTCTCGGGGATGAAGACCCGCGCCGTCAAGAAGGGCGACAAGTTCGTCCTCAGCGGCTCCAAGTGCTTCATCACCAACGGCAGCTACGCCAACTGGTTCACGGTCTACGCCAAGACCGACCCCGACGCCGGCCACCGCGGGATCAGCGCCTTCGTCGTCGACGCCGACTCCCCCGGGGTCACGGTTGACAAGAAGGAGGACAAGATGGGCCAGCGGGCCTCCAACACCGCGACCATCTCCTTCGACGAAGTCGAGGTCCCGGCCGAGAACATGATCGGCGAGGAAAACCACGGCTTCAAACTGGCGATGATGACCCTCGACCGCACCCGTCCGGGTGTCGCCGCGATGGCCGTCGGGATCGGCCGTGCGGCGTTCGAGTACGCCGCCGCGTACTCGAAGGAAAGGGTGCAGTTCGGCGTGCCGATCGCGATGCACCAGGCGATCCAGTTCATGATCGCCGACATGTTAACCAAGGTCGACGCCGGCCGCCTGCTGGTCTGGAACTCGGCCGTCCTGCTCGACCATGGCAAACGCAACACGCTGATCTCCTCGGAGGCCAAGCGCTTCGCCGCCGACTCGGCGATGGAGATCACCGTCGACGCCGTCCAGGTCTACGGCGGCTACGGCTTCATCAAGGAGTACCCGGTCGAGAAACTGATGCGCGACGCGAAGATCATGCAGCTCTACGAGGGGACCAGCCAGATCCAGCGCCTGGTGATCGCCAAAGAGGTGCTGCTGCCGCGCAACATCGACGAGAAGACGCCGGAGGCCGAAGCGAAAGCGCAGGCCTCCGAGAGCAGCCAGGCCGAGCAGGCCGCGGCGACCGTCTGAACGCTTAGGGCAGGGGCCCTAGGACGAGCCGCCGGCAGCGAGAGCTGTCGGCGGCTCTTTTCTTTCCGCCGGCGGGCAGTTAGGCGCGGGCGCCTTGGCGGGCGGTCTTCTGGCGCCTGGTTTTGTCCAGCTCTACCTTGCGCAGGCGGACCGACTCGGGCGTCACTTCGACGCACTCGTCGTCGCGCAGGAACTCCAGCGCCGCTTCCAGCGAGAGTCGTTTGGGCGGCTCGAGGCGGACCAGGATGTCGGCGCTGGCGGCGCGCACGTTGGTCTGGTGCTTCTCCTTGATCGCGTTGACGTCGAGGTCGTCGGAGCGGGCGTTCTCGCCGATCACCATCCCCTCGTAGGTCTCCTCGCCGGGGCCGACGAAGAGGGTGCCGCGATCCTGCAGGTTCATCAGGGCATGGCTCGCCGTGGCGCCGCGGCGATCCGCCACCAGCGAGCCGGTCGGGCGGGTCCGCAGCTCGCCCGCCCAGGGCTCCCAGCGGTCGAAGACGTGGTGCATGATGCCCGCGCCCCTGGTCTCGGTGAGGAACTCGGTGCGCAGGCCGATCAGGCCGCGGGCTGGAACCAGGTAGTCCATCCGCACCCAGCCGGTCGAGTGGTTGACCATGTGGTCGAGTCGCCCCTTGCGCCCGGCCAGAAGCTGCGTGATCGCGCCGACGTGCTCCTCCGGCACGTCGATCGCCAGCCGTTCGACCGGCTCGCACGTCTTGCCGTCGATCTCGCGGGTGATCACCCGCGGCTGTCCGGCGGTCAGCTCGAAGCCCTCGCGCCGCATCATCTCCAGCAGGACCACGAGCTGCAGCTCGCCGCGCCCCTGAACCTCCCAGATGTCGGGCCGCTCGGTGTCCTTGACCCGGATCGAGACGTTGCCGACCAGCTCCTGGTCGAGCCGGTTGCGGATCTGGCGCGCGGTCAGCTTGCTGCCCTCGGTTCCCGCCAGCGGCGAGGTGTTGATTCCGAGCACCATCGAGAGCGAGGGCTCGTTGACCGTGATCACCGGCAGTGGCCGCGGGTCGTCGGGGTCGGCCAGGGTCTCGCCGATCGTCACCTCGGGCAGCCCGGCGATCGCGATGATCTCGCCCGGCCCGGCCTCCTCGGCCGGCACGCGGTCGAGCGCCTCGGTCACGTACAGCTCGCTGACCGTCGCCCGCTCGACGCTGCCGTCGGCCCGGCACCAGGCGATCTGCTGCCCGTTGCGGACGTGTCCGTGGCGCACCCGGCAGAGCGCCAGGCGGCCGACGTAGGGGTCGGCGTCGAGGTTGGTGACGTGCGCCTGGAGGGGGTGGTCGGGGTCGTATTCGGGGGCTGGGATCTTTTCCAGCATCAGGTCGAGGAGGGGGGAGAGGTCGGTCCCCTCGACCCCTTCCTCCAGCTCGGCCCAACCGGCTTTGGCGTTGGCGTAGACGATCGGGAAGTCGATCTGCTCGGAGTCGGCGTCGAGGTCGAGGAACAGCTCGTAGACCTCGTTGACGACCGCGGCGATACGGGCGTCGGGGCGGTCGACCTTGTTGACGACGAGGATCACCGGCAGCTTCGCCTCGAGCGCCTTGCGCAGCACGAAGCGCGTCTGCGGCAGCGGCCCCTCGGAGGCGTTGACCAGCAACAGCACTCCGTTGACCATCGTCAGACCGCGCTCGACCTCGCCGCCGAAGTCCGCGTGACCGGGGGTGTCGATGATGTTGAGCTTGACCCCGTTGTGCCGGACGGTGGTGTTCTTGGCGAGGATCGTGATCCCCTTCTCGCGCTCGAGGTCCATCGAGTCCATCACCCGCTCGGCCACGTCCTGGCCCTTGCGGAAGGCGCCGGTCTGCCACAGCATCGCGTTGACCAGGGTCGTCTTGCCGTGGTCGACGTGGGCGATGATCGCGATGTTTCGAAGGTCGGTGCGGAGATGCATGGCGCTGCGCATATCTTCGTCCTCGGTCGCTCGCGTGCAGAGCACGCCACGCTCCCTGCGTCCTTGATCTGCTTGGCCATGCACCTCCGCACGGCCTAAAAAAACGGGACCCACCGTTCCGGCGGGTCCCGTTAACGCAAGAGCGGTGCGCTGTTTACGCGGTCTGCTGGACGCTCGCGGCGGCCGGGCCCTTGGGGCCTTCTTCGGACTCGTAGCTCACCTTGGAGCCCTCGGTCAGGGACTTGAAGCCCTCGCCGAGGATCGCGCTGTGATGCACGAAGACGTCCTTAGAGCCGTCGTCGGGCGTGATGAACCCGTAGCCCTTGTCGTCGCTGAACCACTTGACAGTTCCAGTTGGCATGCAATGCCTCCACTTCATGTGCTGCGAACGCGGAGGCTTGATGAAGCAACGACGCGAGCGCTAGACACGACTTTTGCCGGTTCCATTCCCCGGCCTAACGCTCGGGACCGTAGCAGGATCGGGAGTCCCGGCGTCCCTTTGCACAGGCCTTGCGTTGCGGTGACCCGGTCGCGACCGGGTCGAATCCTCCTGGCCCGGTTTGAGGGACCAGCATGCCGAGCCGATACTTAGATTCGTGATTGAACCGGAGAATGAGCCCCGCCGCCGGGCGGGGACCGCATCGATAGCAGCGCTTGCGCTCACCTGGTCGTTGCTCGCGGCCGGTGCTGCGGAGGCGGCGATCCAACCCGCCGGCGGAGTCCTCTCGCCCCGACTCGCCGAGCTGGCCAAGCCCTCGGTGCGAAGCGCCCCGCCCGAACAGCAGGCGCGCGATCTCGGCGTAGCCGCCGCAGGGCCGGGCAGCCTTCTGCGCGAAGGCGACCGGGTCCTTGTCAACGTCCGCTTCGACCAGGGGGCGATCCCCGCACTCCCCGACCTGCGGGCCGCCGGGTCCCAGGTTCTCGATTCCAGCGGCAGGTACCAGAGTGCCACGGTCGCCATAGACCCTGCCGACCTGAAGAATCTCGAAGGCGTCCCCGGCGTCGCCTCGGTGACCGAGAGCCGCGCCCCGCTTCTCTTCGCGGCCGGCGAACCGCCCTGCGAAGGCGGATCGGTGATCTCCGAGGGTCTGGGGCAGCTGAAGGTCGACGAAGCGCGCGAAGACTTCGGGCTGAGGGGCAAGGGCGTCACGGTCGGCGTCCTCTCGGACTCCTTCGACGTCGCCACCGAAGCGGCGGACGGGAGCGGGCCGGTGGCGACCCATGCCCACGACGACATCGTCAGCGACGACCTGCCGGGCCCCGCCGGCACCTGCAGCGGCCAGCAGCTCCCGGTCGATGTCCTGGAGGAGGGGCCGTCCGGAGCTGGAGAGGACGAGGGGCGGGCAATGCTGCAGATCGTCCACGATCTGGCGCCGCACGCTTCTCTGGCGTTCGCCACTGCCTATGACAGCGAAGAATCGTTCGCGCACAACATCGAACGCCTGGCGAGGCCCGTGTCCGAAGGCGGCGCGGGGGCGGACGTGATCGTCGACGACGTCGCCTGGTTCGAAGAGCCGTTCTTCCAGGACGGCCCGGTCGCCACGGCGATCGACAAGGTGACCGCCGAAGGGGTCGTGTACCTGACCGCAGCCGGCAACGACAACTTGTTCGAAGGAGAACATGAAATCGCCTCCTGGGAAGCGCCCGAATACCGGGACTCGGGAGGGTGCCCATCGGTCGTGCAAGGGCTGTCGGGCTTGAATGGCAACCACTGCATGGACTTCGATCCGACCGGGGGCGTGGATCGCACCTTCGGGATTACGGTCAACGCTCACGCGACGCTCACCGTGGACCTGCAGTGGAAGGAACCGTGGAACGGAGTCAGCACTGACCTTGACGCGTTTCTGCTCAACGGCAGCGAACTCCTGCCCGGCTATTCCCACGAACGCAACGTCAGCAACACTCAACGTCCCGTCGAGATCGTCCAGTGGATCAATAACTCGTCGTCGGCTCGGACCGTTCAGCTCGTCATCAACCGCTTTTCCGGCGGCAACCCCCGCTTGAAGTTCATCCTGCTGGAGAACGGATCGGGTGTCAGCGCGACCGAGTACCCGGAATCGAGCGGCGGAGACGTGGTCGGCCCGACCGTCTTCGGACACGCCGGCGACGCGAGCGCGATCACGCTCGGCGCCGTCCGGTACAGCAACGGCGCCCAGCCGGAGCCCTATTCCTCGCGCGGACCGGTGACCCACTACTTCGGACCGGTCGAAGGAACGGCTCCCGCGGCTCCGCTGGTGGAAACGATCGCCAAGCCGAACCTCGTCGCCACCGACTGCGGGGCGACCACTTTCTTCGCACAGCTGGTTGCCGGCGTATGGCGATTCTGCGGGACCTCGGCGGCCGGTCCGCACGCCGCCGCCGTCGCGGCGCTGTTGCGCCAGGGGAAGCCGGCCGCAACCCCGGCGCAGATCGGTGCCGCCATGACCGGCTCCGCCGTTCCGGTCGGCGCCTTCCCCCCGAATGCCGTCGGCGCCGGGCTCCTCGACGCCGACGGTGCGATGGGATTGCTCGGCGTATCGCCCAGCGGCGAAGATCCGGGAAGCACGGTCGTGCCGCCACTCGAAGAAGTCGCTCCTCAGCCGACCCCTGGGGCGTCTGTTGCCACCCCACCCGACTCGAACGTCCCGCCCGAGCGCGAACCGGGGCCGCGTGGGCTGTTCCGTCGCCACCCGGCAAAGCTGATCCGCGTTCGCGGGCACACGGCGAAGGTCGTCTTCGGCTTCGGCGCGAACGAGAGCGGGGTCGTCTTCCTCTGCGACGTCAACAGCGGGCCGTTCCACCTTTGCCCCGCCACGTTCGTTCACCGCTTTGGGCTGGGAACGCACAGCGTTCGCGTGAAGGCGCGTGACCAAGCCGGCGCGGTTGGTCCGACCGCGACCTTCCGCTTTCAGGTCAAGCGCCGACGCGGCGCATGATCTGGTGGCCGCCGAGCAGTAGGGCCAGCAGGGCTGCGCCCATGCCGAGCACGAGGGGGTCGGTCAGGCTGAGGCCCTCGAGGCGGGTGCCGAGGTAGACGGTCAGCGCGGTGATCGGCAGGTAGCCGACCACCGTCGTCCAGGTGAAGCGCCAGATCGGCACCCTGGCGGCGCCGGCGGCGTAGGAGACGAGGCTGAAGGGGACGATCGGCAGCAGCCGCACGGCGATCAGCAGGGTGGCGCCGCCGCGCTCGATCGACGCCTCGATCCGCTCGAAGCGCTCGACTCCGAACCAGCGGTCGAGCAGCGGCCTGGCCACCGTGTGGCCGACCGCGAAGCAGAGCAGCCCGGAGAGCAGCCAGCCGGCCATCATCAGCGCCAGCGCCGGGAAGAAGCCGTAGGCGAAGCCGGCCGCCGCGTTGACGATCTCCGCCGGGTAGAAGACGACCGTGTGCAGCAGGGCGAGGGCGAGGATCAGCAGCGGTCCGGCGACGCCGAGGCTGTCGACCCGGCTGCGCACCTCGGCGGTGTCGCCGTGGACCGCCGCCGTGAACGCATGGCGCAGGTCGGGAACCGCGAGGACCAGCAGCGCCAGCAGAGCGATCCCGCCGAGCGTGACGGCAATGGCGGCAAGTGAAGGTCTCGGCGACTCCATGCTCGGCGGAAGCATTGTGGGGGCTACCGACCCCCAAATGCTTCATCGAGGCGCGGGAGCGTCGCGCAGGCGCTCGGCCAGGGCCGAGTGGCGGTTGCCGCTGTCGTCGCGGCGCACCGCCATCTCCAGGGCGGCGGGGTCGCCGACCAGGACGCAGCTCCGGCGGGCGCGGGTGATCGCGGTGTAGACGAGCGGGCGGGTCAGCATCCGCGCGTGCGAGCGGTGGCAGACGCCGACCACGACCGGTACCTCGCAGCCCTGCGCCTTGTGGACCGAGATCGCGTAGGCGAGCCGCAGCGTCGCCGTCTCGCCGTAGGGGATGAGCAGGGCGCCGCCTTCGTCGGTGTCGACGAGGATCGTTTCCTCCTCGGGGTCGTCGGCCCGCAGGAAGACGATCGAGCCGTTCATCAGCCCCAGCTCGTGCGAGTTCCGCGTCTGGATCAGCCGGTCGCCGATCCGGAAGCGCTCGCCGACCGCCGCCTTGCCGTCCGGGTTGAGACGCGCCTGCAGCCGCTCGTTCAGGGCGTCGATCCCGACCGCCCCCCGGTACATCGGCGCCAGCACCTGCACCTCGCGGACCGGGTCGACCCCGAAGCCCTCCGGCGCCCGCTCGGCGACCACCTCGACGACGGTGTCGAGCGCCCGCTCCGGCGAGGCCCGGTCGATGAAGAAGAAGTCGTGTTCCTGTCCCTCGGCGGGCTCCAGGTGGGGCGCCCGCCCCTGGTTGATCTCATGGGCGGCGGTGGTGATCATCGAGCGCGCCGCCTGGCGGAAGATCTGGGTGAGGCGGACGACCGGGGCGACCCCGGAGGCGATCAGGTCCTCGAACGGCTTGCCGGCGCCGATCGGCGGCAGCTGGTCGGCGTCGCCGACGAAGACGACGTGGCTCGACTCGGCGAGGCCGCCGAGCAGCACCTCGATCAGCCGCAGGTTCAGCATCGAGGCCTCGTTGACGACCACCAGGGCGGCGGGGAGCGGGCGGCCCGGATTGAAGCCGGGCTCGCGGCCCGGCATCCACTCCAGCATGCGGTGGATCGTCTGCGCCTCGTGGCCGGTCGCCTCGGCCAGCCGCCGGGCGGCGCGGCCGGTCGGCGCGCAGAGGGCGATCGAGGCGCCGGCCCGTTCCGCCTCGGCGACGATCGCCTGCGTGCAGGCCGTCTTGCCGACGCCGGGCCCGCCGGTCAGCACCGAGACGCGGGCCGCGAAGGCGCCGTGCACGGCCGCCCACTGCTCGTCGGTGAGGCGGCGCGTCTCGTCGTCCCCCTCCGGTGGCGATTCGCCGGGGTCGTGGTCGAGGTGGGGAGGGGCGCCTGCCCGCGCCGCCAGGGTTGCGGCGACGGCGATCTCGCTCGCCCGCGTCGGCTCGCGGTAGACCCGGCCTTCGTCGAGCAGCAGGCCGCGGGCGGTGGCGAGGACGTCGGGATCGGTGACGAGGCCGATCAGCTTCGTCGTCCGCCGCGCCAGCTCGTCGAGCGGCAGGTAGGTGTGGCCCTGCTGCTCGGCCTCGGTCAGGGCGAAGGCCGCCGCCGCCTGGGCGCGGCGCGGCGACTCCGGTGGCACGTCGGCGGCCAGCGCGATCCTGTCGGCGCGGGCGAAGCCGACTCCGGCGACCTCGGTCAGCCGGTAGGGGTCCTCGTGCAGGATCGCCATCGAGCGCTCGCCGAAGCGGGCGTGGATCGGCGCCGCCAGGTGGGCGAGCCCGTGCGGGGCGAGCTGGACGTGGAGGTCGCGGATCGCCCGCGAGGCGTGCCAGGACTCGGTCGCCGCCGCGGCCTGGTCGGCGCTGACCCCGCGCAGCGCGGCGAAGACTCCGACCGGGTCGGCGGCGATCGCCCCCAGCACGCCCTCGCCGTGCTCGTCGACCAGCCGTTCGGCTCGCGCCGGCCCGATGTGGCGCAGCGAGGTCAGGTAGGCGATCCGTCCGGCCCGGTCGGCCGGGTCGAGCGGCAGCGCCCCGCGCGCCTTCAGCTGACGCCCGTACCTCGAGTGCGTCTGCCAGTCGCCGCTCACTTCGGCCCGCTCGCCGGCGCTCAGATGGGCGACCGGGCCGACCAGCGCGAAGCCCTCGCCCGACTCGGCGTCCTGCACCTCGAGCACCGCGTAGCCGTCGTCCTCGGCGCTGAAGATCACGCCGAGCACCTCGACCGTGCCGGTGAAGGCCGCCGCATCGGCGTCGAAGAGGGTGGCTGCGCCGTTCACAGCACAAAGCTAGCCGTCGCGCAGGCGGCGCACGGCGGGCGGTCGCGGAACTTCCGGGGCGCGGTCCGCGATCATGGGCGCTTGAGCGAGAGCGACCGACAGTCTCCCGCCGTCGCGGCGCCCGTCGGCTACACCGGCCGCACCGCCTGGGCGCGCAACATGGCGGCGCCGGTGCGGGACTTCCTGCAGACCGAGACCGGCGGCGCCGCGGTGATGCTCGCCGCCGTGGTCGCGGCGCTGCTCTGGGCGAACTCGCCCTGGTCGGAGTCCTACGAATCGCTCTGGGGCACCAAGCTCTCGATCCAGCTCGGCGGCGCCGAAATCTCCGCCGACCTGCGCCGCTGGATCGGCGAGGGCCTGATGACGATCTTCTTCCTCGTCGTCGGCCTGGAGGCGAAGCGCGAGCTCGACGTCGGCCAGCTGCGCGATCGGCGGCGGGCGGCGATCCCGGCAGTCGCCGCGATCGGCGGCGTGCTGACCCCGATTGCGATCTTCCTCGCCTTCAACCACGGCACCGGCGGCGCCCACGGCTGGGGGGTGGTGATGTCGACCGACACCGCCTTCGCCCTGGGGATGCTGGCCCTGGTCGCGCCCGGCGGCACCCGGCTGCGGGTCGCCCTGCTCACCTTCGCGGTCGCCGACGACCTGATCGCCCTGCTGGTCATCGCCACCGTCTACAGCGAAGACCTGCAGCCGCTCGCGCTGGCGATCGCGGTCGCCCTCTTCGCGGCGCTGCTGGCGCTGCGCTACGCGCCGGCCCCGTGGCGGCGCCAGGCCGCGGCGGCGCTCGGAGTCGGCATCTGGATCGCTCTGTTCGAGTCGGGTGTCGACCCGATCGTCGCCGGGCTCGCCGTCGGCCTGGTCACCAGCGCCTACCCGCCGGAACGGGCCCAGCTAGAGCAGGTCACCGAGCTGACCCGCTCCTTCCGCGAGCAGCCGACGCCCGAGCTTGCCCGCAGCGCGCAGCGCGGGGTCGCCTCGGCGATCTCGCCCAACGAACGCCTCCAGCACCGCCTCCATCCTTGGACCAGCTACCTGATCGTGCCGCTGTTCGCGCTGGCCAACGCCGGCATCCACGTCGACGGCACGCTGCTCCACGACGCGATCCGCTCGCCGCTGACGATCGGCATCGTCTGCGGCGCGGTGCTCGGCAAGCCGCTGGGCATCCTCGGCGCCTCCTGGCTGGCCTCGCGGCCGTGGCTGGGGAGGATCCGCCCGGCGCTGAGCTGGCCGGCGATCGCCGGTGGCGGGATCGTCTCCGGGATCGGCTTCACCGTCGCCCTGCTGGTCGCCGACCGGGCGTTCGTCGGGGAGCAGCTCGACGAGGCGAAACTCGGCGTGCTGGTCGCCGCGACCCTGGCCTCGCTCGGCGCCTGGTCCGCCTTCCGCCTGATCGCCCGCCTGCCGGCGCAGGTGCGGGCGCGGCAGATCGTCGGCACCAGCGAGGCGATCCTCGACCTCTCCGACGAGGTCGACCCCGGCCGCGACCACGTCCGCGGCGCCGACGGCGCCCTGGTCACCCTGATCGAGTACGGCGACTACGAGTGCCCGTACTGCGGCCGGGCCGAGGGTGTGATCCGCGAGCTGCTCGAGGACTTCGGCGACGACCTGCGCTACGTCTGGCGGCACCTGCCGCTGAACGACGTCCACCCGCACGCCCAGCTCGCCGCCGAAGCCACCGAGGCCGCGCACTCCCAGGGCGCCTTCTGGGAGCTGCACGACACCCTGCTCGAGCACCAGGACGAGCTGGCGCCGTCAGACCTGCGGCGCGACGTCGAGCGGCTCGGCCTCGACGTCGAGCGCTTCTGGGAGGAGCTGCGCGGGAACGCCCACCTCGAGCGGATCGAGGAGGACGTCGCCAGCGCCGACGCCAGCGGCGTCGCCGGCACGCCGAGCTTCTTCGTCAACGGCAGGCGCCATCACGGCGCCTACGACGCCGCCAGCCTCGCCGCCGCCGTGCGCACGGCGCGCAACCGCGCCAACCTGCGTGCCAAGGCGGCGGCCGGCTCGCCGGCCTGATCGAATGCCGGCGAGCCTCTGCGACACCTGCCTGCAGCAGAAGCTGGTGCCGAACACGCGCGGCTCGGTCTTCTCGCTCTGCCTGCGCTCGCGCGAGGACAAGCGCTATCCGCGCTATCCGCGGCTGCCGGTGCTGAGCTGCCCCGGATACGAGCCGCGGCCCGATCCGGCGCAGCGCGATTGAGGCTCCTCAGCCGGCCATCGGGTCCGGCTCGCCCAGCTTGGTGATGTCCGGCGCTTCGTAGGCCTCGCCGGCCTTGCCGCCGATCACCAGCACGCGGATGCCCGCGTCGCCGGGCCAGAGCTTGCGCTTGACGCCGGGGCCGACCCGCGCGACGTGGTCGTCGTCGAGCGGGAACCGCTCGCCTTCGATCTCCAGCTCGCCGCCGCCGCGGAGGGCGATGTAGACCTCCTCCTGGCCGTCCTCGCTGTGGTCGTGCTCGGGGTAGCCGTCGTAGTTGGGCGGCATGTCGATGATCTGCATGCCGAACGACTCGACGCCGAGCTCGGCCCGGGCGCGCTTGAAGGCGCCCTGGAAGACGGCTTCCATGTCGTCGATCCTCTTCACCGTGTGTCCTGCCATCTCTCCTCCTCCTTGACTGGTTTGACAGCCGCGATCATAAGCTCGAACCGGCACCCCGGGGTTAAGGTTGCTGGATGGAGCGCGAGCAGGCAGCCGACTTCGTGCGCCGCTTCGAGCAGTACTGGCGGGCGCCGCGCAGCGCCGACCTCGGCACGGTCCTGGCCGAGCGGGCGCACCTGGTGGCGCCGATGACGACGACCGCGGAGACCCGCGAGGAGGGCGAACGGGCCTTCGCCGACCTGCTCGAGCTGATTCCCGACCTGGCGGTCGAGGTGCACCGCTGGGGCGCCACCGCCGACGGCGTGCTGATCGAGTTCACGATGGGCGGCACGGCCGGCGGCGCCCCGATCTCCTGGGACGTCGTCGACCGCTTCGTCGTCGGCGAGGACGGTCTGGCGACCGAACGCGTCACCTATTTCGACTCGATGCCGATCGCCCTGACCGTCGCCCGTCGCCCCCGAGCCTGGCCCGGCTTCCTCCGCAGCCGCCTGCCGAAGCGTCGCTGAGGGGGCACCGGAGATTTAGTGCCGTCGTTGTCGCTGCGGCGGCATGCGCCGCGCCACCTCGCTGCCGATCAGGCCGGCTGCGGCAGCACCAAGCATGAAGACGACTCCGCCGACCTCGCCACTCGCGTCCACGGCATGGAGGACGAGGACAATCAGCGTCCCAAGAACCAGAATCGCCAGTGCCCCGAGTAGAAACGTCTTGTACATGTCGGTCATACTAGCTCACCACGGCGTCAACCCGGTTGCGAGCGCAGAGCGTTCGAGGATTATCCCGGCGAGGGGAAGGATCTTTGGCACGCATTGAGCGTGGCCGATCCCGACGCGCGCGTGGCGCGCTGTTCTCAAATTCTCTGCATCGAGATGGTGCCGAAAAGGCGACAATCAGCCATCCAATGCCGGAAGCTCGGATACGCGTGCGGTTGCGGCCGCGGGGGAGCCGCGACGAGCTGGCGGGGCTCCGCGACGGGGTTCTGCAGGCGAAGGTGACGGCGCCGCCGGTTGAACGGAAAGGCCAACAAGGCGCTCTGCAGACTGATCGCCAAGCGTGCCGGGGTTGCGCCTTCGCGGGTCAGCGTCGTGCGTGGCGCGAAGTCGCGTGAGAAGGTCGTGCGAGTGGAGGGGCTGGATTCGACCGCCTTGCAGGAAGCTTTGAGGACCTGAACGAGCCGATGGCCGGCGAGCTGCCGATCGTGTTTGCTCAGCCGGGCAGCAGCTCGAAGCGCGTGCGGCCGTGGATGCGGTAGATGCCGAAGTCTGCGTCGAGGGTGAAGATCCGCCGCTCGCTTCGTTCCTCGGCGAGGGCGACCAGCGTCGCGTCGGCCAGGTCCATCGGCCGGTCTGCATAGCGCTCCATCAACGTCGCGATCCTCCGGCCGGCGTCTGCGGATTGGGTCGCGACATCGAGGTCCTGGTTGAAGACGAGCTGCCAGAGCGCTTTCTGGGCGGGCCAGCCCCCGGCTCGACCGACCAGGTACATGGCCTCGGTGAAGGCCGACCAGGTCGTCAGCAGCGGCAGATCGACCGATCGGAGGGCCGAGACGCAGCGCTCGTGATCGGGTTCCCGCGAATCCAGCAGGGCGATCAACGGGCCTGCGTTGACCAGCGTCATCGACGGCGTCCGCGGTGTTTCTCTTCGATGACGTCACCGAAGGCGGCCCCAGTGTCGCGCGCCAAGCCCAGGCCGACGTCGATGACGCCGATCGCGTAGGCAAGCCGCTCCGCCGGATCGGCAAGCGTTCGCTCAGCCCGCTCGCTCGCAGCTCGCCGCAGGAACTCAGACACGGAAGATCCCTCGAGTGCTGCTGCCTGACGCACTCGGTCGTCCAGCTCTGTGCTGAGGCGAAGGCTCCGCATGGCTAGATGGTATCACGTTATAAGCTAAAATTGTGATACATAAGTGTGCCACGGGTGACGATTGGCAAACGTAGACGTGACAATTCAGGTACGGGTAGTTGACAGAGCGATCGCTGCGCACCTAGGCTGCCACGGTCCAACAATGGAGGAGACAGGGTGGCTGAGCAATCAAGCGACGCGAGCAAGGAGCCGTCGTCCGAGGACGGCGAGGAGCGGAGTGCCGAGGCAGGCGCTGCAGCCGCTGAGGATGTGCAGGCCGGCGGCTCGAGCGGAGAGGAGGATGGCGGTGAGGTAGTGGCATCAGCAGCCGACCCTGTCGAGACGACCGCGGAGACGACCGCCGCCGCATCCGTTGGTGAAGGGACCCCCGCGGCTTGGTTCCAAGATCCGAACGTCCCGAATCAGCAGCGCTACTGGGACGGGTCCACCTGGACCGACCAGACGAAAGAGTCCGAATCCGCGATCAGCACGACCAGGCGCTCGGCAGATGAGCGCAAGGCGCTTCTCGCTCAGCAGATACAGGGAGCGGCCGCTCGTGGACTCCGGATTGAGACGCAAAGTGAATTCCAGGCTGTCCTGGTCGAAGGTCAGCCCGTCAATCACGTATTGCACGCGATCATCACGATCTTCAGCTGCGGACTATGGGGCATCGTCTGGATCATCCTGGCTGTGACCGGTGGCGAAAAGAGGGAGATGATCGTTGTTGACGAGTTCGGCAACGTCCAGCTCCAGAAGCTCGGAAAGGCCTGACCCGGCCGCCCGCCTTGCGCGGGTCGGGCTTCTTGCGGCCTTTGCGGTCTCGTGGATAGTGAGACCGCAGGGGCCAGATCGGCCACTGAGCCTGGCCGGGCGAGAGCTACCAGTTTTTTGCCCGGTGAGGCGGCTGACCGGGCACCGCTGCCCCGGCTGCGGCATGACCCGCGGCTTGGTCTACATGTTGAGGCTGAGGATTGTCAGTTCTCTTAGGGCCAACCCACTTGCGCCAATTGTCCTTGCGCTGCTAGCCGTGGTGGCTGCCGACCGAAATCGGCACTGCTAGCACGGGCCGTCCGTACACTCGCCGGAGAGATGGATCGCGCCCTGCTCCAGCAGACCCTCGCCGAGGCCGGCGAGCCCTCCTACCGCGCCGCTCAGGTGTGGGAGTGGGTCGCGCGCGGCGCCGGCTCCTACGAGGAGATGACCAACCTGCCGGCGGCGCTGCGCGAGCGGCTCGCCGCCGCGGTTCCGCTCTCGACCCTCGCCCTGCAGACCGAGGCGAAGTCCGACGACGGCACCGTCAAGGCGCTCTTCCACACCGGCGACGGGAGGCCGGTCGAGGCGGTCTTGATGCGCTACCGCGACGGTCGCCGCTCGGTCTGCCTCTCCTCGCAGTCGGGCTGCCCGCTGACCTGCACCTTCTGCGCCACCGGGCAGATGAGGTTCGGCCGCAACCTCAGTGCCGACGAGATCCTCGATCAGGCGCTGCACTTCCGCCGCCTCGAGGAGATTGACCACGTCGTCTTCATGGGCATGGGTGAGCCGACGATGAACATCGACGCTGTGCTGTCCGCCTGCGAGCGGCTGCCCGAGCTCGGCGTCAGCCACCGTCGCACCGCGATCTCCACGGTCGGCTGGGTGCCGGGGATCGACCGCCTCGCCGAATGTGAGATGTCGGTCAGCCTGGCGCTCTCGCTGCACGCGCCGAACGACGGCCTGCGCTCGCAGCTGATGCCGGTCAACGACCGCTGGCCGCTGGCCGAGGTGCTCGCCGCCTGCGATCGCTACCGGGCCCGCCGCCGGCGCAAGGTCTTCGTCGAGTACGTGATGCTCGACGGCGTCAACGACCAGGCCGAACACGCCCGCGAGCTCGTCGCCCTACTCGACCCGCGCGCCTACAAGGTCAACCTGATCCCCTACAACCCGACCGGCGCCTACGACGGCTCGCCGCCGGAGCAGATCGAGCGCTTCCGCGCGATCCTCGCCGAGCACCGCCTCACCGCCACGGTGCGGCTCACCCGCGGCCGCGACATCGCCGCCGCCTGCGGCCAGCTCGCCGCTTCGGCCACCCCCTGAGTCGCCTGCCCGGGGCGTTTTTCTTACGCATAGCGATAGAAAGGCGCCCCGTCCATCGAACTGGCCAACCAGCCAATTACTATCCAGGTTCGATGCCACCCGAGATCGCCGCCCCGGTCGCCAAGCCGCCGCAGATGTCCGACAACCCGGTGCGCCGGGTGGCGGACGACCTGCTCACCGAGTGGCGCGGGCGCGGCAGGTACCCGCCAGGCCCCGGCAACTTCAGCCTCGTGCGCACCCATCAGGTCGCCCACGACCCGCTGCCGCTGCTGCTCTCCAACTACGAACGCCACGGGCCGATCTTCAGTCTCCGCCTGCTCCACACCCGGGTCGTCTTCATGCTCGGGCCGGAGGCCAACAACTTCATCACCGTCGCCCATCCGGAGAACTTCCACTGGCGCGAGTCGAGCTTCGGCGACCTGATCCCGCTGCTCGGCGACGGGCTGCTGACGATCGACGACGACTATCACGACCGCGCCCGGGCGATCATGCTGCCCGCCTTCCACCGCGAACAGCTGGACGCGATGGTCGAGGCGATGGCGGCTGAGGCCGGATCGGCGATCGCCCGGCTGCGCCCCGGCACGGTGGTCAACGTCTACGACTGGATGCGCAACCTGGCGATGCGGATCGCGATGCGGGCGCTGCTCGGCCTCGACCCCGACGAGGCCGGCAAGGGCGCCGCCGCGGCCGAGCACTTCGAGCGGGCGCTCGGCTACTACGGGATCGACTACCCGCTGCGGCTGCTGCGGGGGCCCGGCTCGCCCTGGCGCAAGTTGATCGCCTCGCGGAAGGTCCTCGACGAGATCGTCTTCGCGGAGATCTCCGCTCGCCGAGCGGATCCGGGCGCGGGTGGGCGCGACGTTCTCAGCCTGCTGCTGGCCGCCCGCGGCGAGGCGGGGGAGGCGTTCACCGACAGGGAGGTCCGCGATCAGGTGATGACGCTGATGTTCGCCGGCCACGACACCTCGACCTCGACCCTGACCTTCATGATGCACGAGCTGGCGCGGCACCCGCAGGTCGTCGCCCGCCTGCAGGCCGAGCAGGAGGAGGTGCTCGGCGACGAGACCCCCACGGTCGAGCAGCTCGAACGCCGGATGCCCTACCTCGAGATGGTCCTCGACGAGGTGCTGCGCCTCTACCCGCCCGCCTGGATCGGACCGCGCCGCGCCGTCCGCGACTTCGAGTTCGGCGGCTACTCGGTCCCCCGCGGCGCCTACGTCAACTACTGCTCCTGGGCCAGTCACCGCATCCCGGAGGTCTTCCCCGATCCCGAGGCGTTCATTCCCGAGCGCTTCACCCGCGAGCGCAAGGCGGCGCTGCCGCGCGGCGCCTACGTCCCCTTCGGCGGCGGGCAGCGGATCTGCATCGGCAAGCGCTTCGGCCAGACCGAGGTGAAGCTGGTGGCGACGATGCTGCTGCAGCGGCTGCGCCTCGACGCCCTCCCCGGCCGCACGATGACCGTGCGCCAGATGCCCACCCTGTCCCCCAAGGGCGGGCTGCCGATGCGGGTACTGTCCCGCCCGTGAGGGCGCTGGTCATCTCCGACACCCACTTCGGCGCCTGGACCGGGCGGGATCTGCTGCGCGAGGACTTCTTCCTCGAACGGCTGGCGCCGCAGCTGGAGGGGATCGACGAGCTGATCTTCCTCGGCGACCTGTTCGACTTCCTCTTCGGCTCGGTCGGCGACGCGGTCGATGCCTCCGACGGGCTGCTGCGGCTGATCGCCGAGCGGATGGCCGGTAAGCGGCTGGTCTTCCTCGCCGGCAACCACGACCACCACCTCGTCCACCGCGACCAGGAGAACCGGATCGAGGCGATGCTCGCCTCGGGCCTCTCGCCGACCGGCGCCGACGAGCTCGACGTCGCCGCCGGCGAGCCCGGTCCCGGCTTCTTCCGCTCCTTCCTCAACCGCCGCCTTCCCGGCGTCGAGGTCGAGGTCGCCTATCCCGCCTACACGTTCGCCGGCGTGCTCTGCACCCACGGCCACTACCTCGACCCGCATGCGCGTCTCGCCGGCTCGCGCGGGGATCGGATGCTGACCCGCACGCTGTGGTCGATCGCCACCGGCGGGCCCGAGGACCCGAAGACGGTCGCGGACTACGAGTCGGTGACCACGCTGCTCACCGAGTGGCTCTACATCGCCGCGCAGATGCCGCACGGCACCCACGCTCAGCAGAACGTCTTCCACGCCGTGCAGCGCTTCGGCAGGGCCGTCTCCGCGCTCGGCCTGCCGTTGCGCGGCGCCAAGCGGCTCGCCGCCGAGCTGCGCGACCGCGGGGTCGGCGACGACGCGGCCGCGGCGGAGCTGCCGAGCGAGCAGCATTTCGACGCGGTCGTCCGCGCCGAGACCGCACGCCAGAACCGCGAGCAGCCGGTGCAGGGGATCGGCTGGCCGCGACCGGTCTATCCGCAGGCCTCGGTCGTCTCGCGCAGCGATCCCTCCGAGCACGCCCTGGAGGCGTTCGCAAAGGTCGTCGCCAACCTCGACTGGAGCGCCGACAGCGACCGGATCGTCTTCGCCCACACCCACCAGCCACTGGCCGACGTCCGCTCGAGCAGCGACTCTCGCACCCGCTACTGGAACACCGGCTCCTGGATCTACGAGCCTGACCTCGGCTCGCGCCAGGCCTACGCTCGTTACCTGCGCTTCGCCTGGCCGGGCACCGCGGTGACGATCGACGACGAGGAGCCCGAGCCGCGCCTGGTCGAGCTGCTCACCGACCTCAACCCCCTGCACGGCGGCCCCGGACTGCCGAGCGCGTGATCCCGCTCGCGAGCGAGGCCTGGCCCGCCGTCTTCGGCGGCTTCATCCCGATCATCGGCCTCGTCGCGATCGGCTGGCTGATCGTCCGCGCGGTGCGCGACAACGACGAAGACGAGTGAAGAATGACTCGGACCGGCTAGGCCGATCCGAGTTGACGCCGCGTCAGTGCTTGTGGTGGTGCTTCTTGTGTTTTTTCGGTTTCGGCTTCAGTCGCAGTTTCGTGGCGAGGGTCTGAGTGGCCGCGAAGCCCCCAGTGGGCGTGAAGGCGATCGACAGTTTCAGGTTGAGCTTGTGCTTGCTCTTGAGGGTTTTCCGCGCCGATTTGGTTGGGGTCAGGCCGGCCGTGAGGCTGCCCGCTGCGGTGGCGGCGAGGGTGACCGGTTTGATGCGCGCGGCTTTGCCGGCCGGCGGAACGTCGGTGACGGTCACGATCCCCGCGCCCGGCACCGTGACCAGGAGCTTGCCGTTGCCCTTTTTGACATTCCTGCTGACTTTGCCGAGGACAAACGCGTTTGACGGCGGCGTGCTGACGATCGAGATGTTGTCGACGCCGGCGTTGAAAAAGAATTCGTTGTCGGTCATCGCGAAGCGTAGGCGAACAGTCTGCCCGGCGAACGGGGTGAGGTCGGTCGTGAACTGCGCCGGCGCCATTGATTCAGGGCTGCCTTCCTTAGTCGCAAACACGGTGGCGAGGATGTCGGAGGGGTTAAGTGAATTCACCGGTGCGGTCGGTTTCATCACGTCGACCCGGTACTGCTGATCGGCCTGTTCTTCTTCGGTTTCGCTGGGTCCACCCGTCCAGTTGAGCGTGTCGGGGTTGGGGATGAAGATCTGTTCGGCCAAGTTCTTGTAGAACAGCGTCATCGTCAGCTGGTGCGTCCAGTACGGCTCAAGCGTCACATCCTGGTAGAGGATGTCGCTGCTAGGGCCCGACTGGTCCGTAATCGCGGCGTTGCTTCCACTTGGTGGCGACGGCAGTTCTTCTCCAGAGCCTTCTTCTCCTAGCGGAGATTTCGTTCCGGAATACGTAAACCAGCCGCTCTTGGTAGCCGGACCGGTGTTTTGCACCTGCCAACCGCTCAGCCCACTCTCGAAGTCGCCGTTGACGACGGTAGCTGCGCTGGCCCCGGCCGGAACCGACAGGACTGCAAATGCGACTGCAGCAAGCGCTCCAAGCAGCAGAACTCGCGCTCGCGTCTCAATCCAACTCGACATCAGACCCCTCCTCTATTCGCGCCGGGACTCGATGCGATCACGATATGCGAGCTGTCGGTCATCTTGCAACCGACCGACAGGATCGTTCGGTGTCGCCCTACTTGATGAACAGCATCTCCTCGTACTTCGGCAGTGGCCAGAGGTCGTCGGCGACGACCTTCTCCAGCTTGTCGGCCGCTTCGCGCACTTTGCCCATCGCGGCGAGCTGCTTGTCGCGGGCGTGGATCGCCAGGTCGAGGCCCTCGAGCTCGTCGGGATAGGCGTTGGCTTCCTCGAGCTCGGCCAGCGACATCCCCAGCGCGTCGAGGAAGGCCTCGACCTCGGCCGCGACTCCTTCCGCGCGGCCCGATTCCCTGATCAGGGCCATGTAGCGCAGGGCCGCCGGCAGGATCATCGTCTTGGCGATCGAGTGCGTGGTCTCGGCCTCGATGTTGGCGCGGATCGCGTACTGCTCGATCCAGACCTCGTAGCGCGATTCGAGCTCGCGCTTGGAGAGCACGTGGTACTTCTCGAAAGCCTCCACCGTCGGCTCGCTGAGCACCTCGGGCAGCGCGTCGGGCGTCGTGCGCAGGTTCTTCAGTCCGCGCTGCTCGGCCTCTGCGTGCCACTCCTCGGAGTAGTTGTCGCCGCCGAAGCAGACCTGCTTGTTGGCGGCGTAGGAGTCCTTGACGATCTCGATCACCGCCTCCGGCATCTGCGTGCTGGAGGCGAGCTTCGCCTCCAGCTCGCCGGCCAGCTCGTCGATCGCCTCGGCGGCGATCGTGTTCAGGACCGTGTTGGGGAAGGAGAGCGACATGCTCGACCCCAGCGCGCGGAACTCGAATTTGTTGCCGGTGAAGGCGAACGGCGAGGTGCGGTTGCGATCGCCGCCGTGCATCGGCAGCTTCGGCAGCACCGTCGTCCCCAGCTCGAGGAAGGAGGCCGGCGTGTTGGGGTCGCCCTCGCCGGCCTCGATCGCCTCGAACACTTTCTCCAGCTCGGCGCCGAGGAAGATCGAGATGATCGCCGGCGGCGCCTCATTGGCGCCGAGGCGGTGGTCCTGGCCGATGTTGGCGACCGAGGCGCGCAGCAGCCCTTGGTGCTTGTTGACCGCCTGGATCACCGCGGCGCAGAAGAAGAGGAAGTGGATGTTGTCGGCCGGGGTGTCGCCCGGGTCGAGCAGGTTGGTCCCGGTGTCGGTGCCCATCGACCAGTTGTTGTGCTTGCCCGAGCCGTTGACGCCGGCGAACGGCTTCTCGTGCAGCAGGCAGACCAGGCCGTAGCGCCGGGCGACGCTTTCCAGCGTCTGCATCAGCAGTTGCTGGTGGTCGGAGCCGACGTTGGAGTTCTCGAAGATCGGTGCCAGCTCGTACTGGGCGGGCGCGACCTCGTTGTGGCGGGTCTTGACCGGGATGCCGAGCTTGCGCATCTCCAGTTCGGACTCCATCATGAAGGCCAGCACCCGCTCCGGGATCGAGCCGAAGTAGTGGTCGTCGAGCTCATGTCCCTTCGGCGGCTTGGCGCCGAACAGGGTGCGGCCGGTGGCGATCAGGTCGGGGCGCTCGAAGAAGTACTGCTCGTCGATCAGGAAGTACTCCTGCTCGGGGCCGACCGTGGTGAAGACCCGCTTGCTCTGCTCGTCGCCGAGCAGCCGCAGCGCCTTGATCGCCGAGCGCGAGAGCGCGTCCATCGAGCGCAGCAGCGGGATCTTTCCGTCGAGCGCCTCGCCGGTCCAGGAGGCGAAGGCGGTGGGGATGCAGAGCAGCGCCCCGTTCGGGTTCTCGAGGATGAAGGCGGGGGAGGTCGGGTCCCAGGCGGTGTAGCCGCGCGCCTCGAAGGTGGCGCGGAGGCCGCCGGTGGGGAAGGAGGAGGCATCGGGCTCGCCCTGGATCAGCTCCTTGCCGGAGAAGCCGGCGAGGACCTTGCCCTCGCCCGAGGGCTCGAAGAAGGAGTCGTGCTTCTCCGCCGTCGAGCCGGTCAGCGGCTGGAACATGTGCGTGTAGTGGGTGGCGCCGTTCTCCAGCGCCCATTCCTTCATCGCCTCGGCGACCGCGTCGGCCAGGCTCGGGTCGAGCGCCTCGCCGTCTTCGAGGGTCGATTGGAGCTTCTCGAAGACGTCGCCGGGCAGCCGTTCGCGCTGCGCAGCGACGGAGAAGACGTTGAGCCCGAAGGGGTCGTTCTCGGGCTGGGTCAGGTCGATCGCGCCCAGCGCCTCCCCGTTGGAGCTCCACTGCGCGGCGGTCACGTTCTGCTGGCGGATACGAGTCATCGCTGTGTCAATCCCTCGCTTGCGGCGCGCCCGGCCTGCGGGCGCGTTCGGGTTACCGGTCCACTCCCATGTAAGAGCCCGGGAAGCCTAATGGCAGGGCGCCGCGGAGGCCTTTGTACCCGGGTACAAGGATCGCGGCGCGGCCTTGTCCACCCGTGAGCGGGACCTCAGCCCAGCGGGCGGCGCAGCGTCGCGACCAGGCGCTCGACCGCGTCCTGGTCGGGCTGGACCGGCGTGCCGCGCCGCCTCACCGCCATCCAGGTGGCCGCGGTGGCAACGGTGGCGCCGCCGATTCCGAGCGCGAAGAAGGCGAGCGGCGTGTTGATCTGGCGGATCATCCAGCCGAAGTTCATGCCGAAGAAGCCGGTGAGGAAGGTCAGCGGCAGGAAGATCGTCGCCACCACGGTGAGCCAGTACATCGTCTCGTTCAGCCGCAGGTCCATCAGCTTCGCCATCGAGTCGGCGGCCGCGTCGATGCCGTTGACCAGCCTGTTGAGCTGCTCGTAGATGCGCTCGAAGTAGCGCTCGTTGTCGGCCACCAACCCCTGTACCTGGCCGATCTCCTCGCCGATCCGCTCGAAGATCCCGCGCTGCGGCCCGAGCTGTCGGCGCATCGTCGTCAGCCGCAGGCTGATCGCCCGCAGCGTCCCCATCCGCACCCGCGCGTTGCCGGTCTCCCCGGCCAGGACCTGTATCCCCTCCAGCGCCAGCTCGGTGTCGTTGAGCGCGTCGAAGGCGGTGGCGACCATCGCGTCGAGGACGGCGTAGACGATGTACTGCTCGCTGCGCCCGTCGGCGCTGTAGCCGGGGAGCAGGCCCGGCAGCGAAACGCGCTCGCGGTGGACGGTCAGCAGGTAGTCGCCGTGGACAAGCACGTTGACCTCGATCGCCTTGAGCCGGGGCGTTTCACCGCCTTCGCCGCGACCGGCATCGAGGTAGCAGTGGAAGGGGAAGACGACGTGCTGCCCGTCGGCGTGAAAGCGCCCAGAGGGCGGCCTGCCCGGTTCGAAGTCGAGCAGCGGCCGCCTCGCGTGCGGCGGGATGTCGAGCGCCTCGCCCAGCTCCTCGCCCGGCCAGTCGGCGGCGCAGAGGTCGATCCAGAAGAAATGCCCCTGCGCGCGCAGGGTCGCGATCCGCTCGCGCTCGCTGCCCCCAAGGCCCTCGACGATCTCGCTCATCGAGTGCCGAGGCTAGAGGCGACCCAGGACACGACGATGGAAGGATTGAGGGGGCTATGGACCCCACAATCCTTCAATGAGCGGCCGGCTATAGCCTTCGACGGTCCCCGATCTGGAGGAGTTCCAGCCAATGTTCGTATCCAAGGCCGCCGTTGTCGGCGGCGGCACCATGGGCGGCGAGATCGCGCAGGCGATCGCCGCGGCAGACATCCCCGTAGTCGTCAAGGACGTCGAGATGAAGTTCGTCGACGCGGCGCTGGATAAGGCGCGCGCCGTCACCGAGGGCCAGCTCGGCCGCCTGGTGAAGAAGGAGAAGCTGACCCAGGAGCAGGCCGACGCCCGCCTTGCGGAGACGATGAGCCTGATTACCGGCACGACGAGCTACGCGGAGTTCGGCGACGTCGACTTCGTCGTCGAGGCCGTCCCCGAGCGGATGGAGATCAAGCAGGCCGTCTTCCGCGAGCTCGACGCGGCGACGCCCGGCCACGCGATCCTCTCCTCCAACACCTCCTCGCTCTCGATCACCGAGATCGGCGAGGCGACGCTGCGGCCCGACAAGGTCGTCGGCTTCCACTTCTTCTACCCGGCCTCGGTGATGCCGCTGGTCGAGATCGTCGCCGGCGAGGACACCTCGGAGGAGGCGGCCACCGCCGCCTACAACTTCGCCCAGGCGATTCGCAAGCAGCCGATCGTCTGCGGCGAGGTGCCGGGCTTCGTCGTCAACCGCGTGCTGATGGCGACGATCGGCGAGATCTGGCGCGCCCAGGAGGAGCAGGGGCTGTCGTTGAAGGCGATCGACGAGGCGATCGCCGCCGCCAAGGTCGCGCCGATGGGGCCGTTCTTCCTCACCGACCTGCTCGGCCTCGACACCGTCCTGCACGTCGCCGAGCACCTCGCCGACTCCTACGGCGAGTCTTTCTACGTCCACAAGGGCCTGCAGGGACTTGTCGGCGAAGGCAAGCTCGGCGCCAAGAGCGGCGGCGAGGGCTTCTTCAAGGAGGGCGAGCAGACGATTCCGGGCGACGCCGACCCGGACGCCGAGGAGCTGGTCGCGATGTTCACCGGGCGGGCGCTGATCGAGGCCTGCCGGCTGGTCGAGGAGGGCGTCTGCTCGGTCCGCGACATCGACCTCGGGATGATGGCCGGGGCCGGGCTGGACCCGCGCAAAGGTCTCTTCCCGCCGTTCTGGAAAGCCGACCTCGAGGGCCTCGACACCGCGCTCGAGCAGATCGAGAAGCTCGAGGAGCGCCACGGCGAGCGTTTCGCGCCCCCGGTCATCCTCAAGCGGCTGGTCGCCCAGGGCCGGCTGGGCCTGAAATCGGGCCAGGGCTTCTACCCCTACCCGCAGCCCGACGAGGGCGAGCAGGCGGACACGGTCAAGCTCGAGACGCGGGGCGAGGTGGCGATCGCCTGGCTCGCCAACCTGCCGATGAACGCGATCTCCCCCGACGTGATCCGCGACCTCGGCGCGGTCTGGGAGCGGGTCAAGGCCGACGACGGCGTCGGCGCGATGGTCGTCGCCTCCTCGGTCCCGGTCGTCTTCTCGGCCGGCGCCGACATCAAGGCCTTCACGCAGATGGACGAGGGAGCGGGCGCGGAGCTGCTGCACACGGCCCACGCCCTGCTGCGCGAGATGGGCACCGACAGCGTCGCCACGGTAGCCGCGGTCAACTCGATCGCTTTCGGCGGCGGCTGTGAGCTGGCGATGGCCTGCGACGTGCGGATTGCCGCCGAGGCGGCGGTCTTCGGCCAGCCGGAGATCAAGCTGGGGATCGTCCCCGGCTTCGGCGGCACCCAGCGGCTGCCGCGCCTGGTCGGGCCGAACAAGGCGCTGGAGATGAACCTGGTCGGCGACGCGATCCTCGCCGGCGAGGCGCTCGAGTTCGGCCTCGTCAACCGGGTCGTCCCCGACCACGAGCTGTTCGAGACGGCGCTGATGTGGGCCCGCAAGCTGGCCGGCCAGGCGCCGGTAGCCCGCGGGCAGATCAAGCAGGTCTCCCACAAGGGAGACCTCGACGAGGGCATCGAGGCCGAGAAGCGAGCCTTCGCCGCCGCCTTCGGCAGCGAGGACGCCAAAGAGGGCATCGGCGCCTTCCTCGGCAAGCGCACCCCGAAGTGGAGCGGCAGGTAGCGGTTTCTCCGGCGGCGGTGGAGCGGCTGGCGGAGGCGATCCGCGAGTCGCGTTCCACCGTCGCGCTGACCGGCGCCGGCGTTTCGGTGCCGTCGGGGATTCCGGACTTTCGCACGCCCGAGACAGGCCTGTGGGCGAACGTCGACCCGATGGAGGTCGCCCACATCGACGTCTTCGAGCGCGATCCGACGCGCTTCTGGTCCTACTACCGGCCGCGCTTCCAGGCGCTCGGCGACAAGCGTCCCAACCGCGCCCACGAGGTCCTGGCGGAGCTGGAGCGACGCGGGCTACTCGAGGCGGTCATTACGCAAAACATCGACCGCCTCCACCGCGCCGCCGGCTCGGAGGACGTGGTCGAGGTCCACGGCTCGATCGAGACCTCGACCTGCCGCGGCTGCGCGGCCGCCTACGGGATCGAGGATGTCGAGGCGCTGTTCGATGACGCCGGCGTCGCCCGCTGCGCCGAGTGCGGCGGCGCGGTCAAGCCCGACGTCGTCCTCTTCGGCGAGCTGCTGCCGGAAGCGGCGATCGCCCGCGCCCAGGCACTGGCCGAGCAGGCGGAGCTGATGCTCTGCGTCGGATCCTCGCTCGCCGTCCACCCGGTCGCTGCGTTGCCGGGGCTGACCCTGGAGAACGGCGGTCGGCTGGCGATCGTCACCAAGGGTCCGACGCCCTACGACGAGGAGGCGGAGCTGAAGCTCGAGGGCGAGGTCGACGCCGAGCTGGCGGCGGTCCTCGCGGCGCTTAGAACCTGATCGCCGCGCCTACGCAGGCGTCGGTCACCGCTTCCGCCCACGGACCCTCGAGTCCCGCGGCCTTCCTGCAGACCGAGACCGCCTCCGCGCCGCAGGCGTTGACCGGTTCGCCGCCGGTGCGGCCGGCGACCGTCGCGCGGATGCAGCCCGGCCCGGGACCGGGCCGGCTGTCGCCGGCGGTTGCCAGGACCAGGGCGAGGATCGCGATCGCGGTGACGAGGGTCCCCCAGACCAGCACCCTGCGCTCGCGCGGCGTCAGCTGCCGCAGCGGCGTGTTCGTCCGTTGCCAGTGTCCTTCCAGCGGCATCGCCGGGCAGCGTAACCGACCCCGCCGGGCGCGGTTCCGACAAATGGGAGAACTCGCTCGGCCGATCTTTAGACGCCTGTACGTACTGGCGGCCGGCGGATCGCGGCAGGGTTATCGCGTTGAAGCCAAGCCATCGGTGGCGTCGATGCCCGTGCAGAGCGTCGTCGCCATCGCCGGCTCCCCAGATGAGAAAGGAAGCAGTGGATCAATGGAATGGTTGAGCGAAGGCGCCAACTCATGGCAGATGACCGCCGCGACGCTGGTCGGCCTGATGAGCGTCCCCGGCCTGGTCGTCCTCTACGGCGGAGTGATGCAGAAACGCTGGTCGGTCAACTCGATGATGATGGCGTTCGTCGCCTTCGCGATCGTGCTCATCCTCTGGTGTCTGTTTGCGTTCCGGATGGCCTTCGGCTCGCCGATGCACATCTTCGGGGCGAGCGGGGGCGATTTCCTCGCCAACATGTGGGGTAAGCCGGCCTCGATCTTGAGCGCCGCCAGCGAGCTCGGACACGGCCACATCCCGCTCCTGCCGGTGGTGTCCGAAGAAATCGAGTTCCCGCAGTCGACGCTCGCCTACTTCCAGATCGTCTTCGCGGCGATCACGCCGATCCTGATGCTCGGCTCGGTGCTGGGGCGGATCAACTTCAAAGCCTGGATTCCGTTTGTCGCCCTCTGGACGGTGTTCGTCTACACGATCAACGCCTTCCTCATCTGGGGCGGCGGCTACTTCGCCCAGCACGGCGCGGTCGACTTCTCCGGCGGCTACGTGATCCACCTGGCGGCCGGGGTCTCCGGGTTCGTGGCGGCAGCCGTGATCGGGCCGCGCCTGCAGCGCGACCGCGAGGTTGACGCGCCGAACAACCTGGCGATGGTCGCGGTCGGCGCCGGTCTGCTCTGGCTGGGTTGGAACGGCTTCAACGGCGGCGACTGGTACTCGGCCGGCTCGATCGCCTCGGCCGCGGTGCTCAACACCAACCTCTGCACGGCGGTCGCCTTCCTGGTCTGGGTCGCCTGGGACTACATGACCGGGCGCAAGCCGAGCCTGATCGGCAGCGTCAACGGGATGATCGTCGGCCTCGTCGCGATCACCCCCGGGGCCGGTTTCGTCAACGGCTGGGGCGCGATCATAATCGGCGTGATCGCCTCGACGCTCGTCTACTTCGCGCTCAACTACCTGAGCCGGACGGCGCCGTTCCGCAACGTTGACGACACCCTGGGCGTGGTCTACACGCACGGCTTCGCCGGGCTCGCAGGCGGGCTTCTGGTCGGCATCTTCGCCAACAACGCGATGGCGGAAACCACGCTCGCCGGCACGATTTCCGGCGGCGGCCTGGATCTGCTCAAGTGGCAGGCGCTGACCGCGCTGTGGGTGATCGTGTTCTCGGCGATCGGCACCTACATCCTGCTCAAAATCGTCGGCATCTTCGTCTCGCTGCGGATGACCGAGGAGGAAATGGAAGAGGGCGACATCGCCGTCCACGGCCACGAGGTCTACCCCTCCGACGTGCCCTCCCTCGGCTACCCCGACGGGGTGCCGCAGGCGGCGACGCCGGCCCCGGGAGGGTCCCTGTAGCGCAATAGGCGCCGCGCGCGGATCACGCTCGCGGCGCCCGTTCCTCCCACCGAACCGCCCCCGGAACTCTCCCCCGGGGGCGGTTCGCGTTCGGGGGGGCTTGAGCTCAGGCGCCGGCCTGCTGCGCGCGAGCCGCCTCGCGGAGCACGTCGAGCATCGTCGCCACCGCCGGTGAGACCGCGGCCGAGCGCGGGGTGGCGGCGAGCACCTTGCGCACCGGGCTGCCCGGGTGCAGGGCGCGGACGCCGATGTCCTCGCGGATCGTCGAGAGCGCCAGCTGCGGGATCAGGGCGACGCCGACGGCGGCCGCGACCAGGCCCTGGACCGTCTGGTAGTCGTCGCTCTCGAAGGAGACGCTCGGCTCGAAGCCGGCAGCGTTGCAGGAGCGGACCACGTGGCGCGCGCACGGGCTCGACTGCGAGGTCTGGATCCAGGCTTCCCCGGCGAGATCGTCGAGCCGCACCCGCTTGCGCTCGGCCAGCCGATGATCGCGGGGGAGGGCCAGGTGCAGCGGATCCTCGAGCAGCTCGAAGCGCCGCATTCCCGTGCCGAGGCGCTCGCCGGCGCCCTCGAACTCGTACAGCAGCGCGAGGTCGAACTCTCCCGCCCGCAGCCGCGGGGCGATCTCCTCGGGCTCGCCCTCGGCGAGCGTCACGTCGACTCCGGGATGCGAGGCGCGGAAGGCGGCGATCGCCTGCGGCATCAGCGTCGCTCCGGCGCTCGGGAAGGATGCGGTTCGCAGGCGGCCGCCGCGGCCGGCCGCGATCGCCGCGATTTCGGTCTCCGCCCTCTCCATCTGCGCCAGGATCCCGTCGACGTGGCCGGCCAGGGCGGCTCCGGCGGAGGTCGGCCGCACGCCACCGCGGTTGCGCTCGATCAGCGGCGTGCCCACCTCGCCCTCCAGCGTGGCGATCGCCTGCGAGACCGCCGACTGCGAGTAGGAGAGGGCATCGGCCGCCTGCGAGAAGGAGCCGTGGCCGACGACCTCGCGAAAGACCTTGAGACGGTTGGCATTCAACATAAGTAATACCGATTCTACTCATAGGCAAAAACAGTTGTGCTAATGCTGTTGGGGTGCCACCATCGCCCAAGACTTACGAACTCACCTACGGAGGCAATCCCATGGCACTGAAGATCATCGTTTCCTATGACGACACCGACAACGACCGCGACGCCCTGGCGCTCGGCCGCCTGCTGGCCTACTCCGGCGCCGAGCTCTCGCTCGCCTACGTCCGCCACTCGTTCGGCGAATCGCTCGAGCAGCACCAGGCCGAGGAGCTGCTGGCCCGGGGGGCCGCCTCGGTCGGGGCTCCGGACATGCCGCGCCACGTCGTCGTCAACCCCAACACCAGCGTCGGCCTGACCGAGCTGGCCGAGCAGGAGAACGCCGACGTGATCGTCTTCGGCTCCGAGTACCGGACCGCCGACGGCACGCTGAAGCCGGGCATCTCGGCCCACAAACTGCTGCTCGGCGGCCCGGCCGCGATCGCCGTGGCGCCGGCGGGCCTGCGTTCGAATCCCTCGGTGAGCGTCAACACGATCGGCGTCATCGACGAGGGCGACGAGGCTGCCCGCGCCACCGCCGACAGCCTGGCGGCGACGCTCGGCGCCTCGGTCAAGCCCGGCGCGGACGGTCCGCTCGACCTGCTCGTGGTCGGCTCGCGGCCCGAGGCGCCGCAGGGCAAGGTCGTCCTCAGCGCCGCCAGCGACTACGCGGTCGAGGCGGCGACCTACCCGGTCGTCGTGGTTCCGCGCGGGACCACGATCCGCTTCGACTCCGGCCCGAGCGCCGAGCCCGAGTCGCCGTCGGAGCCCGCGGTCAGCGCTTAGTCACGAGGATGATGGCCGCGACCTCCGGGTCGCGGCCATCGAGCCGTTCCCGCGCCTGCCCGAAGGGCACCGGGCGTGCCTGCTGGCCGCTGAGCATTTCGGCCACCGTCGCCTCCGGCAGCTCCGCCTCGACCACGAAGGCGTCGGGCATCCGCGGTTGCGGCGCCGCGTCGAGTTCGCGCCGGGTCACGTCCTCGGAGGAGCGCTCGGCGTTCGCCCAACCCTGGCCGAAGGAAAGGTCGGGGGTGTCGAGGTGGGGCCCCTCGAGGATCCGCAGAGTGCTCTTGCGCGGGTTCCAGTCGCGGTCGCCAAGCCGGATCGGATGGCCGACGAGCCAGGGGCCGATCACGGACTCGGCCAGCTCGTCGGCACTCAAATTGAACGCCCGAGCATGATTCATCCCGCCCGCGATCTCGACATGAAATGCCATCTCTTCCGACCCTACAGGGGGACGTGCCGGTGATCGACCGCCCAATATGGTGGTCGATCACCGGCACGTCCGCTCGGCGGGTCGGCGATGATCCGGGCGTGAGCCTCGCCCCCCCCGACGCGGTCGTCTTCGACAACGACGGCCTCCTGCTCGACACCGAGTCCGTCTGGACCAGGGCGGAGCGGGATCTGTTCGATCGGCGCGGCCTGGAGTTCACCCCCGCGCACAAGCGCGAGCTGGTCGGCACCTCGGCCGCGGTCGCCGGCGGGATCCTCGAGCGGCGGCTGCAGGAGCCGGGCCGCGCGCCCGCCCTGATCGAGGAGCTGAACGAGCTGGTGGTCGCCGAGCTCGAGCACGGCGTGGAGGCGATGGTCGGCGCGCGCGAGCTGCTGGGGGAGCTTGGACGACGCGGCACCCCGATCGGCCTGGTCTCCAACTCGCCGTTGCCGTTCGTGCTCCGCTCGCTGGAGATCGTCGGTTTCGAGGACCGCTTCGACATCGTCATCAGCGCCCACGAAGTCGCGGCGCCGAAGCCGTCTCCCGAGCCCTACCTGGAGGCCTGCCGCCGGCTCGGCGTCGAGGCCGGCCCCGCCGTAGTCGCCCTCGAGGACTCGCCGACCGGCGTAGCCGCAGCCCGCGCCGCCGGCCTAACCGTGATCGGCATCCCCTCAATCGAAGACGTCGCATTGGAGGAAGCTCATCACCTCGCCAGCTCCCTCGAAGATGCAGTGGTCGCCCGCCGCTTGGCTTTGTGAGGGCCCGTCCCGGTAGGGGTGGAGCGTCTTGTACTTTTTCTGCGCCCCCGAACTCGGACGGCCCAACCGGTCTTCAGAAAAAGTTAAGCGGAACCCCTGCCGGGACGGGCCCTCCCCTCACCCCCGCAGAACCCGCCGCCGCCGCAGAACCCGCTCGCAGATCTCGACCAACTCGCGCACGCCCCGCTCGCGCTCGTCGTCGAGGTCGCCGCGCAGGGCGACGTTGGCCGCCTCCCCGGCCTCCCCGCGCCTCTCCTCCAAGGCCGCCATGTCGGCCTCGTGGCCGGGATCGGCGAGCGCGCCGGCCAGCTCGACCAGCAACGCCTCCAGTCCGATCCGCAGCTGCAGCGCCGCCTCGCGACGGCGCCCGGCGTCGAGGTCGGCGCGGGCGCGCAGGAGCAGCGTCTCGCACACCTCGATCTGTTCGCGGCCGCCGAGAATCGCCGCGGTCCGCTCCTGCGGGCGCATCTCTTCCAACCGGCGTCGCCGCGGCGAGCCGGCCGCCTTGCGCGGATCGACCTCGCTCGCGGTGCTGAATCGCCCGGCTGCGACCTCCTCGCCGCTGCCGTAGCCGATCCGTACCCTCACCGCGCGCTCGGCGTCGGTTTCCGCCGACCGCGGGTCGGCGCCGGCCACCGCCTGGGCGTGGAGTGCGCGGTTCAGCAGGTCGATCCCGGCGGCGAGGACCGCGTCGATCTGCTCTTCGGCCAGCGCTTCCTGCAACCACCGTGCCGCCTCCGCCTCCGCCTCGAAGGGCGTCTCGGCGCGCACCGCGGTCACCCGGGTCAGCGGCAGCGTGGAGGGCTCCGCGCCGGGCTCGACGGACTTGGGCTTGCGCCGCCGTCGGGACGATGGCGAGGGAGCGCCTAGCGTTTCGATCACCAGCACGCTTTGCGATCCCCCCTTGCCGGCCTCCCGGGCCAGGTAGCGCCCGTCCGGGACGGCCAACGTCCCGGCAAACTCGAACTGCGCGAATCCGAAGAGCTGGGCCAGGCGCCCGATTCTTCCGGATCTTCTATTCGGCCGCTTCGGGGGACCTGTCGCCCGCGGCGCCCGGCTTGCCCTTGGCGTCGGGAAGCGAGTATTTCGAGGGCGTGTCCGGCACGGTCGGGTTTTCGATCTTGCCGAGGCGCCTGATCAGCCTGTCCCACTTGCCGGGCGCCAGTTCGCCGAACTCGGGGAAGAGTGCGTTGGAGTTGCCGAGTTCGGCGAGGAAGGCCGCCATCTTGCGGCCCCAGACGGTTTCGTCGCCCTCGTGGTATTCGGCGTGACTGAGCGGCGTGCCGGCAGCGTCGGCGAAGCCCATCTCGATCGAGCCGCCGGCGACGAAGGTGGCGATCTGCTGACCCGCGGAGACGCGCTCGCCGGCCCGCACCGTCGCCTGCACGCCCTCGTTGACGAAGATCGTCTGCCCGGCCGCGGGTCCGTCCAGTAGCCGGTAGAGAACCCCGCCCCCTTCCGGCCAGCCCGGCGCCCCGGTGGCGAGGATCCGGGCATCGCCGACGGCGAGGATCGGCCCGACGCCGGTGAAGTCGACCCCCTGGTCGATCCGCCCCTGGGTCGCGCTGACGAACGGGCTCACGTAGCCGGCTTCGTATTCGGGCGAGTAGCCGACGTGGACGTGGTCGTAGTGGTCGGGCAGGGCGAAGCTGGTTTCGCCGGGCAGGTCCTCGAGCGAGATCACCTGGTGGGGGTGCATCGTCCCCTGCAGCTGCAGCACCGTCTTGATCAGCTGGTCGGCCAGCGTGCCCGGGCCCTGGTGGCCGGTCACCGGGACGCCGTCGATTTCGGCGATGTTGACGGCGTCGCCGGTCGAGTGCTCGGAGACGTTGCCCGAGGTGGTGAGGTAGCTGTGGCCGCATTTGAGCGCGCTGATCCGCAGCTGGAAGCCTTTCGAGGAGAGGTACTCGAGCATCGCCAGGACGCGGCGGTCGATCTGGCCGGTGGCGATGTCGGTGCGCCCGCAGGGGTAGATCGAGAGTTGCGGATCGGCGAGGACGCGCTGCTCGAGCGCGTCCTTGGAGAGCAGCAGCACCCCGGCTCCGCCGAGGTCCGCCGAGAACGGGTTGCGGCCCTTGGCGCGGTAGATCGCCGTCGCTTCGAGCAGCTTCCAGCCGTCGAGGATCGGCTTCGGGTCGATTCGGGGAGCGCCGTGGCCGGCCGGGCGGATCGAGAAGTTGACGTGGGGGGCGACGCCTTCTTCGCCGGCGCCGATCCGGGCCAGCGCGGTCCCGGCTATAACCCTCGACCCCACGCTGAGGGTTCCCGGGGAGGCGCCGGCTCGCTCGGCCGTCGTCCTTGCCTGTTCCCGGTTGCGCTTTCCGACCCGGCCCGGCAGGGCGTAGAGGCGCGGGCGCAGGTCCTGGCTGTCGATCGGCACGTGCCGCCGGCCGCCGGCCGCGACGACGACCGAGCGCTGGTGGCGTACGAAGCGGCCCAGCTCGGCGTAGGTGAAGCGGTTGCCGTAGGCGTCCTCGAGGACGAGGTAGCGGCCGAGCTTCTTCGAGCTGCCCATCTTCTTGACCACCCCGTCGTTGACGGCGACGACGGGGGAGCCCGCCGCGGCGAAGATGTCGATGCCGCGCCGGGTGGGCGAGGAGGAAGCGGAGGCCATACCGGCCGCCCGGGCCGAGACTTCGTCGGCGTAACGGGCGTCGGCGGCGACCGGGAAGTGGGCGCCCTCGGTCAGGCCGGTCAGCGAGCCGACCAGGTCGGGCGGGAGCTTGCCGTAGGCGCGCGCGTAGAGCAGCACCTCCTGCGCGTACCAGTCGGCGTGGTTGTAGGAGAGGATCGCGTTGTAGAGGTCCTTGGCGCCACCGCTCGCTTGCAGGTATTTGGCCGCGGCGCAGATCGCGTCGACCGGGTTGTAGGGGTCCTTGCGCCCGTCGCCGTTGGCGTCGACCCCGTAGGTGGCCCAGGTCGAGGGCAGGAACTGCATCCAGCCGACCGCGCCGGCGCTGGAGACGTTGAGGTTGGTGCCGAACGCGGTCTCGATTTTGTTGATCGAGGCCAGCACCTCCCAGGGGATTCCGTACTGGGTGCCGCAGGCCTGGTAGATCGGCAGCAGGAAGGGCGGGATCTCGAAGGAGTCGATGACGAAGTTGGGGACGCCGATCGGAGCGGGGCCGAAGGCGGCGATCGTGGTCGAGGGGTTTTCCGCGGTCGGCGCTCCGCCGGCGTCGAACTGGGAGCCTCCGTTCGGGCCTTCGGCCGGCGGCTGCACGCCGGCGGTGGCGGCGGGGGCGGAGATGCCGCCGCTGCCGTGGTCATTCGGTCCGACGATGCCGTCGTTTCGCTTCACACCGCCTGCCTCGGGCGCTTCGGCGGCTTCCAGGGCCGTGCCGGCGTGGACGCCGCCCCGTGGCCGCGTCGGTTCGCGCCCGCCTTCGCCGGATTCGGCCGCCGGGGGGGCTGCGGGAGCCGGGCTGGGGCTTTCGGGGGCCGGCGCCGGCTGCTGTGCTCCTTCTCCCTCGCTCGTGTCGGCGGCCGATTCGCAGCCGGGGTCTTCGAGGTCGACCAGGCCGTCGCCGTCGTCGTCGACGGCATTGGAGCAGGCCGTTTCGTGGAAGGGAACCAGGGTCCCGACGGCGGTATGGCCGCTGTCAAGGCCCGTCGAGGGATCGGCGCCGGCCATGCCGACGCCCAGCGCGGTGATCGCCGCGAACCCAGCCAGAGCAATCGTCAGTGCGAGCTTGTGTCTCATTCGACGGCGCCTCGGTACCAGCGGACGCGGTTCCTGCAACCCGCGTCGCCTCTCTCCCCACGGATCGGACAGGACCAAGCTACCGATCCGCGCGGAGGGGCGCAACGCGGGGTGTCGGCCCCCAACACGGCCTTAATCAACGGCGATCCCATGCCTCTGGCGCAGGAGGATTTCAGGCGCGCCGGATGCGGTCGTTAACGACTTGTTTCCCCGCCGGTCGGGCGATCTCTAAGGTGTGCCTCGATGGCCCTCGACGACGACGATCAGGACAGCCTCCGGGCCCGCAGCGAGCAGGCGATCGGGGAGCTGGCCCAGGCGCTGCTCGACAGCCAGGTTCTGGAGAACGCCGTGGCCGCTGCGTTCGGCGCCCGGGAGAAGGCGCTCGAGGCCCAGCACGCGGCGCTGGCCGCCCTCAACCTGCCCTCGGCCGGCGAGGTGGAGCGCCTGGAGCGGCGCCTGCGCTCGGTTTCGCAGCGGCTGGAAGAGGTCGAGGACGAACTCGACCGGGTCTCGCGCGAGCTGAGTGGGCTGCGGCGAAAGCTCGCCGCCGACCGGGCCGAAGAGGGCGCCTCGGACGGCTCCGACGACTGAACTCTAACCTTAAACTTTAGGTTGAGAGTACGGCCGAAGCGGCCCGCCCGACGGACTTGGCCGCAGCTTCGAGCCGTTCGTCGGAGAGAGCCTCCCCGGCGCTGTCCTCGCTGACGATCAGGGCGGCTGCGGCGGCGATCCCCAGCTCTCCCGCCCGCGCCAGCACCGCCAGCGTCTGCATGTCTGCCGCGAGGGCCGAGTCCGGCGTCGTCACCGTCGCCGGCAGCGCGTCGAGGCTGACGATTTCCGCCACTCGCGCTTCCGGCAGCGGCTCGCGGCGCAGCCGCTCGAGCAGCTCCGCGTCGGGCGCAACCGCCTCGCCGGCGGCGAGCCCGAAGGCGGCGGCGCTGCCGGCCGACGCCAGCGCCCGCTCGACCAGCAGGACGTCGCCCAGGCCCGCCCCCGGGCCGGTGCCGGTGCCGGTGCCGATCCGGATCGCGCGCTTCACTCCCAGCTCGGCCAGATCGGTCAGCACGGCCGCCGCGCTCGGCCCGCCGATCCCGGTCGCCTGGATCGTCAGCTCGCGGCCGGCGGGGGTCCTTCCCGAGTAGCCCCAGAGCCCGCGCGCGTGGTTGCTCATCCGCGGCTTCTCCAGCAGCTCCTGGGCCAGCAGCAGCGAGCGGCCCGGGTCGCCGACCAGGATCGCGTCGGCGGACAGCGGGGCGGTGGGCCGGAGTCGGGCGGGCATCGCCGCGGCATCTTTCCACTCGTGAGACAGCCGCGGCGCGGATTTTCGCCATCCGTCTAAACAACGCCCGGGTGGGAGTCCGTAGCGTGGCCGCGTGGAGTCGTACTAGGAGGCTGAGCGGGTGAAAAAAATCGAAGCGTTCATCCGGCACGAGGCGTTCGAGCCGATCAGGGTCGAGCTGCTCGACAAGGGCCTCCCATCGCTCTCGATCACCGAGTGCAAGGGCTCGGGCAGGCAGACCGGAGTCGTCGAGGGCTACCGCGGCTCCAGCCTCACGGTCAGCGTCCGGCCCAAGCTCAAGCTCGAGGTCGTCGTCGAGGACAAGGACAAGGCGCTCGTCGTCGAGGCCATCCTCAAGCACGCCCGCACGGGCGAGGTGGGCGACGGCAAGATCTTCGTCCTGCCGGTCGAGGAGGCGATTCGCATCCGCACCGGCGAGGGTGGAGAGGAGGTACTCCAGGCGCACTCCGAGGAGGAGGTTCCCGCATAACGCGGCGCTGGAGGAGACAAGTGAGCCGAGCGGGGCGGCGGTAGCCGCCCCGCTCGGCGTTTTCCTCCGCTTCTCTCTAGCCTCGGGGCGCGATGGCGGACGAGCGGATATCGCTGAGCGAGGCGGCGCGTCGCTCGGGCGTACCGGCCAGCACGCTGAAGCGCTGGGCCGCCGAGAAGGTCCTGCCGGTGCGCCGCGGCCGCTGGACCGCCGCCGCCGCCGCGCAGGCGAGGGTCGTGGCGCGGATGCGCGAGCGCGGGCACTCGCTCGAGCAGCTGCGGCAGGCCGGGCAGGAGGGCAGGCTCGCCTTCGGCTTCGTCGAGGAGCTCTTCCCCGGCGCCGAGGAGCAGGCGTCGATCGAGGAGGTGGCCCGCGAGACGGGCCTCGAGCCGGAGCTGATCGAGCGGATCCTGGTCATCCTCGGCACCCCGCTCGGGCGCGAGCCCGAGCTAGGCCCCGACGACGTAAAGGCGCTGCGCCACTGCGCCCGGGTGCTGGCGGCCGGCTTTCCGCTGATCGCCTTCCTGCAACTGGTCCGCGTCTACGTGCAATCGCTGCGCCGGATCGCCGAGACGGAGGTGCGCCTCTTCCACCTCTACGTGCACGAGCCGATGATCCGCGACGCCCTGCCGGAGCTGGAGATCGCCGAGGAGATGGGCGAGCTGGCCGCCGACATCCTGCCGCTGGCGGCGCCGCTGACCGAGTACCTGCACACCCGCTACCTGCGCTACTTCATGGAACAGGACGTGGTCGGCCACATGGAGACCGACCTCGAGGCGGCGGCGGCCGATCTCGGTCAGGTGCCGGTCACCCTCTGCTTCATCGACCTCACCCGCTTCACCAACTACACCGAGCAGGCGGGAGACTTCCAGGCGCTCGACGTGATCGAGAACTTCGTCGAGACGGTCGAAGCGACGATGCCCGCCGAGGCGACGATCGTGAAGACGATCGGCGACGAGGTGATGGTCGTCTCGCCCGATCCCGGCTCGCTGACCGAGTGGGCGGTCGCCCTGCTCGACCGCTTTCCCGAGCGCCCGCGACCGCGGGTCGGCATCCACTACGCCAGCGCCGTCTACCGCGACGGCGACTACTTCGGCACCCACGTCAACCTCGTCCACCGGGTCGTCGGGCGTGCCCAGGCGGGCGAGGTGCTGGTCACCGACCGCGTCACCGACTCCCTGCGGGGGCGCGGCCTCGCATGCGAGCCGATCGGTGAGGTCAGCCTGAGGGGCTTCCCGACGCCGACGCCGCTCTACATCGTCCGCCATGACTCAGGGTGACTCAATGCTCGCGGCGGTGCGCGAGGGGGGCATGCTGCCGGCCGGGACGCCGCTCGTCGCGATGCTCTCGGGTGGACGGGACTCGGTTTGCCTGCTCGACCTCGCGGTGCGGTTGCTCGGCGCCGGGGAGGTGACGGCGCTCCACGTCAACTACGGGCTACGCGACGACTCCGACGCCGACGAGGCCCACTGCGCGGAGCTCTGCGAGCGGCTCGGCGTGCGGCTCGAGGTCGAGCGGCCGCGTCGTCCGGAGGGCCCCGGCAACCTGCAGGCCTGGGCCCGCGACACCCGCTATGCGGCGGCGGCGCGACTGGCGCTCGAGCGCGACGGGCTGATCGCCACCGGCCACACCGCCGACGATCAGGTCGAGACGATCCTCTACCGGCTCGCCTCCTCGCCGAGCCGCCGCGCCCTGCTCGGCATGAGGCCGCGCGACGGCAGGCTGACCCGCCCGCTGCTCGGCTTCACCCGCGAGCAGACCACCGCCTACTGCGAAGAGCGGAAGCTGCCCTGGCGTGACGACCCGACCAACTCCGAGCCGTCATACGCCCGCAACCGCGTCCGCCACGGGCTCGCCAAGGCGCTGGCCGAGGTTCACCCCGCCGCGGCGCGCAACGTGCTGCGCACCGCCGAGCTGCTGCGCGACGAGGCCGAGGTGCTCGACGCGCTGGTGGCGGCCGAGCTCGACGGCTCGAACGGCTTCCCCCGCGACACGATCGCGCTCGAGCGCCTCGCCGAGCTGCCGCCGGCGCTCCGCCGCCTGGTCGTCCAGCAGCTCGCCGACCGCGCCGCCGGCCGGCCGGTCGCCGGCGCCGCCCGCCACGCCGAGGAGGTCGCCGCCCTGCGTCGCACCGGCAGCGCGATGCTCGACCTCGGCGGCGGCGTCCGCGCAATAGCCGAGCGCGGCGTCCTGCGCGCCGAGCAGACGTGCCGGTGATCGACCGCCCAATACGGTGGTTAATCCCCGGCACGTCCCCCCCGAGCCTCGATACCTAGACTGCGCGCGGTGAGCGAGGCGATCGGCGAGACCCTGGTTTCCAGCGAGGAGCTGCAGCGGCGCGTCACCGAGCTGGGACGGCAGATCAGCGCGGACTACGACGGTCGCGACCTGTTCATGATCGGGGTGCTGAAGGGCGCGGTGATCTTCCTCGCCGACCTGATGCGCCACCTGACGGTGCCCTGCGAGGTCGACTTCATGGCGGTCTCCAGCTACGGCTCGCAGACCGACTCCTCCGGGGTGGTGCGGATCCTCAAGGACCTCGACGCGCCGATCGAAGGCCGGCACGTGCTGATCGTCGAGGACATCATCGACTCCGGCCTGACGCTGCAGTACCTGATGCGCAACCTCAACGCCCGCGCCCCGGCTTCGCTCGAGGCCTGCGCGCTGCTGACCAAGCCCGACCGGCTGCGAGTCGACCTCGAGCCGCGCTACGTCGGCTTCCGCATCGCCAACCGGTTCGCGATCGGCTACGGCCTCGACCACGCCCAGCGATACCGCAACCTCGACTACGTCGCTGCATTGGACGAGTAGCGACTTGAGCGCCGAAACCGCCCTGGTACGCTGAATTTTCCCTCGTGAGGCGTTTCTTCAAAAGCGCAGCGTTTCCGATCCTTCTGGTGGTGATCCTCGCCTTCGTCGCGCAGAAAGTGATCAGCCCCGGGCCGAGCACGGAACCGCCGTCCTACAACGAACTGATCAAGCAGAAGAGCGGGCTGATCGCCAGCGGCGCGATCGAAGAAGTCAACGTCAACGTCAAGGACAGCACCCTCGACGTCAAGAAGACGAACGGCGAAAGCTTCTCCACCGGCTACCCGCCCGACGCCGAAGAAAGCCTGATCGACAGGCTCGAACAGAATGACGTCACGACCAAGGTGCACGGGACGGGCAGCTCGGGAATCCTCTCGCTGCTCACCTACATCCTGCCCTTCGTCCTCTTCTTCGGCTTCTGGATCTTCCTGATGAACCAGATGCAGGGCGGCGGCTCGCGGGTGATGAACTTCGGCAAATCGAAAGCGAAGCGGATGTCGGTTGACGCGCCGAAAATCAGCTTTCGCGACGTCGCCGGGGTCGACGAGGCGGTGCAGGAGCTGCAGGAGATCAAGGAATTCCTCGAGAACCCGAAGAAATTCCAGTCGCTCGGCGCGCGCATCCCGAAGGGCGTCCTGCTCTACGGCCCGCCCGGCACCGGCAAGACGCTGCTCGCCCGCGCGGTCGCCGGCGAGGCCGGCGTTCCCTTCTTCTCGATCTCCGGCTCGGACTTCGTCGAGATGTTCGTCGGGGTCGGCGCCAGCCGCGTCCGCGACCTTTTCGAGCAGGCCAAGCAGAACTCGCCCTGCATCATCTTCATGGACGAGATCGACGCCGTCGGCCGCCACCGCGGCGCCGGCATGGGGGGTGGCCACGACGAGCGCGAGCAGACGCTGAACCAGCTGCTGGTCGAGATGGACGGCTTCGAGATGAAAGACAACATCATCCTGATCGCCGCCACCAACCGGCCCGACATCCTCGACCCGGCGCTGCTGCGGCCGGGCCGCTTCGACCGCCAGGTCGTCGTCGACCGCCCCGACCGCAAGGGCCGCAAGAAGATCCTCGAAGTCCACACCCGCGGCAAGCCGCTCGCCAAGCAGATCGACCTCGACACGCTGGCCGGCCAGACTCCCGGCTTCACCGGCGCCGACCTTGCCAACCTGATCAACGAGGCGGCGCTGCTGACCGCCCGCACCGGCAATCGCGAGATCTCCATGAAGGAGCTGGAGGAGGGGATCATGCGGGTAATCGCCGGCCCGGAGAAGAAGACCCGGGTGATGAGCGAGAAGGAGCGGCTGATAACCGCCTACCACGAGCTCGGGCACGCGATCGTCGGCCACCTGCTGCCGAACTGCGATCCGGTCCACAAGATCTCGATCATCAGCCGCGGCCAGGCGCTCGGCTACACGATCAGCCTGCCGACCGAGGACAAGTTCCTGACCAGCCGCGCCGAGCTGACCGACACGATGGCGATGACCCTGGGCGGCCGCGCCGCCGAGGAGATCGTCTTCGGCGAGATCACCACCGGCGCCTCCAACGACCTCGAGAAGGTGACCGAGACGGCGAAGCAGATGGTGATGCGCTTCGGTATGTCCGAGCGCCTCGGGCCGCGCGTCTTCGGCCACGATCGCGGCCAGCCCTTCCTCGGACGCGAGTTCTCCTCCGAGCCCGACTACTCCGACGAGATCGCCCGCGAGATCGACGACGAGATCCGCCGCATCGTCGAGTCCGCCCATCAGACCGCTAAGGACCTGCTCAACGAGAAGCGCCCCGAGCTCGACCAGATCTCGAAGATCCTGCTCGAGCGGGAGACGATCGACGCCGAGCAGTTCGTCGCCCTGCTTGCCGGCAAGTCCGAAGACGAGGTGTTCGTCGACGAGGAGGAGCCGCCGCAGGCGGTCGAGCCGGCGCCGGAGCCGGAACGGGCGGCGCGCGAGGGCGCTCGGCCGATGCCGCGGCCGCGGCCCGGTTACGCGGGTGGGGACGCCAGCTGAGGGCTGGGGGCCGTTGGGCGCCTCTCGCCCGGACAAACGCCGGGCTAATTAGCCCGGCGTTTTGAGTATCCGCCCGTTCGAGAGGCGCCCAACGGCCCCAACTCCGAGCTGGTGATACTTCGCCGATGAAGCCGAAGCTGATGGGCGTTGTCAACGTGACGCCCGATTCGTTCTCCGACGGGGGCCTGTTCCTCGATGCGCGAGCTGCTGTTGCTCATGGGGAGGGGCTGGCTCGGGATGGGGCGGAGATTCTGGATGTGGGGGGGGAATCGACTCGGCCTGGGGCTGAGGCTGTGAGCGCTGAGGAGGAGGTGGCGCGGGTCGTCCCCGTTGTCTCCGGACTCGCGGAAACAGCCACCGTCTCGATCGACACTTCGAAGGCGGCGGTCGCGGAGGCGGCGCTCGATGCCGGGGCTTCGATCGTCAACGATGTCACCGCTCTGCGCGGCGATCCGGGGATCGGGGGGCTTTGCGCTGAGCGCGGGGCGGGGCTGGTGCTGATGCACATGCAGGGCGATCCGCGGACTATGCAGGAGGCGCCGGCCTACGAGGACGTGGTCGACGACGTCAAGGCGTTCCTCGCCGAGCGGCTGGAAGTGGCGATCGCCGCCGGGGTCGCGGAGGAGCGGATCTGGCTCGACCCCGGGATCGGCTTCGGCAAGACGCTCGAGCACAATCTCGAGCTGCTGCGGCGGCTCGGCGAGCTGCGCGAGCTCGGACGGCCGCTGGTCGTCGGCACTTCGCGCAAGAGCTTCATCGGCAAGATCGACGGCTCCGAGGTCGGCGACCGGCTCGGTGGCACGATCGCCTCCTCCGTTCTCGCCCTCGCCGAGGGCGCCGACGTCCTGCGCGTCCACGACGTCGCCGAGGCGGCCCAGGCGGTGAAGGTCGCCGGCGCGATCCTCGGGTAGGTTCACCGGGTGGACGAACCGAAAGACAGCGGGATCGAATCGCGGGTCGAGGTCGAGCTGCGCGGCCTCTCGATCTTCACCCACCATGGTGTCAGCGACGCCGAGCAGGAGGTCGGCCAGCGGATCGAGTTCGACATCTCCTTCGACGTCCCCGACTGCGACGCCGTGCTCACCGACCGGATCGAGGACACCGTCGACTACAGCGAGGTCTGCGACATCGTCGCCCTCGCCGCGACCGAGCGCAGCTTCCGCACGCTGGAGCGCTTGGCGCAGGTGGTCGGCGAGCGGCTGATCGAGCGCTTCGGCTGCGAGTCGGTGCGGGTGCGGGCCTCGAAGCCCGAGCCGCCGCTGCCGCTGGCGATCCAGGAGGTCGGCGTAGAGGTGACCCAGGAACGCAGCGAAGACGAGGACGACGAGGAGAACGGCGAGGAGGCGTAGTGCGGGTCGGGTACCTGGGGCTGGGGTCGAACGTCGGCGATCGGGCCGGACACCTGCGGGCGGCGATCGCGCTGCTCGGCGAGCGGGGGGTTGAGGTCGAGGCGGTCTCCTCCGCCTATGAAACCGAGCCGGTCGGCGAGGTGCTCGACCAGGCCGACTTCCTCAACGCGGCGGTCCGCATCCGCACCGAGGTCGAGCCGGAGGCCCTGCTCGACCTCTGCAAGGAGATCGAGGCCGAGCGCGGCCGCACCCTCGACGCACCCCGCCACGGCCCCCGCCCGCTCGACATCGACCTTCTCCTCCTCGGCGACCTGGAACTGAAGACCGACCGCCTGACCCTGCCCCACCCGGAGGTGACCAGCCGCCGCTTCGTCCTCGACCCGCTCCTAGAGCTAGACCCGGACCTGAAGCTCCCCGACGGCACGCGTCTGTCCGTCGCTCTCGCCGCCCTCGGGCTCGGCCAGCGTGCCGAGCCCGTCGGCTCGCTCTAGCTGACGAGCCCAGAGACGTTCCGAACGCCGTGAGATAGGTCCGGGTCCACCGAGAGGCTGTGGGTGCTGAAGCTCACGACCTCAAGGAGGACCCGGATGCAGCACCGTAACGCTCCGCTCACCCCGAACGGAAGGCGTCGCCTGGTGGCGCTCGTCGAAGAGGAGCGCCTCACGTTCGAGGCGGCCGCGGCCGCCTCGAACGTGGCGAAATCCACAGCCCACACCTGGGTCTCGCGCTGGCGCGAAGCAGGCGAGGATGCCCGCCGCGACCTCAGCTGCCTCACCGACCGCCCCTCGCGCCCCAAGCGCAGCCCCGCCCAGGTGCCCGAGGAGGAGGCGAGGAAGATCTGCGAGCGCCGCGAGCAGACCGGCTGGAGCCCGCGGCGGCTGGCTGATGAGCCCGACGTCAAGCGCCCCCACTCGACCGTGCACCGCGTGCTGCGGCGCGGCGGCTGCTCTCGCCGACCGAGACCCGAGCCCCCGGCGGTGGTCCGCTACGAGTGGCCCTGTCCCGGGAACCTCCTGCACATGGATGTCAAGAAGTTCGGCCGCTTCGGGGAACCCGGCCATGCGCTGACCGGGGACCGCCGTCGGCGCTCGCGGCGGGTCGGCTGGGAGTACGTGCACTCGATCGTCGATGACTGCTCGCGCCTGGCCTACGCGGAGATCCACGACGACGAGCGAGCCGAGACCGTCGCCGCCTTCACCCGTCGTGCTTTCGAGTGGTTCGAAAGGCGCGGGATCGCGATCGAGCGATTGATGACCGACAACCACTTCAGCTACACCAAGAGCAAGGCCCTCGCCGAGCTGCTGGACCGCAGGGCGATCTCCCACCTGAAGATCAGGCCCTACACGCCGCGCACCAACGGCAAGGTCGAGCGCTTCCACCAGACGCTGATGCGGGAGTGGGCCTACGCACTCGAATACGCCTCAAGCGATGCTCGCGGCGAGGCGCTGCCACACTGGATCGAGCACTACAACGAGCGACGCTCCCATTCAGCGCTCGGCAACCGGCCGCCTATGGCTCGCGTTCGGGACGTGTTGGGGTTCGACATCTAGCTCGCGGCCGGCGCCGAGCGCAGCACCTGCAGCCAGGCGGGCGGCAGGATCGGCGGCGTCCTGCCGGGATAGTTCGGGACGATCCGTCTCGCCAGCTCACCGGCCGGCCGCCCTTCGATCGCGGGCCGCAGGTCGTCGAGGGTCATCGCCAAGCCGATGCTGGGGGCGATCTGGAAGTCGGCGGCGTTGAGCCGCTCGCCGTTGAGGACTCCCTCGGCGATCCAGGCGTCGATCCGGTCGAGCATCGCCGGCAGGGCGGCGATCGCGCGGCGGGCGTTCTCATCGCTCGCTTCGTTGAAGCGGGCCGAGAGGGTGATGATCGGCGCCGCGGTCAGCATCGCCAGGTCGATCGGCACACCCAGGTGGGCGCCCTCCGAGTAGCTGCGCAGCGGCTCCTTGTCCTTCTTGATCGACCACCAGAGGAGTTGGCGGAGCGGGTGCTGCAGCTCCTCGTCGCCGAAGCGCTCGGCCTCCTCGACCGCGGCGCGGCGGTCGGGATCGGAGGGGAAGAGCGGCGGCTCGGGCTGCAGGCGGTCGAGCTCGCGGGCGATCGGGCGCGAGCCCTGCACGCGGTCGCCGTCGAGCTTGATCGCCGGCACCGTGGTGCGAGGGAACCCAAGCGCGCGCAGGGCGAGCTTCGAGATCACCGGCATCAGGTCGGTGCGCTTGTACTCGATTCCCTTGTGGCGGAGCATCAGCTCCGCGCAGATGCTCGGGTGCGACGCTGGGATGACGTAGAGCCGGGCTTTCACCGTGAAGCAGCATAATCGCCCCGTGCTTCTCGCGGTTGACGTCGGCAACACCCAGACCCACCTCGGCGCCTTCGACGGCGAGCGCCTGGTCGAGCACTGGCGCTACCAGACCCGCGCCGGGGCGACCGGCGACGAGCTGGCGGAGCGGATCGCCGGCATGCTGGCGCTCAGCGGAATCGGGTTCGGCGACCTCGACTCGGTCTGCTTCTCCTCGGTGGTGCCGCCGCTCGGAGCCCAGTACGAACAGCTCACCGAGCGCTACATGAGCGCCACCTGCCTGGCGATCGGGCCGGGGGTGAAGACCGGGATGCCGATCCGGATCGACAACCCGCTCGAGGTCGGCGCCGACCGGCTCGTCAACGCCGTCGCCGCCTACGAGCGGTTCGCCGGCGCCTGCATCGTCGTCGACTTCGGCACCGGGATCAACTTCGACGCGGTCTCCGAGAACGGCGAATACCTCGGTGGGGCGATCGCGCCGGGACTGGAGATCTCGCTGACCGCGCTGGTCGAACGGGCGGCCCGCATCCCGCGGATCGACCTCGCCGAGCCCGAGACGGCGATCGGCCGCTCCAGCCGCGCCGCGATCCAGTCGGGCGTCGTCTTCGGCTTCGCCGGGCTGATCGACGGCGTCGTGCGCCGGATCGAGGACGAACTGGGGGAGGTCAGCCTGCTCGCCACCGGCGGCCTCGCCGCGGCGATCGTCCCCTTCACCGAGACGATCGACGAGGTCGACGAGATGCTTACCCTGAAGGGTCTGCGTCTCATCCATGAACGAAATACGTAAAACGCCGCCGGAGCTCACCGACCCTTTCGAAATAGGAGGCGTCGAGATCGCCAACCGCGTCCTGCTGGCGCCGCTGGCGGGGATCGGCAACTGGTTCGTCCGCCTGCAGGCGAAGCGGCACGGGGCGGGGCTCGCGGTCTCGGAGATGATCTCCAGCTTCGGCCTGCACTACCGCAACGAGCGCACCCTGCGCGAGCTGATGCGGATCCACCCCGACGAGCACCCGGTCTCGGTGCAGCTCTTCGGCCACGATCCCGAGGTGATGCGCTCCGGCGCCGCGGTCGCCGCCGAGGCCGGTGCCGACCTGATCGACATCAACATGGGCTGCCCGGTGCGCAAGGTGCGCAAGACCGGCGCCGGCGTCGAGCTGCTCGCCGACCCCGACCTCGCCCTGGCGCTGCTGCGCGGCGCCCGCGAGGGCGGCGGCGTGCCGGTGACCGTGAAGCTGCGCTCCGGGCTGCGGCCCGGCGACCGTTCCGGCTTCGACCTCGCCGTGCGCCTGGCCGAGGAGGGCGGGGCGGCGGCGATCGGCTTCCATCCGCGTCCGGCGACGACCAAACACAAGGGCAGTCCCGACTACGCCCTCACCCGCGAGCTTGCCGAGCGGTTGCAGGTGCCGGTGATCGTCTCCGGCGGGCTCGACAGCGCCGACGCGGCGCGCCATGCCTTCCGCGAGTCCGGCGCCGACGCGGTGATGATCGCCCGCGGCTCCTTCGGCAACCCGTGGCTGTTCGAGGAGCTGACCGGCCGCCGCGCCGCGCCGCCCTCGCGCGAGGAGGTGGTCGCCGAGCTGCTGTGGACGATCGATCGCGCCGAGGAGCACCTGGGGCCGCAGCGCGCGGCCCGCTACCTGCGCAAGTTCTACCCCTGGTACGTCGAGTCGCTGGGCGTCTCGACCGAGGTCGCAGAGGAGCTTCAGCGCAGCGCCGACCTGCCCCGCGCCAGGCAGCTGATCGGCGCCCAAATTCCCCTGAGTGCCGGCTCCGGCGCCTCGCTATAATCCCGCGACTTCCGGCCCAGGTGTGGCGCGCTTAGGCGTCGCACCCGGGCGTTTTTTCGATCTGGGAGCGACGTCTCCCACCGTCCAGCAAGCAAAGCGAGGGCAGCAACGTGACTCGGCAGGCCGTAATCACCCCGGAAGGGCTCGAGAAGCTCAAAGAGGAAATCGAGCACCTGTTGACCGTCAAACGGCGCGAGGTGGCCGAACGGATCAAGGAGGCGCGCGAATTCGGCGACATCTCCGAGAACGCCGAGTACGACGACGCCAAGAACGAGCAGGCGCTGCTCGAGGGGCGGATCGCCCAGCTCGAGGAGCGGCTGCGCCGCGCCACGGTGATCGACGAGAAGGAAGTCGACACCGACGAGGTCGGCTTCGGCTCGATCGTCCACGTCAAAGACCAGAAGACGGGCGACTCGCAGAAGTTCCAGATCGTCGGCTCGACCGAGGCCAACCCGCTGGAGCAGAAACTCTCCAACGAGTCGCCGATCGGCAAAGCCCTGATCGGCCACAAGCGCAACGACGTGGTCACGGTCGAGGTGCCGCGCGGGCCGAAGAAGAAATTCAAAATCACCAAGATCGAGTCCGCGTAGCGGTCGAATAGGCTCGCGCACGATGAGCGAGCCCGAGGAGCAGCAGCTCTCCGACGTCCTCCGCGACCGCCGCGAGAAGCTGGAGCGCATCCGCGAGGCGGGGATCGATCCGTTCCCACACGAGTTCGCCGAACGCGAGGACATCGCCGAGGTGCGGGCCGCGCACGAGGGTCTGGAGGCCGGCCTGGAGACCGATTCCCGCCACCGGGTCGCCGGGCGGATCGTCGCCCGCCGCGGCCACGGCAAGGCCTGCTTCCTCGACATCCGCGACGGCAGCGGCCAGATCCAGCTGCACGCCCGCGAGGATCAGCTCGGCGAGGAGCCATACGGGCTGCTCGTCCACCTCGACCTCGGCGACTTCGTCGGCGTCGAGGGGACGGCGATGGCGACCCGCCGCGGCGGCGAGCTGTCGCTGGCGATCGACCATTGGCGCTTGCTGGCGAAGAGCCTGCGGCCGCCCCCCGGCAAGTTCCACGGGCTCGAGGACGTCGAGACCCGCTACCGGCAGCGCGAGCTCGACCTGCTCGCCAACGAGGAGAGCAGGCGGATCTTCGCGATCCGCGCCCGGACGATCTCCGAGACGCGCCGCCGGCTCGACGAACACGGCTTCGTCGAGGTCGAGACGCCGGTCCTGCAGCCGCTCTACGGCGGTGCCCTGGCGCGCCCCTTCGTCACCCACCACAACGCGCTCGACCGCGACTTCTACCTGCGGATCGCGACCGAGCTCTACCTGAAGCGGCTGGTGGTGGGGGGGATCGACCGCGTCTACGAGCTCGGCAAGGACTTCCGCAACGAGGGCGTCTCGCACAAGCACAACCCCGAGTTCACGATGCTCGAGTGGTACGAGGCCTACGCCGACTACGAGAAGACCGCCCACGACCTGGAGCTGCTGGTGGCCGAGGTCGCCGAGCGGGTCCTGGGGACGACCGTGGTCGAGCGGGACGGCGTCGAGATCGACCTCGCCCCGCCCTGGAGGCGGGTGACGCTGCGCGAGGCGATCCGCGAGCGGACCGGCGTCGACGTCGCCGAGCACCCGACCCGCGAGGCGCTGGCGGCGGCGATGGGCGCCGAGCCCGACCCGGCCGAGGGCTGGGGCAAGCTGGTCGACGGCCTGCTCTCCAGGTCGGTCGAGCCGGAGCTGGTGCAGCCGACCTTCGTCGTCGACTACCCGGTCGAGCTGTCGCCGTTCGCCAAGGCGCACCGCAGCGAGAAGGGACTGGTCGAGCGCTGGGAGGCCTTCGTCGGCGGGATCGAGATCGCCAACTCCTTCACCGAGCTGAACGATCCCGACGAGCAGCGCCGCCGCTTCGAGCAGCAGGCCGCCGAGCTGGCGCGGGGAGACGAAGAGGCGCAGCCCTACGACGAGTCGTTCGTCGAGGCGCTGGAGCACGGGATGCCGCCGACCGGCGGTGTCGGGCTCGGCATTGACCGGCTTGCGATGATGTTGACGGGCGCTCGCAGCCTGCGAGAGGTCATCCTCTTTCCGGCGATGCGCTCCTGAAGACCGCAAAACGACCTGCGAAAAGCCGCTATCAGCGGTAATCGAGGTACCGGGGCCGGGGTGACGCGCTCGGTATCGTGTAAAGGACACATGGACGCCTCCCGATACCCGAAGGGCGTCTGCGGTACTTCCGACCACCGACTGCGTTGACCAATTGAGAGGTTAAGGAAGCCCTTTGTTCGAGAGATTCACCGAGCGAGCCCGACAGGTTGTGGTCCTGGCCCAGGAAGAGGCCCGCACGCTCAAACACAACTACATCGGCACCGAGCACATCCTGCTCGGCCTGCTGCGCGAGGAGGAGGGCCTTGCGGCCCGCGTGCTCGAGTCGCTCGACATCACCACCGAGCGGGTGCGCTCGCAGGTCGTCCGCATCGTCGGCTCCGGCGAGGAGGTCACCTCCGGCCAGATCCCGTTCACGCCGCGCGCCAAGAAGGTGCTCGAGCTCGCCCTGCGCGAGGCGCTCTCGCTCGGCCACAACTACATCGGCACCGAGCACATCCTGCTCGGCCTGGTGCGTGAGAACGAGGGCGTCGCCGCCCGCATCCTGCTCGACTTCGACGCCGACTCCGACAAGATCCGCAACGAGGTGATCCGGATGCTGTCCGGTCCCGGCGGCCGCCGCCAGGGCGGCGGCGCCGGCGGCCAGGGCGAGGGCGGCAGCGGCAAAAAGTCCTCGAAACTGCTCGACCAGTTCGGCCGCAACCTGACCAAGCTCGCCGAGGAGGGCAAGCTCGACCCGGTGATCGGCCGCGAGACCGAGATCGAGCGGATCATGCAGATCCTCTCCCGGCGGACCAAGAACAACCCGGTGCTGCTGGGCGAGCCGGGGGTCGGCAAGACCGCCGTGGTCGAGGGCCTGGCGGCGCGGATCAACAAGGGCGAGGTGCCCGAGCTGCTGCGCAACAAACAGATCTACACGCTCGACCTGGCGGCGCTGGTCGCCGGCTCGAAGTACCGCGGCGAGTTCGAGGAGCGCCTGAAGAAGGTGATGAAAGAGATCACCCAGCGCGGCGACATCATCCTCTTCATCGACGAGCTCCACAACCTGGTCGGAGCCGGCGCCGCCGAGGGCGCGATCGACGCCGCCTCGATCCTCAAGCCGGCGCTCGCCCGCGGCGAGCTGCAGACGATCGGCGCGACGACGCTCGACGAGTACCGCAAATACCTCGAGCGCGACTCGGCGCTGGAGCGCCGCTTCGCCCAGATCAAAGTCGACCAGCCCTCGGTCGAGGACACCGTGAAGATCCTCGAGGGGCTGCGCGAACGCTACGAGCAGCACCACCGGGTGAACATCACCGACGACGCGCTCTCCGCCGCCGCCGAGCTGGCCGACCGCTACATCTCCGACCGCTTCCTGCCCGACAAGGCGATCGACCTGATCGACGAGGCCGCCTCGCGGATGCGGATCAAGTCGATGAGCGCGCCGCCCGTCTACCGCGACCTCGAGGAGGAAGTGGAAAAGACGCGGCGCGAAAAGGAGGCCGCGATCGAGGCCCAGGAGTTCGAGAAAGCCGCCAACCTGCGCGACACCGAGCGCCAGCTGACGACCCGCAAGCGCCAGCTCGAAGACGAGTGGTCCGAGGGCGACAGCGCCGAGCGGCCCGACGTCGGCGAAGAGGAGATCGCCGACATCGTCTCGATGTGGACCGGGATCCCGGTCTTCAAACTGACCGAGGCCGAGACCAAGAAGCTGATCCGCATGGAGGAGGAGCTGCACAAGCGGGTGATCGGCCAGGAGGTCGCGATCACCGCCGTCTCGAAAGCGATCCGCCGCTCCCGCGCCGGGATCAAGGACCCGAAGCGGCCCGCCGGCTCGTTCATCTTCCTCGGCCCCTCGGGGGTCGGCAAGACCGAGCTCGCCCGCACCCTCGCCGAGTTTCTCTTCGGCGACGAGGAGGCGCTGGTCCGGATCGACATGTCCGAGTACATGGAGAAGCACGCGGTCAGCCGCCTGGTCGGCTCGCCGCCCGGCTACATCGGCTACGACGAGGGCGGGCAGCTGACCGAGGCCGTGCGGCGCAAGCCCTACAGCGTGCTGCTGCTCGACGAGATCGAGAAGGCCCACCCCGACGTCTTCAACATCCTCCTGCAGATCCTCGAGGACGGCAGGCTCACCGACGCCCAGGGGCGGACGGTCGACTTCCGCAACTCGATCGTGATCATGACCTCGAACATCGGCGCCTCGGAGATCGCCAAGAACACCTCGATCGGCTTCACCGTCGCCGACGAGACCGGGATGTCCTACGGCGACATGAAGAACCGGATCATGAGCGACCTGAAAAAAGTCTTCCGGCCCGAGTTCCTCAACCGGATCGACGAGGTGATCGTCTTCCACAAGCTCGCCAAGGAAGAGGTGAAGGAGATCGTCGACCTGATGATCAACCGGGTCCGCGTCCAGGTGGCCGAGCACGAGCTGCAGCTGGAGCTGTCGGAGGACACCAAGGACCTCCTGGTCGACAAAGGCTGGGATCCCTCGATGGGCGCCCGGCCGCTGCGCCGCGCGATTCAGCGCTACATCGAGGACCCGCTGGCCGACGAGGTGCTGCGCCAGGGCCAGATGACGCCGGGTTCGACCGTGCTGGTCGAGCGCGATCCCTCCGGCGACGAGGAGGACAAGCCGCTGAAGTTGAGGATCGTCGCGCCGAAGAAGCCGCCGAAACCGAAGCCCGACAAGCCCGAGCCGGAGAAGGTCGGCGTCGGCGCCGGTGCCAAGAAGGACGAGGGCGGCGAGGACGGCGAGCCGCAGCCGGACGATCGACCCGGCGACGACGACCAGGGCTGAGCGCCCGCCGCAGAGCCCGATGCGCGAGCCCGGCCGCACGGCAATAGGCACCTGGAGCGGCGGCAGGTTCCTGCGCTTCGGCGAGGCGATCGCCGAGGAGCGGCTGGAAGCGCTGCTGCGGCCCGGCGGCGGGATCGACACCGTCCTCAGCGCCGACACCTACGGGCAGGGCGATGCCGATCGCGTCCTCGGCCGCGCCCTGACCGGCGTGCCGCGTGACGACTACTCGCTGATCGGCGCCGTCGGTCACGACTTCTACGAGGGCGAGCGCGACGGGCCGCGCGGCTTTCCTCGCTTCACCGACCCGCGCCTGCGCGGACCGGAGCAGTACCCCGCCTACCTGCGGATGGCCACCGAGCGCAGCCTGGAGCGGCTCGGCGCCGAGCGCTTCGACCTGCTGCTGCTCCACAACCCGGACCGGACCGGCTACTCGAGCGAGGCCGTCTGGGACGGGATGGCGGCGCTGCGCGAGGCCGGCCTGGCGGCGAAGATCGGCGTCGCGCCCGGCCCCGCCAACGGCTTCACCCTCGACCTGATCTCCTGCATCGAGCGCTTCGGCGAGCGGATCGACTGGGCGATGATCATCCTCAACCCGTTCGAGCCCTGGCCGGGCGAGTTGTGCCTCGACGCCGCCGCCCGCAACGACGTCAAGGTGCTGACCCGGGTGGTCGACTACGGCGGCCTCTTCTGGGGCGACCTGCGCCCCGGCATGGAGCTGGCGCAGGGCGATCACCGCGCCTTCCGCCCGCCCGGCTGGATCGAGGCCGGCGTCGAGCGGCTGGAGCGGGTGCTGCCGATCGCCGAACGCGCCCGGCTCACCCCGATCCAGCTCGCCTGCCAGTGGAATCTCGCCCACCCGGCGGTCGAGTGCGTCGCGCCGACCCTGGTCCAGGAGGCGGGAGCGGAGGCCTGCCCGATCGAGGCCAAGCGGGTCGAACTGGCGAGGCTGCCGGTGGAGCCGCGGCTGAGCGAGGAGGACGTCGCCGAGATCCGCGCGATCGGCGACAACAGCGGCTGCATGGCGCTGAAGGGCGCCAGCCCCGAGCACGAGGGGGCGGAGCGCCCGGACCGCTGGTCGCTCGACGCCGAGCTGGCCGCGGTCGGCGAGCGCTGGGGCATCGACCCCGGCCGCGACCTCGTCGGCGCCCCGAGCTGAGCCATCCGCGAGCGCGGATAGCGTCGGCGGCGATGTGGCGGATCGACGAGCGCACGCGTCCTTGGTGGACCCTCGCCGGCACCTCTGCCGGCCTCTTCCTGCTGATGCTCGACTCGACTGTGGTGGCGCTGGCGCTGTCCAGCATCCACCACGACCTCGATGCGACCTCGGCCGGGCTGCAGTGGGTGATGAACGGCTACCTGCTGGTGATCACCGCGCTGGTCGTCACCGCCGGCCGGCTCGGAGACCAGTTCGGCCGCAAGCGGCTCTTCCTCGTCGGGATGGTCCTCTTCGGCCTCGGCTCGGCCGTCTCCGGCGCGGCCGGAGACGAGCTGACGCTGATCTTCGGCCGCATCCTCCAGGGGGTGGGAGCGGCGCCGATGCTGCCGCTCTCGCTGGCGATCGTCTGCAACGCCTTCCCGCCGCGAGAGCAGGCTCGGGCGCTCGGAATCTGGGCGGCGGTGTCGGCCGTCGGGCTCGGGATCGGCCCGCTCGTCGGCGGCGCCCTGGTCGACCTCGACTGGAGGCTGATCTTCTGGATCAACCTGCCGGTCTCCGTGCTCGGCACGGCGATCGTCTGGATCGCCGCGCCCGAGTCCACCGACCCCGGGTCCGGCCGGCGGGTCGACCTGGCGGGGCTGGCGGCGCTGGCGATCGGGCTTAGCGCCGTCGTCCTGGCGTTGATCCAGGCCCGGGTCTGGAGCGGCGGCGCGATCGCCGCCCTGGCCGTCCTCGGCGCGGCCTCCCTCTATGCCTTCTGGCGAGTCGAGCACCGGGTCGCCGACCCGATCGTCGACTTCGCGCTGTTCCGCAACGGCCCCTACTTCGGCGCCAGCGCCGCCGCCTTCTGCCTGGTCGGCGCCTACTGGTCGGTGATGTTCTTCCAGCCGCAGTACCTGCAGGACGTGCGCGGCCACTCGGCGATCGTCAGCGGCCTGATGATCCTCCCGGTGACGGTGCCGATGGTCTTCGTCTCCCCCTTCTCGGCGCGGCTGATCGCCCGCTTCGGGGCGCGGGCGCTGATGACCGCCGGGATGGTCTGCGGGACGGTCGGGCTGCTCGTCCTCACCCAGCTCGAGTCGGGAAGCTCATACGCGCTGCTGCTCGCCGGCTACCTCCCGTTCGGCATAGCGCTGGGGTTGGTCTACGCGCCGATGTCGACCGCGGCGATGGCGGCGATGCCGCGCGAGAAGGTGGGCATCGCCTCCGGCGTGCTGGCGATGGACAGGGTGATGGCAGGCACGATCGCCCTTGCGGTCACCGGCGCCGTCTTTCACGCTCTCCTCGAGGGCGGCGACTCGTTCTCGGCAGCGGTCGGCGACTCGACCTGGGTCCTCGCCGCAGTCTGCGCCCTAGGCGTCGCCCTAACCTGGGCCTTCGTCCGCGACACCGGCCGCCCCCCGCCGCCGGAGCAACACGCTCGCCACCGCCACTCCCATCTCTAAAAGCGACTCCTACGTGACCGATCCACTTGACAACGTCCATTCCGACCTGTCCACTAGGTCTTAGTCAGACCGCATTGCAGAGCGAAATTTGGCATCCTGGACGGCGATGTCTTCGCTGCCAGGGGATGAGCTTCACGAGTTAGCGGAACGACAGGATCCCCGGCTTCTAAGGGCCTTGGACGTTGTCGCTCCCGGCGGCTCGCTGCGCGAGGGCCTCGACAATATCGTCCACGCCAGCACCGGTGGCCTGATCGTCGTCGGCGATCCCGGCGACATCTCCCACCTGCTCTCCGGCGGGATCGAGCTCGGCATCGACTACACGCCGGCGATGCTCTACCAGGTGGCGAAGATGGACGGGGCGATCGTCCTCAACGCCGAGGCGACGAAAATCGTCTGGGCCAACGTCCAGCTGATGCCCGACCCGACGATCCTCTCTTCGGAGACGGGGACCCGCCACCGCACCGCCGAGCGCGTCTCCAAACAGACCGAGGCGCTGGTGATCGCGATCTCCCAGCGCCGCGACGTCGTCTCGCTCTACATCGAGGGCACCAAGTACATCCTGCAGGAGATCCCCGCCGTGCTGGCCAAGGCCAACCAGGGGCTGGCGACGCTGGAGAAGTACCGCGAGCGGCTCGAACAGGTCTCGAACCGCCTCACCATGCTCGAGTTCGAGGGCGGCGGCGTCCTCTACGACGCCCTCACCGCCCTCCAGCGGGCCGAGCTGGTCACCCGGATGGCGGTCGAGGTCGAGCGCTACATCGTCGAGCTCGGCACCGAGGGGCGGCTGATCGAGATGCAGCTGGAGGAGACGATGGTCGGCGTCGCCGCCGACAAGACGGCGCTGATCCGCGACTACAGCGTGGAGGACTCCGAGCAGAACCTGGCGACGGTGCTGCAGTCGCTGTCGCGGATGCCGCACGAGGACGTGCTCGACTTCGGCCGCCTCGGCGAGCTGCTCGGCTACGACCGCAAGCTCAACACGCTCGACTTTCCGGTGGCGCCGCGCGGTTACCGCGTGATGGGCCGTATCCCCCGCATTCCCAAGCTCGTCGTGCAGAAGATCATCCGCGAGATGGGCGGCCTGGAGGAGATCCTCGCCGCCTCCGACACCGATCTGGAGGCGGTCGAAGACGTCGGCCCGACGCGGGCGAAGGACATCCGCGAGGGCCTGCGGAGGCTTCAGGAGGTCGACCTGGTCGACCGGTACTTGCAGAGTTGACGGCGAATGGCGCTGTCGCACAATCGAAAGGAGCTAGCGATTCCCCAGCTAGAGGAGGCAGTAGAAGCGATCCCCGAGGCGGACGTTCCGTACGTCTGCGACTTCGAGGAGGGCGACAAGGTCGTCTACCCGCACCACGGGGCAGGCCTGGTGCTGAAGAAAGAGAGCCGCGAGTTGATGGGGGAGGAGCGTGACTACCTCACGATCAAGATCCTCCACAACGAACTCACGGTGATGGTCCCCTGCGAGAACGCGGGTAAGGCCGGCTTGCGCCGCGTGATCGACGAGGTGGAAATCAAGAAGGTCACAGACGTCCTCACCGACGACGTCTCGGAGATGCCGAAGAACTGGAACCGGCGCTTCAAGTACAACCGCGAGAAGATCAAGACCGGCGACGTGTTCGAGCTGGCCGAGGTGGTTCGCAACCTGGCGATTCGCGAGATGGAGAAGGGCCTCTCCACCGGCGAGAAGCAGATGTACACGCGGGCCAAGAAGATCCTCGCGTCGGAGTTCATGTACGCGCTCGACAAGGACGAGGAAGGCGCGGAGGAGTACCTGGACGGGCTGCTGGAGGAGCGCTTCGCCGCCACGGCGTAGCCCCAGCGCAGCGTCCGTCACCGCGGTCGTTGCGGCCGCCGGCTCCGGGGAGCGACTCGGAGCCGGCGGCCCGAAGGCCTTCGTCCCGCTGGCCGGAAGGCCGCTGGTCGAGTGGTCGATCGCCGCTCTGCGGGCGGCGGCGGGCGTGCGCTCGATCGTCGTCGCCTGCCCTCCCGGGCACGTCCACGAGCTGGGCGGGCACGACCTCGGCGTGGTCGAGGGCGGCGCCACCCGCTCGCAATCGGTCGCCAACGCGCTCGAGGCCGTGGGCACCGAGCTGGTCGCGATCCACGACGCGGCGCGGCCGCTGGTGACGCCCGGGCTCGTCGAGGGCGTGGTCGCGACCCTGGCCTCCGACGAGGAGGCCGACGGCGCGATCGCCGCCACCCCGGTGACGGACACGATCAAGCGGGCTGCCCCGGCAGGCAAGTTGAAGGATTTGGGGGTCGATAGGGCCCCAAATCCTTCCATCGAGGTGGAGCGAACCATCGACCGCGAGGGGCTGTGGGCGGCGCAGACGCCGCAGGTGTTCCGGGTCGAGGCGCTGCGCGCTGCGCTGGCGGGCGATCCCGGCGCGGTCGCGGCGGCGACCGACGAGGCGATGCTGGTCGAGGCGGCCGGGGGACGGGTACTGATCCACCCGGCGCCGCCGGAGAACCTCAAGGTGACGACGCCGCTCGATCTGCGGGTTGCCGAGCTGCTCCTTGGAGGCCATCCCGGTAGGGGTTCCACTTAACTTTTTCGGTGTGGCGGGGTTGGGCTGTCGCCCGCCGCGCGCGACGAAAAAGTACAAGACGTTCCACCCCTACCGGGATGACCTCTTAGGTCAGCAAGACCCAGATCAGGGCGGCGGCGAAGAAGAGCTGGCCGACTCCGAGGGCGGCGCCGAAGCTGATCGCGCCCAGCAGGGCGGCGAGCACGGTGCCGGCGGCGAAGGCGGCGAGCATGATCGCCAGTTGGCGAGTGGGGCTCACCGCGCTCTCCGCCCCGGTGCGTCGGTCGGCAGTCCGGCGACCGCGCGCGAGCCGTCGCTGAGATGGCGGTCGCGGCGGCGCCGGTATACGAGTCGCTGCACCCTCAGGGTCGCTACTCCGGCGATTGAGATCGCGCTGAGGTTGATCGCCAGCTGGGCGATCGCCCCGCGCCAGTCGGACCAGTCGCCGAAGGCCGCGGCGACGCCGATCGCCGCCGCGGCCGGGATCGTCGTCACCGAGATCAGCACCCCGACCAGCGCTCCCGACTTGGCGGCGGTCAGCGAGAGCATCCCGGCGACCCCGGCGAAGAGGGCGACGATGAAGGAGAAGGTGCTCGGTTCGGAGATGAACGAGGTGAGGGCGTGGTCGCCGAGCTGGAAGCCGGCGCCGATCAGGCCCGTCCATTTGGCGAAGAGGCCGAAGAGGAAGGCGGCGGTGATGCCGAGCGGGAAGCCGACCGCGAGCGCGGTCAGCGAGCGCAGGCCGACGTCGGCGCGCCGCTGCACGATCGCCACGCAGAGGCCGGCGAGGGGACCGAACTCGGGCCCGACGACCATCGCGCCGACGATCAGCACCGGCTGGCCCAGCATCACCCCGACCGAGGCGATCAGGCAGGCGAGGACCATGAAGGCGAGGAAGTTGGCGTTCAGCTCGATCGTCTCCGAGGTGCGCGATTCGACCTCCTCCCAGACGACCGAGTCGCCGGCCATCCCGGGGGTGGCGTGCTCGGCCCGGTCAGCGGCGGCGGAGATCTGCGAGTCGATCTCCTCGAGCGAGATCGATCCCTCCTCGACGACGCCGAGCTCGCGCAGGTCGGCGATCACGACGCTGGCGTCCTCGCGGGCGACGTCGCAGAGGACGACGTCGCCGGGCGGCTTGCGCGCCGCACCATCGAGCAGCGCCAGGCTCGAGACCGAAGGGGTCGCTTCGAGCAGGTCAACGACACGCTCGGAGAGCGAGCCGGGAACGACGATCCGCAGATGCACCATGCCGCGATCCTACGCACGTCCCCAGGCCGTAACGTTGGGCTGGTGCTGACCGACTACCACCTGCATCTGCGGCCGGACGAGCCGGACACGCCGCCGGAGCGCTACTTCACCGCGGCGAACGTCGAGCGTTACCGCGAGGCGGCCGTCGCCGCCGGCGTCGAGGAGCTCGGCGTCTCCGAGCACGTCTACCGCTTTACCGAGGCGCTGGAGATCTGGCGCCATCCTTTCTGGCAGGAGCAGGCAAGCGACGACCTCGACGCCTACTGCGCGTTTGCTCGCGAGGCCGGCCTGAAGGTCGGGATCGAGTGCGATTTCGTCCCCGGCGCCGAGGGGCGCACCGCGGCGCTGCTCGATGCCCACGACTTCGACTACGTCGTCGGCTCGGTCCATTTCGTCGGCGAGGCGGCGGTCGACCACGAGGGCTGGGACGTCTGGAAGGGAGACGGCGACGCCGACGAGATCTGGCGCCGCTACTTCGAGGCGCTCGCCGAGTGCGCCCGCTCCGGCCTCTTCGACATCCTCGCCCACCCCGACCTGGTCAAGGTCTGGGGTCGCGGCCGGCCGCTCCCTGACCGCGACCCGCGCTTCTTCTACGAGCCGGCGGTGGAGGCGATCGCGGCGAGCGGGATCGCGGTCGAGCTCTCGACCGCCGGCCTGCGCAAACCGGTCGGCGAGCTTTACCCGGCACCCGCGCTGGCCGCACTCTTCGTCGATGCCGGGGTCCCCTTTGCGCTCTCCTCCGACGCCCACCTGCCCGAGCAGGTCGGCTTCGGCTACGAGCGGGCGATCGAGCTGCTGGAGCGCCTCGGGGTGGGGGAGATCTGCGTCTTCGAGGGCCGGCGGCGGCGATTGGAGCCCCTGGGCGCCCGGGTAGGCGAGAATCGCTGATATGTCCCCGGTCGGAATCGGATACGACAGCCACCGCTTCGCAGACGATCGGCCGCTGATCCTCGGTGGGGTCGAGATCGAGCACGAGCGCGGCCTCGGCGGTCACTCCGATGCCGACGTGGTCGCCCACGCGGCGATCGACGCCCTGCTCGGCGCCGCCGGGGAAGGCGACATCGGCACCCTCTTCCCCGACGACGACGATCTCTGGCGAGGCGCCGACTCGATCGACCTGCTGCGCACCGTGGTCGGCACGATCGGCGGCCGCATCGTCAACATCGACGTGACGGTGATCTGCGAGCAGCCGCGGCTGGCGCCCTACCGCGGTGAGATGGAGCGGATCGTCGCCGAGGCGACCTCGGCCCGGGTCAGTGTCAAGGCGACGAGCAACGAGGGCATGGGCTGGATCGGCCGCGGCGAGGGAATCGCCTGCATAGCGGTGGCTTCGGTGGAGAGCGAATAGGCTTCGCGGCTCGATGGGCAAGCTCGGATCGATCACGGCGGCGGCGCGGCAGAAGGCCTCGGACAAAGCATTCGAGGTGAAGGTTCTGCGCGAGGCCGGCATTCTCGCCCCGCACCGCCCCGACAAGTCCGTCAAGGTCGTTTCCGCCTTCCTGCGCTGGGGCGCCTCGCCTGCCCTCGGCATCACGACTGCGGCGATCCACTACCCGCACGAGACAGCGCTGATCGACGAGCTCGGCTCGCTCACCTTCGAACAGCTGCACCGCCGCTCCAACGCTCTCGCCCACGCCTTCGAGCGGATGGGGATCGGCTACGGCGACGGGGTCGGGATCATGTGCCGCAACCATCGCGGCTTCATCGAGGCGACGCTCGCCGCGGCCAAGATCGGCGCCAGCGCCCTCTACCTCAACACGATGTTCGCCGGCCCCCAGCTGGTCGAGGTGACGCGGCGCGAGGGTCCCAAGGCGCTCGTCTACGACGAGGAGTTCACGGAGCTGCTCGACGGCGTCGACAGCAGCGTGCAGCGGGTGGTCGGCTGGGTCGACGGCGAGCCCGCGGCGCCGACGCTCGACTCGCTGATCGCCTCGGCGGGCGACGACTCCGACCTGAAGCCGCCGCCCGACAAGCCGCGCTTCGTGATCCTCACCTCGGGCACCACCGGGACGCCGAAGGGGGCGCAGCGCTCCAGTCCCGACGGGCTGCTCGCGGTGGCGGCGCTGATCGACAAGATCCCCTATCGCAGCCGCGAGACGATGATGATCGCCGCGCCGCTGTTCCACTCCTGGGGCTTCTTCCACTTCATCATGAGCCTGCCGACCGCCTCGACGATCGTGCTGCGGCGACGCTTCGACCCGGAGGGGACGCTGGAGGCGGTGCAGGAGCACCGCGCCCAGGTGCTCGCCGTGGTGCCGGTGATGATCCAGCGCATCCTCCTGCTTCCCGAGGAGACGCTCGCTTCCTACGACCTCTCCTCGCTGCGGATCACCGCACTCTCGGGCTCGGCGCTGCCAGGGGAGCTGGCGCTCGCCTGGATGGACCGCTTCGGCGACAGCGTCTACAACCTCTACGGCTCGACCGAGGTCGCCTACGCGACCGTCGCCACCCCCGAGGACCTGCGGGCGGCGCCCGGCACCGCCGGCCGGCCGCCGCGTGGCACCGTGGTCGGGATCTACGACGAGCAGGGCCGGCCGGTGACGCGAGGCGAGGTGGGGCGGATCTTCGTCGGCAACGAGATGTCCTTCGAGGGCTACACCGGCGGCGGCGGCAAGGAGACGATCGACGGTCTGCTCTCCAGCGGCGACGTCGGCCACTTCGACCCGGCCGGGCGCCTCTTCGTCGACGGCCGCGACGACGAGATGATCGTCTCCGGCGGTGAGAACGTCTTCCCGCGCGAGGTCGAGGATCTGCTGGCCGACCACGAGTCGGTGGTGGAGGTGGCGGTGATCGGAGTCGAGGACGAGGAGTTCGGGCAGCGGCTGAAGGCCTTCGTAGTGGCGTCGGCCGAGGTGGAGGTCTCCGCCGACGAGCTGAAAGCCCACGTCAAGGCCAACCTCGCCGCCTACAAGGCGCCGCGCGAATTCGAGTTCATCGACGAGCTGCCGCGCAACGCCAGCGGCAAGATCCTCAAGCGCGAGCTGCACGCGCAGGAGGCCGAGAAGTCGGTCTGAGCAGCGCCGTCCGCTAATTGCGGGATTGACGGCAACATCGGAGGCGGGGCTTCCGCGACGGGTAGTAGCTTGCTTCGGCATGGGCAAACCCGCGGTGCGACTGACGGCGATCGGCGAGGCGACGGAGCAGATGCACGGCGTCGCCGAGCAGGCGCTGCAGTGGGTCCGGGTCGGCGAGGAGCGCGTCGGCGAGGCCGAGCGACGCCTGGCCGAGGCCGAGAAGCGTGCGGCGGACGCCGACGCGCGCGCCGGGCGGGTTCGCGCGGAGGTGAAGGAGCGGGCGATGACGGCGCTGCGCAAGCTGGGCGAGGAGGGCCGCGAGCGGATCGCCGCCGAACGCGCCATGCGCCGTGAGGCCGAGATCCGCGCCGCCCGCGCCGAGGACGGCAGGCTGCGCTCCGAGCAGGCCTTTGAGCGGGCCCAGAAGCGCGCCGAGGCCGACCGCGAGGCGCTGACCACGCAGATGACCGCGAACAAGGCGCAGGCCGACCAGACTCTCGAAGCGGCGGTAAAGCGGACCGAAAAACAGGCTTCGGAGCGCACCCGCGAGGTGCTCGAAAAGGCCCAGCAGGAGGCCGACCGTCGCGTGGCGGCCGCCGAGCAGCGCGCCGCCGAGGCCGAGGCCAAGGCCGCCGAGGCGCACGAGATAGCCGTGCGGCTCGAGGCGGAGATCGAGGAGCGGGTCATGCAGGGCACCGAGGACGTGCGCCGCGAGTCCGAGGAGCGGGTTCGCAGGCTGGTCGAGAAGGTAGAAGGCGAGGCCGAGGAGAAGGCGCGGACCCGGGCCGAGGAGCAGCTGCAAGCCGAGTCGGAGCGCATCCGCGGCCAGGCCGAACAGCGCGAGGAGCGGTTGCGTCGCGCCGCCGAGGACGAGATCAAGGCTTCCGCCAAGCGGGCGCGGCGCGAGGTGCTGGCGGCGGCCGACGAGACGGCGCCCGAGTGGGCGCGCACTGAGGCCTCGGCCTCGGGGTACAGGACGTTCTAGCGCTCCCCCTTTAGCATCCCCGCGACCATGCGGGAGGTGCGGATCAAAGACACGCTGAGCGGGAGTCTCGTCAGCCTTGACCCAGAAGCTGATGTTGGGATCTATGCGTGCGGGCCTACTGTCTACAGCCGGATTCACATCGGCAATGCGCGACCCTTTGTCGTCTTCTCTCTGCTTGCCCGGTTTTTGCGGTCGGAGGGCTACCGGGCGAAGTTGGTCGTCAACGTCACCGACATCAACGACAAGATCTATGAGGCGGCGAAAGCCGTCTCGGAGCCGTCGGAGGAGTTTGCGGGGCGGATGACCGCCGCCTATTTCGAGGACACCGATCGGTTGGGACTGGGCCGGCCCGACGCGGAGCCGCTGGCTAGCGAGACGATCGGGGGGATCGTCGGGTTGATTTCGGACCTGGTCGATTCGGGCCATGCGTATGAGTCCGGTGGGGACGTCTACTTTCGCGTCCGCAGCTTCGACGGCTACGGCAAGCTGTCGAACCGGCGCACCGAGGACATGGATCAGGGCGAGGAGGCCGGGTCGGAGTCGCTCAAGGAGAGCCCCCTCGACTTCGCCCTCTGGAAGGCCCACAAGGAGGGCGAGGACACCTCCTGGGACTCCCCCTGGGGGCCCGGCCGGCCCGGCTGGCACATCGAGTGCTCGGCGATGGCGGAGGCTGAGCTGGGACCGTCCTTCGCGATCCACGGGGGCGGCTCGGACCTGGTCTTCCCCCATCACGAGAACGAGATCGCCCAGTCGGAGGCCGCCGGTTGACCCTTCGCCCGGGTCTGGATGCACAACGGGATGATCGAGACCGACGCCGCGAAGATGTCGAAGTCGGAGGGCAACATCTTCCAGCTCTCGGAGGCGCTCGACCGCTATGGCCGCGAGGCGGTCGTCGACTACCTGATCTCCGGCCACTACCGTCAGCCGCTCGCTTTTGGCGCCGAGCAGATGGACCAGGCCGCGGCGCGGGTCGAGCGCCTGCGCAACTTCTTCCGCGAGCACCCCGTGGAGGACGTGCCGGTGATTGACCACCATATTGGGCGGTCAATCACCGGCACGTCCGACGGGAAGGGGATTGTCGCGGCGCGGGAGAGTGCGTTTCGTGACGCGTTGGCCGACGACTTCAACACGCCGCGGGCGATGGCCGAGGTCTTCGAGCTGGTTGGGGAAGCTAACCGCGAGGACATCGCCGGGGCGCCCGAGGCGGTGCGCGAGATGCTCGAGCTGGTCGGGCTCGATTCGCTCGCGACTGAGAAGGCCGGCGAAGCGGCCCTCACGGCCAAAGTTGAGCTGAAAGCGCGGGGAGAAGCGATATCGCCTGCGGAATTGCTGGCGGAGCGGGAGGAGGCGAGGGCGGAGAAGGACTTCGACCGGGCCGATGAGATCCGCGACGAGCTGGCCGAGCTGGGCTATGAAGTCCGCGACTCTGCCGATGGCGCCAAGCTCGTCCCAAAGGCCTGAGCGTGGCCGACGGCCAGATCATCTACGGCCGTCGCCCGGTCGAGGAGGCGGAGCGGGGGAGGCGACGGGTGCGCCGGGTCTGGCGGGCGCCGGAGACCTCTGTCGAGGAGCTGGAGCGGCTTTGCGGTTCGCCTGACCACCAAGGCGTGGTTGCCGAGGTCGATCCGTATCCCTACGCCGACCCGAACGCGTTGCTGCGGCGCGAGGGCGGGTTGATCCTGGCGCTGGACCAGGTGCAGGATCCGCGTAACCTGGGGGCGATCTGCCGTTCGGCCGAGTTCGCCGGCGTCGCCGGCGTCGTCATCCCCGAGCGCCGCTCGGCCGAGGTGACCGCGGTCGTCTGCAAGGCGTCGGCGGGGGCGGTCGAGCACCTCGCCGTCGCCCGGGTCCGCAATCTCGCCGACTGGCTCGGCGAGGCGAAGCGGGCCGGCTTCTGGATCTGGGGCGGCGACGCGGACGCGGGCCAGGCGCCGTGGGGGGTCGACTTGAGCGACTCCACGGTGCTCGTCCTCGGCGGCGAGGGGAAGGGCATCCGCCCGCGGGTCGCCTCTGCCTGCGACGGCCTCCTCGCGCTGCCGCGGCGGGGCAGGGTCGAGTCGCTGAACGTCTCCGCGGCGGCGACCGCGCTGCTGTTCGAGGCGCTCAGGCAGCGCTAGCAACTGCAACGGCGGTTGCACGAACGTCAGTTCGGGGTTGACAGAACTCCGCGGGGCGGTAAGACTACCGCGCCTATAAAGGGTGAACCTCAGCTTGAGTCTGAGATCACCTACCGAAAAGGGGCGCCTCAGGGGAGGTAATCGGCGCCACGACCCTTCATCTCGAAAAGGAGAAGGATCTGTGGCTCTATCTACGCCTACGCAGGAACTACGACTCCCGACCGGGCGCCTCAACGGCTCCACCCGCCCGCTTGAAAGTAACCCTCAACCTGAGCTTGATGATCACTACCTGGTCGCCCTCGCGAAGGAGGGGCGGACCGACGCCTACGACGCGATCGTCCGCCGCTACCGCGGCTTCGTCCGGCTGAAGGCCTCCTCCTACTTCCTGCTCGGTGGGGAGAGCGACGACCTGATCCAGGAAGGCCTGCTCGGCCTCTACAAGGCGATTCGCGACTACCGCAGCGACCGCGAGTCGAGCTTCCGCAGCTTCGCCGAGCTCTGCATCACCCGGCAGATCATCACCGCCGTGAAGACCGCGACCCGCAACAAGCACACGCCCCTCAACCAGTACGTCTCGTTCAGCCAGACCCCCGCCGCGGCCGGCGAGTCAGACACCACCCTCGACGAGATCCTGCCCGGCCCGTCGGTCTCCGACCCGGTCAACCAGGTGATCGCGACCGAGGAGCTGGCGAGCCTCGTCTCCTGCCTCTCAGGCACCTCGGGGGTGCTCTCGGACCTCGAGAGCCGGGTCCTCTCGCTCTACCTCGACGGTCACTCCTACGAGGCGACGGCCGAGCGCCTGGAGTGCGACACGAAGACGGTCGACAACGCCCTGCAGCGGGTCAAGCGCAAGGTCGCCTCCCACCTCGACTCGCGGGAGGTTCCTGCCTGAGGCCTCAGGCGGCGGGAAGCGGGTTGACCTCGTAGCTCAGGAAGTCGCTCAGCGCGGTGAGGAATGAAGCCGGGTCGAAGGCCTGGGCCGGGGCTAGGGCGCCGGCGCGGTCGAAGCCCGGCGAGGCGGCGAGCATCGCGCCCTGGGCGAGGCTTGCTGCGGTGAGGCCGTAGACGTCGGTTCCGCGGACCGTGCCGCGGCGGATCTGCCCGGCCGCCCTCGCCTCGCAGGAGACGACGAACTTCGACTTCTTGCGTGCCTCCTCGCTCGGGCCCGCCGGCAGGCGGTTGATCAGGGCCGCGGTTGCGGCGCGCAGCGGTGCCACCCGCATTGCGAGCCCGAGCAGGGGCGTCGCCGCGGCGAGCAGCGGCGTCAGTCGCGGCGGCACCGCCATGCCGCTGAGCATCGTCCTGACGCGCGCGGTCTCGACGTGGCGCGGGACGGTGATCTGCTCGCCGGCGGGATAGCGCAGCACGCGCTCCTCGCCGGTCGGCGCCGGGAAGCGCCAGCTGCCGCCGTTCGCGCCGCGCGGTGCCGGCTTCCAACCGCCTTCCTCCCAGAGGAGATCGCCGCCGCGCATGATCTCCAGCGCCGAAAGGGCGGTGCCCCGGGTCGGCGCGAAGCCGGCGACGTGGTAGGCGATCGCGATCTCCTCAAGCGGCCCCATCCCAGCCGCGGTCAGGGCGGCGATCATGTCGCCGGGCAGGTAGTCGAAGCCCATCCCGGAGACCAGCGCCGCCCCCGTCTCCGCAGCGCGTGCGCCGTAGCGGTCGAAGGCGAGGCGGATGAACGCCTGCTCGCCGGTCGTGTCGAGGTAGTGGGCTCCGGTCTCGACCGCGGCGGCGAGCAGCGGCTCGCCGTGCAGGGTGAAGGGGCCGGCGCAGGCAACCGCGGCGGCGCAGGGCTCGAGCAGCTCGCGCAGGGCGGCCGGATCGTCGAGCGAGGCAACGGCAATCGGCACGCCGCCGAGCTCCCCCGAGAGAGCCTCGAGCTTGCCGCGGCTGCGGCCGGCGATGACGAAGTCGGCGCCCCGCTCTCGCAGCTCCCTCGCGATCAGCGTGCCGGTGAACCCGGTCGCCCCGTAGATCGCGATCCGCCCGCTATCGGCCCCCGCGTCGCTCGACTTTCCATCGGCCGCCATGCGCGGACGGTAGCGGCCTAGCGCTGCGGTTCGGCGACCGCCCAGATGGCGACCAGCGGCGGCGCCAGGAGGAAGGCGAGGGACGCCAGCTCGGCGATCGCGTCGGCAGCGCCGAAGCCGTCGAGGTGGGTGGCGTGGAAGGCGAGGTGGATTGCCGCCGTCAGCAGCCAGGCGGTCGACACCGCGCGGACCAGCGTCGGCTGCAACGTCCAGGCGGCCCAGGCGAAGAGCACCGCGAAGCCGAGATAGAGCCCGCCGACGTCGGTGACCAGGTGCTGGTTGTAGGGCGGCAGCATCTCCACCCAGTGGGCGAAGAAGGGGAAGTCGGCGTAGAAGGTGTGCGGCGCCGCGGCCGCGACCAGGCCGATCGAGGCGGCGGAGAGGAAGAGGACCCAGAGTGCGATTCGCGCGATTCGGGCGGATCTCGTCGACTCAGCCATCGCGCAGCCAATCCTCGAAGGTCCGGGTTCCCGCGGCCGCCGCGCCCGGCTCGCAGAGCCCGCCCGCTCGAAGCGCTCGGCCGCGTCGCCCGATCATCGGAATCCGCACCGGCAGCAGGCTCCTGCCCTTCGCCTGCCGCCAGGTTCTCGCCAGCTCGGACAGGGTCTCCACCGCCGGCCCCGCGAGACTGGGAAGGCGACCGGCCGGCTCGCCGTGCGCCACGTCGGCGAGGCGCACGGCAACCGCCGCGGGGTCGATCGGCTGCACCCTGGCGGTGCCGGTGGGAAGGACGCGAAACCGGGCGGCGCTCGCGAAGGCCCAGTCGAGCAGCGTGTGGAACTGGGTCGCCCGCAGCAGGCTCCACGGCACCGGCCCCGATTCGACCGCCTGCTCCTGGGCGACCTTGGCGCCGTAATAGGCCATCGGCACCCGGTCGCAGCCGACGACCGAGATGGCGACGTGGTGGCGCACTCCGGCGCCTGCCTCGGCCGGCAGTAGCCGCTTCGAGCCGTTGACCAGCACCTTCTGAGCCTCCCTGTTGTCATTGGAGGCATCGACGACGACCTCGGCTCCGGCAAGGCCCTCGGCGAGCCCGTCGCCGCTCGCCAGGTCGATCCGCCGGTGCGAGGTGCCGCTCGGCAGGGCTGCCGCACCCGGCGAGCGGCTCAGGACCAGAACCTCGTCGCCCCGCGCAACCAGCTCGGCGACCACCAGGCTGCCCAGCGCTCCGGTGCCGCCGATCACCGCCACCTTCAAGACCCCCACCCCCGTCGTGACATCAGGGAAGGTCGGCGAGCACGTAGTCGAGCAGCTCGCGGCCGTGGTCGGAGGCGACGGCGACATCGTCGGCGGCGATCCGGGCACGGTGCAGGGACTGCATCCGCAGGACGTCGCCGTCGGTGCGGTTGTTGGGGAAGACGCCGGCGTAGGAGACGCCGAGGCGCTCGAGGTGGTCGGCGAGGAGGGCGGTCGCCGGGTCCTCCAGCGGCAGGTCGAGGTAGACGGCGTCGAGGCATTCGCGGTGGAAGAGGTGGTGGCGCTCGGCTGCCACGACCGTCTCCAGGTCGGCGCCCGGGGCGTGGGCGGTGATCAGCGCCAGGTTGTGGTCGGCGTTGACCTCGACGTGGAGCTCGGTCTGCGCGCGCAGCTCGGCTTCGGCGGGCGGGTCGGCGAGCGTGCCGCGCAGCTCGCACAGCGCCAGCGTCTGGCCGACGATCTCGCGGTGGCGCTCGGGCGCGTAGACATCGCGCTCGTGCCCGTCGTTCAGCTTCGTGTAGAAGAGCGCCGCGGACTGCCGCCGCCGTTTCTCCCCGGCGGCGTCGTTGGAGACCGAGGCGGGGATCCAGCCGAGCAGGAAGCCGGTCTCGTGGGCGCCCAGCTCGAGGTTGGCGCGCTGGCTGTAGGGGTGAGCCGCGGTCGCCTCGCTGTACATCCCGGCAAGCCCGCGCTCGCGCGCCCAGTCCATCAGGTGGCGCTTGGTGCGGGTGAAGATGTGTTGCCCGCGCGCCGCCGGCATCGTCACCGCCTGGCCGGAGTGGCCGACCGCGTCGCCGGCCGCCGCCAGGCTCATCCCCTCGTGGCAGAGCAGCTCCCCGGCCGCCGACTCGGCGACGAACGAGACGTAGGTGCCGGCCTCGATCCGCGCCGAGACCTCCGCCGGGTCGTAGACCCAGCGCACGTCGTAGCTGTCGCCGTAGGCGATCCGGATCGCCTCGCTAACCAGATGCCCCTCCTCGGGTAGTAGGTACCGGAAAGAGACCTCACCAGTGCCGGAGCCATCGTTCATGCTCTCTATATTCGGCACCGCGCCCGCCTAGCTCAATTGGCAGAGCACCTGATTTGTAACCAGGAGGTTTCCGGTTCGATTCCGGAGGCGGGCTTTCGCCTCACGATTCGCCGCCTGACAGCACCCGGGCCTTCTCCGCGGCGAACTCCTCCTCGGTGAGGACTCCCTTGTCGCGCAGCTCGGCGAGCCGCTCGAGCCGCCGCAGCCGGGCTTCCTCGGGATCGGCCGCAGCCGCCGGTGGAACCACCTCCGTCGTCGGCTCCTCGCCGCCGACGGAGGGCCGCCGCACCTCGGGCAGGCGCAGTTTCGAGGCCCGCTCGCCGAGGTTGGCGCTCTTGACCGCGCCGACCACCGCGGTCTTGGCGCCGCCGAAGTAGTCGGCGAAGCTGGCGTCGGGAAATTCCTCGTCGCTCTGCTTGCGCAGCTCGTGGATGCCGAAGGCGACGAAGCCGGCGAGGATCAGCGTGGTGAGGAAGGAGCGCAGGTTCTGGATCGGCGCCGAGAGGAAGTAGATGCAGACGACGATCGCCCAGCCGGTGTAGACCCAGGGGGCGTAGTCGCGCAGGGCCGGCGCCATGAAGCGGCGGGTCGAGCGGGCCGAGCCGGTCGGCGAGCCGAGCCAGCCGGCGATCCCGAGCAGGGCGCCGAAGACGATCAGCGTCGTCGCGATGCTGACCATCAGCGAGGTGGAGATCGACCAGGCGGCTTCGGCCGCCGGCTTGACGCTTTCTTCCTTGACCAGCTGGCCGACGACGATTCCGCCCGCGACCTCGCGGAAGACGATCGCGGCGAAGCCGGCGGCGACCAGGCCGATGCCGCAGAACAGCACCGTCACCCAGCGCCCGTCGCGGGAGAGGTAGACCGCGAGGCCGAAGGCGAGCAGGGTCAGCAGCGAGAGCAGCAGCGCCAGGCCCTTGATGCCGACGACGATGTCCTGCGCGGTCTTCAGCTGATCGGAGCGCAGGATCGTCACCTGGCCGGCGTCGGGCGGCAGCTTTTCGGCCAGCTGAGCCCCGATCCCCACCTGCTGGGACAGGTTGGTGACCAGGCTGCCGAGGTTGAGCGTGACTTCGCCGTTCGCGGTCGAGACCGCTTCCTTCTTGTTTTCCAGCACCGCCAGCAGCTGTTCGTGCGCGGCCCGGTTGGCGTCCTTCCAGAGTTCCTGGGCGGTCGAGGTCTTCAGCACCTCTTCGGCGCCGTTGCCCGCGACCTGGCGAAGTCCCCCCGACGCCGGCCCGGCGAGCTTCTTCAGTTCGCCCGGCAGGATCCCTTCCAGTTCCTTTTCGACATCGACGTTGGCGTAGAGCTGGTTGACCAGGTAACTGGCCACCGCAGCGCGGATCTTTTCGTTCTGGATCAGGTGGCCGCTGGTGTCGACCCAGTCGTTGGTGTTGAGCGCCTGGCGCTCGGTCCAGATCGCGAAGACGCTCAGGAAGGCCAGGAGCGAGCCGAGCACTACCAGGGCTTTGACGGTGCGTCTCCGGGCGCGGCTCATCGTGGGGATGCTATACGTGGCATCGATGAAGTTGGAGGGAATCCACCACATCACGGCAATTACGGCCGACGCGCAGGACAACGTCGACTTCTACGCCGGGGTGCTGGGCCTCCGCCTGGTGAAGAAGACGGTCAACCAGGACAACCCGACCGTCTACCACCTCTTCTTCGCCGACGAGAAGGGCAGCGCCGGCTCCGACCTCACCTTCTTCGAGTTCCCGGGAGTGCCGCGCGGGCGGGCCGGTTCCGGCGACGTGCACCGGATCGTCTGGCGGGTCGGCTCCCCCGAGTCGCTCGACTTCTGGGCGGAGCGGCTCGGCGCCAACGACGTCGAGTCCGAGCGAGCGGGGGAGACCCTGCGCTTCTCCGACCCGGAGGGCCTCGGGCACGAGCTGGCCGTTGTCGCGGTCGACGACGAGCCGCTGATCGCCGACCATCCCGAGGTGCCGGCCGAGCTGGCCCTGCAGGGCTTTCACGCCGTGCGCGCCTACGCCGGCTCGCCGGAGGCGAGCCGCCGCCTGCTGGAGGCGCTCGAGTTCGAGCAGACCGACGACGGCTGGCAGGCGCGCGGCGTCAGCCGGGGCGGCCTCTACAGCTACGACGAGCCCCCGGCAGAGCGTCCCCTGCAGGGTGCCGGCAGCGTCCACCACGTCGCCTGGGCATCGACCCTCGACGAGCACGAGCGGTGGCGCGAGCGGGCGATCTCCGCCGGCGCCCAGCCGACGCCGGTGATCGATCGCTTCTACTTCCGCTCGATCTACTTCCGCGAGCCGAGCGGCGTGCTGTTCGAGATCGCCACGCTGGGACCCGGCTTCACGGTTGACGAGCCGCTCGAGCACCTCGGCGAGAAGCTCTCGCTGCCGCCGGACTACGAGCACCTGCGGGCCGAGGTCGAGCCGAACTTGCGGCCGGTCGTCAACCCGCGGATCGCCCGGACCGGGTGAACGGAAACTTCGTCTGGAGGGACGCCGGGCGGGTCGTCGTCCTCCGCGTCGGCGGGGTCGAGCAGGCGCCGAAGCTGCTCTCCGAGCACGGCTTCGTCGGCTTCGAGCTGCTGACCACGCCGCGCGCCCTGCCCGGAGCGCCTGAGCTGGAGGCGGCTGCGGGGGCGGTCCACGCGGTCGGCCCCGGCCAGGTGCCCGAGCTGGCCGCCGGCCTGCTCGACCGCGTCGGCGGCGAGCGCATCGTCGCCCTCGGCGGCGGTCGCACGATCGATACCGCGAAGGCGATCGCCGCGGTCAGCGGCGCCCGTGTCGCGGCGCTGCCGACGACGCTCTCGGGCGCCGAGCTGACCGGGATCCACCGCCTGCCGGCCGGTGCCGAGAGCCGCGCTCGCACTCTGGTCCGACCCGAGCTGGCGATCGCCGACCCGCAGGCGATGACCGGCCTGGCCGAGCCGGCGCTGCGGGCGAGCGCGATGAACGCTCTCGCCCACGGCGCCGACTCCCTCTACACCCCGTTCGCCAACCCGGTCTCGCAGATGACCGCGCTGCGCGGCGCCGAGCTGATCGCCGCCGCGCTCGACGAAGAGCGGGCCGAGCGCAACCGCGCCGCCCTCGCCCAGGGTTCCCTGCTCTGCGCCTACGCGATCGACTCCGCCGCCTTCGGCATGCACCACGTGATCTGCCAGACCCTGGTCCGTCTCTGCGGCACCCCCCACGCCGAGACCAACGCAGCGATCCTCCCGAGAGCCCTCGCCTACATGGTCCCGCGAGCCCCCGACAACCTCATCTCTCTGGCCGAATCCCTCTCCACCGATCCCGAAGACATAGAAGCCCGCGTCCTCCAGCTCGGCGGCAATCCACTTGGCTTGGGCGATCTCGGAGCCGATCGAAGCAAGCTCGACCAAGCCCTGGAGTCGATGCTCCTGCGGCCCGAGCTGGCCTTCACGCCGGACCCTCCAGCTCGCTCCGACCTAGAGGAGCTGATCGACCGCGCCTGGTAGCGAGGGGTCGGTAACCGCCGTCCCTCCCCCGTGTAGCGCTCCTCGTGACCGAGGAGCGGCTGAACGCCTACCATGAGTACACTCGCCGCCACGGCGTCAACCGGCCGCTCTACCTGCTCGCCAGGGTCTTCATGCTGCCGTTCTTCCTCGTCTACTTCCGCCTCGGCCGGGCGGGCCGCGATCACGGCCGCGTCAAGGGCGGCCTGATCGTCGCCTCCAACCACCGCAGCTTCCTCGACCCCTTCCTGATCGGCGGCACCTTGCCCTGGCGGCGGCCGATGAACTACGTCGCCAAGGTCGAGCTGTTCGAGCGCCGCTGGCAGGGCTGGCTGCTCTCGCGCCTCGGCGCCTTCCCGATCCGCCGCGGCGAGTCGGACGAGCTGGCGATGGAGACCGCCCGCCAGGCCGTTCTGCGCGGCGGCGCCGTCTGCATCTTTCCCGAGGGGACGCGGATCCGCCACGGAACCCTGGCGGCGCCGAAGCGCGGCGTCGGGCGGCTGGCTCTGCAGACCGGCGCCCCGGTCCTCCCGACCGCCGTCTTCGGCAGCGAGCACGTGCGCCGCGGCTGGCGCATCCGGCCGCGCAGGGTGCGGGTGCGGCTGGGGCGGGCGATGACCTTCCCCCGGGTCGAGCACCCCTCGCCGCCGCTGGCCGAGTCGGTGACCGCGCGGATCTGGCCCAACGTGCTCCTGCAGTGGGAAGAGATGGGGGGATTGCCGCCGATGCGGCGCGCCGCCGTGATCGGCGCCGGCAGCTGGGGGACCGCGGTCGCCGTGCTGCTCGCCCGCGGCGGCCTCGAAGTGCAGCTCGGCGCCCGCACCGCCGAGCAGGCGGCGGAGATGTCGGCGGCGGGCCAGAACGAGCGCTACCTGGAGGGCGTCCAGCTGCCCGACTCGCTCCGCGTCCGCCCCGCTGCGGAGATCGAGCTGGCCGGGCTCGACCTGGTCTGCCTGGCGATTCCCTCCGGCTCGCTGCCGCAGGCGGTCGGCGCGATCGCCGACCGGGTCAGCGACCGCTCCTCGGTCCTGCTGCTGACCAAGGGGTTGATCGCGCCGCTCGGCCAGCTCCCGGCCGAGTACGTCGGCGCCCGGATCCGCGCCCGGGCGCTCGCCTGCCTGGGCGGTCCCGCCCACGCCCGCGAGGCGGTCTCCGGCTCGGCCGCGCTGGTGCTCGGCTCGGGCGACGCCGACCTGCGCGACCAGCTCGGCGAGGTGTTCGACCGCGCCGGCCTGGTCTGCGAGCGCTCCCGCGACGTGGTCGGGGTCGAGATGGCGGGGGCGGCGAAGAACGCCGCCGCGCTCGCCGCCGCCGCCGCCGAGGCGCACGGGCTCAACGCGGCCGGGATCGCCACCGCGCAGGTCTGGCGCGAGTGCATCTCCTACGCGATCGCCCGCGGCGCCGAGCTGGAGACCTTCTCCGGCCTCGCCGGGGTGGGAGACCTGACCGCGACCGTGCTGGCGCCTTCAGGACGCAACCGGCGCGCCGGCGAGCTGCTCGGTGGCGGCACCCCGGCGGCGGAGATCCCGGCGCTGATCGGGCAGGCTTCGGAGGGCCTCGACACGGTGCCGTTGCTGGCCGACGCGATCGCCTCCGCCGGCAGCCCGGCGGAGGCGCTGAGCGGCCTCGCGGCGCTGATCCGCGGCGAGATCGACGCCGACGCCTGGGTCGCCGGCCTGCGCCGGGTCGAGCGCCGAAAGAGGGCGGCGGCATGAGGCTAGGCTTGGCGCGTGAGCGACCAGGAGAACGTCGAGCCGGCGAGCCTCGACCCGGCGGCGAAGGCGGAGCTCGACCGGGCTTTCGAGCAGCTCTACCGCGACCACCTGCGCGATGTCTACTCCTACGCCTACTACCGGGTCGGCAACCAGTACGACGCCGAGGACCTCACCGAGCAGGCCTTCCTGCAGGCTTACCGCCACTTCGACCGGGCGCGGCGCGAGTCCGACGGCCGGCCGCTGCGGCCCTGGCTGATCCGCATCGCCCACAACCTGGCGCTCAACTTCTACCGGGACCGCTCACGGCGGCCGCAGACTCCGCTCGACAGCGCCGAGCCGATCCCCGCCAAGCACGGGACCGAGGCGATCGCCGAGGGCCGCGAGGAGCTGCGTCAGGTGATGGAGAAGCTCCAGCACCTGCCCGACGACCGCCGCGACGCGCTGATCATGCGCTTCGCGCTCGGCATGGACAACCGCGAGATCGCCCGCGCGCTCGGTCGCAGCGACGGTGCCACCAAGGTCCTGATCCATCGCGCGATCAAACAGCTCGAGGGGGAGATGAGCGATGAGTGAGGCGAGCGAGCGGCTGACCGGGAGCACCTGGGACGTCGAGCGCCTGCTCGACGACGCGCTGCGCCCGCTAGAGCCGCCCGAGCGCCTCTCCGGCCGTCTCGAGGACACCCTCGCGGCGGTCACCCAGGCGGCGGCCGAGGAGCTCTCCGACTGGGCCGAGGAGCTCTCTGAGAGCGAGCTGCGGGCGCTGCGCGACCCCCGCAACTGGGTCCGCCCGGTCGTCGCCGTCGGCGCCGGCGGGGTCGCCACCGGCGCCCTGGTGCTGCTCGAGATCCGCCGCCGCGGTCGTCAACAGGCCGGCGGCGGCCTGCGCGCGGTGGCGAAGCGCGTCCGCCCCTGAACGTCGGCCAGGATCTGGAAGCATTTGGGGGTCTATAGACCCCCAAATGCTTCCACAGAGGCGGTTAGAGCAAGGCGCCGAAGATCGCGATCGCGACGTAGGCGGCGCTGAGCCAGAACGCGTAGCGGCGGGCGGCGAAGCCGGCGACGAGCAGGCCGGCCGCCCCGGTGAGGATGTGGAAGCTGTTGGCCCAGCCGTTGACCGAGAGCAGCCCGACCGCGTCGCGGAGGTCGGCCGGGGCGGCGAACGAGGAGTCGAAGAAGAAGCCGACGATGCCGTAGATCGTCAGTCCCGCGGCGATCAGAGTCGCATAGAGTCTCGCCGGGCTCGCCTGCTCCATCCGCCGCGATTGTAGGCTCGACCGTCCCCGATGGCGCAGACGTGCTACCGACACCCCGACCGCGAGACCGGCGTCTCCTGCTCCAACTGCGGGCGGCCGATCTGCCCCGAGTGCATGACCCCGACCCCGGTGGGGATGCGCTGCCCGGAGTGCTCCCGGCAGCGGACGCGGGTGGTGCGCGGGGTGGGGGAGGCGTCGCTGTTCGCCAAAGCTCCCGCCACCGTCGTCCTGATCGCGATCAACGTCGCCGTGTTCCTCGCCGAGATCGCCACCGGCAGCGGCGGGTTCAACACGGTCACGAGCTCGCTGATCCCCGAATTCGGCCTCTTCGGCCCGTCCGTCGCCGAAGGCGAGTGGTACCGGCTGTTCACCAGCGCCTTTCTCCACGCCGGCTTTCTTCACATCGCCGGCAACATGTTCCTGCTCTTCTTCCTCGGCCGAATTCTCGAGCCCGGGGTCGGGACCCCTCGCTTCGTCGCGGTTTACCTGGTCTCGCTGTTCGCGGGCTCGTTCGGGGCCCTGCTGCTCTCCCCGGACAGCCTCAGCATCGGCGCTTCGGGGGCGGTCTTCGGAGTGACCGCGGCCGCCTTCGTGATCGCCCGCGGACGCGGCGTCGACGCGCTCGCCTCCACGATCGGCGTGATCATCCTCCTCAACCTCGCCTTCAGCTTCGGCGTCCCCGGGATCAGCATCGGAGCCCACCTCGGCGGCCTCGCCGCCGGCCTCCTCTGCGCCCTGCTGATCCTCGCCGGCGAGCGCGGCATGCTGGGCAAACGTCACTTCCCCGACGAGATGATCGCGATGACCGCCCTGGGCCTCCTCTCGATAGCTCTCGCGATAGCGGTCGCGTAAGGGCTGATCGGCCCCTGGGTGTCAGCGTGGTGCGCGCACTTCGGCGAAGCCGATGTTGCCGGGAGGGTCGACCAGGTCCGGATGGAGGACATGGCCGAGCAGCTCGACGCCGTCGATCAGCCGCGGCCCCGGGCGCGAGAATGTCGAGGCCGCGTTGACTGCGTAGACGCGGCCGGCCCCGAGCCGCGCGATCTGCTCCCAGTGTTCGAGCGCCTGCAGGCGCGAGTCCTCGACGTACCAGCCGCAGGGCATCGCGATCACCACGTCGGGAACCAGTCCCGAGAGGGCGCCCCAGCTGACTTCGGGCGACTTCAACCCGGGCGGGCCGGCGACGTCGTCGCCGCCGGCGATCGAGATCATCTCCGGGATCCAGTGACCGCCGACGAAGGGCGGGTCGAGCCACTCGAGGGCGATCACCCGCGGCGGCCGCGCGCCGGAGACGGCGGCGCGGACGGCCGCCAGCCGCCCCTCCAGCTCGCCGCGCAGCTCGTGGGCCTCGGCGGTCGCGCCGGTCGCCTCGCCGAGTCGGATCACGTCCTCGAGCATCTCGCCGAGCGTGCTCGGGTCCTGCTGCACCACCCGCGGCTCGCCCGGCAGCCGCGCCGCGACCTCGAGCACGTCCTCGTAGGAGACGGCGCAGACGTCGCAGACGGCCTGGGTGACGATCAGATCCGGAGCCAGCTCGGTCAGCCGCTCCTCGTCCAGCTCGTAGAGCGCCCGGCCCTCGCCGACCGCCGCCTTCACCGCCGAGTCGATCTGCCGGGCGTCGAGTCCGGAGGGCAGCACGGTGCGGGTCAGGTGGGGGAGCGCGCGCGCCTGCGGCGGGTAGTCGCACTCATGGGTGACCGCGACGACACTCTCTCCGAGGCCGAGGGCGAACAGCATCTCCGTTGCGGATGGAACCAGGCTGGCGATGCGCATGCCGCGCCAAATATGGCAGTCTCGGCGTTGCCGCGGGCTCGACAGCTATATTCCGTGACGCCGAATGGCCGAAGAAGACCTCCCCCGAAGTACCGGGTCAAATAACCGATGAGCGTCCTGCTGCTCGTCCTGTTACTCGTGCTGGTCGCCGTCAACGGCTTCTTCGTCGCGGCCGAGTTCGCCCTGGTGCGCAGCCGGCGTGGCAAGCTCGAGCAGCTCGCCGACGAAGGCGAGAGCGGCGCCGAGTCGGTGATCCGCCAGCTCGACGAGATCGACGAATCGCTCTCCGCTTGTCAGATCGGGATCACGATGGCCTCGATCGGCATCGGCTTCCTCGGCGAGCCCTCGCTGGCGAGGCTGCTCGAACCGCTGTTCGGGGGCTTTTCGCACGGGGCCGCGGTCGGCCTCTCGGTGACGATCGCCTTCGCCCTGGTCACCGCGATCCACATCAGCATCGGCGAGCAGGTGCCGAAGATGCTGGCGATCAAGAACGCCGAGCGGACGGCCCGCCGCGTCTCCCGGCCGCTCGACTGGTTCCGCGCCGCGACCGCGCCGGTGACGATGGGGCTGAGCGCGATCTCCAACTCGATCGTCCGCCTCTTCGGCGTCGACCCGACCGACATCGAAGAGCACCACACCGCCGAGGACCTGAAGCAGATCATCGACAGCTCGAAGATGGGGGGCACGCTCGACCCCGGCGAGGCGGGCATGCTCGGCGGTGTCTTCCACCTGCACGAGCAGCAGGCCCGTGAGGTGATGACGCCGATCCCGGCGGTGGTCACGGTCGACGCGGCGGAGACGGTCGAGACGGCGCTGCGGCGCTGCGTCACCTCCGGCCACACCCGGCTCGTCGTGATCGAGGAAGACAATCCCGACCGGGTCAAGGGCATCGTCCACAACAACAGCCTCGCCCGCCTCTACATGAGCGATGGGCCGGAGGCGCGGATCGAGCCGGTGGTGCGCGACGCCGTGATCGTCCCCGAGACCCGTCCGCTCGACGACCTCCTGCACGACCTGCAGGTGCAGCGGACCTCGCTCTCGGTGATCGTCGACGAGTACGGGCGGACGGTCGGCATCGTCACCGTCGAGGACATCCTCGAGGAGGTCGTGGGGGAGATCGAGGACGAGACCGACCCGCGCGCCGCGGCGCTGCGGCGCCTCGCCGGGGGCGAGTGGTTCGTTCGCGGCCACGTCTCACTCGGCGATCTCGCCGACGCCGGGATCGAGCTGCCGGTCGACAGCGACGCCTACAACTCGATCGGCGGCTACGTCTTCGGCGAGCTCGGCCGGCTGCCGAAGCGCGGCGACACGATCACCGCCAACGGCTACACGATCCGGGTCGAGTCGGTGCGCGAGAACAGGGTCGAGGCGGTGCGGATCCGCGGCGACGGTTCCGTCCGGCCCGCTGCCTAGTTTTCCTGAGCAACCCGCGTTACGCCTAACCCTGGAGGTATCGCATGTGGGTTGTGCGCTTGAGCGACAAGCAGCTTGAGATCTTGAGGGCGCTGCTGCGCTCCGAGGAACATCTGGGCCCGGCGCTCAAAGGAGCGGTCGAGGCGCTCGACCTCGCCCGCTGGGACGAGCTGCCCGAAGCCGAGCTGCCCTGGGAGGAGATCGAGGCAACCGCCCGTCGCCAGGGCTGCTCCCCCGCCGACGTAATCTGGGACCTCGCCGGCAGGAAGTAGCTGCGACACAGGCTTGCTACGAGAGGGGACGGCGGCGCCCTTTTTGGGAATTGATGTCGCACGCGCTTCGCGCTTAGCGACGAGGTAGGAGCGCGGCTGCGCCGCGCAATAGACAGATTGCATATCGCGGCTGTCGCCACATTCCCAAAAAGGGCGCTGCCGTCCCCTCTCACCCCCTCCAGCTTCATCACCAAAGTCCCGCGCCGGCTCATCCGCCGGCTGGCTTGGGTTGGGTGGGGGCCGGTCGTCCTTCAGCCGAATGTGGCCGAAGGCCGCGATATGCAATCTGAAGCTTGCGCGGCTTTAGCCGCGCAGCACATTCGTCGCTAAGCGCGAAGCGCGTGCGACATCAATTCGGCTGAAGGACGACCGGCTCCCGCCCCACGGAGCTGCCTAGTCGTAGCTGTAGAAGCCGGCGCCGGACTTTCGGCCGAGCTTCTCTTCGCCGACCATCTCGACCATCAGGCCGGGGGGTTTGTGGGCCGGCTCGGAGGAGTCGGCGTAGAGGGCGTCGCCGATCGCCTCGGCGACGTCGAGGCCGACGAAGTCGAGCAGCGCCAGCGGGCCCATCGGGTGGCCGGCGCCGAGCTTCATGCAGGCGTCGACCTCGCCCGCCTCCATACCGGTGCGCTCGACCATCCGCACGGCGTCGAAGAGGTAGGGGAAGAGGAGGCGGTTGACGACGAAGCCGGCCTGGTCGGGAACCTCGACCGCGGTCTTGCCGAGCGCCGCGCACCAGGCCAGCGCCTTCTCGCGGGTCGCCTCGCCGGCGCCCGGGAAGCAGACCTCGACCAGCTTCATCCGCGGCACCGGATTGAAGACGTGGAGGCCGAAGAGGCGCCCCTCGATGCCCGCGGCCGCGGCGATCGAGGCGATGCTGAGCGAGGAGGTGGTGGTCGCCAGGTCGGCGTCGGGACAGGCTTCGGCGACGGCGCTGAGGACCTCGCCCTTCGGCTCGACTTCCTCGATCACCGCCTCGACGACGACGTCGCAGTCGGAGAGGTCCGTCGGGTCGGTGGTGACCCGCAGCCGGGCCGGCTCGGCGCCGTCGATCTTGGCGCAGGCGGCAACCACCTTCTCCTCCGCCCGCCAAGCGGACGCCTCGCTGCGAGCGAGCAGGATCGTGTCGGCGGTCGTGGTGGCTACGGCAGCCAAGCCCGTAGCGATCGCGCCGCTCCCAGCTATCCCGGGCGAGTCGTATCCCTTGCTCCCGCTCATCGACGGACGGGTTCCTATCACGTAGCCGCGTCGTGTGCCCCTCCGAACGGCTTGTACTTTTTCGCCCGAGTGCGTTCAACGAGAGCCGGCTCGCGCCCGGCGAAAAAGTTGAGTGAGGAGGGGCACACGACGCGGCCCCGACGATTGACTGACCAGTCAATCGGTTACCCTGAAAGGGATACGGCGACGAACGGAGGCTTCGATGTCAGGGAATGGAAACGGCAAGTTCGGCGGCCGCGAGGTCGTCATCGTCGAGGCAGTTCGCACCCCGATCGGCCGCGGCCACGAGCAGAAGGGCTACTACAAGGACGTCCATCCCTCGAACCTGCTCGCCAAGGTCTACCGCGAGCTGTTCGAGCGCTCCGGCGTCGACCCGGCCGAGGCCGGCGACGTGGTCACCGGCTGCGCCCAGCAGTTCGGCGAGCAGGGGGTCAACATCGGCCGCAACGCCTGGCTCGAGGCCGGGCTGCCGGTCGAGACGCCGGCGACGACGATCGACCGCCAGTGCGGCTCCGCCCAGCAGGCGGTCAACTTCGCCGCCGCGCTGATCGCCACCGGCGTCCACGACGTCGCGATCGGCTCCGGCGTCGAGCACATGGGGCACATCTCCTTCGCCGACGGCTACAAGGTGATGGAGGAGTACGGGGCGCCCTTCTCGCCCGAGCTGCTCGAGCGCTACAACCTGATCCCGCAGGGCCTCTCGGCTGAGATGATCGCCGACAAGTGGGAGATCTCCCGCTCCGAGCTGGACGAGCTCGGCCTGCGCTCCCAGCAGCTCGCCGCGCAGGCGACCGAGGAGGGGCGCTTCGAGCGCGAGATCGTCCCCTTCGCGGTCAACGGCGACACCTACGTCGCCGACCAGGGCCTGCGCGAGACGACCCTGGAGGGCCTCGCCGCCCTGAAGCCGGCCTTCAAGGAGGACGGCAAGATCACCGCCGGCAACTCCTCGCAGGTCTCCGACGGCGCCGCCGCGGTGATGCTGATGGCGCGCGAGAAGGCCGACGCGCTGGGGCTGGTGCCGCGGGCGCGGATCTACGACCAGACGACGGTCGGCGTCGATCCGGTGATCATGCTGACCGGCCCGATCCCGGCGACCGAAAAGCTGCTCGAGCGCAACGGGATGAAGATGGGCGACATCGATCTGGTCGAGATCAACGAGGCCTTCGCCTCGGTCGTCGCCGCCTGGCGGCGCGAGCTCGATCCGGACATGGACCGGGTCAACGTCAACGGCGGCGCGATCGCGCTCGGCCATCCGCTCGGCTCGACCGGCGCCCGCCTGATCACCACCCTGCTGCACGAGATGGAGCGATCCGACAAGCAGATGGGCCTGGTGACGATGTGCTGCGGCGGCGGCCTCGGCACCGGGACGCTGATCGAGAGGATTTGACTTAGCCCGGTTTGGCTGTAGGTTACCCCCGATTAGTCAAACGATTTAAAGGGGAAGTGCCGTGTACGGGCGAGCCATCTCGGTACTCGCCGCCGTCCTGGCGATCGGATCGGTCGCGATGGGCTGCGGATCCAGCAGCGACAGCAGCGCCCCTCCGCTGACCAAGGCTGCGTTCATCAAGCAGGGCGACGCGATCTGCGAAAAGGTCCCCAACCGATACCAGGCGAGGCTCAAAACCCTGCCGAAAGAACAGAAGTCGAAGTCGCCGCAGGCGAAAAAAGAAGAAGAAAACCTGAAGGCCGCGGTTCCGCCGCTCCGCACCGCGACCACTGAACTCGAAGGACTCAGCGCCCCGACCGGCGACGAGCAGCAGGCCGAAGCGATCGTCGCCGCGCTGGAAGAAGGCGCCGATGGCATCGAAGCGAAGCCGGGATCGGAATTGAGCGGCCCCAAATCCCCACTGGGGCAATTCGCGAAGCTGAGCAAGGAATACGGCTTCAAGGTCTGCAGTCAGCTCTAGCCTCTCCTGGCTGCCTGGCCAGGGGCCGATATGCTCCCTGGCCGATGGACCTCAGCCTCTCACCCTCTGAGACGGAGTTCCGCGACGAGGTTCGGACCTGGCTGGAAGAGAACCATCCGGGGCCGGAGCCCGAGGCGGGGCTCGAGGAGGTGATGGCCTTCCGCACCGAGTGGCAGGGCAAGCTGCACGAGGCCGGGTGGGCCGGGATCTCCTGGCCGAAGGAGTACGGCGGCCGCGGCGCGACCCTGATCGAGCAGGCGATCTTCGTCGGCGAGGCGGCGCGCCAGGAAGCGCCCAGCCCGGCCAACGTGCTCGGCCTGGCGATGGGCGGCCCGGTGGTGATCGCCCACGGCACCGACGAGCAGAAGCAGCGCTACCTGGAGCCGATCCTGACCGCCGAGGAGATCTGGTGCCAGGGCTTCTCCGAGCCGGAGTCGGGCTCCGACCTCGCCTCGCTGAAGACGAAGGCGGTCAAGGACGGTGACGAATGGGTCGTCACCGGGCAGAAGGTCTGGACGACCTTCGCCCAGTACGCGAAGTGGTGCATGCTCGTCGCCCGCACCGACCCCGACGCTCCCAAGCACCAGGGCCTCACCTACTTCCTGATGGACATGGACCAGCCCGGCGTCGAGGCCAAGCCGCTGGTCCAGATCACCGGCGAGGGCGAGTTCAACGAGGTCTTCATCGAGGAGGCGCGGATCCCCGACGCCAACGTCGTCGGCGGCGTCGGCAACGGCTGGTCGGTGGCGATTACGACGCTGATGAACGAGCGCGCCGGACTCGCTTTCGGGGCGATCTCGCAGATCGCCAACAGTCTCAAGCGCCTCGGCGAGCTCGCCGCCGAGACCCGGGTCAACGGCGGCACCGCGGCCGAGGACCCGGTCCTCCGCCAGCGCATCGCCCAGCTCAACATCGAGGCCGAGACGATGCGGCTGAACGCCTACCGCGGCCTGACCAAGACGATGCAGTCCGGGATCCCCGGCCCCGAGGGCTCGCTCGGCAAGTGGCAGTGGGCCGACATCAACCAGCGGATCGCCGAGCTGGCGCTCGACATCGAGGGCGCCTACGCGCCGCTCGACCGCGGCGCCGAGCACGCCGTCGCCAACGGCGCCTGGCAGTACGGCTTCCTGCGCTCGCGCGCCAACTCGATCGAGGGCGGCACGACCGACATCCTCAAGAACATCATCGCCGAGCGGGTGCTCGGCCTGCCGAGGCTGCGTTAGTCGTGTACTTCGACCTGACCGACGAGCAGCAGGCGATCCGTTCGACCGCGCGCGACTTCCTCGCCGCCCGCTACAAGTCGGAGCGGATCCGCGAGCTGGCCGCGAGCGAGCACGGCTTCGAGCAAAGAGACTGGGAGGAGATGGCCGAGCTGGGCTGGCCGGGTCTGGCGCTGCCGGAGGAGTGGGGCGGGCAGGGCCTCGGCATCGTCGACCTGGCCGTTCTCTTCGAGGAGATGGGCTACGCGCTGGCGCCCTCGCCGCTGCTGTCGAGCACCGTCGCCGGGCTGGTGCTGGCGACGAACGGGACCGACGCGCAGCGCGAGCGCTGGCTGCGGCCGCTGGCGAGCGGCGAGGCGCGGGCGACGATCGCCCTGTTCGAGGCCGGGAGCAGCGCGACGATCGGCGACTTCGGGATGGAGCCGAGGACCGACGGCGACGCAACCGTCCTCGACGGCGAAAAGGTGCTGGTGATGGACGCCGCCACGGCCGACCTCCTCGTCGTGGCGACCGCCGACGGGCGCCGCCACCTGGTCGAGCGCGAGGCCGACGGGGTCACGGTGACCCCCGAGAGCTCGATCGATCTCACCCGCCGCCTCTACTCGGTGCGCTTCGACGGTGTCCGGGTCGACGCCGAGGCGACCCTCGAAGGCGTCCAGGAGGACTACCTGCCGGTGCTCTGGCGCGCCTGCGTGGCGATCGCCGCCGAGTCGACCGGGGTCGCTCAGCGGACGATGGAGATGGCGGTGGAGTACGCCAAGGACCGGCAGCAGTTCGGCCGGCCGGTCGGCGCCTATCAGGCGGTCTCGCACCGCTGCGCGCAGATGCTGCTGGAGACCGAGAACTCGCGCTCGGCCGTCTACGGCGCCGCCTGGGCCGCCGACGCCGAGCCGCAGTCGCTGCCGCTGGCGGCGTCGATGGCGAAGGCCTACGCGTCCGACGCCGGCTGGCGGGTCCCCGACGCCTCGATCCAGGTCCACGGCGGGATCGGCTTCACCTGGGAGCACGACCTCCACTTCTTCCTCAAGCGCGGCAAGGCCAACGCGGCGACCTTCGGCGACGCCCGCTGGCATCGCGAGCGGGTCGCCGACCTCGTCCTCGCCGAGACGGCTGCGCCGACCCCGGCTTGAGTGCCCTCGACCGCATCTCGGTCGCCGCGATCGGCACCACCGTCGCAGACCTCGAGGCCGAGGCGAAGCGCGCCGAAGCCGCGGGCGTGGAATGCGTTTGGGCGCCGGAGCTGTTCCGCTCCTCGGTCACCCAGGCGGCCTACCTGGCGGCGAAGACCGAGCGGATCGGGATCGCCACCGGGATCGCCTGGGCCTTCACCCGCAGCCCCTTCATCCTCGCCGTCTCCGCGCTCGACGTTGACGAGATGTCGGGCGGGCGCTTCCGGCTCGGCCTCGGCTCGGGCGTCAAACGGTTGAACGAAACCTGGCACAACGCCTCCTACGGCAAGCCGGCGCCGCACCTGCGCGAGGCGATCGAGGCGACGCGGCTGATCATGAGCCAGGCCGGGGCGGGGGAGCCGATCCGCTTCGAGGGGTCCTACTACGACATCGACATCAAGGGCTGGGTGCGGCCCCACCCGGCGCCGCGCGAGTCGGTGCCGATCTACACCGCCGGCGTGCAGGGCGGAATGTGCCGGATGGCGGGTGACGTCGCCGACGGACTGATCGGCCACCCGATTCAGAGCCTGCGCTGGATCGACGAGGTCGTCGTCGCCTCCTTCGAGCAGGGATTGAAGCGCTCCGGCCGCGAGCGCGGCGACTTCGATTACCTGCCGACCGTCTGCTGCGCGATCGACGACGACGAGGCGCGGGCGATCGAGATGGCCCGCCGCACGATCTCCTTCTACGCGACCGTGAAGACCTACATGCCGCTCTGGGAGCTGCACGGCTTCGCAGAGAACGCGGTCGCGGCCGGCGAGGCCTTCCGCCGCGGCGACCTCGCGGCGGTCCCGGCGGCGATCAGCGACGAGATGGTCGACGCCTACTGCGCCGCCGGCCCGCTCGACAAGGTCCGCGCCCGGGTCGAGCAGACGGCCGAGCGGGCCGACGGCCTCTTCCTCACCCCGCCGACCTACTTCATCTCCCCCGAGGAGCTGAGCGAGTACCAGAACCGCCTCATAGACGCCTTCGGCCCCGGGGCGGCCTAGCGGCAGGCGCCGCGTGTCGCGTTTGTGTCGGTATGCGGGACAAAGGCGACACGCCGGACCTCGACCGCGAAGGCGAGGTGCTGAGGCGGATTTTGGAGATCCCGACGGGACAGGTTCGAACCTACGGCGATGTCTCCCCGGGAGCGCCGCGCTTCGCCGGCTCGGTCCTCTTCGGCAGCGCCGAGCCCGACCTCCCCTGGTGGCGTGTGGTCCGCGCCGACGGATCCCTCGCCAAGGGCGCGCGGCAGCGACGGCGCCTCATCGCCGAGGGGGTGCCGTTCCGCGGCGAGCGGGTCGAGATGAATGCCGTCCGCTACTGAACTATTACGAACACTAAAATAGTTGGTTGACAACAGATCGTCTAACCGAGAGACTTGCGTCCGTCCAGCGAGCGAAAGGTTGGGGTTATGCGCGGTATGTGCCTTGGGTGTGCCTCCCTCCTGATACTCCTGTGCCTTGTGTCTTCCGCACAGGCATCGACATGCGGGGCGTCCAAGGCGGCGGGAAAGGAACCCACCCTGGGCGCGCTCACGCTGAAGGCGAACGAATCCGAACCCAACGTCAACGCCGGGCGCAAGACCGGCGAAAGGCGGATGATCTTTGTTTTCGAAGTATCAGAATGCCTCCTGAGTCCCAGCGAAGAAATCCACGCCAAAGTGCTGTCCACGGATCTTGATCCGGACATATTCGGCCCCGAAACCATCGAAACGGAAAAGTCGCTCCTCTTCGTAACCATCCCGGTGTCCACCGAGAAGTTCGACCCCGGCAAACACACGGCCATAGTCAGCATCGGCGGGCCCAATGTACTCCCCTGGGTCTCGAAAGTGAGTCTGCAGAGGAGTGAGAACCGGTGGTGGATTCCAGGCCTAATCTGCCTGGTCGCCGCCCTGCTGGCGCTCGCAGCCCTGATCGCACGCGCCTACTTCGAAGCGAAGAATGGCGCCGACCCGACTTTTCACGTCGGATACGTGTTTTCGGCCCTGTTCGGTGCCGTCGTGGGAGCGGCGCTTGTCTACAAATCGACTTATCTCGAACCCGAAATTTGGGAATCTGATTTCGGGCATTGCGTGCTTCTCTTCTTCGCCGCCGCCGCGGCCGCCGGTGGCGCCAGCGTGCTGACCGCGGTGAACAAAGTCTGGACCAAGCCCGGCTGAGTCAGGTCGATGACCAGACGCCGAAAGGCCAGAGCGTCTACTCGTCGCGGGGGGTGATGCGGAAGACGGAGACGACCTCGGCCTGGTGCGCCTCCGGATGGGCGACGTAGGCGCTGGGGCCGCCGCCGAACCAGCCGGAGGCTTCGTTGTTGCCGACGAAGATGCCGGGGTGGTGGCGGCCTTCGCCGTCCTCGACCCAGACCTTGTCGCCCTCCTTGAAACCGTGCTCGATCGCGTCCTCCACGCGGCAAGCATAGTCGGACGTGCCGGTGATCGACCGCCCAATACGGTGGTGAATCACCGGCACGTCCCGGCGGCGCAGACGTCCTTCGCCACTCCTCGGTGGTCGGGGTGGGCATGGGTGAGGGCCAGCATCGTCGGCAGCGGCCGCTGCTTCAGCCGCCAGACGCCGGGGGCCGGCTGCTTCACCGCCGGCCGATGCCCATCGTCCCGCGGGGGTCGCCGCTGTGCTCGGCAAGCTCCTCCAACTCGGCGATCTTCCGCTCGCCCTCGATCCGTGCCGGGTGGCCGGCGGGCAGCGGCTCGATCAGGCGCCGGATGCGGTTGCGCACCTGCAGCGCGAAGTGCGGCGTGGAGGGTCCGGCGAGGGCGCGGACGTCCTCGACGGTCACCTCGTGGCCGTCGCCCAGCAGGTCGGGGCTCTCCGCCTCGCTCATGGTTCCCCTCCGATCTTGGCCAGCGCGGCCAGCTCGTCGATTTCGGCCTGCTGGCTCACGTCGATCGCTTCCTCGTCTCCGATCACCCACACGTGGTTGTAGAAGGCGCGCGTCGGGTCCGTGGTGTAGCCCGGCTTGACGTCGAGCAGGTAGCCGCGCAGCGCGTCGGGAAGCCTACTGGCGCTGTCGGTGAGCAGCAGTGGCCCCCAGGTGCCCGAGGCGGAGAGCGCCGCGGCCGCGGGGGCGTCGAGCGGCTGGTCGGAGCGGGCGACGACGAAGCCGTGTCCGGGGTCGTTGACGTCCCAGCCGAAGCCGCCGTCCGAGTAGCGGGCCAGTTCGATCGCGTTGGCGACCGGGTCCTCGCCCGAGACGCGCCGCACGCGGTCGTCGATCTTGGCGATTTCGCGGAAGACCTGCGAAGAGATCGCCGAGGAGGGACCGAGGACGTAGACGGGGACGTGAGGGTGGCGCTTCAGCGCGGCGGCGGTCGCCGTGGGGAGCTTGCCGGGGTCGCTGAAGAGGACCGGGTCGCCGGAGCGTGCCGCCCAGGCGGCGGCGGGCATCGCGAAGGAGGACTCCTCCGCCGGGGCGACGACGACGTGCTGCGGCGGCGCTCCGAACAGCCTGTCGCGCAATCTCGCGATCGCCGCCGCGCCGGCGACGCCGGTTGCGCCGACCGCGGTCGTCTTCAGGTCGGCGGGGGCGGCGGCCCCGCCGAAGGCGAAGACCTGGGCGCCGGCGCTGTCCTTGCCGCCCTGCGGGTCGAGCGCGTCGAGCGCTTCGACGGTCGGCTCGGGCATCCCGCCGGCTTCGGAGACGAGGACGGGGGAGCCGAGCGGGGGAGCCATCAAGACCGAGGCGGCGATCGCGGTCTGCCAGTCGTCCGCGTTGACGAGGCTGACCGCGTCGGGCCGTTGAGCCGGAACGCTCGACGGGTAGGTGGCTAAGGCGACCGCGGCGGCGTTGGAGGCGGGATCTGAGCCGCCGACCCTGGTCGTGTTGCCGGTCGCGAACCCCGGGTAGCCCAGTTCGCTTGCCGCTTGCGAGGAGGGCGCTCCGGCCTCCCCGTTGCTCTGCTCGACGGGGGCCGGCGAGGCGCTTTCCGACTTGCTCGCGCCCGAGCCGCCGCCGCCGACGATCGCCGCGACGATGAAGACGAAAGCGAGCAGGAAGAGGCCGCCGATCGCCTTCAGTGCCGCCGGAATCGGCCTGCGCCGGCGCTTCTGCCGGATCGGCGACGACTGCGGCTCGGCGCGCGGCCGCGGCGCCTCCTCGGCCGGACGTGCCGCCGGCACGTCCGCGTTGATCGGTCGCTCGCCTGCCAAGGTGGGAAAGCTACACGCGCGGTCCTGGCTGGTCGGTCAGCTAAGCTTTCTATGACTGGTTGACTGACCAGTCAATCAACAGGCCGCCGAGCGACGAGGAGGACGAAGTGGATTTCGCGCTTAACGAGGAGCAGCAGGAGTTCAAGGACAGCGCCCGGGCTTTTGCCCGCGACGTGATCCGCCCGGCGGCGCGCAAGCACGACGAAGATGAGAGCACCCCCTGGGAGGTGATCAAGGAGGCGCGCAAGCAGGGCTTCCAGGGGCTCGAGGCGATCCAGCGCTCGGCCGCCGACTCCGACGGCCAGATGCAGGTGATCTCCGCCGAAGAGTTCCACTGGGGCTGCGCCGGCATCGCCCTGGCGATCTCCGGCTCCGGCCTCGCGGCCGCGGGCATCGCCTCTTCCGGCACCCCCGAGCAGATCGCCCGCTGGGTTCCCGAGTGCTTCGGCGCCGGCGACGAGGTCAAGCTCGGCGCCTACGCGGTCACCGAGCCGCAGGCCGGCTCCGACGTCAAGAGCCTGAAGACGACCGCGAAGCGCGACGGCGACGAGTGGGTCCTCAACGGGACCAAGGTCTTCATCACCAACGGCGGCATCGCCGACGTCCACGTCGTCGTCGCCACCGTCGACCCGGCCCTCGGCACCCGCGGCCAGGCGTCGTTCGTGATCGGCAAGGACACCCCCGGCCTCAGCCAGGGCAAGAAGGAGTCGAAGCTCGGAATCCGCGCCTCGCACACCGCCGAGGTGATCCTCGACGAATGCCGCATTCCCGCCGAGAACCTGCTCGGCGGCGAGGAGAAGCTGGAGCGCAAGCTGCAGCGCGGCCGCGAAGGGAAGAAGTCGCGCGGCGCCGATGCGCTGGCGACCTTCGAGATCACGCGGCCGCTGGTCGGCGCCTCGGCGCTCGGGATCGCCCAGGCGGCCTACGAGTGGACCCTCGAGTACCTCGACGGCCAGTCCGAGGGAGGCACGCCGCTGCTGCAGGTCCAGCGCGTCCAGCAGACGCTCGCCGACGTCGCGACCGAGATCGAAGCTGCGCGCCTGCTGGTCCAGCGCGCCGCCTGGATGGGCCGCAACGGGATCCCGATGCGCGGCGGCCAGGGCTCGATGTCGAAGCTCAAGGCCGGCGACGTGACGATGTGGGCGACGACGACCCTGATGGACCTGGTCGGCCCCGACGCCTGGAGCGTCGAGTCGCCGCTGGAGAAGTTCTTCCGCGACGCGAAGATCTACCAGCTGTTCGAGGGGACGGCGGAGATCCAGCGAATGGTGATCTCGCGCATGCAGGCGCGGGAATACGGCGAGCGGCTCGGGTACGCGGCCGAAGTGGCGGCTGAGGCGATGAAGGAGAAGCCGGAGCCGGTTGCCGCGTAGGTAGGGGACCCCAACTCCCCCTTCGCAAGCCGGGTTGCAGGTTCTGGGGTTAGCTGCGTAGCGGCATCGGGGCCTCGCTAGCGTGCGCACGATGCTGAGGATTCGTTTGGCCGCGGTGGCCCTGGTTGCTGCTGCGGTCGCGTTGCTGTGTGGAGCTGGTGTGGCGCCCGCGAAGGACTTGCAGTCGAAGCTGGACGCCAAGGAAGCGAGGCTTTCTAAGGTTCGGGAACGCAGGGGCGTTCTGACTTCGACGATCTCGCACTTCAAGGGGCGGATCGAAAGGCTGACGAGGGAGGTTGCGGCGCTGCGCAATCGGGAGGCCGGGGTGCTGTCTCGGCTGCGGGTCAAGCAGGCCGAGCTCAATCACGCGGTCGCCGAACTGGATGTCGCGCGGAGGCACCTGGCGGTGGTGCGGGCGCGGCTGGAGCGGGCGCTGGCGGCGCTGCGCGAGCACCTCGTGGCGATGTACGAGTCGGGGAGCCCGGGCATCCTCAGCGTGATCGTCAACGCCGGCGGCTACCAGGACCTGATCGATCGCACCGAGTACCTCAACCGCATCCACGGCCTCGACGAAGCCGTCGCCGGCCGGGTGCGCGAGCTGCGCGACCAGGTGAGGCGCACCGTCGCCCGGCTGCGCTTCGCCAAGGACACGATCGAAGCCGCCCGCGATGCGGTCGCCGCCGAAGAGCAGGCCCTGGCGAGCGCCCGGTCCGCCGTGCGGAGCCGCCAGGCAGACCTGGTCGCCACCAGGCGCAGCCGCGAAGCGGCGCTGGAAAAGGTAGAAGGCTCAGAAGAAGAGCTGGACGGCGAAGTCGCCTCGATTCAGGTCGAACTGGCGGCGACGCTGGCCGCGACCGGCTCGGCGCCGCTGCCGGCCGGGCCGATCCAGGGCGGCGGCGGCAGCGGGTTGATCTGGCCGGTCGACGGCCCGGTCGTCTCCGGCTTCGGCTCACGCTTCGGCGGCAGCGAGTTCCACGAGGGGATCGACATCGCGGTGCCGAGCGGCACCCCGATCCGCGCCGCCGCCGCGGGCACGGTGATCTTCACCGAGCCGGAGGCGAGCAGCGGCGGCTACGGCAACTTCACCTGCATCGACCACGGCGGTGGACTCTCGACCTGTTACGCCCATCAGGAACGCTTTGCGGTCTCCGCCGGCGAGCACGTCGCCCAGGGCCAGGTCATCGGCTACAGCGACTGCACCGGCCACTGCTTCGGCCCGCACGTCCACTTCGAGGTGCGGATCGACGGCACGCCGACCGACCCGATGGGCTACCTGTAGGCGTCGTCCGGCTGAAGATCGCCCAAAAGTCCAAATAGTTGGTATGCGAGCGGGATTTCGGCCTGCGAACCTGGGTATGGCGGAATCGCAAGCGACTTGGAGGCGAGGGTGGTTCGCCAGGCGCATACCTATCTCGCAGGCGCAGTTTCCGGCACGGCCCTGATCGGGCTGGCGGTTGTCGCCTTCGTCGCGCTGGTCTCGCTGCAGACGCTGCGCGACTGGCCCCTGGCCGGCCTGGTGGGAGGCGGCGACAACGGCGCGAGCAGCTCGGCTGCCGAACCTGCCGCGGGACAGGGTCGCGCCGGCGCAGCGGCTTCCGGGCGGAGCGGCGGCTCCGCGCCGACGGCCGGCGCCCGCCGATCCGGCGGCGGAACCGGGGGCGCGAGCCGGCACGCGGCTGCGACCGCCGGCCAGGGCACCGCGATCTCCCGCTCGCCGGGTGGGAGCACGACCGGAGCGAGCGATCCCGGCGCGTCTGCTCCGACGACGGCGGCCCGGTCCGGCCCCTCCGCTTCGCCCGACGGGTCGGCTTCGCACGGCGGCGGGGGAGGTGGATCCGGCTCCGGCGGCGGTTCCGGCGGCGGCGGATCCCCAGGCGGCGGTGGCGGAGGAGGCAGCAGCCCGTCGGTCTCCAAAACCGTGACCGGCGCGGTCGACGAAACCGTCTCCGGGGCCGACGGCGCGACCGGCGGCGCGCTCGGGCAGACCGGGGTTCCCGAAGCCACCGAAAAAGTCGTCGAAGGCGTCGTCGGGCCGGAATCGCCGCTCGGCGAAACCGTTGACAAGGCCGTGGAAAAAGTCAATGAAACGGTCGGCGGCTTGCTCCCCGGCGGTCGCTAGCCGCGACCCGACCCTTTCCGGTCACAATGCCGGGCGATGACGGAGCGCGGACAAGCGGGCGCGGTCGCCGACCCGATCGCCGGGTCGACGGTCTTCCCGGCCGGCAGCCGGGTCAACGAGCTGGGTCGGCTCGAGGTCGCCGGCTGCGACGTGGTCGAGCTCGCCGCCGAGCTGGGCACTCCCGCCTACCTCTACGCGGAGGACGACATGCGCGGCCGGGCGCGGGCCTACCGCGAGGCGTTCGAGCGGCGCAGCGACGACTTCGAAGTCCTCTTCGCCAGCAAGTCGCTGCCCTGCACCGCGGCCTACCGCCTATTCGCCGAAGAGGGGCTCTCGGTCAACGTCGCCTCCGGCGGCGAGCTGCACATGGCGCTGCGCGCCGGCTTCGACCCGGCCCGCATCCACATGCACGGCAACAACAAGAGCGACGAGGAGATCCTGTTCGCGGCGCGCGCGGGCGTCGGCCACCTGATCCTCGACTCCTTCGACGAGATCGAGCGCTGCGAGCGGCTGCTCGACCGGCCGCAGCGGGTGCTGATCCGCGTCACCCCGGGGATCAAGCCCTCGACCCACGACTACGTGCAGACCGGGCAGCTCGACTCGAAGTTCGGCTTCGGGCTCGAGGACGGCCTCGCGGCGCGGGCGATCGAGCGGGTGCTGGCGAGCGAGGTGCTGGAGCTGGTCGGCCTGCACGCCCACATCGGCTCGCAGATCTTCGAGCTCGAGCCCTACCGGCCGGCGATCGAGGCGATCGGCTCGCTGGCCGGCGATTGGTGCCGGCTGGTCAACGTCGGCGGCGGGCTCGGCATCGCCTACACCGCCGAGGACGAGCCGCCGTCGATCGACTCCTACGTCGAGGTCAAGGTCCGCGCCGTCGTCGATGTGTTCGGCGACGGGGTGCGGATCCTGGTCGAGCCCGGGCGTTCGCTGGTCGGCAACGCCGGCGTCACCGCCTACCGGGTCGGCACGGTGAAGGAGATCCCCGGCGTCCGCACCTACGTCGCCGTCGACGGCGGCATGTCCGACAACCTGCGGCCGATGCTCTACGGCTCCCGCTACGAGGCCCTGATCGCCGATCGCGCCGGCGCCGTCCCCGACACCCTGGCGACGATCGCCGGCATGCACTGCGAGTCCGGCGACGTGATCGTCCGCGACGCGATGCTCGCCGCGCCCGCGGTCGGCGACGTCCTGGTCACCCCGGCGACCGGCGCCTACGGCTACGCGATGGCAAGCAACTACAACGGCGTGCCGCGCCCGCCGGTGGTCTTCTGCCGCGACGGCGAGGCGCGCGTCGTCGTGCGGCGCGAGAGCTACGAGGACCTGACGGCGCGCGACGTCGATGGCTGATCCCGTCCGCATCGGGCTGCTGGGGCGCGGCACGGTCGGCGGCGCCTTCGCCGACCTGCTCGCCGCTCGGGCCGGCGCGGTCGAGGCGCAGACCGGGAGGCGACCCGAGCTGGCGGGGACGCTGACCCGCTCCGAGGGCGACTTCGGCGAGATCCTCGAGCGCTCGGACCTGATCGTCGAGCTGATCGGCGGCACCGACCCGGCGCGCCAGTTCGTGCTCGACGCCCTGCGCGCCGGGCGGCCGGTCGTCACCGCGAACAAGCAGCTGCTCGCCCAGCACGGCGAGGAGCTGTTCGCGGTCGCGCGGGAGGCGGGCGTCCAGCTTCGCTTCGAGGCGGCGGTGGCCGGGGCGATCCCGATCGTCCGCACGATCCAGGAGAGCTTCGGGGCGATCGAGATCGGCAAGGTCTTCGGGATCGTCAACGGCACGACCAACTTCATCCTCAGCGAGATGGCGGCGAGCGGCGCCGCCTACGAGGACGCCCTCGCCCGCGCGCAGGAGCTGGGCTACGCCGAGGCCGACCCGAGCGACGACGTCAGCGGCGCCGACGCGGCGGCGAAGATGGCGATCCTCGCCCGCCTCGCCTTCCACACGCCGGTGACGCTCGACGAGGTCGCTTACGAGGGGATCGAGGGGGTCAAGCCCGACGACCTCGCCTACGCCAAGGAGCTCGGCCTCTCGCTGAAGCTGCTCGGCGTCGCCGAACGCCGCCAGGGCGGTATCGGCGTCCGCGTCTTCCCCTGCTTCCTCTACGGCGGCCACCCGCTGGCGCCGGTCGGCGGGCCGTTCAACGCGGTGATGGTCGAGGCGCCGGCGCTCGTCGAGGTGACGATGTCCGGGCCCGGCGCCGGCGGCGCCGAGACGGCCTCGGCCGTGCTCGGCGACGTCGCCTCGATCCTCGCCGGCGACGCCCCCGTCCACGAGGCGCGCGAGCGACTTCCGATCGTCGCCGATGTCGGCTCGTCCTTCTACCTGCACCTCGAGGTCGCCGACGAGCCCGGCGTGCTGGCCAAGATCGCCCGGCTGCTGGGCGAGAACGAGATCTCGGTCAAGAGCGTGGTCCAGCGCGGGATCGGCGACGACGCGCGGCTGGTGATGGTCGTCCACGAGTGTCTCGAGTCGCGCTTCGCGGCGGCGGTCGAGGAGATCGGGCGGCTCGATGACATCCGCTCGCAGCCGCGCTTCATCCGCGTGATCGAGGAGGAGTTCGTTTGACGCCTGCGCCGCTGATCGAGCGCTACCGCGATCGGCTGCCGCTGGAGGACGGGGACCCGGTCGTCTCGCTCAACGAGGGAACGACGCCGCTGATCGAGGCGCCGCGGCTCTCGGAGCGGATCGGCGCCCGCGCCTACCTCAAGTTCGAGGGGGCGAACCCGACCGGCTCGTTCAAGGACCGCGGGATGACCGTGGCGGTGTCGCGCGCCAAGGGGCGCGGGGCGGAGGCGGTGATCTGCGCCTCGACCGGCAACACCGCCGCCAGCGCCGCCGCCTACGCGGCCCGCGCCGGGATGCGCGGCGCGGTGATCGTGCCGGAGGGCAAGATCGCGATCGGCAAGCTGGCCCAGGCGCTGATGCACGGGGCGCGGGTGATCGCCCTGCAGGGCAACTTCGACGAGGCGCTGCAGCTCGTCCGCAAGCTCGCCGACAAGCACCCGATCGAGCTGGTCAACTCGGTCAACCCCTACCGGATCGAAGGCCAGAAGACCGCCGCCTTCGAGGTCGTCGAGGAGCTGGGCGAGGCGCCCGGCGCGCTGGCGATCCCGGTCGGCAACGCCGGCAACGTCACCGCCTACTGGCGCGGCTTCCAGGAGCTGGGCACGGCGCCCGTCGTCTACGGCTTCCAGGCCGAGGGCGCGGCGCCGCTGGTCCGCGGCGAGCCGGTCGCCGACCCGGAGACGGTCGCCTCGGCGATCCGGATCGGCAACCCGGCCCGCTGGGAGGAGGCGATGGACGCCTTCACCGCCTCGCGCGGGCGCGTCGCCGCCGTCTCCGACGAGCAGATCCTCGACGCCTACCGCTGGCTGGCGGCCGGGGAAGGCGTCTTCTGCGAGCCCGCCTCCGCCGCCTCGGTAGCCGGCCTGCTGGCCCACGGCCTGCCGGTCGCCGAGGACGCGGCGGCGCCCGAGTCGGTCGTCTGCGTGCTCACCGGCCACGGGCTCAAGGACCCCGACACCGCCCTCTCCAAAGCACCGTCGGTGATCAACTGCGAGAACGACCTCAGCGCCGTCGAGCGCGCGGTGTTCGATTGACCGCTCGCCGCCGGCTCGTCCGCGTTCCCGCCTCCTCGGCCAACCTCGGGCCCGGCTACGACACGATGGCGGCGGCGCTCTCGATGTTCCTCGAGCTGGAGGTCGAGGAGACGGGCGAGTTCTCGCTCGACCCGGGGGACGTCGAGGTGCCGACCGGGCGCGACAACCTGATCGTCCGTGCCTTCGAGAGCCTCCACTCGGCCGACGGCATCGCCTTCCGGCTGGGCGGCGACGGGATCCCGCTCGCCCGCGGCCTCGGCTCCAGCGCGGCGGCGATCGTCGCCGGCCTGTTCGCCGCCGACCATCTCTTCGAGCTGGCCCTTTCCAAGCAGGAGATGCTGGCGCGGGCGACCGAGCTGGAGGGCCATCCCGACAACGTCGCCGCGGCGATCTACGGCGGCTTCGTCGTTTGCGGGCGCGATGGGGCCGGCGCCCCGAGCGCCGCCCGCTTCGACCCGCCGAGCGGGCTCGAGGGCATCGTCGTGATCCCCGCCGAGGAGGTCTCGACCGCGCACGCCCGCGAGGCGATCCCGGCCGAGATCCCGCTGGCCGACGCGGTCGCCAACGTCGCCGCCGCCTCGCGCCTGGTGCTCGGCCTGCAGCGTGGCGACCTCGACCTGGTTGCCGCCGGGCTCGAAGACCGCATCCACCAGCCGCGCCGCCGCGACCTCTACCCGCGCTCGATGGAGCTGGTCGACGAGGCGCGCGGCTTGGGCGCCCTCGGCGCGACGATCTCCGGCGCCGGGCCGACCGTGCTCGTCTGGACCACCTGGGACGACGCGGGGAAGGTGGTGGAGGAGCTGGAACGCCGCTGCGGGACCTGGGCCGAGGTCCGCCGCCTCCCCTTCACCCCCCACGGCGCCGACGTCCCCGAGCTCTAACCCCATCAAGGGACGTGCCGTCGCTAAGCGGTCAATATGGGCACCGAATCAACGGCACGTCTGCCGCGGGGCACTACCATCGTGCCGTGGCAGCTCGTTCGAGATGGATCGTCGTGGCCTTGCTGGGAGCCCTCATGGCTCTTCCGGCGACCGCGCAGGCGACGCTCGTCTTCTCCCGCAATCCGCTGAATCCCAGCGTCTGGTCGGCGGCTGACAACGGCTCGACGCCGCACCGCATCGCGCCCGGCTCCAACCCGCGGATCTCGCCGAACGGCCAGATCGTCGCCTTTCTCCATCAGGGCCAGGGCCGCTCCTCCCAACCCCAACTGATGCTGGCGCCGGCGAACGGCAGCGCGCCGGTAAGCGGGCTGGCGACCGGCTGGCGCGAACCGTTCGTCTTCGCCTGGTCGCCCGACTCGTCCTCGGTGGCGGCGGTGCTCGGCCCCGAACTCGGGCCGAAGCGGCTGGTCCTGATAAACGTCGTCACCGGCGCGCAGCAGACGGTTGCACACGGCTTCTTCTCCGGGGTCAGCTTCGCGCCGGAAGGCGGGCAGCTCGTCTACAGCAGGGAGGCGAGCGAAAGCTTTCCGCCCCGCAGCGACGTCTACCGGTTCGACATCCCCGTCGGCGAGACGCTAGCCGCCGCCCAGCCCGTTCGTCTCACCCACGACCATCGCTCGCTCAGCCCGCTGTGGGGCCCGGGCGGGACGATCGTCTTCGTCAAGCAGCTCGGTGCCAAGCAGCGGCGCAACGGGCCCAAGAACGAGCTCTTCCTGATGAACCCCGAAGGCGGGAAGGTGCGGCGCCTGACGCACACCAAGGTCGGCCCGTTGGTGTTCGGCCTGACGCCGACCCAGTGGTCGGCCGACGGCAGTCGCCTGCTCACCGAGTTCGGCGGTCAGGACACCAGCTACGCGGTCACCGTCAACCCCCGGACCGGCTCTCAGCACGCGCTGACGAAGCAGCGCGAGCAGGGCCTCGTCGGCACCGCCCTGTCCGCGGACGGGAGCACGGTGCTCGGCTCGACCGGCGGCTTCGAACCGGGCCCCGACCACAACGTCGTCACGGTTCCATACGGCGGCGGCAAGCCCAAGGTCCTCGTCCGCAACGCCTTCGAACCCGACTGGAGCCGCTGAGCCTGCGCGCGGGGTCGCTGCCTGAACCATGGCCGGCTACACGATCAAGCACCGCGACGAGTTCGAGACGATGGAAGGGTCGGGGGACTCGACCTGGCGGCTGGCCCGCAAGGCGCTGGGGACCTCCTCGTTCGGCTTCAACCTGGTCGAGATCGATCCCGGCGGACAGATTCCCGAGCACGACGAGGCGGGTAGCGGCCAGCAGGAGCTGTACGTGATCCTCGAGGGCGAGGCGACGCTGCGGATCGGCGGCGAGGACCACCCGGCGCCGGCCGGCACCTTCGCCTCGATCGAGCCGCCGGTCAGCCGCACGATCCTCAATCGCTCCGAGGCCCCGGTGTCGGCGCTGCTGATCGGCGTCCATCCCAGCGGCGAATACGAGCCGCCGTCTTTCGCCTGATTCGGCTCGGCCCCTATAATTCGACAACCCGTCAACCCGTCGCGCGCCCGCTCGAAGAAGGCGCGGAAACCGGGAGGTCAATTTGTCCGAGCACCAGTCACGCCCTGAGGCGAAGGTAAAGCGCTACTCGCCCGAGTTGCCGTACCGGCCGCTCGTCTCGCCCCCCAGCGTCGAGGACAAGGACGCTTGCGCGATCTACGCCTCGGTGCGCAAGGACGCGACGCCGAGCCACGAACCGATCGAGCGCGCGATCCCGGCCCTGGGGAAGATGCTCCACCGGGCCGGCAACGTCGATGGCGAGGGCGACGGCTGCGGCCTGCTGCTCGACATCCCGCGCAAGATCTGGGCCGAGGAGGTCCGCTCCGGCGGCCACGACCCCTCACTGACCCTCGACGACGCCTTCGCCGTCGGCCACGTCTTCGTCGAGCGCTCGCAGGACCTCGAGCAGGTCCAGCACGACGCTCGCGAGCTGCTCGGCCAGGGCGGCTTCCGCATCCTCGCCGAGCGGATCGGCATCGTCGACTCGCCCGCTCTCGGCCCGACCGCGCGCGAGGAGGAGCCCCACTTCTGGCAGATCGCCGGCCTCGTTGCCGACGCCTCGCGCCGCGATCAGGTCCTCTTCGACCTGCTGATCGAACTCGAGCAGGAGCTCGACGTCCACGTTCCCTCGCTCTCGGCGACGACCTGCGTCTACAAGGTGATGGGGGCTCCCAAGGTGCTCGGCGCGTACTACCCCGACCTGCGCGACGAGCGCTTCGAGACGATCGGCTGCTTCGGCCACAACCGCTACTCGACCAACACCTGGCCCTCGTTCAAGCGGGTGCAGCCGTTCTCGGTGCTCGGCCACAACGGCGAGATCAACACGATCGAGCAGCTGCGCCAGGAGGCACGGATGCTCGGCGTCCCGATCCGGCCGGGCTCCTCGGACTCCCAGGACCTGAACCGGACGATCGACACCCTGGTCAGCCGCGGCGGGCTCAGCCTCGCCGAGGCGATGGAGATGGTGGTGCCGCCGATCGTCGAGGAGATCCGCTCGCTGCCCGAGGACCTGCACCGCTTCTACATGTACCTGCACCAGGCGATGGGACCGTTCGCGCAGGGGCCGGTGGCGCTGATCGCCCGCCAGGCCGACGAGTGCGTCTTCTCCGCCGACGCGCTCGGCCTGCGCCCCCTCTGGCAGGTCGAGACGGGCGACGACTTCGTCTTCAGCTCCGAGCCCGGCGTCGTCGCGGTCGCCGAGATGGTGTCCGAGCCGAAGCCGCTCGCTCCCGGCGAGAAGGCGATGGTGGCGATCGACCGCGAGAGCAGGCGCTCGACCCTGCACCCCCACCACGAGATGCTGCGGATCGTCCGCGACCGCTGGCTCGCCCGCAACGGGGCCACCGAGGTCGCTCCCTACGACCGCGCGTTGGAGACCGGCGGGCCGCTCGAAGGCGCCGACGTGCCCGGCTACTCCGACGCCGGTCCCGAAGAGCCGGTCAAGGTCGCCGACCGCGTCCTCGCCGGCTTCGGCTGGCAGCGCGACGACGTCAAACTCGTCCAGCAGATGGCCTCCAACGGGGCTGAGCCGATCGGTTCGCTGGGCTACGACGGGCCGCTGGCGGCGCTCTCTCCCGAGCGTCAGAACCTGGCCGACTACTTCAAGGAGACGGTCGCTGTCGTCACCAACCCGGCGATCGACCGCGAGCGCGAGGTCGAGCACTTCTCCACCCGCGCGGTCTTCGGCCGCCGCCCCTCGATCGACGCCGCCGGCGAGGACACCGGCACGGTCGAGACCTCGTTCCCGGTGATCCTCGGCGGCCATCACGGCCTGGCGCCGCTCTCCGACAAGACCTACCGCCGGATCGCCCGCGAGCAGCGCACCTACCTGCTCGAGGACCTCTGGGAGGAGTTCCGGGGCCGGGCCGGCGCGGTCGACATCTCGCTGCTCGAGTCGGAGACGACGAAGGGGGCGATCGAGCGGATCAAGCAGGAGGCGGTGAAGAAGGTACGCGACGGCGCCGAGCTGCTGATCCTCACCGACCGCACCGTCTACGACGCCGACCGCCGCTACCTCGACCCGCACCTGGCGACCTCGGCGGTCGACCAGGCGCTGAAGCAGTTCCGGGTCGAGCCGGGCGAGGAGAACCTGCGGCGGCGCTGCGGCATCGTCCTGCGCTCGGCGGCGATCCGCAACGTCCACGACACGATGCTGGCGCTCGGCCTCGGCGCCAACGGCGTCTGCCCGTACACGATGGTCGAGGTGATCTGCGTCGAGGACTACGAGTCCGACATCCGCAACCTCTGCGCGGCGCTCGCCAAGGGGATCGAGAAAGTGATCTCGACGATCGGGATCCACGAGGTACGCGGCTACGCGCGCCAGTTCTCCTCGATCGGCGTGCAGCCGGAGCTGGCCGAGATCTTCCAGACCGAGGCCTTCGCCGCCTCGGAGTCGGGTGGCGCCGGCTTCGCCGCGCTCGACGAGGGCAGCAACGAGCGGGCGCGGATCCTGGCCGGCGACGAGGACGCCAAACCGGCGAAGACGTTCCGCTTCTACCCGAAGGTCTACAAGGCGGCGATCGCGACCGCGAACGGCTCCGGCTCCTACGAGGAGTACTCGGAGAAAGTCCGCGACCTGGAGAAGCAGAGCCCGATCTCGATGCGCCACGTGATGGGGCTGGTGGGGGACCGGGAGCCTCTGAAGGACCCCGGCGTCGTCGACGCCGGCGTCGGCCACCACGACTACCCGGTGGTGATCTCCTCGATGAGCTTCGGCTCGCAGTCCGAGCCGGCCTTCCGCGCCTACGCCGAGGCGGCGAAGGCGATCAACGTCCTCTGCGTCAACGGCGAGGGCGGCGAGATCCGCGACATGTACGGGCACTACCGCAAATGGCGCGGCCAGCAGGTCGCCTCGGGCCGCTTCGGCGTCTCGGCCGAGATGCTCAACTCCTCCTACCTCGCCGAGATCAAGATCGGCCAGGGGGCGAAGCCAGGCGAGGGCGGCCACCTGCCCGGCAAGAAGGTCTCCGAGAAGGTCGCCGCCGCCCGCAACGCGGCGCCGGGCACCGACCTGATCTCGCCCTCCAACAACCACGACCTCTACTCGATCGAGGACCTCGCCGAGCTGATCGACGAGCTGAAGACCGTCAACCCCGACGTGCGCGTCTCGGTCAAGGTTCCGGTGGTGCCGAACATCGGCACGATCGGTCTCGGGATCGCCAAGGCCGGCGCCGACATCATCACCCTCTCCGGCTTCGAGGGCGGCACCGGCGCCGCCCGCCAGCACGCCCTGCGCCACGTCGGGCTGCCGTCGGACATCGGCACCCGCGCCGTGCACCGGGCGCTGATGGAGGCCGGCCTGCGCAACCGGGTCGAGATCTGGGCCGACGGCGGCTACCGCACCGGCCACGACATCGTCAAGCTGCACTGCCTCGGCGCCAACCGGGTCGGCTTCGGCACCCTGGCGATGGTCAGCCTCGGCTGCACGATCTGCCGCGGCTGCCAGCTCGACACCTGCCACGTCGGCATCGCCACCCAGATCGAGACGGTCGAGCAGGCCCAGCAGCACGGGCTGAAGAAGTTCACCCCGCAGGAGGTCGACGGCGCCGCCGAGAGCTGCGCCCGCTTCTTCGCCGCGATGGGGGAGGAGGTCAAGCGGGTCGTCGCCTCGCTCGGCTACGACCGCGCCCAGGACCTGATCGGACGCTATGACCTGCTCGAGCAGGTCTCCCACCACGACCAGATCGACCTGGCGCCGCTGATCACGCCGCTGGAGGAGTTCCTCGACCTCGAGCCGCTCGACCTGCCGGTCGGCGAGGAGATCGCCGACCAGCGGGCCGAAGCGGGGCTCGTCGTCGCCCGCCCGATCCGGATGGAGGCAAAGTCCGCCTCGGCGCAGATCGGCGCCCTCGCCGGCGAAGTCTGCTCCGGCCACACCGTGCGCAGCGACTTCCCGCGCCACACCGACGCCAACGACCGCGTGCTCGGCACCGAGCTGTCCGGGGCGATCGCCCGCTCGCGCATCTTCGACGACGGCCCCGAGTCGAACGACGACGTGCTGGCGAGCCTCGAGTTCAACGGCGGCTCGGTCGCCGGCCAGGGCCTCGGCGCCTTCAACTCCTACGGCGTTTCGATCCGGGTCGAGGGCGGCGCCCAGGACGGCGTCGGCAAGACGATGCTGGGCGGCACGGTCGCGGTGCTGAAGGGCAAGGGCGCGAAGGGAAGGCGGCTGAACGGCTCGGTCGGCAAGTCCTTCGCCTACGGCGCCCAGCGCGGCCGCCTCTTCGTCCAGGGCTCGGCCGACTCGCGCTTCTGCATCCGCCTCTCCGGCGCCGACGTGGTGCTCGGCGGCGAGCCCGAGGAGGCGATCGACGACAGCCGTGGCTGCCTCGTCGACCGCGCCAACGCCAAGGGCTTCGCCTTCGAGTACATGACCTCGGGCCGCGCCGTGGTCCTCGGCGACCTCGGCCCCTGGGCCTGCGCCGGGATGACCGGCGGCCGCGTCTACGTGCGTCACGGCGCCTTCGGCATCGACCGCGAGGCGATCGAGCGGCGGCTCGGCGAGGGCGCGAAAGTGGAGCTGCGCGAGCTCGACCCCGAGGGCGGCCTCGACGTCGAAGACCTGCTCTCCCACTACGCCGAAGAACTGCGTGCCACCGACCAGGACGAGGAGGCCGAGCGGATGCTCTCGCTGGCAGCCAGCGCCGCCGACAACTTCCTGATGGTCGTCCCGCACAAGGTGCAGGCGGACCCGAGCATCTCGACCGAGTAGACGCCTACCGGGTCTTGGTCAGGAGGTCGGCGATGGCGCGGACCTCGCGCAGCAGACCGTCCAGCATCTGCTCGGTGTTGGTGTGGATTCGCCACTCGGCGTACTTGCGGTCCTGCTCGAAGGCCTCGAAACGGCGCTCCAGCTCGCGGGTGCGCTCGTCGAGCTTGCCGACTGACTTGTCGAGCCGCTTCTCGGCCTTGCCGATCCGCTTCTTGACGTAGCGGCGGGTCTCCTCGCGCAGGGCGTCCAGCTCACGCCGCAATTCCTCGGCACCGGGGAGATCCTCCTGCTCGGTGAGCATCTCCTCGACGCCCACTCGAACGCGCTCGATCTCCTCGTGCAGGCGGGCGCGGGCTTGGTCGGCCGCGACCGACGGGTCTTGCGAAGGGCTCACCGACGCCATGCTACGGGCGGCGGTGGCCGGAAACCGGGGCTCAGGCTTCGAGCACGAAGAGGCGGTAGCTGCCGATCGTCAGCTCGTCGCCGTCGGCGAGCTTGCCCCACTCGACCTCCTCGCCGTTGACGAAGACGCCGTTGAGGCTGCGGTCGTCGAGGATGCGCAGCGACTCGTCCGGTTCGGAGACGATCAGCGCGTGGCGGCGCGAGACGCTGGGGTCGTCGAGGCGGATGTCGGCGGCGACGCTGCGGCCGATCCGGCTCCAGCCCGGCTTCACGGCGAAGAGCTGAACCTCGTCGTCCTCCTCGTTGCGATAGGCGAGCCGGCGGCTTCCCGGGGAGAGCTCGGCGCGGGCCTCGTCCAGCCAGCTCGGCGCCTGCGGCTCGGCGGCGGTCGCGAACTCGGCCGTCGGCTCGCCGTGCTCCTGCCTCGGCTCGAAGATCGAGTCGAGGCGGAAGTCCGTGGCCTTGCAGCGCGGGCACTCCGGCAGCCTGTCGTCCTCGAGGAGCGCCAAGTGCGAGCCGCACTCGAGGCAGAAGTACGTCCCGGGGCCGGGAAAAGTCCCGGTCGAATAGCTGGGCGAAGCTGGGCTTGGGGTGACGCTGGGACTGGAAATGGCTCTGCTCCTTTCCGGTGCCCTCCGCCACGCGATCGTACGCCGATCGGGCAGGGGCCACATCGGTGATTTGCCGCAGGCTTACCCGCTCCGCCTCCCCGCGCAAACCAGACGACTAGACTGCCGCCGCGATGGGCCCGGTCAGCGCCGAAGTCGAAATCGACGTCCCGCGCGAGCGCGCCTTCGAGGCGATCGGCGACCTGGCCCGGCGACCGTCCTTCACCGACCACTTCCTCGAGGGCTTCCACCTGACCCGGATCGAGTCCAGCGGGGTCGGCGCCGGGGCGCGCTTCCGCGTCAAGCAGCCTCCCAGGTCCGTCTGGATGGACACCGCCATCGTCGAGTCCGAGCCGCCGCGCAAGCTCGTCGAGCGAGGTCGCGGCGGGCGCAGCAATCGGATTCCGGTGACAACGGTCTGGGAGCTGCTGGAGGGAAACGGCTCGCTGGTCAGGGTCCGGGTGTCGCACTGGACCGAGCCCACCAACTCGCTCGACAAAGCCCTGGAGAAGATCTCCGGCGCGGGGATGCGACTGGAGCGCGACTGGGGCCGGGCGTTGCGCCGGCTCCGCGACCAGCTCGAGTCGGACCGCCCGGCGGCCGAGGCGGTGGCCGTCGCCGGCGGCAATCCTCACGCGACCGGCATCCCTTGAGGGCGGGCTGCCGGGCGCCTTTATAGACTCTCGCCGCCGATGCCCCGTCGCCGCAGATTTCTGCCGCCGCTGTTCGCGGCCCTCGCCCTCGCCGCCCTCGCCTTCGGCGTTTCCGCCTGCGGCTACTCCAGCGACTCCAAGAGCGTCGTCGAGGGGGAGACGGTCTCGCTCGGGGAACTCAAGTACACGGTGATCTTCTCGCGCTTCCTCAACCCCAAGGACAACGAGGACGCCGCCTATCTGGTCGGGCAGTCGCCGACCCCGCCCGGCTCGGCCTACTTCGGCATCTTCCTCGAAGTGCAGAACGAAACCGACGAACCGCAGCCGCTGCCGCGCTCGCTCGAAATAACCGATGCGGGCAACCAGGCCTTCCACTCGCTCCCCAGCAAGAGCCTCTACGCCCTCCCGTTCGGAGGCGAAGTCGAACCCGAAGAACAGATCCCGGTGCTCGACTCGACGCCGCAGCAGGGACCGATCGAGGGCTCGTTGGTGATCTTCGAACTCCCCGCCTCGGCTTCGGAGAACCGGCCGCTGACGCTGCACATCCCCGGGCCGGAATCCGAAACCGCCGAAGTCACCCTCGACCTCTAGCCCGGCTCACAGCCCGGCCGAGAGCACTTCGGCGGCTATCGGCGCCGCCACTTCGCCGCCGGCGGCTTCGGCTTCGACCAGGAGGATGCCGACCGCGAGGCGGGCCTTTTCCGCCGGGGCGAAGGCGGCGAACCAGGCGTCCTTGATCTGCTCCGGGTTTTCTTCGCCTTCGGTGCCAGGCTTCGGGCCGAGCTCGGCGGTGCCGGTCTTGCCGGCGACCTGAGCCTGCGGGATCGCCGCGGCGGTGCCGGTCCCTTCGGTGACCACGCCGATCATCAGTTCGGTCAGTTCGGAGGCGATCTGCTTCGACATCACCCGCTGCGATTCCGGTTCCGGGCGCAGCTTGCGGTTGAGGACGAGCGCGGTCGGCTCGCGGACGCCGTCGTTGCCGATCGTCTGCGCGACGGTCGCCATCTGCAATGGGGTGGCTAGAACTTCCCCCTGGCCGATCGCGCTGACGCCGAGGTCGAGTTCGTCGCCGATTTCGGTCGGGATGCTCGACTCGGGCGGTTCGACTTCTTCGACGACGCTCGGAGCGTAGATCGTCGGCGGCGAGTTGAAGCCGAACGCTTCGGCGGTGGCGACCAGGTCGTCGTTGCCGATCTTCGGGCCGAGCGGGGCGAAGTCGGCATTGCAGGACTCGGCGAAGGCTTCGCGGAAGGTGCCGCCGCAATACTCGCCGTTGGCGTTGCTGATGAAGCGCCCGCCGACGTCGACGCCGTTGACGACTTCGAATTCGTCGTCGAGCGAGACGACCCCCTTCTCCAGGGCGGCGGTGGTGGTGACCGTCTTGAAGGTCGAGCCGGGCGGCTGCGGGGCCGAGAAGGCCTGCCCGGCGAGGGCGCGGACGTCGCCGCTGCGGGCGTCGAGCACGGCGACGCCCCCGGCCCGTCCGGCGAGGCCGGCGACGGCGACCTGCTGCAGCGCCGGGTCGATCGTCGTCTTCACCGGCACGCCGGCCTTCGGTTCGGCCTGGGAGATGATCCGCGCCGAGCCGCTCTGGTCGGCGACGGCGAGCAGGGAGCCTCCCGGGCGGCCCGCCAGCCGCGAGTTGAAGGCCTGCTCGATGCCGCTGATGCCGACCGGGGTTTCCGGCGGGAAGCCATGCCGGGCGAGGACCGCCTCTTCTTCTTCGCTCGCCATCCCGACTTCGCCGGTGACGTCGATCGCGGCGCTGCCGAGTGGGTGTTCGCGGGCGTCGGCCGGCCCTTCGGCGAGCGCCGTGCCGTCGCGGGCGAGGATCGGCGCCCGCGGGGCCAGGTCGACCCTGTTCTCGAGGTGCTCGCCCGGTTCGAGGCCCGGGAAGACCAGGCTCGGGTCCCATTCGATGCCGCCGTCGGCGTAGGGCAGGTCGACGTCGGCGTTCACCGTGCCGAATGCCACCGTGCCGGCTTCGACCGGCACCGGCACGACCGTGTGGCCGTTTGCCGTCGCCGGGTCGCCCGGCGACCCGGCGGAGAGGGTTCGCAGCGTCGCCACCTCCGCCGCTTCGTGGTACTGGGCGGCGAATTCCCCCTCGTCGATCGAGGCCCGCGAGGATTCGTTCAGCTCGCGGTACATCGCCGCCATGTCGTCCTTGGCCCAGGCGTCGGCGAAGCGCTGGGCGGTTTCCTTTTCCGGCGAGCCCGGCGACCCGGCGGAGGCGCCGAGGATGAAGGCGACGAGGGCGATGATCGCCAGTGGCAAACCGCGGGTGAGCAGGCGGCGCCGACGCTGCACCTCGGAAGGCAAAGGGTTCACTGTGCAGGAATTTAGTGGTGAGAGAGGTCGGGTCCTATACCCCTCCGCTCAGCCTCGAACAGTCATCCGGTGCACGGGCCCGTATCGACCGGCGTCTCTGGTTCGTTTAGAGCTGATTTGACGACTTCGTCGGGGACGGCGAAGCCGCCCGGGGGCCCCGAGGTGGTCGCTGCGAAGACGGTGCCCATCACGCGGCCGCGTGAGTTGACCAGGGGGCCGCCGGAATTGCCGCTGCGGACGGTGCCGCGGAGGAAGGCGATCGACCGGCGGATCGGGCCGGCTCCGTAGGAGTCCTCGCTGATCACCGACTGGGTGTCGCCGATTCGCGCCGGGGCGATCGAGTAGGGGCCGTTTTCGGGATAGCCGAGGACGGCGCCGCCGTCGCCACGCTGCGGGTCGGGGGCGATCGGCAAGGCCGGGATTTCGGCGTTGATGTGCAGCAGCGCCAGGTCGTTTTCGGGGTCGTAGCGGACCGGCGTCGCTTCGAGCGAGGCGCCGTCCGGGGCGATCACGGTGGTGTCGTCCTCGCCCGCGACGACGTGGGCGTTGGTGACGACGGTCCCGGGGGCGGCGACCCAGCCCGAGCCCTCGACCCCGAGCCCGCAGGCGGTCCCCAGCACCCTGACGACGGAGCGCCCGGCGCGCTGCACGTCCGGGTCGGAGGCGATCGCCGGGTCCGGTGCGGCGACCGGCGTGGTCGGGCCGGCGATCGACGGCGCCGGGTTGACCCGGTTGAGCGCGTTGAGGACCGGGCCCGAGGGCGGCAGTACGTCGTTCAGGCTGCGCAGGATCACGGACCGCTGCACGTCGGCTCGCAGCCGGGCGGTGCCGGGTGCGTGCAGGGCGACCGCGCCGAACACCCAGGCCATCCCCAGCGAGACGGCGGCGATCAGCGCCGCGCCGCCGGCGCCGTCGGCGAGGCGCAGCGTGCGGCCGCGGATCAGCCGCGAGCGCAGGCCCAGCGCCAGGCTCTCCAGGGTGACCGCGACGATCGCGCCGACCAGCAGCGCGCCGAGCGCTGCGAAGAGCGGTGCGTACGGGGACTGCGAGCCCTGGTTGAGGAGCAGCGGGGCGAGCCGGCTGCCGGCCAGGGCGCCGGCGCCGAAGCCGACCAGGGTGAGGACGCCGACGATCAGCCCCTGGCGGTAGCCCCAGAGGGCGAGGGCGACGGTGAAGGCGACGATCGACCAGTCGAGAACGGTCATGCCGGAATACAAGCAGGCCGGCCGCGTTTGCCCACCGCTTACGTTCAGTAAGCTGGTTCGACCGTGGAGGCGATGTCCACGACAGAGCAGCCGCCAGGCGTCTGCCCCCACTTTCACGCTGCTATCGAGCTGATCGGCAAGCGTTGGACCGGGGCGATCGTCTGCGCCCTGACCGAGGGCCCGCTGCGCTTCGGCGAGCTGGCCAAGGCGGTGCCCGGCCTCTCGGACCGGTTGCTCTCGCGGCGCCTGCGCGAGCTGGAGGAGGAAGGACTGGTGGAGCGCGAGGTCGAAGCCGCCTCGCCGGTCCGCGTCACATACTCGCTGACCGAGGCCGGCGCGGGCCTCCGGCCGGCGATCGTCGAGCTGAAGGCCTGGGCGCGGCGCTGGAATCGCGCCGCCTGACACCGCGTGCGCGTCACCCGGTCGGGATAGCCTTGGCATGTGGAGCTACCTGGGCCATTCCCCGTCGGTCGCTATGCGAAAACCCTTCGCGATGAGCTGCGCAAGCGGGCCCGGGTGCAGCTGATCGGCGAGGTGACCGGCCTTCGCCATACCCAGAAGCAGACCTACTTCGAGTTGCGCGACGGCGACGGAGCCGTTCCCTGCACCCTCTGGGCAAATGAACTGGAGCAGATGAAGATCCCGGATGGAGCGCTGCGAGACGGCGCCGAATTCGTCGCCGCCGGCGGGCCCGACTATTTCATCGGCAGCGCCACGTCTTCGCCCGCCTTCTCGTTCCGGGTCACGCATCTCCGGCTCGCCGGCGAGGGCGACCTGCTGGCGCGGCTCGAGGCGCTGCGCAAGCAGCTTCGCTCCGAGGGCCTGTTCGAGCTGCAGAAGCAGCTCGGCCGGCCGCTGCTGCCGAAGACGATCGGCGTCGTCACGGCCGAGTCCGGTGCCGCGCGGCGCGACCTGCTCGCCGGCCTGCAGCGGCGCGGCTGGGCGGGCAGCGTCGTCTGGGCGTTCGCCCCGGTGCAGGACAGGCGCGCGGCGCCGGCGATCGCGGCGGCGATCCAGGACCTGGCGGCGCGGCCGGAGGTCGAGGCGATCGTCGTCACCAGGGGCGGCGGCAGCCTCGCCGACCTCTGGGCGTTCTGCGACGAGACCCTCTGCCGGACGGTGGCGATGCTGCGCGTGCCGGTGATCAGCGCCGTCGGCCACGAGCGCGACTCGACCCTGATCGACGACGTCGCCGCGGTCGCCTGCTCGACGCCCACCCACGCCGCCGAGGCGGCGGTGCCGCTCGACTGCCTCGCCGCGCGGCGCGGGCTGGAGCGCTGTGCCGAGTCGTTGCGGCGGGTCGGCGAGGGCGCGGTCGGGGCGCGGACCCGCCACCTCTCCGCCCTCGCCCGGGGCCCGGCGCGGGCGCTGCGCCGCGAGCGCGCCGCGCTCAACCAGAAGACGCGGGAGATGCGCGCCGCCTCCGAGCGCGGCGTCGGCGCGCGCCTGTCCTTCCAGCGCCGGATCGCGGTCGTCGTTCTCGATCGCACCGCGCGCCGCGCGGCGGGGGTGGAAGCGGGCAGCCGCCGCGAAGCGCTGCACCGGGCCGAGGTCGCGTTCCGCGCCCACGAACCCGAGCGCACGCTCGAACGCGGCTACGCCCTCGCCGAGGACGCCGGCGGCGAGCCGGTCGTCAGCGCCGCCGCCGCGGTCGCCGCCGGCCGCGTCAAACTGCGCTTCGCCGACGGCCGCGTCGGCGCCGAGATCGACCGCGACGGGGGTGGAGAGTGAGCGAGCAGCCGGAGTCCTACGAGGCCGCGGTCGAGCGGCTGGAGGAGATCATCGACCGGCTCGACTCCGGCCAGGCGGGTCTGCGGGAGACGCTCGAGCTCTGCCGCGAGGGCCGCGAGTTGGTCACCTACTGCGCCGCCGAGCTGGATGCGGTCAGCGCCGGCCTGCAGGAGCTGCGCCTCGACGAGCTGGCGGAGAAGCTAGAGCGGACCTGAGCAGAGGCGTCCCAAGGCGGGACACCCGTTGCAGAGGTCCCAGTCGCGGCGCTCGACGGAGGCGACCGGGAACTCGCCGGCGCCGATCCGGGCGATCGTCGCCGCCAGCTCCTCGCGGCCGCGCTCCATCGCCGTCGCATCGACCAGTTCGACGACCGGCTCGTCGGGGCGCTCCAGGAACACGTAGGCGACCTCGACCTCGCTCGCGCCCCGCGCCTCGGCGACCGCCAGCGCGTAGACCGACCGCTGGGTCGCGTACTTGGCCGACCGCTCGGCCGGCGAGGAGCCGTCGAGGCGGTCGGTCTTGTAGTTGACGACCAGCGGCGGCCCCCCGTCGCGCTCGACCAGCAGGTCGATCGAGCCGAGCAGGGTCGCGCCCGAGACGCCGAGCAGGAGCGGAACCTCGGCGCGGACCGTCGTCCCCGCGGTGGCGATCCGCTCGCGCAGCAGCTTCGAGCCGAGCCAGGCGCGGATCGGCGCCGGCAGCTCTTCCACGATCCCGCTCGCCGGGTCGAGCCCGGCGGCGCGCGCGTGCTCGGCGACCAGCCCGGCGTCCGGCTCCCGCCACCCGTTCGCCTGGCTCCACTCGAGCAGCGAGTGCACGGCGGCGCCGCGCGCGGCAGCCTCGGCGCGGTTGCCGTCGGTGGTGCCGTCGCCATCTCCCGGAGGCGCGTTCGAGGTTTGAGTCGCTATGCGGTTCAAATCTCGAACGCGCTCGCCGAGGTCGAGCACGCGCTCCATGTAGAAGCGGTAGCCGCACTCCCCGTAGGCGGCCAGCGCGGTGTAGGAGAGGGGGCGGTTGGGGACGGTCGGCGGGTCGCGCGGCAGGAGCGGGGCCTGGGCGGCGTCAGCCGGCGCCTCGCTCGGCGCCTCGCGCCGGACCGCGGTCAGCTCGGCCGCGCGCTGCGGCGAGGGCAGGTTGACCCGCACGGCGATCTGCGCGGGCGCGAAGCTCGCCTCGAGCCCGGCGCGCGGCTCGGGCGCCGGCACCTCGATCTCCGAGTCGCGCTCGCGGTCGACCTCGAAGCCGTTGACGATCCGCTCGATCACCGGGGTGCCGGGCCGGCTGCCGTTCGCCGGCTTCGGCATCGCCACGCCGCTGAGGATCAGCCGCTCGCGGGCCCGCGTCGCGGCGACGTGGAAGAGGCGCAGCTCCTCCTCGGCTTCGCGCGCCTGCGCCTCGGCGCAGAGCTCCTCGTGCGCGTAGAGGTTGATCGAGGCGGCGCCGAGCCGGCGCAGCTGCAGCCCCACCCGCGGCCGCTCGCGCTCGTGGCCGAGCGTCAGCGGCGGCAGGCGCGAGCCGGCCAGCAGGCGGCGCGAGAGGTTGGGGACGGCGACGACGCCGAACTCGAGCCCCTTGGCGCTGTGCACGGTCATGATCCGCACCCCGTCGTGGCCCTCGACCGCGCTCGCCGCCTCCGCCTCGACGTCTGCCTCGGCGCGCGAGGAGAGAAAGTCGAGCAGGCCGCGCAGGTCGCGCCCCTCGCGCTCCTCGAAATCGCCGGCGAGTCGCATCAGCTTGCGCACGTTGGCGAACCGCGCCTCGCCCTCGGGACGGGTCAGGATCGCCAGGTCGTAGCCGGTCGCGGCGATCGCCGCGTCGATCAGCCCGGCCAGCGAGAGCCGACCGGCCCGCTCGCGCAGGCCGGCGACGGTCCGCGCGAAGTCGCCCACCAGCGCCAGCTCGGCCGCCTGGATCCGGTCAAGCCGCTCGGGGTCCTCCAGCTCCGCCTCGCCCATTCCCGCCGCCAGCTCCAGCGCCGGCCAGACGTGCCGGCGGCGGCCGGCGGCGGCGCGCAGCAGCCAGAGCGTGTCGGGCGCGGCGCCGCAGGCGGGCGAGGCGAGGGCGCCGAACAGCGCCTGGTCGTCGAGCGGGTTGGCGATCGTCGCCAGCAGCGCGCAGACATCGGCGACCTGCTGCTGGGACCAGTAGCCGCGACCGCCGATCGTGTAGGGGCGCAGGCCGGCGCGGTCGAGCGAGTCCTCGTAGGCGTCGAGGTGGGTGAAGGCGCGCAGCAGGACGACCATCTCGCCGCGCTCGACCCCGCTCTCGTGCAGCCGCCGCAGCCGCTCGGCGACGAAGCGCGCCTCGGCGAGGTGGGCCGGCGGCGTGTCGGCGTCGGTCGCCGGCGCCAGGTCGATCCCCTCCTCGTCCCAGCCGTCGCGGGCGGTCAGCAGCAGCTCGACCGCGGCTCCGTCGCCGGGCGGGCTCGGCGTCGCCGGCGGCGCCCCGACCCGCAGCGGGTGGAAGGCCTCGCCGAGCAGCTTCGCCCCGATCGCGTTGACGGCGCCGATCACCTCCGGGCGCGAGCGGAAGTTGCCGCTCAACTCGATCGCGGCCGCGTCGCCGCCGGCCTCGACCGCGCGGCGGCGCTCGCGGAAGACGTCGAGGTCGGCGTGGCGGAAGCCGTAGATCGATTGCAGCTCGTCGCCGACGACCATCAGCTCGGTCCGCGGCCCGCGCAGCGCCTCGATCAGCCGCAGCTGCAGGCGGTTGGTGTCCTGGAACTCGTCGACCAGGAGGTGGCTGAAGCGGCTCCGGTAGGCGTCGCCGACCTCCTCGCGTTCGAGCAGGCGCACCGCGCGCAGCTGCAGGTCCTCGAAGTCGAGTCCGCCGCGGCGCTCCTTGACCGCCTCGAAGCGGCGCCCGAAGAGCGCCAGCAGCTCGGCGACGTGGCGGTAGACCTCACCGCCCTCGCCCGCCTCGGCCGCGCGGGCCACCGCGGCGTCGATCGCCTCGCGGTAGGCGGCCATCGCCTTCGCCTTGCTGTCCGTCCGCAGGGCGGTCAGCTCGTCGAGCTCGGGGACGCCCGCGGCGCCGCCGAGCCGCTCGACCGCTCGCTCGACCAGCTCGTAGCCGGAGCTGTCCGGCTTCAGCTCCGCGAGCGTCTCGGCGGCGACCGCGGCGACGCGGCGGAGCGCCGCCTCCGGGTCGGCCGCGGGCGGCACCGGCAGCCGCGGCTCGACCTCGCCGCGGCTGCGCAGCTCGGCGTGGATGCCGCTGACGAGCGCCCGCAGGCCGCCGACCTCGAAGGTTGCGACCGTCCGCTCGCGGTCCTCGTCGCCGCCGGCGAGGAACTCGACCAGAGCGTCGTCGAACGCCTCGCCCGCGGCCCGCTCCGCCTCGGGCGCGTCGAGAACGCGGAAGCGCGGGTCGATCCCGGCGGCCACCGGGTGGGCGGCGAGCAGGCGGCTGCAGAAGCCGTGGATCGTCGTCACCCAGGCACCGCCGAGCGCGGCCAGCAGCTCGCCGGCACGCTCCGAGCCCGCGCCGGCGCGCCGGGCCAGCTCCGCCCGGATGCGCCGGCGCAGCTCGGTCGCCGCCTTGTCGGTGAAGGTGAAGGCGAGCACCGCGTCGGGGGACAGCTCGAGGTCGCAGAGCAGGCGGCAGTAGCGGTCGACCATCACCCCGGTCTTGCCGGTCCCGGCGCCCGCCTCGACGAGAACGTCGCGGGCGCCGGCCTCGATCGCCCGCTCTTGCTCGGGCGTCGACGCGCGGTCGCTCACCGCTCCTCCCATTCGCCGTCCTCGGCCTCGGCCGGGGTGCGGTCGCGGCGGCAGATCGGGGCGAAGTCGCAGAAGGAGGGGCAGATGTCGTGCCCGCGCAGGCCGCGGCGCGGCCCGGGGTCGCGGCGGATCTCGCCACGGCGCATGCGGGCGACGATCTCGCCGGCGCGCGCGCGGGCGTCGTCCAGCATTCGCTCGAAGCCCTCGCGGTCGATCACGTCTTTGGGGTAGAGCCGGTAGGCCGCCAGCTCCTCCGCGGCGTCGTCGAGCACCGCCCCGCGCGGGCGGCGGGAGTCCTTCGAAGTGCCGCGCAGCGGGTGGTAGAGGCCGCCGACCGCGTCCGCTCCCCAGTGCTCGGCGACCGCGATCAGGTAGAGCTGCAGCTGCAGCTTCGCCTGCTCCTCGAACTTGCCCAGCGGCGTGACCGTGCGCGAGAGCTTGTAGTCGAGGACGATCGCCCGCCCGGCGCCGTCGCGGTCGACCCGGTCGATCGCCCCGTGCAGGGCCCAGCCGTCGATCTCCAGCGCCGGCTTCTCGGCCTCCTCCTGCTCGCCGAAGGCCGCCTCGAGCAGCCACGGCTCGAAGCCCGCCGAGGCCCGCGCCGCCTCGTCGGCGAGGAAGCGGGTCAGCAGGCCCTCGACGCGGCGGACGATCGCCCGCTCGGCCGGGTGGGCGCCGAGGCCGCGCTCCTGCGCCAGCTCGGCGACGAGCCGGCGGGCGCGCTCGTTCCAGGCGCCGAGCGAGCCGGGCCGGGGGAGGGGGTCGCCGCCGGGCCGCTCGCGGTAGAGGCGCTCGAGCACGCCGTGCATCAGGCCTCCCTGGACGAGCGGGTCGGGGGTCGGGTCGAGCGGCTGCGGGTCGAGCTCGTGCGCGACGAACCAGCGGTAGGAGCAGACGTCGAACCCCTCCAGCGTCGTGCCGCCGTAGGCGGGCACCGAGGAGAGCGCCTCGAGCACCGCCGGGTTGGCGATCGGGCCGGGCGCGCGGGCGGCGGCCTCGGCGGTTCGCGCCCGCGCCAGCTCGGCCTCCGAGGCGGCCAGGTGCCGCGGCAGGCGCACGCGGGTGAGGTCGCGGACGATCGTCAGCTCCCCCTCGACCGGGTCGGCCTCGCCGTCGCCGGGCGGCGCCGGGTCGAGCAGGCGGCGGACGTCGTCGAGGAAGGGCGAGCGGGGCTCGGCGACGCCGTCCTCGTCGCTGTCGCGGTAGGAGAGGAAGAGGCGCCTGCTCGGCAGCGCCAGGCAGGCGTGGAAGAGGTAGCGCTCCTCGGCGTCGGGGTCGCGGCGCGGCTCGAGGCCGAGCGCCAGCCGCTGCGCTTCGGAGAGGAACGGGTCCTCGCCGCGGTCGCGGCGCGGGAACTCGCCGTCCTGCAGCGAGGCGACGAAGGCGTGCTCGAAGCGCGAGGCGCGCAGCCGGTAGGGGCTGGCGATCCGCACCCGTCCCTCGACCGGCCCGCTCCAGGCGTCGAAGCGGAGCTCGCGCAGCGTCGTCGCCAGCTCGGCCGGGGGCGGGGCCAGGCCGGGCAGCTCGGCGAGATCGCCGAGCGCGCCGGAGATCGCCGCCGCGGCGCGCAGCTCGAGGCCGTCGCCGCGCCCGGGCGCCGGCCCGTCCTCCTCGCCGCGCAGCGGTCGCGAGGCCATCGTCGCCGCCAGCCGGGCGACGGCGGCGGCCAGCGCCGCCGGTCCCTCCGCGACGGCGCGCCGGACGCGCTCGAGGTCGCCGGGGAGGCGCTCGTGCCGCTCCTCCCACAGCTCCAGCGCCGCGGCGGCGCTCTGCGCGCGGCGCCGGCGCACGGCGCGCTCGAACCAGTCGACCTGGGCCGGCGCGATGCCGGACGGCCCGCGCAGGAAGCGCAGCAGGTCGCCCGCGCGGCCGACGCCGAGCTCGGCTTCGAGCAGCGCGATCAGCGTCCCGCCGACCGAGGTGGCGGCGACCGGCAGCTCGGCCTCCAGCGCGACGGCGATCCCGTAGGAATCGAGCACCGAGGCGAGCAGCGGCCCGCGCCGCACCGGGTCGCGGACCGCGATCGCGATACCGGCCGAGTCGGCGCCGGAGTCGATCAGCTTCGCCGCCTCGGCTCCGATCGCCTCGGCCTCGCTGCGCGCGCCGGCCGAGCGCAGCAGCGTCAGCGCCCCGTTCGGCCGCGCCCGCGCCGGCGCGGCGCGGCCGAGCTCGCGCTGCAGGTGGGCCAGCAGCGGGTCGACGCCGAAGGCGCCGGGCTCCGCCGGGGCGCTCAGCGGCTCCTCGGCGGTCGCGATCTCGCGCAGGGTCTCGACCAGCGGCCGCCGCGCCGCCAGCGCCGCGCTCCCCTCCTCGAAGGGGACGGCGACCGTGACCTCGGCCGCCGCGCTCAGCGCCTCCAGCAGCCGCCGCTGGTTGCCGGTCGGCTCGCCCGGCTCGTAGAGGAAGACCGGGCGCTCCCGCCAGGCCGCCGGCGCCGCGCCCAGCGCCTCGATCGTCGCCCGCTCGGCGTCGAAGGCGTCGCGCGCGCCGAGGCGGTCGCGGACCTCGGCGTAGGCGGCGAACAGCTCCGTCAGGTCGGCGAGGTAGGCCGAGGAGGCGAGCGTCTGCGCGCCGGAGCCGAGCGCGCCCGGGTCGAGCCCGGCGCCCTGCAGCTCGCCGAGCAGGCGCTCGAAGGGGATCGCGAAGCCGGGCCGCGCGGCCGAGCGCCGCAGCGGGCCGAGCCCGCCGCGCCGCGAGGCGATCCCCGCCGAGACGGCGCCCAGGCGCTGGGCCGGCGTCAGCTCGGCCCCCGCCGTCGCCCCGGTCGCTCGCCCGACCTCGCGGAACAGCTCGGCGAAGGTCAGCACCGAGCCGCCGAGGATCGCGCCCTCCGCGCAGAGCCCGCGCTGGAAGCGGAAGACGTCGTCGAGGGTGGGGAGGACGAGCACCGGGTCGCGGTCGAGCGCCGCGCGGAAGAGCGCCTGGATCCGGCCGGCGCGGCCGGAGTTCGGGGGTCCGTGGATCAGTTTCAGCGGCATCGGCGGGGCGAACCAGCATAGGTTCGCCCCCGGCGTGCCAGACGCAGCTTTGCCGTCTTCCGGCCCCTCTAGATTGGGCCCTGCGAATGGCCCTCTGCTTCGTAGACCCCGCCGACGCGATCCGCGCGATCTCCGACTCGATCGGCCGCGAGGCCCGTCGCCAGCTGCTCGGCGAGGCGGTTCGTGCCTGGGTCGACGAGATCCCCGACCACGAACTCGAGGTCCACTACGCGAAAGCGCTCTCCGAGCTCGACGAGCACGACATCTCGATGCTCGCCGCCTGGCACGGCTCGCTCGAGATCGGCCAGCCGCTGCCCAACCGTGACTTCCTCATGGGCGCCTTCGACTCGCTCGGCGAGAACCGCCGCGAGGCGCTGAAACTCGCCGCCGGCTTCCGCGGCGAGGAGGCGGTCGACGCCGGCGTCACCGAGGACGACGCCCTCGAACTCGTCCTAGAAATGCTTTCCCAGCCCCGCCTGATGGAGCTGGCCGTAGAGGCCGTAGACCTCTACATCTGGGACCGAGCCGGCTCCGAGAACTAGCAGCAGCAGGCGGGCGTGAAAAGACCCGCCTGAGCGGGTCTTGAGAGGGGTTGGCTAAAACCGCGGCGCGCTTGAGAAGCGATCACCAGTGTAGTTGTGTCGCGGCGGCTTTCCTGCCAGCAGTGAGTTGTGAAAGGACAGGTGAGGGGCGGGCGGGTGCCCAGTCCCGGCAGCCCACCCACCCCTCATCCTGCGCGAAGGCCGGGTAGGTTCCCCCGAGTCGATATGGGAGGTTCGATTCTCGGGATGAAACCACGCGGTCCCGGCCTTGGTAAGAACCCTATGACCCCTTCGGGGTCGTTTCACCTCTTCCACGCGACGCAATCCGCCCAGCGCCTCACGGTTCCCTGGCAACCTTCCTCGGCGATTCAAATGCGGCCAGTGCGACCGTCGTAGCGATCGCCGCCTCGTCCGAGTTGGCAATGCGGGCTTCGGCGGCCTCCCACTCTTCGAAGATCAGCGCGAGCAGCACGTCAATCGCGGCGGTCACTTTCTCCCAGCCCTGCTGGTCGAGGCGGAGGAGCGACCAGCTGAAGTGGTCGTCCAAGCGGGCCTCGAACGTTCCGGCCACGATTGAGTCCTTCACCTTCTCCCCAAGCTGGATGAAGGTCGTCCAGCTCGCGGGCGGCTCGATCGAGGGCGGCAATTTGGCCCAGTCTTCCTCGTCGAAGATCGCCGGACCGGTCGCCTTGTAAAAGTGCTCGGTGGCCCCCCGCCGCCTCCCTCCCGTCTTATTGCCGACCCGCTTCAGCCAGCCGACACGCTCTGCCATCTTGAAGCGGCGGCGGATGCCGGCGAGCGTGTCGCCGCCGAGCTCGGCATGGAACAGCGGCACACTTATCTCCCGCAGGTTCGCCTCCTCGACGATCTTCAGGCATAGCTCGTCCGCGATCGCTTTGGAGACCCGCAGCGTGAAGGGAACCGGGCACTCCTCGGAGACGCGGACCAGGCCGGGCATGGTTGGCTTGTCGCCCCTAGCGCTCGGCGACTCGAACACGGCCAGTCCGACGGTCGCCGGCACGGCCTGCTCCCCGGAGTGCCGGATGCGGAGTTTGGCATCGTCCTGCTCTTCGAAGATCGACTCGAACAGCTCGTTGACGGCGGCGATGACCCGCTCCCAGCCGCGTCGATCGAGAGCAATGGTCATCCAGCCGAGGTGGCTGCCGGTCCTTGCGGTCAGGGTTTTCGCCCCCAGCGCGTGCCTGATCCGCTCTGCCAGTTGCTTGAAGGTCGTCCAGCTGATCGCGACCCGCATGGAGTACGGCACAAGCGTCCAGGTCTCGCCGTCGAAGACCGCAAGCTCGGTCGCCCGGTAGAAGTGCTCTTCTGCGCCGCGGCGGCCACCTCCCGGTCCCTCGCTCCGTACGTATCTAAGCCAGCCGTGCTCGGCGAGCTTCTTGAAGTGCTTGTCGACCCGTGAGATGGAGCCGCCGCCGAACTCCTCGAAGAACTGCTTCGGGCTCATTTCGCGCAGATAAAGCTCGGTGACGATCTTCAGCCGGAGTGGGAAGGCCCACACGACGGACAGCCGCCGCAGGTATTCCAGCTGAGATTTGGCGTTGACTTTGACTCTCGCCACTGCGTGATTCCTCTCGAGTGCTTTTGAGCAGGCTGAGCGCATTCTAGGAAGTTTCCTAAGAAATACCGATGTCGTTCCACAATGCAGAGCAAGTCGTCTTTACTCCGACTTTCCTTAGTTAAAGGGAAGGGGGTGAAGATATGCAGCTCGCAGCGACGAGCGCGACCATGCCGGTCGCGTCCATCAGGAAGTCCGGCTGATTCCGTAGCTCAAACGCACGAGCCGGGCTTGTCGGCCTGTCCGGCCAAGCGCCCGGCTCGTGCGCCGGTTATCACCTTCGGGAATCGGGCGCAACCTCATATCAGTGACGAAACCGGCAGTAATCGAGCGATCTTGCGCGCCTTACCCTGTCAGCAATGGCGCAAAACCCACCGAAGTACAACCTCACGCTGGTCGCACGAGCGATCTTCGAGGAGGCCGTGGAACTCCATCCCCAGTGCCTGACGGTCAACGAACTCGCTCTGCGCATCGTGGGCGACCCGAACGACAGCAGGGAGATGGCGACAGCTATCCAGGCGACGGACGACCTCAGGCAGTTTGGCCTGTTCGACTACCGGGACGAGGACGAAGTCGTGGAGCCGACGCCCGCGGCCCTTCGCGCCTTTGCCCTACTTGTGGAGTAAGGAGATCAGGAGTCCTCGCGGAGCAGCTCGCCTGGCTGGACTTCGACCGCCGCCGCCAGGCGTTCCAGCGTCGAGACTTTCGGATCGCGCTTTCCCGCCTCGATCCGGCTGACCTCGGTGGCATGGACGCCGCTGCGTTCCGCAACCTGTTCCTGCGTCAGTGCGCGCTGCTCTCGCGCACGTCGAAGGTTCCTCCCGAGGTTGCCGCCCACCGGAGGGATCGTCCGCGCTGGCGCCCCGAAGTGCCATAGGAAAGTTCACAAGTCACCAGCAAGTGCGCAGGGAGGTGCAGAGATCAGGCGAGCACCGCACGGATCTCGGCGATCGCCTGCTCGGTGTCGCGGAAGTGGACGGCGGTCATCCCCGCCTTTTCGGCGCCTTCGCAGTTGACCTGGACGTCGTCGACGAACAGGCATGACTCCGCCGGCATGCCGATCCGTTCGAGGGTGAGGGCGTAGATCTGCGATTCGGGCTTGCGGCAGCCGACGAAGCCGGAATCGACGACGGTCTCGAAGATCTCGTTGACGGGAAGCATCGGGCGCCACAGCGGCTCCCACTCGCGCACGTTGTTGGTCAGCATCGCCATCCGGTAGCCGGCCGCCTTCAGCTCGCGCATCAGCTCGATCGTCGCCGGGTTGGGGTCGAGCGCCTCGAAGTAGATCTCTTTGAAGCGATGCATCTCGGGCCGGTGGCCGAGCAGCGGCTCGAGCGCGTCGGTCAGCTTCTCCAGAAACGCCACCTCGCTGATCTCCCCCCGCTCCATTTCGAACAGCGGGTTGTCGCCGTTGGCCTCGGTCGCCGCCTGCATCCCCTTGCCGAGGACCTCGGTCGAGATCCCGGTCTGGTCCTGGAAGGCCATGAACGACTCGACCAGCGGCGTCGTCAGCACTCCGCCGAAGTCGGAGATCACGGCCTCAATGCGGGCGCCGTCAGCCATCGGAGCGGACGATCTCGTAGTGGCCGAGCCCCTCGCGCCCCTCCAGCGACCAGCGGAAGAAGGCAACGTCTGTCCGCATCCCCTCCCGGCGCACCTCGGCGGCGCTGATCAGCGTCCCGGCGCCGCGCAGCGGCTGCCCCTCGTCGTCGTCGAGCCATATCTCCAGGGTCGCCCGGCGCTGCACGCCGTCGTCGCCGTACTCGGTCGAGAGCAGGGCCTCGGAGGCCTCGGCTGGCGCCCCGTCTGGGCCGCAGAGCACCGCGGCGACCGTCTCGGCCCCGTGGTCGGAGGAGCCGGCGGGCCGCACGGCGCTCAGCGCCAGCAGGCCGCCGTCGGAGAAGACGATGCCGATCGACCGTCGCTGGATCTCGCCCGGAGCGCTCATCGGCCCAGCAGCTTATTTGCTCTCGCTAGGCTGTCGTCATGCCAGAGAACCAGACTGAAGCGCTCACCGAGGACGATGTGATGGAGGCACTGGAGGAGGTGATCGACCCCGAGCTGGGGCTCGACTTCGTTTCCCTCGGCCTCGTCTACGACGTCGAGATCGAGAACGAAGACGTCTACGTCACCTTCACCCTGACGACCCCGGCCTGCCCGATCGGCCCCCAGGTCTCCGAGCAGATGAAGGAGTTCGTCGGCGACCTCCCAGGCGTCGCCGCGGTCCACCCGAAGATGATCTTCGACCCCCCGTGGAGCCCGGAGATGATGACCGAGGACGCCAAGTTCGCGCTTGGCTTCTAGGCGGGGTTTGCGGGGTCAGAGGGGGTCAATCGGGGTCGAACTCTGGGCAGCCCCGACAAGCCGAGGATGAGGGAGGGCAGCCGTCCTTCACGCTCATCGGAGCGTTCAGCTCGGGCCGGAGCGACTTGAGCAAGTTGGCCAGCGACGACGTTTTTTGAGCCAGAGCCATTTCGTTGATATGGCTCAAGCCGTAGGGCGGAAATTCCGTCCGACTGCCCTATCATCGTTTAGACCATGAACAGCGTTCTCACGACGGATGCAGGCACGAAGATCTACGAGCCCTCCGCGAAGGAGTACGCCGAGTACCTGGAGGCTCGCGCGCAAGCGCTTGCGGGCATGTCCGTCGCCGAATTCAGGAGCGCGTATGGGGCTGGCGACCTTGACGACGCCGATCCCGGCGTGAGCGAGCTGGTTGCCCTCCTTCGGATCGGTCAGAACGGTCGCATCTAGCAGCGGCAGCGCAGCTCAGCGATTTACGGACCACCTCAACCGCGTCCTCAACACGACGCTCACCGAGTCGCGCCTTTCCCTGATCGAGATACCGGGGGAGACGGATCTGTTCCTCGTCAAGCGCCTGGAGGGCGGTGACGATCCGCCCCTGGAGCTGCCCGGAACATCGCGGACCCTGTTTGCGCAGCAGGTGGTCCGTGTCGTGGACGACCCGGACGGCGGCAAGCACTGCCAGACCGTTTCCTATCGCTACCGGCTCCAGGCCGACGACTCGCCGGGATCGACGCTCATCCGTTGGGAGTACGACCGCGATCCGCCCAGGCCCGACTACGCATATCCCCCGGCTCACGTTCATTTCCATGGTCGCCTCGACGGAGAGGAGGTCCGGGGCCTGCACGTTCCGACCGGCCGCGTCCCGCTGGAGTACGTCGCCTGGCACCTGATCGCGGAGTGGGGGACGATCCCGCTGACCGACGAATGGAAAGCCATCCTGGAGGCATCCATCGAAGGATTCCGCGAGCGCCGCACCGCTCATTGACGCCGCGCCGTCCCCACCGCTGTCCCCACCGACGAAGGAAACGGCGGATTTGCAGGGACGTTATGCCCGGTTTCCTGCGTGATAATGACCGAGGACGCCAAGTTCGCGCTCGGCTTCTAGGCAGGGATCAGGCGGCGGCGAGCGCCTGTCTGTCCCTGATCTCGACTTGATAGTCGGCTGGCAGCGGCACGGTCGGAGCGCTGTGCTTGGACTCGCGGCGGCGAGTCAGCAGGTGCTCGAAGAACGCGAGGGCACCGCCTCGGGGAGCGGCGACGATCTCGCGGCCGTCGGGATAGACGATTGCCAGCGGCCGGTGCTCCGCAACGGCTTCGGCGAGAGCTGCGCCAAAGCCCTCCTGATCGGCGGCGATGAAGGTGGTGCCCTCGGGGTAGCGGTCAGGGTCGGTCGCGGTTTCGACCAGCCGTTCGTTGGCGATCTCGCCCGCCGCGGAGAACTTGCTGCGCTCTAGCTTTTCCATGACTCTGCGATTGCTTCCCAATGATCGGTCAAGTAGCGGATGGCCTTCGGCGCTACCTCTTTGGCTTCGCCCTCTTCAATGGCTCCGCAGTTTGCTTCTCGGCTCCAGTGTAGCGGTGCATATCGTGGTCGCCGTGGGCATTGTCGAGCAGGCGAATGGTCTGCCACTCGCCTTCGATCCTTAGCTGGAGCATGACCGCGTAGTGTTCCATCGGGCGACCGTCAAGCTCGACAAGGATGCGGGCGTTGGCGGAGAGCGGGCGGATGAACGGATCGGCCATCGTCGCAACGTATCTCTGTGCCCGGCGTTTAGGCTGCGGTCGATGATGAAGGACTCGGACTCGAAGGAGAAGGACGTCGTGGAGGTAAAGCGTGACCCTAGGTCTTGGTCCTTGAACCCTGGGTTCTCAAGCGGTTTATATGCGTTCACATCCCGAATATGGGGTGACGAGGACACCAGGTTCGCGCCCCCGGCTTCTGAGCGCCGGGCGGTTAGCCCTTGGGCGCGGGTTCGGGAGCCGGCGCTTGCGAGCCGGCTTCGGCGCCCACTTCGATGTGCTGTTCCTTGACGGGTGGCTGTTCGCTCGGTGAAGGTTCCGTCGGTTCGGGTTCCCCTTCGGCGGTCGTGCCGCCGTTGCCTTCGTCGGCGGCGGTCCCGCCGCCTCCGTCGGAGGGCACACCGTTGCAGTATTGCTGGCCGCTTGCGTCTTCTTCTTCTACGCAGACCGGCGGTGCGACGATCGGGACTTCCGGTTCTTCCGGCGGCGGCTTGACCGGATGCCGGCGCCTCGTCGATTTGGTCGTCCGTTCTTCCCTGTGATGCACGGGCGACGGATTTCTCGGCGGCGGCTGCTTGACCAGCTTGGTCTTCTTCGCGGTATGTCCAAAGCCCAGCGAGAGCTTGCCCCGGGCCTTCAGCCCTCCGCCGAGGAGCAGGATCGCTCCCAGGGCCCCGATCGCCGCGAGCAGGATGAGCCGGACGGCGAGCCGGCGATGAGCGCGATCGAAGACCGAGCCCCAATCGAGCGGGGGCGTGCCGGGGTCGTTCACGGGGAGGCTCCGGGCGCGGCACTCGAGACCTCGGCGGACGCGATATCTCCCAGCCGCTTGAGCACGGTATCGGCGGGGCCATCGCGTTTGGCCTGCTGCCACTGCATGTAGGTTTCGACCAGCGCTTGGTCGAGCAGTTCCCTGCCTTTCTCGGGGCTCCCGGCGATCGTCACGGCGGTGCGGAGCAGGCCCTCCGAGTGGGGTTCGAGGGCAGCCTGGACTTCCTGGTCGCGCTCGCGCAGCTTCCCCGAGAAGCCGCTTGGGCCGATCTGGAACTCGGTCAGGGTGGGGAGGAGCAGCCCGATGAAGAACATCCCGGCGCCGATCGCGATCAGCGCGACGGAGACGGCCTCAGCCCGTTCGGAGAAGGCGCCGAAACCCACCATCGCCAAGGCGACGACCGGAAGGGTGAATTCCCTAGGACTGACTGCCCGTGCTTCCAACTGAACCGCTCCAGCGCCTCGTTTCGTTCAAGGAAATCCGCAGTAGCTTAACCGGGAAGCTGGCGGTCGTCTACGTCGACCTCCTCGGCGGTCGCCTCGTAGTCGTAATCGCGCCGGGACGACGGGGGGTCGTCCGTCGGCGGCGTACCTCCGAGGCCGACGACGACGAAGCGCCGGGCGAAGTAGGCGCGCGAGAGGCGCCTGACGATCGCACGGGTCGGTGGGATCAGGAAGATCAGGCCGAAGATGTCGGTAACGAAGCCGGGCGTCAGCAGCAGCGTTCCGCCGATCGCGATCATCAGGCCGTCGGCGACCTCGCGGGCGGGGAAGCGGCCTTCGCCGATCGCGGCGTTGAAGCGGCGCCAGGCGCCGCGGCCCTGGTGGCGCAGCAGCAGCGAGCCGAGCAGCGCGTCGGCCAGCAGCAGCGCCAGGGTCGGCAGCACCCCGATCCACTCGCCCACCTGGATGATCACGTACAGCTCGACGATCGGGACGACGATGAAGAGGAGGACGAGCAGGAGCATGTTGACAGCCTAGTTGGGCGACCTATCCGCCTCGCAGCAGCGCATAGATCTCGTCGGCCTGGTAGATCTTCCGCCAGCTCCGGTCGGTGATCTCGCGCAGAATTCCGTGCTCCTCGAGGGTTCTGATCGTGGCGCGCGCGGTCGGCGCGCTGACCCCGAGGACGGACTCCGCCCGGCTCGTGTAAATGAGTGGATTCTCGAACAAGGCATCGATCAGCGCCAGCACATTGGCCGTGACGTGCTTAGCCTGCAGGTCCTCTCGATACCGATTGTGGAGTGCCAGAAGTCGATCGGCGAGATCCGCAGCCTCTTGGGCTTGTGTGGAGATGCCGGTCAGGAAGTAGCAAATCCACTCGCCCCAGGCGCCATGGGTACTGACTCTGAAGAGCTTGTCGTAGTAGTCGGTTCGGCTGCGCTCGAAGTACGCAGAGAGATATAGAAGCGGCTGTGGCAGCAGTCCGCGATCGCGCAAGAACAAGGGAACGAGCAGACGACCGACACGACCGTTCCCGTCGCCGAACGGGTGGATGGCCTCGAACTGGTAGTGGACGACGGCCGCCTGGACCAGAGGTCGGAGAGAGTCCTCGTGCAGGAAACGTTCGAAGTCGTCGAGCAGGCTTTGCATCTCGGGGACCGGGGGCGGCACATAGGTAGCTTCGGCGCCCGTCATCGCTCCTATGAAGTTCTGATAGGTGCGGAACTCACCGGGATGGCGCTCCTGTCCGCGCACACCCTTCATCAACTGTCCGTGGAGGTTGCGGATGAGCCGGAGGCTGAGCGGGAGCTTCGAGTTCAGCCCAAGGCGATGGGCCTCTCTGTAGTTGCGAACCTCTCGAACGTCAGGTGCTTGGATCAGCTCCTGCTGTCCGAGGTCGGCGGCGTAAACGTCTGACATGGTGGTCTGCGTTCCCTCGATGCGAGAGCTGAGAACCGCCTCTCTGCTCATGTATGGGGAGATCAGCAGATGGGGATTGCGGATCTGGCGCCCGATTCCCTGCAGAATTCCCAGGCGGTTGGAAGCCTCGTCAAGGGCGGCTAGGCAGGCGTTGGACAGAACGAGCTCCCGTGGAGCTCGTTCCGGAACGAATGCCGGGTATCCCTCGGGTGCCTGGAGCAGCGTTCCGCCGGCGCTTTTGGTGAACCGCCGCACATCCATAGCTTTGAAAGATATCGCTTTTTTCTTTCAAAGATTCTTGGGATTGTCGCTGGGCTTTCAAAGCTCTCGGCTTCTCAGTCAGGCCGGCGTCGAAGCGGCCACCGCGGCCTGCTCCAGCTCGGCCAGCGACTCGTCGAGCCCGCGGGCGATCGTTTCGACGTCTTCCATCGAGTCGTAGTCGGCGAGCAGGCCGAAGCAGATACGGCCGTTGTAGCTCATGATCGCCACCGCCAGCGCGTGGTTCTCGGGCAGGAAGGCGACCGGGAAGATCTCTTCCAGTTCGCGGCCGAGGACGTAAAGCGGCTGCTGCGGCCCGGGCACGTTGGTGACGATCATGTTGAACAGGCGGGTCGAGAAGTTGATCCGCGCAGCCTGGGCGAGCAGGGTCGGCGGGGCGAAGTCGTTGAAGCGGGAGATCACTTCGGCGCCGAGCGCCTGCTTCGATCGCTTCAGCCCTTCCATCTGCTCGCTGACCACGCGCAGCCGCCGCACCGGGTCCTCGACGTAGACCGGCAGCGGGCCGCGCATCGCCGCGAGTTTGTTGCCCAGCTCGCCGCGCTCGTCGGCGGTGCGGATCGAGACCGGGACCAGCGCCCGCAGCTCCAGCCCCTCGGTGCGGATGCCGCGCTCGTGCAGCCACCCGCGCAGCGCCCCGGTGACGACCGCCAGCACCACGTCGTTGACCGTGCCGCCGAAGGTGTCCTTGATCCGCTTGAAGGTCGCCAGCTCCGAGCGCGCCCAGGTGAAGCGCCGGTGCGGCCCGATCGGCTGGTTGAGCGGCACGTCCGGGGCCGGATCGGCGAAGCCGCCGAACACCTCGCCGAGCCCCTCCAACGCCTCGACCACCCGCCGCGCGGCGGTCTCCGGGTGGCGCACCGCCGCCGCAGCCCGCTCGGCCAGCTTGACCGGCATCGCCGCCGCGTCGGTGGCCCCGCGGGCGATCAGCTGGGTGGTGCTCGGCGTCGCCGCCGGCACCCAGCCGTCCTCGACCGGCGCCGGCTCGGGCACCGGCTCGAGGTCGAAGAGGACGGTGCCGATGTTGACGCCGGCGATGCCGTTGACCGCCGCGTGGTGGGTCTTGGTCAGCAACGCAAAGCGGTCCCGCTCCAGGCCCTGCACGAGCCACATCTCCCAGAGCGGCTTGGAGCGGTCGAGCCGTTGCGAGAAGACGCGGGCGGCGAGCCGTTTCAGCTCTGCCTCGCCGCCCGGATCGGGCAGCGCGGTGTGGCGGATGTGGTAGCTGAGGTTGAAGTTGACGTCGTCGGCCCAGAGGGGCCGGCCGGCCTCCAGCGGCGGCACGACGAGCCGCTGGCGGAAGCGCGGCACCTGGTCCAGCCGACCCCGCACGTGCTCGACCAGGTTGACGTAGCGCGGCGGCGGGCCCTCGAAGATCAGTAGCCCGCCGATGTGCATGTGGCTGGACGAGCCCTCGTTGGTCAGGAACGAGGCGTTGACCGCGGTAAGGCGCTCGAGATGGCCGGCGGCGTCGTTCATCCTGCAAGGCTAGCTGCACCGGTACCCTGGTGACGATGGCTTCCACCGCAACCGTGGCCCCGAAAAGGGTCCTGCTCGCCGCCCCGCGCGGCTACTGCGCCGGCGTCGACCGCGCCGTCGAGACGGTCGAGCGGGCGCTGGACCTGCACGGGGCGCCGGTCTACGTCCGCAAGGAGATCGTCCACAACAAGCACGTGGTCGAGGAGCTTGCGAAGCGGGGCGCGATCTTCGTCGAGCAGGAGACCGAGGTGCCGGAGGGCGAGATGGTCGTCTTCTCGGCCCACGGCGTGGCCCCCGCCGTGCACGAGAACGCCGCGGCGCGCAGCCTGCGGACGATCGACGCCACCTGCCCGCTGGTCACCAAGGTCCACGTCGAGGCGCGCCGCTTCGCCGCCGACGGCTACGCGATCGTGATGATCGGACACGAGGGCCACGAGGAGGTCGAAGGGACCACCGGCGAGGCGCCCGAGAGCATCGTCCTGGTGCAGACCGTGGACGAGGTGGCTGCGCTCGAGGTGCCCGATCCCGAGCGGGTCGCGTTCATCACCCAGACCACCCTCTCGGTTGACGAGACGGCGGAGATCATCGCCGCGCTGCGGGCCAAGTTCCCGGCGATCGTCAGCTCCAAGTCCGACGACATCTGTTACGCGACGACCAACCGCCAGATCGCCGTCAAGCAGCTCGCCCGCGAGTGCGACCTGGTGCTGGTGATCGGCTCGACCAACTCCTCCAACTCCAACCGCCTGGTCGAGGTGGCGCGCGAGCACGGCGCCGCCTCGCATCTGATCGACAATCACACCCAGGTGCGCGAGGAGTGGCTGGGCGGGGTCGAGACGGTCGGCATCACCTCCGGGGCGAGCGCGCCGGAGGAGCTGGTGGAGCGGTTGGTCGAGTTTTTCCGGGAGCGCGGGGCCGGCGAGGTTTCCGAGTTGCGGACGGTGCATGAGGACGTTCGGTTCATGCTGCCGAAGGAGATTCGCGAGGCGCAACAGGCCGCGGTGTAGGGGGAGTGGGGCACTACTCCCCGCTCAACTTTTTCCGAAGACAGTGGGTGTCCGTCCGAGGACGGGATTTCGGAAAAAGTACAAGCCGCGGGGAGCAGTACCCCACTCCCCCTCAGCTACGGCAAGCCTGCCGAGAAACTGACGGACCAGATTCGGAGGCCTGGGTCAGCTTTCAGGAGTAGCTGGTGTTGCTCGTGGCGCTTGTGCTCGGCCAGGGTGTAGAGGGCCGGTGCTTCGACGGCGATAGGCGGGAGCTCGGTGCCGTCGAGAGCGATGTTGAGTTGGCCCTTGCCCTCGACCGTGGCGAAGGCGCCGCCGGCTTCGTAGGGGATCGGCAAGGAATCGCCATCCTCTCCGGCGACCCACGGGCGCTCCCAGGAGCCGCCGGGGAAGATCTCCTCTGTCGGGGGCATGACCTTGGCGCCCGGGGCGTCGGTGGGGCGGAGGGGCGCCATCGGGGCCGGGAGGTCGCGGAGGGCGTCGGACTCGCGCAGCTCGTCTTGGATCGCCTCCTCGGTCGCCCGGTACTCGCCCTCGCCGAAGTGGAACCAGGCGAGCGCGCCTCCCGTCTTCCAGAGGAAGAGGCTGGGCCAGCCCTCGCAGCCGTAGGCGTGCCAGAGGCGGCGATCGGCGTCGATCGCGACCGGGAACTCGACCCCGAGCTGTTCGAGCCCGTTCGCGACGGCGTCGCGGTCCGCTCCGAACGGGAAGCGCGGCGCCTGCACGCCGATCGTCGTCAGCCCGTGCTCGCCGTAGCGGCGCGACCACTCGGCGATGTAAGGCAGGGTGCGTACGCTGTTGAGCTGGGCGAAGTCGAGGAAGTGGACGAGGACCGGGCCGGCCGCGGTCGCCACCGGCATCGACCGCGGAGCCTCGCCGACCCACTCGATCCCCTCCGGCAGGTCGGGGGCGGCGATGTTCTCTCTCTCGGGGCGCATCGGCAGCGGCGGCGGACGTTATCCTGCGCTCGCGATACAGACGCGCCGGGGATTAACCACCATATTGGGCGGTCAATCACCGGCACGTCCCTCAAACCGGCGAATCGAGGAGGCCCCAGTGAGCAACGACGTTTGGCAGAGGATTGAGCAGGCTCGCGCCCGCTGGAACGTGCTCGAGCATCCCTTCTACCAGCGCTGGTCGGCCGGCGAGCTGAGCCGCGAGGAGCTGGCCGCCTACTCCGGCCAGTACCGCCACGCGACCGCCGCGATCGCCCGTCTCAGCGCCGCCGTCGCCGAGTCGGCGCCCGAGGCCGAGCGCGCCGAGCTGCGCCGTCACGCCGAGGAGGAGGAGGCCCACATCGCCCTCTGGGACGGCTTCGTCGAGGCGGTCGGGGGCGAGGTCGCCGCCGCCCCCAGGCCGGAGACCAAAGGCTGCGTCGACGCCTGGACCGCTGATGGCGACCGGCTTTCCCAGCTCGTCCGCCTCTACGCGATCGAGAGCGGCCAGCCGGCGATCTCCGAGACCAAGCGCCAGGGCCTCGCCGCGCACTACGGGATCGGCGACGGGCCCGGCAACGAGTATTTCCGGGTGCACGAGAAGGCCGACGTCGAGCACGCCGCCGAGGGCCGCTCGCTGATCGAGGCGCACCTCGACGGCGCCGATCCGGACGCCCTGGTCGCCGCCGCCGAGTCGGCCTTCGAGGCCAACTGGCGCCTGCTCGACGGCGTGTCCCCGCCCGTCGTCTAGCGATTCGATCCGGAATCCGCGGCGATTTGCCGCCAAATGCTCGGTTTTCTACCGATGCCCGGCTATGCCCGCGCTGGTTGACTTGGGCAGAGGTTGCGAATCATGGATCGGACTCCGATCCCTCTCCCCATAAACACTGGGGCCGTCGGCAAACTCAGCCACGCCGGCGGCCCTGGCTGTTTGAGGCTCTTCCGGCCTAGAGGATCTCGGCGAGCCTGCTCGCCAGCGCGTCCGAGACCTCGTCCCGGACAGGGCCCTCGGCGAGGCGCTCGACCAGCGACTCGAGGAAGCCCTCGACGATGATCTGCTTCGCCGCCGCCGCGTCGAGGCCGCGCGAGGTCAGGTAGAAGAGCTGCTCGCGGTCGATCTGGGCGATCGCCGCGGCGTGGGTGCAGCGCACGTCGTCGGCCTCGATCTCCAGGCCCGGGATCGCGTCGGCGTGGGCGTCGGGGGAGAGCAGCAGGTTGCGACTCTCCTGGAAGGCGTCGGTTCCCTGGGCGCCGGGGTTGACCCGGATCATCCCCCGCCAGACGGCCGTCGCCCCGGCGGCGAGCACGCCGCGGAAGGCAAGGTCGGAGAAGGTGTTCGGCGCCGCGTGCTCCTGCAGCGTGTCGTAGTCGAGGTGCTGTCCGGGACCGCCGGCGTAGCCGCCGGTCACCCGCGCCTCGGAGCCCGGGCCGGCCAGCCTGGTCTCCATCCGCACCTTGCCGCGGCCCGAGCCGAAGCCGAGCGCGGTCCAGTCGAGGCGGGCGTCGCGACCGACCTCAGCGCGCTGGCTGGAGAAGACCCAGGCCCGCTCGGAGACGTCCTGGGTGGCGATGTAGCGCAGCGTCGCCGCCTGGCCGACGTGCAGCTCGACCACCGTGTTGAGCAGCGCATCGATCTCGTCGCCCGGCGAGGACCAGTGCTCCCAGACCTCCGCCTCGGCGCCCTCCTCGAGGACGACGACGGTTCGCCAGGCGATCGCCGCTCCGTTCTCGTCGAGCGGCAGCTCGACCCGGATCGGCTCCGCCAGCCTGACGCCGCGCGGCACGTGGACGAGGACGCCGTCGCGCCAGCCGGCCTCGTTGCGGGCGACGAACGGGTCCTCGATCGGGACCAGCGAGCCGAGCCGCTCGTGCAGCAGCTCGCCGTGGGACTCGAGCGCCGCCGTCAGGGGCAGCACCGTCGCGCCCTCGGCGCCCTCGATCGAAGCGGCGGGGCTCGCCTCCGCGTAGGAGTCGATCTCCAGCCCGGCGAGGTCGGTGAATTCCCAGCCCTTCGCCTTCTGGTCGGGCAGGGGGAGGCTCTGCGCGAGAGAGGCGCCCCGCCGGCGCCTCTCCTCCAACCAGGTCGGTTCGGTCGCCAGCTCAGCCAATCGAGCCCTCCATCTGCAGCTCGATCAGGCGGTTGAGCTCGACCGCGTACTCCATCGGCAGCTCCTTGGTGACCGGCTCGATGAAGCCGTTGACGATCATCTTCGAGGCCTCCTCCTCGTCGAGCCCGTGGCTCTGCAGGTAGAAGACCTGCTCGTCGCCGATCTTCGAGACGGTCGCCTCGTGGCCGACGTCGGCGTCGTTCTCGTCGATCCGGATCGTCGGGTAGGTGTCAGAGCGCGAGTCCTCGTCGAGCAGCAGCGCGTCGCAGACCACCTTCGAGCGCGATTCGCTCGCCCCGTCGGCGACTTCGAGCAGGCCGCGGTAGGTCGCCCGGCCACCGTCCTTGGAGATCGACTTGGAGAAGATCGAGGACGAGGTCCGCGGCGCCGCGTGGATGATCTTGCCGCCGGCGTCCTGGTGCTGGCCCTGACCGGCGAAGGCGATCGAGAGGATCTCGCCGTGCGCTTCGGGCCCGAGCAGGTAGATCGACGGGTACTTCATCGTCAACTTCGAGCCGAGGTTGCAGTCGACCCACTCCATCGTCGCCTTCTCCTGCGCGATCGCGCGCTTGGTGACCAGGTTGTAGACGTTCTGCGACCAGTTCTGGACGGTCGTGTAGCGGACCCGGGAGCTGGGCTTGCAGACGATCTCGACCACTGCCGAGTGCAGCGAGTCGGTTGAGTAGACCGGCGCCGTGCAGCCCTCGATGTAGTGGACGTCAGCGCCCTCCTCGCAGATGATCAGCGTCCGCTCGAACTGGCCCATGTTCTCGGTGTTGATCCGGAAGTAGGCCTGCAGCGGCATCTCGACCTTGACCCCGGCGGGAACGTAGACGAAGGAGCCGCCCGACCAGACGGCGGAGTTGAGCGCCGCCAGTTTGTTGTCGTTGGCCGGGATCACCGTCGCCCAGTACTCGCGCAGCAGGTCCTCGTGCTCGCGCAGCGCCGTGTCCATGTCGGTGAAGATCACGCCCTGGGCCTCGAGCTTCTCGTTGACCTGGTGGTAGACGACCTCCGACTCGTACTGGGCGCCGACCCCGGAGAGGAATTTGCGCTCCGCCTCGGGGATGCCGAGCCGGTCGAAGGTGTTTTTGATGTCGTCCGGGACCTCGCTCCAGTCGCGGCTGTTCTTGTCGGAGGCGCGGACGAAGTAGTGGATGTCGTCGAAGTCGATCTGGCCGAGGTTGCCGCCCCAGGCCGGGGTCGGGCGCGATTCGAAGTGCTCCAGCGCCTTCAGCCGGAAGTCGCGCATCCACTGCGGCTCCTGCTTGTACTCGGAGATCGATTCGACCACCTCGCGGGAGAGGCCCTTCGGCGCTTTGTAGGCGTAGCCGGTCTCGGGATCGTGGAAGCCGAACTTCTCCTTGTAGTCGGCGTTGATCCCGGCGAGCTCTTTTTTCTCTGCGACTGCCTCTGGCGTTGCCATGGTCTGTCAGACCTCCAAGACGATGGTGTCGTCCACGACGGCCGTCGCGAACGTCCGCACCGGAGCATAGGCGGGGAGGGTCTTCGGCCTGCCGGTGGTCAGGTCGAAGAGCGATCCGTGACGGGGGCACTCGACGGTGCAGGTGGCGCCGTCGAACTCGCCCTCGGCGAGCGGCCCGTCGTCGTGCGAGCAGCGATCCTCGATCGCGTACACAGCTCCGTCACAGTTGAAGACCCCGATCTTCGTACCCTCGTGCTCGACCAGCCGCATGGTGCCGGGCGCCAGCTCGGCGAGCGGGCAAACGGCGATGGTCGTTCCGGTGGTGTCTGTCATGAGTGTCGGGGTAGCCTTGCTTCGTGCGGGTTGAGACTTAATCCTACCGCTACGGTCGGATTTTAGAGAAAGGCGACGATGAGCGAGAGAACGAGTTACGAGCCGGGAATTCCCTGCTGGGTCGATCTAGGGGTTCCGGACATCGAGGCCGCGGCCGGGTTCTACGGGTCGCTGTTCGGTTGGGACGCGCCGGAGGCCGAGAACGCCGAGCAGACGGGCGGCTACCGGCAGGCGCTGCTGCGCGGCAAGCCGGTCGCCGGCCTGACGCCGCTGATGCAGGCGGGCCAGCCGGTCGCCTGGAGCACCTACGTCTCGGTCGCGGACGCCGATGCGACCGCGGCCAAGGTGACCGCGGCCGGGGGCACGGTGATCGCCGAGCCGATGGACGTGATGGACCTCGGCCGGATGGCGATCTTCACCGATCCGACCGGCGCCTTCTTCGGCATCTGGCAGCCGGGGACGTTCCTCGGCGCCGAACTCGTCAACGAGCCCGGTGCCTTCACCTGGAACGAGCTCAACACCCGCGATCCGGACGCCGCCAAGCGGTTCTACGGCGCCGTCTTCGGCTGGTCGTTCGAAGACGAGGAGTTCGAGGGGATGGGCACCTACACCACGGTCAAGCTCGGGGACGGCATTGTCGGCGGCATCTTCGACATGAGCGGCCGCGTCCCCGACGAGGTGCCCCCCAACTGGCTGACCTACTTCGCGGTGGACGACACCGACGCGACCGTGGCGAAGGTGGAGGAGCTGGGCGGCGGCGTCAACATGGCCGCGGTCGACATCGCCCCCGGCCGCTTCGCCGTCGTCCACGACCCGTTCGGGGGCGTCTTCGCGGTGATCACGCCCAGTGGCGAAGGCGGGGCGAGCGCTTAGGGCGAGCCGAGGCTCGCGGGACGGGCGCGGGGGCAGCTAGGCTCCCGCGCCGTGAGCCGCACGATCCAGCGCTCTGTCGCGGCCGTCACCGGCCCGCGCGGGCGCCGGCTGACGATCGCGGCCTGGGCGCTGCTCGGCCTCGCCGGCCTGTTCGCGCACGCCCGGATCGGCGGCGTCACCGCAGCGGGCCAGACCAGCTTCCTGCCCTCGAACTCCGAATCGACCCGCGTCGTTGACGCCCTCCAGCGCAACTACAAAGGGGGCAACGACGTCCCGGTCCTGATCGTCTTCGACCGCCGGGGCGGGCTCACCGCGGCCGATCTGAACGCGATCGGCAGGCTCGGCAGCGGCCTCGAACGGCTCGGCCTGCGCGGCGCCACCCCGGTCTTCGCTCCTTACTCCGGCGACACCGGGAGGCCGCTGGGGAAGGTGGCGACGATCGCCGATGGCGTCGGTCCGATCTCCCGCGACGGGGAAGCGGCGCTGGTCGCGCTGGCGCTGAACGCCGGCGACCGTGGCGCCGTCGTCGCCGGCGTCGGCCAGATCCGCAGCTACCTCGCCGCCCACCGTCGGCCCGGCCTGCAGTCCTACGTCACCGGACCGGGCGGCATCGCCGCGGACCTCGAGCAGGTGGCCGAAGACGCCGGGCAGACGTTGCTCGTCGCTGCGCTCGGCCTGGTCTTCCTCCTGCTCCTGCTCGTCTACCGGGCGCCGGTCCTGGCGCTGCTGCCGCTGCTCACGGTCGGCGCCGCCTACTTGGTCGCGACCGGCGTCGTCTACCTGCTGATCGAGGCGGGTCTGATCACGGTCAACACCGAGGGCACGCTGCTGCTGCTCGTGCTGATCTTCGGCGCCGGCACCGACTACACGATGCTGCTGGTGCATCGCTACCGCGAGGAGATCAGCAGGGGACGGGAGCCGGCCGCCGCGCTGCCGCTCGCGGTGCGCGAGAGCGTGCCGGCGATCGCCGCCTCGGCCGGGACCGTGATCGCGGCGATGCTGGTGCTGCTGCTGGCCGACCTGCAGTTGACCCATTGGCTCGGCCCGGTACTCGCCGTCGGCGTCGCGGTGATGCTCGTCGCGGCCTTCACCCTGTTCCCGGCCCTCCTCGCGGTGCTCGGCGAGCGTGCCTTCTGGCCGGCGCGACCTCGCCGGGCGGCCGGGCCCGACCGGCGCTGGAGAAGGATCGCCGACTTCGTCCGCCGCCGGCCGCGGACGATCGTCGTCGCGGTGCTCTGCGTGCTGGCGCTGCTCTCGCTCGGCAACCTGGTCGGCCACGGCACGATCGGTTTCGGGCAGGGGGAGATCGGACCGACCGAATCGAGCCGCGGCAGCGAAGTCCTCGACGAACACTTCCCGCCGGGGCTGGGCTCGCCGCTGACCGCCGTGGTCGACGTCGGCGAAGTGGAGTCGGCGCTGGCGGGCCTGAAGCACCTCGCCGCCGTCAAGCTGACCCTGCCGGTGCCGCCCTCGCCGGGGTCGAGCGAGGCGGTGCTGACGATCGTGATGCGCGGCAATCCCTACTCGGGCGCGGCCGCGGCGGCCGTCGAGGGAATTCGCGACCGGCTGCTGCAGGTGGCGCCGAGCGCCCTCCTCGGCGGCATCCCCGCCGAGAACTTCGACGTCGAGCAGACCAACGCCCGCGACACCAGGCTGATCGTCCCGGTGGTGCTGGTGGTCGTCGCGCTGATCCTCGCCCTGGTGCTGCAGGCGCTGGCGGCGCCGGCCTACCTGATCGCCACCGTCGTCGCCTCGTTCGCGGCGACCCTCGGCCTCGTCACCTTCGCCTTCGCCGACCTGATCGGCTCGGGCGGGATCGCCTTCGACCTCGTCCTGATCGCCTTCATCTTCCTCGTCGCCCTGGGGGTCGACTACAACATCTTCCTGATGACCCGCGCCCGCGAGGAGGCGGCCCGGCTGGGAACCCGCGACGGCGTCCTCGTCGCCCTCGAGAACACCGGCGGCGTCGTCACCGGCGCCGGCATCGTCCTCGCCGGGACCTTCGCGACGCTGACCCTGCTGCCGCTGGAAGAGCTGGTCCAGATCGGCGCCGCCGTCGCCGTCGGCGTCCTCCTCGACACCTTCGTCGTCCGGGCGCTGCTGATCCCCGCGATCACCTACCTGCTCGGCGACCGCGCCTGGTGGCCCGGCTCGCTCAAGTGAAGCATTTGGGGTAGTGCACTACCCCAAATGCTTCACTTGAGGTCGGCCGCGGCTTCCGTAGGGTCGCCGCTCTCGCCCTCGTCCTCCCATTCGGCCGGCTGGCCGAGGCCGGCGCTCTTGACGACCTTGAGGCCGAGCATCGCGCACTTCATCCGCGTCGCCGAGATCTCGATCCCGAGCAGATCGAGGACGAACTCCTTCGGCAGTCGCAGCAGCTCCTCGCGGCTCTTGCCGGCGAGCTCGTCGGTCAGCAGCGAGGTCGCCGCGGTCGAGATCGCGCAGCCCTGGCCCTCGAAGGCGATCTCGGCGACCCGGTCGTCCTCGTCGAGCCGGATCGTCACATGCTGCTCGTCGCCGCAGAACGGGTTCGTGTCCTCGTACTCGAGATCCGCGTGCTCCAGCCGGCCGAAGTTGTGCGGCCGCTTGTAGTGCTCAAGGATCTGATCGCGATAGAGCTCGTCCATCAGAGGCCGAACACCTTCCGCGCGTCGTGGAGGCCCTCGACCAGGCGGTCGATCTCCTCCTCGGTGGTGTAGACGCCGAAGCTGGCGCGGGCGGTGGCGGCGACGCCGAGGCGGTCCATCAGCGGCTGCGCGCAGTGGTGGCCGGCGCGGACGGCGACGCCGTGGCGGTCGAGGATCTCGGAGACGTCGTGGGCGTGGACGCCCTCCAGCTCGAAGGAGACCGGTCCGATCCGCTCGGGGCCCGGGGCCGGGCCGAAGACGCGCAGGTCGGGGACCTCGGCGAGGCGCTCCAGCGCGTAGGCGGTCGTCGCCCGCTCGTGGTCGCGCACCGCGTCCATCCCCAGTCCGTCGAGCCAGCGCAGCGCCGAGGCCATCCCGATCGCCTGCGCGATCGCCGGCGTCCCGGCCTCGAAGCGGGCGGGCGGGTCGGCGTAGGTCGTTCCGTCCTTGGTCACCTTGCGGATCATCGAGCCGCCGCCGAGGAAGGGCGGCATCTCGCGCAGCAGGTCGAGCCTCGCCCAGAGCGCCCCGATCCCGGTCGGCGCGTAGAGCTTGTGGCCGGTCAGCGCGTAGAAGTCGACCCCCAGCTCGGCGACGTCGAGCGCCAGCTTCGGTGCCGCCTGGGCGCCGTTGACCAACACCAGCGCGCCGGCTTGGTGGGAGAGGCGGGAGATCTCGGCGATCGGGTTCTCGGTGCCGAGCACGTTGGAGACGTGGGTCACGGCGACCAGCTTCGGCCCGCGCTCGAGCAGCTGCGCGAAGGCGGCCATGTCGAGCAGACCGTCGTCGCCGACAGGGACCCAGTTGACCTCGGCCCCGGCCCGCTCGGCGAGCTGCTGCCAGGGGACGATGTTGGAGTGGTGCTCCATCTCGGTCAGCAGCACCCGGTCGCCGGCGCCGAGGTTGGCGTCGCCCCAGGCGCGCGCCACCAGGTTGATCGCCTCGGTCGCGTTGCGGACGAAGATCACCTCGCGGCGGTCGGCGGCGCCGAGGTGGTCGGCGACCGTCGCCCGGGCGCCCTCGTAGGCCGCCGTCGCCTCGGCCGAGAGCGTGTGCGAGCCGCGGTGGACGTTGGAGTGGTGGGCCCGCTCGTAGCGGTTGACCGCCTGGATCGAGGCCAGCACCCGCTGGGCGCTGGCGCCGCTGTCGAGGTAGGCGACCGGGCGCCCGTGCACCTCCCGCCGAAGCGCCGGGAAGGCGGCGCGGACCTTCTCGATCGGGAAGGGGGCGGTGGAGACGGTCACGCGTTCGCCGCGACCTCCTCGCCGATCCAGCCGTAGCCCTTCTCCTCGAGCTGGCCGACCAGCTCCGGGCCGCCCTCCTTGACGATCCGGCCCTCGAACATGACGTGGACCGAGTCGGGCTTGACCATGTGCAGGATGCGCTGGTAGTGGGTGATGATGAGGACGCCCATGTCGGGACCGGAGAATTTGTTGACCCCGTCGGCGACGACCCGCAGCGCGTCGATGTCGAGCCCCGAGTCGGTCTCGTCGAGGACGGCGATCTCGGGCCGCAGCAGCGCCAGCTGCAGCAGCTCCATCCGCTTCTTCTCGCCGCCCGAGAAACCGTCGTTGAGGTAGCGGCTGGAGAAGGCTTTGGGGATGTTGGCCAGCTCCATCGCCTCCTGGGCGACCTTGGCGAACTCTTTGATCTTGATCTCGGCTTCACCGCGCGCTTCCCGTCTGGCGTTGAGGATCATCCGCAGGTACTTGCTGACCGAGACCCCGGGGATCGCGACCGGATACTGGAAGGCCATGAAGAGGCCGGCGCGGGAGCGCTCGTCGGGAGCGGCCGCGGTCATGTCCTCGCCCTTGAAGACGATCGAGCCCTCGGTCACCTCCAGCGAGGGGTGTCCCATGATCGCGTTGGCCAGGGTTGACTTGCCCGACCCGTTCGGCCCCATCAGCGCGTGGACGCGGCCCTTCGAGACGTCGAGGTCGAGGCCGCGGAGGATCTCCTTGCCTTCGGCGCTCACGTGCAGGTTGCGAATCTCCAACTCAGCCATCGGTCTCCATTCGTGTCGTTCGGGGATTAAGCGTCAAGCGGCGCTGCCGACCGGGGCGGCCGGCTCGGGGGCGCCCTCGGGGCCGCCGCCGAACTCGACCAGCTCGGCCAGCGTCGTGCCGGCCAGCGCCTTGGTGACGCCGCCCTGCACGCGGGTCCAGAGCAGCTTCGTCGCGCAGGCGCGGTCGCCGTCGCTCTCGTGCGAGCAGAGCACCTTGCCCTCGGGAGTCTCGTGGAAGCACTCCATCGGCGCGATCTGGCCTTCCAGCGCCTCGACCACCGCGTCGAGGGTGATCTCCTCGGCCGGCTTGGCAAGGCGGTAGCCGCCGTGTGCGCCGCGGGTCGAGCTGACCAGCCCGGCCTTGCGCAGCCGCGCGACCAGGTGCTCGAGGTAGGAGAGCGGCAGCCGCTCGGCTTCGGCGACGGCGCTCAGCGAGATCGGCGAGGAGCCCGGCTGGCGACCCAGCTCGACCATCAGCCGGACCCCGTACTCCGCTTTCGTAGAGAACAGCATGCTTAAATCCTACCGAGGCAGTCGGTTATGGCGCTGCGTCATAATCAGGGGCCACCCATCTACCTAGGAGCTGAGCGGCATGAGCACCACCAAGCGGTCGAACTTCGGGGCAACGCTGCGGACGACGATTCTGCTGGCGACGCTGTCCGGCCTGCTGGTCGTGATCGGCGCCCTTATCGGCGGTCCCAGCACGGCGGCGCTCTTCCTCGGCTTCGCCCTCCTGATCAACCTCGGCTCCTACTTCTTCAGCGACAAAATGGCGCTGGCGATGAGCCGCGCCAAACCGGTCTCCGAATCGGAAGCGCCGAAGCTCTACGAGACGGTCCGCGAACTTACGACCCGTGCGGACCTGCCGATGCCGCGCCTCTACGTGATCCCGCAGGACCAGCCCAACGCCTTCGCCACCGGCCGCAACCCGGAGCACTCCGCCGTCGCGGTGACCCGCGGCATCCTCAGCCTGCTCTCCGACGAAGAGCTGCGCGGCGTCCTCTCGCACGAGCTGGCGCACGTCAAGCACCGCGACATCCTGATCGTCTCGGTCGCCTCGGCGATCGGCGCGGCGATCACCTACCTCGCTTACATGCTGCTCTGGTTCGGCGGCGAAGACAACAACTCGCCGGTCGGCCTGGTCGCCTCGCTGGCGCTGGTCCTGCTGGCGCCACTCGCGGCGACGATCATCCAGCTCTCGATCTCGCGCCAGCGCGAGTACGCCGCCGACGCCGGCGGGGCGGAAATCTGCGGCAACCCCGAGTCGCTGGCCAGCGCCCTGCTGCGCCTCGAGCAGGGGGCGAAGGCGACGCCGATGCAGGTCAACCAGGCGGCCGAGCCGCTCTACATCGTCAGGCCCTTCTCCAGCAAGGGAATGGCCGGCCTCTTCTCGACCCATCCGCCGATCGAGGAGCGGGTCAAGCGCCTGCGCCAGATGCGCCCCAGCCTCGGCTGAAATCGGCGCTATACTTTATGAAGTAAAGCCGGATCGGAATTCGGGTATTTAGGAGACGGATGGCAACCACGGCGCAGACCAAGCAGCAGGTCGAGGAGATCGAGCCCTTCGAGGCGGCGCAGGAGATCGAGGGCGGCGACGTCGTCTTGGTCGACACCCGCGAGCCGCACGAGTACCAGGAGGCCCACCTGGAGGGCGGCAAGCTGGTCCCGCCTGGGCTGATCGGCGATGAAATCGCGACCGCGGCGCCCGACAAGTCGGCGCGGACGATCCTCTACTGCCGCAGCGGCAACCGTTCCTACATCGCCGCGCAGCAGTTGGAAGCGCTCGGCTACGAGGACGTCGCCTCGATGGCCGGCGGGATCCTCGCCTGGCAGGAGCAGGGCCTGCCGGTGGTCGCCGCCTCCGGGATGACCGCCGATCAGCGCGACCGCTACTCGCGCCACACGCTGCTGCCGGAGGTCGGGGTCGACGGCCAGCTGAAGATGCTGAACGCGAAGGTGCTGCTGGTCGGCGCCGGCGGCCTCGGCGCGCCGACCGCGCTCTACCTCGCCGCGGCCGGGATCGGCACGATCGGCCTCGTCGACGACGACGTCGTTGACGCCTCCAACCTGCAGCGCCAGGTGATCCACAACACCGAACGGATCGGCGTCCCGAAGACCGAGTCGGCGCGGCTGACGATCGAAGCGCTCAACCCCGACGTCGAGGTGGTCGAGCACCGCCTCCGCCTTGACTCCTCCAACATCGTCGAGATCCTTAGCGAGTACGACGTGATCGTCGACGGGGCCGACAACTTCCCCACCCGCTACCTGCTGAACGACGCCTCGGTGCGGCTGCGCAAGCCGGTCGTCTCCGCCTCGATCCTCAGCTTCGACGGACAGATCTCGACCTTCGTCCCCTTCGAGGGCCCCTGCTACCGCTGCCTCTACCCGACCCCGCCGCCGGCCGAGCTGGCGCCGAGCTGCTCCGCCAACGGCGTGCTCGGGGTGATGGCCGGGACGATGGGCCTGCTGCAGGCGAATGAGGTGCTGAAGCTGGTGCTGGGGATCGGCGAGCCGCTGATCGGCCGTCTGCTCCTCTTCGAGGCGCTCAGCACCCGCTTCACCGAGTTGAAGGTGCGCCGCGACCCCGACTGCCCGATCTGCGGCGAGAACGCGCCGGAGATCGCCGACGAGGATCTCGGCAAGTTCCCGGACTACGAGGCCTTCTGCGCCGGCTGAGGCGCGCGGCGGCCCACCCCACTAGGATCGCGTCGATGGCAACCGTCCGCATACCACCGGTGCTGCGCGCCCAGACCGGGGGGCAGCCCGAGGTCGAGGCCGGCGGCGGCAACGTGGGCGAGGTGCTGCGGGCGCTGACCGCTGCGCACCCCGACACCGAGGCGCAGCTGTTCGGCGCCGACGGCGACCTCAACCGCTACGTCAACGTCTACCTCAACGACGAGGACGTGCGGGTGCTCGACGGGCTCGACACCGCGGTCTCCGACGGCGACACCGTGGTGATCCTGCCGGCCATGGCCGGCGGCTGAGACGGGCTGTAAGCCGGCGCCTCGGCGCTCCATGGCTATACTTTTTGAAGTGCCGGGAGAGCTACTGAACCGACCCTGCGGGGGACGCTTCGGCGACATCGTCGAGTCGATCGGCAATACGCCGCTGGTCGAGCTGCCGCGCCTCTCGCCGAAGCCAGGCGTTCGCATCTACGCAAAGCTCGAGGGGCGCAACCCGACCGGCTCGGTCAAGGACCGGGTCGCCCGCTCGATGATCGAGACGGCCGAGGCCGAGGGCGCGATCGAGCCGGGGCAGACGATCCTCGAGCCGACCTCCGGCAACACCGGCATCTCGCTGGCGATGATCTGCGGCCGCAAGGGCTACCCGCTGAAGGTGGTGATGCCCGACAACGTCACCGCCGAGCGCACCCAGCTGCTCGAGATGTACGGGGCCGAGATCGTCTACTCCGAGGGCGCCAAGGGCTCCAACGGCGCGGTCGAGGTGGCGCTGGAGATGGCCGAGGACTCGCGCTACTACATGCCCTACCAGTACGGCAACGAGGCCAACCCGCTCGCCCACTACAACGGCACCGCGGTCGAGATCCTCGAAGAGCTCGACGAGGTGACGGCCTTCGTCGGCGGGCTCGGCACCGGCGGCACCCTGATGGGCAACGGCCGCCGCCTCAAGGAGCACGACCCCGAGACGCTGATCGTCGCCGCCGAGCCGATGCAGGGCGAGATGGTCCACGGCCTGCGCTCGCTCGACGACGGCTTCATCCCGCCGATCATCGACCTCTCGATCATCGACCGCAAAATCATGGTCTCCAACCGCGACGCGATCGTCTGGACCCGCAAGCTGCTCGACGAGGAGGGCGTCTTCGCCGGCGTCTCCTCCGGCGCGATCGCCCGCATCGCCGTCCGCATCGGCAGCGAGCTCGACGGCGGCAACGTCGTCTTCCTGATCCCCGACGACGGTTGGAAGTACCTCTCCTCCGGCGTCTACACGAAACCGATCGACGACATCGAAAACCTCGATTCGACGGTCTGGTGGTAGACGCAAGCCTCGCCTCGACGATGCGGATCGCCCAGTCGCTGATCGACGAGATCGTCGCCCACGCGCGCGACGACATGCCCGACGAGTGCTGCGGCATGGTCGGCGGCGCCGGCGGCGAGGCGCGGACGGTCTACCGGGCCGCGAACGCCGAGGCGAGCCCGCTGCGCTACTCGATCGACGCCAGGGAGCAGTTCCGGCTGATGAAGGAGATCGAAGCGGCGGGGGAGGAGCTGGTCGGGATCTACCACTCGCACACCAAGAGCGCCGCCTATCCCTCGCAGACCGACGTCAACCTGGCCGGCTGGCCCGACGCGGTCTACCTGATCGCCTCGCTGGCCGACCCGGACGCGCCCGACCTGAAGGGCTTCTGGATCCGCGACGGCGAGATCGCCGAGGCGGAGCTTGTCGTCGCGTAGCGGCAAGCTGGTCAAGGTCGGCTACGGCCAGAACCAGGCCGAGGCGGAAATGATCCAGGGCCTGCTCTCCGAGCACGGCATCCCCAGCATGCTGAAGCGCGCCGCCGGCTTCGACGTGCCCGACTTCCTCGCCGCCGGCCCGCGCCAGGTTCTGGTCGCCGAGGAGATCGCCGAGCGAGCACGCGAAGTGCTGGAGGGGACGCCGGGAACGAGCTAGGCGGTGGTGCCGCCGTCGATCGTGGAGAGTGGGTCGCACAACGCTTCGACTCGAAGCGCGATCTCTACAAGCACCTGCTCGAGCGCCACTGCGCCGAGCCGCGCGAGGTTTGGCGCGAGCACTTCGTCGGCGAGCGCCCGCTGGAGCGGCGGGTCGCCGAGTCCTCGACGCCCGGTTCGCCTACGTCGAAGCGCACCCCTTCGCCGACCGCGCTCTCTTCCCCTAGCCGACCCGATGGCCCCCCGGCTAAATGGCAGCCTTTGGGGGTCCTGAGTACCCCAAAGGCTGCCAAAGGCCGGGTCTATCCGCTGGCGGGCCGTGCCACCGACCGCAGGTAGGCGCGCCAGGCGTCCTCGACCTCGCCGATCCGCGCCTCGAAGGCGGCTTCGAGGGTGGGCACGGCGCCGCCGGGGAGGAGCTTCAGGGCGAGGCGCTCGCAGGCGTCGGCGCCGCGCTCTGTCTCCAGCAGGTCGAAGATCGTGCCGCCGAGGATGACGGCGTCGCGGCGCGAGGGGGGGAAGGAGGGGCGGGCGCTCTCCCGCAGCCGCCGGATCACCGCCGCGCGGTAGAGGCCGACCTGGCGGGCGAAGTACTGGGCGGCGCCCTCGACCAGCCAGGCCCAGCCGAGGTAGCGGACGAAGCGCCGCGGCGTCCAGGAGGGGGGGAGGTCGGGGTTGTTGGCGGCGAGTACCAGCTGCGCGTAGAGGCGCTCGGCGGTTCCGCGCAGCGCCTCGCGCGAGTCCGCGCCGGCGGCGCGCCGTTCCATGTGCGTGTCGTTGAGGACGTGCAGCTCGGTCGCCATCGCCCAGCCGGCCAGGTAGCGGCGGCCGGCCGGGGCCGCCGACCAGCGGGCCGCCGGCAGGAACGGGTGGGCCATCGCCAGCAGCGCCGGGTTGGTGTGGACGACGACGGTGACGTCGCCGGGGACGGCCTCGAAGCGATCCTCGAGCCGCAGTCGAAGCTCCTCCATCCGGTCCAGGATCCGCTCCGCGAAGCTCGAATCGCCGCTGTCGTGACGGGCCGTGAAACTCAGAGAATGGGTCTCGACCCAGGGCACGAGCCGACCCTACTGCCTGGGACGGTGCCTTAAACCAGGACCGGCTCGGACGACGTGCAGACCGAGTGGATCTCGCTGCGGGCGCGGTCGAACTCCTCGTCGGCCATCACCGGGGTGCCCTCGAAGGGCAGGTCGCGGTCGATCTCGACCCAGGAGCGGCAGCCGTGGTACTCCTCGCGCACCTTCACCGTGACCGGGCGCGGGATGCGGTGGACCCGCAGCAGCAGGATATGCAGCGGATGGCGCCGCTTCCAGTTGAGCCGCTTCTCGGCGTAGTCGGGGGTCCAGACGTAGAAGGGGGAGAGTTCGTTGACGATGCGGGGATTGGCGATCGTCAGGTGATCGGTGACTTCGGCCCAGCAGCGCAGCCGCACGCGCTCGGGCTGGGGGATGCCACCGTCCTGGATCAGCGCGGCGGGCGGCGGCTCCTCGTCGGGCCAGACGCCCTCCTCGAGGGCGCGTCCGAGCTCCGGGTGATGGGACTCGCGCACCAGGTTGTTCCGCTGGTGGTCGAAGGTCGGGTAGAGGAAGAAGCGCTCGTGCTCGAGCTCGAAGTGCTTGTTCTCCTCGCGGATCCCGCCCTTGCGCAGGGTCAGCAGTTGCTCGCCCTCGGCGAGGGCGCGCACCGTTACAGCCCATTCCTTTAATGCGATCGGCATGTGAAAGCTCTACCTAAGAGGTCGATGATTCTGTGACTGGCAGGTCTGGCGCCTTTGGACACTGTCCAGGCGGGCCCCCGCCCAAGGCCGTGCATTCTAGACGAGGTCGGCCAAATCGCCAAATCGAGTTTGCTCAGCCGTGGCCGCCGCCGCCCGGAGTCTCGCTCCTGAGCACGTCTCCGGGCCTCAGATCGCCCTCGCTCTTGCCCGCCAGCGGCTTGCCGTTGAGGAGGTCCTTCGCCGTCTCGCCGTCCTCGCCGCCCTCGCGTCCGTGCGGCGGATGCCGGCGCCTCTCGCCGATCGACGTGTAGCGCATCGGCGCCAGCGCCTCGATCTCGCGGACGATCCCGTCGCCGCCGCGATGCCGCCCCTCGCCGCCGCTGCCGCGCCGCAGCGACAGCTCGCGGACCCGTACGGGGAACTCCGTCTCCAGCGCCTCGACCGGCGTGTTCAGCGTGTTCGACATCGCGACGTGGATCGCGCTCGGGCCGTCCGCGTCGGGACAGGCGCCCTGGCCGCCGCCGAGCGTCTCGTAGTAGGTGAAGCCCTCCCCGGCCAGCGTCAGGTTGTTCATCGTGCCCTGCCCCTGGGCGGGCACCTCGCGGGCCTCGGCCAGGGCGGCGATGACCAGATCGGCGACGCGGCTGGAGGTCTCGACGTTGCCGGCCGCGACCGCCGCCGGGAAGCGGGCGTTGAGCAGGCAGCCCTCGGGGGCGAGCACCTCGATCGGCCGGTAGGCGCCGGCCGAAGGCGGCGCGTCGGGATCGGTGAGGACGCGGACGGCGAAGAACGCCGCCGACTTGGTCACCGAGAGCGGGCAGTTGAGGTTGCCGTCGATCTGCGGGTCGGTGCCGGTGAAGTCGAGGACGAGGCGATCGCCGTCGATCGTCGCCGCGATCCGCAGCGTGGCGTCGCGCGCCGCGCCGCCGGCGTCGTCCTCGAGCACGTCGGCGGCCGCGTAGGTCCCGTCCGGGAGGGAGTCGAGGGCGGCGCGGGTGCGGCGCTCGGCGTAGGCGAGGATCTCCTCCATGCCGTCGCGCATGCGGTCGGGGCCGTGGCGCTCGGCGAGCTCGACGAGGCGCCGCTCGCCGATCCGGTTGGCGGCGGCCTGGGCGCGCAGGTCGGCGAGTCGCTGACGCGGCGAGCGCATCAGCCCGGCCAGCCGCTCCAGCCCGGCCGCGTCGGCGCGGGTCGGCGGGATCACGACACCCTCTTCCTCGAGCGTGTGCGAGTGAGCCGGCATCCCGCCGGGGGTGGGGCCGCCGACATCGGCGTGGTGCGCCCGGCAGGCGGCGAATCCGAACAGCTCGCCGGCGGCGAAGACGGGGGAGATCAGCGTGATGTCGGGCAGGTGGGTGCCGCCCCGGAAGGGGTCGTTGAGGATCCAGGCGTCGCCGGGCCGATGCTCCTCGCCGAGGATCGCGGCGACCGCGTCGGGCATCGAGCCGAGGTGGACGGGGATGTGCTCGGCCTGCATCACCAGCTCTCCGCCGGCGTCGAAGAGCGCCGTCGAGCAGTCGCGCCGCTCCTTGATGTTGGCCGAGTAGGCGGAGCGGATCAGCACCGCCCCCATCTCCTCGCAGGCCGCGCGCAGCCCACCCACCATCACCTGCAGGGTCACCGGATCCACCCCGCTCACCGCTCCCCCGCGTGGATGGTGCCGGTGGGGTTGACGGTGGCGCTCCAGCCCGGGGGGACGACGAAGGTCGCCTCGGGCAGCTCGAAGATCGCCGGGCCCTCCGCTGCGGTTCCGGCAGCCGGCTCGCCGCGCAGCACCTGCGTCTCCAGCCACTCGCCGGCGAAGCGGACCTGGCGCATGCTCTCCTCAAGGCGGCCCGGCTCGGGTGCCGCGAGGCGCGGCCGCGGTCCCGGCGCCACCAGCGCCAGGCGGATGTTGACGAGGACGACCTCGCCGTCGGGGTCGCGGTGGCCGTAGCGCTCCTCGTGCGCCCGCTCGAAGCGGGCGGTCAGCTCTTCGGGGTCCGGTCGCGCCGTCCCGTTCACCGGCAGCTCAAAGGCCTGGCCGGCGTAGCGCATCTCGTAGACGATCTCGGGCTCGGCTCTGCCGGCCGGGTCGCCGCCGAGCCCGGCGATCAGCTCCTCGATCTCCGCCGCGATTCTCGCCGCGCTGAGCGCTGCGCCGCTCAGCATCACCGTGCGGGCGGTGTCGCGGCGGCGGTCGGAGGCGCAGAGGCCGAGCGCCGAGAGCACGCCGCCGGCGCGCGGGCAGAGGATCCGCCCGATGCCGAGCTCGGCGGCGATCCCGGCGGCGTGCATCGGCCCGGCGCCGCCGAAGGGCAGCAGGGCGAAGCCGCGCGGGTCGACCCCCCGCTCTACGGTGACCACGCGCAGCGCCCGCACCATCTCCTGGTCGGCGACCCGCACGATCCCCTCCGCCGCCTCCAGCTCGCCGATCCCCAGCGCTCCGGCCAGCCTCCCGACCGCCGCGCCGGCGGCCTCGACGTCGAGCACGACGTCGCCCGCCAGGGTCGAGTCGGCCGCGAGCCGGCCGAGCAGCAGGTCGGCGTCGGTGACCGTCGGCTCCCCGCCGCCGCGTCCGTAGCAGGCGGGACCGGGCACGGCGCCGGCCGAGCGCGGGCCGACCCGCAGCGCGCCGCCGGGGTCGCGCCAGGCGATCGAGCCGCCGCCGGCGCCGACCGTGTGCACGTCGACCATCGGCAGCTGGATGACCCGCCCCCCGATCTGCCGCGAGCCGGTGCGCCGCACCTCGCCGTCCTCGACCACGCAGACGTCGCACGAGGTGCCGCCCATGTCGAGGCCGAGGGCGTTGCCGTCGCCGGCCGCGCGCGCCAGCAGGGCGGCGCCGACCGCGCCGCCGGCCGGTCCGGAGAGGACGCTCCAGGCACCGGCCCGCGCCGCCTCGGCGACCTCGGCGACTCCGCCGGAGGAGCGCATGACGACCGGCCGCGGCAATCCCGCCCCCTCGGCGGCGTCGGCGAGCCGCCCCAGGTAGCGCCCCAGCAGCGGCGAGAGGTAGGCGTCGATCGTCGTCGTCGAGCAGCGCTCGTACTCGCGGAAGCGGGGCAGGACCTCGTGCGAGGCGGAGACGTGGACGCCCGGCAGCTCGCGCCGCAGGCGCTCGGCGATCGCCCGCTCGTGCGCCGGGTCGAGGTAGGAGAAGAGCAGGCAGATCGCCACCGATTCGGCGCCGCTCTCGCGGACCAGGTCCGCCAGGCGCTCCAGCTCCTCGGCGCCGATCGCCTCGACCACGCCCTCCGGGCCGACCCGCTCGGCCGCCTCGAAGCGCAGCTCCGGCTCGACCAGCGGCGGGGGCTTCGGAGCGCAGAGCCGGTACAGCTCGGGCCGGTCCTGGCGGCCGATATCGAGCAGGTCGGCGAAGCCCTCGGTGGCGATCAGCGCGGTGCGCGCGCCGCGCTCCTCGAGCAGGGCGTTGGTCCCGACCGTCATCCCGTGGGCGAAGGACTCGACCGCCTCGGTCCCGGTCCCGGCCCGGCGCAGCACCTCCTCGACCGCGGCGATCACGCCCTCCGACTGGTCCTCCGGCGTGGTCGGCAGCTTCGCCGTGTGGACCGACTCGCCGTCGAGCAGGACCGCGTCGGTGAAGGTCCCGCCGACGTCGACCCCGAGCAGCATGCGCCGAAGCTACCGGCTCAGCGCCAGTCCTCGCGGCGGGTCGTGCCGTCCGGGCCGAGGACGATGTGGACGCCGTCGAGCTCGGGGTCGATCCCGGGGTGGTCGGTCCGCAGGTGGCCGCCGCGGGACTCGCGGCGCTCGAGCGCCGCGGCGGCGATCGCCGCCGCGAGCGGGTAGGGGTCGTCGCGCAGCTCCGTCAGCCGCCGCGGGTCCCGCAGCGGACCTGCCAGCCGCCAGACCGCCTCGCGGGTCTCCTGGCTCGGTGGCTCGAACCGCCACTCGGGCGGCGTCGGCCGCTCGCTCGCGGCGACCTCGGCCACGGCCGCCGCCGCGGCACGGCCGCCGAAGACGAAGCACTCGCTGAGCGAGTTGGAGGCGAGCCGGTTGGCCCCGTGCAGGCCGGTGCAGGAGCACTCGCCGACGGCGTAGAGGCCGGGCAGGGAGGAGCGGCCGTCGAGGTCGACCGCGATCCCTCCCATCGTGTAGTGGGCGGCGGGGGTGACGGGGATCGGGTCCGAGTGCGGGTCGAGGCCCGCCTCGGCGAGCGAGGCGAAGACGTTGGGGAAGCGGGCCGGGTCGATCTGCCGCAGGTCGAGCTTGACGTCGGCGGCACCGTCGGCCTGCATGCGGTCGAGGATCGCGGCGGTGACCTCGTCGCGCGGCGCCAGCTCGTCGGTGAAGCGCTCGCCGGCGGCGTCGAGCAGCTTCGCCCCCTCGCCGCGGATCGCCTCGGTAATCAGGGCACCGTCGAAGCGCGAGCCGGGCAGGGCGACCGCGGTCGGGTGGAACTGGCAGAACTCGAGGTCGGCGAGGTCGGCGCCGGCGGCCCCCGCCAGCACCGGGCCGGCGCCGATCGCGCCGCGCGGGTTGGTGGTGCGGCTCCAGAGAGCGGCCGCGCCGCCGGTTGCCAGGACCGTCGCCGCGGCGCCGATCGGACCGTCGTCGCCGATCACCCCGTGACAGCGCTTGCCGTCGCTCCACAGCGCCGTCGCCGAGGTCCGCTCACGCACCTCGATCCGCGGCTCGGCGGCGACCATCGCCGAGAGCTTCGAAGTCAGCTCGTGCCCCGTCTGGCTGCCGCCGGAGTGGACGATGCGGCGGCCGGCGTGCCCTCCCTCCAGGCCCAGCGCCAGCCGGCCTTCGTGGTCGAGATCGAAGACGACGCCGCGTGCCAGCAGGTCGCGCACGGCGGCGGGGGCCTCGTCGACCAGCACCTGCACCGCGGAGGGCCGGCAGAGGCCGCGCCCGGCGGCGATCGTGTCGGCGGCGTGTCGCTCGGGCGAGTCGCCGGGCTCCAGCGCCGCCGCGAGGCCGCCCTGGGCCCAGAAGCTGGCGCTCTGGGAGAGCGGAGTGCGGGAGATGACGCAGACGGAGGCACCGTGCTCGGCGGCGCGAAGCGCCGTCCACAGTCCCGCCGCGCCGCCGCCGACGACGGCGACGTCACACGCCGATCCTGCGGCTATCGCCGTCCCGCCTCTCGCCTGATCGCCTCGACCTGCTCGCGCAGCCAGGCGGCGGCCGATTCGCGCGCGCCGGTCTCGCCGCCGGTTCTCGCGCCCTCCGCGGCGACGGCGCGCCGCTCCGCCTCCTCGACCCGCTTCTCGGCCGCCTCGGCCTGCGTCTCGATCTCGGCCAGACGGCTCTCGGCGGCGGCGATCGCTTGGTCCTTCGCCTCCCGCTCGCGCGCCAGCTCGGCTTCATGGCCGCGCCGCAGGCCCTCCAGCTCTTCGGTCGAGCGCCGGCGCTCCTTCTCGAGGTCTTCTTCGAGCGCCTGGATCTCGGCGGCGGCGCGCTCTTCGGCGGCGGCGGCGGACTCCGCCGCCTCGCGCAGCCGGCGCTCGGCCGTCTCGACCCGATCGGCCGGGACCTCGCTGCTGCCGCGCTCGCCGCCTCCGCTGCTCATCGGGCTCTCAATCTATTACGCCTTCGCCAGAACGTCGCGGTAAGCCTCGATCGTCCGCTCGGCCATTCGCGCCGCCGAGAGCGCGGCGGCGCGCGCCGCTCCGTCGACCCGCGGGTCGGTCGCCGCCAGGTGGGGGCGGGCGGCCTCGCTCCACGTCGTCGCGTCATAGGGAGCGCAGAGGACCCCGTCGACTCCGGCCAGCGCCCAGGGGGCGATCCCGACCGGGGTCGAGAGGACCGGCACCTCGCAGGCCAGCGCCTCGACGCAGGCAAGGCCGAAGCCCTCGTGGTCGGAGGTGACGAGGACCGCGTTTGCCGCGTTCACCCAGAGCGGCATCCGGTCGGGGTCGATGGCGCCGCCGGTCAGCAGCTCGGCGCCGGTCGCCGCCGCCAGCTCGGCCGCCCGATCGGCGCGCTTCGCGGGACGCCCCGGGTCGGCGGGGAAGAGCAGGTAGCGCCCGTCCGGCTCGAGGCCCAGCTCGCGGCGCGCGTCGGCCCGCGGAATCGGGTGGAAGCGACCGAGGTCCGGGCCGCAGGGCAGCACCGCCGAGCCTGGAACCGGCGGCAGTCCCGGCCGACCGTCCTCGGGCCCGAACAGGGCTCGCGAGACGGCGGCGACGAGGTTGACGCGCCAGGCGAGCCGGCGGCTGAGCGGTCCGACCAGGCCGTGGCGCACGTCGGTCCCGTGGAAGCTGACGACCAGCGGCGAGGCACCGGCCAGCCGCGCGCACCAGCCGGGCAGGCCGTAGTGGGCGTGGACGAGGTCGAAGCGCTCGTCGCGCAACAGCCGTCGCAAGCGCCGCGTCGCCGGGACGTAGTGGCCGGCGCCGGGCGGGAAGCCGAACACCTCGACCTCGATCCCGCGGCGGCGGATCTCCTCGATCTGGTCGCGCACCCAGCGGCCTCGCTGGGGCGCGCCCGCGTCGGGCAGGAAGTTGGTGACGACCAGCACCCGCATCGGCGCTGAGCGTACCCGCAGCGGCCGGCACCCCCCGGTGTCGCGGGACTTTTGACATTTCGGCCTCACAGTTGGCGCATTCGCGTCTAGATCCGTGCGTCGAGACCCTGGAGCATCGGCTCAAACCGAGACAGGAGGCTTCGATGATCTATCTGCTGATGGGCTACGCACACGCCGCGATCGTGGAGCGGGTGCGGGCGATCCGCGCCCTGGCCGGCGGCGAGCGGGGGCAGGGGACGGTCGAGTATGTCGGCCTGATCCTGCTCGTCTCGCTGCTGATGGTCGGGATGGTCGCGGCGATGAAGGGATTCAACGGCAAGCAGGGCACCGAGCTGGCCGGGGTGATCGTCGACAAGATCAAGCAGGCGGTCGACAAGGTGACCTTCAAATGAGGGCGGCGGCGGAAGGGGGGCGGCTCGCGGCGCGGGCCGCCCCGCCCGTGGTCACGCCGTTGACGCTGGTCCCCCCGAGCGGGCGGCCGGCGAGTGGCGCGGTGACGACCGACGGACGGCTTATGCTGTATTCCAGCATGAAGCATCGAACCCAGCTATATCTGGACGAGGGCCGGTACCGGTGGCTCAAGCAGCGCGCGGGCAAGGCTGGCAGCATCGCCGCGGTCGTGCGCGAGCTGATCGACGCCGAGCGGGCTCGGCTCGCCGATCCCGGCGGCGATCCGCTGCTCCGCTTTCTGGTCGAGGAGTCGCCCGCCCGCGGTCGCGAGGGGACGAGCGTGACCACGCTCGATCGCGACCTCTACGGGCGATGAGGTCGGTCTTCGTCGACACCAGCGCCTTCGTCGCGCTGCGCAACGGCTCGGAGGCCGAGCACGAGCGTGCCCGAGCGACGCTGGCAGCGCTGATCGAGGACGGGGCGGCGCTCTTCACCTCCAACTACGTCTTCGCCGAGACCTACACGGCGCTGCTCGTCAGGGTCGGCCGCGAGGAGGCGATCGAGTGGGGGCGGCGCTTCCGGGCCGGCGCGGCGATCGAGCTGGTGCGGCTCGAGCCCGACGTCGAGGACGACGCCTGGGAGATCCTCGAGCGCCACGGCGACAAGCGCTGGAGCTACGTCGACGCGACCTCCTTCGCGCTGATCGAGCGCGACGGCGGCGGCGAGGCGTTCGCCTTCGACGGCCATTTCGCCCAGCGCGGCCTGCGCGTTCTGCCCGCGCCCTGAGCCCGCACCCGGGTTGCCCGCCCGGCCGCTCCCATGACAGACTCGCGCCCTATGCCGGCTTCACGCAGCTACGACCGCGCACAGGCCGACATCCGGCCGGTCACGATCGATCCCGGCTTCGTCGAGACCGCCGACGGCTCGGCGCTGATCTCGATCGGCAAAACGCGGGTGATCTGCACCGCCTCGGTCAACGAATCGGTGCCGAAATGGATGGGCGGGCGGGGCAAAGGCTGGGTCACCGCCGAGTACTCGATGCTGCCCGCCTCGACCGGGGATCGCAAGACTCGCGACGTCTCGAAGGGTCGTCAGGACGGGCGCGGGGTGGAGATCCAGCGGCTGATCGGCCGCTCGCTGCGCGTCGTCGTCGACTTCCGCGCCCTCGGCGAACGCAGCGTCTACGTCGACTGCGACGTGCTGCAGGCCGACGGCGGCACCCGCTGCGCGGCGATCACCGGCGGCTACGTGGCGCTGCGACTCGCCCTGCAGAAGCTGGTCGACGCGAAAAAGATCGAGGCGATACCGCTGACCGGCTCGGTCGCGGCGGTCAGCGTCGGCATGGTCAACGGCCGGGCGCTCTGCGACCTCGACTACGGCGAGGACTCCAACGCCGAAGTCGACGCCAACGTGGTGATGACCGGCGACGGCGGCCTGGTCGAGGTGCAGGCGACGGCGGAGCGGACGCCGCTCTCTCGCGCCTCGCTGGACGAGCTGCTCGGGCTCGCCGAGATGGGCATTTCGCGACTGCGCCAGGTGCAGGAGCGGGTAGCCGGCGGCTAGGCCACCGTTGATCTTCGCCACCGCCAACAAGCGCAAGCTGCGCGAGCTGCGCGAACTGCTGCCGGGGGTCGAGCTGGAGGGCCTGCCGGAGGGGGTCGAGCTGCCGCCGGAGGACGGCCCGGACTTCGCCTCGATCGCGCTCGACAAGGCGCGGGCGGCCCATGCGGCGACCGGGAAGGCGACGATCGCCGACGACTCCGGGATCGAGGCGGCGGCGCTCGGGGGGCGCCCCGGCATCCACTCCGCCCGCTACGGCGGCCCCACCGCGAGCGACGAGGAGAACCTCGAAAAGCTGCTGCGCGAGGTCGCGGCGACGGGCGGGGACCGTCGGGCCGCCTACCACTGCGCGCTGGCGCTGGTCGCGGCCGACGGCTCCGAGCGCCTCTTCGAGGCCCGCTGCGAGGGTCGCCTGATCGAGGCCCCGCGCGGCGAGGGCGGCTTCGGCTACGACCCGGCCTTCGTCCCCGACGCCACCGGCCCCGGCGACGAGCGGACGATGTCGGAGCTGAGCCAGGCGGAGAAGAACGAGATCAGCCACCGTGGCCTGGCCGCCCGGCTGCTGGCCCGGCACCTCGCTGCCGCCGAGGCGGCGCCGGCGGAACGATGATCCGCACCAAGAGCGGCGCGGCGGCGCTCTCGATCGCCTCCAACGCGCTGCTGATCGCGATCAAGCTCGCCGCCGGGGCGATCACCGGCTCGATCGCGATCGTCACCGAGGCCGTCCACTCGACGATCGACCTGGTCGCCTCGGTGGTCGCCTTCGTCTCGGTCCGCAAAGCCGACGAGCCGGCCGACGCCGACCATCCCTACGGCCACGAGAAGGTCGAGAGCCTGGCGGCGACGATCGAGGGGATGCTGATCCTGATCGGCGCCGGGATCATCGTCTACGAGGCGACCCACCGCCTGGTCGTCGGCTCCCAGGTCGAGACGCTGGGGGTCGGCATCGCGGTGATGGGCTTCTCGGTCCTCGCCAACCTCGCCGTCTCCTCGGTCCTCTCGCGACAGGCGCGCGCGCACGAATCGCCCGCCCTCGAAGGCGACGCGGCGCACCTGCGAACCGACGCCCTCACCTCCGCCGGCGTGCTCGTCGGCCTGGCGCTGGTCCAGATCACCGGCATCGTCGCCTTCGACTCGGTGACCGCGCTGCTGGTCGCCGCGGCGATCGTCGTCGCCGGCGTGCGGATCATCCGCCGCTCCTCCGGCGTGCTCGTCGACGAAGCGCTGCCCGAGGAGGAGATGGACCGGATCGAGGCGGCGATCGCCGCCGCCCGCACGCCCGAGGTCGCCGGCTACCACAAGCTGCGCGCCCGCCGCGCCGGCAGCCGCCGCCACATCGACATGCACGTGCAGTACCGCTCGGGCACCAGCCTCGAGCGCGCCCACGAGCTGGCCCACGCGATGCGGGCCGAGATCGAGGCGGCGATCCCGCACTCCGAAGTGCTGATCCACTCCGAGCCGGAGACCTCCTTCCGCGCCCCCGACGGGGACGGCGGGCCCTACCGCTCCGGCTAAGGGCTTGGCAAGAGGTTGACGGCGGCGGCGAGGCCGACGGCGCCGACGGTGATCGCGTAGCCGGTGTAGCCGCCGATCGCGAAGAGGACGACGGCGATCGCGCAAATGCCGACTACGGTCATCCATGAGGCGCGGGCGACGGACACAGGCCGGTATTTTCACGCAGATGCCCGACGATGCCGCGACCGGGGTTGTTTCAGGCGATGCCGCCGAGGGCGCGCTCGCCTACCTGAGCGAGATGTCGCTCGACCTGCGCGGCGCCGCGATCCTCGACTCGGCCGGTGCGGTGCTGGCGGCGAGCGACCGGCCCGAGCGCTGGCGCGACGACGCCGCGGCGCTTTTCGCCGCCGCCGACCGGGCCGGCGCGGAGCCGGTCGAGCAGATCCACATCGGCACCGAGCAGGGCGAGGTCTTCGCCCTGCGCCATGCCGGCCTCGCGGCGGTGGCGGTGACCGAGCGCTTCGCGCTCGCCTCGCTGACCTTCTTCGACCTGAGGGCGATGCTGCGCGATCTGGCCGGCGGCGGCGACGGCCGCTCGGGGGACTGAGGCCGATGGCCCCGAAGCCACACCGCGTATTTCTCGACCGCGTCTCCGGCTACGCCGACGAAGCCGCCGCCTACGTGCGCCGCCGCCGCGCCTCGCGCCGCCCCTTCGCCCGCCTCTACTACGGCGGCGGGCGGGCCGAGGACCACGCGGCCGACTCGGTCGCCGGCGCCGAGATGTTCGTCGCCGCGGGGCGGTTGATCGAGGTCGCCGGGAAGCGACCGAAGCAGTGAGCGGTCCGGAGGAGCTGCTCGACCCGGAGGTCGCCGGGCGCGTCCTCGCGCGTGCCCTGGCCGCGGGCGGCGACTTCGCCGAGCTGTTCGCCGAACGGCGCAGCGGCATGACCATGGCGATCGACGAGTCGCGGATCGAGTCGGTCCAGTCCGGCGCCGAGCAGGGCGCGGGAGTCCGCGTCGTCAGCGGCGCCACCACCCACTTCGCCCACGTCGACGGGCTCGACCCCGCCGACCTCGAGCGCGCGGCGGACGAGGCGGCGGCGGCGCTGCGCGGCGAGCGGACCGAGCCGCGGGCGCTGCAGCGCGTCGCCACCAGCCCGGAACCGATCGAGCGCCCGCCGGGGGACGTCGCGGCCGAGCGCAAGGCGGCGCTGCTGCGCGAGCTGGACGAGCGCGGCCGTGCGGCCGGAGGCGAGATCGCCCAGCTGACGGCCTCCTACGCCGAGGCGCGGCGCGAGGTCGCTGTCGCCAACTCCGACGGACTGCTGAGCGGTGACGACCGCACCCGCACGCGGATCGGGGTGCAGGCGGTCGCCCGGCGTGAGGACCGGGTCGAGACCGGCGCCGAGACGCTCGGCGGCCACCGCGGCTTCGAGCTGCTCGAAGACGATCCGGGGGAGATCGCCGCGAGCGCCGCCGGCAAGGCCCTGACCCTGCTCGACGCCGGCCCCGCGCCGGCCGGCTCGATGCCGGTCGTGGTCGGCGGCGGCTTCGGCGGCGTCCTCTTCCACGAGATGACCGGGCACGGGCTCGAGGCCGATCACGTCCAGAAGGGGGCCAGCGTCTACGCCGGCAAGCTCGGCGAGCAGGTCGCCCGGCCGCTGCTGAGCGCCTACGACGACGGCCGCCTGCCGGGCGAGTGGGGCAGCGACGCGATCGACGACGAGGGGACGCCGACGCAGAAGACGCGGGTGATCGAGGACGGCCGCCTCGTCGCCTTCCTCTACGACCGCCTGCGCGCCGAGCGCGACGGCGTCGCCTCGACCGGCAACGGCCGCCGCGAGAGCTTCCGCCACCTGCCGATCCCGCGGATGACCAACACCTACATCGCCCCGGGCGAGGCGGCGCCGGAGGAGCTGATCGCCGAGGTCGGCAAGGGCTTCTACGCCGCCTCCTTCGCCGGCGGGCAGGTCGACCCGGCGACCGGGGACTTCGTCTTCGGGGTCAGCGAGGGCTACCTGATCGAGGGCGGCGAGGTGACCCGGCCGTGCCGCGGCGCGACCCTGATCGGCAACTGCCTCGAGGCGCTGATGGCGATCGACGCGGTCGGCAGCGACTTCCGGATGAAGACGGGGATGTGCGGCAAGGGCGGCCAGAAAGTCCCGGTCGGGACCGGCCAGGGCCACGTCCGCCTCGCCGCGATGACGGTCGGAGGCACCGAAGTATGAGCGAGCTGGCCGGGCTGGCCGGGCGCGCGGTCGAGGCGGCGCTCGCCGCCGGCGCGAGCGACGCCGAGGCCTATGCCTCCGAGGCGGCGCGGCGCGAGGTACGCGCCCACGGCGGCGAGGTCGAGAGCCTCACCGCGGCGACCCAGCGGGGGATCGGGGTGCGCGCCTGGATCGGCGGCCGGGTCGGCTACGGCTTCGGCACCGACCTCTCCGGCCCCGGCGTCGAGGAGATCGCCGCCCGCGCCGCCGCGGGCGCCCGGGTCGCCGACGAGGACGAGTTCGCCGGCCCGCCGCCGCGCAGCGGCGAGGCGCCGCCGCTGGCCGGACTGAGCGACCCTTCGCTCGGCGAGTGGCCGACCGCGCGCGCCGCCGAGCTGGCGCTCGCGGTCGAGCGCGCCGCGCTGCGGTCGGACCCGCGGGTGGTCGGAGTCGAGCAGGCGGTCTACGCGGACTCCGCCGAGCGGGTCGCGATCGCTACCTCGACCGGCGCCGCCGGCGAGTACGAAAGCTCGGATTGCTACGCCTACACGCAGGCCCTCGCCGAGGGAGACGGCGCGCGCGAGACCGGCCTCGGCTTCGACCTGGCGCGCGGCCCGGCCGGCCTCGACCCCGAGGCGGTGGGCAGCGAGGCGGCCCGGCGGGCGACCGAGATGATCGGCTCCCGGAAGCCGCGGTCGCGCAGCTGCCCGGTCGTCCTCGACCCGACCGTCGCCGCCGCCTTCGTCGGCCTGCTCGGCAAAGCGCTCGGCGCCGACGCGGTCCAGCGCGGCCGCTCGCCGCTCGCCGGGCGGTTGGGGGAGGAGGTCGCCGGCGAGGCCTTCGTCCTCTACGACGACGGGCTCGACCGCGACGGCTTCGCCGCCGCGCCGTTCGACGCCGAGGGCACGCCGCGCCGGCGCACCGCGCTGATCGACGCCGGCCGCCTTCGCGCCTACCTCTACGACGCCTACACGGCGAGGCGGGGCGGAGCCGCCTCGACCGGCAACGCCGGCCGCTCCGGCTACCGGGCGCCGCCCGGCGTCGCCGCCTCGAACCTGATCGTCGCCCCGGGCGCCGCCGCACTCGGGGAGCTGCTGTGCGAGGCCGGCGAGGGCGTCCTGGTCGGCGACGTCGCCGGCCTGCACTCGGGCGTCAACCCGGTCTCCGGCGCCTTCTCGGTCGGCGCGAGCGGGCGGGCGATCCGCGGCGGCGAGCCGGCCGAGCCGCTGCGCGAGTTCACGATCGCCGGCGACCTGGTCTCGATGCTGCGGGCCGTGCGGGCGGCGGGCTCGGAGCCTCGCTGGGTCCCGTTCGGGGGCTCGGTCAGCGCGCCGCCGCTGCTGATCGGCGAGATGACGGTCGGCGGTTCCTAGGCCTTCGATCCGGCCCGGCACCGCCGCAGGCGCGCCTTACGCCCGCGCGCGCTGTTAGATTGCCGCCCGACCTCAACGACGACGGAGGAGCATCGACGTGACCAAGGCTGAGTTTCTGGACCAACTGGCAGCTGACGAGCGGGTAGGCAGCAAGAAGGCCGCGAGCGACGCGGTCGACGCCGTGCTCGACACGATCACCGACACGCTGAGCGGCGGTGGCGAAGTCAGCTTCACCGGCTTCGGCAAATTCCACGTCGCCGAGCGCGGGCCCCGCCAGGGCGTCAACCCGCGCACCGGCGAACGGATCACCATCCCGGGCGGCAGGGTGCCGCGCTTCTCCGCCGGATCGGCGCTGAAGGCCAAGGTCAAGGGCTGAACCTAGAGCCCTTCTCGGATCGGCTCGCGGCGCTCGTCGAAGAGCGCCGCAGTCAGATCTGCCTCGGCCTCGACCCCGACCCCGCCAAGCTTCCACCGGATCTCGATCCGGTGGGGGCCTCCGGGTCGCCCGCCGAGCGGGCGGGCGCCGCTGTAGCCGTCCACTGCCGGCGGCTGATCGAGCAGGCCGGACCGGCCTGCGTCGCGGTCAAGCCCCAGCTCGCCTGCTTCGAGCGGCTCGGCGCGCCGGGCTGGGCGGCGCTGGCCGAGGTGCGGGCCGCAGCGGCCGACGCCGGCCTGCTGACGATCGCCGACGGCAAGCGCGGCGACGTGCCGGTCACCGCCGCCGCCTACGCGCAGGCGCTGGTCGGCGAGACGCCGACGCCCTGGGGGCCGGTCGCGGGGCTCGGCGCCGACGCCTTCACCGCCAACCCGCTGCTCGGGCTCGACGCGCTGGAGCCGCTCGTCGCCGCCGCGGAGGCAGCCGGGGCCGGCGTCTTCGCCCTGGTCCGCACCAGCAATCCCGGCGCCGCCGACGTCGAGGACCTGCCGGCGCCCGAGCGGCCTCTGCACGAGCGGCTGGCGGAGCTCGTCGACGGGCTCGCCCCCCGGCTGGCGGGAAAGGCCGGCCTGAGCGGAATGGGTGCCGTCGTCGGCGCCACCGAGCCCGAGCACATCGCCCGCCTGCGCGAGCTGATGCCACGCTCGGTCTTCCTCATCCCCGGGGTCGGCGCCCAGGGCGGGCGCCCGGAGCAGCTCGGCGCCGCCTTCGCCCCGGGCCGAGCCGCCGCGCTGATCGCCGCCTCGCGTAGCATTTCCGCGGACCCCGATCCCGCGGCGGCAGCGGAGCGCCTCCGGGCGGCGGTCTGGGAGGTGTCATGAGAAAGCGCTCCTCAGCCCCAGCTCGGGTGCTCGCCGCGGTCGCGGTCCTCTGCGGCTTCGTCGTCGTGGTCGTGGTGATCGCCACCTCGCTCGGCGGCGGCGGCGACAGCGGCTCCGGCAACGGCGGCGGCAACCATGCCGCCAAGCACAGCGGCGGCGACAGCCGCCCCGCCGCGAAGGCCTACGTCGTCGAATACGGCGACACCCTGACCTCGATCGCCCGCAAGACGGGCGTCCCGGTCGCCCGCATCCGGGCGCTCAACCCCGGCGTCGATCCGCAGATCCTGATCTCCGGAGAAACGCTGAAGCTGCGGTGAGGGCGGCCCGGCCGGCCGCCGTGCTCGCCGCGGTGTTGCTGGCCACCGTCCCGGCCGCGGCGCGGGCCGCCGAACGCCCCCCCGACCTCGACGCCCGTGCCTGGGCGCTGATCGACGCCCGCAGCGGCGAAGTGCTGGCCTCCCACGCGGCGGCCCGCCGCCTGCCGGTCGCCAGCACGACCAAGCTGATGACCGCCTGGGTCGTGCTGCACGAGCTGCCGCTCGAGAGGATCGTCCGCGCCGCTCCCTACGTCCCCACCTACGGCGAGTCGCTGCTCAACCTGCGCCCGGGCCAGCGGATCAGCGTCCGCGACCTGCTCTATGGGCTGATCCTGCGCAGCGGCAACGACGCCGCCTACGACCTCGCCCGGGCCGCCGGCGGCTCGGAGGCCGGCTTCGTCCGCCAGATGAACCGCTATGCGGCGGCGCTCGGCCTCGCGAACACCCACTACGCGAACCCGATCGGCCTCGACCAGCGCGGCAACCACTCCAGCGCCGCCGACCTGGCGGCGCTGGCCCGGCGCCTGCTGCAGATCCCGGTCTTCGCCAAGATCGCCGACTCGAAGCAGGCCATGCTGCGCAGCGTCCATCCGCGGCGGCGGATCGAGACGATCGACGAACTGCTCGACCTGGCGCCCTGGGTCAACGGGGTCAAGACCGGGCACACCTTCGGGGCCCGCTACGTGCTGGTCGGCTCCGGTCGCCGCAAGGGGGTCGAGCTGATCGCCGCGGTGGTCGGCGCGGAAACCGACGAAGACCGCTTCGACGACACCCTGCGGCTGCTCGAATACGGCTTCTCGCAGTACCGCAGGCGGGTCCCGGTTCACGCCGGCCAGGTGCCGGCGCGCCCGTCGATCCGCTACCAGGGCGGCGAGCTGCCGCTGCGGGCAGCGCACAGCGTTGCCGCCGGGGTGCGGCGGGGCGAGCGGGTCGAAGTCGCGGTGCGGGCGCCGGGCCAGGTCGAAGGACCGATCCGCCGCGGCGCCGTCCTCGGCCGGGCGATCGTCCGCGTCGACGGCTTGCCGGACGGGATCGTCCCGCTGCGCGCCGCCCGCGCGGTGGGGAAGGCGAGCGCCTGGGATCGCGCCCGCAGCTTCGCCGAAGACAACGCCGTGTGGATCGCGCTCGCCCTGTTAGGGATACTGGTCCTCGTGAGCCTCGTAATCAGGCGCTTCCGGCGATGATCCTCACGGTCACCCTCAACGCGGCCAGCGACCGCACGGTCGCGGTCCCGAACTTCCGCCTCGGCCGGCGCCACCGCGCGGTCGAGAGCCGCACCGTCGCCGGCGGCAAGGGCATCAACGTCGCCCGGGCGCTGCGCCTGCTCGGCCGCCCGGTGATCGCCGCCGGCTTCGCCGGCGGGCCGACCGGCAACCGGGTGCTCGAGCAGCTGCGGCGCGAGGCGATCCTCACCGACTTCACCTGGATCGCCGGCGAGACGCGGATCAACATGGCGGTGATCGATCCGACCTCGGGCGAGCAGACCGAGATCAACGAGCGCGGCCCGGCGGTCAGCGCCGAGGAGGTCGAGCGCTTCGTCGAGCGCCTCGGCTACCTCGCCGCGGGGGCGCGGATCTGTGTCCTCGCCGGCAGCCTGCCCCCGGGAGCGGGCGAGGACATCTACGCGCGCCTGGTCGGCGAGCTGCGCGAGCGCGGCGTGACGACGATCCTCGACTCCGAGGGGGAGCCGATGCTCGCCGGCCTGCGAGCCGGCGCCTCGATCGTCACCCCGAACGAGGGCGAGGCCGAGGAGCTGGTCGGCCAGGAGTTCGCCGATCGCGACGACCTCGTCCACGGGCTGGGCGAGCTGGTCCGGCTGGGCGCCGGTGAAGCTGCGATCACGCGGCCCGACGGCTGCGTCGCGGTGGTCGGCAGCGGCTCCGAGCGGCGCGTGGTCGAGGTCCGCACCCGCTCGCTGGAACCGGTCTCGACGGTCGGATCGGGCGACGCCTTCCTCGCCGGCTACGCCGCCGCCCTCTACGACGGCCGCGAGCCGGAGGAGTGCCTCGCCTACGGCGTCGCCGCCGGCGCCGAGTTGACCCAGCACTTCGGCGCCGGTACCGTTGACCGCCGCGGGGTCGAGCGCCTGCTCGACGAGGTCGAGGTGCGCGATCTGGAGGTCCATGCGGAAGTGTAGGCTGACTGCTCAAGCCACCACCTTCTCTGGAGGATCGATTTGGAGATCGACATCGGTCGCGGCAAGAAGGGGAGGCGCGCTTACGGATTCGACGACATCGCGATCGTTCCGTCGCGCCGCACCCGCGATCCCGACGACATAGACATCAGCTGGACCCTCGGCCCGTACCGCTTCGAGCTGCCGCTCGTCGCCTCGGCGATGGACGGGGTGGTGAGCCCGGAGACGGCGATCCTCGTCAACCAGCTGGGCGGCCTCGGGGTGCTCAACCTGGAGGGGATCTGGACCCGCTTCGAGAACGCCGAGGAGCAGCTGGAGAAGATCGCCGCCGCGCCGAAGCACCTGGCGACGCGGATCATGCAGGAGATCTACGCCGAGCCGGTCAAGCCGGAGCTGATCGGGCAGCGGGTGGCCGAGATCAAGGATCGCGGCGCCGTCGCCTGCGGCTCGTTGACGCCGCAGAAGGTGCGCGAGCACTACGAGATCGCGGTCGAGGCCGGGATCGACATCCTCGTCATCCAGGGCACGGTGATCTCCGCCGAACACGTCTCGACCACGGTCGAGCCGCTCAACCTGAAGGAGTTCATCGCCGAAGTCCCGGTGCCGACGGTGGTCGGCGGCTGCGCCTCCTACTCGACCGGCCTGCACCTGATGCGGACCGGCGCGGTCGGCGTCCTCGTCGGGGTCGGCCCCGGCGCCGCCTGCACGACCCGCGGCGTGCTCGGGATCGGCGTCCCGCAGGCGACCGCGATCGCCGACGTCGCCGCCGCCCGTGCCCAGCACATGCTGGAGACCGGCGAGTACGTCAACGTGATCGCCGACGGCGGCATGCGCACCGGCGGCGACGTCTCCAAGGCGATCGCGGTCGGCGCCGACGCGGTGATGGTCGGCTCGCCGCTGGCCCGCGCCAAGGAGGCCCCCGGCCGCGGCTTCCACTGGGGTATGGCGACCTTCCACCCCTCGCTGCCGCGCGGCACCCGGGTCTCGACCAAGCAGGACGGGACGATGGAGGAGATCCTGCTCGGCCCCGCTCAGGAGAACGACGGCACCTTCAACATCATGGGGGCGCTGAAAACCTCGATGGCGACGACCGGCTACGAGGACATCCGCTCCTTCCAGCGGGCCGAGGTGATGGTCGCGCCGGCGCTGCAGAGCGAGGGGAAGAAGCTGCAGAACGAGCAATCGGTGGGGATGGGGTCGAACGGTCGCGCGGCGGTCTCCGCCGGTGTTGGAGTCGCCGACGACTGAGGCCGGCGCCACCGCGGCGCCGGCCCAGGCCTCCGAGGAGGTGCTCGTCCTCGACTTCGGGGGCCAGTACTCGCAGCTCATTGCGCGGCGAATTCGGGAATGTGGGGTGTTCGCCGAGCTGCTGCCGGCGACGGTTTCGGCTGAGGAGATCAAGGGGCGGGCGCCGAAAGGCTTGATCCTCTCGGGCGGGCCGGCTTCCGTGTACGAGCCGGGGGCGCCGGCGTTTCCTACCGATCTGCTCGATTTGGGGATTCCGATGCTGGGGATCTGTTACGGGATGCAGGCGATGGTGCAGGCGCTGGGGGGGAAGGTCGAAGGCGCCGAGTCGGGCGAGTTCGGGCGGGCCGAGCTGACCCTGCGCAACGCCGGCGGCAAGCTGCTCGGCGGCCTGCCGGAGGAGCAGAGCTGCTGGATGAGCCACCGCGACACCGTCTTCGAGCCGCCGCCCGGCTTCGTCGCTCTCGCCTCGACGCCGACCTCGCCGGTCGCCGCCTGCGAGGCGCCCGACCGCGGCCTCTACGGCATCCAGTTCCACCCCGAGGTCGTCCACACGCCCTACGGCACCGAGGTCCTGACCCGCTTCCTGCGTGAGATCGCCGGCTGCGAGCAGGAGTGGTCGCCGCAGTCGGTGATCGCCGAGCAGGTCGAGGCGATTCGCGCCCAGGTCGGCGAGGGCCGGGTGATCTGCGGCCTCTCCGGCGGCGTCGATTCCTCGGTCGCGGCGCTGCTCGTCCACCGCGCGGTGGGGGAGAAGCTGACCTGCGTCTTCGTCGACCACGGCCTGATGCGGCTGAACGAGGCGGAGCAGGTGGTCGCGGCCTTCGAGCAGTTCGGCATCCCGCTGGTCCACGTCGAGGCCGAGGAGCGGTTCCTCGCCCGGCTGGCCGGCGAGGACGAGCCGGAGCGCAAGCGCAAGATCATCGGCGAGGAGTTCATCCGCGTCTTCGAGGAGGAGGCGGCGAAGCTCGAGGACGCCGCCTACCTCGTGCAGGGGACGCTCTACTCGGACGTGATCGAGTCCGGCGGCAGCGACCACGCGGCGACGATCAAGTCCCACCACAACGTCGGCGGCCTGCCCGAGGACCTCGAGTTCGAGCTGGTCGAGCCGCTGCGGATGCTGTTCAAGGACGAGGTGCGGGCGGTCGGCGCCGAGCTGGGGCTGCCGGAGCGGATGGTCTGGCGCCAGCCCTTCCCCGGGCCGGGACTGGCGATCCGCATCGTCGGCGGCGAGGTCAACCGCGAGCGGCTCGACATCCTCCGCGCCGCCGACGCGATCCTGCAGGAGGAGGTCCGCGCCGCCGAGCTGTACCGGCAGCTCTGGCAGTCGTTCTGCGTGCTGCCGGTCGTCCGCTCGGTGGGAGTCCAGGGCGACGGCCGCACCTACGCCTACCCGATCGTGATCCGCGCCGTCACCTCCGACGACGCGATGACCGCCGACTGGGCGCGCCTGCCCTACGACCTGCTGGAGCGAGTCTCCAACCGGATCATCAACGAGATAAGAGACGTGAATCGAGTGGCTTTGGACATCTCATCGAAGCCGCCGGCCACGATCGAGTGGGAGTAGCTCGCCCTCCTTCGCCGTCTCGATAGCGATCCTCGGCCTGCTGCAGGCGGCGCTGGTTGCGCTGCCGCGGGCTCGGCGGCTCGACTGGCTGGACGGCTTCCGCAACCCCTGGTGGGCGCTGGTGCCGGCGCTCTCGATCGTCGTCGTGATCGGGATCGTTGCCCTCTGGGGGGAATCGGCGACGGTGCTCTCCTGGCTGGCGCTGGTCGCCGTGCCGCCGTTCGCGGCCCTGGCACTCGGCCGGCTGGTCCGCGGCGGCCGGCCCGCCTGGGCGCTCGCCGTCGTGCCGCTGTTCGCGCTTGCCTGGGCCGGGTCCGGCTCGCTCGCCGGCGAGACCGCGGCGACGGCGCTGACCGCGCTCGGCTGCGTCGGCCTCGGCCGGCTGCTGGTCGCCGTCGCCCCCGCCGCCTGGTTGAAGCTCGGGATCTACGCGATGGCCGTGGTCGACACCTGGTTCGTCGCCACCGAACTGCTGCAGGGCCCGAACGCCGTCCTCACCGCCGCCGCCCCGGCCGGCCTGCCGCGCCTGCAGGCGGTCCACTTCGGCGCGGCGGTCATGGGCTTCGGCGACCTCTTCGTAGCCGCCACCCTCGGCTGCCTCCTGGCCGGCTCGCGCCGCATCCAGCTGCGCGCGGCTTGGCTGGTGGCGATCTTCGCCCTGGCCCTCGACCTGCTCTTCTTCGCGGTCGACACGCTGCCCGCTACGGTGCCGGTCGCGCTGGCGCTGGCGCTGGTCGAGCTGCGAGATCGGCAGACCCGGCAGGCCCGCTGATCCGATCGCTCGCTCCTCGCCGTCAGACGGTCGCCGTGGTCACCGCCGAGAGGATCCAGAGGGCGAGGCAGGTGAAGCCGACCATCACGATCAGCATCCAGTGCTGGGCACGAACCGAGTCCCGCGGCGAGCGGAACGAGACCAGGCCGCGGTCGTGTGAGAGGACGAGGCCGCCGACGTGGCCGGCGACGATCGCCGCGATCTGCACGTACCAGATCGCGGCGAAGGAGATCAGGTTGTAGTTGACGAGGAAGTTGGAGGTCCCGAAGTAGTCGCTTCCCTGGCCGAGCGGGTCGGAGATCAGGTAGGTCACCGCCTGCCCCTGCAGGACGAGCAGCGAGAAGTAGTGGGCGAGCATGTAGCCGAAGGCGATCGGCAGCAGCGTGTGCAGGAACTCGCCTCGCAGGCGACGCCGGTCGCCGCCGACCGCTCGCGACATCCCGTAGATGCCGAGGTTGTAGATGCCGGCCACGAAGAGGATCCAGAAGATCAGCCCCAGCGTCCCCTCCGCCTCGAAGCCGCCGATCGCGGTGAAGCCGAGGTGCTCGAAGAACCGCTGCAGCGGCGGCGCGATCTTGTACCAGAGCTCCCCGTTGGAGAAGCCGTCGAAGCTGGTCGAGCCGATCAGGACGCAGAGGACGGCCGCGGTGCCCGGCAAGACGTCGAGCTCGCGGGCGCCGAGCAGCGGCCAGCGCAGGTAGAGCCGGCCCTCGCTCCAGCGCAGCGGCGCCAGCAGGGCGATGAACCCGAAGTAGACCGAGAAGCCGTCGCCGCGGCGCGTCCATTCCTCGATCCCGAAGCAGGCCATGCCGGCGAGCTGGACGGCGGCGTAGACGAGCGCCAGCGCTCCGAGCAGGCTCGGGTCGTCCTTGCTCGGGTAGACCAGCTCGAGCCAGGCGAAGGCAGCCAGGGTGACGGCGGCGGGCCGGCGGCCGAGCCGCGGCGGGTAGGCGCCGGCCAGCGGGCGCGCCTCGCGGCCGGCCAGGCGCAGCAGCCCCGCCGTCAGGCGGGCCACCGCCCGCCACGGGTTCAACGGCCGGAAGAGGTCGCCGACGAAGAAGCTGGCGATCGGCACCCCCACCCAGAGGACGACGTAGACGAAGGTCGGCGCCAGGTTCGAGGTGAAGTCCTGGGCGCCCCACAGCCCCGCGACGACGACCGCCGCGAAGACGAGGACGCCGAACGCCCCCAGCGGCCACTCCAGCGTCGCCGGCAGGTGGAGGAGCAATCTCTCCCGCGCCCGCCCGCGCGGCTCGCTCCAGAGCCGGAAGAGCGCGACGAAGGAGATCACCATCACGATCGCGGCGGCCCAGGCGAACAGCCACGAGGGGATCGGCAGGTCGGCGCGGCCGACGATCCCGTGGGCCGACGCGGTCGCGGGTTGCGCCAGCGCGACGAGCCCCAGCAGCCCGATCGGGACGAGAGCTCGCCGGCCGAGCCTGAGCGTCATCGGCGCGAAGGATATTCCCCGCCGCGCGGGCGCACGGCGCGCTTTGGAGGCTCTTAAGCCGACGTGTCAAGCTTCACCGCATGCCGAGTACGGGCACGCCCACTAGCCACGTCTTCAGCCGCTGCGCCTAGCATGTTGCCTATGGCTGCGGAGCTGGCCGAGGCGCCGAAGATCCTTCACCTCTCGCTCGTCACCGGCGGAGCGCTCCGTGACAGCGATGGGCAGCGGCTTGGACGGGTCGATGACCTGATCGTGCGCCTCAGCGGGACCGGCTACCCGCCGATCACGGGACTGCTGGTGACGGTGGCCGGGCGACAGGCATATCTGCCCTCAGACAGACTTGCCGACCTCGCTCCCGGAGAAGCCGTGCTCAGCAAGGCGAAGCTCGATCTGCGGCCTTTTGAGAGGCGTCCGGAGGAGGTTCTGCTCAAGCACGACGTTCTCGACCACCAGTTGATCAACGTCGAGGGTGCGCGCCTGGTGCGAGCCAACGAGGTCGAGCTGGCGCGGCTGGAGGGCTGGTGGCGCGTGGTCGGCGTCGATACCGGCCCGCGCGGTGGGATGCGCCGCCTTCTCCCCCGGATGCTCGGGCGCAGGATCGCGACCGGAGAGTTCCTCGACTGGGCCAGCGTCGAGCCCTTTGCCGGTGACCTTCCGACCGTCCGGCTCCGCGTCTTCCACACCAGACTCGCCAAGCTCCACCCCGCCCAGATCGCCGATCTGGTCGAGGCCGCCTCCCACAGCGAGGGCGAGGAGATCATCCAGGCGGTCGGCCAGGACGACTTGGAGCTTGAAGCCGACGTTTTTGAGGAGCTGGACGAGCAGCACCAGATGGAGTTCATCGAGCACCGCTCCGACGAGCAGGTGGCCGCCGTGGTCGCGCGCATGGCACCTGACGACGCCGCCGACCTGATCGCCGAGCTGGAGAAGGGGCGCCGGGGGATCGTGCTCGACCTGCTGCCGTCGCTCCACCAGCGCAAGGTGCGGGCGCTGCTTGGCTACGACCCGGCCGAGGCCGGTGGCTTGATGAGCCCGGACTTCATCAGCGTCTACCGGCAGGCGACGGTCGGCGAGGTTTTGGAGCGGGTGCGCCGAAGCTCGCTCGCCGCCGAGATGCTGTCGAGCGTCTACGTCATGGACGTGGGACACCACTTCCTCGGCGCGGTCCCGCTCGCGACCCTGGTTCGCTCAGATCCTGAAGCGGGTCTTTCCGAGTTGGACCTCCAGTACATACCCCACCTGATCCCCGAGGCGGACTTCGAGGAAGTCGCCCGCCTGATGGCCGACTACAACCTGATCGCGGCGCCGGTTGTCGATGCCGAGGAACGGATGATCGGCGTGGTGACGGTTGACGACGTGCTCGAGGTGATGCTGCCCAAGGGCTGGCGGCGCAGATTCGGACTGCTCGGCGACGAGTAGGCGCTCGCGGGCGTAGACTGCCCGGCGCCGATGGCGAGCTGGGACGAACACGAAGTGATAGATGGCGGGCCGAGTACGAGCCGCCATACGCCGGGTCCGGTCACTTGCCGCCGGCCGGCCGCGCCTGCCTGCCCGGTTGCGCTCGCGGCGTAGCCGCGTCCTCGTCTTCCTCGGGCTGCTCGGCCCCGGCCTGATCGCCGCCAACGCCGGCAACGACGCCGGCGGGGTCGCCACCTACTCTTCGGTAGGAGCCAAGTACGGCTACAGCCTGCTCTGGGCGATGGTGCTGATCACGATCTCCCTGGTCATGGTCCAGCGGGCCGCGGCGCGGATGGGGGTCATCACCGGCAAGGGCCTCGCCGAGCTGATCCGCGAGCGCTACGGAATCCGCTGGTCGGCCTTCGCCACGACGGCAGTGCTGATCGCCAACATGGGCATCTGCATCTCCGACTTCGTCGGCGTCGGGGCGGCGCTCGGGCTGGCCGGCATCCCGGCCCAGGTCTCGGTCCCGATCGCCGCGGGCTGTATCTGGCTGATCATCCTGCGCGGCTCCTACCGCTCCGCAGAGCGGATCTTCATCTGGCTGACGATCCCGTTCTTCGCCTATCCGATCGCGGCGATCCTCGCCCATCCCGATTGGGGCGAAGTCGGACACTCTCTCGTCGTCCCGCAGATCCAGACCAACTCCGCCTACCTGCTGCTGTTCGTCGCCACGGCGGGAACGACCATCACCCCCTACATGCAGCTCTACCTCCAGTCGGCCGTGGTCGAGCGCGGCGCCGGCAAGGACGAGCTGAAGGCTGAGAGTAGGGAGGCCGTCGCAGGCGCGCTGTTCGCCAACCTGATCGCCGTCTTCATCATCATCGCCACCGCCGCGACTCTGTACGTCGGTGGCATCCACACGATCGGCTCCGCCGCCGACGCCGCCAAGGCGCTGGGACCGCTGGCGGGCAAGTACGCCGAGCTGCTGTTTGGGATCGGCCTGCTCGGTGCCAGCCTCCTGGCGGCGGCGATCCTCCCGATAGCCACCTCCTACGTTCTCTCCGAGTCGCTGGGATTCGAGAAGGGGATCGGCAACCGGCTGCGTGACGCGCCCGTCTTCATGGGCGTGATCGCGGCGATGATCGCGATCTCCACCATCGTCGCCGTGATCCCCGGAGTCCCGGTTATCTCCCTGCTGGTCGGAGTGCAGGTCGTCAACGGCCTGCTACTGCCGATCAATCTCTTTTTCATCTGGCGCCTGGCGCGCAACGAGGAGCTGATGGGCGAGCACCGAAACCGGGGAGTGGTCGACGGGCTGACCGCGGCCACCGTCGCCGCCACGTCTACGCTGTCGCTGATCCTCGTCGCGGTAACGGTGTTTGGCTTCTGACGGATGGCGCTCTGCTCGGGAAACAGCGATGGTCTCGGCCGGTACTAGAAACGGCGTCCTCCTGGGAGCAGCCGTAGGTGTCCTTGCCGCGACGGTGGGAGGCGCGGCGTATCCCGCCTTGGTGGTGTGCAGCGCCGCGGCGCTCGGCGCCGTGATCGGTGCGCGCCGCGGCCAAGCCTCACCGGCAGATGTCTTCGTTCTTCGCATCCTCCTGGCCGGCTGCCTGGGAGCGCTCGCGGTGGTCGCGGTGGGCGTACTGAGTGGAGTGCCGAGCATCGCGCTCGGCCTGATCGCCGGGCTGATCGTGGTGGGCGCTGCAAACGAGCTGATTCGCTTCCGCCGCGCCGAGCGCCGCCGTATGCGCGCTCGGAACAAGTAAGCACTCAGCCGAGGATGTTGACCGCCCTCGCGGCGATCAGGCCCACCGTCAGGAACGAGGCCATTGCCTCGACCAGCATCAGGCTCTTGACCCGGACGGTCAACGGCATCGCGTCGGTCGGGCTGAATGCGCTGGCATTCGTGAAGGCGACGTAGAGGTAGTCCATGAAGCCCGGGCGCCAGTCTCCGAGCGGCAGCTCGGGAACGGTCATCTGCGGGAAGAGAAAATCCGGCGCCCGCTGTTCGGACTTGGTTCGCACGTGCGGCCCGCCGCGGTCGATCTCCCAGAACCAGAGCGCGAAGACCGCCACATTCGTCAGCCAGATCTGGCCGGCGGCGATGATCAGGTCGCGGCCGGCGGCCGTGTTGCGCTCAAGCAGCAGGTGGACGAGCAGCCCCAGCGCGGTGAAGTTGGCGGCCGTCACCAGCGCGATCAGGCCGATCGACAGCCGTCGGCGCACGGGCGACTGAGTGTGGTGGCGGTACGGAGTCGAGATCGCGAGCCCCACCAGCAGTACGCCCTCGAAGGCCGGCAGCAGCCAGCGCGGCCCGAGCGTCAGCCGGCCCGGCAGCAGGAGGTAAAGCAGGAGGGCGAAAAGCACGGCGAGCTGCGCCTGCCAAAACGGCTCGACCACGCCGAGCTCCTCACGATCTGCTCGCGACAGCCTCATCGCTAGAAGTAGCCGCCGCGGCGAAACCAGATGAAGAGCGCGATAGCCGACACCACAAGGCCGCCGACGCCATAGACCGCGAAGGCGGCGAAGGACTGGATGTGATCGGTCATCCACTTGAAGTTCTGGCCGAAGAAGCCGGTGATGAAGGCAAGCGGCAAGAAGATCGTCGCGACGATCGTCAGCTGCTTGCTGATCGAGTTGAGGCGGTTGGAGACCATCGAGAGATAGGCGTCCCGCGAGCTGGCGAGCAGGTCCCGGTAGCTGTCGATCAGGTCCGAGATCCGCAGCATGTGGTCATAGACGTCGCGAAAGTAGTTGCGGCTGTCGGCCTCCAGGCCCGGCAGATCGAGGATGTCGTCGGTGGCGCGCGCCAGCAGATCGCGCTGGGGGGAGACGACTCGGCGTAGTGCGACCAGATGGCGGCGGAGGTCGAAGATCCGCTCCAGGTGCTGGTCGGTGGGCTTTTCCAGGATCTCGGCCTCCAGCTGCTCGATCTCAATGCCGATCCCCTCCAGGGCGGGGAAGAAGCTGTCGGTCAGGGCGTCGAGAACGCGGTAGATGACGAACTGCTCGCTGCGATCAGCCTGGCGGGGGAGGCGCGCGCGCAGCTCATCCAGCTCCGCGCAGGGGCGATGGTGGAGCGTGATGATGAAACCGCCACTGAGGAAAGCGTGGACCTCCACCAGCATCTCGTCGTCCTCGCCTCCCTCGGGGCGAGCGCCGTAGTAGACGAGGAACATGTGGTTGTCGTAGTCGTCGAGCTTGGGCCGCTGACCGAAGTGCTGGGAATCCTCGAGGGCCAGCGGGTGAAAGTGGAATAACTCGCCCAGGAGTTCGATCGTTTCGGGACTCGGCTGCTCCAGGTCGAGCCAGAAGAACTCATCGCGCGCCAAAAGCTCGCTGATCGTGTTTTGGTCGGGGCTGTCGAGGACACGCACCGGCGCGGATGCTAGCGGCGTCAACCAAGGAGATCACCATTACGATCGCGGCGGCCCAGGCGAACAGCAACGAGGGGATCGGCAGGTCGGCGCGGCCGACGATCCCGTGGGCCGACGCGGTCGCGGGTTGCGCCAGCGCTTCCCCGCCGCGCTTTGGAGGCTCTTAAGCCGACGTGTCAAGCTTCACCGCATGGCGAGCGACGAGCCGAGCCCGGACAGCCCGGAGAAGCGCCGCGGGGTGCCCGTCTCCCTCGCCATCCCCCTCGTGGCGGTGGCGGCGATCGTCGCCAGCGTCACCGCCCTGCTGGTCACCCAGCACTCCTCGGTGGCGCTCCCGAACGACGCCCACAGCAGGTCGGTGACCGGCTACGACGGGCAGCTGGTGGAACCGCAGAAGCCGGCGCCGTCGTTCGGGGACCTGCACAACTATCTGGGCGAACCCGTCAGCCTGGCCGGCTACCGCGGCAAGGCGGTATTCGTCACCTTCCTCTACACCCACTGCCCCGACGTCTGCCCGCTGATCACCGCCCAGCTCCACAACGTCCTCGGCCAGCTCGGCCCCGACCGCAGCAGGCAGATGCAGATAATCGCCGTCTCCGTCGATCCGAAGGGGGATACGCACGAAGCCGTCGCCAAGTTCCTCAAGGTGCACGGGATGACCGGCAGGATGAAGTACCTGATCGGCAGCGCCAAGCAGCTGAACCCGGTCTGGCAGGCATGGAACGTCGCCTCCACTCCGGAACCGTCGAATCCCGAATTCGTCGCCCACTCGGCGCTGGTCTACGGGATCGACGCCGGCGGCAAGCTGACCACGATCTACCCGGAGAACTTCCAGCCGAGCCAGATCGTCCACGACCTGCCGAAGCTGCTCGAAGACTGATCGACCGCGCGGCTACCAGGCTTCGCCCGCCGGCTCCTCCCGCGAGTCGGGGGTGTCGCCCTCTCCTCCCTCGCCGCCACCGCGCCTCCGGCGCCGGGTCGCCAGCACCAGCGCCACGGCGCCGAGCAGGATCACGACGCTGGCGATGATGATCGGCAGTTTCGAGGCCGCGGGACTGCCGACCCAGAACAGGATGCCGTGGATCGCCCCCCTGCGGCCGTCGATCCGCAGCGGGATTTCGTAGTCGAAGATCCTGGTTTTGCGGCTCGCGTCCTTGACCTGCGGCGGCACGCCGGTCGTCAGGTAGTGCATCCGGTGGTCGTGCCAGACGAAGGTTCCGTCGTGGCTCTGCGTCTTCCATTCCGGCGGCGCCTTCGGATCGGCCCTGGCCGGCACCGGGGCGGTCGGGAAGAAGCTGGTGTTGAGGTAGGTCGCGGGGGAGCGCTGGTTGACCTGGACCGTGCCGTCGCTGAGGATCCGCGCGTAGGGATCGTGCTCGTAGCCGTAGACGACGACTTCGTGGCCGCTGCGGTCGCGCAGCTCGACGTAGCTGTCGTATTCGAGCACTTCGAAGCTGACGCCCGGGACCTTCGGCGTCACGCTCTCGATCACCGAGCGGTAGTCCGGGTTGCCGGCCGGCGCGCTCGCGGGGAAGGAGAGCGCCGGCAGCGCCGCCGCCAGGGCGATCGCCAGGCCGAGGCGACTCGTCGGGAGCCTGCCGTCCACGGCGGGACACGATAGCCGTCGCCGCCAACGGCGAGGCGAAGGCATATCCTTTCGCGCATGGTCAGGCCGGGCCGCTCATGGCGCTGGAGGGTTCCGCTCCTCTCGGCGCTGCTGCTCGGCCTCGGAGCGCTGGTCCTCGCCCTGGGCGGCTTCGACAACGCCCTGCTCGACCTGATGCCGCTGGCGCTGCTGGTGGCGACGATGCTGGTCTGGCCCTACCCGGGCGCGGACCTGATCGCCGGCCTCGTCAAGCGCCGCGGACGGCGCCCCTCTCCGGCGGTCATCGTCCCCCGAGCCCGTCCGCCCCTGCGGACGCCCCACGGCGGTCGCCTGATCGCCCTCTCGCTCGGCGGGCGCGCTCCCCCCGCGCCCGCGGGCTGCGCCTGAGCAGCCCTCTCCGCGCGAAGACCGACGACTGAAGGGGGTTCATCCATGCGCGCATGCCGCGCGACGGCGTTCGGGGCGACCGTCCTGGTCGCCTTCCTCGGCGCCCTGACCTGGGCGCCGTCGGCGCTTGCCCATGCCCAGCTCGTCGGCACCTCGCCGCCCTCCGGGGCGACCGTGAAGACGCAGCCCAAGGAGGTGATCTTCAAGTACAACCAGGCGGTCGGCGGGACCGTCGGGGCGGTCCGCGTCTACGACGCCCAGGGCTCCGAGGTCGACGACCTCGACATCTCCCACCCCGGCGGCCACGAGTCCTGGATGGGCGTCGGGCTGAAGCCGAACCTCCCCGACGGCACCTACACGGCGACCTACCGGGTGATCTCGGCCGACACCCACATCGTCTACGGCGGCCTCGTCTTCAGCATCGGCCACGCCGGAGCGGCGCCGAAGTACACGGTCGCCGGCCTGATCGGCAAAGGCGAGAGCGGCGAGGTGACGAAACTCGCCTTCGGCGCGACCAGGATGCTCGACTACCTCTCGATCGCGCTGCTGATCGGCGGGCTCGCCTTCCTCGTCTTCGTCTGGCGCCCCGGGTTCGCCGCGGCCTCCGTCGGCGCGGCGGAGTGGTCGGAAGTCTCGCGGGCGTTCGGGCGCCGGCTGGGGCGTCTGCTCGCGGCCGCGGTCGTCCTCGGGATCGCGGTCAGCGTCCTCGGCATCCTCCTCCAGGGCGCCAGCGCCGCCGGTGTCTCGCTCTGGTCCTCGCTGAAGGGCCCGATCCTCAACGACACGCTGAGCAGCCGCTTCGGCACGGTCTGGGCGTTGCGCGCCGCCGACTGGATCGTCCTGGGGATCCTCCTGACGGCGGCCTGGCGGGCGCCGCGGGCGCGGCGCCCGTCGAGCGTCCCGATCGCGATCGGCGCGGCCTACCTGGCGATGACGCCGGCCTTCGCCGGTCACGCCGGCATCGAGAGCCCGGTTGCCGTCTTCTTCCCGACCGACTTCGTCCACGTCCTCGCGGCGAGCGTCTGGGTCGGCGGCATCGCCTGCCTGCTGCTGGCGCTGCCCGCCGCGACCCGCAGGCTCCACCCCGAGGACCGCACCCGGCTGCTGCTGGCGACCCTGTCCCGCTTCTCGCCGCTCGCGCTCGCCTCGGTGGTGGCGATCGCGGTCACCGGCGTCGTCCAGGCCTACATCGACGTGCGCAGCGTCGAGGCGCTGCTCAGCACCACCTACGGGCTGCTGGTCCTCGCCAAGGTGGCCCTGCTGCTGGCGCTGATCGGCCTCGGGGCGGTCAACCGGCAGCGGGTCCTGCCGGCGCTGCGGCGCCTCGCCGAGCGGGCGCTGGCGCCGGGCACGACCGGGGTCGAGGCCCGTCGCAGCTTCCGCGGCGAGATCGCGCTGATGCTCGTCGTCTTCGGCGTCACCGCGGCCCTGGTCTCCTACGCGCCGCCGATCGACGCGGCGCAGGGACCGTTCGCCATCAACACGACGCTCGGCCCGGCCGAGCTGGAGATGACGGTCGAACCGGCGCGGGCCGGGCCTAACACGATCCACCTCTACCTGATCGACGCCAAGGACGGCGCCCAGTTCACCGCCACCAAGCAGCTCACGGTCACCGCCAGGCTGCCGGCCGAGCGGATCGGGCCGATCCCGCTGAAAGCGAACCTCTCGGGCCCCGGCCACTACACGCTGACCGCGGCCCAGCTCAGCCCCGGCGGCACCTGGGAGATCCAGGTGACCGACCGGGTTTCCGCCTTCGACCAGTACGCCAAGACGATCCCGGTCCCGATCCGGTGAGTCCACATACCCAACAGGAGGTCTCGATGCTCAAGCGAACCGTATTCCTCTGCGCCCTGGCCGGCTCCCTGCTGCTTCCGGCGGCGGCCCAGGCGCACGTCAGCCTGCACCCCGACACCGTTCCCGCCGGCGCCTTCGCGACGCTCGACGTGCGCGTGCCCGGCGAGGAAGAAAACGCCTACGCCTACAAGGTTGACATGCTGCTGCCGCCCGGGTTCACCTCGGTCGACACCCAGAACGTCCCCGGCTGGAGCATCAAGGAGGTGACCAAGAAGCTCGCCAAGCCGATCCAGACCGACGACGGGCCGGTCGACGAAGAGGTCTCGCAGGTGATCTGGACCGGAGACCGCTCGGTTGACGGGCGCCTCGACAACGGCACCTTCATCCAGTTCCCGCTCTCGGTCGCGATCCCCGACGATCTGGCCGGCAAGTCGCTCGCCTTCAAGACGCTCGAGTCCTACAGCAACGGGAAGGTGGCGCACTGGATCGGCTCGCCGAGCGCCGAATACCCGGCGCCGACGATCAACGTCACCGCCAAGGGCGGGGTGATCGAGGACGTCGCCGGCGGCGAGGCCGGCCCGACGCCCGGTCAGGCGCCGGGGGTCGGAGCCGCCGCGTCCGGCGGCTCGGGATCGGGCGGCGGCTCCGGCGACGGCCTGGCGATCGCGGCGCTGGTCGTCGGCGTCCTCGGCCTGCTGGCCGGCGGCGCGGCGCTGCTCAGGACTCGAGGGCGGACGGCGCTAGGATGACTCCCTCGATGCTCGTTCTGGCCTGTCTCAAGCACTGGTACACGTCGTTCATCTTCTTTGCCCCGGTGCCGATCGTCGGCATCTGGCTCTGGTTCAGCAACCGGCGCGAGCGGGGAGGCGGCGGCAGCGACCGCCGCGCCTCCTCGGCGTAGCCGGCCGCCGACCGACGCGGATGGGCTCGGCCACGATCGTCCCCGCGGTCCCGCTCGCCGCCTACAGCCCGCTCCAGGGCGTGATGCTGCCCCTGCTCGCGCTCGCCTACTGGCTGCCCTACGCGCATCGCACGCGGACCCTGGCCAGGGCCGGGCGGCCGGTGCCGGGCTGGCGGCGGGCCTGCTTCGCCGCCGGATTGCTGGTCTGCGCCGTGGCCCTCAGCGGGCCGGTCGGGACGCTCAGCGACGAACTTCTGACCGCGCACATGGTCGAGCACCTGCTGCTCGGCGACATCGCCTCGCTGCTGCTCGTCCTCGGGCTGACCGTGCCGATCCTGCAGCCGCTTCTGCGGATCAAGGCGATCGACCGCCTCCGGGTGCTGACCAACCCGCTGATCGCCCTGCCGGCCTGGGCGATCAACTTCTACGCCTGGCACATCCCGATCTTCTACGAAGCCGCGCTCCGCAACGACTTCGTCCACGCGATCGAGCACGCCAGCTTCATCGGCTTCGGGATGGCGATGTGGATGGCCCTGCTCGGGCCCTTCCCGCGTCCGGCCTGGTTCGGCAACGGGGCGAAACTGATCTACATCGTGGTCGTCCGCCTGCTCGGCACCGTGCTCGGCAACGTCTTCATGTGGAGCGGCGTCGTCTTCTACCCGTACTACCTCCAGGGCGACGCCCGCCACCACATCTCCGCGATCGGCGACCAGAGCGTCGCCGGGGTGGTGATGATGGTCGAGGAGAGCCTGCTGACGCTCGGCCTGCTCGCCTGGCTGTTCTTCGAAGCGGCCAAGCAGGGGGAGGAGCGCCAGGCGCTGCTGGACTACGCGCAGCGGCACGATCTGGAGCTGAGCGACGCGCGGGCCGCGCGGGCGGTCGCGGCGGGCCGCGGGGACGAACTGCGCGAGCGTCTCGAACGAGCGTCCCACGCGCCGGTCTGAGCGATGCCGGCGGCGCTCGCAACGCCCCTGGATTGGACCGGCGGCCCGGCGCTTCTCTGGGTGCTGAGCGCGGCGCTGCTCTACTGGCTGGGGGGACGGGGAGGCCGCCGTCCCCTGCGAACGGCCGATCGCCGGCGCACCGCCGCCTTCGTCGCCGGCCTGGCGGCGATCATGCTCGCGGTCAACTCGCCGATCGACGAGCTTGCCGACCGGCTCTTCTGGGTGCACATGGTCCAGCACGTCCTGCTGATCGCGGTCGCGCCGCCGCTGCTCGCGCTGGCGCGGCCGTGGACGCGAATGTGGCGTGGCGTCCCGGTCGAATACCGGCGGGCCGCCACCCGCGAGATCGTCCGCAACCCGCGGCTGGCGCCGCTGCGCCGAGCCGCCGCGTTCGCCGGCGGCGCGCTGGCCTCGTGGCTGATCTTCAACCTCAACTTCCTCGCCTGGCACCTCCCCGTCCTCTACGACGCGGCCTTGCGCTCGCCGCCGCTCCACGCGCTCGAGCACCTCGCCTTCTTCGCCACCGCGCTCCTCTTCTGGACCCGCGTCGTCCCCTCGCCCCCGTGGCGCTCGCCGCTCGGCGAGCCGGCGAAACTCGTCTACCTGGGGTCGACCCTGGTCGTGGGCTGGGTGCTGGCGATCGTGCTCGCGCTGGCGACCTCGCCGCTCTACTCTGCCTATGCGGCCGAGGCGAGCCGGCCGGGGCAGATCTCGGCCTTCACCGATCAGCAGCTCGCCGCCGGGGTGATGTGGGTGCCCGGCTCGATCTCCTACACGATCGCGATCGTCCTGATCGCCTACAGGGGGCTGGAGCCCCGCGAGTCCCCCGGGCGACGCGCCGCCCGCCCGACCGGGGTCGGATGATCACTTCCGCTCGGCAGGCTCCGTGTGAGTCTGAGTCGCCACCGGCGCATGACCGGGCCGACCGCCCGCCGCGGTCGCTTTCGACCCCTGACCGCAGCCGAAGAGGGCGAACGCGGCCCAGCCGATCGCCAGCAGCGTCGGACCGCACCCTCGCCACCGGCGGGACTCGACCGTGCGCCCGCGTCTCTGGATTGCCACGAACCAGACAGCGCCGGCGATCGTCAGAGCGCAGGCGACGTAGAAGTTCAGCCGCAGCCCGAGGATGTGGTGGGCCGGGTCGACCCGCAGCGACTCCTCGAAGATGCGGAAGGCCGAGTAGCCGCTGACGTAGAGGGCGAAGAGGCCCGGGGGGCGGATGCGGCGATGGTGGCCGAGCCAGACGAGGAACGCGGCCAGCGCCAGGTTCCAGGTCAGCTCGTAGAGGAAGGTCGGCTGGAAGGTGGCGAAGGCCGCGTACCCGGCGGGCCGGTGGCCCGGCGAGATCTGCAGTCCCCAGGGCAGGCTCGTCGGCCCGCCGAACAGCTCCTGGTTGAAGTAGTTGCCGATCCGGCCGATCGCCTGCCCGACCAGCAGGGCGGGCGCGGCGGCGTCCATGAACGGAGCGGGGGAGACCCCGGCACGGCGCAGGCGCCAGAGCCCGACCAGGCAGCCGAGCGCGATCCCGCCCCAGATGCCCATGCCGCCGTCCCAGACGGCGAACGGCCCCCACCAGTGCGGTGGCACCAGGTCGGAGCTGGTCAGGTCGAAGTAGAGGCGGCCGCCGACGAGGCCGGCCGGAAAGCTCCAGAGGGCGACGTCGTAGACGAGCTCGCGTGAGCCGCCCCGCGCCTCCCAGCGGCGGACAGTGATCAGCACCGCCGCCATCAGTCCGACCACGTACATCAGGCCATACACGTGGACGCCGAAGGGACCGAGGTGGAAGCCGCTCGACGCCGGGCTGGGGATCGAGCAGTCGAGCGTCAGGTCCAGGCTCATCTCGAACCTGTGTTCTATCGAACGGGCCGCCTCCGCATGCCGATAGGGGAGTCGTTCCCCGATCACAAAAAGAGAACGAGTCTCACTCTTATGCTAGGTTGCCGGCGAATGCGCCCCCGTGCTCTTGCCTGTGCCGCCCTTCTCGTCGTCTCCCTGGCGGCGCTTCTCGCCGGCTGCGGCGGTGGCTCCGGCTCCTCCTCGGGCGGCTCGTCGACCAGGCTGAACGTGGTCGCGGCCGAGGACTTCTGGGGCAGCATCGCCGCGCAGCTCGGCGGCGACCGGGTGCAGGTGACCAGCATCATCACCAACCCCGCCGCCGACCCCCACGACTACGAACCGACCAGCGAAGACGCCCGCACGATGGCCGGCGCGCAGGTCGCGGTCGTCAACGGGATCGGCTATGACCAGTGGGCGACGAAGCTGCTCGCCGCCGACCCCGACCCGGAACGGACGGTGCTGACGGTGGGCGAACTGCTCGGGCTGAAGGACGGCGACAACCCCCACCAGTGGTACTCGCCGGCCGCGGTGCAGAGGACGATCGAGCAGATCACCCGCGACTACGAGGTGGCCGACCCCGGTCACGACGCCTACTACGAGCAGCGGCAGCGTCGCTTCGAGGCCGTCGGGCTGGCGCGGTACCACAGCCTGATCTCGCAGATCAAAGCCCGCTACGCCGGTACTCCGGTCGGCGCCTCGGAGAGCATCTTCGAACCGCTTGCGCCCGCGCTGGGGCTGAAGCTGACCACGCCGACCGGCTTCCTCGATGCGATCGCCGAGGGCACCGAACCCACCCCCGACGACAAGGCGACGACGGACCGCCAGGTCGCCGACCGCCGGATCGCGGTCTGGGTCTACAACAGCCAGAACGCGACTCCCGACGTGCAGCGTCTGAATGACGCGGCGAAGGGAGCCGGGATCCCGATCGCCACGGTGACCGAGACGCTGACCCCCGAAGGCGCGAGCTTCCAGGCCTGGCAGGTGCGTGAGCTGGAGGGGCTGCGCGCCGCGCTCGCCAAGGCCGCGGCAGGGAGATGAGCGCGGAGGCGATCGGGCTCGAGCGGGCGGCGACCGTGCGCGGCGGCCGCACCGTCTGGTCCGGGGTCGATCTGTGCGTCCGCCGGGGGGAGTTCGTGGCGGTCCTCGGGCCCAACGGGTCCGGCAAGTCGACCCTGATCCAGGTTCTGCTGGGCCTGCTGCCGCTGAGCGAAGGCACGGCGACGGTCCTCTCGCGGCCGCCCGGGTCGCTCAACTCCCAGATCGGCTACCTGCCGCAGCGGCGCAGCTTCGACTCGGGGACGCGGGTCCGCGGCGTCGACCTCGTCCGCCTCGGCCTCGACGGGACGCGCTGGGGCCTGCCGCTGCCGGCCGCGTTCAGCGCCGGCGGGCGGGCCGCGCGGCGCCGGGTCGAGGAGGCGATCGAGCTGGTCGGCGCGAGCGCCTACGCCGCGCGGCCGATCGGCTCGCTCTCGGGCGGCGAGCAGCAGCGGCTGCTGATCGCCCAGGCGCTCGTCCGCCGCCCGCGGATCCTGCTGCTCGACGAGCCGCTGGACAGCCTCGACCTCAGCAACCAGGGCGCCGTCGCCGGGCTCGTGCAGCGAATCTGCGAGAGCGAGGGCGTAACGGTCCTGCTGGTCGCCCACGACGTCAACCCGATCCTCTCCTACCTCGACCGGGTGATCTACTTCGCCGCCGGCCGCGGGGTCGAAGGGACGCCGCGCGAGGTGATCACCGGCCCCACCCTGAGCGACCTCTACGGGGTTCCCGTCGAGGTGCTGGAGACCAGCGACGGCCGCCTGGCCGTCGTCGGCACCCCGGAGCCCCCGGCCCACCACCACTCTCGCCACGATCATGGCCACTGAGCTCGCCGGTCTCTCCTGGAACCCGGTCGGCGACCTCGAACAGCTGACCGAATTCCCCTTCATGGTGCAGGCCCTGGAGGCGGGGACGATCGTCGCCGTGATGGCGGGGGCGATCGGCTGGTTCATGGTCCTGCGCCGCCAGACCTTCGCCGGCCACACGCTCTCCGTGATCGCCTTCCCCGGGGCGGCCGCGGCGACGCTGGCCGGCCTGCCGATCGCGCTCGGCTACTTCGGCGCCTGCGGCCTCGGGGCGCTGTCGCTGTCGCTGGTCAGCCGTCCCGGGCAGGCCGCCCTCGGCGGCGAGTCCGCCGCGATCGGCACCGTGCAGGCCTTCGGCCTCGGCCTCGGCTTCCTCTTCGTCAGCCTCTACGGCGGCCAGCTCACCGGCCTGCAGTCGCTGCTCTTCGGCACCTTCCTCGGGATCACCGCGGGGCAGGTGCTGACCCTGCTGTGGGTCGCCGTCGCGGCGTTGGCGCTGCTCGCCGCGATCGGCAGGCCGCTGCTGTTCGCCTCGGTCGACGGAGCGATCGCCCGCGCCGGCGGTGTGCCGGTGGGCGCCCTCGCCCTCGCCTTCCTGCTCCTGCTCGGGCTGGCGGTCGCCGCAACCGCCGAGATCACCGGCGCCCTGCTCGTCTTCGCCCTGCTGGTCACCCCCGCGGCGACCGCGCAGCAGATCACCGCTCGGCCCGGCCCGGGCCTGGCGCTCTCGGTCGCGCTCGCCCTCGCGGTCACCTGGGTCGGCCTGGGGATCGCCTACTTCTCTCCCTACCCGGTCGGGTTCTGGGTGACGAGCCTCTCCTTCGGCCTCTACGTCGCGGTGCGGCTGGGCGTCCACGCGGTTCGCGATCGCCGGCCTCGCCCGGCGGAGGCCCTCGCCTGATGTTCGCCCACGAGTTCATGCGCAACGCCTTCCTCGCCGGCACCTTCGTCGCCCTGGCCTGTGGCGCGGTCGGCTACTTCGTCGTCCTGCGCAGCCAGGTCTTCGCCGGCGACGCGCTCAGCCACGTCGCCTTCACCGGCGCCCTGGCGGCGGCCGCGGCGGGGGTCGACATCAGGCTCGGCCTCTTCGTCGCGACGGTTCTCGTCGCGACCGGGATGGGGGTGCTGGGCGATCGCGCTCGCCCCGACGACGTCGTGATCGGCTCCGTCTTCGCCTGGGTCCTCGGGCTCGGCGCGCTCTTCCTCTCGATCTTCGTCAACGGCTCGAGCGGCTCCAACGGCACCGCCGCCGTCCGCGTCCTCTTCGGCTCTATCCTCGGGCTCTCCGCCGCCGACGCGCGCCTCGCCGCGCTGGTCGCGATCGTGGTCCTGCTGGCCCTGTTGGCGATCGCCCGACCGCTGCTGTTCGGCTCGCTCGACCCCGACGTGGCGCGCAGCCTCGGTCTCCCCGTTCGCGCCCTCGGCATCGTCTTCTTCGTCCTGCTCGCCCTGGTCGCCGCCGAGGCGACGCAGGCGGTCGGCGCGCTGCTGCTGCTCGGGCTGCTGGCCGCCCCCGGCGGAGCGGCAAGGCTGCTGACCGACAACCCGTGGCGCGGCCTGGCGCTCTCGGCTTCGATCGCGGTGGGCTCGATGTGGGCCGGGCTCGCGCTCAGCTACCGGATCCCCTCGCTGCCCGCCGGCACGGCGGTGATCGGGGTGGCGACCGCCGCTCTCGTCGCTGCCGCCGCGGTCGATCGCCTGCGCGGCCGCCGACCCCGCAGAAGCGAGACGAGGGAGAGAAGACGACCTCTAGGATCGACGCTGTGACGACGAAGACGCGGACGAGCTGGGCCGAGCACGCCCTGCGGACCCTGCGCGAGGCGGGCTATCGCCGCGGTGGGGCCCGCACCGCCGTGGTCGAGGCCCTCGCGCGTCACGACTGCGCGGTCACCGCGCTGGAGCTCGACGACGAGCTGCGACGGCGCAAACCTGCGGTCGGGCGGGCAAGCGTCTATCGGGCGTTGGAGCAGCTCGAGCAGCTGGGCCTCCTGCGGCGGCTCGAGGTCAGCCGCGGGACCGCCGGCTACGAGCGGATCGAGCCGACCGGCGAGCACCACCACCACGCGATCTGCCGCGACTGCGGCCGCATGGTGCCCTTCGAGGACCCCTCGCTGGAGCGGGCGATCAACAGGGTCAGCGGCCGGATGAGCTTCGACGCCGCCGAGCACGAGGTAGTGATCCGCGGCCGCTGCGACCGCTGCTCCGATTGAGTTGGAAGCCGCATTGTGTTGTCCGCGGCAAGCCATAGATTCGGGTGGTGGCAAAGCTCGAGCAAGAGGCACATCGGATAGCGGCGCAAGCGCTGGGCCAGCAGGAGCAGGTTCTGACCGCACCCGAACCTACGGCGCCCTGTACGAGATTCGCGATGACGAGGAGGAGCTGGACCGCCGGCGGTAGGCTGATTGAGATGGCAGCTCACGCCAAACAACCGTTGTCGGCCGCGCTACAGTCATCGGGTTCGAAGCCTCCGCCACCGCCACCGCCTCCGCCTCCCGGGGTCGGGATCCCGGAGACTCGCGGGGGCGGCCAGAACCGCGGGAAGTAGGACCGAGCCCGCTCCGGTCCTGCTCTCAGCTGTAGGCGTCCCAGCGTTCGAGGAAGGGCAGCGGGTCGATCGGGCTGCCTCCTTCGTACCAGCCGGGGGCGGTCCAGATCTCGAAGTGGAGGTGGCAGCCGACGGCGTCGCCGGTTTCGCCGACTTCGCCGACCGGCTGGCCGGTGAGGACCGTCGCCCCGGTCGGCAGCGGCGAGGGCTGGGCCAGGTGCGCGTACATGAAGTCCATCCCGGTCCCCTTGGCGTCGATCACCAGGTAGTTGCCGGCGGCGCTCTGGTAGCCGGCGTACTGGACGCGGCCGCCCCGCGCCGCGACTATCGGCGTGCCGCACCCGGCGAGCACGTCCTGTCCCTCGTGGGTGTGGCCGGCGCGCGGCGCCCCGAAGCGGTCGGCGGCGTCGCCGAAGCTGTGCGGGCCGAGGACCGGGAAGGCGTAGCCGTAGAGTTCGAAGCCGAGGCCGGTCGAGCTGGAGGAGGTGGCCGAAGGCCGGAAGGCGGGACGCGCGGCGGGACCGCCGGCCTGCGGCGAGATCCGGAACGTGTAGCGGCCGTTGGGCGCCGGCCGTCCGCCGGCGATCGTGCCGTCCCAGGAGACGCTGTCGGGCGTTTCGGGGGCGATGTCGTTGCGGTAGTAGCTCTTGACGACTTCGCCGCTGGGGCCGACGACGTCGACGCGGAGGTCGTTGCTCGCCTGGTCGCTGCCGATCTCATAGCGCAGCCGCGGCGCTTGGACTCCGTAGTAGAAGGACTTGCGCGGCCAGGTCTTCGCCGAGATCACGCTGAGCGTGCCCGCCGACGGAGCCGGGTCGGGGGTGCCGCTCTGACTCGGGGGAGGCGGCGGCGAGCCGCTCGGGGTCGGGGCGCCGCCGGTCGTCGCCGAGGCGCCGGCGGGGAAGCCCGCCAGAAGCGCCACGAATACGACTATCGAAACCGGTCTAACCGGCCAAGCACTGCGCACCGCGTGCCTCTCTTTCGTTCGCCTGCGGAGTTAGCTGTCGGGCTCGCGCTGAAAGAGATGCGCTACGGACGAGTTCGTCCGATTCGCCCCTGGGACCTGCAAGAGTCCCTGCGGTTCCTCCGCTCCCGCCGATCGCACGGCGGGATTCGGCATTGCTGGCGCGGCAGTATAGGACGCTGGGCGGCTATGATGCGCCGCCGCGCCGGACGCCCGCGCGCTTGCTCGTTCCCGCACGATGAAGACCTACGTCGCCACACCCGCCGACCGCCAGCGAGACTGGTACGTCATCGACGCCGAGGGCCAGACCCTGGGCCGCCTGGCGACCCGGATCGCCAATGCGCTGCGCGGCAAGCGCAAGCCGGAGTACACCCCGCACGTCGACACCGGCGACTTCGTCGTCGTCGTCAATGCCGAGAAGATCCGCGTCACCGGCAAAAAGCTCGAGCAGAAGCGCTACTGGCGCCACAGCGGCTACCCCGGCGGAATCAAGTCGCGGACCCTGGCCGAGATGCTCGACCGCCGCCCCGAGGAGGTGATCCGCAAGGCGGTGAAGGGGATGCTTCCCCGCAACCGCCTCGCCCGCAAGCAGCTGACCAAGCTGAAGGTCTACGCCGGGCCGGATCACCCGCATGCAGCCCAGAAGCCGAAAGAGATGGAGATCGCCTGATGGTCGACGAGCCGCAGAACGAGGAGACTTCGGAGGAGCAGGAGCCCGAGGTCGAGGCCGTGGAGGAGGAGCTCGTCGAGGAGCCGAAAGCCGAGAAGAAGAAAGACGTCATCCCGGGCGCCGACCTGGAGCCTATTTCGGTCGAGCCTAAGGAGCGGCCGCTCAGCGCCGAGGAGCGGGCTCGGCGGGAGGCCGAAGAGGAGGAGCGGCGCCAGCGCGAGGCGGCGCTGGTCGGCGACTCCGAGGAGGAGCCGCAGGCGGCGAGCCGCGCCCCGGCCAAGCTCGAGGGCGACGCGCGCTTCCTCGCCACCGGCAAACGCAAGAACGCGATCGCCCGCGTCATCGTGCTGCCGGGCGGCGGCAAGTTTGAGGTCAACGGGCGCCCGCTGGAGGAGTTCTTCCCCCGTCCGCTGCACCAGACGGTGGCCCGCCAGCCGCTCGCCACGACCGGCTACGAGGGCAACGTCGACGTTCGCGTTCGCGTCCACGGCGGCGGCGTCAGCGGCCAGGCCGGCGCGGTCCGCCACGGCATCGCCCGGGCGCTGATCGAGGTCGATCCGGAGCTGCGCGGCGAGCTGAAGCGGCGCGGCTACCTGACCCGCGACGCGCGCGTCAAGGAGCGCCGCAAGGCGGGGCTGAAGAAGGCCCGCAAGCGGCCGCAGTTCAGCAAGCGCTGACGGGGACCGTGTGACGCCGGAGCGCAAGCTCTTCGGAACCGACGGGGTCCGAGGGGAGGCCGGGACGTTCCTCACCGCCGAGCTGGCGCTGGCACTGGGCCGGGCGGCGACGGCGTCGCTGGAGATCGAGCGCCCGCAGGTGCTGATCGTGCGCGACACGCGCGAGTCGGGGCCGATGCTGGAAGCGGCGCTGGCCGCCGGAGTCGCCGCGGCGGGTGGCGAAGCGCTGCTCGGCGGGGTGCTGCCGACGCCGGCCGCGGCGATCCTCGTCCGCCGCCTCGGACTCGATCTCGCCGCCGTCGTCTCCGCCTCGCACAACCCCTACCGCGACAACGGGATCAAGTTCTTCAGCGGCGCCGGGACCAAGCTCGACGACGAGGCCGAGGCGCGGATCGAGGCGTTGCTCGAGGAGCGCGTTCGAGGTTTGAGTCGCATAGCGGCACAAACCTCGAACACACCCCCTGCGCCGGGACGCGTCCGCGAGCTCGAAGGCGGCGTCGAGGACTACCTGCGGGCGCTCGAGTCGGCCTTCCCACTCGACCTCTCCGGGCTCACGGTCGCCCTCGACTGCGCCAACGGCGCCACCCACCGGGTCGCGCCGGCGATCTTCGAGCGGCTCGGCGCCCGCGTCGAAGCGATCGCGGTCGAGCCCGACGGCCGCAATATCAACGCCGGCTGCGGCTCGACCCATCTCGACGGCCTGGCCGAGCACGTCGCCGGCTCGGAGGCGACGATCGGATTCGCCTTCGACGGCGACGGCGACCGGGTGCTCGCCGTCGACGGCGCCGGCCGCCGCCATGACGGCGACGAGCTGATCGCCCTGCTGGCCCGCGGGATGGCCGCCCGCGGCGAGCTGCATGGCGGCGTCGCGGTCACGGTGATGAGCAACTTCGGCTTCCACCGGGCGATGGAGGAGGCCGGGATCGAGGTCGCGACGACCAAGGTCGGCGATCGCTATGTGCTCGACGAGCTGCGCAAGCGCGAGTGGGCGCTCGGCGGCGAGCAGTCGGGCCACATCATCGAGACCGGCTTCGCCGCCACCGGCGACGGGATCGCGGCGGCGCTGATGACGATGCGCGAGCTGGGCGGCCGCGAGCTGGCCGACGTCGAGGCGATGGAGAAGCTGCCGCAGACCCTGGTCAACGTCGAGGTCGCCGATCGCGAGGCGATCGCCGGCGCGGCTGCGGTCTGGGAGGCGGTCGAACGCGAGGCCGAGGGCCTGGAGGGGCGCGGCCGCGTCCTCCTGCGCCCCTCCGGCACCGAGCCGCTGGTCCGGGTCATGGTCGAGGCGCCGAGCGCCGAGGAGGCCGAGTCGGTCTGCAAGCGGCTTGCCGACCTGGTCCGCCAGGAGCTGGGCTGACGGCCCCCGCCGTCTACCCTTAGCGGCCTCTTATGTGCGGAATCGTCGGATACGTCGGGCCCCGCCCCTGCAGCGACATCCTCGTCGCCGGCCTCGAGAAGCTCGAGTACCGCGGCTATGACTCGGCCGGGGTCTCGGTGATCGAGGACGGCGAGGTCGACAGCGTGCGCGCGGTCGGCAACCTCGCCAACCTGCGCGCCGCGATGGACGAGCGCCAGGGGGCCGGCGGGGTCGCCGTCGCGGCGTCCCCGGCGACGACCGGGGTCGCGCACACCCGCTGGGCGACCCACGGCCGGGTCACCGAGGCCAATGCCCACCCCCACAGCGACGCCACCGACCGCGTCCACATCGTCCTCAACGGGATCGTCGAGAACCACGCCAGGTTGCGCGAACAGCTCGAGGCCGAAGGCCAGGAGTTCAGCTCCGAAACGGACGCCGAGGTGGTCGCCCACCTGATCGCCGGCCACTACGACGGCGACCTCGCCGCCGCGGTCCGCGCCGCCTTCGCCGAGCTGCGCGGCCACTACGCCTTTGTCGCCATGCACGCCGACCAGCCCGACCTTCTGGTCGGCGCCCGCAGGGAGTGCCCGTTGGTGGCGGGAGTCGGCGAGGGCGAGACCTTCCTCGCCTCGGCGATCCCGGCCTTCCTCGCCGAGACCCGCCGCGCGGTCGCGATCGAGAACGACGAGATCGTCACGATCGACCGCTCCGGGGTGACGATCGCCGACGCCGAGGGCAACCCGGTCGAGCGCGAGGCCGAAGAGATCGACTGGGACGAGGCCGCCGCCGAGAAGGGGGGCTATGAGACCTTCATGCTGAAGGAGATCCACGAACAGGCCGACGCCGTCGCCGAAACGATCGCCGACCGGCTCCCCGGCGACCGCAGCGTCAACCTCTCGGAGGTCGAGCTCGACGACTCCTACCTGCGCGACCTGAAGCGGATCGTCATCGTCGCCTGCGGCACCTCCTACCACGCCGGCCTGGTCGGCCGCTACGCGATCGAAGAGTGGGCGCGGGTGCCGGTCGAAATGGACATCGCCTCCGAGTACCGCTATCGCAACCCGGTGGTCGGCGAGGGGGACCTGGTGATCGGCATCACCCAGTCGGGCGAGACCGCCGACACGCTGGCGGCGATGCGCCTCGCCCGCGAGCGCGGCGCCAAGGTGCTGGCGGTCACCAACATCATGGGCAGCCAGGCGACCCGCGACGCCGACGCCGTCCTCTACACCCGCAGCGGCATGGAGATCAGCGTCGCCGCGACCAAGACCTTCGTCGCCCAGGTGGCGACGATGTACCTGATCGGCCTGCGGCTCGCCGAGCTGCGGGGGACGCTGGAGCCGCAGCGGCTGGTCGAGCTGATCGCCGAGATGAAGTCGCTCCCGTCGAAGGTCGAGCGGACGATTGCCGCCGGCGAGGCCCCCGTGCGCGAGATCTCGGCCGCCTACTCGGACCGTCAGTTCTTCCTCTACCTGGGGCGCCACATCGGCCTGCCGGTCTGCCTCGAGGGGGCGTTGAAGCTGAAGGAGATCTCCTACATCCCCACCGACGCCTATGCGGCGGGGGAGATGAAGCACGGCCCGATCGCCCTGCTCGACGAGTCGACGCCGGTCGTCTCGGTTGCGACCGAGAGCCCCGTCCTCGACAAGGTGCTCTCCAACATCGAAGAGGTGCGGGCGCGCGGCGCGGCGACGATCGCGATCGCCACCGAGGGCTGCGGCCGGGTCGGCGACGTCGTCGACGACGTGATCGAGGTGCCCCGCAGCGACTGGATCCTGCAGCCGATCCTGGCGATCCTGCCGCTGCAGCTGCTGGCTTACGACATCGCCCGCGCCCGCGGCCTCAACGTCGACCAGCCCCGCAACCTGGCCAAGACCGTCACCGTCGAGTAGGACCTGGTCCGACCGGGGAGCAGAGCGGTTAGGATGCCGCCCGCATGAAGTTCCGCCTCGTCCCCGTCCTCGCGCTTGTCGCCTTTGGCATGACCGCCGCCGTCGCCGGCTGCGGCGGCTCCTCCTCGTCGGGCGGCGACCTGGCAGAACTGGCGCCGCCGAAATCGCCCGTCTTCATCGAAGGCGCGATTCGTCCCGGCGGCGAGCTGAAGTCGAACGCCGACGCGATCGCCAAGCAGATCGCCGGCATCGACAACCTCGGCGAATACGTCGTCGAACAGCTCGAAAGCTCGGCGCAGGAAGACGGCGAACCGTTCGACTACGCGAAGGAAATCGAACCGTGGCTGGGCGAACGGGCCGGCGTCTTCTTCGAGCAGGTCGAAGGCGGCAACCTCTCCAGCCCCGGCGTGATCGTCGAGTCGACCGACACCGGCGCGACGCAGGAATTCATCGACACCCAGGTCAAGGCGAGCGACGTCCCCTACAAGCACGGCTCCTACGAAGGGGTCGAATTCGAGGTCGGCGGCAAGGAAGGCAACGCGATCGGCGCGATCGGCGACTTCCTCGCGGTCGGCGACGACGAAGCCGTGTTCAAGGAAATGGTCGACGCCTCGAACGGCGAATCGTTGGCCGGCGAAGATCGCTTCTCCAGCGCGATCTCGGCCGCCTCCGACGGCAGCCTCGCCGACGCATACGTAGACGTCGGCGGCCTGATCGAAGAATCCGGCGGGGAAATCGACCCGACCGCACGCCGGCTCCTCGACAACGCCGGCATCGACCCCAGCGAAGCGACTGCGGTCGCCAGTGTCATCCCCGGCTCCGACCAGGTCGAGGTCGACCTCAGCAGCGACCTCGCCGGCGAGAAGCCCCCCAGCGGCGACGCTTCGGAGCTGCTCGGCTCGCTGCCGGAAAGCTCGTTCGCCGCCTTCGCCGTCACCGGCTTCGGGGAACAGCTGCAGGAAGCGCTCGACAGCCTCGACGCCGAAGGCATACCGGGCACGATCCCGCCGCACCAGCTGAAGAAGGGCGTCAAGGAACTCGGCATCGACCTCGAAGGGCTCCTCGGCTCGCTCGAAGACGCCGCCGTCTTCGCCACCGGCAACAGCGAACGCAGCCTCGGCGGCGCCTTGGTGCTGACCGCCAAGGGCTCGCAGGCGAGCGAAGCGGTCGAACGGGCGGCGACGCTCGTGCGCGCCTTCCACGTCGGCGGGGTCAGCGTGCTCGGCGGCAAGGCGAGCGGCTTCTCCATCCACAGCGCCGAACTGGGCTCGAAGCCGCTCGTCGTCGCGGCCGAAGAAGGGCGCGTGGCGATCGGCTACGGGACGTCGCAGACGCTGCTCGCGCTCAAACCGAACTCCGGCAAGATGCTGTCCGACAACCCCGCCTACAAGGAAGCGGTCTCCGCGCTCGGCGACGCGCCGATCAGCGGCTTCGTCGAAGGGACCGCGGCGCTGAAGCTCGCCGACGCGCTCGTGCCGAACTCCGAAAAGGGCTTCCAGGAAGCGAAGAAGTACCTGCGCAAGATCGCCTTCCTCGCGATCGGCACCGGGCGCGAAGACGAACTGGCGACCGCGAAGCTGATCGTCGGCCTCAAGTAAGGCTGAGCTGACGACGGTCTCGCACCGCTTCGAATGGATCGTCGGCCGAGGAAGGGGGGCGGCCTTCCGTGATCTTCTTCCGCAGCGCAGTCGGTTGCGCCCCCGCCAGGTAGTAGCGGGTACGTCGCTCTCCAAGTGGCTCCAGGAGATTGCGATCGACCATTGCCCGCAGGTCGCGCGAAGCGGTTTGCTCGCTGATCTCCTCGCCCGTCACCGCTTTGACTGACGTCTGGTAGCTCCCTCTGCGAATCCGCAGTCCGTAGGCGGCGTCCATCAACGCCGACGCGCAGCGTTCGGGAAGGCTGTTGCTTCGTGCGAGCGCGAAGCAGTCGTTCCAGAGTTCCTCGATCTCCTGGCGTCGGCGCAGCATCGTGCGGATCTGCATGTAGTGGGCACGCATGCAAAAGCGAATCCAAGGCCTGGTGTCCCGCTCGGGGTTCCAGGAACCGGCGCCAACCTCCGCCAACACATCGTAGTAGGCCTCGGTGTTACGGCCCAGGAACTCCTCGATGCTCGAGAAGATCGGCGCCAGCACGCGATCTCGCGCCAGCACCAGCGTCTGCAGGCAGCGGCCCATTCGCCCGTTGCCATCGCTGAACGGATGGATCAGAACCAGATTCAAGTGTGCCATCGCAGCCTTTACCAAGACCGGACTCTCGTTGTCGCTCAGGTCGAGCAGCGTTTCGGCGATCAACCCCCCGATTTCGTTGCTCGGCGGACCTTCGTAGACGATCTCACCCGTTTCTTCTTTGCGCACGTAGATATCGCCCGGGCGCCATTGCCCCGGGTTTTTCCCCAAGTCGTACTTGAGCATCATGAAATGCAGGCTCTTGAGCAGCCCTTCGTCGATCTTTGAAGATTCATCGCGGGCGATTTGCAGCACGTAGGTCATCGCATCCCGATAGCCGGCAAGCGCATGCTGGGTCTCCTCGCTTGCGTCCAGGGTCGGCTCTCCATCGACCGCGGCCACAACGTCGTCAAGCGAAGCGTTGTATCCCTCGATGTTGTTCGATCCCTGGACAGCGCGTGCGAACGCCATCCGCCGTAGGGTGCCGGCCCAGCGCCGTGGCTCGGCGACGCGATCGCGCAGCTCCTCACGCTGCTCGGAGAGCAGATCGAGCACTTCGCGCTCGTCCTCGCGCAACTCGGGGGCTTGAAAGATCATGATGTTTTGAAAATATCATAGATCTTCCTCTCTATGATGTTTTGAAAATATCATTAAGCCATTACGCCTGTTTGCAGGCGAATTCCGAGTTAGCCAGCCAGATATTCCGAGTTAGCCGTGAGAGCGGGTTAGGCTGAACAGCGTGGAGTCCTGGCTCAACTCGCTTTACGACGCCGAGGGAATGCGCGCCGTCGACCGCTGGGCGATCGAGGAGGTCGGGGTTCCCTCGCTGGAGTTGATGGAGAGCGCGGGCGCTGCGGTGGCCGAGGTCGTGGCCGAGCTTGCGCTCGACGGGCCGGTGCGGGTCGTCTGCGGCAAGGGCAACAACGCCGGCGACGGGCTGGTCGCCGCGCGGCAGCTCGATCGGATGGGGTTCGAGGTCGAGGTGCTGCTGCTGTGGCCGGCGGAGGAGCTGAGCGGGGACGCGGCCGCCAATCTGGAACGTGTCGAAGCCGAGCACGTGAGCGGCGACCTCGGGCCGCGGCTGGCGGACTCGGGCGCGGTCGTCGACGCGATCTTCGGCACCGGCTTCTCCGGCGAGGCGCGGGAGCCGGCGCGGGCGGCGATCGAGGCGATCGGCGGGTGCGGGGCGCCGGTCGTCGCCTGCGACATCGCCTCCGGGGTCGACGCCTCCAGCGGCGAGGTCGCGGGTGCCGCGGTCGCGGCCGACTTCACGGTCAGCTTCCATGCGGCCAAGCTGGGCCATCGCGTCGCCCCCGGCAAGTGGCATACCGGCGAGCTGCGGGTGGTGCCGATCGGGATCCCGGACGGGGCGCCGGAAACGGCCGCCGCCGGCACGATCGACGCCGCTGTGCTCGAGCTGCTGCCGCGCCGCGGCGCCCGCTCGACCAAGTTCAGCTCCGGCCAGGTGACGATCGCCGGCGGCTCCCGCGGCCTGACCGGGGCGGTGCAGATGTCCTCGCGGGCGGCGATCCGCGCCGGCGCCGGCTACGCGACGGTTGCCGTCCCGGCCGACCTCGAGTCGATCTTCGAGGGGGGGCAGCCCGAGGTGATGTCGGTCGGCTGCCCCGGCGGCGACGGCTGCCTCGCCCCGGCCTCCGCCAAGCCGCTGCTGCGCGCCTTCGAGCGGGCCGCCGCCGGGGTGCTCGGCCCCGGCCTCGGTCGCGACCCAGGCTCGGTCGAACTGGCGCGCGAGGTGCTGCCGGCGATCGCGGCGCCGTTGGTGCTCGACGCCGACGGGCTCAACGCCTTCGCCGGGGAGCCGGGGCTGATCGCCGCCCGTGAGGCGCCGACCGTCCTCACCCCGCACGCCGGCGAGTTGGGGCGCCTGCTCGGCCGGTCCTCCGAGGAGATCGCCGCCCACCGGCTTGCCGCGGCGCGCGAGGCGGCGGCGGCCAGCGGCGCCGTGGTCGTGCTGAAGGGCGACGACACGATCGTCGTCGACGGCGGGCGGGTCGCGGTCAACGCGCTGGCGGCGCCGGGCCTCGCCACCGCCGGCACCGGCGACGTGCTCTCCGGGCTGACCGCGGCGCTGCTGGCGCGCGGCCTGGAGCCCTTCGCCGCGGCCTGCGCGGCGGTGCTCGCACACGCCCGCGCCGGCCGCGAGGCCGCCACCCGGATCGGCGCCGCCGAGTCGGTGATCGCCGGCGACGTGATCGCGGCGATCCCGGCGGGGCTGTCGCCGGGCCGCCAGGTCGAATAATCTCGCCGCAGATGAAGACCGCCGCCGAGATCATGGACGCCGAGGTGCCCGCCGTCTCGCCCGACGCCGACGCCCGCAACGCGATCGAGCTGCTCGCCAGGACCGAGAAGGGGGCGATCCCGGTGGTCGACGAGGAACGGCATGTGGTCGGGATCGTCAGCGAGTCCGACCTGATCCTCAGCGAGGAGGAATCCGACCTGCACCTGCCGCACTACCTCAACATCATGGGCGGCATCGTCTTCGTCGGCTCGATGAAGGGATTCGAGAAGCGGCTCGAAAAGGCCTTCGCGACCAAGGTCTCGGAGCTGATGACCGCGGACCCGATCGTCGTCCGCGGCGACGACGACGCCGAGACGGTGGCCAAGACGATCGCCGACAAGCATCACAACCACCTCCCGGTGGTCGACGACGAGGGCCGCCTCGTCGGCCTGGTCACCCGGGCGGACGCGCTGGCCGCGCTCGTCGAGTAGCGATGGCGCGGGCGGTCGCCCGGATCGACCTCGGCGCCGTGCGGGACAATTGCGCCCGGCTGAAGGCGGAGCTGGGTGAGGGGGCCGAGCTCTGCGCGGTGGTCAAGGCTGACGGCTACGGGCACGGCGCCGACCGCTGCGCCGAGGCGGCCCTGGCCGGCGGCGCGACGAGGCTGGCGGTGGCGACCGCGAGCGAGGCCGAGCCGCTCGGCCGCCGCCTGGCGCACGTCCCGCTGCTGACCATGGGCGCGCTCACTCAGGAGGAGCTCGACACGGCGCTGGCGGCCGGCTCGGAGGTCACCGCCTGGCGGAGGGACTTCCTCGACCTGATCGCCGCCCGGGCGCAGGCGCAGGGACGCCCGGCCCGCGTCCACGTCAAGCACGACAGCGGCATGGGGCGGCTCGGCAACCGTGCGCCGGAGGAGGTGATGGCGCTGCTGCGGGCCTGCGCCGAGAGCCCCGACCTCGAGCCGGCGGGCGTCTGGACCCACTTCGCCACCGCCGACGAACCGGGCTCGCGCTTCTTCGACGAGCAGCTCGACCGCTTCGAGGCGGTCGCCGCGACGGCTCGCGCCGAGTTCCCGCGGATCCTCGTCCACGCCGCCAACAGCGCCGCCGTCTTCCGCGATCGCCGCTCCCACTTCGACATGGCGCGCTGCGGCGTCGCCGTCTACGGCCTCGACCCGTTCCAGGGCGACCCGGCCGAGCGCGGCCTGCGCCCGGCCCTCTCGCTGCGCTCCTACGTCGCCGACGTGAAGCCCTTCGAGCCCGGCGACAGCGCCGGCTACGGGCAGACCTGGAAGGCCGAGTGCGCCACCCGCGTCGGCGTGCTGCCGCTCGGCTACGGCGACGGCGTCCGGCGCGGCCTCTCCAACAACGCCGAGGTGCTGGTCGGAGGCCGCCGCCGGCCGCTGGTCGGGACCGTCTCGATGGACAACGTGACGATCGACCTCGGGCCCGACAGCGAGGTCGAGCTCGGCGAGGAGGCGGTGCTGATCGGCTCGCAGGGCGAGGAGGAGATCCGCGCCGAGGAGTTGGCAGCGCGGCTCAGCACGATCAACTACGAGATCACCTGCGGGATCTCCGCCCGCGTGCCGAGGGAAGCAGGGTGAGCCTGGCCGAGCGCCTTGCCGCCGCGGCGCCGGTCGGCCTGGCGCGGCGGGCCCTGGCGGACGGCCCGCAGGCGTGGATCGCCGGCGGCGCGGTGCGCGACGCGGCGCTGGGCCGCGAGGTGACCGACCTCGACCTGGCCGTCGCCGGCGACCCGGCGGCCGTGGCGAAGGCGGTCGCCGACGCGGTCGGCGGGCACGCCTTCGAGCTCTCGGCCGAGTTCGCGACCTGGCGCGCCGTCGCCGCCGACCGCTCCTGGCAGCTCGACGCCACGGCGCTGCGCGGCGAGACGATCGAGGCCGACCTGGCGGCGCGCGACTTCACCCTCGGCGCGGTCGCGGTGCCGCTCGGCGGCGGCGAGCCGCTCGATCCCTTCGGCGGCCTCGCCGACCTCGAGCGCCGGCGGCTGCGGGCGGTCGGCGAGGGAAGCTTCGCCGCGGACCCGCTGCGGCTGCTGCGCGCCGCCCGCCTCGCCGCCGACCTCGGCCTCGAGGTCGACCCGGACACGGTCGCGCTCGCCCGCGCCGAAGCGGTGCGCGCCGCCGAGCCGGCCGGCGAGCGGCAGCTCGCCGAGCTGCGCCTCCTGCTCGGCGGGCCCGACCCGCTGCGCGGCCTCGCCCTGCTCGACGAGCTCGGCCTGACCGCGGTCGTCCTGCCGGAGGTGGAGACGCTGCGCGGGGTCGAACAGGGTCCCAACCACCATCTCGACGTCCACGGCCACACCCTCGCGGTGTTGGAGCGCACTCTGGAGGTGGAGAGCGACCTGGAGCGCTTCGCCGGCGAGCGGGCCGCGGAGGCGAGGGCGCTGCTCGAGGAGCCGCTCGCCGACGAGATGAGCCGCGGCACGGCGCTGCGCTTCGGCGCCCTCTTCCACGACATCGGCAAGCCGGCGACGCGGGGCGAACGCGACGGATACGTCACCTTCATCGGCCACGACAGCGTCGGGGCGGAGATCGTCGCCGCGATCTGCAGCCGCCTGCGCGCCGGTCGCCGGCTGACGACCCACCTGGCGGCGCTGACCCGGCACCACCTGCGGCTCGGCTTCATGGTCCACGAGGCGCCGCTGCCGCCGCGGCGCGTCCACGAGTACCTGCGGGCGACCGAACCGGTCGCCGCCGACGTCACCCTGCTGACCGTCGCCGACCGGCTCTCGGCCCGGGGCAGCGGCCCGTTCGCGACCGAGGAGGCGATCGAGGCCCACCTCAGCCTCGCCCGGGAGATGCTCGCCGCGGCGCTCGACTGGCGCCGCGACGGCCCGCCGACGCCGTTGCTGCGCGGCGACGAGCTGGCCGCCGAGCTGGGGATCGAGCCCGGGCCCGAACTGGGCGAACTGCTCGCCGAGCTCGAGGCGGCGCAGTACGCGGGCGAGGTGGGAAGCCGCGAGGAGGCGCTCGAGCGGGCCCGCCGGGTGCGCGGCTGACCGCCCGTCAGGTACGCTGCCCGCCGGATGGGGAAAGAGGAGAAGATCGAGATGGAGGGCGAGATCACCGAGGCCCTCCCGAACACGATGTTCCGCGTCAAACTCGACAACGACCACGAGGTCCTCGGCCACATCTCGGGCAAGATGCGCCGCCACTACATCCGCATCCTCCCCGGCGACCGGGTGAAGATCGAGCTTTCGCCCTACGACCTCGACCGAGGTCGCATCACCTACCGCTACAAATAAGCCCGCGGCGGCGATCAGACCGCCGTGCGGCGCATTTCTCGCAGGGCCAGGGCGCCGAGGAGCGCCAGCATGCCTAGTAGGGCGAGGACGCCCGGCCAGGTTTCGGCCCAGGTGACTCCGCCGACGAACCCTTGGCGGGCGGCGTCGAGGACCTGGGTCACCGGGTTGATCCGGGCGACGTGCTGGAGCCACGGCTGCAGCAGGGCCAGCGGCGCGTAGGCGGTGGTGGTGAGGATCAGCGCCATCATCCCCGCCTGCATCAGCGGCGCTGCCGACTGGCTCTTGAACCGCAGCGCCAGCATCGAGGCCCAGCAGGCGGCGACGGCGGCCATCGCGGCGACCATGAAGTAGGTGACGAGCAGCCCGCCGACGCCGGGCCAGGCGGCGCCGAGCAGCAGCGCGATGGCGAGGACGAAGGTGGCGGGGATCAGCGAGCGGGCGCCGGCGGCCAGCACGGTGCCCGCCAGCAGCACCCAGCGCGGGGCGGGGGAGACGAGCAGGCGGTCGACCCAGCCCTGCTCGTAGTCGCGCGCCAGGTTGACCCCGGCCGCGGCGCCGGTGAAGCCGGCCCCCTGCAGCATGCTGACCGGGACGATGTAGCTCTCGTAGCTGCCGGTGGTGAAGCCTTTGAGGTGGGTCAGCGCGCCGAACACCCCGTTCAGGCCGAGGAAGAAGATCGTCGGCGCCAGCACGCCGGGGATCGCCGCCCCCGGCACCCGCAGCAGCTCGTTGCGGGCGCGCGCCATCAGCGCCGCGATCGTCGCCAGGTTCGCCCGCCAGGCCGGCAGCGCCGCCGAGGTCTCCATCAGCCGACCCTCAGCCGGTGCTGCAGGGCGCGGGCGCTCAGCACCAGCCCGATGACGACGATGCCGGCGATCGCCAGCACCGCGTAGAGCGTGTCGGCGGCGTCGATGCCGGAGATGATCGGCTCGCGGATCCCTTCGACGACGAAGCTCAGCGGGTTGTATTCGGCGATCGCCTGGGCCGGCTGGATCATCAGCCCCACCGGGAAGAAGGCCGAGGAGAGGAAGAGGACGACGAGAACCAGCGGGAACAGGCCCTGGACGACGCTGGCGCTGCCGGTCCGCAGCGCGATCGCGGCGCCGATCCCGCCGACCGCCATCGCCGTCGCCGTGACCAGGACGATCGCCAGCAGCGCTCCCGCGATCCCGCTCTCGATCTGGACGCCGAAGATCAGCCCGATCGCCAGGAACCAGAGCGCGCCGAAGAGGCCGAGCGCGGCCGTCCCCGCCAGCCGGCCGAGGACGATCGTGAAGCGCGAGATCGGCGCCGTGAAGAGGCGGTCGGTGAAGCCCATCTCGATGTCGACCGCGAGGGCGATGCCGCCGCTGTTGCCGGCCAGCATCAGCGACTGCATCATCGCCCCGGCGAGCATGAACTGGAGGAAGCTCTGCACCGGCGGGAAGCCCGGCAGGTTGACGGCGCCGCCGGCGCCGCCGGTCTGGATCGCCAGCAGCAGCGTCGGGAAGACGACGATCGGCGCCAGCAGCTGCGGCCGGCGGAAGGTCTGGCGGATCGAGCGCAGGCCGAGCGCCCGCACGACCCGGGCGTTGAAGGCGAGCCGGCTCACGCCTCGGCCGGCTCCTGCTCGGCGCTCTCCTCCTCGTGCTCCAGGTGGTAGCCGGTCTTGGCGACGAAGACGTCGTCGAGGGTCGGGTGGACGAGCTCCAGTGAGCCGACCTCGATCCCCGCCTCGTCGAGGGCACGAATCACCCGCGGGATGTCGCCGGCCCCGTGCTCGACCTCGACCAGGACGGTCTTCCCGTCGACCGGGGGCAGCAGCGGCCCGATCCGGGCGCAGATCTCCTCCGCCTCGGCGATCGAGCCCTCCTCGAGCTGGAGGCGGATGTGGGGGTGGCCGAGTTCCGTTTTCAGCGACGCCGGGGTGCCTTCGGCGACGATCCGGCCGTTGTCGATGATGCCGACGTTGTCGGCGAGCTGGTCGGCCTCCTCGAGGTACTGGGTGGTGAGGAAGACCGTGGTGCCGTCGTCGTTCAGCGCCCGCACCTCCTCCCAGATCGTCTTGCGGCTGACGGGATCGAGGCCGGTGGTCGGCTCGTCGAGGAACAGCACCCGCGGTTCGTGGACCAGCGCCGCGGCGAGGTCGAGCCGGCGCTGCATGCCGCCCGAGTAGGTGCCGACGCGGCGGTCGGCGGCGTCGGCCAGGTCGACCCGCTCCAGCAGGTCGTCGGCGCGGCGGCGCCCCTCGGCGCCGGGCAGGCCCTGCAGCGTCGCCTGCAGGCGGATCAGCTCGCGGCCGGTCATCAGCGGGTCGAGCGCCGCCTCCTGCAGGGCGACGCCGATCGAGCCGCGGACGGCGCGCGCTTCGCCGACCACGTCGTGCCCGGCGACCGTGGCGCGGCCGCCGGTCGGCAGCAGCAGCGTGGTCAGCATCCGCACCGTCGTCGTCTTGCCGGCGCCGTTGGGGCCGAGGAAGCCGTAGATCTCGCCCTCGCCGACCTCGAGGTCGACTCCCTGGACCGCCGGCACCTCGCCGAAGGCGCGTTCGATGCCCTCGACGACGATCGCCGTCAACACCTAAGCCTCCGTCGGCTCGGCCTCGGCGATCGGCGGCCTCGCCTCGACCCAGCGGCGGCCGTTGGCGCGCTCGAGCGCCTCGGCCGCGTCGAGCAGCAGCTCGTCGCGACCCCAGGCCGCCTGCAGCTGCAGCGCCAGCGGCAGGCCCTCGGCGCCGAGCCCGACCGGCACGCTGATCGCCGGGATCCCGGTCAGGTTGGCCAGGCCGGCGCCGCGCACGTTCGCCTGGTCGGCGGTGAGCGTGCCGGAGGGCAGCTCGACCAGCGGCGCCTCCAGCGGCGGCGCCGGCGCCGGCACGGTCGGCCAGGCGAGCACGTTGACGCCCGCGAAGAGCGTCGCCAGGCGGCGCCGCATCAGCGTCCGCACCCGCCCCGCCTGCACGGCCGCGGCCGCCGGCAGCAGCATCGCGTACTTGAGCGTGCCGCGGGCGATCGGGCTGATCTCGGGATCGAGACGGTTGAGCTTCTCCGGCGTCGTCCCGCTCATGCTCTCGCCGTTGATGACGAGCACCGCGGCGAGCGCGGAGGCGTCGAGGTCGGGCAGCGAGACCTCGACCAGCTCGCCACCGGTCTCGGCCCGCAGCGCCTCGATCGCCGCCTCGCAGGCCTCGCGCACCTCCGGCGTCACGTCTTCGGAGACCGCGTCGCGGACGATCCCGATCCGCAGCCCGGCCGCCTCCCCGGCCCTCAGCTCCTCGCCGAACAGGACCGAGCCGAGCAGGCGGCAGTCGGCGGCGTCGGCGCAGAGCGGCCCGGAGACGATCGTCGTCGTCAGCGCCGCCATGTGGTGCCCCTCCATCGCCGAGCGGCCGAAGGTCGGCTTGAGGCCGGTCAGGCCGCAGTAGGCGGCGGGGAAGCGGACCGAGCCGACCCCGTCGGCGCCGACCGCGCCGGCGACCAGGTGCGCCGCGACCGAGGCCGCCGGGCCGCTCGAGGAGCCGCCCGGGCAGCGCCCGGTGTCCCAGGGGTTGTGGCAGGGGCCGTAGAAGGAGACGTTGCCGGTGCTGCCGGCGCCCAGCTCGTGCATGTTGCCGACGCCGACGATCGTCGCCCCGGCGTCGCGCAGGGCGCGGTAGGGGGCGGACTCGCCGGGCGCGGTCGGCGTCATCAGCTCGGCGGCGCCGAAGCGCTGCGCCCGCCAGGGCAGCGGCCACTCGTCCTTGATCACGACCGGCACGCCGCGCAGCGGGCCGTCGGGCGCCGCGGCGGCCATCTCGCGGGAGCGCTCGGGGAAGGTCTCGACCACCGCGTTGAGCGCCGGGTTGCGCTGCTCGATCCGCGCCAGCGCCGCCTCGAGCAGCTCGCCGCCGTCGGTCTCGCCGGCGGCGACCGTCGCCGCCTGGCCGCGCAGGGTGAGGTCGAGGACGGAGCTCACTGTGGTGCCTTCGAGAGGTCCGGGCACCGCTCCGGCTCGACCTCGCTCGTGTCGAGCGCCAGCAGTTCGAGGATCGGCGGCCAGAAGATGCCGTGCACGGCGGCGATCACCGCCAGGTCGACCTCGTCGGCCTCGATGCCGAGCGAGGCGAGGCCGGCGGGGATGAAGTCGTCTGCTGGAGCCGTGCCCGCCATCGGCGGCAACCCTACTAAGTGCCGGCCGCCGCCTGGCCGCGATCCTGCAGGCGCGGCGAAGGAGCGCGCCGAAGCGCGACGAACGACAGAATCAGGGCCGCAACCCTGGCCGGAGGCCGGGGTTCTCGCTTCAGACCGTGGTCAGAGCAGCCGAAAACCGACCTCGCCGCAGCCGCGCCCTGACCGCGGTGGGCCTTGCCTGCGCGCTGGCGCTGCTGGTCGCCGCCGCCTCGCCCGGCGCCGCCGACTCGGCGCCGGCCCGGGTCGTCGTGCTCGGCCAGACCGACGAAACGCCGTCCGCCTCCTGCCCCGGCAAGATCGTCAACAACGTCGAGGTCGTCCCCTGCCGGGTCGAGGGACACGTGAGCGGCTTCCAGGCGATCGCCGGCGGCGTCCCGCGCCCCTACGAGGTTCCGTTCGACGGCAAGATCGTCGCCTGGTCGATCACCCTGGCGCGGCCCTCGCGCACCGACAGCGCGAAAACGACGAACGAGGTCGGCTTCTTCAACGAATTCCTCGGCAGCCCCTCGGAGGCGCGGATCGGCGTCCTGCGCCCGGTCGAAGGCTCGAACCCGCCGCAGTACACGCTGGTCCGCCAGAGCCCGCTCGAGGTGCTCAACCCCTACTTCGGCTCCACCGTTATCTTCGCCCTCGACCACCCGCTGAGCGTCCTGCAGGGCCAGACCGTCGCCCTCACCGTCCCCACCTGGGCGCCGATGTTCGCCTTCAACGTGACCGGCGAAAACACCTGGCGCGGCAGCCGCCTACCGAAACACTGCTCCTCGAAAGAAGACATCCAAGGCGGCCACCCCCAGCAGGGCGTCGGCAAGACCAAGACCTACGGCTGCTACTACTCAAGCGCCCGCCTGCTCTACACGGCAACCGTCGTCAAACAGCCGTAGCTGAAATTTGACATTTGGCGCGCCACACGCGCGTCGGGTCCTGCCAGCGTCGGATCGTGTTCGCGATTCCGATTGCCCTTTGGCCGCCGGCCGGCTCATTCTTCCCGCGAGTCGAAGACCCGTGGCAATTCAGCTAGGCTTTCCTAGATGAGACGTTTTGTCGAGAACCCTTGGGGAATGGGGACGCTGGTCGCGATTCTCACCCTGGCGGTCATTGTGCCCACGGGTGCCGGCCGTGGTGCCACCTACCTGATCGCGCTCGGCTTTTGCGTGATCGCGATAGGCATCGTCTGGGGTCCGGAACGTCTTGATCTCTGGCGCACCGAACACCGACGCTCTTCGGCGCGCCATCCCACGCGATAGGTCCTAGAGGGCTTCTTGGCGCAGCCCGCAGTAGGGGCAATCGCTGACGTCCAGGCCGATCAGCTGGTCGCAGCGGTGGCAGGCGCGGAGGTTCTCGGGGCTGCGGGGCAGCGCCGAGGCGGAGGGGGCTAGCGGCAGCACCTTCGTCACCGGCTCCATCTCCTCGCCGGTCTCGCGGTCAACGTAGACCTCGCCCGGCTCGGCGTGGGCGAGCGCCTCGCGGCCCGAAGCCGGCGCCCGCATCCGGTAGAGCTGTCGCTGGTTCATCGCCGCGAACACTAATAGCTTGCGCGGAACCGATGCGCGTCCTCCTCTTCCACGGCTACATGCTGCGCGGCACCGGCAGCAACATCTACACGCTCAACCTGGCCCGCGCCCTCGCCGCCCTGGGCCACGAGGTCCACCTGCTCTGTCAGGACCGCCAGGTCCGCATCGAGGGAGTCGAGATCCACAACCCCGACATCGGCGGCCTGCTCCCGGTCTACGTCAAGGACCCCTACGAGGGCTTCGAGGTCAAGGCCTTCCCCGAGATGACTGACGAGGAGCTCGATCGCTACCTCGACACGAACGTCTCAGCGGTCCGCGAGGTCGCCGAGACGACCGGCGGCTTCGACGCCGCTCTGGCCGGCCACCTGGTGATGGGCCCGGCGATTCTCGCCCGCGCCGAAATCGGCGACTTCGCCGCCAAGATCCACGGCTCCGCCCTCGAGTACACGGTCAAACCTCACCCCCGCTTCCTGCCCTACGCCGAAGAAGGCATGCGCGCCGCCAACTGCGTCCTCGTCGGCTCCCGCCACACCGCCGAGTCCCTCTGGGCCGCACTGCCAGGGGTCAAGGGGCTGAAAGACAAGACGCGCTTGGGCCCTCCCGGCGTAGACACGGAGGCGTTCCGGCCGCGGGTCCTGTCGCGGGGCAGGGTCGTCTTCGTGGGGAAGCTGATCGTCTCCAAGGGGGTGGATTTGCTCATTGCCGCATGGCCGCTCGTGAGGCTGCGCAATCCGGAAGCGAAGCTCCAGATCGCCGGATACGGGGAGTACGAAGCCGGCTTGCGACGGTTGCTGGCTGCTTTGGATCGCGGCGATCTCGACGATGCGCGCGAGGTTGCGCGGCTGGGCTGGGCACTGGAGGGCGGTTCCGCGGAACCGCTGCCGATCCTCAGTGCGTTTCTCGACGATCCGCCCCCGGGCTATCTGGAAGCCGCGGAAGGGGTGGGGGGGTCGGTCGAGTTCATCGGCCGGCTCGAGCACGACGAGGTCGCCGCGCTGCTGCCCGGCGCCGAGGCGCTGGTCATGCCCAGCACCTTCCCCGAGGCCTTCGGGATGGTCGCCGCCGAGGCGGCCGCCTGCGGCGTGCTGCCGGTCTCGGCCGGGCATTCGGGGATGCTGGAGGTCTCGCGCGAGCTTGCCGCGGCGCTGCCGGAGGGCGCCGCCGAGCTGGTCTCCTTCCCGGTCGAGCCGGGCGCCGTCGAGGCGATCGCCGACCGCCTCGACCGCTGGCCGGCGCTGCCCGAGGAGGAGCGCGCCGCCGCCCGCGAGGCGCTGGTCGCCACCGCTCGCCGGCTCTGGAGCTGGGAGGGGGTGGCCCGCGGCGTGCTCGCCGCGTCGGGCGCCCTGGGGCCGGAAAACCTCCCGCCGCCGCTTCAATAGAATGCCCGCCGCCTCATGTACGGCCGCCTGCCGATAGCGAAGATGCTCGCCGCCACCGTCGCCCTCGCGGCGGCGATTTCCGCGGTGATGCTCTCGATCAACTGGGACGGCCAGGAGGCCTCGACCGCAGCGCCGAAGATCGACGACCTGCTCAACGTGATGATCGTCCTCTCGGCCTTCGTTTTCTCGCTCGTCATGGTGATGCTCTTCTACGCGCTGTGGAAATTCAAAGCGAAGCCGGGCGACGAATCCGACGGCGAGCCGATCCACGGCAACACCCGGCTCGAGGTGGCCTGGACGCTGATCCCGACGATCATCGTCCTCTTCGGCGCCGGCTACAGCTGGTCGGTCCTCAACGCGATCGAAAAGCACGAACCGAACTCGATGACCGTCAACGTCTTCTCCCAGCAGTACGCCTGGAGCTTCGGCTACCCGGGCAAAGGCAACGTCTACGTGCAGGGTGAACTCCACGTCCCGGTCAACCGCCAGATCGAATTCAAGATGCACTCCCAGGACGTCATCCACTCCTTCTGGGTGCCGGAGTGGCGGATCAAGAAAGACAACGTGCCGGGGATCACGACGACCGCGGTCGTCACCCCGGACAGGATCGGCACCTACCAGCTGATCTGCACCGAGCTCTGCGGCTTCGGCCACGCCTCGATGCGGGCCAAGGTCGTGGTCGAGTCGCCGGCCAAGTTCCGCGAATGGGTCGGCGGCCTGAAGGAGAAGGTGCCGGCTCCGTTCATGGAGTCGATCCGCCAGGACACCGAAACCAACCCGGTCGAACCGCTCGGCGCGGGCGGGGCATAATGGAGGCGATCTGATGGTGGCAGCGATCAAGCGACCGGGTTGGATTCGAGGGGCGCTCGGGGCGCTGGCGGGCGCCGCCTTCGGCTTCGGCCTGGTCGTCGCCCTGCGGGCGATCTCCGGGCTGCCGATCTGGCAGACCGAACAGACCGGCTACCCGCACGTCGTCGTGCCGCTGATCACCGGCCCGCTCGGCTTCCTGGCGGGCTTCGGCTGCTTCGACTACTGGCTGCGCTGGGCGTTCGGGATGCCGACGATCCCCGAGGACCACTCCCAGCACGGCGCCAAGAGCTGGAAGGACTACTTCCACTTCAACACCGATCACAAGGTGATCGGCATCCAGTACATCTGCACCACCTTCTTCTTCTTCTTCGTGGGCGGCCTGATGGCGATGCTGATCCGCGCCGAGCTGGCGCAGCCGGGCGACCAGATCGTCAACGCCGGCACCTACAACAGCCTCTTCTCGACCCACGCGGTGCTGATGATCTTCGTCTTCGTGATCCCGGTTTTCGCCGGGATCGCCAACTACGTTCTGCCGCTGATGATCGGCGCCCCGGACATGGCCTTCCCGCGCCTCAACGCGCTCAGCTTCTGGATGCTGCCGCTCGCCGGGCTGCTGTTCATCGGCAGCTTCCTCGCCCCCGGCGGCGCCTTCGACGCCGGCTGGACCGGCTACGCGCCGCTCTCCACCGGGGCGCCGCTCGGGCAGTCGTTCTTCAACCTCGGCGTCCAGTTCGCCGGCGCCTCCTCGATCGCCACGGCGCTCAACTTCCTGGTCACGATCATCACCATGCGTGCGCCCGGGATGACCTTCTGGCGGATGCCGCTGCTGGTCTGGGCCAACCTCTCGACCTCGCTGCTGGTCGTCGCCGCGACGCCGTTCATCGCCGGCGCCCAGTTCATGGTCCTCTTCGACCGCATCCTCCACACCAACTTCTTCCAGTTCGCCGGCGGCGGCGACGTGATCAGCTACCAGCACATCTTCTGGTTCTACTCGCACCCAGCCGTCTACATAATGATGCTGCCCGGCTTCGGGATCATCTCCGAGGTCATCTCGACCCATGCCCGCAAGCCGATCTTCGGCTACCGGCTGATGGCGCTGGCGCTGATCGGGATCGTCGTCCTCAGCTACTCGGTCTGGGCCCACCACATGTTCGTCGCCGGCATGTTCAGCTGGCTGCGGGTGCCGATGATGATCACCACGCTGCTGATCGCGGTGCCGACCGGGATCAAGATCTTCTCCTGGCTGGGGACGCTCTACTTCGGCAAGATCCACACCTACTCGACCTCGATGCTGTTCGCGCTCGCCTTCATCGTCACCTTCACGATCGGCGGCATCAGCGGCGTCATGCTGGGCATGGTGCCGATCGACATCCACGTCTCCGACACCTACTTCATCGTCGCCCACATCCACTTCGTCCTCTTCGGCGGCTCGGTCTTCACGATCTTCGCCGGCATCTACCACTGGTTCCCGAAGATCACCGGGCGGATGTACGACGAGAAGCTCGGCCGGGTCCACTTCTGGGGCACCCTGATCGGCACCTGGGGGACCTTCCTGCCGATGCACTGGATCGGCATGGACGGGATGCCGCGCCGCGTCGCCGACTACGCCGCCCAGTTCGGCAACTGGAACCTGCTGATCAGCTGCTTCGCCTTCATGCTCGGCGCGATCCAGCTCGTCTTCCTCTACAACATGATCGTCAGCTGGCGCTTCGGGCCGCGCGCCGTCGCCAACCCCTGGCGGGCGAACTCGATCGAGTGGCAGGTCTCCTCGCCGCCGCCGATCTTCAACTTCGACGAGATCCCGCGGGTCGTCGGCGGCCCCTACGAGTACGGCGTGCCGGGGGCCCGCCACGCGATCATGGCCGGCGAAGGGGCCGAGGTGCGACAGCCGGAGCCGACCGTGGCGGGGACGACGTGAGCGGAGACGGGGGAGAGAGCCGTCCGCTGCTGGTCTTCCTCAACGAGGTCGCCGGCGGGCGCAAGCTGCTGCAGGCGGTCTCCGAGCGGGCCGAGAAGGTCCCGTTCGTCGCCGTCGCCGCGCCGCAGAACCAGCCCGCGGTCGGCCAGCTGATCGACTCCGGCGAGCTGCGCGAGGCTGCCCGTGCCCGGGTCGAGGTGACGATGTCGGTCCTCTCCGAGTACGGGGTCGAGTCGGTCGGCGAGGTGATGGACCCCGACCCGGCGCTGGCCCTCGACGACGCGGTCCGCGCCCACGAGCCGGGCGAGGTGCTGCTCTCCTGCCTGTATGAGTCCCGCTTCGGGATCACCCGCAAGGACCTGGTCGAGTGGGCCCGGGATCGCTTCGAGCCCGAAGTCGCCGTCACCCACATCCCGGTGCGGGTCGCCGACGACTCGATCAGTTGGGAGAAGAGCCACACGCTGGTCGTCGCCACGCAGACGGTCGCCGCGCCGGACCTGGTCGCCAGGTTGAAGCAGCGCGCCGCCGGCCACCCCCACCGCTACACGATCGTCTGCCCGCGCAGCGAGGACGTCGGCGAGGCCGAGATCGTCCGCGACCTCGCCTCGACCCTGGCCGAGCTCTACCGGGCCGACGTTGACGCGACCGGCCAGCCGATGAGCCCCGACCCCTTCCACGCGGTCAAGAACGCGATCGCCCACTACAGCGTCGACGAGGTGCTGATCTCGACCTTCGCCGGCGAGCGGTCGCGCTGGCTCGACGAGGACCTGATCGGCCGCACCCGCGAGATCACCGACAAGCCGGTCGAGCACATCGAGGTCGGTCGCCCGGCCGAGGCCGTCGCCGCCGCCGTCGCCGGGGGGGAGGCACACTAGGATGGAGAGCGCCACCGTCGCCCTCGACCACGGCGGCCACGAGGAGCACCACGGCCCGCCCGAGGCCAACCAGAGCTCGCGGATCGATCGCCAGACGCTCGGCATCCTGCTGTTCATCGTCTCCGAGGTGATGCTGTTCGGCGCCTTCTTCGCCTCCTACTTCTTCCTCCGCGTCGTCGTCCACCCGCCGGTCTGGCCGCCGGCGCCCTACAAGCTGCCGGTCGCCGTCGCCGGCGTCAACACGGCGATCCTCGTCTCCTCCAGCTTCACGATCCACTACGCGCTGGAGTCGATCCGCCGCGGCAACCGCAAAGGACTCAAGCTCGGCCTCGTCCTCACCTGGATGCTCGGCGCGACCTTCCTCTTCATCCAGATCAACGAGTACGTCCACATCGGCTTCAGCGCCCGCGACCTCGCCTTCGGCTCGATCTTCTACGGTCTCACCGGCCTCCACGGCGCCCACGTCTTCGTCGGCCTGATGCTGCTCAGCTTCGCCACGATCCGCGCCTTCCGCGGCCACTTCGGCCCCGAGGCGAAGGACCACCTCGGGGTCGAGATCCCCGGCATCTACTGGCACTTCGTAGACATCATGTGGCTGATCGTCTACACCGCCGTCTACATCCTCTAGAACCGGCCGCTCCGATCCTCAGCGATCCGGAGGACTCCGGATCCTCGTGCCGTTTGCATCTCGTACTCATTGAGTACCGCTGTTTGCAGGGATTTTAGCCCTGCGGCAACAGACTCCTTTATCTCAGAAACTCTCTCCTTGACAGATATAAAGGTAACCGTGTACGGTTCCTCCAGACAGCGTTTCTGAAACTGCTGTCGCCCGCAGACCGGGCAGGGAAGCACCACAGGGACCCGGCCCCGGGAAGGGCCCAAGGGACAACGGAGAGATCAACGTGACCAAAGCGCCCCGATCGGGCCATGAGCCTTCTTCTCACACCGCAGCACCCGCCGGGAATTGGGTTCCCGTCGGCCTCATTGACAGATCGATTCGGCCCGCCGGGACAACCCCGGCGGGCGTTACTACACAAGGGAGATAACACGTGAAACGTCTGACCATCCTGCTCGCCGCGCTGGGGGCCTTGCTGCTCGTCCCCGTCGCCGCCGCGAGCGCCGCGAACAACGCGCACGTCGTCATCTCAGGCACGGGCGCGGGCACGGTCGTCGGCACCGGGGAATACCCGGGCTCGCCCCCCGTCAACTGCACCTACGCATCCCCGGGCCCCGCGACCGGCGTTTGCGACACCGAAGCCCAAGTGTCTGGATTCGGGCCGACTTTGGCGGTGGAAGAGGCTCCCGCCTCCGGCTCCGCCTTCGCCGGCTGGACGACCGAAGGAGCGTCTTTCTCGTTCGGCTGCGAAGAACCGAACAGCGAATTCTGCACCGCCTTCTTTGAAAGCGAAGCCACGATCCACGCCACCTTCAACAAGGCCTTCACGGTCGAAAAGTCAGGCGGCGAAGGCACCGTCGTCGGCGTCAACTCGGGGATGAACTGCTTCCCCTCCCAGAGCTCCTGCTCGAAGGAATACACCGGCCCCGAGACCCTCACCGCCTCCCCGGCGGCGGGCTATGCCTTCTCCAAATGGAAAGGCTGCACGACCGCGGTCGGACTCAAATGCGAAATCACCGCGGTCACTTCATCGACCAAAGTCATCGCCTACTTCATCCCGACCAAGACCTTCACGGTCGAAAAGGCAGGCTCGGGCTACGGCAAGGTGACCTCGACCGGGATCAGCTGCGACGAAAGCTGCTCGACCGCCGGCTCGGCGATCCAAAGCGGCAAACTCGTCAAGGTCAAAGCTATCCCGGCGAAAGGCTCTAAAGCCGCCGTGGTCGAAAGCGAAACCGGCTCGGCGATCGGCAACTGCCCCGGCGGGGAAGCCGCCTGCGAATTCACGATCGAAGCCGACAGCTCGGTCAAAGTGAAGTTCGAACCGAAGCCGACCAAAGTCGTGACCCTCAACCTGACCGGCCTCGGCGCCTTCAAAGGCAAAGTCACGGGCAAATCGCTGCTCGTCAAAGGCCTCGTCAAGTCGAGCCTCAGCTGCGGCACCGGCTGCACGACGACCAAAGAGGCCTTCTATGAAGGCGACGAAGTCGAACTGACCGCCACCGCCTCGGCGGGCTACTCGTTCAACGGCTGGACGGTCGAAGGCGGCAGTGCCGGCAACTGCATCGGCACGACCACGCCCTGCAAGGCGCCGATCGACGCCGTCAAGACGGTCTCGGCCGAATTCAAATAGGAGGCCCGACCGACTGAAGGACACCTGAAGCAAGGCCAAGGCCCCGGGAGCCGGACATGGCTCCCGGGGCAGGGGCCAGGGGAAGTTGACCCGCTGAGGGAGCGGGCGCAGGGACACACAGGGACTGGGACAGGCAGGGACACAGGGAGAGGAAGGGACGAGATGGGACGCAGCGCACGACACAGCCTCAGAAGCAGCGCCATCGCCGCGGCGCCGCTCGCCGCCCTCGTCTTGCTCCTCGCCGCCGCTTCAGCCCAAGCCGCACCGCTCACGGTCGCCCCTTACGGCTCGGGCGCCGGCAAGGTTGACAGACCGGTCGGCACCGCCGTTGACCACTCCAACGGCGACCTCTACGTCGGAGACGATAACAACGCCCGCATCGACAAATTCGACTCCGAAGGCAACTTCCTGGAGGCCTGGGCTCCCGGCGTCGCCGACAACCACTCGGCGACGCTGCAGACCTGCGGCCCGCAGGCCAGCCCGCCGACGATCAAGTGCTTCCCGGCCAGTTCGCTCACGAGCCCCGGGCCGGGCTACGTTGACCCCGAAGGGATCGCGGTTGACCAATCGAGCCACGACCTCTACGTCGCCGATCCCAGGAGGCACCGCATCACCAAGTTCACCGCCAACGGCGAACTCCTCTTCATGATCGGCAAGGGCGTCGACCAGGGCGGCGGCGTCCCCGCCCACCCCGGCAACATCTGCAAGGCCGAATACCTCCAGCAGGCACAGCCCGACACCTGCGGGGCGGGGGGGAGCGGCACCGGGGCGGGGGAATACTTCGGCCCCCCGACGTCGGTGACCGTCGATTCCTCGGGCAACCTCTGGGTCGGCGACGACGGCCGCGTGCTCGAGTTCGACTCCGAAGGCGGCTTCGTCTCTGAAGCGAAAGTCCCCGGTGGCGGCGGGATCGTCAAGGGCATCGCGATCGACCCCCTTGTGAGCGGCGAGCTGTGGATGAAGAGCCAGTCGCTCGCGGGCGTGCGCCGCTATGCCCTCTCGGGCAGCCCGCCCCTGCAGACGCTGAGCGAAGTGGGCAGCCCGCTCGACCTGACCGGTGAACCCGAAGCGCTCGTCCTCGACTCGGCCGGCGACGTCTACCTGGGCGACAAGCAAAGCCCCTACCGCTTCAAGGCCTACGACCCGAGCGGCGAACTGTTCTCCCAGTTCGGCGCCGGCCAGGTGATCGGCCGCCCGGGAGCGGGTGGCGCAGGCCACCCCGGCGGCACTCCGCTGGCGCTCGACGAGACCGCCCATGTCCTCTACGCGGCGAGCAGCGCCTCGGGCCCCGAAAGCGCCGTGCAGCGCTTCGCCCTGCCCGAACCGGGCCCGCTGCCCGAAGAACCGAGCGCCGGCGACCTGCTGCCGACCACCGCGACCCTGAAAGCCACCCTCAACCCCGAGGGCCACGCCACCGCCTACCGCTTCCAGTACCTGACCCGGGCCGCCTACGAACAGCAGGGAGACAGCTTCGAAGGACCGGCGACGGAAGAGACCGACGAAGAAACGCTGCCGGGCAGCGGCTTCGAAAACGAAGCGGTGAGCGCGGCGCTCGACCACCTGATCCCCGGCACCGAGTACCGCTTCCGCCTGCTGGCCGAAAACGAAAAGGGCCAAAACGAAGCCGAAGCCTCCTTCGCCACGCCCAAGGCCGTCGGGATCGAAGCCCAGTGGACCGAGCAGGTCGCCGCCGCCTCGGCCCTCTTCGAGGCAGAACTCGACCCGTTCGGGGAGCCCGCCGAATGGCGGCTCGAATACGGGACGAGCGATGCCTACGGCAAGGCCACCGAATTCCAGCCGATCGAAGCGGGCTTCGGCGCCGTCCCCGTCGCCGCCCAGGTGACCGGCCTCTCTCCCGACACCCTCTACCACTACCGCTTCGTCGCCAAAGACGTGCGCGACGGGTTGCCCTACCTGGTCGAAGGCCCCGACCAGGTAGTCCTCACCGCGCTCGGAGCGCTCGGCTTCGAACTGCCCGACGACCGCGCCCCCGAACAGGTGAGCCCGCTGCACAAGGGCGGCGGGAGGATCGTGCCGCCCTGGCTCGGCCTCTCCCCCGCAGCCGCCGACGGCTCGGCCTTCTCCTTCATCAGCGTCGGCCCGGTCTCGGCAGCCGCCGGTGACCGCTTCCCCGAGCCGGCCCAGTCGCTGGCGCGCCGCGGGGCAGGGGGCTGGACCTCGCAGGACATCGAGCCGCCGCACGAAACCGCCCAGCCGATCGACATCAGCTCCGAATACAAGCTCTTCAGCTCCGACCTCGCGCGCGCGGCGCTGGAGCCGCGCGGGCTGCGGGTCAAGCAGCCCGGCCCGCTCTCAGAAGAAGCATCGGAATGGAGCCCCTACCTGCGCGAGAACCTCGCCGACCCCGTCCGCTGGCGGCCGCTCCTGACCGGCAAGACTCCCTACGCGAACGTCTGCCCCGGCACCGAATTCGGCGGCAAAGAAGCCGAAGAACAGCTGACCCGCCTCCATTCGCCGATCAGCGTCGTCGGCGCCTCGCCCGACCTGCGGCACGTGATCGTCAAGCCCGCCGCAAGCCCGGGATTGGCGCTGACCTGCGACGCCGAAGGCGGGCTCCACGCCCTCTATGAGTGGTCGGCGGCCGACGGGTCGCTTCAGCTGGTCAGCCGCCTGCCGGCTGACGAAGGCGGCGAAGTGGCAGTGTCGCCGACGCTCGGCTCGTCCGGCCACGACAGCTCGATCGACGGCTCAGTTCGCGGAGCGGTGTCCGAAGACGGCCGCTACGTCTACTGGGAGCGCCCGGAAAACGCCCCGCCTACGGAGCTCTACCTGCGCGACACGGCCAAGGAGGAAACCGTCCGCCTCGACGTCCCCGAGCCGCTGTCCTTCGGCGGCGCCGACAGGCCCATCTTCCAGGGCGCCTCGGCTGACGGAACCCGCGCCTTCTTCACCGACAGCCGCCACCTGACCCCCGACGCGGGCGAAGCGGGCGCGGACCTCTACGAATGCGAACTGGTCGAATCCGGCGGCGAAGACGAATGCCTCCTGCAGGATCTGACGCCCGAAACCGAGGCGCGCGAATCTGCCGGCGTGCAGGGCATGGTCAGCGCGCTCGGCGAAGCGGGCGAAGACCTCTACTTCGTCGCCGACGGCAAGCTCGCCCCCGGCGCGGTAAGCGGGGACTGCGCGCCGCCGACCCCGAGCGCTGAGCAGCGCTGCAACCTCTACCACGCCCACCGCGGCGCAGGCGGTTCGTGGAGCACCGACCTCGTCGCAGTGCTCTCGGGGGCCGACTGGCCCGACTGGGCGGGAGGGGGGCCTGGCCAGACCACCGCCCAGCTCGTCGCCGCCGGCTCCCCCTCGGGCCGCTACCTGGCCTTCATGTCCCAGCTGCCGCTGACCGGCTATGACAGCCGCGACGCCAAAAGCGGCCGGCCCGACGAGGAGGCCTTCCGCTACGACGCGGCGAGCGACTCGCTCGCCTGCGTCTCCTGCGCCCCCTCGGGCGCGCGCCCGCACGGGGTCGTGGGGGCCAACGGCTACCAGCTGCCCAGCGACTGGCAGGGCATCTGGACGAGCCGCCGGGTGGCGGCGACGCTGCCCGACCCCGAGGCCGTCGAAGCCGGTGTGAGCGCCTTCTACCACCCCCGCGCGATGCTCGATAACGGCCGCGTCCTGTTCAACGCCTTCGACTCGCTCGTCCCCGCCGACTCCAACGGCACCGCCGACGCCTATGAGTACGAGCCCTGGGGGGCGGGGAGCTGCAGCTCCGCCGCCGCCGGCCCGGCGCTCGCCCAGGCAGAAGGCGGGGGCTGCGTCGCCCTGCTCTCCTCGGGCACCTCTGAGCGCGAATCGGCGGTGATCGACTCCTCGGCCACCGGCGAAGACGTCTTCATCATCACCGCCTCGCGCCTCTCGGCCCTCGACGAAGACCCCGACTACGACATCTACGACGTCCGCGTAGGCGGCGTCCCCGCGAAGCGCGAAGTCCCCGCCGAATGCCTCGGCGAAGCCTGCCAGTCCCCCGCCGCCGCCCCCGCAGCCGCCACGCCGCCGACCGCGGCCCTGTCCGGCGACGGCAACCTGCAAGGCCGACCGCCCAAGCGGCGCTCCTGCCCGCAGGGCAAGCGCAAGGTCAAGCGCCGCGGCGAGGTGCGCTGCGTGAGCCGCCATCGCGACCAAAAGCCCGGCAAGCACCGCCACGGGAGGGCCCGCTAATGAGACGCATAGCCACGATCCTCGCTCTGCTCGGGGCGCTCGCCCTGCCCGCCTCCGCCCAGGCCGACCTCCCCTGGTGGACGCTGGAAGCCGGCTCGCGCCCGAGCAACCTGCAGGTCGCCCCCGATCAGACCGAGGTGCAGGAAGTGAGGAGCGAAAAGGCCGAACTGCCCTTCCCGCTGGGGACCGTCCTGATCTCCCCGATCGCGGTCGGCGGCAAAGCGGTCGGCTGCCTGGGCGTGGGGGAATTCTTCTTCCAAAGCGCCGAACAGATCTGCGAAGAAAAGACCGGCTTCAAAGCCACCGAAACCCCCGCCGCCCTGGCCGAACTGCTCGAAGGCCTCTACGGCGGCGAAGTGCAGCTCGCCGGCCCTGCCGGCTTCGGCGAAGGCCCGATCACCCTCACCACCCCCGGGCGCTGGGTGCCGCGGCTCGAACTCGGCCCTCGGGTCCGTGTCCCCAACCCCTTCGAACCCTCGCTCAGCATCGCCCTCGGCGAAGCCTCCTCGCAAGTGAGCAGCCAAGCCAGCGGCCGCCTCGCGATCACCGCCACCAACGTCGGCGACGCCTCGCTCGATGCCACCTCCAACCCCCTGCGGGTCAGCGACGAACTCCCCGAAGGCGTCTCCGTCTACGGGGTCGAAGGCTTCGCCGGGCTCGTGATGGGCGACACCGTCAACGGCGGCAGCATCGGCATCGCGGGCCCGGTCGATTGCGAAATCGACGAAACGGGCGGGCTCGCCGGCGGCGAGCTCATCGAATGCGCCTTCGAAGGCGAACTGCCCCCCTACGAAGCGATCGAACTCGAACTCGCCGTCGCCCTGACCCCCGCAGCGCTCGACGGCGCCACCGGTCAGGTGAAGATCTCCGGCGGCGACGCGCAGCCCAAAAGCGCCACCCAGACGCTGCACGTGAGCGGCGACGCGGTCCGCTTCGGGATCGAAGGCTTTGCGATGGGGGCCGAAGAAGAGGGCGGCGCCACCTCCTCCCAGGCGGGCTCCCACCCCTTCCAGGTGACCCAGTCGCTGGTCTTCAACGCCGGCAAGGTGAGCGGCTCCGACCGCGCCAACACGGTTGTCGAACAGCCCGCGCAGCTGCGCAACGTGAACGTCAAGCTGCCGCCGGGCCTGGTCGGCAACCCCAGCCCGATCCCGACCTGCAGCTTCAAGCAGTTCACCACCCAAGGGGTCACCACCCCCCCCTTGATCGACGAATGCCCGCCCGAGAGCGCGGTCGGCGCCGCCTCGGTGACGATCATCGAACCGGGCGCCGGCCTCGAGTTCACCCGCGTCGCTGTGCCGCTCTTCAACCTCGAGCCCGTCTACGGCGAGCCGGCCCGCCTCGGCTTCATGGTCGCCGGGGTGCCGGTGACGATCGACACCGAGCTGCGCTCCGGGGAAGCCTACGCGATCGGCGCCGAGGTCCACGACGTCTCCCAGCTGGCCACGGTGATCTCCTCCACGGTCTCTGTCTGGGGCAACCCCGGCGACCCCGCCCACGACTCCACCCGCGGCTGGGGCTGCCTTTACTGGAACCACCCCTACCCCTGCCAGCGCCCCAGCGGGGAGACGCAGAAGTCCTTCCTGCGGATGCCTGTCTCCTGCTCGGAACCGGTGCGCTTCGGGATCGACGTCGAACCCTGGAACGTGCCCCCGGGCAGCGAGATCTCCTCGGCGAGCGACGAGAGCCCCCCGCTCACCGGCTGTGACCTGCTGCCCTTCGACCCCCAGGTCGAATCGACCCCGACCACCAAGCTCGCCTCCAACCCCTCGGGCCTCGACTTCTCCTTGAAGATGCCGAACTCCGGCCTGGAAAACCCCGAAGGCCGCTCCGAAGCCCAGCCGCGCAAGCTCGAAGTCGCCCTGCCCCCGGGGATGACCGCCAACGCCTCTTTGGCCGAAGGGCTCACCACCTGCTCCGAAGCTCAGCTGAAGGGCGAGACCGCCTCCTCGGGCCCCGGCGAAGGCTGCCCGGAAGCCTCCAAGATCGGCACCGTCGAACTGGAAACCCCGCTTTTGCAAGGGCGCCTGCTGCAGGGCTCGGTCTTCGTCGCCACCCCCTATCAGAACCCCGTCGGCTCGCTGATCGCCCTCTATCTGACGATCCGCGAACCGCAGGCCGGGGTGATCGTCACCCAGACCCTGCAGGTGAAGCCCGACCCCGCCACCGGGCAGCTCGTCACCGTCGCCGAAGGGATCCCCCAGCTGCCCTTCTCAGAGCTGCGCGTGCACCTGCGCTCGGGCGGACGGCCGCCCTTGATCAGCGGGCCGCTGTGCGGCAGCGCGCAGACGAAGGCCACCTTCTACCCCTACTCGGCCCCCGCGCCGGTCATAAAGACCTCCGATGCCCAGATCGTCGGCGGCCCCGAAGGCGGGTCCTGCCCCGGCTCCCCACCCTTCCACCCCGGCTTCGAAGCCGGCTCGCAGAGCGCCGCCGCCGGGCACTACTCCCCCTTCTACATGCGCCTGACCCGCAAAGACGGCGAAGCGGACATGGGCAAATTCAGCTTCGTCCTGCCCCCCGGGGTGGTCCCCAAGCTGGCCGGCATCCCCTACTGCTCAGAGGCAGACATCGCCAGGGCCATGTCGCGCCAGGGCCCCCACGGGGGAGCCGAAGAGCGCAGCGACCCCTCCTGCCCGGCGGCTTCTCAGATCGGCCGCACCCTCGCAGGGGCCGGCGCGGGCTCAGATCTCACCTACGTGCCCGGGAAGCTCTACCTCGCCGGGCCCTACCACGGCGACCCGATCTCAGCCGTGGCGATCACCCCCGCGGTCGCCGGGCCCTTCGACGTCGGCACGGTGGTCGTCCGCGAGGCCCTGCGGCTGAACCCGGTCACCCACGTCGGCGAAGTCGACGGGCAGGCATCGGACCCGATCCCCCACATCCTCAAGGGCATCCCGCTGACCCTGCGCGACCTGCGCGTCTACGCCGATAGGCCCGAATTCACCCTCACCCCGACCTCGTGTGAGCGCTTCGAAGCCCGCGCGAGCATCTGGGGCTCCTACCTGGACTCCGCAGGCCACGCGAGCCCTGAAACCGAGGTCGGCCTCGCCTCCCCCTACCAGGCGGTCAACTGCTCGCTCCTTCCCTTCAAGCCCAAGCTCGCCCTGAAGCTGAAGGGCGGCACCAAGCGAGGCAAGTTCCCGGCCCTTCACGCCGTCTACACCCCCCGCCCCGGCGACGCCAACCTCTCCCGCCTGGCGCTGCGCTTCCCCACCTCGGAGTTCATCGAACAGGGCCACTTCGGGACGATCTGCACCAGGGTCCAGTTCGCCGCCGGGGCCGGCAACGGCTCCGGGTGCCCGCCGGCTTCGGTCTACGGCCGGGTGACCGCCTACAGCCCGCTGCTGGCAGAACCGCTGAGCGGCCCGGTCTACCTCAGGTCCTCCGACCACAACCTCCCCGACGCCGTCTTTGCCCTGCACGGCCTCGTCGACATCGACGTGGTCGTGCGGATCGACTCCTCCGGCGGCGGCCTGCGGGCCACCGTCGAAGGCGCCCCCGACGCGCCGGTCTCCAAAGCGATCGTCGACATGCAGGGGGGCCGCAAGGGCCTGTTCGTCAACTCGACCGACTTGTGTCGAGGTAAGCACCGGGCCGACGCCAAGGCCACGGGTCAAAACGGCCGGGTTGACAGCACCAAGCCGCTGGTGCGGGCGCGGTGCGGCAAGGCGCACGGCAAGCGCCACAAGGTCCATCACAGACGGGGAAGGCGATGAGGCCGGCTCGCGGAGCGGGGGGGAGAAGGCGGCGCCTCGCGCGGGCTCAGCCGCAGCTCGTCGCGACAGCGAGCACCCGGCAAACCTCATCGACCTTGCCTGGCCCCAGCACCGTGATCAACTCCCCGAGGAAGCCCTTGGCGATCGTGTCGGTGTGGTCGGCGTTGAGAGCGCAGGCACGGGGCATCCCGTCTTCGGCCCCCAGCTCGACCTCGGTTGGCAGGCCGCGGATGCTCGTGGTTGCCAGGACAACGAAGACCTCGCTGAGGGGCCCGATCGCCTCATCGCGCGTCATCACCAAGGCCGGCCGTCGTCCCCAGTCGGGGTGCTCGGCCCAGCGGACCTCGCCCCGCCTCACCAGGGCTTCTGCCCCGCGGCCTGCTCCTCCTCGGCGAGCCCGCGCATCGTCTCACCGAAGGCGACCTCATGCAGCTTCGATAGGTCGCCCCACTCATCGACGGTCTCGCTCTCGAGCGCCGCCAGCAATTGCTCGGCCTCTTGCTCAGAGAAGGTTTCGACCCGCTCGCGCAATTTCTCCTTCGCGGTCACGACCCAAAGGGTAGCGCCACCGCGTCGCGCAAGCGCCTCACGGACAACCGCACCCGCCGGAGCCCCCGCATGACCGCGCCGCGCCGCATCGCACTCTCCTTCGCCGCCCGTCGCACCCCTCTGGTGTCGGGTCGTGCGCTGCTGGCGAGCGCCGGATCAAGCGATGCCAGAGCACAAACACCAAGGCAAGGGGAGCCGTCGATGACCGGGCACGAGAAGACCTTCACCCAACCCGAGCGAAAGGAAGCACCGATGCGACACACCTTCGATGAGCGGCCTCTCGGCCTCTACCTGCTCGCCGCCCTTGCGGCGGCATTCATCTTGGTCCCCGTCGCCTCGGCGAGCGCGGCGATCGATACGCACATCACGATCGAAGGCAGCGGCTCGGGCAACGTGGCAGGGGTAGAACCGGCTCCGGGCAAACCACCGATCGCATGCGAATGGAACGGGAAAGCCCAAACCGGCACCTGTGACACCGAAGCGCAAAAAACAGCAGTCCTACCCCTTCCCACCATAGAGGTGCATCAGGAAGCCGCCCCCGGCTCTAAATTCGTCAAATGGACGGTCGAAAAAGGCACCGAACTGTTCGAAAGCTGTACCTCATACGGAGAATGCAACGTCATCAAGACCGGAACCGAAATAAAGATCAAAGCCACCTTCGAATCCTCCGGCCCCCCCTCGATCCCCCTGACGATCAACCAACCCGGCTCCGGCTCGGGCCAGGTCAACTGCCAGGTGATCGGCGGAGCGCTCGATGAACCCTGCGAAGCGAGCTACCCCGAAGGCACCGAACTGGAACTGATCGCCGCAGCAGGCGAAGGCTCTGAATTCGAAGGCTTCGAAAACGCCACCGGCTCCGCAGAACCATGCGAAGCAGAAGGCTCCCCCTGCGGCCCCTTCACGCTCGAAGAAGCCTCCGAAGTGGATGCGATCTTCGCCCTCGAAACCCGCGAACTGGAAATCGAAGAAGAAGGCCCCGGCACGGTCGAAGTCCAATGCAAGGAAGGCGCGAGCTTCACGGCCTGCGCAAACCCGCTGAGCGAACTCGACTACGGCACCGAAGTCAAGCTGACGGCCATCCCCGACACCGGCGCTGAAATCGAAAGCGTCTCGGGCACCGGCTCGGCCACCTCCTGCACGGCTTCGCCCTGCACCTTCACGCTCAGCGAAGACTCCGAAGTCTCGGCCGTCTTCGTCCTCGAAACCTTCGCCTTGACGATCGAAACGACCGGCGAAGGCTCGGTCGAAGCCGAATGCGACGAAGGCTCGGGCTTCGGCCCCTGCGCCCCGCTCTCAGAACTCCCCTACGGCACCGAGGTAAAGCTCGAAGCCGAAGCGGAAACCGGCTGGGAGTTCGCCGCCTGGTCAGGCGATTGCGACAGCGTCACCGGCAACGAATGCGAACTGGAAATAGACGCCGCAAAGACGGTCGAAGCGAGCTTCGTCCTGGCCGGCCAGAAGTCGCTGGCGATCGACACCTCCACGGGCACCGGCACCGGCTCGGTCAACTGCGAAGTAAACGGCGGCCCCACCCTAGATCAACCCTGCAAAGCCGCCTACACCGAAGGCACCGAACTGAAGCTGATCCCGGCCCCCGCCTCCCACACCGAATTCGCCGGCTACAACACCGGAACCGGCTCGATCTCCTGCACGGGCAAAGCGAGCTGTCAGTTCACGATCAACGCCAACAGCTCGGTCAACGCCCCGTTCACCAAGATCACCCACACGATCGCGATCACCCCCGCCGGCAACGGATCGGGCACGGTCGAATGCAAGTTCGGAGCGGGAAGCTTCGGCTCCTGCGCGGGCCCCCACAACGAGGGCGAAGCGGTCGAAGTCAAGGCGACGGCGGCGCTGCACTCGAGCTTCACCGGCTTCAGCGCCGGATCGGGCTCGGCTTCGGGCTGCACCACCTCGCCCTGCTCCTTCAACCTCGAATCAGACAGCGCCCTGACCGCGACCTTCACCAAGATCACCCACACGATCACGATCACCCCCGCCGGCAACGGATCGGGCACGGTCGAATGCAAGTTCGGAGCCGGCTCCTTCGGCTCCTGCGCGGGCCCCCACAACGAGGGCGAAGCGGTCGAAGTCAAGGCGACCGCGGCGCTGCACTCGAGCTTCACCGGCTTCAGCGCCGGATCGGGCTCGGCTTCGGGCTGCACCACCTCGCCCTGCAGCTTCAACCTCGAATCAGACAGCGCCCTGACCGCGACCTTCACCAAGATCACCCACACGCTGACGATCACCCCCGCCGGCAACGGCACCGGCACGGTCGAATGCAAGTTCGGAGCGGGCTCCTTCGGCTCCTGCGCGGGCCCCCACAACGAGGGCGAAGCGGTCGAAGTCAAGGCGACCGCGGCGCTGCACTCGAGCTTCACCGGCTTCAGCGCCGGATCGGGCTCGGCTTCGGGCTGCACCACCTCGCCCTGCAGCTTCAACCTCGAATCAGACAGCGCCCTGACCGCGACCTTCACCAAGATCACCCACACGATCGCGATCACCCCCGCCGGCAACGGATCGGGCACGGTCGAATGCAAGTTCGGAGCGGGAAGCTTCGGCTCCTGCGCGGGCCCCCACAACGAGGGCGAAGCGGTCGAAGTCAAGGGAACCGCCGCTCTGCACTCCAGCTTCGGAGGCTGGAGCGCGGGATCGGGCTCCGCGGCCTCATGCACCGGCACCGCCAACTGCTCCTTCAACCTCGAAGCGAACAGCGCCCTGACCGCGACCTTCACCAAGATCACCCACACCCTGACGGCGACCGTCACCGGCCCCGGCTCCGTCTCGGCCGGCGCCTCTCCGGCCCCGGTCTCGGGCGCGATCTCAGCCTGCAAAGAAGCCGCCGGCAGCTGCACCGCCACCTACAACGAGGCCGACACGGTCACCCTCACCGCCACCCCCGGCGCCCACCAGCAGATCGCCTGGGGGGGCTGTGACTCCCACACCGCGACCACCTGCACGGTCGCGGTGGGCGCCAACACGACGATCACCGAGACCGAAACGACGATCCTCCACACGCTCACCGTCAACAAGGCCGGCTCGGGCTCTGGCACGGTGACCTGCAACGGAACCACCTGCGCCTCCACCTACCCCGAGGGCACCGAAGTCACCCTCGCCGCCACTGCGGCCTCGGGCTCGAGCTTCGCCGGTTGGAGCGGCGGCGGCTGCTCGGGCACCGGCAGCTGCAAAGTGACGCTCAACGCCGACACCACCGTCACCGCGACCTTCGACAAGGAAGCCTCCGGCGGCGGCGGAGGAGGCACGGGCGGAGGGGGCGGAGGCACGCCGCCCCCGCCCCCGCCACCCCCCGCGCAGTGCGTGGTCCCCAAGCTGAAGGGCAAGACCCTGGGTCAGGCGAAGTCCGCGCTTAGGGCCGCCCAGTGCGCCCTCGGCAAGGTGACCAAGCCGAAGAAGGCAAAGGGAGCGCTCGTGGTCAAGTCCTCCTCCCCGGGGCCGGGCAAGGCCCTGGCGGCGGGTTCGAAGGTGAACCTGAAGCTCGGCCCGAAGCCGAAGAAGAAGAAGAAGAAGGGGTAGGTGAGGCGCTTCTCTGGGCCCGCGCCGGCGATCGCCGCTTTGGCGCTCGTCGCGCTCGCCGCGGGGCCGGCCCTCTCGGGCGCCGCCCCGGGGCATCACCGCACCCGGGCGGTGCTCGCCCGCGCCCAGGCTTCCCCCAAGCGCTCCGCCCACGTCGTGCTGTTGGCCGGGGCGCTCAGCTCCCCCTACGGGCCCTGCCGGGCGAATCGCGTCGTGCGCTTCTACCACCGCGTCGGCAGCCACAGCTTCCTCTTGAGGCTGAGCCTCGACCCAGACCTGCAGGGCTTCTCCAGGCGCACCCACCGCACCTCCCCCCAGGGCCGGATCGCGATCGCCGCCAAGGTGGCTGACCCGCGCGCCGGCGCCTACTTCATGACCGCCCCTCCGGAGAGCCTCGCGGGCGGCACGAGCTGCCTAGGGGCCCACAGCGCCCTGCGCCGGGCGCGCTGAGGCGGTGCTCGCGCTCGCCTCAGGGCCGAGCGCAGGGCGGCGCCCGCCAGGCCCCGCCCCGGCGGCGCGCGGCGAGCTGGCCGGGCGCCTGCGCTCGCGCCGCGGCGAGATCGAAGAGGCGATGCGCGCCCGCGTCGGCGCGATCTCAGACCCCGCCGAGGTCGCCGACCCGACCTACGCGCAGGGGCTGGCGAGCGCGATCGCAGCCGCGCTCGAGCACGGCATAGAGGGGCTCAGCTCAAGCGAGTCCCACCCCCCGCCGGTGCCGGTCGCGCTGCTCGCCCAGGCGCGCCTTGCGGCCCGCAACCGGATCGGCATCGAGGTCGTCATGCGCCGCTACCTCGCCGGCTACACCCTGCTGGGCGACTTCCTCGTCGAGGAGGCCGAGGCCTCCGGCCTGGGGGGGAGCGCCCTGAAGCGCCTGCTGCGCTCCCAGGCCGCCCAGCTCGACCGCCTCTTGGCGGCGGTCGGCGCCGAGCACGCCCGTGAGTCCGCCCAGCGCCCGGCGACGTCTCGGCGCCGCCGCCTGGACCTCGTCCGCCGCCTGCTCGCCGGCGAGCCTGTCGATGCCTCCCCGCTCGCCTATGACCTCGAGGCCCACCACCTCGCCCTGCTCGCCTCAGGCCCCGGGGCCGAGGCCCTGTTGCGCGCCCTCGCCGCCGAGCTCGACCGCCGCCTGCTCCTCGTGCGTGCCGATGAGCGCACCTGCTGGGCCTGGCTCGGCGGCCGCTCGCCGCTTGACCCGACGAAGGCCCTGGCGCCGGCCCGCCCGCTGCTTGGGCCCGGAACCTTCCTCGCCACCGGGGAGCCCGGCGAGGGCCCGAGCGCCTGGCGCCTCACCCACCGCCAGGCAGCCGCCGCCCTGGCGGTGGCGCTGCGCGGCCGAGAGCAGGCGCTTCGCTACGCCGACGTCGCCCTGCTCGCCTCGGCCTTGGGCGACGAGCTGCTCGCCGCCTCGCTGCGGCGGCTTTACCTTGAGCCGCTGGAGGGCGGGCGCGACGGGGGAGAGGCGCTGCGCGAAACCCTGCGGGCCTATTTCGCCGCCGATCGCAACGTCAGCGCCACCTCGGCCTCGCTCGGCGTGAGCCGCCCGACCGTGAAAGAGCGCCTGCGCACGATCGAGAAGAGAATCGGCATACCTATGGGCTCATGCGCCGCCGAGGTCGAAACCGCCCTGAGCCTCCAGGGCCTGCAATCTGGAAACCCAGCTTTCCAGATTGGCAAGGCGCCCGCTCCCCACGGTCGGGGAGCCTGACTCCAACGGCTAGAGCAATCGCAATCAGGGCCGCGGGAGGCCCGGCAGAGGGAGAGGGCAAATGCAGGACAGAAGGAGAAGTGATGCAGCGCGTCGAGATGAGCGAGGTCCGCGTAATCGGCACGGCAACAAATTGGGAGTTCGCGACCCACTGGAGGTCCCTCAAGCCATAAATCGGTCTCGCGTCGTTGCGCTAACCGCCTTTGTGTTGCTCCTAGCCTTCGGAGCCAGCCGCGCATACGGCTCCGACCGCGACTTGGAGTATCTCGGCGGTCCAGTCCAGCATACGCCCCACGTGTACGCGATCTTCTGGGGCAGCAGCTGGAACAAAGCCCCCGACCTTGAAGCTCGGGAAGAAACCGAAGAGTTTTTCGAAACGATCTCGGGTTCTGCGTGGCAGGGAATCCTCACCCAATACTTTGACGACGAAGGACCAATCTCGTCGAACGTCGGTTTTACGCCCTACATAGACGAATCTGTCACGTCTCCCACGAACGTCACCAACCAGGCGATTGAGAACACCGTGGCGCGTGCCATCAAAGAAAACGCATGGCCTCACACGCTTGAAGATCAGTTCATGGTCTTGATGCCCCTCGGCACCACATACACAAAAGAATATGAAAATGAAAACTCTGCGGGCTGGCATAGCGTAGTACACTCGAATGAGCTGAGCGGCGAAGGTTTGACAGATGTTCGCTACAGCGCTGTGGAGAATGAACCAGGGGGTTTACTGAGCACCGCGGCTCATGAGTACGCTGAGACCGTTACTGACTCGGGCGGGGGCTGGTACGCTTGCAAAGGCGGTTCTTGTCCGGAGGAGGAGCAGATCGCCGATCGTTGTGGCGGACACGACGGGCCAATTCCTCCTAGCGGTTTACAAGTAGCGGCGCTCTGGGACAATCATCTGCACGAATGCGCGCTTGCCGATCCCGAACCGCCCGTGCTGTACACGCTGACCGAAGAGGCCTCATCGGCCAATCCCACTGAAGCGACGCTCTACGGCGTGGTCAACCCGGCTGGGAGAGAAAGCAGCTACCACTTTGAGTACGGCACGACCGCCGGCTATGGGAACACCACGCCCAGCAAGGTGATCGGTTCTCAGCCCGATTGGAGCAATGTCGAAGTCGGCGAGCCCATCGAAGGCCTCAAACCAGGAATCACCTACCACTACCGTATTGTCGGCGAAAACTCGACGGGGACCGACACGGGCGAAGACGAACAGTTCACCACGCCGGAAACCTCCTTGCCAGCGGAACTTGCGCCGACCGTCACTACAAAGGGGGCTAGCGAAGTAGGGGCGAGCGCGGCGACTCTCAACGCGACCGTCAACCCAAATGGTGCGGCAACGACCTACTACTTCGAGTTCGGGGCCACCGAATCCTACGGCACGAAAATCCCGATCCCCGCCAAAGGTGCCGGCTCGGCCCTCAAGCCGCTGCGTGTCAGCCAGAAAGTCACGGATCTCGACGAAGGGACCACCTACCACTATCGGGTTGACGCCCAGAACGAAGTGGGGACGACGAAAGGGGCGGATAGGACGGCGATTACCGACAGTCTCGATCAGACCGATCAATTCGTTCTCGACCCCCCCCGGGGCATCTTTCCCGCGCCGTTCACGATCGCCGACAAAGGAGCCGTTACCCTGAGCATGAACGGATCATCGGTCAGCTGTTCCGCAGAAGGCGAAGAAGCAGCGCTGACGGGAAGCGGCGAGTTCGACAGCTCCACGACAGGGCGCATGGACCTCACGCTCCACCACTGCAAAGAGTCTCAGTTCAGCGCCAGCTGCACCTCCCCCGGACAGGAAGCGGGCACCGTCGTGATGGAAGGTCTCCCCTTCCGCCTCGTCTACCTCTCAGACGGGAAACCGGGCGTCCTGTTCATGCCCAACGAAGAAAGCGAGCAATTCTCGACGGCCAGCTGTGTCGGCGGTTTGGTGAAAGTCGAAGTTCGGGGCAGCGGCATGCTCGGCCGCATAACCCAACCGGCGCTGGGTGAAGCATCGTTGACACTGACGGTGGAGCTGAATGCAACAGAAGGTGAACAGGAGTACGTCAAGACTAGGGACGGCGTGAAATACACTCTGGAATCGTCGCGCAACGGCGGCAAACTTACGCCCGCCGGCTTGGCGTCCGAACCCATGCTCACCTTCGGCGAAGGCGAAGCTGAGTTGAGGGTCCCAGTGAACCCAGTGGGCCGTCCCGCCCTCGAACCCCCCGGCGCCACCTTCCCGGCCTCCTTCTCGCCGGCAGGCGAACAGACGGTTCGCCTGCGCGGCGGCTCCTACCCGATCAACTGCGCCACCGAAGCGGGAGTCAAAGCCCTTGGAGGGGAAGGCCAGTTCGAAAGCGCGAGCACGGGCACCGCCACGCTCACCCTGCACAACTGCAAGGAGAGCTCCTTCAACAGCAAATGCACCACCTCGGGCCAGGCCACGGGCACGGTCAAAACCGAATCCCTGCCCTTTCGCCTCGTCTACCTCGCAGACGGCGAACCGGGCGTCCTGTTCTTGCCGAACGCCAAAAGCGGAGCGATCGCTACTGCCAGCTGCCTCAGCGGCGCCGTCTCGCTCAAAGTCTCCGGCAGCGGCGTGCTCGGCCGGATAACCAAACCCGCCCCGGGCGAAGCATCCTCGACGCTGACCGTCAACCTCAACGCCCCCGAAGCGGGCAAAGGCGAATACGCCCAGGAGTACGTCAAAACCGAAGCGGGTCTCGAATACGGCCTGCAGGTGTCGGTCAACGGCGGAGCCTCCAAAGCCGCCGCCCTGGAAGCCGAACCGGTGGCGACCTTCAGCGGGGGCAAAGCGGGGCTGGCGCAAGGCCGTCCCGCCCTCGAACCCCCCGGCGGCACCTTCCCGGCCTCCTTCTCGCCGGCAGGCGAACAGACGGTCCGCCTGCGCGGCGGCTCCTACCCGATCAACTGCACCACCGAATCGGGAGTCAAAGCCCTTGGAGGGGAAGGCCAGTTCGAAAGCGCGAGCACGGGCACCGCCACGCTCACCCTGCACCACTGCAAGGAGAGCTCCTTCAACAGCAACTGCACCACCTCGGGCCAGGCCACGGGCACGATCAAAACCGAACCCCTGCCCTTCCGCCTGGTCTACCTCTCAGACGGCGAACCGGGCGTCCTGTTCCTGCCCAACGCCCAGAGTGGAACGCTCGCGGCGGCCGGCTGTCTAGGCGGCCTTGTCTCGCTCAAAGTCTCCGGCAGCGGCGTGCTCGGCCGCATCACCGCGCCACAGCTCGGCGAGGCGTCCTCGACGCTGACCGTCGACCTCAACGCGCCCGAAGCGGGCAAAGGCGAATACGCCCAGGAGTACGTCAAAACCGAAGCGGGTCTCGAATACGGCCTGCAGGTGTCGGTCAACGGCGGAGCCTCCAAAGCCGCCGCCCTGGAAGCCGAACCGGTGGCGAGCTTCAGCGGGGGGAAAGCGGGGTTGGCGGCAGCTCAGCCCACCCTCGAACCCCCCGGCGGCACCTTCCCGGCCTCCTTCTCGCCGGCAGGCGAACAGACGGTCCGCCTGCGCGGCGGCTCCTACCCGATCAACTGCACCACCGAATCGGGAGTCAAAGCCCTTGGAGGGGAAGGCCAGTTCGAAAGCGCGAGCACGGGCACCGCCACGCTCACCCTGCACCACTGCAAGGAGAGCTCCTTCAACAGCAGCTGCACCACCTCGGGCCAGGCCACGGGCACGATCAAAACCGAACCCCTGCCCTTCCGCCTGGTCTACCTCTCAGACGGCGAACCGGGCGTCCTGTTCCTGCCCAACGCCCAGAGTGGAACGCTCGCGGCGGCCGGCTGTCTAGGCGGCCTTGTCTCGCTCAAAGTCTCCGGCAGCGGCGTGCTCGGCCGCATCACCGCGCCACAGCTCGGCGAGGCGTCCTCGACGCTGACCGTCAACCTCAACGCGCCCGAAGCGGGCAAAGGCGAATACGCCCAGGAGTACGTCAAAACCGAAGCGGGTCTCGAATACGGCCTGCAGGTGTCGGTCAACGGCGGAGCCTCCAAAGCCGCCGCCCTGGAAGCCGAACCGGTGGCGAGCTTCAGCGGGGGGAAAGGCGAACTAATTGAAGGGTAGATCGGCGCATATCTATCTCGAGTCGGTATGGGAGAGGTTGCAGCAGCCCGAGCCCGGCTCACCCCAGCCTCCCGGCGCGGTGCATCGCTCCCAAGCTCAATGGCAAGGTCCTCGGCAAGGTCACCAAGCCAAAGAACAAGGGGCAGTGAGAGACCTGGCGGTCCGCTGTGGAGCAAGGAGTGTGCCGCGAGGGGCGCGCTGAGGTGGCGGGAAGCCGCGAGGACCGGACGCGGCCGGCAGAGCGCCTGCGCTCGCGCCGCGCCGAGATCGAGGACGCGATGCACGCCAGGATCGGCGCGATCGGCGACTCCGCCGAGGCCGCCGACCCGGCTTACGCGCGGGGCCTGCGGGACATGGTTTCCGCCGCGCTTGAGTACGGCATCGAGGGCCTCGCCACAAGCGAGGAGGACCCGCCGGTGCCGCTCGCGCTGCTCGCCCAGGCCCGCCTCGCCGCCCGCGAGCTTGCCGAGAGTGGACGTCCAGGATCCAAAGACACTTTGTCCGCGTCCGTGGAGCCCGGCGGCGCGCGCGCCCGCTCGCCGTCGCCTCTACGGGCTGCCGCCCGAGCAGGTGGCCGAGGAGCAGCGCCGCAGGATCGTCGCGGCGATCGGTGGAGTTCGGCCAGAATCTCTGCGACCACGCGTTCCAGTTCTATAACGCCGTCCGCGCCTCCGGCCATGGCCCCCAGCGAGATCCGCGGGCCTGACCTGGCCGGCGTCGTCGCCGACGCTAACAAGGCGGGACTCGAATACGTCGTGATCGGCGCCTTCGCCGTAATTGCCCACGGCTACTTCCGCGCCACCAAGGACTCGGATCTGCTGGTTCCCGACGGCGCGGAGACCGACGCGGCGATCCTGCGTTTCTTTGAGCTGATCGGGGCGACCCGATTCAGCGATGACAAAACTCTGACCGCCGAGGACGTGACGGACGCGCACCACCTGCGCGTGGACAGCCGCCATGGCGTTATCGACATCATGCGTGGCGGCCTGCCGCCGCTGGACTACGAGACCGTCGCAGCTCGCGCGGTGGAGGGCACATGGCGCGGCAGCCCGTTTCGCGTCGCCTCCCTGCGCAGCATCGTCGGCTTCAAGCGCCTTTGCCGACCGCAACCTTGACCGCGTCGATCTCGAAAAGCTCGAAAGCGCCAACGGCGAGCTGCCGATCGACCCGATCCCCGGCGTAGACACGTAGGAGCTGAATCGGCACAGAAGAGTCGCCGGCTACAGCGAGCGGAGCGGATGCTTGCGCCGCATGAAGTCGGCGAAGTGGGGCACGGTGAAGTCAACCCGGCCGTGGTCGGGGCTGTAGATGAGGCCCTTCTCGACCAGGGTCTGGCGGACCGGCGCGGCCGAGGTCACCGCTCGCCACCCCCCGTGCTCGGCCACCTCGCCGGAGGCATAGGGGCCGTCGCCCAGCCCTGCCATTGCGGCGAGGTATCTGCGGCCGGCTTTGGTGGCCCGTGCGAAGCGGGTCTCGAAGAAGTCCCGATCGAGCTCGACCTGGGCAGGCGCGCTCGCCCGATCGACGTCGTCGGCGCAGATCAACTCTCCCTCGGGGGCGGTATTCCAGGCCTCGAGACCGTAAGCCTGGAGGAAGTAGGGGTAGCACTCGGAGCGCTGGAGGATGAGGTCGACCGCCGCCCTCTCGTAGTGCACGGGCTGTCCGGCGATCGCCGTCTCGGCCGGGCGCACGATCGCCTGGCGGGCCGCCGCCTCGCTGAGCGCCCCCAAGTGCGGGAAGACGAAAAGACGCTCGGCGTAAGACTTCGCCTCGGCCAGACGCTCAGGGAGGATCGGCAGCCCGGCGCCGACCACGGCGATCGGCAGTCCGTCCTGGCCCGCTCGGTGCGCTGCCGCACAGAGGGCCTCCAGGTCTTCCCTGCCCAGCAGCTGCATCTCGTCGATCAGGAAGGCGACACCGGTTCCGTTGACGGCCGCCGCGTCGCCGACCTCGGCGAAGAGCTTGATCGTGTCGCGCTCGATGTCGCTGCCGGCGGGTTCGGCCAGGGCGGCATCGAGGTCAAGGGAGAACTCGACCCCTCCAACGGCCGTCGCATCAAGCGTGAACGCCTTGACGAAGCGCGCTGCCCGCAACAGCGCCTCCCTGGCCCTGGCTTTTGCGCTTATCTGCCGCAATGCCCCGGCTGCCATGGCGGCCAGCTCGGCGCGCAGGTCGGTGCCGCTCGTCGCCTCCAGCCTGCCGACCCCCCAGCCCCGCTCGGCCGCGCGATCGGCGAACTCCCGCATCAGCACGGTCTTACCCACGCCGCCCAGTCCCTGGAGGACGATTCCCCGCTCGCTCCGACCGGCGGCGAGTCGCTCCAGCAGGAGGTCGAAGCGCCTCAGCTCGGCCCCGCGGCCCGCCAGCTCGCGCGGCGGCGTGCCGGCCCCCGGGGTGTAGGGATTCAGGAGGGCGTCCATGGCTATTGGTAGTTATAGCAAGCTAGCCTAAAACTACACTAGTGAGCTATAAATAGCATACAAGTGTTCGTGTATGATGCAGGAGTGCTTGTAAAGTCGCATAAGCTGATCGACCGGGATCGGGAGTGGTCGGCGCTCGCGCGGTTCGTCGAGCGGCGGCAGCGGCTGGCGGTGGTCTACGGGCCGCGCCGGGTCGGCAAGTCGTTCCTGCTCGACGCGGTCTGCGAGGCGGCGGGGGGGCGCCGCTATCAGGCGATCGCCGGGGTGGCCGCGACGCAGCTCGCCGACTTCGGGCGCGAGCTGGGGGAGATGCTCGGCGCCGGGCCGCTGAGCCTCGACGGCTGGGCGGACGCGCTCGAGCGGCTGGCGCGCGTCGACGTCCCCTTTCTCGCCCTCGACGAGCTGCCGTACCTGACCGAGGTCACGCCGGAGCTGCCCAGCCTGCTCCAGCGCTACGCGGACGCCGGCGAAGGCCCGCCGCTGATCCTGGCCGGGAGCGCGCTGTCAACGATGAGCGAGCTGGTCGAGGCGCGGGCGCCGCTGTACGGGCGGGCCGGGACCGTCGTCGTCCCCGCCCCGCTCGCCGGCCCCGACCTGGCCGCCCTCTGGGAGACGCGCGATCCGCTCAGCGCCCTCTGGGTCGACGCCGCCCTCGGCGGCCTGCCCGGCTACCGGCCGCTGGTCGCGCCGCCCGGCCGCCGGCGGGAGAAGTGGATGGTCGAGGAGGTGCTGGCGCCCGGCTCGCCGCTGCTGGACGCGGCCGAAGCCGACCTGGCGGACATCCCCGATCCGCCGGCGCTGCGCGGCGTCTACCGGGCGATCCTCGGCGCGATCGCCGCCGGGGAGCGGACTTTCGGTGCCATCTCCCGCGTCGCGGGCCTGCCCTCCGGGGCGCTCAGCCGGCCGCTGGCGGCGCTTCAACGGGCCGGGCTGGTCGAGCGCGTGCCCGACCCCCTGCGGGCGCGGCGCGACCGCTACGAGCTCGCCGACCCGCACCTGCGCCTCTGGCTGGCGCTGATCGCCCCCAACCGCTCGCGGCTGCAGGCCGGCGGGGCGGAGGGGGTGTGGGCCCGGGTGGGGGAGACGAGCTGGCCCTCCCAGGTGCTCGGCCCGCGCTGGGAGGCGGTCGCCCGCGCCCACCTCGCCGGCGGCGGCGAGGAGCGTCTCGGCCCGCTCGACGTGGTCGGGGCGACCACTGTCTCCGACCGCGCCCGCAAGCGCAGCCACGAGGTCAACCTGGTCGCCGTGCGGGCGGGCCGGGTGGTCGCGCTCGGCGAGGCGAAGCTGCGAGCGCTGGGGGCCTCGGACCTCGACCGCCTGCTGCGGATCAGGGATCTGCTCGACGCCCCGGAGGCGTCGATCGTGCTCGCCTCGGCAAGCGGCGTCGATTCGAAGCTGCCCGACCGTGACGACGTGATCGCGATCGAGCCGGCGGACGTCTACGGCACGGCCTGAGCTGCAGCGAGCCGCTTGACCCTCGGGCCGGCCGCTTATCCTTCGGACATGGCCTCACGGCTCGACGAGCCTCTTGCAGGCGCGACGCTCTCCGATGCCGAGCGCCGCACCGTGCAGCGCTTCGTCGTCATGCTTCGCGACGCGCTCGGCGACGACCTGCTCGCCGTCTGGCTCTACGGCTCCCGTGCCCGCGGCGAGCGCCCCCGTGCCGACTCCGACGTCGATTTGCTGGTGATCGCCGTGGGGGACGGCGAACGCCACCAGCGCCTCGCGTTGGACTTGAGCGAGGAGGCCGCGATCGCCGAGGGTGAGAGTCCCTTCACCTACTCGGTCCACGTCTATGACCCCGAGTGGCTGCGAGGGCGTCGCGAGATCGAGTCCTTCTTCATCGGCGAGGTCGACCGCGACAAGCTCGTCCTCGCCGGGAGCGCATTGTGAGCCCGCGCTCGGAGGAGTTCATGCAGCAGGCCCGCGAGCGCCCCACCGACGGCGACGGGTAGCGCGCTGAAGGTCTCCGAGCAAGCGGTCTTTCGCTGGGTCGTGATCGTCGGCCTGGCGGCCGCGTCGGTGATCGCGCCGGCGTTGCTGCTGACGCCGCTGGTCGGGGCGCTCTGGGGGTTGGCCCTCGTCTGCGCCGGCACGGTCCACGGCTTCCGGTGGCTGAACCGGCACAGATGAGTCTCAGTCCTCCGGCAGGTTCTCCAGGTCAACTTGATCCTGCGTGCGGCCCAGCCCTTGCTTCATCTCTCTCAACCGACCGAGTGAGCACACCCGTACAGGGATGCCCAGCAACTCGCTCTCGACCGCGTCTTGGGCAAGCTCGGAATACGCCGGCACCCCGCGCAGCCGCTGCACCACGTCGAGCCCTCCGAACTTCGTGTCGGCGGTGACGTTGCCGCCGCGCAGGATGACCGCGCCGTCCTTGTCGGGGTCGAAGGGCCGCCCCTCGACCGTCGGCATGGTCGAGTCCAGCTCCTCCAGCGCCACGGCGAGCAGCTTCAGGTTCGCGGCATCGGGGTCGGGTACGAGGTCGAGGTCTTCGGTGCTCCGCAGATACCCATGCGCTCCCACCGCCACGCCACCTATCACCACGAAACGAACCTCGTGCCCGTGCAGAGTCGCGAGCAGAGCGCGGAGGTCGAACTCGCTCAACGCGCCGAAGCGGCGCCCTTGATGGCGCTCATCTGCTTGCAGAGCGCATGTACCCGTGCCAGCCGTTCGCTCATCGTCAGTGCCAGCGCCGCCTCGCGGCGCACGGCCCGCGCGCGTCCAAAGTCGCCGATGTCCCCACCGCGCGCTGCCTGTGGCTCCTTCGCGGTCACGATCCTCATGGTACCGGCAGACCGCTTGACCGCCCCATCTCACACTGGCCGCCTGCGGCATCTCAGGGCATTTCCGCCGCGGCTTCGCGGCGGGCGCTCCACTGGGCGAGGGGGGCGGCGGACATCTCTTCCCAGGCCGCCTCCTCGCCGCAGTACTCCATGACGACGAAGTGGAGCAGGCCTGGAAGCATCTCCGGCGCCTGCTCGGCCTCGCCGGCCATCAGCTTCGCGCACACAAGGGTGTCGATCGCCCCTACTATGAAGCTGGCAGCTATAGGAGGTGGAGCTTGGCGAGAAGGAATCTCGCGGCGCGCGCTGTCCAGCGCGTGGGAGAGGCGCTCCATCAGATCGTTTCGCTGGGCGAGCGCCCGCGGCCCCGCGGCGTGCGCCTCGACGAACAGCGCTTTGGCCAGCACCGGCTGGTTGGCGCAGAACTCGAGCAGCTCCGCCATCGCGGCCCGCAGGCCCTCGCGCCAAGTGGGCCGGCGCTTGGCGACCCCGGTGAGCCGCCTGTAGAGCCACTCGCCGGCGTCGTGGTGGGCCTGGGCGAAGCAGTCCTCGCGGCCTTCGAAGTACTTGTAGAAGGTCGCCCGGCTGGTCTTTCCCCGCTCGACTATGTGCCGGACGGCGACCCGGTCGTAGCCCATCTCGCCGCTGACGGCGAGGATCGCCTCGAGCAGTCGCTGGCGCGGGGGTTGGGTGCGGTGGCGGGGCCAGGGGGAGGACGGGACGGAGCCCGTTTCCGGCTCGGAGGCGCTGGAAGTTGGATCTGGCATCGCTCTCCCCATCTGAAAACTAAACCCTTTTGTCTAGGTATAGCAGCTTTTAGAGGCGTCGGTGACCAGAACGCAGCGTTTTCTGGTGTAAAGGGAAATAGACATCAGTTAAACGATCTGGTATACCGTCGGTATGGCCGACTCGCGGTCCCTGTCGGAGCGTCTTGCCAAAGCGGTGCCGGGACAGCACCTGGTTCCGCACGACTTCGTTTCGCAGAACCAGCGCCGGCGGATGCTGCAGGCGGCGGTCGAGCTGGTCGCCGAGCGGGGCTACCAGAAGACGACGATCGAATCGATCGCGAAAACGGCGCGGGTGGCGCTCGTCACCTTCTACGAGCAGTTCGCCGACAAGGAAGAGTGCTTCCTGGCGGCCTTCGACGAGACCGTCGACGCCGCGGCGGAGACCTTCGGGGAGCTGCTCGACACGGAACGGCCCTGGCCCGACCAGCTCGCCTCCGGCCTGGAGATCCTGCTCGAGATGATCGCCATGGAGCCGGCCCGCGCCCGCCTCTGCATCGTCGAGTCGCAGACCGCCGGGGCAGCCGGGCTCGCCCGCTACCAGGCGGCGCTCGCGCGGGTCGGCGCGTGGCTGCGCCAGGGCCGGGTGCTCAACCCGCGGGCGGAGCGGCTGCCGGAGGGCCTGGAGCTGTCGATCGCCGGCGGCCTCGCCTGGCTGATCCACCAGCGGCTGCTCGCCGATCGCGTTGACGAGCTGAAGGGCCTGCTGCCGGAGATGCTGCAGGTGACGCTGACGCCCTACGTCGGCGAGGTCGAGGCGGCCCGGGCCGCGGAGGAGGCCCAGGCGCGCGCAGCGGCTTGATCGGCCGCTGCCCGGGGAGAGCGAGCGCAGGGAGCCGGGCCGGGGCGATGTGAGCGGTCCACGCGGCGGGCGCGACGTCCGCGACGAGATGGTCGAGGAGCTCTGCCGCCGGATGAGGGCGGCCTTCGACCGGCCCGTGAGCTGGCACGACCGGATCTGGGCCGCGGGCTCGGCGGCGATGCGCTACCTGCGGGAGGACCCGCTGCGGGCGCACCTGCTGGTGGCTGACGGGAACGACGACGACGACTCGCAGGCATGCCGCAGCCGCATCCTGCGGGGTCTCGCCGATCTGCTCGACGGCGGTCGCGAGGGAGTCGAGCGGCGCGGCGCGATGTCACGCGGAACGGCCGAAATCACCGCCGGGGCGGTCTACTCCACCCTGCTCACCAAGGTCGAAGCCGGTGCGCTGGAGCGGGGGGAGGACTTCCTCGCCGAGCTGGTCTACATCGCGGTCATGCCCTACCTCGGCGCGCACGCCGCCGAGGCCGAGCTGATGGTCGAGCCCCTGCGCTGAGGTCCGCGGGACTTCCGAGAGGCCGGCTTCGTGCCGCTACCATTTGTCCAGATGGCCACCTCGCGGAAAAAGTCCCTTCTCGCTCCCGGCAACGAGGCCGAGTGGGCGCGGCTGAATGCCGAGAAGCGCGAGTATCACCACCGCACCGCACGGGCGCTGACGCCCTCTCAGCGTGTCGCCCAAGGACAGAAGCTCTCCCAGCAAGCCGTGCAGCTCCTCGCGTCCACGATCCGTCGCGGCCATGTCTCACCCCGAGCCTTCTGGTCCTGACCTCGACGGGGTCGTCGCCGACGCCAACGCCGTCGGGCTTCCCTACGTCGTGATCGGCGGCTTCAGCGTCATCGCCAATGGCTTCGTGCGCGCGACCAAGGACTCCGACCTGCTCGTGCCAGACGGCTCCGAGGCTGACGAGGCCATCCACCGTTTCCTCGAGCGGATCGAGGCCGGCCGCCTGCACGACGGCAAGCGGCTCGAACCGGTTGACATAGACGGCGCTCCCCACCTCAGGGTGAGGAGTCGCCACGGTATCGTCGACATCATGCGCGGCGGCCTTCCCCCGCTCGACTACGAGACCGTGGCTGCCGGCGCGATCGAAGGCGAAGCCGGGGGGGAGCCGACCAGGTTCGCTTCCCTGCGCAGCATCGTCGGCTTCAAGCGTCTCGCCGGTCGGCCCCAGGACAATCGCGACCTCGAAGAGCTGGAGTCCTTTCACGGCGAGCTTCCCAAGGACGACATCCCCGGCCTCGACAGCTGAGGACTGCGCCGCCGCCTCGGCGATCGCTCCGTATGCGTTGCGGTGGTGGAGGAATCGACCCTAGGCTCGAGCCGACCGGCGGTGGCGACGGTCCAGAGCATCGCCAGCCAGGTCAGGGTCGCCAGGGCGACGTGGACCCAGACCAGCTCGCCCGGCAGCTTCAGCCACCACTGCACGCCGCCGACGATGCCCTGCAGGGCGAGCAGGGCGAGGACGTAGGTGAGGGGCCGGACCGCGCGCCGGTCGCCGCCGGGGCGGCGCAGGAGCAGCCAGACGGCGATCGCGGAGAGGCCGAAGACGGTGGCGATCGCCGCGTGGCGCTGGACGACCCATTCCAGCGTGTCGCCGCCCTTGAAGGTGAAGCGGTGGACGAGCTGGCCGGCGTGGGCGCCGGCGTGGGGGCCGGCGGCGGTGGCGATCGTCCCGGCGAGGATCGTCAGCTGGCCGAGCGGGATCAGCGCCCGCACCGCCCAGACGCCGAGCCGGTCGCCGGAGCGCCGCCGCTCCCACGGCTCGTAGCGCGAGCACCAGGCGAGCGCGAAGGCGGCGTCGAGCAGCAGCATCGAGAGGATGAAGTGGCTCATCACCAGGCCCGGGGCGAGGTCGAACTCGACCACCAGGGCGCCGAGGATCGCCTGGCAAACGACGCCGATCGGCAGCAGGGCGCCGAACAGGGCGAGGTGGCCGCGGAAGGGCCGGCGGAACCAGGCGAGCAGGGCGGCGGCGATCACCGCGATCCCGACGAAGCCGGTGAGAACCCGGTTGCCGTACTCGATCACCGCGTGGGTTTCGAGCGGCGGCGCGGTGCCGCCGTAGCACTTGGGCCAGTCCGGGCAGCCGAGTCCGGAGCCGGTGAGGCGGACGCCCGCTCCGGTCAGCACGATCAGCGCCAGCGCCCCGAGGGCGACCAGGGTGACCTGGGCGTAGCGCTCGGGGGAGATGTCGAGGCGGTCTCTGAGGCGGGCGCCCATCGTCACCCCGATGATGCCAGCGGCCGGTTCCCGGCCGCGGCGCTCAGCCGCCCTTGGCGCCGGAGGCGGAGTTGCCGCCGCCGCCCGAGGTGCTCTTGATCAGGTACTGGACGAGCTGTTCGATTTCCTTCGGCGTCAGCGTTTCGCCGAAGTTGGCCGGCATCACGTTGGCCGGGTAGCCCTTGGTGACCTTGGCGTTCGGGTTGACGATCGATTCTTCGATCATCGCCGCGCTCTGGCCCGGCAGGGCTTCGTCGAAGTTGGGGCCGGTGACGCCGCCCGAGCCGGCGGCGGCGAGCGTGTGGCAGCCGCCGCAGCCGTTGCCGGCGAAGACCTGGGCGCCGGGACCGCCGGGCACCGTGGGCGGCGCCGCGCCGGGCACGCCGGCGTACTTGCCGACATAGGCGGCGACGTCCTCGAGGTCCTGGCCGCTGACCACGTCGGCCGGCATCGAGACGTTGGCGGCGTCGGTGCTCGGCCGCGGGTTCTCGACCTGGGCGTGGACGATCCCTTCGATCGTCGAGCCGGTCTCGCCGGATTCCCGGGCCGCGGCGAAGGCGTCGTCGAGGTTGGGGCCGATCTGGGCGCTCGTCCCGGCCTCGGCCATTTCGTGGCAGACGCCGCATTTCTGCACGAACAGGGTGCGGCCGCGCTGCACGTCGGCGGTCGTGGTGCCGCAACCGGAGGCCACGAGGGCGATCGCCGCGAGCGCGGCGAGCACGGGCAGGAGGCGGGTTGGGTTCGGTCGGAGAGGCATCTGCATCGGGCGCGAAGCGGGCCGGAGTCTATACGTCCGAGCCGCGGCGAAAGCGGCTTGCCGTGCCTGGAGAGTGGAGTAGGCTTGAGGCGATTCTCACAACCGCCGAGCCGGGAAGGAGAGCACGGATGCAGGTACGGGATGGGATGTCGGAGGTGGTCCTCACCGTCGGCCCCTCGCACACGCTGCGCGAGGCGGCGGCGATGATGGTCGAGAAGGGGATCGGCGCGGCGCTGGTCGCCGACGACGAGAAGCCGGGGCCGTGCATCGTCACCGAGCGGGACATCCTCAACTCGCTCGGCCGCGGCGAGGACCCCGACGTCGAGTGCGTCCGCGACCACATGAGCGAGGGCGTGATCGCCGCCGCGCCGGACTGGAGCCTGGAGCGCGCCGCGGCGGAGATGTCGAACCGCGGCATCCGTCATCTGGTGGTCTTCGAGGGAGGCGACGTCAGCGGCATCCTCTCGATCCGCGACATCGTCCGAGTCTGGACCGCGGATGGCGCCACCTCCGGCATGACGCCGGACTGAGCCGGTCTCAGAACGTCAGGCCCGAGGTGGTGAAATGGTTTCAACTGGCAAGACGGCGCCGCGAACTTTCTGGCGCCGGGGCCGGCGGAAGTAGTCGCCGACCGAGGCGCGGACCATGCTGCGCAGGGCGAAGAGCATGACGACGCCGCCGACGATCGAGTAGACCCAGGCCGGGACCATGAAGCCGTTGGCGAAGATGCCGCAGACGGCGAGGGCGGCGGCGACGGCGAAGACCGCCGGCGCCCAGGAGGAGCGCGGCGCGTAGACCAGCTCGCCGGGCTCGGGGATCTGCCGGTGCTCGCTCATGAGGCGATGTAGAGCATCGCGACGACGAAGGCGAGGGCGAAGACGCCGGCGGCTATGCCCCCGGCGACCAGGCCGGCCGCCATGTCGCGCCTTGAGGTCTCGCGGTCCACGGGCGGATTTCTATCAGGGGCGGCGGGCGCGCAGCGGCTCGCTCAGACGTGGGCGTCGATCGCCATCGCCGCGAACAAAAGCGCCAGGTAGGAGAGCGAGAAGAGGTAGGTGCGCAGCGCCCAGCGGCGGTCGGCCGTCCGCAGCAGCTTCACCGCGCAGAAGATGAAGGCGGCGCCGAGCAGCATCGAGGGGATCAGGTAGGCGACGCCGAGGCCGCCGGCGCAGAACGGCAGCTGCGTCACCGCGTAGAGCAGGATCGTGTAGAGGAGGATCTGGCGGCGGGTCTCGGCCTCGCCGCGGACGACCGGCAGCATCGGCACCCCGGCCCGCGCGTACTCGTCCTTCATCAGCAGCGAGAGCGCCCAGAAGTGCGGCGGCGTCCAGAAGAAGACGATCGCGAAGAGGAAGAACGCCATCCCGCTGAGGCCGCCGGTTACCGCTGCCCAGGCGACCAGCGGCGGCACCGCGCCGGCGGCGCCGCCGATGACGATGTTCTGCGGCGTCGTGCGCTTGAGCCAGAGCGTGTAGACGAAGACGTAGCCGAACAGGCCGGAGAGCGAGAGGGCGGCGGCGAGCGGGTTGACCGTCAGCGCCAGCAGCAGGAAGGAGGAGAGGCCGAGCAGCGAGCCGAAGGCGATCGCGGCGGCGGGGGAGACGCGCCCGCTCGCCACCGGGCGGTCGGCGGTGCGGGCCATCGTGCGGTCGATGTCGCGGTCGACCGCGTGGTTGATCGCTCCGGCGCCGCCGGCTGACAACGCGCCGCCGAGGCAGGTGAGGAGGATCAGGCCGAGCGAGGGGTCGCCGGCGACGTACATCGTCGTCACCGTCGTGAACAGCAGCAGCGTCTGCACCTTCGGCTTGGTCAGCGTCAGGTAGTCGCGCAGCACACCGGCGGCCGCCGGGCGCCGCGAGACCGCCGCTGCCGAAGCTTCCATGCGGCTCAGGCTACCGGCTGGGACCGGCGAGACGCAACGGCGCGGCGGCTGCGGTGATCGACCGCCTCGCGGATGTCGCGCAGGGGACGGGCGCTGCGCACGTCGGGCAGGACGTCGAAGTTGTGCGGCTCCGGCGGCGAGAGCGCGAACCACTCGAGCGAGTCGCCGCCCCAGGGGTCGTGGCCGGTCTCGGCGCCGCCTTCGCGACTGAGGATCGCGTTGACAAGCGTCATAAGGATCCCGGCGGCGAGCACGAAGGCGCCGATCGTGGCGATCAGGTTGTAGGCGTCGAGGCCTTCGCCGCCGAAGAACTTGTAGGCGTCGATCACCTGGCCCCCGATGCCGCCGGCGAGCAGCAGCGGCACGAAGGCGAGCAGCGTCCCGACGACCATCGTCCAGAAGGAGATCCGCGCCAGGCTCTCGCCCATCGTCCGCCCGGTCATCTTCGGGAACCACCAGTGCAGCGCCGCGAAGCCGCCGAAGACGGCGCCACCGATCAGCGCGAAGTGGGTCGCCGCGGTGGCGTCGGTCGTGTTCTTCAGGTCCCAGGCGGCGGCGACCATCGACTGCATGATCTCGGCCGCCAGCCCGATCGCGATCATCGCCATCGCCCCGGCCGCGAACAGCAGCGGCGCCCGCATCTTCAGCGTGCCGCCGTTGAGCGTCGCGATCAGGTTGAAGAAGATCAGCCCGAAGGGGACGATCAGCGCCAGCGACATCAGCATCGCGAAGTACATCCAGCCGAGCCCGATCGGCGCGGTCAGCATGTTCTGCATCCAGGCCAGCGTGCCGAGCACCGCGATCGCGACCAGCGAGCCGATCACGGCGCCGCGGTTGAACAGCGGCTTGCGCGCCATCGCCGGGACGATTTCGGCGATCGTCGCGAGGGCGAAGATCAGGATCAACATGTAGGCGCCGGTGAAGAAGATCCAGCTCAGGTGCTCCCAGAGCAGCGGCGCGCCGCCGGAGCCGTCGGCGAAGAAGATGCCGTCGAAGTTGCGGTCGATCAGCAGCATCGCGATCGCCGCCAGCATCGTCGAGCCGCAGACGATCAGCAGCCAGGAGCCGATCGCCGCCGCCCAGGAGAAGACCGGCAGGCGCCGCCAGGCCATCCCCGGGGCGCGCAGCTTGCGCAGCGTCGCCACCAGGTCGATCGCGATCAGCACGAAGCCGAGCGTCGCCAGGCCGGCCGCGGCGCACCAGGCGTCGACGCCGTTGTTCGGCAGGAAGGCGATCCCGGAGAGGGGGGAGAGCGGGTTGGCGCCGGCCTCGGTCGGGGTGTAGAGGAAGCCGGTGTAGAGGATCGCGGCGCCGGAGAGGTAGAGCCAGAGGCCGATCTGGCCGAGCTTCGGCAGGGCGGTGCCGCGGGCGCCGATCTGCAGCGGCGCCACGTAGTAGAAGAGCCCCACGGCGAGCGGCAGCGCGAAGAGGAAGATCGCGGTCGCGCCGTAGAGCGAGAGCATGCGGTTGAAGGTGACCGGGGTGAGGAAGGTGTTTTCGGGGATCGCCAGCTGCAGCCGCATCAGCAGCAGCTCGGTCAGCGCCAGGAAGAGGAAGCCGAAGGCGGCGACGATCATCACCCGGCCGATGTCCTTGTGGTCGGCGCTGGTCGCGAGCTGCACCCAGCGGGGGCGGCGTGGCGCGAAGCCGTCGACCACCAGCTCCGGGCGCTTGCCCGCTGCCTCGCTCATGGCGTTTCCCCGTTTTCGATCAGGCCGACGACGCGGTCCTGGGCCGCCTGGATCTCGCTCTTCTGCTGCTTTATGAAGGCTTCGTAGGCCGCGGGCGAGACGACTTCGACTTCGGTCCGCATCGCCGCGTAGGCCTGCCCGGAGAGGGTCGCCGCCTGGCCGCTGTAAATGCCTTCTTCGTCGGCGCGGAAGAAGACGTGGTTGGTCTTGCCCGGGACCGCGTCGCTCTTCGCCGCCAGGTCGGGGACGTTCCAGGTGTGGATCACGTCGGTGGAGACGAGGTCGAGCTCGACCGCGGTGTTGACCGGGACGACCAGCTTGTAATAGGAGAAGGCGCCGTCGGGATACTGGTAGCGCCAGAGCCACTGCTGGCCGGTCGTTTCGATCTTCAGCGGTTCGGAGTGGGCGACCTGCAGCCCGGCCGGGCCGGTCACCGGCGTCTCGCGCGCCTTGCCGGTGAAGACGACGCTGAGGACGAAGATCGCCGCGGCGAAGACGGTCAGCACCGCGCCGACCCGGAACTGGATGCGGCGCCCGCCGGTCAGCCGGCGCGGCTCGGCGCCGCGCTCGGCGCGGTAGCGGCGCAGGACGAAGAGCAGGGCGCCGAGGATCGCGACGACGACGATCGCCGCGGCGACGAGGCCGATCCAAAGCAGCGTGTCGATCTGGTCGGTGCCAGGAGAGTGGGGCGCCAAAGCGCGGCCATTCTAATCACGCAAGGGGGCGCCCCGCCGTGCGCACGTTCGCTCGGCGATCGACGGCCTGCTCCTATACTCGCCGGCCTCATGAGCAGGCGCTCCCGCCCATCCCCGGCGCTGCGAAACGCCGTGCGCGCCGGGGCGGTGGCCGCGATCGGCGCTGCCGTCGCCGCGCCGCTGCTGCGCAAGCGGCTGCGCCTGCCCGCCCCGGCGACCGCCGCGGCCTGCGCCGGCGGTCCGCTCGGGCTGGCGGTCCTGCGTCCGCGCTCGCGCCTGCGCGACGTCGCCATGTACGCGATGCAGATGTGGGGCTTCACGATGGTCCACGAGCTTCCCTACGACAACCCCGAGCGCCTCCGCGCCCGCCTGCGCGTCCGCTACCCGATCGTCCTCGACCGGGCGCTCGGCCTCGGCCGGCTGCCGAACGGGCGCCTGCAGCGCGGCCTCGCCCGGCTGCCGCAGGCGAGGAGGCTGAACCAGTTCCTCACCTGGGTCCACTGGCTCTGGTTCCTCGAGCCCTACGTCTCCCTCGCCTACATCCTCTGGCGCCACCCGCAGCACTTCCCGCGCGCCGCGCGCCGCGTCGCGGCTGTCTTCGACATCGGCTGCGCCGCCTACTTCGCCGTTCCCACGGCGCCGCCCTGGTGGGCCTCCGAGCAGGGGCAGACCGGCGAAGAGGTGCGCCGGATCATGATCGACGTCGGCGAGGAAACCTGGAAATCGGCCTGGCCGGCGATGTACGGGGCGCTGGGCGGCAACCCCTGGGCGGCGATGCCCTCGCTGCACTTCGCGACCTCGGCGACGGTGGCGATCGGCCTGGCCGAAACCGGCCGCGTGGCCGGCGCCCTCGGCTGGGCCTACTCGCTGACCCTCGGCTTCGCCCTCGTCTACCTCGGCGAGCACTACGTCACCGACCTCGCCGCCGGCGCCGCGCTGGTCGCCGTGGTGAAGCGCGGCGAACCGCTCGCCGAGCCGCTCGTCCTCGGGGTCAACCGCGGTTTGCTTCGCTTGGAGCGCCTGGCGAACGGGTAGCGTCCCACGGGTGTCTCCCGAGGACCCGTCGAACGGCAACGGCGCCTTCGAACTGCCGCTGTTCACGCCGCGACGAGTGGTGCAGACCGTGCTCGTCGTGCTCATCCTGCTGGTCGGGATCTACTTCCTCTTCCCGAAGCTGGCCGGGCTCGGCGACTCGCTGAGCAAGCTAGGCGACGCCGACGCCGTCTGGATCGCCGTCGCGATCGGCTTCAACGTGATCGCGATCGCCACCTACATCGCCCTGTTCAAGGCGGTGGTCGGCGGCGACGCGCTGCGGCTGACGTGGGGCGAGACCTACGACATCAACATGGCGGGAGTGGCGGCGACGCTGATCTTCTCCGCGGGCGGCGCGGGCGGCATCGCGCTCACCTACTGGGCGCTGCGAAAAGCCGGGATGGGCCGCGGCGACGTCGGCAGGCGGATGGTCGCCTTCCTCGCCCTGCACTATGTCTTCTACCCGATCGCGCTGATCGTCTTCGGGATCCTGCTGCGGACCGGGGTGCTGCACGGGGAGCACTCGGTCGAGCTGACCGTCGTCCCCGCCTCGGTGGCGGGCCTGCTGCTGGTCGGCGGGGCGCTGGTGGCGCTGATCCCGGCCGACCTCAGCCGCCGGGTGACCCGGCACGCCCACGGCGAGCGGGCGCAGGCGATCGCCGCCGGCATCGCCAAAGTCCCGGCCACCGTCGCCGAGGGGCTGCGCTTCACCCTCGGCCTCTTCGCCAACCCCAAGCGCGGCGGCCTCGCGGTGATCGGTGCGATCGGCTTCTGGGCGGCCAACATCGGCATCCTCTGGGCGTCCTTTCAGGCCTTCGGCGTCGAAGTGCCGATCGCCGTCGTCGTCCAGGGCTTCTTCCTCGGCATGGTCGCCAACCTGATCCCGCTGGCGCCGGCCGGGGTCGGCGCGGTAGACGCCGGGATGATCGGCGCCTTCGTCCTCTTCGGCATCCCCGAGGAGACCGTCTTCCCGGCGATCCTGATCTACCGCCTGGTCGCCTTCTGGCTGCCGATCCCGCCGGGGATAGTCGCTTTCTTCCAGCTCCGCAAACGGGTTACCCGCTGGGAACAGGAGGGTCTGCCGATAGATCGCAACGGCTCACCCCACAGCGCTACTATACAAAGTGAAGTATTAGACTCCGGACGGTAGATATGGCAGAGAAGAAACGAGTTGAGAACGTGATCGTCGTCGGCGGCGGGCCGGCCGGCTACACCGCCGCGCTCTACACCGCGCGGGCCAACCTCGAGCCGCTCGTCTTCGAGGGCTTCCAGTGGGGCGGGCAGCTGCAGAACACGACCGACGTCGAGAACTACCCCGGCTACCCGGAGGGGATCATGGGGCCGGAGATGATGAACCGGTTCCGCGCTCAGGCGGAGCGCTTCGGCACCCGCTTCGTCACCGACGACGTTGACCGGATCGAGCTCAGCGACGGCGACGTGCACAAGGTCTTCCTCGGCGACGAGGAGCACCGCGCCCGCACGGTGATCCTGGCGATGGGCGCCGAACCGCGCCGCCTCGGGATCCCCGGCGAGATGGAGCTGAGCGGCTGCGGCGTCTCCACCTGCGGCGTCTGCGACGGCGCCTTCTTCAAGGGCAAAAAGGTGATCGTGATCGGCGGCGGCGACTCGGCGATGGAGGACGCGATCTTCGTCTCCAAGTACGCCAGCGAGCTGACGATCGTCAACCGGCGCGACGAGTTCCGCGCCTCGCAGATCATGCGCGAGCGCGCCGCGGCGCAGCCCAACATCGAGTTCAAGACGCCGTTCGTGCCGGAGGAGTTCGTCGGCGGCGACGGCGGCAACCTCGACCATGTGCGGCTGCGCAACGCCGACACCGGCGAGAGCGAGGACTTCGGGACCGAAGGGGCCTTCGTGGCGATCGGCCACATCCCCCGCTCGGAGGTCGTCAGCGGCCAGGTTGACACCGACGAGGACGGCTACATCCGCACCGAGGCGGGCTCGACCAGGACCAACCTGGGCGGCGTCTTCGCGGTCGGCGACGTCGTCGACCGCACCTACCGTCAGGCGGTCACCGCCGCCGGCACCGGCTGCATGGGCGCCCTCGACGCCGAGTGGTACCTGCGCGACACGCCGCCGATGGCCGAGGCCCACTGGATGCCCGGCGGCGAGCCGACCGAGATCGCCCCGACGCCGGGCTCCTAGCGGCCTAACCGGCCGCCAGCGCGAAGGGGTTGCCCTCCGAGTCGCGGCAGATGGTCCAGCGCTCGCCGGGGTGGACGATCGAGCCGCCCGCGTCGCGGATCCGGTCCACGGCACTCGCCATGTCGGCGATCGTGAAGTAGGGCAGCGAGCCGGTGTCGCCGGGGCCGCGTCCCCGCTCATGGACACCGAGGCGAAGGCCGTCAGCCTCCGATTCCCAGCCGGCTCCCGCGTCGGCGCGGCGTTGCTCGAGGTCGACACCGAGCACCTCTTGCCAAAAGCGCAAGGCACGCTCGGGGTCGTCGGCGGGGAACTCGATCAGCGGGGAGGGCACGTCTCCGAACCGCCCGTTCTAGCCGACCAGCTTCTGGACTACGAAGCTGCGAGCGCCTTTCGGCGTCTCGACCTTGACCGCTTTGCCGGGCTTGGCATTGAGCAGGGCGCGGCCGATCGGCGACTCGGCGGAGAGGCGGCCCTCGGTCAGGTCGGCCTCGGTCGAGCCGACCAGGGTCCAGGTGTTGACCGCGCCGCTCGACTCGTCGAGCACCTCGGCGGTGCGGCCGAAGGCGAAGCTGTCGGCCTGGCCGTCGGCCTCGACGACCACCGCCTTGCGGAGGCGCTCGCGCAGGCGCTTGATCCGCGTCTCGAGGTGGGCCTGGTCGTCCTTGGCGATATGGTACTCGGCGTTCTCCTTGAGGTCGCCGAGCTCGCGCGCGACCTTGATCCGCGCCGCCATCTCGGTGCGGCCGGGACCTTCGAGTTGCTCGATCTCCTCGTGCAGGGCGGCGATCCCCTGCTCGGTGATCGGCTCCCCGGCTGCTTCCGGGCCACTCATGCGCCCACCCTTGCACATCGCCCTCGCGCCGCGTCGCCGCAGGGGGCTGCCGTCGATGTTTTAAGCTCGTTGCACGGCTCCCGCTTGCACCCATCTCGACACGATCCAGCACTTCGACCTGCCGGCCGAGGTCGAGGGTTGCGAGGAGTGCCTGGAGCTCGGGATGCAGTGGGTTCACCTGCGGATGTGCCAGAGCTGCGGCCACATCGGCTGCTGCGACAACTCGGTCGGCAAACACGCGACCGCCCACAGCGCGGAGAGCGGCCACCCGATCATCCGCTCTGCCGAGCCCGGCGAGGACTGGAGCTGGTGCTACGTCGACGAGGAGCTGTTCCGGCTCAGCCGCGGCTGAGCCGGGCCGCCGCTCTCACGCCTCTTCTTCCGCTTCGGCGGCGGAGAGCAGCCGCGGCGCCGGGGTGTAGGCGTCGCCGAGCCTCTCGCGCAGCTCTTCGAGCAGGTTGACGGCGCGCCGGGCGCCGATCAGGCCGGTGAACTCGAGCGGGCCGAGCGGCCAGTTGAAGCCGTCCCGCATCGCGGTGTTGACGTCCGCCGGCGTGCCGATCTCCTCTTCCAGCGCGAAGGCGCCCTCGTTGGCGATCTGGGCGACCAGCCGCAGGAGGATCTCGGCGGCGGCGGGATCGACTTCGCGCAGCTCCGCGGCGTCGAGGGTCGGCGCCCGCACCCCGAGGTCGGGGTCGTCGGGGCGGTGGCGTCCCTCGTCGTAGGAGTAGAAGCCCCGCCCGCTCTTGCGGCCCAGCCGCCCTTCGGCGACCATCGCCTCCTGGATCGGGCTCGGGCGCCAGCGCTCCGGCTTGCCGCCCTGCTCGTAGAAGGAGCGGGCGACGCTGAGATTGACGTCGAGGCCGATCAGGTCGAGCAGCTCGAACGGGCCCATCCGGAAGCCGCCGCCGATCCGGCAGACGCGGTCGATCGTCTCCGCGTCGGCGACCCCGTCGGCGAGCATCCGCAGCGCCTCGAGCGAGAACGGGCGGGCGAGCCGGTTGGCGAGGAAGCCGGGGCTGTCCTTGGCGCGGATCGGCGTCCGGCCCATCCGCTCGGCGACCTCCGTCGTCGCCGCCAGCGCCGCGGCCGAGGAGAGGTCGGTCGCCACCACCTCGACCAGCCTCATTCGCGCCGGGGGGTTGAAGAAGTGCATGCCGACGACTCGCTCCGGCTCGGCGACGCCGGCGCCGACGTCGGTCACCCGCAGCGAGGAGGTGTTGGTGGCGAGGATCGCGTCCGCCCGGCAGGCGGCGTCCAGCTCGACGAAGATCCGCTGCTTCAGCGCCAGCTCCTCGGGCCCCGCCTCGATCACCAGGTCGCACTCGGCGAGCTCGTTGACCGTCGCGGCCGGCCAGAGCAGCTCGCTCGCCTCCTCTGCCTCTTCGTGTCCCCAGTGCTTGCCCGCGCCCTCGGCGAGGATCTCGCCGACCTTCACCTGGGCGGCGACCAGCGTCCCTTCGTCGGGGTCGTAGATCAGCGTCGAGTAGCCGCCGAGGCAGGAGATCAGGGCGATGCCGGTCCCCATCGTGCCGGCGCCGACGATGCCGACCCGCTCGACGCTCACCGTCCCTCGAACTTCGGCTCGCGCTTCTCGAGGAAGGCGCGCATCCCCTCGACCCGGTCCTCGGTCGCCATCGCCAGCTCGTAGAGGCGGCGCTCGTTCTCCAGGCCGGCGCTGAGCGCGGTCTCCTCGGCTGCGAGCACGGCCTGCTTGGCGAGCCGGGTCGCGATCGGCGGCAGATCGGCGACGGCCTGGGCGAGGGCCATCGCCTCCTCCAGCCAGCGACCGTCCGCGGCGATCCTGTTGATCAGGCCCAGCTCCAGGGCCGTGGCAGCGTCGAAGCGGCGGCCGGTCAGGACGTACTCCATCGCCCGTTGCTTGCCGATCACGCGGGCCAGCCGCTGGGTGCCGCCGCCGCCGGGGATGATTCCCAGGGTGATCTCCGGCTGGCCGAATTTGGCCGTGTCGGAGGCGACGATCATGTCGCAGGCGAGCGCCAGCTCGCAGCCGCCGCCCAGCGCCCAGCCGGAGACGGCGGCGATCAAGGGCGTCTTCACCGCGGCGATGCGCCGCCAGAAGGCGGAGGAGGGGTGGGTGAGCGCTTCGGAGAAGCTCCGTTCGCTCATCGCCTTGATGTCGGCGCCGGCGGCGAAGACCTCGTCGTTGCCGGCGATGACGATGCAGCAGGTGTCGGGGCCGGGATCCAGCCGCTCCATCTCGGCCGCCAGCCGGTCCATCATCTCCGGCGAGAGGGCGTTGCGCGCCTCCGGCCGGTTGAGACGGAGCAGGGCGACCTTGCCCTCGTGCGAGGTCTCGATCAGCTCCGCCACTGCGCTATTCGGCCTCCATCGGGGTCATCGCGTTGATTCCGGTCGCGGCGCGGCCGATGATCAGCTTCTGGATCTGCGAGGTCCCCTCGTAGAGGGTGGTGACGCGGGCGTCGCGCAGGTAGCGCTCGACCGGGTAGTCGTTGACGTAGCCGGCGCCGCCGTGGACCTGGATCGCCAGGTTGGCGCACTCGACCGCCGACTCGGTCGCGTACAGCTTCGCCACCGAGGTCTCCATCGTGTTCGGCTTGCCTTCGTCCTTCAGCACGCCGGCCCGGTAGACCAGCATCCGCGAGGCGTCGCGCTTGAGGATCATGTCGGCGATCATCTCCTGGACGAGCTGGAAGCGGGCCAGCGGCACGCCGAACTGTTCGCGCTCGGTCGCGTAGGCGACCGAGGCGTTGACGCAGCCGTCGCAGATCCCGACGCAGCCGGCGGCGACGCTGTAGCGGCCGTTGTCGAGGGCGCTCATCGCGACCTTGAAGCCGTCACCCACCGCCCCCAACATGGCGTCCTCGCCGACCTCGACCGAGTCGAGCGAGAGCTCGGCGGTGTCGGAGGAGCGCAGGCCGAGCTTGCCGTGGATCTCCTGCGTGGTGAAGCCCTCGCTCGCGGTCGGGACGAGGAAGCAGGCGAGCCCGCGGTGCTTTTTCTCCGGATCGGTCTGGGCGAAGATCAGCGCCAGCTCGGAGAAGTTGCCGAGGCTGATCCACATCTTCTGGCCGCTGATCGACCAGCCGGAGTCGGTCTTCGTCGCCCTGGTCCGCAGGTTGGCGGCGTCGGAGCCGGTGTCGGGCTCGGTCAGGCCGAAGCAGCCGAGCGCCTCGCCCGAGCAGAGTCGCGGCAGCCACTTCCGCTTCTGCTCCTCGGTGCCCCAGCGCTCGATCGAGCCGGCGACCAGCGAGGTCTGCACCGAGACGACGGTGCGAGCCGAGGAGTCGGCACGGCCGACCTGCTCGACGATCAGCCCGTAGCCGATGTAGTCGAGGCCGCGGCCGCCGTAGGCTTCGGCGACCGGGGCGCCGAGGTAGCCGACCTCGCCGAGTTTGCTCGCCAGCTCGCGGTCGAAGCGGCCGGCGCGGTCGTTGTCGCGGACCCGTGGCAGGATCTCGCGGTCGGCGAACTCGCGCGCCGATTCGGAGATCAGGCGCTGCTCGTCGGTCAGCTCGAAGTCCATCTAACCCCTGCTTTCTTGGTCGTCATTTGGAGTCCGGAAGCTCGTGGCCGAGGGTCGCGGCGAAGGCCGCCTGCGCCTCGCGGGTGCGCGGGCCCGGCGCCCCGTCCAGCTCGCGGCCGTCGATCGACGCGACCGCCTGGATCTCGCGCGTGGTCGAGGCGAGGAACGCCTCGTGGGCGGCGCGCAGGTCGTTGACCGGCCAGGCGCCGGTCTCCACGTGTAGGGCCTTGATCATCCGGTCGCGGGTGATCGACTCGAGCACGCCGACCTCGAGCGAGGGGGTGCGCAGGCCACCCTCGGGCGAGACCCAGAAGATCGCCGAAGTCGGCGGCTCGAGGACGACTCCGTCGGGCCGCACCAGCACCGCCTCGTCGGCGCCCCGGCCTTTGGCCAGGCGGGTGGCCTGCATGTTGGCGGCGTAGGAGAGCGACTTGACGCCGTTGAGGATCACCGAGGGCGAGTAGGTGACGGTGGCGAGGCGCAGGGTCTCGGCGTGGGCCGGGAGCGGCTCGACCGCGGCGATCCGGCGACCGCCGCGGGTGACGATCAGCCGCAGCTGGCCGTCGACCTCGCCGGCCTCGGCCAGCAGAGCGGCGATCTCGCCCTCCAGCGCGGCGCGGTCGAAGTCCAGCTCGATCGCCGCGGCGGAGCGCCCCAGCCGGTCGAGGTGGTCGCCGAGCGCGAACAGCCGCCCCCCATAGATGCGGATCACCTCGAAGGCTCCGTCGCCGCGGTAGAGCCCGTCGTCCTTCATCGGCACCGTAGCCTCGGCGGTCGGAGAGATCCGCCCGTCGACGCTTGCGAGTTCTCGAAGCGAGTCGGTCATCGCTGCGCGAGGCTACCGCCCCGGGACGTGCCGGTGATTGACCGCCCGATATGGTGGTTAATCACCGGCACGTCTGTCGGTCAGGGGGATTCGAAGACGGTGGCCAGGCCCTGGCCTACGCCTACGCACATGGTGGCGATGCCGTAGCGGCCGTTGCGGCGGCGCAGCTCGTGGAGCAGGGTGGTGGTGAGGCGGGCGCCGGAGCAGCCGAGCGGGTGGCCGAGGGCGATCGCGCCGCCGTTGACGTTGAGGCGCTCCTCATCGAGGCCGAGCTCGCCGGCGCAGGCCAGCACCTGGGAGGCGAAGGCCTCGTTCAGCTCGATCAGGTCGATCTCCTCCAGCGTCAGGCCGGCCGCGGCGAGGGCGCGCGGCACGGCCTCGACCGGGCCGACGCCCATGTAGGCGGGGTCGACGCCGGCGACGCCGAAGGAGACGACGCGGGCCAGCGGCTCGGCGCCGAGCGCCTCGACTCCGGCCGCGGAGGCGATCAGCGTGCAGGCGGCGCCGTCGTTGAGGGTCGAGGCGTTGCCGGCGGTGACCGTGCCGCCCTCGCGGAAGACGGGGCGCAGCGCTGCCAGCTTCTCCGCCGAGGCATCGGGACGCGGCCCCTCGTCGGCCTCGACCAGCACCGTCTCGCGGCCATGGCGGGCCTTGATCGGGGCGATCTCCGCGGCGAACAGCCCGGCCTCGGCGGCGGCGACGGCGCGCCGGTGGCTGCGCAGCGCGTAGGCGTCCTGCGCCTCGCGGGAGACCCGGTAGCGCTCGGCGACGTTCTCGGCCGTCTCGCCCATCGACTCGGTCGAGAGGCCCAGCTCCTGCATCCGTGGATTGATCATCCGCCAGCCCAGGGTGGTGTCGTGCATCGTCTGCGGACCGCGCGGCAGGGCGCGCTCGGGCTTCTCGATCACCCACGGCGCCCGGCTCATCGACTCGACCCCGCCGGCCAGGTAGAAGTCGCCCTCGCCGAGCTTGACCGCGCGCGCGGCGGCGTTGACCGCCTCCAGCCCCGAGGCGCAGAGCCGGTTTACGGTGGCGCCGGGGACGCTCGCCGGCAGTCCGGCGAGCAGCGCCGCCATCCGCGCCACGTCGCGGTTGTCCTCGCCGGACTGGTTGGCGGCGCCGAAGTAGACGTCGGCGATCTGCTCGGGGTCGACGCCGGAGCGCTCGACCGCGGCGCCGATCGCGTGCGCGGCGAGGTCGTCGGGCCGCACCCCGGAGAGGGCGCCGCGGTAGGCGCCCATCGGCGTGCGCACCGCCTCGACTACATAGGCCTCGGCCATCCGCGGGATTAAAGGGGACGGGCGTTTCCCGCGTATTCTTGGCGCGTGTGGTTCGTCCTGGGAACGCTGGGCATGCTGGCGCTGATTGTCGGCGTCTTGCTGCTGATCGGGCACTACTACCCGGGCAGCAGTGCCGAGCTGGTCGACTGGAAGCCGACCCGCTCGCCCGAACTCGAGGCGCAGAACGAGATCGACGACGTGCGGCAGATGCTCGAGGCGCAGAACGAGATGCGCCGCCGTCGCGGCGCTGCGGAGATAGACGAGGGCAGGCTGCGGGCCGAGGTCGAGGAGGAAGAGCTGGACCGGCTGCGCCGCCGCGGTCGCTCGTGGGAGTGAGGGTCGGGTGGCGCGGGCGCTGATCGTCGGCTGCGGCTGCCGCGGGCGGGCGCTCGGCGCCGAGCTGCTGGCCGAGGGCTGGGAGGTGCGGGGGACGAGCCGGCGCGAGCAGGGGCTGGCGGCGATCGAGGCGGCGGGGATCGAGCCGGCGCTCGCCGATCCGGCCCAGCCCGCCACCGTCCTCGACCTGGTCACCGACGTGGCGCTCGTCGTCTGGCTGCTCGCTTCGGCGGCGGGGGAGCCCGATGCGGTCGCGGCGATCCACGGCGAGAAGCTCGAACGGGTGCTCGAAAGGCTGGTCGAAACCCCGGTCAGGAGGTTCGCCTACGAGGCGACCGGCAGCGTCGATCCCGCCGCGCTGGAGCGGGGGGCGGAGGCGGTGCGCTCGGCCGGCGAGCGCTGGCGCATCCCGGTCGCCCTGCTCGGCCGGGAGATCGATATGTCTAAACTCGGATAGGAATTAAGGTAAATCCCTGGAGGCGACTTCTCGAGAGGAGCGGTCCGATGAGTTTGAGGCTTGGCGACGAAGCACCCGATTTCGAGGCTGACACGACCGAGGGGCCGATCAAGTTCCACGACTGGATCGGCGATTCCTGGGTGGTGCTGTTCTCGCACCCGAAAGACTTCACCCCGGTCTGCACGACCGAGCTCGGCTACATGGCGAAGATCGCCCCCGACTTCGAGAGCCGCAACGTGAAGGTGATCGGCCTCTCGGTCGATCCGCTCGACAAGCACGAGGAGTGGGTGAAGGACATCGAGGCGACCCAGGGCGCGGCCCCGAACTACCCGATCATCAGCGACGCCGACTTCCACGTCTCCAAGCTCTACGGGATGCTGCCGGCCGACGTCTCCGGCGACCCCGGGGACCGCACGCCCGCCGACAACCAGACCGTGCGCAACGTCTTCGTCATCGGCCCCGACAAGAAGATCAAGCTGATCCTCGTCTACCCGATGACGACCGGGCGCAACTTCGACGAGGTGCTGCGCGTGATCGACTCGCTGCAGCTCACCGCCCAGCACAAAGTCGCGACCCCGGCCCAGTGGCAGCAGGGCGACGACGTGATCATCGCCGGCTCGGTCTCCAACGACCAGGCAAAGGAGATCTACCCGGATGGCTGGGAGGAGCCCCGTCCCTACATCCGCATCGTCCCCCAGCCGTCCAAGGCGCCGTAACCGGCGCCTGGCGGTGTCCTCGGTCGGCTGCCTGCGGGTCACGCACAAATGTGCGCTCCCCTTGTCAGCCTCCCTGCGTCCTAGCCAGGCTTGGTTACGCCGCCTTGGACCTGCTCTAGGAAGTCACCCAGGATCCGCGCGGTCGCTCCCCAGATGAGGTGGCCTTCGACCTCGTAGGTCGGGGTGTGGATGGGGACGCCGCGGCGGACCAGGCGGCGGATCTCGTAGCTCTCGCGCAGGACGTCGAGCGAGAAGGTGAGGACGGTCTCGACCTCGGCCGGGTTCGGCCGCAGGCCGAGTCCGCCGGGGTGGGGGATGCGGCCGACGAAGGGGTGGATGCGGTAACCGGTGACGAAGGTCGCCGTCGGCGGCAGCTCCTCGCCGATCTCGACCACGGACGGGTCGAGCCCGATCTCCTCATGGGCCTCGCGCAGCGCGGTCGCGGCGAGGTCGGCGTCGCCCTCGTCCCGGCGCCCGCCGGGGAAGGAGATCTCGCCCGCGTGGCGCCGCAGATCCGCCCGCCGCTCGGTGAAGATCAGCCCCGGCTCGCCGGGCCAGCCGTAGAGCGGCAGCAGGACCGCCGCGTCGATTTCCCGGCTCACGGCGAGTTCGCCGGGAGCGGTTGGCGGCTTGGTCGGTCCATATTGCGACTAACCCGCCAAACCCCTCAAATGATGACCTGGACGGTGCCGCCGTTGACCGACCAGGCGGCGCCGCTGACGTAGGAGGCCCGCTCGGAGCAGAGGAAGACGATCGCGGCGGCGATCTCGCCGACCTCGGCGAGGCGGCCGATCGGGCGCTTGCCGCCGGCCTCCGCCAGCGCCTCCTCGCGGCTCGCGGCGCCGGACATCCGGTGCGACTGGTCGAGCAGGCCGCCCTCGTCCATCCACATCTCCGATTCGACCGGGCCGGGGCAGATCGCGTTGACGAGGACGCCGGCCTTCGCGTAGCGGTCGGCGAAGAGGCGCGAGAGCGACAGCTCGGCGGCCTTCGCGACCGAGTACTCGGGCATCGCCGCCGAGGGCCGCTTGCCGGCGGTCGAGCAGACGTTGACGACCCGGCCCCAGCCGCGCTCGGCCATCGCCGGGGCGGCGGCGCGCATCGCCCGCATCGGCGCCATCACGTTAAGCTCGTACTGCCCGTACCAGTCCTCGTCGGGGACGTCGTCGAGGTGGCGCCAGCGCGCCGTGCCGGCGTTGTTGACGAGCACGTCGAGGCCGCCGAAGCTCGCGTTCGCGGCGGCCAGCATGCGCTCGCCCGAGTCCTCGTCGGTGATGTCGAGGACCAGGGTCTCGGCCCGCCCGCCCGCCGCGCCGGCCTCCTCGGCGGCGGCGCGCAGCCGCTCCTCGCCGCGGGCGACCAGCAGGACGCTCGCTCCCTCGGCGCAGAGCTGCCGCGCGGTCTCGCGGCCGATCCCGCTGCTGGCGCCGGTGACGGCGCAGGCGCGTCCCTTCAGGCCGAGGTCCATGGCCTAGAGCGGCTCGATCCGGTCGGAGAGGGTGACCGGCGTCTCGCCGGCCAGGACCCTGTGGACCGGGCACTTGCGGGCGATGGCCAGCAGGCGCTCGCGCTGCTCGTCGCTCAATTTCTCCGACAGGCGCAGGGCGACGGCAAAGGAACGCGGCGCGTAGCTCTCGTACTCGACGTTGACGTCCACCTCGACCGGGCCGACGTCCCAGCCCTTGCGCTCCGCGTACATCTCGATCGTCACCGCGACGCAGCCGGCCAGGGCGGCGGCGACGAGGCGGGTGGGGGAGGGGCCGCTGTCGGTCCCGCCGGCGAATGTCGGCTCGTCGACGAGGATCGTGTGACCCCCTTCGATCTCGACCTCGTGGGCGTACCCGCCGGTGCGGCGGGCGACGACCCTCATCGCCCGGACTTGCGCCGGCCCTCGAACAGGGCCGGGTCGTTGACGTCGGCGAAGCGGGCCATCGCATAGGCGAGGTCGGAGGCGCGGTTGACGAAGTGGATCACGGTCTCGCCGGCCAGCTCGCCGGCGTCGTTGAGGGCGCTGATGTGGCGCTCGGCGCGGCGGATCGTCGTGCGGGCGACGTCGAGCTGGGCCGAGAGCAGGTTGCCGCCGGGGATGACGAACTGGGGCGGCAGCTCGACCTCGCCCATGTAGCGGTCGATCCGCTCCTCCAGCCAGGCGACCATCTCCCCGGTCGTGCGGCTGATCCCGTCTTCGAGCCGCTCGGCCGCCTCGGGCGCGGTCGCCAGCTCGGCGCCGGCGACGAAGAGGTCGTCCTGGAGGCGGAGGATGTCGGCGCCGAGCTCTTCGGCGCCCTCGTCGGCGCAGAGCGCGCGCGCAACGCCCAGCTCCGAGCAGGCCTCGTCGAGCGCACCGTAGGCCTCGGTGCGGCCATGGTGCTTGGGGACGCGGCCGCCGTACCAGAGCGAGGTGCTGCCGTCGTCGCCCTTGCGCGTGTAGATCTTGACCACGGCGTGATCCTACGCCGCGTAACCGTCAGCCGACCGGGTTGAAGACCAGGCCGGTGAGGACCTTGGGGAAGAAGTAGGTCGACTTCGGCGGCATGTTCTCCTCGCTCTCGCAGATCGCCCGCACCTGGTTGACCGGGATCGGTCGGAGGACGAAGGCGACGTCGTAGGCGCCCTGCTCGATCAGCGCCAGCGAGTCCTCGACGCTTTTCGCGTAGCCGAGGCCGCGCTTGGCGAGGATGTCGTCTTCGCCGAGGCCGGCGATCCCCTTGAGGACGAGCGTCTCGAGGATCGCCGCGTCGAGGCGGCGGTAGGCCTCGGGCTTGCCGGCGAGCTGCTGGTCGAGCGCGGCGACCGCCTCGTCCTTCAGTCGCAGCCGGAAGCCGCGCTGATGGAAGGCGTCGTAGAGGCCGAAGACGCCGACCCCGTCGGCGCCGAGCGGGTCGAGCTCGTCGAGCGGCACCTCGGTCGCCTCGAACAGCTCGCGCAGTCCCTCGTCGAGGCGGCGCCGGCGCTCGGGGTCGTCGCGAAAGCCGGAGAGCAGGCGGTGGGTGGGGAAGACGGTGAGGCCGGGGTCGTCGAGCCCGGTCAGCGCCATCAGCGTGAAGCTGTGCTCGCCCTCGCCGCCGACCTCGTCGCGGTAGGCGATCGCGGTCTCGTAGCGGTGGTGGCCGTCGGCGATCAGCAGCTGCGCGCCGGCCAGCAATTCGGTGACCTGGGTGTGGACCTGCCGGTCGCCGACCCGCCAGACGCGGGTCACGGTGCCGCCCTCGTCGGTCGCCTCGCCCCAGGGAGAGTCCGGGTCGATTGCGGCGGCGACCAGCGGCCACGGGTCTCTGGTGGCGAGCGAGAAGATCGGCGAGAGGTTGTGTTTCGTCGCGCGCGTCAGGTCGAGCCGGTCCTGCTTCGGTCCCGGCAGGGTGCGCTCGTGCGGCAAGACCTGGCCGGCGGAGAAGTCCTCGACCCGGACCCGGGCGAGGATCCCGTGGCGGGTGCGCGGCGTGCCGTCGGGCCCGGTGTAGTCCTGGGTCATCGCCCAGATCGCCGGCTCGGAGTCGGCGACGAGGGCGCCGGCCTCGCGCCAGGCGTCCATCGTCTCCGCCGCCCGCGCGTAGGGGTCGTCGCCTGTCTCCTGAGGCCCGGTCTCGCCGTAGGGTTTCGGCAGGTCGATGGCGACGGCGTTGTAGGGCGAGCGCTCCAGCAGCGCCGCCCGCTGCGCCGCGTCGATCACGTCATAAGGCGGCGCCGCGACCTCGTCCAGCGACCCGACGACCCCGAGGTCGTAGTGAGTGGCGAAGATCGGGCGCACGTCGGCCATCGGCGAGAAAACTAACGGTTTTCCGTCCGGCCGGCTTAGGAATATGTTGTCATCAAGATATGGCATACCCGGCCTACGTCAAAGAGAAGGCGAGGAAGCTTCGGACCGACAAGAAGCTGACGATCGACGAGCTCGCCGATCAGCTGGCGATCTCCCGCACGACCCTCTACTACTGGGTTCGCGACCTGCCGATCCCGAGACCATCGGGCACAGGATGGCCGGAGTCAGCCCGTCGCAAGGGCAATAAGGCGATGCAGGCGAAATATCGAGGCCTGCGCGAAGCGGCATACGACGACGCCCTCCTCTTCTATCTCCATCTCTGCGAGTCCCCTGGTTTCCGTGATTTTCTCGTCCTCTTCATAACCGAGGGCCATCGACGGTCCCGGCACGGCGTGTCGATAGCCAACTCTGATCCAGCGGTCGTATGCCATGCAGCGCATTGGATGCGAATCCTTTCCGCGAACAAGCTCACATACTCGATCCAGCACCATGCGGATCAGTCGCTGGACGAGCTTCGCCGCTTTTGGGCAACGCAACTCAAGGTCGCCGAAGGCGAGATCCGCTTTCAGAGGAAGTCGAACAGCGGACGGCTCCAAGGCCGGAATTGGCGGTCTCGGTACGGCGTGCTCACGGTCACCGCAGGCGACACCTATTTTCGCGAAGCGATGCGTGCCTGGACCGATTGCCTGCGCGACTCCTGGCTAGACTCAAGCGCGATCGGGGCGTAGCTCAGCCTGGTCAGAGCGCCTGCCCTGGGAGCAGGAGGTTCGCTGGTTCGAATCCAGCCGCCCCGATACCGCACCGCTGGTGCGATTGCGCCGCTGGACGCTTATCCAATTAACAAAACACCCTGGAAACGTCGATAGGTGCCGCATGGAGGGCCAGTCCGGGAGTCCGCGACGCCGCGAACGGGTCGTTTTCGAAACCGACGCGCATGTCGTCGTCGGCGACGTGACGTTGCCGCCCGACGGCTACCAGAGCCGCTTCTCGGACGCGGTCAACCGCGGCGACGTCGCCTTCATTCCGCTGGTTGACGTGGAGATCACGCCGCAGAGGGGGGGCGAGGCGGAAAGGCGCTCCTTCCTGGTCCTATCCAAGGCCCACGTCCGCTTCGCCTATCCGCTCGGCGAGGGGTAGCCGACCGCCTCCCCGGCGATGTAGCTACGCCGTTTCGCGCCGCCGCCGCCGCCGGCCGCCGCCGGCGAAGGCGCCGAGGTCGATCAGGAAGGCGAGCGCGACGATGAACCACTCGAAGCCGCTGACCTTGTCCGAGGAGGCCCACATCGCCGCGTAGGCGAGGGTCGTCCAGGGCAGCAGGAAGAAGCCGACGAAGGGGACGATCCAGCTGTCGAAGGCGCGGCTGAGCAGGTCGGTGAAGAGGAACAGCAGGAACAGCGCCAGCCGCGGCGAGATCAGCGCGAAGAGTAGGAAGAGGCAGCCGATGCCGGCACGCTACCTTGTATCTACGATGCTCAAACACGCCGTCCTCGATACGCCGCTGCAGCCGCCCTTCCCGGACGGGATCGAGACCGCCTACTTCGCGCTCGGCTGCTTCTGGGGGGCCGAGCGGCTGTTCTGGACGCTCGACGGCGTCTACACGACGGCCGCCGGCTACATGAACGGGACGACGCCGAACCCGACCTACGAGGAGGTCTGCAGCGGGCGGACCGGCCACGCCGAGGCGGTGCTGGTCGCCTTCGACCCGCGGCGGATCTCCTACGCCGATCTGCTCAAGGTCTTCTTCGAGGAGCACGACCCGACCCAGGGGATGCGCCAGGGCAACGACGTCGGCACCCAGTACCGCTCGGGCATCTACTTCGCGAACGACGCGCAGAAGGCGACCGCGGAGATGGCGCTGCGGGCCTACGACGAGGCGCTGCGCGCCGCCGGGCACGAGCCGATCACCACCGAGGTCGAGCCGGCCGGCCCCTTCTACTACGCCGAGGACTACCACCAGCAGTACCTGCACAAGGTCCCGAACGGCTACTGCGGCCTCGCCGGCACCGGCGTTTCCTGCCGCATCCCGGCCGCCGCCTCGCAGTAGCCCCGCCCGCCCGGCGCGCCGAATAGCATCCCGCGCCGGTGACCCCCTCCTTCGGCTCCTACATCGTCGGCTGCCTCGCCGTGATCGGCATCGTCTCGGCGGTCGGCCTCGGCGGCTACTGGCTGCGGCGCTGGATCGCGCCCGAGTTCTCCGGCGCGCTGGCCCGGCTCGGCGACGCGACGATCGCCGTCGCCCTGCTCGTCCTCTCGCTCGAGCTGCTCGGCAGCCTCAGCATCCTCTACCTCGGCTGGATCGTCGTCGTCTGCATCGCCGTCGGCCTGCTGGCGGCGCTGCTGGGCTGGAAGATGGCGAGCGGCGAGCGGCGCGAAGTCGCGGCCCCGCAGGTGCAGACGGTCGCCCTGCTGATCGCGCTCGGCGTCGCCTCCTTCGTCGTCGCCGAGTGGACCTTCCCCTCGCAGCTCAACCTCGACTACGGGATGTTCGGCGGCGACACCACCTGGTACCACATGCCGTTCGCGGCCCGGTTCGCCCAGGAACACTCGACCGTCCACCTGCTCTTCACCGACCCGCTGCGGCTCGCCGCCTGGTTCTACCCGCAGAGCTCGGAGCTGATCCACGGCAGCGCGATCGTCATCTTCAAGACCGACTGGCTCTCGCCGTTGATCAACCTCTTCTGGATCGCGATCGCGCTGCTCGCCGCCTGGTGCGTCGGCCGCCCCTACAAGGTCGGGCCGGCGACGCTGGTCGCGGCGGCGATCGTGCTCGACGCGGGGGTGATGATCGAAACCCAGCCGGGCGAGGGGCGCAACGACATCATGGGACTCGCCTTCCTGATCGCCTTCGCGGCCTTCCTGATCAACGGCCACCAGCGCCGCGCGCCGGACGCCGGTGCGGTCCAGGACACCCCCGACCGCGACGCGCCGCTGCTCGATCGCGGGCCGCTGGTGCTGGCCGGCGTCGCCGCCGGGCTCGCCGTCTCGGTCAAGTACACGTTCCTGATCCCGGTCGTCGCGATCTGGCTCGGCGTGGTCATGTTCAGCGGCAAGGGACGGCGCTTCACGACCGCCTGGGTGCTCGGCCTCTCGACCTTCGTCATCGGCGGCTACTGGTACGTGCGCTCGGCGCTCAAGACCGGCGGCAACCCGATCCCGACGATCGGCTTCGGTCCTCTGCACCTGCCGCGCCCCGACCAGATGCCGCTCGACCCGCGGCCGCGCTTCGCCGTCGCCCACTACCTGACCGATCCGACCGTCTACCGCAGGTGGTTCTTCCCGCAGCTCGACAACGCCTTCGGCCCGCTCTGGCCGCTGATCCTGATCGTCGCCGTGGCGGCGGCGGTGTTCATCGTGGTGCGCTCGCGCAACCGGATCCTGCAGGTGGTCGCCGCGGCGGCGCTGCTGACCGCGGTCGTCTACGTCTTCACGCCGCTGACCGCGGCCGGGCAGGACGGCTCGCCGACCGGCTTCTTCACCAACACCCGCTACCTGATCCCGGGGCTGGTGCTGGCGATGACGCTGCTGCCGATCGCCCGGCCGCTGCGGGCGCCGGACTCGCGCGCCTGGCAGACGCTGCTCTTCCTGACCGGGGTATACGCGATCACCGTGCTGACCACCCCACGCTGGTACACGGGCTACATCGTCGGCACGATCTTCCTCACCCTGGCGCTGGTCTGGGTTCCCTTCGGGCTGGGGCTGGGACGGTCGCGGCGGCTGATCGGGCGCGGCGCGGCGGTCGCCGTGGCCGCAGGGGTGGTCCTGCTGGCGGTGGTGCTCGGCCGCGCCCAGGAGGTCCAGTACTACAACCAGCATTACACCCGCACCTCGCCCTTCCTCGGCGAAGGCGGTCCGAAGCGCGCCTACGCCTTCGCCCGCAAGCAGCAGAACAAGCGGATCGGCATCGCCGGCTCCGGCGAGATCTTCTTCGGCCAGTACGGCTTCTACGGCGCCAACCTCAACAACTACGTCCAGTACATCGGCGTGCCGGGGCCGCGCGGCACCTACCGCCTGGCGACGAGCTGCGCTCAGTTCCGCCGCCGGGTCAACGCCGGGAACTACGACTTCCTGATCGTCAGCCAGTTCACCCAGGACTCCGAACTGGCGCCCGACTGGTTCCCGATCTACGCCTGGCTGAAGACCGACCCGGCGCTCGAACAGATCATCGCCGAGCCGGAAATCACGCCGGAGCCCGATTACGTCTTCCGGGTCAAGGGCAAGCTCGACCCGGCCGGCTGCCGCGAGCATCCTTAACCTAGGCGCAGGCCCCCGTAGCTCAGTGGACAGAGCGACGGCCTTCTAAGCCGTGGGTCGCTGGTTCGAATCCAGCCGGGGGTGTTTCCGCAACGTTCGGTACTCGTGGCTGTTGTAACTAGTGCAATGACCGACTCCGAACGTCGTACGGACATCGCGCTGGCGCTGCTTGCGAGCGCTTCGATCGCCGGGATCGTCTGGATCGCGAGGGCGGGTTAGGTCGATTCGAGCGCCGTGTTGAAAGGTTCAGGCGTTTAAGGCAAAGCGGGGCAGGGGTAGGTGAGCGGCATGATTCCAAGCTCGCTACTCCTCATCGTCATCGGGATCGTTCTGGCGATCCTCGTCAACTACATCCTCGGCATCATCGTGATCCTGATCGGGCTGGCGTTGATGATCTCGCCGATGCTCGGCCGGGGCGGCAGACGCGTGTAGGAACCGGCGTCGGCGACAATCTCGTCGATGGCGCCCTGGAAGCTTCCGGTAATCGTCGCCGCGATCGCAGTTCCGATCGCGGTGGCGTTTGCCGTCGGTGGGCCCGGCGTCGGGGTGGCGATCGGCGCCCTGGTCGGGGTCGGGCTGGTGATGGTCGCGGTGCGGCAGCGGCCGCGCGGTCCGATCGCGGCGCCGAAGGCCGAAGGCCCCGGCCGTCACGTGCTCGTCGTCGTCACCTGTCCGGTCGAGGAGCCGGGGGCGGTCGCCGAAATCGCGCGGGCGATCCGGTCGGATGACGGGGAGGGAGACGCCGACGTGCTCGTCCTCGCGCCGGCGCGGATCGGCTTCCTCGACCGCTGGGCCTCGGACGTCGAGGGAGCGCGCCATCACGCGCAGGAGAACCTGGTCGCTACCGTCGCCGCGCTCGCCAAGGTCGGCATCGCGGCCGAGGCGCGGGTCGGCGACGAGGACGTCGTGCAGGCCGTCGAGGATCAGCTTCAGAGCTATCCGGCGAGCGAGGTGGTGCTGGTCAGCGGCGGCTCAGGGGACGATGGCGGCGCAGACGATGCCGCAGCCGAGCTCGGATCGCGCCTTCAGCCGGAGTTCCGCCGCATCGTGCTCGGCTCGGTCACCGGCTGAAGCCGCGGTCCCGGGGCGCGCTCTCGGGGCGGGCCGAGCAGGCGGCCGATCAGCAGGACCGCGGCGGGGACGGTCGGGATCGCCATCACCGCGAGGAGCCATAGCTGGCCGGCATCGGTGCCGGCGCCGAGCGTGTGGACGATTCCCAGCACCCAGAAGACGGCGATGAAGCGGTGCAGCATCCGCCAGCGCGCCTGGCCGATCGCGTCGCGGGCGTAGTAGGTGAGGCCGAGGATCGCCAGCCCCCAGCCGGCGACGATCCCGATCCCGGTCCAGACGGGGCGGTAGGTGGTGGTGAAGGGGATGGAGATTTCGATCGGGCTGGGGTGGAGGTAGCCGTCGCCGAGCAGCGCCAGCCCGTGCACGGCGAGAGCGGCCAGCGTGGCCAGCGCGAGGGACTCGTGCAGCGCCCGGGATTCGCCGCCGAGCAGGCGCCGTTCGCCGCGGCTGCGGATCAGCAGGCCGGCGCTGAGCGAGGCGCTGGAGAGGACGAGCGTGGCGATCCCGGCTGCCCGGCTGGTGATCCAGAAGACGTGCGGGCCGACCGAGGTCACGAGGACGCGGTGACGACCGGTTCCGGTTCGGGTTCCGGCGCCGGTTCTTCGAATTCGACTTCGGGTTCGGCTTCCGCTTCGGATTCGAATTCGGCTTCCGGTTCGGCTTCGGTTTCTTCGAGTCCGGGTTCCGCTGCTGCCGCTTCTTCGACTTCTTCGGGTTCGAATTCCGGCGCCGGTTCGCGGCTCTCCTGCGGTTCGCGCGCGGCGAGCGGCGCCTGCTTGCGGTGGCGGGGCTTGGGGATGCTGCTCAGCGCCGGGTCGTTGCCGCTGGCGAGCTGCACGAAGATGACCGCCCAGAGCAGCAGGAAGAGCGCCAGCGAGCCGCGGAAGGTGAGGCTGCGGATGCGCGAGACGCGCAGGCGGCGCGAGCGCGCCTTGGCGCGGGCCAGCCCCTTGGCCTCGAGTCGGCGCAGGTCATCCACGCTGCGCAGTCTCCGCAGCGTCCCCTAAGCCGAGGACAACGCCGCCTTAGAGGTTTCTCAGGCTTCAGCAGGCGTGGACGGGTGCGGCGCTGCGCACGACCTGGAAGGCGCGGCCCGGGATCCGCTTCAGCTGGTCCAGGTCGGAGTCGTCCCAGCGGCGGTCGCTGGTGCCGCCGAAGTACCAGTTGGAGCCGTTGTCGGCGACGATCAACCCGTAGCGCTTCAGCGCTACGGCGATCGTGCGGGCGGCGCCGCTGAAGCCGCCGAGGCCGTAGGAGCGCTTCAGCCGCAGCCGCGTCCCCATCGCCGGCGCGTGCGGGTTCGCGGTGTCGCCGGCGCAGTGGGAGCCGGGATGGACCCAGGCGTCGCGGGTGCTGTCGAAGGTGACGCGGAGGGCGTGGTCGAGGTGCCCCGAGGCGACCTCGTCGTAGCGGGCCAGGCCGGGGAAGATCGGCAGCCCGGCGGCGTCGGCCGAGGTCCACGAGTCGGGCCGCCGTGCCGCCGAGCGCAGGTCCCAGCGGGCGCCCGAGTCGGCATTCCAGTGGGGACTCGTGCCGCCTTCGAAGAAGCCGCGGTAGAGCTCGTAGAGGACGCAGCGCGAGCGGTCGACGACGAGCACGTGGCGGTCGCCGGCGCTGCCGGCGCCGCCCTCGACCGGGGCGGCGGCGGGGATCGGGAACGGCCCTGGATCGCTCTCGTCGCCGTAGGCGGTGTAGTGGATCCGCAGCTCCGGTTGGCCGGCGCCGACCACGGCGTAGGGGAAGCCGTAGGCGCGCGGCGAGCCGAAGTCGGGATGCAGGTGGTCGCCGCCGTGCGCGTCGATGTAGGCGATGACGGCGGCGGAGTCGGGAGCGAGGGGGGCGCGGGAGACGTCCTGGTTCCAGGCGGTCTCGCCGGGGAGGGAGGGGGCGGTGGGCGAGAGCGAGGCGGGCGGCTGCGGAAAGACCGGGCAGCTGCCGAGGTCGGGGTAGGGACCGAGCGCGCGGGCGGTGGGCGCGCTCACGGCGGCCACGAGCAGCGCCGCCGCAAGCGCCGCCAGCAGACGTGCCAAGGATTGACCACCACTATGGGCGGTCAATCCTTGGCACGTCGTCGCCATCAGCGCGACGAGTCGTCGTGCACCCGCAGTTTCTCGACCTCGAGCTCGCCGATCTTCAGCTTGCCGATCGCCAGCCTGCCTATGCTCAGCCGTCCGATCGCAAAGCCACCGATCGCCGCCGCGCCGACCGCGAGGGCGCCGACCGCCTTGGCGCCGGTGGCGGTCGCCGGACGAGCCTCCGGCTTGAAGAGGGCGATCCCGAATCGCTGCGGCACCCGCCAACCGTAGCGCGGTTAGCCTGCGGCGGGTGAGCGACAAGCGTCCGACTCTGCTGGCGATCCAGCACGTGCCCTGGGAGGCGCCGCACCGAATCCTCGACGCCTGCGGTGAGCTGGACGTAATCGGCGTCGCGCCCCTGGCCGGGGAACGCCTGCCCGAGCACGCCGAGGTCGACGGAGCCGTGGCGATGGGTGGCCCGATGAACGTCGACGAGGTCGAGCGCTACCCGGGCCTGGCGGCGGAGCGCGAGTGGCTGGCGGAGGCGGTGCGCCTGGAGATACCGGTCCTCGGCGTCTGCCTCGGCGCCCAGCTCCTGGCGCGGGCGCTGGGAGTGGAGGTGCGGCCGGGGGAGAGGCCGGAGCTCGGCTTCGCCCCGGTCGAGATCCATGACCCGACCGACCCCGTGCTCGGCGCCCTGGCGCCAAGCACGACGGTCCTGCACTGGCACGGCGACGTCTTCGAGCTGCCGCCGGGGGCCCAGCCGCTTGCTTCCTCGGCGCGGACGCGGCACCAGGCGTTCCGGGTCGACAACGCCTGGGGCGTCCTCTTCCACGCCGAGGCGGACGCCGCCCTGGTCGACCGCTGGCTGTCCGTGCCGGCGATGGCAAGTGAGGCGACGGAGGCGCTGGGGCCGGGGGCCGCGGAGACCCTGCGCTGGCAGGCCGGTGACGCCGAGCTGGACCTGGTCGCCCGCTCCACACCGGGCTTCCGCTCCTTCGCCGACCTGACGGCCTCCCACCGCCCCGGATAGCGCCCGCCGGCCACCCGGAGCAGGACAAGGCGCCCTGGGACTCAGTCCCAGGGCAAGCGAGGAAGGCGACCAGAGGGAATCGAACCCTCATTGTCGCGACCACAACGCGAAGTTCTACCGTTGAACTATGGCCGCCACGCTGCGTGCAGATTAGCGGTGCCGTTGCTCATCGGCTCTGCTTCGAGACCCGCGCGCCAAGCGTGTCAGGTCCGCGCCGGCTCAGGCTCAGACTCAGGCTCCAGCGCCGTCCCGACCAGCGTCTCGCGCTCGATCTCGCTCTCGCGGACCAGCCACAGCGCCAGCGCGGCGCCGGCGAAGGAGAGGATCGCGCCGAGCAGGAGGATCTCGTTGAGGCCGTGGAGGAAGCCCTGTTCGGCGGCGTTGCCGACCAGGCTGCGGGCCTGCCGGGGCACAGCGGAGAGCGCTTGGGGGAGGGCGCCGGAGGAGGTCGCTTCGACCAGATGGCGCGCTTCGCTGCCGCTGACGGCGCCGCCCGCGACCTGCTGCGCCTTCGAGGCGCCGGCGCCGAGGAAGATCGCTCCCCAGGTGGCGATCCCGACGGCGATCCCGACCTGGCGAAAGGTGTCGTTGATCCCGGCCGCCATCCCGCTCTGCTCTTTGGGGACGACGCTGAGGGCGACGTCGGCGACCACCGGGTTGATCAGGCCGACGCCGATCCCGGAGACGACGAAGCCGAGCAGCAGCGCCGTCCATTCCGAGCTCATGTGCAGGTTCCCCATCAGCAGCAGCCCGAGACCGGTGAGGGCGAGACCGGCGCTCATCAGGTAGCGGGCCTGGACCCGCGCCAGCGCCATCCCCGCCAGCGGCGCGACGAAGAAGGCGCCGAGGGTGATCGGCAGGTAGCGGACGCCGGCCTCGATCGGCGAGAAGCCGAGGAAGCTCTGCAGGTAGAGGGTGAGGTAGAGGAACAGCGCGAACATCGAGCCGGAGACCGCGAAGGCGGCGAGCTGGACGCCGGTGAAAGCGCGGCGGCGGAACAGGCCGAGCGGCAGCATCGGCTCGGCGACGCGGCGCTCGATGGCGACGAAGGCGACCAGCAGCAGCGCCGCCGCGGCGAACAGCGAGACGATCGGGGCGCTGCCCCAGCCCTCGGCATTGCCGCGCACCAGCGCCAGCACCAGGACGAAGAGGGCGCTGGAGAAGGTGAGCAGTCCGCCCCAATCGATCCGGGTCGCGTCGGGATCGCGGGACTCGGCCAGCTTCCAGTAGGTGACCGCCAGCGCCGCGACGCCGATCGGCACGTTGATCAGGAAGACCGACTGCCAGCCGAGGCCGTCGGTGAGCAGGCCGCCGAGCAGTGGGCCGATCGCGACGGCGATGCCGATCGTTCCCCCGTAGATCCCCATCGCCATCCCGCGCTCGGGGCCGCTGGGGAACTCCTGGGCGACCAGCGCCAGGGAGACGGCGAACATCACCGCGCCGCCGACGCCCTGCAGGCCGCGCGCGAGGTTGAGGAAGGTCGGGTCAGGGGACAGCGCGCAGAGCAGCGAGGCGGCCGAGAAGACCGCCAGCCCGAAGGCGAAGACGCGCCTGCGCCCGAGCCGGTCGGCCAGCGAGCCGGCGGTGAGGACCAGCGCCGCCAGCGAGAGCGCGTAGGCGTCGATCACCCACTGCAGGTCGGTGAAACTGCCGCCGAGGTCCTTCTGAATCGCCGGCAGGGCCGTGTTGACGACGGTGATGTCGAGCAGAAGCATGAAGGTGGCGACGCAGACCGCGCCGAGCGTCCACCACTTGCGGTTCGCGTTGGAGTGCATCTGAGGTCTCCTGTGCATCGGGTACAATTCGTAAGGAAGCCTTGTCAGGCAACTTGACTAGGCGACCTTATCAGGCTTCCTGACGATATGCCTTCCGCCACCGACAAACCCGCCGCCCGGATCCCCCTCACCGGCCTGCTCGACGTCGCCCTCGAGGCGATGCTCGCCGAGTTCAGGGTCGACCTCGAGGGGTCGGAGTACGCCGACATCAGGCCCACCCACGGCTGTGTCTTCCGCTTCGTCAAAGGGGAGGGGATGCGGCTGACCCGGCTGGCCGGGCTGGCGAGCATGACCAAGCAGTCCGTCGGCGAGATCGTCAACGACCTGGTCGAGCGCGGCTACGTCAAGCGCGTGCCCGACCCCGACGACCGCCGCGCCAAGCTGATCTGCCTCACCGAGCGCGGCGAAGCGGCCCAGGCACTCGGCTTCGGCCTCTTCGCCGAGGTCGAAAAGCGTTGGATGGAGCGTTACGGCAGCGAGAAGGTCGCCCAGCTTCGCGAGACCCTGGAAGAGATCGCGGTTGCCGAAGCGCCCGATTCCGTGCCCGAGCTCGCACGCGATCGAGGCGCCGCGATCAACTCGATTCGGTTTCCCCAGGGATCGGCCGTGCCGATCGAACTACATCAGAAGCCACGCTAGCATCGACCGGGACTCGCCCTCTACGCTTCGCTCTTGACCGGCGAGGGAATCACCATTCGGCGATGTTGACTATCCGATGTGCCGGCGGTGCTGGAGCTGTGGGCTGGGGCGCGCAGCGAGCACGCGAGCGCGCCCGACCGCACCGAAGACGTCGAGCGCCTGGTTGCCGATTCCCCGGCCGCCCTCCTCGTCGCCGAGCGCGACGGAGAGATCGTCGGCGCCCTGATCGCCGCCTGGGACGGGTGGCGGGGGAACATGTACCGGCTCGCCGTTCGCGACGGGCATCGGCGGGAGGGCATCGGGCTCGCGCTGACGCGAGCCGGCGAGGAGTATCTGCGCGACTGCGGGGCCCGTCGGGTAACCGCTTTGGTCTCCTTCGAGGACGAGGTGGCCGCAGCGTTCTGGGAGGCCGCCGGCTATCCGCGGGATCGTGAGATCGGCCGGCGAGTCCGCAATCTCTAGCCCGCCGGGCTGCGTGCCTATTCGCCGTCGAGCGTCCGGCGGATGAACTCTGCCTTGGCGGCGGTGTAGCCCTCGCGGTCGTGCTCGAAGCGACCGGCGAGGTCGCGCTTGAGAGCGGCGTATTCGCCGGCGGCCGTGGGGTCGGCTCGTAGTCGATCGCGGAACGCCGGCTCCTCCTCGTAGCGCCGGGAGCCGGCCGGGACGAGGTGGAGGTGGTGGGTGCGCCGGCTCGGGTCGGGCTTGCAGAACCAGTGCATCTCGTCGGGGAGGTACGGCGCGTACAGGTAGCCGAGCCGGGCCAGCGGCTCGAAGCACGCCCGCGACTCGTCGAGGTCGCGGACGCCGACCAGGATGTCGATTATCGGCTTAGCTTCCAGCCCGGGCACGGCGGTGCTGCCGACGTGGTGGATGCCGCCGACGACCCACTCGCCGATCGCCTCCTGCAGCAGCGCCCGCTCCCGCTCGAACCGGCCCGGCCAGTCCGGGTCATATGGAGAGAGCCGGATCGGCTCGTCATCGGACTCCCGGTCCATGACCGGAATCCTGGCAGGGTGGGCGATCGCCCCGCGATCTAGGATGGCGCGCGTGATTCGCGAGGTGATTCCGCCCGACACCGGCTCGGCCTTTCGCGCGATGCGGGCGTTGAGGGCGAACCTCGGCGACGAGGAGTCGTTTGTCCGCGCGGTTGACGAGGTTCAGCGAGCGGAGGGCTACCGGCTCGTCGCCGCATTCGAGGACGGCGAGCCGGAGGCGGTCGCCGTCGCAGGGTTTCGCACCAGTCACAGCCTTGCCTGGGGCTACTACCTCTACGTTGACGATCTCTCGACGCTGCCGGATGCAAGGCGTCGCGGCCACGCGCGGGCGTTGCTCGACTGGCTGCTGGGGGAGGGGAAGCGCCTGGGTTGCGGTCAACTTCACCTCGATTCGGGCGTCGGCCTCGACCGCGCCGACGCCCACCGGCTCTACCTGAACGCCGGCATGGTCATCGCCTCCCACCACTTCGCGCGCTACGTCAGGGAATAGCTTCCAAAACCGCGCGGGCGACAAACTCGGGGTCGTACTTGGTCGAATCGCTCACGGCCTTGGCCGCTTCACCAGGCGATAGGAAGGTTGCCCCATCGGGCCGCGAGCATGCCCGTTGCCCTCCGGTGTCACAGCGCCGAGTTTGTGGAGGCGCCGGAGGTGACGTTCTATCCGCAGCCCGCTGCGTTGGGCGGCAAAGACCCGAAGAAGGTCGATTGCCGAGAGCGGCAGGTCGATCCAGAGCAGAGCTTCGGTGATCTCCACCATTTCACGTTCTGCCATTAAAGCGGGGTTGTACGCGATGTCCGAGTCTGCTAGGCGGGGGCCGAAACCCCCGCCCGCAGGGACCGGGAGTCCGGCTCCTGCCTCCGGAATCAGCCGACCTTCCTGATCGACACGACCGGCAGAGCCGAGTGGCTTGATGCGAGCTTCATTTTGTCACCCCCTTCGTGATTACTAAGAAAATCCTGATTAAACGTAGGGGGAAAAGGGTTTGGGGACTAGATTGGTTTCCTTTGGATAACCACCTAGACTCTGCGGCACTCAGCGAAGTCAGAAGCAGTCGAGAGGAGTCGCGTGGCAGCCAGAATCTGGATCGGCATCAAGTCTCAGGCGGCGCACCTGCGCCGGCTCTCGGTCGTCTTCGCCATCGAGCTTCGGCTGAAGATCGTGACCGAGCTGTACATGCGCGAAATGAGTCCGAAACAGTTCTATGAAGAGTTCGGCGGGGGCTCGATCTCACGAGTCACTCAGAACTTCGAGAAGCTCGTCGAACACGGCTGGCTCAGGTACATCCGCAGCGAGGGGCCGGGAGGCAGCCGACGAGGTGCAACTGAGCATTTCTATCGGGCGACCGACCTGGCCTTCTTCGATCCCGAGACTTGGGCGTTGTTGCCGTACTCGATCCGGGTCGCGTTCAGTTGGAATTCGTTCAAGCAGATCGCCGCGCGGCTGCGCGAGGCGATTGTGGCCGGGACGGTCGACGCGCGCCCGACTCGTGGCCTGATCTTCAGGTCGCTTCGTCTCGATGAGGTCGGCTGGGGTCGGGTGATCGAGGCCGTCAACGCGCATTTCATCTCGCTCTTCGAGGAGCAGGACGACGCCAGGCTTCGAATGAGTCACTCCGGCGAGCAGCCAATTCGGGCTAGCGTCGTCCAGATCGCGTTCGAGTCCCCGACGAGGGGCGACGGACGAATCGGGCCCGCTCTCGTGGATAGCCAAGAGCCTCTGATCCCCTTTCCGGTGCGGCTCTCGAAAGTGTTCGCCGATGAGGTTTGCGTGCAGATAATCGACGAGGCGAACCGTCGGGAGATAAGCGCGCCACAGCTCTACGCCGAGTTCGGCGAGAAATTCGGCGTGAACGAGGACGGCGTCCGTCGTCGTTTGAAAAAGCTCGCGGAAATCTGCTGGCTGAAGCAGGTTGATCAAAAGACCGGGGGAAGGCGCAGGGGGGCGACCGAGAAGTTCTACCGCGCGACCGGACCCGCCATCTCCAACGGCACGAAAGGTCCCTGGGCTGAAGTACCGGACTCGGTTAGGCAGACCGATAGCTGGAGGACTTTCGAACAGCTGTCCGCCCACGTCAAAGAGGCAATGAAGGCGGGCACCTTCGATGCTCGCAAGGACGGTTGTCTCGCCTGGTCGCTGCTCCAGCTCGACCAGCGGGGATGGGACAAGGTGGCGGTGGAACTCGGCGCCCTGCTTGCGTTAATCCTCGAGGAGCAAGAGTGCGCCATTGTCCGCATGGAGAAGTCGGACGAGAAACCGATCGCCATGACGGTAGGGCTTGGCGCATTCGAATCTCCGAAGGAGTCGGAAAGAGAATCGTGAGAGCGTCCGGCCATTCGCAGTATCTGTATGAAGTGAATCCGGCACATGGGGACATGCTCCTCGGCCCCAAGAGCAAAGGGGCGGGCAAGGCCCAGACTGGGGCGGCCCGCCCCAACGTCACCCCGAATGCGTCGGGTCGAGCGCAGCCGGTTACAGCGACACGCCGACGGTCAGAGGGCGTCCAATGTCGATGAATCGGACGCGGCTAACGTGGGGGCAGACGATGTTGACGAGGTGTTGTCGTAGGCGCCAAAGTGGGAATCGCGATAGCCCACATCATCGCGGCGGATCGCAGCCCACGTCATCGCGTCGGTCTTTAGCCAGTAGCATCGCCCCCTGTGGAGTCGAGCGACCGCGATCAGCTCATCCGCAAGATTCGCCCGGGACTGCTCTGGTGGCTTTGGTTCAGCCTGAACGCGCTCCTCGTGCAGGCCTTTGCGTCCCGAGCGGCAGCTCGGCACTCGACCTGGCGACATTCAGCGGGCTGGCAGCGCGAGATCGCCCTCTGGAACGTGGGTCTATCGTCCGCTCTCGTCCGCGGCCTCCTCAAACCGAACGAGCCGGCGGCGATCACGCTCGCGCACAGCCTGCGCATCCTCTCTGTTGCCCTCGGCCTCAATCATGTGGCCGCCCTGCGAGGCCGGCCGCGTTTCGTCCATGTCGGCGGAGCTGTCGGGAATGCGCTCGCTGTCGGCCTGCTCTCTCGGGCCCTTCGCAGCGCGCCAAGATCCGCTCAGAAGACATGAGGAGGACTCTCCTTGGATTCCCACCGGCTCCACCTGAACGCCGGCATGGTCATCGCCTTCCACCACTTCGCACGCTACGTCAGGGAATAGCCAGCAGCCGCTCGACGACCAGAACGTCGCGCCAGGCGTCGTCGAGTTGCCCGTGTTGACGGTGTAGGCCGACCGGGAGAAAGCCGCAGCGCTCGACGAGGCGGATGCTGGCTTCGTTGTCGGTGAAGAGCTTGCCGATCAGCTTGTGAAATCCGCTCTCCTCGGCCGCTTCGGCGAGCGCTTCGGTCAGCGCCGTGCCGACGCCGCGACCTCGCGCATCGACGGCGACGTAAATGCTGCACTCGCCGATTCCGGCGTAGCAGGAGCGGCTGCTGTAGGAGGCGAGCCCCGCCCAACCGATGATGCCCTCGCCGGCATCGCTCACCAGCAACGGAAACCGCGCGTCGTCGATCCGCCCTTCGAAATCCTCGGCCGACCGCGGCTCGGTCTCGAAGGTCGATCCCCGTTCGGCGAGCGCCGCGTTGTAGATGCGGCACACCGCCTCGGCATCGGTGGACGCCGCAGCGCGGATGGCAACGCCGTTCAGGTCAGTCACGAAGGCATTCTCGATGCAACGCCCGAGTCGGAGTCGGGAAGCCCAGCAGCGTCACCGAAGTGGAGGCCATCCTCACCCGCCCTCGCGCTCGGACTCCAGCTGCGCCTCCAGGCGCCCGAGCCACCGCGCGACGTAGCCGTAGGTCTCGGCGCCGAGGCGGGCGGCGAGGAGCGGGTAGCGGCTGCCCGCCTGCTCCAGCACCTCGGCCTGGGGGAGGATCTCGGTGCGCATGTAGGCGGCGCCCGTCTCGGCGCGCTCGCGCAGCCGTTTCACCAGCGCCAGCTGCTCTGAAGCTGGCAGCGCGTCGGCGAAGAAGAGCCGCAGGATGCCTTCGTCGCGGAGCTGGGTCGGCGCCTCCTGCGGCGAGCGCAGCCAGGCGAGCAGCGCCTCTTCCCCCGTCGCGGTCAGCTCATACGCGGAGCGAGTCCGCGCCCCCTGCGGGTCGTCGCGACGGCCGAGCAGACCGGCCTGCTCCAGGCGCGCCAGCTCGGGGTAGACCTGAGCCAGGGAGGTCGGCCAGAAGAAGCGAGTGGAGGCATCGGCTGCCTTCTTGATCGCATATCCGGAGCTGGCGCCGAGGCGGACCATGCCGAGCATCAGGAAGGCGGGGGGCTTGAGCTTCAACTCGGGCTCCAATCGGTTCGACGGGACCGGTTCTGCGGGACCTCTTGCGCATCCTACGCCTATCTGCTCCGATGTATCGGAGTTGTCATATCGAAGCGCAGAAAGGAACGCAAGCCATGCCCGCCACCGCCACGAGCGTCCAAGCACCCGCCCAGAGTCTCGGCTTCAGCTCGCTGGGGGAGGAGCTGAGGCTGGCCCAGTTGCCGTTGAAGGGTGAGATCCCCGCCTGGCTCGCCGGCTCGCTGCTGCGAGTCGGCCCGGCCAAGTTCGAGGTCGGTGAGCAGCCCCTTCGCCACTGGTTCGACGGCCTGGCGATGCTGCACCGCTTCACGATCGCTGCCGGCGAGGTCTCCTATGGCAGCCGCTTCCTGGAGAGCCGCTCTTACCGGGCGGCGAAGGAGCGCGGTGAGCTCGCCTACAGCGAGTTCGCCACCGACCCCTGCCGCTCGATCTTCAAACGGGTGCAGGCCATGTTCACCACGGAGGCGCTCTCCGACAACGCGACGATCAACGTCGCCAAGCTCGGCGATCGCTTCATCGCGATGACCGAGACCCCGCTGGCGGTCGAGTTCGACCCCGAGACCCTGGCTGCGGCCAGGGTCCGCCCCTACAAGCCGATCGGCCATCTCTCCACCGCCCACCCCCACGCCGGCGCCGAGGCGGGCGCGCTGCTCAACTACGCCGCCAAGCTCGGTCCGCGCAGCAGCTACCGCTTCTTCGAAATACCGCCCGAGCGGACCGAGCCGCGACTGATCGCCAGCCTGCCGGTCCGCGAACCGGCACTGATGCACTCCTTCGGCCTCAGCGAGCGCTGGATCGTCCTCGCGGAGTTTCCGCTGGTGGTCAACCCGCTGCGCCTCGCCCTCGCAAACAAGCCCTATATAGAGAACTACCGCTGGCGACCCGAGCGCGGCACCCGCTTCACCCTGATCGACCGCGAGAGCGGCGAGGCGCTCGGGGGCTTTGAGAGCGAGGCCTGCTTCGCCTTCCACCACGTCAACGCCTACGAGGAGGACGAGGCGGTCGTCGTCGACCTCTGCGCCTATCCCGACGCCGGCATCGTCGAGGATCTCTACCTCGATCGCCTCCGCGCCGGCAAGCCGGTCCCCGGCGCCGAGCTGATCCGCTTCCGCCTCGACACCAGCGATCGCACGGTGACGCGCGAGCGCCTCTGCGAGGGGGGGCTGGAGCTGCCGCGGATCAACTACGAACGCTGCAACGCTCGCCCCTACCGCTACGTCTGGGGCAACGACCTCGGCCCCGGCGGCTGGGTCGAGCAGATCGTCAAGGTCGACGTAAGCGACGGCTCGCGGCGATCCTGGTCAGAGCCCGGCGCCTTTCCCGGCGAGCCCGTCTTCGTTGCTCGCCCCGGCGCCGAGGACGAGGACGACGGGGTGCTGCTCTCGGTCGTCCTCGACTCCGAACTCGGCAACTCCTACCTGCTCGTCCTCGACGCCACCGACCTCGACGAGCTTGCCCGCGCTGTCGTCCCACACCACATTCCCTTCGGCTTTCACGGCCAGTTCGCCGAGTCCTGATCAACGCCCCGAGAGGAGACAACCATGCACGCCATGACCGCAAACCCACAGCTCGACCCCGCCTTCGTGGAGGAGTGGGGCACGCGCTTCGCCGCGGCTTGGAACGACCACGACCCCGACGCCCTGCTTCCCCTCTGCACCGAGGACGTCGTCTGGAACGATGTGGCACTGCCCGACGGCACCGCCCACGGCCACCAGGCGCTGCGCGACTTCGCCGCTTTCACCTTCGCGGCCTTTCCCGACTTCCGCGTCGAGGAGACCGACCGGCTCTACATCTCGCCAATCGAGCCGCTTGTCCTCTGCCCCTACCGGATGAGCGGAACGATGGCCGGCTCCCGAGAGGCCGGCATCGCTCCGGGCCAGGCGAGTTTCGCCCTCAACGGCATCGACCAGTGGACGTTTCGCGGCAAACTGATCTGCCGCTACGTCACCTACTACGACCACGCCGACATGGTCCGCCAGCTGGGGCTCGCGTCTCAGGTATGAGCGCTCTACGGCGAAATCGTGCGCGAGGCCGGTGACGCGGATGGTCGCGCTGGGCCGCATTTGAATCGTCGGTGGAGACCGAAGAAACAGTAAGCGAATCCACCCGCCGCGCGATCGAGTGGGCGTATGAGCCGGCCGGATCTACCTCACGCGTTGGCTTCCTTGGGCGGCGGCCAAGGGTAGCTTCCGCCGCCGGCCCGGGTCGGTAGCCCTACGGCGCCAGGCGCGAGCGCTGCCAGCCTTCGGCGCCGGCCCGGTAGGAGAGGCGGTCGTGGAGGCGGTCGCCGCCCTCGGTCCAGAGCTCGATCGCGTCCGGGACGAGGCGGATCGCGCCCCAGTCGTCCGGGCAGGGGATCGGCCGGTCGGCGGTCTCGGCGCCCAGCGCTTCGAGCCGCGCCCGCAGCGGGCCGAGGTCGTCGATCGCTTCGCCCTGCCGCGAGACGAGCGTCTGCAGCCGGTGACCGCGGGGCCGCGCCGCGAACAGCTCCTCGGCCAGCTCGCGCTCCGCGATCTCGGCTCGGCCCTCGATTCGCGCCTGCCGCCCGAGGCTCGGCCAGTGGAACACGGCCGCCGCCGGCGGGTTGTCGCGCAGCTCGACCGCCTTGCGGGTCCAGAGCCCGGTGGTGAAGACGAGGGCGCCGGCTTCGAGGCGCTTGAGCGAGACCACGCGGGCGGAGGGCCGGCCGTCGGCGCCCACCGTCGCCAGCGTCATCGCCGCCGGGGCCGGCGCGCCGGCCCCGCGCGCCTCCTCGAGCCAGCGGGCGAGGATCTCGACCGGGTCGTCCACCTTTGTATTAGTATCACCATTCGAGTTGGAGTTGCAATCTGAATGACCGTGAAGCGAAAGAGGGAGACCCGCGCCGAGAAGCAGGCCCGCACCCGGGCCGAGCTGATCGCGACCGCGGCCGAGGTCTTCGCCCGCCGCGGCTACAACGGCTCCTCGGTCGAGGAGATCGCCGAGCAGGCCGGCTATTCGCACGGCGCCGTCTATTCCAACTTCGACGGCAAGGCGGACCTCTTTCTCGCCGTCTTCGAGGACTACATGGCGGAGCGGGCGCGCGAGCTGGCCGCGACGCAGGCCGAGCTGCCCGACGACGCACCGCTGGAGGCGCGGGCGCGGGCTCTCGCCGACCAGTGGATGGAGCGCCTCGGCAGGGACCGCGCCTCGGTCGTCCTGCACATGGAGTTCATCGCCCACGCCAGTCGCGACCCCGAGCTGGCCGGCCGCTTCGGCACCCGCTCGGCGGCGCTGCGCGAGGCCGTCGCCCACTACATCGCCGGCTACCAGGAGGAGGCCGGGACGGAGTTCGCGCTACCGCCCGGCGACCTCGCGATGGTGCTGCGGGCGCTCGGGATCGGCCTCGCGGTGGAAGCGCTGGTCAGCCCCGACGCCGTGCGCGAGGACCTCTACGGCGACTTCGTCGAGCTGCTGGTCGAGATGGGGGCGAAGTCGTGATCGCCCCGGCCTACGACCGCATCGGCATCGACTACAGCGAGGTCCGACGTGCCGACCCGCGCCTTGAGGCGGCGATCCGGGGGGCGCTCGGCGACGCCAAGAGCGTCCTCAACGTCGGCGCGGGCGCCGGCTCCTACGAGCCGCGGGACCGCGAGGTCGTCGCCGTCGAGCCCTCGCCGGTGATGATCGCCCAGCGGCCTGCGGGCGCCGCCGCCGCGATCCGGGGAGTCGCCGAGGCCCTGCCGCTGAAGGACGACAGCGTCGACGCGACGATGGCCGTGTTCACGATGCAGCACTGGGACGACGTCGACCGCGGGCTGGCCGAGGCGCTGCGCGTCACCCGGCGCCGGGTCGTCCTCCTCACCCTCGACCTCGATACGACCGCCGAGATGTGGCTCTGCCGCGACTACCTGCCCGAGATCGTCGCGCACGACCGCTTGACGTTCCCCTCGATCGAGCACCTCGAGGCCGTCCTCCCCGACCCGCGGATCGACACGATCCCGGTGCCGGCCGACTGCGCCGACGGCTTCTGCGTCGCCCTCTGGAGCCGGCCGGAGGCCCAGCTCGACCCCGCCGTGCGCAAGGCCTCCTCGATCTGGCACCTGCTGCCGAACGCCGTGGTCGAACCGGCGCTGCAGCGGCTGCATCGCGACCTCGAGAGCGGCGAGTGGGACCGCCGCTACGGGCACCTGCGCTCCCGAGCCTCGCTCGACATCGGCGTGCGCCTCGTCACCGCGGAGCTGCGCTGACGTTCGCTCCTCTTTTGGGGAGCAGGTCCCGGAAGGCGAAGCCGTCGCGAGTCACGGCGTCACCCAGCTCGACCGGGATTGGTCGCTCGAAGGTCGGGCCGGCGTGCACGAACGTGTGGAACTCGCCGTTCTCGCCGCACGGGTCGGCGCCGTCCGGCAGATCCGCGAGCAGCGCTCGGTCGAACGAGCGCCCCGCAAAGGAGGGGTCGAGCTGGGCCGGATCGACGCAGACGAGCATGGCCTCGAAGCCGGCGTCGACGAACTCGCGGGCGAGGTCGTCCGTCTTGCGGCCCCAGATCGGGAACAGTGCCCGCCGCTCGGCTCCGGCGAGTCGCGCTTCGCGGTAAGCGCGGATGTCCTCGAGGAAGAGATCGGCGAAGGCGATCGCCCCGACTCCGTCGAGTGGCGCCGCCTCCAGTGCCGCGGCCATGCGTGCCTCATACACCTCGTTCGGACAGGCGGCCGGGATGTCGACCTCGACGAGCGGCAGGCCCGCCGCCTCGGCCTGCATCCGGACCAGCTCCCGCCTCACGCCGTGCATGCTGACCCGGTCGTAATCCTCGGTGAAGGTGGTGAGCAGGGCCACCGGCTCGGTCCCCTCCCGCCGCAGCGTCCACAGCGCCAGCGCCGAGTCCTTGCCGCCGCTCCACGCGAGCGCCACCGCCGTGTCTCTCGGGATCACCTCTGAGAGGATATGAATGATCGGAAAGCGGAGCATGACCGACCTCCACGCCCTCCCCGACGACCTGCCGGTCCCCGAAAAGGACGGCGCAGCCGACCATCTGCCGGGCGCTCCGGTGCCGTCCGTGGAACTGCCGGCGAGCGCCGGCGGGCTCGTCGACCTTGCGCTCGCGGCCCGCGAGACGCTCGTGGTCTATGTCTACCCCGGGACCGGGGTGCCGGGTCGGCCTTTGCCGGCCGGTTGGGACCAGGTGCCGGGCGCACGGGGCTGCACCCCGCAGAGCTGCGCGTTCCGGGACCACGTGCGGGAGCTCGGCGATCTCGGGGCTTCGGTGATGGGCCTCAGCGGGCAGGACATGGGGGAGCAGCGCGAGTTCGCCGAACGCGAGCACATCCCCTATCCGCTGCTCAACGACAGCGAGTTCGTCCTTGCCTCGAAGCTCGGGCTGCCGGCGTTTCGGCTCGGCGGTGCTCGCTACTACCGCCGCCTCACCTTCGTCGCCCGGGCCGGTCGGATAGTGAAGGTCTTCTACCCGGTCTTTCCGCCGCAGGGGAACGCGGCCGAGGTCGTCGACTGGCTTCGCGGACAGGCGCAATAAGGCAATACGATCCGCCCGTGTCGGATGGCGAGCCGCAGCGGGTCGAGAAGCCTTGGGGACATGAGATCTGGTGGGCTCACACCGACGACTACGCGGGCAAGCTTCTCGTCGTCAACGCCGGCCACGCGCTTTCCCTCCAGTTCCATCGCGAGAAGGACGAGACCTCCTACCTGCTCTCGGGCCGACTGCGACTGACCCGGGGCCCAAGCGCCGAGGAGCTGAACGAGCGAGAGTTGGGGCCTGGACAGGCGTGGCGGAACGAGCCCGGCACCGTTCATTCGATCGAGGCCCTTGAGGACTCGGTCGTGCTGGAGGTCTCAACGCCGCACTTCGATGACGTGGTGCGCTTGCAGGATCGCTACGGTCGCTCAGAGGGAGAGGGGACCCGCTAGTAGTCGCCGGCAAGCACGCGATGTCCACGTAGGCGCTCTTGCTCGTCACGGCTCATAGGGGCAGGGCCTCGCTGAGCACCTCGTCACGGATGCGGTCCTTGAGCATGTCCGCGGTTGCGACGTTGACCGGTAAGTCGAGGATCTCCGCAGCCTCGCGGCGAAAGGCGGCGAGGTCTAGAAGCGTGCGGTCGGGTTTGAGGTTGACGAGAAGATCGATGTCGCTTGCGGTTTTCGCCTCCCCGCGAGCGAGAGATCCGAATACACGCACCCTGCCGACTCCATGCTTCTTGGCGGCATCGAGGAGTCGGCGGCGCCGGCGGCGCAGCGAGTCGGCCTGTGGGCCCAATTGGCTTCGCACGGAGGTAGTCGAGGCAGAAGGCTGGGCGGGCGGGGTCTGAATTTCCAGACGCCGCCCGCACGCGGCCAGCAGTCGCTCCAACGTCGGCAAGGTGGGCAGCGCTGCGCCCGTCTCATACCGCGCGAGCGCCGACTGCGAAGTGCCGGCGCGTGCGGCCAGGTTGACCTGCGACAGATTCGCGTCAAATCGAGCTTGGCGGAGGGTGCCGGCAATCGAGGACATATGAAGAATATATCAATATCAGTATATTTAGCCGGTAGTCGACCCCCGCAAGCTAGCCTCCCCAAGCGACAACGACGGAGGGAGCGCCGATGCTTTCGTGGCTGGCCGGGAAGATGATCGCCCGCAACATGAGGCTGATCCGGGAAGGGGACGCCGGGCCGACGCTGGCGATGGACGCCGACGACGTCAAGTTCTCATTTCCCGGCGAGAGCTCGTTCGCGCCGGGGGCGAGCGACAAGCGGGGGCTGGAGCGGTGGCTCGACCGCTTCGTCGAGATCGGGCTGCAGATCTACCCGGACGAGGTGGTGCTCAAGGGGTTCCCCTGGCGGCAGACGATCTGCGTCCGCGGCCACATTCACCTCGACGATCCCGAGAAGGGGCGCGTCTACGACAACCGCTACGTGCTTTGGGGCCGGATCGCCTGGGGGAAACTGCGCGAGTACGAGGTCTACGAGGACACCGAGGAGACCACGAGGCTCGACGAATACCTGGCGAGCGTCGGCAAGGCGTAGCGTCCGCGGGGTGCTCGGCGCCGCTCAGGCCTGGGCGCACTCGGGCGCCGCGCCGGCCGGGACCTCGAGCGGCTCCGAGCCGCCGAGCGCCTTGGGGACCAGGAGGCCGGCGAGGAAGCAGAGGACGAGGAAGCCGGTCGCCATCAGGAAGGTCTCGGTGAAGCCGGTCACGGTCGGGAAGCCGCCACTCATGTGCGCGGCGATGAAGGTCGCCGAGAGCTGGCCCCCCAGCGCGCCGCCGAGCGTTCGCATCACCGTGTTGACGCCGCTCGCGACCCCGGTCTGGTGACTGGGGACGGCCTGGACGATCAGGTTGCCCAGCGCGGCGAAGGCGAGGCCGATCCCGACTCCCAGCAGCGAGGCCGCGACGAGGAACTGCCAGGGATGGCTGTGGGCGAGGGCCAGCATAAGGAAGGAGGCGATCGAGAAGACGGTGCCTCCCAGCAGCGCCGCCCGCGAGCCGAAGCGGGCGGAGATCGCGCCCGCCCTGAGCCCGAGAATCGTCATTCCGATCGTCGCCGGCAGCAGGTACAGCCCCGAGACGACGACCGAGGCGCCGAAGCCGAAGCCGGTGCTGGTCGGCAGCTGGGCGAACTGGGGGAAGACGATGAACGACGCGTAGAGGCCGGCGCCGAGCAGGAAGGCCGCCGCGTTGGTCGTCCAGACCCCGCGCACGCGCATCATCGCCATGTTGACCAGCGGGCTTTCGCTGCGCACCTCGACCGCGATCCAGGCCGCGATGAAGACGAAGCCCGCAAGGACGAGGCCGATCGTCTTCGCGGATACCCAACCCCATTCCGTGGTCTGGCTGATCGCCAGCAGCACGGTCGAGATGCCGATCGACATCAGCGCCGCGGCGAGCCAGTTGACGCGGCCGGGGACGCGCACCGGAGATTCGGGGACCAGGCGCCAGGTGAGGACCGCGGCGGCGACGACCGCGACCAGGGGAATCCAGAAGAGCCAGTGGTAGTCGAGGTGCTCGACGATCACGCCCGAGAGGACGATGCCGGCGCCGCCGCCGGCGCCGAGGATCGCCGAGAGCAGGCCGATCCCTCCCGCCACCTTCTCGCGCGGGAACTCGTCGCGGACGATGCCGAAGGCGAGCGGGAAGATTCCGCCGGCGACGCCCTGGATGACGCGCGCCGCGATCAGCACCTGGAGCGAGCCGGCGACGGCCGCGAGCAGGGTGCCGACGCTGAGGATCGCGAGGGTCCAGAGCAGCAGTCGCTCCTTGCCGTACATGTCGCCGAGCCGGCCGATGATCGCGGTGCCGACCGAGGCGGCGAGCAGGTAGCCGGTGAGCAGCCAGGTGATGCCGGTCTCGGTCGTGTGCAGCTCGCGCTCCATGGTCGGCAGCGCCGGGACCACGAGCGAGCTGAGCATCGCGTAGGCGAGCCCGCCGAGCGCGAGCACCGCCAGGGTCACGTTGGGATGGGTGCGATCTGCGGTCTCGGAGGCCATCGACGAGGAGGGCAGCTACGGTAGCGCCATCGGTGGCGTGGGTGAGCGAGCGGATGCGGAGACGACGGCGGTGCGCGCCGTCGTGCGCGGGCAGGTGCAGGGGGTCGGGTTCCGCGACGCGACGCTGCAGCGGGCGCGTCGGCTTGGAGCGATGGGCTGGGTGCGCAACGGGGAGGACGGGACGGTGCTGGTCCACGCCGAGGGGCCGTCGGCGGCGGTCGAGGGGCTGGTGTCGTTTCTGCGCGACGGCCCGCGGGGCGCGCACGTCGCCGACGTGGAGATTGAGAGCGTCAAGGTCGAGGGCCATGAGCAGTTCGCGATCCGCGGCGTCAGCGCCGGCGCCTTCGTCGTCCAGGAGCACGCCGCCACCGCGCGTCACTTCGACCTGCGCCTGGAGGTCGGCGGGACGATGCGCTCCTGGGCGGTCCCGAAGGGTCCCTCGCTCGACCCCGCCGTCAAGCGCCTCGCGGTACAGGTCGAGGACCACGACGTCTCCCACAACGACTTCGAGGGGAGGGCCGACGCCGGCGGCGTCATCATCTGGGACCGCGGCAGCTACGAGCAGGGTGGCCGGGTGTCCTGGCCCGAGGCGCTGGAGCGCGGCCACGCCGTGTTCGTCCTCCACGGGGAGAAGCTGCAAGGCGGCTTCGCCCTGCAGCGCACCCGCCCCGGCGCGAAGCCCCAGTGGCTGTTGATCAAGCGCCGCGACGAGCAGGCGCGGTCGGGCTCGGACATCGTCGTCGAACGGCCGCAGTCGGTCCTCAGCGGCAGCACCCTCGACGAGCTCTTGCGAGGCGACGAAAGCTGATCTGATCTTCGGAGCGTCGTGGTTGGGGGGAGAATCGTTCTCTCCCACGGCTTGTAGGCATGTGAACCCACGAGATGCCTGCGCAGCTAGAGCCAAGGTTGCGCCTCGACCGATTGAAGCGGCCGACAGACAAGAAGTGAGCCCTAATTACAAAGTTGTTATTTTAACCGCCGGGGAATGGAATGGACTTAGATCAACTCATACCGCACGAGCAGGTTCTCGCCGAAGATCTGCACGACCCGGAGTTTCGGGCCATCTGGGAGCGGACGGCTGTCGCGCGCTGGCTCGCGGTTGAGGTTGCGCACTATCGGGCGGTCCATGGCCTTTCCCAGGGCCAGTTGGCCAAGCATCTCGGAGTTCATCAGTCCGATGTCGCGCGGATGGAGCTGGGCGAGCACAATCCCAGCGTCGAGCGTTTGATTCGGGTCGCGAAGGGACTCGACCTCGAGCTGATGATCGACATCCGGCCGAAGGACAAGGCCGCGAAGCTGCCCAAGAAGCGTGCGCTCGAAGCTACGTCGTATGAGTCGGGCGGTTGCGAGATCGTCCTTGCGGCAGCGTAGACAGTTCGTCAGCTTGGGCGAGACGTGAAGCCGACGATCGACGAGCTTATGGTCGCGGACGCGCCGGGCGCCTGGTCGGCGCTCGGGTTCGAGGTTGACGGGGCGAGGAGTCGACGTCCGCCGGCGCTCCGCGGCAGGCGTTCTTCCGCCTCGGCGTGAGCGTCCTCGAGGTCGTCCAGGAGCCGCCCGAAGCGATCGAGCGCGCCGGCGGCGATGGCCGGCCCGCCTTCTTCTGGGGGCTCGCCCTCCTCGCCCCCGACCTCGACGCGACCGTCGCCGAGCTCGGCGACCGGGTCAGCGAGGTCCGTCCCGCCGTCCAGCCCGGCCGCCGCATCGCCACCCTGCGCCGCTCCGCCGGCCTCGCGCTTCCGGTCGCGCTGATGACGCCGCCGCCCGCTCGTCGCGGGTAGCCTGCGAACACCACGACATAGCGCCGAGAGCCCAGGGGGCATGAGATGAAACGCGTGATGATCCGCTACAGGGTCAAGCCCGACCGGGTGGAGGAGAACGAGGCTCTGGTCCGCGGCGTCTACGAGGAACTGCAGAGCGCCGAGCCCGAGGGGTTCCGCTACGCGACGTTCAAGCTGGGGGACGGGGTCAGCTTCGTCCACATCGCCTCGATCGAGACCGAGGACGGGCACAACCCGCTCCTCGCCCTGCCGGCGTTCGCGGAGTTCCAGAAGGACATCGGGGAGCGGTGCGAGGAGCCCGCGGTCGTCACCGAGCTCGACGAGGTCGGCTCGTATCGCCTGCTCCAGGGTCGAGAGACTCGAGCCTGAATGATTTCTACGGGAGCGCGCCGGCTGGGGCCAGCCAGATCGATTCGAACTCCATCAGCTCGGCGAGCGTGTCGAAGTCGCGGTCGTAGTGGACCACCGCGGCACCCAGCTCCTGGGCGGCCGCTGCGACGAGGTAGTCGACGATCGGCAGGCGCTGCGCTCCGGCGGAACGGTGGGCAAGAGCCTGCATTCCCGCCTCTGCGGCTCTGACGATCGAGGCGTTGAGCGGTGCGGGGCGAATGGTGTCGAGGTGCTCCGCGAGCTGGTCGAACTCACCTCCGCCGCGAGCGCTCAGCAGGATCTCCAGACGGATCGGCGGGCAGAGGCGCAGGCGGTCATCAAGCAGGACGGCGAGCCATCGCTCGCGAACAGCCGGGTGCTCGGCGCGTGCCCACGCTGAGGTGTCGACGACCAGGGGTAGGTCGCCCCAAGAGTCCTTGCTAGCGGATCGGCCAGGCACGGCGCTTTCCCTCGCGCAGCGCCTCCCGGTCCCAGGGAGCGGTCTCGGGCTTCCGGAAGTGCTCGGCCAGCTTCTCCAATGACTCCAGACGTTTTGCCTCGTCCGGCGGTACCGCGGCGAGATGGCGCGCTCCGGCTATGGCAAGCTCGCGAACCTGCTGGGAGCGGGGTAGGCCGGCGGCCAGATGAGGCGCGGCGGCGCGCAATGCGGCGCTGAGCTCATGGTCTTCGGTGACCTGGATACGGTGGTGTCGCGTCGGCACAAAGCTAGTGTACCACCGGAGTACCACCACGGGTCTTCGTGCCCGTCAGCTCAGCCACTCGGAGAGCTCCTCGAGGGCGTCGGGGATCACGTAGTAGTAGGCCCAGAGGCCCTGGCGCTCGGACTCGACGATGCCGGCGTCGCGCAGGACCTTGAGGTGATGGGAGACGGTCGGCTGGGAGAGGTCGAAGAGCGGGACCAGCTCGCAGACGCAGACCTTGCCGGCGTGCTTGCGGAGGACGTCGGCGAGCTGCATCCGGATCGGATCGCCGAGCGCCTTCGCCACCCTGGCCATGCGCTCGGCCTCGGCGCGCTCGATGTCGGGGTAGACGACCGGCTCGCAACAGGGCTCGCCGGCCGGCCGCTTCTGCTTCGGCGCAAGCTCCAGATCGACCGCCATCTATCTACGTATATCTATTGAAATCACATTTGTCAATGGATAGTCTGCGGGGCGAGAGCGCTGATGAGCACCCGCGTTGGAATCAACGGCTTCGGGCGGATGGGGCGGCTGGCCCTGCGGGCGGCGTGGGGATGGCCGGAGTTGACCTTCGCCCACGTCAACGAGGTGGCGGGTGACGCCGCTACGGCCGCCCATCTACTGATGTTCGACTCGATCCACGGTCGCTGGTCGGGCGCCGCCAAGGGCGAAGAGGACAGGCTCGCGATCGAGGGCGAGAGCATCCCCTACACGAACGCAGCCGATCCCGTGGAGGTGCCCTGGGCCGAGGCCGGAGTCGACATCGTCCTCGAGTGTTCGGGCAAGTTCCGTACCGCCGAGACGCTCGCGCCCTACTTCGAGCAGGGTGTCTGGAAGGTGATAGTCGCGGCGCCGGTGAAGGAGGGTGCCTTCAACGTCGTGGTCGGGGTGAACGACGATCCCGAGGAGTTGGAGCGACACGAGATCCTCACCGCGGCCTCCTGCACGACCAACTGCCTGGCGCCCGTCGTCAAGGCGATCCACGAGGGGATCGGCATCAGCCACGGGTCGATCACCACGCTGCACGACATGACCAACACTCAGACGGTCGTCGACGCCCCCCACAAGGACCTGCGCCGGGCCCGCGCCGCGAGCCTCTCGCTGATCCCGACGACGACCGGCTCGGCGACGGCGATCGGGCTGATCTTCCCCGAGCTGGAGGGGCGGCTGAACGGGCTCGCGGTGCGGGTGCCGATGCTCAACGCCTCGCTGACCGATTGCGTCTTCGAGGTCGCCCGACCGACCGACGTCGAGGAGGTCAACGGCCTGCTCGAGGCCGCGGCCGCAGGGCCCCTGGCCGGGATCCTCGGCTACGAGACCCGCCCGCTCGTCTCGGTCGACTACCGCGACGACCCCCGCTCGGGCGTCGTCAACGCCCTCTCGACGATGGTCGTCGAGGGGACGCAGGTCAAGGTCCTCGCCTGGTATGACAACGAGTGGGGCTACGCCAACCGCCTAGTCGAGCTGGCGCGGACGGTCGCCTGCCGATGAGCCCCCGGGCCGACCTGCGCAACTACGTCCTCGTCACCGGCGCCTACTGGGTCGAGACGCTGGTCGACGGCGCGACCCGGATGCTGGTGCTCTTCTACTTCTACGAACAGGGCTACTCCCCGTTCACGATCGCCTCGCTGTTCGTCTTCTACGAGATCTTCGGCATCGTCACCAACCTCGTCGGCGGCTGGCTCGCCGCCCGCTGGGGGCTGCGGACGACGCTCTTCATGGGCCTCGGAACCCAGATCTTCGCCGTCAGCATGCTCGCCTTCGTGCCGCAGGCGTGGCTGGTCGTGCCCTACGTGATGGTCTCCCAGTCCTTCTCGGGGATCGCCAAGGACCTGACCAAGATGAGCTCCAAGAGCGCGGTCAAGCTGGTCGTGCCGGAGGGCGACGAATCCGCCCTCTACCGCTGGGTCGCGATCCTGACCGGCTCCAAGAACGCCCTCAAGGGAGTGGGGTTCTTCCTCGGCGGCCTGATGCTGACCCTGGCCGGGTTCCAGACCTCGATGGCGATCCTGGCCGGGTTCGTCCTCGCGGCGCTGCTTGTCACCGCGCGATTGATGCACGGACACCTCGGCCATCCCGACGCGACGGCCAAGTTCAAGCACATGTTCTCCAACAACCGCGCCGTCAACATCCTCGCCGCCGCCCGCATCTTCCTCTTCGCCTCGCGCGACGTCTGGTTCGTGGTCGGCCTGCCGGTCTACCTCGAGACCGTCCTCGGCTGGAGCTTCTGGCAGACCGGCGGCTTCCTCGCGATCTGGGTGATCGGCTACGGGATCGTGCAGGCGGCCGCTCCCGGCTTCGTGCGCCGTCGCGGCGCCGAGGGAGGCGCCGAGCCGGACGGCCGCACCGCGACCTGGCTGGCCTTCGTGCTGGCCGCCTTCCCCGCCGCGATCGCGATCGGACTCTCGGCCGGCGCCGACCCGACCCTCGTGATCGTCGTCGGGCTGATCGCCTTCGGGGTGGTTTTCGCCATGAACTCCGCCGTCCACTCCTACCTGATCCTCGCCTACGCCGACAACGAGAGGGCGGCGATGAACGTCGGCTTCTATTACATGGCGAACGCCGGCGGGCGGCTGGCCGGCACGGTGCTGTCGGGGCTGCTCTACGAGTGGGACGGGCTGGTCGCCTGCCTCTGGGCCTCGGTCGTCTGCGTACTGGCGGCCGCCGTGCTCTCGACCCTCCTGCCGAGCAAGACGGCGAGCCCGGCGAGCCCGGGCGAGCCGGCGCTCGCCGGCTGAGCCGTCAGGCCCGGTCCGCCCGTTCGCTCAGCTCAGTCGGAAGGGACCCGGCGTTCCTGCTCATCCACCGTGAGCTCCGCGGTCGGGAAGGCCTCGAGCCGCTCGTCGGGGATCTGCGCCCCGCTCTGGATCGAGAGCCCGTAGGTGCCGGCCTCGAGGCGCGCTTCGGCCCGCTCGACGGCGGCGAGCCGCCGTTTCAGGTCCTGGGCGCGGCCGGCGTCGAACTCGTCCTGGTAGAGGCCCTCGGACTCCAGGTCGCCGGGCTCGACCCGCTCGTCGCCCTCCTCGGGCCCTTGGCGCTCGATCGCGGCGATCTCCCCCTCGACCTGCTCGCGCTCGCGGGTCAGCAGCTCTCGGGCGCGCTCGGGATCCACGCGGCAAAGGTAGCGCGCCCGACCTCGTCAGGCGTTTCGCCCTGCAGGCGAGATGTCCAGCGGCCCCCGAACCCTGGCAAGATGTGAGCGTGGGGTTCGACCAGTACCACGAGCCGGCCGGGGAGCTGTCCGAGCAGACCCGGACCTTCGCCCGCCTCTGCGCGTCGCTGACCGAGGAGGCCGAGGCGATCGGCTGGTATCAGCAGCGGATCTCGGTCGAGGCCGACGGCGAGGCGCGGGCGATCATGCACGACGCCCAGGGCGAGGAGTTCAAGCACTTCTGCATGGACCTCGAGTTCCTGCTGCGGCGGACGCCGCTTTGGCGGCAGATCGCCGTCGGGATCCTCTTCCAGGACGGCGACATCGTCGAGCACGGCGAGCAGGCCGAGGAGGAGGCGACCGAGGGAGCCGAGGAGCGGGGCGAGCCGCTCGCCGGCGGCGAGTCGCTTGGCATCGGCAGCCTGCGGGGGAGCGACTCGTGAGCCACCTGCTGCGCGAGCACGCGCCGATCTCCGCGCGGGGCTGGGAGCTGCTCGACTCCGAGGCCCGCGAGCGGCTCGCGCCGGCCCTCGCCGCCCGCCGGCTGGTCGACTTCTCCGGACCGCACGGGTGGGAGCGCTCGGCGACCAACCTCGGCCGCACGCAGGAGATCGCCGACCCTCCCGGCGAGGGCGTCACCGGCACCCGGCGCCAGGTCCTGCCGCTGGTCGAGCTGCGGGCGCCGTTCTCGATCGCCCGCTCCGAGCTGGAAGACGCCGAGCGCGGCGCCGAGGACGCCGACTTTGGGCCGCTCGACGAGGCCGCTCACCGGATCGCGGTCGCCGAGAACGCGGCGGTCTTCCACGGCTGGAAGGCCGCCGGCATCGCCGGCATCGCCGAGGCCTCGTCGCAGGAGCCGATCGAGCTCGGCGAGGACTGCGAGCGCTACCCCCGCCACGTCGCCAAGGCGGTCGAGGCGCTGCTCGCCGCCGGCATCGACGGCCCCTACGGCATCGCCCTGGGCCCCGACGCCTACACCCGCGTGCTCGAGACCAGCGAGCACGGTGGCTACCCGCTGCTCGAGCACCTGCGCGAGATCGTCGGTGGCCCCCTCGTCTGGTCGCCGGGCGTGAGCGGGGCGGCGGTGCTCAGCGTCCGCGGCGGCGACTTCCTCTTCGAGTCCGGCGAGGATCTCTCGATCGGCTATGTCGACCACGATGCCGACGCGGTGCGCCTCTACCTGGAGGAGAGCTTCAGCTTCCGCGTCGTCACCCCCGAGGCGGCCGTCGCGCTGACGTAGGGGCGGCGCCTCGCTCCGCTCAAGCATTTCGTGCCCGGGTCGATAGGGCAGCATCGCGAACCGCTCCAGAGCGCACGGTGCACTGCGCAATCGCCTCGTGCTCGCTCTGGCTGTCGGCGCGGTCGCGGCGCTCGCCGGTCCGGCCGCCTCGGTCGCCTCGCCGCCGCCCTCCGTGCTGACGTTCCAGACCGTCAAGGTCGGCGCCCCGGGGAACCCCTCGGTCGGGATCGTTCCCTTCACCGACTCCATCTACCCATCCTGTGCGGCCGCGGGCGAAACCCAGCCCCCCTGCCAGGAAGTCGGCGGGGTCGGGTACCGCTACGGCATCGGCCGGCTCGAGGTCACCGTCGGCCAGTGGGTGGCGTTCCTCAACACCGCCGATCCGGCGGGCCGCAACAGGCACCGGCTGTACAGCACCGACGAGAGCGGCACGCTCTGGCCCAAGTACGGGCAGATCGACTTCTCCGCCGGCGCGGCGAGCGGGCGCCACTACACCGTCGCCGCGCCGGAATGGGCCGACAAGCCCTACGGCTTCGCCAACTTCCTCCGCGTCGCGCGCTTCGACAACTCGCTCTACAACGGCCGCCTGCTCTCCAAGCAGGCGAGCAGCGAAGGCGGCTTCCGCTACGTCACCTACCGGGTGCGGCTCTCGCGCCACACCGAGCAGGGGATGTACGACATGAAGGTGCGGGCGATGACCCGCTCGCGCAAGTCGGGCTTCGTCATCCCCAGCCAGAACGAGTGGATCAAGGCGGCTTACTACGACCCGAGCGGCCACGGCACCTTCTCCTACTGGAAGTATCCGACCAACCCGGGCGTGTTCGGCGACGAAACCGCGACCGCCCCGGCGCCGACGACCTTGAACCCGACGACCGGCGACGTCACCAACGCCGGGCCCCGGCCGCTGGCCACCTACCACGCCTCCGACGTCGCCGCCCCGAGCTGGTGCCCGGCGTCGCAGGCCCCGGAAGCCTGCGCGAGCGTCAACCCCTTCGGGATCGAACCGATGACCTACGCCGCGGCCTACCAGGGCAGCCTCAGCACGGTCGGCCAGGCGGGAACCACCTCTCCCTGGGGGACCCTCGACCAGGGCGGCAACGCGGTCGAGTGGACCGACACGATCACCGCCCCGCCGAGCGGCCGCGGCGGCCCCGGCCGGGTCTGGCGACGGCTGCACGGCGGCATCGCCAACGCCCCCGCCTACCAGCTCTGGCTCTCGGCGATCGGGCCGCAGCCGCAGGACAACGCCTTCTTCACCGCCACCTACCCGTGGCTGGGCTTCCGCATCGGCGTGCTCGGCGATTTGAAGCCGAACGTGCGCTGAGACCCGGGGGCCGCTCGCTCGACGCGTCCGGCAGACCGGTATAGGGTCGGCGGCGATGGTCTCTCGTGCTCTCGCCGCCCTCACGCTGCTCGCGACATTGGCGCTGCCGGCGGCTGCGCCCGCCGCCCCGCCCGCGCGGCACGGACCCCGGCCGCTGCAGGCGCTCGGCACGCTGACGCAGCTCCCCGGCGCGCGCGGCTGCCTGGTCGGCGGCTCCAAAGCGCCCCCTAGCTGCGGCACCGCCCGCGCGCTCGAGGGTCCGGGCCCCTTCATGGGATCGCGGGCGATCGCGCTCAGCCCCAACGGCCGCAATGTCTACGTCGCCTCCTCGCGCAGCAACGCGATCGCGATCTTTGCCCGCAACGCGCGCACCGGCACGCTCACGCAGGGGAAGGGCGCCGCGGGCTGCATCGCCTCGGGCGGCGCCGGCGGCTGCGCCCCTGCCGTCGGCCTCGACGGCGCGAATTCGGTCGCGCTCAGCCCCAACGGCCGCAACGTCTACGCGACCTCCCGCGGCAGCAACGCGATCGTCAGCTTCCTCCGCAACCCCAAAACCGGCGCGCTGCGCCAGCTTCCGCCCAGCGCCGCCGGCTGCATCTCGGCGCTGCCGCTCCCCGGCTGCGCCGCCGGCCGGGCGCTGCTCGGCCCCGACGTGGTCGTGATCAGCCCCGACGGCGCGAACGTCTACGCCGGCTCGTTCTTCGGCAACGCGGTCGCGGTCTTCGCCCGCAACCCGAAAACCGGCGCGCTCTCGCAGCCGGCCGGCAGCGCCGGCTGCATCGCCGAAGCGGCTACGGGCGGTTGCGCGAGCGGCATCGCGCTCGGCGCCGTGGAGGGGCTGGCGATCAGCCGCGACGGCTCGAGCGTCTACGCCGCCTCGGCGCTCTCCAACGCCCTTGCCGTGCTCACGCGCGACCCATCGACCGGGGCCCTGACGCAGGCGACCGGCGGCAGTGGCTGCATCGTCAACAGCCCGCTCGCGGGCTGCACGACCGGGGACCAGCTCGACGGCGCCAACGCGGTCGCGGTCAGTCCCGGCAACGACGTCCTCTACGTGACCTCGCTGTTCAGCAACAGCGTCACGACGTTCGCTCCCTCGACCTCCGCCGCCGGCCTGGCGCAGAAGGAAGGCCCGGCGGGCTGCCTCGTCTGGCTGCGCGCCGTCGGCTGCTCGTTCGGGAGGGCGCTGAGCGCGCCGGAGGGGATCGCCGTCTCGCCGGGCGGCGTCAGCGTCTACGCCGCCGCCTTCCTCACCGGCGCCATCGACGTGTTCGACCGCAACCGGGAATCCGGCGCGATCGCCCAGAAGCCCGCCGCCGCCGGCTGCCTCGCCCCGCGCTCGGTCCCCGGCTGCACGCGCGCCCGGGCGCTGCGCGGGGTCAGCTCGATCGCGCTCAGCTCCGACGGCCGCTATCTCTACTCGACGTCGTTCGGCAGCAACGCCGTTGACACCTTCCGGAGGAACAGATGAGTCGAACGGACAAGCGTCAGGGCGGGCTCACCCGCAAGGAGCTGATCGGGACCGGGGCGGGGGCCGCCGCGGCGGCGCTGCTGTCCCAGGGCGGGGTCGAGCGGGCGCTCGCGGCGGCGACCGGGAAGCGGAACGACGTCGCCGGGATGAACGTGATCCTCTTCCTCACCGACCAGGAACGGGCGATCCAGCACTTCCCGCCCGCCTGGCTGCGCCAGAACCTGCCAGGGATGAGGCGGCTGCGCCAGCACGGCCTCAGCTTCGAACGCGCCTTCACCAACGCCTGCATGTGCTCGCCGGCGCGCTCGACCCTGATGAGCGGCTACTTCCCCGCCCAGCACGGGGTCAAGTACACGCTCGAGGAAGACATGTCGGTGGAAGAAGGCTATCCGCAGGTCGAACTGCCGACCGACCTGGCGAACCCGGCGACGGTGATGAAAGCGGCCGGCTACAACGTCGTCTACAAGGGCAAGTGGCACTGCTCGAAGCCGGCGAAGAAGGAAGACGCCGTCCCGGCCGACCTCGAAAAGTACGGTTTCCTGCGCTGGAACCCGCCCGACGCCGGCGCCAACCAGACCGTCCCCGAGGCCGGCGGCGGCTTCCCCGACAACGACGGGCGCTTCATCGACTCGGTCGGCGAAGGGGCGGCCGAAGGGGCGCTCCAGTACCTCAGCTCGACCGCGGCCAAGGAGCAGCCCTTCTTCATGGTGATCTCGCTGGTCAACCCGCACGACGTCCTCTTCTACCCGAGCAGGACCTTCGAAGAAGCGGGCTATGACGATTCCTGGCTGGACGGCAGCATCCAGACGCCGGAGACCAACGAAGAAGACCTCTCGACCAAGCCCACGGTCCAGGAAGAATTCCTGCGGATCTTCAACCTCACCGGGAAGCCCAAAAACGCCGCCCAAAAGCGCAGCTACCTGAACTTCTACGGCAACCTGATGCGCTCCTCCGACAGCTACCTGGTCAACGTCCTCGACAAGCTCGAACAGACCGGCCTGCTCGACGAGACGCTGATCGTCCGCACCGCCGACCACGGCGAGATGGGCCTCGCCCACGGCGGCTTGCGGCAGAAGAACTTCAACTTCTACGAGGAGTCGACGCGGATCCCGCTCGTCTACTCGAACCCGAGGCTCTTCCCGCGGCCGCTCAGCAGCGACGCGCTGGTCTCCCACGTCAACTTCCTGCCGACGCTGGCCAGCCTCGCCGGAGCGCCGAAGCAGGCCCGCGCCGACTGGGAGGGGGTCGACTACTCCAAGCTCGTCCTCCACCCCTCGACCGCGAAGCCGGTCCAGGACTACGTCGTCTTCACCTACGACGACTACCAGTCCGGCCAGGCCAGCGGCCCCTACCCGAAACCGCCGAACCACATCGTCAGCATCCGCGAAGGCCGCTGGAAGCTGGCCAAGTACCACGACGTCGAAGGGCGCAAGCGCCCGCAGTGGGAGATGTACGACCTGAAGACGGACCCGCTGGAGAAGAAGAACCTCGCCTACAAGGGCTACGAACGCACGGAAGCGCAGGAGAGGCAGTTCCAGCGCCTGAAACGCAAGCTCGCCAGGGTCGAAAAGACCCGCCTGCAGCCGCTGAAAGGGACCACCAATGCCTGAGATGTCTTTGTCGACGAGGAATCGCCTTCGCTCCGTTCTGCTCGCCGCGGGCCTCGCGGTCTTTGCGCTGGCGATCCTCGCGCCGAGCGCGCTCGCCCGCTACGCGTACACGGTGAACTACGACGAAGGCACCGTCTCGGTCATCAACACCGCCACCAACCAGGTCGTAGGCAACCCGATCCCGGTCGGCGAAGAACCCGAAGCAATTGCGATAACCCCCGATGGCAAGACCATCTACGTGGCCAGTTACGGCGAAGGCACCGTTTCTGCGATCAACACCCAGACCAACCAGGTCGGCTCTCCTATCCCGGTCGGCGAAGGGCCGGCCGGAATCGCGATAACCCCGGACGGCAAAACCGCCTATGTCGCCAACGAAGGCGAAGGCACCGTTTCTGCGATCAACACCCAGACCAACCAGGTCGGCTCTCCTATCTCTGTAGGCACCGATCCCATTGGCATCGCGATAACCCCCGATGAAAAATCCGCTTACACGGCGAACTACGGCGAAGGCACCGTCTCGGTCATCAACACCGCCACCAACCAGGTCGTCGGCCTCCCGATCCCAGTCGACCCCCACCCATTCGCCATCGCGATAACCCCTGACGGCAAGACCGCATATGTGACCAGTGAGGAAGGCACCGTCTCGGTCATCGACACCCAGACCAACCAGGTCGTCGGCTCCTCGATCCCGGTCGGCGAAGGACCGACCGGTATCGCGATAACCCCCGACGGCAAGACCGCATACGTGGTCGACGAGGGGGGAGAAACCGTCTCGGTCATCGACACCCAGACCAACCAGGTCGTCGGCTCCTCGATCCCGGTCGGCGAAGGACCGACCGGTATCGCGATAACCCCCGACGGCAAGACCGCCTACGTGACCAACGAAGAAGAAGACACCGTCTCGGTGATCAACACCCAGACCAACCAGGTCGGCTCCCCGATCTCGGTTGCCGGTGGCCCATGGCAGATCGCGATCCAACCCGATCAACCGCCGGCTGCCTCCTTCGCGGTCGGCGGTGCCCCGCTGGTCGGCTCTCCCCTCGCCTTCAACGGCTCCACGTCCACCGATCCGGACGGCTCGACCGTGCGCTACGACTGGAGCTTCGGCGACGGCCAGTCGGCCCTCGACGCCGGCCCACTCGTTTCCCATGCCTACAAAGCCCCCGGAACCTACCTGGCGACGCTGAAGGTGACCGACGCCGAAGGCTGTTCGATCGGCTTCGTGTTCACCGGCCAGACCGCCTATTGCAACGGATCGGCGGTCGCGGTCAAGACTCAGGCCGTCACCGTCTCATACCCCTCCAACCGCTTCAGGTTCGGCAAGATCAAGCGCAACCGCCGCAACGGCACCGCCAGGCTTCAGATCAAGGTTCCCGGTCCCGGCCTGCTCGTCCTCAAGGGGAAGAAGGTCCGGTATGCGCAGCACAAGACGACCAAAGCCGGATCGACCTTCCTCACCGTGCGGCCGAAGATCAGGCTGAACAAGGCGCTCAAGCACCGCCATCACGCCAAGGTCAAGGTCCGCGTCACCTTCACGCCGACCGGCGGCAAGGCTCGCACGATGGCCAAGGCGCTGAAGCTGATTCGCCGCTAGCCGGCAGGAACCCCGGATCGTGGAGGCCCACCGGTCATTCGAGCGGTTCGAGCAGGGGCACCGCGTGGCGACGGACGAGGATCCTCCGAGGCTGCATCACGGCCGCAACGCGGCGATGGCCGTCGCGGTGATGGCGGCCCTGCTCGCGGTGGCGACCTTCCTCTCCAACGAGGCGGTGAAGGAGGTGATCACCGGCGAGACCCACCGCGCCGACGCCTCGGCCCGGCTGGAGAGCAACCGGGTGAAGGCCGACGTCGCCGAGGGCGACGCGACGATGCTGCGGGTCCTCGGCGCCGGCAGCGCGCGCGCCGGGCAGGCCGGCGCCGAGGCCGAGCGCCACGAGGCTCGCCTGGTGCGCGACCTGCAGCCGGCCGACCTCCGCCTGCAGGCGGAGATCCGCGATCGCGAAAGCGAAGTCGACGACGCCAACACGCAGCACATCGAGTACGAGCTGGCCGAGGTTGGTCTGGAGATCGGGATCGTGCTGGCCTCGGTCTCGATCATCTCCGGGCGGCGCTGGCTGCTCGGTGCCGGCGGCGCCGCGGCGAGCGCCGGAGTGGTGCTCCTCCTGGTCGGCCTGCTCGTCTGATTCGCTGAGATCTGCGCGCCGGCAGGGGGGAGGGTTTCGGCTCCCGGGGGCAGGTCAGTGGTAGCCGCTCAGCGCCGGGCGGCGGTGGAGGCGAGGTGCTCGTGGACGAAGCGGACCACGGTTGCGCCCTCGCCGACGGCGGTCGCGCAGCGCTTGATCGAGCCGGCGCGGACGTCGCCGGCGGCGTAGACGCCGGGGACGCTGGTTTCGAGCAGTCCGTCGGCGCCCGCGTCGGCGCCGGTGAGGACGAAGCCCTTCTCGTCGCGGGCGACGACGTCGCCGAGCCACTCGGTGCAGGGCGAGGCCCCGAGGAAGAAGAAGAGGAACGAGATCGGAAGCTGCGCGCCGTCGGTCAGGGTGATGCCGTCGAGGCGGTCGTCCTCGCCGTGCAGGGCGGCGATTTCGCTGCGGTCGCGCACGGCGACGCCGTAGCGCTCCAGCTCCTCGATCAGGTAGTTGGACATCGTCTCGCTGAGGTCGGCACGGCGGTGCAGGAGGGTCACCAGGGCGCCCCCGCGCGCCAGCCAGACTGCTGCCTGAGCGGCCGAGTTCCCGCCGCCGACGACGCCTACCCGCTGGGCGCCGCAGAGATGCGCCTCCGGGGGGCCGGCGGCGTAGAAGACGCTGATCCCCTCGTACTGGTCGAGATCGGCCACCGGCAGGCGCCGGTATTCGGCGCCGGTCGCGAGCAGGACCGCCCTCGCCGCGATCTCGGTGCCGTCGTCGAGCCGGACCCGGTGGCGGTCGGAGCCGGGTTCGAGTGCCTCGGCGCGATATGGCGTCGCGGTGCGGGCGCTGAACTTGCGCGCCTGGGAGACCGCGCGGCTGGTCAGCTCGGAGCCGCTGATCCCGGCCGGGAAGCCGAGATAGTTCTCGATCCGCCGCGAGGTGCCCGCCTGGCCGCCGAGCGCGGTGCCGTCGATCAGCAGCGTGTCGAGGCCCTCCGAGGCGCCGTACACCGCGGCCCCGAGCCCGGCCGGGCCGCCGCCGACGACCAGCAGGTCAACCTCCTCGCGCTCGCCCAGCTCGAGCCCGATCCCCAGCGCCCGCGAGAGCTCTCCGTTGCTCGGCCGGCGCAGCTCCGGTCCGCCGGGAAGGCGAACGAGCGGGATCTCGGCGCTGTCGAGCCGCGCGACCGTGGCCGCCGCCTCCTCGCTCTCGGCCGGGTCGGCCCAGGAGTAGGGGAGACGCAGCCGTTTCGCGTACTCGAGCAGGCGCCGGACCTCGGTCGAATCGCGCGGGCCGACGATCTCGATCCCGACCCCGTCCTGCTGCTGGAGCAGTTCGCGCCGCTCGACGAAGGCCGAGAGCAGCAGGTCGGAGAGCGAGCCGTCGTCGAACAGAAGCCGTCGCAGCTCTTCGCGGTCGACCGCTATGTAGCGGACCGGCTCGGTGACGACCGCGGTGAGGAAGACCGTCTGCCCGGAGAGCAGGTTCATCTCGCCGAGGAACCCGGAGGCGCCGTGGCGGACTATCTCGTGTCCCGCCGGGTCGGTCACGGACACCTCGCCCTCGCGGATCGCGATGAACTGATAGGTCGCGTCGCCGACCTGGAACAGAGTCTCGCCGACCGCCGCCGCCCGCTCCTCGCCGTGCGCGGCCAGCGTCGCCATCTGCGAGGCGGAGAGGACGCGACTGGCCGGTTTGGACACGCGGAAAGAGTACGCGCTGCTTACTCGTCCGTCTCGACCTCGTGCAGCCGGTGCGTGTCGACGTCGTAGACGAAGCCGCGCACCTGGTCGCGGTGGGGCAGGAACTGCGAGCGGCGGACGCGGAGGATCGACTGGCGGACGTCCGCGTCGACGTCGGCGAAGGACTCGATCGCGAAGCTGGGGGAGACGCCGGTCGCCTCCTTCAGCTCGGCGCGGAAGCCGTCGTCGCTGATCTTCTGCATGCCGCAGTCGGTGTGGTGGATCAGCATCACCGCCTCGGTGCCGAGCCTGCGCTGCGAGACGGCCAGCGAGCGGATCACGTCGTCGGTGATCACGCCGCCGGCGTTGCGCAGGACGTGCGCCTCGCCGTCGCCGAGGCCGAGCGCCGCGAAGACGTCGAGCCGCGAGTCCATGCAGGTGACGATCGCCAGCCGGCGGCTTGGCTGGACGTCGAGGTGCCTGGCGGGCAGCGACTCGGCGAAGCGGCGGTTGCAGTCGAGCAGGTCGTCGATGACGCTCATCGACCGGACCCTAGCCGCAACCGCTGCTAGCGGGAGAGCAGTTCGTCGCAGCGCACGGCGGCGCGGCTGGCGAAGATGACCTCGCCGTTGCGGTGCGCAAGCCCGGCGCCGACGAGTTCGCGCACCGCTCGTTCGGCGCTGTCGCGCTGGTTGAAGTCTGCCTCGTCCATCGCCATCAGCCGTTGCAGCTCGGCGAATGTGACCTGAGCGGGGTGGAGCGCCAGCAGGAGCTGCAGAACGGCAGCTTCGACCAGGGCGTCGTCTTCAGCGGGGGTTCTCTCATCCATTTCTGTCAATGCCTCCACTTACACAAGGGCGCTGCGGCCCGATCTCTCCCCCCTAGGACTTGTCCCCTGGGGGAGCCTCCTCTGGTTCTGCGAGCACCTGCTTCGCCCACTCGGCCTCCAGCGCCGAGCGGTAGAAGTGCTGCGTCGCACCGTTCACCTGCCTCTCTCCGGCCGGCTCGAGCACGTTGTTTTCGGCAAGAACGTGGACGTGATAGCTGACGCCGGTCAACGGTTCTTCGAGCAGCTCGGCGAGCTCGCAGGGGCTGAGCCTCTCGCCGTCCTGCATCGCGCGCAGGATGCGCCGCCGCAGCTCGTGAGCCAGCGACGTGAGCAGCGCCTGCACGTTGGGTTTGTCCTTCCCTGCCATTCGGAGGGGCCCAATATAGAGGAAATTAAATCTTGTGTCTGCAAGTTGATTGTCTGAGGTTTGCAGAACTCCCGCTGCCGCGTGTTCTCAGGCGTCCTCGCGGACGCCTCCCATCTCGCTGAAGACCGCGGTCGGCCCGCCGTCGGAGCGCTGCTCGTCGGCGATCACATGGGAGACCGCGTTGATCAGCGCCAGGTGGGTGAAGGCCTGCGGGAAGTTGCCGAGATGGCGGGCGCTCTGCGCCTCCAGCTCCTCGGCGTAGAGGTCGAGCCAGCCGGCCGCCCCGAGCAGCCGCTCGCAGAGTTCCCGAGCCCGCTCGGGCTCGCCGATCTCCGAGAGCGCCGAGACCAGCCAGAAGGAGCAGATCAGGAAGGTGCCCTCCTCGCCGCTGAGGCCGTCGTCGGTCTCCTCGACCTTGTAGCGGAGGACGAGGCCGTGCTGGGTGAGCCGGTCGGCGATCGCCTCGACCGTCGCCCGCACCCGCGGGTCGTCGGGAGGCAGGAAGCGGAGCAGGGGGATCAGCAGGGTCGAGGCGTCGAGCGCGTCGGTCCCGTAGTGCTGGCGGAAGACGCCGTCGCGGACGCCGCGCTCGAGAATCTCCTCGCGGATCTCCTCGGCGATCCGCTCCCACTCGCCGGCGACGTCCTCGACGCCGATGCTGCGGGCGAGGCGGGCGCCGCGGTCTACGGCGACCCAGATCATCAGCTTCGAGGAGACGTAGTGCTGCGGCTCGCCGCGCGACTCCCAGATGCCCTGGTCGGGATGCGGCCAGGCGTCGATCGCCGCTTCGACCTGTTCGCGGATCAGTTTGCGGTCGGCCGGCGTAGCGGAGTTGCGCAGCGCTTTTTCGTGCAGGTAGATCGAGTCCAGCAGCGCCCCCCAGACGTCGTTCTGGCGCTGGTCGAAGGCGCCGTTGCCGATCCGCACCGGCCGCGCGCCGCCGTAGCCGCCGAGGTGGTCGAGCGTCTGCTCGGTCAGCTCCTTCTCGCCGTCGATCCCGTACATGATCTGCAGATGCGGGTCTTCGCGGCAGACGCCGAGGACGAAGCGCATGAAGTCGCGCGCCTCCTGGTCGAAGCCGAGCGTGTGCAGGGCCCAGAGGCTGAAGGTCGAGTCGCGGATCCAGCTGAAGCGGTAGTCCCAGTTGCGTTCCCCCCCGGGCGTCTCCGGCAGCGAGGTGGTCGGGGCGGCGAGGATCGCGCCGGTCGGCGCGTAGGTGAGGCCCTTGAGGACGAGCGCCGAGCGCTGCAGGTGGATCCGCCAAGGGTGGTCGGGGAATTTGCCGTCGCGCAGCCAGGCGCGCCAGAACTCGGTCGTCGAGTCCATCCGCTCGACCGCCTCCGGGGCGCTGCGCGGCCCGCTGAGGCCGCCCTCGCCCCAAGTCACCGCGCAGAAGCTCGACTCGCCGTCGCGCAGCCGCACCCGGCCGCGGGCGGCGCCCTCGCCGAGCGTCAGCTCCATGTCGCTGGTCAGGCGCAGCTCGGCGCCGTCGGCGCCGCGGGCGACCGCCTCGCCCAGCTCGCCGCCGCTCCACTCGGCCGCTTCGGCGCCGTAGGCGAAGCGCGGCAGGCACTCCATCTCGAGCTCGACATGGCCGTCGACGCAGGTCGCCGTGCGCAGCAGCGAGCGGTCGGACTCGTGCCCCGTCTGCGGTCGCGAGCCCGGGCCCTCCTGCTCGGCCCACTCGGCGATCGTCATCGCGTCGTGGATGACCGCCCAGCCGGTCGGCGTCACCCAGGTCGTCTCGATCACCAGCGTGCCGGGCTCGTAGCGGCGGCTGATCGGCACGACGACGCCGCGGGGCGCGAACCGGAAGTGGCCGGCGTCGCGGTCGAGCAGCGCCGCGAAGGCGCTGGGAGAGTCGAAGCGCGGCAGGCAGAGCCACTCGACCGCGCCGTCGTAGGAGACGAGGGCGCTGGTGTGGCAGTCGGAGAGGAATCCGTAGCTGCCGATCGGTGGGAAACGGTGGTCGCCTGCGGTCACGGCGCTGCCAAGCTACCGTGGAATGCCGTGAGCCCGCCGTTCGCCCACCTGGCCCTCGAGCCGACCGAGGCGATCCCGATCGCGATCCCGATCGCCGTCGCCGCCGTCCTCTACCGGCGGCGGGCGCTGGTCCTCGCCCGGGACGGCCGCGCGGTGCCGCTCTGGCGCCGGCTCTGCTTCGGCTCCGGCCTGCTGACGATCGCCGTCGCCCTGTTCAGCCCGGTCGGTCAGATCGCCGACGATCTGGTCCTCGCCCACATGGTCGAGCACCTGCTGATCGGCGACATCGCCTCGCTCCTGATCGTGCTCGGCCTGACCCGCTCGCTGCTGCAGCCGATCCTCGCGATCCGGTTCTTCAACCGGCTGCAGGTCCTCACCCACCCGCTCGTCGCCTTTCCGCTCTGGGCGCTGAACTTCTACCTCTGGCACGTGCCGCCGATCTACGATGCCGCCTACGGCACGGCGCCGATCCACGCAATCGAGCACATCAGCTTTCTCTTCTTCGGCTGCCTGATGTGGATGCCGGTCTTCGGGCCGCTGCCGAAGCCGGATTGGTTCGGCGCCGGCTGGAAGGTCGCCTACGTGATCGCCGTGCGCTTCACCGGCGCGATCCTCGGCAACGTCCTGATGTGGTCGGGGACGGTGCTCTACCCGATCTACCGGCCGGGTGAGCGCGAGTGGGGGATCTCGGCGATCGCCGACCAGAGCACCGCGGGAGTGATCATGATGGTCGAGGGCACCTTCCTGGCACTCGGCGTGCTCGCCTGGGTGTTCTTCGAAGTGGCCCGCGAAGGGACCGAAAAGCAGGACCTGCTCGACCTGGCGCGGGAACGCGGCCTGCCGCTCGACGAGCGCCGCGCCGGGCGCGCCGTCGCCGCCGGCCACGGCGCCCTGCTCGGGAAGCGGCTGAGCGCCGAACCCCCCGAGCCCGAGCCGGACCGGGTGCCGTGAGGGCCTGGGCCGTCACCGGGCCGCTCGGCCGCGGCCTCGCCTTCGCGATCGACTTCGCGGTCGCGGTGCGTCGCGGACTGCTGCGGCGCGCGCGATAGGGTCCCGCGCTCGATGCAGCCCAAGGTCTCAGAGCTTCCCGGATCGCGCGTCGAGGTCGAGGTCGAGGTCCCGGCCGCCGACGTCGAGCGCGCCGTCAACCGCGCCGCCCGCGGGCTGGCGCGGGAGATGCGGATGCCCGGCTTCCGCAAGGGCAAGGCGCCGCCCTCGCTGGTCGTCCAGCGGCTCGGCTTCTCCGCCGTGCTCGAGGAGGCGATCCGCGAGGCGCTGCCGGAGTGGTACGAACGCGCCCTGCTGGGGTCCGGGATCGCCTCCGTCGGCGACCCCAGCGTCGAGGTCGTCTCGACCCCCGAGGCGATCGGCGAGCCGCTCGAGTTCAAGTTCGAGATCGGCGTGCGGCCGCCGGCCGAGCTCGGCGAGTACAAAGGTCTCGAGGTGGGTCGGGCCGAGCCCGAGGCGCCGGACGAGATCGTCGAGCGCGAGGTCGAGCGGATCCGCGAGGGCTTCGCGAAGCTGGAGCCGGTCGAGCGGGCGGCCTCCGAGGGCGACGCGCTGCTGATCGACTTCGAGGGATCGATCGACGGCAAGGCCTTCGAGGGCGGCGCCGCGACCGATTACCTGCTGGAGCTGGGCAGCGGCCAGCTGATCGAGGGTTTCGAGGAGCAGCTCGCCGGGGCCGGCGCGGGCGAGAGCCGCGAGGTCGCGGTCGGCTTCCCCGAGGACTACCGGGCGGAGGAGATGGCCGGCAAGAACGCGACCTTCAAGGTCGAGGTGAAGGAGGTGCGGGAAAAGGTCCTGCCCGAACTCGACGACGACTTCGCCTCCGAGGCCTCCGAGTTCGACACCCTCGAGGAGCTGCGCGCCGACATCGCCAAGCGGCTCGCCGAGGTGATGGACGAGCGGATCGAGCAGGACTTCCGCGTCGCCGCGGTCGACGCCGCCGCCGAGCAGGCGACCGTCGACCTGCCCGACGAGCTTGCAACCGCTCGCGCCGAGGAGCGCTGGGAGCGGGTCGAGCGGCAGCTCTCGGCGCGCGGCATGAGCCCCGACTCCTACCTGCAGATGCAGGGGAAGACCCGCGAGGAGGTGATCGCCGAGTCGAAAGACGAAGCCGAGGCGGAGCTGAAGCGCGAGGCGGTGCTGGCGGCGATCGCCGAGGCCGAGGCGATCGAGGTCGCCGAGGAGGAGATGATCGAGGCGCTCGAGCACACCGCCGAGCACGAGCGCACCACTCCCGAGAAGCTGCTGGAGCGGCTGCGGGAGAGCGGCCGCGACGCGATGATCCGCGAAGACATCCGCATCCGCAAGGCGATCGACTTGGTCGCCGACTCGGCGAAGCCGATCCCGGTCGAGCAGGCCGAGGCGCGGGAGAAGATCTGGACGCCGGAGAAGGAGCGCGAAGAGGCCGGCTCGCTGTGGACGCCGGGCGACGATTGAGCGGCGAGCCCGCCGGGCGCCTTCTATAGAGTGCGCGCCATGAGTCCCCTGGTCCCGATGGTGGTCGAGCAGACCTCGCGCGGCGAGCGCGCCTTCGACATCTACTCGCGCCTGCTCAGCGAGCGGATCGTCTTCCTCGGCACGCCGGTGACCGAGGACATCGCCAACCTGATCGTCGCCCAGCTGCTGCACCTCGAGTCGGAGGATCCCGACAAGGACATCAGCCTCTACGTCAACTCGCCCGGCGGCTCGGTCTACGCCGGCCTGGCGATCTACGACACGATGCAGTTCATCAAGCCCGACGTGCAGACGATCTGCGTCGGCATCGCGATGAGCATGGGCGCGCTGCTGCTCTGCGGCGGCGCCGCCGGCAAGCGGATGTCGCTGCCGAACTCGAAGATCCTCATCCACCAGGTCTCGGCCGGCTTCCAGGGCCAGGCGACCGACATCGAGATCCACGCCAAAGAGATCCTCGACACCCGCCGCCGGCTCGACGAGATCATCGCCAAGCACACCGGCCAGCCGTTCGAGAAGGTGACCAACGACACCGATCGCGACTACTTCATGAGCGCGGAGGAGGCGAAGGAGTACAGCATCGTCGACCGGGTGATCGAGCACCACTGAAGCGCCCGCTCCTCCTCCTTCTCACCCTCTTCGCGGTCCTTGCCGGGCCCGCAGACGCGGATACCGGCGGCACCGCGTTCTACGCCCATGTCTTCCCGGTGCGGGGGCCGCACGGGACGCGGGGGCCGATCGGGGAATTCGGGGCGCCGCGCGACGGCGGTCGCACCCATGAGGGCTTCGACATCGTCGCCGCCTGCGGCACGCCGCTGGTCGCCGTGGCGACCGGGCGGGTGCTGCGCAGCGGCTACGACCCGGTCCTCTACGGCAACTACCTGCTGATCCACGGCGAGGGCGAAGACCGCAGCTTCTTCTACGCCCACCTGCGCCGCCCAGCCCTCGTCCACCGCGGCGACCGTGTCTGGACCGGCGAGCCGGTCGGCGTCGTCGGCGAGACCGGCAATGCCCGCACGGTCGGCTGCCACCTCCACTTCGAGATCCACGTCCACGGCCGCCCGGTCAACCCGGAGCCCGAACTGCAGCGCTGGGACCGCTACAGCTGAGCCCGGCGCCGGTTCCGCGGAACCGCCCTGCGGCGCGTATTCCGTGACAAAGCCATTTCTGAATTGATCCAAATGACGCGCCACGTATGACTCCGGCCCTGCCAGAATCCGCCTATGCGCCGAAGGGAATCGTCTGAGCGGCTGAAGCGCCATCTGGAGCGCGGGGAGGAGCTGATGGAGCTCAACCGCACTGCGTTCGATCGCAACATGGCGGCGTTCGATCGCAATACGCAGGCCTTCGAGCGGGTGATGACGGCGCTGGATCGGCACGAGCAGACGGTCGCCGAACAGGCGACCTTCATGCGGGACATGAACCGCCGCAACGAGATCGTGACCCAGCAGATCATCCGCGACCACCAGGAGTTCATGAAGGCGCTGAACGTGCGAGACGAAAAGGCGGATCGCGAGCGGGAGAAGGCTGCAGGCGAGCGGGAGAGGGCGGATCGCAAGGCCGATCAGATCCTGGTCGAGTTGAAGGACCTACGGGAAGAGTCGATCGCCCAGCGCCAGGCACTCCTGGCCCTGGTCGACCGCTTGCCCCCCGCCGAAGCCGCCTAGAGTCCCAGCTCGTACTCGATCCACTCGCTGCGCTCGGCGCCGGTTGCGTCGTAGAGGCGCTGGGCGGTGAGGTTGTCCGGGGCGGTGGCCCACTCGAGGTGGTGGGCGCCGCGCTGGCGGGCGATCGCGGCGGCCGCTTCGATCAGGGCCCGGCCGACGCCCTCGCCGCGGGCCGGCTCGTCTACGTAGAGGTCGTTCATCAGCACCGTCTCGGCCGGGACCAGCGAGGTGAAGTGCCAGTAGAGGCAGGCGTAGCCGAGCAGGTCCTCTCCCTTCCAGGCGCCGAGCAGCATCCCGTCCCCGCTGGGAGCGAGGAAGCGGGAGAAGAAGGCGCGGTTGCGCTCGTCGTTGACGTCGGCGACCTCGTAGAAGCGCTGGTAGGCGGCGATCAGCGGCAGCAGCCCACCCAGCTGCGCCGCGGAGACCGGCTCGACTCGGACCTCGGCGGCCATCGCCGCCACCGTATCGCGCCGCACGCAAGCGCCCGCCCACAGGAAGGGACCGCGCCCGTCCCGAAGTAAACGAGCGAACCGAGAGGCCGGCTTGCAGCTCCCTCTAAGCTTTGGGACGCGACGCCGGTAGGCAACTACCGCCCCGCAAGGAGGGGATTCCGCTGGCACGTCCCACAGATTCCAACGAGCAGCTCCTCTGCAGCTTCTGCGGCAAGTCGCAGCGCCAGGTCAAGAAGCTGATCGCCGGCCCCGGCGTCTACATCTGCGACGAGTGCATCGACCTCTGCAACGAGATCATCGACGAGGAGCTGGCCCCGCCCTCGGCCGGCGTCGAGCTCGAGAACCTGCCGAAACCGCGCGAGATCCACGAGGTCCTGCAGGAGTACGTGGTCGGCCAGGAGGCCGCCAAGCGCGCCCTCTCGGTCGCCGTCTACAACCACTACAAGCGGGTGCAGATGTCCTCGCAGGGCGACGACCCGGAGGTTGAGCTGCAGAAGTCGAACATCCTCCTGCTCGGGCCGACCGGCTGCGGCAAGACGCTGCTCGCCCAGACGCTGGCGCGGATCCTCAACGTGCCGTTCGCGATCGCCGACGCGACCGCGCTGACCGAGGCCGGCTACGTCGGCGAGGACGTCGAGAACATCCTCCTGAAGCTGATCCAGGCCGCCGACTACGACGTCAAGAAGGCCGAAACGGGGATCATCTACATCGACGAGATCGACAAGATCGCGCGCAAAGCAGACAACCCGTCGATCACCCGCGACGTCTCCGGCGAAGGCGTCCAGCAGGCGCTCTTGAAGATCCTCGAGGGGACGACCGCCTCGGTGCCGCCGCAGGGCGGGCGCAAGCACCCCCACCAGGAGTTCCTCACCCTCGACACGACCAACATCCTCTTCGTCTGCGGCGGCTCCTTCGCCGAGCTGGACAAGGTGATCGAGCGGCGCGTCGGCGACCGCGGGGTCGGCTTCGGCGCGGCGATCTCCTCGCGCGAGGAGAAGGACAAGGGCGAGTGGTTCGAGCAGGTGCTGCCCGAGGACCTGATCGAATACGGGCTGATCCCGGAGTTCATCGGCCGCCTGCCGGTGGTCGCGGCGATCCACCAGCTGACCCGCGAGGACCTGATCACGATCCTGACCGAGCCGCGCCACGCGCTGACCAAGCAGTTCCAGCGCTTCTTCGAGTTCGACGACATCGAGCTGGTCTTCTCCGAGGACAGCCTCGACGCGATCGCCGACAAGGCGCTGGAGCGCGAGACCGGCGCCCGCGGCCTGCGCTCGATCCTCGAGGAGACCCTGCTCGACGTCCAGTTCGAGCTGCCCTCGCGCCGCGACGTGACCAAGTGCGTGGTGACCAAGGAGACGATCGTCCAAGGCCGCCGGCCGACGCTCGTAACCGAGGCCCAGCATCAGGACATCGGCGAGGCGAGCGAGGATCTCGGCGAGGAAACCGCCTGATCTAGACTCGCGCTCGTGCCCGACGAGCGTCGAAAGAAGCTGGAGGAGACGACCCGCTACGACGCGGCCGAGGTCGAGGCGCGCGTGTTCGCCGAATGGATCGAGGGGGGGTACTTCCATCCGCTCGCCGAAGGCCGCCCGGAGGACAACTTCTCGGTCGCGATCCCGCCGCCGAACGTGACCGGCGCGCTGCACATGGGGCACGCGCTGAACGGCTCGATGCAGGACGCGCTGGTGCGGATGAACCGGATGCGCGGCCGCAACACGCTGTGGACGCTCGGCACCGACCACGCCGGTATCGCCACCCAGGCGGTGGTCGAGAAAGACCTGCGCGCCGAAGGGGTGGACCGCCACGAGCTCGGCCGCGAGGCGTTCGTCGAGCGGGTCTGGGCCTGGAAAGAGGAGTACGGCTCGCGGATCGTCGAGCAGTACAAGCGGCTCGGCGCCTCCTGCGACTACGAGCGCGAGCGCTTCACCCTCGACGACGGCTATGTCAAGGCCGTCTACCGCGTCTTCAAGCAGCTCTACGACAAGGGCTACATCTACCGCGACAACTACATGGTCAACTGGGACCCGGGCTCGCACTCGGCGATCTCCGACCTCGAGGTCGAGAACCGCGAGGTGGAGGACACGCTCTACTCGATCGACTACCCGGTCGAGGGCAGCGACCGGGTGCTGACGGTGGCGACGGTGCGGCCGGAGACGATGCTGGCCGACACCGCGGTCGCGGTCAATCCCGGCGACGAGCGCTACGCCGACCTGGTCGGCAAGCACTGCCTACTGCCGCTGGTCGGGAGGCGGCTGCCGATCGTCGCCGACGAGCACGTCGATCCCGAGTTCGGCACCGGGGCGCTGAAGATCACCCCCGGCCACGACCCCAACGACTTCGAGATCGGCCGCAGGCACGGGTTGGAGGAGATCGGCGTTATCGGCCCCGACGGGCGGATGAGCGCGGAGGCGGGCGAGCGCTTCGCCGGGCTGACCGCCGCCGAGGCCCAGGCTGCCGTCGTCGCGGCGCTGCGCGAGGAGGGCCGGCTGCGCGCCGAGGAGCCCTATGTCCACTCGGTTCCCTTCTCGCATCGCTCCGGCGAGCGGATCGAGCCGCTGATCTCGCTGCAGTGGTTCTGCCGCATGGACGAGCTGGCGCAGCCGGCGATCGCGGCGGTCGAGCGCGACGAGGTGCGGATTGCGCCGCCGCAGTGGAAGCGCGTCTACCTCGAATGGATGCGCGAGATCCGGCCTTGGTGCGTGTCGCGCCAGCTCTGGTGGGGGCACCGGATCCCGGTCTGGTACTGCGATCCGTGCGAGGAAACGCTCGTCGCCGAGGTCGCGCCGGAGCGCTGCGGCGCCTGCGGCGGCGAGCTGCGCCAGGAGGAGGACGTGCTCGACACCTGGTTCAGCTCGGCGCTGTGGCCGTTCGCGACGCTCGGCTGGCCCGACGACACGCCCGAGCTGCGCGCCTTCTACCCGACCAGCTTCCTCACCACCGCGCGCGAGATCCTCTTCCTCTGGGTGGCGCGGATGGTGATGACCGGGATCGAGTTCGCCGGCGACGTTCCCTTCCGCGACGTCTACGTGCACTCGGTGATCCAGGCCCGCGACGGGCGGCGGATGTCGAAGAGCCTCGGCACCGGGATCGACCCGCTGGAGGAGATCGACGTGCACGGCGCCGACGCGCTGCGCTTCGGCCTGCTGGCGATGTCCTCGACCCAGGACGTGCGCTTCTCCGACGCCAAGGTCGGGCAGGGAGCCGACCTCGCCAACAAGCTCTGGAACGCCTCGCGGCTGATCCTCTTGAATGCCGCGACGGCTGAGGGGGAGGTGCGACCCGTGCGGATCGAGGACAGATGGATCCTCTCCAGGCTCGAGGCGACGATCGGCTCGGTCACCGCCAAGCTCGAGGAATACGACTTCGCCCACGCCGCCCAGGAGGCCTACGCCTTCTTCTGGTCGGAGCTCTGCGACTGGTATCTGGAGATCGTCAAGCCGCGGCTGTACGAGGGCGAGGCCGAGGTCTCGGCGATCCTGCTGCGGGTGCTGGAGCGGGTGCTGGCGCTGCTGCACCCGATCATGCCCTTCGTCACCGAGGAGATCTGGAGCTACCACCCGGCGCGCGAGGGGCACCTCGTCGTCCACCCGTTCCCGCAGGCCGACGGCTCGCTGCGCGATGCCGAGGCGGAGTCCGAGGTGCGGGCGGGGATCGAGCTGACCCGTCGCCTGCGCGCCTGGCGCGACCTGGTCGAGGCGCCGGCCGCGACGGTGCTGCCCGCTCGCGCCGAGGGGGTCGAGCCGCAGGAGTTCGTCGGCCGCCTCGCCCGGGTCGAGTTCGGCGAGGACGGCGGCGATCCCGTTGCGGCGGTCGGCCCGGTGAAGATCCTCGCCTCGGCCGGGATCGACGCCGAGGCGATCGCGGCGCGCCTGGAGGCGCGCCGCGCGGAGCTGCGCTCGGAGGTCGCCCGCGCGGAGGGCAAACTGGGCAACGAGAAGTTCGTCGCCCGGGCGCCGGCCGAGGTGGTCGCCGAGGAGCGCGAGAAGCTCGAGCGCTACCGGGCCGAGCTCGAGGAGCTCGCGGAATAGACCCCGAGGCCTACCTCGACTCGCTCGAGCCGATCGGCTGGAAGCTCGGGCTGGAGCGGATGCACAAGCTGAGCACGCTGCTCGGCCTGCCCCAGCACCGCTTCGCCTCGATCCACGTGGTCGGCACCAACGGCAAGTCCTCGGTGACGCGGATGACCGCGGCGCTGCTCGAGGCGCACGGCGTCAGCGCCGGCGCCTGCGTCTCGCCGCACCCGGCTCGCTGGTCCGAACGGGTGCTGATCCATGGCAGCGAGATCGACCCGGGGGCGTTCGCCGCCGCGGTCGAGCGGGCCGCTCGGGCGGCCGAGACGGTCAACCGCACCCTTGAGGACGGCGAGGTCGTCACCCAGTTCGAGCTGGCGACCGCGGCGGCCTTCGTCGCCCTCGCCGCCGCCCGGGTCCAGGCGGCTGTCGTCGAGGCCGGGCTGGGAGGCAGGCTCGACGCGACCAACACGATCCCTTCCCGGGTCACCGTGCTGACCTCGGTCGGGCTCGACCACACGCAGTGGCTGGGGGAGAGCGAGGAGGAGATCGCCGCCGAGAAGTTGGCGGTGCTGCGCGACCAGACGAAGCTGGTGCTCGGGCGGGTCGGCCCGGCCGTGCGCGAGCTGGCGGAGCACACCGCGCGCGAGCGCGGCGCCGAGCTGATCGTCGCCCCCGAGGACCCGGGCGAGGCGGTGCGCCTGCGCGCCACAGGTCGGTTCCAACGCCGCAACTTCGCCCTCGCCTGCGCCGCCGCCGAAGCCTTTCTCGGCGATCTCGACCCGGAGCGCGTCGCCGCGGTCGCCGCAAGCGTCGAGATTCCCGGCCGCCTGGAGCGGGTCGCCGAGGACCCGCCGACCTATCTCGACGCCGCCCATAACCCCGACGGCGCCGCAGCGCTGGCCGAGGCGCTGCCCGAGATCGCCGCCGGCCGCCCCGTAGTCGCCTGCCTGGCAATCCTCCGCGACAAGGACGCGGCGGCGATCGTCGCGGCGCTGGCTCCCGCCGTCGACCGCGTCGTCTGCACCGAACTCCCCGCCGACGGGCCGAAAAGTCGTCCTCTAGACGACTTTTCGGCCCGTCGGCCCTCGTTTGGAGCGGCGGAGCTCGCTGAGGTTTGTGCGCGGGCCGGGGTGGCGGCCGAAGCCGTGGCGAGCTTCGGGGGGGCGGTGGCGCGGGGGCGCGAGCTGGCGGCGGAGGTCGGCGGGATCCTGCTCGTCACCGGCTCTCATTACGTCCTTGCGCCGGCCCGGGCGGCTCTGGCCGGCTGACCGTATGCGAGGATTGAGGCGTGGATCGGGCGGGCTCCAAAAGCGCGGGATCGCAACTGCTCTCGATGATGGTCCTGGTCGCCGCGGTCGTCGCCGCGGTGATCCTGATCTTCTTCGGCATCGGCTACCTGTTCGGCAGGCTGTTCCTTTGAGCCGGCGCAACGCCGCGCCGACAGGGTTCGCGGAGTGGACGGCGAAGTAGACTCACCGCTCCCCCGGTGGGGCTTCCAGCCATGGCACTAGCGATCTTCGGCATCAGCAACGGCGGCCTCAACCTGGTCGTCAACCTCCTCATCCTGATGCTGGTCGTCGTCTGGCTGGCGTTGATCGTCTTCACCTACCTCGACGCCAAGCGGCGCATCTCCGACCCGTTCCTGATCGGCTGTGCGACCCTCGCCTCGTTCATCCCCTACATCGGCACCGCCGTCTACGCGATCGTCCGCCCGCCCGAGTTCCTCGAGGACGCCCACGAACGCGAGCTGGAGATCGAGGCCGCCGAGCTGCGGGTGCGGCAGCTGAAAGAGGCCTCCTGTCCCGGCTGCGGCTTCCCGATCGAGCGGACCTACCTGCGCTGCCCCGAATGCCAGCGACGCCTCAAGGATCCCTGCCCGACCTGCGGCAAGCCGGTCGACCCGCGCTGGGCCCTCTGCCCCCACTGCGAGGCGCCGCTGCGCGAAGGGGCGGAGCGGCCGCGGCGTCGCAAAGGGACGTCCGCCGGCGCCGAGCGGAAGCCCGCCGCCGAGGAGCGGCAGCGGCCCGGACGCGAGAAACGCAAAGCGGCGAAGCGCGAGCCGGAGCGGAAACGCGACGCGGAGCGACCGAAACGGGCAGCGCCGCCGGCCGCCGAGGGCGAGCAGGTCCGCGACCGCGCCAAGGAGCCTGAGAGCCAGAAACGACCGCAAAGGAGCCCCAGCCGTGAGCCGGACCCTGATCCTCGTAAAGCCTGACGCCTTCGAGCGCGCCCTGACCGGCGAGGTGATCGCCCGCTTCGAGCGCAAGGGCCTGCGGATCGCGGCGCTGAAGACGATGGTCGCCATCGTCGAGGTCGCCCACGAGCACTACGCCGAGCACGCCGAGAAGCCGTTCTTCGGCGAGCTGGTCGAGTTCATCACCGGTGGCACGCTGGTCGCGATGGTGCTCGAAGGGCCCGAAGCGGTGGCCGCCGCCCGGCAGGTCATCGGCTCCACCAACCCGGTCGAGGCGGCGCCGGGCTCGATCCGCGGCGACTACGCGCTCGAGGTCACCTTCAACATGGTCCACGGGTCCGACTCGGACGAGTCGGCCGAGCGCGAGATTTCCATCTGGTTCCCCGAGCTGTCCTGAGCGTCACGCTGGCATCGGGATCTCCCCAGAGGAGGGAGATTCTCGAAAAGCTGGGGATTGCGTTCGAGGTCGTGGTGCCCGGGGTCGAGGAGCTGAACGGGGGGGATCCGCAGGTCGAGGTGCTCGAGAACGCTCGGATGAAGGCTCGGGCGGTTGGGGTGGGCGGCTTGGTGATCGCCTGCGACACGGACGTCGTGCTCGACGGCCGGGCGCTGGGGAAGCCCGCGGACGAGTCGGAGGCGCGAGCCTATCTGGACCGCATGTCCGGACGGGCGCATGAGGTGCTGAGCGGGCTGGTCGTGCTCGCGGATGGGGTGGAGCGGAGCGGGGTGGAGCGGACCACCGTTGTCTTCACGGAGTTAGACGAGCCTGCCAAGGAACGCTACGTGCGGTTCGGCGAGTGGCGGGGGCGGTCGGGTGGGTACGCGATCCAGACGCTCGGCTCGACGCTGGTCGAGCGGCTGGAGGGGAGCGTCTCGAACGTGGTCGGGCTGCCGGTCGGGCTGCTGGCCGAGCTGGCCCCGGAGCTGCTCGAGCGCGGCTCAGCCGCGTAGGGCGACGGCCTCGTCGAAGTCCTCCATCAGGGCGTTGACCACGACCGGGTCGAAGTGGGTGTCGCGCTCGGAGGCGATCGACTCTTGCGCCTCCTCGACGCTGAAGGCCGGCCGGTAGGGCCGGTCGCTGAGCAGCGCGTCGAAGACGTCGGCGACGGCGGCGATCCGCCCCTCCAGCGGGATCGCCTCGCCGCTGAGGCCCTGCGGGTAGCCGCTGCCGTCGAACCACTCGTGATGGGTGAGTGCGATCGTCGCCGCCATCTTCAGCAGGTCGCTTTCGGAGTCGGCGAGGATCTGGTAGCCGACGGTCGTGTGGGCCTCCATCCGCTTGCGCTCGCTGGCGGTCAGGGTGCCCGGCTTGTGCAGGACGCCGTCGGGTGTGGCGATCTTGCCGATGTCGTGCATCGGCGCGGCGGCGCGCAGCAGCAGCACCCGCGCGGAATCGAGTCCGAGCGCTTTGCCGAGCAGCGCCGTTATCTGCGCCATCCGGTCGATGTGGTGACCGGTCTCGGGGTCGTGCATCTCGATCGCCCGGGAGAGTCGTTCGACCGTCTCCTGGCGCGAGGCGCGCAGGTCGGTGATCGCCCTGCGCTGCGCGTCGATCAGCTCGTGGCGCAGCGCCTCGGCCTTTTCCTCGGCGCTGCCGAGCAGCGCCGCGTTGCGCGCCTCCTCGGCCAGCTCGAGCCGGTGCTGGCGCAGCGCGTTGGCGACGGTGATCTGCAGCTGCCCCGGCCAGAACGGCTTCACCAGGTAGCCGTGGGCGCCGAGTCGGAAGGCCTGCTCGGCGATCTGCGGATCGTCGACCCCGGTCACCATCACGATCGCTGTTCCGGGGTGGTCGCGGGCGATCTCTTCGACCAGCACCAGCCCCGACTCGCCCGGCATCTGGATGTCGCAGAGCGCCAGCTGGCAGGGCGGCCCGGCGAGCTTCTCGCGAGCCTCGGCGACGCTGGTCGCCGGCTCGCACTCGTAGCGGTCGCCGAGCGAGCGCTCGATCAGCCGCAGCACCTCCGGGCGGTCGTCGGTGGCGAGGATCCGCGTCTTGTCGTCTGCGCCTGCGGCGCTTTCGGCCGAGCCGGTCATCCTGCCGCCGCGGGCGGGCGCTCCAGCAGGTCGCGCACGGTCTTCAGCAGCGCCCGGGCGTTGAACGGCTTCTCGATGAAGTCGCTGTGCCCGTTCTCGGTCAGCGCCTGCGGGGCGAGCACTTCGTGGCTGTATCCGGACATGTAGACGACCCGCAGCGCGGGGCGCACCGACCGCGCTTTTTCGACCAGCTCGGTGCCGAGCATCTCGGGCATGATCACGTCGGTCAGCAGCAGGTCGATCGCCTGCTCGGAGCGGCCGCATATCTCCACGGCCTCGCTGCCCCGCGCCGTCCCGATCACGCCATAGCCGGCCTTGGTGAGGATTCGTTCGGCCATCCGCCGCACGTCGGGCTCGTCCTCGACCACCAGCACCACCTCGCCGCGCCCGGTCGCGCGCGTGGGCCGCGGTGGCGAGGGCGCCGGCACGATCGCCGTCGCCGGCAGGTGGACCTTTACCGTGGTGCCGATCCCCGGCTCGGAGTAGACGTCGATCCGGCCGCCGGCGCCGGTGACGATCCCGTAGACCGTCGCCAGCCCGAGCCCGGTCCCGTCGGGCTTGGTCGTGAAGAAGGGCTCGAAGACGCGGTCGGCGGTCTCGGCATCCATCCCGACTCCGGTGTCGCTCACCTTGAGGCGGACGTAGCGTCCCGGCGCGGTGTCGGGGTGCATGTAGGCGTACTCGTCGTCAAGCTCGGTGTTCTCGGCCTCGATCAGCAGCCGGCCGCCGTCGGGCATCGCGTCGCGGGCGTTGACCGAGAGGTTGACCAGCACCTGCTCGACCTGGCCGGGATCGGCTTCGATCGCCCACAGCTCCTCGTCGATGACGACATCCAGCTCGATCCGCTCGCCGAGCGCTCGCCGCAGCAGGTTCTCCAGCTCGCCGATCAGCTTGATCAGGTCGAGAACCTCGGGCTTGACCACCTCGCGGCGGCTGAAGATCAGCAACTGCCGGGTCAGCGCGGCGGCCCGCTCGGCCGCGCGGCGGATCTCCTCGACGTCGCCGTGGGCCCGCGAGCCGGGCTCGAGCTCGTCGGCGACGAACTCGGCGTAGTTCATGATCACGCCGAGGATGTTGTTGAAGTCGTGGGCGATGCCGCCGGCGAGCTGGCCGACGCTCTCCAACCGCCGCGACCGCTGGAGCTGGTCCTGGAGTGCCTTCTCGCGCTCGCTTTCCGCCCGCTCGCTGATGTCGCGGACGGCAGCGGTGGCGATCGTCTCGCCCTCCAGCTCGAGGTGGGAGAGGCTGACCTCGACCGGGAACTCGGTTCCGTCGCGGCGCACCGCGAACAACTCGACGCCGACGCCCATCGAGCGCGTTCGCGGTTCCTCGAAGTAAGCATCGCGATGGCCGGCATGCACGGTCCGGAAGCGGTCCGGGATCAGGGTCTCGATCGTCTCGCCGAGCAGATCGTCGCGCTCGAAGCCGAACAGAGCCTCCGCCTGGCGGTTGACGAGGACGATCGTGCCGTCGGGCCCGACCCCGATGATCGCGTCGGGCACGAAATGGAGGAATTGCTCGAAGGTCGAGCCCGCTCCTCCGGGTCTGCTCGCGTCTGGCCTCATTTGCACCGGCGACACCGCCTGTCATCGGCGATCTAGTGGTCCAGTCGTGTTGATTATACGTTTCGGTACCTGAAAGCGCCAGTTAGGAACGCATTAAGTTGTGGCCGCATCTGAGGCGACTTCGGGGCCGGACTTGACCATCTGGGATGATTGCGCTGCATTTCCCGCAATCGAATGGGCATCTTCAGCTACTTCACCGGACTCGGTGGCCGCGACATGGCGGTCGACCTCGGCACGGCAAACACCCTCGTCTACGTGCGGGGGCGCGGCATCGTGCTCTCCGAGCCCTCGGTGGTCGCGATCGACTCGCGCACCGGCCAGGTCCACGCGGTCGGGGTCGAAGCGAAGCGGATGCTGGGACGGACGCCGGGGTCGATCACCGCGATCCGGCCGCTGAAGGACGGCGTCATCGCCGACTTCGACGTCACCGAGCAGATGCTGCGGCACTTCATCAAACAGGTTCACTCCAACCGTTTCGCCCACCCGCGGGTCGTCGTCTGCGTCCCCTCCGGCGTCACCGGGGTCGAGAAGCGGGCGGTCGAGGAGGCCTGCCTCTCGGCCGGCGCCCGCAAGGCCTACCTGATCGAGGAGCCGATGGCGGCGGCGATCGGGGCCGGCCTGCCGGTCGCCGAGCCGACCGGCTCGCTGATCGTCGACGTCGGCGGCGGCACCACCGAGGTGGCGGTGATCTCGCTCGGCGGGATCGTCGTCTCGCAGTCGATCCGGGTCGGCGGCGACGAGCTCGACGAGGCGATCGTCAACCACTGCAAACAGCGCTACAAACTGGCGATCGGAACGCAGACCGCCGAGGAGGTGAAGCTCGAGGCAGGCTCGGCCTCGCCGCTCGCCGAGGAGGTCGAGGTCGAGATCCGTGGCCGCGATCTGGTCTCCGGGCTGCCGAAGACGATCACGCTCGGCTCGGCCGAGGTGCGCGAGGCGCTCGACGAGACGATCGGCCACATCGTTGACGCCGTCAAGGACACGCTCGACCGCACTCCGCCGGAGCTGGCGGGGGACATCATGGACCGGGGAATCACCCTGGCGGGCGGCGGCGCGCTCCTGCAAGGACTCGAACAGCGCCTCCGCGACGAGTGCCAGATGCCCTGTCAACTGGCAGAGTCGCCGTTGACGTGCGTGGCCGTCGGCTCCGGGATCTCCCTGGAGGAGTTCGAGACCATCCATCGGGCCAGCAAGATGAATTCGGGAATCGCGCGCGTTGCTTAGCCGCCGTTCACACAAAGCGCCAAACTTAGGGCTCACCCGTGTATCGCAAACAAGTACGCCGCCGTAGGGCGGTCCTGACGCTCCTCATCATCGGCTCGTTCGTGTTGCTGACGCTCACGTACGGGCAGAGCTCAGGCGGCCTGCAGCGGGGCGTCAGCACCGTCTTCAGCCCGCTACAGAGCGTCGCCGACCGGGCCCTGAAGCCGGCCCGCGACCTGATCGACTGGTTCGACAAGACCTTTCAGGCGCGGGGGGAAAACAGCCGTCTGAAGTCGCAGCTCGCGACGGTGCGCGAACGGTCGGTCGCCGACCAGGAGGCGCTGCAGGAAAACGGCCAGCTGCGCAAGCTGGTCGGCCTCGACCGCGCCCCGCCGCTCGCCGCCTCGGCCTACGAACCGGTCACCGGCCGAGTGATCGCCCGTTCGCCGACCGTCTGGCAGTCGGCGGTCACGGTCGACGTCGGCAGCGGCGACGGAGTCCGTGTCGACGACCCGGTGATCAGCGGCGACGGGCTGGTCGGCCGGGTGGCGTCCGCCGAGGGCGGCTCGGCGCAGGTGATGCTGATCACCGACCACGCCAGCGCGGTCTCGGCCAAAGTCCTCCCGGGCGGGGTACAGGGCGTGATGCGCCCCGACGTCGGCGACCCGGAAAACCTGATCCTCGACTTCATCGACTCGAGCAAGCACGTGCACCGGGGGCAGACCGTGGTCACCGCCGGCTGGCGCGCCCAGGGGCTCGCCTCGCTGTTTCCGCCCGGCCTGCCGATCGGCGAAGTGACCCACGCCTCGATCGTCGAACAGGAGGCGAGCCAGCAGGTCGAACTGCGTCCCTTCGCGGACCTCTCCAACCTCGACCTCGTGCAGGTGCTGACCGGGGGCTCGCGCGGATGATCGTCACGCCGAAGATCCTCGCCCGGCTCGTCGCGATCGCGATCCTCGGCGTGCTGTTGCAGCTCTCCTTCTTCTCGCGGGTCGAGCTGTTCCACACCAGCCCCGACGTGCTGCCGGCGCTGGTCGTCTCGCTGGGCCTGCTCGGAGGCAGCATGACCGGCGCCGTGTCCGGCTTCTCGATCGGCTTCCTGGTCGACTGCCTGCTGGTCGCGCCGCTCGGCGGCTCCTCGCTGGTCCTGATCGCCGTCGGCTATCTCGCCGGCCTCTTCCGCGAGCGCTTCGAGATCCACAGCGCGCTGGTGCCGCCGCTGCTCTGCATGGGGCTGACCCTGTTCGCCGAGCTGGGCTTCGCGCTGGTCCAGGTGATGCTCGGCGTTGACGCCCCGGTCAGCGTGCTGATCGTCCGCGACCTGCTGCTGAAGAGCATCTACGCCTTCTTCCTCGGCTGGCCGATCTACCTGCTGCTGCGGCGGGCGCTGCGGCCGGCTCTGGTCGAGGAGCCGAAGGTGGGCAGCCGCCGGCAGCCGACCGTGCTGGGAGCCTAGGAGGGTCGATGTACAGACGCTCCGACGAACGCGGGCCGATGAACAACAGGCTGGGGTTGCGGATCGCCCTCTTCGGCGGCGTCGCGCTGGCCCTCTTCGGCGTCCTCTTCTTCCGCCTCTGGTTCCTGCAGGTGCTGAACGGCGGCAAGTACCTGGCCGAAGCGAACAACAACCGCACCCGTTCCTACCGGGTCAGCGCGCCGCGCGGCGAGATCCTCGACCGCAGCGGTGGCGTCCTGGTCGACAACCGCACCAGCCTGGCGCTGCAGGTCAACCCGCAGAAACTGCCGCTGCAGGCCCCCCGGCGGCGGGCCGAGCTGGCCCGACTCGCCGACCTCACCCACAGCACCCTGCCCCGGATGCGCAAGCTGATGCACGAACAGCTCGTCGTCGCGCCGGCCGCGCCGGTGACGCTGCGCCGCGACGTCGGCCACTACCTCGTCTATTACCTGGAGGAAAACCGCGATCGCTTCCCCGGGGTCGAGGTGCAGCGCGTCTTCGTCCGCCATTACCCGCACGGCACCCTCGCCGCCCACATCCTCGGCAACGTCGGCGAGGTCTCCGAAGAACAGCTGAAGGAACCTCGCTACAAGGGGCTCGAGCCGGGCGACGAGGTCGGCCAGGACGGCGTCGAGGACACCTACGACCGCTTCCTGCGCGGCAAGCCCGGGCTGACCCGGATCCAGGTCGACGCCCTCGGCCAGCCGACCAAGAACGGTCAGCTCGTCTCCCAGCCGCCGGTCCCCGGCGACAACCTGAAGCTCTCGATCGACGGCGCCGTGCAGGAAGCCGGCGAAGCGGCGCTCGCCGCCCGCGGGCTGCCGGGCGGCTTCATCACGATGAACGTCGACAGCGGCGAAATCCTCGGCCTCGGCTCCTACCCGACTTTCGAACCCTCGGTCTTCACCAGGCCGCTGACCCAGAGCCAGGTCAACGTGCTCTACCGCGATCCGGTCGCGGCGCCGCTGACCGACCGGGCGATCGCCGGCCTCTATCCCACCGGCTCGACCTTCAAGCTCATCACCGCGATGGCGGCGCTGGAAAGCGGCGTGATCACGCCGTCCAGCGTGATCTACGACGGCGGCTCGCTGAACGTCGGCGGCGAGAGCTTCCAGAACGCCGGCGGCGCCTCCTACGGCAGCCTCACTCTGGTCCCGGCACTGCAGGTCTCCTCCGACGTCTTCTTCTACACGCTCGGCCTCGACATGTGGAACACCGGCCAACTTCAGCACTGGGCCCACGCGCTGGGGATCGGCCGGCCGACCGGGCTCGACCTGCCGGGCGCGGTCGAAGGTCTGCTGCCGACCAAACAGTGGCGCGACAAGCTCGCCGCCGAAGGGCTGGCGGAAGGTCGCCCCTGGTCGGCCGGCGACAACATCCAGCTCGCGACCGGGCAGGGCGACCTGCAGACCAACCCGCTGCAGATGGCGATCGCCTACTCGGCCGTCGCCAACGGCGGCACGGTCGTCACCCCCCACGTCGGCCTGCAGATCGACGACGCGGCCGGTCGCGTGGTGAAGGAATTCACGCCGAAGGCGCGCCGCCACGTCCACTTCAAGCAGGAAAACCGCGACGTCATCCTCGAAGGGCTGCACGAGGCCGCGCAGGCGCCGGGCGGCACCTCCTACGCCGTCTTCGGCGGCTTCCCGATCCCCGTCGCCGGCAAGACCGGGACGGCCCAGCGGGTCGGCCACGCGGACCAGTCCTGGTACATCGTCCTCGCTCCGTACCCGAATCCCCGTATCGTGACGGCGGTGACGATTGAGGAAGGCGGCTTCGGAGCCGAATCGGCGGCGCCGGCCGCACTGCAGATTCTCGAAGCCTATTTCGGCAAGCGCAGCTCCGGCGAAAGCGGCCCCAACGGCGGTAGTCCGGGCTGATGTACGCGACCCGCACCCGCCGCACCCGCCCGGAGCCGTTCGCCCTGCGCCCGGGGATCGCCGAGCGCCTCGGCCTCCCCTACATGGACGCCCCGCTCGGCATCGCCGCCGCCGGTCTGGCCGCCTTCAGCGTCTTCACGCTGAGCCAGGCGACGCTGCACGACGTGCCCGGCAACCCCAACTACTACGTCGATCGCCAGGCGATCTACGCGGCCCTCGGCCTCGCCGGCATGTACCTGCTGGCGCGGATCGACTACTCGCGCTTCCGCGAGCTGCGGGTCGGCATCTACACCTTCCTCTGCGCCAGCGTCTCGCTGGTCTTCGTCTTCGGCGTCGCCGCCCGCGGCTCGCGGCGCTCGTTCGAACTTCCGTTCTTCAGCTTCCAGCCATCGGAGCTGGGCAAGGTCCTGCTGGTACTGGCCCTTGCCGGCTTCGTCATCGATGGCGCCCGGCGGGGCTCGGCACGGCAGCGCACTGTGCGCTACCTCTGCCTCGGCCTCGCCCCGGCTGCGCTCGTATTCCTGCAGCCGGACCTCGGCACCTCCCTGGTGTACGGGGCAATCACCCTCGCCGTGATGTACGTGGGGGGCGTCCGCTGGACGCACTTCGCGGTGATCGGCGCGGGGCTGGTGGCAATCGTCGCGCTCGTCCTCGTGGTCGCGCCCGCAATCGGGACGCCGGTCCTCAAGGGCTACCAGGAACAGAGGCTGACTTCGTTCCTGCATCCAAGCGCGGACCCCGCCGACGCGGGCTACCAGCAAGACCAGGCCAAGATCGCGATCGGCTCCGGCGGAAAGACCGGACGCGGCGATCGGGCCACCCAGACGCGGCTCAACTTCGTGCCCGAGCGGACCACCGACTTCATCTTCGCGGTGATCGGTGAGCGCTACGGGTTCGCGGGAGCCGCCTTCGTCCTATCCCTTTACGCCCTGCTGATCTGGCGGGCGCTGCGGATCGTGACGCTTTCGAAGAACTCCTACGGGACCCTGGTGGCAGGCGGCATCGCCGCCATGCTGCTGTTCCAGGTCTTCGTCAACGTGGGGATGAACCTCGGGATCATGCCGATCACCGGGATTCCCCTACCGCTGATGAGCTACGGCGGGTCGTCGGTACTGGCGACCCTGCTCGCCGTCGGAGTGCTTCAGAGCATCCACATGCAAGCGCGCCTCAGCCAGAAGGGCAGGTTCGCCTGGTGAACCCTCGAAAGAGGCCGGGCCCTGCGTACCTATCTGAACTGAGTTGAAATGAAGAAAACCATCCTGGTGTCCGCCGATCGCGGCGAGACCCGAGTCGCCGTCCTGGAGTCGAAGACGAAAGGCGGCAAACGCGACGTCGCGGAGCTCTACATAGAGCGACGCGGCCGGCGCTCGATCGTCGGCAACATCTACAAGGGCAAAGTTGACAACGTCCTCAACGGCATGGAGGCCGCCTTCGTCGACATCGGCCTCGAGCGCAACGGCTTCCTCCACGTTGACGAGATCGTCCTGCCGAACGGCGAACAGGCGCCGAAGCGCGGCCGCGGCAGCGGCAGCGGTCGCAAGATCGGCGAGCTGCTCAAATCCGGTCAGGAGATCCTGGTCCAGGTCGTCAAGGATCCGCTGAAGTCGAAGGGCGCGCGGCTCTCGATGAACCTCTCGATCGCCGGCCGCTACCTGGTCTACGCGCCGCAGGGGGGCGGCGTCGGCGTCAGCCGGCGGCTCTCCGAATCGGAGCGCGACCGGCTGCGCAAGATGGTTGACCGCTCCTACAAGGGGCCGGGCGGGCTGATCGTCCGCACCGCCGCCCACGGGGCGAAGAAATCGGACTTCGTGCGTGAGATCGGCTACCTGCACAAGCTGTATGAGGTGCTGGAGCGGCGCAGCGAGCAGACCAAGGCGCCGGGCCTCGTCTTCCAGGAGGCCGACCTGGCCGTGCGCGTCCTCCGCGACGTCTTCCTGGTCGACTTCGAAACGGCGATCATCGACTCGCCGAAACAGCTCGACCGGGTGACCGGATTCTTCCAGCGGACCGCGCCGGAGCTGATCGACAAAGTCGAGCTCTACGAGGGCCGCAAGCCGCTGCTGGAGAAATGGGGGATCGACAAGGAGATCGAGTTGACCCTGGTGCGGCGGGTTGACCTGCCCTCCGGCGGCTACCTGATCATCGACTACACCGAGGCGCTGACGGTGATCGACGTCAACAGCGGCTCGTTCACGGGCCGCGGCAAAGGAGGTCTCGAGGAGACGATCACCAAAGTCAACACCGAGGCCGCCGACGAGGTCGTGCGGCAGCTGCGGCTGCGCGACATCGGCGGGATCATCGTCATCGACTTCATCGACATGGCCCGCGCCAAAAACCGCGACAAAGTGCTGAAAACGCTGCGCAAAGCGCTCGACGCGGACAAGTCGAAGAGCTACGTGGTCGAGGTCTCGCCGCTGGGCCTGGTCGAGATGACGCGGCAGAACATCACCGACGGGGTGCGGGAGATCCTCACCGCGCCCTGCCCGACCTGCGACGGCGAGGGCGTCGTCCTCTCGGCCGAGACGGTGGCCCTGGAGGGGCTGCGCAAGATGCGCGACCTCGCCGAGCGCGACGCCGAGGCGTTCCTGCTGCGGGTCAACCCGAAAGTCGCGGCGGAGCTGATCGAGCCCGACAGCGGCCTCGCCGAGCTGGAGGCCGAGACCGGCAGGCAGTTCCACTTCGAAGGCACCGACGCGCTGCCGATCGAGACCTTCGACCTGGTCGAGGCCGGCAGCCGGGCCGAGATCGAGGAGCGGGCGCTGCCCTTCAAGGTCGGCGAGGAGGTGCTGGTGACGATCGAGGAGCCACACATGTACAACGCCGACGACGCGGTCGCCCGGATCGACTCCTACGTGGTCAGCGTCACCGGCGGCGGACGCTTCATCGGCGAGCGCAAGCTGGTGCGGATCGAGCAGGTCGAACGGGCGGCGGCGGTCGCCTCGCTGCCCGGCGCCGAGGCGAGCAACGGCTCAGAGCGGGACGCTCTAGAATCCGCCGCCGCCGAATGAGCACGTACGCAGTCATAGAGAGCGGTGGCAAGCAGTACAAGGTCGAGAAGGGATCCTCCCTGCTCGTTGACCGCCTGTCTGCCGATGAGGGCGAGGTGGTCGCCCTCCGCGCCGTGATGTTCCGCGACGAGAAGGTCGTCGCCGAGCCGAAGGAGCTGGAGAAGGTGAAGGTCGAGGCGACGGTCGCCGAGCACCTGCGCGGGCCGAAGATCAAGGTCTTCAAATACAAGCCGAAGAAGGGCTACCGGCGGCGCGCCGGCCACCGCTCCGAGCTGACCCGGCTCGAGGTGACCGAGCTGGCGCTCGGCAAACCGGCGAAAGCCAAAGCGGCGAAAGCGGAGCCGAAAGAGAAAGCGGCGGCGAAAAAACCGGCGGAGAAAAAAGCGGCGGCCAAGCCGAAAGCGAAAGCCAAACCGAAAGCGGCTGCTAAAAAACCTGCTGCGAAGAAACCTGCCGCGAAAAAGGACGCTGACGATGGCTCATAAGAAAGGACTCGGATCCAGCCGCAACGGGCGCGAATCGAACCCGAAGATGCTCGGGGTGAAGGTTTTCGCGGGCCAGAAGGTTGCCGGCGGCGAGATCATCGTGCGCCAGCGCGGGACGCGGTTCTGGCCCGGCGACGGGACCGGGCTCGGGCGGGATCACACGATCTTCGCGACTCAGGCGGGGACGGTGCAGTTCAAGCCGTCTCGCAGGGGGCGCACGATCTCGGTTCTTCAGGACTGAGCGGGGGGAGGGCCAGGGGGTCCCTCCCGCTTGCTGGGCTTTTCGCCGGGCGCGCGGCGGCTTTCGCCGAATGGTCTGTGCGAAAAGCATGACGCCGCTGCGCCGGAGGGACCCCCTGCCCCTCCTTTCAAGCTTCGAGCGCAGAAGTTTCCCCTACTGGCGCACTAGTCGCCCTATAGACCGACTAAGGCGCCACTACCCTCTCGATGGGCATGTACGACAAGGCGAAGATCTGGGTTGAGGGCGGGGCCGGTGGGAACGGGTGCGTGTCGTTTCGGCGGGAGGCTCATGTGCCCAAGGGTGGGCCGGATGGGGGGGATGGTGGGCATGGGGGGGATGTGGTGCTGGTCTGCGATCTGTCCAAGCGGGATCTTGGGGCCCTGCGGGGGAGCAAGCACTTTCGGGCCGGGCGGGGGAAGCATGGGGAAGGGTCGAATCGTCATGGGGCTCGGGGCGAGGAGCTGGCGATTCCGGTGCCTGCCGGGACCCAGGCGGAGACTGTGGACGGGAGTCGGGTCGATCTGGTCGAAGCCGGGCAGCGAGCGGTGGTCGCCCACGGGGGGCGCGGGGGACACGGGAACAAACGGTTTGCCACGTTGACGCGGCAGGCGCCCCGGTTCTCCGAGAGGGGCACGAGTGGGGAGGGCGGCTGGATCGAGGTGCGGCTGAAGCTGCTGGCTGACGCCGGGCTGATCGGGCTGCCGAACGCGGGCAAGTCCTCGCTGCTGGCGCGTCTGACGCGGGCCGCGCCGAAGGTCGGCGACTACCCGTTCACGACGCTCTCGCCGGTGCTGGGGACGATCGAGGGCGAGGACCGCCAGGCGGTGGTGGCGGACATTCCGGGACTGATCGAAGGCGCCGCCGGCGGGGCCGGGCTCGGCCACGAGTTCCTCGCCCACGTCGAGCGCTGCTCGCTGCTCGTCCACCTGGTCGACCTGGCGCCGGTGGAGGGGGATCCGGTGGCCAACTACGAGGCCGTGCGGGGGGAGCTGTCGGCGTACGGCGCCGGCCTGGAGGGGCTGCCCGAGCTGGTCGTTCTCTCGAAGCGCGATCTGCTGCCAAAAGAGCAGGTGGAGGAGGCGGTTGCCGAGTGGAGGGCGCGGCTCGCCGACGCCGGCCAGGCAGCCGCGGGAGGCAGTGGTGCGCCCACGGTGCTGGCGGCCTCGGCTGCGACGGGAGAGGGACTCGAAGCGCTGCGCGCAGCGATCCTCTCTGCCCTCCCCGAGACGGTGCCGGCCCGGCCGGAGCGGCAGGAAGCGGGCCCGGCCGAGTTCGAGGCCGAGCACCGCGTCTACCGGCCGGTCGGCGAGGGCGGCTACTCGGTGCAGCGCGAGGAGGACGGCGCCTTCCGCGTTCTCGGCCGCGGCGTCGAGCTGCTGTTCGAGCGCCACGACCTTCGCAACGAGGAGGCGCTCGCCTACCTCGAGCAGCGCCTGAACGAGATCGGCGTGATCGCGGCGCTGCGCGCCGCCGGCTTCGAACCGGGCGACGACGTGCGGGTGGGAGAGCACGAGCTCGAGCTGCATCCATAATCCACGGTCATGACTCTCGTGGTCAAGCTCGGCTCCTCGATCGTCGCCGCCGACGACGGCGAGCTGCGGGTCGACGTGCTCGACTCCGTCTGCGAGCAGGTGGCGGCGCTCGAGCAGGCGGGGGAGCGGGTGGTGATGGTCACCTCGGGGGCGATCGCGCGGGGCATGCGGCTGCTGGAGTTGCCGGCGCGCCCGCGGGCGATGGACGAGCTGCAGGCGGCCTCGGCGGTCGGCCAGGGAGATCTCTTCCGCGCCTACGAGACCCGGCTCGCCGGTCATGGGACGCGTGCCGCCCAGGTGCTGCTGACCGCGGCCGACATCGCCGCCCGCGGCAACTACCTGAACGCGCGGCAGACGCTGCGGCGGCTGGTCGAGTGGGGGGTGGTGCCGGTGGTCAACGAGAACGACACGACCGCGACCGACGAGATCAGCTTCGGCGACAACGACTTCCTCGCCGCTCAGGTGGCGATCCTGCTCGACGCCCGGCTGCTGGTCCTGCTCTCCGACGTTGACGGCCTGCACAGCGCCGATCCCGGCCTCGATCCGGAGGCCGAGCCGATCGCCGAGGTCGAGGACTTCGGCGCTCTCGAGGGGCTCGAGATCGGCGATCGCACCTCCGCCTTCGGCTCGGGTGGGATGCGCAGCAAGGTCGCCGCCGCCGAGATGGCGTCCGAGGCGGGCATCCCGGCGGCGATCTGCAACGGCACCAGGCCGGGGACGCTGCGCGCCGCCGCGGCCGGGGAGCCGGCCGGGACCCGATTTGCCGCTCAAGCTGGGAAGGCGTCGAGCTTCAAGCTCTGGCTCAAGTACGCGAAGCCGGCTCGGGGGCGGCTGACGGTTGACGACGGGGCGGCGCGGGTGCTGCGGGAGGCCGGGTCGAGCCTGCTGCCGGTCGGGATCGTCGGTGTGGACGGCGGCTTCGAGGTCGGCGACGCGGTTGAGGTGGCGCTCGACGGCTCGGTGATAGGCAAGGGGATTGTTGACTACTCCTCGGGGGAGCTGGCGCGGGTGGTCGGGATGAAGAGCGCCGAGGTGCGGGAGCTGCTGCCGGGGGCGCCTGACGAGGTGATTCATCGGGATCGGTTCGTGCTTCTTTAGCTTCGAAGGTGACGGGAGGGCCAGGGGGTCCCTCCCGGGTACCCTTAGCCGATATGGCCACTACGACGATGACCGTCGCTGAGAGCTGTGCTGCCGCCCGGCGGGCTGCTCGGGAGCTGGGGAGTGCCTCGACCGCGAGCAAGGATGCGGCGCTGGAGGCGACCGCTCGGCTGCTCTGGGAGCGGACGGCCGAGATCCTCGAGGCGAATGCTGCGGATCTGGCGGATGAGCGGGCTGAAGGGCTTACTGCGGCGCTGCGGGATAGGTTGACGCTTAGTCCTGAGCGGATCGCGGCTATGGCCGCGGGGGTTCGGGCCGTTGTGGCGCTCGGGGACCCGGTTGGCGAGGTGCTGGAGCACAAGGTGCTTGCCAGTGGACTGGACCTGACTAAGGTCCGGGTTCCGCTGGGCGTGGTTGCCGTGGTCTACGAGGCGCGGCCGAACGTGACGATCGACTGCGCTGCGCTGACGATCAAGAGCGGGAACGCGATCGTGCTGCGGGGGTCGAGCTATGCCGAACGGACCAACGGGGCGCTGGCGGCGATCGTGCGTGAGGCGCTGGCCGAGGCCGGCCTGCCCGAGGACGCGGTGCTGCTGCCGGCCGGCGGCGGCCGCGAGGACCTGGCCGAGCTGGCGACCCAGGAGGACACGGTTGACCTGTTGATCCCGCGTGGCGGCGAAGGGCTGAAGAGGGCTCTGAAGGATGTGGCGACGGTGCCGGTCATCTACGCCGCCGCCGGCAACTGCCACGTCTACGTCCACGCCGATGCAGATCTTGGGATGGCGCAGCGGATCGTCGTCAACGCGAAGACCCAGCGCCCCGGCGTCTGCAACGCTGCCGAGACGCTGCTGGTCGACGCGGCGGTCGCGGCCGACTTCCTGCCCGGCGCGCTCGCCGAGCTGCGTGGGGCCGGGGTCGAGCTGGTCGGCGACGAGCGGACGCGCGAAAGCGCCGGCGGGGTCGAGGTAGGCGCTGCGAGCGAGGAGGACTGGGCGACCGAGTACCTCGACCTGAAGCTGGCGGTGGCCGTCGTCGACTCGCTCGAGCAGGCCGTTGACCACGTCAACCGCTACGGCACCCGGCACTCGGAGGCGATCGTCACCGGCTCGACCGAGGCGGCGGAGCGCTTCGCCGCCTCGGTCGACGCCGCCGTCGTCTACACCAACGCCTCGACCCGCTTCACCGACGGCTTCGAGTTCGGGATGGGGGCTGAGATCGGCAACTCGACCCAGAAGCTGCACGCCCGCGGCCCGATCGGCCTGCGCGAGCTGACCACCTACAAGTACGTCGTCCGCGGTGACGGCCAGGTGCGTGAGTAACTCGCCCGCCGGCGACAGCCCCCGTGCGGCGATCGGCGTCCTCGGCTCGGCCTTCAATCCGCCCCACCTGGGACACCTGGCGCTCGCCCAGGAGGCGCTCTGGCAGCTCGGCCTCGACGAAGTGGTGCTGGTCCCGACCGGCGAGGCGCCGCACAAGCGCATCCTCGACGACCCCGGACGGGAGCTGCGTCTGACGATGACCCGGCTGGCGGCCGCCGACGACTCCCGCTTCAGCGTCTCGACCCTCGAGGTGGAGCGCGACGGGCCGTCCTACACGTATGAGACCTTGGAGCTGCTTGCGCGCGAGAAGGGAGAACCGGATCTGGTGTTCGTGATGGGGGCGGACGCTGCCGTCGGGTTGGACAGCTGGCGCAACCCGGAGCGCGTGGTCGAGCTGGCACGGCTCGCCGTGGCGAGGCGGTCGGGTGTTTCCGACGCCGATGTCGGCGCGGTGCTGCGCAGCCTCGGCGCCGAGGGCCGCACGTCAATGCTGGAGATGCCGCAGTTCGGCGTCTCTTCCTCGGCCGTGCGGGAGCGGGCGGCGGCGGGCAGGCCGCTGCGCTACCTGGTGCCCGAGGCCGTCGCGCGGTTCATCGAGGAGAAGGGGGTCTACGCGTGAGCGAGCTGGGCTCCGAGGCGCTCGTGCGGCGGCTGGCCGAGCTCGCCGACGCCAAGGGCGCGGCCGAGATCGTCGTCCTCGACATGCGCGGGCTCGTCTCCTATACCGACTTCCTGGCGATCTGCACAGCGCGCAACGAGCGCCAGGCGCGGGCGATCGTCAACGACGTCAGGCTGCGGATGAAGCAGGAGCACGGGATGCTGCCCGGAGGGGTGGACGGCGACGGCTCGGCCGGCTGGATCGTGCTCGACTATCTCGACGCCGTGCTGCACGTCTTCACCGACGATGCGAGGCAGCGGTACCGCCTGGAGGAGCTCTGGCACGAGGCGCCGCGGCTGCAGACGCAGCCGTCGCAGGATGGCGTCCGAGGGCCCCTCTACGGTGCCGCGCATGGGTAGCTTCAAGCGGTCGCTCCTCGGCTACCGCCGCGACGAAGTCGATGCGGCGTTCTCCGTGCGCGATGCCCGGATCGGCGCGCTGGAGCGCGAGGGAGAAGAGGCGCAACAGGAGTTGGGCTCACTCTCCGGCATGGTGATCGAGCGCGAGCGGGAGATCCGCAACCTCGCCGAGCGCCTGCGCGAGGCGAACGAGCGCCACGATCGCAGCATCGCCTCGTTGCACTCGGTCACGGCCCGGCTGGACGAGATCCAGCAGCAGGCGCGGGGCCAGGCGACGCGGATCAGGATGAAGGCGCTGCGCGAGGCGGTCGAGGTCAGCCGCCGCACGCAGGAGCTGGCCGACGCGCACGCCGAGGGCGGGAACGGCGCCTCTGCAAGCGCGAAACCGGCTGCCGCCGACCTCGACGGGCGGGTCAAGCTGGAGATCGGCCCGCTCGGCGACTTCTCCCAGCTGGTCGGGATCGAGGACGCGATCGGCCGCCTCGGCGCCTCGGAGATCTCGGTCGAGCGCTTCTCCGAGGGACGCGCCACCCTCTCGATGCGGCTCGAGGAGCCGGTCGACCTGCTGCGCGAGCTGGAAGAGAACGCCCCCTTCGACTTCCAGATCCGTCGCACCGCGGACGAGGGCCTGATCCTCGACCTGGACGAGGACCAGGGCCCCGAACAGCACGCTGCGTAGGGCCGGCCGGCTGCTGCGCGCGGATCGCAAGCCTGGACGGTTGACGTATTGACTGTCAGTGTTTTGTCTGCGAACATACGTTCGTGGACAATCCGAACCACAAGGGCAACGTAGCCGAGCCGGCGATCGCCAAGGAGGCGGCGAGCCTCGGGCTGTCGGTATTCACCCCTCTTACAGAGCACGAGCGCTATGACCTCATCATCGGGATCGGCGGTCGCCTTCTTCGAGTGCAATGCAAATGGGGCCAGCAGGCCGGCGACGTAGTTATCGCAAAGCTCGCAAGGAACCGACGTGGGCCGGAAGGCTACATTCGCCGCAATTACTCGTGTGACGAGATCGATGCGTTTGGCATCTATTGCGGCGACCTGGATCGTTGTTTCCTGATTCCAATCGCGGACATCCCCGGCCAATGGGGGGTCCAACTGCGTTTGACGCCAGCGAGAAATGGACAGCGTGCCGCATTACACTTCGCCGACGAGTACGACCTTGGGGCTGTAGCTCAGCTGGCAGAGCGCCGTCGTGGCACGGCGGAGGCCGGGGGTTCGAATCCCCCCAGCTCCATCAATCAGAATTGTCCTAGTGAGCCGTCCTCCGAAGAAGTCGGCGCGCACAAGTTCCGCAATCACTTCGGCTATTACATGGAGCAGGCGGCAGCCGGGACTGACATCCTCATCCGCCGCCGAGGCAAGCCCTACGCCCGCCTTGACCCGGCCGAGCCGCCGGCATAGCCGCCCCCGCCCGGCAGAGTTCATCACACTGCTCAATCCCGGCCTCCCGGCTGCCGATGGTTGTGCGATGAACGGCGCCAACGAGCACGTGTTCTCGCACGGGATGCGGGACACGCGGGAGACCATTGCGGTCTGGAACGGGCAGCCGTGGGCGGTGCTGCGGGGTTGGCTCGCGCTCAGCGTCTCGATCGCCCTGACCCTGCTCGTCGCCGTCTGGTTCGTCGCCGGCCTGCTGACCCCCGACATCACCCCGATCCACCTGCCGGGGTTGACCGAACCGTCCGACCCCGGCGACCTGCTGCCGATCCTCTACCGCAACTCGCTGGTCCTGGCCCTGCACGCGACCGCCTGCATCGCCGGCTTCATCGCCGGCGCCTCGATGCCGATCGCCGCCGAGCAGCGCAGCGGCATCTCGCGCTGGCTGCACGTCAGGGCGGGCCAGTTCGCGATCCTCTTCGTCTGCGCGGTCACCATCTTCTCGCTCTCCACCCAGGCCCTCTACCTCGGCTTCCAGGGCTCGACGATCGCCTATCAGCTGCACATCTCCCGCTTGGTCCTGATCCTCAGCGTGCTCCCGCACGCGATCCCCGAGCTGACCGCGCTCTTCCTGCCACTCGCGGCCTGGCTGATCGCCAGCCGCCGTGGCGAGTGGAACCAGCTGCTCGCCGCGACCTTCATCACCGTCGCCCTGGCGATCCCGACCCTGGTCGTCGCGGCGACGATCGAGGTCTACCTCTGGCCGCACATCCTCGAAGCGCTCTCGCCCGCCTTCTGAACGTAAGATCGGCCACTCCGATGGCCGGGTACGAACCGAAATCGATCGAGTCGAAGTGGCAGCGCCTCTGGGCCGAGGAGAAGACCTGGGAGGTCGCCAATCCTGGGCAGCCCGGTTATGAGGACGACAAGCCGAAGTCCTACGTGCTGGAGATGCTGCCCTATCCCTCGGGCGAGCCCCACGTCGGCCATCTCAAGTGCTACGCGGTCGGCGACGCGATCGCCCACTTCCGCCGCCGCCACGGCTTCGAGGTGATCCACCCGATGGGCTATGACTCCTTCGGCCTGCCGGCCGAGAACAACGCGATCAAGACCGGCGAGCCGCCGCGCGAGGCGACGCAGCGCTCGATCGAGTCGTTCAGCCGCCAGTTCCGCGAGTGGGGGATCTCGATCGACTGGTCGCGCGAGCTGGCGACCCACACCCCCGAGTACTACCGCTGGACGCAGTGGATCTTCTTGCAGCTGTTCGAGCGCGGGCTCGCCTACCGCGACGAGGCGCCCGTCCAGTGGTGCCCAAAGGACGCCACGGTGCTCGCCAATGAGCAGGTCGTCGATGGCCGCTGCGAGCGCTGCGGCACGCCGGTCGTGCAGCGCCGCCTCGAGCAGTGGTTCTTCCGCATCACCGAGTACGCCGAGCGGCTGCTCTCCGACTTCGACCTGCTCGAGTCCTGGCCCGAGCACGTCGTCACCATGCAGCGCAACTGGATCGGCCGCTCCGAGGGGGCCGAGGTCGTCTTCCGCTGCGAGGAAGCGGAGCTCGACTTCCCCGTCTTCACCACCCGCCCCGACACCCTCTTCGGCGCCACCTTCTTCGTCCTCGCCCCCGAGCACCCCGAGCTGGAGCGGCTGATCGCCGGCACCGAAGCCGAGGCGGCGGTGCGCGAATACGTCGACCGGGTCGCCCGCGAGTCGGCCTCCGAGCGCGGCGACGAGGACCGCGAGAAGACCGGCGTGCCGCTCGGCCGCAGCGTCGTCAACCCCGTCAACGGCGAGCAGATTCCGATGTTCGTCGCCGACTACGTGCTGATGGAGTACGGCACCGGCGCGATCATGGCGGTACCCGCCCACGACGCCCGCGACTACGAGTTCGCCAGGGCCTTCGAGCTGCCGGTGAAGCGCGTGATCGAGGGCGAGGATCCCGAATCGGCGCGCGACGCCGCCGGCCTGCCCTACCCCGGCGACGGGCCGATGACCGGCTCCGGCCGCTTCGACGGCAAGGGCAACCGCGAGGCCTACGGGGAGATCGTCGAGTGGCTCTCCTCCGAGGATCGCGGTCGCGCCTCGGTCAACTACCGCCTGCGCGACTGGCTGGTCTCGCGCCAGCGCTACTGGGGGGCACCGATCCCGGTCGTCTACTGCGGCGAGTGCGGCATCGTCGGGGTGCCCGAGGAGCAGCTGCCGGTCGAGCTGCCCGAGGTCGAGGACTACGCGCCGCAGGGGCGCAGCCCCCTGGCCGCCGCCGAGGACTGGGTCGCGACCGAGTGCCCGCGCTGCGGCGGCGCGGCGCGGCGCGAGACCGACACGATGGACACCTTCGTCGACTCCTCCTGGTACTTCATCCGCTACCTCGACTCGCGCAACGCCGTCGCCCCCTGGGACCGCGACGCGGCCGACCACTGGCTGCCGGTTGACCAGTACATCGGCGGGGTCGAGCACGCGATCCTGCACCTGATGTACGCGCGCTTCTTCACCAAGGCGCTGGCCGATCTCGGGCACCTCTCGGTCCAGGAGCCGTTCGCCAACCTGTTCACCCAGGGGATGATCACCCGCGACGGGGCGAAGATGTCGAAGTCGAAGGGCAACACCGTGAGCCCGGCCGAGTACGTGCAGCGTCACGGCGCCGACACCGCCCGCACCTATGTCTGCTTCATGGGCCCGCCCGAGCGCGGCGGCGATTGGTCCGACGAGGGAGTCGAGGGCGTGCACCGCTTCCTCTCCCGGCTCTGGCGGCTCTGCGAGGAGGTCGAGGGCGAAGAGGCTTCCGACCTCGATCCCGCGGCGACCACGGGCGAGGCGCGCGAGCTGCTCGCCAAGGCCCACTGGGCGATCGACAAGACGACCCGCGACTTCCAGCGCGGCTTCCAGTTCAACACCGCGGTCGCTGCGGTGATGGAGCTGGTCAACGAGGCCTACCGGCTCAAGGACGGCCTCTTCGGTGCGCCGGGGGGCATCGCCGCGGTTCGCTTCGCCGCCGCCACCGCGGCCTCGCTGATCTTCCCCTTCGCCCCCCACCTCGGCGCCGAGGTCTGGGAGCGGCTCGAGGGAGACCGCGTCTGGGAGCGACCCTGGCCGCAGGCCGACCCGGCGCTGCTGGCGAGCGACACGGTGACCCTGGTGGTGCAGGTCAACGGCAAGCTGCGCGACCGGATCGAGGCCGCCCCCGACGCCGCCGAGGCGGAGCTGCTGGAGCTGGCCCGCGCCAGCGAGAAGGTGCGTCGCCACCTCGACGGCAGAGAAGTCGTCAAGGAGGTCGTCGTCCCCGGCAAGCTCGTCAACCTCGTGGTTCGCTAGGCGAGTGCGCCTGGTTTTCACGCTCAGGCCGTCTTATCTGGTACAAAGCGCCCCGCATGCTGGTGAGGCGCCTTTCAGAAGCCCCGGTGGAGGAGTGGCACCGGCTCCGGTACCGCGTCCTCATGGACGCCGGCGAGATGGGCGCCCGCAACATGTCCGTCACCTGGCTCGAGATTCCCGGCGGCGCCAAGCAGACCCTGCGCAGCGACGGGCAGGCCGAGCAGGTGTACGTGGTGGTGCGCGGCGCCGGGACGATGTCGGTGGCGGGCGACACCCAGGAGGTCGCCGAGGGCGACCTGATCCTCGTCCCGCCCGCGACCGACCACTCGATCGCCAACGACGGCGAGTCGCCGCTGACCTGCGTCTCGGCCCAGTCGCCCCCGGTCGCCTCCTCCGACCTCTACAGCGACCAACTCGCCGAGGTCGCCGGTTACGACGACGACGAAGACTTGTAGCTGAATTTTTTCATTGAGCGCGCCACGCGTGCGCTCGGACCCGGGACGCTTCGGCCATGCCCGAACTGTCCCGCTCGCAGGTCGTCGTCTACGGTGCGGTCGCCATCGCGCTACTGCTGGTCGGGGCGAGGGCGATCCGCGCCGAGGGGAGCGGGCCGGCCGAATCGAGCTACTCCTCCTCGTCGTCTTCGTCGTCCTCTGGCGAATTCAGCGTTTCCGGCAGCGGCGGCGGGCCGGACGTGGTCGTCGACGTGGCCGGCGCGGTGCGTCGCCCCGGCGTCTACCGCCTGCCGGCCGGGTCGCGGGTCATCGATGCCCTGAAGCGGGCCGGCGGCGCCGATGGCGGCGCCGCCCTGGAGGCGATCAACCAGGCCGCCCGGCTCGCCGACGGCCAGCAGGTCGTCGTGCCCGAAGCGGGGCCGGGTGGCACGGCCGCGGCGGCGGCCTCGGCCGAAGAAGGGCCGATCAGCCTCGGCAGCGCCACCGTCAACCAACTCGACACGATCGACGGGATCGGGCCTGTCACGGCCGAAAAGATCGTCGAATACCGCGACCAGCACGGCGGCCTCGCCTCGGTCGACCAGCTCGACGACGTCAGCGGCATCGGCCCGGCGACGATGGAATCGCTGCGCGCTCGGCTGCAGCCATAGGCGCCGATGCGCGATCCGCGTCCGTCCCTGCCGCTGCTGCTCGGCGTCGCGGCGGCCGTCCTGCTGGCGCTCGGCCACAGCGGCGAGATCCGCGGTCGCGCCGAGACGGCTCTGGGGAAGGGGATGCCCCCGCGGGAGGCGGAGCTGGCGCGCGGCTTCGTCCTCGGCGAGGACGAAGCGATCGATCCCCCGACAGTTGAAGACTTCCGCCGCAGCGGGCTCAGCCATCTTCTGGCGGTCAGCGGTCAAAACGTCGCCCTGCTGGCCCTGCTGGCGATCCCGGTCCTGGCCGCTCTCGGCATCCCGCTCCGCACCCGCCTCGTCTGGGTGCTCGGGCTGATCGCCGTCTACGTGCCGCTGGCCGGCGCCGGGCCGTCGATCCAGCGCGCCGGTGTGATGGGGGCGCTGAGCGTCGTCGCGACCCTTGCCGGCCGGCGCGCCTCGCGCTTCTTCGCCCTCGCCGTCGCGGCGACGGCGATGCTGGCGCTGGAGCCCGGCGTCGCCACTGACGTCGGTTGGCAGCTCAGCTTCGCCGCCGTGCTCGGCATCCTGCTGCTGGCGGCGCCGCTACGGGAGACGATCATCGCGCGGATCGGTGCCACGAGCTGGCGCCGGGCGCTCGCCGAGGGGGCGGCGATGACGATCTCGGCAACGTTGGCGACGGCGCCGTTGATCGCGTACCACTTCGAAGCGATCTCGACCACGACGCTGATCGCCAACCTCCTCGCCCTGCCCGCGGTGGCGCCGGCGATGTGGTTGGGAATGCTCGCCGCCGCGGCGGGCCAGATCCCCGGCTTCCCGGTCGCGATGATCAACGCCCTCGACGCCCCGCTGCTCGCCTACATCGCCCAGGTCGCCGCCTGGTGCGGCAGGCCGAGCTGGGCCTACCTCCACCTGCGGATCGGCATCGGCGCCCTGGTCGCCTCCTACGCGGCGATCGCGCTCGGGGCCGTCGCCGCCCTTCGCCTCGGCCACAAGCGCCGAATCGCCACCCTCCGCAAACGACGGGCCGACGGGCCGATTTCCCACCCCATGGGAGGGTTTTCGGCCCGTCGGCGGGCTGTTCTCGGCGCGATGGCGATCCTTGCTGCGGTCGGGGTTGCGCTGGCGCTTCGGGTGCCCGGTGGCGGCGCCGCGGCTGGGCCGCCGATGGGCCTGCGTGTCTCGGTCCTCGACGTCGGCCAGGGCGACGCGATCCTCCTGCAGCCGGCGGGCGCGCCGGCGGTGCTGGTCGACGGCGGCCCGCCTGGGGACGGCCTCGTCGCGAAGCTCCGCACCGCCGGAGTCGAACGGATCGGCGCCGCGGTCGTCACCCACGACCAGTCCGATCACGCGGGCGGGATCCGCGAGCTGCTCGGGACGATGCCGGTCGGCCGGCTCCTCTACGCCGTCCTGGGCAGGCCGACGCTCGCCGAGGCCCGTGCCGCCGGCGCGGTGCCGCGCCGCCTGGCGGAGGGGAGCGAGGTGCGCGACGGGAGGCTGCGGCTCGACGTGCTCTGGCCGCCACGCGAGCTGCTCGCGGTCCCGCACCGGGGCGAAGACCCGAACCGGCTGGCGCTCGTCATGCTCGTCCGCTGGCGCCGCTTCCGGATGCTGCTGACCGCCGACGCCGAGGCCGAAACGACGCCGATCGACCCCGGCCCGATCGACGTCCTCAAGGTGGCCCACCACGGCAGCGACGACGCCGGCCTCGGCGACCTGCTCGACCGCACCAGGCCGAAGCTGGCGGTGATCTCGGTCGGCGCCGACAACCCGTTCGGCCATCCGACTCCCGGCACGCTCGCGACGCTCGCGGATCACGGCGTGCCGGTGCTGCGAACCGACGAGGACGGCACGGTCGTCCTCGACGTGAGCCGCAGGGGAGTTCGGATCGACACCGACGGCTGAGCTGTGCCTCGCCTCAACGAATCGACGAATCGAAATTGGGTTTTTCGCCCGCGCACCCTCTTGCCGGTTGGGCGGTGGCCGATGGTCGAACAGGTGCACTGGAAGCGGAAACACTCCGGGCTGCGGTCGAAGGCGAGGTTCAGCGTCCTCGGCGACGGCCTGCTCGATCGGACCCGCAGCACCACCTTCGCCCTGCTCGGCATGACCGCCGCGGTCGGCCTGGCGATGATCGCCGTCGCGTTGCAGGGGAATTGGCCGCTGATCGAAGGCAGCCGGGTCCCGCGGGCTCCGGTCCTACACGAGTCGGTCGGCGACGCAATCGCCTTGAGCGGGAACAGGCCCCGAACGGTCGTGCGCCCGGCGTCGGCCGGGGGGAAGAGGCCCGTCGCATTGCATGAGAGGCAGACGCCGGTCCCCGCAGGGCCGCCGGCCGTCCCGCCCGCGGCCCCACCGGTCGAACTCGTCTCCTCACCCGCGGCGCCGGTCGGGCGCCAGGGAGGTCACGGCAACGGCTCACACGGTTCGCCGACGCCCCAGGAACAGGCACCGCCTTCGCCCCCCTCGCAGCCGGCGCAGGCCCAGGCGCCGAGCGGCGGCGTTCCGACGACTCAGCCTTTGACCTCACCACCGGCGCCGGCGTTCCCGCCGTCGCCCCCGGAAGCGGTCGCTTCCGAAGCGCCCCCGGTCGAATCCAACGTCCCACCATGGAGCAACGGGCAGGGCCACGCCTACGGCCGCGACGACGACGAGGGGCACGGCTGTGGCCACGGCCCGGGGGGACGTGCCGACGATTGAGTGCCCACATAGGTATCTAACCCCCGGCACGTCTTGGGGACCCGGGCCGGCATCTAGACTCGGCCGATGGCCGAGATGCTGCCGCTTTACCTGATCGCCGGCACCGACGGGGCGAAGATCGACGCCACTCGGGCGCGCCTGCGGGCACGGGCCGAGCGCGAGGGCGGGACCGTCTCGCTCGAGGTGTTCGAAGCGGGGGAGGGGCGCGGCGCACCCGACCACGAGGCGCTTCTGGGCGCGATCCCGGCGATGTCGCTGACCGAGTCGCGACGCTACCTGCTCGCCGACGGCGTCGAGCGCTGGCGCGACAAGCAGCTTGACGCGGTTGCCGCGGCACTCGGCGAGCTGCCCCCGGACCTGACCGTCGTCCTGATCGCCCGCGCCAAGGCGCCGGCCAAGCTGGCGAAAGCCGTCAAGGCCGCGAAGGGCGAGATCCACGAGTTCGAGGCGCCGAAGGCGCGGGAGATGCCGCGCGTCCTGGTCGGCGAGGCCAAGCGGCTCGGCTTCCGCCTCGACCCCGGCGCCGCCCGCATGCTGGTCGACCGCATGGGGGCCAACCCGACGCGGCTCCATCACGAGCTGGAGCGCCTCGCGCTGTGGGCGGGGGAGGGGGGCGAGGTCTCGGCCACCGATCTCGACGCGATGATCGCCGACACCTCCGAGGCGGCCGTGTGGGCCCTGTCCGACGCGCTGCTCGAACGCGACCCGGCGAAGGCGCTGACGATCGGCGAGCGGCTGATCTCCCAGGGAGAGAACGTCACCGGCTTGATCTACGGCCTCGCCTCGCGTCTGCGCAAGGCGTGCGCGGCGGCAGCGCAGCTCGAGGACGGAGTGCCGCCGAAGCAGGTCGAGGCGAGCCTCGGAATGCACCCCTACGCGGCCAAGCAGCTCGTGGCTCGGTTGCACGACACCGACGTCGAGGGTCTGCAGGATGCGACCGTCGCCCTCGCCGACCTGGAGGTCTGGTGCCGGGGCGGAGCGGACTACGGCGACGATCTGGCGCTGACGCTGGCGCTACGCGCCGCTGCGGGCTAGCCGCGCCGCTTTCGACTTCTTGCGAGCGCCCGTGTTCTTGTGCATGGCGCCCTTCTGGATCGCCTTGTCGATCCGCGAGACGAGCTCCTTGTGCTCGGCCTCGATCGATGCGGCCTCGCCGCCCTCGACGGCGCTTTCGAGCCGGCGGAAGTAGGTCTTCACGGTGCTGGTCAGCAGCCGGTTCTCGGTCCGCTCGCGCTCGCTGCGTAGGATCCGCTTCTTCTGTGAGGCTATGTTGGCCATTGGTCATGTGCCTGAGGCGGCGGAGCCGGCTCCGGGCGGCCGCCGACTATAGCGACTGAGACCCAGCTTGGAGACGCCCACGGCACCCGACAGACCGGATCCGGAGCAGGCCGATGTGGCAGCCGACGCGGCGCTGCGCGCCGCCGAGGCCTTCGAACCGGGTGAGGAAAGCGCGAGCGATCCGGCCCCCGGGCGGCAGGCCGGGCGGATCGCCCGCTCGACCGCGTTCTTCTCGGTCGCCACCGCCGCATCGCGGATCGCCGGCCTCGGCCGCGAAGTAGTCGCCGCGGGGTACTACGGGATCAACGGCCCGATGTCGGCCTTCACGATCGCCTTCCAGGTGCCGAACCTGGTCCGCGCCCTGTTCGCCGACGCCGCGCTGCAGCCGGCCTTCGTGCCGATTTTCACCGAGCAGCTGGAGAAGAAGAACTACCGCGAGGCGTTCCGGCTCGCCTCGACCCTGCTGCTCCTCGTCACCCTCGTGCTGGGCGCCATCACGGCCCTCTTCGTGCTCGCCGCCCCGGTGATCATGCCGCTCTTCGCGCCCGGCTTCGAAGGCGAGATCCTCGACCTCACCATCACCCTCTCGCAGGTCCTCTTCCCGATCCTGATCCTGCTCGGGTTGAGCGGCGTCGTCGTCGGCATCCTCAACAGCTACGACCGCTTCGGCGCCTTCGCGATCTCGCCGCTGTTCTGGAACCTGACGATCATCGTCGTCGTCGTCCTGCTGGTGCCGGCCTTTCACGGCCAGAACCGGATCTACGCCTACGCGATCGGGATTCTCGTCGGCACTCTGGTACAGCTGCTGATCCCCACCTGGGACCTGCGCAACACGCCGTTCAAGTTCGGCTGGAGCTTCGAATGGCGCAATCCCGACGTGCGCCGGGTCCTGTTGCTGATGCTGCCGGTGACGATCAGCCTCGGCCTGATCAACTTCAACCTGCTGATCAACAGCCTCTTCGGCAGCCTGGTCAGCGACCAGGCGCCGGCGGCGATCGACAAGGCGTTCCGCATCTACCAGCTTCCGCAGGGGGTCTTCTCGGTGGCGATCGCCACCGTCCTCTTCCCGACCCTGGCCCGCTTCGCCGCCCGCGGCGAGCACGACAACCTGCGGGCGACGATGGCCAACGGGATGCGGCAGATCCTCTTCGTCCTCGTTCCGGCCGCCGCCGCGGTCCTCGTCCTGTCTGTGCCGATGATCCGGCTCGTCTACCAGCGCGGCGAGTTCACGCCCGAGCAGACCACCCTGGTCGCCACGGCCCTCTTCTGGTTCGCCTTCTCGCTGCCGACCAACGGCCTCTACCTGCTGCAGACCCGAACCTTCTTCAGCCTCCAACGCCCTTGGCTGGCGACCAGCCTCGCCGGCCTCGACCTGGTCGTCTCCGCCCTCGCCGCGCTCGCCCTCTACAAGCCCTTCGGCACCGGCGGCATCGTCGCCGGCACCGGCATCGGCACGACCGCCGCGGTCGTCGCCCAGGCGGTCGTCCTGCGGCACGAGTTCGGCGGCCTCGAGCTGCGGCGGCTGTTCTCCACCGCCCTGCGGATCACGATCGCCGCGGCGGCCCTGGCCGGCGTCTCCTACGGAATCTGGGACGCGCTCGACTCGACCCTCGGTCGCGGCCTCGGCGGCCAGATCGTCTCGCTCGGCACCGGGCTGGCGCTGGGGGGGATCGTCTACGTCGGCATGGCGAAGCTGCTGCGTGTTGCCGAGCTCGATCAAGTCATGCGCCTGCTGCGTCGCGGCTGAGCGATGCTCGACCTGCCCCGCTACCTGCTGGGAGTAGCCGAGCTTCTTGTCCTCGGCAGCTTTGCAGCGCTTGGCGGATCGTCCGCACGCCGATTGCTGCTGCCGCGCTTTTCGGGGCCCCCGGCTTGGCTGGCAACTTCCACGCTCGGACTGGCTCTATTGATTCTCGTGGCCGAGTTTCTCGGTTCTTTTGGCTGTTGGGAGCCGGTGCCTTATGTCCTCGCGGTCGTCGCCGTGGGGAGTGGCTGTTGGACGCTTCTCCCGCGGGTGGTGTCGGGGTGGGGGGGTCCTTCGCCGCCCGAAGGCTGCGGAGGGCAAGGCCTCGGCTCTGCAGGCGCTGTGTCCCTCCGCCCGGAGCAGCGCGTAGGGCAAGGAGGACCGCCCCACCCCGACGACAGGACCCGCGGTCGAGCACTCGGTCCCGCCACCGTGACCGCGCTGGCGATCGCCGCCGTCGCTGTCGTCCACTTTGCCATCGACGTACGGGCAAAGCTGCTTACGGGGATGACCGGGTTCGACTCCACCTGGTACCACGGGCCGTTCGCCGCCGGGTTCTTCCAGAGCGGAGACACGTGGAGCCTGCACTTCATCGCGCCGCAGTTCCTGGCTTGGTTCTATCCCGCGAACGCCGAACTGTTCCACGCGGCCGGGATGCTGGCGTTCGGGCGGGATGTGATGTCGCCGCTGCTCAATCTCGGCTGGTTCCTTGGCTGCCTGCTGGCGCTTTGGTGTATCGGCAGGCCCTACCGGGTTGCGCCATGGTCGCTGGCGCTCGGGGCGATCGCGTTGAGCTTGCCCGTGCTCTCCGATCAAGCCGGGGAAGCGCGCAACGACATCGTCGGCATCTTCTTCCTGCTCGCTGCTGTTGCGGTCCTGCTCAATGCCTGGCCTGTGCGCGGCGGCGACAGCCGCAAGCTGCCGACTGGCGCGTTGATCGTCGTCGGGCTCGCAGCGGGATTGGCGGCCGGCACCAAGCTCAACTTCCTCTTACCTGCCGCTGTTCTCGTGCTCGGCCTCGCAGTTGTGGCACAGCGCGGATCGAGGTGGCGGGCGCTCTGGGTTTCGGGGCTCGCCGCACTCGCCGGCGGCGGCTATTGGTACTTGCGCAACCTCGTCCACACCGGCAACCCGCTGCCCTGGTTCGATCATCTCGGCCCGATCTCGCTGCCGGCGCCGGAACAGGCCCTGGGTGGCCGCGAAGGGCACAGCGTGCTCGGCTACCTGACCGATGGGAGTGTCTGGTCGGGCTGGTTCCTGCCGGGGCTTCACCACGGGCTCAGCGTCTTCTGGCCCCTGCCGGCTGCGCTCGCGCTCGCCGGCCTCGTCCTCTGCCTTGCTCCGCTCCGGGCGGCAATCCCACGACGTTCCGGGGCAGCGAAACAGCGCAAGTATGGGGAGAGTGACCTGGCCCTGTCTGTGGCCGCCCTAGCCGCCCTAGCCGCGGCGCTCGCCTGGCTGATCGCCCCGACCTCGGCCTCCGGCCCGGACGGCATGCCTCGCGGCTTCGAATCGGGTCTTCGCTACCTGACCCCAGCTCTCGTCCTCGGCTTGGCGCTGCTCCCGATCGGGCTGAATCTGCTGCCTTTCGTGCCGGCGCGGCGGCTCCGGGCGGCGGACGCGGGGCACCCCCCGAACGGGCGGATACTCAAAGCGCCGGCCTCATTAGGCCGGCGCTTGTCCGGGCGGGGGGTGCCCCGTGGCCGCCCAGCTGCGCTGATCCTGGCGTTGGCATTGCTCGCCGTGGTCGCGCTCGGCTATCCGATCCAGCGCCACTACCTGCAGAACCGTTACGCCCACCCGACCTTCGCCGCTTCAGGTCTCAACGCGGCCTTCAAATGGGCCAACTCGATCTCGAACGCCCGCATAGCCACCACCGGCACCCGTCAGTACCCCCTCTACGGCCGCGACCTCTCGAACCGAGTCCAGTACATAGGCATCGAGACCCCCCACGGAGGCTTCATAGTCCCGACCACCTGCCGCCGATGGCGAACCCTCCTCGACGAAGGCCACTACGACTACGTGGTAGCCACCCGCGACCGCATAGAAGCCGGCAAACCCCCATACCCCCAAACGGCCCGCTGGACGGCGGGCCCATGGGCAGAACCCGTTCTAAGCACCCCCCCGACCAAGGTCTACAAGCTCAACGCCCCCCCGGATCCATCGACGTGTAGCCGCTGACGCTCCTTCCGCGGGTGGCGTCGGGTGGGGTGGACTCCGCTGGCCGAAGGCTGCGGAGGGCAAGGTCTGGACCCTGCGAGCGCAATATCCCTTCGCCCGGAGCAGCGCGTAGGCCGAGGAGGGTGCCCCACCCGACGACAGGACCCGCGGGCAGGCGCTTTCGTCGGCCATACTGCCCCTCCCGATGGACCAAATCAGAAACTTCTCGATCATCGCCCACATAGACCACGGCAAGTCGACCCTCGCCGACCGCATCCTCGAGATCACCAAGTCCGTCGACCCGAAGAAGATGCGCGCCCAGGTGCTCGACTCGATGGACCTCGAGCGCGAGCGCGGGATCACGATCAAGGCCCAGGCGGTGCGGGTCGAGTACGTCGCCGCCGACGGCCAGAGCTACCACCTGCACCTGATCGACACCCCCGGCCACGTCGACTTCTCCTACGAGGTCTCGCGCAGCCTCGCCGCCTGCGAGGGCGCCCTGCTGGTCGTCGACGCCGCCCAGGGAGTCGAGGCGCAGACCGTCGCCAACACCTACCTGGCGATCGAGAACGGGCTCGAGCTGATCCCGGTGATCAACAAGGTCGACCTGCCCGGCGCCGAGGTCGACCGGGTCTCGGGCGAAATCGCCGACCTGCTCGGCGGCGACCCCGGCGAAGCGCTGCCGATCTCGGCCAAGACCGGAGAGGGGGTGGTCGACGTGCTGGAGGCGATCGTCGCCCGGGTGCCACCGCCCCGCGGCGACGCGGCGGCGCCGACCCGGGCGCTGATCTTCGACTCCGAGTTCGACCAGTACCGCGGCGTGGTCGCCTACGTGCGGATCGTCGACGGGACATTCCGCAAGCACGAGCGGATCGTCGCGATGCAGAACGGCACCGAGGCCGACATCGACGACCTCGGCTTCTTCCGCCCGGCGATGACCGGGGTCGAGCGGATGGAGGCGGGCGACGTCGGCTACCTGATCACCGGCATCAAGGACGTCGCCAAGCTGCGGGTCGGCGACACGCTGACGGCGCTGGCGCGGCCGGCGAGCGAGGCGCTGGAGGGCTACCGCGAGGTGCGGCCGATGGTCTTCTGCGGCCTCTTCCCGATCGACACCGACCGCTACGAAGACCTCCACGACGCGCTCGACAAGCTGGCGCTGAACGACGCCGCGCTCTCCTATGAGCCGGAGACCTCGGAGGCGCTCGGGTTCGGCTTCCGCGCCGGCTTCCTCGGCCTGCTGCACATGGAGATCGTGCGCGAGCGGCTCGAACGCGAGTACGGGCTGGAGCTGCTGGCGACGACCCCGAACGTGCTCTACGAGGTCGAGCTCACCGACGGCGAGCGGATCGAGGTCCACAGCCCGACCCAGCTGCCCGACCCGAGCACGATCGAGGCGATCGAAGAGCCCTACATCCGGGCGACGATCATCTGCCCGACCGAGCACGTCGGCGCGGTGATGGAGCTCTGCCAGGCGCGCCGCGGCACCCACGTCGACATGCACTACCTGAGCCCGGTGCGGGTGCAGATCCGCTACGACCTGCCACTGGCCGAGATCGTGCTCGACTTCTTCGACTACCTCAAGTCATCGACCAAGGGCTACGCCTCGCTCGACTACGAGCCGATCGGCAAACGCCCGTCCGACCTGGTCAAGGTCGACATCCTGCTGGCCGGCGACCAGGTCGACGCGCTCTCGATCATCGTCCACCGCGAATTCGCCTACGAGCAGGGCAAGGCCCTGGTCGGCAGGCTGCGCAAGACGATCCCGCGTCAGCTCTTCGACATCCCCGTGCAGGCCGCGGTGGGCTCGCGGGTGCTGGCGCGGGAGACGGTCAAGGCGCTGCGCAAGGACGTCACCGCGAAGCTCTATGGCGGCGACGTGTCCCGCAAGCAGAAGCTGCTGAAGAAGCAGAAAGCGGGCAAGAAGCGGATGAAGTCGGTGGGACGGGTGGAAGTGCCGCAGGAGGCGTTCCTGGCGGTGCTGGAGATCGATGAGTAGGTAGGGTCCGCCGCCATGAGCATCAAGACCGAGGCTGTGGGCAAGGAGTGGCCCGCCACCACGTACGAGGTGGGCAAGGAGAAGATCGGCGAGTACGCGCGGGTGATCGGCGCCGAGAACCCGGTTCACTTCGACCGCGAGGCGGCCCGAGCGGCCGGCTACCGCGACGTCGTCGCGCCGCCGATGTTCTGCGTCGTCTACTCCGCCCCGGCGCTGGCGCCGGCGATGTTCGACCCCGAGGTGGCGATGAACTTCGCGGCGATGGTCCACGGCAGCCAGGAGTTCGCCTGGGGCGAGCCGGCCTGCTCGAGCGACGAGATCACGACCGCCGCCAAGTGCCTGGAGATCTTCGAGAAGGACGGCAAGGGCTTCTATGTCTTCGAGACCGTCTCCGTCAACCAGGACGGCGCCGAGGTCGTGCGCGGGACCTGGACCAACATCGTCAGGGGGGTCTGAGATGGCCGAGCCGAAGGTGGGCGATCAGATCGAGGAGCTGCGGGTGACGCCCGACAAGTACCTGCCGCATCGCTATGCGGGCGCCTCCGGCGACTTCAACCCGATCCACATCGACCCCGAGTTCGCCAAGGCCGTCGGCCTGCCGAACACGATCCTGCACGGCCTCTACATGATGGGCCTGGTCGCCCGGGCCAACGCGAGCGCCCTCGCGGGCGGCGATCCGCGGGCGCTGAAGCGGCTCTCAGTCCAGTTCCGCGGCATGGGCGCGCCGGAGACGGAGATCGTCGTCACCGGCACGGTCAAGTCGGTCGAGGGGGATCGCGTCGTCGTCGACACGGTCGCCAGCCAGGGCGAGAATCAGGTGATTCGGAATGCCGAGGCTGAAATAGCGGTGTAGCGGGGCCGGGTGACCCTCCCGGCTCAACTTTTTGCGAAGGCAGTTGGCTGTCGTCCGCGGGCCGATGTCCGCAAAAAGTACAAGCCGCCGGGAGGGTCACCCGGCCCCGCTTCTACACTTCGGGGCATGCTTTCCGAGAGGCAGGAGCTAATTTTGAAGCTTGTGGTCGATGCCTACCTGGCGTCGGGCAAGCCCGTGGCTTCGAAGCCGATCGCGGAGGAGCGGCAGGTCGAGTGGGGGTCCTCGACCGTGCGGGCGGAGCTGGCTGCTTTGGAGGCTGCCGGGTATTTGACGCATCCCCATACGTCGGCGGGGCGGGTTCCGACCGAGGTCGGGTACCGGTATTACGTCAACCGGTTGATGGAGGCCGGTCTGCCGGCGGCGGGGAAGGTGGAGCTGGAGCTTTCGCGGCTGCGGCGCGAGATCGACGAGGCGATGCGGCAGACGACCGCGGCGCTGGCCCAGGTCAACGACCTGATGGCGCTCGTCACGGCGCCGGCCCCGGCGAGCGCGACGATCCACCGGGTCGAGGTGCTGCGCCTGCAACCGACCCGCGTGGTGGCGATCGCGATCGCCTCGACTGGGACGGTCGCCAAACGGGTCTTCGACTTCGAGCAGCCGGTCGACCCGGGCCTGGTCGAGTGGGCCTCTAGCTACCTGAACGAGTCGCTGGCCGGGATGGGCGTCGGCGCGCGGATGATCGCCGACCGGCTCGCCGACCCCGAGCTGGGACCGGTCGAGGCGGGGTTCGTCGCGCGGCTCGGATCTGCTTTCACCGAGCTCGAGCAGGAGACCGGCGAGACCCTCTACGTGGAGGGCGCCTCGCGGCTGCTCTCCGAACAGCACGTTAACGACCTGCCGCGCGCCGACCGCCTGATGACGGCGCTGGAGCGGCGGGCGAGCGTGCTCGGGATGATGCGCTCGGCGCTGGAGGAGCGCTCGGTCTTCCTCTGGATCGGCGGCGAGAACCCGCAGCCGGAGCTGCGCTCGGTCAGCGTCGTCGGCGCCAACTACGGCCTCGCCCACCGCAACCTCGGCTCGGTCGGCGTCGTCGGCCCGCTGCGGATGGACTACGCAACCGCGATCGCCTCGGTGCGCGGCGCCGCGCGCGAGCTGTCGCGCTACTGCGAGACGGTCTACGGCGGCTGAAGCGAATGCCGCGCGACTACTACGAGGTGCTGGGCGTCGAGCGCGACGCCAACAAAGCGGAGGTGAAGACCGCCTTCCGCCGGCTCGCCCGCGAGCTGCACCCCGACGTCAACGACCACGACCCCGAGGCGGAGGAGAAGTTCAAGGCGGCGGCGGAAGCCTACGAGGTGCTCTCCGACCCGGAGCGCCGCCGCGCCTACGACGCCTACGGCGCCGAGGGCCTGCGCGGCGGTGGCGCCCCGCCGGGTGGCTTCGGCTCGGTCGAGGACATCTTCCAGGCCTTCTTCGGAGGGGCCGGCTTCGAAGTGCGGCGCGGGCCGATGCGCGGCCAGGACCTGATCCACGCGGTCGAGATCTCCGCCGTCAACGCGATGCTGGGGACGACGGTCAAGGTCCCCAGCCAGGAGGGTGAGCGCGAGATCGAGCTGCCGCCGGGAATCCAGCCCGGCTCGCAGTTCGCGCTGCGCGGGCACGGCATGCCGGGAGCCAACGGAGGCCCGCCCGGCGACCTGGTGATCGCCATCCAGGTGATCGTCCCCGACGAGCTCTCCGAGGAGCAGCGCGAGCTGGCCGCGAAGCTCGGCGAGACGCTCGAGCCGGCCAACCTTCGTGGCGGGCGCGACGGCGGGGAGAGCTTCTTCTCACGCTTCCGGCGCGCCTTCCATTGATCCGGCTGGCGGTCCGCTGTGCGCCCGAGCAGGCGGAGATCGTCCTCGCCGAGCTGACCGTGCTCGCTCCGAACGGGGTCGAGGAGGAGCGGGGCGAGGGCTACGTCGAGTACGCGATCTACGGCGGCGAGGGCGAGCTGCCCGAGCTGGGCGAGGTCGAGGCGGCGGCGGGCGATTCGCTGGTCGAGGTTGTCGCCACCGAGGTCCCCGACGACTGGGCCGACCGCTGGCAGGACTTCCACAAGCCGCTGCTGGTCGGCGGACGGCTCTGGCTACGCCCCTCCTGGGAGGAGCCGCGCGAGGGCACGATCGACCTCGTCGTCGATCCCGGCCAGGCGTTCGGCACCGGCGCCCACCCGACCACCCGGCTCTGCCTCGAGCTGCTGCTCGAGCTGGCCGCGGCCGGCGAGGCCGGCGGACCGCTGACCGATCTAGGCAGCGGCTCCGGCGTCCTCGCGATCGCCGCCGCCAAGCTCGGCTGGGACCCGGTTCGGGGCTACGACCACGAGCAGGCGGCGGTCGAGGCGGCCGCTGCCAACGCAGCGGCGAACGGCGTCGCGGTCGAGCGCCGCGCCACCACCCCACGCACAATGAAGCATTTGGGGGTCTATAGACCCCCAAATGCTTCATTCGAGCGGCGCGACCTGCGCCGCGAGCTGCCCGACCTGGCGCCGACCGTCGTCGCCAACATGACCGCGCCGGTGCTGAGGGACGTCGCCGCGTTGCTCGACGCCGGAAGCGCCCCGCGCACGCTGGTCTGCTCCGGCCTGCTGCCGCCCGAGCTCGACGCGACCGCCGCCGCCTTCGTCCCGGCCGGCCTGCGCGAGACCGAGCGCCGCCGCGACGGCGACTGGGCGGCGCTGCTGCTGCGTCGCCGATAGGGGATATGTTTTCGTCCATGACGGCGACGATCACCGGCTACGGCATCGGGCTCTTCATCCACGTGCTCGCCGTGGTGCTGACCTTCGGGCCGACTTTCGCCTACGGGATCTTCATCGGCGTCGCCGAACGCAGCGCTCCGCGCAGCGTGCCAACCGTTCTTCGCGGGATCCAGGCGACGGATCGCTACCTCGTCCGGCCCGGGCTGATCGTCGTCTTGCTCGCCGGTGTCTACCTGCTGATCGACGGCCATATCTCGGCGAGCGAATCCTGGGTCAGCGTCGGCTTCGTCGCGATCGTCGTCCTCTTCGGGATGGTCCACGGCTTCTTCAAGCCGAACACCGAGAAGGCGCTGGAGCTGGCCGAGCGCGACCTCGCCGCGGGCGACACGCTCGGCGCCGAGTACGCCGCGGTCTCGAAGAAGCTCGAGAACGGTGGCAAAATCGCCGGCCTGGTGATCGCGATCACGATCTTCTTCATGGTCGTCAAACCCTGACGGCCCTGACTGCGCCCGGCCCCCAGCTCGACGCCGCCAGCCCGGTCGCGATGTTCGACTCCGGGGTCGGCGGGCTCACCGTCCTGCACGAGTGCCTCGTCTCGCTGCCCGAGGAGGACTTCGTCTACCTCGGCGACACGGCGATGTTCCCCTACGGGACGCGCGATCCCGATCGCCTCCGCGAACGCATCCGCGAGATCGCCGGGCTGCTGCTCGACCGCGGCGCGAAGCTGCTGGTGATCGCCTGCAACACGGCGACCTCGATCGGCGAGGAGGCGACGCGCGCGGTCGCCGCCGAGCGCGGGGTGGAGGTGGTGCCGGTGGTCGAGCCGCAGTCCGAGATCGCCGCCGCGATCACCGAGAGCGGCAGGGTCGGCGTCCTCGCCACCCCGAACACGGTCGAGAGCGGCGCCTACCGGCGCGCGCTCGAAGGCGAGGGGCGAGCGCTCGAGGTGACCGAGGTCGAGGCGCCGGACCTGGCGCCGTTCATCCAGGACGGATCGCCGTTCGACCAGGCGGTGGTCGAGATGGCACGCTCCTACTGCGCGCCGCTGAAGCGGGCCGGGGTCGACACGCTGATCCTCGGCTGCACCCACTACCCGCTGGTGGCGCCGATGCTGCAGCGGATCCTCGGCCGCGACGTGCGCCTGGTCAGCGGCGGCCACGCGGTCGCCGCCGCCGTCCAGCGCTGCCTCGAGCGGCGCGGCCTCGCCCGCCCGCCCGACGGCGAAGGCGACTACCGCTTCCTCTGCACCGGCGACGTCGAGTCCTTTCACGAGCTCGGCACCCGCTTCCTGCAGATGCCCCTCGGCGAAGTCGAGCGGATCGATCTGGCCGACTACCCTTAGATGCGATGAGCGTGCTCGAACAAGTCCAGGCCGATGTCCGCACCGCGATGAAAGCGGGCGAGCGAGAGCGTGCGGCGGCGCTGCGGATGATCGTCGACTCGCTGCAGCAGGACGCCAAGCTGGGCAAGGGCGACGAGGTCGCGGTGCTGCAGCGGGAGCGCAAGAAGCGGCTCGAGGCGGCCGACGCCTACCGCGAGGCCGACCGCGCGGAGCAGGCGCAGGCCGAGAGCTTCGAGGCGGACCTGATCGAGGGTTACCTGCCGGCGCAGCTCTCCGACGGGGAGCTGGCCGAGCTGGTCGAACGCCGCGGTCGCCGAGACCGGCGCCTCCGAGCAGAAGCAGATGGGTCAGGTGATGTCGGCGCTGATGCCGAAGCTCGGTGGGCGGGCCGATGGCAAGCGGGTCAGCGCAGCGGTGCGTGAGCGGCTTGGCGCGTAGGCAGCTGACCCTCGACAACACCGTCGCCGCCGAGCTGGCGGGCTCCGAGGACGAGGTGCTACGCGCCCTGCGCGGTCGGCTCGACTGCGACTTCCACCTGCGCGGCAACGTCCTCACCCTCGACGGCGACGACAGCGACGTGCAGACCGCGGCGACGGTGGTCGACGAGCTGGTCGACCTGATCGAGCAGGGCCACGAGGTGGCGGCGGGGACGATCGAAGCGGTCACCGGCGCGCTCGACGCCGACGAGAGCCCGGCGCAGATCCTCGAGGACGTGGTCTGGCGGCACCGCAACACCAAGGTGGCGCCGAAGACGCTGAACCAGAAACGCTACGTCAACTCGATCCGCCGCCAGACGATCACCTTCGGGATCGGCCCGGCGGGCACCGGCAAGACCTTCCTCGCGGTGGCGATGGCCGCCCACGCCCTGGCCGAGCGCGAGGTGCAGCGGATCATCCTCACCCGGCCCGCGGTCGAGGCGGGCGAGCGGCTCGGCTTCCTGCCCGGTGACATCCAGGCCAAGGTCGACCCTTACCTGCGGCCGCTGTTCGACGCGCTCTACGACATGCTCGACCCCGACCGCGTCAACGGCTACTTCGAGCGCGGCGTGATCGAGGTCGCGCCGCTGGCCTTCATGCGCGGCCGCACGCTGAACGACTCCTTCGTGATCCTCGACGAGGCGCAGAACACCAGCCCCGAGCAGATGAAGATGTTCCTGACGCGGCTCGGCTTCAACTCGCGGATGGTCGTCACCGGCGACATCACCCAGATCGACCTGCCCGCCGACCAGCGCTCCGGCCTGGTCGTCGTCCGCGACATTCTCGACCGGGTGCAGGACATCTCCTTCATCTGCTTCGGTGGCGAGGACGTCGTCAGGCACAAGCTGGTGCAGCGGATCGTCGCCGCCTACGACGAGCACGCCGAGCGCCAGGGCGACGGGCCGCCGGCCGCCGATGGCGGCTGACCTCGCCGACGTGCCGGCCGAGCTGCGCGTGGCGGTCGCGGCGGCGCTCGATGCGGCCGGGGTCGGCGACGGGCACCTGGCGGTGGAGATCGTCGATGCCGGGCGGATCCGCAAGTTGAACCGCGAGCATCGCGGCACCGACGCGCCGACCGACGTGCTTGCCTTCCCGCTTGACGGTGCCGGCGCGATCGCCGGTCCGCGCGAGCTGGGCGACGTTGCGATCTGCCCCGAGCACTGCTCGGACGTGACCGAGGCGGCCGTCCACGGCGTCCTCCACCTCTGCGGCTACGACCACGAGAGCGACGGCGGCGAGATGCTCGCCCTGCAGGGCCGCGTGCTGGCGGCGCTGCGATGACCAGGGCGGGGTTCGTCGGACTGGCCGGGCGCCCCAACGTCGGCAAGTCGACCCTGGTCAACGCGATCGTCGGCAGCCGCGTGGCGATCGTCTCGATGCGGCCGCAGACGACGCGGCGGGCGATCCGCGGCATCGCCACCGACCTCGACGCCGGCCGCCAGCTCGTGCTCGTCGACCTGCCCGGGGTGCAGCGGCCGCGCGACGTGCTGACCGAGCGGATGCAGCACCGGGTCGAGCGCGAGCTGGCCGACTCCGACCTCGCCCTGCTGGTCGTCAACGGCGAGCAGGGGATCGGCCCCGGCGACCGCTTCATCGCCCGCGCCCTGCTCGGCACGGGCGCCGGCCTGCCGACGATCTGCGCGGTCAACAAGGTCGACCGCACCGGCCCCAACGAGCTGGTGCCGGTGCTGTCCGAGGCGGCGGAGCTGGAGGGCGTCGACGAGGTCTTCCCGATCAGCGCCCGCAGCGGCGAGGGCCTCGAGGCACTGGTCGAGCGCCTCAGCGAGCTGATGCCCGAGGGCCCCTACCTCTACCCGCCCGAGGAGCACAGCGACCAGCCGGGGGAGACGATGCTGGCCGAGCTGATCCGCGAGCAGGTGTTGAACCGGACCCGTGACGAGATCCCCCACTCGGTCGAGGTCCAGGTCAAGGAGGTGGACCCCCGCGAGGACGGCCTGGTCACGGTCCGCGCCGAGGTCTGGGCGGAGACCGAGTCGCAAAAGGGCATCCTGATCGGCAAGGGCGGCGCCAAGGTCGAAGAGATCGGCACGGCGGCCCGCCGCTCGCTCGAAGCCGAGCTGGGCGCCAAGGTCCACCTCGAGCTCCAGGTCCGCGTCCGCAGTCACTGGCGCCGCGACGAGGGGCTGCTCGACCGGCTCGGCATCGAGTAGGCATCTACGATGCCCTGATGTTCGACGAGATCCGGTTCGATGAGCGGGGGCTGGTGCCATGCGTGGCGCAAGACGCCGACAGCGGCGAGGTGCTGACGCTGGCCTACGTGAATGAGGAGTCGCTGCGGCTGACGGTCGATACGGGGGAGATGCACTTCTTCAGCCGCTCGCGGGGGAAGATCTGGCGCAAAGGCGAAGAGTCGGGCAACGTGTTGAAGCTGCGCCAGCTGCGCTACGACTGCGACGGCGACGCGATCGTCGCCCTGGTCGAGCCGACCGGGCCTGCCTGCCACACGGGCGAGCGATCCTGCTTCTACCGCGAGCTGGGGGACGGCGAGCCGGCGCCGCCGGCCTACGAAGCGCTCGCCGCGCTGCAGCGGACCCTGCGCAGCCGCGCCGCCGAGCGGCCCGCGGGCAGCTACACGGTGGAGCTGCTCGACGACCCGAAGCTGATCGGCGAGAAGGTCGAGGAGGAGGCCGAGGAGGTGGTGCGGGCGGCGCGCGAGGAGACCGACGAGCGGGTCGCCGAAGAGGCCGCCGACCTGCTCTACCACCTCAGCGTGCTGCTGACCTCGCGCGGGGTGCCGCTGAGCGCGGCGATGGAGGTGCTGAATGGCCGTCGCGGCTGACATCGCCGAGGTGAAGATCGAGCCGAGCCTGGAGGAGGCGCGCGAGCTGGCTGCGGAGGGCAACGTCGTGCCGCTCCGCGCGACCTTCGTCGACGACTGCGAGACGCCCGTTTCGGCCTTCCTCAAGCTGCGCGCCGGCGAGCCCGAGGGAGCGCCCTGCTTCCTGCTCGAGTCGGCCGAGCAGGGCCAGGTCGGCCGCTACTCGTTCGTCGGCATCCGGCCGCGCTCGCTGCTGCGCTGGAGCGACGGGGTGCTGTCGGAGGCCGGCGAGGCCGATCGCGAGGCCGCCGATCCCTACGCCGCCGTCGCCGAGTACATGGCCCGCTTCCGGCCGGCGCCGGTCGAGGGCCTGCCGCCGTTCGCCGGCGGCGCGGTCGGCTTCTTCGGCTATGACCTGGTCCGCACGGTCGAGCCGCTCGGCGAGCCGAACCCCGACCCGCTCGGGCTGCCCGACATGGCGCTGATGGTGACCGACGTGCTGCTCGCCTTCGATCACCTGCGCCACGAACTGACAGTGATGGCCCCCGCCTTCGCCGACGACGAGGGCGGGATCGACGCCGCCTACGAGCGCGCGGTGGCGGCGATCGCCGACGTGCGCGCCCGCCTGCGCGGCGCCGTGCCGCTGCCCGAGCGCCCGGCCCTGGCCGAGCCGCCGCGGTTCGAGTCGAACATGACCCGCGAGGAGTTCGAAGCGATGGTCTCCCGGATCATCGAGTACGTCTATGCCGGCGACGCCTTCCAGGTCGTCCCCTCGCAGCGCTTCTCGGCGCCGGCCCGGGTCGAGGCTTTCTCGGTCTACCGCGGCCTGCGCGCCGTCAATCCCTCCCCCTACATGTACTTCCTCGAGTTCGGCGACTTCCAGATCGCCGGCGCCTCGCCCGAGCCGCTGGTCACGGTCGAGGGGCGGAAGGTCACGACCCGGCCGATCGCCGGCACCTCGCCGCGCGGCCGCAGCGAGGAGGAGGACCGCCGCCTCGCCGAGCGGCTGGTCAACGACCCCAAGGAGCGGGCCGAGCACGTGATGCTGGTCGACCTCGGCCGCAACGACCTCGGCCGCGTCTGCGAGTACGGCTCGGTCAGCGTCGACGAGCTGATGGTGGTCGAGACCTACTCGCACGTCCTCCACATCGTCAGCCAGGTGTCTGGCCGCCTGCGCGAGGGGGTGACGGCGATGGACGTGGTCCGTTCTGCCCTGCCGGTGGGGACGCTCTCCGGCGCGCCGAAGGTGCGGGCGATGCAGATCATCGACGAGCTCGAGCCGGTCAAGCGCTGCTCCTACGGCGGGGCGATCGGCTATCTCTCCTGGAACGGCGATCTCGACACGGCGATCCACATCCGCACCGTGGTCGCCAAGGACGGCCGGATCCACGTCCAGGCCGGCGGCGGCACCGTCGCCGACGCGAAGCCGGCCTACGAGTACAACGAGTCGGTCAACAAGGCCAAGGCGGTCTTCCGCGCGGTCGAGCTGGCCTGCGAGCAGCCGGACTGGCCATGAAGGTCCTGATCGTCGACAACTACGACAGCTTCACCTACAACCTCGTCCAGTACCTGGGCGAGCTGGGGGCGGAGGTCGAGGTGGTCCGCAACGACAAGGCGACCGCCGCCGAGCTGCTGGCGCGCGGCGCCGACCGCCTCGTCGTCTCGCCCGGTCCCTGCACGCCGGCCGAGGCCGGCGTCTCGGTCGAGGCGATCCGCGCCTTCGCCGAGGCGGGCACGCCGGTGCTCGGCGTCTGCCTCGGCCACCAGTCGCTGGTCGAGGCGTTCGGCGGGCGAACCGTCCAGGGCGAGCCGGTCCACGGCAAGGACGCCGAGGTGGTCCACGACGGCAAGGCGGTCTACGCCGGGCTGCCGAGCCCGCTGGTCGCCGGCCGCTACCACTCGCTGGTCGCCGACCCCGACCTGCCGGACGAGCTGGAGCTGAGCGCCAGCCTCGGCGAGGTGGTGATGGGCGCCCGCCACCGCGAGCTGCCGGCCGAGGGAGTCCAGTTCCACCCCGAGTCGGTGCTGACTCCGCAGGGCAAACACCTGCTGGCGAACTTCCTCGAGCGGGGAATCGCGCGATGACCAACGACGTCCTCAGCCGGGCGATCGACGCGGTCTGCGCCGGCGATCACCTGACCGCCGACCACGCCGCCGCGGTCCTGGCCGAGATCATGGAGGGACGCAGCAGCGAGGTGCAGACCGCGGCCTTCCTGATCGCCCTGCGGGCGAAGGGGGAGACGGTGCCCGAGCTGGTCGGGCTGGCGCGGACGATGCGGGCGCTGGCGACGCCGGTGCGGACATCGCGCGAGGACCTGGTTGACACTGCCGGCACCGGCGGCGGCCCCTCGACCTTCAACGTCTCGACCACGGCGGCGCTGGTCGCCGCCGGCGCCGGCTGCGCGGTCGCCAAGCACGGCAACCGCTCCAACACCAGCCGCTGCGGCTCCGCCGACCTGCTGGAGGTACTCGGCGTCGACATCGAGCTGACGCCCGAGCAGGTCGGCCGCTGCATCGACGAGGTCGGCTTCGGCTTCATGTTCGCGCCGCGCCACCACGCGGCGATGGCGCACGTCGTGCCGGTGCGCAAGCAGCTCGGGGTGCGGACGATCTTCAACTTCCTCGGCCCGCTGACCAATCCGGCCGGCGCCAGGCGACAGCTGCTCGGCGTCTCCGACCGCCACTACCAGGAGACGATCGCCGAGGCGCTGGTCGGGCTGGGCAGCGAGCGGGCGATGGTCGTCGCCGCCGAGGACGGGGTCGACGAGCTCTCGATCTCCGCCCGCACCCGGGTGATCGAGGTCGCCGAGGGCGGCACCGAGGAGTGGTTCGTCGAGCCGGGCGAGTTCGGCCTCACCGAGGCGGAGCTGGAGCAGGTGGCCGGCGGCTCGCCGGAGGAGAACGCCGCCGCCTCGCGCGCCGTGCTGGCCGGCGAGAGCGGTCCGCGCCGCGACCTGGTCCTGCTCAACGCCGGCGCCGCGATCTACGTCGGCGGTCTCGCCGCAAGCCTCGGCGAGGGGGTCGAGAAAGCCGCCGCGGCGGTCGACGACGGTGCCGCCCGCGAGCTGCTCGAGCGGCTGATTGCAACGACCGCCGCGCTGGGCGACTAGGCTTTGCAGTCTCAGTGGGAATGATCGAGCAGCTCATCGCCGCTGCCCGCACGGGGGTGGAGGAACGCCGCACAGAGACGCCGCAGGCGGACCTCGAGTCGAGGCTTCCCGGCCGTGGCGAGGACCGTCCCTTCAGCGAGGCCCTGGTTCGCCCCGGCCTCTCGCTGATCGCCGAGTTCAAGCGGCAGTCGCCGAGCGCCGGGGAGATTGCCGCCACGGCGGCGGTCGCCGACCAGGTCGGCGCCTACGAGCGCGGCGGCGCGGCCGCGCTCTCGGTTCTCACCGACCAGCTTCATTTCGGCGGCTCGCTGGAGGATCTGCGGGGCGCCCGCGCCGCCTGCAGCCTGCCGATCCTGCGCAAGGACTTCATCGTCGACCCCTACCAGCTCTACGAGGCGGCCGTGAACGGAGCCGACGCGGTCCTGCTGATCGTCCGCGCCCTTGAGGACCGCGAGCTGGCGGAGATGTACGAGCTGGCGCGCGGGCTCGACCTCGACTGCCTGATCGAGGTCCACGACGGCGAGGAGCTGGAGCGGGCGCTGCTGCTCGACGCCGACGTGATCGGGATCAACAACCGCAACCTCGACGAAGGCACGGTCAACGTCTCGATCACCTACGAGCTGATGCCGGACGTGCCGGCCGGGAAGACCGTGGTCGCCGAGAGCGGCATCTCCTCCCGCGCCGAGCTGGAGGAGCTGGAGCGGGTCGGGGTCGACGCGGTGCTGATCGGCTCGGCGCTGATGAGTGCCGCCGATCCCGAGGCGCTGACCCGCGAGTTGACCGGTGCCGACGAGGGCACGCGCGAGCACTACCTTCCCTGACCTCCGGTCGTCTTTAGGAAATCTTTCATGAGCATTAACCGGTGGCTCAGGGCTGCCCGCCACGATTCCCGCCGATGAGCAGAGCAAAGCGCTTCTTCCGCACTCCCTTCGGCTCCGCCCTGCTGGGCGGGGCGGTGGTCGCCGCCTTCGGCTGGATCGCGATCGCCGGCGGCCTGATCAAGTCCTCCGACAGCGGCTCCACCGTGACCGTCGCGCAGCCCCTGGCCGCACCGGTTGACGCCAAGGAAGGTGGGGACACCACGAACGTCGTCAACCAGATCTACCGCAGCGACGGCCAGGGAGTGGCTTTCATCTCGGCTCAACGGCCGGCGCAGGAAGCGCCGAGCCTGAGCCCGTTCGGCGAACCCGAAGGCGGCGGCACCGCGACCGCGACCGGCTCCGGCTTCCTGATCGACACCGAAGGCCACATCGTCACCAACAACCACGTGGTCGAAGAAGCGACCAAGGTCGAGGTCAAACTCGGCTCCTCGGACAAGAGCTACGAAGCCGAAGTGGTCGGCACCGACCCGGCGACCGACATCGCCCTGCTGAAGGTCGACACGCCGGCCGAAGACCTGCATCCGCTGGCGTTGGGCGACTCGAAGAAGGTCGAGGTCGGCGAATCGGTGGTCGCGATCGGCAACCCGTTCGGTCTCGACCGCACCGTGACCAGCGGCATCGTCTCGGCCCTGCAGCGCCAGATCCAGGCGCCCAACGGCTGGTCGATCTCGCACGTGATCCAGACCGACGCGGCGATCAACCCCGGCAACTCCGGCGGGCCGCTGATCGACTCCTCGGGCGCCGTGATCGGGATCAACTCGCAGATTCAGACCGGCGGCAGCAACGGCAACGTCGGCATCGGCTTCGCGATCCCGATCGACACGGCGCGCGAAGTCGTCAAGCAGATCGAGGAGCACGGCGAAGTCAAGCACGCCTACCTCGGGATCAGCGGCGGCAGCGTCACCGCCGAACTGGCGCAGGCGCTGAAGCTGCCGGTCGAAGAAGGTGTGCTGGTCAACGAAGTCGTCAAAGGCGGCCCGGCCGACAAGGCGGGCGTCAAGGGCGGCGACACCTCGGCGACGATCGAAGGCGCCAGCATCAGGCTCGGCGGCGACATCATCACAAAGGTTGACGGCAAGAGGGTCGTCGGGATGGAAGAAGTGATCAACGCGGTCAACGAAGCGAAGCCGGGCGAAAAGATGACGCTTACGGTCGATCGCGAAGGCAAGAGCCAGGACATCGCCGTGACGCTCGGGGTGCGACCTTCTTCCACCGAAGCAGCCGAATCGCCTGCTCGGTAGGGCGGGGGGTCCGATCCCCACCTGACGGGAGCGCTCCCGTACTCTGCGTGTATGCGGGTCAAGTTCTGCGGGATCACGAATATCGACGACGCCGCCGAGGCGGTTCGGCTCGGCGCGTGGGCGATTGGGCTGATCCATTTTGCCGAGAGCCCTCGGGCTGTGGAGGCCGCCGAGGCTGTGCGGATCGGGTCTGCGTTTCGCAGGAAGTGCGAGGTCGTGGGGGTGTTCGTGAATCCGGAGTTGGGCGAGGTCGCCAAGGCGGTCGAGGACGCCGGGCTGACGATGGTGCAGCTGAACGGGAACGAGGGGCCGGCTTTCTGCGGCGAGGTGGCGCGGAAAACCGGGGTCAAGGTGATCAAGGCCGTGCATGTGGCCAGCGCTGCGGACATTCATGCGGCCGAGGCGCTGCGGACCGACTTTCACCTGTTCGACCGGCGCGGGAACGGGCTCTGGGGCGGGACCGGCGAGTCGTTCGACTGGGGGCTGCTGCGCGAGCGGCGGTCTGAGATTCCGGCGATCCTCGCCGGTGGGCTGCGGCCCGAGAACGTCGCCGAGGCGATCGCGACCGCGCATCCTTACGCGGTCGACGTCGCCAGCGGGGTCGAGTCCGAGCCGGGTCGCAAGGATCACGCGGCGATGACCGCCTTCTTCGAGGCGGCGCAAGGCTCTAGCGTTAGCGCTGGATGAGCGCCGCGATAGAGGAGAGATTCGGCCCCTACGGCGGCCGTTACGTCCCCGAGACGCTGATCGCGGCGCTCGACGAGCTGACCGCGGCCTGGGCCGCGGCGCGCGAGGATGAGGCTTTCAAGCGGCGGTTGGCGAGCCTGCATCGCGACTTCATCGGCCGGCCGACGCCGCTGTACCTGGCGGAACGGCTCTCCGAGCAGGCCGACCGGCGGGTGTACCTGAAGCGCGAGGACCTCGCCCACACCGGCGCCCACAAGATCAACAACGCGATCGGCCAGACGCTGCTGGCGCAGCGGATGGGCAAGCGGCGGATCATCGCCGAGACCGGCGCCGGCCAGCACGGTGTCGCCACCGCGACCGCCTGCGCCCTGCTCGGGCTCGAGTGCGTCGTCTACATGGGGACCGAGGACATCCGCCGCCAGGCCCCCAACGTCGAGCGGATGAAGCTGCTCGGAGCCGAGGTGGCGCCGGTCGAGGCCGGCGCCCGCACCCTCAAGGAGGCGGTCAGCGCGGCGATCCGCGACTGGGTCGCCAACGTCGCCGACACCCACTACGTGATCGGCTCGGCTGTCGGGCCGGCGCCGTTCCCGGCGCTGGTCCGCGACCTGCAGCGGGTGATCGGCGACGAGGCGCGCGAGCAGGCCCTGGCGGCCGAGGGCGAGCTGCCCGCCAGGGTGATCGCCTGCGTCGGCGGCGGCTCCAACGCGATCGGCACCTTCACCGCCTTCATCGACGACCCCGGGGTCGAGCTGATCGGCGTCGAGGCGGCGGGTGAGGGGCTCGACAGCGGCCGCCACGGCGCTTCCCTGGGCGCCGGCGCGACCGGTGTCCTGCACGGCTCGCTCTCCTCGATCCTGGCCGATGAGGAGGGGCAGATCCTCGAGGCCCACTCGGTCTCGGCCGGCCTCGATTACCCCGGCGTCGGCCCCCAGCACGCGCACCTGCGGGACACGGGCCGCGCCACCTACACCGCCGTCACCGACGAGTCGGCGCTCGCCGCCTTCGCCGAGCTGTCGCGGCTGGAGGGGATCATTCCGGCGCTCGAGTCCTCGCACGCGATCGCCTGGCTGCTGGAGAATGGCGGCGGCGAGGGGTATGACGTGCTCTGCCTCAGTGGCAGGGGCGACAAGGACCTGGCCGAGGTCATCGCGATGGGGGTCGGGGGGTGACCCTGGCGAGCAACAGCGGGGAGGCTCGCCAGGGTCACCCCCCGACCCCCTCAACGGTTGCGCCCGCCGGCTCCTCGACGGCGACCGGTGCGGAGCGCATAGCCCGGGCATTTCAGCTTGCGAAGTCCGAGGGCCGGGCGGCCTTGATGCCCTACATGATGGCCGGCTATCCCGACCGCGAGTCCTCGCCGGCGATCGCCGGCGCCTACGCCGATTCGGGTGCCGACCTGATCGAGCTCGGCGTGCCGTTCTCCGATCCCCTCGCCGACGGGCCGACGATCCACGCCGCCGCCACCGCGGCGCTGGCCGGCGGTGCGACCTTCGCCACCGCGCTCGAGGTCTGCCGCTCGGTCGCCGACCGCGTCCCGGTCGTCTTCATGGTCTACGCCAACATGGTGCTCGCCCACGGCGGCGCGGCCGAGTTCGCCCGCTTCGCCGCCGCAGCCGGCGCCGCCGGGGCGATCGTCCCGGACATGCCGCTGGAGGAGGCGGGGGAGGTGCGCGAGGCGCTCGCTGCCGCCGGTTTGGCCCTGGTGCCCCTGGTCGCGCCGACCACCCCGCCCGAGCGCCGCGCCCGCATCTGCGCTTCGGCCGCCGGCTTCGTCTACGTCGTCTCGACCGTCGGCACGACCGGCGAGCGGGAGTCGATCCCGGCCGGCCTGGCCGAGCTCGTCGTCGCGACCAAGCGCGACGCCGAGGTGCCGGTCGCGGTCGGCTTCGGCATCGGCACGCCGGCGCAGGCGGCGCAGGTCGGCGAGGTCGCCGACGGCGTCATCGTCGGCAGCCGCCTGGTCCGCGCCGCCGGCGAGGCGGGCTCGCCGGGAGCCGCCGCCGACGCGGTCGCATCCTTCCTCTCCGACGCCCGCGTCGCCCTCGGCCGATAGGATGCGCGCCGCATGAGCATGGTCGTAAGTGTCTTCCTGGCGCTCGGCGCCACCACCGTCGTCTACGCCTGGCTGGGCCAGGGCGGCGGCGTCTCCGGCCTGATCTTCTTCGGGATCGTCCTGATCGGCGCCACGATCCGCGTCTTCAAGCCGACTTCTTGAGCGCGGGTCCCTGCGTAAGCTGAAGCCGATGCGGATCGGCGTGCTCACCGGCGGCGGCGACTGTCCGGGGCTCAATGCGGTGATCCGGGCGATCGTCCGCAAGGGAGTCGAACATTGCGGCCATGAGTTCGTCGGCTATCGCGACGGCTGGCACGGCCCGTTGGAGGGCGACGCCGGTCCGCTCGGCGTGCCCGAGGTGCGCGGCATCCTCCCGCGCGGCGGCACGATTCTCGGCTCCTCGCGCACCAACCCGTTCAAGCTCGACGGCGGCGCCGGGCGGATCGTCGAGAACATGGCGGCGACCGCGGTCGACGGTCTGATCGCGATCGGCGGCGAGGACACGCTCGGAGTCGCCTCGCGGCTGCACTCCGAGCACGGCGTCCAGGTCGTCGGCGTCCCGAAGACGATCGACAACGACCTCGGCGCCACCGATTACACCTTCGGCTTCGACACCGCGGTCAACATCGCGATGGAGGCGATCGACCGCCTCCACACCACCGCCGACAGCCATCACCGGGTGCTGATCGTCGAGGTGATGGGGCGCCACGCCGGTTGGATCGCCTTCCACGCCGGCCTCGCCGGCGGCGCCAACGTGATCCTGATCCCCGAGCAGCCGTTTGACCTCGACCGGGTCTGCGGGCTGGTCGGTCGCCGGCTCGAGGCCCACTTCGCGCCGATCGTCGTCGTCTCCGAGGGGGCGCAGCCGGTCGGCGGCATGCCCGAGACCCAGGCCGCCGGGGAGGACGCCTTCGGCCACGCGCGCCTCGGCGGCATCGCCCATTGGTTGGAGGGCGAGATCGAGCAGCGGACCGGCAAGGAGACCCGCGCCACGGTGCTCGGCCACGTCCAGCGCGGCGGCACCCCGACCGCCTTCGACCGCGTCCTCGCGACCCGCTTCGGACTGCACGCGATCGACGCCGTTGACGCGGGGGAGTGGGGCAAGATGACGGCGCTGCGGGGGACCGACATCGAGCTGGTCGACCTGAGCGAGGCGGTGGCGCAGCTGAAGACGGTGCCGAAGGAGCTCTACGAAGAGGCTGAGGTGTTCTTTGGCTAGCGCGAGGCAGGCGAGGGGACTGCCCGTCCCTCCCCGCGGCCTGCCCAAGACAGCAGTGACAGTTGCTTGCATCGTGCTAACTGCGATGGCGGTAGCTGGCTGTGGGGAAGCTGGGGGGGTCGCTGAGGGTGCGACTGTCTCTGTCTATGCGGTTGCGCCGGCTTGCGCGGGGGCGAAACGGGTGCTGAGGCGTCATGGGGCTCGGGACGGGGAGGCGCATGTGCGCTTGGTCTGCGTCAGCGACAGCGAATACGGCAGAGCCTGGACGCTGGCTGCCGTAGGAGCAAACGCCCGCCGCGCCACCGAGGACTCGACCACCGTGGCCTACGTAGCCGACCGAGACCCGACCGCCGCCAAATACTCTCGCTCGATCCTCGACGAAGCGGGAATAACCCAGCTATCGGGCCAACCCGGCGCGGCCTCCATGCACCAGCTCCTGACCGCCATCGAGGGCGCCGGCAGCTCATCGAACTTGCGGCAATCGGTCAGTGAGTCCCTCGGCAGCGAGTGAGTTAGACCAGGCTTTGAAGTGCCTTGTCGATCCCGCTGTACCGGAACTCGTACCCGAGATCCTGCGCCCGCCGAGGAACGACCCGCTGCCCTCCGCGCAAAACGGCGCCGAACTCGCCGCCGAATTTGAGGTCGAGCACGAACCCCGGCACCGGCACGACGGCCGGCCGTCCCAACGCCTTCCCGAGCGCCCGCGAGAACTCGCGGTTCGTCACCGGCCCGGGCGCGGTCGCGTTGACGACCCCGCTCACCTCCCGGTTGTCGAGCGCCCAGAGCAGCAGCCCGACCTCGTCGTCGACGTGGATCCACGACATGTACTGGCGCCCGCCGGCGAGCGGGCCGCCGACGCCGAGCTTGAACGGCGTCAGCAGCTCTGCCAGCAGGCCCTCGCCGGCGGCGAGCACGTGGCCGGTACGGACGATGACCAGACGCACGCCGCTCGCCTCGACCTCGCGTGCGGCGGCCTCCCACTCGCGCACGACCTCGGCGTCGAAGCCCTCGCCCGACGGAGCCGACTCGTTGACGATCTCCTCGCCGCGGTCGCCATAGAAGCCGATCGCGGACTGGCTGACCAGCACGCCCGGCTTGCGCTCCAAGCCGGCGATCGCCGCGACCAGGTTGCGGGTGCCGGTGCGACGGCTCTCGATGATCCGGCGCTTGGCGTCGTCGGTCCAGCGCTGGTTGATCTTCTCGCCGAGCAGGTTGACGACGCCGTCGACCCCCGCGAACGCCTCGGCCGGCGGCCGTTCCAGGGTCGGCTCCCAGGCGTGCCAGCCGACGCCCGGGTTTGTCGCCCGGGCGCGCTGCGGGTCCCGCGTCAGCCCGGCCACCGTGTCGCCCCGGGCGAGCAGCGCGTCGCAGAGCGCGGCGCCGATCGTCCCGCTGGCTCCGGTGACCAGGACCTTCACTCCGTCAACCGACCTCCACCGTGGAGAAGGTGCCGGTCTCCTCGCTGAAGCGGGCGATTCCCTCGCGCTTGGCCTCCTCGACGACGGCCTTCGCCACCTTCGGCGCCACTTCGCGGTTGAAGACGCTGGGGATCACGTAGTCCTCGGAGAGGTCGTCGTCGGTGACGACTTCGGCGATCCCGCGGGCGGCGGCCAGCTTCATCTCCTCGGTGATGGTCGGCGAACCGGCGTCGAGCGCGCCGCGGAAGATTCCCGGGAAGCAGAGCACGTTGTTGATCTGGTTCGGATAGTCGGAGCGGCCGGTGGCCATGATCCGCACGTAGGGCGCGGCGTCCTCCGGCATCACCTCGGGGTTGGGGTTTGCCATCGCGAAGACGATCGCGTCGTCGTTCATCCTGCCGAGCGCCTCCGCCGGGATGATCCCGGGGCCGGAGAGGCCGATGAACAGGTCCATGCCGTCGATCGCGTCGGCGGGCTGGCCGGCGATCTTGTCGGGATTCGAGTTCTCCGCGTACCAGCGCTTGATCCCGCTCATCTCGCCGGACTTGTAGTCCTCGCGCTCGGTCGAGAGAGCGCCGTTGCGATCGCAGCCGACCACGTGGGTCACCCCCGACGCGAGCATCATCTTGGTCACCGCGACACCGGCGGCGCCGAGCCCGACCACCAGCACCCGCAGGCTCTCGATCGGCTTGCCGACGATCTTCAACGCGTTGAACAGCGCCGCCATCACGACCACCGCGGTGCCGTGCTGGTCGTCGTGGAAGACCGGGATGTCGAGCGATGCCTTCAGCCTCTCCTCGATCTCGAAGCAGCGCGGGGCGGAGATGTCCTCGAGGTTGATGCCGCCGAAGGTCGGCGCGATCAGCTCCACCGCCTTGACGATCTCCTCGGCGTCCTGGGTGTCGAGGCAGATCGGGAAGGCGTTGACCCCGGCGAACTCCTTGAACAGCATCGCCTTGCCCTCCATCACCGGCATCGCCGCCTCGGGGCCGATGTTGCCGAGCCCGAGCACGGCGCTGCCGTCGGAGACGATCGCGACGGTGTTCTTCTTGATCGTGTACTCGAAGGCCTTGGCACGGTCGGCGGCGATGTCCTGGCAGACGCGGGCGACGCCGGGCGTGTAGGCCATCGAGAGGTCGTCGCGCGTCTTCAGCGGGTACTTGTTCTCGACCGAGATCTTGCCGCCGCGGTGCATCTGCATCGTCCGGTTGACGTAGTCGAGCACCTTGGCGCCGCGGGTCGAGCCGATCGCCCGCAGGATCCGCTCCCAGTGCGGCCGGTCCTGGGCGTCGATCGTGAACTCCCGCACCCGCTTGCCCTCGCTGCCGGCGCCGGGCACCAGGTCGACCCCCTGCAGCTGCCCGCCCGCCTCGGCGATCGCCGCGGTCAATTTGCCCAGCGGCTCCTGACGCGCGTCGAGCTCGACCCGGATCGTGACGCTGTACTGAGCGGAGACGGCCATGGGCGCGCATCATAGGCATCCCACGCAACTCCGCCGCACGGAGGTTGCGGGCATTTCGAGCGTCGCGGGGGGAGAGTCGGCGTTGCCTGGCGACTTGGTCGCAATATGGACCGACCAACCCGCCAAGCGATGGGATGTGCCCGGCTCGACGCACGGCTGACCGAGCTCGCGGAGCGCCAGTGCGGAATCGTCTCGGTTCGCCAGCTGCGTGAACTGGGACTGGACAAGCATGGTGTGCGGCACCGCGCCCGAACCGGCCGCCTGCACGGGGTCCACCGTGGCGTATACGCCGTCGGGCACACGGCGCTTTCGGGAGAGGCGCGATGGATGGCTGCGCTGATGGCCTGTGGAGGCGGCCCGGCGGTCGGCGGGAAGGGTAGCCGCGCCGTCGCCTCCCCGGCGGTCCGAGGCGACGAGGAGCAGGCGGTGCCGATCCTCAAGCTATGGGGAGCCGCTCTGAGCCATCGCAGCGCGGCCGTCTGCTGGGGCCTGTTGGGGCCGGGCGAAGGACCCGTCGATGTCTCGGTTTGCGGGGGCGGGGGCAGAGGGAGCCGACGCGGCGTCCGCCTGCATCGCTCGGGGACTCTGCGGCCCACCGACGTGACGCTTCGCAGCGGCATCCCGGTTACGACTCCGGCGCGGACGATCGCCGACCTTCGGCGGGCTGTGGCGATCCGCGGTGACCGACGGATCGTCTCTCCGAAAGAGCTCCGCCGTGCGATCCGCCAGGCGGATGTCCTCGGCCTGCCGATCGGGTCGCCACCGGAGCGCGATCGCACCCGCAGCGACCTCGAGCGGGACTTCCTGCGGCTATGCCGGCGACACCGGCTGCCGGTTCCCGACGTCAACGTACGGGTAGGCCGCCACCTCGTCGACTTCCTCTGGCGCGAGCGGCGGCTGATCGTCGAAACGGACAGCTACCTGTATCACCGTGGAGAAGCGGCCTTCGAGGACGACCACAGCCGGGACTTCGAGCTGCGCCGACTGGGCTATCGGGTCGAGCGGCTCTCGGAAGGGCAGCTCGATGCCGAACCGGGGCGGATCGGTCGCTGGCTGGCGGACGAGTTGGCGCGTCCTTAGAGTGGGCGCCGATGGCCGCTACGAAGAAGGGGAAGGAAGCGACGGCGACGGCCGACGACGGCGAGCTTTTCCTGATCGACGGCAACTCGCTCGCCTACCGGGCCTTCTTCGCTCTGCCGGAGTCGATCGGGACCTCAGACGGGCGGCCTACCAACGCGATCTACGGGCTCGCCTCGATGCTGGTCAAGATCATCGACGAGCATCACCCGGCCGGGGTGGTCGTCGCCTGGGACGCGGGCATGTCCGGGCGCGAGGTCACCTACGACCTCTACAAGGCGCAGCGCAAACCCCGTCCCGACCTGCTGCGCGAGCAGTGGCCCCAGCTGATGCCGCTGGTCGAGTCCTTCGGCTACACCAACGTCAAGGTCGAGGGCTTCGAGGCCGACGACGTGATCGCCTCGCTGACCCGGCAGGCCCGCGAGCAGGGGATCCCGGTGATGGTCGTGACCGGGGACCGCGACGCCTACCAGCTGGTCGGACCCGGCGTGCGGGTGATGAGCACCTCGCGCGGGATCACCGAGACCAAGGTCTACGACGAGGATGCCGTGCGCGAGCGCTACGGGGTGCCGCCGGAGCTGATCGTCGATCTGATGGGGTTGCGCGGCGACACCTCCGACAACATCCCCGGCGTCCCCGGGATCGGCGAGAAGACGGCCACCCAGCTGCTGCAGCGGTTCGGCTCGCTGGAGGGCGTGCTGGAGAGCGTCGAGGAGGTCTCCGGCGCCAAGCGCAAGCAGAACCTGGTCGAGCACGCCGACGACGCGCGCATGTCGAAGCAGCTGGCGACGCTCCAGTACGACATCGACACGGGCGTCGACCTGAGGGAGGCGATGGCGTCGGAGCCCGACCGCGGCGCCCTGCGCGACTTCATGCGCGAGTTCGAGCTGCGGGCGGTGATGGAGCGGCTGGAAGAAGCGCTCCCGGAGGGCGAGGCGGTCCCCGGCCGCAGGGTCGAGGAGGAGCTGGCGGTCGAAGCGGAGGAGGGGACGCCCGGAGACCTCGCCGACGGCCCGGTGGCGCTGGCGATCGCCGGCGACCGCTGGGCCGCCGCCCAGGGGGAGCGGATCCTGGCCGGCGCCGCGACCCTCGACGAGCTGGCGGTCGCCCTCGCCGCCCATCCGCTCGCCTCACACGACGCGAAGTCGCTCGGCGGCGGCCGCTACGGATTGCTCGCCGCCGCCGCCCGCGAGGGGATCGAGCTGACGCTGGACCACGACACGATGCTCGCCGCCTACCTGCTGGAGCCGCAACGCCGTACTTACGAGCTGACCGAGCTGGCCGCCGACGCCGGCATCGGCCTCGCCGAGGGCGCGGCCGCCGGGAGCGCCGGGGATGACGGGCAGCTCGCGCTCGGCGAGGAGGTCGAGGCCGGCCTCGACCCGCCCGAGGAGGCGCGCCTGATCGCGGCCCTCGTCGAGACCCAGCGGCCGCGACTCGCGCAGCTCGACCTGGTGCCGCTGCTGCGCGACGTCGAGCTGCCGCTGGTCCACGTCCTCGCGGCGATGGAACGCGAGGGACTGAAGCTCGACGCCGAGCGGCTGGCCGAGGTCGGCGCCGGCTTCGGCGAGCGGATCGCCACCCTGGAGAAGGAGATCTTCGAGCTGGCCGAGGAGGAGTTCACGATCGGCTCGCCACAGCAGGTCGGCCGCATCCTCTTCGAGAAGCTCGGCCTGACCCGCAAGCGGCGCGGCAAGACCGGCTTCTCGACCGACGCCCGCGTCCTCGCCCAGATTCGCGACGAGCATCCGATCGTCGAGAAGATCGAGCAGTGGCGCGAGCTGAGCAAGCTGAAGAGCACCTATCTCGACTCGCTGCCCGACCTGATCGATCCGCAGACGGGCCGCGTCCACACCACCTTCAACCAGGCGGCGACGACCACCGGCCGCCTCTCCAGCACCAACCCGAACCTGCAGAACATCCCGATCCGCACCGAGATCGGCCGCCCGGTGCGCGGCTGCTTCGTCGCCGAGCTCGGCGCCCGCCTGCTCTCCGCCGACTACAGCCAGGTCGAGCTGCGCGTCCTCGCCCACGTCGCCGACGAGGAGGTGCTGAAGGAGATCTTCCGCGCCGGCGAAGACGTCCACGCCGCGACCGCGGCCGAGGTCTTCGACATCTCCCGCGACGACGTCGACGTCGGCCAGCGCTCGAAGGCGAAGATGGTCAACTTCGGGATCGTCTACGGGCTGACCGGCTTCGGCCTCGCCGACCGGCTCAACATCCCGCGCAAAGAGGGGGAGGAGTTCGTCGCCCGCTACCTCGAGCGCTTCCCGGCGGTGCGTGCCTTCCGCGAGCAGGTCGTCGAGCGCGCCCAGGAGGAGGGCTACGTGAAGACCTTGATGGGGCGTCGGCGGCCGATCCCGGAGCTGCGCTCGGGCAACCCGAACACCCGCCGGCTGGGCGAGCGGCTGGCGGTCAACACCGTGATCCAGGGCACCGCCGCCGACATCATCAAGGTCGCGATGGTCCGCTGCCAGAGCGCCCTGCGGGACGCCGGGATGGAGACCCGCCTGGTCCTGCAGATCCACGACGAGCTGCTGTTCGAGGGCCCGCCGAAGGAGATGGACGGCGCAACCGAGCTGGTGCGGCGCGAGATGTGCGCCGCCTACCAGCTCGATCCCGCGCTGGAGGTCGACATCGGCGTCGGCGAGGACTGGCTCGACGCCAAGTGAGGGGGCGACGTGGATAAGGGCCTGGCGCTGCTGCTGACCGCGGTCGCCGGCGGGCTGATCGCCCTGCAGGCGCCGATCAACGCCGGCCTCGGCCGCGCCACCGGCAGCCTTCCGGCCGCCCTCGTCTCCTTCGGCATCGGCACGATCGCCCTGGCGGCGATCGTCGTCCTCAGCGGCAAGGGGGGCGGGCTCGACTCGACCTTCGACGTCAGCTGGTACTACCTGCTCGGCGGCTTGCTCGGCGCCGTCTACGTCACCAACGCGCTGATCGCGGTCGCCGCGATCGGGGCCGGAGGAGTCGCCGCGGCGACGATCACCGGCCAGCTCGCCGCCTCGGTGGCGATCGACCGGCTAGGCCTGTTCGGCCTCGACCAGGTCCCGCTCAGCCCCGAGCGGGTGGTCGGGATCGTGCTGCTGCTGGCCGGCACGGTGCTCGTCATCCGCTGACCGAGCCGGCGGCGGCGGGGCGATCCGCAGGTAGTGCTCGAAGGACCAGTTGACCAGGCGCTTGGCCCCGAGCAGGCGGATCAGCGGGGCGAGCAGGCGCGGGGGGATCCGCGGGACGAGCCTCTGCGCCCGCAGCATCCAGCGGAACTTCCACTCGTGCGAGTCGTGGAAGCGGGCGTAGGAGGCTTCCGCGGCCGCGCGGCTCTGCCGGCCCTCGACGACGCCGCGCAGCTCGCGTCCCAGGGCGACGCCGAAGTAGAGCGCCGTCCTGATCCCCTCGGCGGTCAGCGGCAGGCAGTGGCCGGCCGAGTCGCCGACGAAGAAGACGCCGCCCTCGGTCGCGCGGCGCAGCTCGTGCGGGATCCAGTTGCCCTGGTAGCGGACCCGTTCGCTCCCCAGGTCCTCGGCCAGCAGCTCGGTCGTCTCGCGGACGTGGAAGCGCGGGTCGAAGGAGCCGACGCCGATCCGCAGCTCGTCGCGGGCCGGGAAGGACCAGCCGTATCCGGCCGGCACGTAGCGGCGGTCGATCCATATCTCGAGGTCCTCGCCGGCGCCGTTCGGATGTACCTCGAGCCCGCGTGAGAGCGGCGCCTCGGGCGGCTGGAAGCCGTCGCCGGAGGCGAGCATGCGGCGCCAGCCGAGGGCGTTGACGACCAGGGGGGAGGCGAGGGTGCCGCGGTCGGTCTCGACCGCGATCGCGCCGCCGCCGTTTGCGGGCGCGGCGCGTCCGTTCACCTTCGCGGTCTCGAAGCGGGCGTCGCAGCCATCCCAGAGCAGCTCGCAGAGCTCGCGGTAGTCGAAGGTCGAGAAGGTCCAGGGCAGGCGGTAGCGGCTGCTGCCGTGGGGGGTGTGGATCAGCAGCGAGTCGAAGCGCTGGCGCTCCGCCCCGATCAGCCCGGTGGCGCGCAGCCAATCGGTCGGGATCCCGCAGGCCGAGGTCTGCCGCTCGCCGATCTCGTAGCGGTCGAGGATCATCACGTCCGCCCCCGAGCCGGCCAGCTCCCGCGCCACGGCAAGGCCGGCAAAGCTCGCCCCGCAGATCAGGACGTCGCAGGAGCCGGTGAGGGGACCGCGTTCGTCTCCGCGTTTCGTGGCGCGAACTGGCACGACGTGGAGCGTATCTCCCGCCACCCCCGGACGCGGGAGCGAATCCCTGTCCATATCTGATTCTTCAGGCATTCGCGGAGCGGAGGAGGTGGCCCGGTTTCTGCAATCATGGCCCGCTGTGTCCGTGACCGATACGACCCTTCCCCCTGCGTCCCCCGGAACCCCGGTAGAGGGCTCCGCCGGCCTGCTGCTCGAAATCGACGGCCAGGTCGTCCCCAACTACGCCGCGACGATGGTCTCCTTCGACGAGGGCGACGTCGTCAAAGGCAAGGTCGTGCGGATCGACAAAGACGAGGTCTTGGTCGACATCGGCTACAAGTCGGAGGGAGTCATCCCCTCGACCGAGCTCTCGATCCGCAAGTCGGTCGACCCGGCCGACGAGGTCGAGCTGGGGGAGGAGATCGACGCCCTCGTGCTCACCAAAGAGGACGCCGAGGGCCGCCTCGTCCTCTCCAAGAAGCGGGCCCGCTTCGAGAAGGCCTGGCGTCGGATCGAGGCTGCCGCCGAGTCGGGCGAACCGGTCGAAGGCACGGTGATCGAGGTGGTCAAGGGCGGCCTGATCCTCGACCTCGGGGTGCGCGGCTTCCTGCCCGCCTCGCTGGTCGACATCCGCCGCGTCCACAACCTCGACGAGTTCCTCGGCCAGACGCTCGAGTGCAAAGTGATCGAGCTGAACCGCAGCCGCAACAACGTCGTGCTCTCGCGCCGCGCCGTGCTCGAGGAAGAGCGCAAGGAGGTGCGCGAGCAGATCCTCGGCCGGCTCGAGCCGGGCCAGGTGGTCGAGGGCAAGATCTCCAACATCGTCGACTTCGGCGCCTTCGTCGACCTCGACGGGATCGACGGCCTGATCCACATCTCCGAGCTTTCCTGGAGCCACGTCAACCATCCCTCCGAGGTGATCTCGATCGGCGACACGGTGCGGATCAAAGTCCTCGACATCGATCGCGACCGGCAGCGGATCTCGCTCGGCCTCAAGCAGACGCAGGAGGATCCGTGGCAGCGCGTCATCAGCACCTACCGGCCCGGCGACGTGCTGGAGGGAACGGTGACCAAGGTCGTCGCCTTCGGCGCCTTCGTCGAGATCCTGCCCGGGGTCGAGGGGCTGGTCCACATCTCCGAGCTCGCCGACCACCACGTCGAGAGCCCGAGCGAGGTGGTCGAGCCGGACTCCAAGCTGAACGTGAAGATCCTCGAGATCGACGAGGAGCGGCGGCGGTTGTCGCTCAGCATCAAGCGGGTCGAGGGCGGGAACATGCCGATGGGGGACCTCGGGGAGCAGATTCAGGATGCCGAGGCTTCGGCCGAGGGACCGGAGTCACTGCCCGCGGGTCCTGTCGCGGGGGAGGACCCCTCCTCCTCGCAAGCAGCGGAGGAGGAGCCCACCCCCACGCCTCCCGCGGAAGAGACGTCGGAGGAGATCGCCGAAGCCCCGGCGGCCGAGGAAGCAGCTGAGGAGCCCCCCGTCGTTGAGCCCGTAGCTGAGGAACCTGAGGCGGAGGCCGAGGCTCCTGCTGACGAGCCTGAGGCGCCTGCCGAGAGCTGATCCTGGTCGTGGCGGGGCCGCTTACGATCGGCCTCACCGGGGGGATTGCGGCGGGGAAGTCCGAGGCGCTGGCTGCTTTCGGGCGGTTGGGCGCGGAGACGATCTCCAGCGACGCCGTGGTGCATGAGCTGCTCGAGGCCGAGCCGTTGCTGCCGCTGGTGGTGGAGCGGTGGGGGGAGGAGGTCGCTCCCGGGGGCGTCGTCGACCGCGAGCGGATCGGCGCGATCGTCTTCGCCGATCGCGACGAGCTGAGCTGGTTGGAGGCGCAGATCCATCCGCTGGTCGGCGAGCGGATCGGGGGGTGGCTTCGGTCGCTGCCGGAGGGCACCGAGGTGGCCGTGGTCGAGGTGCCGCTGCTGTTCGAGTCGGAGATGGAGGGGGTCTTCGAGACGACCGTCGCCGTGGTCGCCGCCGAGGACGTGCGCCGCGATCGCGCCGAGGCCCGCGGCCACGCCCTGGTCGAAGAGCGCGAGGCCCGCCAGCTCGACCAGGGGGAAAAGGCCGCGCGGGCCGACCACGTGGTCGAGAACGACGGCGGCATCGAGGACCTGGAGCAGCGCCTGTCCGCGCTCCTCGGCACACTGCTGGGATGAAGCGCAGGACGAGGCGGCGGCGCCTGCTCGCCGGCGGCGTGGCCGTCGTCGCGGTGGGGGCGATCGCAGTCGCCGTGGTCGCCTCCGGCCTCTTCGACCACGTGATCGAGGAGCTGACCCTGCCGCTGCACCACGAGGACATCATCCGCCAGCAGGCGAGGGAAAAGCACGTCGACGCGGCGCTGATCGCCGCCGTGATCTACGCCGAGTCGAAGTTCAGCGACCGCACCTCCAGCGCCGGGGCGCGGGGCCTGATGCAGATCACGCCGGAAACCGCGAACGAGATCGAGCGCCACAGCGGCGGCACCAGCTTCCAGGTCGGCGACCTCTCCGATCCGGAAATCAACATCCGCTACGGAACCTACCGCCTGCGCGAACTGCTCGACCTCTTCGACGGCGACGAGATCGCCGCCCTCGCCGCCTACAACGCCGGCCCCGGCAGCGCTGAAAGCTGGGGCGGCTCGAAGATGACGCTCGACGACATCGACTACCCCGAAACCCGCGCCTACGTCGAAGAGGTGCTCGCCAAGCGGCGCGCCTACCGCGACGCCTATGCGAAGGAGCTGGGCTACTGACCGCCACGCCGCGCCCTCGTCTCGCTCCTCTCGCCTTCGCGGTCGGGTTGGTCCTCGCCGACTCCTCGGTCGTCGTCCTCGCCCTGCCGCAGATCTACCGCGACCTCGACACCAGCGTCGCCGGCGTCACCTGGGTGCTCGTCTCCTTCAACCTGACGATGGCCCTTGCCGCGGTTCCGGCCGCCCACCTGGCCCGGCGCATCGGCCCGGGGCGGGCGGCCGCCTTCGGCCTCGCCGTCTTCGCCGGCGCCGGCATCGCCTGCGGGCTCTCCACCGAGCTGGGCACGTTGATCGCCGCCCGCTGCGTGCAGGCGCTGGGCGGCGCCGTCGCGGTGACCGCGGTGCTCGAGCTGCTGCCGGCGACGGTCGGCTCCGAACGGAGGGCCGTCGCCGTCTGGGCGACCGCCGGCGCGGCCGGCGCGGCGCTGGGCCCGGCGGTCGGCGGCCTGCTGACCGAGCTGGTCTCCTGGCAGTCGATCTTCCTCGTGCAGGCGCCGCTGGCGATCCTCGCCGGAGTGCCGCTCCTCGCCGTCGCTCGGCACGAGGCCTCGACCTCGATCGTCGCCGCCGAGCTGCGCCGAACCGGCCGCCCGCACCTGCTCGCCAACCTGGCGCTGGCGCTGGTCTCCGCGGCGATCGCCGCGGCGCTCTTCCTGCTCGTCCTGCTGCTGATCGAAGGCTGGCGCCTGAGCCCGATCGGCGCCGCGATCGTCGTCTCGGCGACGCCGCTGGCGGCCCTGCTCGGCGCCCGGCTCGGGCCGGCCGTCGGCAGCGCCCGCGCCCGCGCCGCCGCCGGGGCGATCCTCGTCTCCGGCGGCCTCGGCGGCTTGGCCCTGCTGCCGCACGCGAACGTCGCCCTGACGCTGCCGCCCCAGCTCCTCGTCGGGGTGGGGTTGGCGCTCGTCCTCTCGGCGCTGACCGAAACGGCGCTCGCCGGCCGGGCGCCGCAGGCGATCCACGGCGGCTGGACGATCTCCGCCCGCCACGCGGGCGTGGCGATCGGCCTGATCGTGCTGACGCCGCTGTTCACCGCCGACATCGCCCAGCAGCGCCGCGACGCGATCGACGCCGGCACCGCCGTGGTCCTCGACGCCCACGTCAACCCATTGTTGAAGCTCTCCCTGGCGCAGCGGATCGCCAAGCGGCTGGAAGGGGAGCGGGGCAAGGTGCCGACGATCGGGCCCGCCTTCGAACCGCTGCCCTCAGACCCCGGCGACCGCGCCGACGCGATCGGGCTGCGCGAAGAACTGCAGGACCAGCTCGACCGCGCCGCCACCCACGCCTTCAGCCCCTCCTTCGGCCTCGCCGCCCTGCTCGGCCTGCTGGCCCTGATCCCGATCGGGCTGGCGCGGAGGGTGGATCTGTGAGCGCTCGGAGTCGGGGGGCGTGGCTGGTCGGGGCGGCCGTCGTCGCCTCGCTGGCCATGGTCGGGGCCTACCTGGCGGCCGGCGGCTCCTCCTACGAGCCGGCGAAGACGCAGGATCCCTGCAAGCCGCGCCCCTGGCGCAACCCCGAAGGGCTCGAGCAGATCGCCGAACAGTTCTCGCTCTCCGCCCTCGACGGCGCCGCCTGCCGGCTCGGCGTCAGCCGCGAGACGCTGGCCCGGGCGCTGGCCACGCCGCGGTCCCGGGAACGATTCCTCCGTCGCTACGGGATCGGCGAAGTCGAGCTGGCGCGGGCGGTCCGCGCCGGCCTCCTGCGGGCGGTCGACGACGCCGAACGGGCGGGCGCGCTGAGTCCGTTCCTCGCCACCCCGCTGCGTGCGGCGCTGCGGCAGATCCCGCTCGACCAGGCGATCGAACTGGTCAAGGACGCCCGCTCGCTGCTCGACCGGGCGCAGACCTTCCTCGGCCCGGCGGAAGGCCTGCTCGAACAGATCCTGCCCTGAGCGACGCTTGCGTGGCTAGGCGCGGGTCGCGCGCCAGACCCAGAGCATCGCCAGCGGCTGCAGCGGCAGGCGAGCCCACAGCGTCCAGCGGGGGATCCGTCGCAAGTCCAGACCGCGCACCTGCTCCGGGTTGAGCGCGATGTGGAGGTTCGCCGGGAATACGGCGGCCAGAAGGCCCAGCAACCACCAGCGGGCAAGTCGCCGGGTTCCGGACGGGACGATCGCCACGCCACCGGCGATCTCGGCCAGGCCGCTGACGATCACCGCCTCGCGATGGCGCGGCAGCGATGGCGGCATCATCGCTTCGTAGCTGCGCGGGATGACGAAGTGCATCGTCCCGGCGAAGGCGAAGAACGAGGCCAGCGCCTTCTGGGAGCGGCTCATCCCTTGAACTCGAAGCGCTGCGACTTGACGTTCCAGTCGATGCCCTCGCAGAGCTCTTCGGGCGTGACCTTCAGAGCGCCGCACAGTTTGATGATCGTCCCCAGCCGGGGCTCGCGCCCACCGCGCTCCAGGAGCGATATCTCGGTGCGGTGCAGGTCGCAGCGAAAGCCCAGCTCCTCCTGGGCGATCCCGGCCTTCTTTCGTGCTTTTCGCAGGCTTGTGGCGAAGCGGTCGCGTGGTTTCATGGAGCGTGATTCTCTTTGTCTGCCGACAGAACCACTACAGACAACGCCTCACGGCAGGGAACCTGGATGTTTATCATGGATCGAATCCCGGCGGGGCGCGCCAACCCTCTCGCTAAGGTTGCCTCGTGCCCGAGTTCAAGCTGAATCCGGCCTATACGCCGACGGCCGACCAGCCGCAGGCGATCGCCGGACTGGCCGAGGGGCTCGGCAACGGCGAGCGATTCCAGACGCTGCTGGGCGCAACCGGCACCGGCAAGACCTTCACGATGGCGGGGACGATCGAGGCGGTGCAGCGGCCCACCCTGGTGATCGCCCACAACAAGACGCTCGCCGCGCAGCTCTGCAACGAGTTCCGCGAGTTCTTCCCCGAGAACGCGGTCGAGTACTTCGTCTCCTACTACGACTACTACCAGCCCGAGGCCTACGTCCCGGCGCAGGACCTCTACATCGAGAAGGACTCCTCGATCAACGACGAGATCGACCGCCTCCGCCACGCCGCCACGGCGGCGCTGTTCGCGCGGCGCGACACGATCATCGTCGCCTCCGTCTCCTGCATCTACGGGATCGGCTCGCCCCAGGTCTACAACGAAAAAATGCAGCTGTTCAAAGTCGGCGAGCAGCTCGACCGCGACGAGGTGCTGCGCAAGCTGGTGAAGATGCAGTACCAGCGCAACGACACCGCGCTCGGCCGCGGCGCCTTCCGCGCCCGCGGCGAGGTGCTGGAGATCATGCCCTCCTACGCCGAGTCGGCCTACCGGATCGCCCTGTTCGGCGACGAGATCGAGGCGATCCAGCACTTCGATCCGCTGACCGGCGAGATCCTCGACACGATCGACCACGTCTCGGTCTGGCCCGCCTCCCACTACGTGACCCGCGACGAGACGCTGGAGCGCGCGGTCGAGGAAATCCGCCACGAACTGAACTCGCGCACCGCCGAGCTGGAGGACGAAGGCAAGCAGCTCGAGGCGCACCGGCTGCGCCAGCGCACCGCCTACGACATCGAGATGCTGAAGGAGCTGGGCTTCACCTCGGGGATCGAGAACTACTCGCGGATCCTCGACGGCCGCCCGCCGGGCAGCCCGCCGCACACGCTGATCGACTACTTCCCCGACGACTTCGTCGTCTTCGTCGACGAGTCCCACCAGACGATCCCGCAGATCGGCGGCATGTACGAGGGCGACCGCTCGCGCAAGCAGACGCTGATCGACTACGGCTTCCGACTGCCCTCGGCGATCGACAACCGGCCGCTCAAGTTCGACGAGTTCCTCGACCGCGTTGACCGGCTGGTGATGGTCTCGGCCACGCCGGGGCCGTTCGAGCGGGCCGAATCGACGCGGATCGTCGAGCAGATCGTCCGCCCGACCGGGATCGTCGACCCGGAGATCGAGGTGCGCGAGACGCGCAACCAGATCGACGACCTGATGAACGAGATCAAGGCCCGGGCCGAGGCCGGCGATCGCACCCTGGTCACGACGCTGACCAAGAAGATGGCCGAGGACCTGACCGGCTACCTGCTCGAGTACGGGGTCAAGGTCCGCTACCTGCATTCGGAGATCGACACCCTGGAACGGATCCAGATCGTCCGCGACCTGCGGCTCGGCGAGTACGACGTGCTGGTCGGGGTCAACCTGCTGCGCGAGGGGCTCGACCTGCCCGAGGTCTCGCTGGTGGCGATCCTCGACGCCGACAAGGAGGGCTTCCTGCGCGGCGAGACCAGCCTCGTGCAGACGATCGGCCGCGCGGCCCGCAACGTCAACGGCCGGGTGCTGATGTACGCCGACAGGGAGACCGACTCGATGCGCGCGGCGATCCGCGAGACCGACCGCCGCCGGGCGATCCAGATCGCCTACAACGCCGAGCACGGGATCACCCCGGAGACGGTCCGCAAGGGGATCTCCGAGATGGCCGAGTTCCTGGCGATCGAGGACCGGGCGCCGAAACGCCGCCGCCGCAAGCGCAGCGACGAGTTCGCCGACCCGGCCGAGCTGGAGAAGACGATCGTCGCGCTGGAGGAGGAGATGCTGGCGGCGGCCGACGACCTCCGCTTCGAGGAGGCGGGGCGGATCCGCGACGAGCTGAAGGAGCTGCGCCGCGACCTCGACGGGATGACCGCGGGGGCCTAGGCGATTGGCGCTTTCTTCAGGATATCCCTGAACAAAGCGCCACTGGATGGAGGGAACATCTGTTCGCCTGGGTAGACTCGGTCCGTAGTGGCTGCTTCTGAGCGGATCGTCATCTCCGGTGCCCGCGAGCACAACCTGAAGGGCATCGACGTCGAGCTGCCGCGGGACGCGCTGATAGTGATCACCGGGCTCTCGGGCTCTGGCAAGTCGAGCCTCGCCTTCGACACGATCTACGCCGAGGGGCAGCGGCGCTACGTCGAGTCGCTCTCCGCCTACGCGCGCCAGTTCCTCGGGCTGATGGAGAAGCCCGACGTCGACTCGATCGAGGGGCTCTCGCCGGCGATCTCGATCGACCAGAAGACGACCTCGCGCAACCCGCGCTCGACGGTCGGCACGGTGACCGAGATCTACGACTACCTGCGGCTGCTCTGGGCGCGGATCGGCGTGCCCCACTGCCCCACCTGCGGCAAGCAGATCGCCGGCCAGACGCAGGAGCAGATCGTCGACCGGCTGATGACCCTCGAGGAGGGGACCAAATTCATGGTCATGGCGCCGGTCGTGCGCGGCCGCAAAGGCGAGTACGGCAAGCTGCTCGAGCAGATGCGGCTGGAGGGCTACTCGCGGGTCGAGGTGAACGGCGAGCTGCGCCGGCTCGACGAGGAGATCGTCCTCGACAAGAAGTTCAAACACGACATCTCGGTCGTCGTCGACCGGCTGGTGATGAAAACCGACCTGCGCCGCCGCCTCTCCGAGTCGGTCGAGGCGGCCGCCGGGCTGGCCGCGGGCCTGGTCGAGATCGAGCTGGTCGGCGACTCCGGCGAGAGGATGCTCTTCTCCGAGCAGTTCGCCTGCCTCGAGTGCGGCACCTCGATCCCCGAGCTGGAGCCGCGGATCTTCTCCTTTAACTCGCCGCACGGTGCCTGCGAGCGCTGCCACGGGCTCGGCTTCCAGCGGGTGATCGACCCCGAGCTGGTCGTCCCCGACCCGACCCTCTCGCTCGCCGAGGGCGCGCTGCAACCCTGGAACCGTGGCGTCACCGCCTACTGGCGCCGCCTGATCGCCGCCGTCGCCGAGGAGCGCGGCATCGACCCCGACAAGCCCTGGTCGAAGTTGAAGAAGGCCGAGAAGGAGGTCTTCCTCTACGGCACCGGCGGCGAGCGCCACCAGGTCACCTACACCAACCGCTTCGGTCGCCGCCGCTCCTACAAGGTCCGCTTCGAGGGGATCGTCAACCAGCTCCAGCGCCGCTACGAGGAGACCGACTCGGAGACCAACCGCGAGCGGATCGAGGGCTACATGGCCGAGCAGCCCTGTCCGGACTGCGACGGCGCCAGGCTGCGCCCGGAGAGCCTCGCGGTGACGGTCGGCGGGCTCAGCATCGCCGCCTACACCGAGCTCTCGGCGCGCGCCGCCGGCGCGTGGATCGCGGCGCTCGAGTTGACCGAGACCGAGCGGGCGATCGCGCGGCTGATCGTGCGCGAGATCTCCGAACGGCTCGCCTTCCTCGAGAACGTCGGCATCGGCTACCTCTCGCTGTCCCGCTCGGCCCGCTCGCTGTCGGGCGGCGAGGCGCAGCGGATCCGGCTGGCGACCCAGATCGGCTCCAGCCTGGTCGGCGTGATGTACGTGCTCGACGAGCCCTCGATCGGCCTCCACCAGCGCGACAACGAGAAGCTGATCGGGACCCTCGACCGGCTGCGCGACCTCGGCAACACGGTGATCGTCGTCGAGCACGACGAGGGCACGATGCGCGCGGCCGACCACCTGGTCAACCTCGGCCCCGGCGCGGGCGAGCACGGCGGCCACGTGATCTCAGCCGGCACGCCGGCGGAGGTCGCCGCGGACCCCGCCTCGCTGACCGGCCAGTACCTCTCCGGCAAGCGCCGGATCGAGGTTCCCGTGGAGCGGCGCGAACCGCGCGGGGCGCTGCTGGTCCGCGGCGCCCGCGAACACAACCTCAAGGGGATCGACGTGGCGATCCCCCTCGGCGTCTTCTGTTGCGTCACCGGCGTCTCCGGCTCGGGCAAGTCGACCCTGGTCAACGAGACCCTGCACCACGCGGTCGCCAACCGGCTGCACCAGGCGAAGCTGCGTCCAGGCGCCCACGACGGGATCGACGGGCTCAGCCAGATCGACAAGATCATCAATATCGACCAGTCGCCGATCGGTCGCACGCCGCGCTCCAACCCGGCCACCTACACCGGCCTCTTCGACCACATCCGCCAGCTCTTCACCCAGACCCAGGAGGCGCGGGCGCGCGGCTACAAGCCGGGCCGCTTCAGCTTCAACGTCAAGGGCGGGCGCTGCGAGGTCTGCCGCGGCGACGGCCAGATCAAGATCGAGATGCACTTCCTGCCCGACGTCTACGTGCCCTGCGAGCAGTGCCACGGCCGCCGCTACAACCGCGAGACGCTCGAGGTCCGCTTCAAGGGCAAGAGCATCGCCGACGTGCTCGAGATGTCGGTCGAGGAGGCGGTCGGCTTCTTCGAGAACGTGCCGAAGATCGCCCGCCGCCTGCGCACCCTGCACGACGTCGGCCTCGACTACATCCGCCTCGGCCAGGCGGCGACGACGCTGTCGGGCGGCGAGGCGCAGCGGGTGAAGCTGGCGACCGAGCTGTCCAAGGTCGCCACCGGCGACACCCTCTACATCCTCGACGAGCCGACCACCGGCCTGCACTTCGCCGACGTGCAGCGCCTGCTCGACGTGCTCGGCCGCCTGGTCGACGCCGGCAACACGGTGGTGGTGATCGAGCACAACCTCGACGTGATCAAGACCGCAGACCGGATCGTCGACCTCGGCCCCGACGGCGGCGAGGAGGGGGGAGAGGTGGTCGCCACCGGCACCCCGGAGGAGATCGCCGCGGTCGAGGCCTCCCACACCGGCAACTTCCTGGCCGAGCTGCTCGAGCCGGCGAAGCCGAAGCGGGCTGCGCGCAAGCGGCGCGAGCCGGTCGCGGCCTGAAGGTTTCGGGCAGGGGTTCCGCTTAAAAGTACAAGACGCTCCACCCCTGCCCGAGACCTTCACCGGGACAAGCGTAGGACTCAGCTAACCGGGTAATAGCTGAAGCAGAAAAGGAGGAGACATGTCCAATTCTGCGTTCAAGCGAGTCGCGGTCTCTCTAGGTGCCCTTCTTGTGGTCGTCTTGGTCGCCGCAGGCTGCGGTGGAAGCAGCGGTGGAGGTGGCGCCAAGATCGCCCTGCTGCTGCCCGAAAACGAGACGCCCCGATACGAATCCGACGACCGGCCGGACTTCGAAAAGGCAGTCGAAGAAGAATGCGAAGACTGCGAAGTTCTCTACAACAACGCCGGTGGCGATGCGGAAAAACAGCAAAGCCAGGCCGAAGCGGCGCTGACCCAGGGGGCCGATGTCCTCGTCGTCGACCCGATGGACTCCAAATCGGCGGCCGCGATCGCCGAAAAGGCGAAGGCCCAGGGCGTGCCGGTGGTCAGCTACGACCGCTTGATCGAAAACGGCGAAGTCGACGCTTACATCTCCTTCGACAACGTCAAAGTCGGCGAACTCCAGGCCGAAACGCTGGCGAAGAAGTTGAAGGAAGACGGCAGTCCTAGCGGGCCGATCATCATGATCAACGGCGATCCCGCCGATCCCAATGCGGCCCTGTTCAAAGAAGGCGCGCACAAAGGGTTCGAAGCCGCCGGCGTCAAGATCGCGAAGGAATACGACACCCCCGGCTGGTCCGCCGAAAACGCCCAGCGCGAGGCGCAGCAGGCAATTACCGCACTCGGCAACAACGGATTCGCCGGCGTCTACGCCGCCAACGACGAAACCGGCGGCGGCGCGATCGCGGCGATGAAGAGCGCCGGGATCGACCCGGCCGAAAAGCCCGTCACCGGGCAGGACGCCACCGTCGCCGGGCTGCAGCGGATCCTCGCCGGCCAGCAGTACATGACGGTCTACAAGGAAATCGAACCGGAGGCTCGGATCAGCGCCGAAATAGCGATCGCCCTGGCCGAAGGCGAAGAAGTGCCACAGGAACAGATCACCGAAGAAGTCAACAACGGCAAGGCCGATGTGCCGTCGGTCCTGCTGAAGCCGATCGCCGTGACCAAAGACAACGTCAAGAGCACGGTGGTGGCGGACGGGTTCGTCACCGCCAAGGAACTGTGCACCAGCGCGTTCCAGACGGCCTGCAAAGAAGCGGGAATCTCGGGTTGAGATGAGCGACGGCGCCCCCCTCCTCGAGCTGGAGGGCGTGAGCAAGCGATTCGGCCCGGTCCAGGCTCTGGACCGGGTCGACTTCGCGGTCCATGCCGGCGAGGTGGTGGGACTCGTCGGCGACAACGGCGCCGGCAAGTTGACGATGGTGAAGACGATCGCCGGCATCCACTCCGCGGACGCGGGGAAGATTCGCTTCGACGGGCGTGAGGTCTCGATCTCCAAACCCCAGGACGCGACCGCACTCGGGATCGCGACCGTCTACCAGGATCTGGCGCTCTGCGACAACCTCGACGTCGTCGCCAACCTCTTCCTCGGCCGGGAGGAGGTCTCGCCGGGCGTCGGGCGGTTCTCACGGCAGCTCGACGAGGCGCGGATGGAGCACCAGACCGGCGAGATGCTCTCCAACCTGGCGGTGACGATCCCCAGCCTCCGCAGCGAGGTCGGCACCCTCTCGGGCGGCCAGCGCCAGCAGGTGGCGGTGGCGCGCTCGCTGCTCGGCGAGCCGAAGGTCGTCCTCCTGGACGAGCCGACGGCGGCCCTCGGCGTCGCCCAGACGGCGCAGGTTCTCGGTGTGATCCGGCGGCTGCGCGAGCGCGAGCTGGGGGTCGTCGTGATCAGCCACAACCTGGTCGACGTGTTCGAGGTCGCCGACCGGATCTTCGTCCTCCGACTCGGCCGTCCCGCCGGCGACTTCAAGGCCGAAGCGACGACCGAGGAGCACGTCGTCTCCGCGATCACCGGCGTCGGCGGCGAGGGCAACGGCGCCGACGGCGAAAAGGGAGAGTCGACTTGAGCGCGACCGCGGTCGAGGGGGCCGCCTCGAAGGAGCGCGCCGGCGCCGCGCAGACGCTGCGGCGGCTGGTCCAGGGCGACCTCGCGTCGCTGCGCGTGGTAATCGGCCTGGCGGTGATCTGGGCGATCTTCCAGTTCGAGAACGACCGCTTCCTCACCGCCCAGAACCTGACCAACCTGATGCTGCAGATCACCGCCACCGGGCTGATCTCGATCGGCGTCGTCTACGTCCTGCTGCTCGGTGAGATCGACCTCTCCGTCGGTGCCGTCAGCGGCCTCGCCGCGGCGGTGATGGCCGTGCTCAATGTCAAGCACGGCTGGAGCCCGTATCTGGCGATCGCCGCCGGCGTCGCCGTCGGCCTCGCGATCGGCCTGCTCCAGGGCAGCCTCTTCAGCCGCTTCGGCATTCCCTCCTTCGTCGTCACCCTCGCCGGCCTGCTGGCCTGGCAGGGGGCGCTGTTGCAGGTGCTCGGCTCGACCGGCTCGATCAACCTCACCGACCCCACGATCACCGGCCTCGCCAACACCTTCTACTCCGCCACGGTCGGCTGGATCTTCGCCGTCCTGATCGTCGCGCTGTACGGCGGCGTCCTCCTCCTCGGCCACCGCCGCCGCGTCGCCGCCGGCCTCGAAACGGGGAACCTGGCCGCGCTCGGCTTTCGCTTCGGCCTCGTCGCGGTGGTGACGATCGTCGCCACCGCGATCCTCAATTCCGACCGCGGCGTGCCGCTGGCTGTGCTGATCCTGCTCGCCTTCGTGGTCGGGATGGAGTTCGTGGTCAAGCGAACCGGTTTCGGCCGCCACGTCTTCGCCGTCGGCGGCAACGCCGAGGCGGCCCGCCGCGCCGGCATCCGCGTCAACGGCGTCCGCGTCGCGGTCTTCGGCATCGCCGGCACGATGGCGGCGATCGGCGGCATCATGGCCGCCTCCCGCCTTCTCGCCGTCAACCAGAACTCCGGCGGCAACGAACTGCTGCTGCTGGCGATCGCCGGGCCGGTCATCGCCGGCACCAGCCTGTTCGGCGGCCGCGGCTCGGTCTGGACGGCGCTGCTGGGGGCCCTGGTGATCGGCTCGATCTCCAACGGCATGGACCTCCTGGCGCTCTCCTCCGCGGTCAAGTTCATGGTCACCGGCGGCGTCCTGCTGCTGGCGGTGATCGTCGACGCCGTCGCCCGGCAGCAGCGATCGGCTTCGGGCCGGGTCTAGGGGCGATCGACCAGCAGCGAGGCGCCGATCGCGCCGCCGAGGTCGCCGAGCTCGGCGACCTGGACCCGCGGCGGGCGGTCGTCGAGGAAGAGATGCTTGTGCATCTCCTTCGTCAGGTGGTCCATGAAGCGGTCGCCGAAGCGGACGCCGAGACCGCCGCCGAGCACCACCGCCTCGACGTCGAGCAGGTTGACCGCCGAGGCTATCCCGGTCCCCAGATAGCGGACGGCGCGGCGGAGGATGCTCTCGGTCAGCGGGTCTTCCTCGCGTAGGGCGTGCTCCCAGACGGAGCTGGTGAGGCGGTCTTTGCCCCGTTTCTCCATGATCTTGAAGAGGTCGGTGTTGACGCCGGTGGCGAGGTCGCGGCGCGCCCGCGCCTCCATCGCCGCCCTGCCGGCGTAGGCCTCGAGGCAGCCGCGCCGGCCGCAGGGGCAGCGGGCGCCGTTGCGCTTGACGACGGTGTGGCCGATCTCGCCGGCGGCGCCGCGGCCGAGCCAGGGCTTGCCGGCGAGGACGATCCCGCCGCCGACCCCGGTGCCCCACCAGACGCCGAGCAGCGAGTCGTGGCCGCGCCCGGCGCCGAGCCGGTACTCGCCTTCGACCGCCACCTGGACGTCGTTGCCGATCCGCACCTGCGTGCCGAGCGCCTGCGCGAGGGTTTCGCCGAGCGGGAAGCTGCCGTCCCAGCCGGGCAGGTTGCGGGCGCCGCTGACGACGCCGGTCGACTCTTCGGCGTCCCCCGGCGAGCCGACCCCGATCCCGGCCAGCTCCTCGGGCTTGGCTCCGGCCGCGGAGGCGGCTTCGCGCAGCGCGTCCTCCATCGCCCGCGCCACGCCGTCCGGTCCGCCGGAGGTCGGGGTGGGCTGCCGCGCTTCGCCGTGCAGCTTGCCCTCGCCGTCGACGACGACCGTCTGGATCTTGGTGCCGCCGAGGTCGATGCCGCCGCGCAGGTCGCTCACGTGCGTCAGTGTATGCGGCCGGATGAGCGGCCGAAGCTGGCGAGCGTGGTGGGCGAAGCGGCGCTGGTACGAGCGCAACCGCCGGCCGCTGCGGCGGCTGCGGATCGACCGCCACGCTGCGCGCGGCGGCTTCTTCGTCCGCTACCCGGTCGAGGGCGAGCTGCTCGAGGCGCTCGACGAGGGCCGTCTGAGGATCGGCGAGGGGACGCTGCTGGAGCCGGGCTGCTGGCTGACGCTTGCCCCCGAGGCGCGGATCGAGATCGGCGCCGGCTGCTTCCTCAACCGCAACACGATGCTCGCCGCCCAGACCGAGATCGTCGTCGGCGACCACACGATGTTCGCCAACGGCTGCTTCGTCGGCGATGCCGAGCATCGCTTCGACGACCCCGACACGCCGATCACCTGGCAGGGCTTCACCAGCAAGGGCCCGGTGCGGATCGGCTGCAACTGCTGGTTCGGGGTCAACTGCGTCGTCACCAGCGGGGTGACGATCGGCGAGCGCTGCGTGATCGGCGCCAACTCGGTCGTCAATCGGGACCTGCCCCCGGGCACGATCGCCGCGGGCGCGCCCGCCCGTGTGATCAAGGACATCCCGTTCCGCTCCTGAGGGCCTATAATTCGCCTTTGCGGCCGTGACCCCAAGGGCATGGACCTCGAGATGAACCTCTCACTGACTGAGCCTTCGCTGCAACAAGCAGGCCTGAAGCTGGTTCGCGCCAGGGACGAGCTGCGCGCCGCGCTGGCCGCGCCGCGCCGCGAAGGCAGCTCGATCGGCCTGGTGCCGACGATGGGCTGCCTGCACGAGGGCCATCTCTCGCTGCTGCGCGCCGCGCGCGAGCAGTGCGACGTGGTCGTGATGAGCCTGTTCGTCAACCCGGCCCAGTTCGGCCCCGGCGAGGACCTCGATCGCTACCCACGCGACGAGGAGCGCGACGCCGAGCTGGCCGGCGAGGCGGGCGTCGACCTGATCTACGCGCCGCCGGTCGAGGAGGTCTACCCGGACGGCTTCTCGACCGCGGTCGAGGTCGCCGGCCTGACCGAGGTCCTCGACGGCGACCCGGCGCGGCGCGGTCCCGGCCACTTCCGCGGCGTCACCACCGTCGTCGCCAAGCTCTTCAACTCGGTCGGGCCCGACGTCGCCTACTTCGGCTGCAAGGACGCCCAGCAGCTTGCCGCGATCCGCCGCATGGTCCGCGACCTCGACTTCCCCGTACGGATCGAGGGCCTGCCGACCGTCCGCGAGCCCGACGGCCTGGCGATGAGCTCCCGCAACGCCTATCTCGAGCCGGCCGAGCGCGAGCGGGCGACCGCCCTGTCGCGGGCCCTGGCGACGGTCGAGCGCACTGCCCGCGCCGATTCCCTGGCCGCCGCCATCGCGGCCGGCCGGCGCGAGCTCGAAGTTGCCGGGATCGAGCCCGAGTACCTCGAGGCCCGCGATCCCGAAGACCTTTCCCCGGTCGCCGAGTTGGGTGACCGTCCCGTCCTCGTCGCCGTGGCCGCCCGGGTCGGCGCCGCGCGGCTGATCGACAACGTGACGATCGACCCGAGAACTTGAAATCCGCCAAGAGGGAGAGCAAATGCAGAGGCAGATGCTGAAGTCGAAGATCCACCGGGCGACGGTGAGCGATTGCGACGTCGACTACGTCGGCAGCATCACTATCGACACCGAGCTGATGGCCGCCGCCGACATGATCACCAACGAGCAGGTGCACGTCTGGGACGTTGACAACGGCGCCCGCTTCGTCACCTACGTGATCGACGGCGAGCCGGGCTCGGGGACGATGCAGGTCAACGGCGCCGCCGCCCATCTGACCCGGCCCGGCGACAAGATCATCGTCGCCACCTTCGGCGCCTACGAGGAGAGCGACCTCGAGACCTACTCGCCGATCGTCGTCCACGTCGGCGAGGACAACTCGATCGCCGCCGTCGACAGCCGTCCCGAGGTTCTTCTCTCATGAGCTCCGGCGCCCGCTCCCACACCGCGCCGCCGTCGGCGGACCGGCCGCCGGTCAGTCTTCCGCGCCTGGTCGAAATGAAGGCCGAGGGCGAACCGATCGTGATGGTCACCGCCTACGACTATCCCTCCGCCAAGGTTGCCGAGGAGGCCGGGGTGGACGTCGTCCTCGTCGGCGACTCGGCCGCCAACGTGGTGCTCGGCCACTCCGGCACCGAGGCGGTGACGATGGAGGAGATGCTCGTCCTCGGCAAGGCGGTGCGCCGCGGCCTGGCCACGCCGCTGATGGTGGGGGACATGCCCAAGGGCAGCTATGAGTCGAGCAACGAGGTCGCGGTCGAAAACGCGATGCGCCTGGTCAAGGAGACCGGCTGCCAGACGGTCAAGCTGGAGTCGGGGGGGGTCGCGGTCGAGCGAGCGCGGGCGATCGTCCGCGCCGGCATCCCGGTGATGGGCCACCTCGGCCTGACGCCGCAGACGGCGACCGCGCTGGGCGGCTACAAGGCCCAGGGCAAGACCGCGCAGAGCGCGATCAAGCTCTGCGAGGACGCGCTCGCGCTGCAGTCGGTCGGCTGCTTCGCGATCGTCTTCGAGGCGGTGCCGGCGGCGATCACCGAAGCGATCGTCGCCAAGCTCGAGATCCCGACGATCGGGATCGGCGCCGGCCCGGCGACCTCGGGCCAGGTGCTGGTCTTCCACGACCTGCTGGGGATCACCACCGGCCACATGGCGAAGTTCGTCAAGCGCTACGCCGAGGTCCACGAGACGATGGTCGAGGCGGTCAGCCGCTACGGCGAGGAGGTGCGCTCGCGCCACTTCCCCGAGCCCGACCACGTCTACAGCGTCGAGCCGGTCGAGCTGGACGAGTTCCGCCGCTACCTCGACCAGGAGAGCCTCGCCTCGAAGAAGGCCTGGGACTGGGAGCCGCTTCCCTGAGCTTCCGGCGCCGTTAGCATTGCCGCGATGACGGCCGAGGAGCGGCGCGCCCAGCTGGTCGAGCTGTATGAGGAGGTCAAGGCGTGCACGCGCTGCCCCCTGCACGAGACCCGCACCAAGGCGGTCTTCGGGGCGGGGGACGCCGACGCCGAGGTGATGTTCGTCGGCGAGGCGCCTGGCGCCGACGAGGATCGCCAGGGGTTGCCCTTCGTCGGCCGGGCCGGGCAGCTGCTGAACCAGATGCTGGAGGGGATCGGGCTCTCGCGCGAGGAGGTCTTCATCGCCAACGTGCTGAAGAGCCGCCCGCCCGGCAACCGCGATCCGCAGCCGCTCGAGATCGAGGCCTGCCGTCCCTACCTGTTCGAGCAGGTGCGGCTGATCGAGCCGAAGGTCGTCTGCACCCTCGGCAACTTCGCGACCAAGCTGCTGAGCGGCAACCCGGCCGGCATCACCCGGGTGCGGGGGACGCCGCAGGTGCACGAGCTGGGCGGCCGCGCGGTTTTCCTGCTGCCGCTCTTCCATCCCGCCGCGGCGCTGCGGACGCCGGCCGTGAAGGAGACGCTGCGGGGCGACTTCGAGCTGCTGCCGAAGCTGCTCGCCGGGCCGGAGCCCGGCCTGCCGGCGATCGAGGAGGAGGGGATCGAGGAGGCGCCGGAGCCGCCGCAGCCGGCCGAAGACCAGCTCGACTTCTTCGGTTGAGCGGCATGGAGACGATCGAGTCCTCCTCGGCAGCCGAGACCGAAGCGGCCGGGGGGCGGATCGCGGCAGGGCTCGGCCCCGGTGAGGTGGTTCTCGTCAGCGGCGACGTCGGCGCCGGCAAGACGACGCTGATCCGCGGCGCCTGCCGGGCGCTCGGGGTCGCCGAGCCGGTCACCTCGCCGACCTTCACGATCGGGCAGCGCTACGAGGGCCGGGTGCCGGTCTCCCACCTCGACCTCTACCGCCTGAGCGACCTCGAGCGCGAGGACCCCGCCCTGCTCGACGACTACGTCGACGCGGACTCGGTCGCCTTCGTCGAGTGGCCGGGGGTGGCCGGGTCGCAGCTTGCCGGCCGGATCGCGCTGGAGGTGCGGATCGACCATCGGGGCGGCGACCGGCGGAGAATCGAGACTTCGGCCGCATCGCCACCCGGATAGCCGTGTTTCGGCCTTGGATGCCCTGTAGCATCGCTCGGGTTAACGCGACTGAAGGAGGAAGGGCCGGATGAAGGGACTGAAGACGCTGGTAGCCGTCATCGCCGCGGTGGCGCTGCCGGCGAGCGCGGCACCCGCCTCCGCCAAGGGTGGCGCAGCGTTCAGGTTCTACGTCGCCTGCGGCCTCTCCAAGAACGCGAAGCCGTCGCACGCCTGCCAGGCGGAACGCGAAAAGGGCGCCTTCTTCCGCAGCAACAAGCGCGATGTCATCTACACGGTGTGCGTCAAATTTCCGACCAAGAAAAACCTCTGCGCGCCGAAGCAGGAAGCGGTCCGAGGCACGCTCTACGTCAACAAGATCACCTCCAACATCCCGGGCGAGCACCGCGTGACCTGGTTCGTCAAGGGCAAGCGGGTCGGCGTCTTCAATTTCGTCGTCCCCGAGCCCGGCGGGAAGCCCAAGCACGGCGGATAGCCGCGAGCGGGCCGTGGCCGTCGTCGGCTTCGACACGGCGACCGAGGACACCGCCGTCGGCGCGACGCGCGACGGCGAGGTCCTCTACGAGTCGCTGCTGGGGCCTGCCGAGAAGGGGGGGCCGCTGCACGCCACCGCGCTTCTCGGCGAGGTCGAGCGCGCGGTCGTGGCCACGGGCGGCTGGGCGGCGGTGGAGCGGATCGGGGTCGGGGTCGGGCCCGGCTCGTTCACCGGGGTGCGGGTCGGAATGGCCACCGCCCGCGGGCTCGGCCTGAGCCGCGGGTTGCCGGTGTTCGGCATCTGCACGCTCGACGCGCTCGCCCGCGGGCTCGCCGAGGCGGCCGGCGAGCGCGACCGCCTGGCGATCGCCGACGCCCGCCGCGGCGAGGTCTTCGCCGCCCTCTACTCGCCGGCCGGCGAGCGGCTCTGGGGCCCGCTGGTCAGCTCCCCCGAGGACCTCGCCGGGCGGATCGCCGGGCTTTCCCGGCCCGCCCTGGGCGGCGGATCGGGCGCGGTACGATTTCGTCAGCAGTTGGCGAGAAGGGGCGCCGAGATCCCGGACGACGCCGACCCCGCACACAGAGTCGCCGCGCGCCACGTCTGCGCCCTGGCGGCCGCGGCGGGCGAGGGCGACGCCGGTCCCGGCGCCCCGATCTACCTGAGGGCTCCCGATGCGGAGCGGTGGCGTGAGACGTCCTGTGTCAACCCCTAGTCGGTTGAAGTCGGTGGGAATTGCCGTGGAGAGTCGCGTCATAGGGCACTTCGTCCTGCCAGCAGCGCCAGAGAACCCGGATCCAGGCACGCCCCAGAGTACGGATCGCGTGCGGGTGGTCCTGCCCCCTGGCACGCGCTTTGCGGTAGACCTCTTTGGCCCACGGATGCCAGTGACGGGTGGAGTCAGCAAGGGTCGCCACGGCGGATCGCAAGCGCTTGTCGCAGGCTCGCCTGAAGGTGGCGACCCGCAGCTTGCCCGACTCCAGGGCGACCGGGCTCATGCCGGCGTCGGCGGCCATCGCTGCCTCGGTCGGGTAGCGACCCCGGCAGTCGCCGAGCTCGGCTATCAGGGTTGCCGGGCAGATCGCGGTCCTGCGATCGCGAAACAGTGGCGCGAAGATCGCCGCGTCGGGGTGGGCGGCGAGGCGCTCGCGGATCTGCGCGTCAAGCGCTGCGATCTCGGCGACGATCGGCTCAAGGGCACTGACCAGGCCGAGAACGACCGCCCGGCGAGCCTGCTGCTCGGCGGTCCCCGCGGTTCCCTGCGGGGCCGAGCGCATCCGCGCCACCAGCTCGGCGGGATCGGTGCGCCCGGTATAGCCCTCCCGCGCGAGGAAGGCGGCCATCCGCCCGCCGCCCAAGCCCTTGGCGTCACCGGGACTCGGATAGCGCTTGAGGAAGGCAAGGGAGATCGGCCTGTCGAGCATGGGGAAGATCAGCGCCCCCGGCCAGAAGGCCTGCAACTGGGCGCGCAGCTGGTTGGCCAGCTCGACCCTTACCCCGACCAGGTCCTCGCGGGCCCGGGTCAGGGTCTTCAGCGCCTTGGTCTCCTCGGTGTCTGGAACGAGCGCCCGAAAGCGATGGGAGTCGGTGCGGGCCAGCTCGGCCAGGACGTAGGCGTCGAAGCGATCGGACTTGCCGTGGGCGACCGCGAAGCGGGCCCGGGCGGCCTTGACCTGGTTGGGGTGGATCGCCATCACCTCCAGGCCGGCGGCGAGCAGGCGCTCGACCAGGATGCCGTCTGGTCGCTCGATCGCCACCCGGTCGACCCCGAGCCCGGCGAGACGCCGGGCCAACCCGGCGATCCCGCGCTCGTCGTGGGTCACAGAGAAGCGCTCATTCACTCGCCCCTCTTTACTGACGCAGATCTCGTGGGCCTCGCTGGCCCAGTCGATTCCAGCGGTCATTCCTGCCATGCTTCCTCCTCGGTCGATTCATCTCGGCTGACAGCCGGCCACGAGGAGCCGTTGCGCATGCTCATAGGGTGGTGCTCGCGGGCACCACGTCCTGTTGGCGCTTCTGGCGCCTCGCACCGCCGGGAGGCGCTGGTCTCACGCGGGCCGTCTATGCGGCTAGCGAGCGTGGCGCTCTCCCGGCGGGGGTCGGCTCTATGCGTTCCCCCGGGATTCTCGACGGCCTCGCTGCGCTCGGCCTCTCAATCTCAGGAGAATGACGGGGAGGTTGGCCTATGAGCGAGGCACTCTCGAAAAATCCGAGTGAGGTGAGCGGAGCGACCGCGGTGCGGCGGCTCGCCTACAGCGACCTGCCGGCGGTGATCTCGATCGAGCGGCGCTCCTTCCCGGCGCCCTGGTCGCTGGCGATGTTCGTGCTGGAGCTCTCGAAGCCGTCGGGGATCTGCCTCGCGGCGAGCGAGGGCGGCGAGCTGGCCGGCTACCTGGTCTGCTCGCGCTACGACCGCGTCCGGCACCTGATGAACGTCGCCGTGGCGCCGGAGCGCCGCCGGCGCGGCGTCGCCACGCGGCTGATCGAGCGCCTGGTCGAGGAGGGGGAAGGGGAGCTGCCGTTCACGCTCGAGGTGCGCGTCTCCAACCGCGAGGCGATCGCGATGTACGAGCAGCTCGGCTTCCGCTCGGCCGGAGTGCGTCCCCGCTACTACCAGGACAACGGCGAGGACGCCCTGATCATGTGGCTGGACTGAGCGGCTTGATCCTGGCGATCGAGACCTCCTGCGACGACACCTGCGCTGCCGTCGTCGACGACGGCCGCATCCTCTCCAACGTGATCTCCTCGCAGGCCGAGGCGCACGCCGGCTTCGGCGGGATCGTCCCCGAGGTCGCCTCCCGCCGGCACCTCGAGCTGACCGTGCCGGTGGTCGAAGCCGCGCTGGGCGAGGCCGGCGTGACGCTCGACGAGGTCGAGGCGGTCGCCGTCACCACCCGGCCCGGGCTGATCGGCGCGCTGCTGGTCGGCCTCAGCACCGCCAAGGCGCTGGCCGCGGCGCGGCGGCTGCCGCTGATCCCGGTCGACCACCTGCAGGGCCACGTCGCCGCCAACTTCCTCGAGCCCGAGCCGCTCGACCCGCCGTTCCTCTGCCTGGTCGCGAGCGGCGGGCACACGATGCTCGCCGGGGTGCGCGACCACGCCGGCCACGAGGTGCTCGGCCAGACCCTCGACGACGCCGCCGGGGAGGCCTTCGACAAGGTCGCGCGGATGCTCGGGCTCGGCTATCCGGGCGGCCCGGCGCTGGAGCGGCTGGCGGCCGAGGGCGACCCCGAGGCGTTCGAGATGCCGGTGGCGATGGCCCGCGACCCCGGGCTCGACTTCAGCTTCAGCGGCCTGAAGACGGCTCTGGCCTACCTCTGCCGCGACCTCGGCCCCGAGCGGGTGCGGGAGCGGCGCGCGGACCTGGCGGCCGGCTTCCAGGCCGCGGCGGTCGGGCAGCTGACCTCGAAACTGAAGCGGGCGTTGAAGCGGGGCGAGTGGGAGGCGGTCGCGCTGGGCGGCGGCGTGGCGGCCAACGGGCCGCTGCGCGAGGCGGTGACGGCGCTCTGCGAGGACGCCGGGGTGCGGCTGAAGCTCGTCCCGGGCCTGCTCTGCACCGACAACGCGGCGATGATCGGCTCGGCCGCCCGCTTCGCGCCGCGCCTGCCGTTCCCCGAGTACCTCGGCTACGACGCGCGGCCGACCCGGCGCCCGCCGGTCCCGGCATGACCGAGCTGGTCATCTACTCGCGCCCGGGCTGCCACCTCTGCGAGCAGGCGCTGGAGGAGATCGTCGCCCTGCACGGCGACGGCTACCGCTTCGAGCTGCGCGAGGTCGACATCGAGAGCGAGGAATCGCTGCTGCGGCGAATGCTCGAGCGCATCCCGGTGGTCGAGCTCGACGGCGAGGTCGTCTCCGAGCTGGTCCTCGACCGGGCCGCTCTGCGGGCGCGGCTCGATACTGTGGGGCCCGACGATGATCGAGCCGGCAGTCGAGGAGCTTGAGGTGGACGAGGAGCTGATCGCCGAGGGCGAGCGGCTCTCGCTCGGCGTCGCCGCGCGGCTGTCGCGCTACCTGCAGGTGCTGACGCAGGCGCGCAAGATGGGCCGCGAGACGATCTCCTCGCAGGAACTGTCGGACTACACCCACATCAACCCGACCCAGATCCGCCGCGACCTCTCCGGCTTCGGCAAGTTCGGCAAGCGCGGCGTCGGCTACAAGGTCGACTCGCTGGTCGCCGAGATCCGCAAGATCCTCCGCACCTCGGGCCAGCACAACATCGCCCTCTTCGGGGCCGGCAACCTCGGCCAGGCGATCGCCAGCTCCGACATCTTCGCCGACCACGGCTTCCAGGTCGTCGCGATGTTCGACGTTGACCCCGGGGTGGTCGGCTCCGAGGTCGGCTCCCTGCGCGTCCGCGACTTCGGCGAGCTGGAGGAGGTCGTCGCCGAGCAGGAGATCGTGGTCGGGGTCCTCGCCGTCCCCGCCGCGTCCGCTCAGGCTGTCGCCGACCGCCTGGTCGAGGCCGGCGTCAAGATCATCTTCAACTACTCCGAGCAGCTCCTGCAGGTGCCGCCGGAGGTGACGGTCCACACCTCCAGCCCCGCCGTTGACCTTCTCTACGCGCTCTACTTCTACCTGGCCTAGATCCTTGCCCCTGGACCTCGACCTCGCTCGGGAGAGATTCGAGTCCTCGACCGATTTCACGATCGGCCTCGAGGAGGAGTTCGCGATCCTCGACCCGGCCACGCTGGAGCTGGAGCACCGCTTCGAGGACGTCTACGGGGCCTGCCGGAAGGACGACCTGCTCGCCGACTCGGCGGCGGGCGAGCTGATCGCCTCGGAGATCGAGATCCGCTCCGGCCGGGCGACCGGCTTCGGGGCGGCGGTCGAGGCCCAGCGCGAGCGGCGAACCCGACTCTTCGAGCTGGTCGACGGAATGGGCCTGGCGCTGGCGGCGATGGGCACCCATCCCTGGGCGAACTACCTCGACCAGCGGATCATCGACACCCCGCACTACAACCGGTTGCGCCACGAACTGGGCTGGGTCGCCCAGCGCAACAACACCTGGAGCCTGCACGTCCACATGGGCGTGCGCGGCGCCGACCGGGCGATCGCCGTCTGTGACCGGATGCGCGAGCTGCTGCCGCTGCTGCTGGCGGCTTCCGCCAACTCGCCCTTCCTCGACCGCCGCGACAGCGGCCTGCACACGGTCCGCACCGAGATCTTCACCCGCACCTTCCCGCGTTGCGGCGTGCCGAGTCCGTTCCGCGACTGGCAGCGCTACGCCGACTTCGTCGGCCTGCTGCAGCGCACCGGCAGCGTGGTCGAGTTGACCCAGCTGTGGTGGAGCGTGCGGCCGCACCACGAGTTCGGCACGGTCGAGGTGCGGATCTGCGACGCCCAGACCCGGGGCGAGGAGTCGTTCGGGCTGGCCGGCCTGATCGCCGCCTGCATCGCCCAGGCCGCGCTCGACTACGACGAGCGCGGCTACGACGGCGCCGGCGCGCCGCTGAGCGACCGCGAGATCGAGGAGAACCTCTGGCGAGCGATCCGCCACGGGATGGGCGGCATGTTGATCGACTTTCGGCGCGGCGAGGAGGTCGAGGCGCGGGCTGCCCTCGAGGGCCTGCTCGCCTGGACCGAGCCGGCCCGCTCGCAGCTCGGCATCGAGGCACGGCTGCCGCAGTGCAACGGCGCCCAGCGAGCCCGCGAGGCGTTCGAGTCGGGGGTCTCGATCGAGGACGTCTACCGCGACGCCGTGCGCGAGACGCGCCGCACCTACACCGCCGCCCCCCAAGCCGCATAGACGTGCGGGGGGCGTGGGGACGCGGTATCCGTAACCCCTTATAGAGTCCCGGGCCGCTCAAACCACCCCGGAGGGACCTGACTTGACCAGCTTCTTGACCGAATACGGAGTCGTCGTCGCGCTCGTCTGCGCCGGCGCCGCAGTTGTCTACGGACTTATCATCACCCAGCGCCTGCTCAGCAAGTCGCCGGGCAACGAGCGCATGCAGGAAATCTCAGGCGCGGTGCAGGAAGGCGCCAAGGCCTACCTAAACCGCCAGTACATGATCATCGCCGCGGTCGCGATTCCGCTCGCGATCGTCCTTCTGATCCTGCAGGACTACAAGACCGCGATCGGGTTCGTGATCGGCGGCACCCTCTCGGGCGCGACCGGGTTCATCGGGATGAACCTCTCGGTTCGCGCCAACTCGCGCGTCGCCGAGGCGGCCCGCGGTGGCGTGCCGCCGGCGCTCGACGTCGCCTTCAAAGGCGGCTCGGTCACCGGCCTGCTCGTCGTCGGCCTCGCCCTCTTCGGCGTCGCCGGCTACTACGGACTGCTCGTCCTCACCGGCACCAGCGACAAGGACGCGGTCGACGCGCTGATCGGCCTCGGCTTCGGCGGCTCGCTGATCTCGGTCTTCGCCCGTCTCGGCGGCGGCATCTTCACCAAGGCCGCCGACGTCGGCGCCGACCTGGTCGGCAAGGTCGAGGCCGGGATTCCCGAGGACGATCCCCGCAACCCGGCCGTGATCGCCGACAACGTCGGCGACAACGTCGGCGACTGCGCCGGCATGGCGGCCGACCTGTTCGAGACCTACGCGGTCACCTCGGTCGCCGTGATGCTGCTCGGCGTCCTCACCTTCACCGGCTCGGGCGGGGAATTCTCGCGCGAGGTGGCGATCTTCCCACTGGTCATCGGCGCCGTCGCGATCATCGCCTCGATCGTCGGGGCGCTCTCGGTGCGGACCAAATCGGACCGGGTCGAGGGTGCGCTCTACACCGGCATGATCGTCTCCGGGGCGCTCTCGATCGCGGCCTTCTACCCGATCACCCACTGGATGATGAGCGACCCGGTGCGGCTCGGCCTCAGCGCCGGCGCCAAGGCGATCACCACCACCGACCTCTGGCTCTGCGCGGTGATCGGCGTCGCCGTGACCGCGCTGCTGTTCGTGATCACCGACTACTACACCTCGACCCGTTTCCGCCCGGTGAGGACGATCGCCGACGCCTCGGAGACCGGCCACGCGACCAACATCATCCAGGGGCTGGCGCAGGGCTTCCAGTCGACCGCGGCCCCGGCGCTGGTGATCGCCCTGGCGATCCTCGCCGCCAACGAGCTCGCCGGCATCTACGGCATCGGCATCGCCGTGATGGCACAGCTCTCGCTCTGCGGCCTGATCGTCGCCCTCGACGCCTTCGGGCCGATCACCGACAACGCCGGCGGGATCGCCGAGATGGCCGACCTGCCCGAGGAGGTGCGCAACGTCACCGATCCGCTCGACGCGGTCGGCAACACGACCAAGGCGGTGACCAAGGGCTACGCGATCGGCTCGGCGGCGCTGGCGGCGCTGGTGCTGTTCGCGGCCTTCAAGAGCGAACTCGCCGGCCAGGCGCCGGCCGGCTTCGACCTCAACGGCCTCTTCAACCTGACCAGCCCCGACGTGCTGATCGGCTTGATCATCGGCGGCATGATGGTCTACCTGTTCGCGGCCTTTGCGATCGAGGCGGTCGGTCGCGCCGGCGGCCAGGTGGTCGAAGAGGTGCGCAAACAGTTCCGCGAGCACCCCGGGATCATGGAGGGGACCGAGAAACCCGAGTACGGGAAGACGGTCGCGATCGTCACCGCGGCGGCGCAGAAAGAGATGATCCTGCCCGCCCTGATCCCGATCGTCGTCCCGGTGATCGTCGGCCTGCTCAGCGTCGACGCGCTCGGCGGGCTGCTGATCGGGGTGATCGTCGTCGGCCTCTTCGCCGCGATCTCGATGACCGCCGGCGGCGGTGCCTGGGACAACGCCAAGAAGCTGATCGAGGACGGCGCCCACGGCGGCAAGGGCTCCGAGGCCCATGCCGCTTCGGTGACCGGCGACACGGTCGGCGATCCCTACAAGGACACGGCCGGGCCGGCGATCAACCCGATGATCAAGGTGGCCAACATCGTCGCCATCCTGATCATCCCGATCGTTCACTTCTAGGACTCCGAGACGTGGGGGAGGGGCAGGGTGCCCCTCCCCGCTCAACTTTTTCCGAAGACCGCTTGAGGCTGTCCGCGGATGTCGCCGCGGAAAAAGTACAAGCCGCGGGGAGGGGCACCCTGCCCCTCCTTCGAGCTGCGCACAGACGCGACGCGTGGGAGTCAGGACGCCGGGTCTTCGTGGCCTGGCTGGTGAGGCCCAGGCGTTACGTCGGGGTCGCTAGGCTGCGTCTCGGTTGCGACCGGAGGTCGGGAGGGCGTCTATCAGCTCGGGGGGTAGACGTTTGCGGGCGTCCCAGATCTCGAAGCCCATCAGGTGGCCGTCGTCGGGGTCGCGGTCGATCAGGCCCCAGTCGTGCTCTTCGCTGACGGCGGCGCCTTCCTCGAAGACCAGCAGGGCAATGTTGACCTCTGGGTCGTAGTGCGCGTTCATCGGCGCCCGAGGGTAGCGCGACGGTGTCCGGCAGGACGTAGGAAGGGACACCCCGACCCCTCCCGCCGGCTGAGGCCAAAAGCCGGGTTGCCTACCCCCCTGCGGATTGGCCGCCGTTCTGACTCACCCGGCCGCTCAGCCTGGTCACCCGCTTGTTGAGCGTCGTCACGCGGGAGTTGACCGTGTCGACCTGGTTCTGCAGCGAGCCGACCTGCTTGGTCAGGGATGCGGTCTGTGCGGCGGACTTGTCGAGCGCAGCCGTTTCCCGCTCGAGCTTGTCGACGCGGTTGGAGAGGTTGATCACTGCGCTGCGCGATTCCTTGATCGCCCGCTTCGCCTTGCCCTTCAGGGCCGACTGTTCGCCGGTCAGGCTCGCCTCGGCGATGCCGAGGCGGTTGACCAGGTTGGAGAGCTCGGTGGAGACTTCGTCGACCGACTTCTGGCTGGCGGCGTCGTCGCTGGCGCTCTTCGCGTTGAAAGCGACTATCAGGGCGATCACGCCGAGCGCCAGGCCGAGTGCGGCGAGGGCGATCAGGACCCAGGATTGGCGGTTTTCTCTCTCCATCTGCTTCCTCCCCGGAGTAGTTGGGAGCTCGGACGAGCTCACTGAACCGGGGCGATCCTCTCACCCGGGGCGGCGCGTATATTCGGGCCGGATGTCCCCTCCCAACCTCTAGATGGCCCAGCGAATCCCCAGAGACGAATCGCTGAGCCGCGTCCACGGCGTCGGCGCGCTCTTCTCCGCCGCCTACGGCAACGTCGGCTCCTCGATCTACTACGCGCTGGGGGTGACCGCGGCCTTCGCCCTCGGCCTCACCCCGATCGCCTTCATCATCTCCGGCCTGATCTTCGCCGCGACCGCGGCGACCTACGCCGAGGCCACCGTGATGTACCCGGAGGCGGGCGGCTCCTCGAGCTTCGCCCGCCACGCCTTCAACGAGCTGGTCAGCTTCATCGCCGCCTGGGGGCAGATGCTCAACTACACGATCACGGTCGCGATCTCGGCCTACTTCGTGCCCCACTACCTGGCCGTGTTCTGGGCGCCGCTCGGCCACAACCCCGGCGACATCGTCGGCGGCGCGGTCCTGATCGCGGCGCTGGCGCTGCTCAACATCCGCGGCTCGCAGGAGTCGGCGAAGCTCAACCTGGTGCTGGCCGTGGCCGACCTGGCGACGCAGGTCGTGCTGGTCGGGATCGGCGTCGTCCTGGTGCTGAGCCCGCAGGTGCTCGTCGACAACGTCCACCTCGGGGTGGCGCCGACTTGGAGCGACTTCGCGCTCGGGATCGCGGTCGGGATGATCGCCTACACCGGGATCGAGACGATCTCCAACATGGCCGAGGAGGCCAAGGACGCGGCGCGCACGATCCCCCGCAGCGTCGGCTTCACCGTCGCCGCCGTGCTCGGCCTATACCTGCTGATCCCGGTCGTCGCCCTCTCGGCGATGCCGGTCGTCCAGAACTCCGCCGGCCACTACGCGACGGCGCTCGGCTCGCAGTTCGCCAACGATCCGATCCTCGGCATCGTCGAGAACCTCGGCCTCAGCGCCGGCCCGACCGAAGCGCTGCGCTACTACGTCGGCATCCTCGCCGCGGTGATCCTCCTGATCGCCACCAACGCCGGGTTGATCGGGGTCTCGCGCCTCACCTACTCGATGGGCCAGCACCGCCAGCTGCCGGAGGGGCTGCGCCAGGTCCACCCGCGCTACCGCACCCCCTACATCGCGATCCTCGTCTTCTCCGCGGTGGCGATGATCACGTTGATCCCCGGCAAGACCGACTTCCTGGCGACGCTGTACTCGTTCGGCGCGATGCTCTCGTTCACGATCGCCCACGTCTCGGTGATCCAGCTGCGGCGACGTAAATCTGAGGACGAGCGCCCCTGGAAGCCGCCGCTCAACTTCCGCGCCTTCGGCTTCGAGGTGCCGCTGACGGCGGTGCTGGGCGGCCTCGGAACCTTCGGGGCCTGGATCGTGGTGATGGCTCTCAACCCCCGCACCCTCGCGGTCGGCATCGGCTGGATGGTCCTCGGCATCGTCGTCTACGTGCTCTACCGCCGCAACCAGAAGCTGCCGCTGACCGAGACCGTGAAGGTCCTGCTGCCGGAGCCGCTGGGCGTGGAGGAGATCGAGTACCGCAGCGTCCTCGTCGCCTTCGCGGACGGCGAGCCGTTCTCGGAGGAGATGGTCGCCACCGCCGCCAAGCTGGCGTCGAAGCGGCGCCGCGGCATCCACATCCACTCGATGCTGACCGTGCCGACGAACCTGCCGCTCGACGCCGAGCTGCGCGAGCAGGAAGCCGAGGCGCAGAGCAAGATCGAGCAGGCGAAGCTGATCGGTGGCCAGCGGGTCACCGGTCACGTCGAGCGGGTGCGGCCGGGCCAGGCCGGCTACTCGATCGCCGACGAGGCGAAGCTGATCGCCGCGGCGGCGATCGTCGTCGGGCTGCGCTACCGCAACGGCCGGCCGCTCTACGACAAGACCCTGCAGACGGTGCTCGGCGAGCGGCCCTGCCGGGTGATCGTCGTCTCCGAAAAGAATGCCCAGCGGGCAGCCGAGCTGTCCCCCTCGCTCGCCTAGAATCGGCCGGCTATGTACCAGCGCTCCGTCCGGGCCATCGCGGCCGTCTTCCTCGCGCTCGGCGCGGTGCTGCTCGTCACCACCCTGCTCAACGGCGGCGGACCGGCCTCGGTCGGCGTGTTGATGGGAATCGCCTTCCTTGCGGTCGGCGCGGGCCGCCTCTGGGTGTCGGCGCGGATGAGCCGGTGAGCGCGCCCGAGCCGGCACGGCGCTCGCGGCTGGAGCCGCTGCTGCGCCGCGGCGTCGGCGTCCCCGGCCTGTTCGTCGCCGTCTACTCCGCGGTCGGCTTCTCGATCTACTTCTCGCTCGGCGTCGTCGCCGACCGCGGCCTCGGCCTGACGCCGCTGATCTTCCTCGCCGCCGGGGTGATGTTCGTGCTGACCACCCTCAGCTACGTAGAGGGCGGGGCGATGATCCGCGAGCGCGGCGGCTCCTCCAGCTTCGCCCGCCACGCCTTCAACGAGCTGATCGCCTTCATCGCCGGCTGGGCGATCCTGATCGACTACCTGATCGTCGCCGCGCTGGCGGCGATCTCGGTTCCGCACTACCTGAAGCCGATCTCCGGCGACCTCTCGACCAGCGAGTGGCAGATCCCGGTCGCCGCCGGGGTGATCGTCGCCGCCTGCGCGCTCAACATCCTCAACGTGACCGGCAGGGGCCGGGAGCGGACGCTCAGCGTCCTGGCGCTGGCCGACATCGCCCTGCAGCTCGCGGTGATCGGGGTCGGGGCGCTCGCGGTGCTGCATCCCGACCGCCTCACCGAACAGGTCCACCTCTTCACCGACCCGAGCGTCAAGGACATCGTCTACGCCTCGGTGGTGGCGATGCTGGCCTACGCCGGGATCGAGGCCGCCGCCGACCTCGCCCCCGACATCGACGTCCGCCCGCGCGACCTGAGGCGGATCGTCTCGCTCGGCGCGGTCGCCGTGCCGCTCGTCTACGCGGGGATGGCGGCGATCGCGCTGATGGCGGTGCCGGTCGTCGCCGGCCCGCACGGCCCGGAAACGGCGCTGGGCAGCGAATACGTGCGGGCGCCGATCCTCGGGGTTGTCTCCGCCTACCACCCCGCCTGGGTGGCCGAGGCGATGCGCTGGCTGGTCGCCCTGGTCGCCGCCCCGGTCCTCTTCTGGGCGACGACGACGGCGATGCTCGGCGTCTCCCGTCACATCTACACGCTGGCGATCAACCGCCAGATCCCCAGCTGGCTGGGCAAGCTGAACAGCCGCTACGCGACCCCCCATGTGGCGCTCGTCCTCTCCGGCTTGATCGCGATCGGCCTGGTGGTGCCCACGAACGTCAAGCTGCTGGCCAGCATCTACGCCTTCGGTGCCACCCTGGCGATCACGATCGCCCAGTTCTCGATCCTGCGCCTGCGCTTCACCGACCCCGACCGGCCGCGGCCGTTCCGGGTCCCCGGCAACGTCGCCTGGCGCGGCGCCCAGCTGCCGCTGCCGACGCTGTTCGCGGGGGTGGTGGGTGCTCTCGCCTTCGCCAGCGTGCTCGTCCTCCACGTCACCGCCCGTTGGGTCGGCCTCGGCTGGATGACGTTCGGCCTCGTCTTCTACGTCGTCTACCGCAAGGTCTTCGAGGGGACGACGCTGACCAGGCGCGTATCGGTCACCGAGCGGGCGCTGACCAAGCGGGTGCCGGAGATCTCCTACGGCAGCATCCTCGTGCCGGTCTTCGGGACCAAGCTCGACGACGACATCGTCGCCACCGCGGGGCGCCTGGCGGCGGCCGAGGTGGAGGCCGACGGCGATGTCGACGAGGCCCGCCTGGCGCTCGCCTACGTGGTCGAAGTCCCGCTGGCCGATCCGCTCGACGCCGAGCTGCCGCCGGAGCGCGAGGAGGCGGCGCGCGTCGCCCTGCAGCGGGCGAGGGAGGTGGCGGAAGAGTACGAGGACGTGGCGGTCAGCACCGAGACGATTCGCGCCCGCCAGGTCGGCGCCGGGATCGTCGAAGCGGCGCGGCGCAACAGCGCCGAGGCGATCGTGATCGGCGGCGAGCCGCCGAGCCGGATCCGCGGCGGGGCGACCCTGGGCGGGATCGGAGCCTCGAGACCGGCCGAGGTCGGGGCGGCGACCGAGTACGTGCTGAAGAAGGCGCCCTGCCAGGTCCTGCTCACCGCCCCGCCGGAGGACGCGCAGGTTCCCGCCGGCCTTTGACATCTAGTATCCGACCAATGTTCATCCTGATCGTCGGTTGCGGCCGGGTCGGCTCCTCCGTCGCGCGCACGATGCTGCACGAGGGCCACGAGGTCTCCTGCCTCGACGAGGATCCGGAGTCCCACGCCCGGCTCGAGGTCGGGCTGGAGAAGGGCTGGGAGGACCTCGGCGGGCAGTTCACCGTCGGCACCGGGCTGGAGACCGACGCGCTGCTCGCCGCCGGGATCGAGCGGGCCGACGCCTTCATCGCCTCGACCAACGGCGACAACACCAACATCGTCATCTCGCAGATCGCCCAGCGCCGTTACGAGGTGCCGAACGTGATCGCCCGCATCCTCGACCCGCTGCGCGCCGAGTGGTACCGGCAGCAGGGCCTGCACACGATCTGCCCGACCCGGGTGGCGATCGACATGCTGGAGAGCGCCGTCCGCGAGGGCGCCGCACGCGAGGCGGTCTGACGTGTACATCATCGTCGTCGGAGCGGGGAAGGTCGGCTGGAACCTGGCCCGCGAGCTGCTCGAAAAGAACCACGAGGTGACGGTGATCGAGAGCAACCGCCGCCGCTACCTGACGGTCGAGCAGGAGCTCGAGCACAACGTCACCTACGGCGACGCCTCCGAGCTGTGGGTGCTGGAGCGGGCCGGCGTCCAGCGCGCCGACATGGTGATCGCGGTGACCGGCGACGACGAGGACAACATGCTGATCTGCCAGGTCGCGCGCGAGAAGTACGACGTCGAACGGATCATCGCCCGGGTCAACAACCCCCGCAACCGGCCGCACTTCGACCTGCTCGGCGTGAAGCCTTCGGTCTCCGCCACCGACCTGATCCTGCGGCTGCTCGAGCACGAGGTGCCCGAGTACGGGCTGGTCCACCTGCTCGACCTGCAGGAGGAGCAGCTGGAGATCATCGAGATGCTGCTCGGCAAGGACTCGGGCGTCACCGGGCGCCGCGTCGGCGACCTCTCGATGCCCGAAGGCAGCCTGCTGATCTCGATCCTGCGCGCGGGCAAGGGCTTCGTGCCGGGCCCCGACACCGTGCTGGAGGCCGGCGACGAGGTCCTTGCGGTGCTCGATCCGGGCCGGGAGGACGACCTCAAGGAGCTGTTCGGCCCGGCGATGGGTGGGAACGGGAGCGGCTGAGGCCGATGGCTCCGCGCCCGGTCGACTTCCTCCTGATCGGCGGCGGCATGGCCTCGGCGCACTGCGCGGCGGAGCTGCGCAAGCGCGGCGCGGAGGGCTCGATCCTGCTGGCCGGTCGCGAGCCCGAGCCCCCCTACGAACGGCCGCCGCTCTCGAAGGAGTACATGCGCGGCGAGGCCGAGCGCGCCGACGCCTTCGTCAACCCGGTCGGCTGGTACGAGGAGAACGAGGTCGAGCTGCTGAGCGGCGTCAACGCGATCTCGCTCGACCCGGCGGCGCGCACCGCGAAGCTGCAGGGCGGGGAGGAGGTCGTCTTCGGCAAGGCGCTGTTCGCGACCGGGGCGATGGTCAACATCCTCCGCGTCGAGGGGGCCGAGAACGAGGGCATCCACTACCTGCGCGCCTTCGGCAACAGCGACGCGATCCGCGCCGACGCCGAGGCGGCCGAGCGCGTCGTCCTGATCGGCGGCAGCTACATCGCCAGCGAGGTCGCCGCCTCGTTGACGGCGAAGGGCGTCGAGTGCGCGATGGTGATGATCGAGGAGGTCGCTCTCTCGCGGACCTTCGGCACCGATGCCGGCCGCTGGTTCCAGCAGCGCCTCGAAGAGGGCGGCGTGACGATCCACGGCGGCGAGGAGCTCGACGCCTTCGAGGGCGACGGCCGGGTCAAGTCGGTGCTGACCAAGAGCGGCCTGGCGATCGAGTGCGACGCGGTCGTCGTCGGCGCCGGCGTGCGGGCCGACGCGGTGCTCGCCCAGCGGGCGGGCCTGGAGGTCGACGACGGGATCGTCTGCGACGCGAAGCTGGCGACCTCCGTCGAGGGCATCTATGCCGCCGGGGACTGCTGCTCCTACGACAGCGTCGTGCACGGGCGGCGGCTGCGGGTCGAGCACTGGGACGTGGCGATGCAGCAGGGGATGCACGCCGCCCGCAACATGCTCGGCGAGGACCGCGACTACGACGTCGTCCCCTACTTCTTCAGCGACCTCGCCGACTGGGCGAGCCTCGAGTACGTCGGGCCGGCCAAGGATTGGGACGAGGAGGTCTGGCGTGGCGACCGCGACGCCGGCGAGTTCTCGGTCTGGTACCTGAAGGACGGCCGGGTCGCCGGCTGCCTCAGCGTCGAGCGCTCCGAAGACCTCGCCGAGGCCCGCCGCCTGCTCGCCGACGGCGTCGACGTCTCGGGTGCCCGGGAACAGCTCGCCGACCCCGGCAGCGAGCTGGGCGACATCGCCTGACACGCCGGGTATCCTCAAGGCTGGTTCGTTGCGCCCTGGTGTAATTGGCAACACGCCAGCCTCTGGAGCTGGATTTCGGGGTTCGAGTCCCTGGGGCGCAGCTTCTCTTTCCCTGCATAGGGCGTCCAATCGCTCTGCTACCTTCGCCCTCGCATGGGAGTCCGCCGTTTACCGTTCCTGATCGTGGTGCCGGTCGCCCTCGCGATCGCCGGCTGCGGCGGCGGCGGGGGCGAATCGACCGAAACGACGCAGGCTGCGACGACGACCGCCGCGGCGCTCAGCAAGGAAGAGCTGATCTCCCAGGGCGACGCGATCTGCGCCGAGGTCAACGCGGCGGTGGGATCGGTCGGCTCGACCAGCTCCGGCGCCGGTGGCCAGGCGGCGCAGGTTGCCGGCCTCTACGGCGGCATGGTCGAACGGTTGCAGGGGCTGGGCGCGCCCAGCGACGAAAGCGCCGGCTACCCCGAATTCATCGCGGCGGCCGAAGCGCTCGCCCAGGCCGAGGACAACGTCAAGCTCGAGGCCGAACGCGAAGAAGAAGGCGAAGCGCTGGCTTCGGCAGAAGCCGAAGCCTCCACCGCGCTGACCTCGTTCCAGTCGGCGGCCTCGTCGTTCGGCTTCGAACAGTGCTCGGAAGCTCCGGTCGCGCCGACGCCGAAGCCCGCGGGCGAATCGTCGGGCGAAGAATCCTCCGGCGGGGTCGAAGAAGGGCCGGTCGAAGAAGCGGCGCCCGAAGAAGAAGCCGCGCCCGAAGAAGCGGTGCCCCCGGTCGAAGAAGAAAGCGCCGGCGGTGGCGCCGGAGTCGGCGGTGGCACCGAAGGCGCCGGCGGCGAAGCCGGAGGCGGCTCCGGCGGCATCGGCCCCGGCTAGGCCACCGACGTTTCTTCCCAGGCGCCGTAGAGGCGGGAGTAGGGGCCGCCCGCCTCGATCAGCTCGTCGTGGCTGCCGCTCTCGGCGATCCGGCCGTGCTCGAGCACGACGATCTTGCCGGCTCGGCGGATGGTCGAGAGCCGGTGGGCGATGACGATCGCCGTGCGGCCGGCCAGCAGCCGCTGCAGGCCGCGCTCGATCGTCCGCTCGGTCCGCACGTTGACGTTCGAGGTCGCCTCGTCGAGGATCAGGATGCGGGGCTCGGCGAGCAGCGCCCGGGCGAAGGCGACGAGCTGGCGCTGGCCGGAGGAGAGCTGGACGCCGCGCTCGCCGACCTCGGTCTCGATTCCCTGCGGCAGGGCGGCGATGAAGTCGGTCGCGCCGACCGTGGCGGCGGCCTCCTCGATCTCCTCCAGGCTCGCCTCGGGCCGGCCGAAGGCGATGTTCTCGCGGACGCTGCCGGAGAACAGGAAGCCCTCCTGCGGGACGATGCCGAGCTGGCGGCGCAGCGCCTGCTGGCGCAGCTCGCGCAGATCGTGGCCGTCGATCGAGACCGATCCCCGCTGCGGGTCGTAGAAGCGGGCGACGAGCTTGGCGATCGTCGACTTGCCGGCGCCGGTCGAGCCGACCAGCGCCAGCGTCTGCCCGGGGGGCACGCTGAGGTCGATTCCGCTGAGGGCCCACTGGTCGGTCGCCGGGTCCTCGTCGTAGGAGAACCAGACGTCGCGCATCTCGATCCCGCCGCGCAGCGTCCCGGGGTCGACCGCGCCGGGCGCGTTGACCATGTCGGGGGCGGTGTCGAGCTGGTCGAAGATCTTGTCGAGCGCGGCCATCCCCTGCTGGTAGGTGGTGTAGAGCTGGGAGAGTTCCTGGATCGGTTCGAAGAAGGTCGCCAGGTAGCCGACGAAGGAGACGAGGACGCCGATCTGGATCGCGCCGTCGATCGCCTGGCTGCCGCCGTAGAGCAGGATCACGGCGGTGCCGATCGCGGCCAGCAGTTCGACCGCGGGGAAGTAGGAGGCGTTGAGGTAGACCGTTTTCAGGTTGGCGTCGCGGTTGGCTTCGTTCAGCTCGGTCATCGCCGCGGCGTGGCGCGGCTCCTGGCCGAAGCTGCGCACCACCCGCACCCCGCTGAGGGTCTCCTGCAGGTAGCCGGTGACGGCGGCGATCCGCTCGCGGGTCGCCCGGTAGGCGCCGCTGGAGACGATCCGGAAGACGACGCTGGCGATCGCCAGCAGCGGGAAGGTGAGGAAGACGACCAGGGCCAGCTTGACGTCGAGCAGGAGCAGAATCACGACCACCCCGACCAGGGTCAGGGTGCTGGAGAACATCGTCACGACGCCGCTGGTGACGAGCTGGTTGAGCGCCTCGACGTCGTTGGTCATACGCGAGATCAGCACGCCCGGGCTGCGGCGGGTGAAGAAGCCGATCGACATCGACTGGATGTGGGAGAAGAGCCGCTCGCGCAGGTCCTGCAGGGCGCGCGTGCCGACCCAGCCGACGAGGTAGGTCTCGGCGAAGGTGGCGACGGCGTAGAGCAGGGCGGCGCCGACGAAGGCGGCGACGATCAGGTCGAGCGAGGTCAGGTCGCCGGTCTTGATCCCGCTGTCGATCGCCCGCCCGGCCAGGTAGGGGGGCGCGAGGCCGGCGCCGGTCTCGATCAGCAGGGCGACGAACATCAGCGCCATCCGGCCGCGGTAGGGGCGCAGGAGGCCGATCATCCAGCGCACCTTGCGGCCGCGCTGGTCCTGGCCGCGGAGCAGGCGCCAGAGCGCCGCGAAGAGCAGGAATACGTTGCGGAAGCGGTTCACAGCCGCGCCATCTCCTCGCGCTGCTCGAGGTCGCGCTGGAGGAAGACCGAGTCGGCGAGCCCGTGCTCGGCGATCTCGCGGTAGAAGCTGCAGCCGGCCATCAGCTCCGCGTGGCTGCCGCGGTCGACGATCCGCCCGCCGTCCATGACGACGACCTCGTCGGCAAGCGAGACGGTTGAGAGCCGGTGGGCGATGACGAACGTCGTCCGCCCGGCCATCGCCTCGCCGAGGCCGGATTTGATCGCCCCCTCGGTGCGGGCGTCGACCGAGGAGGTGGCGTCGTCGAGGATCAGGATGCGGGGGTCGGCGAGCAGGGCGCGGGCGATCGCGATCCGCTGGCGCTGACCGCCGGACAGCGTCAGGCCGCGCTCGCCGACCCGCGTCTCGTAGCCGTCGGGAAATTCGCGGACGAAGCCGTCGGCCTGGGCGCGCCGCGCGGCCGCTTCGACCTCCTCGAGGCTCGCCTCCGGGCGGGCGTAGGCGATGTTCTCGGCGACGCCGGCGGTGAAGAGGAAGCTGTCGTCGGCGACGAAGGCGATCTCGGAGCGCAGCGAGCCGACGTTGACCTCGCGCACGTCGGCGCCGTTGACGATTACCGCCCCCTCGTCGGGGTCGTAGAGGCGCGCGATCAGCCCCACCAGGCTGGTCTTGCCCGACCCCGAGGGGCCGACCAGGGCGACGGTGCGGCCGGCCTCGACGCGAAGGTCGACATCGGCGAGGGCCGCTGCGGCGCCGCCGTAGCGCAGCGTCACCCCGCGCAGCTCGACCTCGCCGCCCCCCGCCGGCAGCGGCGGCGCGCCGGGCGGGCTCTGGATCGCCGGTTCGCGGTCGATGATCTCGAACATCCGGTTGCCGGACGCCACCGCCCGCTGCGCCATCCCCATCGTCACGCCGAGCATCCGCAGCGGCCCGGCCAGCATCACCAGGTAGGTGTAGAAGGCGGTGAAGTCGCCGAGGCTGAGGTTGCCGGCGATCACCTCACGGCCGCCGATCAGGAGGACGATGGCGATTCCGAGCTGCGGCAGCAGGCCGATCAGCGGCGAGAAGAACGCCTGCAGCTTGGTCGAGTAGATGCTCTGGTCGAAGACTCGGGCGACCGCGCGCTGGAAGCGGTGCAGCTGGTGTTCCTCGCGGGCGAAGGCCTTGACGATGCGGATGCCGGAGACGTTCTCCTCGGCTTCGGCGGTCAGCTCGGCGATCCGCTGCTGGACCTCCTGCAGGGCCGGGCGGGAGACGCGGTTGTAGCGCGAGGCGGTGTAGACGACGAACGGCGCCGGCAGCAGCGCCAGCAGCGCCAGCCAGGGCTTGATCGCGAACATCACCGCGCTGGCGAGGACGATCGTCAGCAGGTTCTGGGTGATGAAGACGAGGCCGTAGCCGAGGAAGAAGCGGATCGACTGCAGGTTGACCGTCGCCCGCGACATCAGCTGGCCGGTCTGCTGGGAGTCGAAGAAGCCGAGGTCGAGCTTCTGCAGGTGCGAGTAGAAGAGCTGGCGCAGGTCGAATTCGACCGCCAGCGAGACCTTGCCGGCGATCAGCCGCCTGACCACGGTCATGCCGAGGCGGAGGACGCTGGCGCCGACGATCGCCAGCGCCAGCGGCAGCAGGTCGGGCTTGTCGCCGCGCTCGATCGCGTTCACCGCGCGGCCGACGAGCCAGGGGATCAGCACGGTTATCCCCATCGCCGCCCAGGCGAAGACGAGCGAGCCCCAGAGCTGGCGGCGGTAGGGGCGCAGGAACCCCATCAGACGGCGATAGGTGGCCACCGAGCCACTATACAAAGTGAAGTAAAGGGCGCAGGCTTGCAGCGCTCGGGCCTCCTTTAACCATCCTGCTTAGCTTTCCGCACCGCATGCGCCGCGCCGCGAGCACAACCGCGATAGCCCTTGCCCTGCTCGGGTCGCTTGCCTCCGGCGCGCACGCGGCCGGATTTGCCGATCGTGTCGATCCCTTCGCCGGCACCCGGCCGGGCCCCGGGACCTTCGGCGGCGGCCACAACTTCCCCGGTGCGAGCGTGCCCTTCGGCATGGTCCAGTGGAGCCCCGACACGACCCCGGCCGATCGCAACCAGCGGGCCGGATACGACTACCGCGACCACCACCTGCGCGGCTTCAGCCTCACCCACCTGAGCGGCGCCGGCTGCTCGCTCTACGGCGACTTCCCGTTCGTACCGACGACCGAGCCGCTGGAATCCTCGCCCGCCGTGCCCGGCACCAGCCTGCTGCTCGGGAAACTCCAGCCCGGCTTCTCCCACGCCAATGAGCAGGCACGGCCGGGCTACTACGCGGTACGCCTGAAGCCGGTCCATGGCCCCGACATCGAGACGGAATTGACGGCGACAACCAGGACCGGGGTGGGGCGCTTCACCTTCGGCCCCAACCCACACGCGAGCATCCTCGTCAACGCCGGCGGCAGCGCCCAGGCCGACGACCTGGCGGAGGTGCAGATCCATCCGCAGCGACGGGAAATCGACGCCGCCGCGTCGAGCGGCCTGTTCTGCGGGCAGAGGCCCCGCTACCACGTCTATATCGCCGCGGTCTTCGACCGCCCCTTCGAGGCCTACGGGACCTGGGAAGGCAGTCGGCTCGGTCCCGGCTCGACCGAAGCGAGCGAAACGCAGTCGCCGGAAATCAACCCGAAGACCACCGCCCAGGCGGGCGCCTACGCGACCTTCGACACGCGCGGGAACCGCCAGGTGCTGGTCCACGTCGGCCTCTCCTTCGTCAGCGTCGAAGACGCGCGGGCCAATCTCGCCGCCGAAAGCGCGAAGGCCGGCTTCGGGGCGGTCGCGGGCAGCGCCGAGCGCAGCTGGAACCGCTCGCTCGGGCGGATCAGGGTCTCAGGCGGACCGAGCGGCCTGCTCGACACCTTCTACACGGCGCTCTACCACGCCTTCCTCGCGCCGCGCACCTTCAGCGACGTCGGCGGCGCCTATCCGGGGATGGACGGGCTCCTGCACCGCGCGCCCCACCGCATCCAGTACGCCGACTTCTCCGGCTGGGACATCTACCGCAGCGAGATCCAGCTGCTCTCGATCCTGGCGCCGAAGCGGGCGAGCGATATGGCGCGCTCGCTGCTCGCCGACGCCGAACAGAGCGGCTGCCTGCCGCGCTGGTCCTACGCGAACGGCCAGAGCATGACGATGGTCGGCGACTCGGCCGACCCGATCCTCGCCTCCGCCGCGGCCTTCGGCGCCGGCGGCTTCGACACCGGGGCCGCCCTGGCGGCGATGGTCAAGGGGGCGAGCGAACCCTGCCAGAGCGCCAACGGCGAATACCTCGAGCGGCAGGGCCTCTCCCAGTACCTGCGGCTCGGCTACGTCCCCTTCGACTTCGACACGCGCAGCCGCAACGCGAACTCGATCTACGGCGCGCCGGACTCGGTCTGGGCCTCGGCGTCGACCACGCTCGAGTACGCGATCGACGACTTCGCGATCGCCCAGCTCGCGGCTCGATCGGGCCACGACCAGGCCACGTACGTCGCCTTCATGGCCCGCTCGGCGAACTGGCGCAACCTCCTCGATCCCTCCAGCGGCCTGATCGAGCCGCGCTTCGAAAGCGGCGCCTTCCCGTCCCCCTACAGCGACCGGCAGGGCGCCGGCTTCGCCGAGGGGGACTCGTTCCAGTACACCTGGATGGTTCCGCAGGACCCTGCGGGGCTGGTCGCCGCGATCGGCGGTCCCGGCCGGGCGGCGGCCAGGTTGAGTCACTTCCTGCGCGAGCTCAACGGCGGCGCCGGAGCCACCCACACCGACCACGCGGTGCTCGGGGACGAGCCGAGCCTGGGGGCGCCGTGGCTGTATGACTGGATGCGACGGCCCTACGAGACGCAGGCTGCCGTGCGCCGGGCGCTGCTGACCCTCTACGACGCCTCCCCCGACGGCTACCCCGGCAACGACGACCTCGGCACGCTCTCCGCCTGGTACGTGTTCGGCGCGCTCGGGCTCTACCCGGCGGTGCCCGGCGTCGGCATGCTGGCGATCGGCAGCCCGCTGTTCGGCCGGGCCCGGATCGCGCTGCCGCACGGCAGGCGGGCGACGATCGTCGCCGCAGCTCGCGGGCGGCACAGCCCGGCGACGAGCCCCTACGTCCGCTCGTTGCGCCTCGACGGCCATGCCTACAGCCGGCCCTGGATCGGCTACTGCACGCTCGCGCGCGGCGCCGACCTCTCCTTCGACCTCGGCCGGCGGCCGAACCGCGCCTGGGGGGCCTCCGCGGCTTCCGCGCCTCCCTCCTTCGGCCCGGGGCGGGCGATGCCGCAGGGGTTCTGCGCACCGTGAGCGAGCGCGCTCCGTCGGCGGTGCTATGGGCCCTCGCCGGCCTCACCGGCCTCGGCCTGGCGGTCCGCTTCGCCAGTCTTGGCGTGCAGAGCTACCACCACGACGAGGTGATCACCGTGGCGCGGGTGATCCCGGGCAGCTTCTCCGACATGTTGCGGGCGGTCAAGAACAGCGAGTCGAACCCGCCCCTCTACTACGTCGTCGCCTGGGCGTGGTCGAAGGCGTTCGGCAGCGGCGAGGTCGGGATGCGCTCGCTCTCGGCGCTGCTCGGAACGGCGACGATCCCGCTCGCCTTCCTGGCTGCCCGCGAAGCGGCGAGCGCCCGCGCCGGGCTGATCTGCGCGGCGATCGTCGCCGTCAACCCGATGCTGATCTGGTACTCGCAGGAGACCCGCTCCTACGCGATGCTCGTCTTCTTCGCCGCCGCCTCGCTGCTGTTCTTCCTGCGCGCCAGGCGCAGCGGCAACGGCGGCGACCTGGCCCTCTGGACCCTGGCCTCCGCCGGCGCCCTCTGCAGCCACTACTTCGCGGTCTTCGCCATCGCGGTCGAGGCCGCCTGGCTCCTGGTCGAGCTGCGCTCGCGATGGCGTGCGGTGCTGCCGGCGGTCGCCGCCGTCGCCCTGGTCGGCGCGGCCCTGCTGCCGCTGATCGCCGCCCAGGTCAACCCCGCCCACATCGGCTGGATCGACGCCACGCCGCTCTCGGGCCGGTTCTTCCAGACCGGGGTCAGCTTCCTGGCGGGGGAAACCGGCCACGTGATCGCCGAGCCGCCACGCGAGCGCTACGCGCTGATCCCCGTGCTGCTGATCGGCGTCGCGTTGCTGCTGCTCGCGCTGCGAGGCTCCGGACGCGAGCGGCGGGGGGCGCTGCCTCCGCTTGCCGTCGGGCTCGGTGTCGCGCTGCTGGCGGCCCTGGCGGCCTTCGCCGGCAAGGACTACGTGGTCGAGCGCAATCTGCTGCCGGCCCTGGTGCCGCTTGCCGTCGTCGTGGCGATCGGCTTCTCGTCCCGGCGCGCTCGGCGTCTCGGCCTGGTCTGCGCGACCCTGCTCTGCGCCTACTGGCTCGGCTACGCGGTGTACGTCGCCCGCACCGCCAACCTGCAGCGCCCCGACTTCCGCGGCCTGGCCGAAGTGCTCGGCCCCCCCGCCGGGCCCCGGGCGATCGTCGGCTGGAAACTCGCCGCCGATCCGCTCCGCTTCTATCTCCACGACCAGGCCGAACGCCTGTACAGCGGGACGATTCCGTTGCGCGAGATCGACATAGTCGGCAAGCCGGTCGCGAAAAAGCTGCCGGTGAGGCTGCCGCCGGCCTTCCACCAGGTCGAACGGATCCGGCTGGAGCGCCTGACCCTGATCCGCTACGAGTCGCCGACCACCGTTGCGGTGCCCTTCTATGTCCTGCACAACCTGCCGACCGGGTTCGGCAGCAACGGTGTCGTTTTCGACCGCCCGCCGAGGTTGGCGGACAGCTCTAGTCGAAGGCCGCGGCCTTCGCGCTCGAGACCTTGCCACCGCTGCAGGGTGGCCGCCCGTAGTGGGAGAGGATCTGAAAGTTGGTCACCGCGTGATACGGGGTAGTCGCCCCGTTGTCGAGGGCGAGGGTGACGACCAGCCGGTAGAAGCCGGGGGGCAGTTCGTGGTAGTAGATCTCCGGCCGGGTGGCCGGGGAGTAGCTGCCGCTGGAGCCGATCCGCTCGGCGAGCACGCCGTTGGGGCCCGAGTAGCGGGGGAAGTCGAAGGAGGCGCCTTCGAGGCGGCCACGGCCGACCGGGCTGTTTTCCGCCCGGCGGAGCTTGGCCGGGTCGACGCAGTCGGGCACCCGGTTGAGGGCGAAGCGGATGTGGCCCTGGCCGAGTTGCGGCTCCTGCCCGAAGCGCCGTGGCGCCAGTTCGAAGTCCCGCACCCTGACCTTGACGACCACCGCGTGGCCCGACTGCCGGGCGCCGTTGCGCGGCGAGATCACTTCGACGCTCGGTTCGCCCGGCGCCGCCGCTCGCTGAGGGTTCCCGCCGCTGTCCCCGCAGCCCGACAGGGAGCCGGCGAGAGCCGCCGTGGTCACCGCCGCCGCCAGGACTGCAAAAATACCCGTTCCGCGTTTCATCGCGGCGGAACTCTACGTGCCTTCCGCCCCCAGCTCCCGGCAGACATGACCCCTCCCACCGAACTCGCGTACAGGATCGGCGCCGCCGCCCGCAGGCCGGCGAGCTGGTGGCAGCTGCTCAAATTCGGGCTGGTCGGCGGCTCGGGCTACGCGATCAACATCGCGGTCTTCGCCGTGCTGACCGGCAACCTCGGCTTGCACCATGCCCCGGCCGCGGTCGGCGCCTTCTGCGTCGCCGTCTTCAACAACTTTCTCTGGAACCGGTACTGGACCTTCGGCCCGGGCGAGGACCATCCGGCGTTCCAAGCAGCGCGCTTCTTCGCGGTCAGCGTCGCGGCGCTGGCGGTCAACCTGGTCGTGCTCGAAGCGTTGATCCACGCCACCTCGCTCGGCGACATCGCCGCCCAGGCGATCGCCGTCGCCGTCGCGATGCCGTTCAGCTTCCTCGGCAACAAGCTCTGGACCTTTGCCAGCTGAGCCAGGGCGCTCTCACCAACCTCCTTCCAGCCACCTCGACAGCTCGGGCCGGCGCTCGCGCAGGTCGGGCTTGGGCGAGGACAGCTCCGAAAGGGCCAGCTGAATCGCCCCGCCGAGGCCGAAGATCGCCCGCTTGGCGCTGCCGCCAAGGCATCTCTCCACCTGAGCCAGCGCCCGGTGATCTGCCCGCAGGGCGACCAGGGCCAACCGGACGGCGGCGGGATCGGTCTCGGCAATTTCGATCACCGCCTCCAGCCCGGCGCTGACCCGCTCGTTGAGCGGAGCCTCCTCGGCGGCGGCGACCGCTCGTTGGACGATTTCTTCGTCCAGCGGCCCTTCTGCCAGCAGGGCCGTTTTCGTACCCTCTCTCATTGTTGGGACCTCCTCTTCAGGTCTCGGCCGGGCCCCGGGACGTCGCAAGCGTCGCCGGGGCCGCCTCATCTCTGTTGACGAACGAAGCTAGGCCCGCGCCCGGACGGCGAAGGCCCAAATACCCCCGATCCGCAAACTTTTTCCACTCTTTTGACACTTTTGTCACACCTCGGCGTTCCCTCCACCGCTTCAAGGTGCTTGAGCATTAGCCGGCAGCATAGGCCCCCGGCGCCCCAGGGTCAACGGTCCGTGGCACTATGCGATGCGATGAGCACCGAGAAACCGCGATACGAGGCGGCCGGGGTCGAGGCCTCCAGGCAGTCCGCCTGGGCTGACGACGACGCCTTCGCGACGCCCTCGCCGGCAGACGGCCAGGCGGCGGTCTACGTGAAGCCCTCCAGTCCCTTCACCTCGGGCAACCTCCACATGGGCCACGTCCGCGACTACGCGATCGGCGACGCCTACGCGCGATTCCGCCGCGCCCGTGGCGACGCGGTGCTGTTCGGCTTCGGCTTCGACGCCTTCGGCCTGCCTGCCGAGATGGCCGCGATCGAGCGCGGCGTCCGCCCGGCCGACTGGGTCGAGCGCTGCGGCGAGCGGATGCTGGCCCAGATGCGGCGCCTCGGCTTCTCCTTCGACTACGGCCGCGCCTTCTACAGCTCCGACGAGGATCAGTACCGCTGGTCGCAGTGGTTGTTCGTCACCCTGCTGGAGGCGGGGCTGATCTACCGCGACGACGCCACCGTCGACTGGTGCGACACCTGCCAGACGACGCTGGCCGCGCTCCAGGTCGAGGACGGCCGCTGCTGGCGCTGCCACAACCCGGTGCGACTGATCCGTCGCCCGACCTGGTTCCTCGGTGTGGCGCCCTATCTCGAGGAGAACGATCGCAATCTCGACGGCCTCGATAACTGGGACGAGCTGTCGCTGAAAACGCAGCGCTACATCCTCGGCCGCAGCGACGGGGTCGAGCTCGACCTCGAGGCCGCGGACGGCCGCGGGCTGACCGTCTTCAGCCCCCACGCCGGCTCGCTCCTCGCCGCCCGCTTCGTGCTGCTCTCCCCGCGTCACCCGGAGATCGAGGCCTGGGCGGCGGGGCCGGAGGTCTCCGAGCGTCTGGACGAGCTTCGCTCCGGCGGTTGGGAGCGCAGCGCCCGCGACGCCTCGGCGGTGCCGCTGATCGACACCGGGGACTCGATCCCGGGCCCGGCGGGGGAGGATCTGCCCGTCCTCGTCTCGCCGATCGTCGACGCCCGCTACGGGCCCACCGCGGCGCTCGGCATCCCCTCCATCGACGAGGCCGACGAGGCGATCGCCGCCCGCGTGCCCCGGATCGAGGCGGGGGAGGCCCGTGACGGCGCGCAGGCGGTGTCCGGGGCCCGCGAGGCGACTCGCTACCGTGCCTACGACTTCTCGATCTCCCGCCAGCGCTACTGGGGCACGCCGATACCGGTCGTCCACTGCGAGGAGTGCGGAGTCGTTCCGGTGCCGGCCGAGGAGCTGCCGGTGCGGCTGCCGCGCGACGTCGAGCCGACCGGCGAAGGGAACCCGCTGGCCGAGCGGCCGGACTTCCTCGAGGCGTCCTGCCCCCGGTGCGGCGGCCCCGCGCGCCGCGAGACCGACACCCTCGACTGCCACTTCGACGCCCTCTGGCTCTGGGTGCCGGCCGCGGTGCCGCCCGAGGCCCGCGCCGAGCAGATGTTCAGCCACCCTGATCTGCGACGTTGGCTGCCCGCCGAGCGGCTCGTCGCCGGCAACGACAGCGGCGGCTTCGTCTTCGACCAGCGGGTGGTGACGAAGGCGCTGCGCGACATCGGCCCGTTCTCCTTCCTCGCCGACGGCGAGCCCTTCGCCGGCTGCCTCTTTCACGAGATGGTCGTCGCCGACGGGCGCAAGATGAGCAAGCACCTGGGCAACGTCGTCGATCCCGACGAGCTGGTCGCCGCGCACGGCGCCGACACGGTGCGGTTGGCGATCCTCTACGCGGCCGGGCCGGCCAAGGCGCTGAACTGGAACGAGGGCGCGCTGCGCTTCGCCTCGCGCTTCCTGGGCGGCCTCTGGGACTACACGCACGAGCGGATCGCGGCCGCGGCGGAGGCGCCCGATGACGAGGAGGCCGCGGCGGACACCGCCTTCATCCGCGAGCGGCTGGGCAAATGGTGCGAGAACGGGCTGGAGCGGATCGCGGCCGACCTCGAGCAGCTGCAGATGCACAAGGCGGTGCGCAACGTGACCCGCCTGCTCGAGCGGATCCAGGACTACGAGAAGCGCATCGTCAAGCGCCGCGGCGCGCTCGGCCGGGCCGACTACGAGGCCCTGCTCGAGGCGCTGGCGCTGCTCTGTCGCAGCCTCTCGCCGTTCGCCCCCCACATCGCCGAGGAGCTGCTGCTTGCGCTCGGCCGGGACGCATCTGTAGGATTTCCGGCTGAGGGAGAGGGAATCCCCCTGTCAATGGCCAAGAATAATTGATCGTAGTTCGGGGATCTGCTATACACGACCGCTCATGATTCGGCGTCAGCACGGAAAGCGCAGAAGGAGATTTGCGAAGGCGGGAGGCCTGCCTTCGCGAGCCGGGGGTGTTGAGGGGCGATGAGCCTCTCGGCCGACCAGCGCACCCGCTCCTGCGCGACGGAGCTGGTCTGCCACGACTGTGGGCTGCGACTGCCCCTTCTCGATACGACCTTCAAGTGCCTCGGCTGCGGCCAGGGCCTCGACATCGACTACGACTACGAGCTGGCCGCGACGCGGATCGGCGAGCGGCCGATCGGCGAGCGCGAGCTGAACATCTGGCGCTTCGAGGAGCTGCTGCCGATCGTCAACGCGCGGGCGCAGGCGCGGGTCGGGCGCTACAGCGGACGCACGCCGCTGATCCACGCCGACCGGCTCGGCGCCGAGCTGGGCCTGCGCAAGCTCTACCTGAAGGACGACAGCACCCAGCGTCCCAGCCTCTCCTACAAGGACCGCGTCGTCTCGATGGCGGTCGCCAGGCTGCTCGAGCTGGGCAAGACGGAGATCGGCTGCGTCTCGACCGGGAACGTCGGCACCGCCGTCGCCTCGCTGGCGGCGAAGGCGGGCGTCGCCGCCTACGTCTTCTACCCGAGCAACCTCGAGCGCGGCAAGGCCCGCGCCTGCCGGGCGCTGGGCGCCGTCGTGATCCAGCTCGACGGCAACTACGACCAGGCCAACCGCGCCTGCCGCGAGCTGGCGCTGGCCAGCGGCATCCAGTTCGCCAACATCACCCTGCGGCCGTTCTACGCCGAGGGGGCGAAGACGATGGCCTTCGAGGTGGTCGAGCAGCTCGACTGGGTCTCGCCCGACCACTTCGTGATCCCGGCGGCGGGGGGGACGCTGTCCTCCCGCGTCCACAAGGGGCTGGGGGAGATGGAGACGGTGGGGATGGCGGAGACCGCCGCGACCAAGATCCACATCGCCCAGGCGGAGGGCTGCGGCCCGATCGCCACCGCGGTGCTCGACGGCAGCGGCGAGATCGAGCCGCAGACGCCGCACACGGCCGCCCACTCGCTGGCGATCGGCGCTCCCGGCGACGGGCCGCTGGTCATCGACGCGGTGACCTCGCGCGGCGGCTCGGCCGCGATGGCGACCGACCCCGAGATCTTCGAGGCGCTTGACCTGCTCGGCGCCACCGAGGGCATCCTCACCGAGCCGGCCGGCGGCACGACGATCGCGGCGACGATGAAGCTCGCCGCCGAGGGCAAGCTCGGCCGCGACGACACCGTCGTCGCGGTGATCAGCGGCAACGGCTACAAGACGCTCGACGAGCACCCGGACAAGCCCTGGCCGGAGATGGTCGCCTGCGAGGTCGAGGCGATGGAGGAGACCCTCGCCCAGTTCCGCCAGACAGGTGCCCCCCTGCCCGGTTAACTAGGGGATCGTCTGTACGACCACGGTCCTCTCGCGCGGCCGGTCGTCGAAGTCGATCAGCACCAGCTGCTGCCAGGTCCCCAGCGCCAGGCGTCCGCCGATCACCGGCACCGCCTCCGAGGGGCCGACCACCGTCGCCCGCTGGTGCGCATGCGAGTTGGTGTCGGCGTTGAGCCGGTTGTGCTCGTAGTCGCCGGCGGCCGGCATCAGCCGCTCGAGCATCGCCTGCAGGTCGTGGACGCCGCCCGGCTCGTACTCCATCGTCGAGATCGCCGCCGTTGACCCGCGCACGAAGGCGACGACCAGCCCCTCCGCAACGCCGGCCTCCCCGACGCACCGCGCAACCTCGCCGGTGATGTTGACCACGTCGCCGTCGCCCTGCGTCGAGAACCGCAATTCCGCCGTCTGGATTGCCATGATCGCAATCTACCGTCTGACAAGGCCGAAGCTCGGCACGCGGTAGGTGTTGTATGACCTATATTTAGGTCACTTGATCTATATTTAGGACATAACGGTCAGAACAATGAATGTCTCAAAGCCTTTTGCGGCCATATCTTCCGGCGTCGATACCGACGTGCTCGTGGTGCTCGCGGGCTCCACCAAACCCCGTAGTGGCCGCGAGTTGGCCCGGCGCGCCGGGCGCTCCAACACCGGTGTTCAGCACGTCCTCGATCGCCTTGTCGAGCACGGGCTCGTCTACCGCGAGGAGGTAGGGCGAACCTTCCTCTACGAGCTGAACCGCGATCACCTGCTGGCCCCGACCGTCGAACAGATGGCCGGCGCGCGAGCCGAGTTGGTTCGCCGGCTTCGGGACTGCATCGGCGCCTGGGAGATTCCGGTGGTTCACGCCTCCTTGTTCGGCAGCGCGGCTCGCGGCGACGGGGATGCAAGCAGCGACATCGACCTGCTCGTTGTGCGGCCCGCTGACGTTGACCCGGATGATGACCGGTGGCGTGACCAGGTTGACGGGCTCGCCGACTTGGTGCACCGCTGGACCGGAAACCACGCCGGCATCGCCGAGATCCCCGAGGGGGAGCTTCCACGTCTGCGCAAGGATCGGCCGCCGGTGGTCGAGGAGGTTCGTGAGGATGCCGTCGACCTCGCCGGAGAGCCCACGCGAAAGCTGCTCACTCGGTTGTGATGGCTCGGAGGCGGGGGCAGAATCAGGCATGCGGCGGCCCCCAGGCGCAACAGCGCCTCGGGCACGCGAGGAGCTTCCTCGAAGTTGCGGAGCTCGCCGCAGACGTGAGCGATCCCTCGTTGGAGTACGGAAGCGTGGCCGCCTCCGTGGCCATTCTCGCGGGGATTGCGGCCGCCGACGCCGCTTGCTGCCAGGAGCTTGGAAGGCGGTCTCGCTCGGACGACCATCACGACGCCGAGGCGCTGCTCGAACAGATCATCCCCGGCGGCAAGCTGGCGGCCGGCCAACTGCGACAGCTCATCGACATCAAGGACACGGCCCACTACGGATTCATCAACGTCACCGCTCCACAGCTCAAGCGGTCGCTGCGCCAGGCCGAGCGTCTGGTTGAGTTCGCCGAGCAGGTTCTGCGCCGTTAGGGGCGTGCGGCCCGGATCGTCATCAATTGTGGCCTCTGGAACCAGCTTAAGGGGCCGATCTCCAGGGGCAAAAGCGATGCCGGAGGAGGGACTCGAACCCCCGACACGCGGATTATGATTCCGCTGCTCTAACCAGCTGAGCTACTCCGGCCGGGAGGCGGATGCTACCTGCCCGGCGGGCACTCTCGTGGGCCTCACGGGAACCCTGCACGGGGCGGATAAATGCATGCCGTCCGGAGCGTGAATAGCCTAGGCGGGTATGGCGGAGGCTCTAGACAGGGCAGTGAGCGCGGTGATACGAGAGTGCTTGGGCCTGGAGCCGGGTGAGGAGGTGCTGGTGATCTGCAACCCGATCACCGAAGAGCTGGGCGCGCTGCTGCGGATCAACGCGCAGGGCGACGGGGGCGATGCGACCCTGGCGGTGATCTCCGAGCGCGACTCGCATGCCGCCGAGCCGCCGGCGACGGTCGCCGCAGCGATGCTCGCCGCCGACATCGTCCTGGCGCCGACGATCCAGTCGATCTCCCACACCGAAGCGCGCAAGGCCGCGACCGACGCGGGGGCGCGGGTCGCCTCGATGCCGGGCGTCACCGGCGAGATGCTCGCCCGGGTGATGGGCGCCGACATGCGGTTGCTGCGCAAACGCGGCACCCAGCTCGCCCGCGCGCTCGGCGCCGGCGCCGAGGCGCGGATCACCTGCCCGCGCGGCAGCGACCTGCGGATGGGGCTGGTCGACCGCACGGCGATCGTCGACGCGGGCCAGCTCAACAAACGCGGCGCCTTCGGCAACATCCCCTGCGGCGAGGCCTTCATCGCCCCGGTCGAGGGCACCGGCGAGGGGTCGCTGATCGTCGACGGCTCGATCGCCGGGATCGGCAAGGTGGCGATGCCGGTCAAGCTCGACCTCGAAGCCGGTCACCTGACCGCCGCCAGCGGCCCGGAGGGCGCGCGCCTGCTGAGCATGCTCGAAGAAGAGGGCGGGCCCGAGGGCACCAACCTCGCGGAGCTGGGCCTGGGCACCAACGAAGCGGCGATGCTGACCGGCAGCATCCTCGAGGACGAGAAGATCCTCGGCACCGCGCACGTCGCCTTCGGCGCCTCGAAGGCGATCGGCGGCACCGTCCAGACCGAGGTCCACCTCGATTGCGTGGTGCTCGAACCGACGGTCGAAGTCGACGGCGAGACGATCGTGCGGGCCGGCAAGCTGGCCGCCTGAGACGGTGGACCGACTGCTCCTCGCCGTCCCCAACGTCTCCGCGGGGCGCGACGCAGCCCGGATCGGCGCCCTCGAGGAGGCCTTTGCCGCGGGCGTGGCGCTGCTCAACCGCCACGCCGACGCCGATCACAACCGGACCGTGTTCACGCTCGCCGGCGATGCCGGAGCGCTGCGCGGCGCCCTCGTCCGCGGCGCCGCCGAGGCCGTCGCCTCGATCGACATGACCGCGCACAAGGGGGTCCACCCGGCGATCGGCGCGCTCGACGTCTGCCCGATCGTCTGGCGTGCACCGGAGGAACGCGACCGGGCCCGTGCGCTGGCGATCGAGGTCGCCGAGGAGATCGGCGCCCTCGGCGTCCCGGTCTTCCTCTACGGCGAACTGGCCACCGGCCCGGCGCGGGCCGAGCGGGCCTACTTCCGCAACGGCGGCCTCGCCGAGCTCCGGCTGCGGATGGAGACGAGCGAGCTGCGGCCCGATCGGGGCCCGGCGCTGCCCCACCGCACCGCCGGGGCGACGCTGGTCACCGCCCGCCCGCCGCTCGGCGCCTTCAACGTCGAGCTCGACAGCGACGATCTCGACGTCGCCCGCGCGGTCGCCGCCGGCCTGCGCGAGTCGGGCGGCGGCATGATCGGGGTGCGGGCGATCGGCCTGCCGCTCGCGAGCGGGCGCACGCAGGTCTCCACCAACGTCCACGATCCGACCGCGACGCCGCTCGGCGAGGTGGTCGAGCGGGTTCGCGCTCTGGCGGCGCCGCTCGGCGCCCGCCCGGTGGAGGCCGAGCTGATCGGCCTGATTCCGGCCACGGCCTTGGCCGGCTATCCGCAGGACGTGCCGATCCGCGACTTCGACCCCGAGCGGCAGACGATCGAGCGCCGCCTCGCCGCCCTGGGGTAGCGCCGCCCCGGGTGTACTAGATTCACCGCATGGCTCAGACCAGGAAGAAGCGCCGCCGCAAGCACCGCGGCACCCAGGGAGGCAGGGTCGACCCGAACCGCCGCAGCGGCCGCCCGCGCAGCCGCGAGGAGGCGAAGGCGCGCGCCCGCTCCGGTCGTAAGTCGACGCCGAAGACCGACGCGCCGCCGACCTGGCGCAGCTCGGCCACCCGCGGGGTCGTCGCCGCGGTGATCTTCACCGCCCTGCTGATGCTGCTGTTCAAACGACCGCCCGGCGTCGCCTTCGGACTCGGCGCCTTCATGCTCGTCTTCTACATCCCGGCCGGCTACTGGATCGACACGATGATGTGGCGCAAACGGGAGCGGGCGAGGATTCGCGGCAGGGACGCGAAGTGAGCCTCGACGTGCAGATGGTCACCGTCGGGCCGGTCGCCGAGAACTGCTTCGTGCTGCGCCGCGAAGGCTCGGGTAGCGGAATCGTCGTCGACCCCGGCGACGACCCCGACAAGATCCTCGCCGCGGTCGAGGAAATGGGGGCGAAGATCGACGCGATCCTGATCACCCACTGCCACTTCGACCACATCGGCGCGGTCAAGCCGGTGGCGACGATCACCGGCGCCCGGGTCTACTGCCCGCAGCTCGAAACCCCGATCCTCGCCGACATCATGACCTACGTCCCGATCCCCGGAATCGGCCCCTACGAGAGCTACGAGGCGGACGAGACGGTGCAGGGTGGCGAGACGCTGGAGCTGGCGGGAATGACGATCGACGTGATCCCCACGCCGGGCCACAGCCCCGGCCACGTCACCTACTCGGTCCGCGACGAGGAGGCGATGTTCTCCGGCGACGTCCTCTTCCAGGGATCGGTCGGCCGGGTCGACCTGCCCGGCGGCGACGGGCCGACGCTGCTGCGCTCGATCCGCACCCTGGTCGAGTCGCACTCGCCCGAAACCGGCGTCTACCCCGGCCATATGGGCGTCACCACACTGGGCGCCGAGCGGGCGAGCAACCCGTTTCTGGCCGAGCTGCCGAGCTAGCCGACCGCCTGGGCGGGGCGCCGCGCCGGTAAGGTCGCGCCCGTATGGCAAGCAAGTACCAGGCGCCGCGCGGGACCTTCGACGTGCTGCCCGGCGACGCCCGGGCCAGGGCGCGGATTGAGCACGCGGCGGCGGCGATCTTCGCCCGGGCCGGGTACGAGCGGATCGCCACGCCCGCCTTCGAGGACACCGAGCTGTTCGAGCGCGGGGTCGGGCGCTCAACCGACATCGTCCGCAAGGAGATGTTCACCTTCGAGGACAAGGGCGGGCGCAGCCTCACCCTGCGGCCCGAGGGCACGGCGCCGATCTGCCGCGCCTACCTCGAGCACGGCATGCACAAGCTGGCCCAGCCGGTGAAGCTCTTCTACTCGGGGCCCTTCTTCCGCCACGAGCGCCCGCAGGCCGGCCGTTACCGCCAGTTCCACCAGATCGGCGCCGAGGCGATCGGCACCGACTCGCCGCTCGCCGACGCCGAGGCGATCATGCTGCTCGCCGACCTGCTCGCCGAGCTGGGGGTGCCGGGGGTCGAGCTGCGGCTCGGCAGCCTCGGCTCGCCGGATTCGCGCCGCGCCTACCTGGAGGACCTGAAGGCGCACCTGCGGGCCAACGAGAGCGAACTCTCCGAGGACGTGCGCGAGCGGATCGACCTCAACCCGCTGCGCGCCTTCGATTCCGACGACGAGGGCACCCAGGGGGTGATGGCGGGCGCGCCGACGATCGTCGAGCGTCTCGACGGCGAAGACGCCGAGCACTTCGCCGAGGTGCGCGCCCTGCTCGACGCGGCCGGCGTCGCCTACACGGTCGACCCGACCCTGGTCCGCGGCCTCGACTACTACACGCGGACGATCTTCTCCTTCGTCTGCGACGAGCTGGGCGCCCAGTCGGAGGTCGGCGGCGGCGGCCGCTATGACGGCCTGATCGAGCAGCTCGGCGGGCCGCCGACCCCGGCGATCGGCTGGGCGGCGGGCATCGAGCGGATCCTGCTGGCGCTCGACGAGGAGCCGGAGACGGCCGGGCGCGACGCCTTCATCGTCGTCGACGAGGCCCACCACGGGCGCGGATTCGCGCTGGCGGGCGTGCTGCGCAACGCCGGGCTCTCCGCCGAGGTCGACCTCGCCGGCCGCGGCTTGAAGGGGCAGCTCAAACACGCGAACCGGATCGGCGCCCAGTGGGTCGTGATCCTCGAGGCCGACGGCTCGGCGCAGCTGCGCGACATGGACTCGGGGGAGCAGCGGCCGGTTGACGTCGAGCGGCTGGTCGAGGAGATCGCGGGGGGCAGGGCGTGAGACGTCCTGTGTCAACCCCTAGTCGGTTGAAGTCGGTGGGAATTGCCGTGGAGAGTCGCGTCATAGGGCACTTCGTCCTGCCAGCAGCGCCAGAGAACCCGGATCCAGGCACGCCCCAGAGTACGGATCGCGTGCGGGTGGTCCTGCCCCCTGGCACGCGCTTTGCGGTAGACCTCTTTGGCCCACGGATGCCAGTGACGGGTGGAGTCAGCAAGGGTCGCCACGGCGGATCGCAAGCGCTTGTCGCAGGCTCGCCTGAAGGTGGCGACCCGCAGCTTGCCCGACTCCAGGGCGACCGGGCTCATGCCGGCGTCGGCGGCCATCGCTGCCTCGGTCGGGTAGCGACCCCGGCAGTCGCCGAGCTCGGCTATCAGGGTTGCCGGGCAGATCGCGGTCCTGCGATCGCGAAACAGTGGCGCGAAGATCGCCGCGTCGGGGTGGGCGGCGAGGCGCTCGCGGATCTGCGCGTCAAGCGCTGCGATCTCGGCGACGATCGGCTCAAGGGCACTGACCAGGCCGAGAACGACCGCCCGGCGAGCCTGCTGCTCGGCGGTCCCCGCGGTTCCCTGCGGGGCCGAGCGCATCCGCGCCACCAGCTCGGCGGGATCGGTGCGCCCGGTATAGCCCTCCCGCGCGAGGAAGGCGGCCATCCGCCCGCCGCCCAAGCCCTTGGCGTCACCGGGACTCGGATAGCGCTTGAGGAAGGCAAGGGAGATCGGCCTGTCGAGCATGGGGAAGATCAGCGCCCCCGGCCAGAAGGCCTGCAACTGGGCGCGCAGCTGGTTGGCCAGCTCGACCCTTACCCCGACCAGGTCCTCGCGGGCCCGGGTCAGGGTCTTCAGCGCCTTGGTCTCCTCGGTGTCTGGAACGAGCGCCCGAAAGCGATGGGAGTCGGTGCGGGCCAGCTCGGCCAGGACGTAGGCGTCGAAGCGATCGGACTTGCCGTGGGCGACCGCGAAGCGGGCCCGGGCGGCCTTGACCTGGTTGGGGTGGATCGCCATCACCTCCAGGCCGGCGGCGAGCAGGCGCTCGACCAGGATGCCGTCTGGTCGCTCGATCGCCACCCGGTTGACCCCGAGCCCGGCGAGACGCCGGGCCAACCCGGCGATCCCGCGCTCGTCGTGGGTCACAGAGAAGCGCTCATTCACTCGCCCCTCTTTACTGACGCAGATCTCGTGGGCCTCGCTGGCCCAGTCGATTCCAGCGGTCATTCCTGCCATGCTTCCTCCTCGGTCGATTCATCTCGGCTGACAGCCGGCCACGAGGAGCCGTTGCGCATGCTCATAGGGTGGTGCTCGCGGGCACCACGTCCTGTTGGCGCTTCTGGCGCCTCGCACCGCCGGGAGGCGCTGGTCTCACGCGGGCCGTCTATGCGGCTAGCGAGCGTGGCGCTCTCCCGGCGGGGGTCGGCTCTATGCGTTCCCCCGGGATTCTCGACGGCCTCGCTGCGCTCGGCCTCTCAATCTCAGGAGAATGACGGGGAGGTTGGCCTATGAGCGAGACGCCCGCGCTGCGGTCCAACTCCTACCGCGACGCCTGGTGTGGCCAGGTGCTCGGCGACCGGGTTGACTCCGAGGCGCGGGTCGCCGGCTGGGTCCACCGCCGCCGCGACCACGGCGGGCTGATCTTCATCGACCTGCGCGACCGCACCGGCATCGTCCAGCTCGTCTTCCACCCCGACAGCTCGGGCGAGTCGTTCGAGCTCGCCCACAAGCTGCGCGCCGAGGACGTGCTCAGCGCCGCCGGCAAGGTGGTACGTCGTTCGCCGGAGACGGTCAACCCGGACCTGCCTACCGGCGAGTTCGAGCTCAGCGTGACCGCCGCCGAGCTGCTCGCCGACGCCGAGACGCCGCCCTTCCAGATCGAGGGCTTCTCCGGCGAAGTCGGGGAGGATACGCGTCTGCGCTACCGCTACCTCGACCTGCGCCGCGAGCCGATGCGCGAGGCGCTCGTCCTGCGCCACCGGGTGACGGCGGCGATGCGCGAGTTCCTCGACGGCGAGGGCTTCCTCGACGTCGAGACGCCGGTGCTGACCCGCTCCACCCCCGAGGGCGCCCGCGACTTCCTCGTCCCCAGCCGGCTCCAGCGCGGCTCCTTCTACGCGCTGCCGCAGTCGCCGCAGCTGTTCAAGCAGCTGCTGATGGTCGCCGGCTTCGAGCGCTATTACCAGATCGCCCGCTGCTTCCGCGACGAGGATCTGCGGGCCGACCGCCAGCCCGACTTCACTCAGCTCGACATCGAGATGTCCTTCGTCGGCGTCGACGACGTGATCGAGCTGAACGAGCGGCTGCTGGCGCACGTCTTCGAGCGGGCCGGCGGCCCGCGGGTCGAGCCGCCGATCGAGCGGCTCGGCTACGACGAGGCGATGGACCGCTTCGGCACCGACCGCCCGGATATGCGCTTCGGCCTCGAGCTGGTCGATTTGGCGGAGCCTCTGGCGCAGACCGAGTTCAGGGTCTTTCGCGGCGCGATCGACTCCGGCGGTGCGGTGCGCGGGATCAACGCCGGCCGTCGCGAGCTGCCCCGCTCCGAGCTCGACGGTCTGATCTCCCGCGCCCAGGAGCTGGGGGCGAAGGGCCTGGTCTGGGCGTTCCGCGAGGGCGAGGGCTGGCGCTCGCCGACCGCCAAGTTCCTCTCCGAGGAGGAGCTGCGCGGGCTCAACCAGAGGCTCGGCGCCGAGGAGGGGGACCTGCTGCTGCTGGTCGCCGACGAGCGCCGGGTCGCCGACGCCGTCCTCGGCCAGCTGCGGGTCGACCTCGCCGAGCGCTTCGAGCTGATCCCCGAGGACGAGGATCGGCTCGTCTGGATCGTCGACTGGCCGTTGATGGAGTGGAACCAGGGAGAGGGGCGCTGGGATCCGCTGCACCATCCCTTCACCGCGCCGGCCGGCGAGTTCGATCCCGACCGGCCCGGCGAGGCGCGGGCGCTCGCTTACGACCTCGTCTGGAACGGGCAGGAGATGGGCGGCGGCTCAGTCCGCATCCACAGCGCCGCGGTCCAGCAGACGGTCTTCGCCGCGCTCGGGATCGACGCCACCGAAGCCGAGGCGCGCTTCGGCTTCCTGCTCGAGGCGCTGCGCTACGGCGCGCCGCCGCACGGCGGCATCGCCTACGGGCTCGACCGGATCGTTCAGCGGCTCGCCGGCGCCGACTCGATCCGCGACGCGATCGCCTTCCCGAAGACCGCCTCGGGCGCCGACGCGCTGACGGGGGCGCCGGCGCCGGTCGACGCGATCCAGCTGCGGGACCTCGGCATCGCGGTCCACAAGCCCGGCCTCGCCGGTCATTGACCCGGTGCATGGCGCCTTAGTCGCACATATTCCGACTATGGCGCCAGCTACGCCGGTGCCGCCCTGGGTCAAGATGTAGAGATGAGCCTGCTCGATCGCCTCCGCGACGCCTTCGGCTCCGGGCCCGGCGCGACGCCGATCCACGTCGACGATCCGGCCTTCGACTCCTGGGAGGTCGTGCGCGACTTCGGCGACGTGCGAACCGCCCGGGCCTGGCACCAGGCGCTGGAGGAGGCGGGCATCGAGGCGGCTCTGACCTCCGACTGGCCGATCGACCGCTTCGGCCGCGGCGACATCTCCCTGCGGGTCCGGGGCGAGGACTGGAGCGAGGCGGAGTTCCTGCTTTCCAACATGGACTGAGCCGCGGTGCTACGGTTGCTCCGAGGCTCGAGCCCGTGCGAGAGCCGTCCCAACGTTTGACCCAACACAAACGGCTAGGGAGCTGATCTCTCTCGGTCTTGTGGGATCGCGAGGAGGCGCCCGCCCTTCACTTCAAGGGATCAAAGCCAGGGGCGGCAACGGCAGGTTGGAGCCTCGTTTCTTTTGCCACCGGGTTCATACTCCGGAGTTCGATGAGCAGAGAACTCTTCGAGAGCTACCTGCAGGATCAGACGCGATTCGGGCCGGCGCCCGATCGTGCGTTCACGGGTGCGGCGGGGGGAGCCGCCTGCGGGGATCTCGCGCGGGTTTCCCTTCTCCTGGATGAGGGCCGGATCGCCTCTGTGACCGTCGACGCTGAGGGCTGCGGGGCCACCCGGGCCGCGACCGCCGCCGTCGCCGAGATGGTCGACGGCGAGGCTGTGGTCGACGCGGCGCGGATCGGGACCGACGAGGTTGACGCGGCGATCGGCGGGCTGACGCCGGCCAAGCGGCACGCGGCGCAGCTCGCCGCCGACGCGCTGCACCGGGCGCTGGCGCGCGCCGCGGCGTCCGGCGAGCAGCTTGCGGTGCGGTCGCCCGGGCGGGTGCTGATCGCGATGTCGGGTGGGGTCAACAGCGCCGTGGCCGCCCTGCTCGAGCGCGAGCGCGGGGCGGACGTGCTCTCCGTCACCTTGAAGCTCTGGGCCGACCCGGAGACCGACGGGGCGAAGGCCTGCTGCTCGCCCGAGGCGGTTCTCGGCGCTCGCGCGGTGGCCCACTCGATCGGCGTTCCGCACCTCACGCTCGACCTCGAGGAGGAGTTCCGCCGCCGCGTCGTCGGCGCCTTCCTCGACGGCTACGCCGCCGGCGCCACCCCGAACCCGTGCATCGTCTGCAACGGCGAGGTGCGGATCGCGGCGATGATCGACCTAGCCGAGCGGCTCGGTGCCGACTACCTCGTCACCGGCCACTACGCGCGGATTGTCGAGGACGGTTCCGGCCCACTGCTCGCTGCGGCCGAGGACCGGGCGAAGGACCAGAGCTACATGCTCGCCGCGCTGCCCCCGCCGCTGCTCGGGCGATTGCGCTTCCCGCTCACCGAGCTGACCAAGCCGCAGGTGCGCGAGATCGCCGCCCGCCACGGCCTCTCGGTCGCCCGCAAGCCCGAGAGCCAGGACCTCTGCTTCCTCGCCGGCCAGGGAAAGTCGAAGTTCCTGCGTCGCCACGGCGGCCTGCGGGAGCGCGACGGCGCCGTGCTCGACCGCTCCGGCCGGGCGGTCGGCCGCCACCGCGGCCACCACAACTTCACGGTCGGCCAGCGACGCGGGATCGGCGTCTCGGCCGACGAGCCGCTCTACGTGGTTGCCACCGACGCCGCCGCCAACACCGTCACCGTCGGCGCCCGCGCCGACCTGGCGACGACGCGGGTCCGGATCCGCGACGCGGTCCTGCACCGCGACGCCGACCGCGTCGATGCGGTCAAGCTGCGCTACCGGGCAGCGGCCGTGCCGGCCTCGGTCCCACCCGCCGTCGCCGGCCGCCACCCCGAGCTGGACGTCGAGCTGCGGGAGCCCTTCGACGCCGCCGCTCCGGGACAGGCGGCGGTGCTGCTGTCCGGAGAGGCGATCGTCGGCCACGGCACCATCGTCGCTTAGGCTCTGGCGCCGATGAAGGCCGCCGAGATCCGCGACACCTACCTCTCCTTCTTCGCCGAGCGCGGGCACAAGATCGTGCCCTCCGCCTCGCTGGTCCCCTCGGTCCACGACCCCTCGGTGCTGCTGACGACCGCCGGGATGCAGCCGTTCAAGCCCTACTTCCTCGGCCGCGAGCGGCCGCCGGCCCCGCGCCTCGCCGACGTGCAGAAGTGCTTCCGCACGACCGACGTCGAGGAGGTCGGCAACACCGCCCGCCATCTCACCTTCTTCGAGATGCTCGGCAACTGGAGCTTCGGCGACTACTTCAAGGCCGAGTCGATCCCCTGGGGCTGGGAGCTGTCGACGCAGGGCTTCGGCATGGACCCGGAGCGGATCTGGGTGACCGTGTTCGGCGGCGACGAGGAGCTCGGCCTCGGGCCCGACGAGGAGGCGATCGCACTCTGGAGCGCGATCGGGGTACCGGACGAGCGGATCGTCCGGCTCGGCCGCTCCGACAACTTCTGGCAGGCCGGCCCGAGCGGGCCCTGCGGGCCGTGCTCGGAGCTCTACCTCGACCGCGGCGAGGACTTCGGCGCCCCCGGCGAGCGGCCCGGCGACGACACCGACCGCTTTCTCGAGTTCTGGAACCACGTCTTCATGAGCTACGACCTGAGCGAGGACGGCGAGCTGACCGCGCTGCCGACGCGCAACATCGACACCGGCATGGGACTCGACCGGATGGCGGCGATCCTGCAGGACGTCCCCTCGGTCTTCGAGACCGACCTGCTGCGGCCGCTGATCGAGCTCGCCGAGGAGCTCTCGGGCCGCTCCTACGAGGAGGGCGGCGCGGTGACCCGGGCGATGCGGATCGTCGCCGACCACTCGCGCGGCACCGCCTTCCTGATCGCCGACGGGGTCGTCCCCTCCAACGAGGACCGCGGTTACATCCTGCGGCGGATCATGCGGCGGGCGATCCAGCAGGGCCGCACGCTCGGCCTCGAGGCGCCCTGGCTGGGCCGCTTCGCCGAGCGGGCGATCGAGATCATGGGCGAGGCCTATCCGGAGCTGGTCGCCGAGCGGGGGACGATCGCCCGCTGGGTCGGCGACGAGGAGGAGAGCTTCGGCCGCACCCTGGAGCGCGGCACCGAGCTGCTCGAGCGGCTCGTCGCCGAGGCCGAGCAGGCCGAGACCTCCTGGATCGACGCCGCCGACGCCTTCAAGCTGCACGACACCTACGGCTTTCCCTACGACCTGACCAAGGAGCTGCTCGCCGAGCGGGGCCTCGCGGTTGACGACGCCGGCTTCGAGGAGCTGATGGAGGAGCAGCGCCAGCGTGCCCGGGTCGGCGCCGCCACCGCGCACGGCTCCGAGGACACGCACAGGCGCGTGCAAGAGGCGGTTTCACAGGCTCCCCCGACGCGCTTCGTCGGCTACGAGACGCTGCGGACTACGACCGGCGTGGCGATGGTCGAGACGGAACTCGACCAGGACGGCGGCGCAGGCTCCCGCGTCTTGGTCAAGCTCGAGGAGAGCCCCTTTTACGCCGAGGGCGGTGGGCAGGTTGCTGATTCCGGCGTGCTGCGCTGGAACGGGTCCGTGGCAGAGGTTCTCGACGTATATCGCGTGGGAGACGATCAGGTGATCAAGGTCCAAGCGGATGCCGGCGTCGAGAGCGGAAAGGCCGTCGAGGCCGAGGTTGACCGCGAGACGCGCCACGCGACGATGCGCAACCACACCGCGACCCACCTGCTGCACGCGGCGCTGCGCGAGCGGCTCGGCGACCACGTCCGCCAGGCCGGCTCGGCGGTGCGGCCCGACAAGCTGCGCTTCGACTTCAGCCACGGCCAGGCGCTCGGCGCCGAGGACGTCGCGGCGGTCGAGGAGCGGGTCAACGGCTGGATCAAGGCGAGCCTGCCGGTGCGATGGCTGGAGATGGAGCGCGAGGAGGCGGAGAAGCTCGGCGCGATGGCCCTGTTCGGCGAGAAATACGGCGAGTGGGTGCGGATGGTCGAAGTCGAGGGCGTTTCGCGCGAGCTCTGCGGCGGCACCCACGTCGCCAACACGGCCGAGATCGGCATCTTCAAGATCTCCTCGGAGGGCTCCAGCGCCGCCAACGTGCGCCGGGTCGAGGCGCTGACCGGGCCGGCGGCGATCGACTGGTACCGCGAGGGCGAGCAGCGGCTGCGCGAGGTCGGCGAGCTGCTCGGCTCGCCGCAGGACCCGCTGAGCGGAGCCCGCCGTGCCGCCGAGCGGCTGCACGAGGCGGGGGAGGGGGCGAAGCGGGCCGAGAAGGAGTTGCTGGCCGAGGAGGCCGAGCGTTTGGTCGGCATCGTTGACAGAGTCGGCGATGCCGGCGTCGTCGTGGCGGAGGCGCCGATCGCCGACCAGAAGCAGCTGCTCGACCTCGCCAACCGGGTGCAGTCGAAGCTGGGCGGCGAGTCGGCGATCGCGCTCGCGGGCGCCGACGGAGGAAGGGTCGGGCTGGTGGTTCTCGCCTCCAAGGGGGCCGTCGCGGCGGGGGTCTCCGCGTCTTCGGTGGTTCGCGAGGCGGCGGCGCTGGTCGGCGGCGGCGGCGGCGGCCGCGACGACATGGCGCAGGCCGGCGGCAAAGACGCCGCCAAGCTCGACGAGGCGCTCGCCGCCGCCCGCCGGGCGATCGAGGGGGCGCTGGCGCCGTGAGGGTCCTCGCCCTCGACTACGGCACGGCGCGGATCGGCTGCGCGATCTCCGACCCCAGCGGCACGCTCTCGACGCCGCTGCCGGTGATCGAGCCGCCGGTCCCCAGCGCCGTCGCCGACCTGGTCGCCGAGCACGAGGTCGAGCGGGTGGTCGTCGGCCTGCCGCTGCACCTGAGCGGCGAGGAAGGCGCCCAGGCGGCGCTGACCCGCGGCTTCTGCGTCGAACTGGAAGCGCTGATCGACGTCCCGGTCGAGACCTACGACGAGCGGCTGACGACGCGGATGGCCGAGGCGAGCAAGCGCGAAGGGGCGGCGGCAGCGCCCGACTCGCTCGCCGCGGCGCACCTGCTGCAGGCCTACCTCGCCGGCCGGGCCGCGATCGAAGGCAGCGACGACGTTGAGTGAGCGCTCGGCCTACCGCCGGCGCCGAGTCGTCGCCGGGGCGGTTCTGCTGGTCGCGCTCGCAGCCCTGGCCGTCGCCGCCGCAGCGGCCTACCGCCACTTTCACCGCAGCACCCCGCCGCCGGTCGAACTGAAGACGGTCACGGTGACGATCCCCGAGGGCTACGACCGCGCGCAGACGGCCGCGGTCGCGAAGGAAGCCGGCCTGCGCGGCAGCTACCTGAAGGCGAGCAAGGGGCACGAGGGCTTTCTCTTCCCGGACACCTTCGAACTGGAAAAGCACGCGCCCGCGGCCGACCTGGTGCAGCTGCAGCTGGAAGACTTCAAGCGCCGGATCGCGGGCGTGAACATGAGCTACGCCCGCTCGAAAAACTTGACCACCCACGACGTGGTCACGATCGCCTCGATGATCGAGCGCGAGGCGGGCCTGGAAAGCCAGCGCAAGCTGGTCGCCGCGGTGATCTACAACCGCCTGCACGAAGGGATGCCGCTCGGGATCGACGCGACGACGCGCTTCGCCACCGGCAACTACGACAGGCCGCTGACCGAATCGGAACTGGCGGTCGACTCCCCCTACAACACCCGCACCAACGCCGGCCTGCCGCCGGGGCCGATCGACAGCCCCGGCCTCGCCTCGATCGAAGCCGCGGCCCACCCGGCCCAGGTTGGCTACCTCTATTACGTGACCGAACCGGGGGCCTGCGGCAAGCTCGCCTTTGCGACCACGGCGGCCGAATTCGAAGCCGACGCCGCTCGCTACGACGAAGCGCGCGAAGCCGCGGGCGGCGAATCGCCGGACAGCTGCGAAGAATGAGCGGCGGCCGATGAAGCGGTTAGCCGTGCTCGGTCACCCCGTCGCCCACTCGCGCTCGCCGGCGATGCAGAGCGCTGCGCTGGCCGAGCTGGGCCTGGCCGGCAAGTGGAGCTACGAGGCGATCGACGTCGCGCCGGACGAGCTCGCCGATCGGGTGGGGACGATGCCCGCCGAAGGATTCGTCGGCGCCAACGTCACGGTCCCCCACAAGGCGGCCGCCCTGGCCCTCGCCGACACCCGGTCGGAGACCGCGCGCGAGATCGGCGCCGCCAACACGCTCAGCTTCGAGGGCGATGAGATCCGCGCCGAGAACACCGATGCCCCCGGTCTGCTGGCGGCGCTGTCCGAGTCGCCTGGCGGCAAACGCGCCCTGGTGCTGGGCGCCGGCGGCGCCGCCCGCGCGGCGGTCTGGGCGCTGCTGCGCGAGGGCGCTGCGGTGGGTGTATGGAATCGCACCGGCGAGCGAGCGCGCCTGCTTTGCGAGGAGATCGGGGGGGAGCCGACGCCGAACCCCGACCCTGCCGCGTACGCCTTGATCGTCAACACCACGACCGTCGGCCTGGGCGGGGAGGACCCGTTCGCCGAGCTGCCGCTCGGAGAGGAGAGCTTCGCGGTCGAGCAGACCGTCGTCGACATGGTCTACAGCGAGGTGCCGTCCCGATTGCTAGCCGTCGCCGAGGCCGCCGGTGCGACGACGGTTGACGGCCTCGAGATCCTCGTCCGACAAGGCGCGCTCTCGCTCGAAACCTGGACCGGCCTCCCGGCTCCCGTCGACACGATGCGCGTAGCTGCGCGAGTGTCGATTTGATGACCCTATGGGGTCAACTATTCGCCAGTCGGCCGCGCCTATAGCCTTGCGCCCATGAGCACGCGCTTCAGGTTCACCACCGCGGGGGAGTCCCACGGTCCCGGCCTGGTCGCGATCGTCGAGGGCATGCCCGCCGGCCTGGAGCTCGACCGCGAGGCGCTCGACCGTGACATGGCGCGACGCCAGCTCGGCCACGGCCGCGGCGGGCGGATGAAGATCGAGACCGACACGGTCGAGGTCCGCTCCGGCGTGCGCCACGGCCGCACCCTGGGCAGCCCGATCGCGGTGCTGGTCGCCAACCGCGACTACGCCAACTGGGAGGAGCGGATGAACCCCTGGCCGGTCGAGGGGTTCGAGCCCGAAGAGGTGCACCTGCCGCGGCCCGGACACGCCGACCTGGTCGGCGCGCAGAAGTACGGCCACCGCGACATCCGCAACGTGCTCGAGCGGGCGAGCGCCCGCGAGACCGCCGCCCGTGTGGCGGTCGGCTCAGTGGCCCGCGGCCTGCTGACGGTGCTCGGCGTCAGCGTCCACAGCCACGTCACCCAGATCGCCTCGGTGAGGGCGCCCGAGCGGCCCGACCTCACGCCCAAGGACTTCGAGGCGGTCGACGAGGACCCGGTGCGCTGCCTCGACCCCGAGGCGAGCGCGGCGATGGTCGCCGAGATCAACCGCCTGCGCAAGGCCAACGAGAGCCTCGGCGGCAGTTTCGAGGTGCGCGTCTTCGGCCTTGTCCCCGGCCTCGGCTCCCACATCTCCTGGGAAGAGCGGCTCGACGGACGACTGGCCGGCGCGGTCGCCTCGATCCAGTCGGTGAAGGGAGTGGCGATCGGCGAAGCCTGGGACGTCGCCGCTCGCCCCGGCTCGGAGGCCCACGACGAGATCTTCTGGTCGCAGGAGCGCGGCTACCACCGCGAGAGCAACCACGCAGGCGGGCTCGAGGGCGGGATGACCAACGGCCAGCCGCTCTCGGTGCGGGCGGCGATCAAGCCGATCTCGACCCTGACCAAGCCGCTGCGCTCGGTCGACACCGAGAGCAAGGAGCCGGCGCAGGCGCTGCGCGAGCGCACCGACTCGACCGTGGTCCCGGCCGCCGCCGTCGTCGCCGAGGCGATGGTCTGCCTGACCCTGGCGCGCTGCTACCGCGAGAAGTTCGGCGGCGACCACATCGATGACGTGCTCGCCGCGGTGGAGGCCTACAAGAAGCGCATCGACTGGCGAGGGTGAGGTGGAGGCGCAACGCCCCGTCGTCACCGAGGTGAATCGACCCTCGGTCGTGTTCGTCGGCTTCATGGGAGCGGGGAAGACGACCGCGCTCGCGGCGCTCGGGGAGCACGAAATATGGGAGACCGTGGACACCGACGAGCTGCTCGAAAGGGAGCTGGGCATCTCGATCGAAGAGGCGTTCGATCGAGATGGGGAGGCGGCCTTCCGCGCTCGCGAGGAGGAAGTGGTTCTGCGGGTACTGGGCGAAGCCCATAACTGGGCAATCGCGGTGGGCGGCGGCAGCATTCTCTCCAAGCGGGTGCGAGAGGCGCTGCGGGGGCACACGGTCGTTTGGCTCCAAGTGGACGCCGACACCGCTTGGGAGAGGGTGGCGGGCAGCGACCGTCCTCTGGCCAAGGACCGCCGCGCGTTCGATGCCCTGCTCGCCGAGCGCACGCCGATCTACGAATCGCTCGCCGACGCGATCCTTGCGGGTTGCTCACCGGATGACGTTGCCGTTGCGGCGCGGCACCTGTTTCGTCTCGCCGACTTCCCGGGGGCACGACTGCTCTGGGCGCGCAGCGCGTCTGGCTCCTACCCTGTCTTCGTCGGTGCGCGCCTGCTCGACCCGGCGGCCGACGCTTCGTTGTCAAACGAACGCTGGTGGCCGCTGCCGGGAGAGCGCTGTTGCGTTACCGACGGCACGGTCGGGCCGCTCTACGCCGATCGGCTCGCCCCGTTGGCGGGGATGGTCGAGATCCCGTCCGGGGAGTCGGCGAAGACGATGGCCGAGGCAGAGCGTGTGCTGCGCGAGATGGCCCGCCTCGGGGTGACGCGCGAGGACCACGTGGTCGCGCTCGGCGGCGGGGTCGTCGGCGATCTCGCCGGCTTCTGCGCCCACCTCTACCAGCGCGGCGTGCCGGTCGTCCAGGTGCCGACGACCCTCGTCGCCCAGGTCGACTCGGCCTACGGCGGCAAGACCGGCGTCGACCTGCCCGAGGGCAAGAACTACGCCGGCGCCTACCACCTGCCGGCGGCGGTTATCGCCGACACGTCCACGCTCGCCAGCCTGCCGCGCGAGGAGCTCGCGGCCGGGTTCGTCGAGGTTCTGAAGACCGGCCTGCTGGCCGGGGGCGCGCTCTGGGAGCGGGTGCGGGCGATCGAGGACATCGACCCCGACGATCTCGCCGACGTCGTCTTCGCCTGCGCCCGCTACAAGTGCGAGATCGTCGCCGCCGACGAGCGCGACGCGGGGCTGCGGCAGGTGCTCAATCTCGGCCATACCGTCGGCCACGCGATCGAGGCGGCGAGCGGCTACTCCCGCTACCGCCACGGCGAGGCGATCGGGCTCGGGCTGCTCGCCGCCCTGCGCCTCTCCGACGCGCCCGACCTGCGCGCGGAGGTAGAGGCCGTCCTGCGCCGCCACGACCTGCCCACCGAGCTCGACTCGCAGATCGACGTCGACGCCGTCCTCGACGCCCTGCAGCGCGACAAGAAGCGCACCGCCGCCGGGGTCGGCTTCGTCCTGCTCTCCGAGCCGGGGGCGCCGCGGGTCGGTCAGGTGCTCGACGACGCCGAGGTCAGGGCGGCTGTGCTGGAGTTGCAGCCATGACCAGTGCCCACAACCGCGTCGCCGTCCTGCACGGGGTCAACTTCGACGTGCTGGAGCGGCGCGATCCCGCGGTCTACGGCGGCCTCTCGCTGAGCGAGCTGGAGATGAGGATCCAGCGCGACGCCCGCGAGCTCGGCCTGGAAGCGATCTTCTTCCAGACCAACGCGGAGGGCGAGTTCGCCGAATACCTGCACCGGGCGCCGGAGCTGGCCGACGCGATCGTGATCAACGCCGGCGCCTGGACCCACTACAGCCGGGCGATCGCCGACGCGCTCGAGCTGACCCGGCTGCCGGCGGTCGAGGTCCACCTCTCCGACGTCGAGTCGCGCCAGGACTGGCGCCGCGTTTCGGTCTTCGACGGCCTGGTGCTGGAGAAGGTCTCCGGCAAGGGCCCGGACGGCTACCGCGAGGCGCTCTCCAGGCTGGCCGCCGAGCTGGACGTATCGGGCCGGTGAGGGGGCGAGGCGACCGGCTCGCGGCCGGCCTGGCCGAGCGCGAGCTCGACCTGATGCTGGTCACCGAGATCGTCAACGTCGGCTACCTGACCGGCTTCGGAGGGACCAACGGAGCCTGCGTCTGCGGCCCCGACACGCGCCTCTTCCTGACCGACTTCCGCTACACCGAACGGGCCGAAGCGGAGGTCGAGGGGTGGGAGACGATCACCGTCCGCGACGACTGGCTGGGCGGGATCGCCGAGCGCCTCTCGGGCCGGGTGGGCTTCGAGGACGACCACGTCTCGGTCCGCCTGCTCGAGCGCCTGCGGGGCAAGCTGCCCGACGGCGTCGAGACGGTGGCCGCGGGCGGCGCGGTCGAGAAGCTGCGCAGGGTCAAGGACGTCGCCGAGCTGGAGGCGATCGCCGCCGCCTCGGAGCTGGCCGACGAGGTCTGGCGCTGGAGCCTGGAGTGGGGCCTGCTCGGTCGCAGCGAGCGCGTGGTCGCCCGCGCGGCCGAAGCGCGGATCCGCGAGTTCGGCGGCGACCCCTCGTTTCCGGCGATCGTCGCCGCCGGGCCGAACGGCGCCCTGCCGCACGCCGAGCCGGGCGAGCGCGAGATCGGCCGCGGCGAGCTCGTCGTCTTCGACATGGGGGCGAAGCTCGACGGCTACTGCTCCGACGGCACCCGCACCTTCGCCACCGGCGATCCGGGCGAGCGGGGCCGCGAGGTCTACGCGGCGGTGCTCGCGGCCCAGGCCGCGGCGCTGGAGGCGGTCGAGGCGGGAGTGGGTGGCGAGCGGCTCGACGGCGTCGCCCGCGAGTCGATCGCCGCCGCCGGCTACGGCGAGCGTTTCGGCCACGGCCTCGGCCACGGCGTCGGGCTCGAGGTGCACGAGGCGCCGCGGGTCTCGCCGCGCTCCGAGGACGTGCTGGCGAGCGGCGAAGTGGTGACGATCGAGCCGGGCATCTACCTGCCGGGCGAGCTCGGGGTGCGGATCGAGGACCTGGTGGTCGTCGCGGAAGACGGTTGTCGCAACCTCAGCGGCCTGCCCAAAGAGCTGCAGATCGTCGACTGACCGGTCCGCCCGGGCGCCCATTGGGCGAAATTCTCCGAGGCAACCTCAAGTCGCCGTCCGCTCGGGCCGATGCGGCTTGCGTGAACTTCGTACCCTCAACGATCCGCCCGGCGCGCAGCGGCGCCGGCCCGAGCGTCGCGGACACCCCGATGGAGTCGCTGGTGGCGATCCGCGACGACGCCCGGCGCGAGCGCCTGCTCGACATGGAGCGGCGCATGAGGCCCTATCGCGCCGCCTGCTTCGCGATCCTCGCCATCGCCCTGGCCGCGCTCGGTCCGCAGATCGGGTGGGGGTGGCTGGCGCCGCTCGCGGTCGGCTTCTGCGGCTTCGCGGTCGCCGATCGGTTCATGAACACGAGCCGGCGTCCGGGACTCTGGATCGCGGGGGCATGGGGCGCCCTGCCGCTGCTGCTCGCCGCGGCGGTGGTCGCGACCGGTGGCCCGTCCAGCCCGGCGCCGATGCTGTTCGCCTTGCCGGCCGTCACGCTCGGCGCCCGCTTCGAGCCTCGCGGCATGGCGATCGGGACGGTCTACATCCTCGCCCTGCTCGTCGCGAGCACGGTCGGCGTCGATCCCGCCGGCGCCTCCGAACACAGTCAGTCGCTGGTCGCCGCCGCGGCGCTGGTGCTGAGCACGGTGATCCTCTCCGGCGCCCTGGTCGAGTCCGACCGCGCCCACCGCCGCCGCTCGACCCTCGATCCGCTCACCGGCCTCTTCAACCGCAACGCGCTCGAGCAGCGCCTCGGCGAGCTCGACGGCCAGCCGACCAGCGAGGCCGAGGGCCTCTCGCACGCTCTCCTGCTCTGCGACCTCGACCACTTCAAGCGGGTCAATGACCAGCTCGGCCACGCCGCCGGCGACGCCGTCCTGCAGGACGTCGCCTACACGATGCGCGCCACGCTGCGGGCCGGCGACTCGATCTATCGCGTCGGGGGCGAGGAGATCCTCGTCGTCCTGCCCGGTGCCGGCGAAGCCGACGCGGTCGAAATCGCCGAGCGCCTGCGCAACGAGGTGCGCGACCGCCGTCCGATCGGCGTCACGGTGACGCTCAGCATCGGCGTCGCGGTCTCCGGCCCGGGGCCGGTCGACACCGACGAGCTGGTCAGCTGCGCCGACGCCGCGCTCTACTCGGCCAAGGCCGGCGGGCGCAACCGGGTCGCCGTCAGCGCCTGAGGTCGACGTCGTCGTCGAGCCGGGCCGCGAAGGCGGCGATCAGCTCGACGGTGGCCTCGACGTCGCCGAGGTCGACCAGCTCGACCGGCGAGTGCATGTAGCGAAGCGGGATCGAGACGAGCCCGGTCGGGATGCCGGAGCGCGAGATCTGGATCGCGTCGGCGTCGGTGCTGGTGCTGCGCCCGCTGGCGCTGATCGAGTACTCGATTCCCGCCTCCTCGGCGGTCTCGACCAGCAGCTCGAAGACCTTCGGCGAGAGAGTCGAGCCCCGGCCGATCGCCGGGCCGGAGCCGAGCGGGTGGCTGCCGATCTCCTTCTCGTCGACGCCGGGCGCGTCGGTGGCGTGGGTGACGTCGATCGCCACGGCGAGGTCGGGCCGCAGCTCGAAGGCCGAGGTCCGCGACCCGTAGAGCCCGATCTCCTCCTGCACCGCGGCGACGGCGGCGAAGCTGCCGCGCAGCGAACCGCGCTCGTGGCAGCGCCGCAGCGCCTCCAGCGCGACGTAGGAGCCCAACCGGTTGTCCATCGCTTTGGAGGCGAGGCGGTCGCCGGCGAGGCGAACCGGCTCGGCGGCGATCGTCACCGGGTCGCCGACCCGGACCAGCGCCGCGGCCTGCTCGCGATCGGCGGCGCCGACGTCGATGTGGAGTCCCTTCAGCTCGACCACCTTCTTGCGCTGATCGGCTTCCAGCAGGTGGATCGGCTTGCGCCCGACCACGCCCGGGACCAGGCCGTCGCGGCCGCGCACGGCGACCCGCTGGCCGACCAGGATCTGCGGGTCCCAGCCGCCGATCGGCGCGAACCAGAGGAAGCCCTTCTCGTCGATGTGGGTGACGACCAGGCCGATCTCGTCGATGTGGCCGACGACGGCGAGCAGGGGCGAGGCCTCGCCGACCCGGGCGATCGAGGAGCCGAGTCCGTCGGCGCTCAGCGCGGCAAAGGAAGCCTCCTCGCGCCAGACGTCGGCGGCAGGGCCCTCGTGGCCGGAGGGCGCGGCGGGGCGAAGCAGTTTTTCGAGCAATACGGGGATCTCTGCCATCGGAGCCGGTCAGTATGCCGAGTCGAACAGATGTCCGCGTGCCCGCGAGCGAATAGCCTTGCGCCGTGGCGGATCGAACGATGACGGCGCTGGTCACCGGCGCTTCCAGCGGGATCGGCGAGGCGACCGCGCGGCGCCTCGCCCGCGAGCCCGGCGCCGAGCTGATTCTCGTCGCCCGCCGCGGGGAGCGGCTGCGGGCGCTCGCCGACTCGCTGCCCTGCGAGGCGAGCTGGGTCGCCGCCGACCTGACCGATCCCGAGGCGCCCGAGCGGGTGCGCGCCCACGTCGCCGAGCGCGGCGGCCGCCTGACCCTGCTCGTCAACAACGCCGGCGCCTCCTGGCGCGGCGGCTTTGCCGAGGCGGGCTACGCGAACGTCGAGCGCCATATGGAGCTCAACTTCGACGCCGTCCTGCGCCTGACCGAGGCGCTGCTGCCGGTTCTGCGCGAATCGGCGCCGAGCGCGATCGTCAACGTCGCGAGCACCGCGGGGCGCGCCGCCCGCGCCCGCACCGGCGCCTACTCGGCGAGCAAGTTCGCGCTGATCGGCTGGACCGACGCCCTCCACCTGGAGGAGCGCCCGCACGGCGTCCACGTCGGCATGGTCCTGCCGGGCTTCGTCGCCACCGAGGGATTTCCGGCCACCGAGCTGCGCCAGAAAGCGCTGACCCGCTGGATCGTCTCCAAGCCGGAGGCCGTCGCCGAGGCGATCGTCGCGGTTGGCCCCGGCGGCAGGGCGGAGCGCTTCGTGCCGCGCCCCTACGCCCTCGCGGCGGCGCTGCGCACCCTTGCTCCCGGACTCGTCCGGCGCGTCCTCTCCGGCGGTGCGGCTGCCGACCTCACCACCAGCACGGCGGCGGAAGCGGGCGACTGAGCGCCCTCACTGGAAGCGTTCGCGGCTGAGGCGGCAGTAGTGGAAGTGAAAGGCGAAGCTGACGTTGTTGGCGGCGTTGGCGCTGCGTTCGAGCTGGATCTCGCCGTGGGTCGCCCGTAGCCGTTCGTCCGCTTCCAGCGCCTTGCCGAGCTTGAACAGCCGCACCTTGACGACCCGCAGGAACTTGAACCACTTCTGCAGCCTGGCGTCGTCCGCGGCCGGCCTGGGCACCGCGACGATCTGCCCGATGCCCTGCCCGAAGGACTTCGAGGCCTGGATGAACTGCTTGCCGGCCGGCTTCAGGTCGCGCTTCTTGATCCGCTCGCTCGCCCCGGCGAGGATTCGCTTGCCGGCTTCCGTGTTGGTCTTGCAGATCGGCTCGACCTGCGCCACATAGCCTTCGCGGGTCTGCGGTTCTTCGCCGTGCGCGAACGGCACGACGGCGAAGGTCGCGACCCCGATTGCGGCGATTGTCCCCAGCTTCCCCCTCATTCCCTGACCGACCAAGGGTAATGGCTAGGATTCGCCGCCGTGATCTCGACCAACCAGTTCTCTAGCTGGTCAACAGGCACATAGCCCGCAAGATCGCGAACTCTGACAGTTACGGCGGACAGCGCGGCTATCCTGGGGTTGATGCCTCTCCTTCCTGGGACTAAATCCAGACAGCTTTACGAGATGTTGAACGATCTCGAAGCGCAGATGCGCGAGATGAAAGGCGAGATTGCGGCGCTCCAAGACCGCCAAGCCGATGACGAAGTTGAGGCCCTCGCCGCCGAGCGCGTTCGGAGCGGTGCCGCCGAGCACACCGAGGACGGCGCCCAGGTGCTAGCCGACCTCGGCATCAATGTTCACTAGCCCGTGAGCGGCGAAGCCGTTCCCGAGGTTAAGGTCGAGCTTGCCGACGGAGTTAAAGGAGACAACGCCGAACTAACGGCGCTTCCTTCAGATGCCCGTGCTGAGCGGAAAGCCGAAGTCCACGCGCTGAAGTGTCGCATCGCTGAGCTGTTCTTGGCATGCGAGGCGAATCCGCACACCGGCGAACGATGGGGCCGGGTTGACACCCGAGTTGGCTGATTGCCGACGAGTCCGCTTCGACGTCGAGAGCCACAAGGGAAAGCCGCGCTTCCGCCTGATCTATCGCAACAGCCCGGAGGATGGCGCGCCCGCCGTCTGCGTCTGGCTCGTCATCGGCCCACGGTCTGGTCTTCGCACACATCGCAAAGCTCGCCAGCGAGCGTAGCGTTCGGGCCTCAGAACTTTCACGCCGAAACTTCTGTATTTGTTCCGTTGTGCCCCGCGATCTACCCGTTGGTGATCCCGTTGAGTGGAGCCCTGTGGAGCCGCCCAGGCGCGAAGCGTTGCGCGGCACTCACGTCCTTCTGCGTCCAATCGATCCGGCGCTTGACGCCGAGCCCCTGTACGCCGTCTCCCATCTGCCGGCAGGCGATCCGGCGATCTGGACCTACCTCCCCGATGGCCCTTACGACAGCCCAGAGCAAATGCAGGGAATGCTCGCCTGGGCGGCTTCTGCCGAAGGCCACGTCTACTTCGTGATCGAACCGCTGATCCATGACCGCCCCATGGGCTTTTGCTCCTACCTGCGCATTGAGCCCGCCTTCGGCTCGATCGAGATCGGCCATATTTGGTTTGGTCCTGAGCTTCAGCGCACGATCGCCGCCACCGAGGCGATCTACCTTCTCGCTAGCCACGCTTTCGATGATCTCGGCTACCGCCGCCTAGAGTGGAAGTGCAACGCTCTCAACACAGCCTCGCGCGTCGCGGCCGAGCGCTTCGGTTTTCGCTTCGAGGGCGTCTTCCGAAACCACCAAGTCGTCAAGGGTCGCAACCGCGACACCGCTTGGTTTGCGATCGTTGACGACGAGTGGCCTGCAATCCGAAAGGGCTTCAGCAACTGGCTCGCTCTGGGCAATTTCGACACCGATGGCTTGCAGAAGCGCGCGCTCAGCGACTTCATGCCCGTGCGTAGTTGACCACCGACGGCGCCGAGCGGATTCGATTCTTGTATAGAGATTCCCTACAGCTCGCGCCAGGGAGAGGCGCGTCTCGATCAATAGTCGAGAACCAAATCGCTGATTGATAGTCCACGAGGCGCGGCATGGCTCCTCGGAAGCTTGATACTCCAATATCCTCCGGCCTGGTTCGCAGCCCAGGATGGACTTACACATTGAAGAAACGCCAAATTAGCAGGCAAAATACGTGATAAGCACGAACGAATTCAAGAACGGCAGCCACATCGAAATCGACGGGTCGGTCTTCAAGATCCTCGAGTTCCAGCACGTCAAGCCCGGCAAGGGCGGGGCCTTCGTGCGGACGAAGCTGCGCAAGCTCGACGACGGCTCGGTGCAGGACAAAACGTTCCGGGCCGGGGAGAAGTTCCGGCCCGTCCGCACCGAGTCGCGCAAGATGCAGTACCTCTACGACTCCGGCGAGGCGGCGGTCTTCATGGACAGCCAGGACTACGAGCAGATCGAGATCCCGAGCGACGTCGTCGGCGAGGCGATGCGCTGGGTGCTGCCCAACGACGAGGTCGACGTGCTGTTCGTCGACGAACGGCCGAGCGACGTGCAGGTGCCGAGCGCGATCGAGATGAAGGTCACGCAGACCGAGCCCGGGGTCAAGGGCGACACCGCCTCCGGCGGCGGCAACAAGGCGGCGACCCTGGAGTCCGGGGTGGTGGTCCAGGTGCCGCTCTTCATCGACGAGGGCGAAAGCATCCGGGTCGACACCCGCAACGGCGAGTACCTGTCGCGTGCATGAGCGCGCATAGTCAAAATTAGAAAAACATCTCGGTTCGTATTGAAATAAACAATGTAGTTCGTCATCATGTCGGCAGGAGATCGGCATGGGAGGCGAACCGAGAGCAGCCGCTGGGACGATCCTCGTCGTCGACGACGAGGAGGCGGTGGTGACGCTGGTCGCGCGGATGCTCGAGCGACGCGGCTACGTGACAAGGGTCGCGACCGGCGGCGCCGAGGCCGAGACGATTCTTGAAGGGGAGGAGATCGACGCAATCGTCGTCGACCTGCGGATGCCGGGGATGACCGGGGCGGAGCTTGTGACCCGCGCCCGCGATCGGCATCCGCAGGTCAAGGCGATCTACATGTCCGGCTATGCCGAGGACCGGACCGCCTTGCCCGCGGGCGAGGCCGACGCGACGATCCTCGAGAAGCCGTTCAGCCGCGAGCAGTTGTTGCGCGCCGTCGGCGAGGCGCTCGGGGCCCCATAAGCGCGAAGATAGGGGCATGCGTAGGTCCGATCAGCGCCGCGACGCCGTCTTCGCCGGTTACCAGCGCGACCTCACCGGCCGGCCGCTCCCCGAGCTGCTGAGCGAGGCCCGGCCGTTCACCCGCGAGCTGGCCGAGGCGGTCGACTCGCACCGCGAGGAGCTGGACGCGACGATCGCCCGCCATGCACGCGGCTGGGAGCTGAAGCGGATCGCGCCGCTGGAGCTGAACGCGATGCGGGTGGCGCTGTATGAGATCGAGCACAGCGACGAGGTGCCCGACGAGGTGGCGATCGACGAGGCGGTCGAGATCGCCAAGGAGTACTGCGGCGCCGATGCGCCGGGCTTCGTCAACGGCATCCTCGGCGCCGTGATGCGCGAGCGGCAGGGGGTTTCGTGAGCCGCCTGCGCGAGGTCTCGGCCCGGCTGCAGGAGATCGCCGCCGAGCTGGAGGGCTCCGAGGCGAGCGACGAGCGCGCCGCCGAGCTGGCCCGCGAGGCAGCCGAGCTGTCAACCGAGGCGGTCGAGGAGGCGAACCGCCTGATCCGCGAACAGCGGCAGCAGTGAGCTACCCCGAGGACCTGCGGGCGCTCGTCGACGCCGAGCTGGACCGGCTGAGCTTCGCGGCCCCCCCGGCGGCGGCCGGGCTGGAAGAGGCGATGCGCTACTCGCTGCTGGCCGGCGGCAAGCGGGTGCGGCCGGTGCTCGCCCTGGCGACCGCACGCGCGCTCGGCGCCGACCCGCGCGGCTACCTTTCGGTCGCCGCGGCGCTCGAGCTGATCCACACCTACTCGTTGATCCACGACGACCTGCCGGCGATGGACGACGACGAGCTGCGGCGCGGCATGCCGACCGCGCACGTCAAGTTCGGCGAGGACGTCGCGATCCTCTCCGGCGATGGCCTCTTCGCCGAGGCGATCCGCATCTTCCGCGGCCAGCCCGGCGAGCCGGCGCTGGTCCTGGCGGCGCTCGGCGAGCTGACCGCGGCGACCGGGGTCGCCGGGATGGTCGGCGGGCAGTACGCCGACGTCGTCGGCGAAGCGGCCGACGCCGAGGAGCTGCGGGCGCTGCACGAGCTGAAGACCGGGCGATTGATCGCCGCCGCGGTCGGCGTCGTCCTGGTCCTCGAGGGAGTCGGCGAACCTGAGACAATTCCCTATCGACGCTTCGCCGACGAGCTCGGGGTGCTGTTCCAGATAGTCGACGACATCCTCGACGTGACCGGCAGCGACGAGCAGCTCGGCAAGCCCCGTGGAAGTGACGAGCGACATGGCAAACTCACCTACGTCAGCCTCTTCGGCCTCGACCGGGCCCGCGAGCTGGCCGCCGATTCCCACGCCAAGGCGACAGCGGCGCTGGCCGAGGCCGGCGGCGACAGCGGCGACCTGAGGGGCATCGCCGACTACATCTTCACCAGGAACGAATGAGCGAGAAGCCGAAAGAGCAAGAGGACGGGGAGGAGCCCCGCACCGCGCTGCTGGCCGGGATCGACGGACCGGCCGACCTGCACGAGCTCGACGACGAGCAGCTGCAGCAGGTGGCGCAGGAGATGCGCACATACATCATCGACACGATCGGCGAGATCGGCGGCCACTTCGGCGCCAACCTCGGCACCTGTGAGCTGGCGGTCGCCCTGCACAGCCTGCTCGACTCGCCGCGCGACAAGATCCTCTGGGACGTCGGTCACCAGGCTTACCCGCACAAGATCCTCACCGGCAGGCGGGAGCAGCTGCCGACGATCCGCCAGTACGAGGGCCTCGCCCCGTTCTGCTCGATCGCCGAGTCCGAGCACGACATCATGGGCGCCGGCCACGCCTCGACCTCGATCGGCTACGCGGTCGGGCTGAAGGAGGCGATGCGCAAGGGCATCGGCGAGGACGGCCGGGTCGCCGCGGTGATCGGCGACGGGGCGCTGACCGGCGGCGTCGCTTACGAGGCGCTGCACGCGGCGGGCGGCCTGCAGACGCCGATCGTGATCGTCCTCAACGACAACGGGATGTCGATCTCGCCCAACGTCGGCGCGCTCTCGCGCTACTTCAACCGGGTGCGGCTCAACCCGCGCCTCTACCACGCCCGCGAGGGGGTCGAGGACAGGCTGACCAAGCTGCCGCTGGGGCTCGGCGAGCGGATCGAACGGCTGGGGCCGGAGATCAAGTCGGCGATCAAGGCCTACTGGGCCCCGGGCCTGTTCTTCGAGGAGCTCGACCTCGCCTACATGGGGGTGATCGACGGCCACGACGTGGGCGCCTTGCGCGAGGCGCTGCGCGAGGCGTTCGAGGCCGACCGCCCGGTCGTCGTCCACATCCACACCGTCAAGGGCAAGGGCTTCGCCCCGGCCGAGGAGGGTGGGCTCGAGGGAATGGAGCAGTGGCACGCGGCGAAACCGAACTCGATCGTCAACGGCGCCCCGGCGGCGAAGCCGGTCGCGGTCAAGGAGTCCGACTCGCCCGAGGCGATCGCCCCGGAGCGGCTGGAGAAGCCGCCGGCAGCCGGCGCCCCGCCCCAGTACACGCAGGTTTTCGGCACGACGATCGTCGCCGAGGCCGAGCGCGACGAGCGGGTGATCGGGATCACCGCGGCGATGGCGGGGGGGACCGGCCTGCAGCAGCTGGCCGAGGCGCGGCCTCAGCAGTACTACGACGTCGGCATCGCCGAGCAGAACGCGGTCCTGCTGGCCTCCGGCCTGGCGCTGCAGGGCGCGAAGCCGGTCTGCGCGATCTACTCGACCTTCCTCCAGCGCGCCTACGACCAGATCATCCATGACGTCTGCCTGCAGGAGCTGGACGTGACCTTCGCGATGGACCGGGCGGGCCTGGTCGGCGACGACGGACCGACCCACCACGGCGCCTTCGACGTCTCCTACTTCCGCCCGCTGCCGAACGTCGTGCTGATGGCGCCGCGCGACGAGGCGATGCTGGTTCACATGCTGCGTACGGCGATCGCCCACGACGGCCCGGCGGCGCTGCGCTACCCGCGCGGCGCGGCCGAGGGGACCGCACTGCCGGCCGAGCCGCGCGAGATCCCGATCGGCAGCGGCGAGCTGCTGATCGGCGGCGAGCGGGTGGCGCTGCTCGGCTACGGCTACGGGGTCTCGGTGGCGCTGCGGGCGGCCGAGATCCTCGCCGGCCACGACTTGCGGCCGACCGTCGCCGACGCGCGCTTCGCCAAGCCGCTCGACGAGGAGCTGCTGGAGCGGCTGGCGCTGAGCCACGACCTGGTGGTGACGATCGAGGAGAACGTGCTGCCGGGCGGCTTCGGCTCCGGCGTGCTCGAGCACCTCGAGGACGCCTTCGGCGAGCGCCCGGGCGAGCGGGCGCGGGTGCTGCGGGTCGGCCTCCCCGACCGCTACGTCACCCACGGCAAGCCGGCGCTGCTGCGCGAGGAGGTCGGGCTGACCGGCGAGTCGGTGGCCGATCGCGTGCTCGCCGCGCTGCGCTCCGGCGAGCCCGCGCTCAGCTGATCGAAATTCGCGCTTGCGTCAAAGCGCTCAATCGGTTAGCCTGCTCGCCGGCCTTCTTGGTGGCGACGGAACCGGCTCGTTTTTCGCGGACGTTTCTGGGGTTACTACAGGGAGAGAAGGCGCGTATCTCCGGATATGCAGGTCCGCTGGGCAGGCGGACCCCTGCCCGGATCAGGTCGCCCGGTCGCTCGACGACGAGTAGCGCAGCGATCCCGGGGTGGTCAGCAGCTCGCCGGTCTCGAGCAGCGTCTTCAGCCCCGAGAGGATCATCGGCCAGCCGCCGAAGAGTTGCGGGTTGGCGCCGGGGGAGGTCCCGGACACGTTGCGCAGCCGGTCGTGGGTGACGATCAGCTGGCACGAGTCGCCGATCGGCTCGATCTCCCAGGTGACCCGCGAGGTCGGCTCGGCCCGCACGTCGTCCCCCCAGAGCGCGTTGAAGCTCTGCACGAGCCGGCGCGGCGGCTCGACCTCGAGGTTCTCTCCCTCGCTGATCTCGACGCCCGCCGCGGGGTGGCTCGCCACGTAGCTCGAGCCGGGCTCCCAGCTCGACTCGATCCCGACGCCGAAGCTGTACTTGCTGCGCAGCTCGGAATCGGTGATCGCCCGCCAGAGTCGCTCCGGCGTCGTCTTGATGTAGATCTCGAAGACCTTCTCCATGGTGTTCTCCTTCTCGATGTTCAAGGGGGGCACGCCGCTGCGAGCTCGCGCCAGGGCTCGATGTTCCAGAAGCGGCGGGCGGCACCGGAGGTCGACGGCAGGACCCACACGGCCGCGCCGCCGATCCGCTCCTCCTGCAAGCCGTAATCTACCCCGCGCTCGAGTACGGCACGAGCGGCGTTCTTGCCGTTGAAGGCGAGGTTCGCCGGTTCCGCTTCGGCGATGCGCTCCTCCAGGCCGGCGACGTCGAACTCGACCGTCCCGACCTCCTCGTCGGAGCCATGGAGCACCTTGCAGACGTCGGTCAAGCCGATCCCGAACTCCGGCAAGCGCCCGTATTCCGCCGGCGCGAGCCGAACGGGGGTCAGCCCGGTCGAGTGCAGCGTCGCCCAGAACGCATTGCCCGGCCCCGCGTAATAGGCGCGGGCCCGCGCGGAAGCCGATCCAGCCGCGGTTCCGCAGAACACGACTCGCAAACCGGGACGAAGCACGTCGGGCAGCACATCGGCCATGGCCCGACACTATTCACGACATTGACGCGGAACAGTGCTGTGGCACGATGACGATATGGACGACGCGGTTGCGAGCTACCGGGTGGCCTCGGAGGCAAACGACCTCGACGCGCTGATGGAGACGATCGCGCCCGACGCGGAGCCTGCTCGGCCCGCAGGTCGGCCGGCATCCTGGAGTCGTCAGGCGCGCCCTGCGGCGGCCCTGAGTCTCGCAGACGAAACCTGTCGGAGCGCCCGGATAGTGTCGCCTAACTGTCAACGTCGACCCCAAGGTCGGCGGCAGCGTCCGACCCGGTCGGTTGGTTCTCGGGCAGACGGCGAGCTGACTCCTAGCGTCGTTGTCGGCCCGGAGGGCCGACTTGCATCCGTTGTGTCGCTCGCCGCCCCCCGAGGATCTCCGACGTGACTTCATAGGAGCGTGGCATCGCCCCAAGTTAGGTCTGTCCGACGGAGGTCCGTCCAATGGCCAAACAAATGGAAGGGACGATGCGGATGATTGTGATCGGAGCGGACACCCACAAAGACACCCATACCGCTGTCGCGGTGGCAGGCGGCACCGGCAAGCTAGTCGACGAGTTGACCGCGGCTGCCCGCAAGCCTGGCTTCGCCCAGCACCTCGACTGGGCCCGTGGCCTGGGCTCCGAGCGGGTGTGGGCGATCGAGGACTGCCGCCACGTCTCTGGCGGCCTGGAGCGCTTCCTGGTCGCAAGCGGCGAGCGGGTCGTTCGAGTCCCTCCGAAGCTGATGGGCCAATCGCGCAAGGGTTCGCGCGAGCGCGGCAAGTCCGATCCGATCGACGCCGCAAACGTCGCCCGGGCAGCGCTGCGGGAGGGAGTCGAGAACCTTCCCGCGGCCTACCTCGACGAGGAGGCGATGGAGATCAAGCTGTTGCTCGACCATCGCGAGAACCTTGTTCGTGCCCGCTCCAGCGACCAAAGGCGCCTGCGCTGGCACCTGCACCAGCTCTTTCCCGAGCTTGAGATCCCCGCTGGCGCCCTGGACCGGCTGGTCTGGTTGGACCGGATCGCCGGGCGGCTCTCTCGCGCCACCCAAGGCGCCCGAGTGCGCGTCGCCCGCGAGCTGCTGCGCTCGATCCGCTCCCAGGCGCGCAGGGCCGGCGAGCTCGAGCGCGAGATCGCGGCCCTGGTCAAGGCAAAAGCCCAGGAGCTCTTGACCTTGCCCGGCTGCGGGTCGCTGAGCGCGGCAAAGATCCTCGCCGAGACGGCCGGGGTCGAGCGCTTTGCCTCCGATGCCAAGCTGGCCCGCCTTGCCGGGGTGGCGCCGGTTCCCGCCTCCTCGGGCCGCCGCGATCGCCACCGGCTCGATCGCAGTGGCAACCGCCAGCTCAACTGCGCTCTTCACCGCATCGCCGTGACCCAAGGCCGCATGCATCCACCCGCGCGTGAATTCCTCGCTCGAAAGCAGGCCGAGGGAAAGTCCAGGATGGAGGCCCTGCGCTGTCTCAAGCGCCACCTAGCCCGCAAGGTCTGGAAGCTTTTGGTCGAATCTGAAAGGGAGAGATCCATGACCACCGTTGACACTCAGAGAGGCTCGCTGTCGCCGCAAATTGCGGTGGCGGCTTGACATAGGAGCAACGTATGTCGACCCAGGTTGTCTATTACCGCGCTGCCGACGGATCAGAGCCCGTGGAGGATTTCCTCGATTACGAGTTTCCCCTTGAGCCCCGAAAGAAGAATCCGAGCGTGCGCGAGATAGAGGCGGCGGCGACCAAGCGGATGACGATCGACTTGCAGATCGACCGCCTGAATGGCCTGGCCAACGACGACCCTCCGCTGCCGTTCCCCACACGTCGCAAATCGACGGGCCACTGCGGGAGCTGCGTTGCCACTACGGGCGCGCGCACTACCGAATCCTCTATCGGCGTTCCGGGAATCTGTTCGTGCTGCTGTGCATGATCCGCAAGACGAGCAAGGCGGTTCCGCGGACCGATATCGAAGTCGCCCAACAGCGCTGGCGGGACTTCAGGGAGCGGATGGAGGCGCGCCCTCGCAAGCCTCCACGCGCGGCCGGAAGAGACGCGCCTTGGACCGTACCTTAGCACTTTTGCTAAGTTAACGACCGGAGGTAGTCGATGAGATCGGACGGAAATGGCTCGTAGGAACGACTCGCCAATCGGAGCTACCCACTCGGAGAGCATGGAGAAGCGGGCTCGCAAGAGCGCCGCATACAGAGCCGCCCTTGGGGAGCAGCAGCCCTACGAGCAGTTCGCACGACTGGTGATCCGCAAGCGCATGCAGCTTGGCCTCACGCAGCAGGAGTTGGCCGAGAGAATGGGGACGAGCCATTCCGTCATCTCCCGTCTCGAGAGCGGCCAGCATCGCTTCAGCTTCGCGACCATGCGCAAGCTCGCCAAGGCGCTCGACACGCATCTCGTCTACGGCTTCCAGGATGAGGCACCGGACTCGAAGTCCCGCCGGACGCCGAAGCGCGAGCTGGTCGTCTCGGTCTGACGAGGCGTCTACGCGCTCAGGACCGCGGCCAGCGCGGCGGGAGGTACCACGATCGGCGCAGAAACGGTGACGCGCAGTTCGCCGTCGCGGTCCAGGGCCGGATGGAGGACCCGTATGTAGGCGTCATAGCCGTTTGGAACCAGCTGCTTCACCTTGCCACCGAAGCCGCCTTCAAGCTGCGGGGCGATCCAAGCTCCCGCTTCTGCACCGTCTACCACGCTCAGATCAGTAGGCATGCCTGCACAATGACGAAAACCGTCATCGACTTCGAGAGTGGGAGGCTGCGCCGCTGGCGTCGTCCGGAATGAGCGCCGCTCTTGTCTGACTGTGGCACGAGAGGCCCGTTGGGCGCCTCGGCCACCGATTCTTCGTCGCCCGCCAGCGCCCGCATTCCGCTTGCCAGAGCCCTCCACAACAGAAAACGCCCCGCCGGGGAGGCGGGGCGCTTCTGGGGTTACTACAGGGAGGAGAGATATGTATCTCTATATATGTGGATCTGTGGGAGGTAGGAGGGCCCTTGATGTGCCGCGGGCGAATCGATGGGAGTCGATCACGCCGTATGGGCGGCGCCGAGCCCAGCCAGGAAGTTCTTTGTTCAGCCTTTCAATCGGTTTCCCTGTGCAGATCCTTTAATCAGAGTACGAACATACGTGCGATTTGTGTGTGAGGCGGGTCACAGAGCCTGCTTGACGCCTGGTTCCCGACCCCGAGAACGATTGTTCTACCCAATTCTAAGGTGTCGGTAAACATCGGGCAAGCGTTTTTCTCGGAAGCTGCGCGGACGGCTGTACGGTTCAGCCGTGACGAAGACGCGAATCGACGCGGTTCTGGCCGAGCGGGGCCTCTTCCCGTCGCGCTCTGCGGCCGCCGGCGCGGTGCGCGCCGGCGAGGTCCGGGTCGGCGCCGACGGGCCGGTCGCGCTGCGGCCCAGCCAGCTGGTCGAGCCCGACGCCGACTTCCGGCTCGACAGCGGCCCGCGATTCGTCTCGCGCGGCGGGATCAAGCTCGACAACGCGCTCGAGGCGCTCGACATCGACGTCGCCGGTCGCGACTGCCTCGACGTCGGCGCCTCGACCGGCGGCTTCACCGACTGCCTGCTGCAGCGCGGCGCCTCCCGCGTGACGGCGCTCGACGTCGCCTACGGACAGCTCGACCTGCGGATGCGCGAGGATCCGCGCGTGACCGTCCTCGAGCGGCTCAACGCGCGCCGGCTGGCGCCCACGGATCTGCCCTTCCGCCCCGATCTCGCCACGGTCGACGTCTCCTTCATCTCGCTGACCAAGGTTCTGCCGGCCGTCGCCCGCTGCCTGGCGCCTGGAGGCGAGGTGCTGGCGATGGTCAAGCCGCAGTTCGAGCTGGGCCGCGAGCGGGTCCGCAAGGGGGTCGTCCACGACCCCGCCGATCGCCGCGAGGCGATCCTCTCGGCCGCCGCCGCCGCCACCGAGCTCGGCCTGCCGGTCAGCGGCTTCGCCTCCTCCGGCCTGCCCGGCCCGAAGGGCAACCGCGAGACCTTCGTCCGCTGCGGCGGCGACGGCGCCCCGCTCGCCGACCTGGAGACCGCGCTGCGGGAGGTGGAGCCGTGACGGAGCGCGTTGCCGCGCTGATCAGCCACTCGCACCCGCCGGCGACGACCGGGGCGGTCGAGCTGGTCGCCCGCGCCGCTCGGGCGGCCGAGTGGCGGCTGATCGCGACCGCGGAGGAGCTCGCCAAGCACGGCGAGCCGGCCGCCGGGGTCGAGCCGGTCGAGTCGCTGCCCCGCCAGGTCGACCTCTGCGTCGTGCTCGGCGGCGACGGCTCGATCCTCTACGCGCTGCGCCACTTCGCCCGCAGCGGCGTGCCGGTCTTCGGCGTCAACTTCGGCACCGTCGGCTTCCTCGCCGCGGTCGAGCGTGACCAGGCCGGGGAGGGCCTGCGCCGGGCCTTCGCCGGCGAGACAGAGACGGTTGACCTGCCCGGGCTCGAGGTCGAGATGGACGGGGTGTCGCGGGCCGCCCTCAACGACGTCAGCTTCATCCGCCGCCCGCACGACCGGGTCGCCGAGCTGAGCTACGGGATCGCCGGCGAGGAGGTCGGCCACGTGCGCTGCGACGGCCTCGTCGCCGCCACCCCGGTCGGCTCGACCGGCTACAACCTCGCCAACCAGGGCCCGATCCTCGCCTGGGGCGTGAAGGGCTACGTGGTCAGCTACGTCGCCCCGCACTCGCTCACCGCGCGCGCCCTCGTCGTCGCGCCGGGCGACGTGCTCCACGTCGGCAATGCCGGCGGCCGCGAGCCGGTCAACGTCTCGGTCGACGGCGAACAGGTGGGCGAACTGGGTTCGGGAGACACCGTCGAGCTGCGCTTCGCCGAGGGGGTCGGCCGCCTCGCGCAGCTTCCCGGAACCAGCTTCTACCAGCGCATCCGCGAGAAGTTCGGCCACCTGGCTGTCTGACCGGAAGCCGAGCTCGGCGGTTCTCTAGGCTGTGCGCGAATGGAGCGCAAGTGGTGGACCCTCGTCCTGATCACGATCGCGACGTTCATGCTGCTGCTGGACATCACGGTCGTCAACGTCGCCCTGCCCGACATCCAGCGCGCGCTGCACGCCAGCCTCTCCAGCCTGCAGTGGGTCGTCGACGCCTACTCGCTGATGCTGGCCGCTGCCCTGCTGACCGCCGGCTCGCTCGGCGACCGGCTCGGCCGGCGGCGCGTCTTCTCGATCGGCTTCGCCGTCTTCACCGGCGCCTCGTTCCTCTGTGGGATCGCCGGCGACCCGACCCTGCTCAACCTGGCCCGCGGGCTGCAGGGGATCGGCGGCGCGGCGATGTTCGCCACCTCGCTGGCGCTGATCGGCCAGGAGTTCCACGGCAAAGACCGGGCGACCGCGTTCGGCATCTGGGGGGCGACGATCGGCGGCGCTGTCGCGATCGGCCCGCTGGTCGGCGGGGTGATCACCGAGAACTTCGGCTGGGAGTGGATCTTCTTCGTCAACGTGCCGATCGGGTTGACGGCGATCGTGCTGACCGAGCGCAAGCTGGTCAACGTCGCGGCGCAGGACGCGGCGCGGATCGACCTGCCCGGCCTGGTCAGCTTCTCGCTGGCGCTGTTCCTGCTGATCTTCGGCCTGATCCGGGGCAACCCCGAAGGCTGGGGCAGCGGGGTGATCCTCGGCTCGTTGATCGGATCCGTGCTGCTGATGGCGGCCTTCGTCGCGATCGAGCTGCGCAGCGATCACCCGATGCTCGACCTCGCCCTCTTCCGCAAGCCGGCCTTCAACGGCGTCTCGGCCGTCGCCTTCGGCCTCTCGGCGGGGATGTTCGCGATGTTCCTCTACCTGACGATCTACCTGCAGGGCGTGCTCGGCTTCTCGCCGCTGGAGGCCGGCCTGCGCTTCCTGCCGCTCACCGTCCTCTCCTTCCTCGCCTCGCCGATCGCCGGCAAGCTCTCCGACCGGATCCCGATCCGGATCCTGCTCGGCACCGGCCTGACGATGGTCGGCGTCGGCCTGCTGCTGATGGGAGGGATCTCCGCCGACTCGAGCGTCTCCGAGCTGCTGCCGGGCTTCCTCATCGCCGGCATCGGCATCGGCACCGCCAACCCGGGCATCGGCCAGGCGGCGATCGCCGTCGTCCCGGTGGAGAAAGCCGGGATGGGCTCGGGCATCAACACCACCTTCCGCCAGGTCGGGATCGCCACCGGCGTCGCCTCGCTCGGCGCCGTCTTCCAGTCGCAGGTCGACTCGAAGCTCTCGACGCTGCTGCCCAACGCCCCGCACGGGCTCGGCGAAATCGTCTCCTCGGGCGGCTCCCGCGCCGCCGCCGCGGTCGCTTCGCCCGCCCACCGCGCCGAAATCGTCCAAGCCTCGAAGGTCGCCTTCGTAAGCGGCTTCAACGAGATCCTCCTGATCGGCGGCATTCTCTCGCTGGTGGTGGCCGCCCTGGGCTTCGCTTTGGTCCGCCAGAGCGACTTCGTGGAAGCCAAAAGCGAGACCCAGCCCGCCGAGCCCGTTCCGGCATAGGACCCGCCGCGCCAGGTGCTACACAGAGCAGGTGCTGCGAGAGCTGCGGATCGAGAACCTGCTGCTGATCGAGCGGGCCGAATTGCGGCTCGGCGAGGGGCTTAACGCGATCACCGGCGAGACCGGGGCGGGGAAGACCGTCCTCGCTCACTCGCTCGACCTGCTGATGGGCGGCAAGGCGCGGCCGCAGATCGTCCGCCCGGGCGCCGCCGAGGCCTGGGTCGAGGGCGTCTTCGATCTTCCCGCAGGCCTGCTGGAGGAGCCGGAGCTGGCCGAGGTCGCAGCGCGGCTGCCGGAGGATGCCGAGGAGATCGTCCTCGGCCGCAGGGTCTCCGCCGGGGGCCGCACCGCCGCCTTCCTCGCCGGGCGCGCCGCGACCGCGGCCGAGCTGAAGCTGCTCGGCGGCCGCCTGCTGGCCTTCTACGGCCAGCACGAGCACCGCAAGCTGACGATCTCCTCGGCCCAGATGGAGGTGCTGGACGGCTTCGCCGGCGCCGAGCACCTGAGGCTGCGCGAGCGCTACCGCGAGGCTCACCGCGAGTGCGGCCGGCTGGAAGCGGAGCTGGCCGAGCTGCGCGAGCGCGACGGTTCGCGCGAGCGCGATCTCGACCTCTTCCGCTACGAGCTCTCCGAGGTCGAGGAGGTGGCGCCCGACCCGGCCGAGGAGGTCGAGCTGGCGGGCGAGCGCGAGCGGCTGCGCCACGCCGAGGGGCTGCGCGAAGCGGCCTCCGGTGCGCGGGTCGGCGCGGTCGGCACCGAGGAGGACGGCGGTGGCGCGGCGAGCGCCCTCGCCCAGGCCGAGGCGTTGCTGCAGGCCGCCGCCGGGATCGACCCGGAGCTCGACGCGATCGGCGAGCGGCTCAGCGGCCTCGCGGTCGAGCTGGGCGACGTGGCGGGCGAGCTGCGCGGCTATCTGGAGGGAATCGACGCGGACCCGGAACGGCTGGCCGCGGTCGAGGAGCGGCTGGAGGCGATCGAGCGGCTGAAGCGCAAGCACGGCGGCAGCGTCGAGTCGGTGCTCGCCCACGCCGAGCGCTGCCGGGCCGAGGTCGAGCGGCTGGCGGGCGCCGGGGAGCGCTGGGCGGAGACCGATGCGGCGCTGGCCGAAGCCGGGGCGACGCGCGCCGAGCTGGGCGGACAGCTCTCGAAGGCGCGCGCCGAGGCGGCGGGTCCGCTGCGCGAGCGGGTCGCCGAGGAGCTGGAGCGGCTGGCGATGCCCGGGGCGGAGCTCGACGTGGTCCTGGAGCCGCACCCCGACGGCTTCGGCCCGAACGGCGCCGAGAGCGTCGAGCTGCGCCTCTCTCCCAACCCGGGGCTCGAGCCCGCGCCGCTGCGAGACGCCGCCTCCGGCGGCGAGCTGTCGCGGGTGATGCTGGCGCTGACCGGCCTCGGTGCGGGAGCCGGCGCCGGCACCCTGGTATTCGACGAGATCGACGCCGGAATCGGCGGCAAGACGGCGCGCGTGGTCGGCGAGCGGCTGCGGGCGCTGGGCGAGGGCCGTCAGGTCCTCTGCATAACTCACCTGCCACAGGTCGCCTCGCTCGCCCCGACCCACTTCCGGATCGAGAAGGACCTCGCCGCCGAGCCGGCGGCGGCGACCGTGCAGCTCCTCGACGGCGAAGGCGTGGTCGAGGAGATCCGCCGCATGCTCGGCGGCGAGAGCTCCGACGAGGCGGCGACCCGCCACGCCCAGGAGCTTCTAGCCGCCGCCTGACTAGACGTGCCGCGGATTGACCACCATATGTGGCGGTCAATCCGCGGCACGTCCCATTCGAGCGGGTAACCTCACACGGTGGCTACCGCCAGTCGCCTACGCCTCCCTGCGTTGCTTTCGCGTCGCAACGGGGCGTCTGCCGGGCAGGCGATCCACGGCGAGGCGCGGCTCGGCCGCCGCACCAAGGACCTGGTCAAGCGGCTGCGGCCCGGCGACGTCGCCGTCATCGACCACGTCAACGTCGACCGGATCGCCGCCGAGGAGCTGATCGCGACCGGGGTTCGCGTCGTCCTCAACGCCTCGCCGTCCAGCGACGGCCGCTACCCCAACGCCGGGCCGCTGCTGCTGGTGCGAGCGGGGGTGACGCTGATCGACGCCGAGGACGCCGACCCCTTCGAGCTGCTCGCCGAGGGAGAGCCGCTGGCGATCCGCGGCGGCGCGGTCAGCGCCGGCGAGCGCGAGGTGCTGCGTGGCCGGCTGCTCGACGCCGAGGAGCTCGAACGCCGCTTCGAGGAGCAGCGCGCGCGGGTCGACGAAGCGCTCGCCGAGTTCGCCGAGAACACGGTCGCCCACGTCCGCCAGGAGGCCGACCTGCTGACCGGCAGCATCGAGTTCCCACCGATCCGGACCTCGTTCCGCGACCGCCAGGTGCTGATCGTCGTCCGCGGCGAGCGCCATCGCCGCGACCTGAAGGCGCTGCGCGCCTACATTCGCGACGTGCGGCCGCTGGTCGTCGCCGTCGACGGCGGCGCCGACGGCTGTCTCGAAGCCGGCCTCAAGCCAGACGTGATCCTCGGCGACATGGACTCCGCCGGCGATGAGGCGCTCGGCTGCGGCGCCGAGCTGATCGTCCACGCCTATCCCGACGGCCGCGCCCCGGGCCAGGAGCGCCTGCTCGCGCTGGGCCTCGAGCACACGGTCGTCCCCGCGGCGGGGACCAGCGAGGACGTGGCGATGCTGATGTCCTACGAGAAGGGGGCGGACCTGATCGTCAGCGTCGGCGCCCACTTCAACCTGATCGAGTTCCTCGACCGCGACCGCGGCGGCATGTCCTCGACCTTCCTCACCAGGCTGCGGATCGGCGAGAAGCTGGTTGATGCGAAGGGAGTCTCCCGCCTCTACAACCCGCCCTCGACCGTCGCCCCCGCGGCGCTCTTCCTGGTCGCCTTCGCGGTCCTGCTGGCGGTCGTCGTGATCACCTCGCCGGCTCTCAACGACCTCTTCGAACTGCTCTGGCTGAAGCTGAAGATCTGGCTCGGGCTGTAGCGCCTGGCCGGGCGACCATCTAGCCTCCCCCGCCGATGGGTTACAGCGCGCGCTACCACGCGACTTCGCTGATCGCGATCTTCCTCGCCCTGGCGATCGGGATCCTGATCGGCGCCGAGTTCGGCGGCGACACGCTGACCAACACTCGCAAGGACCTCGAGCAGAGCCTCACCGGCAACCTCCAGGACGCCCGCGCGCGGGCCGGCGAACTGAGTGGGGAACTGGGGCGGGCGAACGCGTTCGACAGCGCCGTCTACCCGGTGCTCGTGCGCGACCAGCTGCAGGGGCGGCGGATCGGCCTGATCGCTCTCGGCGACCTGCCCGGCGACGTCGCCGGGGCGATCGACGATGCGCTCGGGCCGACCGGGGCGCGCCTGGTCGGGGTCGGCGTCGTGCGAGAGCCGGTTGACGTCCAGGGCCTGGCCGGCGACCTGGCGAAGACCCGGTTCGCGGGCATCGCCCGCAACCCGGAAGCGCAGACCGCCTTCGGGGTCGGCGTGGGGCGCCAGATGGTCCGCGGCGGGACGCTATTGAAACGGGTCCGCAGCCACCTCTTCTCGCGCGCCAGCGGCAACTTCGGTGCGCTCGACGGGGTGATCGTCGTCCGCGATCAGCCGCAGGAAATGGGACCGCTGCAGCGGGCGACCGCGGGGCGGATCGAGTCCGGGCTGATGGGCGGCATCGTCGGCACGCACACCCCCGCGGTCGGGGTCGAGAGCACGAGCGCGGAACCCTCGTCGATCTCCTTCTTCGCCGCCAACGACCTCTCCAGCGTCGACGACGTCGACCTCGTCGCCGGGCGGCTGGCGACCGTCTTCGCGCTGCTCGGCGCCGAGGGCAGCTTCGGGATCAAGGGCAGCGCCGACCAGCTGCTGCCGGACCTGCTGGCGCCGCGCCGATGACCTGGGTCGGCTTCCCGGTGGCGATCGCGGTGGCGCTGTTCGTCGTCCCGGCCGGGGTGCGGGGGCTGCTCGACGCCGGCCTGGCCCGCGAGAACTACCGCGGCGCGCTGCTCGCCTTCCCGCTCGGCGCGGTGCTGGCGACCGCGGGCCTGGTCGCGCTTGCGCCGCTCGCCTTCCTCGACGACCGCGGCAGCCTCGAACTGCTCGAGCCCGAACTGCGCCGCTGGCTGCCCTACGTGCTCGGCGTCGCCTTCCTCGGCTTCCTCGACGACTCGCTGGGGCGGGGCGAGGCGGCGAGCGCGCCGCGCGGCTGGCGCGGTCACGGGCGGGCGCTGCGCGAGGGGCGGCTCTCGACCGGGGCGATCAAGGCGATCGGCGCCCTGGCGCTGGCCGCCTACGTGGTCTCCGGCCGCGGGCTCGAATCGTGGCGCTACCTGGCCGACGTGGCGCTGCTGATCCTCGCCACCAACGCCTTCAACCTGCTCGACCTGCGGCCCGGGCGGGCGGAGAAGGGCCTGGCCCTGCTCGGCGCCGGCCTCTGCCTCGGCGCCTGGACGCTGGCGCCGATCGAGCTGCTGGGGATCTTCGCCGGGCCGGTGCTGATCGGCGCCGCCTTCACCCTGCGCGAGCGGGCGATGCTGGGCGACACCGGCTCCAACCTGGTCGGGGCGATCGCCGGCGTCTGGCTGCTCACCGCGCTGGGCGGCAGCGGCCGCCTGATCGCCCTCGCGCTGGTCGTGGCGCTGACCGTTTACGGCGAGTTGCGATCTATTTCTAACTCGATCGAAGCGGTTCCGCCACTGCGCTGGTTAGACTCGCTCGGCAGACAATGAGTAGGTCCAAACCAGGAGACACGCGCTTCATCTTCGTCACCGGCGGCGTCGTCTCGGCCCTCGGCAAGGGAATCGCCGCCGCCTCGATCGGCCGCCTCCTCGTCTCGCGCGGCTACCGCGTGCAGCTGCAGAAGTTCGATCCCTACATCAACGTCGACCCGGGGACGATGAGTCCCTTCCAGCACGGCGAGGTCTTCGTCACTGAGGACGGCGCCGAGACCGACCTCGACCTCGGCCACTACGAGCGCTTCACCGACGAGAACACCTCGCGCGCCTCCAACGTCACCGCCGGCTCGGTCTACAACACCGTGATCAACCGCGAGCGCCGCGGCGACTACCTCGGCGCCACGGTGCAGGTGATCCCCCACATCACCGACGAGATCAAGAACCGGATCCTGATCGTCGCCGAGTCGCAGTCGGTCGACTTCGTGATCACCGAGATCGGCGGCACCGTCGGCGACATCGAGTCGCTGCCCTTCCTCGAGTCGATCCGTCAGCTCTACACCGACCTGGGGCCGAAACGCAGCATGTTCGTCCACCTGACGCTGGTCCCCTACGTCGGCCACGCCGGCGAACTGAAGACCAAGCCGACCCAGCACTCGGTCAACGAGCTGCGCCGCATCGGCGTCCAGCCGCACGCCCTGGTCTGCCGCTCCGAGGGCCGCCTCGACCGCGAGATCCGCAGCAAGATCGCCCTCTTCGCCAGCCTTCCCGTCGACGCCGTGATCTCCGCCCACGACGTCGACAACATCTACAAGGTGCCGCTCGTCTTCCGCGCCGAGGGCGTCGACGACCTCGTCCTCGACCACTTCGGCATGGAGGCGCCGCCCCCCGACCTGGCCGAGTGGGAGGCGATGATCCGCCGCGCCGACGCCGCCGAGGGCAAGGTGCGGATCGCCGTCGTCGGCAAGTACGTCCAGCTCGCCGACGCCTACAAGTCGGTGATCGAGGCGCTCGAGCACGGCGGCTTCCACCACGGGGTCGAGGTCGAGGTCGAGCTGGTCGACTCGGAGAACTTCGAGCCCGAGCGGCTGGAGGGCGCCGACGGCATCCTCATCCCCGGCGGCTTCGGCGAGCGCGGCATCGAGGGCAAGGTGGCGGCGGCGCGGATCGCCCGCGAACGCTCGATCCCCTACCTCGGCATCTGCCTCGGGATGCAGATCGCCGTGGTCGAGTTCGCCCGCTCGGTCGCCGGCATGGAGGGCGCCAACTCGGCCGAGTTCGATCCCGAGACGCCGTTTCCGGTGGTCGACCTGCTGCCCGAGCAGAAGGAGGTCTCCGAGATGGGCGGGACGATGCGGCTCGGCGCCGACCCGGTGAAGCTGCACGAGGGCACGCGGGCGCGCGAGATCTTCGGCGAGGCGGTCATCTACAAGCGCCACCGCCACCGCTACGAGGTCAACATCCAGCTGCGCCGCCGGCTCGAAGACGAGGGTCTGGTCTGCGGCGGCACCTCGCCGGACGAGCGGCTGGTCGAGATGGTCGAGCTGCCCGACCACCCGTTCTTCGTCGCCTCGCAGTTCCACCCCGAGTTCAACTCGCGCCCCAACCGGCCCGAGCCGCTGTTCCGCGAGTTCGTCGGCGCCGCCGCCCGCCAGGCGGGAGCGCAGCCGGCGGGCGGGGCCGAGATCGACGAGCGCGAGGATTCCTCCGTAGCCCACTAGCCTGTCCGTCGTGGAGAGGCTCCATGAGACGTTCGTGCGGCTCTGCGAGATCCGCAGCCCGACCGGGGAGGAGCGCGAGGTCGCCGACACGCTCGCTGCCGAACTGCGGGCGCTCGGGCTCGAGTTGAGCGAGGACGACGCCGCCGGCCCGGCCGAAGCCGGCGCCGGCAACATCCTCGCCCGGCTGCCCGGTCGCGGCGACCGCTGGGCGATGTTCTGCGCCCACATCGACACCGTGCCCCACGCCGGCCAGATCGAGGTGGTCGAGGATGAAGGCGTCTTCCGCAGCCGCGGCGAGACGATCCTCGGCGCCGACAACAAGGCCGCGGTTGCGGTATTCGTCGAGCTGGTCGCTCGCTACGCGTCCGAGCCGCCGCCGGTCGGGATCGAGCTGCTGCTGACCGTCGCCGAGGAGCAGGGGCTGCGCGGCGCCAAGGCCTTCGACGCGAGCGTCCTGCGCTCCGACTGCGGCTTCATCCTCGACCACGCCAGCGCGATCGGCGAGGTGATCGTCCTCTCACCGACCCAGCAGCAGATCCGCGCCGACTTCGCCGGGGTCGAGGCGCACGCCGGGATCCGGCCCGAGGACGGCAGCAGCGCGATCGCCGCCGCGGCCGCGGCGATCGCGCGGATGGAGCTGGGAAGGCTCGACGAGAACACGACCGCCAACGTCGGCCTGATCTCCGGCGGCACCTCGGGCAACGTGGTGCCCGGTCACTGCGGGATCCTCGCCGAGGCCCGCAGCCTCGGCGCCGACCGCGCCGCCGCGGTCGCCGGCGAGCTGACAGAGGCCTGCGCCTGGGGGGCGAGCGAGCACGGCTGCGACGTTGACGTGCGGGTCGAGGAGCTGTTCCGCGGCTACGAGATCCCGCCGTCCTCGCGCTCGCTCGAACTCGCCGAGGCGGGCCTGCGCCGAGCCGGCTTCGAGCCGGTGCGGACCGCGACCGGCGGCGGCAGCGACGCCAACGCGCTGATCGCCGGCGGCTTCGACTGCATCCTGCTCGCCAACGGGACCGAGGCCAACCACACCGCCGACGAGAGCGTCTCGCTGCGCAGCCTCGACGCGATGCTCGAGGTCTGCGAAGGGATTGTCGCCGAGGCCGGCGCCGATCCCGCCTCGGGGTGAGCGGGCGGCTGAAGCTGCGCCGGGGCGTCGTCGTCGGCGAGGACCCGCTGACGGTCGAGGTCGACGGCGAGCGGCGCCCGGCCTGGGCCGACGAGTCGCTGCTCGGCGAGATGCGCGAGGGCGACGAGGTCGTGGTCAACGTCGCCGCGCTCGACCTCGGGCTCGGCTCCGGCGGCTTCGACGTCGTCCACGTCAACCTGACCCGCGGCCTGCAGGGCGGCGAGGGCGGCGAGGAGCACGTGATGAAGCTCAACTACTCCTCGCTCCAGCACCCGGTCCAGCCGGTCGAGCGCGGTTTCGGCGAGCAGGGAGCGGCAGGGGGGATTCCGGTTCTCGTCCTGCCGCTGCACGGGCACCTGGCGCCGGCCGCCTGGGCGGCTGGGCAGGCACGGCCGGGGCTGAAGCTCGGCTACGTGCAGACGGCGGGCGGGGCGCTGCCGGGCACGCTCAGTCGCGACGTCGCCGAGCTGCGCGAGCGCGGCCTGCTCTGCGGACACGTCACCGCGGCGCCTGCCTACGGCGGCGAGCAGGAGGCGCTCTCGGTGGCGGGCGCGCTCGACGCAGCCGCCGGCGAGCTTGGCTGGGACGCGGCCCTGGTCGGTCCCGGCCCGGGGATGATCGGCTCCGAGACGGCGTTTGGCCACGGCGGCATGGCGGCGCTCGACAGCGCCCACGCCGCCCTCGCCCTCGGCCTCCCGACCCTGCTCTCGCCGCGGCTCTCTGCTGCTGACCTGCGCGACCGCCACCGGATCGTCAGCCATCACACGCTGACCGTGATGCGGATGCTGCTCGGCCCGGTCGAGGTCGCCGTGCCGGCGGGAGAGCCGGTCGCGACCGCGCTGCTCGCCGAGGCCTCGGGCTGGCGCCACAAACTGCGCGAAGCCCCCGCCGACCTCGCCGGCTACGCCGCCACCGGCCTGCCGACTCGCACGATGGGCCGCGACCTCGCGGAGGACCCGCTGTTCTTCGCCGCGCCGCTCGCCGCGGGCGCCGCCTTGCGCGGCAAGGGATGAGGCCGGCGCGGCAGAACCACCCGGCATGGCTGTCGCCGTCGCTCCCCGCCCCGCGGCCGAGACTCGCTTCGAGGGACTCGTCCTCGACTTCCTCTCCTACCTGGAGCTGGAGCGGGGGCTCTCGCGCAACACGCTGAACGCCTATCGCACCGACCTGCTCCAGTACGGCGAATACCTCGCCGCCCACAGCCTCGACGCGCTCGAGGCGCGGCCGGCCGACATCGGCGACTTCCTCGCCGACCTGGCGACCGGCAACAACCGCCCCGCCTGCTCGGCGGCGACCATCCACCGCAAGACCGCCTGCCTGCGCTCCTTCTACAAGCACCTGCGCCGCGACGAGCTGATCGGCGACGACCCGACCGCGGCGCTGAGCGCGCCGCGCCGCGCCAGGAAGCTGCCCCAGGTCCTCAACTACTCCGAGGTGCAGAAGCTGCTCGCGGCGCCGCGCGGCAGCGAGCCGACGACGCTGCGCGACCGGGCGCTGCTCGAGGTGATGTACGCGTGCGGCCTGCGGGCCTCGGAGACGATCGGGCTGGAGACGAGCGACGTCGACCTGCACGAGGGCTTCCTCCGCGCTCGCGGCAAGGGCTCCAAGGAGCGGCTGGTGCCGCTCGGCCGGCAGGCGATCGCGGCGATCTCCGCCTACCTGCGCGGCGGCCGGCCGAAGCTGGTCGGCGAGCGGCATGAGCCGAAGCTGTTCGTCAACTTCCGCGGCGGGCCGCTGAGCCGCCAGGGCCTCTACAAAATCGTCCAGCGCCACGCCCGCGAGGCGGGCCTGGCCGGGCAGATGAGCCCGCACACGCTGCGCCACAGCTTCGCCACCCACCTGCTGGCGGGGGGCTGCGACCTGCGCGCCGTGCAGGAGATGCTCGGCCACGCCGACATCGCGACCACGCAGATGTACACGCACCTCTCCGGCGAGCAGCTGAAGGACGTCTACTTCAAGGCGCACCCGCGGGCGATCGAGGGCTGATAGAACCGGGCGATGCCCGAGCTGCCCGAGGTCGAGACGGTCTGCCGTCAGCTCGAGCCGGAGCTGGAAGGGCGGCGGATCGAGGCGCTCGAGATATACGACACGCGCTGGTCGCGGCCGGTGGTGCCGGAGGAGCTGGAGGATGCGGTCTCGGGCCACAGGATCGAGGGTCTCGGGCGGCGCGGCAAGTACCTGCTGCTGGGGCTGTCGGGGGGACGGACGCTGGTCATGCACCTGCGGATGACCGGCAATCTGGTCATCTCCGAGCGCTCGACCGAGGAGCGCCACTTGCGGGCCCGCTTCCGGCTCGACGACGGCCGCGAGGTCTGGTTCACCGATCCGCGCCGCTTCGGCGAGGCTCTCTTGCTCGACGATGGCGACCTTGACGAGCACTTCGAGTCCCGGCTGGGCATCGAGCCGCTCTCGGCGGAGTTCACGCCCGAGGCGCTGGGCGAGATCGCGGCCGGGCGCAGCGTCCCGCTGAAGTCCTTCCTGCTCGACCAGAAGGGGATCGCCGGGGTCGGCAACATCTACGCCGACGAGGCGCTGTTCCGGGCGCGGCTGCATCCGCTCTCGCCCGCCGGCTCGATGAAGCCCGAGCACCTGCAGGCGCTGCGCGACGGAGTGGTCGCGGCGCTGGAGGCGGGGATCGACGGCGGCGGTGCCTCGATCGACGACTATCGCGACGGCCGCGGCGAGCGCGGACGGATGCAGGACGAGTTCCTCGTCCACACCCGCGAGGGCGAGCCCTGCCCGCGCTGCGGGGGGACGATCGAGCGGATCGTCGTCGGCGGGCGCTCGACCTACTTCTGTCCGGAGTGCCAGGCGAAGCTGCGGCGCAAACCGCGCCGCCGCCGTCGTCCGGCGCGCCATTCACCGTAGGGTCATGCCCGGAACCACGCTGAAGACGGAGGCGGTCGTCCTGCGCAGCATCCGCTACGGCGAGGCCGACCGCATCCTCCACCTCTACTCCGCAAAGCGGGGGCGGATCGGCGCGATCGCCAAGGGGGCGCGCAAGCCGCGCTCGCGCTTCGGCGGGCGGCTGGAGCCGTTCTTCCGGCTCGACCTGATGTTGCACGAAGGGCGCGGCGAGCTGCTCACCGTCACCGGCGTCTCCACCGTCGAGGGCTACCCGCGGCTGCGCTCCTCGGGCCCGGCGCTGACCGCGGCCGCCCGCGGCTGCGACGCGGTCCTGCGGCTGCTCGATTCGGCCGAGCCCAACCCGCCCGCCTACAACCTGCTCTGCCGCTACCTGGCGCTGCTCGACGACCCGACGGCGGAGCGGGCTGCGGCGCTGGAGACGGCGCTCTCCTTCCGCCTCAAGCTGGCGCTCGCCGCCGGCTTCTCGCCGGAGCTCGCCTCCTGCGTGAGCTGTGGCGAGGCGGAGCACCTGGTCGGCTTCTCCGGCGCCGCGGGCGGGGTCGTCTGCGCGAGCTGCGAAGCGGGTGCCTTCCCGTTCTCCGAGGAGGCGCACGCCTTCATGGTCGGGGCGATCGCGGCGCCGCTGGCCGAGGCGCCGGAGGCGGGGGAGGGGGCGCTGCGCCAGGTCGAGCGGGCGGTCGGCGAGACGCTCGAGCACCACGCGCACGTCCAGCTCCGCTCCGCGGCTTGAGCCAGGCCCTAGGATCGGGACCGTGCAGGCCACGGCGACTCTGGAGGACCGCGTAAGAGCCTGGGAGGCCGAGTTCCTCTCCGACCTGGCGACGCCGTCCTACCCGGCCAAGCGGCAGGTGGAGGAGTCCGACAGCCCGCTGCGCACGCCCTTCCAGCGCGACCGCGACCGGATCGTCCACTCGAAGGCCTTCCGTCGGCTCAAGCACAAGACCCAGGTCTTCATCGCTCCCGAAGGCGACCACTACCGGACCCGCCTCACCCACACCCTGGAGGCCTGCGGGATCGCCCGCACGGTGGCGCGCGCGCTCGGCCTCAACGAGGACCTGACCGAGGCGATCGGGCTCGGCCACGATCTCGGCCACCCGCCCTTCGGCCACTCCGGCGAGGACGCGCTCGACGCGGCGCTGCGCGAGCGCTGCGGCTCCGGCTTCCGTCACAACGTCCACTCGCTGCGGGTGGTCGACGTGCTCGAGCGCGACGGGGCGGGGCTGAACCTGACCGAGCAGGTGCGCGACGGCATCCTCAACCACACCGGCTCCGATCGGCCGGCGACGCTGGAGGGGCGGATCGTCAAGCTGGTCGACCGCGTCGCCTACATCAACCACGACATCGACGACGCCCTGCGGGCCGGGATCCTGCGTGCCGAGGACCTGCCCGCCGCGGAGATCGAGCTGCTCGGTCCGACCGGGTCGAAGCGGATCGACACCCTGGTCCGCGACATCGTCGAGCGCTCGCAGACGGCCGGTGAGATCGAGCAGAGCGAGGAGGTCGGCGGGGCGATGCTGCGGCTGCGCAAGTTCATGTTCGACCGCGTCTACCTGGGCGAGGCGGCGCGGCGCGAGCAGGAGCGGGTCCACGGCGCCGTCCGCGGCCTCTTCGACCACTACCTGGAGCACCCCGGGGAGACGCCGGAGAGCGAGCCCGGGGCGAGCGACTGCCAGCGGGTCGCCGACTACGTCGCCGGGATGACCGACCGCTACTGCATCGCCCGCTTCGCCGAGCTGACCGTGCCCGAGGAGGCGCGCTTCTGATGGCGCTGATCTCCGAGGAGAGCCTGGAGCGGGTCAAGCAGGCCGTGGACATAGTCGAGGTGATCTCGGCCCACACCGATCTGCGCCGCCAGGGCGCCCGCTGGGTCGGCCTCTGCCCGTTCCACGAGGAGCGCACGCCCTCGTTCTCGGTTGACGCGCAGGAAAAGCTCTACCACTGCTTCGGCTGCGGGGTGGGGGGCGACACGATCAAGTTCGTCGAGGAGAAGGAGGGGCTGGGGTTCGCAGAGGCGGTCGAGCTGCTGGCCGATCGCTACGGGGTCGAGCTGCAGCGCGAGCGCGAGGACCCACAGGCCGAGGCGCGGCGGCAACAGCGGCGCCGGCTGGGGGACCTGCTCGACCGCGTCGCCGTCTTCTACGCCAACTTCCTCTGGGACGCGCCGGAGGCGGCGAAGGCGCGGGACTACCTGGCCGGCCGCGGGCTGGGCGAGGAGGTGCTGCGGGCCTTCGGCGTCGGCTACGCGCCGAGCGCCTGGGACACGGTCCTGTTGCGCGGCCAGCGCGCCGGCTTCAAGGTCGAGGAACTGCGCGCGGTCGGGCTGGCGCAGAAGGGGCGCAGCGGCGGCGAGTACGACCGCTTCCGCGAGCGGATCATGTTCCCGATCCGCGACCGGCGCGGGCGCACGCTCGGCTTCGGCGGGCGGGCGATGCGCTCCGACCAGGGGGCGAAGTACGTCAACACGGCGGAGACCGACTTCTTCCACAAGAGCCGGATGCTGTACGGGATCGACCTCGCCAAGGAGGCGATCGCCAAGGCGGGGCGGGCGGTGGTGGTCGAGGGCTATACCGACGTGCTGGCGCTGCATCAGGCGGGCGTCGGCGAGGCGGTCGGGGTGATGGGCACGGCGATCACCGAGGAGCAGGTGGCGGCGCTGTCGGGGATGGTCGACGAGGTCGTGCTGGCGCTCGACGCCGACGCGGCGGGGCAGGAGGCGATGCTGCGGGCGCAGCGGGTCGCGGCGGGTCGCAAGGTGCGGCTGCGGGTGGCGGCGATGCCGGCCGGCGAGGACCCGGCGGAGATGATCGCTGCGGAGGGTGGTGCGGAGCGCTTCCGGGCGCTGGTCGAGGACGCGGTCGACCTGCCGGCCTTCCAGGTCGGGCTGGCGCTGGAGCGGACCCGGGGGGCAAGTCCGGCCGAGCGGGATCGGACGTTGAACACGGAAATCGCACCCGTGGTCGCCGGCGTGGGAGAAGGCGCAAGCCAAGATGCGCTGATTCAGCGAGTGGCCGATCGCCTCGACATGGATCCCGCAACCGTGAAGGGAAGGGTGGTTGCGGCGAAGCCGCTGAGCGGCGGTTCCGCGGAACCGCCTCGGGGCGGGGGAGGAGCGACTCCGCGTGGGCGCCAGGGGGGGGAGCTGACCTCGCGCGAACGGCGCGAGCGCGCCCTGCTGGCGATGTGCATCGCCCTGCCGGCCGAGGGCAGGGACTACCTGGCGCGCCTCACCGACGCGCACCTCTCGCCGAGCGGCGTTCGGGCCGCGACCTGGCTGCGCGAACACCCCGAGGACCCCGCTTCGAACCTTCCCCACGACGACGACGAGCTCTCCGGCCTGATCGCCGAGCTGGTCATCCTCGCCCACGACGAGCCCGCCTCGTCGGAGGCGATGGACCTCAACTACCTGCTGCTCGAGCAACGCCGCATCGAGTCGGAGATCGCCGCCGCCGGCGAGGCCGACGACTACGAGCGCCGCGCCGCCCTCAGCCGCGAACGAGCCGCCCTGGTCGAACGAATAGCCCACACCGAGCGGGTCGGGGGCTGACCAGAGGCGCAGCTTTCTGTCCGAGGTTGATGACAATATATCTCCATGGATAAGGGCTTCTTGGAGGGATGTCTGGCGCAAGGAATGTCACTTGAGGCGATCGGTAAGCGGGTCGGCAAGCACCCGTTGACCATCGGCTACTGGCTGAAGCAACTTGGCCTTGAGGCGCATAACGCGGACCGACACGCCCCAAAAGGAGCGCTGGATAGACAGACGCTCGAAGCTTTGGCCGAGGAGGGCTTGACCCTACGGGAGATCGCCGATCGACTTGATCGGAGTACATCGACGGTTCGGCATTGGATGCGCCGCTACGAACTTCGCACCTTCCGTCACCGCCGCCCTCGCCCTCCGGGCGATCCCAAGAGAGCGGAGATGGTTTGCCGACACCACGGACCGACCTCGTTCGTGCTCGAGGGCCGTGGCTACTACCGGTGCGTCCGCTGTAGATCGGAAGCCGTGTCCAAGCGTCGGCGGATCGTCAAGCACGTACTCGTCGAAGAGGCCGGTGGGCGATGTGCGCTGTGTGAATACTCGCGTTGCCAGGAGGCTCTCCACTTCCATCATTTGGACCCGACCACCAAGGCATTCCATCTTGGACACCAGGGGCAGTCGCGCTCTCTCGCACGGTCGAGGGCCGAGGCAAAGAAATGCATTCTGCTCTGCGGTAACTGCCATGCCGAGGTCGAGGCGGGAATCGCTGAGCTGCCGGTAAAGTCCCGGGAGTCGATCGCTGTCCGGGGTGGCACTTCGGATTAGCCCGACGTGTTAATCCGGGGTAGCTCAATTTGGAAGAGCATTCGGCCGTTAACCGAAGGGTTGTGGGTTCGAGTCCCACCCCCGGAGCTTTTCGCTTGCGTCACTTCCTGAGCCGGCCAGCCGCTCGACCAGCTCAGCGCCCCGCTCGGCACCGTCGTGGGCCTTGTCCCAGGCGCCGAGCTCAGCGGCTCTGGCGGTGAACGAGCCGTCCCCGAGGATCCGGCGAGCGGCCCAGCGCAGCGGTGCCGGGCGGCAGAGGCGCCAGGGGAGCGAGAGGCCGGCGCCGGCCCAGTCGACCCGCATCGCCGTCTCGCTCATGTCGCCGACGAAGGGGCTGATCAGCAGCGGGGTGCCGGCGGCGAGGGCGCGGCAGACGGTGCCGTGGCCGCCGTGTGAGATCACCAGCGAGGCGGCCGGCATCAGCTGGCTGTAGCTGAGCCAGTCGACCAGCTTGGCGTTCGGCGGAACCTCGATCGGGCTCTGCGGCACGACGCGGTTGGTGGTCGCCACTACCCGCACCGGCTCGCCGGCCAGCGCTCGCAAAGCGGTCCGCACCAGCTGGTTGCCCGAGTCGTGGGCGGTGCTGGGCGCGATCAGGACCAGCGGCTCATCGTCAGGCGGCAGCTCGATCTCGGGATGCGGCAGCTCGAACGTCAACGGTCCCGTCACCTCGACCCCGGCCGGCCAGCGCCGCGGGTACTCGAGCTGGGGAAAGGTGGCGACCAGCGCCAAATCGGGGCTGATCCCGCCGTGGAAGCGCTCGGTGGGGGCCAGGCCGAGCCTCGCCCGCTGCTTGTTGAGGTCGTTGCGTCCCTGCTCGAGCCCGACGTTCAGCGCCCGCTGCCCGGCCCGCCACACCCCCCGCCCGAACGGCGTGCGCGGCGGCCGCAGGCCGACCGCGAAGAACGGCAGCCCCGGCTCGACCACGGGGTAGATGTGGGGGATCAGGGTCGCCCGCGGCACGCCGGCGACCTCGGCGGCGAGTGCGGGGGCCAGGGTGAGGATGTCGCTGACGACCGCGTGCGGCCGCATCTCCTCCAGCAGCGGCAGCAGCGCCCGCGCCGCCTCGGCCGCGTGGGCGCCCTCCGCCGAGTCGGGGTCCGGCGGCGGGAACATCCGGTATTCCTCGGCCGCGGCGAAGCCCAGGCCGGCTCCCTCGACCGCCGCCCGTCGCTCCTCCCAGGTCTCGACCGTCACCTCGTGCCCGCGCCCAGAGAGCGCCCGCCCCAGGGCGATCGCCGGAAACACGTGGCCGGGGTCGCCGAAGGCGGCGACGAGGAACCGCATGCTAGGGAGTATCGAGCCCCTCGCCCGGACGCGTGAAGACGATCTCGGGCACGTGGCAGTTGGGCGAGGTACGCAGCAGGAAGCGGATCGCCTCGCCGATGTCCTCGGGCCGGATCATCTCCTCGGCCGGCACCTGGCCCTTGGCGAACTCGGTCATCGCGGTGTTGACGAAGCCCGGCGCCAGGGCCGTGCACTGCACGCCCGAGCCGCCCGCCTCGCGATGGGTTAACTGGGTGAAGTTGATCACCGCGCCCTTGGTCGCGGCGTAGACGGAGAGCCACGCCTGCCCGCCTTTGCCGGCGATCGAGGCGGTGTTGACGATCAGCGCCTTGCCGTGCTCGGCGCCCGCCTCGCGCAGCATCGGCAGCCCCTCGCGGGTGCCGATCACCAGCGCTCGCAGGTTGACCGCGAGCTGCATGTCGAGGTACTTGGTCTGGATCTCCTCCATCGGCGCCCCGATCCCGACCCCGGCGTTGTTGACCAGCACGTCGAGCCGCCCGTAGGCCTCGCGGTGCTTGGCGAAGACGCCGACCACTTCCTCCTCCTCGCTCATGTCGGCGGCGACGCTCTGCACCTCGATCCCGTCGTCGCGCAGGCCGGCGGTTGCGGCGTCGAGCTTCTCCGGCCGGCGGGCGGAGACGGTAAGCGCGTATCCCTCTTCGCCCAGGGTGCGGGCGATCGCCAGCCCGATCCCGCTGGAGCCCCCCGTGACCAGTGCCGCTCGATCCGCCAACGCTCTCTCCTCCGTGCTCGAATTCCGCCGCCGCGCAGCCTACCGGTCGCCCAATAACATGCGGTCCCTTTGATGCTCCAGCGCCGAGCCACAAGCATTCTCGCCTGCGCCTTCGCGGTCGCCGCGCTCGTCGCCGGCTGCGGCGGCGGCTCCGACTCGACCGGCTCCACGTCGGCCGCGGCCGGCAACCGCCCGGCGCCGCCGAAGAGCGCCTTCCCAGCCGCCGAAGGCAAGACGCTGGGCGAAATCGTGGAAACGGCCGACGGCCACTCCGAACTCGTCGTCTCGCCCGCGGCGCTGGTCTTCCACACCGGGGTGAACCGCTATCCGGTCGGCGTCTTCGAACGCGATCGCACCCAGGTCAACGACGCGGAAATCGCGCTCTACGCCTCCAGGGTCCCGAAGCCGAAGGGGGCGGGCGGCGGTTCGGCGGGCAAGGGCGGCAAGCACGAGAAGAGCGCCCTCGCGCAGGCCCGCGCCAAAGCGCTCGAACAGCCGGCAGTCGGTCCCTTCCCGGCGTCGCTCGAAACCCTCGCCACCGAGCCCGCATACCGCGCCAAGACGACCAGCGAAGATCCCGACGCGGCGACCGCCGTCTACACGACGAACATCGACTTCACCGGCAACGGCGAGTGGCGGATCGCGGCGCTGATCAAGCAGGGCGGGGAAACCAAGGCGTCGCTGCTGCCGAGCGCCACCGTCGGCGAATTCGAAGAAGTGCCGAAGGTCGGCGAAAAGGCGCCGCTGATCCACACGCCGACCGCGGCCGACGTCCACGGCGACCTCTCGAAGATCACCACGCGGGTGCCGCCGGACACGCAGAATCGGGTCGATTACGCGGAAGCTCTGGGAAGGGAACCGATCTTCCTCTTGTTTGCGACCCCCCAGTTCTGCCAGAGTCGGGTCTGCGGCCCCGTCGTCGACGTGGCCGAGCAGGTCAAACACCGCTACGGCGACAAGGCCGCGTTCATCCACATGGAGATCTACAAGGACAACGATCCGAGCAAGGGCGTGCGCTCGCAGGTGCGGGCGTTCCACCTGCCGAGCGAGCCGTGGCTGTTCGCGATCGACCGCCAGGGAACGATCCGGGCGGTGATCCAGGGCGCATTCGGCATTGACCAGATGACCCGGGTCGTGAAGGATGTGATTGGCGAATGAGCGAGAAAACCGCACCGGATCCAGAGCTGCTGAAGTCCTTCGCCGAGGAGGCGAAACGACGCTGCGACGTGATCGCGGCCGGCCTCGCCACCGAGACCGAAGACTTCGAGACCCTGCGGGCCGAGGCCCACGCCCTCAAGGGCACCGCCGGTGCGGTCGGCCTGCGCCGCCTGGCGGAGCTGGCGGGCCTGATGGAATCCGACCTCTCCGAAGCGAAGAAGACCGGCGTCCTCCGCGGTGGCCGCACCCACCAGATCGGCGACGCCGCCAAGGCCCTAGCCGACGGCGCCGCAGCGGCGGCCGAGGGCAAGGAAGAGCCCCCGGACGTAGGCCGCTCCCTAGCCCAGCTGTTCAGCGCTTAATCGCTACCCTCGCCCCACGGGGCGGTAGCTCAGTTGGTCAGAGCAGCGGACTCATAATCCGTCGGTCGAAGGTTCGAGTCCTTCCCGCCCCATGCGACGAGGGAGAAGGGCACTCAGGCGGTGACGATCTCGTGACCGTCGGGGAAGAAAATTGCGACTGGCCGGTGCTCCGCCACTGCTTCGGCGAGGATCGAGCTGAAGCCCTCCTGGTCGGCGGCGATAAAGGTGGTTCCCTCGGGATAGCGATCAGGATCGAGCACGGCTTCGATCAGTCGCTCGTTTGCGACTTCTCCGGGCCCGAGTGAATTTGCTGCGCTGTAGCTCTTCCATGATCCTGCGATTTGTTTCCAGCGGTTGATCAACAATGGCGTGCTTCTCATCACCTTTGATGGTAGAGGGCTCATTGCCCCATTTCGCGCCGGAGGTTTTGAAAGCCTCTGTCTGTGGTCCCGAAAGAGCGAGAGATCTGGAGAGCCTCGAGGACGGCGAGTGGACGACCGTGCGGCTTTGGGACAACGCCGATGTGGTTGACGAGCACCACGAGCACGAGTACACGCGGGCTGGCGGAAAGAAGGCGCCGGCCATCCTTGAGTTCAGCTCCTCCAACGAGGCGATGGCGGCGGCAATCAAGAAAGCCAAGACGGAGGCTCCGGAGATCGTGAGACAATGGCGAGAGTCATGAGTCACGACGCCGACATCGATCCCGCAACTGAGAGGGTCCTCGCTGGTATCGAAGATGAAGACATGGCCGCTCGCTACCCCAATCGAGCGCACTTCATCTCGGCCGACAATCCCCATCAAGGGGAGATGGCGACCCGCGCGTTGTTCGACGGCGATCCCGTCGTGATTGTCTACCCCGACGGACACGAGCTGCTCGTCCAGCCTGAGCAGGCGCATGGCTTCGCACGCTGGTCGCGCGCTGCGGCAGCGCTCCTGCTTCGCTTCAAGCGCCTCGACCAGGGCACTTTGCAGCTTCCCCCTCGCGCTCATATCGAGGCCCGCGACTCGGGCGGCCATCCAATCGCGGCGTAGTCCGTCGAATAGGCCCTTAACGGGCCAGATTCGGCTCTATAGACGGGTTCCAGCGCGACTCATAATCCGTCGGTCGAAGGTTCGAGTCCTGCCCGCCCCATGAGCGAGCGGTCAGCCGGTTGCGTGCGCGGGCTCGCGAATCGTCCGTCGGTCGATGCGCGCTCCGGACGCCGGTTCAAAACGGCCGTAGAGAACCTCCGGATCAAGATCCACCTCTCCCGGCCACTCGATCGTGCGAGTCTCGTGGTTGACGTGCACTTGGTTGAAGACCTCTCGGCGTTCGCGGATCGGTGCGAAGACGCTCCCCCTTGAGATCAGCTCGCTTAGGTCGATCTCCTTGATCGCCCCGTCCGAGAAGGTCGCGCGAATCCAGAACCCATCAAGGGGCTCGACCTCGGTGATGTTGATGATTTCGCTCATTGCAATGGCTCGATCGGCTCTGGCTTGTCGTTGTGGACGGCTCGATCCCAATTTTCTTTGAGGTCGCCCCGATGTTGCTCGACCCATTCTCGCACGAGTCGAAGCGCTCGATTGGAAAGGGATCCTGCCAGCACCGCACCCGTCGCTATCTCGATCTTGGCCGATTCTCCGCTGTAGCGGGCGTGGAAATGCGGCGGAGGATGGTCGCCGAAGTACATCTCGATCACAATGCCGAAGAAGCTGCTGATTCGGGGCACCGTCTGAGTTTCGCAGGGCAGCAAGACGGAAGGGCAGACAATTCAATCCTCCCGCAACGGCCTCAAAATTTGGTCCAGAAACTGGTCCTCGACTCCACCGAACTCAGGCGGGTAAGCCTGGCCTTGCTGGGCCGTCTTTTCGGGTAGCGTTATTTGTCGTGGTACATTCTAGGATTCGATGCCCTCAAGTCCTGGGGACCTACTCACCTTTGCCCGTGGCGAGTTGTTACGGCAGATTGAAGGCGCGAGTGAGCGGATCTGGCTGGCGAGCCCTTATCTGTCCGCACCGATCGCCTCCCACATAGTGAAGTCCGTCGCGAAGTCGCCTGCGGTCCAACGGCGGCTGATGACTGCTTTGGTACCCGGCAGCGTCAAGGTGGGGGTGCTGGATCCAAAGGCACTTCTAATTCTGCGGGAGGGCGGTTTCGAGATCGCCAGCAGACGCAATCTCCATGCGAAGGTGAGCGTGGTTGACTCTAACTGGGGATTGATCGGTTCGGGCAATCTGACCAACGCTGGGCTTGGCAGCACCGAGCGGGGCAATGCCGAGCTCGGGGTGGTCCTCGACAGGGCACAGATCAACGAGGCGGCCGCGATCTTTGCCAGATGGTGGAGCGATGCTGACCCTGTGTCCAAACGGCTTATTGAGAAATTCGACGCGTTGGAGCGCATCAGCAAGGTCCCCGGCGAGCCTGCGGACTACGGTCCGCCCGTCGATCTGCCGCAGACCGACGAGCTTGAGCAGATTCTCGCCGAGGACGAGGCGACGGCCCACTCGCGTCGTTACTGGCTGAAGTCCGCCTACCACGATCCGAGCAACCCCGATTGGTGGCACCGTGGCTGGATCAGCGATTCGGCGCCGCTACCGAAATACAAGAAGGAGGATTTGATCGTCATCTATCTTGGGGCCAGAAACGGCGGTCCTCAGCTCTGCTCAATGGCCTTACGTCACCGAGACGGCCTTCGTTGCCGACCTTCCGGTGGTGCAGGGAGTATCGCTCGAGCTGATCTACAAGAGCGGCCACAGTCTTCGACGCGGCAACTGCAGCATCACCCGCGAGGAGTTCGAGATGCTTGCTCGTGCGATGTGTGGCTGAGTGAGTGCGACTGCGCTCGGCCGCCAGGCAAGCAGCCCACGACTAGCGCATGATCAAGCTTTTATAAGGTCATCACATGACGAGCTATCTCACCTTCGCGAAAGCCCACGAAAATGTCCCCGAGGCCGTGTCTTGGATGAATGAGACGCTGGAAGGTGTTGATCTGGATAGAATTGTCTCGATCACGCAGTCCACGACGTCGGACTCTGGGCCTGGCTACGGCAATTGGTATATGACGACGATGGTCGTCATTCGAAACGATGAGCCGGAGCCCCCTCTCGGTGACATGTGAGTCCAAATCGTTACGGTCCGGTCACACGCGCGGCCGCTCGCTCGAAGCTGATGAGCCGGCGGATCAGGGCGTTGTAAGCCGAGTGGGCGGCATTGCCTTTTTCGCGCGAGAGAAGTAGGTAGAGCTTGTGCTCGGGGGATGGAATCGACTCGGCCCACTTCGACTCCCACCGATCACAGGCGCGGCGCGCCGATCGACACGAGCAGCGCCTCGGCCGACTCGCGATCGGCTTTCAGGTCTTCGACCCCGCGCCGGACCAGGTCGGCACCGGGGAGCGTCTCCAGATCGGCGATGGAAGTCATGTGGGGAGGGTAGCGGCAGCCTGTGCCGGCGCCTTCTCCCTGGGCCGGGTAGTTCCTAATACGGTACGGTCGGGATCTCGCTCCAGTCAACCAAGGGAGACCCATGAAGCTGCCCGTCCGCCTGCTTGCCGTTCTCGTTGCCGCGGTCGCCGTGATCGTTCTGCTCATCGCCCTGCTGCCGGCCGGCGCCTCCGCCGGCGACAAGGACTGCAAGGACTTCTCGACCCAGCGGGCGGCTCAGGTGTTCTTCCTCAAGCACGGCGGTCCGCGTTATGACCCGGATCGGCTCGACGCCGACAACGACGGAATCGCCTGCGAGGACAACCCGTGCCCCTGCTACTACAAGAAGCACCTGCGCAGCGGGGCACAGGCCGACCGCCTCGCTGCGGACCGGCTGCGGCGGCGCGAGAAGGCCTAGCTACCTTTAGGGACATGCCCGATGCCTCTGCCGAGGAGTTCGAATCGCTGGTCGCCGACGCGATCGACCGGCTGCCCGACGAATTCCAGGAGGTGCTGGCGAAGGTTCCCGTGGTGGTCTCCGACCTCGGAGCCGAGGCCGGCGCGTACGGCCAGTACTACGGGGACGGCGTCGCCCGCGAACGCTACGAAGACCGGATCGTGATCTACCGGGACACGCTCGAACGCGACTTCGGGCACGACCGCGAGTTGCTCGCCCGCCAGGTCGAGCGGACCCTGCGCCACGAGCTCGCCCACCACCTCGGTTGGAACGAGCGCGGGGTGGGTGGCCTTGGACTCTAGCCGCGCACCGCGTCGAGGCTGACCCGGCCGCCGACCTCGACCTGTCCGCCGGCGACGGGGCGGGCGCGGATCACCGAGCCGTGGCCCTGGTGGACGACGATCGGGCGTTCCAGCCGGGCGCAGAGGGCGAGGGCGGCGGACCCCGTCGCCTCGTCCTCGGCGATGCCGGCCTCGGGGACGAAGGCGCGGGCGCGGATCGTCCCCGCCGCCTCGTCGATCCAGGCCCAGGCGTAGGCGTTGACGCCGCCGGGCGCGCCCGCCAGCGCCCGCACCTCGTCCGGCGCCTCGAGCCCGAGGTACTCGAAGCGCGGGGACCACTGCGGCCGGGCGCTGACGTAGGCGGCGTCGGACTCGATCCGCACACCGACCTCGCCGGCCGGGGGGCGCAGCACGTTGACCGGCGTCCCTTCGTGCGCCAGCAGCCACGCCGTCCCCACCGTCGGATGGCCGGCGAACGGCAGCTCTACCTCGGGCGTGTGAATCCGCATCCGACCGCTCGCCCTGTTCTCGACAAAGACCGTCTCGCTGAAGCCGAGCCCTGTCGCTATCCCTTGACGCTCGGACACGGGGATGCTCGCTCCGTCGAGGAACACACCCAGCGGATTTCCCCACTCGCCCTCCTCGTTGACGAAGACGCGCAGGACATGCAGCTCGGCCACCGTCCGATGGTAGGCCGAGCGACCGCCTCGGCGCGCATTAGGCTTCCGCGCAGATCCCAACGAGAGGAGTGGACGTGTCAGAGGAAGGCTTGAAGCGGAAGCGCGCCCGCCGTGTCCCGGCGCTGGTCGCCGCGCTGGCGGTAGTCATCGCCGCAATCGCCTGGAGCGGCTGCGGCAGCAGCAGCAGCAGCGACAGCTCCAGCGAAGCGCAGCAGCAGATCGAAAAGGGCGCCGAAGAAGCCAAGCAGGGGATCGAAAAGGCCAAGGAAGAAGTCAAGAAGGGCTTCCAGAAGGCGGAAGAAGAAACCGGCAACGGCGTCGCCAACGGCAAGCAGGAAGCCCAGCAGGGCATCGAAAAGGGCAGGGAAGAAGCCCAGCGCGGCATCGAAAAGGGCAAGAAGGAAGCTCAGCAGGGAATCGAAAAGGGCGCTGAAGAAGCCCAGCGGGGGATCGAAGAAGCCGAAAAGTACGCCCACTAGGAGGGCCTTCGGAACCGCGGCGGAGCGCCCCACGGCGACCCGCCGCGGTACCGGCTTCTAGCGAACGTGGCAGTCGCGGACGACCGTGCTGGTCAGGTGCTGGCCGTTGGCGAAGGCGAAGCTGCCTCTGGCGAAGGAGAAGATCGCGCCCGGGAAGCCGCTGGGGGCGGCGCAGGACGCGCTGAGGAAGCTGAGTTGTTCGCCCTTGTAGGTGTAGCGGCGTCCGAACGAGAGCGATACGTCGGTGACGTAGCCGAGGGTGCCGGCGATTTCCGGGACGCGGGTTGACAGCACGGTGCCGAAGCGACCCCCCTCGGGGTGGGCGATCTTGAACATGAGGACGACCGAGGCCTTGACCGGGCTGTCGGCGCCGACGTAGACCGCGATCGCCGCCCTTCCGTGCAGGGCGCTGTTGAAGCCGAGCACCTTGCCGTCGATATGCACCGGCTTTTCGCCGGAAAGTGCGAGGTTGGCGTCGAAGCGGCCGCGGCCGACGAGCGCGGGCCGGCAGCGTTGCAGGGCGGTCGTCGAGGACACCGCCTGCAGTGCCCCGGGGCTGCAGGACGGCAGGCCGCGGGTCGTCAGCCGGCCGTAGCGGTTGAGGGCGATCGAGATGCGCCGCAGTTCGGGCGGCCGGCTGCCGTCGGCGGTCGCGACCGACCCGTCGAGGCTGACCCGCACCGGCACCGCCTTGGTGCGGGGAAGCGAGTGCGGGGTGAAGCCGGCGTCGAAGCCGACCCGCAGGTTTCCCTGCTGCACCGACTCGCCATGGGCGAGTGCGGCGCCGAGCAGCGCCGTCGCGACGGCCACGATGATGAGAGCGAGGCGCTTCATGCGATCCCTGTGGACGAGTGTAGGCGCGCGGGCAACTTCAGCCCGGTCGTTTCGGGTGCGTCACCCGTTCGGCCTGGTGGCGCAGTTCCTCCGCCGCCTCGCGGGTCGCCGCCAGCGCCTCGTCTTTGGCCGCGGCGACGCCCTCGCTCGGCTTGCCGCCGACCAGGTCGCGGAAGGCGTTCTTGACGCGCTCGGTGCGGCGGTCGGGCGGGAAGCGGGCTTCGGCGGCCACCTGCTTCGCCGGGCGCCGCTCGCCGTAGCGCCGCCGCGCCCAGGCGGAGCCGGGCTTGCCGAGCCTCGAGGCGCCGTAGATCGCGATCGGGAAGAGGAAGAAGCCGATGGTGCCGTGGAGGACGCGCTGCTTGGCGAAGCAGATCGCGACGAGGACGAAGACGAAGACGGCGCCGAGGATGCTGCCGATCGTCTGCTCGACCGAGCTGGTGTCGAAGCTGAACGGGCTGAAGCCGAGCAGGACGAGCATCATCCCGGCCGCGGCGATGACCATCGCGTCGATCGAGCTGCGCCCCTCCTCGGCCCAGTAGACGTCGTCGAGGTAGACCCACAGCGCGAACTCGTCGATCGTCAGGCCGGCCCCGACGCCGAAGGCGAAGGCGCAGATCTCGGTCAGCGGGCTGTCCCCGAGCGCGGCGAACTCGAGCGCCCCGGCGACCATCATCGTGACGATCCCGAAGACCAGGTGGTGCAGGTGAACGCCGCTGTCGCTGACCACGCTGCCCGGCCACCAGGGCACCTTCGGGCTGCGCATCAGCCGGGTGCTCATGCGGATGAAGGCGAAGGAGAGGATGAAACCGACGAGGACCAGGAAGAGGCCCTGTTTCTGGTTGGCGAGGATCTGGTCGTTCCAGAAGTCGCTGAAGATCGAGGCGACGGTCATCGGCTTGCCGGGGCCGAGTGTAGTTGTGGCGCGGTTCCATCCTTTGCCGCGACCAGGTCGATCGTCAGCAGCACCGCGGCGACCGCGTAAAAGGGAGTGAGGACGACATTGGACGCGGTATCGGTCAGCCACTCTGCGAACAGCGAGTTGCCGAGCAGGGCGTGGGTCAGGGCGGTCGCCAGGTCGGTCACGGCGTCGCTGGCGAGCTCGATCGGGACAAGCACCGCCAGCACGTGCCAGAAGTGCCCCCGGACGAGGCGAAAGCTGCGGGCCAGCGCGCCGGAAATCGTCCGCCGTTCCATCTCGACCACCGGCGCCGCCAGGCCGAGGTAGACGAAGACGAGCACGCCGGGGACCACGAACAGGGTCAGCCCGAGGGCGACGAGGACGACGTAGATCACGTCGATCGCGATCAGCCGGCCGTAGTTGAGCTTGCCGGCGATCCGCCGCAGCGAGGGCGGCTCGTCGTCGTAGGGGTCGGCGAGCAGGATCGTCACCGCGCCGGTGTAGAAGACCTCGCCCAGCAGGCCGATCCCGGTCAGCGCCAGCACCGCCAGCGAGGCGGCGAAGACCTTGAGGCCGCTGCCGAAGTCGAGCGATTCGACTTCGAAGTGGACCGGGATCGCGTGGACCAGCCCGAGCGGGACGAAGACCGCCGTGGCGAGCAGCAGCAGCGAGCCCGCCCAGGCGAAGTAGGTGCGCCAGATCCGCGCGTAGAGGGAGAGAAGCCCGGGACCGCGGGTCATCTAACGGTCGCGCCGCCCGGACGGACGGCGGCCGCGCGCCTCGAGCCGCGACTGCGAGGACTCCGACGCCGGCACCTTCTTGACGCCGCGCAGGTCGGGGACGAGCAGTTCTTCGGCGCAGCGCCGGTGCCAGTGGTGGTGTTCTGTGCCGCCCAGCCGCAGCACGTACTGGACCACGGTGTGCTCGCTGCCGATCTCGATGTCGCCGTGGCAACCCGGACAGCGGTAGAGCTTGCGGCCGAAGCTGCGGATCAGCCAGACCTCGTTGCCTTCGTCGTCGGTCCCGCGCAGGCTCCAGCGCTTGCTGGGGCCGGCGTCGCCGCTCATCGTCTCGCGAGCCGGCTGAAGCCGGCGGCCATCGCCAGGTTGGCGACCCCGGCGAGCCGCAGGCCGAGCTTCGCCCCCGGCCGGCTCAGCGCCGGCGACTCCGACCAGAGCGCGTCGGTGGCGATCTCGGTGCCGCGCAGCCAGGCCAGCGCCCACCAGTCGCGGCGCTCGCCGCGCGTCGCGGCGACCGCGTGCGCCGCGGCGAAGGTCAGCCAGATCGGACCGCAGCGGCGGAACAGGTGGGTGGCGTCGGGCGAGGGCTCGTCGTGTCCCAGCACCCGCAGGGTCGCCGCCGGCGCGGCGATCGCCGCCGACCCGAGCACCAGGTCGAAGGCGATCATGTTGCGGTTGGTAAGGCGAAGCGCCTGCTCCAAGGTCATCTTCAAAGCTCATCCAACCAGATCGGAAGGGAATGCGGGGGCACCGGCGAAATGGATCGCCGTGACCAAGACCGCAACGAAATCGTCCCAGCTCAAAAGCCTCTCCGAGTACATCCAGGAGCGCTTCGACGAATTCTCGCGCTCGCAGAAAGACGTCGCCCGCTACATCGTCGACCATCTCGACGAGGCTGCCTTCCTCACCGCCGAGGAGCTGGCCCGGAGAGCGAGCACCTCCTCATCGACGGTGGTGCGCTTCTCCCAGGCCCTCGGCTTCGAGGGCTATCCCGAGCTTCAGCAGGCCGCGATCGAGGAGTACCGCACCGCGACGACGGCGCCCAAGGGCGCCGCTTCCGGCGCCGCGCTCTTCTCCTTCGACCACTCCGAGCTCGAGGGCTCGCTCAGCGCCGACTACTCCAACCTCGAGGAAACCGCGAAGCACCTGACCCGCGAGCAGGTTGACGGCGCTGTCGCGGCGCTGGCCGAGGCGCAGCGCGTGGTGATCGTCGGCGTCGACCAGATGGCCTTCTTCGCCAGCTACCTGCGCCACATCCTCAGCCTGCTCGACATCCGCGCCGAGATCGTCGCCAGCACCGGCGGCGAGTCGCTGCAGCGGCTCGGGCGGATCGACGAGGAGACGCTGGTCATCGTCCTCTCCTGCGGCCGCGCCCACCCGCTGCTGCTGCGGGCGATGAAGCTGGCCCTGCACCGCCGCGCCCGCACCCTGGCGATCTCCGACGCCTCGATGTCGGAGGTCGGCGAGCACGCCGAGCAGACGCTCTACTTCTCCTCCAACAGCCCCTCCTTCGCCCGCTCCAACACGGCGCTGATGGCGCTGGTGCAGGGTCTGGCGCACGGTCTCTACGCGCGTGACGAAGCGGCGCACAAAGACCGCATCCGCGCCTACAAACTGAAGTAGCGACCGCCCCGTAATATGGGGCGCGATGGCTGAGAGAGCTACCTGGCGCGTCAAGACCGGTCTCGCCGAGATGTTGAAAGGCGGGGTGATCATGGACGTGGTCACGCCCGAGCAGGCGCGGATCGCCGAGGAGGCGGGCGCCTGCGCGGTGATGGCGCTGGAGCGGGTTCCGGCCGACATCCGCCGTGACGGCGGCGTCGCCCGGATGTCGGACCCGGCGATGATCAAGGGGATCGAGGGGGCGGTGACGATCCCGATCATGGCGAAGGCGCGGATCGGCCACTTCGCCGAGGCCCAGGTCCTGCAGGCGCTCGAGGTCGACTACGTCGACGAGTCCGAGGTGCTGACCCCGGCCGACGAGGCCAACCACATCGACAAGCTGGCCTTCGAGGTGCCGTTCGTCTGCGGCGCCACCAACCTCGGCGAGGCACTGCGGCGGATCGGCGAGGGGGCGGCGATGATCCGCTCCAAGGGCGAGGCCGGGACCGGCAACGTGGTCGAGGCGGTCCGCCACATGCGCGAGATCGTCGGCGGGATCAAGCGGCTCGCCCAGCTCGGCCCGGAGGAGCTCGCCGGCGCCGCCAAAGAGCTGCGGGCGCCGCTCGAAGTCGTCCACGAGGTCGCCGGCGCCGGCCGGCTGCCGGTGCCGCTGTTCTGCGCCGGCGGGATCGCCACCCCGGCCGACGCGGCGCTGATGATGCAGCTCGGCGCCGAGGGCAACTTCGTCGGCTCCGGCATCTTCAAGAGCGCCGACCCCGAGCGTCGCGCGCGGGCGATCGTCGAGGCGACCACTCACTTCGACGACCCCGAGCGGGTCGCGGCCGCATCGATCGGCCTCGGCGAGGCGATGCCGGGGCTCGAGATCGCCGATCTGGCTGCGGCCGATGCGCTTCTCCAGGACCGCGGTGCCTGATCTGCGAGTCGGGGTCCTGGCGATCCAAGGTGGGTTTGCCGCGCACCTCGAGATGCTCGAGAGCTTGGGGGCGGATGTGAAGGAGGTCAAGGTTCCGGCCGATTTCGAGGGGCTCGATGGGCTGGTGATCCCCGGCGGGGAGAGCACCACGATCGTCAAGGGGATCGAATCGGCCGGGTTGGAGGGGGCGATCCGCGACCATGTCGAGGCCGGCGGCTCGGTCTTCGGCACCTGTGCCGGGATGATCGTCTGCGACGACGAGCATCTCGGCCTGATCGACGCCACCACCCGCCGCAACGCCTTCGGCCGCCAGCTGCAGAGCTTCGAGGCCGACCTCGAGGTCACCGGGATCGGCGACGAGCCGCTGCGGGCGGCGTTCATCCGCGCCCCCTGGGTCGAGCGGACCGGGCCCGGGGTCGAGGTGCTCGCCGAATACGAGGGGCACCCGGTGGCGATCCGCGAGGACCGGGTCCTGGCCTGCGCCTTCCATCCCGAGCTGACCGACGACCCGCGGCTGCACGCCCTGTACATGGCAATGACTACGGGCGCTGCGAGCGCGGCGAGAGTGAGCGAGACTTCCGGTGATCATTAGCGCGAACGAACGAAGCGGGAGCCCATGTATGGGGCGCCAGGAGGCGGAGACGTGAGAGACCCGAGAGCGGAGCGGTTGGCGAAGATCCTGGTCGGCTACTCGACCGAGGTGAAGGAGGGCGAGGTCGTCTCGATCGACGGCGAGAGCGCGGCGGAGCCGCTGCTGAGCGCGGTCTACGAGGAGGTGCTGAAGGCCGGCGCCCACCCGATCATGAACGTCTCCCTCGACGGCCAGGCGGTCGCCTACTACAGGCACGCCTCAGACGCCCAGCTCGAGTGGATCTCGCCGGTTTCCGAATGGCTGCTCGACAACGTCGACGTGCGGATCGCGATCGGCGCCTCCAGCAACACCCGCGAGCTCTCGGCGGTGCCGCCGGAGAAGCAGATGCGCCGCCAGGCGGCGACCGGCGAGCTGCTCGGCCGGGCGATGGAGCGCAGCGCCAAGGGCGAGTTCCGCTGGGTCTACACGCTGTTCCCGACCAACGCCTACGCCTCCGAGGCGGAGATGAGCCTGGTCGACTACGAAGACTTCTACTACGGCGCCTGCCTGGCCGACGACGAGGACCCGCTGACCGCCTGGCAGCGCGCCTCGGCCGAGTGCAAGCGCCTCGCGGAGTGGATCGAGGGCCACGAGGAGGTGCGGGTGATCGCCCCGGGGACCGACATCTCGCTCGGCATCGCCGGGCGCAAGTTCATCCCCTGCGACGGCCGCCACAACATGCCCGACGGCGAGTTCTTCACCGGCCCGGTCGAGGACTCGGTCGAGGGCGAGGTGAGTTTCCACCTGCCGGCGACGATCGGCGGCCGCGAGGTCGCCGGGGTGCGACTGCGCTTCGAGGCCGGCAGGGTCGTCGAGGCGAGCGCCGAGCGCGGCGAGGAGTACCTGCTCGAGCTGCTCGACACCGACGACGGCGCCCGCCGCCTCGGCGAGCTGGGGATCGGCACCAACTACGCGATCGACCGCGGCACCCGCGAGGTGCTGCTCGACGAGAAGCTCGGCGGTACCGTCCACATGGCGGTCGGCCGCAGCTACCCCGAGTCGGGCGGGGAGAACGAGTCGGCGGTCCACACCGACCTCGTCTGCGACCTCCGCCTCGGCGGCAAGATCGTCGTCGACGGCACGGTGATGCAAGAAGACGGCAAGTTCGTCGTCTGACTACTGGTTCGCTATCGGCGAGCCGGCGAGCAGGAAGAACCAGCCGACGAAGGCGAGCACGGCGAGCATCACCGAGCCCATCAGGACCGCCTCGACGACGGTCGTGGTGCCGCGCATCGGCGAGCTGTCGCGCGCGCTCTTGAGCCAGCTCGGCCGCATCGGCGCGAGCCGGTTGGTGCCGGTGATCCGCATGTAGAGGCCGTTGAGGAAGCCGATCAGCCAGGCGTCGAGGACGATCGAGACGATGATCCCGACGGCGACGATCGCGTAGGGGCCCTCGGCCGGGAACTGGGTCTCGGAGACCTTGGAGCCGATGTAGAGCCAGCCGACCGGGATCGCCGTCCAGAGGGCAAGGGCGGCGATCAGCATGACGACGAAGACGACGCTCGCCGCCATTCCCCGGGCGGGGCTGGTCCCGTGCGAATGGGTGGCGGTCTCTGAGTGCATCCCCGTGCTCATAGAATGGCAAACGATGTCCGGGCATTCGAAGTGGTCTTCGATCAAACACAAGAAGGGCGCCGCCGACGCCAAACGCGGCAAGCTCTTCACCAAGCTGGCGCGCGCGATCACCGTCGCCGCCCGCGACGGCGGCGGCGAGCCAGAGAACAACCCGGCGCTGGCCACCGCGGTGCAGAAGGCGCGCGAAGCCTCGATGCCGAAGGACAACATCCAGCGCGCGATCGACCGCGGCTCGGGCGTCGGCGCCGACGCCGCGGCGATCGAGCGGATCGTCTTCGAGGGCTACGGCCCGGGCGGCGCCGCGGTCCTGGTCGAGGTGCTGACCGACAACCGCAACCGCGCCAGCGCCGAAGTCCGCCACGCCTTCACCAAGCACAACGGCAGCCTCGGCGAGCCGGGCTCGGTCGCCTGGATCTTCGAGAAACGCGGGGTGCTGACGGTCGACGCCGAGCGCTACGGCGAGGACGACCTGATCGCGGCGATCGACGCCGGCGCCGACGACGTCCGCGACGAGGGCGACGTCCTGCGGGTGCTGTGCGAGCCGGGCGACCTGGGCGCGGTCCGCGAAGCGCTGGAGGCCTCGGGGGTCGAGGTGCGCTCGGCCGAGCCGGCGCTGGAGCCGAAGAGCACGGTCGAGGTCAAGGGCAACGACGCCAAATCGCTGCTCAACCTGATCGAGGCGCTGGAAGATGACGACGACGTCAACGAGGTCCACGCCAACTTCGACATCCCCGACGAGGTCCTGCAGCAGCTCGCCGCGTAAAGGCATCCGGTCTTCCTCGCAGAATCACTCCCTATGCAAGTCGTGATGGGGATCGACCCCGGCGCCGCCAACCTCGGCTTCGGCATCGTGCGGGTCGAGGGCAACCGCATGGTCGCCCTCGACGGCGGTGTGGTCGAAACCTCGGCCGGGGTGCCGATGGAGCGCCGCCTGGAGCGGATCCACACCTCGCTCGCCGAGCTGATCGCCTGGCACGAGCCGAAGGCGATGGCGATCGAGGACGTCTTCTTCGGCAAGAACGTGCAGACGGCGATGGCGGTCGGAAAGGCGAGCGGCGTGGCGATGCTGGCCGCCGCGCAGGCCGGCGTCGAGTGCTTCGCCTACACGCCGCAGGCGATCAAGATGGCGGTCTGCGGCTCCGGCGCCGCCGGCAAGAAGCAGGTCCAGCGGATGGTCGGGACGCTGCTGGCGCTGCCCGAGCCGCCCCATCCCGACCACGCGGCCGACGCGCTGGCGGTGGCGATCTGCCACGGCGGCGGCGCCGGCCGGCGCGAGGCGGTCGAGCTGGCGGCGGCGAAGGTGGCGGGATGATCGCCGCGGTGCGCGGCGAGGTGATGGTCCGCCGCCCCGACCACGTCGTGATCGACGCCGGCGGGGTCGGCTACCGGCTGACCGTCTCGGCGGAGACGCTGAAAGCGGTGCCGGCGACCGGGCGCGAGGCCTTCCTGCACGCCGAGCTGGTCTCCCGCGAGGACTCCCTCGCCCTCTTCGGCTTCGCCTCCGAGGAGGAGCGCGACCTCTTCGGCCAGCTCGTCTCGGTCAGCGGCGTCGGTCCCAAAGTGGCGATCTCGGTCCTCTCCGGCGGCCCGGCGCGCGAGCTGTTGCGGGCGATCGCCGCCGGCGACGCCAAACGCTTCCAGGCCGCCCCGGGGATCGGCAAACGGACCTCGGAGCGGATCATCGTCGAGCTGCGCGAGAAGGTCGCCGGGGCGCTGGAGGAAGAGGTCGCGCTGGGCGCCGGCGACGGCGGCGACGCCCGTACCCTCGCCCGCGACGGCCTGGTCAACCTCGGCTACGCGCCGCTGGAGGCCGAGCAGCTGCTCGACGGGATCGAGAGCGACGACGCCGAGCAGCTGCTGGCGACGGCGCTGCGCAAGGCGGGGACGGGCAAGGCAGCGTGAGCGACGACCGCATACGCACGCCGGGGATCGACGAGGAGCCCGAGGTCCGCATCCACGACGCCCGCGCCGACGCACCCGACGAGGACCTCGACCGCTCGCTGCGCCCCCCGACCCTGGAGGACTTCGTCAACCAGGTCCAGGTCACCGACCAGCTGGCGATCTTTCTCGAGGCGGCGCGGCGGCGCGGCGAGCCGCTCGACCACGTCCTGCTCGCCGGGCCGCCGGGCCTCGGCAAGACCTCGCTCGCCCACATCGTCGCCGCCGAGATGGGCGTGCCGCTGGTCCAGACCGCCGGCCCGGCGCTGGAGCGCAAGGCCGACGTCGCCTCCTTCCTCACCGCGCTGGAGCCCGGCAGCGTCTTCTTCATCGACGAGATCCACCGGCTCGGTCGGGCGGTCGAGGAGACGCTCTACCCGGCGATGGAGGACGGCGAGCTGCCGGTCGTGCTCGGCCAGGGCGCCGGCGCCCGCACCGTCACCCTGCCGCTGCCGCCGTTCACGCTGGTCGGCGCGACCACCCGCGCCGGCCTGCTGACGACGCCGCTGCGCGACCGCTTCGGCGTCTGCCACCGGCTCGAGCACTACGCCCCCGAGCACCTGGCCGAGATCGTCGAGCGCTCGGCCGGGATCCTCGAGGTCGAGATCGACGCCGAGGGGGCGGGGATCATCGCCGGCCGCTCGCGCGGCACGCCGCGGGTCGCCAACCGGCTGTTGAAACGGGTCCGCGATTTCGCCGAGGTGAAGGGCACGGGCGCGGTCGACGCCGAGGTCGCCGCCGCCGGCCTGGAGATGCTCGAGGTGGACGCCGGCGGCCTCGACCGCAGCGACCGCAACCTGCTCGAGGTGGTCGCGACCAAGTTCGCCGGCGGGCCGGTCGGGCTCTCGACCCTGGCCGTCGCGATCGGCGAGGAGCAGGACACGATCGAGGACGTGCTCGAGCCCTATCTGCTCCAGCAGGGGCTGCTGAAGCGCACGCCGCGCGGCCGCGTGCTGACCGAGCGGGCCTACGAGCATCTCGGCCTCGCCGCGCCCGAGGGAGCGCGCAGTCTGTTCTGAGCGGACTCTCAGTAGCCTGTGGGGGGATGCCGTTCTTCATCTGCCCCAACTGCGGCAACAGGGAGCTGAGCGCCGACCGCACGGCCGGCTTCAGCACGCGTCCCAAGGGCTGCTCCAAGTGCGGCTTCGGCTTCCTCTTCGAGCTGCTCGACGACTACTACCCGGCCCCCAACGCCGCCTTCTTCGTCTGCGACCAGAAGGCGCGGGTGATCGACGCCGGCCGCGGCAGCTTCGAGCTGACCGGGCTGACCGACGAGGACGTGATCGGCCGGCCGGTGAAAGAAGTGCTCGGGCTGCGCTGGCTAGACCGCGGCGACGGCGGCGAGACCGCCGACCTCGACGGCGACGGTGTCACCGACCCGATCGAGACCTCGCTGGAGTGGGGCGTGCGCTCGCTCGGCAAGAAGGTCTCGGTCAACGCCGAGGGCGACCTGCCGGCCGAAGCGGTCGCCGACGTGTTCCCGGCCTACGACGACGACGGCGGTCTGCTGATCGTCCTCACCCCGGAGGGCTGAGGGGACGATGAAACGCCGCCGCAACGTCTTCATCCTGCTCTTCGTCCTGGCGCTGATCGTCGTCTCGGCGCTGGTCATCGCCGGCAAGCCGACCCGCCTCGGCCTCGACCTCAAGGGCGGGGTCGAGCTCGTCTACCAGGGAACGCCGACCGGACAGGTGAAGGAAGTCAGCGGCGAAGACATCGAACGCTCGATCGAAATCATCCGCCAGCGGATCGACAAGCTGGGCGTCTCCGAGCCCGAAGTCTCCCGCCTCGGCACCACCGAGATCTCGGTCAGCCTGCCCGACGTGACCAACGCGCAGCGGGCAACCGAAACGGTCGGGACCACCGCGCAGCTGCAGTTCTACGACTGGGAGCCGAACCTGATCGGCCGCCAGAAGACGATCGGCGGCCATCCCGGCCGCGAACCGCCGAAAGGGCCGCTGGAAGAAGCCGAAGAAGAATGGAAGGAAGCCGGTCGCAGCACCAAAACGCCGGAAGCCCAGCAGCTGATCTTCTCCGGCGCCTTCCCGAACGCCTACGGCGCGGTCAAGCTCGCCTCCGAACAGAAGCCGGTCGCCGACTGCACCAGCTGCTCGACGACCAAACCGCGTTACTACCTGTTCGCCGACGACCCGAGCCACACGCTGATCGACGGTCCCGAGTTCTCCGAAGAAGACCTGTTCATCAGCGCGACCGGGAAGAAACGCTCGCACAAGGGGACGGTGATCAAGGTTCCGGCCGGGACGATCGTCGTCTCCGAACAGCCCTCCGACGAAAACGGCGCGACGATCAAGGGGATCGGCAAGGCCGGTTGGTACGCGATCAAGGACAACCCGGCGCTGTCGGGCACCGAAATCACCAACCCGGAAGAGAAAGCCGAAGAAGGCGGGCCCGCCGTCACCTTCGAATTCACCGACAAGGGCCGCGAAGCCTTCCAGGAAGTCACCCGCAAGATCGCCCAGCGCGGCCAGGCCGCGGCGATCGGCGGCTCCTCCGAAGAAGAAGCCGAACGGCTCTCCGGCCACTTCGCGGTCGTCCTCGACAACGAAGTCAAGACGCGGCCGATCATCAACTTCGCTCAGAACCCCGACGGGATCGACGGCCGCACCGGCGCCCAGATCTCCGGCGGCTTCACCAGCATCTCCGAAGCGCAGGAAATCGCCACCTTCCTGCAGATCGGCGCCCTGCCGATCAACCTGAAGCTGATCAGCCAGACGCAGGTCTCGGCGACGCTCGGCACCCAGGCGCTGCACGCCGGGATCAAGGCCGGGGTGATCGGCCTGATCCTGGTCGTCCTCTTCCTGCTCCTCTTCTACCGCGTCCTCGGCCTGATCGCCGTGATCGCGCTCGGCGCCTACGGGGTGATCTTCTTCGCCCTGATCAAACTGATCCCGATCACCCTGACCCTGCCGGGCATCGCGGGGCTGGTCCTGACGATCGGGGTCGCGGCCGACTCGAACATCGTCATCTTCGAGCGGATCAAGGAGGAGGTGCGCGCCGGCAGGCCGATGGCGGCCGCGATCGCCGCCGGCTACCGCCGCGGGATCGCGACGATCGTCGACGCCAACGTCGTCACCCTGCTGACCGCCTTCATCCTCTTCGTGCTGGCGACGGCCGGGGTGAAGGGATTCGCCTTCACGCTCGGCGTCGGCACGATCGTCTCGCTGCTGACCGCGGTCGTCTTCACCCAGGCGCTGCTGCTCAGCATGAGCCGCTCGCGGTTGCTGCGCTCGCCGCGCGTGCTCGGCGCCGCGCGGCAGCGGATGCGCTGGCACTTCGACTTCATGGGGTCGAGCCGCTGGTTCTTCTCGCTCTCGGGCACGATCCTGATCATCGGCGCCCTGGCGCTCGCCACGCAGCAGCTCAACTTCGGCATCGACTTCAAGGCGGGCACGCGGATCTCTGTCGCCCTGGTCAAGCCGACGAACGAGGAAGGGGTGCGCGAAGCGCTCGACAAGGCGGGGATCGGCGGCGAGGAGATCCAGCAGGTCTCCGATCCCGAATTCGGCAAGAACGTCTTCCAGGTGCAGGCGTCGCAGCTCGGTCCCGCGGAAGTGGCGAAAGCGCAGACGGCGCTCGAGGGCGAGTTCGGCGTCGTCGCCAACGGCTTCGACAGCACCAGCGTCGGCCCGACCTTCGGCCAGCAGGTGGCGAGCAGCGCGCTCAAGGCGCTGGTCTTCTCGCTGCTGGTGATCTGCGCCTACGTCGCCTTCCGTTTCGACCCGAAGTTCGCCGTGCCGGTGCTGATCGCGCTCTTCCACGACATCCTGATCACGGCCGGCGTCTACGCATTGACGGGGAAAGAGGTGAGCAGCGGTACCGTCGCCGCCTTCCTCACGATCCTGGGCTACTCGCTGTACGACACGATCATCGTCTTCGACCGAATACGCGAGAACATGCCGCGGATGCCGCGGGCTGCGTTCTCGCAGATCGTCAACCGCTCGATGAGCGAGGTGCTGACCCGCTCGCTGGCGACCAGCTTCACGACCCTGCTGGCGGTCGTCTCGCTGCTGATCTTCGGCGGCGCGACGCTGCAGGATTTCGCCTTCGCGATGCTGGTCGGGATCGCATCCGGCACCTACTCGTCGATCTTCATCGCCTCGCCGGTGCTGACCGCCTGGAAGGAACGCGAGCCCGGCTTCGCCCGCCGGCGGGCGCGGATCGCCGAGGTTGACGGGACGGTGCCGGCCTTCGCCGACGACGTCGCGCTGGCGAAGCTCGGCGAGGAGGAGAGCGATGCCGAGATCGAGGAGCAGCTGGCCGCGGTGGCGGTGGCCGAGCCGCCGGCCGGCAACGGCGGCGACCCCGCGGCGAAGCCGGAGCCACCCGCCGCGCCCGATCCGGCCGGCGCCGAGCGGCGCGAGCGCAACGAGCGCCGCCGCGAACGCCGCCAGAAACGCCGCAAGCACGGGAGGAATCGCTAGATGGCTCTGCTCGTCTGGTTCACGATGGGGATCGCCCTCTGGCACTTCACGGTGTTCCTGCCCGACCATTTCTGGCAGGGGATCGTCGGCGCCTTCCTCGGCGCGGTGATCGGCGCGATGGCCTTCGGCGGCATCGTCGAGGTCGTCACCGGCAAAGGCCTCGGCAGCACCGACCTCGGCACCGCGCTGATCGCGATCCCGGGCGTGGCTCTGGGCCTTGCCGTGGTCTGGGCACTTGGCGTCCGCGCCGAGCGCACGCGCGTCTAGCCGCGCATTTTGCGCCCGTGAGCGGGCGGTTTGCCGCCGGGCCGCCGCCTAGCTTGAAGGCGTGGCGGAGACCATCCATGCCTACCGGGCCGAGCCCTACTCCTACCGCGAGGCGCGGGACCTGGTTGACGAGCTCGGCCTCAGCGAGCCGGTGGCGGTGACCCTGGTCCGCCGCGGCTACCGCACCCCCGCGGAGGCGCGTGCCTTCCTCGCGGCCGACGAGTCGCACTCGCCGTCCGAGTTCGACTCGATCGCCGGGATCGTCGAGCGGGTGTCGGCGGCGCTGCGCGCGGGGCGGCGGATCACCGTGCACGGCGACTTCGACGTCGACGGCGTCTGCGCGACCGCGATCCTGGTCGGGACCCTGCGCGAGCTGAGCGGCGAGTGCGACTGGCTGATCCCCGACCGGATCGCCGACGGCTACGGCCTGAGCCGCTCGAACGTCGAGCTGCTGGCGAAGCGCGGCACCGAGCTGCTGATCACGGTCGACTGCGGGATCACCGCGGTCGAGGAGGTCGCCCTGGCCCGCTCGCTGGGGATCGAGGTCGTCGTCACCGACCACCACCAACCCGGCGAGGAGCTCCCCGACTGTCCGATCCTCCATCCCGCAATCTGCGGCTACCCCTTCGAGGAGCTTTGCGGCACGGCGGTCGCCTGGAAGCTGGCCTGCGCGCTGAGCGGCGAGGAGAGGGGGGAGGACCTCGACCTCGTAGCGCTTGCGACCGTCGCCGACGTGGTGCCGCTGGTCGGCGAGAACCGGTCGCTGGTGCGGCGCGGTCTGGCCGAGGCGAGACGGGCGCGCAGGCCAGGTTTGCGTGCGCTGCTCGAGGCGGCTCGCTGTGAGCCGACGGCGCTCGACGAGGGCGATCTGGCCTTCCGGTTGGCGCCGCGGATCAACGCCGCGGGGCGGCTCTACCGAGCCGATGCGGGGGTCGAGCTCTTTCTCACCGACAGCGACGCGCGCGCAGCGGAGATCGCCGCCGAGCTGGGAAGGGCCAATTCGGAGCGAAGAGCAACCGAGCGCGAGGTTGACGCCGGCGCCGAGGCGGCCCGCCGCGAGCTGCCCGAGCACCTGCGCGAGGGGCAGGGGCTGGTCGTCGCCGGCGAGGGCTGGCATCCCGGCGTGATCGGGATCGTCGCCTCGCGCCTGGCCGAGCGCCACGGCCGGCCGGTCGTCGTCGTCTCGCTCGACGGCGAGGGCGGGGGACGGGGCTCGGGGCGCAGCATCCCCGGCTTCGACCTGCTCGCCGGGCTCCAGGCCTGCGCCGAGCACCTGGTCCGCTTCGGCGGCCACCGCGCCGCCGCCGGGGTCGAGCTGCGAGCCGAGCAGCTCGACGCCTTCCGCGAGGCCTTCGCCGCGCACGCGGCGAGCGTCCTCGGGCCCGACGATCTGCGCCGCACCGAGCGGATCGACGCGATGGTCGGCGGCGCCGGCCTCGGTCTCGACCTGGCCGAGGAGCTGGAGCGGCTGGCGCCGTTCGGGATGGGCAACCCCGGGGTGCGCCTGCTCGTCCCCGCCGCGCGGGTACGCGACGTGCGGGCGATGGGCGAGGGCAAGCACTCCCGCTTCAGCCTCCACAGCGGCGGCAACCGGGCGCTGGGCGTGGCCTTCGGCCGCTCCAGCCTCGGCGTCGGCGAGGAGGACCCGGTTGACGCCGCGGTGCGACTGGAGGTCAACCGCTGGAACGGCTCGGTGGAGCCGCGCCTGGTTCTGCGCGAGCTCTACCCGCGCGAGCCGGACGCCGGCGAGTCACCGGACGTCGAAGCCGCCTGGTGGACCCGCTTCGAGTCCGAGCTCGCCGCCGACCCGGCAAACTGGCCACCGGCGGGCCGATTTCCCACCCCTGACGTGGGAAATCGGCCCGTCGGCCGGGAGTTGGTGCGGCCCGTGAGCTCGCCGGCTGCGGTGGTGGGGGAGCTGGCGTCGTGCGGGGCGGATGTCCTCGCCGTGGTCGCCGACGCTGAGCGCCGCGCCGCGCTTGGCGGCGAGCGGGTGGTGCTCGCCGACGCCTTCGCGTTCGAAGCCGAGCTGGAGCTGGCTCGCCGCTTCGAGCACGTCGTCCTCGTCGACCCGCCGGCCTTCGAGCACCTGGAGGAGTTGGCGAGCCTGTCGAGCGCCGAAGGCGGCTTCCTCCACGCCGCCTGGGGGGATGCGGAGCGGCGCTTCGCGCTGGCGATGCTCGACGAGCAGACGGCCCGGCGCCCGGCGCTGATCGCGTTGTTCCGCGACCTGCGCGAGGTGGGGGAGTCGAGTGGGCAGGAGCTGTTCGCGACGCTGCGCGGCAGCGGGCCGCACCCGCGCGGCCCCGAGGCGGCGGCGCGCTGCCTGCGGGTGCTGGCCGAGCTCGGCTTGCTGCAGGGATCGCCCGAAGCCGGGGGCGGTACCGTCGGGGTCGTATCCTCAGAGGAGACAGAACTGGAGCGCTCCGCCGCGTTCCGCGCCTACGGCGACCGCCATCAGGAGGGCGTGCGATTCCTGGAACGACGAAAAAACCCCTAGAGGAGGATCGCGAGCTTCTCGCCGATCTCTTCGCCGTGGTCGAGGAGTTCGACTCCGCCGTCCACGAGATCGACCGCGAGGCGGTGAGGAACGCCTTCGACTTCGCCTGCGACCGCCACGCCGACCAGATGCGCCGCTCCGGCGACGAGTTCATCACCCATCCGGTCGGCGTCGCTCAGATCTGCGCCGGGATGCGGCTCGACACCGAGACGCTCTGCGCCGCCCTGCTCCACGACACGGTCGAGGACACGAGCGCCAGCCTCGAGCAGATCCGCGAGCAGTTCGGCGCCGAGATCGCCCAGCTCGTCAACGGTGTCACCAAGCTGACCGGGATGACCTTCGAGAGCCGCGATGAGCGGCAGGCGGAGAACTACCGCAAGATGATGGTGGCGATGGCCACCGACGTCAGGGTGATCCTGATCAAGCTGGCCGACCGCCTCCACAACATGCGCACGCTCGGCGCCCTGCCGAAGCAGAAGCAGCTGGCGAAGGCGCGCGAGACGCTGGAGATCTATGCGCCGCTGGCCCACCGGCTCGGCATCCACGCGATCAAATGGGAGCTCGAGGACCTCGCCTTCGCGACCCTGCATCCGCGCAAGTACAAGGAGATCAAGCAGCTGGTCGCCCAGCAGCGCGAGGAGCGCGAGGTCTACGTCAACCGGGCCGGCGAGTTCCTCGGGCAGGAGCTGACGGCGGTCGGGATCGAGGCGGAGATCTCCGGCCGGGCCAAGCACTTCTACTCGATCTACACGAAGATGACCAAGAAGGGCCGCGAGTTCAACGAGATCTTCGACCTCACGGCGATGCGGGTGATCGTCGGCTCGGTCAAGGACTGCTACGGCGCGATCGGCGTCATCCACTCGCTCTGGAAGCCGCTGCCCGGTCGCTTCAAGGACTTCGTCGCGATGCCGAAGGCGAACATGTACCAGGCCCTGCACACGACGGTGATCGGGCCCGAGGGCAAGCCGCTGGAGATCCAGATCCGGACCGGCGACATGCACAGCCTGGCCGAGTACGGGATCGCCGCCCACGTCGCCTACAAGGAGGGCGGCGCGACCGACCCGCGGCGCGAGAAGATGACCTGGCTGCGCCAGCTGGTCGAGTCCGAGGGCGAGCAGGACCCGGCCGAGTTCCTCGAGTCGCTCAAGGTCGACCTGTTCGAGGACGAGGTCTTCGTCTTCACCCCGAAGGGCGAGGTGAAGAACCTCTCGGCCGGCTCGACCCCGCTCGACTTCGCCTACGCGGTCCACACCGACGTCGGCCACCGCTGCGTCGGCGCCAAGGTCAACGGCTCGATCGTGCCGCTGCACTACCAGCTGCGCTCCGGCGACATCGTCGAGGTGCTGACCGGCAAGCAGAAAAGCGGCCCCTCGCGCGACTGGCTGAAGCTGGTGCGGACCAGCCGCGCCCGCAACAAGATCCGTGCCTTCTTCAAACAGGAACGGCGCGAGGACGCCGAGCAGAAGGGGCGCGACGCGCTCGAGGAGGCGCTGCGCAAGCGCGGTCTGCCGATGCAGAAGCTGGTGATGTCACCGCTGCTGGCGCAGGTGATCCGCGAGATGGGCTTCCGCAAAGCGACCGAGTTCTACATCGCGCTCGGCCAGGGCAAGGTCGCGACCAAGGCGGTCGCCAACAAGCTGATGCAGCGCCTCAAAGAGGGCGAGGCGGTCGAGGACGAGCAGCCGATCGGCCTCGGCGAGGCGCGCGAGGACCAGGCGCGGCGGACCAAGGACGCCTCCAACTACGGGATCAAGGTGAAGGGCGCCGACAACGTCGCCGTGCGGCTCGCCAAGTGCTGCCGGCCGGTGCCGGGCGACTCGATCGCCGGCTACGTCTCGCTCGGCCGCGGCATCACCATCCACCGCGCCGACTGCAAGAACGTCAAGGCGCTGATGAAGTCGCCCGAACGGTTCGTGGAGGTGGGCTGGGACGGCGACAACGAGTCGTCCTACAGGGTCGAGCTGCAGATCGACGCCTACGACCGCACCCGCCTGCTCGAGGACCTCTCGCGCACCTTCTCCGAGGCGGGGATAAACATCCTCGGAGCCAGCTGCATGACCAAGCACCCGATGGTGAAGAACCGCTTCGTGGTCGAGGTCGGCGACACCGAGCAGCTGAAGCAGTGCATCTCGCGACTGCGCAATGTCGAAGGCGTCTTCGACGCCTACCGCATTACCCCGACCGCCTGAGTCAAGCGACGATCGTCAGCGCACCCGGCTCGATCGCCAGCTCCAGCGCGGTGCGCTCGCCGATGTAGTCGCCGTTGACCTGGACGGGGAAGGGCCGGGCGACGCCGTCCTTGGTCTCCGAGATCGAGGCGATCGAGGCCGAGGTGACGTCGTCGAAGTGGTCGATGCGGCGGTGGCGCGCGGCCGGGCGGTCCTCGCTGAACAGGCGCGGGATCAGGGTCGGCATGTCGCGTACGGCGGCCCGCTTCAGCACCGCCAGCGAGAGGGTGCCGTCGTCGATCGCGATCCCCTCGCAGACGCGGACCGGGCGGCTGGCGAAGTAGGTGAAGGGATCGGAGTTCTGCGCCAGCGCGGTGACCCCCTCGTCGGTCTCGCCGTTGACCTCGACCCGCAGCCTGACCGGGTTGACCATGTACTGGCGGTAGAAGGCCGAGATCGCCGCCCAGCTGTAGTAGTAGGGGCCGGCGTGCGACTTCAGCCGCGGGTGGGCGTTGACCCGCCTGACCACGGTGGCGTCGATCCCGACCCCGCAGGAGAAGACGAAGCGCCGCTCGCCGGCGGTGCCGAGGTCGATCTTGCGGGGCGCCCACTCGTTGACCAGGGCCAGCAGGTGCTCGGTCGCGTCGATGACGTCGTTGGGGATGCCGAGGGTGCGGGCGACGACGTTGGTCGAGCCGCCGGGCAGGACCGAGACCGGCACGTCGGTGCCGGCGAGCCCGTTGGCGACCTCGTTCAGGGTGCCGTCGCCGCCGAAGGCGACGACCACGTCGTAGCCGTGGTCGCGCACCTCGCAGCCGATCTCTGTCGCGTGGTTCTGCGCCTCGGTGGCGACCGTCTCGACCTCGAAGCGCCCCTGCAGGGCGTAGACGACGAGGTTCTTCAGCCGCTTGGAGACGGTCGTCGCATAGGGGTTGACGATCAGCAGCATCCGCGGCTTGCCCGAGCGCCTACCCGGTCGCCTCATAGCGGACCACCTCCCCGTCGTTGACCTCGCGCACCCGCCCTTCGTTGAGCAGCAGGTCGGCGTGGCCGATCACCTCGGAGAGGGTGAGGAAGGCCTGGGTGACGGCGACGTCGCCCCAGATCGCCTGGGCGATCTCATAGCCCGTGCGGGGGCGCTCGGCGATCAGGCCGTAGATCTTCTCCTTGCGGCGCTCGTGCTTGGCGAGCCGGTCGTCGATCAGCGCGACGTGGTTGACGATCGGCTCGCCGTGGCCGGAGAGAACGATCTCGGCCGGCATCTCGCGGGTCTTGCGCATCGACTCGATGTAGGTGACGAGGGCCTGGGTGCGCTGCGGGGAGCCGTCGAGCGGGCGGGTGATCAGCGGGTTGGAGGAGATGTGGGCGATCAGGTGGTCGGCGGCGATCAGGATGCGCCGCCGCTCGTCCCAGAAGACCGTGTCGGAGGGGCTGTGGCCGGGTCGGTGCAGCACCTCCAGGGTGCGGTCGCGGAAAGCCATCTCCTCCCCGTCGTCCAGCGGCCGCGTCACCTCGGCCCTGGCGCCCCAGCCGCGGAAGCTGCGCGAGACGCTCTGCAGCGCGAAGGCGACCTCCTGCGGGATGCCGTTGCGCAGCATCAGCTCGACCGCGAACTCGTCCTCGCGCTCGGCTTCCTCGCCGAAGCCGGCCAGCCGCTGGGCGGCGAGGCCGAGCGCCGCCACCTCGGCGCCGGAGTGCTCGACGACGATCTCGACCAGGCCGAGGTGGTCGATGTGCTGGTGGGTGATGATCACAAGCTCGAGGTCGTCGATCGCGTGGCCGCGGGCGCCGAGCTGGCCCTGCAGCTCGTCCAGCGCCTTGCCGGAGTTGGGCCCGGTGTCGATCAGGGTCAGCGGCTCGTCCTCGAGCAGGTAGCAGTTGACCCGCCCGACCGCGAAGGGGGTGGGGATGCGGAGGCGGTGGATCCCGGCCAGCGCGGCCTGCTCCAGCGCCTCCTCCGGGGTCGGCGTCACGCCCGGATCAACCCGAGCAGCTCGTCGCGTTTGGCCTCCATGTCCTCGCGCGAGACGAGCGACTCGAGGTTGAGGCGGAGCAGCGGCTCGGTGTTGGAGGGGCGGACGTTGAAGTGCCACTCGGGGTAGTCGATCGAGATCCCGTCGAGCCGTGTCAGCTCGCCGTCGCCGTAGCGCGAGGCGATCTCCTCCATCTTCGCCGCCTGGTCGTTGACCTCGGAGTTGATCTCGCCGGAGATGAAGTAGCGCGCGCGGAACTCGGCCATCAGCTCGCCCAGCGAGCGGCCGTCGGCCGAGAGCAGCTCGAGCATCAGCAGGGCCGGGATCGTGCCGGAGTCGGCGCACCAGAAGTCGCGGAAGTAGTAGTGGCCGGAGACCTCGCCGCCGAACACGGCGCCCTCCTCGCGCATCCGCTGCTTGAAGAAGGCGTGGCCGACCCGCGAGAGCTGCGAGCGCCCGCCCTCGGCGGCGACCAGGTCGGGGACGGCGCGGCTCGAGCGCGGGTCGTAGAGGATCGTCGCGCCGGGGTCCTTGGCCAGCGCCGCCCGGGCGAGCAGCGCGCAGATGAAGTCGCCGTCGCAGAAGGCGCCCTCGCCGTCGATGAAGAAGCAGCGGTCGGCGTCGCCGTCCCAGGCGATCCCGAGATCGGCGCCGGCCGAGCGCACCCGCGTTTCGATCAGCTTGCGGTTCTTCTCCAGCAGCGGGTTCGGTTCGTGGTCGGGGAACTCGCCGTCGGGCTCGAAGTACATCTCATCCAGCTCGAGCCCGAGCCGGGCCAGGATCGGCCCGGCCATCGGCCCGGCCATGCCGTTGCCGCCGTTGACCACGACCTTCATCGGACGGACGGCAGCGGGGTCGATGAGGGAGAGGGCGTGGGCGCGGTATTCGTCCCAAACGTTGACCTTCTCGAAGGAGCCGCCACCGGGCGAGGCGCCGAGGCCGGCCTCGATCTCGCGGGCGACATCGCCGATCCCGGCATCGCCGGAGAGCGCCAGCGCCCCCTCGCGGATCAGCTTGACCCCGGTGTAGGCCTTCGGGTTGTGCGAGGCGGTGACCATCGCGCCGCCGTCGAGCTCGCGCGAGCCGACCAGGAAGTAGAGCATCTCGGTCGCAACCATTCCGGCGTCGAGCACCGTCGCGCCCTCGGAAACCATGCCGTCGCGCAGCTCGGCCGCCATCGCCGGCGCGGTCAGGCGCATGTCGCGGCCGAGCCCGATCCGCAGCTCGCCGGGCTGCTTGCCGCGCAGGCGCGCCAGCACGCGGACGAAGGCGCGGCCGATCGCCAGCGCCGTCGTCTCGTCCATCTCGGAGCCGTAGAGGCCGCGGATGTCGTAGGCCTTGAAAATGTCAGGATTCACCTCCTCCGCTCCCGCGCGGGCGCGCTCATAATCACCGGAAGTCACGCGCCCGCGCTCCCGCGTCCGGGGGTGAATCGTCTTTCCTTGGTCGTCAAAACGCCTCTTTCAATGCGGCGTAGCTTTCATTGATCGACTGCGGCATCACTTTGGTGTCGGCGATCACCGGCATGAAGTTGTTGTCGCCCGCCCAGCGGGGGACGACGTGCATGTGGATGTGGTGCTCGACCCCGGCGCCGGCGACCCGCCCCTGGTTGAAGCCGAGATTGAATCCGTGCGGCTCGTAGACGTCCTCGAGCCGGCTCATCGCCCGTTGCGCCAGCGCCATCATCTCGGCGACCGTCTCCGCCGGCAGCTCCTGGATGCGGCCGGTGTGCTCGTAGGGCGCGACCATCAGGTGGCCGTTGGTGTAGGGGAAGAGGTTGAGGATCACGAAGGCGCGCTCGCCGCGGTGGACGATCAGGCTCGCCTCGTCGTCTCCGGACGCGGGCTTGGCGCAGAAGATGCACTCCGCCTCGTTGTCCTTCGCCGCGTCCTTCACGTAGGCGAGGCGCCAGGGCGCCCAGATGCGGAAGTTGGCCATCGGCCGGCCATCCTATTCAGCGCGATCAAAGCCAGCCGCGTTTGCGGAAGTAGGTGAGCATCCCGGCGAGCATCACGAGCATCGCCGCGACGATGACCCAGAAGATCGTCAGGCTCGAGCCGGTCGGGTCGCCACCGCCCGGGAGGCCGACGTTCATGCCCCAGATGCTGGCGATCAGCGTCGCCGGCAGGAAGACGATGCTGAACACGGTGAGGATTCGGAGGATGTCGTTGAAGCGGTGGGAGATCACCGACTCGTTGGTCTCGCCGAGCGCCTCGACGACCTCCTTGTAGTTCTCCAGCATGTCCCAGATCCGCTCGTGGGCGTTGACGATGTCGTCGAAGTAGATCTCCAGGTCGAGGTCGGTGGCGAGGTAGCGCTGCTTGACCTTCTCGAGGTCGCGCAGCACCGGCCGCTGCGGGCGGATCACCTTGCGGAAGTTGATGATCTCCTGCTTGACGTTGGAGATGTCGCGCACGACCTCCTCCGAGCGGCCCTCGAAGATGTCGTCCTCGAGCGCGTCGAGCTTGTTGCCGATCTTGCGCAGCATCGGGAAGCAGTAGTCGAAGCTGTCGTTGACCAGCCGGTAGAGCAGGTAGCCGGAGCCGCGCGAGAAGAGCTGCTCGCGCAACTCCTCCTTGGCGCGGCAGCGCTCGAACAGGTACTCGACCGGCTGCAGCGGCTGGTTGGGGATCGTCACCACGTAGCCGGGGCCGACGAAGAGGTCGAGCTCGCCGACCCCGAGCCGCCCCGCCGTCGGGTCGAAGACCGGGAGGTGGAGGACGATGAACAGGTACTCGTCGTAGACGTCGATCTTCGGCCGCTGGTTGCGCGAGAGGACGTCCTCGAGGTCGAGCGCGTGGAACTCGAAGTTCTCCTCCAGCCAGGTGCGCTCCAGGGCGCCTGGATGCTCGATGTTGACCCAGCGCAGGCCGGCGGAGTCGATCTGCTCGACGTTCGGCGCCTGCGGCTCAGCCTGCTGCGCCGCGAGCAGCTCGTCGCGCCGGGCTGCCCGACGCAGCCTCGGTTTCGGAAGGTTCGGCATCGCTCGGGCTGATCGTCTCGTCGGGCATGGGCGCACAAGGTTAGACGGACGCGAGGAAGCGCGTGGGCGATCGCTATCAAAGGTTGCCGCGCGTCAACCCTTTCCGGTATCGTCAACTGCACATAAGCGCCACATCTAGAGGGGTGGAGGGACTGGCCCAGTGAAACCCCGGCAACCACTTCGGACCCAAATGGTTCGAGCGGAGGTGCCAACTCCAGCAGGTTGATGTTGAACCTGGAAGATGTGGGGAAGGCGTCCGATCGGACCTCTGCCCCACAAGGCGGAGGTTTTTTTCTAGGCGAGAGAAAAGGAAGATCGGATGTCAGTTGAGAGCTTGAAGTGCAAGGAGTGCGGGGCGACGTACGAGCTGGGCGCGAGCTACGCCTGCGAGCACTGCTTCGGCCCGCTCGAAGTGACCTACGATCACTCGGGGCTCGACGCCGCCGAGGCGAAGCGCCGGATCCAGGCCGGCTCGCAGGGAATCTGGCGCTACGCCGACTTCCTGCCCTTCACGGGGCGCCCCGGCGACCCGCTCGAGCCGGGCCTCACGCCACTGCTGCGGGCCGACCGGCTCGCCGCTCGGCTCGGCCTCGACGCCGAGCTCTGGGTCAAGAACGACGCCGCCAACCCGACCCATTCCTTCAAGGACCGGGTGGTGGCGGTGGCGGTCGCCAAGGCGCGGGAGCTGGGCTTTAAGACCGTCGCCTGCGCCTCGACCGGCAACCTCGCCAACGCGGTCGCCGCCCACGCCGCCGCCGCCGGGCTGGAGTCCTACGTCCTCGTCCCGGCGAACCTGGAGGAGCAGAAGCTGCTCGCCACCGCCGTCTACGGCACCAACCTGGTCGGCGTCCGCGGCAACTACGACGACGTCAACCGCCTCTGCACCCAGCTCGCCGAAACGCGCCCCTGGGCCTTCGTCAACGTCAACCTGCGCCCCTACTACGCCGAGGGCTCGAAGACGCTCTCCTACGAGACCGCCGAGCAGCTCGGCTGGGAGCTGCCCGACCGGGTCGTCTGCCCGATCGCCTCGGGCTCGCTCTTCACCAAGGTCGGCCGCGGCTTCCAGGAGTGGACCGACCTGGGGCTGGTCTCGGGCGAGCAGCCGGTCTTCAACGGCGCCCAGGCGCTCGGCTGCAGCCCGGTGGCAACCGCCTTCGCCGAAGGCCGCGACGTCTGCAAGCCGCAGAAGCCGGAGACGATCGCCAAGAGCCTGGCGATCGGCGACCCGGCCGACGGCCCCTACGCGCTCGAGCAGGCGCGCCGCAGCGGCGGCGCGATCGACTCGGTGACCGACGACGAGATCCGTGCCGGGATCCGGCTGCTGGCCGAGACGACCGGGATCTTCACCGAGACCGCGGGCGGGGTCACGGTCGGGGTATTGGCAAAGCTGGCCGAGCGGGGCGACATCGCCGCCGGCGAGCGGGTCGTCGTCTACATCACCGGCGAGGGCCTGAAGACGCTGGATGCGACTCGCGATAGTTTCCGCATGCACGAGATCGACCCCGATCTCGACAGCTTCGACTCCGAGTTCGCACAGCCGCAGGAGGTAGCCGTCTGATGGCAGTCACCGTGAAGATCCCGACCCAGCTGCGCGCCGCGACGGGCGGGGACGCAGAGGTGGAGGTTTCCGGCTCGACCGTCGGCGAGGTGCTCGACGCGGTCTTCGACGCGCATGGCGACCTGCGCGAGCGGATCACCCAGGACGGCGACCTGCGCCGCTTCGTCAACGTCTACGTAAGCGGCGAGGACATCCGCTTCCAGCAGGGGCTGGAGACGGCGGTCGGCGAGAGCGACGAGGTCACGATCCTCCCGGCGGTCGCCGGCGGTTAATTGTCGATTTGATGACCCCATAGGGTCATAAATTCGACAGTTAGCGATGAAACCGCCGGTGGCGATTCTCTGCGGCGGCCGCGGGACGCGGCTGCGCGAGCGGACCGAGACCGTGCCGAAGGCGCTGGTCGAGATCGGCGGCCGGCCGATCCTCTGGCACGTGATCGGGATCTACGCCGCGCAAGGATTCGAGCGCTTCCTGCTGGCGACCGGGTACCTCGGCGAGGCGGTGGCGGAGTTCGCGGCGGCTGAGGCGTGGCCGGGCGGGATCGAGGTCGAGTGCGTGGAGACCGGGCTCGACACCCCGACCGGCGGGCGGATCGTCCGACTGGGGGAGCGGCTCGACAAGGGGACCTTCTGCGCGACCTACGCCGACGGCGTCGCCGACATCGACCTTGGAGCGTTGCTCGACTTCCATCGCGAGCACGGCGAGGCGGCGACGATGACCGTCGTGCGGCCGCACCTGCAGTGGGGCGTCGCCGAGCTGGGCCCCGACGGCGCGGTCGAGGGCTTCGTCGAGAAGCCGCGCAGCGAGCACTGGATCAACGGCGGCTTCTTCTGCTTCGAGCCCGGCGTCTTCGAGTACCTCGACGAGGACAGCGTGCTGGAGCGCGAGCCGCTTTCCCGGCTTGCCGCCGACGGCCGCCTTCGCGCCTACCACCACGAAGGGTTCTGGGACTGCATGGACACCTACAAGGACGCGGTGACGCTGAACGACCTCTGGGTGAGAGGCGAGGCTCCGTGGGCATGAGCCGCGCGCTGGTCACCGGCGCTCACGGCTTCGTCGCCTCGCACCTGGCGAAGGCGCTGCTGGAGCGCGGCGAGGCGGTGCGCGTGCTGGACCGGCCGGCGCCGCGCGAGGCCGACGTCGGCGGCGAGCGGCGCTCCGGTCTGGAGCTGCTGGGGATCGCCGCCGAGGTCGAGCTGGCCGAGGGCGACCTGCGCGACGCCGAGGCGGTCGCCGCGGCGGTCGCAGGCTGCGACTCGGTCTTCCACCTGGCCGCGCAGACGATCGTCGGCGTCGCGAGGAGGTCGCCGCTGGAGACCTTCGAGGTCAACGTCCGCGGGGCCTGGAACGTGTTCGAGGCCTGCCGCGAGCATGGCGCCGAGCGGGTCGTCTTCGCCTCCTCGGACAAGGCCTACGGCTCCAGCCCCGAGCTGCCCTACCGCGAGGACTTCCCGCTGCGCGCCGCCCATCCCTACGACGCCAGCAAGGCCGCCGCCGACATCGTCGCCCGCAGCTACGCGCACGCCTACGGCGTGCCGCTCGCGGTCACCCGCTTCGCCAACGTCTACGGCGGCGGTGACCTCAACTTCTCGCGGCTGATCCCGGAGACCGTCGTCGCCGTGCTCGACGGGCGCCCGCCGGCGATCCGCTCCGACGGCAGCCCCGAGCGCGACTTCCTCCACGTCGACGACGCCGTCTCCGCCTACCTGGCGATCGCCGCCGCGCTGGACGGCAGCGGAGCGGCGGGGGAGGCCTTCAACGCCGGCGGCGAGCGTCCGCACCCGGTGCGCGAGGTGGTGGAGACGATCGTCGCCCTCGCCGGCACCGGGATCGAGCCCGACTTCCAGGGGGATGGCGTGCCGGAGGGCGAGATCGACCGCCAGTTCGTCGACTCGACCAAGCTGCGCGAGCTGACCGGCTGGGCGCCGGCGGTGGGGCTCGAGGACGGTTTACGGCGCACGCTCGATTGGTATCGCGAGCATCCCGGCGCGCGCCCGCGCGGCGGCTAGTCTGACCGTCATGTGCGGGCGCTTCACGGTCACGGCCAAGGACACGAAGACGATCGCCGACCGCTTCCAGGTCGAGCTCGAACGCTCGCTGGAGCGAAACTCCTCCGGCGCGGCGCCGCCGCCCGCGAAGGAGCGGGCGAAGAGGATGGAAGCGGGCCTGGGCCGCTTCAACGTCGCGCCGACCCAGGAGGTGCTGACCGTCCGCTCCTCTCCCGATCCCGAGGAGGCGGCCCGCGGTGAGCGCGAGGCGCGGCTGATGCGCTGGGGCCTGGTGCCGCGCTGGGCGAAGGACCTCAAGGTCGGCTACCGGATGATCAACGCCAAAGCGGAGAACCTCGACTCGAGCCGCGCCTACGCGCCGCTGGTCGGCAAGTTCCGCCACCGCTGCCTGATCGTCGCCGACGGCTTCTACGAGTGGATGGTTGCCGAGGACCCGAAGCAGCCGCGCCAGCCCTGGCGCTTCACCGTCGACGGCGGCGAGCCGTTCGCCTTCGCCGGCATCTGCACCCGCAAGGAGTGGACGGACCCCGGCGACCGCGGCTTCGACGACGGCTGGCTCTACAGCTGCACGATCGTCACCACGACGCCGAACGATGTCGTCGCCAGGGTGCACGACCGGATGCCGGCGATCCTGCCGAGCGCCGAGGCGGAGGCGGCCTGGCTGCGTCCCGATCTCGGAGCCGAGGACGCGATCGCGATCTGCGCGCCGCTGCCCGCCGCGCGGATGCAGGGCGCCCCGGCCAACCCGAAGCTGAACAAGGTCGGCAAGGGGATCGAGGGCCCGGAGCTGCTGGTCGCGCCGGCGGGCTGAGCGCTATTCGGGCAGCTTGCCGGCGGTGCGCACGGTGGCGGCGCCGGCGGCGGTCTGGACCGTGCAGGCGATTCGCGCCGCCGGCGTCGTCGTCGTCCGCCAGACCGCGGCGAAGCCGAGTTCGAGCGGTTTCTTCGGCCGGTCTTTCGGCAGCCCCCACTGCCATACCTGGACGCCCTCCTTGAAGGTCCCCCAGCTGACCGTCAGCCCGGGCTCGGTGGCGAAGGCTTCGAAGACGTCGCCGAATTCGAGCGAGGCGAGGTCGTCGCCCTGGACGTTGAAGTCGACCAGCACGGTTTCCGGCACGTCGCCCTGGTCGAGCAGTTCCTTGCCTTCGCCGGTCGAGCGCGGGTAGGCGGCGCGGCTGCCCGGCGTGTGGGCGACCAGCGCCCGCGGCGGCCGCGGGACGTGCATCTCGCAGCGCACCCGGCCCTGGCCGACGGCCGAGCCGGGAGCGATCGTCAGCACCGAGGCGGCGCGGTAGAGCTTGTAGCCGCTGATGTTCCCTTCGGTCGCCCGGATCCCGCCTTCGGAGAGCCGCATCGAGCCGCCGCCGGGGATCGCCGCCGGCTTCGAGTCGGGCAGCGGCGCCTTCGCGATCCATTCCAGCTGCGCCGCGCTGCCGACCGCCCCTTCGGTAGCCAGCAGCGCCGCCGCGACGGTAGCCAGCAGTCCGACCGCGATCACCGCCAGCGCCCCCCGCGGCGGGCGAGTCTTCAGAGCCTCCTTCATGACGCGCCCGGCAGGATTCGAACCTGCGGCCTCCGCCTCCGGAGGGCGGCGCTCTATCCAGCTGAGCTACGGGCGCGGAAGGGGCCAGTCTAGCTTCGCGTGCCGCCCGAGCCGGGTCGCGTAGGCTCGCGGCCATGGATCTCTCGGTCGCCTTTCTCGGCACGGGCGGGGCCGTGCCCTCGGCGCGGCGCTCGACCGCCAGCCTGCTGGTCGCCCGCGGCGGCGAACGGCTGCTGTTCGATTGCGGCGAGGGGACGCAGCGCCAGATGCAGCGCTCGCTCGGCCTCGTCCAGGTCAACGAGATCTACTTCACCCACTTCCATGCCGATCACTTCCTCGGCCTGCCGGGGCTGCTGAAAACGTACGACCTGACCGAGCGCGAGCGGCCGTTGACGATCTACGGCCCGCGCGGCCTGCGCGACCTGATCCAGAGCCTCGGCCGGGTGATCGGCCGGGTCGGATACAAGCTCGACCTGGTCGAACTCGAGGCCGGCGAAGCGGTGCATCGCGACGGCGCCGAGGTGCGCGCCTTCCCGGTCGAGCACAGCGTTCGCGCCCACGGCTACGCGCTGGTCGAGGAGGAGCGGCCCGGGCGCTTCGACCCCGAAGCGGCGAAGCGGCTCGGGGTCGAGGAAGGCCCGGCTTTCGCCGCGCTGCAGCGCGGCGAGGCGGTCGAGGGTTCGGCGGGACCGGTCCGGCCGGGGGACGTGATGGGCGAGTCGCGCGCCGGGCGCACGGTCGTGATCACCGGCGACACCGCTCCCTGCCACGCCACGGTCGAGGCGGCGCGCGGCGCCGAGCTGCTCGTCCACGACGCGAGCTTCGCCGAGGAGGAGGCGCAGCGCGCCGCCGACACCGGCCACTCGACGGTCGGCCAGGCCGCCGCCGTGGCCCGCGAGGCAGAGGCGAAGATGCTCGCCCTGGTCCACATCTCCTCCCGCTACCACGTCGGCAAGGTCCTGGAGGAGGCGCGCGAGGTCTTCAAACCATCGGTGGCCCCCAAAGACTTCGACCTGATCGAGATCCCCTTCCCCGAGCGGGGCGGGCCGGAACTGGTCGCAAACGGGGCGAAGGACCGCGCCGAGGAGGCCTGAGGCGTCGCCGGGCGCTGCTACGCTTGCGCCGTCCTTTAACCCGGTCCCGAGAGGCCAGGAAGGAGCACCAGAGTGAGCGAGAAGGTCGTGCTCGAGCGCGACGACCTGAGGCGGACGCTGCGGCGGATCGCCCATGAGATCGCCGAGAAGAACCCGGCGCCGGAGCGTTTGGCGATCGTCGGCATCCACACCCGCGGTGCGATCATCGCCCGCCGCCTGCACGCCCTGATCGGCGAGCTGACCGAGGCCGAGGTGCCGATCGGCGACATCGACATCTCCTTCTACCGCGACGACGTCGGCGCCAAGCCCGCGTCCGCCGCGCAGCCGGTCGTCCACGCCTCCCACATCGACTTCGACCTGACCGGGCGAACAGTCGTGCTGGTCGACGACGTGCTCTTCACCGGCCGCACGGTCCGCGCCGCGATCGACGCCCTCTTCGACTACGGCCGGCCACAGCGCGTCCAGCTCGCAGTCCTCTGCGACCGCGGCCATCGCGAGCTGCCGATCCGCCCCGACTACGTCGGCAAGAACCTGCCGACCGCCCGCGAGGAGCGGGTCAACGTCCGCCTCGAGGAGACCGACGAGGTCGACGAGGTGACGATCTCCGAGCCGCGCACCGCGGAGGCCCTGGCATGAGGCACCTGCTGGCGATCGAGCAGCTCTCCCGCGCCGAGATCGAGGCGATCCTCGATCGCGCCGAGAGCTTCGCCGAGGTCGGCCGCCGCGACATCAAGAAGGTGCCGACCCTGCGCGGCCGCACCGTCGTCAGCCTCTTCTACGAGTCGAGCACCCGCACCAGCTCCTCCTTCGAGCTGGCCGCCAAGCGCCTCTCCGCCGACCTCGTCTCGATCAAGGCGGCGGGCTCCTCGGTCGAGAAGGGCGAGTCGCTGAAGGACACCGTCGCGACGCTCTCCGCCTACGACCCGGCGGCGATCGTCATCCGCCACCCCTACGCCGGCGCCGCGCAGCTCGTCGCCGAGTGGAGCGAGGCGGCGGTGGTCAACGCCGGCGACGGCAAGCACGAGCACCCCAGCCAGGCGCTGCTCGACCTCTACACCCTGCGCCGCCGTCTAAATAGCCTCGAGGGGGTGCGGATCTGGATCGTCGGCGACGTCCTCCACAGCCGCGTCGCCCGCTCCAACCTGGTCGCCTTCGGCGCGATGGGCGCCGAGGTGACGGTCTGCGGGCCGCCGGCGTTGATCCCGCGCGGGATCGAGCAGCTCGGCTGCGAGGTCTCCTACTCGCTCGACCGGCTCGGCGAGGCCGACGTCGTCTACGCGCTGCGGCTGCAGCGGGAGCGGATGGCGGAGAGCTTCGTCCCCTCGATCCGCGAGTACGCGGCCCGCTTCCAGATCGACTCGCGACGGCTCGGGCCGCGCCAGCTGCTGATGCACCCCGGCCCGGTCAACCGCGGCGTCGAGCTCTCCGGCGAGGCGATCGACTCGCCGCAGTCGCTGATCGCCGAGCAGGTCGCCTCCGGCCTGGTCGTGCGGATGGCGATCCTCTACGAGCTGCTGGCCGCCGGGGGCGAGCGTCCCGCTCCCGCCGAGGGCGACGCCGAACGGCAACCGACCCCGATCGGGCAGCCGGCGTGAGCCTCGCCTCCGCGCTCGACCTGCGCTCCGCCGAGAGCGCCGACCTGGTTCTGCGCTCCGCCACCGTGCTCGACCCGGTCGCGGGAATCGACGGCGTCCACGACGTCGTCGTCCGCGACGGCCGCGTCGCCGAGCTGGCCCCTCCCGGCGCCGGCGAGGCCGACGGCGCCGAGGAGGTCGACGCCGAGGGCCTGCACGCCTTCCCGGCCTTCTTCGACCCCCACGTCCACCTGCGCGTTCCGGGCCACGAGCACAAGGAGGACATCGAGACCGGCAGCCGCGCCGCCGCCGCCGGCGGCTACTGCGGCGTGATCGCGATGGCCAACACCGAACCGCCGGTCTCGACCCCGGCCGACGTCGAGGCGCTGCGCGAGGCCGCCCGCCAGGGCGCTTCCGTCGCGGTCGGCTTCCTCGCCACGGTCACCCGCGGCATGAGGGGCGAGGAGTTGACCGAGATGGGGGAGCTGCGCGAGGCGGGAGCGCTCGGCTTCAGCGACGACGGGCTACCCCTCGTCAGCGCCCGGGTGCTGCGCCGCGCGCTGCAGTACCAGCGGCTCTGCGGCGGCCCGATCGCCCTGCACGAGGAGGACCCCGAGCTCTCCGGCGACGGCGTCGTCCACGAGGGCCCGGTCTCGGCGGCGCTCGGCCTGGCCGGAATCCCGTCGGTGTCGGAGTCCACGATGATCGCCCGCGACGCCGCCCTCGCCGGCTACGAGGACGGACAGATCCACGTCCAGCACCTCTCCGCGGCCGAGTCGGTCGAGGCGGTCCGCGCCGCCAAGGCCGCCGGGGTGCGGATCAGCTGCGAGGCCAGCCCGCACCACCTCTGCCTCACCGACGAGGTGGTGCGCAGCCTCGACCCGCGCCGCTTCAAGATGAATCCGCCGCTGCGCTCCGAGGCCGACCGCCAGGCGCTGATCGAGGGCCTGCGCGACGGCACGATCGACTGCATCGCGACCGACCACGCGCCGCATGCGGCGGAGGAAAAGGAAGTCCCCTTCGAGCAGGCGGCGATGGGGGTCACCGGGCTGGAGACCGCCTTCGCGGCGATCCACACCGACCTGGTCGTGCCCGGCGTCCTCGACCTCGGCCTGGTGGTCGAGAGGCTCGCCGGCGGCGCCGAGCCGTTCGGCCTCGAGCGGCCCAGCCTCGCTCCCGGCGGCGAGGCGAACATCGCCCTCTGCGACCTCGGCGCCGAGTGGGTCGTCGGCGAGGACGGCTACGAGAGCCGCTCGCTGAACTCCTGGTGCGCGGGGCGGACCCTGACCGGCCGGGTGCTGATGACCGTCGCCGCCGGCCAGGTCGCCTACCGGCTGCGCTCGTTCTCCCTCGGAGTCGCCGCATGACCGCCGCGGCCTACCTGCTGCTGGAGGACGGGACCCGGCTCGACGGGCTCGCCTGCGGCCACGAGGGCGCCGTCACCGGCGAGGTCGTCTTCAACACCGCGATGACCGGCTACCAGGAGTCGGTCACCGACCCCTCCTACGCCGGCCAGATAATCGTCTTCACCTACCCGCTGATCGGCAACTACGGCGTCTCGGCCGAGGCGATGGAGTCCGACCGCGCCCACGCCCGCGGCGTGGTCATGCGCGACGCCCACAACGGCGAGGACGTCGCCACCGCCGAGGGCGGCTGGCTCGACTGGCTCGCCGACCGCGGCGTCGCCGCCGTCTCCGGCGTCGACACCCGCGCCCTGGTCCGCCACATCCGCGACCGCGGCGCGATGCGCGGCGGCATCTTCCCGGTCGCGACAGCCGAAGCGGAGGCGCGCGAGCTGATCGCCGCCGAGCCGGCGATGGACGGCGCCGACCTCGCCCGCACCGTCACCCCGCCCGAGCCGGTCCGCTTCGAGGGCGACGGCCCGCACGTGGTCGGGATCGACACCGGCGTCAAGCTCAACATCGTCCGCCAGCTGCGCGAGCGCGGCTGCCGTGTCACCCTGCTGCCCTGCGCCAGCTCCGCCGCGCAGGTGCTGGCCGAGGAACCCGACGTCGTCTTCCTCGCCAACGGCCCGGGCGATCCCGCCGCGCTCGGCTACGTCGTCGACACGGTCCGCGAGCTGGTCGGCCGCAAGCCGCTGTTCGGCATCTGCCTCGGCCACCAGCTGCTCTGCCGCGCCGTCGGCCTGCAGACCTTCAAGCTGCCGTTCGGCCATCGCGGCGCCAACCACCCGGTCAAGGAGCTGGCGACGGGGCGGATCGAGATCACCTCGCAGAACCACGGCTTCGCCGTCCAGGGTCCGGGCGGTGAGCCGCGGATCGAGTCCGACGAGCCGGTTCGCTGGGAGACCGACTTCGGCGCCGCCGAGCTCTCCCACCTCAACCTCTACGACCGCACCGTCGAGGGCCTCGTCCTCCGCGACGTCGCCGCGGCGACGGTCCAGTACCACCCCGAGGCCGGTCCCGGCCCGCACGACGCCCGCCACCTCTTCGACACCTTCCTGGACTTGGCCCATGCCTAAGCGCACCGACATCGAGAAGATCCTCCTGATCGGCTCGGGGCCGATCGTGATCGGCCAGGCCGCCGAGTTCGACTACTCCGGCGTGCAGGCCTGCAAGGTCCTGCTCGAGGAGGGCTACGAGGTCGTCCTCGTCAACTCCAATCCGGCGACGATCATGACCGACCCCGAGTTCGCCACCGCCACCTACGTCGAGCCGCTGCTGCCCGGCCCGGTGGCGAAGATCATCGAGAAGGAGCGGCCCGACGCGCTGCTGCCGACGCTCGGCGGCCAGACCGCCCTCAACCTGGCGATGGCGCTGCACGGGGACGGCACCCTGGAGCGCTTCGGGGTCGAGCTGATCGGCGCCGACGCGGCGGCGATCCGCCGCGCCGAGGACCGCGAGGAGTTTCGCCGGACGATGAACGAGGCGGGGCTGCGGATCCCCTGGTCGCTGACCGTCGGCAGCCTCGGCGAGGTCGAGGCGGCGCTCGCCGAGAACCGCATCTCGCTGCCGGCGATCATCCGCCCGGCCTTCACCCTGGGCGGCCAGGGGGGCGGCGTGGGGGAGACCGAGACCGAGTTGCGCCAGGTCGTCTCCGAGGGCCTTGCGGCGAGCCCGATCAACCAGGTGCTGGTCGAGGAGTCGGTGCTCGGCTGGGGCGAGTTCGAGCTCGAGCTGATGCGCGACCGCAACGACAACGTGGTGGTCGTCTGCTCGATCGAGAACATCGACCCGATGGGGGTCCACACCGGCGACTCGGTCACCGTGGCGCCGGCGCAGACCCTCACCGACTGCCTCTACCAGGAGCTGCGCGACCAGGCGATCGCCGTGATCCGTGCGGTCGGGGTCGAGACCGGCGGCTCCAACATCCAGTTCGCGGTCAACCCCGAGAGCGGCGACATCGCGGTGATCGAGATGAACCCGCGGGTCTCGCGCTCCTCGGCGCTGGCCTCGAAGGCGACCGGCTTCCCGATCGCCAAGATGGCGGCCAAACTGGCGGTCGGCTACGCGCTGGAGGAGATCCCCAACGACATCACCCGGGCCACGCCGGCCTCCTTCGAGCCGACGATCGACTACGTCGTCACCAAGGTCCCGCGCTTCGCCTTCGAGAAGTTCCCCGGCGCCACCGGCCGGCTCTCGACCCACATGCAGAGCGTCGGCGAGGCGATGGCGATCGGCCGCACCTTCCGCGAGTCCTTCGCCAAGGCGATGCGCTCGCGCGAGCTGGACGAGGCGACAGAGCTTCCGGCCGACGACGAGAAGCTGCTGGAGGCGATCGCGGTGCCGAGCGCCGGCCGCTTCGACCTGGTGCTGGAGGCCTTCCGCCGCGGCCTCGAGGTCGAGGCCGTGCACGAGCGCTGCCTGGTCGACCGCTGGTTCCTGCGCGAGCTGCGCGCCCTCGCCACCGAAGGCGACGGGACCGAGGGCCTCCTCCGCACCTACAAGGCGGTCGACACCTGCGCCGCCGAGTTCGAGGCGGCCACGCCCTACTACTACTCGGCCCACGAGCGCCCCCGTCCCGACGGCACGGTCGCCTCGGAGGTGCGCCGCGGCGAGCGCGACTCGGTCGTCATCCTCGGCGCCGGCCCGAACCGGATCGGCCAGGGAATCGAGTTCGACTACTGCTGCGTCCACGCCGCGATGACCGCCCGCGAGCTGGGTCGCGACGCGGTGATGGTCAACTGCAACCCGGAGACGGTCTCGACCGACTACGACACCTCCGACCGGCTCTACTTCGAGCCGCTGACGGCGGCGGACGTGCTGGCGGTATGCGAGCAGGAGCGCCCCGAGGGGGTGATCGTCCAGTTCGGCGGCCAGACGCCGCTGAAGCTGGCCCGCGACCTGGAGCAGGCGGGGGTGCCGCTGCTCGGCACCCCGGTTGACGCGATCGACCTCGCCGAGGACCGGGGCCGCTTCGGCGCCCTGCTGCGCCGGCTCGGCATCGAGCACCCGCCCTACGGGACCGCGCTCTCGGCCGAGGAGGCGACGGTGATCGCCGAGCAGGTCGGCTATCCGCTGCTGGTCCGGCCCTCCTACGTGCTCGGCGGCCGGGCGATGGAGATCTGCTACTCGAGCGAGGACCTCGCCGCCTACCTGCAGGCCCACGTCAAGGCCGACCAGGAGCACCCGCTGCTGCTCGACTGCTTCCTCGAGAACGCGATCGAGGTCGACGTTGACGCGCTCGCCGACGGGACCGACGTCCACGTCGGCGGGATCATGCAGCACGTCGAGGAGGCCGGCGTGCACTCCGGCGACTCGGCCTGCGTGCTGCCGCCGCTCAGCCTCGGCGAGGGGATGCTGGCGGAGATCGCGGCGACCACCAGGCGGATCGCGCTGGAGCTCGGCGTGGTCGGGCTGATCAACATCCAGTACGGGATCGCCGCCGGCGAGCTCTACGTGATCGAGGCCAACCCGCGCGCCTCGCGCACCGTCCCCTTCGTCTCCAAGGCGACCGGGACGCCGCTGGCCAAAGTCGCGGCGCGGCTGATGCTCGGCGAGAAGCTGGCCGAGATGGACCTGCCCGAGCCCCCGGTCGGCCACGTCGCCGTCAAGGAGGCGGTGCTGCCCTTTGCCCGCTTTGCCGGCGTCGACTCGGTGCTGGGGCCGGAGATGAAGAGCACCGGCGAGGTGATGGGCATCGCCGCCGACTTCCCGACCGCCTTCGCCAAGGCGCAGGCCGCCGCCGGCGTCACGCTGCCGAACGAGGGGGCGGTCTTCATCACCGTCACCGACACCGACAAGCCGGCGGCGACGCAGCTCGCGGCGCGCTTCCACGACCTCGGCTTCGAGGTGATCGCGACCGGCGGCACGGCGCAGTCGATCGCCGCGATGGGGGTGCCGGTGACCCGCATCAACAAGATCGGCGAAGGCTCGCCGCACGTCGTCGACCTGATCCGCGAGCGCCGCTGCGACCTGGTGATCAACACCCCGACCGGCTCCGGCGCCCGCGCCGACGGCCACGCGATCCGCACCGCCGCGGTCCGCCACGCGATCCCCTGCGTGACGACGATGACCGGGGCGACCGCGGCGGCGCGGGCGATCTCCGCGCAGAAGCAGGGCGAGGCAAGCGTCCTCTCGCTCCAGGAAGTGCACGGCTTGACGGGGGCCGAGCAAGCTCGATGAACGCGCCCTTCGGCCGCCGGCTCTGCAAGGTGGCCGAGAGCCGCGACTCCGGCGGCTACCGCGTCTTCTCGCTGCTCGACGCCGCGGGGCCCGACCCCGACCCCGGCCAGTTCTACATGCTGGCCACGGAGCGCCGCTGGGGGGAGGGCGGAGGTCGCCCGTTCCTGCCGCGGGCGCTGTCCATCGCCGACATCGGGCCGGCGCAGGGCGGCACCCGGCTCGACTTCCTGATCGAGGGCATCGGCCCCGGCACCGACCGGCTCTGCGAGCTCGAGCCGGGCGAGGCGGTCTGGCTCAACGGCCCGCTCGGCAACAGCTTCTCGGCGCCGCGCGAGCTCGCCCCGGGAGCCGCCGGGGCGATCCTGGTCGGCGGCGGGATCGGGATCGCCCCGCTCGCCCTGCTGCGCCGCCGCTTCGCGGCGGGCAACGTCCCCGTCCGCACCCTGCTCGGCTTTCGCGACGAGGCCCACTCCGGCGGCCTCGAGGACCTCTTCGCCTGCTGCGAGGTCGGCCTCGCCAGCGAGGACGGCCACGTCGGCCACCGCGGCTACGTGACCGACCTGCTGGCGGCGATGCTCGACGGTGACGACGCGGCCGCCGCCGCCGTCTACTCCTGCGGCCCGCCGCCGATGCTCGACGCGGTGGCGGCGATGTGCAAAGAGCGCGGCGCCGCCTGCGAGCTGGCGCTGGAGGCGCCGATGGCTTGCGGCTACGGCGCCTGCTTCGGCTGCGCGGTGCCGAAACCGGGTGGCGGATACATCCGCCTCTGCGTTGACGGACCGGTGGTTCGCGGTGCCTGATTTCTGCGGCATCGAGCTGCGCCACCCGGTGATCAACGCCTCCGGGACCTTCGACGCGATCGCGGCCCGCCGCGTCTATGGCGACGCCCTGCTGGAGGACTTCCCCTTCTCCGCCTTCGTCTCGAAGACGATCACGCTGGAGCCGCGGGCGGGGAACGAGCCGCAGCGGATCTGGGAGACGCCGGCGGGGATGATCAACTCGATCGGGCTGCCCAATAAGGGCCTGGACGGGTTCCTGGCCGAGGACCTGCCGCAGCTGGCCGAGCTGCCGGTGCCGCTGATCGTCTCGGTCATGGGCACCAGCCACGAGGACTTCTCGCACCTGGTCGAGGCCGTCGCCGGCCGCGAGGAGGTCGCGGCGGTCGAGCTCAACGTCTCCTGCCCCAACGTCCACTCCGGCCTGATCGTCGGCGAGCAGCCGACCGAGACGGCGGCGTTGTCGGAAGCGCTGCGCCCGCTGACCGCGAAGCCGCTGATCGTCAAGCTGACTCCCAACGTCGCCGACCCGGCGGCGGTCGCGGTCGGGGCGGAGGAGGGAGGCGCCGACGCGGTCTCGCTGATCAACACGCTGAAGGCACACGCCGGCAAGGTGACCGGAGGGTTGTCGGGTCCGGCCGTGCGTCCGGTCGCGGTGGCGCAGGTCCGCTCCGTCGCCGCCGCGGTCGAGCTGCCGATCGTCGGCATGGGGGGCATCTGCAGCGGCGCCGACGCGATCGAATTCCTCGCGGCCGGCGCCGGCCTGGTCGCGGTCGGGACCGAGAGCTTTCGCGACCCGCGGGCCGGAAATCGCATTGCCGCAGAGCTTTTAGAGCGGAACGCTCGGGGACGCTAACCTCAACCTCGAGTCGAGGTCCAGGTGAATTTGCACGGAAATGGGTCAAATGACCTTGCACGCTCGTGAGCCGCGGCTATACTCGCCGCCCACATGCCCGTCTCAGTCAAGACCTCCGCCGCGGCCCCCGAGAGGTCGCTGGACCAACGGATGGACGCGCTGAAGCGGGCCAACGACATCCGCACCTCCCGCGCGAAGCTGAAGAAGGACCTCAAGGCGGGTAAGGCGAGCATCCACGCGCTACTGCTGGACCCGCCGGAGTACGTGATGACCGCCAAGGTCTTCGACATGCTTCTCGCCGTGCCGAAGTACGGCCGCGTCAAGACCAACCGCATTCTCAACCAGTGCCGGATCTCGCCGTCGAAGACGATCGGCGGCCTCTCCGAGCGCCAGCGTGGCGAGCTGGTATCCCAATTGCGCCGTTAGTGGCCAAAGTCTTCGTCATCACCGGCCCCTCGGGGGTCGGCAAGGGAACGCTGATCGCCACCCTGCTCGAACGGGTCCCGGACCTCGAGCTGTCGGTCTCCGCCACCACCCGCGCGCCGCGCGAGGGCGAGGTCGACGGGCGCGACTACCACTTCCTCACAGCGGAGGAGTTCGACCGCCGGGTCGAGGCCGAGGACTTCCTCGAGTTCGCCACCTACAGCGGCAACCGCTACGGGACGCTGCGCTCCGAGGTCCGCAAGCGGCTCGACGGCGGACACTCGGTGGTGCTCGAGATCGAGGTGCAGGGCGCCCGCCAGGTACGGGCGGCGATGCGCGAGTCGGTGCAGGTCTTCATCGCCCCGCCCGACCCGGCCGTCCTGCGGCAGCGGCTCGAGTCGCGCGGCGCCGACTCCCCCGCGGCGATCGAAGCCCGCCTCGACGTCGCCAGGCAGGAGCTGGCCGCCCAGGACGAGTTCGCCTACCGTGTCGTCAACGACGATCTGCAGCGGGCGGCGGCCGATCTGGAGGGGATCGTGCGCGCGGAGTTGGGCCTACCGCTAGACTCGGCGGCCGGATGATCAAGCCACGCGTCGACAAACTTCTCGTCCACGCCGACTCGCACTACGCTGCGGTCGTCGTCGCGGCGAAGCGAGCGCGGCAGATAAACAGCTACTTCCACAACCTCGGCGAGGGCGGCTTCGGCGAGTACCCGCCGCCGATGGTAGAGGTCGGCGCCGAGCGCAACTACCTCTCGATGGCGCTCGAAGAGCTTGCCGAGGGCAAGCTCAAATACGAGTACCGCGCCTAAGGCTCTCCCATGGCAAGAATCCTGCTTGGCGTCAGCGGCGGAATCGCCGCCTACAAGTCGCTCGAGCTGGCCCGGCTGGCGACCGTCGCCGGCCACGGCGTGCGCGTGGCGATGACCGAGACGGCGCAGCGCTTCGTCGGCGCGGCCTCCTTCGAGGGCATCGTCGGCGCCCCGGTGCTGAGCTCCGAGTTCGAGCGCGACCCACTGCGCGGCGCCTTCCCGGGCGATCCGCCCCCGGCGCACGACCCGATCGGCCATCTCGAGGTTGCCGCCAACTGCGACGCCTTCCTCGTCGCGCCGGCCTCGGCCAACACGATCGCCAAGCTGGCCGCCGGGATCGCCGACTCGATGCTCACCACCTCCTTTCTCGCCTGTAACGCACCGCGCCTCGTCGCGCCGGCGATGAACGACCGGATGTACGCCGACGCGGCCACCCGGGCCAATCTGGCGACGCTGCGCGAACGCGGGGTCGAGGTGATCGAGCCGGGCGAGGGCGCCCTCGCCTCGCGCGGGGAGCTCGGCAGGGGGCGGCTGCCCGACCCGGCCGAGCTGCTGGCGAGGATCGAAGCGGTGCTGCCGACCGGAGAGCGCCCCTGGGACGGCCTCCGGGTCCTGGTGACGGCCGGCGGCACGCGCGAGCCGATCGACCCGGTTCGCTTCATCGGCAACCGCTCCAGCGGCCGCATGGGCATAGCCCTGGCGGCGGCAGCGTCCCGCCGCGGCGCCGACGTCACCCTGATCGCCGCCAACGTCGCCCTCCCGGAGCCGGCCGGCGTCCACCGCATAGACATCGAGACCACCGCCGAGCTTGCCGAGGCGGTGCGAGCGGAGTTCGCGGCGACTCAAGTCCTGCTGATGGCAGCCGCTCCCGCCGACTTCCGCACCGAAGCAGTGGGGGGAAAGCTGAGCCGCGACGTCACCTACCGTGACATCCGACTGGAAGCGACCGAGGACATCCTCGTCTCGCTCACCGCCGCCCGCACCGACGAGCAGACCATTGTCGGCTTCGCCGCCGAACACGGCAACAACATCGATCGAGCCCGCGAGAAGCTGACCCGCAAGGGCCTCGACCTGATCGTCCTCAACGACGTCTCGAACCCGGAGATCGGTTTCGACAGCCCCGAAAACGCAGCAACCCTGATCGGCTCCTCCGCCGAGATCCCACTTCCCCAAGCTCCAAAGGACGTAATCGCCGAGCAGATCCTCGACCGCGTGAGCGCGATGCGGGCCGATGCAAAGAGCGGGCTATACTGAGCGCAAGCTTTTTGTCCCTATGCAGTAACGAGAAGTGGGCCTGGCCCACTTTTTTTTCGGCCCGAACCAGACATGGCAGACCTCAAGGACAGCATCCAGCAGCAGCTCGTAGAGCTCGATTCCGAGCTCGATCTCGTCGCGCTCGAGCAGCCGGGCACCGAATCGCTGCGCCTCTTCATCGACCATCCGGAAGGGGTCAACCTGGCGCTCTGCGAGCGGGTCGCCAGGCACCTCGAGCAGCTGCGCGCCGAGTACTCGCTGGAGGTCTCCTCTCCGGGTCCCAAATATCGCAAGGAGAACCAGTGAGCAAAGAGATCGTCGACGCAATCAAGGCACTCGAGCAGGAGAAGGGCATCTCCGCCGACAAGCTGATGGACGCGCTCGCCGACGCGCTGCTCTCCGCCTACAAGAAGACGCCCGGGGCGGCCAAATACGCGCGCGTCGACCTCGACCACGAGACCGGCGACTTCCTCGTCTTCGAACTGATCCTGCCGGCCGAGCTGGAGGAGAAGCTGCTCGCCGAGGCGGCCGAGGCGCAGGAGGCCGAAGAGCGCGAGATCGACCCCGAAACGGGCGAGCTGAAAGAGCTCGAGGAGCCCGAGCTGGACCCGGAGATGATCGCGCCCTACGAGGACCAGATCGAGACCCGCGACGTGACCCCCGAAGACTTCGGCCGGATCGCCGCCCAGACCGCCAAGCAGGTGATCCTGCAGCGGATCCGCGAGGCCGAACGGATGATGATGTTCGACGAGTACCAGGACCGGGTCGGCGAGCTGATCACCGGGATCATCCAGCAGTCCGACAAGCGCTACACGCTGGTCCAGCTGCGCGAGCGGGTCGAGGCGCTGCTGCCCAAGTCCGAGCAGGTCTACAACGAGCGCTACGACCACGGGATGCGGGTCAAGGCGGTGATCACCGACGTCTCCGACTCGACCAAAGGGCCGGCGATCGTCGTCTCGCGCCGCAGCCCCGAGCTGATCAAGAGCCTGTTCGAACTCGAGGTGCCGGAGATCGCCGACAATCTGGTCGAGATCGTCGGCGTCGCCCGCGAGCCCGGCTACCGCTCGAAGATCGCCGTCGTCTCCCACGCCGACGGGGTCGACCCGGTCGGCGCCTGCGTCGGCCCGCGGGGCTCGCGCGTGCGGATGGTCGTCTCCGAGCTGCGCGGCGAGAAGATCGACATCATCCCCCACAACGACGAGCCCGCCCGCTTCGTCGCCAAGGCGCTCTCACCGGCCCGGGTGCGCGAGGTGATCGTCGACGACGCGGAGCGGCAGGCGACGGTGATCGTCCCCGACGACCAGCTCTCGCTGGCGATCGGCCGCGACGGCCAGAACGCCCGCCTCGCCGCCCGCCTGACCGGCTGGCGGGTCGACATCAAGTCCGAGACCGAGTTCTCGCAGGAGGACGAGGAGGTCGAGTACGAGGGCGAGGAGGCTTCCGACGGGCACTGCCTGGCGGTTCTCTCCAACGGCCGCCGCTGTCCGAACGCGACGATCGCCGACTCGAACTACTGCGGGCTGCCGACTCACCAGGCGCTGGCGCGGTTCGAGACCAACCAGATTGCGGTGCTGGCGCCGCTCGAGGAAGCCGAGATCGCGATCCTCGCCGATCCGGGGGCCGACGAAGGACAGGTCTCCGAGATCGTCGGGAAGGCTGAGGCTTCGTTTGTCGAGGAGGAGCCTCCCGCGGAAGAGACCTCTGAGGAGCCCGCTGCTGTCCCCGAGGAGGCTGAGCAGGCTTAGTGGCTAAGAAGCGCGTCCATGAGATTGCCAAAGCTCAGGGTCTGAGCAGCAAAGAGCTGCTCGCTGCGCTTAAAGCTGCTGGGATCGAGGCCAAAGCTGCGGCTTCCAGCGTTGAGGAGTCGGACGCCCTGAAAGCTCTTTCCGCCAACGGTGGGCCGGTCGCCACCACGTCGAAACCGAAAGCCGAGGCGAAACCCGCTGCGGCAGCCAAACCTGCGGCGAAAAAACCTGGTGGGGGGGCCAAAAAACGGCGCGTCGTGATCGATTCTCAGGCCGCCCGGCGCGATCAGATGGGCGGGCCGCCGCCGCAGCGGCCGCCGCGGCGGCGCGGGGGACGGCGACGCCGGCCGATGCTCGAGGAGCCGCCGCTCAAAACCGAGGCGCCGGCCGAGCCGGAGGCGACCAAGGTCCCCTCCGGCGCGACCGTGCGCGAGGTCGCCGAGCTGCTCGGGCTGGGCAGCGCCGAGGTGATCAAGAAGCTGATGACGATGGGGGAGATGGCGACCCTCACCCAGACCCTGACCGACGAGTCGATCAAGGCGATCGCCGACGAGTACGACCGCAAGATCGAGATCGTCACCGCCGCCGAGGAGGAGCCGGAGGCGCCCGCCTACGAGGACGCCGAGGAGAGCCTGGCGCCGCGGCCTCCGGTGGTGACGATCATGGGCCACGTCGACCACGGCAAGACCTCGCTGCTCGACGCGATCCGCGAGACCGAGGTCGCCGCCGGCGAGGCGGGCGGCATCACCCAGCACATCGGCGCCTACCAGGTCCACCACGGCGCCAAGCAGATCACCTTCCTCGACACGCCCGGCCACGCCGCCTTCACGGCGATGCGTGCGCGCGGCGCCAGCGTCACCGACATCGCCGTCGTCGTCGTCGCCGCCGACGACGGCGTCATGCCGCAGACCAAAGAGGCGATCGACCACGCCCGCGCCGCCGACGTGCCGATCCTGATCGCGGTCAACAAGATCGACAAAGAGGACGCCCAGCCCGACCGGGTCCGCAACGAGCTCGCCGCCGACGGGCTGACCCCCGAGGACTGGGGCGGGGAGACGGTCTACTGCGACGTCTCCGCCAAGACCCACGAGGGGCTCGACAACCTGCTCGACATGATCCTGCTCGTCTCCGAGCTGGAGGAGCTCGGCGCCAACCCCGACGCCCCCGCCTCCGGCGCGGTGATCGAGTCCCAGCTCGACCCCGGCCGCGGCCCCGTCGTCACGATCCTCGTCCAGCGCGGCACGCTGAAGATCGGCGACGCCCTCGTCGCCGGCTCGGTCTGGGGCCGGGTGCGGGCGATGCACGACTTCACCGGCGCCCGGGTCGAGCAGGCCGGGCCGGGGATGCCGGTCGAGGTGCTGGGCTTCGACGGCGTCTGCGAGGCCGGCGAACACGTCCACGCGGTCGAGAACGACCGCCGCGCCCGCCAGCTCGCCGGCGAGCGTGCCAACCGGCTCAAGACCGAGGCCCTGGCCCGCCGCCAGGCCCGCAAGGTCAGCCTCGAGGAGGTCTTCTCGCGCGCCCAGGAAGGCGACATCAAGGAGCTCGACATCGTCCTCAAGGCCGACGTCGCCGGCTCGCTCGAGGCGCTCCAGGACGAGATCGCCAAGGTGCCGCAGGAGCAGGTCGGGATCAACATCATCCACTCCCAGACCGGCGGCATCAACGAGTCCGACATCATGCTCGCCTCGGCCTCCGACGCGATCGTGATCGGCTTCAACGTGCGGCCGCTGGCCGACGCTCGCCGCGCCGCCGAGCGCGAGGGGGTCAACGTCCGCACCTACTCGGTGATCTACAAAATCACCGAGGACCTGCGCAACGCGATGGAGGGCATGCTGGAGGCGGTCGAGGTCGAGGAGACGCTCGGCGAGGCCGAGATCAAACAGACCTTCAAGGCCTCCAAGGTCGGCCGCATCGCCGGCTGCATCGTCAACGAGGGTCGCGCCACCCGCGACGCCAGCGTCCGCCTGGTCCGCGAGGGCACGGTCATCTGGAACGGCAAGCTCGGCTCGCTGCGCCGCTTCAAAGACAACGTGCAGGAGGTCGAGCAGGGCCAGGAGTGTGGCGTCGTGCTCGAGGGCTACGCCGACGTCAAGGAGGGCGACGTGCTCGAGTTCTTCCAGACCAAGCAGGTCGAGCAGACGCTGGAGTAGGATGACCACCCCTCGCATGCGCCGCATCAACGAGGTGCTTCGCGAGGTGGTCGGCGCAGCGATCGCCACCGATCTGAGCGATCCCCGGATCGGTTTCGTCACCGTGACCTCGGTTGAAACCAGCCCAGACCTCCGCGCCGCAAAGGTGCACGTCAGCGTGCTCGGAGACGAGACCGAGCGCGAGGCGGCGCTGGCCGGCCTGCGCTCCTCGCACGGTCCGATCCAGGCGAAGATCGCGGCCGAGACGCGGATGAAGCGAACCCCGACGCTGAGCTTCCACTACGACCCCACGGTCGAGCAGGGGATGAGAATCTCGCGCCTGCTCGAAGAAGAAGGGGACGATGAGCGAGACGACTGACGTCGGCACTGCGCTGGAGCGGGTCGCGGCCGAGATCCGCCGCCGCGACCGCTTCCTGCTGACCGCCCACGAGGGGCCCGACGGCGACGCGCTCGGCTCGCTGCTCGGCATGCACCACCTGCTGAAGGGGCTGGGCAAGGACTCGGTGATGTTCCTCGCGGCGAAGGAGTTCCCGCTGCCGATCGAGTACCGCTTCCTGCCGCTCGAGGAGGTCTTCCACGAGGCGCCGGCCGACATGCCCGACCGCACCGTCGTCTTCCTCGACTGCGGCAACATCGACCGGATGCCGGTCGATTTCCTCACCGCGGGCGACAACTTCCGCATCAACGTCGACCACCACCACGACAACACCCTGTTCGGCGACGCCAACCTGGTCGAGGTCAACGCCTCCTGCACGGCGGAGATCGTCTACGAGCTGGCGGTCCTGCTCGGGGTCGAGATCGACCCGGAGATGGCCGCCGCGCTCTACGTCGGGATCGTCACCGACACCGGCAAGTTCATGTACGAGAACAGCAGCGCCCGCACCCACCGGATCGCCGCCGAGCTGATCGAAGCCGGGGTCGAGATCGACGAGACCTACCGGCGCCTCTACGAGCACGTGCCGATCGAGAAGCTGCGGCTGCTCTCGCGCGCCCTCGACGGCATCGAGCGGCACTGCGACGGGGCGCTCGTCCTCGCCTACATCACCGCCGCCGACTACGCCGCGAGCGGCGCCGGCGAGGAGATGACCGAGGGGATCATCGACCACCTGCGCTCAGTCGAGGGGGCGCGGGTCGCGGCGCTCGTGCGCGACCTCGGCGACCGCGGGCGGGCGGCGCGCAAGGTCAGCCTGCGCTCCAGCGGCGGCGAGATCGACGTCTCGGCGATCGCCCGCCGGCACGGGGGAGGGGGGCACAAGCGCGCCGCCGGCTTCTCCACCGACCTCGAGATAGGGGAGCTGGTCCCCTGGCTCTGCGACGAGGTCTCCGCACAGCTCCCTTGACGCTGCTGCTCTGCGACAAGCCGGCCGGAATCACCTCGCACGACATGGTTGCCCGGGTGCGGCGAGAGCGGGGCGAGAAAGCCGGTCACGCCGGCACCCTCGACCCTTTCGCCACCGGCCTCCTGCTCGTCCTGCTGGGTCGAGCCACGCGGCTGCAGCGCTTTCTCACCGGCCTGCCGAAGACCTACCTGGCGACCGCGCGGCTCGGCCGGCGCTCCAGCACCGGCGACCCCGACGGCGAGCTGATCGAGACCGGGGTGGTCCCGGACTCGCTCGAGCTGCCGACCGGCACGGTCCGCCAGCGGGTGCCGATGACCTCGGCGGTGCGGGTCGGCGGCGAGCGCCTCTACCGCAAGGCGCACCGCGGCGAGACGGTGACGACGCCCGAGCGCGACGTCGAGGTCCAGCGGGCCGAGCTGCTCGGCAGCGACGGCGAGACGGCCTCTTACGAGATCGAGTGCTCGGCCGGCACCTACGTGCGGACCCTGATCGAGACGCTCGGCGACGCCTACTGCGCCGAGCTGCGCCGCACCGCGATCGGCCCCTTCCGGGTCGAGGACGCGGGCGCGGAGATCGCGATCGAGCGGGTCGCCGAACTGGTGCCGGCCGCAGCGGAGGCACTGCGATGAGCATCCAGGTCACCTCGCTGCCCGATGCCGAGCCGCGCCCGCGCAACGTCGCGATCGGCACCTTCGACGGCGTCCACCGCGGCCACCAGGCGGTGATCGAGGGGGCGGACACGGTCCTCACCTTCGATCCGCACCCGCTCGAGATCCTCCACCCGGCGGCGCTGCCGAAGCTGATCACCCCGTTCGAGGTGAAGCGCGATGTGATCGAGGGGCTCGGCGTGCGCGAGCTGGTCGTCATCCCCTTCGACCGCGATTTCGCCGCCCGCTCGGCCGAGCAGTTCATCGAGGACGTCCTGATCGGCCAGCTGACCGCCAAGCGCGTCTCGGTCGGGGAGAACTTCCGCTTCGGCGCCAAGGCGCAGGGCGACCCGGCGATGCTGGGGCGGCGCGCCGAGTTCGAGACCCGGGTGGTGCCGCTGGTCGAGGTCGACGGCGAGACGGTCTCCTCGACCCGGATCCGGGCGCAGGTCGCGGCCGGCGACATGGAGGGCGCCCGCCACTGCCTGGGGGCGCCGTTCATGGTCGAGGGCACGGTCGTCGAGGGCGACCAGCGCGGCCGCGAGCTGGGCTTCCCGACCGCCAACATCGTCCCCGACGACCGCCTGGCGATCCCCGGACACGGCGTCTACGCCGCCTTCGCCAACGGCGTCCCCGCCGCCGTCAACGTCGGCATCCGGCCGACCTTCGACAGCGGTCGCGGCGTCCTCATCGAGACCTACCTGATCGATCGCACCGAGGACCTCTACGGCAGCACTCTGCGGGTCGCCTTCGTCGAGCGGCTGCGCGGCGAGCGGCGCTTCCCGGGGGTCGAGGAGCTGATCGCCCAGATGCGGATCGACGTCGAGGACGCGAAGCGGGTCTGTGCTAGCTTCACCGGCGCATGAGCCTGGCCAAGGAGCGCAAGAGCGAGCTGATCGGCAAATACGCCCGCGCCGACGGGGACACCGGGTCCGCCGAGGTCCAGGTCGCGCTGCTGACCGCGCGGATCAACGAGCTGACCGAGCATCTCCGCTCGCACTCCAAAGACCACCACTCGCGCCGCGGGCTGCTGATGCTGGTCGGCAAGCGTCGCCGCATGCTGCGCTACCTCGAGCGCACCGACCTCGAGCGCTACCGCGCCCTGGTCGCCGAGCTGGGCCTGCGCCGCTAGGTGCCGAGATGGTCGCCCCGGTCGGGCCGGAGGACCACGCGCGCGGCGAGGGCGCGATGACGATCGTCTACGCCGACCTCTGCTGCCCGCACTGCGCCGCCGTCTGGCCGCAGATCGCCGCGGTCGAGGGGCGGCTTGTAGTGCGGCACTTCCCGGTCGCCGCCAAGCACCCGCGCTCTCCCGCCCTGCACGCCGCGGCCGAGGCGGCGGGGGCGCAGGGCGCCTTCTTCGAGATGTTCGAGTCGCTGCTCGAGGACCGCTCCCGGGTCGACGACCCCCACCTCTGGGAGCGGGCCGAGCGCCTCGACCTCGACCTCGGCCGCTTCGAGGCGGATCGCCGCTCCGAGCGCACGATCGCGCGGGTCGGCCGCGACACCGAGTCCGGTCTCGCCGCCGGGGTCGCGGACACGCTTGCGATCTTTCGCGACGAACGTGCGATCGGGCTTGACGCCCTGTAGTCTCTTTCGCGAAAGAGAACGAGAGTTCTGAAAGCAGATGGCCGCCATCCGGGCGGCCGGAGGTAGGACAACTAAATGAGCATGTTTGACGTTAGCCGCGTTTCGGTGGAGGTCGGCGACGACCAGATTTCCTTCGAGACCGGAAAACTCGCGAAGCAGGCGGGTGGCGCGGTCGTGGTTCAGGCCGGCGACACGATGGTGCTCTGCACCGCAACCGTCGGCAGCCTTCGCGACGTAGACTTCCTTCCCCTCACCGTCGACATCGAGGAGCGGATGTACGCCGCGGGCAAGATCCCCGGCTCGTTCTTCCGTCGCGAGGGCAAATCGAGCGAGAAGGCGACGCTGACCGCGCGGATGATCGACCGCCCGATCCGCCCGCTGTTCCCGAAGGGCTGGCACTACGAGACCCAGCTGGTCGCGATCCCGATGTCGGTGGACCAGGTCCACCCCTACGACATCCTCGCGATGAACGGCGCCTCGGCGGCGTTGGCGATCTCCCCGGTCCCCGTCGCCGCCCACGTCGGCGCGGTGCGGATCGGCAAGTTGGAGGGCGACTTCGTCGTCAATCCCCCCGAGCATCGCCACGAGGTGCTCGAGCTCGACCTGATCGTCGCCGGCACCGACGAGGCGATTCTGATGGTCGAGGCCGGTGCCGACGGCGTCAGCGAGGCCGAGATCCTCGACGCCCTCGACATCGCCCACAGCGAGATCAAGAAGCTCTGCGCGGCGATGGAGGAGTTGCAGCAGAAGGCCGGCAAGGAGAAGATCGAGGTCGAGGCTCCCTCGATCGACGAGGGCCTGCTCAGCGACATCCGCTCCTCCCACGGCCAGGCTCTGATCGACGCGATCGCCACCGAGGGCAAGCTCGAGCGCTACGAGGCGATCGACAACGTCAAGGACGAGGTGGTCGCCGAGTACGCGCCCTCCTCCGACGACGGCGAGACCGACGAGAAGCGCGTGGCCGAGGTCAAGGCCGCCTTCGGCTCGATCGAGAAGGACACCATCCGCAAGGCGATCGCGGTCGACAAGAAGCGACCCGACGGTCGCGCCCAGGACGAGATCCGGCCGATCGAGTGCGAGGTTGACATCTCCCCGCGCGTGCACGGCTCGGCCCTCTTCACCCGCGGCGAGACGCAGATCCTCTCCAACGTCGCGCTCGGCACGACGCGGATGGACATGCGGATCGACACGCTCGGGTTGCAGACGACCAAACGCTTCTGGCACCACTACAACTTCCCCCCCTTCTCGGTCGGGGAGGCGGGCTTCATGCGTGGCCCGAAGCGGCGCGACATCGGCCACGGGGCGCTCGCCGAGCGGGCGTTGGTGGCGACCGTGCCCGACGAAGAGTCGTTCCCCTACGTGATCCGCGCTGTCTCGGAGACGCTGGAGTCCAACGGCTCCTCCTCGATGGGCTCGGTCTGCGCCTCCTCGATGGCGCTGCAGGCGGCGGGCGTGCCGGTCTCGGCGCCGGTCGCCGGCGTTGCGATGGGCCTGATCAAGGAGGGCGACGACTACATCGTCCTCACCGACATCGCCGGCGTCGAGGACCACCTCGGCGACATGGACTTCAAGGTCGCCGGCACCGCGGACGGGATCACCGCCCTGCAGATGGACATCAAGATCACCGGCGTCACCTTCGAGATCCTGCGCGATGCGCTCGCCCAGGCCAACGAGGGGCGCCAGTTCATCCTCGGCAAGATGGCCGAGGCGATCGACGGCCCGCGCGAGATGCTCTCCCAGCACGCGCCGCGGATCGAAGCGATCAAGATCGACCCGGAGAAGATCGGCGCCGTGATCGGCAAAGGCGGCGAAACGATCCGCGCCCTCTGCGAGGAGTTCGAAGCGGAGATCGACGTCGAGGACGACGGCACGGTGCGGATCTACGCGCCGACCGGCGACCTGGTCGAAGCCTGCGTGGCGAGGATCCAGTCGATGACCAAGGAGGCCGAGGTCGGCGATAAGTACCCCGCCGCCAAAGTCGTCAAGACGACCACCTTCGGCGCCTTCGTCGAGCTGGTCAAGGGCACCGACGGCCTGTTGCACATCTCCAACGTGAAGCCGGGCGAGCGGGTCGACTCGGTCGACGACGTGCTCAGCTCCGGCGACACGATCGACGTTACCGTGGTCGAGGTTGACCGCGAGCGCGGCCGGATCGGCCTGCGCCTCTCCGACGACCCCTCGGTGGCCGGCAAATCGCCCGAGGAGCTGGCCGCGGTCGGCTCCGGCGGCGACGGCGGCTCGCGGCGCAACGGCGGCGATCGCGGCGGCGAGCGCGGCGGCCGGCGGCGCGAGCGCGAGCGGCGCAACTAGAAGTTGAGCGCGGCGAGGCTCACCGAGCTCGGCTCGGGCGTCCGGGTCGTGACCGAGGAGGTTCCCTCGGTCCGCTCGGTGGCGCTCGGGCTCTGGGTTCGCACCGGCTCGCGTGACGAGACGCCCGCCCAGGCGGGCGTCTCGCACTTCCTCGAGCACCTGCTGTTCAAGGGGACCGAGCGCTTCTCGGCGATCGAGATCTCCGAGCGCTTCGACGGGCTCGGCGCCTCGGTCAACGCGGCGACCGGCAAGGAGACGACCCACCTGCACGCCCGCTTCCTCGACGAGCACACCGACGAGGTCTTCGACCTGCTGGCCGAGATGCTGCTCGCCCCGACCTATCCCGACATCGACTCCGAGCGCGAGGTCGTGCTGGAGGAGATCGCGATGTACGAGGACGAGCCGCAGGACCGCGTCCACGACATCCTCGCCGACGCCGTCTTCGGCGAGCACCCGCTGGGGCGTCGGGTGCTGGGCGAGGCCGAGGTGATCTCCTCGATCCCGGTGCCCGAGATCGAGGCCTACCGCAGCCGGCGCTACACCGGGGCGCACGTCGTCGTCGGCGCCGCCGGGCACCTCGACCACGATGCGATCGTCGCTCTGGCCGAACGGCTGGTCGCGCCTCCGGCCGGCGGCGACGGCGCCTCCGCCGTCGCCGATCCCGGGGAGACCCCGCGGCTGCGTTTCTACCCCAAGGACACCGAGCAGTACCACATCTGCTTCGGCGCGCCGGGCATCGTCCGCGCCGACGAGCGCCGCTTCGCCCTCGCCGTGCTCGACTCGATCTTCGGCGGCTCGACCTCCTCGCGGCTGTTCCGCGAGGTGCGCGAGAAGCGCGGCCTCGCCTACTCGGTCGGCTCCTACAACGAGCAGTACACCGACTCGGGACTGGTCGCCACCTACGTCGGCACCCGCGAGGACAACGTCGAGGAGGCCTGCGCGACGATCGGCGCCGAGCTGGCGCGGCTGCGCGCCGAGCCGGTCTCCGCCGAGGAGCTCGACCGGGCGAAGGAGAACGTCAAGGGCCGCCTGGTCCTGTCCTCGGAGTCGACCGCGGCGCGGATGACGCGGATCTCGCGCGCGACGCTGTTCGACCTGCCGATCGACAGCCTCGACGAGATGCTGGCCAAGGTCGACGCGGTGACGGTCGACGAGCTGGCCGAGCTGGCCGCCGAGCTCTACGCGTCCGACCGCATCTCGGCCGCCTGCGTCGGGCGCGAGGAGGATCTCTTCCGCAAGGCGGTCCCATGATCGCGGTCGCGGTCGCCGGCGCCGCCGGGCGGATGGGGGAGACGGTCTGCGGCGCGGTCGAGGGCGCCGAGGACATGCGGTTGACCGGCAGGGCCGACCCGGCGTTAGGCGTCGAGCTGGCCGACCTGCTCGCCGAGGCCGAGGTCGTGGTCGACTTCAGCACCCCCGACACCGCGCTCGACAACGCCCGCGCCTGCCTGGCGGCGGGCGTCCACGTCGTCGTCGGCACCACCGGCTTCGACCTCGAGGCGCTGCGCGAGGCCGCCGAGGCGAGCGAGGCCAACTGCTTCGTCGCCCCCAACTTCGCGATCGGCGCCGTGCTGCTGATGGAGACGGCGCAGACGATCGCCCGCCACATGCCCGAGTGCGAGATCGTCGAGCTGCACCACGACCGCAAGCTCGACGCGCCCTCGGGCACCGCGAAGCGCACCGCCGAGCTGATCCGCGCCGCCGGCGGCAACGTCCACGAGCCGATCCACTCGGTCCGGCTGCCCGGCCTGGTCGCCCACCAGGAGGTCATCTTCGGCGGCGAGGGGCAGACGCTCAGCATCCGCCACGACTCGATCGACCGCAGCTCGTTCATGCCCGGCGTGCTGCTGGCCGTGCGCAGGGTCGGCGGCCTTCCCGACCGCTTCACGGTCGGGCTCGAGAAGCTGTTGTAGGTTCAGGGCATGACTGACGATCTGGCACGTCTCGACGCGACCGCCCAGGCCCAGCTGGTGCGCGACGGCGAGGCCACCCCGACCGAGCTGGCCGAAGCGGCGATCGCCCGGATCGAGGCGACGAACGACGAGGTCAACGCGGTCATCCACCCGCTCTTCGAGGAGGGCCTCGCGGCCGCCGGGGGCGAGCTGCACGACGGCCCCTTCAGGGGCGTGCCCTTCCTGCTCAAGGACCTCGGCGCGGCCTTCGCCGGCCAGCCGCTGCACCTCGGGATGCAGTACCTGAAGGATCGCGACTTCCGCGCCCCGATCGACAGCTACCTGGCGCAGCGCTTCCGCCAGGCCGGCCTGGTGACGATCGGCAAGACCAACTGCCCCGAGCTGGGCATCCTGCCGACGACCGAGCCGCGCGCCTACGGCCCGACCCGCAATCCCTGGGACACCGGCCGCTCGGCCGGCGGCTCCAGCGGCGGCTCGGCGGCCGCGGTGGCGGCCGGGATGGTGCCGTTCGCGCACGCCAACGACGGCGGCGGCTCGATCCGCATCCCCGCCTCCAACTGCGGCCTGGTCGGGCTGAAGCCGAGTCGCCAGCGGACCACCGAGGGGCCGCTGATCGGCGACGTCATGTCCGGCCTCACCTGCGAGCTCTGCGTCTCGCGCTCGGTTCGCGACACCGCCGCCCTGCTGGAGGCGGTGCACGGGCCGGCGCCGGGCGACCCCTACGTCGCGCCGCCGCCGCTGCGCCCCTACACCGAGGAGGTCGGCGCCGACCCGGGCAGGCTGCGGATCGCGCTCTGGACCGAGACGGTGATCGAGCGCGACGCGGACCCCGAGGTGGTCGCCGCGGCGCGCGCCGGCGCGAAGGCGCTGGAAGGCCTCGGCCACGCGGTCGAGGAGCCCGACCTGAGCGTGCTGCGGAGCATCGACCTGGTGCAGCCGTTCCTCGTCCGCTGGGCGGCCGGGCAGGCGCAGATCCTCGACCAGTTCAGCCTCGTCACCGGCAACCCGATCGGCCCCGACGACGTCGAGCCGCTGACCTGGGCGCTGGCCGAGATCGGCCGCCGCCACCACTCGGGCGAGTACCTCGCCGCGATCGGCCAGCACCAGGTGATGTCGCGGATGTTCGCCGGCGTCCACGAGTCCGGCTTCGACCTGATCCTCAGCCCGACGATGGGCGAGCCGCCGCCGCCGCTGGGCAGCTTCGACGACTCCGGCCCCGACCCGATGGCCGCCTTCGAGCGCGCCTTCATCGACGGCTGCTTCACCGCCGCCATGAACGCCACCGGCCAGCCGGCGATCTCGCTGCCGCTGCACTGGAGCGAGGACGGTCTGCCGATCGGCGTCCAGCTGATCGCCCCGCTGGGCCGCGAGGATCTCCTCCTCCAGGTCGCCGCGCAACTCGAGCAGGCCGTCCCCTGGGCGGACCGCATGGCCCCTCTCTTCGCGACCGCATGATCGGCGGCGTGATCACCGCGATGGCGACCCCCTTCGACGAGGAGGGGCGGGTCGACGAGGCCGCGGCGCGGCGGCTCGCGAGCCACCTGGTCGAGCACGGATCGCACGGGGTCGTCGTCGCCGGCTCGACCGGCGAGGCGGCGACGCTCGACGACGGCGAGCACATCTCGCTGCTGCGGGCGATCGTCGAGGAGATCGGCGACGGGGCGACGGTGATCTGCGGCACCGGCACCAACGACACCCGCCACTCGATCGAGCTGACCAGGGCGGCAGCCGAGGCCGGTGCCGAGGCGGCGCTGGTCGTCACCCCGTACTACAACAAGCCCAACTTCGCCGGCATCCGCGCCCACTTCGAGGCGATCGCCGCCGCCGTGCCGGAGATTCCGCTGATCGCCTACAACATCCCCTCGCGGGTGGTCGTCAACGTGCCGCCCGCCGAGCTCACCCAGCTGGCCGAGATCGAGAGCGTGGTCGCGGTCAAGCAGGCCAACAACGCCGAGCTGGGGCCGATCGAGGGGCTCGACGTCCTCGCCGGCAACGACGACGCCTTCCTGCCGACGCTCGAGTTCGGCGGTGCCGGCGGCATCCTCGTCGCCTCGCATCTGGCCGGCGAGCGGATGCGGGAGATGTGGGACGCCGCCCAGGCCGGCGACCTCGACCGCGCGCGCGAGATCGACGAAGGTCTGCGCGGCTTCTACGACGCGCTCGGCGTCACCACCAACCCGATTCCGCTGAAGGCGGCGCTGGAGATGCGCGGCCTGATCCCCCACGGGGGCCTGCGGCTGCCGCTGGTCCCCGCCGACGAAGACCAGCGCATGGCCGTGCGGGGCGCGCTCGAAAGCGCCGGGCTCTAGGCGATGAGCGGGAAGCTGAAAGTGCTGCCGCTGGGCGGCCTGGGCGAGATCGGCAAGAACATGACCGTGGTCGAGTACGGCGGCAAGATCGTCGTCGTCGACACCGGCCTGATGTTCCCGACCGCGGAGATGCTCGGCATCGACCTGGTCCTGCCCGACTTCTCCTACCTGCGCGACCGCGCCGAGGACATCGAGGCGATCGTCCTCACCCACGGCCACGAGGACCACGTCGGCGCGCTGCCCTACGTGCTGCGCGAGATCGGCATGCCGCCGGTCATCTACGGCGGCCTGCTGACGATCGGAATGGTCCGCTCGAAGCTCGACGAGCACAAGCTCGGCGAGAAGGCCCCGCTCGAAGAGCTGCCGGCCGGGGAGAAGGTCCAGGCGGGCCCGTTCGAGCTGGAGCTGGTCCACCTCTCGCACTCGATCCCCGACGCGCGCGGGGTGATCGTCGGCACCGAGCTCGGCAAGATGCTGATGACCGGCGACTACAAGTTCGACCAGACGCCGGTCGACGGCCGCCCGGCCGACATCTCCCGGCTCGCCGAGCTGGGCCGCGACGGCCTGCTGCTGCTCTGCGGCGACTCGACCAACGCCGACCGGCCGGGGATCGCGCCGTCGGAGTCGAGCGTCGGCCCGGCGCTGCTGGAGACCTTCGGCGCCTGCAAGGGCCGCATCGTCGTCACCTCCTTTGCCTCCAACATCCACCGCGTCCAGCAGGTGATCGACGCCGCCGTCAAGCTCGACCGCCGCGTCGCCCTGGTCGGCCGCTCGATGCGCAAGAACTTCAACATCGCCTCCAACCTGGGGATCGCCAAGGCGCCGCAGGGCCTCTTCATCCAGCCGCGGGAGATTGCCGACTTCCCCGACGAGAAGGTGATCGTGATCTCGACCGGCAGCCAGGGCGAGCCGCTCTCGGCGCTGCGGCGGATGGCCAACAACGACCACCGCGACGTCGAGCTGCACTCCGGCGACACCGTCGTCTTCTCGGCGACCCCGGTGCCCGGCAACGAGCGGGCGGTGAACGAGACGATCGACCGCATCTACGAGATCGGCGCCTCGGTCGTGACCGCCAAGGACGCGCCGATCCACGCCTCGGGTCACGGCTGGCAGGAGGAGCTGAAGCTGATGCTCAACCTGACCAAACCGCGCTACGTGATGCCGATCCACGGCGACTACCAGCGGCTGCGCCTGCACGCCGAACTGGCCGAATCGGTCGGCATCGCCCCCGAGGACATCTTCCAGGGCCGCAACGGGCTGCCGCTGGAGCTCGACGAGAACGGCGCCCGCTTCGGCGCCGAGATCCACAGCGGGGTGATGTTCGTCGACGGGGTCAACGTCGGCGAGCCCGACGACGTCGCCCTGCGCGACCGCCGCGAGATCTCCGCCGACGGGATCTTCATCGTCGTCGCGACGATCGCCTCCGACGACGGCAGCGTCGTCGCCGACCCGGAAGTGATCTTCCGCGGCGTCGCCTTCCTCGAGGAGGCCGGGGCGCTGGTCGAGGAGCTGAAGGACGTGGTCGAGGACTCGCTCGAGGACGCCGCCGAGGCCGGCACCCGCGAGCTGCACTTGATCCAGGAAGACCTCCACGACGCGATCGGCAAGCTGGTCTACGAGAAGCTGCGCCGCCGGCCGATGATCCTGCCGGTCGTGGTCGAGGTCTGAGCGGCAAAAAAAAGGACCCGCCGGCTGCGTTGGGGAGAACCGGCGGGCCCTTGTGTCTCGTCCGTCGGGGAACTTAAGTTCGGGCGCTAAATCCGGTCTAAAGCCGGGCTAATTCCTCGCTCAGACTTTGCCAGCGGCAGGCGGATGCGGAAGAGGGCGCCGCCACTCTCCGACGCGGTCGCCTCGACGCTGCCGCCGTGCGAGGTGGCGACGGCGTGGACGATCGCCAGGCCGAGGCCGCTGCCGCCGCGCACCGCTGTGTCGGCCGGCCCCTCGCCGCGGACGAAGCGGTCGAAGATCTGCTCCCGCATCTGCGGCGGGACGCCGGGCCCGTCGTCGGCGACCTCGACCACGGCGTCCTTGCCGGCGGCGCGCAGGCGCAGCTCGATCGCCGAGCCGGGCGGCGTGTGACGGACCGCGTTGTCGAGCAGGTTGAGGACCATCCGGTGCAGCTCGTCGGGGTTGCCGTCGACCGGCAGTGGCCGGGCGTTGTCGATCCGCAGCTCGCGTTCGCCGACCGTCGGCGCCACCTCGGCGGCGGCGTTGCCGGCGATCTCGGCCAGATCGCAGCGGGTGCGGGCGGCGAGCCGGCCGGCGTCGGCGCGGGCGAGCAGCAGCAGGTCGGTGACCAGCCGGCTCATCCGGCTCGAGGAGCGCAGCGCCGAGTCGACCATCACCCGCTCCTCCTCACGCCCGGGATCCTCCAGCGAGGCCTGCAGCAGCTCGAGGTTGGCGAGGATGCTGGTCAGCGGCGTGCGCAGCTCGTGCGAGGCGTCGGCGACGAACTCGCGCTGCTTCTTCAGCGCCGCTTCGCGCTCGGCCCGGGCGGCGTCGAGCGAGCGCAGCATCTGCTCCAGCGTTCGCGCCAGCTCGCCGACCTCGTCGTTGACCCGCGGCTCCGGCATGTGGCTGGAGGGGTCGCCGGTATCGGCGATCTTGCGTGCCGTCGCGGTCAATGAGGAGATCGGCCGCATCGCCCGCCGGGAGATCGCCAGGCCGGCGAGGCTGGCGAGCAGCGTCGCGCCGAGGACCCCGGCGGCGATCAGCAGCCAGAGGCGGTCGACGGTCGAGTCGATGTGCTGTTCGTTGCGGCCGTACTGGACGTAGCCGGCGATCCGCCCGCTCTGGCGGCTGCGCAGGACCGCGGTGACGACCCGCAGCTCGCCGACGTGGTGGACGCCCGGGACCGGCGGCCCGAGGTCGGCCGCGTTCGGGCTCGAGTCGAGCTGCCGGCCGCCGGCGTCGTAGATCCGCACCGAGGCGTCGTTGGGGCTGACGAAGTCGGCGAGGTCGGGCTCGTGGATGATCAGCGTGTTGGTGATCGTGTTGACGATCTGCACCTGCGAGGCGAGGGTCGAGACGGCGCCGGTCATCTCGCGGTCGAAGTCGTCGCGCACCCGCTGCGCCGCGAGGTTGCCGATGATCGCCCCGAACAGGACCAGGATCGCCAGCGTCAGCCCGGCCGAGACGGCGGCGAGCCGCCAGCGGACCGGCCAGTTGCCGGGACGCAGCACCGTCAGTCCTTCAGCACGTAGCCGGCGCCGCGCTTGGTGTGCAGGAGGCGGCTCTCGCCGCCTTCCTCCAGCTTGCGGCGCAGGTTGGAGATGAAGACGTCGATCGTGTTGGTCGCCGCCATCGGGTCGTAGCCCCAGACCTCGTCGAGCAGCCGCTCGCGGGAGACGACGAGGCGCTCGTTGCGCATCAGGTACTCGAGCAGCTCGAACTCGCGGTTGGTCAGCTCGACCTCGCGGGCGCCCCGCCTCACCTCGCGCGTGTCGGGATTGAGAGCGAGGTCGCCGACCTGCAGCGAGGCGGATCCGCGCGGCGGCCGGCGGCGCAGCAGCGCCCGGATCCGCGCCAGCAGCTCCTTGCGCTCGAAGGGCTTGACCAGGTAGTCGTCGGCGCCGCTGTCGAGGCCGCCGACCCGGTCCTCGGTCTCCGCCCGCGCGGTCAGCATCAGGATCGGCACGTCGCTGTCGGCGCGCAGCCGCCGGCAGACCTCGACCCCGTCCATCCGCGGCAGCCCGAGGTCGAGCACGACCAGGTCGGGGACGAAGCCGGCGGCGACGTCGAGCGCCTCGACCCCGTCGCCCGAGGTCCGCACCTCGTAGCCCTCGTTGCGCAGCGAGCGCCGCAGCACGTCGGCGATGTCCTCGTCGTCCTCGACGACGAGCACCCTGCCACCGACCAGATCGCCTTGCGCTGCGAGCATCCAAAGCGATGTTAGCCCGCCCGCGGCGCAATTCCACGCGCTTTTAGGGCGAATTTAAGACCCAGCCCGCGCCAGCAGCCCCGCCACCGCCAGCCCGCGGTCATAGCGCTCCCCGCGCCCGAGCGAGACGAGCGAACGAGGGTCGATCGGCAGCCTCTTCTCGCGGTTGCGCCGGCGCAGCTCCCGAGCGGAGCCGGGAGCGGGGGAGGGGACGGCCGGGAGCGCCTTGCCGTCGGGCCGGCGAAACACCAGCTCCCCCTCAGCGCCGCGGGCAAGCCCGAACCCGCCCTCGTGCACGAGGCGGTGATGGCGCGAGCAGAGCAAGACCAAGTTGTCGAGCTTGGTCTCCCCGCCGCGCGCCCAGTGGACGATGTGATGGGCGTCGACCCAGCGACGGTTCTCACACCCCGGGAAGCGACAGCGCCCTTCGTCGCGAGCGTCCAGGGCCCGGCGCATCGCCGCCGGCACCACCCGCGACTTGCGGCCGACCGAGACGAGCGAGGCATCGCAGGCAAGCCGCCGCGCGCTCTCGGCGCAGATCGCCGGGCCGTCCTCGATCGCACAGCCGGGCTCCTCGGGACCTCCCGCAAGCGCCTTTGCCTCGGCGTGGACGACCACCTGGTGGCGCTCCCCGGCGGGCCTGGGGTCCGAGCGGGAGCCAAGCGAGCGCTCGGCGACTTCCATCAGCGCGTCGGCGTCGTTGACCCGAATCGACGGTTCCGGTTCCGCGGAACCGCCTTGGGAGGTGGCTCGGTGCTCCTCTTCTCGCTCGCGGATCGCCTCCCGTCCATGCTCGACCGCTTGCAAGAACAAAGCCCCGTCCTCGGGGGCCAGTCGCCCCCTGACCCGCAGGCTGCCGTCCTCATCCCATTCGCAAGACAGGAAGCGATCGCGATGGGCCGCCTCGGCGCTCTCCAAAGAGACAGCCCGCCTGTATCCCCGCACCAGGCGGTCGAGCTGGGCGGCGGTGGCAAAGCGCGCCATCTCGACCAGCTCGGCCTCGATCTCGGGCTTGGCGATCCTGGTGATCGCCCTCACCTTGGAGTAGCTCAGCTGCCCGCAGGAGAACTCCTCGTGGACGAGGGGAAGATCTTCGAGCGCCCGAGCCACCCGCACGTGCTCCCTCGCCGAGCGCGGGTCCATCCCGCAGCGCCAGGAGACCCAGGCGCCGCAGGAGTGAAAGCCAAGCGCCTCATGTCCCTGCCTGCGGTCGAACTCCCCGATCAGCTCCAGCCAGCGGCAGGTGGCGGCGGCGATGTGGGACGCCAGCTCGCCGATCTCGCGCTCGATCCATTCGCTCGGGGCGCTGCCCAGCTCCTCCGAGGCGCCCTTTCGCTCAGCTCTCGCCTTTGTCCCCGCCTCTACGAACATGTGTTCGATAGTACGGCTGGGCTCGGACGGAATGTTGCCACCGTCCTCGCTGCTCGCGACCTCGAATCCCGCAAATTGCGGATGGTCCAAGGCGGTTCCGCGGGACCGGAGGGCGAAAGCAAAAACCCTGCTCGTCCAATAGCCGATTGCCAAATCCGAATTACAGACCTATTCTCAGCGGCCATGGTCGATCATCCTGGCGACGGGGCGCTGTACGGATGGGAGGAGATTGCCGACAAGGGGTGGGATGCGCTCCTCGTCGGAAACGGGCTGTCGATCAACATCTCCGAGAAGTTCGCCTATGAGTCGCTCTACGGGGAGAGCGAAAAGGCCCGACGCCGCGGCGGCCTCGATGACCTGGCTCGAGCGATATTCGAGCGCTTCGACACGAGCAACTTCGAGGTGGTGCTCGGCAAACTGCGCGATGCCATCGCGATGGCCAATGTCATGGGGCAGAGCGAGGCGCCGTATCGAGAGCAATTCATAAGTGTTCAGAGGGCCCTTGGCGAGACGGTCAGAAGTGTCCACCTCAAACGGGCGGAAGTCCCCGATTCATCCTTGAAAAGGATCAAGAAGGATTTGAAGCGCTACGAGATGATCTTCAGCACGAGCTACGACCTGATCGTCTACTGGGCGACCGGACATGAAGAAGAGTACGACCGATTTCGCGACTGCTTTTGGGGAAGTCGTGGTGACTTCAATCCCACGGACTGCGAAATCTGGAACGGCAACACGCCGGTCTATTTCCTGCACGGCGCGCTGCATCTGATTGTCGAGGGTTCGGGAGTGACCCGCAAGCTGATTGGGGACGATCGGACGTTGCTCGAGCAGTTCGGCGAGCCGATCGCGAACGATCCCGAGGCGAGGCCTTTGTTGGTCACGGAGGGTTCACCCCGAGACAAGCTCAGGGCGATCAAGGGGAACGACTACCTGGCGCACACCTACGAGGCGCTTGAGAAGCGGGCGAAGCCGCTGCTCGTCTTCGGACATGCGCTCGGTGAGCAGGATCGGCATCTGATAGATGCCATCAACGCGAATCCCGACCGGCCCGTGGCCGTATCGATGGTGAGAAGGGAGAGTCACGCCCTCAGGGAGCGGCAGTCGGAAATCTGGGGCAAGCTCAAATCCAAAGAGGTCTATTTCTTCGATGCCGCCACGCACCCGCTTGGCGACAGCCGCTTGCGAGCGAAGCCGCGTGTCCGTTTCAAGCGACGCCCGCTCACGCCAAGTCGGCACGGTTCCGCGCGCATATAGCCCGGAAGGCGCGCGTTTGCGGGCAGTTGCCATCTGCCCCGCTTGGCATGATCGAACCCGCCCTTGAGCTCCGCCGCCGCCGTCCATCTCCACGCCCACAGCGAGTACTCGCTGCTCGACGGCGCCTGCAAGATCGACGCGATGGCGGCGCGGGCGGCGGAGCTGGGGCAGCCGGCGCTGGGGCTGACCGACCACGGCGTGATGAACGGCGCGGTCGATCTTTATAAAGCCTGCCGGGTGCACGGGATCAAGCCGATCGCCGGGCTCGAGGCCTACCTCGTCGACGACGTCGCGGCGATCAAGGAGAAGCCGAAATACGAGCGCAACCACCTCACCCTGCTGGCCGAGAACGACGCCGGCTTCGCCAACCTGGTCAAGCTCACCTCGGCCGGCTTCCTGCAGGGGTTCTCGCGCGGCAAAGCCAACGTCGACATGGAGCTGCTCGCCCAGCACGCCGAGGGCGTGATCGTCCTCACCGGCTGCCTGCAGTCGCGCTTCTGCCGCCGCCTGGTCGAAGAGCGCGCCGACGACGCCCGCGCCCACCTCGACGACCTGATCCAGGCCTTCGGCCCCGAGCAGGTCTACTTCGAGGTGCAGAAGAACGGGATCGAGGAGCAGGAGAAGGCCAACCGGGGCATCGTCCGCTTCGCCCGTGAGCTGGGCCGGCCGCTGGTCGGCACGGCCGACGTCCACTACCTGCGCCGCGAGGACTTCGACAACCACGCGGCGCTGCTCTGCGTGCAGACCAAGTTGACCCTGGAGGCGCCGAAGCTGAGCTTCGACACGAACGAGTTCTTCCTCAAGAGCAACGAGGAGATGAGCGACTCCTTCGCCGAGTGGCCGGAGGCGGTCCCGACCACCCTGGAGATCGCCGAGCGCTGCTCGCTGGAGATCGAGCTCGGCAGCCTGCTGCTGCCCCGCTACCCGACCGAGGACGGCTCCGAGCCGGAGGCGATGCTGCGGCGGCTCGCCGCCGAGGGCCTGCGCGCGCGCTACGGCGATCCGCCTCCGGCCGAGGCGGTGGAGCGGATGGAGTTCGAGCTCGGGGTGATCGAGGAAATGGGCTTCTCCTCCTACTTCCTGATCGTCTGGGACTTCGTCCGCTACGCGAAGGAAAACGGCGTCGCCGTCGGACCGGGCCGCGGCTCGGCCGCCGGCTCGATCGTCTCCTACGTGCTCAGGATCACCGACCTCGACCCGCTCGCCAACGACCTCCTCTTCGAGCGCTTCCTCAACCCCGGCCGCAAATCGATGCCCGACATCGACATCGACTTCTCGGTCCGCGGCCGCGAGCGGATGATCCGCTACGTCGCCGACAAGTACGGGCGCGAATCGGTCGCCCAGATCATCACCTTCGGCACGATGGCGCCGCGCGCCGCGACCCGCGACGCGGCTCGCGTGCTCGGCTTCGACTACGGCACCGGCGACCGCCTCGCGAAGCAGATTCCGGAGCCGATCATGGGCCGCAGCCCGTCCTTCGAGGAGTGCCTGAAGCAGGGTCAGGAGCTGAAACGGACCTACGACGAGGAGGCGGACGCGAAGCGGATCGTCGACGTCGCCCAGGGCCTCGAGGGGATCATCCGCAACAACTCGATCCACGCCGCCGCGGTGGTGATCGCCGACCGCCCGTTGCAGGAGATCGTGCCGCTGCAGCTGGCCGAGGACCGCAGCGCGCCGGCTGCCGCGAGCCCGAACGGCAACGGCTCGGCCAAGCCCGAGCGCCAGTACAAGATCGTCACCCAGTACTCGATGGGGCCGATCGAGGAGATCGGGCTGCTGAAGATGGACTTCCTCGGCCTCCGCAACCTCGACGTGATCGAGGACGCGATCGAGATCATCGCCCGCTCGCGCGGCGAGACGATCGCGATGGAGACGATCCCGCTCGACGACCCGAAGACCTACGCGATGCTCGCCGCCGGCGACTCGACCGGCGTCTTCCAGTTCGAGTCCGAGGGGATGCGCGAGGCGCTGCGCAAGGTCGGCCCGACCGAGTTCGCCGACCTGGTCGCGCTCGGCGCCCTCTACCGGCCCGGGGCGATGGCCTACATCCCCGCCTACGCGAAGGGCAAGCGCGACCCCTCCTCGGTCACCTATCCCGACCCGCGGCTGCGGGCGATCACCGAGGAGACCCACGGCTGCGTCGTCTACCAGGAGCAGTTGATGGAGATCTCGCGCTCGATGGCCGGCTTCTCCGGCGCCGAGGCGGACGATCTGCGCAAGGCGATCGGCAAGAAGAAGCGCGACCTGATGGCGACCATGAAGGACAAGTTCATGCAGGGCCTGAAGGAATCCGAGACCGATCCCAAGGTCGCCAGAGACCTCTGGAAGCTGAACGAAGCGGCTGCCGACTACTCGTTCAACAAGTCCCACGCCGCCTGCTACGCGCTGATCTCCTACCGGACCGCCTACCTCAAGGCCAACTACCCGGCCGAGTACATGGCGGCGGTGATCTCCTCGGTGATGAACACCAAAGACAAGGTCCCGTTCTTCGTCAACCGCTGCGCCGAGATGGGGATCGACGTGCTGCCGCCCGACGTCAACTCCTCCGACCACGATTTCGTCGTCAGCGAGAAGGCGATCCGCTTCGGCCTCGACGCGGTCAAGAACGTCGGCCACAGCGCCGTCGAGGCGATCCTGCGGGCGCGCGAGGAGGCGCCGATCGCCTCGATCTGGGACTTCTGCGAGCGGGTCGACTCGCGCGCGGTCAACAAACGGGCGATCGAATGCCTGATCAAGTGCGGTGCCCTCGACTCCACCGAAGCGGCCCGCAAGGGCATGCTGGAAGCGCTGCCGGCGGCGCAGTCGGCGGGGCAGAAAGCGCAGGAGGACGCGCAGCTCGGACAGGGCTCGATCTTCGACTTCGGCGACGGCGCCGAGGAGGGGGGCAGCTCGCAGGCCCATCACCGGCCGCCGATCCCGGCCGGCGAGTACGAGCGCCGCGAGCTGCTGGCGCTGGAGAAGGAGACGCTCGGCACCTACCTCTCCTCGCACCCGCTGTCGGAAGTGCGCGACGCGCTCCGCGCCCGCGTCGACTGCGACCTGGCGGCGCTCGCGGGCAAGCCCGACGGCTCCTGGGTGACGGTCGGCGGGATCGTCGCCGAGTGCAAGAAGATCCGCACCAAGAGCGGCTCGCAGATGATGTTCGCGACGCTCGACGACGTCGAAGGCCAGGTCGAGCTGCTCGTCTTCAAGGCCGACCAGGCGGAGAGCGCGACGGCGATCGTGCCCGACGCCGTCGTCCTCGTCCGCGGCCGGATCGACCACAAGGAGCGCGGCGAGACCAAGCTCGTGGTGCAGGAGGCGGAGCGCTTCGAACCCGACCGCGAGGAGATCGCCCGCGCCGACGCCGCGGCGCGGGCGCCGACCGAACCGCTGCGGCTGACGATCGACGCGGCGAAGCTGCGGCTGCCCGGCGTGTTCGACCAGCTGAAGGAAGTCTTCGAGCACCACAAAGGCGAAGCCGACGTCCACCTCGCGATTCGGGGCGAGGGCGGCGAGCCGACCGAGATGAAGCTCGGCGACGGCTACCGGGTGCGGCCGTCGAGCGGCCTGCGCGCCGAGCTCGACCAGATTCTCGGCGGTGCCGACGCCCTGGCTGCCTAGACTCTTGGTGTGCCGGCCACCAGGGCAAAGACAGGCGAGTGCCGCAGCTGTCGCTCCTTCTGCGACAAGATGGTCGAGCCGCGCAGCTGCGTCGAGATGGGGTGCCGCTTCCTCTACAGCTACCTAGACGCTCTGACGGGGGTCCAGTACGTCGGCTGCATGCAGCAGGTCTTCGGCGCCAAGATCGAGCTTGACGCGGTGCTGCAGCCCGGCGGCTTCGGCGGCGTCAAGATGACCGGCGAGGCGCTGCCGCACTGCCCGTTCTCGGTCGAGCGGGCCTACGAGGGCAGCGGCGGAGAGTACGACTGCGTCAACCGGCGCTTCTACGACTGTGCCGACGGCGGCCCCGAGGGGCTGCGCGCATTCGACCTGCGCGACATCACATAACGACGACATCGTTCCGTGTAGTATTCGTCGCATGAGCGATCAAGCGGCAGTGGCGGAGGCGGAGCAGGCGGTCGCCGAGGCGACCGAAAACAGCAGCGGCGGCGAGGGCCCGAAGTTCACGCTCGAGCTGAACCAGGATCAGAAGGACATCCGCGATTGGGTACACGGCTTCGCCGAGGGCGTCGTCCGTCCCGCCGCGGCGGAATGGGACGAGCGCGAGGAGACTCCCTGGCCCGTCATCCAGGAGGCCGCCAAGATCGGCCTCTACAGCTTCGAAGCGCTGGGCCAGTTCTTCGCCGACGAGACCGGCCTCACCCTGCCGATCGCCAACGAGGAGCTGTTCTGGGGCGACGCCGGCATCGGCATGGCGATCATGGGCACCTCGCTGGCCGTCGCCGCGATCTTCGGGCAGGGCACCCCCGAGCAGATGGGCGAGTGGATCCCGCAGTGCTTCGGCGACGCCGACGACCCCAAGGTCGCCGCCTTCTGCTCCTCGGAGCCCGACGCCGGCTCCGACGTCGCCGCGATCCGCACCACCGCCAAGTACGACGAGGCGACCGACGAGTGGGTGCTGAACGGCCAGAAGGCCTGGGCGACCAACGGCGGCATCGCCGATGTCCACGTCGTCATCGCCACGGTCGACCGCGAGCTGCGCTCGCGCGGCCACGCCGCCTTCGTCATCCCGCCCGGCACCAAGGGCTGCGAGCAGGGCGCCAAGGTGAAGAAGCACGGCCTCCGCGCCTCCCACACCGCCGACGTCCACCTCGACGACTGCCGCATCCCCGGTTCCTGCCTGCTCGGCGGAAAAGAGAAGCTCGACGAGCGCCTGGCCCGGGTGCGCGAGGGCAAGCGCTCCAAATCGCAGGCGGCGATGGCGACCTTCGAGGCGAGCCGCCCGACGGTCGGCGCCCAGGCGCTGGGCATCGCCCGCGCCGCCTACGAGTACGCCCTCTCCTACGCCAAAGAGCGCCAGCAGTTCGGCCGCGCGATCGTCGAGAACCAGGCGATCGCCTTCACCCTGGCCGACATGAAAATGGAGATCGACGCCGCCCGCCTGCTCGTCTGGCGCGCCGCCTGGATGGGCCGCAGCGGCCAGAAGTTCGAGAACGCCGAGGGCTCGATGTCGAAGCTGAAGGCCGGCGAGGTCGCCGTCTGGTCAACCGAGCGGGCGATCCAGATCCTCGGCGGCAACGGCTACACCCGCGAGTTCCCGGTCGAGCGGATGCACCGCGACGCGAAGATCTACACGATCTTCGAGGGCACCTCCGAGATCCAGCGCCTGGTCATCAGCCGAGCGATCTCCGGCGTCCAGATCAGGTAGCTGCGCTCTCAAACCCCCGCGGATTCAGCACCGTCCTCCCCGATGTCGATTTTTGGTCCCTATAGGGTCAACAAGTTGACAACTAGTGCCGAAAGCCCGGCTGATGCAGCCGTGCCGCTTTCTGCTCCTCGTCCGACCCAGGAGTGTGAGCAGTGTCGGCCGGCGCGCTTGCATCGACAGGCGAAAAGCGGTAGCGACGGCCGGGGCTGGCTCAGATGTTGCGGTCTCGCGAGTCCATCCGCCGCTAGAGCAGCTCGGCGAGTCGCTGGGCTGCCCTCGCGGCGCCGTCGACCTCCACGTCGCGGTAGTCGACGTCGCGGCCGATCTCCTCGGCGATCGCCACCGCGATCAGCTCCGGTGGGGAATCGTCGTAATCCATGCGGCGACCGGCCCCGTAGCGTTCGAGCCGGTGGCGGACGTGGAAGTTCTGCTCGAAGTGGTGGCGCAGCGGGAAGTAGAGGAACGGCCGCTTCTGCGCGGTCAGCTCCATCGACGTGGTGAGGCCGCCCTGCACAACCGCCAGGTCGCAGGCGGCCAGGTGCCGGTAGAGGTTGTGCACGTAGGGGACCACGTCGAGCCCGGCGTGGGAGGGAAGCGACCTGGGGTCGATACGGGGGCCGGCGACGACGATCATGCGGAGCTCCGGGACACGCTCCTTGGCCTGCGGGAAGGCGGCGATCACCCGCCGCAGCAGGTCGCCGCCCACGCCCGACCCGCCGACGGTGACGATGCAGACCCGCTCGTCGTCGCCGTAGTCCAGCTCGGCGCGCAGCTTGGTGCGCTCGCCGAGGTCTGCGGGGTCAAAGCCGGTCACGTAGCCGGTGAAGGCGAAGTTGCGCTCGGTCCAGTCGCGAATCATCGGCAGCTGCGGCCCGAGCCGCTCCGGCACGATGTCGTCGGGGTTGCCCACGAACAGCGCCGTGTCTCGAACCTCGGGGTGGTGGGCGATGTGGTTGACCATGTCGGCGTTGTAGTCCGCGGTCAGGAAGCTTTCCCGCTCGCCCCCGTCCTCCATCGGCAGGAAGCCGACGAAGTCGGTCAGCCAGGCGAACGGGACCCGCTTCTCACCTGGGTTCTCATGCAGGTAGTAGTCCAGCTCCCAGGCCTCATCGCCGATCCAGAGGTCGTAGCGCTCATCACGCACGACGTCGTGGAAGAGCATGAAGTTGGCGGCGAGGATCTCGTCCATGCGACGCAAGGCGTGGAAGCAGTGCAGGTCGTGCTCAGCGGACTCCGACTCGATGTGGCGGGACTCGTTGGCCAGATGAGCGCTGGCCGGGTGGATGCGCTCGCCTTCTGCCTCCAGCACCCGGGTGACCGGGTCCTGGGCGAGCCAATCGATTTGCAGATCGGGGTTCAGGTGCCGCAGCTCGCGGGCAATCGCAACGTCGCGCTGGGCGTGGCCGAGCCCGATCGGCGAGGAGATGAAGAGGGCGCGGGGACGGCCGTCGGAGCGGTAGACGTTCGGATCACGCGGAGTGCGCGGCCGCTCGAAAGCGTCCTCGGAGAAGTCGCGCAACGCCAGGTTGACCTGGACCGGCTTGCGGGCGTGGGGGAAGTGGCCGGCGCCCGCCACGACCTCGACCCGCCCATCGGCGAGACGAGCGAGCGCGCGGGCATCGCGGGGCGGCGTGATCTTGTCGCGCTCGCCAGAGACCACGAGGACCGGGCAGTCGAGGTTCCGCGCAAGCTCGCGCAGGGTGCGTCGGTCGCCGTGGAGCTTGCCGTACCCCGACGCGGCCAACGTCTCGGAGTCGGTGTCGAGCGCCCATCCCACCCCGTCCTCGATGGCCTTGGTCGAGTGCGGCTCCGGAAAGCAGCGAGAGATGAACCAGTTCGCGAAACTCGGATAGTCCTCGCGCCAATGAGCCGGGTTCATGCGACCCCACCAACGGTGGGCGGCGGTGGGCACTCGCGGGGAGAGCGACGCGGACCGCGGGTGCAGCAGGACCGACCAGTGCGAGGGCGTGTAGGGGAACAGGGGACCGACGAAGGCGGCGCCGGCCACCCGCTCGGGGGCAAGCCGCGCCAGCTCGAGCTGGTACTGAGCACCCGTTGAGAGGCTCGCCGTCACCGCCCGCTCGGTCCCGCTCGCATCCATTACGGCGAGGAAGTCCCGAGCGAACTCCGCGGCTCCATAGCGCCGCGGGTCGCGGCAGCGATCGGAGCGCCCGTTACCCAGACCGTCCATCGTCAGCACCCGGAAGTGGCGGGCGAGGTAAGGGATCTGCATCTTCCAGTGGCGCGAGTGGACCAGCGACCAGGTCGGCAGCAGGAAGATCGTCTCCTCGCCTTCGCCGTAGACCTCGTAGAAGAGGCGCTGGCCGTCGCGCTCGACGAAGTCCTCGGCGTCGGGGTAGCGGGCACGGCTCTGCTCTTCGTCACGGCCAAGCGTAGGCGCCGCCGTTGCAAGGGCCGCCGCCTTCTCGGAGATCGCTTTCACGGCTTGCCCTTCTCGTCGAGAGAGTCGAGCCAAGCGTCGATCGCCGCCAGCAACTCCGCGTGACCGCGGTCGAAGCCGAGCAGGCGCTCGAACAGCAGGCCCTTGTTGAATTGCATCACGAGTGCGGCCAAGGCCTCCGCTGAGAAGCGGGAGCTGTCGAGGCCATACTCCTCGATCGCCCCGGCAAGCGCATCGCGCAGTAGCGAACGCCAACTCTCGTCGACAGCGTGCAGGCGCTCGCGCATCTCGGGGTTGTTCCAGGCGAGCGCTTCGAGCTCCGCCCAGACCTTGGGATAACCCGCCGCGAGGTCCCCCTCGATGTAGCCGACGGCGGTGCGCCACTTCTCGATGAAGGGCGCATCGGTTTCGTACATCGCCCGCTGGCGATCCAGGACGCGGCCCGTGAACCGCTCCAGGGCCTGCAGCAACAGCTCGTCAACCGAGCCGAAGTAGTAGTGGACGAGGCCGTGGTTCTGCCCCGCCTCGCGGGCGAGCTGCCGGGTTGAGATCCCCGCTGCGCCCTCCCTGACCAGCAGCCGCTCGGCGGCGTCGAGGAAGGCCTCGACGTTGGCCTCCCTGATCGAGGGCCGGCCGTCCCCGACCTCCACATCCGCGGTTGCAAGTCCCTTAGTCATTCGCCTTAGTCGTTTATCTAAGCACCAGGGCAGGGAGCTGTCAACCCGCTTGCGGTTTCATCAGGATCAGGTCGTCGGTCCCTACAGGGACGCGGATGGGGGCGGTAGCCGCGCAGCGGGTTCGTCGCTAAGCGCGAAGCGCGTGCGACATCAATTCCCGAAACAGCGCCCCGCCGTCCCTCACTTGCCGCGGCGTTTGAGGCCCGCTTTGCGCAGGCGCTTCGCTGCCTGCACTTCTTTTTTGTCCGGCCCTTTCTTGTTCGGGCCGGGCGTCTCCAGGGTCGCCGGCAGGCCCTCGAAGCGAGGCTCTGAGAGGAAGGCCTCCAGGCCTCGTTTGCCCATCTCGCCCTGGCCGACGTTGGCGTGGCGGTCGCGACAGGAGCCGAGCGGGGCGGCGGCGTCGTTGACGTGGACGCAGCCGAGGCGCTTCAGGCCGACCTTCTCGTCGGCTTCGTCGAGGACGGCGGCGAGGTGGTCGGCGTCGGTGATGTCGTAGCCCTGGACGAAGAGGTGGCAGGAGTCGAGGCAGAGGCCGAGCCGCTTGCCGGCGCCGGCGCGGTCGATCAGCTCGGCGGTCTGGTCGAAGTCGCGGCCGAGCAGGCCTTTGTGCCCGGCGGTCTGCTCGAGCAGGAGCGGGCAGCGGTCGCTGTCCTTGAGGGCGGCGGCGATGACTTTGGCGGCGCGCTTGATCGAAGGGCCGAGCGGCTCGCCTTTCTGCGCGCCGGGGTGGAGGACGACGCCGGCGGCGCCGATCGCGTCGCCGATCCGCAGGGCGTGGGTCAGCGAGGCGAGCGACTTCTTGCGCAGCTCGGCGTCTTTGGAGGCGCAGTTGATCAGGTAGACGGCATGAATCACGACCGCTTCGACCGACGAGGCGTCCATCGCCTCGTGGAAGGCGGCGAAGTCGTCGGGGCCGTAGTTGGTCGGCCGCCACATCCGCGGGCTCTGGTTGAAGATCTGGATCGATTCGCAGCCACGCTCGGCGCCGCGCTCGATCGCCTTCTCCAATCCTCCCGAGGTGGAAACATGGGCGCCGACCAGCATCGCTCGGCATCCTATTTCGGTCCACCCGCTCGCGAAGTGCCTGACACGTCAAACACTCCAGAGGCAGCTCCCCGGTGCAGGCCGGGTCGGAAGCTGCTGCTGGTCGTGGCCTGCCTGGTTGCCGTCGTCGCCCTTCTCTTCCTGATCTTCGGCGGCGGTGGCGGGTCCCCGTCCGCCGGGCGGCAGCTGAGGAAGATCGACAACTGCTTCCGAGACATTCCCCACGCCGACGCCAACGCCGTGATCCGTCGCTGCGCCAAGCACGGGTTGCGGTAGCGGCGCCCGAATAGGATCGGGCCCGCCTTGCCCGACGAAGCCCCCATCCGACTGCGGTTCGCTCCCTCGCCGACCGGCGCCCTGCACATCGGCGGCGCCAGGACGGCTCTCTACAACTGGCTCGCGGCCAGGCACAGCGGCGGGGAGCTGGTGCTGCGGATCGAGGACACCGACCGCGAGCGCTCGACGGCGGAGAACGTCGAGCAGATCCTCGACGCGCTGCGCTGGCTGCAGCTCGACTGGGACGAGGGGCCGCTCTCCCAGGCCGAGCGCGCCGACAGCCACGCGGCGGCGCTGCGGCGGCTGCTCGACTCCGGCGCCGCCTACCGCGACACCGCGACCGCCAAGGACGTCGAGGCCTGGAAGGCCGAGCACGGCGCCGGCCGCGGCTACCGCGGCGAGCCCTCCACCGAGGCGGGAGCGGCGATCCGGCTGCGGGTCCCCGATGAGGGGGAGACGGTGGTCGAGGACCTGATCCGCGGGCCGGTCCGCTTTCCCAACCGCAGCTACGACGACTTCGTCATCGCCCGCGGCGACGGCTCGGTCCTCTACAACTTCGCGGTCGCGGTCGACGACGCCGAGATGGGGATCACCGACGTCGTCCGCGGCGACGATCACCTCTCCAACACGCCGAAGCAGCTGCTGGTGCTGGAGGCGCTCGGGCAGGCGCCGCCGCGCTACGCCCACCTGCCGCTGCTGCACGGTCCCGACGGCCGCAAGCTCTCCAAGCGCCACGGCGCCGCCTCGGTGCAGGAGCTGCGCGACGCCGGCTACCTGCCGGCTGCCGTGCGCAACTATCTGGCGCTGCTCGGCTGGGGGGCGGACGACGACGCCACGATCATCTCGACCGCCGAGCTGGTCGAGCGCTTCCGGGTCGAGGACGTCGGCAAGGCGGCGGCGATCTTCGACGAGAAGAAGCTGCGCTGGCTGAACGGCCGCTACATGCGCGAACTGCCGCTCGAGGAGTATGTCGACGCGGTCGCCCGCCACCTCGGCCGCGAGCCGGACGAGCGGCTGCGGGCGGCGTGCGAGATCGTGCAGGAGAAAGCGCAGACGCTGGCGGAGGTCTGGCCGCTGATCCGCTTCCTCTTCGAGCCGCCCGTGGAGGACGAGAAGGCTTGGCGCAAGACGATGAAGGACGAGTCGCCGCCGCTGCTGGAGGCGGCGCGCGAGGCGCTCGGGGGTGCCGACGGCTTCGACGCGGCGGCGGTCGAGGCGGCGCTGGCGCCGCTGCCGGAGCGGCTGGGCGCCAAGCCGGGGAAGGTCTACCAGCCGATCCGGGTGGCGATCAGCGGTGGCACCGTGTCGCCGGGGATCTTCGAGTCCCTGGCGGTCCTGGGTCGCGAGGAATCGCTGCGGCGCATCGACGCCGCGCTGGTCCGCCTGCGCGAATAGCGACACCCAGTATTGGGGATGCCGGGGCTAAACCGTGTGTCCTCGACTGCCGATGACCTGGGCGTGACGTCCAACGGGAAGGTCAAGAAAGCCGACGCGGTTCGCGGCGGCTCCGCCGCCGCGGCCCCGGGCGCGCGCCTGGCGGCCGCCTTCGAGGCGGTGGAGAAGTTCCCGGCGCTGATCGAGTCCCGGGCCCGGGTGATGCGGGCGGCGACCGCCGAGACCTCGCGCGTCGCCGAGCTGGTCGAGGCCGTCGAGGCCGACGTCGCCCTGACCATCGCCGTCCTTCGCTTCGCCAACCGGGCCGGCGCCGGCAACGTCGCCGGCGTCCCCGCCGCGGTCGACATGCTGAAGCCCTCGGGCGTGCTGGCGATCGCCGGCACCGCGCCGGTCTTCGACTTCTTCGAGCCGAACGGCGGCTGGGAGCTGCGCCCCGAGCAGTTTCGCGTCCACGCGCTGGCTACGCAGCAGGCGGCGGCGCGGATCGGTCGCGAGATCGGTTGGCAAGACCGGGACGAGCTCGTCGTCGCCGCGCTGCTGCACGACATCGGCCGCCTGGTGATCGCCAAGCTGCACCCCGGCAAGCGCGCCTACTTCGACGCCGCCTCGCGCACGCCGGAGCAGCGGATCCGCGACGAACGCGAGCAGCTCGGGATTGATCACGCGCTGGTCGGCGGCGTGCTGGCGCGGCGCTGGAACGTGCCGCAACAGATCGCTGTGGCAATCGAGCGCCACCATGCCGAGGACGCCGAGGGCCTGACGGCGGTGGTCGCCACGGCCGACATGGTCGCCCACTACTCGCAGGGTGAGACGGTGACGCCGGAACGGCTGCGGGCGATGGCGAAGCGCTGCGGGCTCGGCGACGAAGGGCTGCGCGAGCTGCTCTACGAACTTCCCTACCCGCGCGACGACGCCCCCCGGATGACCGAGCCCTGTCCGCTCTCGGCGCGCGAGCTTGACGTCCTCCGCCATCTCTCCGAAGGCCTTGTCTATAAGCAGATCGCCGGCGAAATGCAGCTCTCGGTTTCGACCATCCGCACCCACCTGCACAACGTCTACGGCAAGATCGGCGCCGTGGACAGGGCGCAGGCCGTCCTCACGGCCCGCGACCGCGGCTGGATCTAGTCGATCAGCGACTCTCTGAGGGCTATCGCAACTGCGTGGGCGCGGTTGCGGGCGCCGAGACGGGCGACCGCGTTCTTGGTGTGGGTCTTGACCGTTTCCTCGCTGAGGTCGAGCTCGCGGGCGGCCGCCGTGGCCGACTCGCCGTCGGCGAGCAGCTGCAGGATCTCGCGCTGGCGACGGGTCAGCTTGCCGCGACTCCCTTTCGGCGGCACGGCCGGGTCGACGAACTGCTCCTGCTCGAGCGCGGCGCGGACCGCGCGCATCATCTCCTCGGCCCGTGCGGTGCGGGCGATGTAGGCGGTGGCGCCCGCCTGCAGGGCGGCGGTGGCGATGTGGCGCTCGGCTCGCTCGCCGTGGGCGACGATGCCGAGCGACGGAGCGGCACGGCGCAGCTCGCGAATCGCCTCGCAGCCGCTCGGCGCTCCGTTGCCCGAATCGCAACGCAGGTTGACGACGGCGACGTCGATGTTGCCGACGTCGCGGATCAGCTCGATCGCCTCGACGCGACTGGCGCTCTCCTCGATCTCGAAGTCGGCGGCCAGGGTATGGCGCACGCCGAGCCTGACCAGCGGGTGAGGGTCGATCACAAGGCAGTGTGGGCGCTCGCTCAGGACGGCTCGATCCTAACCCAGCCTCCGGGTTGTGCGGTAGAAAGGACATCAGTGATCTCGATCACCTCGAAGTCTCGCTATGCCGTCGTCGCGATGGCCGAGCTGGCCCGCTCGGGAGAGAGGCCGGTGCCGATCAAGGAGTTGGCCGAGCGCCGCGCGATCCCCGAGCAGTTCCTCGAGCAGCTCTTCTCGACCCTGCGCAGGGCCGGCCTGCTGACCAGCCACCGCGGGATGAAAGGCGGCTACACCCTCTCCCGTCCCGCCGACGAGATCACCGTGCTCGAGGTCGTGCAGACGCTCGACGGCAAGGTCGGCCAGGAGGCCGACGAGGCCGGCGGCATCTGGGCCGAGGGCGTCACCGCCCTGCGCAAGGTCTTCGGCCAGACGACGATCGCCGAAGTAGCCCGCCGCGAGCTGGAAGAGGCCGACTCGGGGATGTACTTCATCTAGATCGGGTGAGGCTTATGTCCGCTCTCTGAGGCGTGCCGTCCATTGCGCATGGCGTCGCCGCAGCTCGTTTTCATCGAGGTCGGCGCGGCCCAGCGGCAGGTAGTTCGGGGCCCAGGACCCAACCGCGTCATCGGACCGAGCGACAGCCCAGGTGTCCCAAAGGCGCATCTCGTCGACTGCCTGGCCGGTCGCTGCTTCGTAGGCCGCAAGAAAGTCGTCGGCAATTTGCTCGTCGAACAGGAGGACGAGATCCAGTCGGCACCAGCCCAAGTCGAAGCCGCGTGGACCGCGTGACCCGTCCGACCAGTTGACGATGCCCGTGAGCCTTCCGTCCCGCCAGACGACGTTGCCCGACCAGTAATCGCAGTGGGTGAGCACCTCCGGCGACCTGACAACCTGTGGCCAGCGAGACCGAACTTCCGCCGCCAGCGGACCAGCCAATATCTCCTGAGAGCCTCCGCTACGGTCGAACACGCTCGACAACTCCGCCAGCCGTTCGGTCGGCACCGTGTGCACCGCGGCGAGCGCGCGACCTAACTGGCGCGCCCACCCCTTGGGGTCGGCCGGAGTGATGTCCGGCTGACCGTCGAGCCAGCCGATCAAAGAAGTCGGGTACTTCGACCATCGGCGGTTCAGGTCGCCGCCGAGCAGCACCGGGGCGATACCGCCGAGTCCGTCGAGGGCTCGCAATACACGCTGCTCACGCAAGGGCGCAGGGTCGCCCACCGGAAACTGGCGGACGACAACGCTGGTCGAAGGATTCTCGGTATCGACTCGCCAGGTGTTCGCGTGCTGGCCGCCTTCGAGGCGCGCGGCATCGACGACCACGGCTGACGGGCCGGCCAGGCGCCGGACTTCCTCCAGCGCTCCAGATGAAGGCAGGGCCTCGGATCGAGTCATCGCCGAAACTCTAAGTTGACGGCGCTCCCAGAATCGGTGCCGGTTCGGGTACAGTCAATCGCCCTCGTTCCAGACATCGAGATGGAGAGACCATGCTTAGAAAGCTGAATCCGCGTCGTTCCCCTGGCACCATCATCGCCGTAATCGCGCTCGTCGCCGCGCTTGGGGGAACCGCCATCGCCGCGGGCGGCTTGACCAGCGTGCAGAAGAAGCAGGTGAAGAAAATCTCGACCAAAGTCTTCAACAGCCGGATCGGAGGAGCGAGCGTCGCTCACGCCGGCACCGCCGACACGGCGACCAAAGCGACTACGGCCAACACGGCCACCACGGCAACTACGGCGACGAAAGCGACGACCGCCACCACGGCCACCAAAGCGACCACGGCCGACACGGCGACGAAAGCGACCACGGCGGCCAACGCCGAAAAATTCGACGGCAGGACGCCCGGCGAATACCAGCGCAAGCTCAAAGAGGGTTGCGCGCCGCCCTCGTCGATCGCCGGCCTCTCCAACGAAGGCGACGTCACCTGCACGACGCCGGTGCAGGCGATCATTATGAGTCCGGCGGCCCTCGAAGCTCCGAACCAGGTACTCAGCCATGGGTTGCGCCTCGTGACGATCTGTCACGACGGGGGGGTGGCGATGGCCTTCCAGAACGTCGGCGGGACCGCGGCGACGCTCAACTGGTTCTACGGTGACGCCGAAGCGGCGCGGGCCAACGGCGCAACCGTGAACTCGGGTTCAGAACAGCAGTTCTCCTTCGTCGCACCCACCCTGAAACGAATCGAGGGTCAGTTCATCTGGTCCGAAGGAAGCACGGTGATCACCGTCAACCTTCACGCCTTCGACGGGGGCACGTCCTGTGAGGTGCGGGGCACCGCGGAGACCGCCAACGGCTAGCGCCGGGCCTTCTCCGATGCGGATAGGAGCCGAGGCTTCGGCGACCGTCGGCGATACGCCGCTGGTCGCGCTGCGGCGGCTGGGCGAGGGGCTTGGCGGTGAGGTCTGCGCCAAGCTCGAGTACTTCAGCCCCGGTGGCTCGGTCAAGGACCGGATCGGGGTGGCGATGATCGACGCGGCCGAGCGCGACGGGTTGATCGAGCGGGGTCGCTCGGTGATCGTCGAGCCGACCAGCGGCAACACCGGGATCGCCCTGGCGATGGTCTGCGCGGCGCGGGGCTACGAGCTGATCCTCACCCTGCCGGAGGGGATGAGCCGCGAGCGGGCGAAGCTGCTGCGGGCCTACGGTGCCGAGGTGCGCGAGACGCCCTCGCTGGGGGGGATGGGCGAGGCGGTCGAGCTGGCGGAGGAGATCCGCGAGCAGCGCAAGGGCTTCATGCCGCAGCAGTTCTCCAACCCCGCCAACCCCGAGGCGCACCGGCGCACCACCGCGGAGGAGATCTGGCGCGACTGCGACGGCGAGATCGGCGCCTTCGTCGCCGGGGTGGGAACCGGCGGGACGATCAGCGGGGTCGGCGCGATGCTGCGCGAGCGCAGCCCCGAGACGCTGGTCGTCGCGGTCGAGCCGGCGAGCTCGCCGGTGCTCTCCGGCGGCGCGCCGGGGCCGCACAAGATCCAGGGGATCGGCGCCGGCTTCGTGCCGAGCGTGCTCGACCGTTCGGTGATCGACGAGACGATCGTCGTCTCCGACGAGGAGGCGCTGGAGACGGCCCGCCTCGTGGCGCTGCGCGAGGGCGTCCTGGCGGGAATCTCGGCCGGCGCCAACGTCAGGGCGGCGCTGGAGGTGGCGGGACGGCCGCAGATGGCCGGCAAGAGGGTGGTGACGGTGGTCTGCGACTCGGGCGAGCGCTACATGTCCCTACCCTTCTTCTCGCCATGATCGGACGTGTCCTACGGGAGATCCAGGCCGACGTTGACGCGGCGCGCGACCGCGATCCCGCCGCGCAAGGGGTCTCGACATTCGAGATCCTCACCGGCTGGGCCGGGGTGCAGGCGCTGCTCGCGCACCGGCTCGCCCACGCCCTGCGCGAGGCCGGGGTGCCGCTGGCGCCGCGGACGATCTCCTACCTGGCCCGGGCGATAACCGGGATCGAGATTCACCCGGCGGCGAAGATCGGCCCCGAGTTCTTCATCGACCACGGCTCCGGCGTGGTGATCGGCGAGACCGCCGAGGTCGGACGGCGGGTGACGCTCTACCAAGGGGTGACGCTGGGCGGCACCGGCTTCCAGCGCGGCAAGCGCCACCCGACCTTGGGCGACAACGTCACCGTCGGCTCCGGCGCCAAGCTGCTCGGCCCGATCTCGGTCGGCGACGGGGCGAAGATCGGCGCCAACACCGTCGTCGTCGAGGACGTGCCGCCGAGCTCGACCGTGATCGGAAATCCCGGCCACCCGGTCAGGGTCGAAGGGCGCCGGGTCGAGGGCCCCGACGCCGATTGGATCCACCTGCCGGACCCGATCGCCGAGGCGATCAAGACGCTCTCGGAGCGGATCTCGAAGCTCGAGGAGCGGCTCGCCGAGCTCGACGGCGGCGACGCCCCGGCTGGCGACGGACAGGAGTTGCAGTCACGCACGGGCAGGTCTTCTGCCGGAGGCTGAAGTAGGTTGGGCGGACCAGGCCGTTCCCCCGACCGAAAAGGATCGAACGTGAAGAAGAGCCACCTCGTCCTGCCTTGCCTGCTGCTCCTCTCCGCACTCGCCTTCTCGGCTTGCGGCGGCAGCGGCAGCAGCGACGAAAGCAAGATCGAAGAAGCGATCGAAACCGCCGCGACCGGCACCGAACCCTCGAAGTGCACCGAAGTCGAAACGCAGGCGCTCGTCGAACAGAGCACCGAAAAGAGCGGTTCGGCGGCGGTGAAGCAGTGCGAAAAGGAAGCACCCAAGGAAGAAAACAACGCCGAATCGGTCACGGTCTCCAACGTCGAAGTCGAAGGCGAAGAAGCGACCGCCGAAGCCGCCGTCACCGGCAGCGCCCTCGACGGCCAGACGCTGGAAGTCGCCCTGGTCGAGGAAGAAGGCCAGTGGAAGGTGAACGAACTCACCGGCTTCGCCAAGCTCGACAAGGCGAAGCTGGCCGAATCCTTCAGGGAAGGGTTCGTCGAATCGGGCGAAGTCAGCAAGAGCCTGGCCACTTGCATCGCCGAAGGGATCGAAGAATCCTCGCAGTCGAAAATCGAAGAACTGACCCTGAGCGGCAACTCGGAAGGATTCGAAGAACTCGTGAAGGAATGCTCCTAGCCTGAGCCTCGCGCCCCCCGCCGAGCTCGTGGCTATCCTCGGCGGGTGGCGCTTCAAACCGAGTTCGAGACCCCGCCGGAGGGCTCCGGCGTGCCCGAGGCGGCGCCGACCGAACCCGGCGCCGATCGCGCCGAGCGGCTGCTCGCCGAGCTGAACCCGCCGCAGCGCGAGGCCGTCCGCCACGGCGAGGGGCCGCTGCTGGTCCTGGCCGGCGCCGGCTCCGGCAAGACCCGGGTGCTGACCCACCGGATCGCCTACCTGCTGGCGACCGGGGCGGCGCGGCCGGGGGAGATCCTGGCGATCACCTTCACCAACAAAGCCGCGAAGGAGATGCGCGAGCGGGTCGAGGCGTTGGTCGGGCGCTCGGCCCGGGCGATGTGGGTGACGACCTTCCACTCCGCCTGCGCGCGGATGCTGCGCGCCGACGCCGAGCGGCTCGGCTACTCGCGCAGCTTCACGATCTACGACGAGTCGGATTCGCTGCGGATGCTGAAACGCTGCCTGGAGGAGCTGCACGTCGACCCGAAGCGCTACCCGCCGCGGGCGATCCGCTCGCAGATCTCCGGCGCCAAGAACCAGCTCGTCGACGCCGCCGCCTACGCCGAAGCGCAGGGCAGCGTCTTCGAGGAGGTCGTCGCCGAGGCCTACGCCCTTTACGAGAAGCGGATGCTCGAGGCCAACGCGATGGACTTCGACGACCTGTTGGTGCGGACGGTCAACGCGCTGGAGCTGTTTGAGGACGTGCGCGCGCGCCGGCGCCGCGCCTTCCGCCACGTCCTCGTCGACGAGTATCAGGACACCAACCACGCCCAGTACCGGCTGTTGCAGCTGCTCACCGCCGAGCACGGCAACCTGATGGTGGTCGGCGACGAGGACCAGTCGATCTACGGCTTCCGACACGCCGACATCCGCAACATCCTCGACTTCGAGCGGGACTTTCCCGAGGCCGAGACGGTCAAGCTCGAGCAGAACTACCGCTCGACGCAGACGATCCTCTCGGCCGCCAACGCGGTCGTCGAGCGCAACCGCGAACGGCGGCCGAAGCGGCTCTGGACCGAGCTGAGCGGCGGCGAGCCTCTGCAGCTCTCCGAGCTCGCCGACGAGCACGAGGAGGCGCGCTGGGTGGCCGGGGAGATCGAGCGGCTCGGCGAGGAGGATGGAGTGCGGCGCGAGGACGTCGCCGTCTTCTACCGGACCAACGCGATGAGCCGGGTGCTCGAGGACACCCTGGTTCGCTTCGAGCTGCCCTACCAGGTGATCGGCGGGACCAAGTTCTACGAACGGGCGGAGGTCAAGGACGCGGTCGCCTACCTCAGCCTGCTGATCAATCCCGCCGACCTGGTCAGCTTCGCCCGGGTCGTCAACTCGCCGCGCCGCGGAATCGGCAAAACCAGCCAGGCGCGGCTCGCCTCCCACGCCAACACGACCGGGCTGCCGATCTGGGAGGTCGCCGGCCGGGCCGAGGAGGTTCCCGGCCTCAGCGCCGCCGCGATCAAGGCGGTCTCGCGCTTCTACGAGACGCTCGAGGGCCTGCGGGCGCGGGCCGACGAAGCCCCGGTCGCCGAGCTGCTGGGGGCGACGCTGCGCGAGAGCGGCTACCTCGACGCGCTGGCGGCCGAGCGCACGGTCGAGGCGGAAGGGCGGGCGGAGAACCTCGAGGAGCTGGTCGGGGTCGCGGCCGAGTTCGACGCCAACCGCGAGCTGGAGGGGGAGGGCGAGCTCTCCCCCCTGGAGGAGTTCCTGCAGCAGATATCCCTCTACACCGAGCAGGACGGGCTCGGCGACGACTCGGTGATCACGCTGATGACCCTGCACAACGCCAAGGGCCTGGAGTACGACACGGTCTTCGTCGTCGGCTGCGAGGACGGCGCCTTCCCCCACATGCGGGCGCTCGAAGAGGGCGGCGAAGAGGAGGAGCGGCGGCTTTGCTACGTCGGCATCACCCGCGCCCGCAGGCGCCTCTACATGACCTGGGCGCGGGAGCGGCGGCTGTTCGGCCGGGCCGAGCGCAACCTGCCGTCGCGCTTCGTCGACGAGCTGCCCGAGGAGCTGACCGAGCGGCACTCGAGCGCCCCCGGCGCCGGCTGGCGATCCGCCGAGACCGGTGCGGCGGCTGCACTTGTCGAGCCGGGCGAGGCGCTGGAGCTGCGGACCGGCGACGACGTCGTCCACGCCGGCTTCGGCGAGGGGGTCGTCACCGCGGTCGAGCCGGGCGGGATCGTCGTCGTGCGCTTCGCCGACGACGGCTCGGAGCGCAAGCTGATGGCCGACTACGCGCCGATCCGCAGGCGGTAGCGCGATGGTGGCGCGGATCATCGACGGCAAGGCGGTCGCGGCGCGGCTGCGCGAGCGCGTCCGCTCCGAAGTCGCGGAGATGGCCTCGCCGCCGGGGCTGGCGACGATCCTGGTCGGCGACGACCCGGCCTCGGCGGTCTACGTGCGGATGAAGCGCGAAGACTCGGCCGAGGTCGGGATCGAGTCCTTCCACCACGAGCCCGGCGGCGACGTCTCCCAGGAGGAGCTGGCGGCGCTGATCGAGTCGCTCAACGCCGACGAGCGCGTGCACGGAATCCTCCTGCAGCTGCCGCTGCCGGCACACCTCGACCAGGACCCGCTGATCGCGGCGATCGACCCGGCCAAGGACGTCGACTGCCTCACTCCGATCAACGCCGGCCGGCTCTTCCAGGGGCGTCCGGGGGCGATCGCGCCCTGCACCCCGGCCGGGGTGATGGTCCTGCTGGAGGAGGCCGGGGTCGAGCTGGAAGGCGCGCGGGCGGTGGTGATCGGCCGCTCGATCCTGGTCGGCAAGCCGCTCGCGGCGCTGCTGCTGGCGGCGAACGCCACCGTCACCCACTGCCACTCGCGCACCCGCGACCTGGCCTCGATCTGCCGCGAGGCCGACGTGCTGGTCGCCGCCGCCGGGACGCCCGGGCTGATCGGCGCCGAGATGGTCCGCGAGGGGGCGACGGTGATCGACATCGGCACCAACCGGGTCGACGGCAAGCTGGTCGGCGACGTCAACTTCGAGGCGGTCAGCGAGCGGGCCGGCGCGATCACCCCGGTGCCGGGCGGGGTCGGACCGATGACCCGGGCGATGCTGCTCGTCAACACCGTCAGGGCGGCGCGATGAGGAAGCTGAGCGGCGGCGAGAAGCTCTCCGCGGCCTCCGCGGCGCTCCTCTTCGTCTTCATGTTCCTCGACTGGTTCGGGGCCAAGGTCTCCGGCGTCCCCGGCTTCACCGGCTCCGCCGGCGGGGGCAGCGCCTGGCAGACGCTCGACCTGATCCCGATCTTCCTGATGCTGGCGATCGTCTGCGCGCTCGGGGTGGCGATAGTCCGGCTCACCGACGCCGACCTCGAGCCGGCGGTCTCGCTGAACGCGATCGTCGCCGCGGTCGGCGGGCTCGCGGTGCTGCTGATCCTCTTTCGCATCGTCGACCCGCCGGCCGTCGGCAGCCTCGGTGGCGTCTCGGTCGACACCACGCTCGAGCTCGGCATCTTCCTCGGCCTCGTCGCCGCGGCCGGGATCGCCTACGGCGGCTACAGCGCGATGCGCGAGGAAGGCCTGACCTTCGACCAGGTCGGCGACCGGCTATCCGACCAGGCCGGCGGCCACCCTCTTCGAGAAGGCGACGATGGTCATCATCGGGTTGACGCCGACCGAGGTGGGGAAGAGGGAGGCGTCGGCGACGTATAGGCCCTCGACGCCGTAGACCGAGCCGTCGGCGGCGCAGACTCCCTCGCCCGGGGCGGCGATGCGGGCGCTGCCCATCGGGTGGAAGGCCTCGAGGCGCAGCTCGGACGGCCTGAACGAGGTCGCCTCGAACCCCGCCAGCTCGCCGGGGCGCAGCACCTGGGCGCGGCCGATGTTCGGGTAGACCTCGGTCGCCCCGGCGGCGAAGTGGACTTCGGCGGCACGGGCGATGCCGAAGACCAGGCGGTCGGCGTCAGCCGCCGTCAACTTGTAGCTCACCCGCAGCGAGCCGTCGCGCCCGAGCCCGACGCGGCCGGCGGACTCGTCGGAGAGATGGACGCCGATCGAGCCGATCCGGTCGACCCCGAGGATCGCTTCCTGGTGCGCGCGACCCGATCCGAGCAGCCAGGCGCCGCCGAACGGCAGCGGCGTGAAGGTGGCCTCGAGCAGGATCCGCTCGCTCTCCCACTCGTCGACGTAGTAGCTCTGCATCACGCCTTCCCAACCGCGCACCTCCTCCTCGTAGCGGGCGCCGACCCAGCAGGCCGGGTGGATGTGGAGGTTGCGACCGACCTGGTCGCCGCCGAGACCCGAGCGCAGCAGCAGCTCCGGGGTCCCCATTGCACCGCCGGCGACGATCGTCGCCGCGCGGGCGCGGACCGTGTAGCCGCCGGCGCAGCGAACGCCGGACGCCCGCCCGTCCTCGACGAGGACCCGGTGCGCCTCGACGCCGGTCCGCAGCCGCGCCCCGGCCGCCACCGCGCGGGGGACGTAGCTGACGTGCATGCCGCGCTTGGCGTCGATCTCGCAGCCGTAGGGGCAGGAGCTGCACTGCACGCAACCGCCGGCGTTGCGGGAGATCGGCCCGCTGCTGACGCCGAGGGCTTCGGCGCCCTCCATCGCCAGCTGGCCGTTGCGGCCCATCCGGTTCGGGTCGAGCGGGGTCACCCGCAGGAACTCCTCGGCCTCGGCGAAGTCGGGCTCGAGGTCGCGGGCCCAGCTGACGCCGTAGCGCTCGCGCCAGCGGTCGAGCACCGGATCGGGGGCGCGGAAGCAGGTGCCGGAATTGATCACGGTGGTGCCGCCGACGGCCCGGCCGAGCGGAATCGGAATCGGCGGGCGGCCCTCGGCGATCGTCAGCCCACCGTCCCGGTACAGCGAGGAGATCGCCTCGAGCGGATCGGCCGGGTAGCTGTCGCGGTCGAAGGCCTCGCCGGCCTCGAGCAGGATCACGTCGAGCCCGGCCTCGGCCAGGGTCGCGGCGGCGACCGCGCCGCCGGCCCCCGAGCCGACGATGACGACGTCGCACTCCTCGCCCTCCTCAGGCGGCCTGGTGTCGCCCAGCGGCCCGGCCGGCTCCGGCAGCGAGCCGTCGCCGAGACGGCAGCTCGTCTCCAGGCCGACGCGCTCCTCGACCCGGGGATCGATCGCGTAGCCGAGCGTGGTGAAGGTCTTCGCCAGCAGCAGCAGCTCGTGATGGAGGCCGAAGCGGGAGCGCTCCATCTTCTCGAGGAAGTCTTCGCGCCCGGCGAGGTCGAGGCGGCTGAAGCGCCAGGGGAAGGGCAGCCACTCGAACGCCCGCAGGCCGAGCCGGACGCGGGTCAGCAGTCGCGGCGAGAGCGAGCGGAGGAACTCGGCGACCGGCCCGGAGACGTTGACCTCGCGCTCGGCCGCCGGCAGCCCGTCGAGGGCGGGGGCCATCGCCTCGCAGATCGCGCTGAGGGTCCTCTGCTCGGTGGTCGACAGCCCCGGCGGGCGCTGTCAGCCGGGGGCGACCGGCCGTTCGACCCGTCCGGCGAGGCTCCAGAGCCAGAGCGAGGCGACCGCGAGGAAGCCGTCGACGAGGAAGTTGAGCAGGTAGATGAAGACGTGTTCGTCGAACAGGTAGAAGCCGAGCGAGCCGAGCGAGGAGGCGGTCTTGCCCACGGCCAGCACCAGGATCAGCGGCCGGTAGCGGACGACGTCGGCCTGGGCGACGACGCAGATTCCCGTGATCACGACCATGTAGGCGAAGGCGAGTGCCAGCCAGAGATCCTCCTGAGTGTGCGGCGCGCGCGGGAAGCTGCCGATCCAGTTGCCGAGGTCGGAGATGACGTCGAGGACGCCGCTGGGGACGGCGATGAAGAGGATGCCGACGACGGCGAAGCTGAGCGCCATCAGGCGCAGGCCGAGGACCGCGAACGCCTCTGCTTTCTCCCCTCGCATGCCGGTCGCACAATAACTGGCTGGGTGGCCAGTATGGGTGCCCATACAATTCGCGCGTGATCGAGCGGGAGCAGGTACTTCATGTCGCGAAGCTCGCTCGGCTGCGCCTTTCCGAGGAGGAGCTGGAGCGGATGGCCGGGGAGTTGTCGGGGATTCTCGAGCACGTTGACCGGATTTCCGAGCTGGCTCTGGATGACGTGGAGCCGACTTCGCACGTGGTCGATTTGGAGAACGTTTTGCGGGCTGACGAGCCTCGACCCAGCTGGCCTCGGGACGCGGTGTTGGAGCAGGCTCCGGATCCGGCCGAGGGTGCTTTTCGGGTTCCTTCGCCGCAGGCCGAATGATGGGGGAGCTGCTGGAGTTGACCGTCGCCGCCGCCGCGGCGCAGATCGCCGCGGGGGAGGTTTCTCGGGAGGAGTACGTGGGTGCCTGGCGCCGGGCCGCCGAGGGCGACGAACTGAACGCGTACCTGTGGCAGGGCGGTGAGGACGTGGGGGGCGAGGGGCCGCTGGGCGGCATCCCGGTCGCGGTCAAGGACCTGTTCTGCACCGAGGGGGTGCCGACGACCGCCGGCTCGCGGATCCTCGAGGGGCACCGGCCGCTCTACACGGCGACCGCCGTGCGCCGGTTGGGCGAGGCCGGGGCGGCGATGCTCGGCAAGACGAACATGGACGAGTTCGCGATGGGCTCCTCGAACGAGAACTCCGCCTACGGGCCGGTGCTCAACCCGCGGGACCGCGGCCGCGTGCCGGGGGGGTCGTCGGGCGGCTCGGCCGCCGCCGTCGCCGGCGGCCTCGCGCCGTGCGCGATCGGCACCGACACCGGCGGCTCGATCCGTCAGCCGGCGGCGCTCTGCGGGATCGTCGGCCTGAAGCCGACCTACGGCGCGATCTCGCGCTACGGGATGATCGCCTTCGCCTCCTCGCTCGACCAGTGCGGGCCGCTGACCCGCGACGTCACCGACGCGGCCCTGATGCTCGACGTCATGCAGGGCCGCGATCGCTGCGACTCGACCTCGGTCGGGATCGAGGGTGGGGTGGGCCTCCCGTCGCGCGAGGACCTGAAGGGCCTGCGCTTCGCCGTCCCGGCCGGGCTTTCCGGCGAGGCGATCGAGCCGGGCGTGCGCGAGGTCTTCGAGGCGACGTTGCGCCGGATCGAGGATCTGGGCGGCGAGCTGACCGAGGTGCCGCTGCCGCACGCCGAGCACGGCATCTCCGCCTATTACGTGATCGCGCCGGCCGAGGCGTCCTCGAACCTGGCCCGCTATGACGGCGTCCGCTACGGGATGCGCGCCGACGGCGACGGCGACCTGATCGAGATGTACGAGTTGACCCGGGCGCAGGGGTTCGGCGCCGAGGTCAAGCGCCGGATCATGCTCGGCACCTACGCGCTCTCCTCCGGCTACTACGACGCCTACTACGGCCGCGCCCAGCGGGTGCGGACGAAGATCGCCGGGGACTTCGCGGCGGCCTTCGCGGCGGTCGACTTCGTCGTCACGCCGACCTCGCCCTCGGTCGCCTTCGGCCTCGGCGAGAAGACCGACGACCCGCTGGCGATGTACATGAACGACTTCTTCACCGTGCCGATGAGCCTTGCCGGGATCCCGGCGATCTCGATTCCCGCCGGGTCGGCCGAGCCCGAGGGCGGCGGGCCGGAGCTGCCGGTCGGCTTCCAGATCGCCGCGCCGGCCTTCGCCGAGCAGCGCCTGCTCGACGCCGCCTACGCATTGGAGCAGGCGATAAATGGCTGAGCTGGAGGCGGTGATCGGGCTCGAGATCCACGTCCAGCTCTCGACCCGGACGAAGATGTTCTGCGGCTGCGCCCTCTCCTTTGGAGACGAGCCGAACGTCCACACCTGCCCGGTCTGCCTCGCCCACCCCGGCGTGCTGCCGGTGCCGAACGAAGAGGCGATCCGCTACGGGCTGAAGATCGCCGCCGCGCTGGAGTGCGAGGTGGCGCCGCGCTCGATCTTCCACCGCAAGAACTACTTCTATCCCGACAACCCGAAGGCCTACCAGATCAGCCAGTACGACATTCCGCTTGCCTCCGACGGGCGCCTGGGAGGGATCCGCATCCACCGCGCCCACCTCGAGGAGGACGCGGCGAAGACGATCCACGTCGGCGAGTCGGGCCGGATCCACGGCTCCGACACCTCGCTGATCGACTTCAACCGCGGCGGCACGCCGCTGGTCGAGATCGTCACCGAGCCCGACCTGCGCAGCGCCGCCGAGGCCGGCGCCTGGGCGCGCCTCCTGCGCACCACGGTCCGCCAGCTCGGCGTCTCCGACGTCAACATGGAGGAGGGCAGCCTGCGGGTCGACGCCAACGTCTCGGTGCGCCCGGCCGGCAGCGAGGCGCTCGGGACCAAGACCGAGCTGAAGAACATGAACAGCTTCCGCTTCCTCGAACGCGGGATCGAGGCCGAGCTGGCGCGCCAGCGCGAGCTGGTCGAGGCGGGGGGGACCGTGGTTCAGGAGACGCTCCACTTCGACCCGGAGGACGGCTCGCTGACGCCGCTGCGCTCGAAGGAGGAGGCGCACGACTACCGCTACTTTCCCGAGCCCGACCTGGTGCCGCTGGCGCCGACCGGGGAGATGCTGCGCGAGGCGCGCGAGTCGCTGCCCGAGCTGCCCGAGGCGCGGATGCGGCGCTACGAAGGCGAGCTCGGGTTGTCGGCCGAGAACGCGACCCAGCTCGCCGCCGACCCCGACGAAGCCGCCTACTTCGAAGCGGTCCGCGAGGCGGCCGGCGAGATCGAGCCGCGGGTCGTCGCCAACTGGGTGACCGGCGAGCTGGCCGCGGCGCTGCGGCAGAGCGACGGCGGCGGGGCGGAGGTGGCTCCGGGAGCGCTGGCGACCCTCGTCGGCATGGTCCAGGAGAAGAAGATCTCCCACGGCAGCGGCAAGCAGGTGCTGGCGGCGCTGGTCGCCGAGGGCGGCGACCCCGAGGCGATCGTCGAGCGCGAGGGCCTCGCCCAGATTTCCGACAGCGGCGAGCTGGAGGCGATCGTCGCCGCCGCGGTCAACGCCAACCCAGACGCCGCCGAGCAGATTCGCGCCGGCAACGGCAAGGCGATCGGTGCGATAGTCGGCGCGGTGATGAAGGAGACCAAGGGCCGCGCCGACGGCGGCGAGGTCACCCGCCTGATCCGGGAGAAGCTGGAGATTTAGGCGCAAGGGGGAGAAATCACCTCGCTGCGCCCTTGCCGATGTGTGTCAAATCAAGCCGCGGCGGTCTTGATCGCCAACGCGGGCGTGATGCGAGCGCTGATTGCGCTTGCATCGAAGCTCGCGGACCGCGATTGAGAGCCACCGCAAAAGAAACGGCCCCGGGTTACGCACACCCGGGGCCGTTCAATCTTGTGTCAACTCAAGCCGGCGAAACCTTAGCACTACACCCGAACGTGACTTCCAGCACTTTGTAACACGTTGTTACAAAGTGCTAACTTGGCCGTATGGCCTGGAACGTCGTCATCGCCGGTGGGGGTTTCGGTGGCGCGATGGCGGCTCGGGAGCTGGAGCGGATCATGCCGCGGCAGTCGGTGCGATTGGTGCTCGTCAACGACGTCAACTTCATGCTCTACACGCCGTTCCTGCCCGAGGCGGCGGCGGGGACGCTGGAGCCGCGACACGTGGTCACGCCGCTGCGCGAGATCCTCAAGCGGACCTACCTGCGGCTGGGAACGGTCTCAGGCCACGATCCCGGCGCCCGCACGGTCGAGCTGAGGACCCGCGACGGCGAGACCGAGCAGCTTCCCTACGACCAGCTGTTGCTCGCCCTCGGCTCGGTCTCCCGGGTGCTGCCGGTCCCCGGCCTCTCCGAGCACGCGATCGGCTTCAAGAGCCTGGCCGACGCGATCTGGCTGCGCAACCACGTGATCGAGACGCTCGAGGCCGCGAACGCGAGCGAGGACCCGGCGCGGCGCGACGAGCTGCTCACCTACGTCTTCGTCGGCGGCGGCTACGCCGGGCTGGAGGCGCTCGCCGAGCTGCAGGACTTCGCCGCCGACGCGATCGAGAGCTACCCCCGTGCCCGCCTGCACGGGATGCGCTGGGTGCTGGTCGAGGCAAGCGACCGGGTATTGCCGGAGATCGACGCCGAGCTCGCCGACTACGCGCTGCGCGAGCTGCGCGGCCGCGGCATCGACATCCGCCTCGGCACGACCCTGGAGGAGGTCGGCGCCAGGCACGCCCGCCTCTCGACCGGCGAGACGCTGCCGTCGCGGACCGTCGTCTGGACCGCCGGCGTGGCGCCGCACCCGAGCCTGCGCCGGCTCGCGGTGCCGCTCGACGAGCGCGGCCGCACGCCGGTCGACGAGCGCCTGCGGGTCGAGGGCATGGACGCGGTCTGGGCGATCGGCGACTGCGCCGCGGCGCCGGACCCGCGCGGCGGCCTCTGCCCGCCGACCGCCCAACACGCGGTCCGCCAGGGTCCGGTCGCGGCCCGCAACATCGCCGCCGAGCTCGGAATCGGCAGCCCGGAGCCGTTCGCCTACAGGGGCAACGCCGCCTTCGTCAACCTCGGCCGCTACAAGGCGGTCGGCCGGGTCGGCGGGCGCACCTTCCGCGGCTTCCCCGCCTGGTGGATGGCGCGGACCTACCACATGAGCCAGATCCCGGGCGCCGCCCGCAAGACCCGCGCGGTGATCGACTGGACCGCCAGCCTGCCGTTCAAGCGCGACCTCGCCGAGGTCGGCTCGATCGGCCACCCGAGCCCGCTTGACGCGACAATAGGGCCGTGGGATACGAGTACCTCGTCATAGCCTTCTTCTTCGGCCTGGCCACCGCGATCATCGGCCGCGCCAAGGGCAGCTCGTTCTGGGTCTGGCTGCTGATCGGCACCGTCGTGCCGCCGCTCGGCCTGATCGCCGTCGTCCTCTTCCGCTCCGAGAAGAACGAACCCGAACGCCAGTGCCCGACCTGCCACAAGGCGGTCAAGCTCTACGTCCAGGTCTGCCCCCGCTGCGGCACCGACCTCTACCTGCCCGACCCGGCGGCGGTTCGGCATCCGGGCGTGCGCTGATCAGCGCAGCCAGGTCCTGACGATCGCGTTGGCGAAGCCGAGGCCGTAGCGGACGACGGCCGGCTTCTTCGAGCTGCCGTGCAGGCGCTTGGCGACGGTCACCGGGACCTCCTTCGCCGGGATGCCGCGCTTGATCGCCTCGATCATGAACTCGGAGGTGTGGAACTGCTCCTGGCGCAGGACGAGCTGCGGCAGCACGGTGGTGCGGACGGCGCGGTAGCCGTTCGAGCAGTCGCTGACCTTGGTGCGGGTGATGAGGGAGACGAGGCGGTTGAAGAAGACGATCCCCAGCTCGCGGGCGAAGTGGTTGTCGTCGGCCTCGCCGAGCACCCGCGAGCCGTGGGCGACGTTGACTTCGCCGTCGATGACCGGTTTGACCAGGCGCTCCATCTCCGCCGGCAGGTGCTGGCCGTCGGCGTCGAGGGTGACGACGATCTCGGCGCCCGATTCGACCATCAGCCGGTAGCCGGTGCGCAGCGCGGCCCCGCCGCCGCGGTTGATCACGTGGCGGGCGACGACCGCGCCGTGCTCGGCGGCGACGTCGCCGGTGCCGTCGCGCGAGCCGTCGTCGACCACCAGCACCGCGGTCTCGACGCCGCAGACCTCGCGCGGCATCAGGTCGAGCACCTGGCCGACGTTGTCGGCCTCGTTGTAGGCGGGGACGAGGATCGCCACCCTGCCGCGGAAGCGCTCCGGCAGCTTCGCCTGGCGGAACTCCTCCCAGGCGAGGCCCTCCAGTACCGCCGAGAGCTGGCGGGCGTTGCGCGCCGCCTGCGAAAGGGCGCGCAGGGTGAGCGCGAAGAGGACGAAGATCGCGAACACGGCGAGGCCGAGGATGCGGCCGCCGTTGCCCTTTTCGAAGGAAAAGGTCGAGAGCAGCGCGTCGGTGATTTCGGTGCCCGAGACGATCGCCAGCCCGAGCCCGGCCAGCAGCAGGATCGCCACGTCGACGTTGCGCAGCGAGCGCCGGCGCAGGATCGCGTAGGCGACGATCGCCGCCGCGACGATCAGGCCGCCGGCGCGGAGCGCGGTCAGCTCTGAAGGGAAGATGCCTGCCTCGGGGACCATGACCGGCCGGAGGATACGGCCGCGGCGCCCCTCGCCAGCGCCGCGCCGGCAAGCGGAAAGATCAGCGTCATCAGGATCTCGTTGCGGCGCGGGGCGGCGAGCGAAGCGGCGCCGACCGCGGTGACGAGGACGATCGGCGTCGCCATCGCGACCAGCTCCCACCACCGTCGCCGCACGGCGAGCACCCCGAGCCCGGCGAGGCCGAGCAGGACCAGGATCACCTGCAGGACCCGGCCGGCGGACGATTCCATCGCTTCGCCGATCCCGGCGCTCCACATCCGCCAGACCTTGCGCGCGGTCATCGCCGCGTAGCCGACCGGGTCTTCGCCGATGAAGCGGGAGAAGTTCTGCTTGCCGATCTTGCCCAGCGCCGAGTCGCGCGGCAGCTCCGGATAGCGGGCGGCCACCCGGTCGAACAGCGGCGTCGGGTCGACCCGGTCGAGCGCTTCGGAGTCCGGCGGCAGGTTGACGTGCCGGTAGCGCTCCAGCAGCCGCGCCTTGACCCGGTCGTATTCGCCGTCGGCGGGAAGGAAGGTGCCGACGTAGAGCGCCTTGCCGCCGCCGGTCGAGATCGGCACCGTGCGGTGCAGGACGACCTGGTTGCGCACCGCCCAGGGGACGATCGGCAGCAGCAGGGCGAGCGCGAAGATGGCGATGCCCGCCAGGCCGGGACGCCGGCCTCGCTCGCGGCCGACCCGGATCGCGGCGAGGACGGCGAAGGCGACGCCGACCAGCAGGTACTCGGGCCGGATCAGCGCGGTGAGGCCGAAGAGGACGCCGGGCAGGAGCCAGGCCCGCAGACGTTCCCGTTCGCCCGCCCAGAGGAAGGCGAGCACGGCCGCCGGCAGGGTGAAGATCGCCGGCGGCTCGCTGTAGAGGGCTCCCGTGGAGTGGATGAAGGGCGGGTAGACGGCGACCGCGAAGGCCGCCAACAGGCCCGCCGGGCGGCAGGAGATCCTCCTGCCGAGCAGGTAGACGACGAGGATCGCCGCCAGGCCGAGCAGCAGCTCGACGATCCGCGCCGTGCCTTCGCGGGCGCCGCCGGTCGCGTAGAAGGCTGCGGCGTAGAGCAGGGGGGCGCCGGGCGACCAGTCGCTCGGGTTTTCGAACCGCGGTCCCCCGTAGCTGCCTTCCACGTACAGCGACTTGGACAACGCGTAGTAGGCATGGGCGTCGTCGCCGGGGGTGCCGAGCGGCTCGACGACCCGGTAGGCGCGCAGGGCGAAGCCGAGGGCGAGGATCGCGACGAGCACGACCAGGGTCCTGCGCCCGTGCCGCGCCGGCAGGCCGCGGATCCAGCTGCTCAGCGCCTCCATCGTCGCGCCAGGCTATCCCCGCAGGCAGTCGCGCCCACCCCGGCCAGCGCCGCGAGCAGCGGGATCGTCACCAGTGCCCGCCGCGGCGAGGCGACCAAGAGCAGGCCGATCGCCGTCGCCGCGAGCAGCGCCGTGGCGATCGGCAACGCCTCCCAGCGCCTCCGCCGGGCCAGCACTGCGAGCCCGAGCAGGCCGAAGGCGAGCAGCGCCCAGTGCAGCGCCTCCCAAACTGGCTCGCGCATCACCTCCCGCGGGCCGCGCCACCAGATGTCGGCCAGCTTCGCGCCGAGGAAGCCGGCGTAGGCGAGCGGTCGCTCGCTGACGTCTTCCCAGAGCCGTTCGCGCCCCATGCGGGCAAGCGCAGCGTCGGTTTCCATCCCCGGGTAGCGCTGCGCGGCTAATGCGGCGAGGATCTGCTCCAGCCGCGGTTCGGCCGGCAGCTTCGAGCGCAGTTCGGGGTGGCGTTCGAGCACCTCCTCGCCGACCTTTTCCGGATCCCCGCCCGAGGGCATGTAGGCGCCGGCGAACAGCACCTGCCCGCCGCCGGTCGAGATCGGCACGAAACGGTGCAGGGCGACCTCGTTGCGGACCGTCCAGGGGGCGACGACCACGGCCAGCCCGGCGAGCATGATCGCCGCCTGCGCGAGCCCGCTGCGCCAGCCGGACCAGCCGTGGCGGACAAGTACGACGAGGGCGATCGGGATCGAGATCGCCAGGTACTCGGGGCGGGTCAGGGCCAGGGCCCCCAACAGCAGACCAGGGAACAACCACCTGGCGCGCGACCGATCATCCGCCGCCCAGAGCATCGCCAGGACCGCCCCGGACAGAAGCGAAGCTGCAAGCGGCTCGGACATCAGCATCCCCTGGTACTCGAGTAACGCTGGATAGATCGCGACTGCCGCCGCTCCTACCAGGCCGGCCCAGAAGCCGCCCAGGCGGCGACCGATCAGGAAGCAGAAGAGGACGGCAAGGCTGCCGATCAGGGCGAGGACGACGCGGGCGAGGCGTTCGTGGACGCCGCCGGAGACGGCGTAGAGGCCGGCCGCGAGAAGCGGCAGGCCGGGGGAGTAGTCGCTCGCCGGCTGGGTGGCGCCGGGGCCGAGCGTGAAGCCCTCGCCATGCTCGAGGTTCGCCGCGATGCCGGCGTAGGCGGCGGCGTCGTAGACCGGGGCGCGACCCTCCCAGGCGTTGTCGACGCGAAGGCCGACGCCGAGCAGCAGCACGGCCACCAGGGCGATCGTTCGCTTCACCGGGGGGATGCTATGTCGCCCCTGTCGGGTACCCTGCCGCGACCTATGCGCATCCTCATTCTCGGGGGCGACGGATACCTGGGCTGGCCGACCGCCCTGCGCTTCTCGGCCGGCGGGCACGAGGTTTCCGTCGTCGACAACTTCTCGCGGCGCCGCTGGCACGACGAACACGGCACCGATTCGCTCACCCCGATCCTGCCCCTGGCGGATCGGATCGCCGCCTGGCGCGATCTCTCCGGCGAGCAGATCCGCAGCTACGTCGGCGCTGTCGAGGACGGAGACTTCCTCGACGAGGTGGTCGCCGAGACCCGCCCCGAGGCGGTCGTCCACTACGGCGAGCAGCCCTCCGCGCCCTACTCGATGCTCTCGCGCGAGCGCGCCGTGGAGACCCAGCACACCAACGTGATCGGCACCCTCAACCTGCTCTTCAGCCTCCGCGACCACGTCCCCGACGCCCACCTGGTCAAGCTCGGCACGATGGGGGAGTACGGCCAGCCCGAGATCGACATCGAGGAGGGCTACATCGAGATCGAGCACAAGGGACGCAAGGACACCCTGCCCTTCCCGAAGCTGCCCGGCTCGCTGTATCACTGCTCCAAGGTCCACGACTCGACCAACCTCCACTTCGCCTGCCGCACCTGGGGCCTGCGCGCCACCGACCTCAACCAGGGGGTCGTCTACGGGATCGAGACCGTTGAGACCGCCCGCGACGAGCGCCTGATCACCCGCTTCGACTACGACGAGCTGTTCGGCACCGTGCTCAACCGCTTCTGTGTGCAGGCCGTGATCGGCCACCCGCTCACCGTCTACGGCTCCGGCGGCCAGACCCGCGGCTTCCTCAACATCCGCGACACCCTCGCCTGCGTCGAGCTGGCGGTCCAGAACCCCGCCGAGCGGGGCGAGTTCCGCGTCTTCAACCAGTTCACCGAGCAGTTCTCGGTGCTGGAGCTGGCCCAGCTCGTCAAGCACGCCGCCGAGCACCTCGGCTACGCCGTCGAGGTCAACCACGTCGAGAACCCCCGCGTGGAGAAGGAAGAGCACTACTACAACGCCGTCCACACCAAGCTGCTGGACCTGGGGCTCGAGCCGACGCTGCTCAAAGAGGAGCTGATCGAGTCGATCGTCGCCGCGATCGAGCGCTACAAGGGCAACGTGATCGAGAGCTCGATCGACCCGCACACGCGCTGGAACCCGGCGAAATCCCCTGCTGGCCAGGCGTAGCCCGCTGCTAGGATCGCGGGTCCGATGAGAGCCGCCGACGCATTGATGGAAAGCCTCAAGGCCGAGGGTGTCGACAACATCTTCGGCATCCCCGGCGGCGCCAACCTGCCGACCTACGACGCGCTGGTCGACGCCGGCTTTCGCCACATCCAGGTCCGCCACGAGCAGGGCGGCGGGCACGCCGCCGAGGGCTACGCCCGCGCCTCCGGCCGGGTCGGGGTCGCCTTCGCCACCTCCGGGCCCGGCGCCACCAACCTGGTCACGGCGATCGCCGACGCGATGCTCGACTCGACCCCGACCGTGTTCGTCACCGGCCAGGTGCGGACCGAGCTGATCGGCACCGACGGCTTCCAGGAGGCCGACATCCTCGGCGCCACCCTGCCCTTCGTCAAGCACTCCTTCCAGGTCACCGACCCGCGCCAGATCCCCGAGTACGTCCACGAGGCCTTCCACGTCGCCTCGACCGGGCGGCCGGGGCCGGTCCTGCTCGACATCCCGCAGGACCTCTCGCGGGCCGAGATCGAGTACTCGCCGCGCACCGAACCGGTCGAGCTGCCCGGTTACAAGCCGATGGGCAAGGGCAACATCAAACAGGTGCGGATCGCCGCCAAAGCGCTCGCCGGCGCCCGCCGGCCGATCCTCTACACGGGCGGCGGCGTGATCAACGCCAACGCCTCGGAGGAGCTGCGCGAGCTGGCCGCCGCCGACCGCTTCCCGGTCACCTCGACCCTGATGGGGCTCGGCGCTTACCCGGCCTCCGGCGAGCACTGGCTCGGGATGCTCGGGATGCACGGCACCGTGACCGCCAACTGGGCGATGGACGGGGCGGATCTGATCGTCGCGATCGGCGCCCGCTTCGACGACCGCATCACCGGCAAGCTCTCCGAGTTCGCTCCGCACGCGAAAGTGATCCACATCGACATCGACCCGGCGGAGATCTCGAAGAACGTCGGCGCCCACATCCCGATCGTCGGCGACGCCAAGCTGGTCCTGCCGGAGCTGACCCGCGAGTACCGGGCGCTGCAGACCGACGGCTCGCGCCTCGACGACTGGTGGAAGCAGTTGCGGACCTGGCAGCAGGAGCACCCGCTGCGCTACGAGCCGGGGAGCGGCGGCGAGATCAAGCCGCAGTTCATGATCGAGGCGATGTACCGGGCGACCGGCGGCAAGGCGATCGTCACCTCCGACGTCGGCCAGCACCAGATGTGGGCCGCCCAGTACTACGGCTTCGAGGAACCGCGCCAGTGGATCAACTCCGGCGGGCTGGGGACGATGGGCTTCGGCCTGCCGGCGGCGGTCGGCGCCAAGGTCGCCCGTCCCGACCGCGACGTCGTCTGCCTGGCCGGCGACGGCAGCCTGATCATGAACTGCCAGGAGCTTGCGACCTGCGTGACCGAACAGATCCCGGTCAAGGTCTTCCTCATGAACAACGGCTACATGGGCATGGTCCGCCAGTGGCAGGAGCTGTTCTGGGACCGTCGCTACAGCGCCGTGCAGATGGGCGACAGCCCCGACTGGGTGAAGCTGGCCGAGGCCTTCGGCGCGACCGGGATGCGCTGCGAGGACGCCGGCGAGCTCGAGGGCGCGATGGCGAAGGCGCTCGAGGCCGACGGCCCGGTGCTGCTCGACGTGCGCGTCGTCCAGGAGGAGAACTGCTACCCGATGATCCCGCCCGGCTCCGCCGCCCGCGACATGGTCGAGGCGCCGAAGGCGGTGCGCTGATGGAGGCCGGCACCCCGGAGATGGTCCGGCTAGAGGACCTGCACGTGCCCGGGCAGCTGAGCGGGCGCAAGCACATCCTCTCGATCCTGGTCGAGAACAAGCCGGGCGTGCTGGCGCGGATCGCCGGCCTCTTCTCGCGCCGCGGCTTCAACATCGACACGCTCGCCGTCGGCCCGACCGACGACCCGAGCGTCTCCCGCATCACCCTCACCCTCGACGGCGCGGTCCACCCGATCGACCAGGTGACCAAGCAGCTGCACAAGCTCGTCAACGTGCTGAAAATCCGCGACATGGAGCCGGAGGAGACGGTCGCCCGCGAGATGGCGATGTTCAAAGTCTCCGCCGCGGTCGAGAACCGGGCCGAGATCATCCAGTTCGCGGAGATCTTCCGGGCGAAGATCATCGACGTGGCGCGGCGCACGGTGACGATCGAGGTGACCGGCTCGGCCGAGAAGATCGAGGCCTTCGAGCGGATGATCCGCCCGCACGGGCTGGTCGAAATGGTCAGGACCGGCGAGATCGCAATTGCTCGCGGCAGCGACTGAGAGCCTCCAGAGGGCGATAGAGCGGGCGGCGGCCCGGGAACGCCGGACGCTTGTCAGCGTCACCGTGCCGGTGGATGGGCTCGATCCCTGCGCGGCGGTATTTGCCTCCAGGCTCGCCTCCGACCGCTGGTTCTGCTGGGAGCAGCCCGATCGCGAGTTCGCGCTGGCGGCGCTCGGCGTCGCGCACGAAGCGACCTCGCGGGGGGCAGGCCGGTTCGAGGAGGTTGCGCGCGAGTGCCTGCGGTTGCGCGAGGGGGCGATCGTTGACGAGCCGGCGGGTTTGCCGGCGGGCGCCGGTCCCGTCTGGACGGGCGGCTTCGCCTTCGACCCGGACGGGGCATCGTCTTCGCCCTGGTCCTCGTTCGCGCCGGCTTCGCTGGCCCTGCCGGAGCTGTCGTTGTGCCGCCAGGGCGGCGAGACGTTCCTGACGCTCAACGCCGTCGTCGCTCCAGGCGCCGGCCCTGACGCCGTGGCTGCGGCGGCAGAAGCGAGGACCGCCGGCCTACGCCCCGACCCGATGCCGCTGCTGGACCCCCACCCGACCGACAGGCCGGCGATCCGCAGCGTTCACCCGCCGGGCGAGTTCGAGCGGGCCGTCGAAGCCGCCACAGAGCGGATCGGCGCCGGCGGGATGAGCAAGGTCGTGCTGGCCCGCGAGGTCGTCGTCGAGGCCGCATCCGCTCACGATCCCGCCCCCGTCTTCGGCGCCCTGCGCGAGCAGTTCCCCTCCTGCTTCTGCTTCTGCGTCGGGACGCCGGAGGCGGCGTTCGTCGGCGCCAGCCCGGAGCTGCTGGTGCGCCGCTCCGGCGCCAGCGCGCAGACCGTCGCCCTCGCCGGATCGACCCGCCGCAGCTCCGACCCCGCCGTCGACGACCACCTCGGCGAGCAGCTGTTGCGCAGCGACAAGGACCGGCGCGAGCAGCGGATCGTCGCCGAGCGGATCGTCCGCGCCCTGCGCCCGCACGCCGTCTGGGTCGAGATGGCGCCCGAGCCCGAGGTGGTCAAGGTCGCCAACATCCAGCACCTGGCGACGCCGGTGATCGCCCAGCTCGCCGAACCGCACTCGGCGGTGGAGCTGGCCGGCCTGCTGCACCCGACGCCTGCGGTCGGCGGCGAGCCGCGGGCGCCCGCCACAGCGGCGATCGCCGACCTGGAGCAAATGGACCGAGGCTGGTACGCCGGCCCGGTCGGCTGGATGGACGCGACCGAGGACGGAGAGTTCTGCGTAGCCCTGCGCAGCGCCCTCCTGCGCGACCGCGAAGCCCGCCTCTACGCCGGAGTCGGCGTAGTAGCCGGCTCCGACCCGGCGGCCGAGCTGGCCGAGACCGAGGTCAAGCTGCAGGCGCTGCTGCCGCTGCTGTCCTAGAGCGCCGCAGCGACGCGCTTGGCGAGGCGGCTGTGCAGGGCGGCGTTGGCCCGGCGGTCGGTCTTGACCTCGATCAGGCCGGTGCCGGCGGCGAGGGCGGCGGGCAGTGCGGCGAGGTCGTCCAGCCGGCGGTGGGGGAGGTCGAACAGATCCGCGGCCTTGGCGATGTTGACGCCGCGGGGGGTGCCGAGCAGAGCTTCGAACTCGCCGCCGTCCAGCGCCTGCTCCTGGGGGAGGAAGTGGAAGATGCCGCCGCCGCCGTTGTCGACGACCACGATCCGCACCGGGGTCTGGACATCGTGGAGGGCGGCAAGGCCGCCGATGTCGTGAAGGAGGCCGAGGTCGCCGGTGACGATCGTCGTCGGGCGGCCGCTCGCATGCGCTGCGCCTATCCCGGAGGAGATCAGGCCGTCGATCCCGTTGGCGCCGCGGTTGCAGAGGAAGAGGACGTCGGCATCGGTTGACGGGAGGAATGCCTCCTGGTCGCGGATCGGCATGCTCGAGGCGGTGTAGACGAGGTCGCCGTCGCTATGGGCGGCCGCCAGCGCGATTTGCAGGCCGGGCTCGGTCGGCTCGCCGCTCGCCGCCAGCTCCGCCTCGATTGCGCCGCGGGCCGCTCGCTCGGCCTCCTGCCACATCGCCGGCGGCGGGCGCTCCTCGCCGAGGCGGGCGGCCCAGCCGGCGGCAAGCTCGGTCGGGTCGGCGCGGAGCAGCGCCGCTGCGCGGCGCGTCGGCTCGTTCCAATCGCCCAGCGGGTCGACGACGATCTGGTCGGCTCCCGAGCGCGCCAGCCATTCGCGCAACGGCTTGCTGGTCGGCATCTCGCCGAAACGCAGCACCAGGTCGGGCGAGGCGGCTTCGCGAAACCGCTCGTCGCGCAGCAACAGGTCGTAGGCGGTCACCACGTGCGAGCGATCGTGTGGGCCGCAACGGATCTGCGAGGTCGGCTCGGCCAGGATCGGGTATCCGGCAGCGGCGGCCAGGCGTGCGAGCGGCTCGCGCAGCTCGGGGTCGAGTTGGCGGCCGGCGACGATCGCGCCGATCTCGGCCTCGGCGATGTGCTTGGCGACCTCCTCGAGCAGGAAGTCGCTCGGCTCCATGTCGATCGGCGTCACCGCGGTCAACGGCCGGCTGCCGCGGCCCTCGAGGGCAAGTGGGTCGGTCGCGGTCACCGCGCCGTCGATCGGCAGCGGCGCCAGCGGCTCGCGCCAGGCGAGGTTGAGATGCACCGGGCCGGGCCGGGGCTCACCCCGGGCCGCGGTGAAGGCACGGCAGGCGGTTGCCCGGTAATGCAGCAGCCCGTCGTCGTCGGCCTCGTGCGTCCCCACCTCGCAGAACCAGCGCACCGATTCGCCGTAGAGCTTCAGCTGATCGATCGCCTGGCCGGCGCCGATCCCGCGCAGCTCCGGCGGCCGGTCGGCGGTCAGCGCGATCAGCGGCACCGCCGAGTGGTCGGCCTCGCAGATCGCCGGGTGATAGTTGGCGACAGCGGTGCCGGAGGTGCAGAGGATCGCGACCGGGAGACCCGACGCCTGCGCCGCCCCCAGGGCGAAGAAGGCGGCCGAGCGCTCGTTGACGATCACTGTCGCCTCGATCTCCGGCTGCCGCCACAGCGCCACCGCCAACGGAGTCGAGCGCGAACCGGGGGAGACGACCGCCTGCCGCACCCCACAGCGGGCAAGCTCCTCGACGAAGGCCGAGGCGAGGGCGGTGTTGGCGTTGGTCGGGTCCATCAGAGGCGGTGGGCTCGGAGTGCATCCTCGTCGATCTCGACGCCGAGGCCGGGGCCGGGCGGAGGGTGGAGCAGGTCACCGCGCAGCTCCCAGCCGGCCGTGGCGACGTCGGCAGCGAACAGCCGCTGCGTGGCCAGTCCGTGGGCCAGAGGCGCATCGTCGCCGCGCCGCACGTCACCGAGCGTCGCTGCGACCTGCGCTCCGGCTGCGATTCCGACCGGGCCGTCGAGGGCGCTGGTCATGTAGGCGGGAAGCGCCTCGGCGATCTCGATCGCCGCCTCGGGGCCGCCGACCTTGGAGAGCTTGACGCCGGTCAGCGCGAAGGCGCCGATGGCGGCCGCTCGCTCGGCGTCGGCGCGACTCTCGACGCTCTCGTCGGCGGCGAGTGGGATCGTGGTCGCGCTCGCCACCTCCGCGGCTTCCTCCATCGTCGCGACGGGCTGCTCGGCCAGCTCGATCTCGTACGGCTCGAGTTCTCTCAGGATGCGCTTCGCGGTCTCCACGTCCCAGGCGCCGTTGGCGTCGATCCGGATCCGCGCCCGCGGCCCGAGCGTCTCGCGCACCGCCCGCACCTGGGCAGCCTCGTCGCCGGTCCCCAGCTTCAGCTTGAAGCAGGAGAAGCCGTCCGCCGCCCAGCGTTCGGCGCCGGCGACCACCGCGGCCGGCTCGCCGGCGACCAGGGTGGCGTTGCAGCGGATCGGGGTCGGCGGAACGGAGGATGCGTTGCCTTCCGCCGCGGCGCGCCGTCCCCGCAGGTCGAGCAGCGCCGTCGTCGCGGCGCAGCGCGCCGGAGCAGACAACCCGGCCGATTGCAGCTCGGCCTCGTCGATCTCCTCGAGCCGGTCGAACAGCTCCAACTCCTTCACCACCTGCTGCAGTTTCGTCCCGCCCCGCAGAGACAAGGGCACCGCTTCGCCTAGGCCCACGAGGCCGTCCTCGTCCTGCAGTCGCAGCAGCACCATCTCCCGCCGGGTCAGCGTCCCGGTCGCCGTCACGTACGGCTCGCGGAAGGGCAGCGCGTAGGGGATGACCTCGACGGAGGCGAGCTTCACGGCTTACAGCTTCTCAGGAGCCCAGCAGCAGCCCGAGCGAGACCAGCAGGCTGAAGGCGCCGAGCAGGGCCCCGGTTTTGGCCAGGGCCTCGTTCAGCGCCGGGCCGTCGGTGCGGTTGCTCATCGTCCGCAGCGGCGGCACCGCCAGCGGCAGGGCCAGCAGGCCGGTCAGGGGCAGCAGGCTGCCGCCGCCGGCGACCACCGCGATCGGCAGGACGACGAAGCCGCCGAGCACCAGCATCCGGTAGAGGCCGATCGCGTTCTGCCGCCCCATCCGCACCGCCAGGGTCATCTTGCCGGCGCGGCGGTCGGTCTCCAGGTCGCGAACGTTGTTGACGACGAGGATCGCCGTCGCCAGGAATCCGACCGCGATCGAGAGGCCGAGCGGCAGCGCGTCGAGCTGTTCGAGCTGCACGTAGTAGGAGCCGTTGACCGCGACCAGGCCGAAGAAGAGGAAGACGAAGACCTCGCCGAGCCCGGCGTAGCCGTAGGGCCGAGGACCCCCCGTGTACAGCACGCCGGCGGCGATCGAGAGGGCGCCGATCAGCAGGATCGCGATCCCGGCGACGACGGTCAGGTAGATCCCGCAGGCGACCGCGATGCCGAAGGCGATCCAGGTCGCGGTCAGCACCCGCTGCGGGGTGACGAGGCCGGCCGAGGTGACGCGCACCGGGCCGAGCCGGTCGGCGGAATCCGCGCCGCGCTTGGCGTCGGAGTAGTCGTTGGCGAGGTTGGTCCCGATCTGGATGAAGATCGAGCCGATCAGCGCGGCGACGAAGGCGCCGACCCGCGGCAGCTTCCCGGCCCATTCGACCGCCGCGGCCGTGCCGACGAACACCGGCGCGATCGCCGCCGGCAGCGTCCGCGGCCGCGCTGCCATCAGCCAGATTCTCATGGGCGTCGCGGGAACTTGGAGAAGTCCGGGGCGCGCTTCTGCTTGAACGCCTCGCGGCCCTCCGCCGCCTCCTCGCTGCCGTAAAAGAGCAGGTTGGCGTCGTGGGCGAGCTGCTGAATGCCGGCGTAGCCGTCCTCGTGGGCGTTGAAGCCGGCCTTGACCAGACGCAGGGCGAAGGGGGAGAGGGCGAGCATCTCGCGGCACCAGGCGACCGTCTCCGCCTCGAGCTCGTCGAGTGGGACGACCGCGTTGACCAGGCCCATCTGGAGCGCCTGCTCGGCGTCGTACTGGCGGCACAGCAGCCAGAACTCCTTCGCTTTCTTGGTCCCGACCAGATCGCGCAGCAGCGAGGCGCCGAAGCCGCCGTCCCACGATCCCACCCGCGGCCCGGTCTGGCCGAAGCGGGCGTTGTCGGCGGCGATCGTCAGGTCGCAGCAGACGTGGAGCACGTGGCCGCCGCCGACGGCGTAGCCGGCCACCATCGCCACCACCGGCTTCGGCAGTCGCCGCATCTGCACCTGCAGGTCGGTGACGTGGAAGCGGCCGATCGCGGCCCCCTCGGCGACGTAGCCGCTGTCGCCGCGAACCCGCTGGTCGCCGCCCGAGCAGAACGCCTTCTCGCCCTCGCCGGTGAGGACGACGACGCCGGCCTCGGTGTCCTCGCGGGCCAGCTCGAGCGCGGCGGAGATCTCGACCAGCGTCTGCGGGCGGAAGGCGTTTCGCACCTCCGGCCGGTCGATCGTGATCTTCGCGATCCCCTCGGCCTTCTCGTAGCGGATGTCCTCGTACTCGGCCGCGGCCTCCCACGCGATCGCGTCTGCTTTCGGCATGATGGGGACGATATCCCGCGCCCGATGAAACTCGACGACTGGCTCGCCCAGAGATCCCAGAGCTGCCCCGACCGCACCGCCCTGATTGCGGACGGCGCCCGGGTGACCTACGCCGAGCTGGAGGCCGAGGCGACCTGGGTCGCCCGCAGGCTCGAGGCGCACGGCGTCCGCCGCGGCTCGGTCGCCGCCCTGACCATGCAGCCGCGCCGCGAGCAGGTCGTCCTCGTCCACGCGCTGATGAAGGTCGGCGCCGTCCTGCTGCCGCTGAGCCCGCGGCTGAGCGCCGAGGAGCGGGCCGCGGTGATCGCCGCCGAGGAGCCGACCGTCGACCTCAGCGATCCCGGCGAGCTGACGCAGACCGAGGCCGACCTGCCGCTGCTCGGCGAGCACGACATGGACGCGCCCTGCTGCCGGGTGCTGACCAGCGGCAGCACCGGCACCCCCGAGCCGGTCGAGCTGACCTACGGCAACTTCCTCTGGAGCGCCGTCGGCTCGGCCTTCAACATCGGCGTCGAGCCGCAGGACCGCTGGCTCTGCTGCCTGCCGCTCAGTCACATCTCCGGGCTCAGCATCGTCATGCGCTCGGTCATCTACGGCACCACTGCGGTGATCCACGACGGCTTCGACGTCGACCGCGTCGCCGCCTCGCTCGAGGCGGACGAGATCTCGGTCGTCTCGCTGGTGACGACGATGCTGACCCGCCTGCTCGAGGCCGGCGCCGACCTCTCCGGACCGCGGACGATCCTCGTCGGCGGCGGCCCGGTCCCCGAGGAGCCGCTCGAAGAGGCGATCGGGCGCGGCGCCACCGTCGTCCAGACCTACGGCCTGACCGAGGCCTGCTCGCAGGTGACGACGCTCGCCCCGGCCGAGGCCCGGCGCAAGCTCGGCTCGGCCGGCCGGCCGCTGCTGACCACCCACCTGCGGATCCGCGAAGGCGAGATCCTCGTCCAGGGCCCGACCGTGGCCCCCGGCCGCATCGACCCCGACGGCTGGCTGCACACCGGCGACCTCGGGCGGATCGACGAGGAGGGCTTCCTCTACGTCGAAGACCGGATCGACGACATGATCGTCAGCGGCGGCGAGAACATCGTCCCGGCCGAAGTCGAGCAGGTGCTGCTGCGCCACCCCGAGGTCGCCGACGCCGCGGTGGTCGGCCGCGAGGACCCCGAGTGGCAGCAGGCGGTGACCGCGGTGGTCGTCCTCGCCGACGGCTCGGAGGTCACCCCGGACGAGCTGCGCCGCCACTGCGCCGAGTCGCTGGCCGGCTTCAAGGTGCCGAAGCGGGTCGAGCTGGCGGCGGCGCTGCCACGCACGCCCTCGGGCAAGCTGCTGCGTCGCGCCCTCCGCTAGCCTCAGCGGCCATGAAAACCGACGACATCTTCTACGACAAGGACGCCGACCTCTCGAAGCTCGAGGGCAAGACCGTCGCCATCCTCGGCTACGGCTCCCAGGGCCACGCCCACGCGCTCAACCTGAAGGATTCCGGGGTCGAGGTGGTCGTCGGGCTGCGCTCCGACTCCTCCAGCCGGGCGAAGGCCGAAGCGGCCGGCCTCGAGGTGCTCGACATCGCCGAAGCGGCGAGCCGCGGCGACCTCGTCATGGTCCTGCTGCCGGACGAGAAACAGGCCGAGGTCTGGGAGGCCGAGATCGCCGACGGGATCGCCCCCGGCAACCTGCTGCTGTTCGCACACGGCTTCTCGATCCACTTCGAGCAGATCCAGCCTCCGCCCGGCGTCGACATCGGCATGGTCGCGCCGAAGGGACCCGGCCACCTGGTCCGCCGCCAGTACGAGGAAGGCCACGGCGTCCCCTGCCTGATGGCGGTGCACCAGGACGCGACCGGCAACGCCCACGACCTCGTCCTCGCCTACGCGGCCGGGATCGGCGGCGGCCGCGCGGCGATCATCGAGACGACCTTCAAGGACGAGTGCGAGACCGACCTGTTCGGCGAGCAGGCGGTCCTCTGCGGCGGCGCCTCGGAGCTGGTCCGGGCGGGCTTCGAGACCCTGGTCGAGGCCGGCTACGACCCGCGCCTCGCCTACTTCGAGTGCCTGCACGAGCTGAAGCTGATCGCCGACCTGATGTATGAGAAGGGGATCCAGGGGATGCGCTACTCGATCTCCAACACCGCCGAGTACGGCGACATGACCCGCGGCAAGCGGGTGATCGGCGAGGAGTCCCGGGCGGCGATGAAGGAGATCCTCGGCGAGATCCAGTCGGGCGAGTTCGCCCGCGAGTGGATCGCCGAGAACCGCGCCGGCGGCGAGAACCTGGCGCGGATGCGCGAGGAGGGCGCGGGCCACGAAGTCGAGCAGGTCGGCGGCGAGCTGCGCGAGATGATGCCCTGGATCGAGACGGAGTTCTGAGGTACCCGTGGGCCACCGCGCTCTGGCCCACGAGCCGCTTCAGCTGTTCGTAGCTGACGCGATAGGTGCGATGGTTTGGCGAGGCCCTCCTAGCCCCGATCCGGCAGTAACAACCTGAGGAAACCCGCCGGGAACGTCCTCTTGGGTCTTGAGAATGCGGTTTGCGGACCCATTCCCCGAGACCCAGGAGGACACCCGGAAGGTGAAGACACAAACGACGCGCCAAACCGTAGAAGTCAGGGCGGACGCCGAGGGGGTCGTCTCCCACGCCGGCGCTCACCTGCTGGCCGAGCTGGCCGACCGGCTCGGGCTCACCGCGGGCCTGTCCGCCGCGACGGCGCCGACCCGCGAGCGTCGCTCCGCCCACGATCCAGGCGTCGTCTTGCGCGACCTGATCGTCGCTATCGCCGACGGCGGGGACTGCGTCACCGACCTCGGCGTGTTGCGCGACCAGCAGGCGCTGTTCGGCCCGATCGCATCCGAGAGAACCGCCCACTGGGTGATCAAGTCGATTGACGCGAGCCTGCTGGAAGCGATCCGCGGCGCCCGGGCGGCGGGGCGAGAGCGCGCCTGGGATGCCGGCGCCAGACCCGAGACGATCACCCTCAGCGTCGACGCCACCCTGCTCGGCGCCGCCTCCGAGAAGGAGGGCGCAGCCGGGAATTACAAGGGCGGCTTCGGCTTCCACCCGCTGCTCTGCTACCTCGACGAGACCGGCGAGCCGCTGGCGGGCCTGCTGCGCCCCGGCAACGCCGGGGCCAACACCGCCGCCGATCACTTCGAGGTTCTGCAACTGGCCCTGGAGCAGTTGCCCGAAGCCGACCTCGATAGAGAGATCCTCGTGCGCACAGACATCGGCGGGCGCACTCACGCCTTCACGCGGGACTGCCGCGAAGCGGGCATCCGCTTCTCGGTCGGCTACGAAGTGGACGAGCGAGTCCGCGAGGCGATCCTGCGGATGCCAGAGTCCGCATGGCAGGCCGCGATAGACGGCGAGGGCCCCGAGCGCGAGGGCGCCTGGGTCACCGAGCTGACCGAGGACGTCGATCTCTCCACCTGGCCCGAGGGCACGCGGCTGATCGTGCGCCGGGAGCGCCCGCATCCCGGCGCGCAGTTTCAGGTCTTCGACGCCGAGGGCTACCGGCACACCGCCTTCATCACCGATCAGCATGGCGCCGACATCGCGGTCTTGGAGCTGCGCCACCGCCGCCGCGCCAAAGTTGAGGACGAGATCCGCTGCGGCAAGGACACCGGTATGCGCAACCTGCCCTTCGCCGCCTTCGATCACAACCAGGTCTGGCTGGAGCTCTCGTTGATCGCCCAGGAGCTGCTTGCCTGGACCCGCCACCTCTGCCTCGAAGGTGAGCTGGCTCTCGCCGAGCCCAAGCGGCTGCGCCAGCGCCTGTTGCACGTCGCGGGAAAGGTCGTGCGCTCCGCGCGGCGCACGACCCTGCGCCTGCCGCGCTCCTGGCCGTGGGCCGAGGCGTTGGTGGCGGCCTTCGCGCGGTTACGGGCGCTGCCGGGCGGCGCGCCTCCATAGGCGCCGTCGTCTCTGCCGACCACCGATCCATGCATCGCCGCAAGGCGGCTTCGGCCTGCGCCGAATGCTTCACGAAGACGAGGGAAAAGAGGCCCGCCGCCCCGAGAAGCGCCACGGGGCGGCTCCGATGAACCGCCCCGTGGCTGTCACATGCCTCAAGCGGGCGAACTACACCCGGTGAAGTGAAAGTGCCGGATCCGGGCTAGTAGCAGCTGAACCCCTGCACTGCGACCTCTACCGATTCAGTGAGCTTCGCGGTCAACGTCACTGAGCAGGCTTCGGCCTTCGGCGTACTGACCAATTCTTCACTCATCGGGTCGTACTTGCAGGAGTAGTCGGGTGCTCCGCAGATGGCCGCATAGTTGATTCGGGTCCACTCAGCCCGGCCTGAAAAAGTGCGATCATCTTCGCGACTCATGGCGGTGATCGTCGTGGTGGTTGCGGCGAAGTGGTTCGCTTCAGCTTGGATCGCGGCGAGAGCAGCGGGATAAGGCAGATAGGGCTTGTCATTACTGCGGCAGGACCGGTGGATGACCGAGGCGACCTCATCCCAGTAGAAGGTGCGGTAGACGGCGTGGACCCTTATCCGCAGACTGCAGTCCGTCATGCGGCGGGCAGTTTCTCCGGTTGCCCGAGCCGCGCAGACGACCCGGCGCGACGTCTTCCGCTCGCAGCGGCCCACCGTCGAAGAGTCGAGGCCTTGGCGCTGCTCGAAGTTGAATGCAGAACTCTCGGCTGCCGAGCGCGCCTCAAACATCTTCAACTTGTGTTGGGGCATCGCGCCCGCGCTCGTTGCGAGTAGCGCCAGCAGTACGCCCGCTGCCAAGACGATCCGCATCATGGCGGCGCAGGGTAGCGGAGCCCGATGCACTGGCGCTAGGACGGAATGGGTTTCCTGGCGGCACCGTGGTGCAGAGCCCGGTCGTCCTCCAGTCGAATGTGGCCGAAGGCCGCGATATGCAATCTGTCTATTGCGCGGCGTTAGCCGCGCAGCAGGTTCGGAGCTAAGCGCGCGGAGCGCGCGTGCGACATCAATTCGACTGGAGGATGACCGGGCTCTTGCGCCCGGCAGATCGCTCAGCGGTGAGTCTCGCCCTCGGCGAGTTTGCCGTCGCGGCCTACGTAGCCGTCCTTGCCGCCGATGACGACGTAGACGGCCTCCTCGGTGTCGCTCAGGTTGCGGACCTTGCGGGTCGTCGCGGGGGCGACGCGGGCTATGCCGCCGGGCTCGAGGACGTGGGACGAGCCGTCGCCGAACTCCATCTCTACCCGGCCGCTGTGCAGGAAATAGAGCTCCTCCTGCTCGTCGTGGTAATGGCTGCCGGTCTCATATGAGGGCGGCAGGACGATCGCGTTGATCCCGAAGGCGGTAACGCCGAGCGGAGTGCGGATCTTGCGGAAGCCGGGGCCATCGCCGAGCTCGGAGAGGTTGGAAACGGAGTAGCCGTCCATCGCGGGGATCGTATGCGACGCGGCTCGACGAGGTCCACCCGCGCCGGTCAATAACCTTGGCCGCCGATGGCCACCTCGACCGCGATCCAGATCCCCGCCGACCTTAAGCCCGCCGACGGCCGCTTCGGCTGCGGGCCCTCGAAGGTTCGCCCGGAGGCGCTGGCGGCGCTGGCCGAGCGGGCCGACGTGATGGGCACCTCGCACCGCCAGGCGCCCGTCCGCGACCTGGTCGGGCGGATCCGCGACGGGCTCGGCGAGCTGTTCGCGCTGCCTGACGGCTACGAGGTCGTGCTCGGCAACGGCGGCACCACCGCCTTCTGGGACGCCGCCGCGGCTTGGCTGGTCCGCGACCGCGCCCTGCACCTCGTCTACGGCGAGTTCTCGCGCAAGTTCTCCGGGGTGACCGCGGCGGCGCCGTTCCTCGGCGACCCGATCATGATCGAGGCGGAGCCCGGCGACGCCCCCGAGCCGACCGCCGATCCGGCGGCCGACGCGATCGCCTGGGCGCACAACGAGACCTCGACCGGGGTGATGGTCGAGGTGCGCCGGCCGCAGGGCGCCGGCGACGCCCTGGTGCTGATCGACGGCACCTCGGGCGCCGGCGGGCTGCCGCTCGACGCATCCCAGGCCGACGCTTACTACTTCGCCCCGCAGAAGGCCTTCGGCGCCGACGGCGGCCTCTGGCTGGCGCTGCTCGGCCCGGCGGCGCTCGAGCGGATCGGCGAGCTCGACGGCGCCGCCGATCGCTGGCAGCCCGAGTTCCTCTCGCTGCCGACCGCGCTCGACAACTCGCGCAAGAACCAGACCTACAACACGCCCGCGGTCGCGACCCTGCTGCTGCTCGCCGACCAGGTCGAGTGGATGCTCGCCGGCGGCGGCATCGACTGGTGCGTGCAGCGCACCGGCGCCTCCTCGGGCCACCTCTACGGCTGGGCCGAGGCGCGCGACTTCGCCTCGCCGTTCGTCGCCGATCCGGCGAAGCGCTCGCTGGTCGTCGGCACGATCGACTTCATCGACAGCGTCGACGCGGCGGCGATCGCCGCGACCCTGCGCGCCAACGGCATCGTCGACGTCGAGCCCTACCGCAAGCTGGGCCGCAACCAGCTCCGCGTCGGCATGTTCCCGGCGGTCGATCCGGCCGACGTCGAGGCGCTGACGGCCTGCGTCGACTGGGTGGTAGAGAACGTGCCCGAGGCGAGCCGGTGAAGGTCCTCGTCAAGGAGAAGATCGCCGACTCCGGGGTCGAGCTGCTGCGCCAGAACTTCGACGTCGATCTCGGGCTCGAGATGTCCGACCAGGAGCTCATGCAAACGATCGGCGGCTACGACGCGATCCTCGTCCGCTCGGCGACCAAGCTGACGCCGGAGCTGATCGAGCGGGCCGGCAACCTGAAGGTGATCGGCCGCGCCGGCACCGGCGTCGACAACGTCGACATCCCGGCCGCGACCCGCCGCGGCATCGTCGTCGCCAACGCCCCCGAATCGAACTCGGTCGCCGCCGCCGAGCACACGATGGCGCTGATGCTGGCCCTCTGCCGCAACGTCCCGCAGGCGCACGGGTCGCTGGTCGGCGGCGCCTGGGAGCGCCCCAAGTTCAAGGGCACCGAGCTCTACGGCAAGACGCTGGGGGTGATCGGCTTCGGCCGCATCGGCCAGCTGGTCGCCGCCCGCGCCCGCGCCTTCGAGATGGACGTCGTCGGCTTCGACAAGTTCGTCTCCGCCGAGCGCTTCGGCGAACTCGGGGTGGAGGGCGCCGAAACGCTGGAGGAGCTGCTCGGCCGCGCCGACATCGTCACCCTGCACGTGCCGAAGACGCCGGACACGGTCAACCTGATCGACGCCGCGGCGATCGCCGCGATGCGCGACGGGGCGCGGCTGGTCAACTGCGCCCGGGGAGAGCTGGTCGACCTCGACGCGCTGCTCGCCGGCCTCGAGTCGGGCAAGCTCGCCGGCGCGGCGCTCGACGTCTTCCCCTCGGAGCCCTTCACCGACCATCCGCTGTTCGCCCGCGACGACGTCGTCGTCACCCCGCACCTCGGCGCCTCGACCGCCGAGGCGCAGGATCGCGCCGGCATCGTCACCGCCGAACAGGTGACCGCGGCGCTGACCGGCGGCGTCGTCACCAACGCGGTCAACATCGCCGCCGTGCGTCCCGAGGAGATGGAGGCGCTGGCGCCCTTCGTGCCGCTCTGCGAAAAGCTCGGCCGCCTCGCCCAGGGCCTCGGCGACGGCGCGATCGGCAAGGTCAGCGCCGAGTTCCGCGGCCAGATCGCCTCCCACGACACCCGCCTGCTCGGCATCGCCGTGCTGGTCGGCATCCTCTCCGGCCACACCGAGGAGCCGGTCAGCCTGGTCAACGCGCCGCAGATGGCCGAGGAGCGGGGGATCGAGCTGGCCGAGACCAGCGACAGCGGCTCCGGCGACTTCACCGAGCTGGTCACCGTGCGGCTCGGCTCGGGCGACGGCGAGGTCGAGGTCTCCGGCACCGGCGTCGGGCCGCGCAACGAGCCCTACCTGGTCTCGGTCTGGGGCGAGAGCTTCTACCTGCCGTTCGCCGACCACCTCGCGGTCTTCCGCTACGCCGACCGGCCGGGAATGATCGGCCGGGTCGGGACGATCTTCGGCGAGGAGGGGGTCAACATCATCTCCGCCGCCGTCGGCGCGGAGGTCGGGGGGGAGCGCGCGGTGATGGCGCTGACCACCGACGCGCCCGTGCGCGGCGAGACGATCGCCAAGATCCTCGAGCTCGACGGCTTCTCGGTCGGCCGCTCGGTCGATCTCTAACGGATAGGCTCCATCTCGTGAAAGCGGTGGTGCAGACGGGTACGGGCGGGTACGAGGTCCTCAAGGTGCAGGAGCGTCCCGAGCCGCCGGTCGGCGCCGGCGAGATCCGGATCGCGGTCAAGGCCGCGGGGGTCAACTTCGCCGACACGATGGCCCGGCTCGGCCTCTATCCGGACGCGCCGAAGCCGCCCTGCGTGCTCGGCTACGAGGTGGCCGGCACGGTCGAGTCGGTCGGCGAGGGGGTCGAGTCCCACGCGGTCGGCGACCGCGTCGTCGCCGGCACCCGCTTCGGCGGCCAGGCCGAGCTCGTCGTCGTTCCCGAGGCGCAGGCGCTGCCGCTGTCCGAGCGGCTCAACTTCGAGCAGGGGGCTGCCTTCCCGGTCAACTACGGCACCGCCTACGCGGCGCTGATCGTGATGGGCAGCCTGCGCGAGGGCAACCGGGTTCTGATCCACGCCGCCGCCGGCGGGGTCGGGATCGCGGCGACCCAGATCGCCCGCAACGCCGGCGCCGCCCAGATCCTCGGCACCGCCTCGCCCTCCAAGCACGAGGCGATCCGCGCCCAGGGCGTGACCGACCCGATCGACTACCGCTCGCTCGACTTCGAGGCGGAGACGATGCGGATCACCGGCGGCGAGGGCGTCGACCTGGTTATCGACGCGCTCGGTCCGACCTCGTTCCGCAAGGACTACCGACTGCTGCGCCAGGGTGGGCGGCTGGTGATGTTCGGGCTCTCGGAGGCGACCAGCGGCGGCCGGCGCGACCTGCGCGCCACCCTCGGCAGCCTGGCGAAGATGCCGCTGGCGACCTACCCCTGGTGGAAGAGCCTCAACGCGATGAGCGAGAACAAAGGCGTCTTCGGGCTCAACATGCTGCACTGGTGGGACCGCGAGGGCAGCCTCGACCGGCTGACCGAGCCGCTGATGGCCGACCTCGACGCGGGTCGTTTGGAGCCGGTCGTAGCGGAGTCGTTCCCCTTCGAGCGGGCGGGCGAGGCGCATGAATTCATCGCCGAGCGCCGCAACGTCGGCAAGGTCGTGTTGTTGCCCTTTAAGTGAAGAAGCTGATCCTGACCACGCTGGCGATCCTGGCGGCGCAGGTGCCGGCGCCGGCGCTCGGCGGCGTCCAGCCGTTGACCTACACCGTGCTGCTGGCCGGTGGCGAAGAACCGAACACGATCCACATCTGGCTGACGCCCGACGGGCGTGACTACGTGATCGACTCGGCGGTTCCGCTCGAAGTGGGCGGCGACGTCTGCGCCAACCCTCCCGGCAATCCGAACGAGCTGATCTGCGCCGCGCCGGCGATCGCCGGCTTCGAAGTCAACGCCGGCGGGGGGGAGGACAGCGTCACTGTCGCCGATGCGATCGCGATCCCGGTGACGATGCGGGGGGGCGCCGGGAACGACACGCTGATCGGCGGCTCCGGCCCGGACAAGCTGCTGGGCGGCGCCGGCGAAGACCGGCTGGTCGGCGGGCGCGGCGACGACGTGCTCTACGGCGGCAGCGGCGACGACGTGCTGATCGGCGGCCCGGGCAACGACGTGCTGCACGGGGGGCCGGGAGAAGACGTCCTCCGGGCCGGTTCAGGCGAAAACGACGTCAGGCAGTACCAGCGGCATCGTCGCTGACGCGCCCGAGCAGCCGTCCGCCGACGAAGAACAGCGCGATCAGGAAGCCGACCAGGGAGAGGCCGGCGTCGAGTCTGAAGCCGGCCTGGATGCCGTTGACGAAGGTTTCCTGGGAGGAGAAGACCGTGGTCGTCAGGCCGAGACCGATCGCGCCGCCGGCGATCTGGCACATGTAGAGGATGCCGCCCGCGAGGCTGCTCTGCGATTCGTTGACCGAGGTGACCCCGGCCGTGGTCGCGGTCGGGTAGAAGGCGCCGATCCCGATCCCGAGCACGAACATCCCCGGGACCAGCGCGGCGTAGGCGGAGCCTTCGCCGACCTGCGAGAAGAGGAACGGGGCGATCGTGATGCAGGCGGCGCCGAGGGCCGCCAGCGGCTTCGCGCCGAGCCGGTTGTAGAGCGGCCCGGCGACGAAGGAGACGACGGCGAACGTCGCCAGGAAGGGGAGGACGCCGACCCCGGCTTCGAGCGGCGAGTAGCCGAGGTGCTTCTGCATGAACTGGGGCAGGTAGAGCAGCGACGCGAAGAAGGTCGCCGACATCAGCGTCACCGCTACGCAGGAGGCGCGGAAGCTCTCGTTGCGCATCATCGCTCGCGGGACCAGCGCGCTCAGCCCGGCGCGCCGCTCGATCGGGACGAAGGCGGCGATCAGCACCGCCGCCAGCACCAGCATCGCGATCACCCGCGGGTCGCTCCAGCCCCAGTCGTCGACCTGGTCGAGCGCGACCAGCAGCGAGACCAGGCCGATCGAGAGCGTCGCGATCCCGGGGTAGTCGATCCGCTGCCGCTCGGCCTCGGGCTCCTTCACTTTCACCAGGTAGTAGGTGACGAGCACGGCGAAGGCGGCGATCGGCACGTTGAGGAAGAAGATCCAGCGCCAGCTCGCCAGGTCGGTGAGGACGCCGCCCATCAGCGGCCCGATCGCGTTGCCGACCCCGGCGGAGCCGAGGATGATCCCGCCGGCCAGCCCGGCCTTGTCCGACGGCAGCAGCTCGAAGGTCATGCCGAGGATCGCCGGCCACATCAGCGCCCCGCCGATCCCCATCACGACGCGGGTGGCGATCAGCCAGGTCTCGGTCTGCGCGGCGCCGCCCAGCGCCGACATCGAGGCGAAGATCGCGGTGCCGAGGAAGAAGGCGCGGCGGCGGCCGAACATGTCGGCCAAGCGGCCGCCGGTGACGATCATCACGCCGAAAGTCAGCGCGTAGGCGTTGACCACCCACTGGATCGTGTTGACGTTCGTATCGAAGTCCTTCTCCATCGTCGGGATCGCGACGTTGATCGCCGAGAAGTCGTTGGCGATCACCAGGACGCTCATGCTCATCGCGAGCAGCGCCAGGACGGTTTTCCGGTCCAGGCTTGCGATTGCGGCAGCCTACGCTAAGCTGCGAAAGCGAATGGACCACCGGCTCGACAGCCTGGCGCTTCTCCTTCTCCTCCCCCTTCGGGGGGAATAGCGCTGGGCGGCGCGATAGCCGCGAGAGACAAGGTCATTCGATTCAGCTGGAGAAGGAGGTAGGTCCCATGAGCACCGGTTCCGACGCCAACCGCGTCCACATCTTCGACACGACCCTGCGAGACGGCGAGCAGTCGCCCGGCATCTCGCTCAACACCGCCGAGAAGGTCGAGATCGCGCAGCAGCTGGCGCGGCTCGGCGTCGACACGATCGAGGCCGGCTTCCCGATCACCTCGCCCGGCGACTTCGAGGCGGTGACGGCGATCTCGCGCCAGGTCGAGGGCCCGACGATCTGCGGCCTGGCCCGCACCCACAAGGCCGACATCGACGCCGCCTGGGGGGCGATAAAGGACGCGGCGCGGCCCCGCATCCACACCTTCATCTCGACCTCCGACATCCACATCGAGCACCAGCTGCAGACCGACCGCGAGGACGTCAAGGGACAGGCCCGGGCGGCCGTCGCGCTGGCCCGCTCCTACTGCGAGGACGTCGAGTTCTCGCCGATGGACGCGACCCGCGCCGACCTCGAGTTCACCGCCGAGGTCTGCGCGATCGCGGTCGAGGAGGGCGCCACCGTGGTCAACATCCCCGACACCGTCGGTTACACGACGCCGGGGGAGTACGCCGAGTACTTCCGCCGCCTCTACGAGCTGGTCCCCGGGCTGCGCGAGGTCGAGACCTCGGTTCACTGCCACGACGACCTCGGGCTGGCCGTCGCCAACTCCTACGCCGGCGTGCTGGCCGGCGCTCGCCAGGTCGAGTGCGCCGTCAACGGGATCGGCGAGCGCGCCGGCAACTGCTCGCTGGAGGAGATCGTGATGCTGGTCAAGACGAGGGAGGACGTGCACGGGCTGACGACCGGCCTCAACAGCCGCGAGCTGGCCCGCACCAGCCGCATGGTCTCGCGGCTGACCGGCTACCCGGTCCAGCCGAACAAGGCGATCGTCGGCCGCAACGCCTTCGCGCACGAGTCCGGCATCCACCAGGACGGCGTGCTGAAGGAGCGCACCACCTACGAGATCATGGACGCGACCGAAGTCGGGCTCGAGTCGAACTCGATCGTGCTCGGCAAGCACTCCGGCCGCCACGCCCTGCGCGACGCCCTGGAGCAGCTCGGCTTCAAGATCGAGGGCAACGCCCTCAACGCCGCCTTCAAGCGCTTCAAGGAGGTCGCCGACCGCAAGAAGCACGTCACCGCGCTGGACCTGGAGGCGATCGTCTCCGACGAGATGCGCGAGCGCGCCGACGCCCACGAGCTGGCCTGGTTCGAGGTCGAGGCCGGCTCGCGGCGCGAGCCGCTGGCACGGGTCGCGGTGAAGATGCCCTCCGGCGAGGAGTCGGTCGGCGAGTCCGGCGGCGACGGCCCGGTCGACGCGATTTTCCACGCGATCCAGAAGGCCGCCGGCACCGAGTGCGAGCTGCGCCAGTACACGGTCGAGGCGGTGACCGGGGGCGAGGACGCGCTCGGCGAGGTCAGCGTGATGCTGCGGGTCGCCGGTCGCCTCGCCACCGGCCAGGGGGTCGCCACCGACATCCTCGAGGCCTCGGCGCGGGCCTACGTGCGAGCGCTCTCCAACGCCCTCGAGGGCGCCGCGATCCGCGAGGCCGAGGCGGCGACCGCCGAGGCCGCGGTAGAGCGGACGCCGGGACCGTAGGTCAGCCGGTCTCCTCGCCGCCGAAGCGGTGGGCGACGCCGATCTCGAGGCTGACGATCGTCAGGTACAGCGAGGTGGCCGCGAAGGCGCCGAGCAGCGCGCGGGAGGCAAAGCTCGGCCCGAAAGCAGGGCGAGGAAGGCGAAGGGGCGATCGCTCCGACCACGAACAGGAGGACGTTGACGGTCGTCGGCCTGCCGTGCGTGTGGACGAGGATGCTGTGGCTGGCGAGGACCGTGAGCGTGTAGCCGTAGGGCACGGCGCTGCCGCGGAGGACCGTCGCCAGCGCTCCCAGCGGCTGCTCGGTCAAGCCGGCGCTCCACTCGGGCCGGCGGCTGCGGGGTGGCCAGGGCCGGTCTGTTCGCTCTTCATCCGCTGATCGTAGATTCTGAGGATGTCGCGATGGGAGAGCCAGCCGACGACCTGCTCGCCGGCCTCGTCGAGCACCGCCAGCCCGGCGCTGTCGGAGCGGACCAGGATCCCGGTCGCTTCGGCCAGCGATTCCCGCGTGCCGAGGGTCGGAAGCTGGCGGACCAGCGACTCGGCGGCGGGCTCCATCTCTTCGCCGATCGCCTGCTCGAGCTCGTCCTCCGGCAGCACGCCGACGAAGCGCCCCTCGGCGTCGACCACCGGCAGCGCCGCCTCGCCACCGGCGCTGAAGCGCTCGACGACCTCGCGCAGCGGGGAGCCGGCCCGGATCGGCTCCGGCGTCGGCCGCATCGCCTCGCCGACCGTGATCGCTTCCATCGGGCTGGCCGGGCGGCGGCGCAGCAGGTCGATTCCGCGCCGCGCCAGCTTCAGGGTGTAGATCGAGTCCGGCGAGAGCCGGCTCGCGATCGCCGTGGCGATCACCACGGCGAGCATCAGCGGCAGCATGATCCGGTAGTCGCCGGTCAGCTCGAAGATGATCAGAATCGCCGTCATCGGCGCCCGCGCGGCGGCGGCGAAGACAGCGCCCATGCCGATCAGGCCGTAGGCCCCGGCAGGGCCGGCGATGCCGGGGAGCAGCCCGTGCGCGGCGAGGCCGAAGGCGGTGCCGAGCATCGCCCCCATGAACAGCGAGGGGGCGAAGACGCCGCCGGAGCCGCCGATCGAGAGCGTCAAGCTGGTCGCCAGCACCTTCGAAGCGAGCAGGGCGAGCAGGAACAGCAGCGCGTACTTGCCGGCGATCGCCGCTTCCAGGACCTCGTAGCCGACCCCGTACATCTGCGGGACCGCCAGCAGCAGTAGGCCGAGCAGAAGCCCGCCCGCGGCCGGCCGCCAGGCCTCTGAAAGGCGCCAGATCCGGTCGGCCCGGTCCTCCATCCCGTAGAGGACCTTGATGAAGGCGACGCCGACCGCCGCCGCCAGCAGGCCCAGCAGCAGATAGAGCGGGTAGCCGTTGACCGGGCCGACCCCGAGCTGGGGCAGCTTGAGGAAGGCTTCGGAGCCGAAGGCGGCGCGGCCGATCACGTCGGCGGTCACCGAGGCGATAACGACGGCGCTGAAGGAGCGGGTCTCGAAGTCGCGCAGGATCACCTCGAGCGCGAAGAAGACGCCGGCGATCGGCGCGTTGAAGGTGGCCGAGATGCCGCCGGCGGCGCCGCAGGCGACCAGCAGGCGCATCCGCGACTCCGGCAGGCGGGCGATTTGGCCGAGGGTCGAGCCGAGGGCGGAGCCGATCTGCACGATCGGGCCCTCGCGCCCGACCGAGCCGCCGGTGCCGATGCAGAGCGCCGAGGCGAGCGACTTGACCAGCGCGACCACCGGCCTGATCCGGCCGCCGCGCTGGGCGACCGCCAGCATCACCTCGGGCACGCCGTGCCCGCGCGCCTCGCGGGCGAAGCGCTCGACCAGCGGGCCGTAGAGGAGGCCGCCGGCGATCGGCACCAGGACCAGGAACCAGACGCCGAGGCCGGGGAGGAGCGGGTTCGGCACGCGGCCGTTGACGCCGTAGGAGGCGTGGCCGGTCGAGAGGTAGGTGAAGCCCTCGATCAGGTAGCGGAAGGCGATCGCGCCGAGACCGGCGCCGACCCCGACCGCAAGCGCCAGCGCGAGCAGGCCGCTCGGTCCGGCCAGCCAAGCGCCGAACCACCCCGACTCCGTGGTGGGGAGCCGGAAGGCGTGTCTGCGCGTCTCTGGCACCACCGTGATTTATACCAAGCAGCCGCTTACAAACATATGTGATAACGTACTGCGCGATGACCTCCACCTTGCTCGCACCACCCGAGAATGCGCCTCCGATCGGCCTGCGAGTTCACGCTCTGCGCGAGGCGATGGGCCTCTCCCTGCGCGATCTCTCCGAGCGCAGCGGGGTGAGCGCGCCGATGCTCTCACAGGTCGAGCGCGGGGAGACGAGTCCGACCATCGTCGTCGCCCGCAAGATCGCCGCCGGGCTCGAGCTGACCCTCTCGCAGCTGCTGCGGCTCGACGAGGGCGAGCACGTCGCGGTCAGCCGTGCCGGCTCGCGGCGGCGCTACGAGCGCGGCGGCCACCGCTTCGAGGAGCTGACCCCGCCGCTGCCCGGCCAGCGCGCCGACGTCTCGCTGCACACCCTGAAGGCGGGCGCGACCACCGGCGGCCCCGGCGACCCGCCGATCCACGAGCCGGGCAGCCGCGAGACCGCGGTGGTCCTCGACGGCCCGCTGGCCCTGGTCGTCGACGGCACCCGGCACGATCTGCGCGCCGGAGACAGCGTCACCTTCGACGCCGACCTTCCCCATCATTTCGAGAACGACGGCGAGGAGCCCGCCCGCTTCCTCGCCGTGATAGCTGCCGGCCTGAGGAGGAGCTGACGATGCCGAAGACGATGTTCGAGAAGATCTGGAACGCCCACGAGGTCTCCGACGGGCTGATCTACATCGACCTGCACCTGGTCCACGAGGTCACCTCGCCGCAGGCCTTCGACGGGCTGAGGATGGCCGGCCGCGAGGTGCGCCGGCCCGACAAGACGCTGGCCACCGCCGATCACAACGTGCCGACCGACGGGACGATGGCGGCGCGGCTGATCGCCGACCGGCTCTCGCGCGTCCAGGTCGAGACGCTGGAGCGCAACTGCGAGGAGTTCGGCATCCCGATCCACTCGTTGGGCTCCGACCGCCAGGGCATCGTCCACGTGATCGGCCCCGAGCTGGGGGTGACCCAGCCGGGGATGACGATCGTCTGCGGCGACAGCCACACCTCGACCCACGGCGCCTTCGGCGCGCTGGCGTTCGGGATCGGCACCTCCGAGGTCGAGCACGTGCTGGCGACCCAGTGCATGGTCCAGAAGCGGCCGAAGACGATGCGGATCCTCTACGGCGGCGAGCTGGGGACCGGCGTCACCCCCAAGGACCTGATCCTGGCGACGATCGGCCGGCTCGGAACCGGCGGCATGACCGGCCACGCGGTCGAGTACGCCGGCCCGGCGATCGAGGCGCTCTCGATGCCCGGGCGGATGACGGTCTGCAACATGACGATCGAGGGCGGCGGCCGGGCGGGGATGATCGCCCCCGACGAGACCACCTTCGAGTGGGTGCGCGGCAAAGCCGCCGCCCCCGAGGACTTCGAGGCCGCGGTCGGGCGCTGGCGCGAGCTGCCGAGCGACGAGGGCGCGAGCTTCGACGCCGAGGTCGAGATCGACGCCGCGGCGATCTCGCCGATGGTCACCTGGGGGACCAACCCGGGGATGGTCGTCGAGGTGACCGACTCGGTCCCCGACCCGGCGGCGATGGACTCGCCGGCCGACCGCGAATCGGCCGAGCGGGCGCTCGCCTACATGGCGCTGCAGCCGGGCACGCCGATGACCGAGGTGGCGCCGGAACGGGTCTTCATCGGCTCCTGCACCAACTCGCGGGTCGAGGATCTGCGCGAGGCGGCGGCGATGGTCGACGGCCGCAAGGTCGCCGGCTCGGTGCGGGCGATGGTCGTCCCCGGCTCCCAGCAGGTCAAGGCGGCGGCCGAGGGCGAGGGCCTGCACGACGTCTTCCGCTCCGCCGGCTTCGAGTGGCGCGAGGCGGGCTGCTCGATGTGCCTGGGGATGAACCCCGACATCCTGATCGAGGGCGAGCGCTGCGCCTCGACCTCGAACCGCAACTTCGAGGGCCGCCAGGGCAAGGGCGGCCGGACGCACCTGGTCAGCCCGAAGATGGCCGCTGCGGCGGCGATCGAGGGGCATTTCGTGGACATCAGGGATTGGAGCTGAGCATGAGACCGATAGACGTGATCGCGGGCAAGGTCTCGGTCCTGGACAGGGCCGACGTCGACACCGACCAGATCATCCCCAAGCAGTTCCTCAAGCGGGTCGAGCGGACCGGCTTCGGCGAGTTCCTCTTCTACGACTGGCTGCGCTCGGGCGAGATCGAGCTGGAGCCGAACCCGATCCTGCTCGCTGGCCGCAACTTCGGCTGCGGCTCCTCGCGCGAGCATGCCCCCTGGGCACTGGAGGACTTCGGCTTCGAGGCGGTCGTCGCGCCGTCCTTCGCCGACATCTTCTACGTCAACTGCACCAAGGTCGGCCTGCTGCCGGTGGTCCTCGACGAGGAGCACTGGCGCGCCGTGGCCGAGGCGGGGGAGGCGCGGATCGACGTCGACGACCAGACGCTGACCTGCGCCGGCGGCGTCTTCGAGTTCGAGATCGAGACCGACGTCAAACACCGCCTCCTGCACGGCCTCGACGACATCGGCATCACGCTGGAGAGCGCGGCGACGATCGACGCCTTCGAGCGGGCCGGCAGCGGCTACGGACCGGCGACGACGGTCCTCTGATGTCCCGCTCGGCGACCCGCGACTGGGACGCGAGCAGCTACCATCGCGTCTCGGTCCCGCACGAGGAGTGGGCACGTTCGATCCTCGACCGGCTGCCCCTGACCGGCACGGAGACCATGCTCGACGCCGGCTGCGGCAGCGGCCGGGTGACGGCGATGCTGGTCGAGCGGCTGCCGGAGGGCCGCGTGGTCGCGGTCGACGGCTCGGCCTCGATGGTCGAGAAGGTCGCCGAGGTCCTGCGGCCGCGGGACGAGGCGCTGGTCTGCGACCTGACCGCGCTCGAGCTGGCGGAGCCGGTCGACGCGGTCTTCTCCAGCGCCGTCTTCCACTGGATCCACGACCACGAGCTGCTGTTCGAGCGGATGCGCGCGGCGCTGAAGTCGGGCGGGCGCTTCGCGGCCCAGTGTGGCGGCGCCGGCAACATCGACCGCCTGCGAAGGATCGCCGTGGAGCTGCAGGCGAACGAGCCCTTCGCGCCGCACTTCGAGGGATTCGAAAAGCCCTGGAACTACGCCGGCGCCGAGGAGACGGAGAAGCGCCTCCGCGCGGCCGGCTTCGACCGGGCCCGCTGCTGGCTGCAGCCCTGGACGATCGAGCCCCCCGAGCCGGCCGAGTTCCTTCGCACCGTCTGCCTAGGCCAGCAGCTCGAACAGCTCCCAGACGTCCTCCGCGCCCCCTTCGTAGACGCCGTCCTCGAGGCCGAGCCTTCGCCCCTCCAGCTCGACTACGTCCGCCTCAACATCGAAGCTCGCGTTCCTTAAGACCCAGCCCGCGCCAGCAGCCCCGCCACCGCCAGCCCGCGGTCATAGCGCTCCCCGCGCCCGAGCGAGACGAGCGAACGAGGGTCGATCGGCAGCCTCTCCTCGCGATTGCGCCGGCGCAGCTCCCGAGCGGAGCCGGGAGCGGGGGAGGGGACGGCCGGGAGCGCCTTGCCGTCGGGCCGGCGAAACGCCAGCTCCCCCTCAGCGCCGCGGGCAAGCCCGAACCCGCCCTCGTGCACGAGGCGGTGATGGCGCGAGCAGAGCAAGACCAAGTTGTCGAGCTTGGTCTCCCCGCCGCGCGCCCAGTGAACGATGTGGTGGGCGTCGACCCAGCGACGGTTCTCACACCCCGGGAAGCGACAGCGCCCTTCGTCGCGAGCGTCCAGGGCCCGGCGCATCGCCGCCGGCACCACCCGCGACTTGCGGCCGACCGAGACGAGCGAGGCATCGCAGGCAAGCCGCCGCGCGCTCTCGGCGCAGATCGCCGGGCCGTCCTCGATCGCACAGCCGGGCTCCTCGGGACCTCCCGCAAGCGCCTTTGCCTCGGCGTGGACGACCACCTGGTGGCGCTCCCCGGCGGGCCTGGGGTCCGAGCGGGAGCCAAGCGAGCGCTCGGCGACTTCCATCAGCGCGTCGGCGTCGTTGACCCGAATCGACGGTTCCGGTTCCGCGGAACCGCCTTGGGAGGTGGCTCGGTGCTCCTCTTCTCGCTCGCGGATCGCCTCCCGTCCATGCTCGACCGCTTGCAAGAACAAAGCCCCGTCCTCGGGGGCCAGCCGCCCCCTGATCCGCAGGCTGCCGTCCTCGTCCCATTCGCAAGACAGGAAGCGATCGCGATGGGCCGCCTCGGCGCTCTCCAAAGAGACAGCCCGCCTGTATCCCCGCACCAGGCGGTCGAGCTGGGCGGCGGTGGCAAAGCGCGCCATCTCGACCAGCTCGGCCTCGATCTCGGGCTTGGCGATCCTGGTGATCGCCCTCACCTTGGAGTAGCTCAGCTGCCCGCAGGAGAACTCCTCGTGGACGAGTGGAAGATCTTCGAGCGCCCGCGCCACCCGCACGTGCTCTCTCGCCGAGCGCGGGTCCATTCCGCAGCGCCAGGAGACCCAGGCGCCACAGGAGTGAAAGCCAAGCGCCTCATGTCCCTGCCTGCGGTCGAACTCCCCGATCAGCTCCAGCCAGCGGCAGGTCGCTGCGGCGATGTGGGACGCCAGCTCGCCGATCTCGCGCTCGATCCATTCGCTCGGGGCGGAGGCGAACTCGCCTCCGGATCCTGTCCGATTGTCCCTTACCCTGGTTCCCGCCTCTACGAACATGTGTTCGATAGTACGACTGGACTCGGACGGAATGTTGCCACCGTCCTCGCTGCTCGCGACCTCGAATCCCGCAAATTGCGGATGGCTCAAGGCGGTTCCGCGGAGCCGGTGGCTGGCTCTTCTCTAAGAGAATAGACAAGAAGATCAGTTGTACCGAGGGACACGGAATCTCGGTGACGAACCTTCTTCGTTGAGACTTTCAACTCGTTCACGTAGACAGCTCCCTTATCGGCGGTCACAACTGGCTCCCCATCGACCAACTCGAGCACAGCATGTCGGGGTACGACAGAATTGGCCCGAATACGCACATGGTCGTTGCTTGAACTTCCCACTCGTAGGGGTCGACTACTCAGTGGCACGACCACGATTCCATTTCCGACTTCTACAAGCACACACCATTCGGAGGACGGCTTCTCTCTTCGCAGCTCAAGCGGAGACTCGATGACCATTGAACCCTCCTTCGCATGTCCTCGCAGCATTACCTGAGGCGGCTCACGCCGAAGGATCCCCACCGCACTGGACTCGGCAAACTCATCCAGATCAAGAATGGCTCCGCGAATGTGCTCGAGGTCATCATCGGGCACGTCCTGGAAATCATCATCATCGACGCCCAGGAGGCCTTGAGGCCCTGCGCCCCGGGTGTTCAGGAGATCTACATAGCAGCCGTAGTCCACTGCATAAGCGTCGAACCGAACGCCAGCTTGGTCCTTTGCCGCGATACTTTTCTTAATCAGATGGATGAGTCGAGCATCGTAAAGCCAATCCACAAGGTGGCTTTCTGCCCCCTGTCGGAGCAAAAACCCCCGAACCCCGCGCTCGCCGATCACCCGATCGATGATCCAATGCAATAGGTCACGCTCTCCAGGTCTGGTTCGCAGAGTTGCCTGCTTGTCGCTTAGATACCAACCACGAGCAGCATCTCGAACGTGGCGAAGGGTTATTTTTGCATCCGCAGCGTGGAGTGCAGCCTTGCTCAAAACATTAATTCCATCACGCGGAACTCCCTCGGCAGCGCGAACGAGCTCGCGGAAAGCACCTTCTCCGGCGAAGGCGCGGTTGACAAACTCCTCTGGAGAAGAGACCTCTAGGTCGCCACCCGCCTGTGCAGCTGCTTGTATGTGGCGTTGGAATAACTTGGCGAAGAATTCGGTTGCACTATTGCCAGCTGTGGTGAATACCATGAACTCATCAAGGTCGATGTCGGCTGCGACATCTGCTCCAAGCTCAATTCCGAGGTAGCTGTTGTCGCTGCGATCGAGCTTGAAAGCCGTGCGAGTCTCGATGGCAGCAAACTTCACCGTCACGCCGGGAATCGGAAGAAGGCAGTGACGAATGAGATCGGCGAGGAGCGGTTGGAGGTCCATGGATACGTGGCTCCACTCATCCATAATGAGCCACAGCCGTTGGCCTCGTAGAGACGGGATGAGCTTGCGAAAAGCAGAGGCGACAGATCCGAAGTGCACGCGATGGCGAGCCACCCCGCGCATCCTTACCTCGCGCTCTGCGGCCAACCTCTGTCCCTCATGAATCCGCGCATATGCACCCAGGGGTGGGGCCTCAAGCCCGATGCCTGAGTCTCTGGCCGATTGGGCGCTGGCGGATTCGCGCTCCTCGGTTTGGCCGACAATCTCAACTTCCCCGAGGGCATCCCCGAGCTTGTCCAAGCGACTGAGGAAGAGATCGTCAACCGACGATTCACCTGCACCATCGAATGCTTGATCGAGGAGCGCATCATAGGTGCTTTGAAGAACATCCAACAGGAGGCGCGTGCCAGCTTCGGCTATGGAAACATCCGAGTCCGTGTAGAGCCCTCCGCTGGATCCAAGTAAGCGAAGATCGAGATACACGATGGTGTCGCCCTGGCTCCGCAGGTTCTCCGCGAGGTATTTGAGGGCATGCGTCTTGCCGGTGCCGCGTCTGCCGAAAACGACCTGTGAATCTCGGCTGGACAAACGTGCAAAAAGGGCGTTAACGTCTACGAAGGTCTCGGCTAAAGTGGCCGGATCCTCCTCCTCGGCCCGTCTGAGTATGCGGGCAATCGCGGTATTTATCGCGGAGGCGGGCACTCACCTAACCTATCCCGTAAGACGGATGTTGAGAGATCGGTGCGGTATGACAGCAAGCCTGGCTGGCAAGGTCGGTTGACGCGGCTGGCGGTGTCTGACCTCAGCGACCCTTGACGATCCATAGAGTGCGCGGCCGTGACTGACGTCCCTCGCATAGTCGTGCTGCCCGGGGATGGGATCGGGCCGGAGATCGTCGCTGCGGCGCGGCGGTTGCTGGAGGCGATCGGGGAGTTCGAGTTCGAGGAGCGGCTGATGGGCGGCTGCTCGATCGACGAGCACGGGACCGCCCTGACCGACGAGGTGCTGGAGGCCTGTCGCAGCGCCGACGCGGTGCTGCTGGGCGCGGTCGGCGGGCCGAAATGGGACACCACCGACCCCGACGCGCCGCGGCCCGAGCAGGGCCTGCTCGGGCTGCGCAAGGGGATGGGCCTCTACGCCAACCTGCGCCCGGTGCGGCCGAGCCCGGCGCTGGTCTCCTCGAGCCCGCTGCGCGAGGAGCGGATCGCCGGCACCGACCTGCTGGTCGTGCGCGAGCTGACCGGCGGCATCTACTTCGGCGACAGCGGACGCGACGGCGACTCCGCCCACGACACTTGCGAGTACTCGGCCGCCGAGATCGAGCGGATCGCCCGCACCGGCTTCGAGGCCGCACGGCGGCGCGCCGAGAGCAGCGGCCGCGTCCCCCGCGTCACCTCGGTCGACAAGGCCAACGTGCTCGAGACCTCGCGCCTCTGGCGCGAGGTCGTGACCCGGGTCGCCGCCGACTACCCCGGCGTCGCGCTCGACCACCTGCTGGTCGACAACGCGGCGATGCAGCTCGTCTCCCGCCCCGCCGACTTCGACACGATCCTGACCGAGAACCTGTTCGGCGACATCCTCAGCGACGAGTCGGCGATGCTGACCGGCTCGCTCGGGATGCTGCCCTCCGCCAGCCTCGGCGCCGAGGGAGACCCAGGCCTGTTCGAGCCGGTCCACGGCTCCGCCCCCGACATCGCCGGGCGCGGGATCGCCAACCCGCTCGCCACCTTCCTCAGCGCCGCGATGATGCTGCGGCACGGGCTGGAGCGGCCTGACGACGCCGCCCGGATCGAGTCCGCGGTCGACGCGGTGTTGGAGCGCGGCCTCCGCACCCCGGACCTGCTCGGCGGGGAGCATGGGGGGGAAGTGGGCACCGCGGAGATGACCGACGCCGTGCTGGCCGAGCTGTAGCTCGACCTCGGCGCTCCCATCGGGCATACTTTTCCGCGATGGAGACCGCGGAGCTGATCTGGCAGAACGGCGAGTTCGTGCCCTGGGACGAGGCGAAGACGCACGTCCTCAGCCACGGCCTGCACTACGGCACCGGCGTCTTCGAGGGGATCCGCTGCTACGAGACCGAGCGCGGCCCGGCGATCTTCCGCCATCGCGAGCACCTGGCCCGGCTCGAGAAGTCGGCCGAGCTCTACTACTTCCAGCTGCCCTACTCGGCCGAGCAGCTCCGCGAGGCGACCAACGAGCTGGTCCGCCGCAACGGCCTCGGCTCCTGCTACATCCGGCCGCTCGCCTACCGCGGCTACGGCAACCTCGGCCTCTACGCGACCGACGCGCCGATCGACGTGATCGTCGCCGCCTTCCCCTGGGGCGTCTACCTCGGCGAGGAGGGCACCCGGCACGGCATCCGCGTCAAGGTCTCCTCCTGGCGGGCGATCTCCGGCGACAGCCTGATCCCTCACGCCAAGGCCACCGGCCAGTACCTCAACTCGGTCCTGGCGAAGACCGAGGCGACGGCCGCCGACTACGACGAGGCGATCCTGCTCGACCAGCACGGCTGCGTCTCCGAGGGCTCCGGCGAGAACGTCTTCGTGATCCGCGACGGGGTGGTGATCACCCCCGGCCACACCAACGCGATCCTCGACGGGATCACGCGCGCCTCGGTGGTCCAGATCGCGACCGACCTCGGGTACGAGGTCGAAGAGCGCGACATCGCCCGTGCCGAGCTGTACCTCGCCGACGAGGTCTTCCTCACCGGCACCGCCGCCGAGCTGGTGCCGGTGCGCGAGGTCGACGACCACCCGCTGGGCGAGCCGGGCGAGATCACCCGCGTGATCCAGGCGAAGTTCCAGGACGCGCTGCACGGCCGTGCCGAGGAGTACCTCGAGTGGCTCGACTTCGTCGAGGTCGCGAGCGAGCGAATTACGCCGGCCGCCTAGCGGCCGGCGCGCCCCTGCACGCGAGCGGGCTCCAGAGCCCCCTTGACTCCTCGTATCGAAAGGCATCGGATGGAACAGGTGAAGCTCTACGACACCACCTTGCGCGACGGCATGGGCACGCCCGGTATGTCGCTCTCGGTCGGCGAGAAGCTGAAGGTCGTCCGCGCGCTCGACGAGCTCGGCGTGCAGTTCATCGAGGCCGGCTTCCCCAGCTCAAACCCGAAGGAAGCCGAGCTGTTCGAGCTGCTGGCCGCGGAGGAGCTGGAGAACGCGACGATCGCCGCCTTCGGGATGACCCGGCGCCGCGGCGTCGCCGCCGCCGAGGACGAGGCGCTCGCCGTCGTCGTCGGCTCCTTCGCACCCGTCGTCTGCCTGGTCGGCAAGAGCTGGCGGCTGCACCTGGAGAAGGTGACCAAGGTCTCCGACGAGGAGAACCTGGCGATGATCGCCGAGTCGATCGCCCTCTGCCGCGAGCGCGGCAAGCGCCCCGTCTTCGACGCCGAGCACTTCTTCGACGGCTATCGCGACGACCCCGCCTACGCGCTGGAATGCGCGCGGGCCGCGGCCGAGGCCGGGGTCGAGAACGTCACCCTCTGCGACACCAACGGCGGCAGCCTGCCCGGCTTCGTCGGCGAGGCGACCGCGGCCGTGGTCGAGGCGCTCGGCGGGGGCACCGAGATCGGCATCCACTGCCACAACGACGCCGAGTGCGCGGTCGCCAACTCGCTCGCCGCGGTCGAAGCCGGCGCCCGCCTCGTGCAGGGCACCGTCAACGGCTACGGGGAGCGCTGCGGCAACGCCGACCTCGCCTCGATCCTGCCCGCCCTGCAACTGAAGATGGGCTTCGAGGTCGTCGCGCCGGAGCGGCTGGCGACCCTGGCGCGAACCAGCCACTACCTCGACGAGCTCTGCAACATGGCGCCGGACCCGAGCCATCCCTACGTCGGCCGCGACGCCTTCGCCCACAAGGCCGGGATGCACGCCGCCGGGGTCGCCGCCGACGCCAGCACCTTCGAGCACCTCGACCCGGCGCAGGTCGGCAACGAGCGTGAGATCCTCGCCTCGGAGCTGTCGGGAAAGGCGACGATCCGCAGCCAGGCCGAGCGGGCCGGGCTCGAGCTCGACGACGAGGCGGCGGCGCGGGCGGTCGAGCGGCTGAAGCAGCGCGAGCACCGCGGCTACCACTACGAGGCGGCGCCGGCCTCCTTCGAGCTGCTGCTGCGCCGCGAGGCGGGCAGCTACCAGCCGCTGTTCGAGCTGGAGAGCTTCCGCGTCGTGGTCGAGAAACGAGCCGACGGCGAGGTCGAGACCGAGGCGACGATCAAGGTCAAGGTCGACGGCGAGCGCTACCTGCGCGTCGCCGAGGGCAACGGACCGGTGAACGCGCTCGACGCCGCTCTGCGCGGCGCGATCGCCGACCGCTACCCGCATCTCGCCGAGATCGAGCTGACCAACTACAAGGTCCGCATCCTCGACGAGAGCCACGGCACCGGCGCGGTCACCCGCGTCCTCCTCGACTCCTCCGACGGCGAGCGCGAGTGGGGGACGATCGGCGTTTCGGAGAACATCATCGAGGCCTCCTGGGAGGCGCTGGTCGACTCGCTCGAGTACGCCTTCCAGCCGCGATGAGCGAGTACGAGCAGATACCGCTGGCCCGGCCCGAGCTCGGCGCCCGCGAGGAGGAGCTGGCGCTCGAGGTGCTGCGCTCCGGCCGGCTCTCGCTGGGCCCGATGGGCGAGCGCTTCGAGCGCGACTTCGCCGCCTGGCTGGGGGTCGGCGACGCGGTCGCGGTCGCCAACGGCACGACCGCGCTGCACCTCGGCGTGCGGGCGCTCGGCTGGGGCCCCGGGGACGAGGTCCTGACCAGCCCCTTCAGCTTCGTCGCCTCGGCCAACTGCCTGCTCTACGAGGGCGTCCGCCCGGTCTTCTGCGACGTCGACCCGGTCACCCTCAACCTCGACCCGGCGGCGGTCGAGGCGGCGCTCGGCGAGCGCAGCGCCGGCATCCTGCCGGTCCACATCTTCGGCTACCCGGCGGCGATGCCGGAGCTGGAGGCGATCGCCGCGCGCCGCGGGCTCGGCGTCCTCGAGGACGCCTGCGAGGCGCTCGGCGCGGTCGACTCGGAGGGCCGCCGGGTCGGCAGCCGCGGCAACCTCGCCACCTTCGCCTTCTACGCGAACAAGCAGATGACGACGGGGGAGGGAGGGATGGCCATCCCTTTGAGCCCCGAGGTCGCGGCGCGGCTGCGCTCCGAGCGCAACCAGGGGCGGGCCGCCGACATGGGCTGGCTCGACCACGGCGGGCTCGGCTTCAACTACCGGCTCCCCGACCTCGCCGCGGCGCTCGGCGTGGCGCAGCTGGAGAAGCTCGACCAGATGCTGGAGCGTCGCGCCGCGGTCGCCGCCCGCTACGAGCAGGGACTGGCCGCGATCGAGGGGCTGAGCACGCCGGTCGCCGGTCGCGGCGAGGAGCGCCGCAGCTGGTTCGTCTACACGGTCGGCCTGCCGGAGGGCGCGGACCGCGACGCGACGATCGCCCGCCTCGGCGAGCGGGGCGTCTCCTCTAAGGCCTACCTGCCCTGCATCCACCTCTTCCCGCACCTGCGCGAGCAGGGCTGGCGCGAGGGCCAGTTCCCGATCGCCGAAGCCGCCTCGGCCCGCTCTCTGGCGCTGCCCTTCTTCACCGCGATGGGCGAGTCTGACGTCGAGCGCGTGTGCGAGGCTCTGGCCGAGGCGCTGAGCTGATGTCCCGCTTCCGCAAAGACCCGGATCCGCGCTTCTGGCGCCTCAATCGCTCGCTCGAGTTCGATTGGCGCCTGGCGCCCTACGACATCGATCAGTCGCAGGCGCACGCCGGCGCGCTGGCGCGGATCGGCGTCCTCGACGAGGGGGAGTTGGCGCAGATCTGCGACGGGCTCGACCGGGTCCGCGAGCGGATCGGGCAGCACGGCTTCGAGTTCGAGGACGCTGACGAGGACATCCACATGGCGGTCGAGCGCCTGCTCGGCGAGGAGATCGGCCCGCTGGCCGGCAAGCTGCACACCGGCCGCTCCCGCAACGACCAGGTCGCGACCGACGTGGCGATGGTCGTCCAGGCGCACTCGCTGCGGGCGATCGAGCTGGCCGGGGCGGCGATGGCGCGCCTGCTCGAGCAGGCCGAGCGCCACCGCGACTGGCCGATGCCCGGCTACACCCACCTGCAGCGGGCCCAGCCGGTCTACCTCGGCCACCACCTGCTCGCCTACTTCTGGATGCTGGCCCGCGACGTGCTGCGCTTCCAGTTCGCCCTCGACAGCGCCTCGGTGATGCCGCTCGGCTCCGGCGCCCTGGCCGGCGTCAACTGGGAGATCGACCGCCGCGCCGTCGCCGCCGACCTCGGCTTCGACCACGTCAGCGCCAACTCGATCGACGGCGCCTCCAACCGCGACTTCGTCCTCGACTACCTCTCCGCTGCCTCGGCCTGCGCGATGCACCTCTCGCGGCTCGGCTCGGAGATCGTCATCTGGTCGAGCACCGAGTTCGGCTTCTGCGAGCTCGACGAGTCCTTCTCCTCGGGGTCGTCGATCATGCCGCAGAAGGTCAACCCGGACTCGGCCGAGCTGCTGCGCGCGAAGAGCCCCCGGGTCGCCGCCGACTACGCCTCGCTGCTGGGCACGATGCACGCCCTGCCGCTCACCTACGGCAAGGACATGCAGGAGGACAAGGAGCCGCTGTTCGATGCGATCGACACGGTCGAGCTCTGCCTCGACGCGACCGCGGGGATGCTGGCCGGGATCGCCTTCGACCGCGAGCGGCTGGAGGAGGCCTCGGGCGACGAGATGCTCGCCGCCACCGAGATCGCCGACGGGCTGGTCCGCCGCGGGGTCCCGTTCCGCGAGGCGCACGGGATCGTCGGCGGGCTGGTCCGCGATGCCGTCGACGCGGGCAAGCCGCTCTCGGGGCTGAGCGTGGAGCAGATGCGGGAGCGCTCCGAGCTGCTCGACGACTGGGTCTTCGAGGTGCTGCGGCGCGAGAGCTGGCTGGAGTCGAAGCGAATCGAGGGCGGCACCGGCTCCGAGGCCCTCGCCGTCCAGATCTCGCTCGCCGGCGAGACCCTCGCGGCGGTCGAGGCGCGGGTAATCGAAGAGCGGACCTGATCCGGTGGGTGTGTCTGTTTCGTGGAAGCATTTGGGGGTCCCTAGACCCCACAAAGCTTCCACGGAGCGGCTCAGCGTCTCCTTCTTCGAGCGCTCGGTCCACACGGTCGCCCGCGACCTGGTCGGTTGCCGGCTCTTCTTCGCGGGCTGCGGCGGCACGATCGTCGAGACCGAGAGCTACGAGCGCGACGATCCGGCCTGCCATGCCTATGTCGGCCTGACCAAGCGCACCGAGGTCCTCTTCGGCCCACCCGGCCGCGCCTACGTCTACCTCTCCTACGGGATCCACAGCCTGCTCAACGCGGTCGCCGAACCCGACGGGGAGGCGGCCGCGGTGCTGATCCGGGCGCTCGAGCCGAGCGCCGGCCTGGAGGCGATGCGCACCCGGCGCGGCGCCCGTCCCGACGCCGACCTCTGCTCGGGTCCGGGCAAGCTGACCGAGGCGCTGGGAATCGGACTCGAGTCGAATGGCGCCGATCTAGGCGCGCCGCCGTTCCTGCTCGCGCCGCCCGAGCAGGACTGGGAGGGCGAGGTCGTCGCCGGCCCCCGCGTGGGGATCACCAAAGCGATCGAGCGCCCCTGGCGCTTCTGCCTCGGCGGCAGCCCGTTCGTCTCCAAGCCGCGACCCCCGGCGCGCTAACCGGCGGTGATGCCGCCGCCTCCGCCGCCGCCCGATTCCGGCGCCGGTTCCGCCGGGGCTTCCGGCGCCGCTTCGGGTTCGGGCGCCGATTCCGTTTCCGGCGCGGATTCGGGTTCGGTCGAGGATTCCGAGGGCACGTAGCTTTCTTCGCCGCCGGCCGAGGAGCCGCTGCCCTGCGAGCCGTGGCCGGCCCTTTCGCTCGCCCGTTCGGAAGCCTCTTCGGCTTTGATCGCTTCCCAGGCGTTGATCACGCTCGCCCAGATCAGCGCCGGGAAGGTGCCGCCCATCACCGGGCCGCCGTTGTAGAGGGTCATCATCGGCGTCGTCGTGTCGGCGTAGCCGACCCAGACGCAGGCGGTGACTTCTTCGGTCCCGCCACAGAACCAGGCGTCGCCGCTGTTCTCAGTCGTCCCCGTCTTGCCCCACTGCCCGGCGGCGCCGACGTTGGCGTTGGTCCCGGTGCCCTCCTGGACGACCGTTTCGAGGATGCTCTTGGTCTCCTTGGCGGTGCTTTCGGAGATCGCCTGTTCGTGCAGCGAGTCGTTGTCGCCGCCCTTGATCGTGTGTCCTTCCTCGTCGGTCACCTGGGTGTAGGCGACCGGGCTGTCGCCGGGTTCGGGCGCCAGCGTGCCGCTGACCCGGTCGCCGTCGTTGCCGATCGTCATGTAGGCGTAGGCCCAGCCCAGCGGCGAGACCCCTTCTTCGAGCCCGCCGAGGACCATCGCCGGGTTGGTCGAGATCGCGCCCGAGTAGCCCATCTTGTGGATCGTCGCCGCGATCGAGTGCGTCCGGTCCTCGATCGTCTTGCCCTTCAGGCCTTCCAGCGCGAGCTGCGAGTAGATCGAGTTGTCGGAGTAGGTCGTCGCGCAGACGATGTCGCAGGAGCCCAGATACGAGCCTTCGTCGTTGTGGACCTCGAAGGTTTCCTGGCCGTTCTTGCCGAAATGGAACACCTGCGGCGCCGATTCGTAGGTCGTGTACGGGGAGATCCCCTCTTCCAGCGCGGTGACGAGCTCGAACGGCTTGATCGAGGAGCCCGGCTGCCGCCGGCCCTGGGTGGCGAGATTGAAGGGCTTGGTCTGGAAGTTGGGACCGCCGACCATCGCCTTGACGCCGGCGTTCTTGTTGTCGAGCACCACCACCGAGGCGGTCGGCGGCAGGTAGCCGAGGTAGTTGTTGACCGCTTCTTCGGCGGCGTTCTGCAGTCGCAGGTCGAGGGTCGTCTTCACTTTCAGGCCGCCGAAGAAGGTTTTCGCGGCGCCGTAGCGTTCGACCAGCTGCTGGCGCAGCCAGGCGGTGAAGTAGGGCGCGCGCGAGTCGAGCCGCGGCGGTTCGATGTCGGCCGGGGAGGGGAGTGCCTGCTTGATCCCTTCTTCGTACTGCGCCTGGGTTATGTATCCCTGTTCCTCCATCTTCTGCAGCACCACGTTGCGGCGGGCGAGGGCGTTTTCGGGGTAGTACTTGGGGTTGTAGGCGGTCGGCGAGTTGATGATCGCCGCCAGCAGCGCCGCCTCCCAGGGCTCGAGCACCGCCGCACAGGGTTCGGTCGGCGTGCCGCAGCCGGGATGGGCGTTGCCGAAGTAGGTGCGGGCGGCCGCCTCGATCCCGTAGGCGCCTTCGCCGAAGTAGACCGTGTTCAGGTACTCGGTCAGGATCTTGTCCTTGCTCCAGTGCCGCTCGAGCCGGTAGGCGAGAGCCGCCTCGCGGAACTTCTCGAAGACCGTCCGGCTTTCCTGGGCGGTCAGCGCCTCCTTGACGAACTGCTCGGTGATCGTCGAGGCGCCCTGTTCGGCGCTCTGGCTGAGGACGTCCTTGAACAGCGCCCGCGCGATCCCCCGCAGGTCGACGCCTTCGTGTTCGTAGAAGCGCGAGTCCTCGATCGCGACCACGGCGTTCTTGACGTTGGGCGAGATCTGGCCCGAGCCGAGCAGGATCTTGTTCTGGTCGCTGGTCAGGGTGCCGATCGGTTCGCCCGAGGCGTCGAAGACCTCGCTGTTCTTCGCCGCCTTGAACTGGGCAAAGTCGTAGATCGCCGGCAGATCCTGCGATACCGCGGTCATCATCCCGAACACGGTCGAGACGAGGGCCAGTACGCCGAGGCCGAGCAGGACGAAGAGGATGCGCAGCTTCTTCAGGCGCGGCTTGGTGCGTTTGCCCGCCAAGAGGAAGGCGGCAGTCTAGCATTGCGCCGATGCCGGATCTGACGCGCAACGCGGTCGACGTGCTGCCCGAGGGGATGCTCGCCGACCAGCTCGCGGGCGGGCGTCCGCTGCGGGTCAAGCTGGGCATCGACCCGACCACCGCCGACATCCACCTCGGCCACACCGTCGTGCTCGAGAAGCTGCGCGAGTTCCAGGACGCCGGCCACCACGTCGTCCTCATCGTCGGCGACTTCACCGCCCGGGTCGGCGACCCGAGCGGGCGCTCGGCCCAGCGGCCGGTTCCGACGCCGGAGGAGATCGAGGCCAACGCCGCCACCTACCAGGAGCAGGCGTTCAAGCTGCTCGACCGGGAGAAGACCGAGGTCCGCTTCAACAGCGAGTGGCTGCGGATGGCTCCGGAGGAGCTGCTCGGCCTGCTCGCCCAGACGACCGTGGCCAGGCTGCTGGAGCGCGACGACTTCCAGAAGCGGATGGCCGCGGGAGCGCCGGTGGCGGCGGTGGAGCTGCTCTACCCGTTGCTGCAGGGCTACGACTCGGTCGCGATCGAGGCCGACGTCGAGCTGGGGGGGACCGACCAGAAGTTCAACCTGCTGTTCGGGCGCGACGTGCAGGCCGCCTACGGGCAGAAGCCGCAGTCGATCCTGACGATGCCGATCCTGGTCGGGACCGACGGCGTGCAGAAGATGAGCAAGTCGCTCGGCAACTACGTCGGCGTCACCGATCCGCCACCGGAGATGTTCGGCAAGCTGATGCGGATTCCCGACGAGGCGATGGCCGAGTATTTCCGCCTCCTGCTCGGTGCCGAGGTGCCGGCCGGGCCGCCGAACGAGGCGAAGCGCGAGCTTGGGCGGCGGCTCGTCGAGCGCTTCCACGGAGAGGCGGCGGCGGGGGAGGCGGAGGCGCACTTCGACCGCCTGTTCGTGCGCCACGAGGCGCCCGAGGAGGTCGAGGAGGTCTCGCTCGACGCCTACACCGGCGAGAGCGGCGGCCCGGTGCACCTGCCGCTGCTGATGGCCGGCGCCTTCGAGATCAGCTCCAGCGAGGCGCGGCGCCTGCTCAAGCAGGGGGGCGTAAAGCTCGACGGGGAGCCGCTTGCGGGCGATCGGCTCGACGTCGAGCCGGCCGAGCTCGACGGCCGCGTCCTGCAGCTCGGCAAGCGCCGTTTCCGCCGCATGCGCGCCGGCGCCTGAGGCCCCCTAGGCAAAGCGGCGCCGCAGCGCTATACTCCCGCGTCCTTCTGGGATGGCCAGGTGCCCTCCCATGCGCGAAGGCGGCGAGACCCGCCGTAGAGGCGCAGCGGTCTTTGAAAACTGAGCAGCGTGCACTCCGCAGGCCCACGGGTCTGTGGATGTTTGAGCCCGATCCACTCGGCTCGTCAGCGTGCCGAGTGGTCTGATTTACCCGTCATGCCGGTCGTCGTATTTGTGTACTCGGCGGCCAGCCAGGCATGGCATCTCTCTGTAGAAGTACTCTTCACGGAGAGTTTGATCCTGGCTCAGGACGAACGCTGGCGGCGTGCTTAACACATGCAAGTGGTGCGACGAACCAGGGCTTGCCCTGGGGCAAAGCCGCGAACGGGTGAGTAACACGTGAGTAACCTGCCCCGATGACCGGGACAACCCGAGGAAACTCGGGCTAATACCGGATGTGGCGCACAGGCGTAAGCCTGTTCGCTAAAGGAAGCTTCGGCCTCCGCATTGGGAGGGGCTCGCGGCCCATTAGCTAGTTGGTGGGGTCAAGGCCTACCAAGGCAACGATGGGTAGCTGGTCTGAGAGGACGATCAGCCACACTGGGACTGAGACACGGCCCAGACTCCTACGGGAGGCAGCAGTGGGGAATCTTGCGCAATGCGCGAAAGCGTGACGCAGCAACGCCGCGTGGGGGAAGACGGCCTTCGGGTTGTAAACCCCTTTCAGGAGGGACGAAGGTTCGCCGGTGAATAGCCGTGCGGATTGACGGTACCTCCAGAAGAAGCTCCGGCTAACTACGTGCCAGCAGCCGCGGTAATACGTAGGGGGCAAGCGTTGTCCGGAATCATTGGGCGTAAAGCGCGCGTAGGCGGCCCTGTAAGTCCGTTGTGAAAGTCAAAGGCTCAACCTTTGAAAGCCGATGGATACTGCAGGGCTAGAGTCCGGAAGAGGCGAGTGGAATTCCTGGTGTAGCGGTGGAATGCGCAGATATCAGGAGGAACACCAATAGCGAAGGCAGCTCGCTGGGACGGTACTGACGCTAAGGCGCGAAAGCGTGGGGAGCGAACAGGATTAGATACCCTGGTAGTCCACGCCGTAAACGATGGGCACTAGGTGTGGGAGGTGTCGACTCCTCCCGTGCCGTCGCTAACGCACTAAGTGCCCCGCCTGGGGAGTACGGCCGCAAGGCTAAAACTCAAAGGAATTGACGGGGGCCCGCACAAGCAGCGGAGCATGTGGTTTAATTCGACGCAACGCGAAGAACCTTACCTGGGCTTGACATGTAGGCGACCGCCATAGAAATATGGCTTTCCTTCGGGACGCCTTCACAGGTGGTGCATGGCTGTCGTCAGCTCGTGTCGTGAGATGTTGGGTTAAGTCCCGCAACGAGCGCAACCCCCGTTCCATGTTGCCAGCATTAAGTTGGGGACTCATGGGAGACTGCCGGTGACAAACCGGAGGAAGGTGGGGATGACGTCAAGTCATCATGCCCCTTATGTCCAGGGCTACACACGTGCTACATTGGCGCATACAAAGGGCTGCAATACCGTGAGGTGGAGCGAATCCCATAAAGTGCGTCTCGGTTCGGATTGGAGGCTGAAACTCGCCTCCATGAAGCTGGAGTTGCTAGTAATCGCGGATCAGCAATGCCGCGGTGAATACGTTCCCGGGCCTTGTACACACCGCCCGTCACACCACGAAAGCAGGCAACACCCGAAGCCGGTGGCCTAACCTTTTGGAGGGAGCCGTCGAAGGTGGGGCTTGTGATTGGGGTGAAGTCGTAACAAGGTAGCCGTAGCGGAAGCTGCGGCTGGATCACCTCCTTTCTAGGGAGTTTCTCTAGAACGTTCGACCGGGCTCCCCAGTGGCTGTATGCCGCTGGGAACGCTGCTCAGTTTTGAGAGACCGCCGGTGGAAGCACTCCGCCGCGTGTGCCTCGGTGGACCTTGAAAACTGTACAAGGCCAATAATTGAGCCTGTCGCAAGACAGGCTCTGGGTATTTAATTTTGCGACTCGCACGCTTAGGCGTACGGGTCGCTCACCGTCAAGATAGTAAGGGCTTACGGTGGATGCCTTGGCACCAGGAGTCGATGAAGGACGTGGACGGCTGCGATAAGCCGCGGTGAGGCGCTGAACAGCCATTGACCCGCGGATTTCCGAATGGGGAAACCCGGCGCCGGTAATGCGGCGTCATCCGTCGGTGAATTCATAGCCGGCGGAAGGCAACCGGGGGAACTGAAACATCTAAGTACCCCGAGGAATAGAAATCAACCGAGACTCCCTTAGTAGTGGCGAGCGAAAGGGGATCAGCCCAAACCCGACAGATGTAAGCGGGCACGCGTTGTCTGTCGGGGGTTGTAGGACGTCATGCCCGAGCCGTGCCTGGCTCGGCGGCAGTTACCAAATCAGGTGTTAGCCGAAGCGAGTGGAACCTCGCACCACAGAGGGCAATCGTCCCGTAGGTGAAAACGCACTGATCTGCCGATTGATGTTCCTGAGTAGGACCGCACCCGTGAAACGCGGTCTGAACCTGGGGGGACCACCCTCCAAGGCTAAGTACTACCTGGTGACCGATAGTGAACTAGTACCGTGAGGGAAAGGTGAAAAGCACCCCTGAAGGGGAGTGAAATAGTACCTGAAACCGCAAGCCTACAAGTGGTCGGAGCACCTTCGGGTGTGACGGCGTGCTTTTTGCATCACGAGCCGGCGAGTTACTCGTCAGTGGCAAGGTTAAGCGATGAGCGGAGCCGTAGCGAAAGCGAGTCTGAACAGGGCGACACAGTCATTGGCGGTAGACCCGAAACTGGGCGAGCTATCCATGGGCAGGCTGAAGCGGGGGTAAGACCTCGTGGAGGGCCGAACCGACCTAGGTTGAAAACTGGGCGGATGACCTGTGGATTGGAGTGAAAGGCTAATCAAGCCCAGAGATATCTGGTTCTCTCCGAAATATATTTAGGTATAGCCTCGCGTATTTGCGTGGTGGCCGTAGAGCACTGTTTGGACTAGGGGCCCTACCAGGTTACCGACTTCAGGCAAACTCCGAAGACCATCACGGTTAGCGCGGGAGTCAGTGTGCGGGGGATAAACTTCGTACGCAAAAGGGGAACAACCCAGACCATCAGCTAAGGACCCTAAGTACTAGCTAAGTGGTGAACGATGTCCGAGTGCAGAGACAACCAAGAGGTTGGCTTAGAAGCAGCCACCCTTGAAAGAGTGCGTAACAGCTCACTGGTCAAGTGTTCGGGCGCGGAGAATTCAACGGGGCTCAAGCTAGTCTCCGAAGCTATGGGTGTGCAGGCCTGCGGGCTCTGCACGCGGTAGGAGAGCGTTCCAGTTGCATGAAGCGGGCGCGTAAGCTCCCGTGGAGCGGCTGGAAGTGAGAATGCCGGCATGAGTAACGATAGAGGGGTGAGACTCCCCTCCACCGATTGTCCAAGGTTTCCTGAGTAAAGTTCGTCTGCTCAGGGTTAGTCGGGACCTAAGGCGAGGCCGAAAGGCGTAGCCGATGGCCAACAGGTTGATATTCCTGTACCACGTCGACTCCGTTATGACCGATGGGGGGACGGGGAAGGGTAAGGGAACCCAGGCGATGGTCGTCCTGGGGCAAGCACGTAGCCAGTCGCTGTAGGGAAATCCGCAGCGGCGTTTTGACGCGAGGTGCGATGCCAGCTGGCTTGACCGCCGGCCAGTCTCCGATCCCATGCCTCCGAGAAAATCCTCTAGGCAGGATTCGCGTGCCCGTACCGATAACCGACACAGGTGGACAAGTAGAACATACTGAGGTGAGCGAGCTAACTCTCGTTAAGGAACTCGGCAAAATCGTCCCGTAACTTCGGGAGAAGGGACGCCCCGGTAGGGTGAACTCCATACGGAGGGAGCCCGAGGGGGCCGCAGTGAATTGGTCCAACCGACTGTTTACCAAAAACACAGGCCTCTGCTAAGTCGCAAGACGACGTATAGGGGCTGACGCCTGCCCGGTGCCGGAAGGTTACGTGGACCTGTTAGCGCTTCGGCGCGAAGCAGTGAAGCTAAGCCCCGGTAAACGGCGGCCGTAACTATAACGGTCCTAAGGTAGCGAAATTCCTTGTCGGGTAAGTTCCGACCTGCACGAATGGCGCAACGAGTTGGACGCTGTCTCAACGAGAGGCTCGGTGAAATTAAAGTCTCGGTGAAGATGCCGAGTACCCGCGGCAAGACGGAAAGACCCCGTGAACCTTTACTGCAACCTGATATTGGAGTCTGGGGTATCTCGCTCAGGATAGGTGGGAGACAGTGAACCGGTGGCTTTGGCCACCGGGGAGTCATCCTTGAGATACCACCCTTGGTAGTCTGGGCTTCTAACACCATGCCGTGATCCGGGTGGTGAACAGTGTCAGGCGGGCAGTTTGACTGGGGCGGTCGCCTCCTAAAATGTAACGGAGGCGCCCAAAGGTTCCCTCAGCACGGTTGGAAATCGTGCGTAGAGTGTAAAGGCAATAAGGGAGCTTGACTGCGAGACCGACGGGTCGAGCAGGAACGAAAGTTGGGCTTAGTGATCCGGCGGTAGCAAGTGGAAGCGCCGTCGCTCAACGGATAAAAGGTACTCCGGGGATAACAGGCTTATCGGTTCCAAGAGTCCACATCGACGAACCGGTTTGGCACCTCGATGTCGGCTCGTCGCATCCTGGGGCTGGAGTAGGTCCCAAGGGTTGGGCTGTTCGCCCATTAAAGCGGTACGCGAGCTGGGTTCAGAACGTCGTGAGACAGTTCGGTCCCTATCTGCCGTGGGCGTTGGAGAGTTGAGAGGAGTCATCCCTAGTACGAGAGGACCGGGATGAACGTGCCGCTGGTGTATCTGTTGTCCTGCCAAGGGCATCGCAGGTTAGCTACGCACGGAACGGATAACCGCTGAAGGCATCTAAGCGGGAAGCCGTCCTCGAGATGAGCTCTCCCATCCCTTCGAGGGAGTAAGACCCCTGGTAGACCACCAGGTTGATAGGCCGGCGGTGCAAGCGCAGCGATGCGCTCAGCCGACCGGTACTAATGGGTCGAGGGCTTGACGGATATTTACTCTTTGGTCTTGTGCAGTTTTCAAGCTCCACCGGGGGCGGTCTCGCAAGATTTCCGGTGGCGCATAGCGAGGGGGAAACACCTCTTCCCATTCCGAACAGAGCAGTTAAGCTCCTCAGCGCCGATGGTACTTGGAGGGCAACCTCCTGGGAGAGTAGGTCGCCGCCGGTTTTTGACTTCGGGCCGCCCGCCGGGCGGCCCTTTGTCGTTCTGCGGATCTACGACTGGGTGGCGAAGCGGTTGACCGCGGCGCTCCACGATCCCGTGCTCGGCATCGAGCCGCTGCGCCGGCGCTGCTGGCAGGCCGGGGGCCGGGTTTCGACCGGCTCCAGCCCGTACTCGCCCAGCGTGGCGAAGTCGATCGTCAGGTCCACTGCGTTGGCCAGCTGGCCGCTGAAGGTCTTTCTCGTATCGAACATAGGTTCGATACTACGGGCGCTTCCGGACGGCTTCCCGTTTCTGCAGGCGTTTTTGCATTTCGTGCCTGGCGGGCTTGTCGAAGCCGAGCACGAGGGCCGCGGTCTCGGCCGGTTTCTCGACGTTGGGGGAGTGCCCGGCGCCCTGGATCAGATGCGTGACCGTGCCCGGGTAGGTGCGGCGGTATTCGGCCAGCCGGGCGGCGGGTTCTTCGACGATCTGCTCCTCGGCGCCCATCAGCACCATCAGCGGCTTGCCACTCGCCTTCATCCGCCTGTCGAGGCCCTCTTCCTTGCTGTAGTCGTCGGAGCCCTGCGGCGAGTCGTGGTAGGAGCTGTAGGTCATCCGGTTAACGTCTGCGACGAATTCGTCGGGGACGTCGAAGCCGGGCGCGAAGGCCACCTCGAGGCCCTTGCGGACGGCGAAGTCGGGCTTGATCCGCCACAGCGCCTGGCCGACCACCGGCGCGAAGGCGGCGTTCGCAATCAGGCCCAGGGAGGACTCGTGGTGGGTCGGCGCCGTGTCGATGATCACGACCCGTTCGACCAGCTGTGGGGACTGTTCGGCCAGGGCCGTCACCACCGACCCCCCGAGCGAATGCCCGACCGCCTCGACCCTGCGCACGCCGAGCCTGGCCAGGGCCTGGGCGACGAGGTCAGCCTGGTTGGGGATCGTGTAGCCGGAGGTCGGCTTTTCCGAGCCGCCGTGTCCGAGCAGGTCGACGGCGATCACCCGGTGGGTCCGGTCGAGCCGCGACATCATCCCGTCCCACCAGTTGATCGCGCAGCTGAAGCAGTGGACGAGGACGATCGCCGGCGCGTTCGGGGGTCCTTTCTCGACCACCTGGATGTCGCCGCCGGGCAGATGGAGGATGCGGCCGCCGGGCTCGTTCACTTCGGCGTCCTTCGTTTCGCCGTCGGTGACCACGGCGTTGACGCCGAGCAGCACGACGAGCGCGACGAGCGCGACGATCAGGATCTTCCAGCCCCTGCCCATGACGGCAGGTACCCTAGCCGGACCGATGGAGAAATTCGTCATAGACGGAGGCGTGCCGCTCTCGGGCGAGCTGACGGCGGCCGGCAACAAGAACGCCGCGCTGCCGATCCTCGCCGCCTGCCTGCTGACCGACGAGGAGCTGCTGCTGCACCGGGTGCCGCGGATCCGCGACACCGAGGCGCAGATCGCGCTGCTCGAGCAGCTCGGGGTGGAGGCGGTCTGGACCGCCGACAACAGCCTGCGGCTGCGCGCCGCCGGCGTCACCGAGGTCGCCGTCGACGAGGAGCTCTCCGACAAGATCCGCGCCTCCTTCCTGCTCGCCGGGCCGCTGCTGGGGCGTTTCGGCGAGGCGCGGATGCCGCCTCCCGGCGGCGACTTCATCGGCCGCCGCCGGCTCGACGCCCACCTCGACGCCTTCGCCGACCTCGGCGCCCGGGTCGAGGGCGACCGCTGGATCGAGCTGACCGCGCCGCAGGGCGGCCTGCGCCCCTGCGCGATCTTCATGGACGAGCCCTCGGTGATGGGCACCGAGAACGCGCTGATGGCCGCGGCGCTTACGCCGGGGGAGACGACGATCTCCAACGCCGCCTGCGAGCCGCACGTCCAGGACCTCGCCCACCTGCTGAGCGCGATGGGCGCCGAGGTGACCGGCATCGGCTCCAACGTGATGACCGTGCACGGCCGCGACCGCCTCGGCGGCGCCGAGCACACGATCTCCCCCGACCACATCGAGGTCGGCAGCTTCATGGCGCTGGCGGCGGCGACCGGCGGCGAGCTGCGGATCCGCGACGCCCAACCCGCCGACCTGGTGATGGTGCGGCGGCAGCTCCGCCGTCTCGGCCTCGACTCGCAGATCGAGGGCGACGACGTGATCGTCCCTCCCGAGCAGCGGCTGCGGATCAAGGCCGACGTCGGCGACGCGATCCCGAAGATCGAGGACGGGCCCTGGCCCGCCTTCCCGGCCGACCTCACCTCGATCGCCCTCGCCCTCGCCACGCAGGCGGACGGCGAGATCCTGATCTTCGAGAAGATGTTCGAGAACCGCCTCTTCTTCGTCGACAAGCTGGTCGCGATGGGCGCTCGGATCACGCTGTGCGATCCCCACAGGGCGATCGTCAGCGGTCCGAGCCGGCTTCACGGCGAACGCGTCGAGAGCCCCGACATCCGCGCCGGCATGGCGATGCTCATCGCCGCCCTCGCCGCCGACGGGGTCTCGGAGATCGGCAACATCCGCCAGATCGACCGCGGCTACGAGGCGATCGACGAGCGGCTGCGTGGCCTCGGCGCCCGGATCGAGCGGGTCTCTGCGGAGATTCCTGCCTAGAGGCGCCTGCGGCAGGCTTTCGGCCCGCTCTCTCGTAAGGTCCGGCAGATGATCCACCCGATCCCCCCAGGGACGCGCGACATCCTCCCCGAGGAGATGCGAGAGCTGCGCCGCCTGCGCGGCGCGCTTCTCGACGTGTTCGAGGCCCGCGGCTACGGCGAGGTGTCGACGCCGGCGATCGAGTACGACGAGGTCCTCGCCCGCGGCGACGGCCGCACCGCCGACTCCGCCTACCGCTTCTTCGACGAGCGCGGCGACCTGCTGGCGCTGCGCTCCGACATGACGATCCCGATCGCCCGCCTGGTCGCCTCGCGCTACGCCGACAAGGAGCCGCCGCTGCGGCTCTGCTACCTGGCCAACGCCTTCCGCGCGGTGCGTCCCCAGCGCGGCCAGATGCGCGAGTTCGCGCAGGCCGGGGTGGAGCTGATCGGGGCGCCCGCCCCGCAGGGCACCGCCGAGGTGATCGAGGTGCTGGAGGCGGCGCTGGTCGCGACCGGGCTCGAGCGCGCGGTGATCGGGCTCGGCGACGCCGACCTCTTCCGCCAGCTCCTGACCGGGCTCGGAGTCGAGGGCGCCGCCCGCGACTCGGTCCTGGAACGACTGGCGACGCACGACCTGGTCGGCCTCGAGGTCGAGCTGTCCCAGGCCGGGATCGACGACGACCAGGTGGCGACCTGCGTCGCCCTCTCGCAGCTGCGCGGCGGCCGCGAGGCGCTGGAGGAGGCCCGGGCACTGGGCGGCGCCGCGGTCGAGCGGGCGACGGCGAGCCTCGGCGAGACGCTGGCGGAGTTGGAACGGCGGGGCGCGGCCGACCGGGTGCAGATCGACCTCGGTCTGCTGCGCGACCTCGGCTACTACAGCGGCGCGATCCTCGAGGTCTACGACCCGGCGCTGGGGCACGTGCTCGGCGGCGGCGGCCGCTACGACGGGCTGATGAGGCGCTTCGGCGTCGACCTGCCCGCGGCCGGCTTCGCCCTCTACCTCGAGCGCGTCCACGTCGCCCAGATGGAGGAGTCGCGAAGGGGTGAGAGGAAATGAACGTCGAGGTCGCCGCCCCGGGGCAGGCCAAGACCGACGGGCCGCTGAAGCTGGCGGTGCCGCGCGGCGCCCTGTTCGCGGAGACGCTCGACCTGCTCGACGCGGCCGGCGTCAACACGGCCGCGGCGCGCAGCGAGTCGCGGGCGCTGATCTTCCCCGGCGAGAAGCTGACCCTGGTGACGATGCGCCCCTCCGACGTCCCCACCTACGTCGAGGCCGGCGCCGCCGACGTCGGGATAACCGGCAAGGACGTCCTGCTCGAGCAGTCCGACCGGATGGTCTACGAGCTGCTCGACCTCGGCTACGGACGCTGCCGCATGGTCCTCGCCGGTCGCCGGGGCGACGAGAGCCTCGGCGAGTCGCAGCGCCGCCTCGGGATGATGCGGATCGCGACCAAGTACCCGCGGATCGCCGAACGCCACTTCGAGGCGAGCGGCCGGCAGATCGAGGCGATAGAGGTCAAGGGATCGGTCGAGCTGGCGCCGCTGACCGGCCTCGCCGACGGCATCGTCGACCTCGTCGCCACCGGCCGCACCCTGGAGGAGAACGACCTCGAGGTGCGCGAGGAGATCGTCGAGTGCACGGCCCGCTTCATCGCCAACCGCGTCGCCCACAAGCTGCGGGCGGCAGAGATAGACGAGCTGACCGGGCGGTTGCGGGAGGCGGCGGCGCGATGAGGGTCGAGCGGTTCGAGTGGAGTGACGCCGAGACGGTCGCCGAGACGCTTCGCTTGCAGATGCCCTCGGCCTGGTCCACCGGTCACCCCACGGACGTGGGTGCGATCGGAAAGGAGATCATCGAGGCCGATAACCGTGACGAGGTCGTGCTGCGGATGACCGCGCGCTATGACGCAACCGAGTGCGATCCGGCGACGCTGCGGCTGGCGGTCGGGCGCGAGCGGATCGCAGAGGCGGCCACAGGCCTGGATCCGGGTCTGCGCGCTTCCCTCGAGTTGGCGGCGACCAACATCCGTACCGTCGCCGAAACGCAGGTGGGGGAATCGCGGACGGTCGCGCTGGCCCAAGGACAAACGGTGACGCTCCGCGAGATTCCCGTCGGCACAGCGGCCGTCTACGCACCCGGCGGTCGTGCGGCCTACCCGTCGAGCGTCCTCATGGGGGCGATTCCAGCTCGTGTTGCCGGAGTCGAGCGAGTCGTGCTGGCTTCTCCACCTGATCCCAACGGCCACGTTAACCCACTGGTGCTTGCGGCGGCCGACCTTTGTGAAATCGACGAAGTCTTCGCGATGGGTGGTGCCCAAGCCGTCTTTGCGCTGGCTTACGGGACCAAGTCCATACCGCGGGTCGACGTGATCGTCGGCCCCGGCAGCGACTGGGTGCAGGAAGCAAAGCGGGCGGTCTTCGGGAGAGTTGGGCTCGACTCTTACGCTGGTCCGTCGGAGCTGATGGTGATCGCTGGCCACGACGCGGATCCGCAATGGATAGCCCTCGACCTCTGTGCGCAAGTTGAGCACGGTGATGACAGCCCTCTGGTTGTTGCCGGCGTGGAGGAGCACGTCCTCGACGCAATCGAGACGGCGGTCAAAGGCGTGGAGGCTACGCACGGAACCGTCCCCCGCAAATCCAGCCTTTTCCTGATCCACGTGCCCGACACCGAGGCGGCGATAGAGCTTGCCAACGCCTATGCCCCCGAGCACCTCGAGCTAATGGAGGAGGACGCTGCATTGCTCGCAGACAAGGTGACGACGGCGGGCTGCGTCTTCGTCGGTCGTCACAGCGCCACCGCCTTCGGCGACTACGTCGCCGGCTCCAACCACGTCCTCCCGACCGGCGGCGCCGGTCGCTTCTCGGGCCCACTCGGTCCCGACGTCTTCCGCCGCAAGATCGCCACGGTCGAGATACCGGCCGACGCCGCCGCGAAGCTCGCCCCGCACGTCAAAGCGCTCGCCGAGGCCGAGGGCTTCCCCGTCCACGGCGAGTCGGCGATGATTAGGGCCGAGGATGCTTAGATGACCCGAATCGCGAACAGAGAGCGCAGCACCGCCGAGACGAAGATCCAGCTCTCGCTGGACCTGGACGGCGGCAAGTCGAGCGCCGCCACCGGCGTCGGCTTCCTCGACCACATGCTCGACCTGCTCGCCCGCCACGGCCGTCTTGGCCTCCGGGTCGAGGCGAGCGGCGACCTCGAGACCGGGGCGCACCATACGGTCGAGGACGTCGGCATCGTCCTCGGCCAGGCGATCGACGAGGCGCTCGGAGACCGGGCCGGGATCCGGCGCTACGGCTCGGCGCTGGTGCCGATGGACGAGTCGCTGGCCGAGTGCGCGATCGACATCAGCGGGCGGCCGCTGTGCGTGTTCGAGGCCGACCTTCCGGCCGGCTCGATCGCCGGCTTCGACACCGAGCTGGCGGAGGAGTTCTTCCGCGCCGTCGCCAACAGCGCCAAGCTGACCCTGCACGTCTCGGTCCGCTACGGAACCAATGCTCACCACATGATCGAGGCCTGCTTCAAGGCCTTCGCGCGGGCGCTCCGCGTCGCCGTCTCGGTCGATCCCGAGGAGTCCGGCGTGCCCTCGACCAAGGGGACCCTGTCCGAATGACGGCGCGGATCGCGATCCTCGACTACGGGATGGGCAACCTGCGCTCGGTCGAGAAGGCGCTGGAGCACGTCGGCGCGACGGCGACGATCACCGACGACGCCGCTGCGGTCCGCGAGGCCGACGGCGTCATCCTGCCCGGCGTCGGCGCCTTCCCGCGGGCGATGGAGCGGGTGCGCGAGCTGCGACTCGACGAGCTGGTCGCCGAGCGGCGCGAGGCCGACGTGCCGATCCTCGGCATCTGCCTCGGCCTGCAACTGCTCTTCGACTCGACCACCGAGTTGGGCGGCGCCGCCGGCCTCGGCCTGCTCCCCGGCGAGGTCTCCGAGCTGGCGGCCGACGGCCTCAAGGTCCCGCACATCGGCTGGTCTCCCGTTCGCTGGGAGCGCGAGTCGCGCCTCGTCGAGGGGATCGAGAGCGAGACGCCCTTCTACTTCGTCCACAGCTTCGCGCCGCGTCCCGGGGAGGCGGACCTGCTCGGCAGCGCCGCCTACAGCGCCCGCTTCGCCTGCGCCGCCGAGCGCGACAACGTCTTCGGCGTCCAGTTCCACCCGGAGAAGTCGAGCGCCGCCGGCCTGCGACTGCTCTCCAACTTCGCCGGGATCTGCGTCGCCGCGCCCGCCGCAGCGTGATCCTCTACCCGGCGATCGACATCCGCGGCGGCCAGGCTGTGCGGCTGACGCAGGGCGACTACGAGCGCGAGACGACCTACGACGCCGACCCGGTGGACGCGGCGCGGCGCTGGGCCGACGAAGGGGCGGAGTTCTTGCACGTGGTCGACCTCGACGGGGCGAAAGCGGGAGAGCCGGGGAATCTGGACGCCGTGAGGCGGGTCGCGGCGGCTGTCGATTGCCCGATCCAGGTTGGAGGCGGGTTGCGCGACGCCGAGTCCGTGAGCGCTGTGCTCGACGCAGGCACGGAGCGGGCGGTGATCGGAACCGCTGCCCTGCGCGACCCCCAGTTCCTCGACGAAATGCTCGCGCAACACGGCGATCGCATCGTCGTCTCAGTTGACGCCCGCGACGGCCAGGTGGCGCTGGCGGGGTGGACCGAAGCAGGTGAGGAGGGTGTCGTCGAGGCGGTGGCGTCCCTCGGCCGGCGTGGCGTTGTTCGCTTTCTCTGCACGGCGATCGAGGTTGACGGCACGATGGAAGGTCCCGCACTAGAGGAGCTCACCCGGATCGCAGCAGCCACCGAAGCGAAGGTGATCGCCTCAGGCGGCGTCGGAACTCTGACCCACCTCGAATCCCTCGCCCGCGAGATGCCAGCCAACGTCGAGGGCGCCATCGTCGGCCGAGCCCTCTACGAGCGCAAGTTCACCGTTGCCGAGGGCATCGTAGCCCTGGCGGGTTAGTCGCCCAATAGTGCGACCAACCCGCCACGCTACGCTCAGCCCATGGTCCTGAAGCGGGTCATACCCTGCCTCGACGTCGACGCCGGCCGCGTCGTCAAGGGCACCAACTTCGTCGGCCTGCGCGACGCGGGCGATCCCGTCGAGCTGGCGGAGCGCTACGACGCCGAGGGGGCCGACGAGCTGGTCTTCCTCGACATCACCGCCTCGCACGAGAAGCGCGAGACGATCGTCGAGCTGGCCCGGCGCACGGCTGACAACGTCTTTATCCCGTTCACGATCGGCGGTGGGATCCGCTCCGTCGAGGACGCCCAGGCGGTGCTCGACGCCGGCGCCGACAAGGTCTCGGTCAACTCGTCGGCGCTTGCCAGGCCCGAGCTGTTGACCGAGCTGGCCGACCACTTCGGCGCCCAGTGCGTCGTGATCGCGATCGACGCCAAGCGTGAGGGGGACGGCTGGGGCGTCTACGTCAACGGCGGCCGCAAAAAGGTGGAGGGACGCGACGCCGTCTCCTGGGCCCGAGAGGCGGTCGAGCGGGGGGCCGGCGAGGTGCTGCTGACCAGCATGGACCGCGACGGGACCAGCGACGGCTACGACATCGAGCTGACCCGCGCGGTCGCCGATGCCGTCGGCGTGCCGGTGATCGCCTCCGGCGGCGCCGGGACGCTAGGGCACCTGAGCGAGGCGATCGCCGACGGTCACGCAGACGCGGTCCTCTGCGCTTCGATCTTCCACTACGGCAAGTACACGATCCATGAAGCCAAGGAGCGAATGACGGCCGCCGGCATCCCGGTTCGCGTCTGACGGCGCTCAGGCGCCGATTTCGGCGGTCGCGCCTTCGCCCGTGCGCAGGTCTTCGGCCAGCCCGGCGACGCCGCTGGAGCCGAGAATCTCGAAGCGAGCCAGTTCGTAGGGCGATTCGCGGCTCGCGTAGCCGGGGATCTCGGTGGTCGCGCCGACGTACCCGGCGGCCTTCACGGCGGCTATCACCGTCGAGTCGAACTGCCCCGCCGGATAGCAGAAGTTGTCGACCGGGACGCCGTATTCGCGCCGCAGGATCGCCCGCGAGCCGGCGACTTCTTCGTGCAGCTGTTCGGCGTCGAGTTCGGTCAGGTCGAGGTGGTGGATCGTGTGCGCGGCGAGCTCCCAGCCGGCGTCGATCATCGCCTTGACGTTGCTTTCGTAGAGGTCCGAGCCTTCCGCCTTGAGGTTGAGCACGCCGGCCCAGCCGTGCTTGCGCAGCTGCGGCAGGGCGAAGGTGAACTGTGGCCGGTAGCCGTCGTCGAAGGAGAGGACGACCGGCTTGGGCGGCAGCGTCCCACCGTGGTACCAGGCCCGCTCGACCTGGTCGAGGGTGACCGCCTGGTAGCCCTTTTCGTCGAGCCATTCCATCTGCCGGCGGAAGTCCGGGCGGCTGACGTAGAGCTCGGGGTAGGGCGCGTCGGCCGGCGCGGCGCCGAGCACGTGGTACTCGAGGATCGGCACCGGGCCGGTATGGGGTTCCCAGTCCGGCTGCGGGGTCGCGTTGCGGACCTTGCCCCCGGAGGCCGGTTTCGCGCGTGCGGTCGAGTTTTGGGTCGCTATGCGGTTCAAACCTCGACCGCGGTCGTGGCCGCTTCCGGATGACCCGGCGATCATGGCGAGCACGACGACGATCGCCGCGACGGCGGCCACGAGCGCTCCGACGACGAGCAGGCGCCGCCGGCGGAGCTGTCGCCGCCGCTGCTCGCGCCTCTCCTCTCGCCAATCGGCCATCCGCAGAGGCGATCATGGTAAGGACCCCGGATGGCCGCGATGCCGATCGACAACCTCAGCGAGGCCCTCGGGCGCGCCTACCCGGAGCTGGAGTCCATGTGCGAGGCGACGGACGCGCCCGTCTACCTGGTCGGCGGCGCGGTGCGCGACCTGCTGCTCGGCCGTGGCCGCTCCGACATCGATCTGGTCGTCGTCGGCGACGCCGCGGCGCTCGGCGCCGCCCTCGGGGCGGACGTGGTCGAGCACGAGCGCTTCGCCACCGCCAAGGCCAGTCTCGACGGACACGAGGTCGACATCGCCGCGGCGCGGTCGGAGGCCTACCCGCACCCGGGGGCGCTCCCCGAGGTCGAGCCGGCACCAGACGTTGAGACCGACCTGCGCCGCCGCGACTTCACGATCAACGCGATGGCGATCCCGCTGGCCGGCGAGTCGCGGCTGATCGACCCGCTTGGGGGGCTCGCGGATCTCGAAGCCGGCCTGCTGCGGGCACTGCATCCCGGCTCCTTCGTCGACGATCCGACCCGGGCGCTGAGGGCGGCTCGCTATGCCGCGCGCTACGGGTTCGCGCCGGAGGCCGAGACGGAGGCGCTGCTGCGGGTGGCCGACCTCGACACCGTGTCTCTCGACCGCAGGCGCGCCGAGCTGCTACGGCTCGCCGGCGAGGTCGAGGCGCCGCGCGGCTTCGAGCTGCTCGCGGAGTGGGGCCTGCTCGAGCCACGGGACGGCGGGGTCGCGCTGGCACAGCGGGTCGTCGAGCTGCTCGCCGCACCGCCGTGGAGCGAGCTCGCTCCGCTCCCCGAGGCGGTGCTCGCCGCGGCGACAGGGCCCGTAGTGGCCGAGGCCGAGCTGGCCGGCGCGGAGCCCGACCGTCCGTCGGCGGCGGCCGCGCTCGCCCGCGGGCACGACCCGGTCGTCCTCGTCCTCGCCCGGGCGCTGGGCGCCGAGTGGCTCGACCGCTACCTGCTGGAATGGCGACAGGTGAAGCTCGAGATCGACGGCGACGATCTGGTCGCGGCCGGGGTGCCGCAGGGCCCCGCCGTCGGCCACGGCCTCGCCATAGCGCTGCAACGCAAGCTCGACGGAGAGATAGACGGCCGCGAAGCGGAGCTCGAAACGGCCCTGGCCGCTGCCCGGGAGGACGCCGGCTGATGGAGTGGCGCGAGGCCGACGGCGTCGAATGGCTGGAGGCCGAACTGCCCGGCGCGCGGGCAGTCTTCTCGACCCGCTCGGCCGGCTCGGTGAAAGAAGACGTCCGCCCGCTCGCGGCGGCGCTCGGGATCGACCCGGGGCGGATCGTCAGCAGCCGGCAGGTCCACAGCGCAGACCAGGGAGTCGATTGGCACATGGCCTCGACTCCGGGGCCGGTGCCCTTCGTCTTCGCCGCCGACTGCCTGCCGGTTGCTCTCGCCGGGCCGGGCGGCGTCGCGATGCTGCACTGCGGCTGGCGCGGGCTCGCCGCCGGCATCGTCGCCCGCGGGGTGGCGGCGGTCGAGGCAACCGACGCGGCCGTCGGCCCCGGGATCGGCGCCTGCTGCTACGAGGTCGGCGACGAGGTGCTCGAGGCTTTCGCTCCGCTCGGCGAGGGAGTCGCCGAAGGCCGGATGCTCGACTTGGCGGAGGTTGCGCGACGGCTGCTGCACGAGGCCGGGGTCGAGCGGGTCGAGAGCGCCGGCCTCTGCACGAGCTGCGAGCGGGACCGCTTCTTCTCCCACCGCCGCGACGCCGGCCGCACCGGCCGCCAGGCAGGCCTCGTCTGGATCGAGGAGCAGTGACGTGCCGGGGTTGATCCACGGCCTCGAGCCGGCGAAGATCGCCGCCAACCTGGAGGCCGTGCGCGAATGCGTGGGCGACGGGGTGGAGATCCTCGCCGCGACCAAGTACGTGCCGCTGGAGGAGATGGGAGCGCTCGCCGAGGCGGGCGTTGCCTTGGTCGGCGAGAACCGCCAGCAGGACTTCGAGGCCAAGCACGCGCGCTGGGGGGATGCCTTCGAATGGGACTTCATCGGCAACCTGCAGAGCCGCAAGGTGAAGCGGCTGCTGCCGATCTCCCGGCTGATCCACTCGGTCGCCACCGACTCGGCCCTGGAGCAGCTCGGCCGCCACGGCGATGCCGACACCGAGGTCCTGATCGAGGTCAACGTCGCCGGCGAGGAGGGCAAGGCGGGCTACGCGCCGGAGCAGCTCGCCGACGTCCTCGAGCGCTGCCCCGTGAAGGCCACCGGGCTGATGACGATGCCGCCGTTCAGCACCGACGCCGAGGACTCGCGACCGCACTTCGCCCGCCTCGCCGAACTGGCCTCGGAACACGGCCTGGAGCGGCTCTCGATGGGAACCTCGCAGGACTGGCCGGTCGCGGTGCAGGAGGGGGCGACGATCGTCCGCCTGGGCACCGCCCTCTACATGTGACGTTTGAGCCATAATCCGTAAAGGAATCGGCTGCAAAGAGCCGAAACAGGCACGCATGGCACTACGCGACAGCTGGCACAGAGCGTTGGTTTATTTCGGCTTGGCCGAAGAGCACGAGCACGGCCCCGAATACGAGGAAGATTTCGGCACCGACGAAGAGGAGATCGAAGCCCGCCGCGAGTCGAGCCAGGTGCGGCGCCTGCCGACCTCGCGCCGCGGCCGCCGCGACGAGATCGACGACATCTTCGCCGACGACGAGCCGATCTCCGCCTCGCGGACGCGCACCCTGCGGCCGGTCGGCGGCGACTCCGACGTCAAAGTCCACCTCGTCATCCCGCGCAACTTCAACGACGCCCAGCAGGTCGCCGACCAGTTCAAGCGCTCGGTGCCGGTGATCCTCAACCTGCAGACGACCGACCACGAGCTGTCGAAGCGGATGATCGACTTCTGCTCCGGTCTCACCTACGCGATGGACGGCGGGATGCAGCGGATCGCCGAGAAGATCTTCCTGCTGACGCCGCGCAACGTCGAGGTCTCGGCCGAGGAGAAGGCCCGTCTCCTCGACAAAGGCTTCTTCAACCAGTCCTGATCCCGACTAGTCTCCCCGGCGATGATCGTCGGATTTGTCGGCTCGGGAAGCATGGCCGCCGCCATGGCGCGTGGCTGGGCCGGCGAGATCGAGGGGATGCTTTTCACCGATTCCGGGTCCGGTAGGGCCTCGGAGCTTGCTGGGGCGGTTCGCGGCGAGGCCGTCGAGTCGAATCGGGAGCTGGGGGAGCGGGCCGATTTGGTTGTGCTTGCTGTGAAGCCGGCGAAGCTGCCCGAGATCGGCGCCGAGCTGGACGGCGCCCAGGCGATCGTCTCGCTGCTGGGCGCCACCTCTCTGGCGAGCGTCGAAGCGGCGTTTCCCGGGGCGGAGGTGGCCCGGGTGATGCCCAACGTGGCAGTCGAGGTGCGGCAGGGCGTTCTCTGTGTCGCCGGGAGCTTGAGCGCGGAGGTTCGGGGGATGCTGGAGACGCTGGGCCATCTGGTCGATCTGCCGGACTCCGAATTCGACGCGGCGACCGCGGTGATGGGTTGCGCTCCTGCATACCTCGCTCTCGCGGTGGAAGCGCTTGCCGATGCCGGCGCCGAGGCTGGTCTGGACCCCGAGCTCGCCCGTGAGCTCGTCGTCGAGACGACCGCCGGAACCGCCGAGCTGCTTCGCCGGCGGCATCCCGCCGACGTCCGCAAGGCCGTCGCCTCGCCCGGCGGCAGCACCGAGGCGGGGCTGGAAGCGCTCGACCGGGAGGGCGGCCGGGCCGCGTTCGAAGCGGCCGTCAGGGCCTCGTTGGAGAGGATGCGCGGGTGATCCCGCTCGCCCTGACGAGAAGCGACGTCGCCGATTACGTCGAAGCCCTGTTCCTCGTCTACATCGTCCTGATCTTCCTCAACATCCTCATCTCCTGGATCCCGCGGATGCCCTACTACCGCTGGCTGCGCGTCGTCCTCGACTTCGTCACCGAGACGACCAACCCGTACCTCAACCTCTTCCGGCGGGTGATCCCGCCGCTCGGCGGCGGCGGCGGCTTCGCGCTCGACCTCAGTCCGATGATCGGGATCGTCGTGCTCTTCGTGCTGCGCGGAATCGTCGTCGCGCTGATCGCCGGGTGAGCGCCGCCGGCGCCCGCGCCTGGCGCCGGGCCGGCGCGCTCTGCGTCGCCGTCCTCGTCCTCGACCAGGTGGCGAAGGCGGTGGTCGAGGACCATCTCGTCCCCGCCCAGCACGTTGACCTGCTGGGCCCGCTCGGGCTGACGCTCGCCCACAACCAAGGGGTCGCTTTCGGCCTGGCCAGCGGCGGCGGCGCGGCGCTGGTCGCGCTGACCGCGGCGGCGCTGATCTTCGTCGGCGTGCTCTTCGCCCGCAACCCGACCCGGCCCTGGATGTGGGTCGCGGTCGGGCTGCTCGCCGGCGGCGCGCTCGGCAACCTCGCCGACCGCATCCGCGCCGACGCGGTGACCGACTACGTCGCGATCGGCTCCTGGCCCCCGTTCAACCTCGCCGACGTGGCGATCACGGTCGGCGTCGCGATCCTGGCGCTGAGCTACCTGCGGGAGGAGGGATGAGTCCCGAGCTGCGCGTCGTCCACCTCGACGAGTGGCTGGCGGTGGTCGACAAGCCGGCCGGGCTGGTCGTCCACCCGGCCCCCTCGCACCGTGGGCCGACCCTGGTCGACGAGCTGGCCGAGATCCTCGGCGGCGGGGCCGACCCGGAGCGCCCCGGGATCGTCCACCGGCTCGACAAGGAGACGAGCGGGCTGCTCGTCGTCGCCCGCGACGACGCCACCCACGCCGCCCTGCAGGAGGCGGTGCGGCGGCGCGAGGTGGAGCGCGCCTACCTGGCGCTCGCCCAGGGGCGGCTCGCCTCCCGCACCGGCACGATCGACGCTCCGATCGGCCGCGCGGCGCGGCAGCGCCACCGGATGGCCGTCTCGGGGGCCGCCTCGAGGCAGGCCCGCACCCACTTCTCGGTGCTAGAGCTGCTCGCCGTGGACACCTACCTGGAGGCGCGGCTGGAGACCGGTCGCACCCACCAGATCCGCGCCCACTTCGCGGCGATCGGCCACCCGCTGGTGGGGGACTCGACCTACGGCGGGGAGGAGCGCTACGGCCTCTCGCGCCAGTTCCTGCACGCCCATCGGCTCTCCTTCGAGCACCCGGCCACCGGCGAGGCGCTGAGCTTCGACTCGGAGCTGCCCGCCGACCTGGCGGCGGCGCTCGAGGCCGCCCGGGGCGCCTGAAAGCCGCTTCCGCACTACAATCGCTCGGTTCAAACCTACCCCCGTCGATCCGCACCGGATCCTGACCCGGCCGTCCCGGCCCGGTCCCCGGCAAGGCCGGCGGGACCTCACCGCTAGACCAAGGAGATTTGCTGACAATGCCAGAGGCGGGCCTCAAAGAGCTGCTGGAGGCCGGAGTTCACTTCGGCCACCAAACCCGACGCTGGAACCCGAACATGCGCCGCTACATCTTCGGCGAGCTGGACGGGATCCACATCATCGACCTGATCCAGACCGAGGCGCTGCTGGAGAACGCCCGCCGTTTTGCCGGCGAGCTGTCCAGCGGCGGCGGCACGGTGCTGTTCGTCGGCACCAAGAAGCAGGCGCGCGGCCCGGTCCAGGAATGGGCCGAGCGCTGCAAGATGCCCTACGTCAGCCAGCGCTGGCTGGGCGGGCTGCTGACCAACTTCAACACGATCTCCGCCCGCATCTCCCGCCTGCACGAGCTGACCGCCTGGCAGGAGGAGGGCAAACTCGAGCTGCTGCCGACCAAGGAGCGGATGGGGATGCAGGCCGAACTGGCGAAGCTCGAGTTCAACCTCGGCGGCGTCCGCGACATGGACCGGCTGCCCGACGCGGTCTTCGTCACCGACCTGAAAACCGAGGAGATCGCGGTGCGCGAGGCGGCCCGGCTGCGGATCCCGATCATCGGCCTGGTCAACACCAACTGCGACCCGACGCAGATCGATTACGTGATCCCCGGCAACGACGACGCGATCCGCTCCTGCCAGCTGGTGATCGGCACGATCGGCGCCGCGATCGAGGAGGGCGCCGGCTCCTGGCGGGTGCAGGAGGAGCGTCGCCTCGCCGAGGAGATGGAACGGCGCAAAAAGGAGGACGAAGAGCGGAAGAAGCGCGAGGAGGAAGAGAAAGCTCGGGTCGAGGCGGAGGAGGCGGCGAAAAAAGCGGCGGAGGCGCAGCAGGCGGCAGCTCAAAAAGCTCAGGCTCAAGCGGCCCCGGCTGCGGGTCCCGCAGAGGAAGCGCCAAAAACCGAGACTCCTGAGGAGGCCGGCAAATGAGCGTCACTGCTGCCGATGTGAAGGCGCTGCGGGATCGGACCGGGGCGGCGATGATGGATTGCAAAGCCGCGCTCTCGGAGTCCGAGGGGGATGTGGATCGGGCAATCGAGATCTTGCGGGTGAAGGGACAGGCCTCGGCCGCGAAGCGGGAAGGGCGGGGGACCAGCGAGGGGGTCGTCGCCTCCTATGTGCACGCCAACGACAGGGTCGGGGCGATGGTCGAAGTCCAGTGCGAGACCGACTTCGTCGCCCGCAACGAGGACTTCAAGGCGTTCGCCTACGAGGTCGCCCTGCACGTCGCCGCGACGGCGCCGAAGTTCGTCACCGCCGAGGAGATCCCGGCTGAGGAGCGCGAGGCCGAGAAGCGGGTCTTCGAAGAGAAGGCGCGCGAGGACGGCAAACCCGACGACGTGGTCGAGAAGATCGTCGCGGGGCAGCTCGCCAAGTGGGCGAAGGAAGTGGCGCTGCTCGACCAGTCGCACGTCAACGCCGAGAAGCACGACTCGAAGACGATCGAGGAGCTGCGCCAGGGGCTGGCGGCGAAGACCGGCGAGAACATCCGCGTCGCCCGTTTCGCCTACTTCCGCGTCGGGGACTGAGACTGGCCTCAGAGCCGAAATTCAGCCGCATCCTGCTGAAGCTCTCCGGCGAGGCGCTGATGGGGGAGCGCGAGCACGGCACCGACGCCGGCGAGGTGCAGCGGATCGCCCAGCAGGTGGCGGCGGTGCGCGCCCGCGAGGTCGAGGTGGCGATCGTCGTCGGCGCCGGCAACATCTACCGCGGCCTGGCCGGGGCGGCGGCGGGGATGGACCGCGCCACCGGCGACTACATGGGGATGCTGGCGACCGTGCTCAACGCGCTCACCCTGCAGGACGCGCTGGAGAACATCGGCGAGCACACGCGGGTGATGTCGGCGATCGACGTCAAGGAGGTCGCCGAGCCCTACATCCGCCGCCGCGCGATGCGCCACCTCGAGAAGGGCCGCGTCGTGATCTTCGCCGCCGGCACCGGCAACCCGTTCTTCACCACCGACACGGCGGCGGCGCTGCGCGCCCTGGAGATCCACGCCGAAGCGATCCTGATGGCGAAGAACGGCGTCGAGGGCGTCTTCGACTCCGACCCGGCGGTCAACCCCGAGGCGAAGTTCATCGCCGCGATCTCCCACCGTCAGGCGATCGAGCGCGGGCTCAAGGTGATGGACTCGACCGCGCTCTCGCTCTGCATGGACAACGACCTGCCGATCTACGTCTTCAACATGGGGGACGAGGGCAACATAGATAGGATCGTCTGCGGCGAGAAGGTGGGCACGCTGGTCTCCAGCGCGTCCGCAGGCTGACCGGAGAGAGGACGCAGTGGAGCTGATCGACGAGCTGCTCAAGGACGCCGAGGAGCGGATGCGCAAATCGGTGGAGTCGAGCCGTGGAGAGCTGGCGACGGTGCGCACCGGCCGTGCCTCGCCGCACCTGCTGGACCGGATCGCGGTCGACTACTACGGCACCCCGACGCCGCTCAAACAGCTTGCCAACGTGGCCACCTCCGACGCCCGCCTGCTGACCGTGACGCCCTTCGACAAGGGCTCGATCGGGGCGATCGAGAAAGCGATCCAGGAGTCCGACGTCGGCCTGACGCCGAACAACGACGGCAACGTCGTCCGCCTGCAGATCCCCGAGCTGACCGAGGAGCGCCGCCGCGAGATGGTCAAGGTCGTCCACGGGGTCGCCGAGGAGGGCCGGGTCGCGATCCGCAACATCCGCCGCGACACGATGAGCGACCTGCGCGAGCTGAAGAAAGAGGGCGAAGCGGGGGAGGACGACGAGCGCCGCGCCGAGTCCGAGCTGCAGAAGCAGACCGACGCGGCGACCGCCGAGATCGACGCTCTGCTGAAGGGAAAGGAAGAGGAGATCCTCGAGGTGTGAGGGCCTCCGCGCGGTACGTCGCGATCATCACCGACGGCAACGGCCGCTGGGCGCAGCAGCGCGGCCTGCCGGTCGTCGAGGGGCACCGGGCCGGTGCCGACGTCGTCAAGGAACGGCTGCGCGACGCGGTCGAGCTGGGGGTCGAGGAGCTGACCGTGTTCTCCTTCTCGACCGAGAACTGGTCCCGCCCGACGGAGGAGGTCGAGGGCCTGATGCGGATGTTCGGCGAGCGGATCGACGCCGAAACGCCGGAGCTCGACGCCGAAGGGGTGCGGATGCGCTTCCTCGGGCGGCGGCAGGGCGTGGCGCCGGAGCTGATCGAGCGGATGGAGTGGGCCGAGGCGACGACCGCCGGCAACGAGCGGATCTCGCTCTTCGTCGCCTTCAACTACGGCGGCCGGGCGGAGATCGTCGACGCGGCGCGAACATTCGAGGGGGACTCCGAGGAGGAGTTCCGACGCCACCTCTACGCACCCGAGATGCACGACCCCGATCTCCTCATACGAACCAGCGGCGAGCAGCGGACCTCCAACTACCTGCTGTGGCAGTGCGCCTACTCGGAGCTGGTCTTCCGCGACGAGCTCTGGCCCGACTTCGGCCGCGAGGCGTTCGAGGCCTCGCTGGCCGAGTTCGAGGCGCGGCAGCGGCGCTTCGGGCGGAGGTCCTAGATGGTTCAGGACCTGTTCGACGAGGAGATGTTCGCCGAGGAGCCGGCGCCCGAGCCGCCGAGCCGGGAGCCGCGGCGGCGGCGCGGGGGGGCGGCGCACGGCGAGACCGCGCGGCGGATCCTCTTCGCGCTGCCCTGGATCCTCTTCGCGATCGCGATCGCCGTCGCCGGCGGCGTCGTCTTCGCCCTGGCGATGATCGCGATCGGGCTGCTCTGCCTGCGCGAGTACTTCCTGATGACCGCGCCGCTGCGACCGATCCAGCTCGCCGCCTACGTCGGCGTCACGGCGATGATCCTGGCGGCGCACTTCGGCACCGCCTTCAACGTGCTGCTGGTCGGGACCGCTTCGTTCGCGCTGCTGTTCGTCTTCGGCGCCAGGCGCCAGGCGCGCGACGGGATCGTCGTCTCGATGGGGATCACGGTGCTCGGCGCCGTCTGGATCGGGCTGCCGCTGGTCCACGCGGTCCTGCTGCGCGACCTGCCGAGCCACGGGGCGGCGCTGCTGGTCAACGTCCTCGTCGGCACCTTCGCCACCGACACCGGCGCCTACGCCACCGGGCGGATGTTCGGCGCCCACAAGATCGCCCCCGGCCTCTCGCCGAACAAGACGCTGGAGGGGCTGATCGGCGGCTTCGTCATCGGCACGATGGCCTTCTGGTTCGCCGGCCTCTACCAGAACTGGCTGAGCGGGACAGACGCGCTGATCATCGGCGCCGCGGTGGCGGCGATCGCGCCGATCGGCGACCTCTTCGCCTCGATGGTCAAGCGCGACCTCGGCGCCAAGGACAGCGGCAAGCTGTTCGGCCCCCACGGGGGCATGCTCGACCGCCTCGACGCCGTTTTCTTCACGATCGTCGTCGGCTACTACCTCGCCGTCCAGCTGGTCTACTGAGCCTCCTAGACTGCTCTGGATGAAGAAGCTGGTCATTCTCGGCAGCACCGGCTCGATCGGCACGCAGGCGCTGGAGATCGTCGCCGGCTCCGACGAGCTCGAGGTCGTCGGCCTGGCGGCCGCGACGAGTTGGGAGGCGCTGCTGGGGCAGGCGCAGCGCCACGGCGTGCCGACCGTCGCGCTCAGCCACGCCGAGGCCGCCGAACGGGCCGGCGCCGCCTGGGACGGGCGCGTGCTCGCCGGCGAGGCGGGGGTGCGCGAGCTGATCGCCGGCAGCGAAGCCGACCTCGTCCTCAACGGGATGGTCGGCGCCGCCGGCCTCGGGCCGACCGTGGTCGCGCTCGGCGAGGGGATCGACCTGGCGCTGGCCAACAAGGAGAGCCTGGTGATCGGCGGCGAGCTGACCACGGCGCTCGCCGAGGCGACCGGGGCGCGGCTGCTGCCGGTCAACTCCGAGCACTCCGCCCTGTTCCAGCTGCTCGAGGCGGAATCGCGCCCCGGGACGGTCGAGCGGCTGGTGCTGACCGCCTCCGGCGGCCCCTTCCGCGGCCGCACCGACCTCGCCGAGGTGACCGTCGAGGACGCCCTCGCCCACCCGACCTGGCGGATGGGGGGGCGGATCACGATCGACTCGGCGACGCTGATGAACAAGGGCTTCGAGGCGATCGAGGCGCACCACCTGTTCGGCGTGCCCTACGAGCGGATCGAGGTCGTCGTCCACCCGCAGTCGATCGTCCACTCGCTGATCGACCTCAACGACGGCGCCACCCTGGCCCACCTCGGCCATCCCGACATGCGGGTGCCGATCTCCTACGCCCTGCACTACCCGGAGCGGGCCGACGTTAACGTGCCGCGGCTCGACCTGGCGACGCTAGGCGAGCTCAGCTTCGAGCCGCCGGACCCCGAGACCTTCGCCTGCCTGCGACTGGCGCTGGCGGCCGGCAGGGCGGGGGGAACCGCCCCCTGCGCGCTCAACGCCGCCGACGAGGTCGCCGTCGCCGCCTTCCTCGACGGCCGCATCCCCTTCACCGCGATAGCCGCGGCGATCGAGCGCGTGCTGGAGCAGATGCCGGCCCAGCCGGTAACCCACTTCGAGGACCTCTTCGCCGTAGACGAGGAGGCCCGCCGCCGCACCGAAGAGCAGGTCGGGGGGTTGACCCGAGTATGAGCTGGCTGCTCGTCTTCCTCGGCTTCTCGCTGCTGATCATCCTCCATGAGGCGGGGCACTACTTCGCGGCCAAGGCGACCGGGATGCGGGTCGAGCGCTTCTTCCTCTTCTTCGGTCCCACGATCTGGTCGTTCAAGCGCGGCGAGACCGAGTACGGCGTCAAAGCGATCCCCCTCGGCGGCTACGTGAAAATCAGCGGCATGAACCCGGACGAGGAACTGCCCGACGAGGTGGTTCACCGGGCCTACTATCGCCAGCCCGTCTGGAAGCGGATCGTCGTGATCGCCGCGGGGCCGGCGGTCAACATCGCGCTGGCGTTCGCGATCCTCTTCTTCGTCGCCTTCGGGTATCCGGCGGTGAATAACACGGTCGGCGCCGTCAGGCCAGGATCGCCCGCAGCGACGGCTGCGCTCAAGCCCGGCGACCGCCTCGTGTCGGTGGACGGCAAGAGCTTCGCCGGGGCGGGCACGGAAAAGCGGCTCGAACGGTTCAGCCACCTGATCTCCGCCCACAAATGCCCGAAAGCGAACCCGGTGAAGGGGTGCCGTTCCAGCAGCCCGGTCGAACTGGGGATCGAAAACAACGGAAGGCTCCGTACGGCAACCGTGTATCCGGCCTACGACCCGGCCGTCAAACGAACCCTGGTAGGGATCGAATACGGCCACGCGCCGGCAGCCGCAACTACCGCGGGCGCCGTGTCCTTCGCCTGGGACAAAATGTGGCTGGTCGCCTCCGGCACCGTCCACGTCTTCAGCCACATCTTCGAATCGAAGCAGCGCAAGCAGATCTCGGGTGTCGTCGGCATCAGCGACGTCGGGCATCAGGTGATCGACCTGGGCGTCTACCCCTCACTCCTGCTGCTCGCCCTTGTCAGCCTCTCCCTCGGCCTGATCAACCTGCTGCCGATTCTGCCGCTCGACGGCGGTCACATCTTCTGGAGCCTGGTCGAGAAACTGCGCGGACAACCGGTCTCGATGCAGGTCATGGAACGCGCCAGCATCGTCGGCTTCGCCCTCGTAGCGATGCTCTTCTTCATCGGCCTCAACAACGACATCGGCCGGATTGCCGGCGAAGGCTTCAACGTCCGCTAGAAGTCAGTCGGCGACGCCAAGCCCTTCTCAACGGCGTCTGAGCCACTCGGCGAACACGGGATCGAGCAGGTACGGCTTGCCGTCAGCATCGCGTTGGACGTGACGTTGATCGGCAAGCAACCGTTCGAGCGCCTCCTGAAGAGTGGAGCGCGCGACGCGGTGCTCGCTTGCGATGACGGTGCCCGTGGGAGCCTGACCGTCGCTGATCGCCAGCAGGACTAGACGTTCGTTCCTGTCGAGCCCGTCCCACAGTGCCTGGTGCGCGTCTCGGGTTTCTTCGAGCGCCAGCTCGAGCGCCGCGGCTGCAGGGTCTGGGTGGTTCGACCCCTCGAGCAGGTTGTAGAGGTGGTGGGCGAGCAGGATCGTGCGCTGGGGATGTCCACCGGTGTAGGCGAGCAGCTTGTCAACGGCGCCGGAAGGGTCGAGTCCGGCGTTGGCAAGCAGGGTTTCGATATCGCTAGCGGCCTCGGCGATAGGCAAGGGCGGAAGCTCAAGCGGGCGGGCCTGGCCGTAGAAGGGTCGCTCCTGCTCGGAGAACAGCGCGTGCATGAGCGATGGCTGGCTTCCGGCGAACACATAGGCCGCGGCTTCACCGTGGTGCTGAATGACGGAGCGCATCAGACCGTCGATCGCGTCATCGGCGACCAGGACCTCCTGGAACTCGTCGAAGCAGACAACCGTGAGTTCGCCGTCTGCGCCATGCAGCGCACGTGGGACGTCCAGCAGCTCGAGCAGAGCAGCGCGGGCCTCGTCCGCCGGGGGGCGCGTTGGTCTTGCGGCTACGCTGAACCCGACCCCGGGAGCCGTTGCACTGACTTCAAGACGTGCCGCCCACCGGCGAACGCTGCGTCCCGGATCGGTCGGCAGCTCTCCGTAGGCACCGGCGACGCGCGCCGCCACATCGCCCAGCGTCGCGACCCTCGAAAAGTCGACTCGCACCGCACGATGGCCGGCTTCGCGCATGGCGAGGATGTGGGCATCCAGCAAGCTGCTCTTGCCAAAGCGGCGTGGCGCCGCGAGGCGGACCGCGATCCGGTCCGCCGCCGCGCGCTGCAGAGCATCGAGCTCCGCACGTCGATCGATCAGGTGTGCGGGGTTGACCGGCCCTTGATAATTGAACGGATTCACCGTACATCAGTGTACGGCAATTCCGGACATAAGTGACTGAGCCGTCCAGATATCCTGTAGCCATGGCTTCGAAGCGGCAGATATTCGTCGGTGGGGTGCCGATCGGCGGTGGGGCGCCGGTTGCGGTGCAGACGATGACGAAGACCGAGACCGCGAACCTGGCGGCGACTATGGAGCAGATCCGCAAGGTCGCCGACGCCGGGGCGGACATCGTGCGGGTCGCGGTGCCGCGCGAGGACGATGTCGAGGCGCTGAAGACGATCGTCAAGGAATCGCCGATCCCGGTGATCGCCGACATCCATTTCAACCACACCCTGGCGCTGAAGGCGATCGACGCTGGCGCCCACTGCATTCGCCTCAACCCGGGCAACATCGGCGGTCGCGAGAAAGTCGCCGAGGTCGCCGAGCGGGCGACCGCCGCCGGGGTGCCGATGCGGATCGGGGTCAACTCCGGCTCGCTGCCCAAACACCTGCACGAGCTGGAGCGCACCGAGCCGGTCGAGGCCTTGGTCGCCGCCGCGGTCGAGTTCGTCGAGCTGATGGAGAGCCTCGAGTTCACCGACTTCAAGGTCTCGATCAAGTCGACCAACGTCCCCAACACGATCGCCGCCAACCGCCTGCTCTCCGAGCGGATCCCCTACCCGCTGCACCTCGGGATCACCGAGGCTGGGACGAAATGGGGCGGCTCGCTCAAATCCGCGGTCGGGTTGGGCGCGCTCCTCGCCGACGGGGTCGGCGACACGATCCGGATCAGCCTCTCGACCTTCCACGCCGAGGAGGAGGTCAAGGTCGCCTGGGAGATCCTCAAGGCGCTGCAGCTGCGCGAGCGCGGGCCGGTGCTGATCGCCTGTCCGACCTGCGGCCGCCTGCAGTTCGACATGGACTCGGTCGTGGCCGAGATCGAGCAGCGGCTGGAGCGCTACGCCGAGCCGGTCGAGGTCGCGGTGCTGGGCTGCGCCGTGAACGGGATCGGCGAGGCCGGCCACGCCGACTTCGGGATCGCCGGGGCGAAGAACGAGGGGCTGATCTTCGCCGGCGGCAAGCCGCTGCGGAAGGTGCCGCAGGCGCAGCTGGTCGACACCCTGTTCGAGGAGATCGACAAGAGCCTGGGGCGCGAGGGAAGGGTCGAGTTCGACGAGGCCGAGTCGCAGGAGGGGGCCGAGTGGCTGGCGAAGATCGAGGAGGAGAACGCCGGCGATCTGACCCCGGAGAAGATCGCGCGGATGGAGCACGAAGCGGCGGAAAAGGGGGAGTCGGACAAGGTTCTGCTGGACGAGGACGCCTCTCCGACCGCTGGTCGTAGATTTACCAGGGCCTGAGCGCTCGGCGGGCGGGTTCCCGCCCGATTAGTGGATAGGTTTCCACTGTGACTCGCCTTAGCCAGGCATTCCTGCCCACGCTGAAGGACGCCCCGGCCGACGCCGAGGCCGTGTCGCACAAGCTGATGGTGCGGGCCGGGCTCATTCGCCAGCTTGGAGCCGGCTTGTGGACTTATCTGCCTGCGGGGTGGCGGGTGGAGCGGAAGGTCGAGGCGATTCTGCGGGAGGAGATGGAGGGGATCGGGTGTCAGGAGATGCTGATGCCCGTGCTGCAGCCGGCCGAGGCCTGGAAGAAGACGGGGCGCTACGCGATCGACGAGCTGTTCAAGCTCGAGGACCGCAGGAGCGCCGAGATGGTGTTGGCGATGACCCACGAGGAGTGCGTGACCTTCCACATCGCGCGCGAGGTGCGCTCCTACCGCGACCTGCCGATCATGGTCTTCCAGATCCAGACCAAGGAGCGCGACGAGCCGCGGCCCCGGGCCGGGGTGCTGCGGACCCGCGAGTTCACGATGAAGGACGCCTACTCCTTCGACCGCGACGAGGAGGGCCTGGCGCGCTCCTACGAGCTGCAGAGCGAGGCATACGCCCGGATCTTCGACCGCTGCGGGTTGCGCTGGCATCGGGTCGAGTCCGACGTCGGGATGATGGGCGGCTCCGGCGCCCACGAGTACATGGCGCCCTGCGCGGCCGGCGAGAACGAGGTCGCGCTGGCGCCGGGCTACGCCGCCAACGTCGAGGTCGCCTCGGCCGAGCCGCGGCCGGTCGAGCTGCCGCCGCCGCTGCCGGCGCCCGAGCGGGTCGAGACGCCCGGCCTGACGACCGTCGAGGAGGTCTCGGGCTCGCTCGGCCTGCCCGCCGGCGCCCTGATCAAGGCGATGCCGATCGTGGTCGAGGGCCGCGGCCTCGTGCTGGTCCTGCTACGCGGCGACCACCGCCTCAACGAGATCAAGCTGCGCAACGGCATGGGGACCGACTTCCGCCAGGCGAAGCCGGAGGAGATCGAGGCCGAGCTCGGCCCGGTCGGCTACATCGGCCCGGTCGGCTCCGGCCTGCCGATCATCAAGGACGCCGCGATCGTCGGCGACTCCTACGTCTGCGGCGCGAACGAGGCGAACGCGCACTTGCGCGGCGTCTCGCCCGCCCGCGACTTCGAGTCCTACGAGATGGACGTGCGCATGGTCGAGGCGGGGGACACCGCGCCGGGCGGCGGGGCGATCGAGATCGAGCCGGCGATCGAGATCGGCAACATCTTCAAGCTCGGCACCCGTTACTCGGAGCCGCTCGGCGCGACCTTCCTCGACGAGGAGGGGGCCGAACGGCCGATCGTGATGGGCAGCTACGGGATCGGCCCGGCGCGGATCGTCGCCGCGGCGATCGAGCAGGGCGCCGACGAGCGCGGCATCGTCTGGCCGCCGGCGCTGGCGCCCTGGCAGGTCCACCTCGTCTCCCTCGCCAAGCCCGGCGAGCCGGAGCGCGAGGCCGCCGACGGCCTCTACGAGGAGCTGCGCGAGCGCGGCGCCGAGGTCCTCTACGACGACCGCGAGGCCGGCCCCGGCGAGAAGCTGACCGACGCCGAGCTGCTCGGCTGCCCGCTGCGCGTCGTCGCCGGCCGCCGCGGCCTCGCCAAGGGCGTCGTCGAGGCCACCGCGCGGGCCGACGGCGGCGAGCACGAGCTGCCGCTCGCCGAGGCCGCCGAGCGTGCGCTGGGGCTGCTGCAGGGCCCCGATGGCTGACACCGCCCCGTTCGGCCGCGGCCGCGTCCGTCGCCTCTTCGGGCTCGACCGCAGCGGCCCGCCGCCGCGGCAGACGCGCGAGGGCGAACCGCTCAACCCCTGGACGCTTCCCAACCTGGTCGGCTACCTGCGCCTCGCCGGGCTCCCCGTCTTCCTCTGGCTCGCCTTCGAATCGGGCGACGGCCGCAGTGCCGCCGCCGCGACCGTCTTCTGGCTGATCGCCGTCGGCGACTACCTCGACGGCTTCCTCGCCCGCGTCACCGGCCAGTACAGCCGCCTCGGCACGATGCTCGACCCGCTGATCGACCGGCTGACGATCCTCTCCGGCGCGATCGTCTGCTGGCACTTCGAGCTGCTGCCGCGCTGGGCCCTGGCGCTGCTGGTCGCCCGCGAGCTGGCGATGCTCGGCCTCGCCCAGTACGGGCTCCGCCACGGGGTCGAGATCGCCGTCAACTGGCCGGGGAGGATCTCGGTCTTCCCGATCATGGGCGGGATCTTCTTCGCCCTCGTCTTCGCCGGCTGGGTGCCGGCGGCGCTGCTGATCGTCGGCGTCGCCCTGGCGATCCTCGCCACCGTGCTCTACGCGCGCACGGGAGTGCGGACGGTGCGCGAACGCGAGGCGCAAGCGGGCGCCCAATCTCCATAAACCTTCAACCTGGAGTTGAACCTTCGGCCCGCAGCCGCCTATAATCGTCGGCAGCGGCCAACGGAGGCGCAGCGGGCCTCCCGATCAAGGAGCGAGATGGAGGACACCTTTCCCGATCTCGGTTCGCTCAGCGACGTAGAGCTGAAGGACCTGATCGACAAGCTCACCACCGAGGAGAACGAGATCTCCTACAAGCGCCGGGTCCTGCACGGCAAGATCGACATCCTGCGGGCCGAGCTGGTCAACCGGCTGCGCCACAAACGCGAAAGCGGCGACTCGCTGATCTCCGGCGACGACGTCGCCCAGCTGACCGAGATCCTCGCCGGCAAAGCGCAGCAGGCGCCGCCGGAGGACGACGCGGCGGCCTGAGGCACAGCGCGATGGCGGTTCACTGTCCCGAGTGCGGCTTCGTCAACCCCGAGGGCGCCAACTACTGCCAGAAGTGCGGCGCCTACCTCGGCGGCCCGAAAGACGAGGGCGACGAGCCGACGACGATGACCTACCGGGTCGGGGAGACCGGCGACATGGAGCCGATCGACATCGACGAGGTGCTGGAGGAGAGCGGCGCGGCGCTGGTGATCCGCGCCGGCGGCGGGCGTGCCGGCGAGAGCTTCACCGTGACCGAGGACCGGGTCAGCATCGGCCGCAGCCCCGACGCCGGCGTCTTCCTCGACGACGTCACCGTCTCCCGCAACCACGCGCTGCTGGTGCGGCGCCGCGACGGCTTCTACATCGACGACCTCGGCTCGCTCAACGGCACCTACGTCAACCGCCGCCGGATCGAGTCGCACCGGCTCGCCGACGGCGACGAGATCCAGGTCGGCAAGTACAAGCTCAGTTACCTGGAGAAGTAGGAGAGGGCGATGGCGGTCTCCGAGCAACAGCAGCAGCCGCGCCAGCGCGATTCGCGGCCCCGCAAGGCGCTGACGATCGGCGCCGTCTGCAAGATCCTCGAGAACGAGTTCGACGACATCTCGATCTCCAAGATCCGCTACCTCGAGGACCAGAAGCTGCTGACGCCGCGGCGCACGCCGGGCGGCTACCGCCTCTACAGCCAGTCCGACGTCGAGCGCCTGCGGACGATCCTGCGCCTGCAGCGCGACGAGTTCCTGCCGCTGCGGGTGATCCGCCAGGAGCTGGCGGCCGGCGGCGACATCGACTTCGGCGGCGGCAACGACAAGCGGCCTGCGGCGGGTGCGGTGCGGCGGGCGATCCTCGTCAACACCTCCAGCGCCTACCTCAGCCTCGACGAGGTGGTCGAGGAGACCGGCGCGCGGCACGAGCTGATCGCCGAGCTGGAGAACTTCGGGATCGTCCAACCGGAGAAGCGCGACGGGCGGGCCGCCTACGACGAGACCGACCGCGAGATTGTCCGCGCCGCCAACGAGCTCTCCCGGGTCGGCGTCGGGGCGCGCAACCTGCGCGTCTTCCGCTCCTCGGCCGACCGCGAGGCGAACCTGCTGGAAGCGCTGCTCGGCCCCTCGCTGCGCTCGCGCAACCCGGAGCGGCGCAAGGAGGCGCTGGAGAGCCTCGAGAGTCTGGCCGCCACCGTCAGCCACCTCAAGCACCTGCTGCTGGTCCGCGACCTGCGCCGCCTCGCCGGGGACTGACGGCGCCGCGGTGCCACGGGTCACCCGCCGCAGGACGATCGCCGCCCCGCCGCAGCGCGTCTGGGACCTCATCTCCGACCCCTACAGCCTGCCCCGCTGGTGGCCGCGCACCAGCCGCGTCGAGAACGTCGACCTGAAGCCGGAAGGCCGGCGCAGCCAGTGGACCAAGGTGCTGCAGACCGCCGAGGGGCGGGGCGTGCGCGCCGACTACCGCTGCCTCAGCTCGGCCGAGGGCGAGCGCTACGTCTGGGAGCAGCAGCTCGAGGGGACGCCGTTCGAGCGCCACCTGCGCGCCTCCTCAATCGAGGTGGCGCTGCGCGGCAAGGACGGCGAGACCGAGGTCAGCCTGACCTCGGCGCAGACGCTGCGCGGGATGTCGCGGCTGGGCTCGCCGATGATGCGCGGCGGCCAGGGCAAGATCCTCGACCAGGCGCTCGACGGGCTCGAACGGGCGTTGACGTGACCGCGCCGCGGAGAGACTCGAAGTGGTGGGGCTGGGGGGACCCGGCGATCTCGCCCGAGCTCGACGGCGAGGCGCTGGCGGTGCTGCGCGAGCGGGTCGGGGCGCTGGAACCGGCGCCGCATCCCGAAGATCTGGACGGGTTTTCGCTGCCGGAGGCGGCGCCGCTGCCGCCGGCGCTGGTCGACGCCGTGGGCGAGGATGCCGTCTTCGCCTCGACCGAGGACCGGGTCCGCCACGCGACCGGCTGCGGCTACAGGGACCTGGCGCTCCTGCGCGGCGGCCGGCTCGACGCGGCACCCGACGCGGTCCTGCTGCCTGCGGACGCCGACGCGGTGCGGCGCGTGCTCGCGGTCTGCGCCGCCGAGGGCATCGCGGTCGTCCCGTTCGGCGGCGGCACCAGCGTCGTCGGCGGGGTCGAGCCGCTGCGCGGCGCGCACTCGCGCCTGGTCAGCCTCGACCTGGCGCGGCTGCGCGGCGTCGAGGTCGACCGTCGCTCGCTCACCGCCCGCCTCGGCGCCGGCCTGCGCGGCCCCGAGGCCGAAGCGGCGCTGAACTCCCACGGCGTCGTCCTCGGCCACTTCCCGCAGTCCTTCGAGTACGCGACGATCGGCGGCTTCGCCGCGACCCGCTCGGCCGGGCAGGCGTCGAGCGGCTACGGCCGCTTCGACGAGCTGGTCAGCGCGCTGCGAATGATCTGCCCCGCCGGCGAGCTGAGCACGCTCGAAACTCCGCACACCGCGGCCGGGCCGTCGCTGCGTGAGCTGGCGCTCGGCTCCGAGGGGGTCTTCGGGGTGATCCCGGAGGTGGCCGTGCGGGTGCGACCGGAGCCTGAGGAGCGCCGCTGCGAGGCCTGGATCGCCGAGAGCTTCGAGGCCGGCGCCGAGATCGTCAGGGCGCTCGCGCAGGGGCCGGGCCTGCCCGACGTGATCCGCGTCTCCGACGAGGAGGAGACGCAGGTCTCGCTGGCGCTCTCCGGACCGCGCGGACTCGCCGGGTCGTTGTTCGGCGGCTACCTCGGCCTGCGCCGCAAGCGCGGCGGCTGCCTGATCGTCGTCGGCATCGAGGGCGACCGCGAGTCGGTGGCAAGGCGTCGCGCGCTCGCGGTGCGGGCGCTGCGGCGGGGCGGCGCCGCCTACCTCGGCCAGGCCGCCGGTCGCTCCTGGGAGCACGGGCGCTTCCAGGCCCCCTACCTGCGCGACACGCTGATGGACGCCGGGGCGATCGTCGAGACGCTGGAGACCTCGCACACCTGGAGCCGCCTCGGCGAGCTGCACGACGCGGTCGCGGCGGCGATCCGCGACTCGCTCGCCGGGCAGGGAACGCCCGGCCTCGCCTTCTGCCACCTCTCGCACGCCTACGCCGACGGCGCCTCGCTCTACTTCACCTTCATCGCCCGCGCCCGCCACGGCGCCGAGCTCGACCAGTGGGTGGCGGTCAAGCGGGCCGCCTCGGAGGCGATCGTCGCGACCGGCGCCACGATCACCCACCACCACGCAGTCGGCCGCGACCACGCCCCCTACATGGAGGCCGAGGTGGGGGGGACCGGGATCGAGGCGCTGCGGGCGGTCAAGGAGCGGCTCGACCCGGCCGGGATCATGAACCCGGGGAAGCTGGTCCCCGCGGGTTAGCCGCCCTGCTTGCCGTTCTTCTTCAGGATCGGGCCGGTGACTTCGCCGCTGAGCACGGTTTCGCCCGTGTAGGGCGGCAGCTTGCTCTGCTTCTTGGCACGGGCCACCTCGCGTTCGTAGGCGGCGTCTTCGGTGCGGGAGACGTTGATCCGGTCGAAGACCCTGGCGAGGACGGCAGCGAAGATTTCCGGCGTCAGCTGGACCGGCACCCGGATGCCGCCCGACTTCGTCACCTTGACGGAGGCGACGCGAACGGCCAGCTTCGGCGACTTGTAGAGCCAGATCGTGTAGCTCGAGCCCTGCGGGCTCGGTTCCAGGTTGACCGCTTCGACCAGGAGGACGATCTTCTTCTTCAACCGGCCGAAGACCGCCTGGCCTTTGGCGTCGCTGCCGTTGACCGGCTTCAATTCGGCCTGGGTCAGCTTGCCGTTGGCGGCGCCCGGGTTTTCGGCGAGCGTGGCCGAGCCCCCTTCGGACGCCGTCGAGCTGGAGCCTCCGGCCCCGCCGATCAGCGCGATCGCGATCAGCACCGCGGCGACGAGCGCGACCGCGCCGCCGGCCATCAGCAGCAGACGCCGCCGCTCGGGTGGAACCGATGCCCTCGGTTTGCGTGGCGGTTTCGGCTTGGGCGGCGGTTTCGGCTTGGCCTCCGGCGGCTTGGGCGGCTCCGGCGCGCTCGGCTCCTGCTCGGCCGCGGCCGCGGCCAGCGCCGCTTTCACTTCGGCGCGGACCTGCTCGACGCCGACCCCCTTGAGGGCGGCGATGTCCTCGTAGCTGTCGTCGTTCTGCGCGAGCAGGCGCAGCATCGCCCTCTGGTCGTCGGTCAGCGCCATCCGGCCGCGGAGACTATGCGATGCGCCTTAAGGCGAACCTGCCCGAGCCGGTAGGGTCCCGCCGCGATGGCGGACGATCCGCGCGGCCTGCGCTCCCACTTCGACGCCCTGATCGGCACCGAGTGGCTCGACGACGATCCCGACCACGCGCGGGTGCGGGTGGGGATGCGCGACGAGCTGCGCCAGCCGGTCGGCCTCCTGCACGGCGGCGTGATGTCGAGCCTGGTCGAGAGCGTCTGCTCGCGGGCGACCGCGCTGGCGGTGATGGGCGACGGGATGATGGCGATGGGCCAGTCGATCTCGGTCAACTTCATGCGTCCCATAACCGAGGGCCACGCCGAAGTCAGAGCAAAGGCCCGCCACCGAGGCCGCACCACCTGGGTCTGGGAAGCCGAAGTCCTCGACGCCGGCGAAAAACTCTGCGCTCTGGCGCAAATGACTATCGCGGTTAGGCCTATCCCCCAAACCGGTTCGTGATCGGCAGACGGCGGTCGCGGCCGAAGGCCTTGGGGGTGATGCGGATGCCCGGAGCCGCCTGGCGGCGCTTGTACTCGGAGTGGTCGACCATCCGCACGACCTCGTCGACGACCTCCTCCGGCAGCCCGGCGGCGATCATCTCCTCGCGGCCCTGGTCGCGCTCGACGTAGGCCTCGAGCACGCGGTCGAGCAGGTCGTAGGGCGGCAGCGAGTCGCTGTCGCGTTGATCGGCCCGCAGCTCGGCCGAGGGGGCGCGGTCGAGCACCGAGGCGGGGACCAACTCGCGGCCGGCCATCTCGTTGCGATGCCGGACCAGTTCGTAGACCAGGGCCTTCGGCACGTCCTTGATCGCCGCGAAGCCGCCCGCCATGTCGCCGTAGAGGGTCGCGTAGCCGACCGACATCTCGCTCTTGTTGCCGGTGGTCAGGACCAGCCAGCCGTGCTTGTTGGAGAGCGCCATCATCATGTTGCCGCGGATTCGCGCCTGGACGTTCTCGGCGGCGAGGTCGGGCTCCGAGGGTCGTGCCGGATCGTGGGGGAGAGCGCGCGGGGCAGCCTCCTCGTCGACGGCGAAGGAGGGCGCCAGCGCCGCCTCGTAGGCGTCCATCGTCGCCTCGATCGGGATCTCGATCGCCTCGACGCCGAGGTTGGCGGCGATAGTTCGGGCGTCGGCCTGGGTTTCATCGCTGGAATGAGGCGAGGGCATGACGACGCAGCTGACGTTGGCCGGGCCGACCGCGTCGGCGGCGAGCAGCGCCACCAGGGCGGAGTCGATCCCGCCCGAGAGGGCGAGGCCGACGTGGCGGAAGCCGTTCTTGGCGACGTAGTCGCGCAGGCCGAGGACGAGGGCGCCATAGACCTCGGCCAGGTCGGACAGGGGCTCGGCGATCGGACCGGGAGCGCCGGCGGGGATCTCGCAGACCAGCAGCTCCTCCTCGAACTGGGCGGCGCGGGCAACCACCTCGCCGGCGGGGTTGACGACGAAGCTGTGGCCGTCGAAGACCAGCTCGTCCTGGCCGCCGACCAGGTTGCAGAAGGCGAGGTGGGTGCCGTAGGCGCCGGCCCGCGCCGCGAACATCCGCTCGCGCTCGCGGCCCTTGCCGCGGTGATACGGCGAGCCCGACGGGTTGGCGATCAGCTCGGCGCCTTCGATCGCCTCGCTCGAGGCCGGCGGCCCCTCCGCCCAGAGGTCCTCGCAGATCGTCAACCCGACCGCGGTCCCGGCGATCGCGACGGTCAGCGGCTCGGTGCCGGGGACGAAGTAGCGCTGCTCGTCGAAGACCGCGTAGTTGGGCAGCCGGTTCTTGCGGTAGATCGTGCGGACCCTGCCGCCGGAGAGCACGGCGAGCGAGTTGTGGGCGTGGCGGTGGTCGCCGCCGCCGGCGACCGGCTCGGCAAAGCCGACCAGCACGACGGTGTCCCCGACGCCCCGCGCCAGCTCCTCGACGGCGCGACGGTTGGCCTCGACGAAGTGCCGCTTCAGGTAGAGGTCCTCGGCGGGGTAGCCGGGCACGCAGAGCTCGGGGAAGATCGTCAGCTCCGCCCCCGCCGCCTCGGCGCGGCCGATCCACTCGGCGATCTTCGCCGCGTTGCCGTTGACGTCGCCGACCGTCGGGTCGATCTGGGCGAGCGCTACCCGCACCGGCTGCTCCGTGGATTCACCCTGGAAGTATCGCCGCCTCCGGCGGCGGCAAGTGCCGAGGCGGCCTGTAGATTGGGTTGGATGCGGGCATGGCGTCGAGTGACGGGGGCGACGCTGATCTCGATCGGGCTGCTGACCGCAGCCGCGGCCCTGCCGGCGACGGCGACGGCGGCAGACCACTGGGCTTTCCGCGCTCCGCAGGCCCGGCCGACCGACCATCCCGACCCGGCGCGCCACTCCTACAACGTGCCCGAGGCGCCCGGCTCCCCCGCCTGCGCCGGCCGCTTCTGCGTCCACTGGGTCTCCGAGGGCCTCGACGCGCCGTCGCTCGCCGACGACAACGGGATCGAAGACGGCGACGGCGTGCCCGACTACGTCGAGCTGGTGCTGCGCGTCGCCCGGCACGTCCACGCGATCGAGAACGGCAAGCTCGGCTGGCGCGAGCCGCTCTCCGACGGCCGTCGAGGGGGCGGAAACGGCAAGATCGACGTCTACCTGAAGGACCTGGGACGCCAGCTGTTCGGCTACTCGGCGCCCGACCGCGACCAGGAAGCCGAGACCGGTCGGCTGCCGCGGCGGCTGCACGGCTACCTCGTCCTCGACAACGACTACGACCCCTTCGAGTACCCCGGCACCTCGCAGAAGCGGATCCTCGAGGTGACCTTCGCCCACGAGTACAACCACATCCTGCAGATGGGCTACGACGCCTACCAGGACCCCTGGTTCGCCGAGTCGACCGCGGTCTGGATGGAGAGCCAGGTCTACCCCGGGATCGACGACTACCTGCGCTACGTCCACCGCTGGGTGAAGCTCTTCAACACGCCATTGACCGCGGACTCGATCCGCGAGTACGGCTCGGCGGTCTGGAACGCGTGGCTCGCGCACCGCTACGGGCGCAACCTGATCCGCGACGCCTGGGCGCGAGCGATCCACGTCAAGCCGGGCGGCTTCTCCGTCGCCGTCTACGACGCGGCGATCCGCGCCGCGGGCGGTCCTGGGATCGACCTCGACCTCGCCCGCTTCGCCCGCGACGTCGCCGAGTGGCGGACCGCCTCGGTCTTCCCCAAAGGCGCGAGCTATCCCGACATGCCGCGCCAGGCCGCCCTGCCGCCCGACGGCCGCCCGCTGGAGCGCTACCTCAACCACGCCACCTTCGAGCTGCTCGGGGTCCAGGCGCGGGGCGGGAGGGCCGTCGTCATCCACGCCGTCGCGCCGCATGGGATCGCTGCCGGCCTGGCCCTGGTGGGGAGGACCGGCAGCGAACTTCACGGCCACGTGATCAGCCGCCTGCGCTTCAAGCCGAACGGCGGCGCGCTGACCGTCCGCCTGCCACGCCCGGGTCGCTTCCAGCGGATCACCGCGGTGGTGGTCAACGCCGACACCAGCGCCCGCGGGTTCGACGCGCGACGCCTCGACTGGAACTACTTGACCGACACGGCGCCGTTCCGGGTGCGGGCCGAAGTCTTGCGCTGACCGTTCTCGCGGCGCGGCGCGGTGGCGACCGCTTCGCGGACCGCGCCATCGAGGTCGAGGCCGAAGCTGTCGAGGTCGGCCATCGCGTCGAGGTCGCCGACCAGGCCGAAGTCGATCTGCCCGTCGTAGGACATGATTCCCACGCAGAGCGCCTGGCGACGGGCCAGCGGGACCAGCGGGAAGATCGATTCCATCCGCCGCCCGAGGACGTAGAGGGGAAACTGCGGCCCGGGGACGTTGGTGACGACGAGATTGAAGAAGCGCTGCGCCGGCTGCAGGCGCGCCGCCTGCGAGGCGATCGTGGTCGGCGCGAAGTCGGTCAGACGGGTGAGGATCTCGGCGCCGACCGCCTGGCCGGAGCCCTTCAGGTCGCCCATCGTCTCCGACATCAGCCGCAGGCGCTGGACCGGATCCTCGCACCAGACAGGCAGCGGCGCCATCATCGCCGAGATGCGGTTGCCGAGCGCGCCGTGCTCTTCGGTGGCGCGGACGCTGACCGGCACCATCGCCCGCAGCTCGAGGCCCTCGGTGTCGTGGCCGCGGGCCCGCAGGTAGTTGCCGAGCGCGCCGGTGACGACCGAGAGGACGACGTCGTTGACGGTGCCGCCGTGGGCGTTCTTGACCTGCTTCAAGTCGTCCAGCTCGCAGCGCACGAAGGCGAGGCGCCGGTGCGGGCCGATCTCGACGTTGAACGGCGTCGGCGGCGCTTTCGTCGCCACCTCGAGGAACTTCCCGGTGTCGACGAGGCCGCGCAGCACCTGGCGCGGGCCGCGCAGGGCGGCGCGGACGCCGCGGACGATCTCGGTCGGGCTGGTGGCGCGCTCGTGCAGGGCGGTGCGCAGCAGGTCGAAGTCGGAGGGCTCGGGCCGCGGCGCCCACTTCGGCGGCCGCGCCGGCGGGTTCTCCGGCTCGGCCTCGGTGTCGAAGAGCACGGTGGTTATGTTGACTCCGGAGACGCCGTCAACCAGGGCGTGGTGGCTCTTGCCGACGATCGCGAAGCGGTCGCCTTCGAGGCCCTCGACCAGCCACAGCTCCCAGAGCGGCTTGCCGCGGTCGAGCTGCTGGGAGAAGATCCGCGCCGCCAGGTTGCGCAGCTGCTCCTCGGAGCCCGGAGCCGGCAGAGCGGTCTGGCGCACGTGGTAGTCGAGGTTGAGGAAGGGATCGTCGACCCAGACCGGGCGGCCCTGCCCGAAGGGGACGGTGCGCAGCTTCTGGCGGAAGCGGGGCACCAGGTGCAGGCGCGACTCGATGTGGTCGCGGAACTCCTTGTGACCGGGCGAGGAGCCTTCGAAGATGCTGACCGAGGCGACGTGCATGTGGGCGCCGGCCCGCTCCATGTGGAGGAACGAGGCGTCGAGTCCGGTCAGTCGGTCGCCATTCACAAGTGAATCTTCGCACACAGCGGAAGAGGTACTTCCCGCGCATGAACTTGGCTCTGTAGAGCAGTTTGAGGCGCTGCCGAGCGGTCTTGCAAGTGTGAGCGCGCGCACGCTCGCATACCCAGTGGCCACCTACGGTCCTGCGTCCACCAAGCAATCCGTCTGCCGGTTCGCCCCACGCGAGGCCGCCCCGCGGCCCGCCCGTAGGCAGAAGAGAAAGCGAGTGACCTGACGATGCGACGACTGTTCGGCTCGATGCTGCTTGCCGCCGCCCTCGTGAGCTGCACGGCACAGGCCCTGGCGAGGAAGGCGCCGCGCCATCCGTCCCCGCGCGCCCGCGCCCACATCTCCCTGCACGTCTCCCGCCACGCCGTGCTCGACGGCCGGCGGGTGGTGCTCAAGGGCAGGGTGCGGCCGCGTGGCCGGCACCGCGTCAAGCTGGTCGTCCGCGGCCCGAGCGGGGCGGTGGCCGGCATCCGCAGCGGCCGCGACGGCGCCTTCGCGCTGCGCTGGCGCCCGGGCCAGGTCGGCTCCTACCGGGTGCGCGCTTACGGGCTGCACGACAGGCGCGTGCGCGCCTCGCTCAGCGCCGCGCGGCGCGTCGTCGCCTACCGGCCGGCGTCGGCCTCCTACTACGGCCCCGGCCTTTACGGCGGCGCCCTCGCCTGCGGTGGCACCCTCCAGCCGGGAACGCTCGGCGTCGCCAACAAGACGCTGCCCTGCGGCTCGAAGGTGACGCTGCGCTACCGCGGCCGCACGGTCACCGTGCCGGTGGTCGACCGCGGGCCCTACGTCGCCGGCCGCGACTTCGACCTGACCGCGGCGACGCGGGCGCGGCTGCGCTTCCCCAGTACCGGCGTGCTGCTCTCCAGCCGCTGAGCCTCAGCCGGCGAGGCCGAGCTGCAGCTGCCCCTCCGGGGCGGGAGCCTCGGAGGGCGCGTCGGCGGCGAAGCCCGCGACCCGCACCCCGAGCAGCCGCACCGGGCGGGGTGGGGCGTAGGCGTGCAGCAGCTCCAGCGCGACCGGGGCGACGACCTCGGGGTCGTCGGTCGGCTCGTCAAGGGTGTGGGAGCGGCTGACGTTGGTCCAGTCGTCCAGCCGGACCTTGATCCCGACCGTGCGGCCGGCGAGGTCGCGGGCGCGGAGGCGCCGGCAGAGCTCCTCGGCGAGCGAGCGGATGTGGATCGCCATCTCGCCCCGGTCGGCCACGTTGACGTCGAAGGTCGTCTCGGCCGACTGCGACTTGGTCTCGCGGGCGACGACGATCGGCGTCTCGTCTTCGAAGCGGGCGCGAGCGGGCAGCCAGTGGCCCATGCGCGGGCCGAAGGCGCGCTCCAGGGCGGCGGGATCGTGGTCGCGCAGCTCGGCCAGGGTGCGGATGCCCATCCGCTGCAGCTTGATCGCGGTCTTCGGGCCGATCCCGGGGACGAGGCCGGGAGGGTCGCCGCCGAAGCGCGCCAGCGCTTCGGCGCGCGAGAGGACGACCAGGCCTGCCGGCTTGCCCAGCTCGCTGGTTATCTTCGCCAGCAGCCGGTTCTCGGAGATCCCGATCGAGCAGGTGAGCCCGGTTCGCTCGCGGATCTCGGTCGCGATCCGCCGCATCGTCGCCTTCGGCGAGAAGAGGCCGCTGAGGTCGAGGTAGGCCTCGTCGAGACCGACCACCTCGACCGTCTCGGCGTTGCCCCGCAGGATCTCCATCACCTGCGCCGAGGCCTCGCGATAGGCGGGGAAGTCGGGCCTCAGGTAGACCGCGTCGGGCAGCCGCCGCCGCGCCACGGCGGCCGGCATCGCCGAGTGGATCCCGGCCAGCTTCCGCGCCTCGTAGCTCGCGGTGGTGACCACCGCCCGCGGCCCCGACCCGCAGACGACAACCGGCTTCCCCCGCAACTCCGGCCGCCGCCGCAGCTCGACCGACGCGTAGAAGGCGTCCATGTCGAGATGGGCGATTGTGCGCCGATCGGCCATTGCTCGATCGTAGGACGGAAGCGGGACGGCATTTGAGGCGGTTCCGCGAAACCGCCTTGGGTAGGATCGATCCATGGCCGACGTCGCGCATACGAAGATCGAGGAGATCGACGCGATCGAGGGGTTCTTCGAGGGGATCAGGTTTCACCGGGCGGGCGCCGGGCTCGGCATCAACTCGTTCGGCATCGCGATCATCGACCTGGCGCCGGGTGCCGACGAGTACCCCGAGCACGACCACTCGGCCGAGGGGATCGGTGGCCAGATGTTCGCCAAGCGCCCGCAGCAGCTCGGCCAGGAGGAGGTCTACGCCGCCCTGAAGGGCTCCGGCACCCTCGAAGCCGACGGCGAGCGCTACCCGATCGACGCCGATCACATCTCCCGCGTCGGCCCCGCGGTCAAGCGCAAGGTCACTCCTGGCCCCGAAGGCCTTCGGCTCCTGGTCGTGGGCGCCACCCCCGGCGAGCCCTACGACACCGGCGGCAGGCTGTAGGCGACGCCCTAAGATCCTCCCGTGGCTTCCCCCGAGGCGAAGAACCTGGAGGCGATCTCCAAGGCGATCGACCAGCACAACCGCAACTGCCCCTTCCCGGCGGCTGAGGTGCGGATGAACCCGTTCGAGGTCGAACGGCTCGGCTGGGAGGAGATCCGCGGCCTGCCGGTCGTCCCCGACGCCGAGATCGGCACCGGCCGCTTCCGCATCGTCTGCTCTCAGGAGCTCGACGACGCCGGCCTCGAGGAGACCGAGGCGGTCGGCCGGGAGCTGGAGACGGTCGCCGTGCCCTCGAACAACTAGGTCAGGCGGCTCCGGCGGCCAGGGATGTGAACCGCGACAGCTGTCGGGCGATCTCGGCCGCACCGGTTTGCGCTTCCAGCCACCTACGGGCGTCCGGATCGATCCAGCCCGCGATCTCGAGCATGTCGTCGGCGAGCGCCGGAACATCCTGATCAAGCAACGAATCGTGGTGGGCGATCCGGTTTCGGAACTGCCGGATCCGCCTCATATGAACGCTCATGGTCCCACGTGTTAAGGCACCGTGAGGAAAAGCTGTATGAAGGCGTCGTCGCCACAGATCCTCATAGTGACGGCCGAACAGGTCAGCCCAAAACGCGAAGGAGAGTCCGGCCACTACCCGGCTCCGGGTCACCTCCCTTCGCTTCTCGAGCCGATCGATAGCCGTGATGACCTGCCTGATCCCATCGGGGCGCAGCGTGTCGAAGTTGACAAGCCACGTCTCCTTGATCGGCACCTCCGGCTGTCCAGCGCCCAGGGTTCCGTCGATCGCATTGCGAACCAGCACCTCGAAGTGGTGGACCAGTCCGAACGAGGCCATGCTCAGCGCCGCATGCCACTCATAGAAACGCATGGTGGACGCGTGGTCTCCTCGGCAGGCGCGTCGGAAACGCGCGTAGCGTTCCTCAGACAACCACCTGCGAGCCTGCCGCTCGTTCACCGCACTCATACGTCCCCCGATCGCGCTATTCTTTTTGCTGGACGCCCCGGTACCGCCTAGGACTCCTCGGAGTCATGCGGCCGGGGCTTTGTCGTTCAGCACGCGCGCAGGGACTTACGGCTGCTTGCCGACAAAAAATATCGCACATGTCGGCGGGAGCCGGCTTGTCGTTTGAGGAGATGCGCGCCTCAGACGTTCCAGAAGTCGAAGCCGAGGCTGCTTAGCCAGCTTTGGGCTTCGTTGTTGAGGCGGGTCAGTTCGTTGGTCCAGATCAGGATGCCCATCGCGATCAGGATCACGCCGCCGACGGCGATGATCGCCGCGTAGTGGCGCTTGACCACGGCGAAGGCGGTGGTCATGCGGGAGAAGGCGACCGCCGTCAGGAGGAAGGGGATCGCCAGGCCGGCCGAGTAGACGGCGAGCAGGAAGGCGCCGCGGGCGGCCGAGCCGGAGAGCGAGGCGGCGGAGAGGATCGCGCCGAGGGTCGGGCCGATGCAGGGGGTCCAGGCGATCGCGAAGGCGGCGCCGGCGACGATCGGGCCGCCCTTGCCGGCGCGCTCGAGCAGGGCGTTGACGTGCCACTCGCGGTTGAGGCGGGTGACGAACAGCGAGGCGACGAAGAGGACGCCCATCGCGATGATCAGCGCCGCGGCGATTTTGTTCAGCAGCTGCTTGTGGTCCTGCAGGGTCGAGCCGAGGCCGGTGGCGCTGAGGCCGAGCAGGATGAAGATCGCCGAGAAGCTGGCGACGAAGAGCAGGCTGGGGCCGAGGACGCGGCGCCAGCCGGCGCTCTCCAGCTCCGATGCGGAGACGCCGCTGACCGCCGAGAGGTAGCCGGGGACGAGCGGCAGCACGCAGGGGGAGAGGAAGGAGACGATCCCCGCGGCGAGGGCGGCGAGGACGCCGACTCCGGCGGTCGGATCGGAGCTGAGGTCGGCCAGGATCACGGCCCCAAAGGGTACTTGCGCGCCGCCGCCCGACCGGCGAGACTGCCGCGCATGGACATCGACGCGCTGATCCTCAACTGCACCCTGAAGAAGTCGCCCGAGCCCTCGAACACGCAGGGCCTGATCGACATCGTCACCGGCCACTTCGACGATCTCGGCGTCAAGCACGAGACCCTGCGGCCGGTCGACTTCAACATCCCCTTCGGCGTCGTCTCCGACATGGGGGAGGGGGACGAGTGGCCGCAGATCCTCGAGAAGGTGCTCGCCGCCGACATCCTGATCATCGGCATGTCGATCTGGTTCGGCGTCCGCAACAGCGTCAGCCAGATGGTGATCGAGCGCCTCGACGGCACCTACAACACGACCAACGAGGTCGGCCAGTACCCGCTCTACAACACCGTCGGCGGGGTGGTCGTGACCGGCAACGAGGACGGTGCCCACGCCTGCGCGGAGACGACGTTGTTCAACCTCACCCACCTCGGCTGCGCGATCCCGCCCAACGCCGACACCTACTGGGTCGGCGACGCCGGCCCCGGCCCCTCGTTCATCGAGGCGGGCGGCAAGGACCACCCCTACACGCAGAAGACGGCGAGCTGGATGGCGCACAACGTCACCCACCTGGCGCGGATCCTCAAGCAGCACCCGATCCCGCCCGAGGGCAACACGGTCCCCGGCTGGCAGCCGGAGGACTGCAGCGGCCACGACGACCGGATGCCCGGCGGACACGTCGGCTAGGGACTCGACAAGCGCGCCGCTCTTCAACGCCGCCGGCGCGGCGCAGCGTTTGCGCGCCTCGCCGCTGCTGGCGATCGGCCCGGCCGAGCCCGGCCCGGCCCTGCGCCGCGGTGCCCTGGTCGCGATCCCGGTCGGCGCGGCGCTGCTGGTCGAGCTCGGCCTCGGCACCGCCAGCAAGGGCGCGATCGCGACCGGCGCCCTCTTCGTCGGCTTCCCGGGCCTCGACGCGCCGGCCAAGACCCGAGCCGCCTGGCAGGCGGCGGTCACGCCGGTCGTCGGCCTCGCGGCGGCGCTCGGCGTCCTCACCGGCGGCTCGGCCCCGCTTGCGATCGCGGCGATGGCGCTGGTCGGGGCGGCGGCCGGCTACTGCTTCGCGGTCTCGCTGCGCCTCTCGATCGCCGGCCTCTCGGTGGCGCTGGCGCTGCTCGTCTCCCAGGGCCTCGGGATCCCCGTCGCCCACACGCCGGAGGCGTTCCTGTTCACCGCCCTCGGCGGCGTTCTCCAGGCCGCCTTCTCGCTCTGCGTCTACGCCGTCGGGGACCGGACGGAGGAGGGGGGAGCCGAGGGCTGGGACACCCGCGCGGCGTTGGCGGCGCTCGGCGCCAACCTGACGCTGCGCTCGACCAGCGCCCGGCACGCGCTGCGCTTCGGCGGGGCGCTCGCCGCCGCGGTCGCCGTCTACTGGCTGCTGGGGATGCACGAGCACGGCTTCTGGATCCCGCTCACCGTTCTCTTCGTCCTCCGTCCCGAGGAGGAAGAAACCTTCCGCCGGCTGATCCTGCGCGCCGTCGGCACCGCGATCGGGCTGATCGTGGCCACGGCGCTGTCCTTCTGGCTCAACGACGACGGGGTCGCTCTCGCCGTCGCCCTGACCATCGCCACCGGCTTCGCCTACGGGCTGCTGACCGTTCAGTACGCGCTGTTCACCGCCGCGATCACCACCTACGCGGTCCTGCTCGCCGACACGCTCGGCGAGCCCGCCTTCGCGGCCGCCTGGCAACGGGCCTTCGCGACCGCGATCGGTATCGCGATCGCCGGCGTCGCCTTCCTGCTCTGGTCGAACCCGGGGGAAGGGGGGAGGCCGCCGGCGCCGCCGGACCCGGCCCGGTAGATTTCCTGGCTACGCAGCCAAACGCCGCCCGCGGCGGCGCGACCACACAGGAGAGACTTTGAGCAACCGCACGTACGTGATCGGGGTCGGCATGACCAAGTTCGAGAAGCCGGGCACGAAGGAGGGCGACTACCCCGACTGGGCCAAGGAGGCGGGGGAGAAGGCGCTCGCCGACGCCGGCATTCCCTACGAGGACGTCGAGCAGGCCTATGCCGGCTACTGCTACGGCGACTCGACCTACGGCCAGCGGGCGCTCTACCAGCTCGGCCTCACCGGGATCCCGGTCGTCAACGTCAACAACAACTGCTCGACCGGCTCCTCGGCGCTGTTCCTCGCCCGCCAGGCGGTCAAGGGCGGCCTCGTCGAGTGCGCGCTGGCGCTCGGCTTCGAGAAGATGGAGCCGGGCTCGCTCGGCGTCAAGTACACCGACCGCACCAACGCGCTCGACAAGCACGCGATGCGGATGTTCGAAATCCGCGACCCCGAGCAGTCGCCGCCGGCGCCGCAGATGTTCGGCAACGCCGGCCGCGACCACATGGAGAAGTACGGCTCCAACCCCGACCACTACGCCTGGATCGGGTGGAAGAACCACAAGCACTCGGTCAACAACCCCTACGCCCAGTTCCAGGACGAGTACACGATCGAGGAGATCAAGGCGGCACGGATGATCCACGAGCCGCTGACCAAGCTGCAGTGCTCGCCGACCTCCGACGGCTCGGCCTGCGCGATCGTCGCCTCCGAGCGCTATGTCGAAGAGCACGGCCTCGGCGAGCAGGCGATCGAGATCGCCGGCCAGTCGATGGTCACCGACCTCTCCTCGACCTTCGCCGCGGAGACCGACTGCATGAAGATCGTCGGCTCCGACATGTCGAAGCAGGCGGCCGAGGAGGCCTACGCGGAGGCCGGCATCGCCGCCGACGAGGTTGACGTCTGCGAGCTGCACGACTGCTTCAGCGCCAACGAGCTGATCACCTACGAAGCGCTCGGCTTCGCGGCCGAGGGGGAGGCCCACAAGCTGGTCGAGGAAGAGGCCACCACCTTCGGCGGCAAGGTCGTCGTCAACCCCTCCGGGGGGCTGATCTCCAAGGGCCACCCGCTGGGCGCGACCGGGCTGGCGCAGTGCTCGGAGCTGACCTGGCAGCTGCGCGGGGAAGCCGACAAGCGACAGGTCGAGGGCGCGAAGACCGCCCTGCAGCACAACATCGGCCTCGGCGGCGCCGCCGTGGTCACCGTCTACAAGCCGGCGGCCTAGAGCCGCTCGGAGGAGGAGGTCCCGATGGCGAAGGAGCGACGCTCACTCAGCGGCAAGGTCGTGGCGATAACCGGGGGCGCCCGGGGGATCGGCAAGACCGCGGCGCAGGCACTGGTCCGCAAGGGCTGCCGGGTCGCGATCGGGGACCTCGACCTCGGGGCGGCCGAGGGGGCCGCGGCCGAGCTTGGCGGCGGCACGGTCGCGTTCGAGCTCAACGTCACCGACCGCGGCTCCTTCACCGCCTTCCTCGACGAGGCCGAGCGCCGGCTCGGTCCGCTCGACGTGCTGATCAACAACGCCGGGATCATGCCGGTGACGCCGTTCGAGCAGGAGAGCGACGACTCGATCCGCCGCCAGCTCGACATCAACGTCTACGGCGTCATGGTCGGCACCCAGCTGGCGCTGCGGCGGATGAAACCGCGGCGGAGCGGGCACATCGTCAACATCGCCTCCTCGGCCGGCAAAGCGGGCGTGCCCGGAATCGCGACCTACGCGGCGACCAAGCACGCGGTGGTCGGCCTGACCGAGGCGGTGCGCGCCGAGTGTCGCGGCAGCGGCGTCGAGCTCTCCTACGTCATGCCGATCACGGTCAACACGCAGCTGATCGAAGGCCTCGCCGACCAGCGCGGCGTCAAACGGGTCGAGCCCGAGGACGTCGCGAAGGAGATCGTCGACGCGCTCGAGCTGGGCAAGGTCGACGTCTACGTGCCCCGCGAGCTGAGGGCCTCGGTCGTGCTCGGCACGTTGCTGCCGCGGCGGGCGCGCGAAGCGGTCGCCCGCTTCATGGGCGTCGAGACGGTGATGACCGAGGTCGACCCCGCCGCGCGCCGCTCCTACGAGGAGCGGATCTCGCACAACGACCCGGGCGTCGAGCCCGAGTCGGAGGCGAAGCCGGCGGAGCAGAAGGCGGCCTGAGCGAGGCCCGATGGGCCGGCTCTACGACGCGACCTGGGGGCGGCTGTTCGCGGCGATGTACGACCGCGGGCTGAAGGGCACCGAGGACGCCGGCCTGCGGCAGATGCGACGCGAGACGCTGGCCGGGGCGAGCGGGCGGACGATCGACCTCGGCGCCGGGACCGGCGCCAACCTCGATCTCTTCCCGGAGGCCGTGACCGAGCTGGTTCTCGCCGAGCCCGACCCGCACATGGCGGCGAAGCTGCGGCCGAAACTGGCGGCAAGCGGAGTCGAGGCCGAGATCGTCGCCGCGCCCGCCGAACGGCTGCCGTTCGAGGACTCCAGCTTCGATACCGCCGTCTTCACGCTGGTCCTCTGCACCGTCCCCGACCCCGCGGCGGCGCTGGCCGAGGCGGCGCGGGTCCTCAAGCCCGGCGGCAGACTGCTGTTCGTCGAGCACGTCCGCGCCGAGGACGCGGGCCTGGCCCACTGGCAGGACCGCCTCGAGAAGCCCTGGCGCTTCCTCGCCGACGGCTGCCACTGCAACCGCGACACGGTTGCGGCGATAGAAGCCTCGCCGCTGGAGCTTGACAAGGTCGAGAACGGGCAGCTGCCCAAGGCGCCGCCGATCGTCAGGCCGCTGGTTAAGGGAAGCGCGGTCCTACCGGCGTGAATCGAGGAGGCGGCCGGCGACCTCCCCGGCGGTGACGCCGATGAAGGCGCCGATCAGCACATCTCCGGGATAGTGGACACCGGTATGCACGCGCGAATAGCCGACCAGGGTCGCCAGGGCACGCAACGGGGCGGAGACCGCGGGCGCCGCCCGCCCGGCGCCGGTGGCGAAGGCGAAGGCCGAAGCCGCGTGGCCGGAGGGGAAGGAGGTCGAGCCCGGCATCGGGACGTGGCGAACCTCGAAGGTCGAGAGCGCTTCCCGCTCCGGTCGGCGCCGCACGGCGAGCGGCTTGGCGACGAAGTTGGCGAAGATCGAGGCGAGGGAGAGAGAGGCCATTCCGCGGATCGCCGCGCGACGTCCGGGCAGGCCGCCGAGGGCGAGGCCGGCGGCCGCGACAGCCCAGAGCTTGGAGTGGTCCGCGGCCTTGGAAAGTCGCCGCATCGCCGTGTCCAGCGCCGGGGTCTCGGTCTGGGCGATCGCCGTGTAGACGGCGAGGTCGATTCGCTTCGCGTCCTCGAGCCAGCCCGACATCGGGCGATCATATGAACCGCCGGATGGCGGCAGCCGTCGCGATCCTTGCGGGGGCGGTGGCGTTGGCGATCGCCTGCTTCTCCTTCGGCGACGAATTCCCCCGTGGGCTGGTGGTGCCGCTCTGCCTGGTCGGCGCGGCGACGCTCGCCTGGCTCGCCCTGCTGCGGCGCGGCGTCGCGCGGCGCGCCGGACTCGTCCTGGCGGCGCTGCTGCTCGGCCTGGCCATCGGCACGCTGCTCTCGGGTGACAGGGTGCTGGAGCTGCTCTTGCTGCTGCTCGCCTCCGCGATCGCGACCGTCGGCGCCCGCGCCGCCTTCGCCCCGGAAAGCTCCCTGCCGCATCGTCCCAAACCGCAAAGGCCGGTCCTCTTCGTCAATCCACGCTCGGGAGGCGGCAAGGCCGCGGCGGTGGGCCTGGTCGGCGAGGCGGCGAAGCGCGGCATCGAGGCGGTCGAGCTGGCTCCGGGGGATGACCTGGCGAGCCTGGTCCGGCGAGCGATCGGAGACGGAGCCGACGCCCTGGCGATGGCGGGTGGCGACGGCTCCCAGGCGATAGTCGCCGGACTCGCCGCCGATCACGATCTTCCCTACGCCTGCATCCCCTCGGGCACCCGCAACCACTTCGCGCTCGACCTGGGCGTCGACCGCGATGACGTCGTCGGGGCGCTCGACGCCTTCGTCGCGGGAGGAGAGCGGCTGGTCGACCTCGCCGAGGTCAACGGGCGGGTCTTCGTCAACAACGTCTCGCTGGGAATCTACGCGGAGGCGGTCAGCCAGGAGGGCTACCGCGAGGCGAAGCTGCGAACGATGCTGGAGACGCTGCCGGACACCCTCGGTCCGGAGGGCGAGGCGCTTGAGTTGCGCTGGCGGGACGCGGAGGGGGCAGCGTGCACCAGCACCGCCCTGATGCTCGTCTCCAACAACGCCTACAAGCTGGGGGCGCCGATCGGCTCGGGAACGCGGCCCCGTCTGGACCAAGCCGTGCTTGGGGTGGTGAACGTGCGTCCGCCCGCGACGAGCGGGGAAGCCGGACCGCCGTGGCGCCAGATGACGATGCCCGAGCTCGAAGTCGACGCCGACGCGCCGATCCCGCTTGGAATCGACGGCGAGGCGCTCACCATGGCGCCGCCGCTGCGCTTCCGCAGCCGTCCCGGCGCGCTGCGCGTCCGCATCGCGCATTCGCACCCCGGCGCATCGCCGTCGGCGAACCTGCCCGGGGGGCCGCTGGCCGCGGTGACGACCCTGCTGCGGATCGCCCTCCGGGGCGAAGCCTGAAACTCAACGCACGATAATGAACGTTATGTCAACTTAGCCGGGAACGGCCGGTACAGGGGCCGCAACGAGCCCCACCTTTGGCCCTAGCCCGCTTCTTCGATCGATTCTTCGAGCGATTCCGCGGAGCCGGGCGTGCCGAGCGTTTCCTTGCCCGAGGTGCCCGGACCTTCGACCGCGAACGACGGCGTGCCGGTGAAGCCGAGCTTCTGCGCTTCGGCGGTCGTCGCTTCGACCTCTTCTATGACCTTGGGGTCCTTGCGGTCCTTGTTCCACTGGGCGATGTTCTTCACGCCGGCGCCCTTGGCGATTTCGGTCATGAATTCGTCGGTGACGTAGCCGGAGGACTCGGGGCCCTGGTTGCGGTAGAAGAGCTCGAGGTAGTTCCAGCCGCGGCCCTGCTTGCCGGCGGCGATCGCCGCCGCGCCCGCCGGGATCGATTCCGGGCCGATGATCGTGAAGTTGCGGAATTCGATCTTCGCCGCCCCGCCACGGACCTCGGAGTTGATCAGCTCGGGGACGATTTCTTCCGAATAGGCTTTGCAGACCGGGCACTGCAGGTCGCCGAACTCGAAAAGCGTCACCTTCGAGTCCGGCTGCCCCAGGGTCAAGCCACTCTGCGGAATGCCGCTCAGCTGGTTTTCGACCAGGCCGACGTCCTCGAGGTTGGTGTCGCCGCCGCTGCCGCCGCTGGTCCCGGCGATGACGATGATCACCGCGACGACGATGACCACGAGGAAGACCGCGGCGCTGCCGATCTGCAGCAGTCGCTTGCGGCGCTCCTGGCGATCGCCCTCGCTTTCCTGTTGGAGGCGCTGCTCGCGCCGTTCCTCTCTGGCGCTCTTCCCGCTCATGCCTGTTTCCCGACGTAGCCGATCATGCGGACTGCATTTAAGCCGAAAAGGATGGTCATCAGCACCGCGCTCGACACGCACCACTGGCAGATCGCTTCGATCTTGAACAGCTCGAGGTAGGTCAGGTAGACGCTGAAGCCGAAGCCGCCGAGCGAGATCCCGAAGCCGGCCATGCGCGCGAGGTCGCCGCGAAGCAGCGCCGCGGCGACCAGCAGCACATAGCCGACGATCCCGAAGACGGCGACGTTGACCCCGAGCAGGTGCGAGTAGGAGCTGCCGGCGACCGTCTCGCAGCCACCGCCTCCGGCCAGGCAGACGGGCGATCCGCCGCTCGAGTCGGCGATCGTGATGTAGGTGGCGACGCCGATGCCGAACGTCGCGACGAATGCCGCGATCGCCCGCAAGGTCCCCTCCGCCGGTACCCTCATCGCCCTAAAGCTAGTAAACCGGTCCTATACCGCGCTTAAAGGTCCGGCGACCGACGGCTCGGCGCAGAACGCCGCGATCTCGCGCGAGAGCTTCCCGCCTTGCCAGGCGAGCGGAGACTCGCCCTCTCCCTCGCCGATCAGCCGCGCCCGCGGCAGTCGCTCCGCGTAGCGCTCCGCCACCTCGCGCGGGTGGCCGGGGTCGGCCGCGTCGTGGCTGGCGACCACCAGCGCCGGCACCTCCAGCGTCGCCAGCTCCTCGATCGCCCCGAACGGGCGCGAGCGCGGCACCTGCCGCAGCGCCTCGGCGAGCGCGCCGGGATGGCGGTGCCGCAGCATCCGCTCGCGGGTGAAGCGCAGCACCGAGTCGCGCCAGCGCGGGTCGATGCCCTGCTCGCGGTCGATGTAGTCGAGGAAGCCGTCGACGCCGCCGGCCCCCAGCGCCGCCGCGAGGCCGTCCCAGAAGACGAGCGACCGCGGCGGGATCCCCCCCCCGTAGACGGGGCCGATCACGACCAGCCCGGCGAGGCGCTCGGGGTGACGGAGCGCGTAGGCGACGGCCGTGTGGGCGCCCATCGAGTGCCCGGCGAGGACGAACCGACCCCCGCCCACCTGCGTCGCGACGACCGACTCGAGGTCGCCGACCAGCTCCGGGTATCCATAACCCTGACCGGCGGGAGCCGGGTCGGACTCGCCGTGCGCGCGGGCATCGTAGGAGACGACCCTGTGACCTGCCCGCTCCAGTGCCCGCGAGCCGTGGACGACGTAGCGGCGGGTGGCGGTGATCCCGTGGCAGAGGACGACGGGGCTCCCCTCCCCCGCCGTCTCGCCGCGGATCGTCAGGCCCTCGCCGGCCTCGAACGGCCGCGGGTCGACGGGCATCAGGCCAGGGCGGCGACGGCCTGTTCGAGGTCGTCGACCGTCTGGAAAGTCGACCCGGTCCTCGAGACGTGGCGGTAGCGGACGATGCCCTCGCCGTCGATGACGAAGATCGCCCGCTGCACATAGCGGCCGCCGGGCGCGTCTTTGAGCCCCGCCAGCTTTGCGAACGGACCTGCCCAACCGGCCACCCCGTAGTCCTTCGACACCGCAAGGTCCTCGTCGGCGAGCAGCGGCACGTTGAGGCTCTGCTCCTGCGTCCAGTGCTCGTGCGAGTTGACCGACTGGGGGGAGATGCCGAGCACTTCGGCGTCGAGCCGGTCGAGCCGGTCGCCCTTGTCCCGGTAAGAGCAGAACTGGGCGGTGCAGACCCGGGTTTCGTCGCCGGGGTAGAAGGCGAGGACGACGTTGCGGCCCCGGTAGTCGCCGAGGCGGTAGACCTTCCCCCCCGTGCCGGGAAGCTCGAAGTCGGGTGCTGGGTCGCCGACGTTTACTTTCGCCATACGACCAGCCTAACGACCCGACCCTTCTCGACCGCGAGCCTCGATGATGTTGATGAGATGCCGACGCCGCTGATCCCCCTCGCCGCGGCTGTGCTGCGCGTGCCCGGCCGGCCGGAGCGCGTGCTCGAGGTCGGCTGCGGGAACGGCGACGGGGCCCTGTTCCTGGCCCGCGAGTACCCGTCGGCGCGGGTGCGCGGCGTCGACGACTCGGCCGAGGCGATCCGCGAGGCCACCGCCCGCGTCGGCCTCGACCCCGAGGGCCGGGTCGCCTTCAAGCACAGCCGTGGGCGGACGCTCCCCTACCCCGACGGCTTCTTCGACCTGGTCGTCCAGGCTGGAGGCCCGCTGCGCCCCGGCGAGCTGGCGCGGGTGCTGCGAGAGGGCGGGCGCCTGCTGCTGATCGGCGAGCGACGGCTGGCGGAGTGGCGGCTCGCCCAGCGCGGATTCGTGGCCTTCGAGTCCGGCGAGGCCGGCGGCGAGCCGTTCCGGCTGGCGCTGCTCCGCGGCGAGAGCTGAGCGGCGCGAATAGGCTGCGCCCGAGATGGACGTCGAGGGCATGCCGCTGGCGCTGCTGGTCAACCCCGCCTCTGCGCACGGGCGCACCCTGAAGCTGCTGCCGCGGCTCGAGCGGGAGCTGGACGCGCGCCGGATCGCCTTCCGGGTCGAGCGCACGCGCGGCATCGAGGACGGCGTCGAGCGCGCCCTGCGCGCGGCCGAGGCGGGCGAGGCGCCGGTGGTGGTCAGCGGCGACGGGCTGATCGGCGCGGTCGGCGGCGCCCTCGCGGGTTCCGAGACTCCGCTCGGCATCGTCCCCGGGGGCCGCGGCAACGACCTCGCCCGCGTGCTCGGCGTCCCCGCCGAGCCCGAGCAGGCCGCCGCGATCCTGGCCGCCGGCCACACCCGCCGCATCGACGTCGGCGAGGTCAACGGCAAGCGCTTCCTCGGCATCGTCAGCGTCGGCTTCGACTCCGAAGCCAACCGCCTCGCAAACGGGACGAAGTGGCTGCGCGGCAATCTCGTCTACGCCTACGCCGGCGTCCGCACCCTGCTCGGCTGGAAGCCGGCCCGCTTCACGATCGGGGTCGGGGATGAGCGCCGGCGCTTCAGCGGCTACTCGGTCTCGGTCGCCAACAGCAGGGCGTTCGGCGGCGGCATGTTCATCGCTCCCGACGCCGAGCTCGACGACGGCGAGTTCGACGTGGTCGTCGTCGGCGAGGTCGGCAGGTTGCGCTTCCTGAGTAACCTGCCGAAGGTGTTCAAGGGCACCCACGTCGAGGAGGACGAGGTCCGTGTCTTCCGCGCGCCTCGGCTCGAGCTGAGCGCAAGCCGCCCGTTCCCGGTCTACGCCGACGGCGAGCACCTGACCGACCTGCCGGCTTCGCTGCGGCTACTGCCGCGGGCCCTGAGCGTGATCGTGCCGTCGCACCCCGACCCGTGAGCGCGGAGTCGAACGGGCCGCTGTTCGGGGCGAAGCGACTCGCCGCGCGGGCGGTCGGCGTTGCCAGCCGGGTAAGCGGGCGCGGCGGCGGCACCACCCTGCCCGGGCGCCTGCTGCTGCGCATGGACCCGACGGCGATCGCCCGGCTGGGCAGGGGCCTCGGCCGCGGCACGACCCTGATCAGCGCCACCAACGGCAAGACGACCACGGCAGGGATGCTGGCGGCGCTGCTCGCCGCCGCCGGGCGCCGCCCGGTCCACAACCGGGCCGGCTCGAACATGACCTGGGGGATCGCCACCGCGCTGCTCGAGCAGCGGGGGGACGAGGGCCTGTTCGAGGTCGACGAGGCGTGGCTGCCGCAGGTCGCCGCCCAGCTCGACCCGACCCTGATCGTCCTCGGCAACCTCTTCCGCGACCAGCTCGACCGCTACGGGGAGACCGAGGCGCTGGCCGACGAGTGGGCGAAGACGGTCGCCGAGCGGGCAGGCCGCAGCCGCTTCGTGCTCAACGCCGACGACCCGCTCGTCGCCGACCTCGGCCGCGACGCCGAGGGCCGGCGGCGCGAGGGCGTCGTCTACTTCGGCGTCGAGGACGCCTCGCAGGCGCTGCCCGAGCTGCAGCATGCCTTCGACGCCAGGCACTGCCGCCGCTGCGGGCATCCGTACGCCTACGAGCGCGCCTTCGTCGGCCACCTCGGCCACTACTCCTGCCCCAACTGCGGCGCCGAGCGGCCGGCGCCCGAGGTGGCGGCGACGCGGGTCGAGCTGCACGGGATGAGCGGCTCGACCGTCGCCCTCCGCATCCCCGGCGGCGAGCTCGAGCTGGAGCTCCCCCTCCCCGGCCTCTACAACGTCTACAACGCCCTCGCCGCCGTGGCGGCGGCGCTCGAGCTGGGGATCGATCCACCGCGGATTGCCGCGGCGCTTGCCGACATGCGCGGCGCCTTCGGCCGGGTCGAGACGGTCGCGGTCGGCGCCAAGTCGGTCTCGATCCTGCTGATCAAGAACCCGGCCGGGGCGAACGAGGTCCTGCGGACGCTGAAGCTCGAGGCGGGCGGGTCGCGGCTCGACCTCTGGATCGCGCTCAACGACCGCATCGCCGACGGTCGCGACGTCTCCTGGATATGGGACGCCGACTTCGAGCTGCTCGCCGACTGCGTGCGGCGGGTGACGTGTGCCGGGACGCGGGCGCCGGAGATGGCGCTGCGGCTGAAGTACGCGGGGTGGCCGGTGGAGGCGATCGTGATCGAAGACGACATCGAGCGATCTCTGGACCGGGCCGTGGCCGAGGCTCCCGACAGGCTCTTCGCCCTACCCACGTATACGGCTCTCATGGAGCTGCACAAGGTTCTTTCGTCCCGGGGACTCACCAAGGAGTTCTGGCGATGAAGGACGCCCCTGCCCGAGACGCCGAAGTCATCTGGCACGAAGTCGAGTGCGGTGGCTATGAGGCCGACTTGGCAATCTGGGAGCAGTTGACCAACGAAGCCGATGGGGCAGTTCTGGACCTCGGATGCGGAACCGGACGGGTTGCGAAGCATCTTGCCCGGCGTGGGCATCACGTCGTCGGGCTGGACGCGAACCCGGCCTTTGTGGCTGAGCTGGTGAGGGATGGGGTCGAGGCGGCGGTCGGAGACGCTCGGGATTTTGGGTTGGGTCGGGAGTTCGGGTTGGTTTTGGCGCCGATGCAGCTGGTGCAGCTTTTCGCCGGACCGGACGAGCGCGTCGCCTGCCTGAGATCCGTTGAGCGGCACCTGGCCGATGGTGGGCTTGCGGCGTTTGCCATCGTTGAGTCGATGCCTGCGCCGGTCGACGCCGCTCCGTTGCTGCCCGATACGCGGGAGGTCGAGGGGTGGGTTTACTCGAGCCTGCCGATCGAGGCCGTGGTCGAGGCGGGCGCGATCCGCATCCGGCGCTTGCGGCAGACCGTCTCTCCCGGCGGAGAGCTGAGCGAGGAGGTCGACCAGGTCGTCCTGCACTCGCTCGACGCCGCGACGCTGGAGGCGGAGGCTGTCGAGGCCGGGCTGCGGCCCACAGGGCGGCGCCCGATTCCGGCCACCGACGAGCATGTCGGCTCGACCGTCGTCCTGCTCGAGAGGGGGAGCTGATGGAGCTGCGCCTGCTCGCCCTCTACCCGGAGCAGATGAACATCTACGCTGACCGGGGCAACATCGTCTTCCTGCGGCGGCGCTGCGAGTGGCGCGGCATCGACTTCTCCTACGCCGCAGCCGGGCCGGGCGAGGGCTTCGACCCCGGTGTCCACGACCTGCTCTACCTGGGCGGCGGCCAGGACCGCGACCAGAGGGCGGTCGCGGCCGACATGGTCGCCGGCAAGCGCGAGGCGATCGCCGCCGCAGTCGCCGACGGCGCCGTGCTGCTGGCGGTCTGCGGCGGCTACCAGCTGCTCGGCCACAGCTACCAACTTGGGGACGAGGAGCTGCCCGGCCTCGGCCTTGCCGACCTCGAGACCGTACGCGAGCCCGGGCCGCGGCTGATCGGCAACATCGCGATCGAGGTCAACCTCGGCGACGGACCGCGAATCCTCGCCGGCTTCGAGAACCACGGCGGGCGCACCTACCTCGGCGAGGACGCCGCACCGCTCGGCCGGGTCGTCTCCGGCTTCGGCAACAACGGCAAGGACGGCTTCGAGGGCGTCCGCCGCGACAACCTGATCGGCACCTACCTGCACGGCCCGCTGCTGCCGAAGAACGCCTGGCTCGCCGACCGCCTGATCGCCTGGGCGCTGGAGCGCCGCTACGGCTCGGCGCCCGAGCTGGAGCCGTTGGACGACGAGCTGGAGCTGGCCGCCGAAGCCTGTGCCCGCGAGGTGGCGCTCGGTGCGTAGCGAGCGTGGTCGACATCGGAACCGCTGCGCGACTCGAATGTCGACCGCGGTCGGTGCGCTGCTGCTGCTCGCCGTCCTCGCGCAGCCGGCGGCCGCGACCCCCACGCCCACCTGCGCCGAAGGCCCGCAGCGAGTCGGCGAAACGATCTACGGAACCCCGTGCGCGGACACGATCCAGGTCCCGCACGGCGTCACCGCGGTCTACGGCGAAGGCGACGGCGACACGATCTACGGCGGCCGCGGCAACCAAAGCCTCTACGGCGGCCCGGGGAACGACCGCCTCTACGGCGGCGTCGGCGACGACCACCTGCGCGGCGGCCCCGAAAACGACCTGCTCTCCGGCGGCTTCGGAGCCGACTCGCTCGACGGCGAAGAAGGCAGCGATTACGAGCGCGGCGACGCGACGATCGACTACCTCGGCGACAGCGGCTCGACCGGCGTCGACACGCTCAGCTTCGTCACCGGGGCGACGCCGGGATTCGGGAGCATCGGTCCCGCCTCCGAATACGAAGGGTTTCCGCCGGTGGGCGGCGAACGCGGCGTCTACATCGATCTGAGCCAGGAATTCGCCTACGACGGCAAGGCGCCGGAGGGCGGCGGCGTTGACGAACCACTGCCGCCGGCGACCGACTACGAAGCCTTCGAGACCGTGATCGGGACGCCGTTCTCCGACGTGATCGTCGGCGGCCCGGGCCCGGAGACGATCTATGGCGGCGGTGGCGCCGACGTGCTGCTCGGTGCCGCCGGCAGCGAAAACCATTTCCACGGGGGCGCCGGCGGCGACTACTGCGAAGGCGGCGGGACCCGCTCCTCGTGCCAATTCAGCGGCAGCGAAAAGAAGGTCGACCCGCGCGACCCCTCGCAGATCGCGGTCGGGCTGATGAGCGGTGGTGGAGAAGTCCCGCGGGGCGTCTACCTGGACGGCAGCGAAGGCGTCGACGAGGTCTCGGCGACCTATTCGAGCTCGCCGGGCTCGGCGGCGACGACACGCTGTCCGTGCACGGGTTCCCGCCGAGCACCTCGATCGTCGAGCTCGGCGGCAACAACGCCGACCACCTGACCGGAAGCGAAGCCGAAGACGTGCTCGTCGACGGCCCTGGCAACGACAACGTCAGCGCCGGGGGCGGCGACGACGCGCTTCCCAACAACCAGGGCACCGACGAACTGCTCGCCGGTCCCGACGACGACCTCTTCATCTCCGTCGCTGTCTGCGAAGGCGATCGCCTCGACGGCGGCGGCGGCATCGACAACGCCAACTGGGCCAATTTCGAATCGCCGGTCTCGATCGACCTTGCGACCTCCAGCGCCGGTCTGGTCGGCGGCGGCGGCCTGCCCGACTGCGGCGAAGGCTTCGACACGGCCGAGATCGACTTCCCTCAAAACGGTCCCGACGCTACGCCCGTCGATTGCGACGTGGTCCTCGAACTGCCGCCGAACAGCTTCCGCCCGCCACAGACGCCGCCGGGCTCCGAACCGCAGCCGCCCGCCGTTCAGCCACCACCCCCCGCGGCACCGCCACCCCCGGACGTGACCCCGCCTCGGACCACGCTCCTGCACGGGCCCCCTCACACGATGCTCGCCCACGGGCGCCGCCGCACCGTCAGCTTCGCGTTCGCAGCGAACGAGCCGGGGACGCGCTTCCGCTGCCGGCTCGACTCGGGCAGCTTCCGTCCCTGCCGCTCACCGCGGCGCTACCGCGTCGGGCCCGGCCGTCACATTTTCCGCGTCTTCGCGATCGACGCCGCCGGCAACCGCGACGCCACCCCGGTTGTCGTCCGCCTCCGCGTGCGCAGGATCAGCGGCCGCTAGAGCCGAAGCCGCCGTCACCGCGGGCGGAATCGCCGAGCGCCTCCGCCTCGACCGGCTCCGGCAGGGCGATCGGCGAGATCACCAGCTGCGCGACCCTCTCCCCCGGCTGCACCTTGAAGGTCTCGGCCGGGTCGGTATTGAGCAGCAGCACCCGGACTTCGCCGCGGTAGCCGGAGTCGATCAACCCGGGAGCGTTGACCAGCGCGATCCCATGCTCCCGCGCCAGCCCCGACCGCGGCAGCACCAGCCCGGCATGCCCCTCGGGCACCTCCACCGCAATCCCCGTCCCGACGCTCCACCGCTCCCCCGGCCCGATATGAGCGGCCTCGCAGGCATAGAGATCCAGCCCGGCATCCCCAGCATGCGCCCGGGTCGGCAGCACCGCCTCATCTTTCAGCTTGACGACACGCAGCTCCACGGCCGCGCACCCTACAGCGCCCCTCCTACGCAGCGGTCAGAAGGTCGTCGAACCGGTGCATCTCGGCCACCGGCACCTTGGCGTGCACAAGCACGCCGTCCTCCCGCTCGGTCCGCTCCAGGTCCCCGGCCACCTCGTGCAGCTCGGACAGCCGCGCTCCCTCGCTGTAGGGGACCAGCAGCTCGACCTCGGCCAGCGTATCCGCGAAGACCGCCTCGATCCTCCCCCGCAGCTCCTCGATCCCCTCGCCGTCGAGGGCCGAGACGAGCACCGCGTCGAGATGGCGCAGCAGCGCCTCGCGGCGCTCCTCCTCGTCGAGCAGGTCGGCCTTGTTGAGCACCAGCAGCCGCGGCTTCCCGCCGGCGCCGATCTCCTCCAGCACCGCCTCGACCGCCGCCAGATCGGCGAGCCGCCGCTCCTCGGACGCCGCCGCATCGACGACCTGCAGGATCAGGTCGGCGAGCACGGTCTCCTCCAGGGTCGCCTTGAAGGCCTCGACCAGCTGGTGGGGCAGCTTCTCGATGAAGCCGACCGTGTCGGTGAGGAGGAAGTCGCGGCCGGAGAGCTCGACGCTGCGGGTCGTCGGGTCGAGCGTGTGGAAGAGGCGGTCGCCGACTCCGACCTCGGCCCCGGTCAGCGCGTTCAGCAGCGTCGACTTGCCGGCGTTGGTGTAGCCGGCGAGGGCGACCCGGGGCAGCGAGGAGCGCTCCCGGCGCGCCCGCATCACGCCGCGGTTGCGCTCCAGCCGCTGCAGGCGGCGTCGCAGGGCGGCGATCCGGTCGCGGGCGAGGCGGCGATCGGTCTCGATCTGGCTCTCGCCCGGGCCCCTGGTGCCGATCCCGCCGCCGAGCCGCTCGAGGTGGGTCCACAGCCCCCGCATCCGCGCCAGGTTGTACTCGAGCTGGGCCAGCTCGACCTGCAGCTTGCCCTCGGCCGAGTGGGCGTGGTCGGCGAAGATGTCGAGGATGACCGCGGTGCGGTCGACCACCGGCACGCCCAGCGCGCTTTCGAGGTTGCGCTCCTGCCGGGGAGCGAGCTCGTCGTCGCAGGCGACCAGGTTGGCGTCGCAGGCGGCGATCTGCTGCTTCAGCTCGGCCAGCTTGCCGCGGCCGACGTAGCGGTCGGGGTCCGGCGCGGCGCGCTGCTGGACCGCCTCGCCGGCGGTGGCGACGCCGGCGGTACGCAGCAGCTCCTTCAGCTCGGCCAGCGGATCGCCCTCCTCGCGGCCGTCGACGACGCCGATCGCCAGCGCCCGCTGGCGGGCCCGGGGGTTGGAGACGCCGGCGCCGTCGGCGCTGTAGCGCGTCTGCTTGCTGCGCCCGTTTCTCGATCGATCCACTCGAACCGATTGTAGGTGGACGGCGGGTGCGGATAGGCTTTGCGACCGTGAAGGTCTTCGTAACCGGGGGAACGGGGTTCATCGGCGGCGAGGTCGTGCGCCGGCTGCGCGAGCGCGGGGACGAGGTCGCCTGCCTCGTCCGCAGCCCCGAGAAGGGGCACCGGCTCGCCGAGCGGGGCTGCGAGCTCGTCGGCGGCGACCTCGGCGACGCCGAGACGATTCGCAAGGGGATGGAGGGCTGCGACGCGGCGATCCACGCCGCGGCGATGTACGAGGTCGGCATCCCGGCCTCTCAGCACCCGGCGATGTGGGAGGCCAACGTCGCCGGCACCGAGCGGGTCCTGACTGCGGCACGGGAGGCCGGGCTGCCGAAGCTCGTCTACGTCTCCACGGTCGGCGTCTTCGGCAACACCCACCGCCAGGTCGTCGACGAGTCCTACGAGCACCCCGGCCGGGAGTTCACCTCCTACTACGAGGAGACGAAGCTCGAGGCGCACAGGCTCGCCAAGCGGGCGATCGCCGACGGGCTGCCGGCGATCATCGTCCAGCCCGGCGGCGTCTACGGGCCCGGCGACACCTCCCAGGTCGCCGACCTGCTCGAACAGTTCCTCGCCGGAAAACTGCCGCTGCTCCCCTTCCCCGAGCTGGGCATCTGCCTCACCCACGTCGAAGACATCGCGGCCGGGATCCTGCTGGCGCTCGACAAGGGCAAGACCGGCGAGACCTACGTGCTGAGCGGCCCGGTGACGACGATGCGTGAGGCGATCGAGGTGGTCGCCGGCCTCAGCGGCCGCAAGGCGCCGAAGCGGGCGATGCCGGTCGCGCTGATGAAGGCGATGACGCCGATCGGGCCGCTGGTCGGCAAGCTGATGGGCCAGCCGCCCAATCTGCGCGAGCTGATCTCCTCCGCCGACGGCGTCACCTTCTGGGCCACGCACGAGAAGGCGACCCGCGAGCTCGGCTACGCGCCGCGCGGCATGGAGGAGGGCTGGCGGCAGACGCTCGAAGCGGACGACCGCTTCCCCTCGCCGACTCCCGCCTGATCGCCGGGGCGGACTCGATGCGCGTCATCGACGTCATGCACCTCGGGCGGCCGCACGTGATCGGCTGCTGGCAGGTCGGCGACGCGCTGGTCGACCCGGGGCCGGAGTCCTCGCTGCAGACCCTGCTCGAGGCACTCGGCGACGAGCGCCCGCGGGCGCTGCTGCTGACCCACATCCACCTCGACCACGCGGCAGCGACGGGCGCCCTGGTGCGGCGCTGGCCCGACCTCGAGGTCTACGTGCACGAGCGCGGCGCGCCCCACCTGGTCAACCCCTCGAGACTGCTGGCCAGCGCCGAGCGCCTCTACGGCGATCAGATGCAGCGACTCTGGGGTGAGATCGTCTCGGTGCCGGAGGCCAACGTGACCGCGCTCTCCGGCGGTGAGCGCGTGCTCGGCATGCGCGTCGCCTACACCCCCGGCCACGCTTCCCACCACATCTGCTACCTGCACGAGGAGACCGGCACCGCCTTCGTCGGCGACGTCGCCGCCGTGCGGATCCCCGGCGTCGACCTGGTCGTCCCCCCCACCCCACCGCCCGACATCGACATCGAGGCCTGGGAGAACTCGATCGAGATCGTCGAAGCCTGGTGCCCCGAGCGACTGGCCCTAACCCACTTCGGCCAGATCGACGACCCCCTTCCCCATCTCCAACGAGCACGCGAGCGCCTCCGAGAGGAGGCCCAACTGGCGAGAGATCTGCCCGAGGACGCCTACGAGCAGCGCCACCGCGAGCGCGTCGCCGCTATCGCTACCAGCAAAGAGGCCGCCAGCGAGCTAATCCAGTGCGTCCCACCGCAATACCAGTGGCGAGGCCTGAACCGCTACTGGAACAAGCTAGAGGAAGGTCAGCGCCTATGAGAGGTGTTCCCTCATCCGCTCGACCGCCTGACTGATGCGGTCGTCCGGCGCGGTCAGGGCGATGCGGAAGAACCCCTCGCCGCTGGGCCCATACATCGACCCCGGCGAGACCACCACCGCCGCTTCCTCCAGAACCAGCTCGGCGAAGCTGGTCGAGGTGTGGCCCGCGGGGACCGGCGCCCAAACGTAGATCGTCCCCTTCGGCGCCGCGACCTCGACGCCGATCTCGCCCAGCGCGTTGACGACGAGGTCGCGGCGCCGGGCGTAGGTCGCGTTCATCTCGGCGAGCGGCTCGCTCGGGCCGCGCAGCGCCGCGGCGCCGGCCAGCTGCACCGCCTCGAACAGGCCCGAGTTGACGTTCGTCTTCAGCCGCCAGTAGGTCTGCACCGCCTCGCGGTTGCCGAGAATCGCCGCGCAGCGCCAGCCGGTCATGTTGAAGCCCTTGGAGAGCGAGAAGACCTCGACGCCGACCTCCTTCGCCCCCGGCGTGGCGAGGAAGCTCGGCGCGACGTAGCCGTCGTAGGTCGTCTCCGAGTAGGCGTTGTCGTGGACGACGAGGATCTCGTGCTCACGGGCGAACTCGACGACCCGCTCGAAGAACCCCTCCGGGACGATCGCCCCGGTCGGGTTGTTGGGGTAGTTGAGGAACATCAGCCGCGCCTTCGCCGCAACCTCGGCGGGCACGGCGGCGAGGTCCGGGGCGAAGCCCAACTCGGGCAGCAGCGGCAACAGCTCCGGCGTCGCCCCGGCGAGGATCGGGCCGCCGGTGTAGACCGGATAGCCGGGGTCGGAAGCGAGCGCGACGCCGCCCGGGTCGAGGAAGGCGAAGCAGAGGTTGTAGATGCACTCCTTGGCGCCGATCGCCGGAATCACCTCGCCGTCGGGGTCGATCTCGACCCCGAAGCGGCGGTCGTAGAACTCGGCGAAGGCCCGGCGGAAATCGTCGCGGCCGCGGTTGCTCGGGTACTGGTGCGTGGCCGGGTCGGCGACCGCCTCCCGCATCGCCTCGACGACGTAGGGGTAGGTCGGCCGGTCGGGATCGCCGATGCCGAGGCTGATCACGTCGATCCCGGCGGCGCGCTTCTCGGCGATCTGCTGCTCGAGTTCCTGGAACTTGTATGGAGGCATCGCCTCCAGCCGCTTCGAGGGCGCGGCGATGCCCGGCTTGGCGCTCGTCTCGGTCATCGACGGAACCCTAAAGATCGGCGAGCGCTCGCAGCAGCTCCGCCGACAGCTCGCCCGAGCAGACCGGCTCCGCCCAGCCGCTGAGCCGCACGTCGAGCTCGTCGGAGACCTCGACCTCCAGCTCCCCCCCGTCCAGCTCGACGACGATCGGGCTCGGCGCTCCGGCGAGGAAGGCGGCGATCGCGGCGCCGCTCGCCCCCGTCCCGGAGGAGAGCGTCTCCCCCACCCCGCGCTCGAAGATCCGCGCCCGCACGCGGCTGCCGTTGACCGCGTAGAAGGAAACGTTGGTGCGATTGGGGAACAGCTCGTGGCCTTCGATCGTCGGCCCGATCGCCGCGATGTCGAGCTCCTCGACCTCGTCGCCGACCTCGATCGCGCACTGAGGATTGCCGATCGAGACGTGCTGGAAGTCCCACTCGCGGCCACCGACGGTCAACGACCCGCGGCCGTCGGACGCGCCCGAGGGGAAGTCCTTGGAGACGGTCGAAGCCCGACCCATCTCCACCGAGCAGGTCCGCTCCGAGGTGATCGTCGGCGTCACCGGCCCGGCGGCGGTGCCGATCGTGAAGGTGTCCTCCTCGGTCCAACCGTGGCGGCGCAGGTAGAGGATCGCCTCGCGGGCCCCGTTGCCCGACAGCTCGGCCTCCGACCCGTCGAGGTTGAAGATCCGCAGCGAGGCGACCAGCCCTGGGTCATCGCTGCGCGAGAGCAGCAGCACCCCGTCCGACCCGATCCCGAAGTGCGAATCGCAAAGGAGCCGCACCCGCGGCGCATTCAACTCCCGAGGCAGCCCATCCGCCTCGAAGATCAGGTAGTCGTTCCCCAGCGCCTGCCACTTCTCGAATCGCATGACGGCAGCCTATTCCGGGGCTCGCCGGCTCGCCGGAAGGTTTTGGGGGTCTATGGACCCCCAAAGCCTTCAATCGGCCAAGGCAGCCACGATCTCCACGGCTATCGCTGTGTCGTCTTGGGCGGTGCGGTCGATGTGGTGGAGGTTGGGGATCTTGCGCATCCAGGTGAGCTGGCGGCGGGCGTAGTTGCGCGAGCGCTTCTTCGTCAGCTCGACGTCGCCGCCGAGCAGCTCGTCGAAGCCGAGCGCCTTGCGCGCAGTCCGCGATGGCCCGAGCGCTTCCGCCCGCCGCACCTCGTCTTCCGCCCCACCGGCGACGATCGCCTCGGTCCGAGCGTCGATCCGCTCATACAGCAGCGCCCGCTCCATATCGAGCCCGAAGATCGTCGTCGGCAACCGCGTCTGCGGCGACCAGAGCTCCGAGTCCTCAGCCCCCGCCGGCGCCTTGACCAGCGAAAGCTCCGCCACCGCGGCCCGCAGATACAACCCCGTCCCCCCCACCACGATCGGCCGCCGCCCCGCATCCAGAGCAACGTCGATCTCGCGATGAGCAAGCCGCATGTAGTCCCCGACGGAAAACGGCTGGGTGACGGGCACGAACCCCACCAACCGATGCTCCAGCTTCTCCCGCTGCGCAGCGGTCGCAACGCCGGTGAGCACGCTCAGTCCCTCGTAGACCTGCAGCGCATCGCAAGAGATGGCGATGGGATCCTCTCCCCGCCTCCGCAGCTCCTCCGCCAGGGCGATGGCGACGCCGGTCTTCCCCACGCCCGTCGGCCCGAATATCGCCAGGACGTTCACGAGGAGGGGTGGGGGTGCTGCCCCGAACGGCTTGTACTTTTCCGCCCGACGGCGTCCATGAGAGACGCCCCGCTGCCCGCGGAAAAGTTGAGAGAGGGGTTGCCCCCCCACCCCTCCCCCCGCCGCCGTCGGGGCGAGGTTTGAGCGCACGGTAGCGCCGACACCCCTACCCCACCACGCTACGCAACTTCTCGGTCCCTGCAAGCGTCATAGAAGTCGCGCTGTCGATCTCCACGGTGACGAATTGACCCGCTTCGGCAGTGCCGTCGAAGTTGACCGCCTTGTTGTGCCGAGTCCGCCCCCGCAGCCGCGCCGGATCGGTCCGGCTGGGACCTTCGACGAGCACCTCCATCTCGCGCCCGACGAACCGTTGGGCCCGCTCGGCGGCCCGCGCCTGCACCAGCTCGACCAGGCGCCCCATCCGCTCCTTCTTCACGGCGTGCGGCAGCTGCTCGCCCATCGTCGCCGCCTCGGTCTCGCGCCGCGGCGAGAAGACGAAGGTGAAGGCGCTGTCGTAGCCGACCTCGTTGACGACCTCCAGCGTCTGCTCGAAGTCGGCCTCGGTCTCGCCCGGGAAGCCGACGATGACGTCGGTGGTGATCGCGCAGTCGGGGACGTGCTCGCGGATCAGCGCGACCCGGTCCATGTAGCGCTGCCGGTCGTAGGTGCGGCGCATCCGCTTGAGGATCGCGCTGGAGCCCGACTGCAGCGGCAGGTGGATGTGCTCGCAGAGGGCGGGAAGCTCGGCGTGGGCGCGGACCACGTCCTCGCGCATGTCCTTCGGGTGCGGGCTGGTGTAGCGGATCCGCTCGATCCCCTCGACCGCATCGACCCACGTCAGCAGCTCGGAGAAGCCGATCCGCGACTCGCGCGGCAGGTCGCGTCCGTAGCTGTTGACGTTCTGGCCCAGCAGCGTCACCTCGCTCACCCCGTCGGCGGCGAGCGCCTCCGCCTCGGCGACCAGCTCGACCGGGTCGCGGCTCTGCTCGCGCCCGCGGGTCGAGGGGACGATGCAGTAGGCGCACCTACAGTTGCAGCCCTGGGAGATCTGCAGCCAACCCTGGAACTCGCGCTCGCGCCGGGCCGGCAGGTGGCCGGAGAAGTCCTCGAACTCGAAGTAGCCCTGGGCAGTCAACGAATCGGAGTTGAGGAACTCGGCGAGGCGGTGGATCTGCCCGGGCCCGAAGGCGACGTTGACGAACGGGAAGCGCTCGAAGACCTCCTCCTTGACAGACTGCGCCCAGCAGCCGCCGACCCCGACCACCCGTTCGGGGTCTTCGGACTTCAGCCGTTTCGCCTCGCCCAGGTGGGCGACGAAGCGGTTGTCCGCGGACTCGCGAATCGAGCAGGTGTTGAAGAGGATCAGGTCGGCCTCGGCGCGATTCTGCGCCCGCTCGTAGCCAAGCGACTCGAGCATCCCCTGCATCCGCTCGGAGTCGTGCACGTTCATCTGACAGCCGAACGTGGTGACGTGGTAGCTGGCCATCGGCTCAGCCTAGCGAGGCGCCGGCGAGGCCCGACCCGGCACCGGGGCTACTGCTTCTCGGCCCGTTCCGCTTCTTCGGTCGCCTTGGGCAGGTCGACCGACTTCTCGTGGCGGGATTCCTCGTCCTTGGAGTGGAGCACGGCGAAGGTGGTCGTGGCGCCGACCAGGATCGCGAACCAGAGGAAGACGAGCGGCGCCGCCTTGCCGGGGAAGCCCTTGACCCGCAGGCCGACGAAGCTGACGACCACCGCCGAGACGGCGAGCAGGGGTCCGATCACGAAGAAGAGGGTTTCGTTGTCCATGCGGCCGTGATCTTATTAGCTGCGGTCAGCCTCAGGCGGCCTTGGGGACATCTTCTTCGGCGACCGGGGGCTCCTGCGGCTGGACGGGCACCGCGCCCTCCTCGCCGATGCCGAGCGCGGCACGGATCTTCGCCTCCAGCTCGCTCGCGACCTCGGGGTTGTCGACGAGGAACTGTTTGGCGTTGTTGCGACCCTGGCCGAGGCGGGTCTCGCCGTAGGAGAAGAACGCTCCCGATTTCTTCACCAGCTCGTGCTCGATCCCGAAGTCGATCAGGCCGCCCTCGCGGGAGATCCCGACTCCGTACTCGATATCGAACTCGGCCTGCTTGAAGGGCGAGGCGACCTTGTTCTTGACGACTTTGACCCGCACCCGGTTTCCGACCGCCTCGGTCCCTTCTTTGAGGGTTTCGATGCGGCGGATGTCGAGTCGCTGCGAGGCGTAGAACTTCAGCGCGCGGCCCCCCGGCTGGGTCTCCGGCGAGCCGAACTGGACGCCGACTTTTTCGCGGATCTGGTTGGTGAACAGGCAGACGGTGTTGGTGCGGTTGAGGTTGCCGGCCAGTTTGCGCATCGCCTGCGACATCAGTCGCGCCTGCAGGCCGACCGTGGTGTCGCCGATCTGGCCGTCGAGCTCGGCTTTCGGGGTCAACGCGGCGACCGAGTCGATCGCGACGACGTTGACCGCGGCCGAGGCGATCAGCCGGTCGGCGATCTGCAGCGCCTGCTCGCCGTAGTCGGGCTGGGAGACCAGCAGCTCGTCGGTGTCGACGCCGATCTTGCCCGCGTAGCCCGGGTCGATCGAGTGCTCGGTGTCGATGAAGGCGCAGATCCCGCCGCGGGCCTGGGCCTCGGCGATCACGTGGTAGATCAGCGTCGTCTTGCCCGAGGACTCGGGGCCGAAGATCTCGACGATCCGCCCCCGCGGCACGCCGCCGATGCCGAGCGCCAGGTCGAGCGAGAGAGCCCCGGTCGGGATCGCCTCGATCGGGATCGCGGCGTCGGCGCCGAGGCGCATCAGCGCGCCCTGGCCGAAGTCGCGCTCGATCTGGGTCACCGCCGCCTCGAGGGCCGCGTCCTTGGCCTTGGCGTCCTTCGCCGAGGCGTCTTTCAGAGCCGCTTTCTTGTCTGCCATCTCACTCACCTCACTGCCGCCCGCCTGCGGGCAGCTCGACTTGCGCCAGCGGGGTGTACTGCGCACCCTGCGGCTGGAGTTTGGAACGGTAGAGCGTCAATCGGCGGCAAACCGCAGGCTGCAGCAACGCTTGCGGCAATGCCCCCGGCGGCCGCGAGACGAGCGCCGGCCGCTTCGAGCCGCGCTCCTCGCGCCGCACCCTGGCGACCGTCACGTGCGGCCAGAACGGTCGCTTCTCGGGCTCGTAGAGCCCCGCCTCGACCAGCCGCCGGCCGAGCCCGACCTGCAGCTCGACGGCGCCCGGCGAATCCGCCGGCAACGCGAACAGACCTGGCCTCCCCCGCACCGGCCGCGGCACCGGAGCGCCCAGCGCGATCCGCGGCGCCGGGCCGCGGCTCTCCTCGACGATCCCGCTCAGGCGCGGAACCTCCTTCTCCGCCGTCCAGCCGAGGAAGGCGAGGGTGATGTGCAGGGACTCGGGGGCGACCGGGCGCAGCGCCGGGTCGGCGAGCGCCTCCCGCCCCCAGGCGACGATCCCGTCCCGCACGGACGCGGGCAGCTCGAGGGCGACGAACAACCTCGCCCGCGGGCTCTTCAGCCTCTCCTTCGCCATGCCCGGGGACGCTACGGGGCCGCAGCGCGCGAGACAACACGCGAATGTAAAAAGAGTGTGCCCACTTCGCTACAGAGGCGCGTCCACGCCGCCGAGCAGGGTGCGCAGCAGGTGCAGCCCGACCAGCGCCGAGCGCTCGCGGATGTCGTCGCGCCCGCCGGGGATGACCGGATCGCGGGCGATGCTCGTGCCGTCGGCGAGGCGGGCGTCGAAGCAGACGTAGCCGACCGGCTTCTCCTCACTGCCCCCCTCAGGACCGGCGATGCCGGTGATCGAGACGGCGACGTCGGCGCCGAAGCGCTCCAGCGCCCCCGCCGACATCGCCGCCGCGACCTCGGGCGAGACCGCGCCGTGGGCCTCGATCAGCCCCGGGTCGACGCCGAGCAGCGCCGCCTTGGCCTCGTTCGAGTAGGCGACGACGCTGCCGGCGAAGTAGGCGGAGGCGCCGGGCAGGTCGGTGATCCGCGCCGCCAGCAGCCCCCCCGAACAGGACTCGGCGAGGCCCAGCCGCCGTCCCCGCAGGAGGCCGGCGACCTGGCTGTCGATCGTCTCCCCGTCGAGACTGAATACGTGGCGGCCGTGGCGCTCGGCAAGGCCCGCCCGCACCGCCTCGGCGACCGCGGCCTGCCCGGTCCGGTAGCGGACGTCGATCTCGATCTCGCCGCGCCGCAGGCAGGTGGTGATCTCGACCGCGCCGACGTCGATGCCGCCGGCCTCGATCTCGCGCAGGCTCTTGGCGATCTCCGACTCGGGGATGCCGAACATCCGCACCGTGTAGGCGAGCAGCGGCGTGGCCCGCGCCAGGATCGCCTGCACCGGAGCGGAATCGACCGCCCGCGGCCACATCGGCCGCAGCTCGCGCGGCGGCCCGGGCAGGACGACGACGACGCGCTCCGCGGCCGGGACGACCAGCCCCGGGGCGGTGCCGACCGGGTCGAGCGGCAGCGAGCCCTCCGGCACCATCGCCTGCTTGCGGTTGGCCTCCCGCACCGCCTCCTCGTCGAAGCGGAAGCGGCGGGCGAAGTTGCGCAGGATCGCGGCGATCTTCTCCTCCATCGCCTCGTCGAGGACCATCGCGCGGCCGGCGAAACGGCCGACCGTCTCGGCGGTCAGGTCGTCGGCGGTCGGGCCGAGCCCGCCCGAGGTGACGATCAGGTCCATCCCCTCGGCGGCCATGAACCGCAGCGCCGCCTCGAGGTCGGCGGGGCGGTCGGCGACGACGAGGATGTGGGCCACCTCGACCCCGAGGTCGGCCAGCCGTTCGGAGATCCAGGGCCCGTTGCGGTTGACGATCCGCCCGGTGATCACCTCGGTGCCGGTGACGACGATCCCGGCCCTGACCGCATCCCCGCTCATTCGCAGGTCGGCCTTTCGCCTTCTTCCAGCGGCTTCAGCTTGCCCTTCGCGCTGACCTCGTAGCCGACCGGGCTGTTGCTCGGCGGGGTCGAGGCCGGCTTGCCGTCGATCGTCAGGTTGACTTCGCCGTTGCCGAACGCCATCGTGAAGCCCTTGCCGCGAAACGGCCCCAGCCTGGTGCCGGCTTCGAGCACCTGGCCTTCGACCAGCGGTTCTTCGCGGCTGTCGAGCAGGCAGACCCAGACTTCGCCGGTCGCGGCCAGGCCGAGCGCGACGCCCGGCTTCGCCGCGACGGTCTCTGCTTGTTTCTTGCTCTTGCCGCGCTTCTTGCCGTTCGCCCCGCCGGACGGGGACGAAGAGGAGCCTCCACCGCCGCTGACCAAGCCGATCGCGACCACCAGAACGACCAGGCCGAGGACGACGAGCGCCGCCAGGACGCGCCCGGGGATGCGGGGGCCACCGCGCCGGGCGGTCGCCGGGACGGGTTCGATCCGCTTCGGCACCCGCTCCCCCCCGGCCGGCATCGTGGCGCGGCGGTACTCGTCGGCCAAGCGGTCGCCGTCGAGCCCCAGGTATACGGCGTAGCTGCGGATGAAGCCACGGGTGTAGGCGCCGCCCGGAAGGACGTCCCACTCCTCGTTCTCCAGCGCGAGCAGGTAGCGGGGACGGATCTTGATCGCCTCCTCGACTTCGGAAAGGTCGAGTTTGCGACGATTCCGCGCCTCGCGCAGGGTTGCTCCGATGCCGGTGTCCACGCCGACATTGTGTCCATTTGCGCCGCTCGGACGTGAACGGTCTGCGTCAGGCGGGCTCGTCGCCCTCGACGGCGACCGGCTCGGGCGCCGGATCGCCGCCCAGCACGCGCGGCAGATCGGCCTCCCCGATCAGCACCTGGCGCGGCTTGGAGCCCTCGTAGCCGGAGATCACGCCGCGCCGCTCGAGCATGTCGATCAGCCGGCCGGCACGGGTGTATCCGACCCGCAGACGGCGCTGGATCATCGAGACCGAGGCGGTTTCCGTCTGCACCACGGTGCGGATCGCTTCGTCGAGCAGGTCGTCGCTGTCGGGGTCGAAATCGCCCTCGGCTTCGACCCCTTTCTCCTCGCGCACCTCGAGCAGCTCGGCCTCGAACTCCGGTTCGCCCTGCTTGGCCCAGTGGCCGGTGATCCGGGCGATCTCCTCCTCGGTGACGAAAGCGCCCTGGATCCGCGCCAGCTTCGAGGTGCCGGCGCCGCGGAACAGCATGTCGCCCTGGCCGAGCAGGGCCTCCGCCCCGCCCTGGTCGAGGATCACCCGCGAGTCGGTCTGCGAGGAGACGGCGAAGGCGATCCGGGCGGGGATATTGACCTTGATCGTGCCGGTGATGATGTCGGTCGAAGGACGCTGCGTCGCCAGCACCAGGTGGATGCCGGTCGCGCGCGACTTCTGCGCCAGGCGGATGATCGAGTCCTCGACCTCGGCCGGGGCGACCATCATCAGGTCGGCGAGCTCGTCGATCACGCAGAGGATGTGCGGCAGCGGCGCTTCGCCGGCCTTGGCCCGGGCGCGGTTCAGCTCCGCCAGGTTGCGGGCGCGGGCTTCGCCCATGATCCCGTAGCGGCTCTCCATCTCGCCGATCAGGTTGGCCAGCACGTTCGCGGCCAGCCGCGGCGAGGTAACGACGGGGGTGAGCAGGTGCGGGACGTGCTCGTAGTGGTTCAGCTCGACCTGCTTGGGGTCGACGAGGACGAGGCGCACGTCGTTCGGCGAGGCCTGCATCAGGATCGAGGCGAGGATCGCGTTGACGCAGCCCGACTTGCCCGAGCCGGTGGTGCCGGCGACGAGCACGTGCGGCATCTTCGCCAGGTCGGTCCAGACCGGGTTGCCGTCGATCCCCTTGCCGAGCCAGGCGACCAGCGGCGAGGTCTTCTCGGGCCGGCCGGCGTAGATGTCGCCGAGCCGGACCAGGCGCCGGCGGGCGTTCGGCACCTCGACCCCGACCGCCTGCTTGCCGGGGATCGGCGCGAGGATGCGGATGTCGGTCGAGGCCAGCGCGTAGGCGAGGTCGTTGGAGAGCTCGGTGACTTTCTTCACCTTGGTGCCGGGCGCGAGGCGCAGCTCGAAGCGGGAGACGTGCGGGCCGCTGACGATGCCGACGATCCGCGCCTCGACCCCGAAGTGGCCCAGCGTCTCGACCAGCTTGCGGCCGATCTCCTCGTGGTCGCGCGGGTCCGGCCCCTTGTCGCCCTTGCCCTTTTCCAGCACCTTGGCCGGCGGCGGGCGGTAGTCGATCTGCTCCGATTCGGTGACGCCGCGCTTGTTGCCCATCGGCGTCAGCGGGAGCGACTCCTGCTCGGCGATCTCCTCGGCCGGGTGCTCGACCTCGTCGACCTCCGCCTGGAAATCCTGGGTGACCGGCTCGTCCTCCCCCGGCTCCTCGGGAATCGCCACGGTCGGCTCGAAGTCGTCGTTCTCGGGATAGGTGCTCATCACGTCGGTCGGGCCGGGCTCGGTCTCGAAGCCGTAGGTCTTCTCGCCGCGCTTTTCCCCCCGGCGCGCCTCGCGGTGCTGGATCGCCGTCTGGGCGATGTCGTGGCTGCCGCGCACGGTATGCCGCACCCCGCGGCCGAGGCCGCGGAAGACGGTCGAGACCGAGGTGCCGGTGACGAGCATCGCCCCGACCGCCAACATCAGCAGGGTGGCGATCTTCGCGCCGACCCGGCCGACCAGGTATTCAAGCCCGGTTTCGAGCCCGTAGCCGACCTTGCCGCCGTCCCAGCCGAAGAACAGCACGAAGGTCAGGTAGACGCCGGCGGCGATCAGGAAGAGGCCGATCAGGTCGAGGTGGCGCTGCTGCAGCCCCTCGGGCAGGTGCAGCCGCGGGCCCCGCTTGGCCTTGGCTTTCGCCCGGCCCTTGGGCCGCCGCGCCGAGGGCCCTCGCTTCTTGCGCACGAACACAGCAGCCCCTTCGACGCGGGTTGCCCCTCCCCTGCTCCCCCTCTCAGAGCTGGATGAAGATGGCGGCGACAAGGCCCAGGATCGCCGCGAAGAGGGTGACGAAGCCGCCGATCATCGTCGCCAACAGCGTGGTCATCATCGTCTTTATTTCCGCGCGGACGGCACGGAATTCCGCGTGCATCTCCCGGTCGAGATCGCCGATCCGCCGGTTGGTCTCGTCGACCTTGCCGCTCAGGTCGTCTATCCGCTCGTCCGTCCAGGTCACTCTCATCGCCTCCATGCTCGCTGACGCTAACCGGGCGCCTCGCACGGGTGGTGCGCCGAATGTAAAAAGTTTCGCAGTCTTTTGTATTAGAAGCGTATCAGCCGCAGACCCAGGCGCCGGGGCCCGAGTCGGCCCAGATTTCGGCCGCGATCCGGTCCTGTTCTTCCTTCGGCGCGCTCTGCGGCGAGCCCTGGCCGCCGTACAGCGACCAGGTTGACGGGAGGATCTGGTAGGCGCCGCCGGCGCCGCTGCCCGGGTTGACGGCGCCGTAGTTGCCGCCGGACTCGCACATGACTATGTAGGTGGGGATCGAGTAGGGGCCGCCGAGCCAGCGGCCGACCGTTTCTTCGGCGGCGGCGCGGCCGGCCGCTTCGGCCGCCTCGATGTCGCTCACCCAGTGACCGATCTGCGATTTGAGCTTGGCCAGCGCCGCCGAGCGTTCGGCCGAGAGGGCGTCGAGCCGGGCCGCGGCCGCTTCGGCTTCGGCCCGCACGCCGGCGATTTCCGCGCGGGCGGCGGCGAGGCGTTCGTCGTAGGCGTTGACCCGGGCCTTCAGAGTCGCCACCAACTCCAGCTCGTGCCGAACCCGGTTGCGCACCTGCTGCACCCGTGCCGCCAGCGCCGTGTCGGAGTCCTGTATCCGCTGCAGGTATTCGGAGCGCGTGGCGAGTTCTTCGAAGCTGCCGGAGGCGAGGACGACGCTCGCCGTGCTCGGCGAGCCGCTCTCGTAGATCGCCACCAGCCGTCGCGCCAGGTCGCGGCGGGCGCGGCGCAGGCGGGCGCGCTCGGCTTCCAGGTGCCGTTCGGAGCGCGCGACCGCAGCGGCCAACCGGGCCGCCCGTTCGCGGCCCTGGGACAGCAGCGCGCTGAGCCTCTGCTCGTGCTTGGAGGCTGCGGCGGCTTCCCCTTCGGCGGCGAGGACGCGTTCCTGGGTGGCGCGGATCTGGCTGCCCAGCGAGGCCGCTTCGCTGCGGCCGGCTTCGACCTTGGAGCGCAGCGCGCCGATCCCGGCGGCGTGGGCCGAGGCGGCGAGGAGCAGCGCCGCGAGGAGGATCGCCATCGCCGACCTGCGCCGCATGGCCTAGCCCTCGGGGACGTCTCGGTTGGCCAGGTAGACGGCGACGCCGATCGCCACCGCGCCGAGGCCGACGCCGATCCGGATCTCACGCCGGTAGCGCTTGCGCAGGTAGGCGACCGTGAAGCGCAGCGCCGCCTTGCCGAGCCTGTCGTACATCAGTCCTCCCCCTCCTCGCGCTGCCGGATCCGGTACGCCATCCGCGACTGCAGCGACCACAGCTCGATGAAGCCCGGCGAGGAGGCCTGCGAGAAGAGGCCGCCCGACTCGGCGAAGGAGGCGAGGTCGGCGTCGTAGACGGCGTTCGGCGAGGAGCGGGTGACAACCCGCACGCCGCCTTTGTAGAGGCGCAGGCCGATCGTCCCGCTCACCTGCGCGTTGACCGCGTTCATGTAAGCGTCGAGGTCGGAGCGCAGCGGCTCCCACCAGAGGCCGGCGTAGACCAGGTAGCCCCACTTCTGGTCGAGCCCGGGCTTGAACTGGTTCTGGTGGATCGTCCCGACCAGCTTCTCCAGCTCCTGGTGGGCGGTCAGCAGGATCGCCGCCGCCGGCGCCTCGTAGATGTCGCGCACCTTGAGGCCGACGATCCGGTCCTCGATGTGATCGACGATGCCGACGCCGTGGCGGCAGCCGACCTCCGCCGCCCGTTCGATCAGCTCGACCAGCCCGAGCCGCTCGCCGTCGAGACCGACCGGGACGCCGGCCTCGAACTCGACCGTCACCGTCTCGGGCTCGTCGGGCGCCTGCTCGGGCCGGGTGACGAGCTGGAAGACGTCGTCCTCGGGTGCGTGGCCGAGATCCTCGATCCAGCGCCCCTCCGAGGAGCGGCCCCAGAGGTTGTCGTCGATCGAGTAGGGCGCGGCCTCGGTGCCGCCCTTGACCGGGATGCCGTGCTCGCGGGCGTAGGCGATCTCCTCCTCGCGGCCCATCTGCCAGGAGCGGACCGGGGCGATCGTCCTCAGCTCCGGCGCCAGCGTCGCCACAGTCGCCTCGATCCGCACCTGGTCGTTGCCCTTGCCGGTGCAGCCGTGGGCGATCGTGTCGCAGCCCGATCGCCGCGCGTACTCGACCGCCAGCTCGGCGATCAGCGGCCGCCCGAGCGCCGTGAACAGCGGGTAGCCGCCGCCGTAGAGGGCGTTGGCCTTGATCGCCGGCGCGACGAAGTCGGCGGCGAAGCGCTCGCGGGCGTTGACGACGTGGCACTCGAGCGCCCCGAGCCGCTTCGCCTTGTCTTCGATCACCGCGTAGTCCTCGCCCGGCTGGCCGAGGTTGACCGTGAGGCAGACGACCTCGGCGCCGTAGCGGTCCTGGATCCACTTCAGCATCACGCTGGTGTCGAGGCCGCCCGAGTAGAGCAGCAGGACCCGCCGGACCTCGGCCGGGTCGGCCTCGTAGCCCGCGGTGCGGACCTGCTCGGGGGCCGGCTCGGTCATGGCTCAGGGGGCGCCGATGCCGCCGCTGCCGTTTTCTTCTTCGGGAGCCGGTTCGGCTTCGGTCGTTTCGGTGGTCGTCGCTTCGGTCGATTCCGTCGTCGTCGGCGCGGTCGAAGTCGATTCGGTCTTCGCCGGCGTCGATTCGGTGCTGGTCGACTCGCTCGGCGCGGTTTCCGTCGTGATCGGCGCGACGGTCGAGGTCGATTCGCCGCCGTTGTCGGAGGCGATCACGACGATCGCCACGATCAGGCCGACGATCACCGCGATCAGGCCGGCGACGAGCAGGCGGAAGTTGCCGCGCGAGCCGCCGCCGCCATCGGGCGGGCCCGGCTGCGGCATCATGCGGGTCGGGTCGTCGTGCATCGCGGCTCTACTCCTCCGGCCCGAGGATCGCGTCGAGGATCTCGCCGGCGTCGTCGATCTCGAAGCCGCTGCGCAGCCGCTCTTCGATCTCCTTCCGCTCCGCCCCGGAGACCGCCATCTGGGTCGCCAGCAGGCGGGCGCCGGCGGAGCCGGAACGTCGCCGCGGGGTCACGTCCTCCTCGACCTCGGTCACCGGCTCGACCGGTTCGAGGTGCCTGACGGTGGGCGCCTCCCCGGCGACCGGTGGGTCGATCTCGTCGGCCATCTCCCGCAGCCGTTCGGCGACGATCCGGTCTGCGCGCTCGTCGGCCTCATCGAGCCGGCGGCGAGCCTCCCGCTCGGCGTCGTCGATCACCTTGCCGGCGGCCTGCTCGGCCGCCTCGACGATCTCGGCGAGGCGCGCCGCGGCATCATCCACCGAGGCGGAGGACCGCCGCTCCTGGTGCTGCTTTCGTGCGCTCATCGCGCTGCGTAGCTTAGGAGCGAATCGGCGATCAGCGCAACGGCGCGCTCGACCTGGGCCGAATCGACCGTCAGCGGCGGCAGCAGGCGCAGGGTGCCGGGCTCGGGGACGTTGACGATCAGGCCGTGGTGCAGCAGGTCGGCGCCGACCGCGGCGGCGTCGATCCCCTCGACCAGCCCGACCCCGAGCATCAGGCCGCGACCGCGCACCTCCGCCACCCCGTCGATCGCCAGCAGGCTCTCACGCAGCGCCGAGCCCAGCTCGCGCACCCGCCGCAGCAGCGCCGGATCGTCAACCAGGTCGAGGACGGCCAGCGCCGCGGCGGAGGCGACCGCGCCGCCGGCGAAGGTCGAGCCGTGGTCGCCCGGCTCGAGCACCGCGCCGGCCTCCGGCGTGGCGATGCAGGCGCCGGCGGGCAAACCGCCGCCGAGCGCCTTCGCGGTGACGATCAGGTCCGGGCGCACGGGCGCCTGCTCGTAGGCCCAGAGCGAGCCGGTCCGCCCGACCCCGGTCTGGATCTCGTCGAGGATCAGCAGGGCGCCCGCCTCGTCGCACGCCTGCCGCGCCGCCAGCATCGCCTCGTCGCTGACCGGGTAGACGCCGGCCTCGCCCTGGATCGGCTCGATCAGCACCGCCGCGGTGTCCTCGTAGACCGCGTCGCGCAGCGCCCCGACGTCGTTCAACGGCACCGAGCGGAAGCCGGGCAGCATCGGGCCGAGCGCCTCGTTCTCGGCCAGTTTCGGCGTCGCCGAGAGCGCCCCGTAGGTGCGGCCGTGGAAGTCGCCGGCGAAGCTGACGATCTCCGCGCTCTCGACGCCACGCCGGTGGGCGTGCTTGCGGGCGACCTTGATCGCGCACTCGGTCGCCTCGGTGCCGGAGTTGCAGAGGAAGACGTTGCCGCCGAGGCTCGACTCGGACAGCCGTTCGGCGAGTCGCACCATCGGCTCGGTGTAGAAGAGGTTGGAGACGTGCATCAGCCGTCCCGCCTGCTCGCGCACCGCCGCGACCACGTCGGGGTGGCAGTGGCCGACCGAGCAGACCGAGATCCCGGCGAGGAAGTCGAGGTACTCCTTGCCCTCGGAGTCCCACAGCAGCGCGCCCTCGCCGCGCACGAACTCGACCGGCGCCCGCCGGTAGGTCTGCATCAGGTAGCGCCGCTCCAGCGCCTGCAGCTCGGCCAGCTCCATCAGCGGGCCCTCACGAGGTGACCATCGTGCCGATGCCGGCGTCGGTGAACAGCTCCAGCAGCAGGCTGTGCGGCGCCCGACCGTCGATGATGTGGGCCGACTGGGCGCCGCCGCGGATCGCGTTGACGCAGGCCGCCAGCTTCGGCCGCATCCCGCCGTCGATCCCCTCCAGCTTGCCTTCGACCTGCTCGACCGTCGCCCGCGAGATCAGCGAGCCCTCGTCGGCGGGGTCGTCGAGCCAGCCGTGGACGTCGGTGAGAAAGATCGCCTTGTAGGCGCCGAGCGCGGCGGCGACCTTGCCGGCCGCCTCGTCGGCGTTGACGTTGTAGGCGTTGCCCTCGCGGTCCGACGCCGAGGAGGCGACGACGGGGATGTAGTCCTCGGCGATGTGGTTGAGCACGTCGACGTTGACCCGCTCGATCGAGCCGACGAAACCGACCTGCTCGGCGTTCGGCGCCGGCGCCACCTCGAACAGGGTGCCGTCCTGGCCGGAGAGGCCGACCGCCGGCTGCCCGTGGCGGTTGAGCCGCCCGACGATGTCGGAGTTGATCTTGCCGAGCAGGACCATGCGGGCGACCTCGACCGTCTCCGCGTCGGAGACCCGCAGCCCCTCGTGGAAGCGGACCTCGAGCCCGAGCCTTTCCATGTACTCGGTGATCTCGGGACCGCCGCCGTGGACGATCACCGGGTTGAGGCCGACGTACTTGAGCAGGACGACGTCGGTCGCGAAGGCCTCGCGCAGCGCCTCCTCGCGCATCGCCGAGCCGCCGTACTTGATCACCACGGTGCGTCCGTGGAACTCCCTGATGTAGGGAAGCGCCTCGAGCAGGGTGTTGACGTTGGTCGCCATCGGTTCCTCAGGTCGTGTACTCGGCGTTGATCCTGACGTACTCATAGCCGAGATCGGAGAAGTAGACGTGGGCGGAGTGCTCGCCGCGGTCGAGCCGCAGCCCGATCTGCGCCTCGGCGACGTCCTCGGCCAGCTCGGCGGCGTCGATCGACTCGGCGCCGATCTCTTCCAGATCCTCTCCCGCCAGCGCCATCCCGGCCGCCTGGGCGATCCGGCCCCAGTTGGGATCGCGGCCGAACAGCGCCGTCTTGACCAGCGGCGAGTTGGCGATCGCGCGGGCGACCCGCTCGGCCTCGGCCGCCGAGGCGGCGCCCTCGACCCGCGCGCGGGCGACCCGGACCGCGCCCTCGCCGTCGGCGACGATCTCGATCGCCAGCTGCAGCAGGACCGCGTCGAGCAGGCCGGCGGGCAGCGGCGCGCCGGCCTCTCCGGTCGCCTGCATCAGCACGGTGTCGTTGGTGCTCATCTGGCCGTTGACGGTGATCCGCTCGAATGAGGAGGCGACGGCGGCGCGCAGGGCCGCGTCGGCGTCCTCGACCGCGGCGTCGGTCTGGACGAAGCAGAGCATCGTCGCGAAGTCCGGCTGCATCATCCCCGCCCCCTTGGCCTGGGCGGAGAGGGTGACACCGCCGGCCCTCAGGGTGCAGCTCTTCGGCCAGCGGTCGGTGGTGAGGATCGCCTCGGCGAAGGCGCCGCCGCCGTCCGCGGAGAGCGAGCCGGCGGCCTCGCCGATTCCCGGCAGCACCGCCTCGATCGGCAGCGGCACGCCGATCACCCCGGTCTCGGCGACCGCGACCGCCTCCGGCGCGAGGCCCAGCCGCCGCGCCGCCTCCGCGCACATCGCCCAGGCGTCTGCCATGCCCTTCTCGCCGGTCTCGGCGTTGGCGTTGCCGGCGTTGACGACCGCGGCCCGGACGGCGGTGCCGTCGACCCGCTGCCGGCAGACCCGCACCGGCGCCGCCGCCGAGGCGTTGCGGGTCAGCAGCAGCGAGGAGGAGACCCGCGGCGCGTCGCAGACCAGCAGGCCGACGTCGGTCTTGCCGCCGCCCTTGAGGCCGCAGTGGGCGCCGCCGGCGCGGAAGCCGGGGGCGAGCCGGGCAGGGTCGAGCTGCTCGACGCCCGGGGGCTCCTCGACCCAGCGAGACTTGAAGAAGTCGCTCACGCCAACCCCTCCGTCTCCTCGAAGCCGAGCATCAGGTTGAGGCACTGCACGGCCTGGCTCGAGGCGCCCTTCCAGATGTTGTCGATCGCCGAGAAGGCGAGCACGCGGCCCCGCTCCTCGACCGTGACGTAGACGTGGCACTCATTCGTGTCGCGCACGTCGCGCACGCCCGGCGGGCGGTCGACGAGGTGAACGAAGGGCTCGCCGGCGTAGCGCTCCTCGTAGAGCGCCCGCACCTCCTGCTTGGAGATCGGCTCACTGGTCTGCGCGAAGCAGGTCGTCAGCTCGCCCTGGTCGAGCGGCAGCAGGTGCGGGACGAAGACGACCGGGACGTCGCTGCCGAGCGCCGCCAGCTCCTGCTCGATCTCGGGGCGGTGGCGGTGGCCCTCGGCCTTGTAGGCGAAGGCGTTCTCGTCCATCGCCGAGAAGTGGACGACGTCGTCGCTGCTGCGGCCGTAGCCGGAGGTGCCCTGCTTGGCGTCGATCACGACATCGGCGAGCAGCCCCCTTTCGGCCAGCGGAGCCAGGGCGAGCACGGCAGCGGTCGGGTAGCAGCCCGGCACCGCGACCAGCTCGGCCTCGCGCAGCCGTTCCCGGTACATCTCGGCCAGGCCGTAGACGGCGCCCTCGAGCAGCTCGGGAGCGCCGTGCTCGCCGTACCAGCGCTCATACGTCGGCATGTCGCGCAGGCGGAAGTCGGCGGAGAGGTCGGCGACGAGGACGCTGAGGCCGCGCAGCGCGGCGACGGTCGGCGCCGAGGCGCCATGCGGGTAGGCGACAATCGCCGCGTTGACGTCCTCGATCGCGCCGAGGTCGAGCTCGGTCAGTTCGAGCGGCACCCGGTAGCGCGGGTAGAGCTCGTCGAGCCGCTTGCCGGCGTCGCTGCGCGAGGTGATCGCGACCAGCTCCATCCGCGGGTGCCGGTGGACGATCTGCGCCGCCAGCGCTCCGGTGAAGCCGGAGGCGCCGGCGACCAACACTCTTGCTTTCTCAGCCACGGAGCGAACCCCCTATCTCGTCGAGCTTGACGGCGATCGCCTCGCGCAGCGCGGCGACCTCCTCGTCGGTGAGAGTGCGATCGGCGGCGCGGAACTCGAGCCGCAGGGCGAGGCTCTTGCGCCCCTCGCCGACCTGCTCGCCCTCGTAGAGGTCGAAGACCTCGGCCGAGCGCAGCAGCTCGCCGCCGCCGGAGAGCACGGCGGCCCGGACCTGCGCGGCGCTGACCTCGGCGGGAACCACGACCGCCAGGTCCTGGCGCACCGCCGGGAAGGTCGTGACGTCCTCGAAGGTCTCCTCGCCGGCGCTCGCGCCGTCCAACAGCGGGGCCAGGTCGGCTTCGAAGCCGACCGCCGCCGCCAGGTCCCACTCGCGGCAGACGAGCGGGTGCAGCTCGCCGATCCAGCCGACCTCGCAGCCACCGGCGACGATCCGAGCGGCCCGGCCAGGGTGCAGGAACGGCTCGCCCGCGGGCTCGAAGCCCAGCTCGACCCCGAGCCGCTCGGCGAGCCCTTCCAGCACCCCCTTGAGGGCGAAGAAGTCGGCCGGCTCCCCTCCACCCCGCCAAGACTGCGGCACGAGCGGCCCGACGGCCAGGCAGCCGATCCGATGCGGCTCGGCGAACGGCGCCCCCCGCGCGCCCGCGAACTCCCCACCAAGGGGGTCGACGGGCCGATTTGTCGCTTTAGAGTCGACATTTCGGCCCGTCGGCGGGCTGTTTAGGTAGACGCGGGCGGACTCGAAGAGGGCGACCCGGTCGGCGTCGCGTGCGAGGTTGCGCCGGGCTACGTCCAGCAGCGAACCGAGCACGGTGGTCCGCATCACCGACTGGTCCTCGGAGAGCGGGTTGGAGATCGCAATGCCGGCGGCGCGCGGGTCGTCCCCGCCGAGCCGCAGTCTCCCCGGCTCGCCGGGGTCGGTGAAGCTCCAGCCGACGACCTCGTCGAAGCCGAGGTCGCGCATCGCGTCCTCGGCGCGGCGCCGCAGCCGTTGCCCGCGACTCAATCCGCCCGCACCGGCGGCCGCCGAGCCGGGCAGGGTCGAGGGCAGGTGCTCGGCGAGCCCGTGAACCCTCGCCACTTCCTCGATCAGGTTGACCTCGCGGGTGACGTCGTAGTGGCGGTCGGGCGGCACCTCGACCGCCAGGTCCTCGCCGTCGATCTCGACGCCGAAGCCGAGCCGCTCCAGGTAGGCGACCTGGTCGGCCTGTGTGATCGGCATTCCCAGCAGTCCCTCGACCCGCGCGTTGCGCAGGCGGACCGTCGGCGGTGCCGGGATCTCCGCCGCGACGTCGATCGTCCCCGGCACCAGCTTCGCCCCGCAGAGCTCGACCAGCAGCCGCGAGGCGATCCACTGCGCCCGCAGACAGAGATCGGGATGGAGTTGCTTCTCGAAGCGGGAGGAGGCCTCCGAGCGCAGCCCGAGCAGGCGCGAGGTGCGGAGGATGTTGGTCCCGTTCCAGGTCGCCACCTCGAGCAGGACCCGGGTCGTCGACTCCGACACCTCGGAGACCTGGCCGCCCATGATCCCGGCGATCCCGGAGGGGCCGTCGCGGTCGCAGACCAGCACGGTCTCGGCGTCGAGGGTGCGCTCGACCCCGTCGAGCGTAGTCATCTTCTCGCCCGCCGCCGCGGCGCGGACGGTCAACGCCCCGTCGGGCACCTTGTCGAGGTCGAAGGCGTGCAAGGGCTGTGCGGTCAGCAGCATCGTGTAGTTGGTGATGTTGACGACGTTGTTGATCGGCCGCTGCCCGGCCGCCGTCAGCCGCGCCTGCAGCCACGGCGGCGAGGGGCCGATCTCGACCTCGGCGAAGACGCGCGCGGTGAAGCGCGGGCAGAGCTCGGGAACCTCGACCGCGACCGAGGCGTAGTCACCGACCTCGCCCCCGCCCTCGGCCGGGGCGTCCTCCGCCCACGGCTCCGGCCCGAGCGGCGCGGCGCTGATCGCGTGCACCTCGCGCGCCACCCCGTAGATGCCGAAGCAGTTGACCCGGTTCGGCGTCACCTCCAGCTCGAGGACGGGCTCGGCGATCGGCAGCACCTCGGCCAGCGGCGTCCCCGGCTCAGCGCCGTCGCCGAGCACGAGGATCCCCGCCGACTCCTCGGCGATCTCCAGCTCCGAGGCGGAGAGGATCATCCCCGAGGACTTGACGCCCCGCAGCTTCGCCTCGCCCAGCTTGGTCCCGCCCGGCATCGTCGCCCCCGGCAGCGCCACCGGCACCGTCTGCCCGGCGGCGACGTTGGGGGCGCCGCAGACGATCGTCCGCGGCTCGGTCTCGCCGACCTCTACCGCACAGACGCTGAGCCGGTCGGCATCGGGGTGCTTCTCGCAGCTCTCCACCCGGCCGACGACGAAGCCCTCGGCCGAGGGCGGGCCGACGGTGCCGACACGCTCGACCTCGGTCCCGGTCATCGCCAGCCGCTCGGCCAGCTCGCCTGCCTCGATTCCCGGGTCGCAGTATTCGCGCAGCCACGAGTAGGGCACCCTCATGAGAACTGCTCCAGCATCCGCGCGTCGTTGTCGAAGAAGCGCCGCAGGTCGGGCACACCGTGGCGCAGCATCGCCACCCGCTCGACGCCGATGCCGAAGGCGAAGCCCTGCACCCGCTCGGGGTCGTAGCCGTCGGCCTCGACGAAGCCGAGCACGTTGGGGTTGACCATGCCGGCGCCGAGGATCTCGATCCAGCCCTGCCCCTTGCAGAGATTGCACTGTTGGGCGCCACCCGCCAGCTCGCCGCTGCCGCCGCACTGGAAGCAGGAGACGTTGACCTCGACGCTCGGCTCGGTGAAGGGGAAGAAGTGCGGCCGCATGCGAATCTCGCGCTCCGTCCCGAACAGCTCGCGCAGCATCGCCAGCAGCGTGCCCTGCAGGTCGGCGAGCGTCAGCCCCTCGGCGATCGCCAGGCCCTCCATCTGGTGGAACATCGGGCTGTGGGTGGCGTCGGAGTCGCGCCGGTAGACCTTGCCGGGGACGATCACGAAGATCGGCGGCGGCTGCGTCTCCATCGCCCGGATCTGCACCGGCGAGGTGTGGGTGCGCAGCAGCACCTCCGGATGCGACTGCACGTAGAAGGTGTCCTGCAGCATCCGCGCCGGGTGCCCGGGCGGGTGGTTCAGAGCGGTGAAGTTGTAGTAGTCGTGCTCGATCTCCGGGCCCTCGGTGACCCGGTAGCCGAGGCCGGCCATCACGTCCTCGATCTGCCGCGTCGTGCGGGTGATCAGGTGCAGGTGACCGGCCGGGTGCGGCGGCGCGCCAGGCAGGGTGACGTTGACCTGGTCGCCCCCGAGCCGCTCCTCCAGCTCAGAGGCGTCCAGTTCGGCAGCGCGACCCTCGAGCTGCGCCTCCAACGCCTTGCGGACGCGGTTGGCGCCGCCGCCGACCTTGCCCCGTTCGGCCTCGGGCAGCTCGGCGATGCCGCGCAGGATCGCCGTCAGCTCGGCTTTGCGGCCGAGGTAGCGGACCCGCAGCTCCTCCAGCTCGGCGGTGCCCTGCGCCGCCTCGATCGCGGCGCCGGCCTCGGCCCCGATCTTCTCGATCCGCTCGAGCGTCATGGCGCCGCCTTCCGCATGGCGGGCGACGATATCCGCTCGCAGGCCACAGCAGCCGCGGCGGCGACGTTGAGCGAGTCGGGACCGCCGGGACGCAGCGGGATCGTCACCCGCAGCTCGCATTCCTCCAGCACCGACGAGGGAAGGCCCTCGCGCTCGGCGCCGAGGCAGAGGGTCGCCGCCCCGGTCAGCGCGGCGGGCTCCTCGCCGCCGTGGGCGACGAGGGCGGCGCGCGGCGCCGGCGTCGCCCCCACCCCGGCCCGCAGCGGCGCCGCGGCGAAGATCGAGCCCATGCTCGCCCGCACCGCCTTCGGCCCGTAGGGGTCGGCGCAGCCGGGGCCGAGCACGACGCTGCCGCCGAGCAGGGCGTCGGCGCTGCGGACGATCGCGCCGACGTTGCCGGGATCGGCGACGCCGTGCAGGTAGACGCAGGGCGCCCGCGCCTCCTCCGCCCAGCGCAGCGGCCAGACGGCGATCGCCCGAGTGCCCGAGCCGAGCGCCGAGACGCCGGCCAGCAGCTCCGGCTCGACCTCCTCGCCGCCGAGCCCGCTGCCGGCCGCGCTCAGCAGGAAGCGCGGCTCCGCGCCGGCTGCCAGCCCGGCCTCGACCAGGTCCTCGCCCTCGGTCGCGAACAGCTCCTCGCGCTCGCGGCTCTTGCGATCGCGCAGCTTGCGGACCAGCTTCAGCTTCTCGTTGTGGGGGCTGGAGATCATCTCTGTCGGGCTTTCGGGTCGGTCGAATCTTCTCCTGGAACGTCCGGACAAATAAAAAACGGGCCGTGAAGACGGCCCGCCCGGGAAGTGGAATGTGGGTCGCGGCTAGGCGGCCGCACCCTCCCGGGCAAGCTCCACGAATCGGCGGAAGGCGTCGCGGTCGGAGACCGCGATCTCGGCAAGCATCTTGCGGTTCACCTCGACGCCGGCCTTGTCGAGGCCGTGGATCAGCTGCGAGTAGCTCATGCCCTCGAGCCGCGCCGCGGCGTTGATCCTGGTGATCCAGAGCCGGCGGAAATCGCGCTTGCGGTTGCGCCGGTCGCGGTAGGCGTACATCCCCGAGCGCTGCACCTGCTCTTTCGCGAAGCGATATGAGGAGTGCTTGCGGCCGAAGTAGCCCTTCGCTTCCTTCAGCACCTTGCGCCGCTTCTTGCGGGCGTGGACGGAGCGCTTTACGCGGCTCACTTTCCACCTCCGAGCAGGTTGCGGACGCGCTTCACGTCGGCCGGGGCGATCTCCACCGGCCGCGCCATCTGCCGCTTGCGCTTCGGCGACTTTTTCTCGAGGATGTGGCTCGAGTAGGCGCGCCGCCCGCGCAGCTTGCCCTTGGCGGTCTTGCGGAAGCGCTTCTTGGCGCCGGAATGGGTTTTCATCTTCGGCATCGGGACGGGTATTGAAGCAGACGAAGGTACGCTGCGGCCGGATGCGGATCGTCTACGTGGTCGGGACCCGGCCGAACTTCGTCAAGACGGCGCCGGTGATCGCGGCGCTGCGCGAGCGCTTGCCCGATTCCCGCCACGCGATCGTCCACACCGGCCAGCACTACGACCGGGCGATGTCGCAGGTCTTCTTCGAGGAGCTGGGCGTGCCCGCTCCCGACCACATGCTCGAGGTCGGCTCCGGCAGTCACGCGGTGCAGACGGCGCGCACGATGGAGCGCCTGGAGCCGGTGCTGGAAGAGGAGCGGCCGGACCTGGTGATGGTCCCCGGCGACGTCAACTCGACCCTGGCGGCGACCCTGACCGCGGTCAAGATGGGCATCCCGATCGCCCACATCGAGTCGGGGCTGCGCAGCTTCGACCGGACGATGCCAGAGGAGGTCAACCGGATCGTCGCCGACGAGTTCTCCACCTACCTCTTCGTCCACAGCGAGGAGGCGATCGCGAACCTGCGCGCCGAGGGCATCGCCGGGGAGCGCGTGCACTTCGTCGGCAACACGATGATCGACACCCTGGTCGCGTTGGAAGACCGCTTCCGCGCCGCCGGCGCCGCGGTGGCGCACGGGGTCGAGCCGGGCGCCTACGTCCTCGTCACCCTGCACCGGCCCGCCCTGGTCGACGGCGAGCTGCTGGCGGAGACCGTGCGGCAGCTCGCCGCCCTGGCCCGCGAGATGCCGGTCGTCTTCCCGGTCCACCCGCGCACCCGCAAGGCGATGGAGGCGATCGCGGCCGACCATCCGGGCCTGCAGCTCTGCGAGCCGCTCGGCTACGTCGACTTCCTCTCGCTGCTCGCCGACGCCGACGCCGTGCTGACCGACTCCGGCGGCATCCAGGAGGAGACGACCTACCTAGGCGTCCCCTGCTTCACCCTGCGCGACAACACCGAGCGCCCGGTAACGATCCGCGCCGGCACCAACACCCTGCTCGGCCTGGACCCGGCAGCGATCGCCGACATCCCCACAGCCCTCTCCCAACGCCCAGCACAACGCCTCGAACCCCCCAAGCTCTGGGACGGCCACGCGGCAGAGAGGATCGCCGACGTCCTGGCGTAGAGGTCGATCCCGGTAGGGATGGAACGTCTTGTACTTTTTCCGCAGGGACGCCGGCGGACAGCCGCGTCCTGTCTTCGGAAAAAGTTAAGTGGAATCCCTGCCGGGATCGACCTCTGAGTCGTCCCGCGCCACCTCTTTGCCCGGAGCCAGCATCATGCTCATGTTGCGCCCTTCCTGAAGCGGTTCGGACTCGATCGTCGCCAGGCCGTCGAGATCCTCGAACAGTCGCTGCAGCAGCGCCCGCCCCCGCTCCGGGTGGGCCTGCTCGCGGCCGCGGAACATGATCGTGATCTTGACTTTGTTGCGCTGGCGCAGGAAGCGCTCGACGTGGCCCTTCTTGGTTTCGTAGTCGTGGTCGGCGATCTTCGGCCGCAGCTTGATCTCACGCACGTTGACCTGGGTCTGGTGCTTGCGCGCCTGCTTCTGCTTCTGCTCCTGCTCGTATTTGTACTTCGAGTAGTCGAGCAGGCGGGTGACCGGCGGCTTCGAGCCCGGGGCCACCTCGACCAGGTCGAGGTCCGCGTCCTGGGCGCGTTTCAGCGCCTCGGCGATCTCGACGATGCCGAGCTGCTCGCCCTCGGCGCCGATCAGCCGCACTTTCGGCACGCGGATGCGCTCGTTGATCCGAGTCGTGTCGCGCTCCGGCGGCCGCCGGTCGAACCTGCGAGGGACAGGCACTAGTCCTCGGGGAGGTCGAGCTTCAAGAGTTTGGCGTGCCTGCGAACAAGTGGCGCCAGTATAGAGGTCAGCCTGTCTCCGCGCGGTGGACGAGGGCCGCGAACTCGGGCAGCGCCATCGCCCCCAGCTCGCCGTCGCGGTGGGAGCGGACCGCGACCTCGCCGGTCTCCTGCTCGCGGTCGCCGACGACCAGCATGTACGGGTAGCGGCCGAGCTCGGCGTCGCGGACCTTCTTGCCGATCGACTCCGAGCGGCGGTCGACCTCGACTCGGACGCGCTCGTCGCTCAGCTTCGCCGCGACCTCCTCGGCGAAGGCGACGTGGCGGTCGGAGATCGGCAGCACCGTCGCCTGCACCGGCGCCAGCCAGACCGGGAAGCGCCCGCCGTAGTGCTCGATCAGGATCCCGGCGAAGCGCTCCATCGAGCCGAGCAGGGCGCGGTGGATCATCACCGGCCGGTGCGGCGCGTCGTCGGCGCCGGTGTAGGTGAGGTCGAAGCGCTCGGGCATCTGGAAGTCGAGCTGGCAGGTGCCGCACTGCCAGGAGCGGCCGAGCGCATCGGTGACGTGGAAGTCGATCTTCGGGCCGTAGAAGGCGCCGTCGCCGGGGTTCAGCTCGTACTCGCGGCCCTGCTGCTCGAGCGCCTCCTTCAGCGCGGCCTCGGCCTTGCGCCACTGCTCCTCGGTCCCCATCGATTTCTCCGGCCGAGTCGAGAGCTCGACGTGGACGTCCTCGAAGCCGAAGCGCGCGTAGAGCTCGTCGATCGCTTCGCAGATGCTCGCCACCTCGGCGGCGATCTGGTCCTCGCTGCAGTAGACGTGGGCGTCGTCCTGGGTGAAGGCGCGGACCCGCAGCAGCCCGTGCAGGACGCCCTCGCGCTCGTTGCGCGAGACGCGGCCGAACTCGGCCAGGCGCAGCGGCAGCTCGCGGTAGGAGTGGCGGTCGGCGGCGTAGACGAGGCAGGCGCCGGGGCAGTTCATCGGCCGCAGCGCGAAGCGGCGCTCGTTGACGTCCATGAAATACATGTCGTCGCGGTAGTTCTCCCAGTGGCCGGAGCGGTGCCAGAGCTCGACGTCGAGCACCTGCGGGGTGGCGATCTCCTGGTAGCCGCGCTTGCGCAGCTGCTCCTGCACCTCGTCCTCGATCAGGTGCAGGAGGGTGGTCCCGTGGGGCAGCCAGAAGGGCATCCCGGGGGCCTCGTCACGGAGCATGAAGAGGCCCATCTGCGGGCCGAGTCGGCGGTGGTCGCGCGCCTTCGCCTCCTCGATCCGCTCGAGGTGGGCGTCGAGGTCCTTCTTCGAGAAGAAGGCGGTGCCGTAGATCCGGCTCAGCATCTGGCGGCTCTCGTCGCCGCGCCAGTAGGCGCCGGCGACCGAGCTGAGCTTGATCGCCTCGATCCGCCCGGTCGAAGGGCCGTGCGGGCCACGGCAGAGATCCTCAAAGGGGCCGTTGCGGTACAGCGAGACGGTCTCCACGCCTTCGTCGCGGACCAGGTCCTCGATCAGCTCGACCTTGTAGTCCTGGCCCTGGGCGCGGAAGATCTCGATCGCCTCCTCGGTGGGGACGTCGCGCCGCTCGAACCGCTCGTCGGCCGCGATGTGCTCGCGCATCGCGGCCTCGATCCGCTCCAGGTCCTCCTCGCGGACCTTGACCTCGGGCGGGAACTCGAAGTCGTAGTAGAAGCCCTGCTCGATCGGCGGCCCGATCGTCACCTTGGTGCCCGGGTAGAGCTCCATCACCGCCTCGGCCATGACGTGGGCGGCGTCGTGGCGGATCAGCTCCAGCGCCTCGGGGTCGCGGTCGGTGAGGATCGCGATCTCGGCGCCATCGGGCAGCGGCGCGGCGAGGTCGCGCAGCTCGCCGTTGACCCGGATCGCCAGCGCCGCCTTGGCCAGGCCGGGCCCGATCGCCGCGGCGGCGTCGGCACCCGTGGCGCCGTCGGACAGCTCCAGCGGCGTGCCGTCGGGCAGCCTGACCGTGATCTTCGTCGTCGCCTCCATCGCGCCCATGCTACGTGGGGCCGCGCTCCCTCGCTCGATGGCAGCATTTGGGGGACCATGGACCCCCAAATGCTTCATTTTGCGCCGACACGGGCTTGGCGGACGACGATCAGCGGACAGGGGCTGGGGCCGCCGATGGCGCCGCGACGTTCCCAGAGGACGTAGGGGGCGGCGCGACGGCGCAGCGTCAGGCCGCGGAACGGCGCCGGCCCGGCGCCGGAGGTGACGAAGAAGCGGATCCCGGCCGGTGGCCTGCCGCCGGAAGCGCTCGCCGGATCGACGCAGACGCGCCCGCCGCGCAGCTCCCAGACGATGTAGCGCTCGCCGTGTTCGTCGGCGAGCAGCGTGTCGGAGGCGAGGACGAGGACCGAGCCGGCCGCGACGAGGGGTCGCAGGCCGGTCAGGGCCGGCGAGTAGGACGTCGGCCCGACCGGCGCGTTGGCGAAGGCGAGCAGCGAGCAGCCGGCTGCCGCCAGTAGATAGGCCCATAGGGCGAGGCGCGCGGGTCCTGTCGTCGGGGAGGGGTCCGCCGCGTTGCTGGGTTTTCCGCCTGGTGAGTCGGTGGGCCGTCCGAGGTCGTGGTTGGGGCGGAAAAGAGGACGCCGCGCCGCGGCGGACCCCTCCCCGACGCCACCCGCGCGAGATGCCGCAAAGGACAGCGGCATCAGGATCGTGAGCGTGAGGATCGGGGCGGCTATCTCCAACGCCTTGGCGGCGGTGTAGGGGGTGCCGCCGATCCGGGCGGCGGCGTAGAGGGCGGCTACGGCGATCGCCCCGGCGAGGATGGCGCGCTCGCGGCGGCGGACGCAGCGGGCGAGGCCGTAGAGCAGCAGCGCGGTGGCGAAGGCGGCGCCGAGGTAGTAGACGGCGGCGGGGACGGCGCCGTCGCCGGGGGCGAGCCGGAAGTCGCCCGAGGGCCAGATGCCGAGCGCCTCGAAAGGCGAGATCTGGCCGAACAGGTTGCCGAGGCCGAGGCCGTTCGGGTCGAAGGTCTCGAAATGGCGGAAGTCGATCATGCGGCCCAGCTCGGGCAGCGTGCCGACGAGGAATACGACCAGGGCGAGCAGCAGCGGCCGAAGCGGCAGCTTGCGCTCCAGCGCCAGCCAGACGACCAGGATCGCCGCCAGCCAGGTGAGGCCCGGAAAGCTGTAGACGTAGACGCTCCCTATTGCGATCAGAGCTGCCGGGACGAAGCGCAGGGGGAGATCGCTCCATGCTCGGGTGCTCTCGCGTAGGGCGAGGACGAAGGCGAGGACGAGGAGGGCTTGGATCGTCTCCTTGAAGGCGCCCTGGGCGAAATAGGAGGCGACTAGATATGGGAGGCCCACCAGGAGGGCCGCCGGGACGCGGCGGCTCGGGGGTTGGTCGCCGAATGCCGCGAGCGCGGTCAGGGGGGCGAGGACGGCGACGGCGACCGTGAGCCCGTCGAAGCCCTGGACGAGGCCGATGCCGAGGCCCTTGTTCAGGGCGACGACGATCGCGTGCGGTCCCATCGGGTAGCCCTGGTGGAGGAGCTGGGAGCCGGCGTCGCGAGCCAGGTGGTCGGCCGCGAGCAGGTGCTGGGACATGTCCGGGTTGAAGCCGGTGCCGAGGATGCCGAAGTGGCCTTCGACGACAAAGGGCAGCGAGGCGGCGGCGAGGGCGATGACAGCGACCGGGAGCCCCGATCGAAGCGCTTCTCCCCCACCCTCGCCCTGCCTCCACAGAAACAGGAGGGCCGCGACGGTCAGGACGAGGACGACAATCGCCGAGAGGATCCCGTGCCCCGGCAGGCGCACCGTCGCCCAGCAGATCGCGCAGAGCAAACCCAGGCCGATCGCAGGCGACAGCCACGACCAGCGCCGCCCGCCGCAGAGTGCCACGGCGGCCTGCCCGATGGCCGGCGAGGCGGCGCACACCGCCACGACCGCTGCGTAGGTCGCGATCACGAGGCGGCGAGCCTAGACGACGGGCTCCAACCGAGGAATGGGCACAACTGGGCTCGAACCAGTGACCTCCGCCTTGTCGAGGCGGCGCTCTCCCAACTGAGCTATGCGCCCTCGGGGGGTGAATTTACCGATCCACTCAAGCCGGCCGCTCCGTGCGTCGATGCAACGAGTGCAACTTTCCCGCGGACCAGGTGTTTATGGACCGTAGCCGCCAAGCAGGCGGCGCCGAAAACTTCAAAGCTCGAGGACCGACGAGCCAGTGACTTGAATCGATCTGGTGGCACGTCCTTCGGAAGCAGAGGGCCCCGAATCGGGGCCCTTTTCCGTTCAGCCGACGTGCTGGCTCGGCAGGTGCCAGTGGTTCGGCGCGATCAGCTCGTCCATCTCGACCGGCCCCCAGCTGTCGGGCTCATAGGGCCTGACCGGCGGCGGGTCCTCCAGCAGCGGCTCGGAAATCTGCCAGAGGCGCTCGATCCCCTCCGAGGTCGTGAACAGGGTCCGGTCGCCGAGCATCACGTCGTGGATCAGCCGCTCGTAGGCGTCCAGCGCCCCATCGACGCCGCCGAAGCTGTCGGCGTAGCTGAAGCGCATGTGCGCCTGGCCGAGGTGCATCGTCGGCCCCGGCACCTTGGCCAGGAAGGAGGCGGAGATGCTGCCCGGGTCGCCCAGCTCGAAGGTCAGGTGGTCGTGGCCGAAGGTCTCCGCCATCTGGCTGCAGTCGAGCGGGAACATCCTCCGCGGCGGCTGCGTGAAGGCGACGGTCAGCAGGTGGCGGTTCTCGGCCATCCGCTTGCCCGAGCGCAGGTAGAAGGGGACACCGTCCCAGCGCCAGTTGTTGACGAAAGCGCGCAGGGCGACGAAGGTCTCGGTGTCGGAGTCCGGGGCGACGCCCTCCTCGTCGCGATATCCCTCGTACTGGCCGCGGACCACGCCGGCCGGGTCCAGCGGCGACATCGAGGCGAAGACCTTCTCCCGCTCGGCCGTCAACGGCTTCGGGTCGAGCGAGGTCGGCGGCTCCATCGCGACGAAGCTGAGCACCTGGAACAGATGAGTGACGATCATGTCGCGGAAGGCGCCGGTGTCCTCGTAGAAGGCGGCCCGCATCCCGATCGAGAGCGTCTCGGGGACGTCGATCTGCACGTGGTCGATGTGGTTGCGGTTCCAGACCGGCTCGAACATGCCGTTGGCGAAGCGCATCGCGAGCAGGTTCTGCACCGCCTCGCGGCCGATGTAGTGGTCGATGCGGAAGATGTCCTGCTCGTCGAAGACCGAGAGCAGACAGGAGTTCAGCTCGCGGGCCGAGGCCAGGTTGACGCCGAAGGGCTTCTCGGTGATCACATAGGCGCCCTCGCCGAGCCCGATGTCGCCGAGCGCGCGGACCGTCTCCGTCGCGGCTCGCGGCGGCAGCGAGAGATAGTGCAGGACACGGGCGTCCTCGGCGAGTTCGTCCCGCGCCTCCCCCACCGCCGCGGCGAGCGGACCGATTCCGTCGCCGACGCCGACGAAGCGCAGGCACTCGGCGAAGCGATCCCAAGCCTCCCGCGAGGGCGATCGCCGGCCCGAGTCCTCGACCGCTTCCCGGGCCATCTCGCGGAACTCGTCGTCGGAGATCGCGTTCCGGGCGGTGCCGAGGATGCGGAAGCCGCGCGGCATCAACCCCACCTGCGCGAGGTGGAAGATGCCCGGCAGCAGTTTGCGCTTTGCCAGATCCCCGGTCGCCCCGAAGAGGACGATCACCTGATCCTCGGGCACCCGATCGGTCGTGGCGGCGGCAGGCTCGGTAGCGGTCGCGGCACTCATCGGCTCAGCCTTACAGATACCCACTCCCGGGCTCATTTGTGCGCCAGTAAATGCGCCAGTCATGCCACGGTCGTGCCAATCACTTCGGCTTGCGCCGCCGACGAACCAGGGCCTTGGCGCCCGCCGAGAAGCGATCGAGGATCTCCGCGTCAACCGGCGCCTGCCCGGCCTCATCGCAGCAGGGCGGTTTCGTTCGCTTGGCAGTCGGCTCGGGCAGGTCGAGCAGCCGGTAGAGACTCCGATAGGTGTTGACCTCCGGGTCGTCGTTCGTGTGCTCGCCCACCAGCAGGACGACAACCTGCTGATCGTCGGGAAAGCAGACCAAGAGACGATGGCGCCCGTAGAGGTGCACCGAGCAGATGTGATCGACTTCCTCGCCCGTGAGCCTGTAGTCGCCAGCCTTGCATCCTTCCGCCGCAAGTCGCCGCACGGCTGCGTCGAATGACTTCCGGACCTTGCCGCGCAATGCATCGACGCTCCTCTGTCCGGTCGGCGTGATGCTGACGCTCACGCCCCGGGCGTGATGTCGATCAGCTCACCGCTGCGCATCTCATCGAGCGAGCGCCGCAGCTTGCGATCGGAGAGGGCGCGCTTGTCTTCGACCCGCGCGAGGACGGCCTCGAGCAGATTGCGGTCGCGCCCCAGCGCCCGCAGCTCGCGGACGAGCGGGCGAACCTCGAGAACGCTCCGCAGCGTGACCCGCCGCGGTGAGGAGTCGCGAACCTCCTCCAGCAATCCACGGTCGATCCAGGTCCGGATCGTGGGGAGCGAGAAGTCGAGCAGCTTCCCGGCGACCGAGAGACGCACCGAGGGCGCCTCGTCGAGGCGTCGGCGGCGCAGGCGCACGACCTTGAGGCGCGCGTCTTCGTTGCGCCCGAGCGAGCTCTCCAGCTCGTCGAGGTCGTCGATGTCGCGTGCGATGCGCTCCGCGGTATCCAGCTCACGCGTCGGGGCCATGGACACGGAGGCTAGCGATTCAGCTTTCAATTTTCAAGGCAAAATTGAAAGAGAACTTTCCCCGCTAAACCCGGGGCTTCTCGTCCACCCTTATCGGTCCTGGAAGGGCGGCCCCGTCGGCAATCGAGGGCGTCGCGTTCAGGGTCTTGGCCAAACGTGAGTTCCTTTCCACCCAAAACGTGCTCGCAAACCCGCTAGAGGCGCCTACCGGAATCGAACCGGTGTAAACGGCTTTGCAGGCCGCTGCGTAGCCACTCCGCCAAGGCGCCGCGTGAGCGGTCTAAGCCTAGCGGCGGGCCCTCGCCCGAGGGCTCAGCCTTCGTAGCCCTCGACGGTCCCCGCGTCGCGCGGGCTTGCGTCCTCGGGGCTCATCCCGTACTGCTCCAGCGAGCGGCGCTGGCGCAACAGGTCCCAGGCGCGGTCGAGCTGGACCTTCAGCTCGGCGAGGCGGGCGTTCTCTTCGTCGTCGAGGGCGCCCTCGCCCTCGTGCCGGTGCAGCAGGCTCTCCTCCTCCTGGACCAGCTCGTCGATGCGGTTGAGGATCTGCTGATCGTCCATCTGCCCGACACGATAGATACCTGGCATGGCTGACGAGGTCTGGTCGGAGGTCGACACCTACATATCCGGCCTGCTGGCGCCGCACGACGAGGCGCTGGAGGCGGCTGTGCGGGCCAGCGGGGATGCCGGGCTGCCGGCGATCCAGGTCTCGCCGCCGCTGGGCAAGCTGCTGCACCTGCTGGCGAAGACGATCGGCGCCGAGACGATCCTCGAGTTCGGCACGCTCGGCGGCTACAGCACGATCTGGCTGGCGCGGGCGCTGCCCGAAGGCGGCCGGCTGATCACCCTCGAGGCCGAGCCGCGCAATGCCGAGGTCGCCGTGGCGAACATCGGACTGGCCGGACTGAGCGACGCGGTCGACCTACGCGTCGGCGCAGCTCTCGACGTCTTGCCCGATCTCGAGGCCGAGAACGCCGGCCCCTTCGACCTGACCTTCATCGACGCCGACAAGGTCCACACCCCCGACTACTTCGCCTGGGCGCTGGCGCGCTCCCACCCGGGCAGCCTGATCGTCGCCGACAACGTCGTCCGCGGCGGAACCCTCGCCGAAGCCGACAGCGACGACCCGGCGACCGCCGCCCAGCGCCGCCTGCACGAGCAGATCGCAGCCGACCCCCGGCTCACCGCCACCACCATCCAGACGGTCGGCGTCAAGGGCTACGACGGCTTCACGATCGCCCTGGTCGGCGAGTAGCGCGCGGGAAGCTCAGCAATTCCAGCGACTGATGCCGGTCACCGGAACCCGGTGCGAGCGTGGGTTCAGCGCCAGCCGGATCAACCGGCTGCACACGAATCCCCCCTGCGCCTCGGTCCTCCGCCGGTCGAAGATCCGGCAGAGCACGATGTGCCGGCTCTGGCGGCGGCAGTTCAGCACGCCGGATTCGACGCAGCTCTCGTCGTGGGCGCAGGTGCGCTTGGCGAAGGCGGCCGACCTCTCCTTCGCCACGCTGATCGGCAGCTCGTCGGCAACGGCCGCGGAGCAGACGACAAACGCGAGAACGGCCCCGGTCGCGATCGCGGCGCGAATTAGGCGGGCCGGTGTCACTGGTCCAGGTTCAGCCGGGGAATGGCCGCTTTGGCGATGTACTGCTGCCCGGTCGTGAGAACCAGCGACTTCCCGGTGACGAAGTCGCTGACCCATACGGTGCCCTCGCCCACTTTGAACAGAGTCGAGTTGTCGCAGCGGTTGACCACCAGCCAGGTGGTCCCCCTCACGGTCGCCGAGCCGTAGTTGCCGCTGGTCTTGAAGTTCCCTTTCCCGCTGCCCCACAGCTTGCGTCCGCCGCCTCCGCTGCCACTTAGCTCGCGGACGCGGCCGTTGCCGAGTTTCCTTCGCTCGCACATCCGCCTTCCAGCCAGCGTCAGGACGACTTCTTGATTTTCTCCCGGTTTCTGGCCGACGATGAAGACGCCGCCCCAGAAGTGCCCGCCCTGTACTTCGCCGGAGCCTTTCGACGCCGTCAGGTTGACCGTTCCGTTGCGGGTGTTGATCAGGCAGCCGAGCGGAATCTGCTTGAAGGAGCTCAGCTTCGAGTACGAATCTTCGCCCGGGCACTGGAGTTCGACCACGCCTTCGACGGTTTCGACGTTGACGCTCTCTCCTGCGACCGGGCCGGAGGCGATCGAGGTTACGGGCGGCTTGGTGTCGACGCTGAACTCGGCTTTGGCCGGGGTCGGGTTGACGTTGCCGACGCCGTCGGTGGCGCGGACTTCGAAAGTGTGGGGGCCGTCGGGCAGGGAGCTGTAGGTCTGGGGCGAGGTGCAGGGGGCCCAGTCGGCCGGTGCGCTGGAGTCGAGGCGGCACTGGAAGCTGCCGGGCTCTGAGGCGGTGAAGGCGAAGCTGGCGCTGCTGCTGGCGATCGGTCCGGTCGGGCCGGAGGCGATCGTCGTTTCGGGGGGTTCGGTGTCGACCGTGAAGGTCGAGGTGGCCGGGGTCGGGTTGACGTTGCCGACGCCGTCGGTGGCGCGGACTTCGAAAGTGTGGGGCCCGTCGGGCAGGGAGCTGTAGGTCTGCGGGGAGGTGCAGGCGCTCCAGTCGGCCGGTGCGGTGGAGTCGAGGCGGCACTGGAAGGTTCCGGGCTCGGTCGAGGTGAAGGCGAAGGTGGCGGTGCTGCTGGCGATCGGTCCGGTCGGGCCGGAGGCGATCGTCGTTTCGGGGGGTTCGGTGTCGACCGTGAAGGTCGAGGTGGCCGGGGTCGGGTTGACGTTGCCGACGCCGTCGGTGGCGCGGACTTCGAAAGTGTGGGGGCCGTCGGGCAGGGAGCTGTAGGTCTGCGGCGAGGTGCAGGCGCTCCAGTCGGCCGGTGCGCTGGAGTCGAGGCGGCACTGGAAGCTGCCGGGCTCTGAGGCGGTGAAGGCGAAGCTGGCGCTGCTGCTGGCGATCGGTCCGGTCGGGCCGGAGGCGATCGTCGTCTCGGGGGGTTCGGTGTCGACCGTGAAGGTCGAGGTGGCCGGGGTCGGGTTGACGTTGCCGACGCCGTCGGTGGCGCGGACTTCGAAAGTGTGGGGGCCGTCGGGCAAGGAGCTGTAGGTCTGCGGGGAGGTGCAGGCGCTCCAGTCGGCCGGTGCGGTGGAGTCGAGGCGGCACTGGAAGGTTCCGGGCTCGGTCGAGGTGAAGGCGAAGGTGGCGGTGCTGCTGGCGATCGGTCCGGTCGGGCCGGAGGCGATCGTCGTTTCGGGGGGTTCGGTGTCGACCGTGAAGGTCGAGGTGGCCGGGGTCGGGTTGACGTGACCGAAGTAATTCTTGGCGCGCACTTCGAAGCGGTGGGATCCCTCCGCGAGGGAGCTATAGAACTTCGGCGAGGAGCAGGATCTCCAGTCGTCGGAGTCCGTCGAGTCGAGGCGACACTGGAAGCTGCCGGGCTCGGTGGAGACAAAGGCGAAGCCGGCACTGTCGGTGGCGATCGTGCCGCTCGGGCCGAAGACGATCGTCGTGTTCGGATGCCATGGCGGATGCGGAAACCAAAAGGCCGAGGCAACACTCGGCAAAGCGCCGAGCGCAAGGAGCGCGAATAGAAGAACACCGATTGGCTTTAGGTGACGCAAAGGATCGAGAACGCTATCCGGTCGAGCGCCAAATCGCAATCGAATCCCGCTTTGCCTCCTCACGCCGCCGCTTCGCTTAGCCTGGCGGGCGAAATGACCGCCACCGATCCCCGATCTTGACCTGGGTCGAAGCCTTTGCAGTGCTGATGGTCTGCCACCTCGTCGGCGACTTCCTCCTGCAGACCGACTGGCAGGCCCGCTGCAAGGAGGGCGGGCTCGGCCGCGACCCCGTCCACCGCCGCGCCCTCGCATCCCACGTCCTCGTCTACACGGCCGCCTTCCTGCCGGCCCTGGTCTGGATCGGGCTGGAATACGACGCGCTGCGGGCGGTTCTGATCGCCATCGTCATCGCCGTCCCCCACTTCGTCCAGGACGACCGCCGTCTGCTCGACGCCTACATGACGCGAGTCAAGGGGTTGGCCGTGACCTCACCGGGACTGCGGGTCGCCGTCGACCAGTCCTTCCACGCCCTCTTCCTCTTCGGCACCGCCCTGCTGATCGTCGCCTGAGCTATCGCTTGGCGCCCCCTCGGACAGGGTCCAGACCGTGATCAGGTGAGTGCGGCCGCGGACCTCGCGCTCGCCGACCAGCTCGAGGTCGCCGGGGTCGGAGACCAGAGCCTGCCGGGTCGAGTCGGAGATGAACAGCTGGTGGCCGGATCCTTTGGTCATGCCCTCGAGCCGGGCGGCGGTGTTGGTGGTGTCGCCGATCGCCGTGTACTCGATCCGCCGCTCCGAACCGACCTGGCCGGACATCACGGTGCCGCTGTTTATGCCGATCCCCATCGCGAAGCCGCGCCCGAAGCCGGCGCCTTCCATCCAGGCGTTGAAGCTGGGCAGCCGCTCTGCCAGCATCTCGCGCGCCGCCCTCAGGGCGCGGTCGGCGTGGTCGGGCTGCTCCAGCGGCGCCCCGAACACGGCCATGATCCCGTCCCCCATATAGGCGACGAGGGTGCCGCCCTGGTCCATGATCGCGTCGCTCATCTCCCCCAGGTAGCGGTTCAGCACCTCGATCACCGAGTCCGGCGGCAGTTCCTCCGAGAAGCTCGTGAAGCCGCGCAGGTCGCTGAACAGGACGGTGCACTCGCGCCGCACTCCGCCCAGGCGCAGGTCCTCGTCGGTGCGCGCAAGCACTTCGCTGACCACCGCCGCGGGGACGAAGCGGGCGAAGGTGTCGTGGACGCGCTGGCGCTCGAAGGCGTTGAGGACGTAGTTGACGGCGAGCGCGCCGAGGGCCGAGAGGGCCAGCGCCAGCAGCGGGTAGACGATCGGGACGACGGCGCCGCCGTCGAAGGCGAGCTGGGCGGCGACGACGTAGACGAGGCCGAGGCCGATCGCGACGAGGAGCGCCGGGATCGCCTTCAGGCGCAGCGTCGCGGCTGCCGGCGCGGCCGCCATCAGCAGGATCAGCAGCAGGTCGAGGGCGAGGCCGGTGGAGGAGAGCGGGAAGCCGTGCTCGGCGGTCCAGACCGCGTTGGCCTGCAGTTCGGGCCCGGACATCAGTTCGTCGCCCGTGGTCGCGGTCGCATGCACATCCTGCAGCGAAGGCGCCGAGGCACCAATGATCACGGTCTTGCCGCGGAAGACGGAGGCCGGCACGTCGCCACGCAGAACCCGCGAGTAGGAGACCTGGCGGAAGGTTTCGGGCGGGCCGCGGAAGTCAATCCAAGCCCTGCCCCCACCTTCCATCTCGGAGGGCTCGATCCGTTCCCCAGTCGCCGCTTCAGCGGTGGCGACGCCGAAGCCGACCAGGCCGTCGACTTCGTAACTCATTTTCCGGGTCGCCCCACCGGGATCCGGTTCGATCACCGTGTCCGCCGCGCGAGCGCCAATCGCGTGTACGGTTTGTTCACCGCCGAAAATCCTGCTTTCGCCGCGTGAGTTGACTTCGGTGGTCGACAGCACAACCCCACCGGCCCGAGCAACTGATTCGACCAGGGCATTGTCCTGGCGAGGATTCGTTTCCTCGGTGAACTGGATGTCGACTGCGATCGCCTTCGCGCCCGCCCTGTGCAACCGGTCGATCACTTTGGCGTGCAGAGAGCGCGGGAACGGCCACTGGACTCCGAGTTCGCTGAAGGTGCGGTCGTCGACGCCGACGACGACGATGTCGCGCGGCCGTTCCTGGGTGCCGCGAACCGAGAAGCGGGCGTCGACGCTCTGCAGCTCCAGCGCCCGCATCAGGTGGGTTCCGTAGGCGAGGACGGCGATCCCGGCGGCGACGAGCGCGATGAGCAGCATCGCCACTTCGCGCCGGCGCCGCAGCGAGCGCGGCGCGGTCACGGCCTGGCCAGGTAGCTCTTGCCCGCCGGTAGCGAGATCGTGCGGCCGCTGGAGAAGTCACGAACGGTGACGACCCCCCGCCTCACCTTGAAGAAGGTGCCGTCGCAGCGGTCCTCGGTGAACCAGATCGTCCCCCGCACGCTGGCCGATCCGTAGTTGCCTTCGGTGCGGAAGTTGCCCTTGCCGCTACCCCAGAGGCGGCGACTCTCGCTCCCGCGCTTGCGTCTGCGAGTCGAGGAGGAGGCAGCTTTGCCGCGGGAGGGCTTGCAGGACTTGAAGTTGCCGCCCCGCAGGCGCAGGATCACCAGGCCGCTGCCGTCGTGCTGGAGGACGAGGAAGACGCCGCCGTAGAAGACCGCGGTCTGCTCCTTGCCGGAGGCGTCGATCGAGGTCAAGGTCACTTTGCCGTGGGTGGCGTCGACGATCGAGCCGACCGGGATCGCCTGGCCTTCCCTCAGCAGCTTCCGCTTCTTCTGTCCGGGGCGTTTGACGTAGACCGTGCCCGCTTTCGGAGCGACGACGACGCTCTCGCCGTTGACGGGGGTCGGGCCCGGCGGCGGGGGTGGGACGATCGCGGCGGCAGACTGGACCGGCGCGGGAGCCGGCCTCTGCGCGGTCACGCAGTTGGAGAACTCCGAGCTTCCGGCCGGGGTTTCGTCGCTCGCGGTGACGACGTCTTCCCCGGTGGGCAGCGGTTCCAGCCCGGTGACTTCGAAGTGGGCCTGACCGGCGGCGTCGGTTTCGATCTCGCCTTCTTTGCTGCTGCCGATGTACCTCTTGCCCTCGCCGAAGCCGGACGAGTCGCATTCCGGATTGGCGAAGAAGTTGACGTAATACGGTTCGTTCGGTTCGCCGTGCAGGGTCCCGGTGACCTTGGTGCCGCCGCTGGTCGTCGTCGCGGCTCCGAGCTCCGGCGCCGCCTGCGGAGCCGAGGGAAATTCGATCCCCTTGCCCCCATTGGCGAAGATCGAGTTGAAGAGGATCCTGATACCCGTAGCGCCTTCTTCGACCAGGACCCCCGGACCTGCGTTGTGGGCGATCGTGTTGCGATCGACACCGGCGCCGCCGCCGACCGCGGTTTTGCCGAGGACGACGCCGGCGCCGAATTCGGCGTCGCTTCCGTTCGGGACCGCCTGCAAGCCGGAGGGGTCGGTGCCAACGTCGTTGCCTTCGATCTCGGTGCCTTCTCCCCGGTCGACGATCCCGGCTTCACCGTTGCCGGAGATCACGCTGCCGGGGCAACCGGGACCGCCGATCAGGTTGCCCGGACTGGCATCGGGCGTAATCAAGACACCGACCCCGTCGGCGTAGGCTTCGGAGTTCGACGGCCTCGCTTCGGTGCCGCTGAGGTCGGTGCCGATGTAGCTGCCGCAGATCTGGCTGGGCCCGCTGTCGCCGTCGATCACGATGTTGTTCTCGAAGCCGTTGATCGCGATGCCTTCGAGCGTCAGCTGCCCCTCGCCGAAGGTGACGAGGCCCTCGGTGGGCCCCTCGTTCTCCGTTTCGCTGCCGTCGATTTCGACCAGCGGCGAGCCTTCGTAGTCGGGTAGCGTCGTCGCGTCGATCGTCACCGGTTCGACGATCGTCTGCGGCATGGATCCGAGTTCGATCGCCCCTTCGATCGAGAATTCGATCGTGCTCGGTTCGCTGTCCCCGTTCGCCATGTTCAGCGCTTCGGTGAGGGTGCATTCGGTTTCTGGCTCGCATTCCGTCTCGGTGATGCCTTCCGCATGCGAGTTGACGACATAGGTTGCCTCCGCCGAAGCCACCGCCGGCACCGCGAGCAGCGCCGTGAGGACGAGTACGGGCAGAATCGAACGGAGACGTCGGGAAAAGATCGGAAACCTTAACCGCTGAGCGCCCGGCGCTGCAAGGTCAGTTCACGCCGGCTCCGGCGCCCAGCGATCGTCGGAAACCGCCCGTGCGAGCTGGTGGCTGCGGCGGTGCCCCGTCACCGCCAGCAGGAACTGATCGCGGTCGAGGGCGAGGAGGCGGGTGTCGACCGTCGTGCGCACCGTCGCGGTGCGGGGGACGTCGTGCAGCAGGGCGATCTCGCCGAACGATTCCCCCGGCCCCTCGTTGCGCCTGAAGACGCCGTTTTCGAAGACCTCGACCTCGCCCTCGTCGACGAGGAAGAAGCGGTCGCCGATCTCGCCCTGGACGATCACGTCCTCGCCGGCCGGGACGTTGACCGGGACCAGGTCGTGGCTGAGCCGCTCCAGGGTGGCCAGCGGCAGCGGCGCGAAGATCGAGTTGCGGCGCAGCAGCCGGAAGGGCCCCTCCGCCGCGGGGGCCCCGACCTCGTAGGCGCGGAGCCGCGTCCAGCAGAGCACGACGAAGAGTGGCATCAGCGTGCCGAGCGCGATCAGCGCGCCGCGGACCCCCAGCAGCTCGACCAGGACCACGGCGCCGATCGAGCCGAGCGCCATCGCCGCCTGCCGCAGCGACTCGAGCGAGCCGATCACCCGGCCAAGCGTCTCATCCGACCCCAGCCGCTGCATCAGGGTTTTGGCAGCGACCTCGACGAAGACGAAGCCGAAGCCGATCAGCAGCCATCCGAGATACGCCGGCGGGGCCTCGGGGACGATCCCCGGCAGCATCGTCGCGGCGCCTATGAGAAGGCTGCCGCCGGCGACCGCGACCACCAGCCGGCCACGGTCGAGCAGCATCGCCAGGGCCATCGCCCCGATCACGGCGCCGACGCCCCAGGTCGCGTTGAGAAAGCCGACGCTCCCCTGGCCGAGGTCGAGCAACTCGAGCGCCATCACGACGACGAGCACGTCGGCGAACCCCTCGAACAGGAACAGCAGCACCATCGTCAGCGAGGCGAGGCGCAGAGGGGGATGGTAGGCCAGCGCCCGCAGGCCCCGCGTCACCTCGCGGAAGGCGCCGGCCACCTCGTCCTCCTCGGCCACGTACTCGGGGCGGCTGTCCTTCCGAACCGCGAGGACGAGGACGACGACAACGGCCATCGCGACCGCGGCGACGCCGAAGACGAAGCCCGGCGAGGTCGGACCGAGCAGGACGCCGGCGGCCAGCGCCGCGAACAGGGCGCCGGCGTTTTCCATCGCGCTATGGGTGACGTTGCTGGCGGAGAGCTGCTGGGGCGTCTGCACCAGGGTCGGCGTCAGCGCGGCGTGCGCCGGCCCGTAGCCGCAGAAGGCGACCGCGAAGAGCGCCGGGAAGGCGAAGACGACCGGCGTCGGCGCACCGAGCGCGGCGGCGACGGTGGCCCCGCCGAGGACGATCGCGCTGGCGGCGCTGGCGGCGAGCAACACGGATCGGCGCGGAAAGCGGTCGATCGACAGTCCGACCAACGGCGCGGCGAGTGCCCCCGGGAGGAACCGGACCAGGGCGACGAGGCCGACGCCGACCGCCCCATGCGCCTCGAAGCCGTAGACGCCGAGGGCGATCGTGAAGCACCACATGGCAAAGGCGCTGCCGAAGGTCGCAATGCCGAGCAGACCCATGTCGCGGTTGGCGAAATCGAGCACCAGGGCGCTGACGCTCGTCCTCAACACCCTCCAACTCCGCTCTATCACCGGCCGCAAGATAGCCGTTCGCAGCAGGGACGAAGCGGCCACCGTTTCTACCCATTCCCAGCCTCAGCTTTCCGCGCCGGCAACGGTGCGCTGCAACTGCGCCTTGCTCAGCCCCCGGCGGCCTTCGATGCCGAGCTGTGGGATGAGCCCCTCGATTCACCCGAACGCGCTTTTTCCTTGTTGACGGCGCGAGCCGCGATCTCCTCCGCCCGCCCCTCCGAGCGCCCGGCTTTCTTCTCGCTCTGCTTGATGTGCTCGTACTGGCGTGCCCGTTTGGTGCCTTTCTTCACTCCGCGAGGGGGCATTGCCGCTCCTTTCGTCGTCTTGCCGTCTCGTTACCCCCCGAAGGCCGAGCTAAGCACCGAATTGGGCCGTTTCGGGCATCTGAGGCGAGGGTAGATCACCGCCATGGGCAGGAGCTGGCCGGCGCTGAAGAGGACGGTCGCCGAGTTCAAGGACGACAACCTCGCCGACTGGGCGGCGGCACTCACCTACTACGGCCTGCTCTCGCTCTTCCCCGGCCTGATCGCGCTCGTCTCGATCGTCGGCTTGGTGGGAGACCCCAGGGGCGCGACGCGGACTATCGCCGAAATCGTCACGGCGATCGGACCGCGGTCGGCGGCACGGACCTTTGCCGGACCGATCGAATCGATCGCCTCCCACCAGGGAACCGCCGGGGTCGCCTTCGTCCTCGGCCTGGCGGTGGCCCTGTGGTCGGCGTCGGGCTACGTAGGCGCCTTCATCCGCGCCTCCAACGTGATTTACGAGACCGACGAGGGACGTCCGTTCTGGAGGCTGCGACCGCTGCAGATCGCGGTCACCCTGACGATGGTCCTGCTCGGGGCGATGCTCGTCGTCGGGCTCGTCCTGACCGGGCCGGTGGTCGGCGCGGTGGCCGGGCCGCTCGGGGTCGGCTCGACCGCGGTGACGGTCTGGAACATCGCCAAGTGGCCGGCCATGGCCACCATCTTCATGCTGATGGTGGGCGTCCTCTACTACGCCTCGCCGAACGCCAAGATCCGCGGCTTCAGGTGGGTCACTCCCGGCAGCCTGGTCGCGATCGTCGCCTGGGCGACCGCCTCGGCGGGCTTCGCCCTCTACGTCGCCAACTTCGGCTCCTACGACAAGACCTACGGCACGCTCGCCGGGCTGATCGCGCTGCTCGTCTGGCTCTGGATCGGCAACCTGGCGATCCTCTTCGGCCACGAGCTCAACGCGGAGCTGGAGCGTGGCGCCGAGATCGAGGAGGGCCGACCGGGAGCCGAGCGGGAGATCCAGCTCGAGCCCCGGGCCGACCCCGAGTGACCGCCTAAGCGCCGATCGACGTCTTCTCTCGCTGTCCCTCGTGCACGCCCTCGGCGAACTCCTCGACGATCTTCGCGTTGAAGGCGTCGAGGTCGTCCGGTTTGCGGCTGCTCACCAGCCCCTGGTCGACGTGGACCTCCTCGTCGACCCACTCCGCTCCGGCGTTGCGGAGGTCGGCCTGCAGGCTCGGCCACGAGGTGAGCGTGCGGCCATCGACGACGCCCGCATTGATCAGGGTCCACGGGCCGTGGCAGATCGCCCCGACCGGCTTGCCGGCCTCGAAGAAGGCGCGGACGAACTGGACCGCGTCGGTGTCGGTGCGCAGTTGGTCGGGGTTCGCGACGCCGCCCGGCAGCACCAGGCCGTCGTAGTCGTCTGGGTCCGCCTCGCCCACAGCCCTGTCGGGCACGAAGGTGTCGCCCTTGTCGAGATGGTTGAAAGCCTGGATCTCGTCGCCCTCGGGGGCGAGCAGCTCGACCTCGGCGCCGGCCTCTCGCACCGCGGCGAGCGGGCTCGTCAACTCGACCTGCTCTACCCCCTCGTTGGCGACGAGGATCGCGATTCTCTTGCCCTGCAGCTGGTCTGCCATTCGGAGGCTCCTTGGTTCGATCTGGATTGAGGTCGCCACCAGCCCGGACGCCTCTCCGCCGTGCGGCGGTTGGTCTTCTCACCCAAGCGGGAACCGGCCGGGGCGCCGGTGAAAAGCCGCCGGGATCCGGGCTGGTGGCGTCCCATCTACTACCCGAGCCTGTCGAGACAAAACGAACGCTGAGGCTACGCATCGGCGCCGGGGTTCCACTGACCATCGTGCGGTGGGGCGATCAAGTTATGTACGCCTGCTGCCGATACTTGAAAGACGGTCGCCTTCCCGCTGATTCCAGCTCTCGAGGCTGACCAGGCCGGCACTTGACCGTCACCTCCTCATCCACCAGATGGATTCGAGGCCCGGGACACTCCCGGCACCGAGGTCAAGAAAGCTGGTTAGAGACATGCGCAGTCGGCGATGCCGGAGCATCCTGCTCTTTGCAATAGGCGCGATTGTCGTTTTGTATCCGGCCGCGATCGCTGCGGCGGGAGCGTGCCCTCTGCACCCCCTCCCCCCCTGCGGCTCAGCGGGGTTCACCGGCAGGGTTGGAACTTCTTCCCGCTGCGGCCACCGGCCGCCGTCGGTATGTCACAGGCATCGAGGCCCACAGGGGCAACAGGGAACTACCGGCGAGACCGGCTCCCCGGGTAAACCCGGGGCGGCGGGAGCCGCGGGCGCCCCCGGGTCGCCGGGCACGACTGGCGCCGAAGGCCTGCAGGGCGTCCGGGGCGAAACGGGAACCGCCGGCAGCGCTGGTGCGCCGGGCGCCGGCGGAGAAGTCGGGGAAGCGGGAGCCACGGGTCCACAGGGTGAAATCGGGGCCACTGGCCCCGCGGGCCCTCAGGGGCTGCAAGGAGTTCAGGGCGAAGTCGGCGCCCCGGGGGAAGCAGGAGCGGCCGGCCCCCAAGGGGAAGTCGGCGCGAACGGGGCTCCGGGTGCCCGGGGCGAAGTAGGTCCGTCGGGAGAAATCGGAGCCACCGGCCCGCAAGGCCCCGCCGGGCCTCCGGGACCACCCGGCGAAGCCGGCCAGCAGGGGGCCCTGGCGCCGAAGGCCCTCGAGGGCCGGCCGGCGCGCCAGGCGCCACCGGGGCAACCGGCCCCGCCGGCTCGAGCGGGCTCACCCAATATGCCTACATCTACAATTTGGGGGGCGAGACGGTTCCACTCGAGGCCGACGTCACCTTCGATTCCAATGGCGTCCTGACGCCTGGCATCACCCACGCGCTCGGTGCTGCCGGGGTCACGTTGGCGACCGCCGGTACCTACGAGGCCACCTTCTCGGTATCGAGCACCGAGCCCAGCCAGATGGCGCTGTTCGTCGACGGAACCCTGGTCCCGGGAGCCGTCTACGGCTCAGGAGCCGGTACCCAGCAGAACACGGGACAGGCGATCTTCATCGCTCCCGCGGGCGCTGTTCTCACGGTTAGGAACCACACTTCAAGCGCGGCGGTCGGCCTCGCAACGCCAATCGGAGGGACGCAGCCGAGCTCGAATGCTTCCGTGGTCATCGAGAAGCTCGCCTGATGCCACCGTTCGGGCATCTCTGGACCCTGGCATGGCCCTCGCCCTCAGAGGGAGGGGCTGAAGTTCTCCTGCAGGGCTGTTGTCGGGTCGGTCAGCACGCGATTTGTCGTCGTCGAGCAAGATGAATCTGGGCGCGTTCGCTACGAAGCCCGTTGACGTCAGGGCCGATAGCCCTCGCCGCCACCGAGCTCCGGCGGCAGTGCGCGCGGCCCCTCGGGGTAGAGCAAGCGCAGCGTCTCCTCGTCCATCTCGAGGGTGCTGCTGACCGCTTCGCGCGGCGCACCGACGACGAGCCAGAGGGCGTCTTCCTCGGTGTCGTTGAAAAGCTGCCGCACCGAGTCGGGCTCAACCAGCAGCGCGTCCAGGGGGTCGAGCTCAAGCAACTCGCCGTTGACCCGGACCCTCCCCCGCCCCTCGAGCAGCACGTAGAGCTCCTCCTGCATCTGGTGGCGGTGCTTGGTGGACGCCTGCCCCGGCCGGAGTCGCCAGAGCCGGGCGCCGAGGGCGCTCGCCTCCAACTGCCCGGCGAGGTCGGTGTTCAGCACCCGCATCTGGTTCGACTTGCGCCAAAAGGCATCGCCGGCGCGCAATAGTCGATGGGCCATCGCTGCTCCTTCGCGGACGAGGTTGGCGGTGTGGGCACAGCCAGCCCATGCGCCCTGGGCACGACTGAATCTAGCAATGGAACGGCGGACGGCGGACGGCGATGTGCGGGCATTCGACGCGAAGCGGGTGAAGGGTTTCGAACCCTCGACCTTCTGCATGGCAATTAGACCAGCCTCCGACTCCGGCCAACAGCGAATATGGTCAGTTGCAGGGATTTCGCAGCGGAGCCCCAGGTGGCTGCGATTCACAAATGCGTGCGGATATGCGCCGATATGCAGCCATTCGGGGCACTCGCGCGCTCGAGTGCCCGAAACTCGAGGTGGCGGTTTGATTTTCCCTGTGCCTGACGGAGTGCACTACCGGCAGCGGCGGCCTATGGCCTCTGCTTCTTGACTGCTCGTGCGATAGCCCGTGCGTCCAGACGCATCAGCCGCAACTGTCCGCTGAGATTTGACCTGTAGCCGTTGAAGAACAGTCCCCTTGCAGAGGGGTGCTCGCTACCGCCGCCGACGAGCGGCTTGCCATCCTCGTCGAGCACCCCGAGGTGACCGATCAACGGCCGCAACCCACGTCCATAGCCCGTTGCCGCTATGACCGCTTGCGGTTGAATCCGTGTGCCGTCGGCGAGCAGCACGTCCTCGCCATCGAAGCCCTCGACAGCGGCGACGATCTCGATCCGGCCTGACTTGAGAAGACCGACGAACCCGCTGTCGTAGGCCGGCGCTTGTTGCCGGCGGCTTTGCGTCGCGATTCCGATCGGCGAGCGCGGAAGCCCGTAGCGGTCGAGCTTGCCGAAGAGCCTGCGCTCCGACAGCCAGCCAACCTGATCAGCGGCGCGCAGCGGCAGGCGCTCGAGCACCAGGCCGTGGATGTTGACCGAGGCGCCCATGATCTTGCGAACCGTCAGGTTCGGCGGGGTCCGGCAGGCCACGCGCACCCTCCCGGCGCCGCCCCGCGCGAGCAGCGTCGCGACCTCCGAGCCGGTGGTCCCCGGCCCGACGACGAGAACGTCGCGGCCGCGGTAGGGCTCGGGGTTTCGGTAGGCACTGGAATGGATGAGCCCGCCGTTGAAGCTGTCGCGACCCGGCCAGTCGGGCAGCTCGGGGTCATGGTCAAAGCCCGTCGCGATAACTACGAAGCGCGCCCGCAGACCCTCGCCGTCGGTCTCTAGCCGCCACTCCTCCTCGGCGGGCTCCAGTCGCCGCACCTGCGTGCCGAAACGAACGTCGATGCGATGATGGGCCGCGTAGTCCTCGAGGTAGCGGATCCACGCGTCCCTGGTCGGGTACTCGCCGTAGCGGCGGCGGCTGGCGCGATAGCCGGGCTGCGTTGACATCCAGCCCGGCGTGTTGAGCCGTAGGTCGTCGTAGCGTGTCCGCCAGCTGGCGCCAACCCGGTCGGTCCGCTCCAGCACAACCACCTTGACGCCTGCTGCTCTAAGCGCGGCAGCCGACGCGAGCCCAGCCGTTCCGGCACCGCACACGATTGCCTCCGTCATAGCGCGAGAGAGGTTTTGGCCCTCACACCCCGCCTCACGACGGCGGGATGTTCTGGTTCAGGTGGAACAGGTTGGTCGGGTCGTAGCGATCCTTCAGCGCCCGCAGCCGGTCGAACTTCTCCGCCCCGTAGGCGGCTCGCACACGATCCTCCCCCTCGGCGGAGAGGAAGTTGATGTAGGCGCCGCCGGTCAGCGAGGGCTCGATCTCGGCGTACAGCCGGTGCGCCCAGTCGATGTGGGTGTCCAGCCCGCCCGGCTCGTGCGACATGGCGATGATGTTGAGCACGTAGGGTGCCTGGCGCTCCCCGTAGGCGGTCTCCTCGGCATCGGCGCGGGCCACCGCGCCCCCGAAGTGGTGGACGTGGATCTCCGATGCCGGCGAGGTCGCGTCCTGGTGGTAGCGGACCAGGGTCTCGATCGCCTTGTCGTCCAGATCCCGCATGTAGCCGGCTTTCATGTAGGCCTTGGTCCCGCGCGGGTAGATGTCGTCGAGCAGACTCTGCATCTGGACGTAGGGCATCGGGCCGACCAGGTCGGCGACCGGGTCGCCCAGATCGCGGAACGGCTGCAGCGCCTTCATCCCCTCGTCGGGGTCGCCGGCGTAGCAGCCGACCAGGGCCACCAGTTTCTTGCCGTGCCACTCCTCGGGCAGGAACGGCGCGGGCGGCGCGGTCAGCAGGCCGGCGAACGTCGTCAGCTCGTCGGGGACGGTCTTCACGAACTCGCGGTAGAAGCGAAGGATCTCCTCCGCCCGATCACCCGGGTAGAAGACCGGGCCGGCAGCCACGGTCGGGCCGACCGGGTGCAGGTCGAACTCGAAGGAGGTGACGACGCCGAAGTTGCCCCCTCCCCCGCGCAGGCCCCAGAGGAGGTCGGCGTTCTCGGTCGCGCTCGCGGTGAGGATCTGGCCGTCGGCGGTGACCACCTCGGCCGCGCGCAAGTTGTCGCAGGCGAGGCCGTACTTGCGCATCAGCCAGCCGATCCCGCCGCCCAGGGTGAAGCCGGCGACGCCGGTGGTCGAGACCAGTCCGCCGGTGGTGGCCAGGCCGTGCTCCTGGGTGGCGGCGTCGAGCTCCCCCCAGATGACACCCCCCTCGGCGCGGACGGTGGCGGCGTCCACATCGATCTCGATGCCCTTCATCGGGGAGAGGTCGATGACGATGCCGTCGTCGCAGGTCGAGAAACCGGGGATGCTGTGGCTGCCGCCGCGCACGGCGACGTCGAGCCCCTCGCTGCGGGCGAAGCCGACCGCATGGCGCACGTCGGCGGCGTCGGCGCAGCGGGCGATCACCGCCGGGCGGGCGTCGTGGACGCCGTTCCAGATCGCCCGCGCTTCGTCGTAGGCGCCATCGCCAGGCTTGACCATCTCGCCGTGCAGCCCGTCCTCGAACTCCTTCAGCGTTGCCGCTCCAAGCACTTTTTGCGCTGCCATGACCGCTCCTTCTCAGTTGGGATTTCTGCGTCTCTACCGACGACCGCACAGCGAGGCTAGGGGCCGCCTCTTAGCATCCACTTTGCAGCGCCTTAGCCTCCAGATTCCGGCAGTATGCGATGCCGGCGTCGCACTCGAGCAGCTCGAAGTGCCGGCTCGCCCGGTCCAGCCAGCGGCGCCCCATCGCCGCCTCGCCGTCCTCCGCGCAGATCGCCGCCAGCACTGCCAGCGCCCACCCCCCCTGGTGGGTCGTCCCGATCCCTCCGAAGACCGAGACGGCGGCCTCGAGGTGAGCCCGGGCATCGGCGCGATCGCCGGCGCAGAGCGCCACGTTCGCCAGGCTCAGCTCGGCGGCGCCGAGGCCGATCAGGTCGTCGTTTTCGGCGAACCAGGTCCGGCTCTGCCCGGCTGAGATGCGGGCGCCGTCCGCGTCGCCGGAGCGGGCCAGGAGCATCGCCAGGCAGCTGAGGGTGATTCCGGCGCCGCGGCGGTCGCCGATTTCCTGCCGCAGGGCGAGGCTGCGCTCGAGCAGCGACCGGCCTCGTTCAAAGTCGCCGCCGGAGCGGGCCAGGTTGCCAAAGGCGTTGAGCGCAAAGGCCTCGCCCTGCTGGTCGCCGAGCTGCTCGAAGCGGGCGAGGCTCTCCTCGATCAGCTCCTCCGCGTGGGCGAAGTCGGCCTCGGCGCGATCCACCGCGGCGAGGTTGACGAGGATGTGAGCGGCGGCCGCGGCGCCGCCCACGCGGCGGGCGACGACCGTGGTGTCCTCGTGTAGGAAGAGCGGGTAGCCGGTCTCGGGCTCGACCGAGACGAACCCGTAGCTGAGCGGCCAGAGCGCCGGGCGCGGCTCGGCGGCCAGAGCGCCGGCGTGCCCCAGCGCGGCTTCCAGCTGCTCCCGTGCGGGGCCGTATTCGCGCCGGAACCAGGCGGCGATGCCGCGCGTGTGGGCCGCCCACATCGGCGGCCGCTCGGCCGGCAGGTCGTCGGCGACCAGCGCCTCGTGTTCGCGCACGAGGCGCTCGACGTCCTGCGCGGGACTGACGATCGTCCGGTAAGCCGCCGAGACCTCGACCGCGTCGAACATCCCGGCCCGGTCCTCGAGCTCGTGGAAGATCGCAACGCTCTCGCTCGCGAACTCGTGGATCCGCCCGTGGACGCCGCGGCGCAGCCCGATTACGCAGGCGGCGAGCAGGGCGCGGGCGCGCACCGCCGTGGGCGCGGGCGCCGCGGCCAGGGCAGCGGTGAGCCAGCGATACCCCTCGGCGAGGTAGCCGCGCATCAGCCAAAAACGCCAGAGGGCGACAGCAAGACGCAGCGCCGCTTGAGGATCGGCGGCCAGCGCCGAGGCCAGGGCGGCGCGCAGGTTGTCCCGCTCCCGATCGAGGCCCCGCAGCGTGATCCGGGCCGGCAGCTCGCCGGCCGGCGTCGGGTCGCTCTCGGCCAGCTCGACGTACCAGTCGCAATGGCACCGCTCTAGGGCGGACCGTTCCCCAGCCTCCTCGAGACGCTCGACCGCGTACTGGCGCACGGTCTCCAGCAGCCGGTAGCGACGGTCGCCGGATCCCCCTTCGACCTGGACCAGCGACTTGTCGATCAGCCTGCCCAGCAGGGCGGCGGCCTCGCTGCGCCGCAACGGGTCCTCGGCACAGACGTCCTCCGCCGCCTCCAGCCCAAAGGCGCCGGCGAACACCGCGAGCCGGCGCAACAGCACCTGCTCGTCGGCGTCGAGCAGCTCGAAGCTCCAGGCCAGCGTCGCCCGCAGCGTCTGCTGTCGGGTCATCGCCGTGCGGGCTCCGGCCGAGAGCAGGTCGAGCGAGTCGTCGAGGCGCTCGACGATCTGAGCCGGAGTGAGAACGGCCGCCTGCGCCGCCGCCAGCTCGATCGCCAGCGGCATCCCGTCGAGACGGTGGCAAAGGGAGGCGACGGCGTCCGCGTTGTCGGCGCCGAGCTCAAATCCGGGGGCGGCCTGCGCGGCCCGGGCGGCGAACAGCCGCACCGACTCCGCCGCCGGCGTGGCGGCGACCAGCTTGGGGAGGGAGAGCGAGGGCACGCGCCAGGTCACCTCGCCGGGAACCCGGAGCGGCTCGCGACTGGTCGCCAGCACGGTCAGGTGCGGGCAGCGGCTGAGCAGGGCCTCGGCGAGGTGGGCGATCGGCTCGACCAGGTGCTCGCAGTTGTCGAGCAGGAGCAGCTGCCGGCGATCCCCGATGTGAGTGGCGAGGGCGACCTCCGGCGCCCGGTCGGAGGCGAGCCGGGTGTCCAGCGCCTGGGCGACCGCCGGGCCGACCAGCTCGGGCTCGCCGAGTGCCGCCAGCTCGACCGGCCAGACCCCGTCGGAGAAATCCTCCGCCTGCTGCCCCGCAACCTGCAGCGCCAGCCTGGTCTTGCCGCAGCCGCCGGCCCCGGTCAGGGTGAGGAGCCTCGCGTCGCGCAGCAGCGCCGAGACCTCGGCCAGCTCGCGCTCGCGGCCGATGAAGCTGGTCAGCTGTGACGGCAGCTTGGGCCCGCGGCCAGCCGCCGCTCCAGGCTCGTCGCGCTCCTCCACCTCCGCCAGCTCAGCCTCCAGGGCAAGGCGGAGCTCTTCGAGCGAGTCGCGCCGCTCCCGGCTCCAGTCCTCGTAGCGGTCAGCCGGCAGCAGCTCGGCGTCGAAGCCCTCGAGCGCCGAGCGGTAGGTGCCAGGCTCGCCCTGCTCGCGCGCCGCCGCGGCGAGCTCTTCGAAGGCGACCGCGTCGATCCGGACCGGATCCTCGGGGCTGAGCAGAATCAGTTCTTCGCGCAGCTCCAGGTAGCGGCCGCCGTCCAGCCCGATCGAGTCAAGCGCACGTCGGGCCGCGAAGATCGCCTGATGGAGGTTGTTGCGGGCGGAGTCCGGGTCCCGCCCCGCCCACAGCAGCTCGGCGGCCTGGTCGACGTGGAGGCGGCGCTCGGGAGCGAGGGCGAGCAGCTTGATCAGCGTCTTCGCCTTGCGCAGTCGCCAGGCGTCGTCGGCGATGACGCTGTCGCCGACGCTGATGGAGAACGCGCCGAAGAGACCGATGCACAACACCTCATCGCCCATCGATGTGCCTTTGCCGAGGGCCGGGGTCTGCTTCATGTCGAACCCCGAAGCCGCTTCCGTACTCCCCGCGAGCTCTCTCCAAGCCAGCCTCGAAGCCCGAACTGGGTCCGGAACCCCCTTCAGCTCGTACTCGCTCGCGGCTTCGAGCGCGAGTCCATCGCGCGAGGCGACCAGTGACTCCACGACTCCTTGGACCAACACCTCGCCGCTGCCTGCCGCGGAGCAGAGCCGGCTCGCGATCACCACCGTCATCCCGTGTAGGTCGTCTCCGTCAGCAATCGGCTCTCCAGCCGCGACCCCTACGCGAGCGGCGATTCCGATCTTGCCCTGTGCGCCGTCGAGCCGCTCGACCGCTGCTTGGATTCCAGCCGCAGCCCTCAACGCTCCGAGGGCGCTTTCGAAGGTCGCCATCGTGCCGTCGCCGAGGGTCTTCACCACGCGCCCCCCGCCACCCTTGACCTCGCGGGCGACATCTTCGACGTGAGCGCGGCGCACCCGCTCCATGCGATCGTCTCCCAACCTCGCGAGCAGGGCGGTGGAGTCCACCAAGTCGCTGAAAACGACGATCGCCACCCCGTCCATGCCGCCATCTTCTCGCATTCACTAAAGAGCCTCGAAACCCGAGGCTCAAAGGACGATCATCGCCGGAGAAGGCGCCGGTGCCCCCGCCGGCGGGCGGCGCCTTCGAGCAGAAGCGTTGAGCTGCTGAACATTCAGTCGGCGCTGATGAAGAACGACTTGATCATGCGCTCGCTCTTTACCTCCCAGACGATGACCTGGCCCTGGGTGAAGAAGTAGCTGTCGCCGGGCCGGAAGTCGCGGGTCTGGCCGCTTTCGTCGGTGAGGGTGACCTCGCCCTCCAGGATCGTTGCGTGCTCGGTGGCGCGGGAGGTGAACTCCACCTTGCCGCGGGTCGCCATGAACAAACCTGCGGTCAGATCCCCGGCGCTGAAGTCGATGCGAATCGATGCCTCCGGCGTGCCCTCCAAGATCTTGGCGCCCGTGTCCTCGGCAGTCAACGGGAAGAACGCGGATGTGTCTCGGATGGGGGCTGGCGAATACGCGAGCAATGTGTGCTCACCGCCTTGTGTCCTGGGGGTCTCTGGCTGCATGGCTCCTCCTCGTGGGTGTGTGACGGTTGCTCTTTCAGTCCAGCTCGGCGGCCGGTTGGGCCAGCCTGTGTATGCCGAAGCGGTGTCAGGTCTTGGGGCGCCAGATTCGGGGCCCACACTCCTTGGCGATCGGCAGGTGGGCGAGGAAAATCACCACTCTCGTAGACGTCGCTCAGCGCTGCATAGGCGCGGCGGCCCCCAATCGTGCTGACGCTGTGTCGGCGATCATCGCGGTGCACGTGCCGAGCGCTCTGAAGGAGGTGTGTTTGCTGGTCGCGCAGATGTGTGCGGTCGGGGGGGGACGCCCTCATCTCGGCGAGCCACCAGTGAGGCCAGCTCGGAGCGGTTGCGGATGTCGAGCTTCGTGTAGATGTGGGAGAGGTGCATCTTGACGGTGCCGCGGGCGATGAACATCTGCTCGCCGATCTCTGGGTTGGTGAGGCCCGCGGCGGCGAACTGGACGACCTGTAGCTCGGTGGGAGTCAACGACTCCCAGCCGCCGGAGGGGCGTTTGCGCGAGCCTCGGGTACGCCGCAGCCAGCCGATCGCCTCCTCGGTGCTCATCTCGCTCCCTTGCGCGATGGCCTCGGCGAGCGCCTCGGCGCCCAGCTCGGCGCTCAGGCGCTCTTTGAGCGCGTCGACGGCTTCCTGCTCACGGTCCCAGCGAACCCGTCCGAGCTCCTCGCGCGCGCGATCCGCGGCACCGAGGATGCGCGCCGCCTCCTCGGTGCTCTCGAGTACAGCCGCGACCGCGGCCAAGACGTCGAGCGCGGGATAGACGTACGGGACAAGCTCGTTCTCGGTCCCCTCGGCAAGCGACTGGTGTGCGAGTTGCTCGGCCTCGGTCGCCTCGCCGTGCGCGAGCGCCACCACAGCCAGCGCCTGGTGAGCCGTGGCCCTGAACATCGGGTTGTCGAGCGACCCCTCGGCGATCTCGGCGACGGCCTGTGCGTGCTCCGCGGCGCTGTCAAGCAGTCCGAGCCCGAGCTCGGTGCGGACGAGAGCGGAAAGGGCGAACGCCATTTCGTAGGGCCCTCCGGCCGCGCCCTGCGCCAGGTACTCCTCCAAGGAGCCGCGCGCCTGCTCAAGCAGCCCGGCACTTGCCTGGGCGTAGGGGATCGCCACCTGCAGTGGGGAAATCGCGAGGCCGGCGGCGGCGGCGAGCGAGCGCTCCATCGCCGCACCGAGGTCTGCGAGCACGGCCTCGCCGTCGCCCCGCTCGGCGCGCACGATCCCTCGGTAGGCGCGTGCGGAGCCGGCGCTGACGGGCTCGCCGACCGCATCGGCCACAGCGATCGCACGCTCGTAGAGCGCAAGAGCCTCCTCATCGCGACCCTGGATGAAGTGCCGCACACCAGCGACGCCGAACCAGTGCCAGGCGGCGAACTCCGCGTAGCCGGTGCGCTCAATGATCTCCAGTGCCTCATCGAAGATGCTCACGGCGTGCGCGTCGGACTGCATGAGCAGCGTGAAGCCGAGGATCTGCGTCGCATCGACAAAGCACCACTCGTCACCGCTGGCACGGGCCAGCTCGCGCGCCTGCTCGAGCCCCTCCCGGGCGCCGGTCGGATCGGGATACGTTTGGATCGTTCCCAACACATCAAGCGCTCGCGCAGCGGTTGAGGTCTCCCCGAGCGACTGGGCCATCTCAAGTGCTTCGAGCTCGCTCGCGGCCGCTTCCTCGAATCTGGCGCCATAGGTCAACAGGTAGCCGTGCGCCCATAGAACGCGAGCCCGAAGCGCGCTGGGCTCCGCCGGCGCGGCGCCCAGCGCGTGCTGATAGGCCTCATCGGCGAGTGCGAAGCGCCCGCGCAGCTTCCACCAGACCGTCAGGGCGGCGCACAAGCGCAGCGCGTGCTCCCCGTCGGTGTCGGCCGCGTGGTCAAGCGCCGCCGCGAGGTTGGCCGCCTCGACATCGAGCGCGTCGAGCCAAGCGCTCTGGCCCGCGGCCTCCAGATGCGGGGCGATCTGCTCGGCCCGCGCGAGGTAGACGTCGCGGTGGCGGTGGCGGAGATCGGCGACCTCGCCTGCCTGTGCGAGACAATCGAGCGCGTACTGGCGAACCGTCTCCAGCAGCCGGTAGCGCACGCTCGCGCCGTGCTCCTCGACGACGACGAGCGACTTCTCGACCAATGACGTCAGCAGGTCGATGATCGCCAGGCGGTCGAGGCGCTCGTCGCAGCAGACTTCCTCCACGGCATCGAGCGTCCAGCCACCGGCGAATACCGCCAGGCGCCTGAACAGCACCCGCTCGTCGTCGCTGAGCAGATCGTGGCTCCAGTCGACCGAGGCGCGCAGCGTTTGCTGGCGTGGCATCGCCGAGCGCACTCCACCCGTCAGCAGGCGGAAGCTGTCGCCCAGCCCAGCGGCGATGCGCTCGACGCCGAGGACGCGCACGCGCGCCGCCGCCAGCTCGATCGCGAGCGGGATCCCGTCGAGGTCATGGCAGATTTGAGCGATCGCCGGAGCGTTGGTGGCGTCGACGGCGAAGTTCGGCCGCACCTTCGTCGCGCGCTCGATGAACAGGCGTACGGCATCGGACTGGGCGACGGCCTCCACGGGCTCCGTCTGCGCGCGCCCCGATGGCAGCGAGAGTGAGGGCACACGCCAGTCAGCCTCACCGGCCACGCCGAGCGGGGCGCGGCTCGTCGCCAGCACGGTGACGGCGGGGCAGCCGTGGAGCAGAGCCTCTGCCGCGGCGGCGCAGACCTCGAGGAGGTGCTCGCAGTTGTCGAGGACGATCAACGCCTGCGCGTCGGCGAGGTGGGCGACCACCGCCTCCAGCGAGGACTGACCGGGGAGCGGCTTGACCCCGACGGCGTCGCCGAGCGCCGGGCCGACGGCGTCGGGATCGGCCAGCGGCGCCAGCTCGACCCACCAGGCGCCGTCGGGGAAACGATCCAACGTGTCGGCGGCGGCCTGGGCAGCGAGCCGCGTCTTGCCGCAACCACCGGCGCCCGTCAGGGTCAGCAGCCGCGTGTCGCTCAGCGCGTCCGCCATCTCGCTCAGCTCGTGCTCGCGCCCCACGAAGCTCGTCAGCTGCTCCGGGAGGTTGTTCGGTAGCGCGTCGAGGGAGCGCAGCGGCTCGGCGCTCGCCGGCAGGTCGGGATGGCTCAGCGCGAAGACGTGCTCGGGACGCCCGAGGTCGCGCAGCCGGTGGGTTCCGAGATCCGCCAGTGCCACGCCCTCGGGCAGCTGCTCGACGACCAGGTCGTGCACGGCGCCTGAGAGCAGCGTCTGACCGCCATGGGCGATCGCCCGCAGGCGCGCGCAGCGACTCAGCGCGACGCCGAAGTAGTTGCCCTCGTCGCGCAGCTGCGCCTCGGCGGTGTGCAGCGCAATGCGGACGTGCAACTGCAGGCCGTCGGGCCACGCCTGCGCCAACAGCGCCCGCTGGGCCTCGAGCGCCGCGGCCACCGCATCGGATGCGCGTGAGAACGCCGCCACGATGCTGTCGCCCTCGCCCTGCTCCACCGGCCGCACGCCGCCGTGACGGCCAATCGCCTCCGACAGCAGCGCGTAATGCGCGGGCACGGCCCGTGCCATCGCCTCGGGGTGCGCCTCCCACAGCCGCGTCGATCCCTCGATGTCGGTCAGCAGGAAGGTCACCGTGCCGTCCGGCAGCACGAACGGCGCATCTGTCGCCTCGGCGATTCCCTGCAACCCATCCCTCCACACGATCGGCCGGCCAAGCGCCAGCCCCTGAGCGAAGTCTGTCATGGCCTCACCCCGGCGGTCGAGGGCTCTTGTGAGTGGCGGGTGTCTGCGGCGATAAGGGTCTTGATTCGCATGATCGTGCTCCTTCAGGCCGCAGCGGGAGTCGCGACGGCGACGGCGACGGAGCGTCGCAAAAGGACGACACCGATCCACCCCATCCAGATCGCGAACGCGGGCGGGGCGGCCTGTGCGATCCCGCTCGGCGACAGCAGCCCGGAACGAGCGAAGGCGACCGCGGTGATCGCGTGCAGCATCGCGACCAGCAGTCCGAAGGCGAGTACCGGTTTTGGAAAGGCTCTACAGCGACGTGCGGCAATGAGGAGACCGATCACGCACGGGATCGTGGGCCAAGCTGAGGCGATCGTGGCAATGCTCATGCCGTCGCTGAACAGCTTCGAGAGCCCCAAACCGAGGTGCGGCGCTGCGTAGGCGGCGATCGCACCGAACAGGAGAGCCACGCCGATTAGCGCAGCCTCAACGCCTGCACAGACCAGCGCCACAGTCGCAGCAATCCCGCCGCGCTCGCCGAGGACTGCACGCAGCCCGGCGAATGCCACCGGCAGCAACGCGCACCAGGCGATGCCGTTGAGCACCACCGCGACGAGCAGGCCAGCGCGGTGCTGAGCGAAGAACTGGGCGAAATCCGAGGCCGAGGCGTCTGACGCCGGCAAGCTTGCCAACGAGCCGATCGGCATGCTGGCGAAGTACAGCAGCGCGATGCCGAGAGCGGCAAGCGCGGTCAGGCGGGTGACGTGAACGTCGTTCGAGGACACAATCCACCTCCGTAAGCCGGCCGGCCCGTGTGGTCGGCATCTGCATCGAAGCTACGGGTCCGTGGATGCGAGTACTACTGCCATCTGGCATATATCCCGCCACTGTGTGGCCACCCCTGCTCGACGCTGGCCAGGAGGTCCGGCGAGCGACGGGGGCCGATTCCGCTGCGCGACTCACGGGCCGCTGACGATCGAGATCGTCAGCGTGCTGGTGTAGGTGCCGGTGAAGCTGTTTTGCGGCACCGCAACGCTGACCGTGGGGGTCAGCGTAAAGACCCCTTTGCCAGTTGCCACCGCAGCTGAGTAGAACCTCACCGCCGTCGGTGGCCCGGCGCCCGCCGGGACCGCGACCGGGTAGGTGATTGCGTTGGTCGGGTTGGTGCAAAGGCCGCCGTTCGCGCAGGCGCTCGACACCGCCGTGATCGTCGAGGCGGTGGCCGGAAGGGTCTTGGCGCCCGCGGTGAACTGCGTTGAGGTGATCGTCGTGTTCCAACCCAGCCCGGCGCTGGCGCCGGTCCGCGTGTCGGCGAGGGTAAGCGGCACGGTGAAGGTTTTCGCCTGATCGCCGCTGTTGAGATTGGCCGCGAAGCTCGGCGCCGCCGTGGTCGAGACCGAGAGGGTGGCCTGCGCGGCGTCGCGTATCGCCACTGTCTGCGCGATCCAGGCGCCGGTTGAAACCACCGGGGTGGCGGTCTTCGCCCCGGTCGCGCCCGCGCTTGCCTGGGCGAAGTCCGCAACGTCAGTGGTGTTGGAGCCCGAGGCGACGTCGAATCGCTCCGTCGTGCTCGCGTCGGGCGTGACGGTCGTGGCCGCCGCGAAGGAGGCGACGGCGAGGACGAGATCGTTCGGGGCAGAGGTCGTGGCGCTGGGAATGGCAGCGTTGCCGCTGGCCCCGGTCGCCGAGGCGCTGGCGTCGATCGGCACTGTCGGGTTGACGCCGCGGTAGTCGGCGATGCCGCCCGAGGCGGCGCGGCTGGTGCCAAGGCTCCACGAATAGCTGCTGGGGTTGACGTCCAACTCCCGGCTTAGCGTCCTCAGCGCCGCGGGTGCTGACTCCGCATCGTCACCTTGGAGGCTGACCGAGAGGGTCCTGAAAAGACCGTGGTTGTGCCACCGTTCCCAGACGCTCTCAATTCCCCTTGCCTCCACCAGCCTGCGCAGATACCTGTCCGAAGGAGCAGGCGCCTCAACCGGCGCAGTAGGCTGGCTCGTGAGCCTGCGAATCGCCTTGGCCGAGGACAACTACATCGTCGAGAGGGCTCGAGCAACTGCTTGTTAGCGACGGGGAGATCGCTATACCGGCGGCCGCCCGAGGTGGCGGCGCAGGAACTCAACCTGATCGGTGGCAACCCGGTCGAAAACCTCCTCAGAGGTGAGCGCAAAGTGGCCGCCGGGGTAGCTACGCAGCTCACCGTGCGGGACGCGCTGTGCCGCCCTCCTGCTCAGTTCGGGCGGGTTGACATCGTCGTCCTCGAAGACGCAGTAGAGGGCGGGACAAGAGATCCGGCCTACTTTTCTGCCGAGGTTGTACGGCGCCGATACGGCAACGCGGGCGCAGACCTCGTTGCGCCAGATCGAGCCCGGCGGGGAGATCGCCGCCATTCCGGGTACCGCGTCGGGGCTGTTGATGACCGCGAGGGAACCGGGCTCTCCTACTGCCGGTATTCGGTACGGGGCGGCACGGCGCCAGGCGCGCATCGTGTCGCGAATTCCCGCGACCGTGAGCTTGGCAATATTGCCCCACCCACCGCTGTGGATGAGGCTGCTCCTGCTGTTGAGCAGGGGCGCGACGCAGACGAGGGCCGCGACGTCGGCACCATCGACGGCCAGCGACTGGATGTGGCCGGTCCCCATCGAGTATCCCCACATCGCGATCCGCGTAGGGTTGACATCGTCGAGGCCCCTGACATAGGAGATCGCGGCTCGCCAATCCTCGCGCTGGCGGGAGGTGTCCATCAGCGAGCGCGGCTCGCCGCCGCTCTGGCCCCAGTGCCGGTAGTCGAAGGTGAGAGCTGCGAAGCCGCCCTCGACAAAACGTGTAGCGAAGGCCTCGAGCCCCTGGTCTTGCACGCAAGAGAAGCCCGAGCCCATTACCACGCATGGCGCAGGCTCATTCGCTCCCCCGGGATGGAATAGGCGGCCAACGCACTCGGCATCGCCTACAACGAAGCGCACCTCTTCCTGTCCCATGGCGACATTCGGACCGGTCGAGTCGGTGGCTTCGCCGGAGGGGGCGCCGATGTCGCCGCGACGACTGCCGCCGGCATCCTTGAGGACCGACAATGGGTGGATTGATATCCCCTTGAATCGAAGGCCGCTGGGAATCACTTCTAAGTCATCGCCTCGATGTGGATGCCTTGCTCTTCGAATCCGCCCCTGACTTCAGAGAGCCTGAAGACATCCTCTACTCCGCGGACGCCGCTCAGGGAATCCCCCTTGGCCCTGCGGTCGAGCAGCACCTTTGCGCAGGTCGCGATCGCGGCGGCGCTCATCGCGAAATTGCCGTTGCCCACGACGACCTGCGTCTCCAGACGCTTTCCGTCGCGAAGCACCGCGCAGAGGTGAGCTTGCGGCTTGGCGACCGTGCTCGCGGCGCGTCTCTCCAGTCCGAGCGTGAGGAAGGAGAGGGGAATCTTGGAGGCCAGCCCGAGCGAGTTGAGCATCATCGTCGGTATCCGCGCCCAGGCCTCGAGGGTGTAGCCATAGAATCGCACCGGCAGCTTCAGCGCCAGGTCGCCCGCCACCCCAGTCTGCGTTTCCTCATCGTCGTAGAGCAGACAGCGCAGGGTTCCGAAAGGCTGAGGGAACTCGACGAACGCTGTCCGGCGGCGCTTCTCATTGGTAAGCCCGGGGTGCAGGAACACTTCGACCGTGTCGCGCCCGTAGGGCTCGGTCATCGACCAGGTGCCGGCGCCTTCGAGCTCATCGGCGTCGGGGTGGCGGTCGAGTAGTTCGGCGAAGACGAGCGAGGTCACTCCGGCCCCAGGCCGAGGTCGGTGACGACCAGCCCGTCCGCACCTGACCCGAGCGCTTTCAGCTCGGCCCGCTGGTCTGGCTCGACGATCGCGGTGAGCATCGCACCGCCGTGCTCGAGGACGAACCTCTCGACCCTGTGGCTCGGGTCGTTGACCATCGAGACGACCAGGTCCGCATCGGCGCAGCCCCGCTCGACCGCGGCGGCGTCGCTTACATCGATCAGACGGAAATCGCTCGCGCTCTCCGCCCGTCGGCCGGCGCGGATCACCTCGAGACCCGCCCGTCGCAGGGCCGACACACAGAGGCGACCGAGCGCTCCCTGGGCGCCGAGGACCACAACTTTTGGCTGACCGCGATTCACGATCGCACAGGCTAATACCGTTTTACGGTATGTCAAGTGAAAGCGCAAATCTGAGCTGAGGGCGCGCGCCGACTCCGAGGGGGATCCGGCAATCCAGGACCACTCTGGGGCGCTTGGGATTCACGGCCGAGCAGCTTTTACCATCTTACGCAGTGTCAAGTGAAATGGTCCTGCGAACGTCGCCCGCGCCGAGCGTTAACCCCCTTCACCGACGATCTGAAATCTCCGGGGCGAGCCCGGCGCAGGCGATCCATCCGCTCATCGCCCAATCGCGCCCAGCAGAGCGAGCGATCAGATCACCCAAAAGGACGGGACCGGCGTCAGCGTCGCTATGAGCTGACCACCGCTGCCATCAGCTTTGCGGCCGCCGCATCGTCGAGGCCTTCGTGATCGAGGCGCCTCCAGGTCCAGAAGTCGAGCGCGAGGCCGACGAGGGGGCGGGCCTCGGGGCTAGAGAAACCGGCGGCCAGGCCGGCGGCGAGCTCGGCGAGCATTGGGTCCATCGACTGCTCCAGCCACGTGTCGAGCACCGGGAGCGGCGCCCGTTCGCCGAGCAGCCGCTGCTGCATCGGCGCAGTCTCGCGATACCAGGCATAGAACAGGGAAAGAGCGGCCTGAAGACGCTCTCCCGGATTCTCGATCGCGAAAACGGAGCCGAGATCCGGTAGGGGATGCTCGGCCAGCCAATGGGCGGTGCAGGCCGGTAGCAGCGCCGCCAAGTCGGGAAAGTGCGCGTAGACGGTCGGTCGCCGCACTCCGGCGCGGCGGGCGATGTCGGTAACCGTCGTCTTCGCGATGCCGACCTCTTCGTGCAAGGACGTTGCAGCTGCAGCGATCCGATCGCCGGTCTCCCGCTGTGAGTCGGCGCGAGCCCTCAGCTCGTATTTCCGTTTTTCGCTTGACACAGCGTTAAATGGTAATAGGCTGCGCGGCCGTGAAAGCTGACACGCGGCGCAGATGAACTTCTCAAGCGAGAATCGCCCGATGCATGCGAAGGCCGAAGTGCCCACTCGGGTCCCAGGCCCGGGCGGTCACGAGGTCCGCAAGGCCCGGCCGGATGAGATCGCCGATCTCTCCCGGGCGATCGCGCGTGCGTTCTTCGAGGATCCCCTCAGCCTCTACGTCCTGCCTGACACCTCCAGCCGCTTGCGGATCAGCGAAGCCGGTGTGGAGCTCTTCCTTCGGCGTGCATGGTTTGAGCTGGGCGAGACTTACGCGGTCGGGGAGCCCGCTCGTGGAGTCTGCATTTGGAACCCGCCCGGGACCTCGGAGATCAGCATCGGCAAGCAGCTCTCGATGTTGCCAGCACTGATCCGGGTCTACGGGCGCACCCTGCCCCGTCTGCTCATGGCTCTTCAATCCGCTGAAAGCAACCACCCGAAGGAACCGCACTACTACCTGCCGATGCTCGGGGTGGAACCCGACCGCCAAGGGCGGGGGATGGGCTCGGCGCTTATGTATCCCGTCCTCTCGCGCTGCGATGCCGAGGGCATCCCGGCCTACTTGGAGTCGAGCACGCCGCGCAACCGGGCGCTCTATGAGCGACACGGCTTCGAGGCGATCGAAGAGTTCAAGCTGGGTCGCAGCGACTTCACGGTCACCCGAATGTGGCGTCCGCCGGGGTCTTGACCGGCCCAGGAGGCGGCGCCCGCCTCGGCACGGCTCGCGTTCGTGACGGGCGCTCGCTCGCGTATGCGGAATGGGGTCCGGTCGACGGGAGCCCTCTGCTGCACTTCCACGGACTTCCCGACGGTCGCTTCGGCTGGAGCGGGGGTGCGGCCTGTGCGGAGCGGGGCATTCGGCTGATCTCGGTCGACCGTCCCGGAATCGGCGGCTCGGACCAACAGCCGGGGCGCTCGGTGATCGACTGGGCCTCCGATGTGACTGACCTCGCGAACGAGCTCGGGCTCGACCGCTTTGCTGTCACCGGCTGGTCCGCAGGTGGGGCCTACGCCCTCGCTTGCGCCCACGAGCTGCAATCCCAGGTCAGCTCGGTGGCCCTCGTCAGCGGGTGCGGCAGGCTCGACCTACCCGGCTTCATCGAGCAGATGTCGAGCGCGGCGGCCTGGCGACTGGCGGCACGCCTGCCCTCAGCGATGACGCTCGTCTACTCGGCGATGGGGCTGTTGGCCCGGCGGCGCCCGCGCGGCTTGGCAATGATCGCGTCCTCTGGACTCGCGAGCGTGGACAGAGCCGTGGTCCGCCGGCCCGAGGTAAGCAGGCGCATGGCTATCGCCTACGTCGAGGCGACCCCCTCCCGAGGCCGTGGCTTCACCGAAGACATGCAGACGCTGCTGCGGCCGTGGGGCTTCGATCCGGCCGAGATCGAGATGCCCGTTCACCTGATCCACGGCCGCCGCGACAAGGTCGCTCCCCCCTCTCACGCCGAATACTGGATCGCCACGCTTCGGTCACCCGAACCTTCCTGGATTGAGGGTGCCGGTCATTTCCTGCTCGAGGACCACGCCGGCCAGATCCTCGAGGCGACCTCGCGGTGATGCTCAATCCCGACCACCCGCAGGAATCGCCTTCATCTGAGGGTGCTCGGACCAGGAGATGGACGCGGTGAAGTCGGTGCTCGTCACCGGAGCGTCCACCGGAATCGGGCGCGCAACCGCCTTGAGACTGGACTCGAAGGGATGGCGGGTTTTTGCCGGGGTTCGACGAGCTGAGGACGGCGAGGCCCTCCAGAGATCGGGCTCGCGAGATATCGAGCCGTTACTGCTCGACGTAACCGATTCGGGGCAAATCGCCGATGCGGAGAGGGTAGTGGGCGAGCGGGTCGGCCCGGCAGGGCTCGACGGTCTCGTCAACAACGCCGGCATTGTGGTCGGTGGCGCGATCGAGGCGCTTCCGATCGAGGATCTCCGCAGCGTGCTGGAGACCAACGTCGTCGGCCAGTTCGCCGTGACGCAGGCCCTGCTCGGGCAGGTGCGGGCGGCGCGCGGCCGCGTCGTATTCGTCGGCTCGATCAACGGGCGCCTCTCGCTGCCCTTCCTCTCCCCCTACGCCGCCTCGAAGCACGCGATCGAGGCGATCGGCGACTCGTTGCGTGGCGAGATGCGCCCGTTCGGGGTGGAGGTCTCGATCGTCGAGCCCGGCGCGATCGAAACACCGATGCGCGAGAAGGGCCGCGTCGCCGGGAGCCGGGGGAAGGAGCAGCTGAGCCAAGATCAGCTACCTCTCTACGGCAAGGCGATCGACGGCTTCATGGCGGCTGCAGCCAAAGGTGACAAGGCGGCCTCCCCGCCCGAGAAGGTGGCGGCCGCGATCGAGCACGCCCTGACCACCAATCGACCTCGCACTCGTTATCTGGTTGGCCCCGACGCTCGGGCGCAGGCCCTCATCTCCTCGCTGCTTCCGGATCGCCTCCGTGACCGCCTCATTGCCCTCCTGATGCGAGGCTGACGGCGGCCATGAAATTCTCCCCATAGGCGGCCGTCGAACTTCCCCACTGGCGGACGCCAAAGCTCCCCGGTGGTGGCCATCGGATCTCCCCACTCCCAACTGACCACAGCCGGCCCAAGCGGCCGGTACCGACCGCCCACCTCGTTAGGGCTGGCCTGTTCGGCAGGCAAGCGAGGAGGGGTCGGGTTGAAGAAAGCGGAGGAAGTGATGGAGATCCTTGAGGCATTTGACTTGGTCGGCTCGCTGCGAAAAGCAGCCGAGCTGGCCGGCTGCGACCACAAAACGGTCGCCCACTACGTCCAAGAGCGCGAAGAAGGCGGCGGGGATTGGCGCCGCAAGCAGCGCCCCCGCCCGCGCAGCGGCGAGCACGAGGCGAAGATCGCCGAGCTCGTCGAGCGCTCCAAGGGCAAGGTGCGAGCCGACAAGGTGCACGAGCGGCTGGTGGCGATGGGCTACCGGGGCTCGGAGCGCACCACGCGGCGCGTGGTCGCCCGCGCCAAGGAGGCCTATGGCGCCGGGCAGCTGCGCGTCACCCGCCCCTGGGTCCCCGAGCCGGGCCTGTGGCTGCAGTGGGACTACGGCGAGGGGCCGAAGATCGACGGCAGGCCGACCTCGCTGTTCTGCGCCTGGCTCGCCTGGTCGCGCTTCAGGGTCGTGCTGCCTCTGGTCAACCGCACCCTGCCGAGCGTGGTGATGGCGCTGGACCGCACCCTGCGCGCCGTCGGCGGCTGCCCGACCTACGCCCTCACCGACAACGAGAAGACCGTCACCACCGACCACGTCTGCGGGATCGCGGTGCGCAACCCGCAGATCGTCGCCGCCTCGCGCCACTACGGGCTGAGCGTCGCTACCTGCGTGCCCGCCGATCCAGAGACGAAGGGAGGTTCGGAGGCGACTGTGAAGATCGCCAAGGCCGACATCGTCCCCACCGACCACAACCTGCGGCCCGGCTACGCGAGCTTCGCCGAGCTGGAGGAAGCCTGCGAGGCCTTCTGCGAGCGGGTCAACGCCCGCGAGCACCGCGTCACCGGCCGCGCGCCGGTCGAGATGCTCCGCGAGGAGCGGCAGCGCCTGCACCCGCTTCCCGACTCGCCCCACACGCTGTGCTTCGGGGAGACGCGCAAGGTCTCCCGCGAGGCGACGATCTCGGTCGGCCGCGCGATCTACTCGGTGCCCCACGAGCTGGTCGGCGAGCGCGTCTGGGCGCGGGCCACCGAGGAGCAGCTGATCGTCGTGCACGCCGACGGCGCCCGCGGCCCGCGCGAGGTCGCCCGCCACCTGCTGACGACGCCCGGCTCGCCGCGGATCTCCGATTCCCACTACCCGCCCCGTCCGCCCGGCGCCCTGGCGCGCCGCCCGCGCGCCGGGGGCGCCGAGGAGGCGGCCTTCTTGGCGATCGGCCCGGGCGCGGCCAAGTGGCTGACCCGCGCCGCGGCGGCCGGGGCTCGCCGGCTGCGCCGCAAGATGGCCGAGGCGGTGGACCTGGCGAAGATGCACGGCGCCGGAGAGGTCAACTCCGCGCTCGAGGCAGCGGCCGATGCCAAGCGCTTTGACGACGGCGACCTCGCCTCGATCCTCGCCCACCGCGAAGGCGGCGAGGTGATCGAGTTCCCGCCTCGCCACTCCGAGGCCGCCACGTTGCAGAGCTCGACCGCCGCCTGGGAGGGATTCGGACGATGATGGCCGTCAAGGCGCCTGAGCCGCCGCCGATCGACGATCGCCTGCAGGAGATGCTGCGCACCCTGCGCATGCCCCACATCCGCAAGGTGGCGCCGGAGGTACTCGCCACCGCCGCCTCCCAGCGCTGGGAGCCCTCAGAGGTGCTGCGGGCATTGCTGGAGGTCGAGGTCAAGGGCCGCGCCGAGGCGGCGATCGGGATCCGCCGCCGCCGCTCGGGGCTGCCCGCCGGCAAGACGTTCGATGCCTGGGAAGGGGACGTCTCCTCGATCCCCGCGGCGACCCAGCAGGCGCTGCGCACCCTGGAGTGGATGCAGCGCGGGGAGAACGTCTGCCTCTGCGGCCCGAGCGGCACCGGCAAGAGCCACTTCGCCGAGGCGCTCGGGCACCTGGCGATCGACAAGGGCAAAGCCGTCGCCTGGCACACGCTGGAGAGCCTCGAGGCGCTTTTGCGCGGCCACCGCGCTGACGGCTCGGTGACCAAGGCGATCGCCAAGCTGATCAAAGCCGATCTGGTGCTGATCGACGACGTCGGCATGATGCCGGTCTCCCCCGAGGCCGCCGAGGCGCTCTTCCGCGTCGTCGACGCCGCCTATGAGAAGCGCTCGCTGGCGATCACCTCCAACATCCACCCCTCGGGCTTCGACGAGCTGATGCCGCAGACGCTCGCCACGGCGACCGTTGACCGCCTGCTCCATCACGCGCACGTGATCGTCACCGAGGGATCGGAGAGCTACCGGCTCACCCAGGCGACCGAGGGCAAGGGGGTGGTGCCGCTGGGCTGATGCGCGCGAGTCCGCGCCCGACTCAGCTTCGCTACGGCCTACGGCCTTCGCTTCGCTGAGTCGGTCACCGAGGGCTCAAGCGTGGGGAGAACCGATGGCCGCCGGTGGGGAGAAGTCGTGGCCGCGAGTGGGGAGGTTGGATGGCCGCCCTTGGGGAATTCTCGATGGCCGTTGACACGAGGCTAGGCACGCTACGCCGAAGGGGTATCGGCCAGGCCCAAGGCACCCGGCAGGTCCGTGCGTCGAGCGATGTCGAGCTTCTGGAAGACCTGGCGCAAATGGGTCTCCACCGTCTTGGCGCTGACCACGAGGATCTGCGCGATCTCGCGGTTCGTCTTGCCCGCGGCGGCCATGCGGGCAACCCGCAGCTCGCTGGGAGTGAAAGCTTCGACTCCGGAGCGCACAACGCTGCGGGGCTGTGCGCCGGCCGCCGCGAGCTCGGTCCGGGCGCGTTGCTCCACGCGAATTCCCCCTCCGGGCGAATCGAGCTGATCGCACCGCGTACCAGCCTGCAACTCAACCGCGGCGGTCGAACCGCCACAGCAGCAACAGCAGGCCGGCCCAGAAAACGACCACCGCGGCCGAGATGCCAATCGCCGCCCCCGCCAGGCAGCCGGCGATCACCCCGGCGAGGCCGGCGGCGTATCCCAGCCAAGTGCCTTGCGCCTCGGGCGTCACCCCACCAGCCCCCTACAGCGGCGCGTCGGAGCGATCAACGATGCCGATCGCGATCAGCCGCCGGGCGAACTCCTCACGGCTGCCAACCGGGCCGAGAACGTCGAGGATGCCGGCGTCGATTGGGTTAGGCGACTCCCGCCGGGTCGCCTCGGAGGGCATCCTGTCGGCGATTGCCCTCGGATGTGCGGCGTTGGAGCGTGACACGTCCGCCCCGGGCCGGCACGATGAAGACGTTGCGGTGCGCGACCCGCTCCGAGCGGCGGCGAGAAGGTTCAATGCGAGCCTGGCTCAGGATCGTCCTCAGCACGATTCGGGCCTCGGCCATCGAGAAGGCGGCGCCGATGCATCGCCTCGGTCCGCCGCCGAAGGGAATCCAGGTGTAGGTCCCAGCGCGGGTGTCGAGGAAGCGCTCCGGTCGGAAGGCGAGCGGATCGGGGTAGAGCTCGGGGCGGCGGTGCACGAGCGTGATGTAGGGGACAACAATCGTGCCGCTAGGGATGGTCAGGCCCGGTAACTCGAACGGCTCCGCTGCTAGGCGTGCGGTGAGCGGGAAAGCCGGGCGCAATCGCATTGATCTACCCCCGAAAAAATGGAGTCGGGATTCTGGAGTCAGGCGGCTTGGGTTGCGTTGTGTAGATCCTCGTATTCGGTGGGGCTGAGCATCCCGAGCGCCGAGTGCCGACGGCGGGTGTTGTGGAAGAGCTCGATGTAGTCGTGAATCGCGGTGGCGAGCTCGATCCGGGTCTTCCAGCGTTTGCGGTTGAAGAGCTCGACCTGCATCCGCCCCCAGAACGACTCGACCATCGCATTGTCGTAGGCGCTGCCGACGGCACCCATCGAGGGAGCGAGCCCGGCGTCCTTTACCTTCTGGCTGAAGGCCCATGAGGTGAATTGAACACCGCGATCGGAATGAATCACGAGGCCTTCGGCGCGATCGCGGCGGGCGGTGGCCATGCCGAGGGCGTTGGTCACCAGGACGGTGGTCTGTGTGCTTTCCACCGACCAGCCGACGATGAGCCGCGAAAAGGCATCGAGGACGACGCAGCAGTAGATCTTGCCCTCGCGGGTGGGATGCTCGGTGATGTCAGTCATCCAAAGCTGGTTGGGGCCTTCGCGCCCGAACTCTCGGCGGACGAGGTCCAGGGAGGTGACCTGCGCCATCCGCGCTCCCTTCGGCAGTCGCCGCGTCGGCAGGCCCTTGATTCCCAGCTCGCCCATGATCTTGCCGACCGTGTTGTGGCCGACGACGATCTCGCGGCCGTGGCGCAGCTCGGCGGTCACCCGCATGTAGCCGTAGGTGCCGCCGGAGGCCTTGTGGACGTCGGCGATCTCGCCGGCCAGCCAGATCCGCCGCAGGGTTCGCGGAGGGTCCGGCCGGCCCTTCCAGTCGTAGTAACCCGACTCTGAGACGCCGAGCACGCGACACGCGTGGCGGACGTTGATCCCCTGCCCGGTCAGAGACTCGATCACCGGGAAGAGCCTTTTGGGGGAAGGTCTCCCTCGAGGAAGACCTCGTTGACCTTGCGCGAGACGGCCAACTCGGTTTCGAGCTGCTTGATCCTGCGCTTCGCCGCGGCGAGATCCAGCGCCTCCTCGGTGCTCAGCCCGGCGACCTCACCGCGGTCGACCCTGTCCTGCTTGAGCCAGTTGTAGATGGTGGCGTCGCTCATGCCGAAGGTGGCGGCGAGCTGGGCGACTTTGGTGCCCGATCGAGCTAGCTCGATCACCTGATGACGAACCTCTGCTGGGTACCTGCGGGGCATCTGAATCCTCCTTGGTGCCGAAGGACTCTAGAAACAGGACTCCGTCAGAGCGGGGGTAGATCACGGTCTCCGTGAAACCCGGTCCGGCTCACCTGGTCAACCTCAATGGAACCATCGTCGCGCCACGACCCAACCGGTCGTGGCGAGGATGACGCCGAATGCCGTCGGTGAAGGATGTCGGTGAGCCGTGTGCGGGAGAACCGCACGCCCGGTTCGATGAGGCGGTGGGAGGAGACCAGGCCAGTCGGGCAAGCATGCGCCGCACGGCTCAGGCGCCTCCCGCCGACCCTACCTTGACTTGTCAGCGGGCTTTTCGCCGGTGCTGTAGCTCTCGAATCTGAGCGACCAAGAGCTGGCGGAGGTCGAACTGCCAGTAGGAGACGAAGCGCTCGACCAGGGCTCGCATCTCCTTGCGGTCGAGCCGGCCAAGCGCCTTGCGCGTGTCGAGCGCCGTCTCATGCAACCGGATCGGCGCCGTCACCATCGCCGCAGAGTCCCCGGCGAGGTCGGGGAAACGCTTCGGGGGAAGTGGGAAGAGCGTCGGCTCGCGATGCTCTTCGACACGCTGCCGCTCCTCGCTGGAGAGCTTCTCAAGCCGGAGCAGGCGCAAGGCAAACAGGTCACCGGTGCGAGGATCGCTGCGACCGGACAGGAGGAGCACCGGCCTCGCCTTTGCGCGCACGACGAACTCGAACTCCGCGTCACCTCCCTTGCGGAGGCCGTCGACTATTTGAGAAGTAGAGGGCACTTCCACCGGCATGCCATCGGCTACATGAACCTTGAAAGGCGTCGCGGGCGTGTAGGGAACGATCGCCCAGTAGACCTCCCCGGCGGCGAGGCTCAAAGGCCGAGTAGGCGCCTAACCGACGCCTCGTCGTCGATCAGCTTCCCCTCAGGCGACTCGGCAATCTGGTGGGCGCGGGCCCCGAGGTCGCTCAGATCCGAGGCGGCGGCCAAATCGTCGAGAAGCTCCGAGTCGCCCTGCAGCTCAGCGAAATCATCCGGGTGCAGGATCACCGCCTTGACGTGCTCCGCGCTGTAGCGCTCGACGACGAGCGCCTCGCCCGGCTGAGGCTCCGGAAGGCGGACATCGTTGCTCTTGATGGGGGAGCTATGCAAAGCCATACGGAGAAGATAGCAACGATGTCGGACGTAACTTCCTCGGAGTCGTACGGCATCTTGATTCAACGCCAGTGGGTTCGTTACCCATCTGGTAATGACTTATTACCTGGGGAGTAACAATGAGCACACGGCTCACCCAGCTGGAGCGAGCGGCTACGGCCGCGGTCACGATGCTCGCGAATTCGTCGTGCTGGAAGAGCCTCATCGCGCCTGCCACGTCTTGGCGGCGGGTAGGTCTCGGAAGAGACCGAAGTCGAACGTAGAGAGCGGGTTGAGGCTGTCGCGCAGCCGCTTGAGCGTGCGTGGATTGGCCTTCAACTCCTCACCGAGGGCACCGAGCATGGCGCGGACACGCGGCGGCTCATCGAGGGCGATCCGAGCGACTCGCTCGAACGTACCCCCCGTCCCGAGGATGCGGAGAAGCCGTTTGATCGTCGCCGCGGGCCCGACATCGCTGAAGCGTCCCCGCGTACGCAGCATCTCGATCAGCGCCCCCTCCTCAGCACTGAGATGTGCCCGGCTTGCTGGGCGCCGCGTATGGACGATCGCATTGCTAAGCACGCTCGGCGGGTTGGCTGCTGGGGTCGCGAGCTCCTGGCGTGCCGGATTCTGGGTGGTCAGCCCGAGCACGTTCGCGGCGCTCAGGCCGGCGGCGTGCAAAGGCGTGTCGATCATGTGACTCGCCACAGCGGTCGCCGATGGGATGCTCGGCCCGATGACGGTAGGGCGCGAGCGGTAGTAGAGGCCATGTCGCGCCCGCTCAACCACCCCCGCATCGGCCAACCGCGCCAGCGTGCGCGCGACCGTCCGCGGGGGGAAGTCGCTGAAGTCGGACACGCGCCAAAAACTCTCACCACCCCGCTCGATGCGACGGCGGATCCGAGCGGCAGAGCTGGGCGCCCCGGCGCGCTTCAGTGTTCCCGGACCCTTCGGCATGACGCCACTCTATCACTTGGCTAGTTTTTTTGCTTAAAAATAAGACAAGCTAGCCCTGCAAGGAGGAGCTTGTTGCTAGTTCGCGCGCCGGAAATCCGTCCTAACCTCTCCATAGGCTGCTGCCTATGGCGCTCCCGGTTCGCACTCTCGATCTCCCGCCTCCCTTTGAAGAGCGGAATCTGGATCCACCGGTCGTTCCTGGGCGAGACGACGAACTCGTCATCGCCCCCGACGGCCTTCCCGCCCGGGTCGTTAAAGCCCACAACATCCACAAGAAGCACTACATCGAGAGTTACACCGAGATTGTCGCCAAGGCAATGAAGGGGAAGTGGAAAAACCTCGCCTACATCGACACCTATTGCGGGCCGGGGGTCTGCTGGGTCAAAAACACCGGCGAGTTCGTCGTCGGCTCACCGCTGATTGCCCTCGGGACGGAGCCCCACTACTCGCACTTCGCATTCGTTGACAAGGACAGTGCCTGCGTCGAAGCGCTAGAGGCCCGAGCTGCGGAACGGGGCATCGAGATCAACGTCCGGTGCGCCGACTCAAATGGCCCTGAGACGATCAACTGGGTCCGCTCGGTCATCCCCCGCCAGCACACGCTGACCCTCGCCCTCCTCGATCCACAGAAGTGCAACCTCGAACTGGCGACCATCGAGGCCCTGACCCGCGATCGGCGGATGGACCTGATGATCAACCTCCCGACGATGGGCCTCTATCGCTCGCTGGCGGCCGGATACTTCAAGCCGATCGAAGCTGTCCTCGGCCCCGACTACCCGACCTGCGACCCGCGCGATTGGCGGGTCGCCGTCGTCGAGCACTACAAGGACAAGCTCGCTGAGTTCGGCTACGCCTACTCATCCTCGAAGCCGGTCCGAGCCGAATCCACGAACACCCCGATCTACGACTTCATGCTCTCCAGCAAACACAGTCTCGGCAAGAAGCTGTTCGACGGAGTGACCAAAGACACCGCACATGGCCAGATCACGCTCTGCTAGACGACCACGAGCGGGCGACGCGGGTACTCATTCCAGGTCCGGCCTTCGAGTTCGCGCCCGCCCGACTTCGGTCTCGCCCCTCCCCACTGCTTGAAGAAGAAGGCGACGTCATCGTCGCGGCAGCGGTCTCGGAGACCGAGAAGCCAGCCCTCATTGACGCGGCGATGGCCAGGTCCGGACTCACCCCCAGCGATCAGCCAGTCGATGCCGTTGAGATCCAGTCCCTCGAGCGGGCCGAGAAGGGGCTCGGCCGAGATGAAGCGGACCTTGGCCGGGACGCTACGGAGGGCGTCCGCACGATGGACGAATCTGCGGTTCTCGATGCTGACCCCCATCCAGACGTTCTCCGGCCACGGGAGATCCGGCGCGAGGTCGAGCAATCGGTTCTCCCGCTTCGTGAGGACCTGAAAGATGTGGTGGTCGGCCTTCTCCATCACCGCGAAGACCTCGGCAATGAAGGCATCGGGGACACGCTCGTGAAAAAGATCTGACATAGAGTTGACGAAGATCCGCCGCGGCCTCTTCCATTTCAGCGGGTGGTCTAGGCGATCAGGCCAAAGCCGGAGTCGGAAGCCTTGCTCGTAGGGGTGCCCGGGAATCCCCTTCCACCGTTCGGCGAACGTCTTCGCATAGCAATGCGCGCAGCCAGGCGACACCTGATCGCATCCGGTTACGGGATTCCAAGTCGCCTCGGTCCACTCGATTGCGCTTTTCTCTGACACGCCCCCATCTTCGCCGCTCCGTCAAGAGTTTGCCTGAACCCTCTCGGCTGCGGGCGAGATTGTCCTCCAGCCGACCTCCGCGCCCTCGGCCACCTCCGGAGCTGCTCGCGGTTCACCAACCCGGCCCGCATCGGGCGACATGGACGCCTAGGGCAAAACCGGCCGTTGTGTCCCGTCTACGCCATTCGCGTAGGCCAGATCCCGGCCGACCGTAACTCCGCCGCCCCGCGAAAGCGAGGCGGAATCGGCCGAAATCGCCGCTAATCGCTGCGCATCGCCGCTCTTTGAGGCACTCGTGCCTCAAATGGAGGGGAGATACGGGGGTGGTTCCAGTTGATTCTGGGCTCCCGCGCCGAACCCAACCCCCCAACGTGCAGGGCATTCGCGAAAAAGCGGCTGAAGGGATTCGAACCCTCGACCTTCTGCATGGCAAGCAGACGCTCTAGCCAGCTGAGCTACAGCCGCGCGGGGGCGGATTCTACTTCAGCTGCCGACGAGGGCGCAGGGCAGCGGGATGTTGCCCTGCTTCGGGCCTTCGCCGGGGTTGGCGGGGATCCACTTGTAGTGGATCTTGGTGAAGTGGAGCTTGCCGTCCTGGGAGCAGAGCTTCGGCTTCGAGAGGACCACTTTCATCGCCGCCTTGGCGACTTTGCCGGCGGCGCAGTTGGGCGTACAGACCTTCTCTTCGCCCAGGCCGGCGCCATGCGCTTCCTTCGTGCCCCACTGCGGCCACTGCAGCTTGCGCACCAGGAGGCCCGCGTCGCCGCAGGTGAGGACGATCGACTTCGGCTTGAAGGCGGCGCCCGAGCAGTCGCTGGTGACGTAGGTCCGTTCGGTCGGCATCGCCCCCGCGGCGGAGACGGCGAAGACCCCGACGACGACCGAGAGGGCGACGAGGAGAAGGCCTTTGCTTCTCAGGCGATTCATCGATTGTGGATCCTAGCGATCGCCCTCGGACGTCATCGCGGGTCGAGCTCGGCCAGCAGCCCGCGCAGGTCGAGCGGCGCGGTGCCCATCGCCACGCCGCCGTCCTCCGTCCGTGGCCACTGCTCGCGCGGCCTGTCCCAATAGAGCTCGATCCCGTTGCCGTCAGGGTCGCTCAGGTAGAGCGCCTCGCTGACGCCGTGGTCGGAGGCACCCTCCAGCGGCACGCCGGCCTCGGTCAGCCGGCGCAGCGCGTCGGCGAGGGCCGCACGGGTCGGGTAGCGGATCGCGACGTGGAAGAGGCCGGTGCTGCCGGGTGGCGGCGGCGAGCCGCCCTTCGAGTGCCAGGTGTTGAGGCCGATGTGGTGGTGGTAGCCGCCGGCCGAGACGAAGGCCGCTTCGTCGCCGAAGCGCTGCTGCAGCTCGAAGCCGAGCACGCCGCAGTAGAAGTCGAGCGCTCGGTCGAGATCGGCCACCTTGAGGTGGACGTGGCCGACGTCGACGCCGGGGTCGATCGACTCGGAGCTGCTTTCCGCCCGGTTACCCATATCGGCCGATCAGGCGGGCGGCTTTCCCTGTTGCGCTCGGGTCTTTCGCATCGCACGCCGGGTCATCGCGCCGGACACCAAGCGGCTGACGGAGGGTGAGCTGCGGGCGATCCGCAGGGCGATCCGGTCGCCCCTCCTCGCAACCTCCAGGTTGGGGGCCAGGCGGTCGGGCGCCCGGCGCACCGGGACATCGCGTCGCCGGGAAGTCCCGGCGTCCCGCGCCGCAAGCAGGGTCCAGCTCCCCGGCACCCCCTTCAAGTCGTGGGTGCCGCGATCGTCGAACTCGATGCCCGAGCCCACGACGAGGTCGCGCACGGCACTCGAGACCAGCACCTCGCCCGGCCCGGCCTTCGCCGCCACGCGGGCGCCGATGTGGACCGCCATCCCACCGACGTCCTCGCCGAACAGCTCGCACTCGCCGGTATGCACGCCGGCCCGCACCTCGATGCCGAGAGCGCCGGCCTCCTCCGTGACCGCACCGCCGCAGCGGATTGCCCGCGCCGGCCCGTCGAAGGTGGCCAGATAGCCGTCGCCGAGACTCTTGACGACCCGTCCGCCATGCGCGTCGACCTGGCGTCGCACGCCGCTGTCATGGCTCTCCAGCAGCTCCCGCCAGCGCCTGTCTCCCAGCTCGGACGCTCGCTCGGTGGACGCCACTATGTCGGTGAACAGGACGGTCGCCAGGGCCCGGTCGGGCTGGCGACTCTGCCGCGCTCCGGTCAGGAACTGCTCGACCTCGTCGAGCAGTTCATCGGTGTCGCCGAGCCAGGGGACGTGGTCGTCGCCGGCCAGCTCGACGCAGCGGGCGCCCGGGATGTGCTCGGCCGTGTAGCGGGCGGCCTCGATCGGGATCACGGGGTCGCCGAAGCGGTGCAGGACAAGCGTCGGCACGCTGATCGCTGGAAGGACGCCGGTGACGTCGATCTCTCTCAGCGCCCGGATCAGATCGGCGATCATCGCCGGGCTCGCCGAGGCCCGCTCGATCAGGCCGAAGGTTCGCCTCACCCTCTCGTCGGCGGCGAAGCTCGGCGCGAAGATCTCGACCATGCGGCCCTCGCCCCAGTTGTCGATCATCGTCCCCACCGCTTTCCAGACCAGCTCGATCGACGCGCGCCTCGACTCGCCCACGAGGTCGTCCACTTCCCAGAACTTCGGCGTCGATCCGTAGAGAGCCATCGCGCTGGTGCGCTCCGGGTAGGTCGCCGCGAAGAGGATGCTCATCGGCCCGCCCTCCGACGCGCCGAGGAGGGCGGTCCGCTCCGAACCGACCGCGTCCAGCACCGCGTGCAGATCCTCCATCCTCTCCTCGAGGGTGGGCACGCCTGGCACCGGATCGGAGAGGCCGGTCCCGCGCTTGTCGAAGAGGATCAGCCGCGAAAACGAGGCCAGCCGCCGGAAGAAGGCGGCCGGTTCGGGAAACGACCACCAGAGATCGAGGTGCGAGATGAAGCCCGGTACGAAGACGAGGTCCAAGGGCCCCTCGCCGACCACCTGGTAGGCAATGTTGACGTCGCCGTTTCTGGCGTAGCTGGTCTTCGGCTGCTGCATCGGGCCTTCCGGGAACCGGCCCCAGGGTAGCCAACCCTTCGGGAGACGGACCTAGCCGCCATCGAGTGCCTCGTTGACGAGGCGGTCGGCCTCGGCGTTCTGCTCGCGGCGGACGTGGCGGATCGACCAGCTCTCGAATGGGCGCAGGGCCCGCTTCACCTCGGCGTGCAGCTCGCGCAGGGTCGCGTCCTTGACCTTGTACTCGCCCTTCACCTGGCGGACGACGAGCTCGGAGTCGCCGACCAGCTCCAGCTCGCTCGCGCCCAGCTCGGCCGCCCGCTCGATGCCGCGCAGCAGCGCTCGGTACTCGGCGACGTTGTTGGTCGCCCTGCCGATCCGCTCTCCCCGCTCCTCGAGCAGCTCGCCCCCGGGGCCCTGGACGACGACGCCGATCGCCGCCGGCCCCGGGTTGCCGCGGGCGCCGCCGTTGACGTTGACGACCAGCTTCCGCATCGCCTCAGCCGACCGGCTCGCCGGCGCCGAGCGCGATCCGGCCGCCCTCGGCGGCGCTCGCGTTCCACTGGCGCGCCGGGCCGTCGAGCTGGTCCAGCTCGTTGCCCTTGTCGATCTCGAAGACGTCGCGCATCGTGTCGCCGAGGTCGATGCCCCACTGGTACCAGGTCAGCTCCCAGGCGACCGTCACCCGCACCTCGCTGGGCGAGCCGGCCAGCGAGCCGATCGAGACCCACGGCTGCCCCAGCGTCCGCATCAGGCCGGCCACCGTGCGAGCGGCGCCGCTGGAGTTGAAGCGCAGCGCCGCCCGCTCCAGCCGGCCGGCGGGCGACTCGGACACCTCGGGCTCGGGCGGGCGGCGACCGACGTTGGCGCCCGGCGCGGCGGGGTCGACCCAACCCAGCCGCTCGGCGCGGCCACGGCACAGCTCGCAGACCAGGCGCGGCCCGTCCTTCGGGCTCATGTAGGAGCGGGTCCGCTCGCCGGCGAGGATGTTGCGGCCGCAGACCGCGCAGCTCTCGCCGGGGCTCACCCCGCCTCCTGCAGGGCGGATTTCAACCGCATCACGGCCTTGGTGTGCAGCTGGGAGACGCGCGACTCGGTCACCCCGAGCACCTCGCCGATCTCGCGCAGCGTCAGGTTCTCGTAGTAGTAGAGGGCGACGACGAGCTGCTCGCGCTCGGGCAGCCCGGAGACCGCCTCGGTGAGCGCGTCTTTGACCTCGCTGCTGGCGAGCGACTCCTGCGGATCGGCGGCGCGCGGGTCGGAGATCGTGTCGAGCAGCGAGACCTGGTCGCCGGAGGCGTCGGAGATCGACCACAGCTCGTCGAGCGCGTAGACCGAGGAGCCGGCGATGTCCAGCAGCGAGGCCTCCAGTTCCTCCTCGTCGATCCCCACCTTTGCCGCCAGCTCGGCGTCGCTCGGCGCCCGTTGCAGCTCGTGTTCGAGCTTCGACTGGGCGGCCTCGATTTCCCGCGCCCGCGAGCGGACCGAGCGCGGCACCCAGTCGAGCGAGCGCAGCTCGTCGATGATCGCGCCGCGGATCCGGGTCATCGCGAAGGTCTCGAACTTGATTCCCCGCTCCGGCTCGAAGCGCTCGATCGAGCCGATCAGGCCCATCAGGCCGTAGGAGATCAGGTCGGCGTCCTCGACATGGGACGGCAGCCCGGCGCCGAGCCGGCCGGCGACGAACTTGACCAGCGGCGAGTAGGCGACGACGAGGCGCTCGCGCGCTTTCGCGTCGCCGTCGTCCTTGTAGCGGCGCCACAGATCGCGCAGCTCCACCTCTTTGACGCCGGTTTCCATGGAATTGGGCTCGATTCTACGGTTACAGGGCGTTTCTTAGAGGGTCAGGCCCGCGGATGGGTGGCCGCGTACGCATCCCTCAGGCGTGCGGCATCGACCCGAGTGTAGACCTGGGTGGTCGAGATCGAGGCGTGGCCGAGCAGCTCCTGGATGGTGCGCAGGTCGGCGCCCCCTTCCAGCAGGTGGGTGGCGAAGCTGTGGCGCAGCGAGTGGGGCGAGACGCCTGCGGCCAGCGCCGCCTCGCGCACCCAGAGCGCCAGGCGGCGGGTGATGTCGGAGTTGGAGAGGCGGCGGCCGCTCTTGGAGAGGAAGAGCGCCGGCTCGCGCGGGTCGCCGGCGAGCGCGTGGCGGCCGCGCTCGGCGTAGCGGCGCAGGGCACGCTGCGCCGGCTCGCCGACCGGCAGCAGGCGTTCCTTGGAGCCCTTGCCGAGCACCCGCAGCTGCTCGGTGTCGAAGTCCATCGAGGCGAGATCGAGGTTGACGATCTCCTCGCAGCGCAGCCCGCAGGAGTAGGCCAGCTCGAGCATCGCCCGGTCGCGCAGCTCCAGCGGCGTGCGGGCGGGGATCGCCTCCAGCATCGAGCGCACCTGCTCGCCGCTCAGCACCTTCGGCAGCTTTTCCTCGCGCTTCGGGCTGGAGACGAGGTCGGCCGGGTTCTGCCCGATCCGCTCGGTGCGGACCAGGTAGTCGAAGAGGCCGCGGACCGCGGCGAGCTTGCGGGCCACGGTCGCCGGCGCGGCGCCGCCGGAGGAGAGCCCGGCGCCGTAGCGGCGCACATCGCGGTGGCGAATCTCGCCGGGCTCAAGCCCGCGCTCCTTCGCCCAGCCGGTGAACTGGCCGAGGTCGACCGCGTAGGCGCGCCGCGTGCGCTCGGCCATGCTGCGCGCCCGCAGGTCGCGGTCGTAGGCGGCGAGCGACTCGTCCCAGTCCATGCAGGGAGATTCGCCGCCACGGTGCCGGAGCCTGCGGTCGGGATATCGTTCCCGCCGTGGTCGCCAAGGACAAGGTCCGCCAAGAAGTCTGGAAGGCGATGGATCGCGAGGGCGTGTCCCGCTTCCCCGGCGCCGAGGGGCGGATCCCGAACTTCGCCGGAGCGAAACTGGCGGCCGAGAAGCTCGCCGCCCACCGCCTCTGGAAGCGGGCGCGGGCGATCAAGGCCAACCCCGACTCGCCGCAGACGCAGGCCCGGCGCATGGCCCTGGAGGAAGGCAAGACGCTGATCATGGCCGTGCCCCGCCTGCGCGATCCCCACCCCTTCCGCGTGCTGGACCCGAAGCGGCTCTCGAAAGCGGCGATCAAAGAGGCGGCGACGATCAAGGGCGCGCTGAAGCACGGCAAGGTCGTCGCCCTCGACGACCTGCCGGAGATCGACTTCGTCCTCTGCGGCTCGGTGGCGGTCAACCTCAGCGGCGCCCGGATCGGCAAGGGCGGCGGCTACAACGACATCGAGTACGGGGTGCTGATCGACGCCGGCAAGATCGACGACCACACGACGATCGCCACCACGGTGCACCCGATCCAGATCCTCCGCCGCCACCTGCCGGTGATCTCCCACGACCTCCCGGTCGACATGATCGCGACGCCGCGTGCGGTGATCGAGGTCGAGCGCCAGTACCAGCGGCCCCGCGGCATCCTCTGGGACCACCTGCAGCCGCCGCAGATCCGCGAGATACCGCTGCTGGAACGAATGGGCTATGCCTGAGACCGCGATGAGCGGGTCGTTGAACTATCCCGCCGGCGACTACGGGAACGCCGATCCCGAGTGGCTGAAGATCGACTGGCGCGAGCACCTGCACCGGGTGCAGCTGCCGGGGGCCGAGGTCAACTACGCCGAGATCGGCGAGGGCGAGCCGATCCTCTTCGTCCACGGCCTGGGCGGCTGCTGGCGCAACTGGCTGGAGAACCTCCCCCACTTCGGCCGCACCCACCGGGCGATCGCGCTCGACCTGCCGGGCTTCGGCGACAGCCCGCTGCCGTCGTGGCCGATCGAGATGCCCGCCTACGGCCGGCTGATCCACGACTTCTGCGAGAAGCTGGGGATCGACCGCGTCGCGGCGCTGGTCGGCAACTCGATGGGTGGCTTCGCCGCGACCGAGGCGGCGATCGACCGGCCGTCCCGGTTCGACCGGCTGGTCCTCGTCTCCGCCGCCGGGATCGGCTTCGCCGAGGCGGTGGGCTCGCCCCGGGCGCGGGCTTCGCTCGGCACCTTCGAAACCGCGATGCGGCTCCTGGCCAGGCCGCACCGAACCTGGTTCGCCCGTCCCCGCGGGCGCCGCTACGCCTTCGGCAGGCTCGTGCGCTCACCGAACCGCCTGCGGCCCGAGCTGCTCTTCGAGCTGCTGGAACCGGGCCTGCGCGCGCCCGGCTTCGCCGCGGCGATCCGCGCGATCGGCGGCTACGACACCCGCCACCGCCTGACTGAGATAGAGATCCCCACCCTGATCGTCTGGGGGATGAACGACCACGTCGTGCGGGTAGAGGACGCGTTCGCCTACCGACGCCTGATCCCGGGCTCGCGGCTGGAGCTGTTCGAGCGCACCGGCCACCTGCCGCAATTGGAGCGGCCGGCGCGCTTCAACCGCCTACTCGACGACTTTCTGGCCGGGTAGCGCGTCAGCCGGTAACGGCGCCCAGTTCGGCCGAGGAGACCGTCGCCGCGTACTTGGCCATAACGCCGCGCTCGTACAGCGCCGGCGGCGGCTCGTATTCGGCCACCCGCTTGGCGATCTCCTCGTCGGAGAGGGCCACGTCGAGGCGGCGGGCGCCGACGTCGAGGCGGATCTCGTCGCCCTCGCGGATCGCCGCGATCGGGCCGCCCTTGACCGCCTCGGGGGCGACGTGGCCGACCATCAGGCCGCGGGTCGCGCCGGAGAAGCGCCCGTCGGTGAGCAGGGCGACCTCCTCGCCCAGCCCCTCGCCGACGATCGCCGCGGTCACCTGCAGCATCTCCCGCATCCCCGGGCCGCCGGCCGGGCCCTCGTTGCGGATCACGACGATGTCGCCGGCGCGGATCTTCTGCTCCTTGACCGCGCGGAAGCACTCCTCTTCGGACTCGAACACGCGAGCCGGCCCGGTCTGCTCGGTCCGCTCGGTGCCGGCCAGCTTGACCACGGCTCCCTCGGGCGCGAGGTTGCCCCGCATGATCGCCAGGCCGCCTTCGGCCTTGAGCGGATCGGACAGCGGCCGGACCACCTCCTGGCCCTCGGCCTCGCTCGCCGCCGCGGCCTCCTCGCCGATCGTGCGACCGGTGACGGTGAGCGCGTCGCCGTGCAGGATGCCGGCCTCGGCGAGGCGGCTGAGGATCAGCGGCACGCCGCCCGCCCGGTAGAGGTCGGTGGCGACGAAGCGCCCGCCCGGCTTGAGATCGGCGAGCAGCGGCGTCGCCCGCGAGATCCGCTCGAAGTCGTCGATGCTCAGCTCGATCCCGGCCTCGTGGGCCAGCGCCAGCAGGTGCAGGACCACGTTGGTCGAGCCGCCCGAGGCGCAGGCGCAGGCGATCGCGTTCTCCAGCGAGTCGCGGGTGATCACCCTGCTCGGCCTCAGGTCCTCGGCGAGCACGTTCATCACCAGCTCGCCGATCTTCTCGGCGACGGTGTCCTTCTCGTCGTCTTCGGCCGGCACCATCGCCGAGCCGCCGGGGCTGATCCCCAGCGCCTCGAAGGCGCAGGCCATCGTGTTGGCGGTGAACTGCCCCCCGCAGGCCCCGGCGCCGGGGCTCGCCACGCCCTCCAGCTCGTTCAGTTCCTCGTCGCTGATGTCGCCGGCGGCGTGGGCGCCGATCGCCTCGAAGACGTCGAGGATGGTGACGTCGCGGCCGTGCCAACGGCCCGGCGCGATCGAGCCGCCGTAGAGCAGGACCGAGGGGACGTCGAGCCGGGCCAGGGCCATCGCGCCGCCGGGGATCGTCTTGTCGCAGGCACAGAGGACGACGATCGCGTCGAACTGGTAGCCGCGGGCCATCAGCTCGATCGAGTCGGCGATCACCTCGCGGCTGATCAGCGATGCCTTCATCCCCTGGGTTCCCATCGTGATCCCGTCGGAGATCGCGACGGTGTTGAACTCCATCGGCGTGCCGCCGGCGGCGCGCACCCCGTCTTTGACGTGCTCGGCCAGGCCGCGCAGGTGGAAGTTGCAGGGCATCGCCTCGGTCCAGGTGTTGGCGATGCCGATCGTCGGCCGGCTGAGCGCGTCGTCGTCGAAGCCGATGCCCTTCATGTAGGCGCGGGCATGGGCGCGGTCCGGCCCGTCGAAGACGACGCTGGAGCGGGGACGCGGGAGCTTGGTCGAGGTGGCGCCGTTGGTGGTCATGGACGAAATCTACCCGTCAGGTCGAAGACGTTGACGGGCCCGGGCCCGGCGCCGATCTCGCGCAGCCCGGCGCCGACCGCCGCCGAGGCCACCTCACGCGCCTTCTGCGCCGCTTCGAGCGGCGCGCAGCCGTGGGCCAGGAAGGCGGCGAGGGCCGAGGAATGGGTGCAGCCCGAGCCGTGCGAGGCGCCCTCGGGGTGACGCTCGCCCTCGATCTCTGTAGCGCCGGAGTCGTCGAGGAAGAGATCGACGACCCGCTCGCTGTGGCCGCCGGTGACGACTACCGCCTTCGGCCCCAGCTCCAGCACCCCGCGCGCCAGCTCCTCCTGCGTGGCCCCCGTCCCCAAGCCGGTCAGCTCACGAGCCTCGGGAATGTTGGGGGTCGCGATCGCACAGCGCGGCAGCAGCACGTTGACGAGCGCCGCTCTGGTCTCGTCGTCCACCAGCGCCGCTCCGCTCTCGGAAACCATCACCGGGTCGATCACCACAGGCGCGAGCGCCACCCCGAGGTAGGTGAGGCCGACGGCAACCGCGTCAATCGTCTCCGCCGAGCCGAGCATTCCGATCTTCACCGCGTCGGCCCCCATGTCCTCGGCGATCGCCAGGATCTGGTTGAAGACAGCCTGCGGCGAGACCGCCTCGACCCACTCGACCGCACGCGTGTTCTGCGCCGTGATCGCGGTGATCGCCGTCATGCCGTGCACGCCGCAGCGGGCGAACGCCTTCAGGTCGGCTTGGATGCCGGCGCCGCCGCCGGAGTCCGAGCCGGCGATCGACAGCACGGTTGGGATACGTCTCTCGGTCATGGGTCCTCCAGCCTAGATGTCGGATGGCGATTTCAACGTGGTCCGCGAGTAGACGCCGACCAGCGAGCAGGTGACGTAGCCGGATGCCTCGAGGTCGGCGAGCGCGGCGGCGGTCTCGGCGCCGCCGAGGCCCAGCTCGGCGGCGATCGCGTCGCTGGTCTCGGCGCCCAGCTCGAGCGACTCCAGAACCGCCAGCTCGCGCGCCTCCAGCGGCGGCCCGGTGCGCTCGATCCGCCTCGCCCCCGGTCCGAGCATCGCGTCGAGCACGTCCTGGGCGCCGCGAACGAGGCAGGCGCCGCCGGCGATCAGGTTGTTCGGGCCGGCCGAGAGCCGCGAGCCGACCGGGCCGGGAACGGCGCCGAGGTCCCGCCCCAGGTCGGCCGCCAGGTCGGCGGTGATCAGCGAGCCCGAGCGCTCGGCCGCCTCGACCACCACGGTCATCGCCCCCAGCGCGGCCATGATCCGGTTGCGGGCGGGGAAGGTCCAGCGCCAGGCGCCGGTCCGGGGCGGCAGCTCGGAGAGAACCAGCCCGCGCTCGCCGACCTGCCGCCAGAGTGAGCGGTGCGCCGCCGGATAGGCGACGTCGGCGCCGCAGCCGAGCACGGCGAAGGTGAGCCCGCCTTCGAGCGCGCCGCGGTGGGCGCAGGCATCGATGCCGAAGGCCAGGCCGCTGACCACGATCAGCCCGGCGGCAGCGAGCTCGCGGCCAAGCTCGCGGGCGACCTCGCGGCCGTAGGTGCTGGCCCGACGGGCGCCGACGACGGTCACCGCAGCGGCGGGCTCCAGCCCGCGCAGCAGCGCCGGGTCGCCGCGGCCGATCAGCGCCCACGGCGCGTCGGCGGCGTCGCGCAGGCCGGCCGGGAAGAGCGCGTCGTGCCGGCAGCAGGCCCAGCACTCGGCCGCCTCCAGCTCGGCCCGCAGCCTGGCCTCCGGCACCGCCGCGACCTGGCTCAGCACCTGCGCGGCGACCTTCGGCGCGGCGACCGCGGCGAGGTCCTCGTTCGAGAGCCGCAGCAGTTCGGGCGAGCGCGCCCCCGGCTCGCCGGTGGCGAGCCGCTCGATGTAGGGCGCCAGGTGCGCCAGCAGGCGTGCCCGGCGCAGGCACTCCGGGCACGCCTGCGGCTCACTCATGGTCCCTCCTCCTCAGTTGCAGCGCCTGCGCCATCTGCTCGCGCTCGACCGTCTCGACGCCGGCCAGGTCGGCGACGGTCCGCGCCAGCCGCAGCACGCGATCATGGGCGCGACCGCTGAGCCGGCGGCGTGAGTAGGCGTCGGCGAGCAGCGCCGCGGCGGTGTCGGCGAGGACGCACTCGCGCGCCTCGCCCGGCGTCATCTCGGCGTTGCAGCGGCCCGGCCCGAGCCGGCGCTCCTGCCGTTCGCGCGCCGCCGCGACCCGCTCGCGGACGGCGGCCGAAGCCTCGCCCGGCGGGCCGCCGATCTCCTCCGCGCTCGGCTGGCGGATCGGCACCAGCAGGTCGATCCGGTCGGCGAGGGCGCCGCTCAGCTTGCCCTGGTAGCGACGCACGTCGAGCGGCGCGCAGCTGCACTCGGGGTCGCTCTCGCCGCGCCCGCAGGGGCAGGGGTTGGCGGCGGCGACGAGCATGAAGCGGCAGGGCAGCCGCCGCGAGGCCCCGGCGCGGGCGATCGAGACCCAGCCCGACTCCAGCGGCGCCCGCAGCGCCTCCAGCGAGTCGCGGTGGAACTCGCAGAGCTCGTCGAGGAAGAGGACGCCGCGGTGGGCGAGCGTCGCCTCGCCGGGGCTGGGCGGGTTGCCGCCGCCGATCAGCCCCGAGGGCGAGACGGTGTGGTGCGGGGCGCGGAACGGCCGCCCCGCCGGGCGGCCCTCCAGCCGACCGCAGGCGCTGGCGATCCGCGCCACCTCGAGCGCCTCCTCCGCCGCCAACGGCGGCAGGATCGACGGCAGCCGGCTCGCCGCCAGCGACTTGCCGGCGCCCGGCGGTCCGACCATCAGCACGCTGTGCCCGCCCGCCGCCGCGACCTCGAGCGCGTAGCGCAGGTGCGCCTGGCCGCGCAGGTCGGCGAGGTCGGGACCGCCCGGCCCGGGGGTCAGCGACAACGGCAATGCCTCGGGGCGCTGCGGCCTCCACTCCCCTGCCGCCAGCGCCGGAACCTGGGCCAGGCTCTCCAGCGCCAACACCTCGATCTCTCCGGCCAGCGCCGCCTCGGCGCCGTTCGCCGCCGGCACGGCGATCGCCTCGGCGCCCATCTCGCGCGCCGCCTCGGCGATCGCCAGCACCCCCGGCACCGGCCGGATCTCCCCGTCGAGCGCCAGCTCGCCGACCATCGCCAGCCGCGGCAGCGCCTCCCACTCGAGCTGGCCCGAGGCGGTCAGCAGCGCTACCGCGATCGGCAGATCCAGGCCCGGGCCCGCCTTGCGCAGGCTGGCCGGCGCCAGGTTGGCGACGATCCGCTGCAGGGGGAAGTCGAAGCCGCAGTTGGAGAGCGCCGCCCGCACCCGCTCGCGCGCCTCGCGGACCGCCGCGTCGGGCAGGCCGACGACGGAGAAAGCGGGCAGGCCGCGGTGGACATCGACCTCGACCCGGACCGGCCGGGCGGCGATGCCGTCGAGGGTGAATGTCCGCGCCGTGGCGAGCATGGCGGGAACGCTCGCGGGTCCCGCCGCACGTGTGGCGCGCAGATTGGAAATTGTCTGCGCCCTCAATGTCAAGTAAGGCATGAGGCCGCCGGCTGTCCTAGCTTCCCACCGATGACGGAGCGGCGGCAGCGGCTGGGGCGCAGGGCCGAGGACCTGGTCGCGGCACGCCTGGCCGCGGCCGGCTGGGAGGTCGTCGAGCGCAACGCCCGCACCCGCTTCGGCGAGCTGGACATCGTCGCCCTCGACGGCCGCACCCTGGTCTTCGTCGAGGTCAAGGCCGGCCGGCAGGGGTCGGCGTTCGGCCCGGAGAGGCCGGTGCTATCGGTGACCCGCGACAAGCAGCGCCGCGTGCGCCGCCTGGCGACCGCCTGGATGGGCGAGCGCCGCGACCTGCCCCGCTACGCCGAGATCCGCTTCGACGCCGTCGGCGTCAGCTTCGACCGCGCCGACCGACTGGTCGACGTGGAGCACATCCGCGGAGCGTTCTGAGTCGAGCTCAGGCCAACTCGAGCTGGCTGTAGGCGACCGACTGGAACGAGCGCCGGTGCAGCGGCGAGATGCCGATCTGCTCGATCGCCGCGCGGTGCTCGGGGGTCGAGTAGCCGACGTGCTCCTCGAAGCCCCAGCCCGGGTGCTCGCCGGCGGCGCGGTGCATGTAGCGGTCGCGGCTGACCTTGGCGATCACCGAGGCGGCGGCGATCGCGGCGCTGGTCCCGTCTCCCTCGATCACGGCCCGGTGCGGGACCCGGCACTCGCGCAGGGAGAAGCCGTTGACCAGGCAGGTCGCCTCGGGGTCCGGGACCAATCGCTCCAGGGCGCTGGAGAGGGCCTCGATGTTGGTCACGTGCAGGCCGCGGCCGTCGATCCCGCGCACGCAGCGGACGACGACGCTGACCCGCGCCGCGGCGCGCAGCACCGCCGGATACAGCTCCTCGCGCTTCTCGGGCTTCATCTGCTTGGAGTCGTGCAGGCCGGCGAGGGCACGGCGGTCCGAGCGCGAGAGCGACTCGTAGTCGATCAGCACCGCGGCGGCGACCAGCGGCCCGGCGAGGCAGCCCCGCCCGGCCTCGTCGGCGCCGGCGACGTAGCGGCTGCCGAGGCCGCGGTCGAAGGCAAAGAGGCGGCGCGAGCGCGCGAGGCGGCGCCGGTGGGTCTTCGACTGCCCTTTAGAGGGTGCCGATGCGGTCGGGCGGCCAGTAGGTGGCGAAGGCCTTGCCGATGATCCACTTGCGGGGGATGGGACCCCAGAAACGGCTGTCGTCGCTCGCCCCACGGTTGTCCCCCATCATGAAGTAGTAGTCGGGTGGAACCGTGATCGGTTTCGGCAAATTGCAGGCTCCGCCGATGCCGCAGGGCCTGATGTAGGGCTCGTCGGTCTTCTCGACGCCGTTGACCACGGGGTGGCCGTTGCGGACGCTGACCGTGTCGCCGGGCCCGGCGACGATCCGCTTGATGAAGTTCTGGCTCGACTCTTCGGGGGTCGGTTTCGGACAGGCTTCCTGCGCCGAATGCGGGGCGCCGCATTCGGTCCCGTTGTCGGCCCCCTTCGGCGGGTGGAAGACGACGATGTCGCCGATCGAGGGGTCTTCGAAGTGGTAGATGAAGCGGTTGACGAGCACCCGCTGGCCGACGTCGAGGGTCGGTTCCATCGACTGCGAGGGGATCTGGTACGGCTTGATCAGCCATGCCTGGATCGCCAGCGCCAGGCCCAGCGCCAGCGCCACGATCACGACGAGCTCGATCAGCCCCCCGGCGCGGCCCTGCGGCTTGGGGATAAGCCGCCTCAGGCCGAGTCCTCGCCGGAGTCGCCGGAATCCTCGGGCGGCGACTCGTCCTCGGCATCCTCAGCCGCGGCGGTGTCCTCGGTCTCCCCTGCACCGGGCGCCTCAGCGTCCGTTGCCTCTTCCTCAACTTCCGCAGTAGCGACAGCCTCCTCCGTCTCGGGCTCCTCCACAGGAACCGGCGCCGAGATCAGCTCGTCGTCGATCCCCCAGCGCCGCTCGGCGACCCGGGCGGCCTTGCCGATCCGGCCGCGCAGGTAGTAGAGCTTGGCCCGCCGCACGTCGCCGCGCGCCGCGATCTCCAGTTTCTCGATCTTGGGCGAGTGCAGCGGAAAGGTCCGCTCGACGCCGACGCCGAAGGACTGTTTGCGCACGGTGAAGGTCTCGCGCGAGCCGGAGCCCTGACGCCGCAGGACGACCCCCTCGAACACCTGGGTGCGGCGGCGGCTGCCCTCGACCACCTGAAAGTGGACGCGCACGCGATCGCCCGGGGCGAAGGACGGCAGTCCCTGCCTCAGCTGGCTTCGCTCGATGCTGTCGATTACGTTGCTCATTTGACGAGAAAAAACCGCCGGACCCGGGTGCGGGAACCGTGCGGCGCGAGGAATCGTACCTACTCGGAGTCTTTTTCGAACTGCCCGGCCCGCGCCCTGCTCTGCTCGGCCCGCCAGAGCCGCACCCGCTCGTGGTCGCCGGAGACCAATACGTCCGGCACCTGCCAGCCGCGGTAGGAGGCGGGCCGCGTGTAGTGCGGGTACTCGGGCATCCCCTCGAGCACCGGGCTGAACGACTCCTCGACGGCGCTGCGCTCGTGCCCCAGCGCCCCCGGCAGCTTGCGCATCACCACGTCGGCCAGCACCATCGCCGGCAGCTCGCCGCCGGCCAGCACGTAGCGCCCGATCGAGACCTCGTCGTCAGCGAAGTGCTCGTGAACCCGCTCGTCGAACCCCTCGTATCGCCCGCTCAGCAGCGCCACATGCGGCTCCCGGGTCAGCTCGTCGGCCAGCGCGTCGTCGAGCAGCCGCCCCGTGGGCGAGAGCAGCACCCGGCGAGGACTCTCCCCATGCGGATAAGCGGCCTGCAACGCCGCATCGACCACATCGACCCGAAGCACCATCCCCGCCCCGCCCCCATAGGGCGCGTCGTTGACCTGCCCGGCCCCGAGCGGCGTCGTATCGCGATAGTTGAACAACCGCAGCTCATGTCCCTTGCCGAGCGCGTTCTGGACCGAGCGCTGCGACTGGAACCAGTCGAACGCCTCGGGAAAGAGGGTGAAGACGTCGAGCTTCAAGCGCTCAGTCGAGGATGTTGACGATGACGCGGCGATCGAGGCGCACGGCGGCAGCCTTGGCGATGGTCCGGATCGCGTTGGCGATCCGCCCCCCTTTGCCGATCACCCGTCCGAGGTCGTCCTCGGCGACGCTGATCTCGTAGATCAGGTCCCCGTCCTCTTCCAGCTCCTCGACCTCGACGGCCTCGGGGTCCTCGACCAGTGCCCTGACGAGGAACTCCAGCAGCTCGGTCATCTAGCTGCCCGAGGCGGCGATGCCCTTGGTGTGGAGCAGCGTGGCGACCGTCTCGGAGGGCTGGGCGCCGTGCTCGAGCCAGTGGCGGGCGCGCTCCTCGTCGAGCACGATCGTCGAGGGCTCGGTCTGCGGGTTGTACTGGCCGATCGTCTCGATCGTCCGCCCGTCGCGGGGCGAGCGCTTGTCGGCGACGACGATCCGCCACACCGGGTTCTTCTTCGAACCCACCCTTCTGAGTCTTATTCGCACAGCCATCGGGATCGAGCAGGTTAGCGCCTGCGGTACTTGGGGCGCGGCGCGGCGCCGCTCATCTGCATCAACTGCTCCGGGCTGGGCTGCTCGCCCGACATCATCATCCGCATCATCTTGCGCATCTGGTCGAACTGCTTGACGAGCTGGTTGACGTGCTGGACTTTGGTCCCCGAGCCGGTGGCGATGCGTTTGCGGCGCGAGCCCTTGATCAGCGCCGGGTTGGCCCGCTCCAGCGGCGTCATCGAGAGGATGATCGCCTCGACCCGGTCGAGCTCGCCCTCGTCGACCTCGGCGCCCTTCAGCTGCTTCATCGCGCCCATCCCCGGCAGCATCCCGATCAGCCCGCTGAGCGGTCCCATCTTGCGCACCTGGCGCATCTGCTGGAGGAAGTCCTCAAGCGTGAAGCGGTCGCCTTCGAGTTTCTTCTGCAGGTCCGCAGCCTGATCCTCGTCGACCTGCTGCTCGGCTTTCTCGATCAGGCTGAGCACGTCGCCCATGCCGAGGATCCGCGAGGACATCCGGTCGGGGTGGAAGCGCTCGAAGGCGTCGAGCTTCTCCCCGGTCGAGGCGAAGAGGATCGGCTTGCCGGTCACCGCCTTGACCGAGAGCGCGGCGCCGCCGCGGGCGTCGCCGTCGAGCTTGGTCATCACGACGCCGTCGAACTCGGCCGCCTCGGCGAACGACTCGGCGACGCCGACGGCGTCCTGGCCGGTCATCGCGTTGACCACCAGCAGGACGTCGTGCGGCCTGGTCCGCTTGCGGATCTTCGCCAGCTCGTCCATCAGGTCGGCGTCGATGTGGAGGCGGCCGGCGGTGTTGACGATCAGCACGTCGCGCTCCTCCTCGCGGGCGCGGTCGAGCGCCCAGGCGGCGATCTCGACCGGGTCGCGGTCGGTCCCCTGCTCGTAGACGTGGGCGCCGACCCGGCCGCCGACGGTGACGAGCTGGTCGACCGCGGCGGGGCGGTAGACGTCGCAGGCCGCCAGGGCGACGTCCTTGCCCGACTCGCCGAGGTGGCGGGCGAGCTTCGCGCAGGCGGTCGTCTTGCCGGAGCCCTGCAGGCCCGCCATCAGGATTACCGTGGGCCCTTTGGGGGCGAAGGCGAGGTCGCGGCCGGCGCCGCCCATCAGCGCGGTCAGCTCCTCGTCGACGATCTTCACCACCTGCTGGCCGGGGTCGAGGCTGTCCAGCACCTCGGAGCCGAGGCAGCGCTCCTTCAGCGTCTTGGTGAAGGCTTTGACGACCTTGAAGTTGACGTCGGCCTCGAGCAGGGCGAGGCGGATCTCGCGCATCGCCGCGTCGACGTCGCCCTCGTTCAACTTGCCGCGCGAGCGGACCTCGGAGAGCGTCGCCTGGAGGCGGTCTGAGAGCTGGTCGAACACGGCCGTCCAGCTTAGAGGGGACTACTCGGAGAGCAGGGCGCGGGCGAAGTCGTCGGGGTCGAAGGGGCGCAGGTCCTCGAGCTGCTCGCCGGTGCCGATCAGCTTCACCGGGATCCCCAGCTCGTTGGCGATCGCGAGGACGATGCCGCCCTTGGCGGTGCCGTCGAGCTTGGTCAGGACGACGCCGTCGACCTCGGCCGCCTCGGAGAAGACCTTCGCCTGGCGCAGCCCGTTCTGGCCGGTCGTCGCGTCGATCGAGATCAGCGTCTCGTGCGGCGCCTCGGGCATCTGCTTGGCGATCACCCGCCGCACCTTGGCCAGCTCGTCCATCAGGTTGCCCTGCGTGTGCAGGCGGCCGGCGGTGTTGACGATGACGACGTCGGCGCCGCGCGCGCGGGCGGCGGAGACGGCGTCGAAGGCGACCGAGCCGGGGTCGGCGCCCTCGGCCGAGCGGACCAGTTCGGCCCCGGCGCGCTCGGCCCACTCGGCGAGCTGCTCGGCGGCGGCGGCGCGGTAGGTGTCGCCGGCGGCGAGCACGACCGAGAGGCCGAATTCCCGCGAGAGGTGCCAGGCGATCTTGCCGATCGTCGTCGTCTTGCCGGTGCCGTTGACGCCGACCATCAGCAGCACCGCCGGCTCGCCACTGAGGTCGATCGGCGCGCGCCCCGCGGAGGCGACCTCGGCGAGGATCTCGATCAGCCGGTCGCGGACCGCCTCGCCGTCGGCGGAGACCTCGCCGCCCTCGACCTCGCGCTCGAGCCGCTCGACCACCTCGGCGGTGGTCGGGGCGCCGACGTCGGCGAGGATCAGCGCCTCCTCGAGCCGCTCCCAGGTCTCCTCGTCGATCCGATCGAAGAGGCTGGCCGAGATCTCCTCGACAAGCGCCTGGCGGCTTTTCGAGAGGCTCTCGCGGAGGCGGCGGAAGACGCCGCGGCGGGCCTCTTCGGGCTCGGGCTCGGGCGTAGCCGTGCGCGTGCCGAGGTCGAAGGCGTCCCGCCAGGCGGTGGTCATTCTCTAGGCGGCGGCAGCCGCGTCATCGGCGGCGGCGGGCTTCGCGGCGGCGCGCTCGCCGAGCTCGGCGGCGGGGCCCTCCGGCTCGTCGCCCGGGGCGACGCCGGCAAACGGCGGCGGCGCCTCGGCCTCGGCTTCGACTTCGCGCGGCAGGCGACGGGAGACGACCTTGGTGACGCCGTCGCCGCCCATCGTCACGCCGTAGAGCACGTCGGCGGCGTCCATCGTCCGTTTCTGGTGGGTGACGACGATGAACTGGGCGCGGCCGGAAAAGCGGCGGATCAGCTGTAGGAAGCGGTCGATGTTGGCGTCGTCGAGGGCGGCCTCGACCTCGTCGAGGATGTAGAAGGGGCAGGGCCGGGCAAGGAAGACTGCGAAGACGAAGGCCAGCGCGACCAGCGACTTCTCGCCGCCGGAGAGCAGCGAGAGCTTGCGGGTCGACTTGCCGGCCGGGGTGACCTCGATCTCGACCCCGAGCTCCTCGCGCTCCTCTTCCTCCTCCTCGCCCTCGGCCTCCTCGCCCTCGGCCGGCGCCTCCTCGGCGTCCCGAACCGGCCGCAGCGCGACCCGCCGCAGGCGCCCGCGACCGCCCGGGAAGAGGTGCTCGACCATCTCCTCGAAGTTCTTCGCGGTCGCCTCGAAGGTCTGCTCGAAGGCGCGCTCGATCTCGGCGTCGATCTCGCGGATCAGCGCCTCCAGCTCGCGCATCCCGCGCTCGGTGTCCTCGCGCCGGGCCTGCAGCGCTTCCACCTGCTCGCGCGCCTCCTCGTACTCCTGCTCGGCCAGCGGGTTGACCGGGCCGATCTGGGCGCGGCGGCGATCCAGCCGCTGCAGGCGGCGGTCGATGTCCTCGCGCTCTCCCTCGCCCAACGGCTCCTCGGCTTGCTCGACCTCCTCGCCGAGCCGCTCGGCGATCGACGCCAGCTCCTTGGCCGCCTCGGCGCGGCGGTCGCCGAGGTGCGCGGCCTCGACCTGGGCCTCGGTCAGCTTGTCGGAGGCGGCCTTGATCTCCAGCTGCAGCTCGGACTCCTGCCGCGAGCAGGCGCGCATCTCCTCGGCGATCTCGTCGCCTCCGCCCTGCTCGCCGACCACCTTCGCTTCGATCCGCTCGACCCGGGCGAGGATCGCGGCCTCGGCGGCAGCGGCTGCTGCTGCTGCCGAGCGGACGTCGTCGAGCAACTCCTCGCCGGCGGCGACCCGCTTGCGCAGCGCCTCGCGGTGGCGCTCGCCGAGCAGCCCCTCGGCGCGGCGGGCGTGCCGAGAAGCGCGCTCGGCGCCGGCCTGGATCGAGCCCAGCGCTGCCTCGCGCTCGGACTCGGCGGCGTCGGCGGCGCGGGCGATCGCGAAGCCCTCGGCCGCCGCCGTCAGGCCGGCGTCGATCTCGCCCAGCTCCTCCTCCAGCTTGCGGGCGCGCTTCGCCGGGGCGCCCTCCGGCGCCCCGAGGTCGAGCGTCAGCGGCCCGAACTCCGCCCGCAGGCCCTCCAGCGCCGTCGCCAGCTCACCCTCGCGGTCGGCGAGGGCGATCGCCCGCACAGCGATCCGCTGCTGCTCGCCGCGCAGCTTGGTCAGCAGTCCCCAGGCCTGGGTGCGCTCGCGGTCGCGGGCGGCGAAGCGCTCCTCGGCGGCGCGGCGGCGGCCACTGACCTCGGCCAGTCGCCCCTCGATCTTCGCCCGCTCGGCACGCGCCTGCTCGGCGGCCTGCTCGGCGGCCTTTGCCCGATCGGCGCCGAAGCGCAGTTCCTCGGCGACCAGGCGGCCGCGCAGCTCCAGCTCCTCGCGCTCGATCCTCGCCCCCAGCTCGGCCGCCTGTGCCTGGCGCTTCAACGGCCGCAGCCGAGCCCGCGACTCGCGCTCGAGGTCGAGCGCGCGATCGAGGTTGTCGCGGGCGGAGCGCAGCTTCAGCTCGGCGCGGCGGCGGCGTTTGCGGTGCTTGCCGAGCCCGGCAGCCTCCTCGACCAGCAACCGTCGCTCGCGCGGCTTCGAGTGGACGATCGACTCGACCCGACCCTGGCTGATCACCGAGTGCATCTCGCGCCCGAGGTTGGTGTCGGAGAGCACCTCGACCACGTTGACGAGCCGGCAGCGGGCGCCGTTCATGCGGTAGACGCCGTCGCCGGAGCGGTCGAGGCTGCGCCGAATCGCGATCTCGGAGAGCTCGCTGGCGGCGCGGCCTTCGGAGTTGTCGATCGTCACCTCGACCTCGGCGGCGCGGCGCCGGCCGACGCCCTCGCCCCCGGCCGAGATCACGTCCTGCATCGAGGCGCCGCGGATCGCCCCCGGGCTCTGCTCGCCAAGCGCCCACAGCACCGCGTCGGTGATGTTCGACTTGCCCGAGCCGTTCGGGCCGACGATCACGCTGACCCCCGGCGAGAACTCCAGCCGGGTCCGCTCGGGGAACGACTTGAACCCCTTCATCTCGATCGATCTCAGATACATCCTTCGTCCTCTGTCCGGAAGGCTCGCGTTTCGGTCGGACGCACCTTCCCCGCTAGTCCCCGAGGCGCTTCAGCGCCTCCTCGGCAGCCATCTGCTCGGCGGCCTTCTTGCTCCGACCCGCGCCCGTCCCCACTCGCTCGGCGCCGACCAGCGCCTCGACCTCGAAGGTCCGCCGGTGGGCGGGACCGGATTCGGCTATCACCGCGTAGCTTACGCGCGCCCTGCGGCGGGCGAGCAGCTCCTGCAAGGCCGACTTCGCATCGACCGGCGCTTCGGTCGCGTACTCGACCCGGGTGGCGAAGGCGGCGGCGACCGCGGCGGCGACGCGCTCGAAGCCGAAGGCGACGAAGCAGGCGCCGATCAGCGCCTCGGTCACCTCGGGAAGCGGTCGCGAGCCGCCCAGCAGCACCTCCGCCGGGATCGCTTCCTCGGCCTGCGGCTCGGCCTCTTCGATCATCGCCGGCACCCCCAGCTCCCGACCGACCTCGGCGCAGGAGACGCCGCTGACGGCGTGGTTGTGGATCTTCGTCAGCTCGCCGGCGCCGAGCTCGGCGAAGCGCTCGTAGATGTCGGCGGCGATCGCCAGGGCGAGGACGCTGTCGCCGAGGTAGGCGAGCCGCTCGTAGGACTCCTCGACCCGGTCCTCGGCCCACGAGGAATGGGTCAGGGCGCGGCGCCTGAGGTCCTCGGGAAGCTCTGCGATCAGCTCCGAGAGAACCCGGGCGCTCACGCCGGCGCGTGCTCCACGACGAAGGAGACCGCGTCGCCGACCGTCGCTATCCGCGAGGCCTGCTCCTCGGAGACGGAGATCCCGTACTGGTCCTCCAGCTCCATCACCAGCTCGTAGAGGTCGAGCGAGTCGGCGTCGAGGTCCTCCTTGAAGCGGGTTCCCTCCTCGATCCGCGCGGCGTTGACCTCGAGCTCCTCGGCGAGGTGGTCGCGGACCAGGGCGAAAACCTCGTCGCGGTTCATGCCCGACTTCCTATCACGCGCCCGGCTCGGCGGCCAGCGCGCCGCGGCCGGCGCCGCCGTCCTCGAGCAGCGCCGCGGTGCGGCCGATCGCGTTGACCTCGACGCAGCGCGCCGCCAGGCGCACCGCGTTGGCGATCCCCTCCGGGCCGGCGCTGCCGTGGCCGACCACGGCGATGCCGCGCAGGCCGAGCAGGATCGCGCCGCCGGTCGTGTCGGGATGCAGCTCGCGCCGCAGCCCGCCCAGCGCCGGCCGCATCAGCAGGCCGCCGAGCGTGGCCAGCGGGTTGGAGCGGGCGGCACCGCGGATCGCCGCGGTGACCGTGCGCGCCGTCCCCTCCATCAGCTTCAGCGCGACGTTGCCGGTGAAGCCGTCGGTGACGACGACGTTGACGGCCCCTTCCGGCAGGTCGCGGCCCTCGACGTTGCCGGCGAACTCGATCCCGGCCGCCGCGCTCAGCAGGGCGCCGGCGGCGACCACCTCCTCCCTCCCCTTGCCGGCCTCCTCGCCGACCGAGAGCAGCGCCACCTGCGGCCGCGGCACGCCGAGCACCGCCTCGCTGAAAGCGGCGCCGAGGAAGGCGAACTGGACCAGGTGCTGGGCGCGCACCTCGACGTTGGCGCCGACGTCGAGGAAGAGGACCGGCTTGCCGGGCACCGGAAGCTGCACGGCGAGCGCCGGGCGCTGCACGCCCTTGAGGCGGCGCAGGCCGAAGGTGGCGGCGGCCATCGTCGCCCCGGTCGAGCCGGGGCTGACCATCGCCTCGGCGCGGCCCTCGGCGACCTCACGGGCGGCGCGCACGACCGAGGCCTCCTTCTTGGCCCGGACCGCGGGCACCGGGTCCTCGTCGTTGCCGATCCACTCCGCGGTCGGGACCAGCTCGATCCCGTCGACGCCGTCGAGGCCGAGCCCGCGCTCGGGTCCGAACACACGCAGCGCGATTCCGTCCGCCGCCGCCATGCGGGCGCCCTCGGCGAGCGCCTCGAAGCCCTGCTCGGCGCCGTAGCCGTCGAGGGCGACGGTCACGCCGCCCGCCATCGCCTACTCCGTGTCGGAGGCGCCGGCGGTCGGATCGGCCATCGTGTGGGTGACGATCTCGCGCCCGTTGTAGGTGCCGCAGGTCGGGCAGACGCGATGCGGCAGTCGCATGCTGTGACAGCGCGGACAGCGGTTCAGCCGCGCCTTCTCGGCTTTATGCGTGGCGCGGCGCTTGTCGCGCCGCGTGCTCGACGTTCTCTTCTTCGGGACGGCCATGAGGTGCAGCATGGTAGCGAGTCGGGGTCCGGCTCAGTACGTGGCGCGGACTACGGCCAGGTCGTCGGCTTGCCAGGTGATCTCCCCGCCGCACCAGGCGACCAGGTTCTCCAGCTGGTCTTGCTCGAAGCTGTCGCCGATCACGAGCGAGCGGGAGTGCTCGCGCACGCGGCGGAAGAGGGATTGCTTCTGCTCGTCGGTCAAGTCGTTGACCGAGAGGACGGAGATGACGAGGTCCCAGGGGCCGTCGGGGAGCGGGTCCTCCATGCGGGCGAGCTGGACGTCGTCGTAGCTCTGGCGGGCGCGGAAGACCATGTCGGGGCTGGCGTCGAGGCCGACCACCCAGGCGTCGGGATAGGCCTCGATCAGGCGCCGGGTCGTCTCACCGGTCCCCATTCCCAGCTCCAGCACCCGCTCGGGCGGAAAAGGGATCGCCGCCACGGCCTGCGCCTGCAGCTCGTCGTAGCGGGGGACCTTGGAGCGGATCCGCTCCAGGTACTCGTCGGGTGTCCAGTCGAATCGATCCATTCCGTAACCTCGTCGTGGAGGAGCCATCGTAATGACCACGACCATCGACCTGGCCCGCCTTTCGCTCGCGCACGGACAGGGCACGCGGCTGGATCTCGACATCCGCCTCGATCCCCTCGAGCTGGGCGGGCAGACCTACGCGTTCCAGCGAGAGGCGGTCAGAGCGCGGCTCGACGTCTCGCGCCCGAGCAACGGCTACGCCTTCCGCCTGCGCTTCCCGCTGCGAGTAGACGGTCCCTGCATGAGGTGCCTCGAGGCGGCGAGCGTGGAGACCGAGGTCGACGCCCGCGAGGTTGACCAGGCGGACACCGAGGACGAGGAGCTGCGCAGCCCCTACGTCGTCGACGACGAGCTCGACCTCGGACGCTGGGCCCACGACGCCGCCGTCCTCGCGATCCCCACCCAGATCCTCTGCCGACCCGACTGCGCCGGCCTCTGCCCGACCTGCGGCAAGTCCCTCAACGACGCCGACCCCGGCGAGCACGACCACGACAGCGGCGGCGACCCAAGATGGGCCAAGCTGAAAGAGCTGGAGCTCGAGTAGGCGCTAGGCCTGCTCGTCCAGCTCGGCGACGGGTTCTTCGTCCCGCCCCGCGAGCCGGTCGCGGCCGCGCTGCACGGCCGCGAGGAACTTCTGCAGGTTGACCTCGAGCGTGTTGAGGATCTCGTCGGCGTAGTCCTCGGCGCCGAGCCGGATCTCGCGCTCGCGCGTGCGGGCGTCCTCGACGATCTCGTCGGCGGCGCGCTCGGCTTGCTTGGTGACCTCCTCGTCGGAGATCAGCCGGGCCTGCTGCTCGCGCGCCTCGCGGACGATCCGCTCCGCCTCGCGTTTGGCCTCGGCCAGCATCTCCTGGCGCTCCTTGACGATCCAGCGCGCCTGCTTGATCTCCTCGGGGATCGTCGCCCGCATCTGGTCGAGGAGGTCGTAGATCTCCTCACGGTCCACGCGAACCTGGTCCGTGAGGGGCACGGGCCGGGCGTTGTGGACGACGTCGTCCAGCTTGTCTATGAGAACGAGAACGTCCATTGACAGGTCGTAAGCCTACGTGTCGGAGGGGGTTTCGGTGAAGAAGCCGCGATTTCCTCGGCTTTTTGCAAACTCTCGCCCACGGGCGGTAACGGCTGGAAGCCTACCTTCCACCGAGGCGCTCCGCCATCGCGGCCGCCACGGGAGCCGGAACGAGGTCCCCGACGTGGCCTTTGAAGGTCGCCATTTCCTTCACCCCGGTCGAGGAGAGGAAGCTGTACTGGGGCGAGGCGATCATGTAGATGCTCTCGATCCCGGGGTCGAGCTTGCGGTTGAGCTGGGCCATCTCGAACTCGTACTCGAAGTCGGAGATCGCCCGCAGGCCCTTGACGATCGCCTTGGCGCCGGATTCGCGCGCGAATTCGACCAGCAGGTTGGAGAAGATCTGCACCTCGACGTTGCCGAGGGCGGCCGTCGCCTCCTCGATGAAGGCCTTTCGCTCCGGCGGCGTGAACAGAGTCTTCTCCTTGCGGATCGGGTTGTTGACGACGCCGACCACGACGTGCTCGAAGGCCTGCGAGCTGCGGGTGATGATGTCGAGGTGGCCGTTGGTGACCGGGTCATAGCTGCCCGGGCAGACGACGGTGCCGTCGCGCTCGGCCATCAGCCGGGGACTCCGTAGAAGGCGATGTCGGCGGCGCCGTAGCGACGTTGGCGGAGCCGCTCCAGGGATTCGAGTCGGAGCGGCCGGCGCGCGGCGCTCTCGACTATCGCCCGTCCCCCCTCGGCAAGAAGGCGGGGAAGATGTGTATTCAGTTCCTGCCCCACGCGGTCGGCGAGTCTATAGGGGGCGTCGAGGAAGACGAGGTCGAAGCGCGGCGCGGCGCTGTCCTCGGCACGTGCTGCGATCCAGCGGCCGGCGTCTGCGCGAACCAGCTCGGCGCGCTCGCCGAGGCCGAGATGCTCGATGTTGCCGAGGGCCGGGCGGGTGTCGCGGTTGACCAGGACCGCCGAGACCGCCCCACGCGAGAGCGCCTCGATGGCAAGCGCGCCGGTGCCGCAGTAGAGGTCGAGGACGCGGGCGCCGCCGACCTCGCCGAGAGCGGAGAAGATCGCCTCGCGCGCCCGGTCGGAGGTCGGCCGCACCTTCCACCCACGCGGCGCCAGCAGCCGGCGCCCCTTCATCTCTCCCGCAATCACCCTCATCGCGCCACGCCCGAGTACGTGCCGGGGATTGACCGCCCAATATGGTGGTTAACCCTCGGCACGTCCCCACGATCTCACAGGGGGATCGGGTCGGCGGCGCCGGCGCCGAAGCGGCGCTGGGCCGCGTCGAGCAGCGGGCCGAGGTCGGGGGCGTCGAGGGAGCCGTGGCGTTGGAGCAGGGCCAGGACCTCGTCGCGGGCGGCGATCAGGGTTGACGTGTCCTCGGGCAGCTCGGCGACGACGAAGCGGGGCAGTCCGTGCTGGCGCGTCCCCAGCACCTCGCCCTCGCCGCGTAGCGCCAGATCGACCTCGGCCAGCTCGAAGCCGTCGCGCGAGCGGACGACCGCGCGCAGCCGCCGCCGCGCCATCGCGCCCGCGTCCTCGGCGAAGAGCAGGCAGTGCGAGGCGTGCTCGCCGCGCCCGACCCGGCCGCGCAGCTGGTGCAACTGGGAGACGCCGTAGCGCTCGGCGCTCTCGATCAGCATCACGGTCGCGTTCGGCACGTCGATCCCGACCTCGATCACCGTGGTGGCGACGAGCACGTCGAGCTCGCCCGCCGCGAACGCCTCCATCGCCGCGGCCTTGCCGGCCGAGGGCATCTGCCCATGGATGACGCCGAGCGAGAAGTCGCTCAGCTCCTCCGACGCGAGCCGCTCGGCCTCCCGCTCCGCCGCCTTTCCCTGCGCTTTCTCGGACTCCTCGACCAGCGGGCAGACGACATAGGCCTGCCGCCCGGCGCGCAGCTGCTCGCGGACGAACTCGTAGGCGGCGGGGCGATCGTCGGGCTCGACCAGGCGCGTCTCGACCGGCTGCCGCCCGGCCGGCAGCTCCCGCAGGGCGGTCGTGTCGAGGTCGCCGTAGGCGGTCAGCGAGAGGGTGCGGGGAATCGGCGTCGCGGTCATGTGGAGGACGTGGGGCGCGGTGCCCTCCACCCCCTTGGCGTCGAGCGCGCGGCGCTGGGAGACGCCGAAGCGGTGCTGCTCGTCGACCACGCAGAGCCCGAGCCGGGCGAAGCGGACGTCGGGCTCGATCAGCGCGTGGGTGCCGACGATCAGGCCCAGCTCGCCGCTCGCCAGCCGCTCCAGCGCCTCCCGGCGCCGCGCCGCCGGCGTCGCCCCGGTCAGCAGCGCGAACGGCGTCGCCTCCGCCGCCAGCAGCCTCCCCAGCGTCGCCGCGTGCTGCTCGGCCAGGGTCTCGGTCGGCGCCATCAGCGCCGCCTGGAACCCGGCTTCCAGCGCCCGCAGCATCGAGTACAGCGCCACCACCGTCTTCCCCGACCCGACCTCCCCCATCAGCAACCGCTGCATCGGCTCCCCGGAGTCCAGATCGGAGTCGATCTCGTCGAATGCCGCCAGTTGATCCCGGGTCGGCTCGAACGGCAGCGACTCGATCCACCGCCCGACGCTCTCCCCCGGCTTCCCCAACCGAGGCGCCGGCCGCGCAACTCTGTGCGACCGCTTCCGAGTAGCCAGTATCGCCTGGTAGAGGAACAGCTCTTCGAAGGCCAGCCGCGCCCGGGCTCCCTCGACGTCCCCTTCGGTCTCGGGGAAATGCACAGCGGTCAGCGCATCCCCCACGCCCGCTAATCCCCGCCGCGCCCGCAGCTCCGCCGGCAACGCCTCGATGAAATTGGAGGCCAAAGGAATCGCCTGCTCCACCCACCCCCGTATCCGCTGCGCTTTGAGCTGCTCGGTCGCCGGATGCACCGGCATGAGACCCGGCCTCTCCGGCGCCAGGATCCGCGGGCCAGGAGCCATGAGCTCATATTCGGACACCCGGAACCCCCGTTTGTCCATGGAGCCGGTAAGCAGCAGATTCGTGCCCCGCGTCAGCTTCTGCGCCAGCCACGGCTGGTTGAACCAGGTCGCCCGCACCGAGCCCGACTCGTCGCCCACTTTCACCGTCAGGATCGACAGCCCGCGCCGCCGGAACGGCCGCGCGGCGTCCGCCAGCACCTCGACCCCGATCGTCGCCTGCCTCCCCGGCTCCAGATCGCCGACCGGAACGACCGTCCGATCCCGATGGCTGTGCGGCACCCGCAGCAGCAGGTCGCCGACGGTCCGGATGCCGGCCTCCGCCGCCGCCTCGGCGAGCTTCTCCCCGACGCCCTCCAGCAGCTCCAGCGAGACGTCCAGCGCGCTCGGCCGCGGCCGGTGCAGCGGGGCGCCGCGCAGCAGCTCCGGCGTCAGCTCCGAGGCGCCGGCGAACGACCGCGCTACTGGGCGGCGAGCAGCCACCACCAGCTCGGCTGACCGCCTGAGTGTGTCTCGACCTCGACCCCGTCGGGGACGTGGGTGTCGATCTCCTCGAGCGGGATCGGGGCGTCGGCGCCGGCCAGCACGGTGACGATCTCGGCCCCCTCGGCGAGCGCCTCGATCGTCGCCGCCAGGGTCGAGCCGGCGCCGCCCCAGGCGACGATCTCCTCGCCGGCGAAGCCGACCGCGTCGCCCTTGCGGAAGCGGCCCTGGGCGTCGTCGCGGGCCGCCGGGGCGACTCCGCCGGCGACGATCCCCGCCAGCGCCTCGCCGAGCCGCGCGGTGTTCTCCTCCGCGGAGGCCGCCGGATCGAATTCGATCAGGGCGAGCAGCGCTTCCTGCTGCGAGGTGGCGCCGAGGACCCGGGCCGGCTTCTCGGACAGCTCGCAGGCCCGCTCGGCGGCCATGACCACGTTGGAAGAGCTGGGCAGGACGAGGACTTCGTCGGCCGGCACCTCGTGGATCCCGGCCAGCAGCTCGTAGGTCGACGGGTTGAGCGTCTCGCCGCCCGGCACCACGTGCGCCCCCAGCTCGCCGAACAGCCGCTCCATTCCGTCGCCGGCGGCGACTGCCAGCACCCCCGTCCGCCCCGCCTCGAGCCGGGCGTCGCGGGCGGCGATCTGCTCGCGCATGTCGGCGACGTCGAGGTTGGTGACCTCGCCGGCGCCCTCGAAGACCGCCACCGCGGACTCCGGCTCGTCGGTATGGAGATGGACCTTGAGGGTGACCTCGTCGCCGACCACCAACACCGAGTCGCCGAGCCCCTCCAGCCGCGGCAGGAACTCGCGCGCGCCGAGCCCGGCGCCGGAGACGATGAAGTTGGTGCAGTAGCGGTAGCGGCTGTCCTCGTGGTGGGGCCGACTGAGCCGCGGCGGCTCATGGTGGGTGACCTCGGGGACGTCGGCCGCCTCGCCGCGCAGCCCGGCGACGACGCCGGCGAGGATCAGCACCAGCCCGTAGCCGCCGGCGTTGACCACCCCCGAGTCGCGCAGCACCTCGAGCTGCTCGGGGGTGCGCTCGACCGCGCGCTGGCCGTCGGCGATCGCCTGCTCCAGCACCTCGGCGAGGATCGCGTCCTGCTGCTCGTCGCTGACCCCCTTGCCGAGCCGCTGCTTGCCGACGTCGAGATGGGCGAGCTGGCGGGCGATCGAGTGGGCCATCTCGCGGAAGACGGTCAGCATCGTCCCCTCGGAGGGATCGCGAACCGAGGCGTAGGCGGCGTCGGCGGCGCTGGCGAAGGCGGAGGCGACGAGGACCGGGTTGACCAGCTCGCCGGGCCGACTCGCCAGCTCCTCGGCGGCGCCGCGGACGATCTGGCTGAGGATCACGCCGGAGTTGCCGCGGGCGCCCATCAGCGCCGCCCGGGCCAGCGCCTGGACCAGCTCGGCGCGCCCTACCTCGTCGACCTCGAGCCCGTCGAGCCGATCCAGCTCCTCCATCACCGCCCGCATCGTCATCGCCATGTTGTCGCCGGTGTCGCCGTCGGCGACCGGGAAGACGTTGAGGTCGTTGACCTCCTGCCGGCGCTCCTCCAGCGAGGCGTAGGCAGCGGTGACGACGCGCCGGAAGCGCGCGATCGAGGGGTCGGGCATCGCCCGAAATCTAGCCGCCGCCGCGGTTCGCTACGGTGCGGCGCTCGATGAGACGCTTCGCCACCTGGACCACCGGGCATCGCAAGACGGTGATCCTCGCCTGGATCGTGGCCCTGATCGCGGTCGGCGGGATCTCCAGCTCGGTCGGTGCCCACTTCACCGAAGAATTCAAGCTGCCGGCCTCGGATTCCAAGGAAGCCTTCGACCTGCTCGAAAGCAAATTCCCGTCGCAGGCCGGCGACACGGCGCAGATCGTGTTCAAGGCCGAACAGGGAGTCGAAGCGCCGGCGGTCGAGCGCAGGATGAAGAGCGCCTTCGCGAAGATCGCGAAGTTTCCCCACGTCAGCGAAGTGGCCGGCCCCTACGACAAGGGCGGCGCCGCGGCGGTCAGCGAGGACGGGACGATCGCCTACGCGACCGTCCAGTTCGACGTCCCCAACAACAAGCTCGACAAGGAAAAGACCAGGAAGATCATCGCGATCGCCGAGGGCGCCGCGACCCCCGGCCTGCAGGTCGAGCTAGGGGGCAACCCGATCGCCGAAGCCGAACAGGAAGAAGGGGACTCCTCGTTCGGGATCGGCCTGCTGGCGGCGATGGTCGTCCTCCTGATCACCTTCGGCTCGGTGGTCGCAATGGGCCTGCCGATCCTTACCGCGCTGTTCGCGCTCGGCGTCGGTATCAGCCTGGTCACGCTCGGCACCCACGTCTTCGACATGGCCAACTTCGCGCCGGTGCTGGCGGCGATGATCGGGCTCGGGGTCGGGATCGACTACGCGCTCTTCATCCTCACCCGCTTCCGCAACGGCCTCGACGACGGCCTGGAGCCGCGCGACGCCGCGATCGCCGCGGTCGACACCGCCGGCCGCGCCGTCCTCTTCGCCGGCGTCACCGTGATCATCTCGCTGCTGGGGATGTTCCTGCTCGGCCTCACCTTCCTCTACGGGGTGGCGGTGGCGGCGGCGCTGGCGGTGCTGTTCACGATGATCGCGGCGCTGACCCTGCTGCCGTCGCTGCTGACGATCGTCGGGCGCCGGATCGACCGCCTCCGCATCCCCGGCCTCGGCAGCCGCTCGTCGACCATTGCCGAGGACACCAAATGGTTCCGCTGGAGCCGCGAGATCCAGCGCCGGCCGGTGCTCTCGGCTGTGCTCTCGGGAGGGCTGCTGCTGATCCTCTGCATCCCCACCCTCTCGCTGCGTCTCGGCACCAACGACGCCGGCACCGAACCGCCGGACAAAACCACCCGCAAGGCCTACGACCTGCTCGCCGAAGGCTTCGGCCCCGGCTTCAACGGGCCGTTCGTGATGGTCGCGGCGCTGCCCGGGAAGGGCGAAGACGCGGGGATGGTGCGGCTGAAGCGGGCGCTCGAAGGCGAAGAAGGCGTCGCCGCCGCGACCTCGATCACCCTCAATAAGCAGGAAAACACGGGGGTGTTCCAGGTCTACCCGACCACCTCGCCGCAGAGCGCGTTGACGACCGACCTGCTCGACCACATTCGCGGCGACGTGATCCCGCCGATCGAGCGCGCGACCGGCGCCCAGTTGCACGTCGGCGGCGTCAACGCGGTCTTCGAGGACTTCGGCGACGCGATCGCCGAAAAGCTGCCGCTCTTCATCGGCGTCGTCGTGCTGCTCTCGGCGCTGCTGCTGATGGCCGTCTTCCGCTCGGTTCTGGTGCCGCTGAAGGCGGTGGTGATGAACCTGCTCAGCATCGGTGCCGCCTTCGGACTGATCGTCGCCGTCTTCCAGTGGGGCTGGGGGGCGAGCCTGATCGGCGTCGACAACACCGGGCCGATCGTCTCCTTCTTCCCGATCTTCCTCTTCGCGATCGTCTTCGGGCTCTCGATGGACTACGAGGTGTTCCTGATGTCGCGGATCCACGAGGAGTGGGAGCAGCGCCGGGACGCGACCGTCGCGGTCACCCGCGGCCTCGCCCTGACCGGGCGGGTGATCACCGCCGCGGCGGCGATCATGGTCACCGTCTTCGCCTCGTTCATGCTCGGCGACGAACGGATCATCAAACTGTTCGGGCTCGGCCTCGCCGCCGCGGTCTTCATCGACGCCGTGATCATCCGCTCGGTCCTCGTGCCGGCGATCATGCAGCTGTTCGGCAAGCGGGCCTGGTGGCTGCCGGCCTGGCTCGACCGGATCCTCCCCAGGCTCCACGTAGAGCCGGCCGAGGGCGACCCCGCCCCGACCGGCGAGCACCCGGTCGTCGAGAGCCCGTGAGGGGAAGGGACGCCGACCCCCTTCCCGTGAATTGATGTCGCACGCGCTTCGCGCTTAGCGACAAAGTTGGAGCGCGGCTCCGCCGCGCGGGAGACAGATTGCATAGGCGGCTTCGCCACATTCCCGGGAAGGGGGTCGGCGTCCCTTCTCACGCAAGCCAACTCTCCTCGGGAGAGCTTCCAGCTGTCGCCACGATGAAACGGCTTCGCTAACTGCCGGAGATAGCATCGTGCAGTGGCGAGGATCTCTATAGACGAAGGAGGGCTGCGCCAGTTCGGTGAGGCAGTGGACCGAATGGAGGGGCTCCTCGTCCAGCTACTCGTCGCACCAGTGGCCCCGAGGGACGAGCACGGCTTCATACCCGAGATCGCGGGGATCTATCTCTTCTCCGACAGCAAGCCGGTGTACGTTGGTCAGACGCGCAACTTGCGAGCCCGATTGCGGAACCACACGGCCGCCAAGGCGACTGAGAACCAGGCCTCATTCGCCTTCTTGATCGGCAAGGCGGAAGCCGAAACCGCCGGTATCGACCTTAAGCGAGCCCGAAAGGTCTTGGAGGCCGATCCCCATTTCGCAGAGCATTTCCGGCAGGCCAAAGCACGAGTTGCCGGAATGAACATCCGCTGGATCGAACTTGAAGATCCGATTGAACGAACGCTCTTCGAGATCTACGCTGCCTTAGCCTTGGACACCGTGGCGTTCAACTCGTTCGAGACGCATTAAACGGTGGGCCGCCTCAACGCGCACGTAAGACCGCGGCGCTTGAAGAAAGAAGCTTCCGCACAAGCTGAGTTCTTGGGAAGAGGGAGCCGGGCGTCCTCCGGGTGAATGTGGCCGAAGGCCGCGATATGCAATCCGATGTTTGCGCGGCGGAGCCGCGCTCGAGATCCGTCGCTAAGCGCAAAGCGCGTGCGACATCAATTCATCCGGAGGATGACCGGCTTCCTCCGGCCGAGGGCTAAGCGGCCTTGGTGACCTTGTTGGCCTTGAGGCAGCGAGTGCAGACGTAGGTCCGCAGCTTGCGCCCGCGCTCTTCGATCCGCACCTTCTGCAGGTTCGGGTCGAAGCGCCGCTTGGTCGCGACCATCGAGTGGCTGCGGGACTGGCCGAACGCCGGTCCCTTGCCGCAGCTGTGGCATACCTTGGCCATCGGGTCGTGGATGCTACCTTGAAGCGAAGTTAGCTAAGTCGCCTAAGCACGAACGGTTTCGGACGATGTGCCCGAAAGGGGGGAGAGAAATGAGCGCCGAGGACCTGGAGCAGGTGAACATGCACGAGGCCAAGACCCATCTGTCGAAGCTCGTCGAGCGGGTCGAAGGGGGCGAGGAGATCGTGATCAGCCGGGCGGGCAAGCCGGCGGCGAAGCTGGTGCCTATAGCCCAAGAGAAGCGGGGGCGTCGCAAACTGGGCGCGTGGGAGGGGAAAGGCTTCTGGATGGTCTCCGAGGAGGAGATGAAGAAAGTCGACCAGGAAATCGCCGAAGAATTCTACGGGCCGGAAGACGAGTGGCCGGAGGAGTGGAAAAAGGCCAAATGAAGTTGTTGCTGGACACCAACGCGCTGATCTGGACCTTGGTCAACCGAGAGCGCATCTCACCGATCGCAATCGACGCGATCGAAGACGAAGTCAACGATGTCTTCGTCAGTGTGGTCAGCGCATGGGAGATCGAAATCAAGGTTGCCAAGGGAAGACTGCGAATCCCCTCCGACCTCGAGAACGCACTCGCCGTGCAGAGTTTCGAGCCCCTGGCCGTGGCGATGCGTCACGTCTACGCCGTCGAATCGCTGCCCCGCCACCACCGTGACCCCTTCGACCGCATGATCATTGCCCAGGCGCACCTGGAAGGCATGACGATCGTCACCTCCGACAGCGAAATCCGGCGCTATCCCGTCGCTGTGCTGCCGATCTAAGCCAGCCGGCGCTGCAGCAGGGCCATACGGGCCACCGTGAGGGCGGCGTTGCGGCCCTGGTCGCGCTTGCCGCCTCCCGCCCGCTCCAGGGCCTGCTCCATCGTGTCGCAGGTGATCACGCCGAAGGAGCAGGGGACGCCGGTCTCCAGCTGCACGTCCTGGATGCCGCGCGCTGCCTCGGCGCAGACGAAGTCGTAGTGGTCGGTCTCGCCGCGGATCACGACGCCGAGGCAGGCGACCCCGGCGTATTCTCCGCTAGCGGCGTGCAGCTTCGCCGCGAACGGCAGCTCGTAGGCGCCGGGGACGGAGGCGTGGCGGACCGCGGCGGCCGGCACCCCGGCCAGCTCGAAGCCCTCGTTGGCGCCGTGCAGCAGCCGCTGCGCCAGGTCCTCGTAGAAGCGGCCGACGCAGACGGCGAAGCGCAGCGTCGAGAGAATCTCCCGCTCGCCCTCCTCGAAGCTCTCGAGGAAGGCCCCCGGCTCAGCCATCCGCCGGTCCGCTCTCGTCGGCCGCGTCGCGCTCCTCCTCGTCGTGGATCATCTCCTCGTCGAGGGCGAGTCCCTGATGGTGCAGCGAGTGGCCCATCTTGTCGCGCTTGGCCCGCAGGTAGGACTCGTTGTGGGCGTTGGGCGGCGCCTCGATCGGCACCTGCTCGCTGACCGAGAGCCCGTAGCCCTCCAGCCCGACGATCTTTTTCGGGTTGTTGGTGAGGATGCGGATGCTGGTCAGGCCGAGGTCGCCGAGTATCTGGGCGCCGATCCCGTAGTCGCGCAGGTCGGCGGGCAGGCCGAGCTTGAGGTTGGCCTCGACCGTGTCGGCTCCCTCCTCCTGCAGCTTGTAGGCGCGCAGCTTGTTCAGCAGGCCGATCCCGCGGCCCTCCTGGGAGAGGTAGAGGAGGACGCCGCGGCCCTCGCGCTCGATCATCGAGAGCGCCGCTTCGAGCTGCTCGCCGCAGTCGCAGCGCATGCTGTGGAAGACGTCGCCGGTGAGGCACTCGCTGTGGACGCGGACCAGCACGTCCTCGGCGCCGTCGACCTCGCCCTTGACCATCGCCACGTGGTGTTTGTCGTCGACCAGCGAGCGGTAGCCGACCGCGCTGAAGTCGCCGAAGGCGGTCGGCAGGGCGGTCGCGACGACCCGCTCGACCAGCTTCTCGGTGCGGCGGCGGTAGGCGATCAGGTCGGCGACCGTGACCATCTTCAGGTTGTGCTTGCGGCTGTAGGGGACCAGATCGGGGACGCGGGCCATCGTGCCGTCGTCGTTCATCACCTCGCAGATCACCCCGGCCGGGGTGAGGCCCGCGAGGCGGGCGAGGTTGACGCTGGCCTCGGTGTGGCCGGTGCGCTCCAGCACGCCGCCGTCTTTGGCCCGCAGCGGGAACATGTGGCCGGGGACGACGATGTCGCGCGCGCCCGAGTTGGGGTCGATCGCGACCTGGATCGTGTGGGCGCGGTCGTGGGCGGAGATGCCGGTCGTGACCCCGCCGGCGGCCTCGATCGTCACCGTGAAGGCGGTCTGCAGCGGCGCCTCGTTCTTCGCCGCCATCAGGTTGAGGCCGAGCCGCTCGCAGCGCTCCGCGGTCAGCGCCAGGCAGATCAGCCCGCGCGCCTCCTTGGCCATGAAGTTGACCGCCTCGGGGGTGGCGAACTGCGCCGCCATCACCAGATCGCCCTCGTTCTCGCGATCCTCGCCGTCGCAGACGACGATCATGCGGCCGCGGCGGATCTCCTCGATCGCCTCCTCGATCGTCGCGAACGGGCTCTCGCCCTCGGCGCCCTCCGGCTTCTGCGTGTTCTGGGTCTCGGTCATCTGACTCACGGCGACTCCTCTCCGACGAATGGTTGCACCAACCGCTCCACGTACTTGGCGACGACATCGACCTCGACGTTGATCTTGCGCTCCGGCTCGGCTTCGCCCAGCGTCGTCCGCTCCAGCGTCTCGGGGATCAGCGAGACCTCGATCCAGCTCTCGCCGAGCGCGGCGACGGTGAGGCTGACCCCGTCGAGGGTGACCGAGCCCTTGTCGATCGCGTAGCGCATCAGCTCCGATGGCAAGGCGACCCGCAGGCGCTTCGCGAACCCGTCTCCCTCGATCGAGACGACCTCCCCCACCCCGTTGACATGCCCCTGGACGATGTGCCCGCCGAGCCGATTCGACGCCTGCATCGCCAGCTCGAGGTTGACCTTCGAGCCGGCCTCCAACCCGCCCAGCGAGGTGACGTCGAGCGTCTGGTTCATCGCCTCGGCCTCGAAGCCGTCGGCATCTGCGGTCGTCGCCGTCAGGCAGGTCCCGCTCACGGAAACCGAGTCCCCCGGGCTGATTTCTCCGCCGAGCGACGTGGCGATCCGCAGGCGGGCGCCCTCGGCGCCGGCGTCGACCGACTCGACCGTGCCCACGTCCTCGATCAGCCCGGTGAACATCACCACTCCTTGAACCGGGTCGCGATCAACGTGTCCTCTGCCCCCGGGTCCAGCGAGGCGACGCGCTTGCCGCCGCCGAGCAGGATCGGCGCGACGAAGGTGCGGGCTTCGTCGATCGCGCCGGCATCGACGAAGGCCGACGCGAGCGTGCGACCGCCCTCGAGGAAGAGGCTGGTGACGTTGCGGCGGCCCAGCTCGGAGAGCGCCGCGTCAACGCTGTCGGCGACCATGGTCTCGGTGCCGGCGTCACGCAGCGCTGCGCTGCGGTCGGCGGGAGCGTCCTGGGAAACGACGACGATCACCGATGCCTCGTCGAGGGTCGCGAGCAGCTGCGAATCGAGCGGCAGTCGCGCCTGCCGGTCGAAGACGACCCGAACGGGCTGCCGCACCGCCGCGCGTTCGAGCTTTGAACCGCTATGCGGCACAAAGCTCGAACGCGCGGTCAACAGCGGGTCGTCGGCGAGGACGGTGCCGATGCCGACCGCGATCGCGTCGGATTCGGCGCGCCAACGGTGGACCAGCTCGCGGCTGCGCTCGCCGCTGATCCAGGGGGAGTCGCCGGGCGGAGTCGTCGTCACCCCGTCGAGCGACATCGCCAGCTTCAGGACGACCAGCGGCAGGCCGGTGCGGGCGTGCTTGCGGAACGGCTGGTTGAGCAGCCGCGCCGCGGTCGCCTCCTCGCCCGTCGCGAATTCGACCTCGACGCCGCCGTCGCGGAGGATGCCGGGCCCGCGGCCGGACGCCTTCTCGCTGGGATCGTCGGAGGCGATCACGACCCGCCCGATCCCCGCCGCGAGGATCGCCTCCACGCACGGCGGCTGCCGTCCTTGATGCGCACACGGCTCGAGCGTCACGTACATCGTCGCCCCGGCCGGGTCCTCCCCCCGTCCACGGCAGTCCTCCAGAGCCGCCCGCTCCGCGTGCAGGCCGCCCAACTCAGCATGGAACCCCTCGCCGACGATCTCGCCATCGCGCACGACGGCAGCTCCAACCAGCGGATTCGGGCTCACTCGCCCACGCCCGTTCTTAGCAAGCTCAAGCGCCCGCTTCAGATGGGTCCGATCCGCGGCTGTCAGCTGCGTGTCCATGGCGACCGATTGACCAGTCAATCAATCAGCTTACACCGGCGTCGTCAGCGAAAGTGAAGGATTTGGGGCAGCCGAGTACCCCAAATCCTTCCAGGGGCTTCACGGAGGATGAGGCGAGAAACCCAGCAAGCGGGAGACACCCCCTATCCCCTCCCCCACGGATACCCTGACCGGCCAACCGTGAAGCTGATCGTCCAGATCCCCTGCCTCAACGAGGAGGCGACGTTGCCGGCGACGATCGCCGCGCTGCCGCGGGCGATCGAGGGCGTCGACGAGGTCGAGCTGCTGGTCGTCGACGACGGCTCGACCGACCGCACGGTCGCGGTGGCGCGCGAGAACGGAGTCGAGCACATCGTCCGCCTGACCAACAACAAGGGCCTCGCGGCGGGCTTCCAGGCCGGGCTCGACGCCTGCCTCAAGCTCGGCGCCGACGTCATCGTCAACACCGACGCCGACAACCAGTACAGCGGCGCCGACGTGCCGAAGCTGCTGGCGCCGATCCTCGCCGGCGAGGCCGACATGGTGGTCGGCGACCGCCGGGTGGCGACGATCGAGCACTTCTCGGGTCCGAAGAAATCCCTGCAGCGGCTGGGCAGCTGGGTCGTGCGCAGGATCTCCGGCACCGAGATCGCCGACACCACCTCGGGCTTCCGCGCCTATAACCGCGAGGCGGCACTCAGCCTCCTGGTCACCGACGACTTCACCTACACGCTGGAGAGCCTGATCCAGGCGGGAAAGATGCTGGTCGCCGTCGACCAGGTCGAGGTCGCGACCAACCCGCAGACGCGGGAGTCGCGCCTGTTCGCCTCGACCGGCGCCTACGTGCGCCGCAACGCCCTCTCGATCCTCCGCATCTACGCCCGCTACGAGCCGCTGCGGCTGTTCGCCGGCGCCAGCCTCGTCGTCGGGCTGCTGGCGCTGGCGGCCTGGCTGCCGTTCCTGGTCGACTGGATCTTCAACGGCGACAGCAGCGGCCACATCCAGTCGCTGATCCTCGGCGCGGTGCTGTTCATCGCCGCGGTGCAGCTGCTGGCGCTGGGCGTGATCGGCGACCTGCTCGCCGGCCAGCGGGTGATGACGCAGCGGGTCTTCGAGCGGGTGCGGCGAGTCGAGCTCTCGCTCGGGGTCGAGCCCTCCCACTACGAGCGCGGCGCGGCGCCCGAGCCGACTCGCGAGCGATGAGCGGCGAGAACGGCCAGGGCGCCGCGACGGGCGCCGTCAGCTCGACCGACTACGGCAAGACGGCCGGCTTCCTGGCGATCGGCGTCGGCCTCACCGGCGTCATCACCTACGCCTACTTCCTGATCGCCTCGCATGTGCTCTCCAAGCCCGACTACGGGCAGATCACGGTGCTCTGGTCGGCCGTCTTCATCACGATCTCGACCCTCTACCGGCCGATCGAACAGCTGCTCTCGCGGCACATCTCCGAACGGCGGGAGAAGGGACAGCCGATCGCCGAGCCGATGCGGGTCGCCTCGACGATCCAGCTCGGCCTCTCGCTCTTCTTCGCCGTCGTCGCACTGGTCCTGCGCGGGCCGATCCAGAACGACCTGCTGGAGGGCAACGAAACCCTCTACTGGGTCTTCTTCTCGGCCGTCCTCTTCTACGCCGCCAGCTACTTCGCCCGCGGCTTCCTCGCCGGCCAGCAGCGATTCGGCCTGTTCGTCGCGCTGATCCTCTCCGAATCGTGCTTCCGCACCGTCTTTGCCGTGCTGGTCGCGGTCAGCCTGCTGAGCGGCCAGTCGGCGGTCGCGATCGGGATCGTCGCCGCGCCGGCGCTGAGCCTGACGGTCGTCCCCTTCGCCTTCGCCCGGCGGGCCAAACGCGAGGCGGCGCAACCGCCCCCGCCCGCCGAGGCGGACGAGGCCGCCGAATTCTCGCTCGCCCACGGCGGCGGCTTCGCCGCGGCGGTGCTGCTGATCATGTTCAGCGAACAGGCCTTCCTCAACGCCGGGCCGCTGATCGTCCGCGGGCTGCAGGGCGCCGCCGCTGCGGGCTTCATCTTCAACGTGCTGATGATCGCCCGCGCCCCGCTGCAGCTCTTCCAGTCGGTCTCGACCAGCATCCTCCCCCACCTGACCAGCCTCCATGCGAACGGCAGCGAGAAGGCCGACCGCGAGTTCCGCCGCACCGTGCGGATGGTCCTGCTCGGCCTCGTCGCCTTCACCGCGCTGGCGCTCGTCTTCATGGCGGCCGTCGGCCCGAAGGCGATGCAGATCGCCTTCAGCAACAAGTTCAGCTACGACCGCGAGGGCCTGCTGCTGGTGACGCTCGGGATGGGCCTCTACCTCTGCTCGGTGACCGTCAACCAGGCCTGTATCGCGCAGGGCCAGGTGCGCCGCGCCGCCGCCCGCTGGATCGCCTGCGCGGCGCTGTTCATCGGCTGGAACTTCACCTCGATCGTCGGCAACGAGTTCCGCCGGGTGGAGATCGGCTTCCTGCTCGCCGCCGCGGTCCTCTTCGCGCTTCTGTACTACGTCTACCGCCGCCCGCACGAGCGGGCCGAGGACGTGCCCGAGCCCGGCTCCGCGGTCGAGCTGGAGGCGCGCCTGGCGAGCATCGACGAGCCGCTGTAGGTCTAGCTCGCCTCGGCGGCGCCGAGCTCGCCGACCGCGAGCCGGACCATCTTCGAGCCGCTCTCCTTGTAGGGGGAGACGACGCGGTCGGCACCGGCGTGCAGCAGCTTGCGCTCGGTGTCCTCGACCGCGGCCCGGGCGACGATCGTCAGGTCGGAGCGCATCTCGCGGGCGCTGAGGACGATGAAGACGTTCTCGGCGTCGGAGTTGACGCAGGCGATCAGCCCGGAGGCGCGCATGATCCCGGCCCGGCGCAGCACCTCGTCCTCGGAGGAGGAGCCGTGGACGATCGGAGCGCCGGTCGCTTCGGCGTGCTCGCGCGTCCCCTCGACGTCGTTGTCGATGACGACGAACTCGATGCCGGCCTCGCGCAGGTCGCGGGCGACCTGGCGGCCGACCCGGCCGAAGCCGCAGACCAGGATGTGGTCGCTGAGCGAGTCGATTTCCTTCAAGGCCTTCCTATCTTCCAGCAGTCCGGACACGTGACCGGCGACGAACAGCTCCGAGACCGTCACCAGCGCGTAGAAGAGGGTACCCACGCCGAAGACGATCAGGAAGACCTTGACGATCTGCCCGCCGGTGCTCGCCGGCTCGGGGATCGAGCCGACCGTCGCCACCGTGTCGAGCGCCCAGACGAAGCCGAAGCCGATCGAGGCGCCCTCGGTTATCGCGAAGCCGGCGGTGCCGACGACCAGCAGCAGGCCGATCGCGGCGGCGAGCAGGGCTAGGCGCGAGAAACCCGGCAGCCGGCCTTCGGGCACGCCCCGCCCCGCTTCAGCCCGCTCCGGCGGCGCGGACGAGCTCGGCGTAGGCGGCGGCGGGATCGGCGGCGCCGAAGACCGCCGAGCCGGCGACGAACAGCGCGGCGCCGGCCTCGGCGGTCGGGCCGGCCGTGTCGCGGTCGATCCCGCCGTCGACCTCGATCGTCGCCTCGCCGGCCAGCGCCGCGAGGCGGGAGACCTTGTCGACCGATCCGGCGACGAACGGCTGCCCGCCCCAGCCGGGGTTGACGGTCATGCAGAGGACGATGTCGGCCTCGCCGCGAAGCTCGCTCAGCGCCTCCGCCGGGGTGCCGGGGTTGATCGCGATCCCGGCCAGGCAGCCGAGGTCGCGGATCGCCGTCAGGGTCCGGTTGGCATGTGGGGTCGCCTCGGCGTGGAAGGTGATCGAGTCGGCGCCTGCCTCGGCGAAGGCCTCGATCTGGCGCTCGGGCGCCTCGATCATCAGGTGGACGTCGACCGCTCCGCCGGCCGCATGGACCCGGTCGGCGATCGAGCCGGCGACCAGCGGGCCGAGCGTGATCGGCGGCACGAAGTGGCCGTCCATCACGTCGACGTGGATCACCCGCGCACCCGCCGCCATCACCTCGTCGACCTGAGACCCCAGACGGGAGAAATCCGCCGACAAAATCGACGGGGCGACCCGTCGCTCGCCTAACAACTCGCTCATTCGCTCACTCATAGATCTCTCCCAGGGCGCGAAAACCAAGCAGTTCGGGGGATGCAGGGAGGGCGGTGAGGGGAGCGCACTTTCGTGCGTGACCGGATCCGACCGACCGAAGACCCCGAAATGCGCCGGTTTGCAGCGTCCTGGGTCATATCGGCCTCAGCATGGAGTCTCCGCAGGTCTGGCAGGTCATGTCCTCGGTGCTGCTCATCCGTGCGATCGTCTGGTGCTCGCCGCAGTTCGGGCACTGCGAGACCAGCTCGAAGCGGCGCAGACAGTACACGCAGCGGAAGCGGCCCGGAAGCTGCGCCGGGCGCAGCCACGGCTCGCCGCAGCCGGGGCAGTCGGCCCGCTGCAACACGTCTAGCGCTCCCCGACGTCGTTCATCGTCACCCATCATCCCTGCTCAGGCGGCAGATGAAGAAACCGGTCGTGCGGTCGCGGTCGGGACGTAGCTGCAGGCAGCGGCTGTCGTGGGAGGAGGCGAGGCCGGGAGCGAGGGCGCCGAGGTCCTCGACGGCAAGCGGCGGCGCCTCGCCGGCGGCCGCCGCCGCGAGCAGCGCCTCGATGCGGTCCTCGCACTCGCGGCGCGAGATCGTGCAGGTCGCGTAGACGAGCGCGCCGCCCGGCCGCAACGCCTCGGCGGCGCGGCGCAGGAGCGCGTCCTGGACCTCGGTCAGGCGCTCGATCGTCCGCGGCGACTTGCGCCAGCGCGCGTCCGGACGCGAGGCGAGCGCGCCGAGGTCCGAGCAGGGCGCGTCGACCAGCACCCGGTCGAAGCCCGGCGCCATCCCCGCCGCCGTCGCGTCGGCCTCGACCACGGTGACGCTGCGCAGGCCGAGGCGCTGTGCCTGGGCGGCGACTTCCGCCGCCCGCTCGGGATCGAGCTCGACCGAGATCACCTCGCCCCGATCGCCCATCCGGGCGGCGATCTGGCCGCTCTTGATCCCCGGGCCGGCGCAGAGGTCGAGGACGTGCTCGCCCGGCTGCGGGTCGAGCACCTCGACCACCGCCGCCGAGCCGCGGCTCTGCGGGGTCAGCTCGCCGGCGGCGACCAGATCCGGCACGGCGGCGCCGGTGCGGCCGGAGACCACGATCGACTCCGGCACGGCCAGCGGCCAGACCCCCTGCGCGGCGCCCGCCTCCACCCCCGCCTCGCGCAAAGCCGCCAGGGCGGCTGCGGGCTCGCTGCGCAGAGCGTTCACGCGCATGGCCACCTCCGCCGGCCGGTTGCAGGCGGCGAGCAGTGCCCGGGCGTCCTCGCCGCCCAGCTCCTGCCACCACATCCGCGCCAGCCAGAGCGGCGCCGAGTGGGCGACCGCGGCGCTCTCCGCGGTCGAGTCGTCGCCGAGCAGCGACCCGCTCAGCGAGTCGCGCTCGCGGGCGGCACGGCGCAGGACCGCGTTGACCAGTCCGGCCGCGTGGGCCGCGCCGGCCCGCTTGACCAGCTCGACCGCCTGGTCGACCGCGGCGTGGTCCGGCGTGGCGTCGGCGAAGAGCAGCTCGAAGAGGCCGAGGCGGAGGCCGGCGAGAACCGGCGGGTCGAGCAGGCGGGTGGAGCGCTCGGCGAGCCGTTCGATCGCCGCGTCGGCGGTGCCGCGGCGCTGGACCGCGCCGTAGGCGAGACGCTGCGCCTGGGCGCGCTCGCGACCCTCCAGCTCGCGCTCTTCGGCCGCCGCGCGGAAGGCGCGCTCGGTGTGGGCGCCCTCCTCGAAGGTCGCCCGCAGCACGGCGAAGGCCAGCGTCCGGGCCGGCGCGATCGCCGTCGCCGGCCGCGGACTCACAGGGCCGGCACGGAGTGGCCGCGCAGGTAGGCGGCGGCGGCCATCTCCCTGCCGCCGGCCGACTGGACGACCTCCAGCCGCAGGGCGCCGCGCCCGCAGCCGAGCAGCAGCGCCCCCCACTCCGCCTTCAGCTCGCCCTGCCGGACGCCGACGTCGACCGCGCGGGCGCGGCGGACGCCGAGCCGCTCGCCGTCGCCCAGCTCGAGGTAGGTGCCGACGTGCGGGGTGAGTGCGCGGACCTTGCGCGCCAGCTCGGCCGCCGGCCGGGTGGGATCGAGGCGGCGCTCCGCCGGGCCGATCTTCTCGGCGTAGGTCGCCCCCCCGTCGTCCTGCTCGGCGAACTCGAGCCGGCCCGCCTGCTGCAGGTCGAAGCCCCGGACCAGCAGCTCGCCGCCGAGCCCGGCCAGGCGCTCGGAGAGGCTCGCGAAGTCGTCCTCGGGCCCGATCGGCGTCTCCTCGCGCAGCGCGACGGGCCCCGAGTCGAGCCCGGCGCTGACCCGCATCAGGCAGACGCCGGTGCGCTCGTCCCCGGCCATGATCGCCCGCTCGATCGGCGCCGCGCCGCGCCAGCGCGGCAGCAGCGAGGGATGGACGTTCAGCAGCGCCCACTCCGAGAGCAGTGGCTCGCGGATCAGCTGGCCGAAGGCGCAGACCGCGATCGCCTCGGGCCCGGCGGCGCGGATCCGCTCCAGCGCCGCCTCGTCGTTGACGCTCTCGACCTGCAGCAGCTCGATCCCCAGCTCGGCCGCGGCCGACGCCACCGGCGGCGCGCCGCTGAGCCGGCCCCGCCCGCGCGGGCGGTCGGGCGGAGTCACGACCAGCGCCGGCCGGTGCGGCGAGCCGGCGAGCCGGCGGAGCACGGTCGCAGCGAAGTCCGAGGTGCCGAGGTAGGCGGTTCTCACGCGTCGGAGCGCGGCTCGCGGTGGTGCTCTTCGCCCTCCACCGCCCCGTCGTCCTCGCTCGGCGGCGCGTAGCTGCCGCCTTCGCGCAGGGCGCGCAGCGCCGCCTTGCGCTGGTCGCGCGGCGCCCGGTCGAGGATCAGCACCCCGTCGAGGTGGTCGATCTCGTGCTGGAGCACCCGCGCCTCGAGCCCGGAGGCCTCGATCGTCAGCGGCTCGCCCTCGACGTCGACCGCGGTGACCCGCACGTACAGCGGCCGCTCGACGTCCATCGCCACCCGCGGCAGGCTGAGGCAGCCCTCTTCGGCGAGGACCGCGTCCTCGGAGAGCCACTCGACCGAGGGGTTGACCAGTCCCGTCGGCGGGCTGTCGGAGCCGGCCTGGAAGACGAGAACCCGGCGCAGCACGCCGATCTGGGTGGCCGCCAGGCCGACCCCCATCCCGTCGCGCATGATCGCGAACATCCGCTCGACCTCGGCCCGCAGCTCGGGGCCGAAGTCCGCGACCGGAGAGGCCCTGCTCTTCAGCACCGGGTCGCCGAACTTGACCACCTGCGCCAGCGCCGCTTCGCGCCGTGCGAGCAACTCCGCTTCGAGCTCCTCGCGTTCGGTTCCGGCCTCTGTGGCCCCCTCGTCGCTCATCGGATCGATTGTATGGATCGCCGCAGCCCTACTGGGGATCGACGTCGACGCCGATCGCGACGTCCTTGAGCGCGCGGTCGGCGGCGAGGCGCTCGACCGCGTCGCCGATCGCAGCGACGGTGGCGTCGCGGTCGTCGGACTTGGTGAGGATGCGGCGGCGGTGGCGGTTGCGGACGCGGAACATCGGCGCCGGGCCGAGCAGGTCGGCGTCGCCGGGCAGGGTGTCGCGGAGCAGCTCGGCGAGCTGCGAGGCGGCCTCGTCGAGGCGCTGCTCGGACTCCGCCCTCAGCACCACCCGCACCAGGTGGGAGAAGGGCGGGTAGCGCAGCCTCCGCCGCCGCTCCACCTCCCCGGCGAGGAAGCCGGCGGAGTCGTGGCGGGCGGCGTGGGCGATGCTCGCCGCCTCCGGGGCCAGGGTCTGAACGATCACCTCCCCCCCGCCTCGCCGCGGCCGCTGCGGCCGGCCAGCTGGGCGACCATCGCAAAGGTCCGCTCGCCGGCGCGGAAGTCGGGGAAGCGCAGGGTCGCGTCGGCGTCGACGATCGCGCTCAGCGTCACCTGCGGGAAGTCGTGGCCCTTGGCGACCATCTGGGTGCCGACCAGGACGCCGCTCTCGGCGGCGTCGAAGGCGGCGAGGATGCGGGCGTGGGCGCCGCGGCCGGCGGCGACGTCGGAGTCGAGCCGGAAGACCGGCATCGGGTCCAGCCGCTCGGCCAGCAGCGCCTCGATCTGCTCGGTCCCCGCCCCGGCCCGCGAGAGCGTGGTCGAGTCGCAGTCCGGACAGCTGTGCGGCAGCGGCTCGGCGTGGGCGCAGTGGTGGCAGACGAGGCGGCCGGCGTGGCGGTGGACGATCAGCGAGACGTCGCAGGCGGGGCAGCCCCAGTGGCGGCCGCAGGAGCGGCAGGTCAGCCAGGGGGCGAAGCCGCGGCGGTTGACCATCACGATCGCCTTGGCGCCGCTCCGGCGCACCTGCTCGAGGCCGGCCCAGGTATCGGCGTGCAGCGGGCCCGAGCGCGGGTCGGCTCCGCGCATGTCGAGCACCTCGACCGGCGGCATCGGGCGGCCGTCGACGCGGCGCGGCAGCTCGACCCGGGGCAGCTCCAGCCAGCTCTCCGGCCGCGGCGTCGCGGTGCCGGCAAGCAGCGTCGCGCCGGATTCCGCGGCGCGGCGGCGGGCGACGGTGCGGGCGTCGTAGCAGGGGTCGCCCTCCTGCTTGTAGGAGGCGTCGTGCTCCTCGTCGATCACGATCAGGCCGAGCTCGCCGACCGGGGCGAAGACGGCCGAGCGGGGGCCGACGCAGACGCGCGCCTCGCCGTCGCGCAGGCGCCGCCACTCGTCGTAGCGCTGCCCCTTGGTCAGGGCCGAGTGCAGGACCGCGATCCGGTCGCCGAGCCGCGCCTGGAAGCGGGCCACCGCCTGCGGCGCCAGGCCGATCTCCGGCACGAGGACGATTGCGCCCCGGCCGCGGGCCAGCGCCGCCTCGACCGCGGCCAGGTAGACCTCGGTCTTGCCCGACCCGGTCACCCCGTGCAGGAGCAGCTGCCGCGGCGCCCCGGCCTCGCCGTCGAGCGCGGCGACGACCCGCTCGACCGCGTGCTCCTGCTCGGGCAGCAGCGCCGGGCGCTCGGTCGCGGATTCGCCGATTTCGGGATGCTCGACCCGCGGCCGCGAGCGCCGCTTGCGGACCCCGGGATCTGCCGGCAGGACCAGCCGCAGGCCGCGCGAGGGGGTCGAGCAGTACTCGCGGGCGACCCAGAGGGCGAGCCGCACCAGCTCGGCCGGAACGCCGGCCTCGAGCGCCTCCAGCGGCTCGGCGAGGCGCTCGGGCGGCAGCTCGGAGGTCTCGGCGAGGCCGACGACCACCCCCAGCGTGCGCCGCCGCCCGAACGGCACGCGGACGACGCTACCGACGCCGACGCCGGACATCTCGGCCGGCAGCAGGTAGTCGAAGGGGCCGCGCAGGGCACGCGCGGTGGTCAGCGGCTCGACCTTGGCGATCACCGCAGGAAGGTATGGATGCAGGCGGACGGCCGGGATATCCTCCGCGGCGATGACCGGACTCAACCTCAGCCCCGGCGAGCGGGTGATCTTCCAGGGGCATCCGTCCTGGCGGGCGATCCTCGGCTTCTACCTGAAAGGCGTCCTCGTCGCCGCGGTCGCCGGGCTGATCGCGAAGCTGTTCGGGGCGGGCGCGTTCGACGTCTTCCTGATCGTCCTCGCGGTGATCGCGGTGACCGTCCTCGCCGGCTTCCTCAAGCGGGTCGCCACCGTCTACACGATCACCGACCGGCGCCTCAACATCAAGCGCGGGATCGTCTCCCGCGAGGTCCAGGAGACGCGCCTCGAGCGGGTCCAGAACGTCAACTACCGCCAGTCGATCTACCAGCGGGCGATGCAGATCGGCGACGTCGACTTCGACACCGCCGCAACCGACGACTACAACTTCGTCTTCGTCGGCGTCGCGGATCCAGCTGAAGTCGTACACGCTGTCAACCAAGCCACGGGAGCATCGGCTGCCGGCTCTCACGGCTTGGGTCAAGCACAGCCCCCGAGGTAGAGCCCATCCGGTAGGGGTGGAACGTCTTGTACTTTTTCCGTGGGGACGCCGACGGACAGCCGCCGGCTGTCTTCGGAAAAAGTTAAGTGGAACCCCTGCCGGATGGGCTCTCAGGCAGGGGCAGCGGCCTTAGAACCCGCAGCTTCACGCAATGCATCCGCCCTGTCGGTCCGCTCCCAGGTGAAGTCCTCATCCTCTCTTCCGAAGTGGCCGTACGCGGCGGTCTTCTGGAAGATCGGCCGGTGCAGGTCGAGGTAGCGGCGGAAGGCGCCGGGGCGGAGGTCGAACTCGGCCTCGACCAGGCGCGAGATCTCCATGTCCGGCAGCGTGCCGGTGCCGAAGGTCTCGACCATCAGCGAGACCGGATGGGCGACGCCGATCGCGTAGGCGACCTGCACCTCGCAGCGCTGCGCCAGCCCGGCGGCGACGACGTTCTTGGCGACGTGCCGCGCCGCGTAGGCGGCCGAGCGGTCGACCTTCGACGGGTCCTTGCCGGAGAAGGCGCCGCCGCCGTGGCGGGCCATGCCGCCGTAGGTGTCGACGATGATCTTGCGGCCGGTGAGGCCGGCGTCGCCGACCGGGCCGCCGATCACGAACTGGCCGGTCGGGTTGACCAGGAAGCCGTCGCGCAGCTCGTCCTCGTCGAACATCCCCGCCGCTTCGGCCGTCAGCACCGGCATCACGACGTGCTGCCAGAGGTCGGGCTTGATCGTCTCCTGCGAATCGACCGCCGCCGCGTGCTGGGTGGAGATCAGCAGCTTCTCGATCCGCACCGGGCGGCCGTCGGCGTAGCGCACGGTGACCTGCGTCTTGCCGTCCGGGCCGAGGTAGTCGAGGGTGCCGTCCTTGCGCACCGCGGCGAGCCGTTCGGCCAGCCGGTGGGCGAGCTGGATCGGCATCGGCATCAGCGCCTCGGTCTCGTCGGTCGCGTAGCCGAACATCATCCCCTGGTCGCCGGCTCCGGCCTGCAGCAGCTCGTCGTCGATCGCGGAACCGGTGCGGGTCTCGTGCGAGGCGTCGACGCCCTGGGCGATGTCGGGCGACTGCTTGTCGAGCGAGACAAGGACCGAGATGTGGTCGCAGTTGTAGCCGTAGTCGCCGTGGTCGTAGCCGATCCCGCGGATCGTCTCGCGGACCAGCTCGGGCACGTCGAGGTGGACCGTGGTGGAGATCTCCCCCGAGACCACGGCCATGCCGGTGTTGACGAGCGTCTCGCAGGCGACGCGCCCCTCGGGGTCGCCGGCCATCACCGCGTCGAGGATCGCGTCGGAGATCTGGTCGCAGACCTTGTCCGGATGACCCTCGGTGACGGACTCCGAAGTGAAGAGGTACTCGCCCTCGGCGAGCGGCTGGATGGTTGACATGGCGGAAGCGTACCGGGACGCGCGTCAGCCGCGTCGCCGACCGCTGTGGGGGACGTAGTCGATCACCAGCGGGACGCCCTCGAGCCCGTAGGCCTCGCGCATCCGGTTCTCCAGGTGGTAGGCCCAGTCGCGGACGATCAGCTTGCGGTCGTTGACCTGGATCGCGATCCGCGGCGGGCGCTCGCCGACCTGCGCCGCGTAGTAGAGCCGCAGCCGCCGCCCGCGCCGCGAGGGCGGCGGCGTCGTCGCGACGACCTCGGCGACGAAGCGGTTCAGCTCCGGCGTCGGGATCCGCTCGGCGGCGCGGTCGGCCAGCTCCAGCGCCTTCGGCAGCAGCTTCTCGACGTTGCGGCCACCCGTCGCCGAGCAGGTGACGACCGCCGGCCGCAGTCGCAGCTTGCGCTCGACCCGGGCGCGGGCGTCGTCGATGTCGGTCGTGCCGATGTCCCACTTGTTGAGGACCAGCAGCGTCGCGCAGCCCGCCCGCATCGCCAGCTCGGCGACCCGCAGGTCCTCGGCGGTGATCCCCTCGGAGGCGTCGCAGACGACGATCGCCACGTCGGCTCGCTCGACCGCCAGCTCGGAGCGCAGCTGGGCGTAGTAGTCGACGCTGCCGGCGACCTTGGAGCGGCGCCGCAGGCCGGCGGTGTCGACGAGGACGACCGGACGGCCGTCGACCTCGACCTCGGTGTCGATCGCGTCGCGGGTGGTGCCGGCGCGCTCGGAGACGATCACCCGCTGGGTGCCGAGGAAGGCGTTGACCAGCGAGGACTTGCCGGCGTTCGGACGGCCGACGACGGCGACGTGGACAGGGTCTTCGCCCGGCGGCGGCTCCGGCAGCTCGCCGAGCAGCTCGACGACGCGGTCGAGCAGGTCGCCGCTGCCGAGCCCGTGGCCGGCGGAGACGCCGATCGGCTCGCCGAGGCCGAGCTGGTGGAACTCGGCGGTCAGGTGCTCGTCCTCGGGGCGGTCGACTTTGTTGACGACGACCAGCACCGGCGCCTCGGCGCCGCGCAGCGTCTTCGCCAGCTCGGCGTCGCCGCCGCGGACGCCGGCACGGCCGTCGACGACCAGCAGGATCAGGTCGGCCTCGGCGATCCCGATCCGCGCCTGGCGCTGCACGTCGGCGGCCAGCTCGGTCTCGTCCTCGATGTCGATCCCGCCGGTGTCGAGCAGCTCGAAGGCGCGCCCGTTCCACTCGCAGCGGACCCGCTTGCGGTCGCGGGTGACGCCCGGCTCGGCGTGGGTCACCGCCTCCCGCCCCCCGGCGAGCCGGTTGACCAGGGTGCTCTTGCCGACGTTGGGAAAGCCGACGACGGCGACGGTGGGCAACCGGCTCACGTCAACTCCCGCTCGCGGGCGAGGGTGACGACGCGGGCTACGACCTCGTCCAGGGAGAGGCCGGTGGTGTCGACCTCGATCGCGTCGGCGGCGGCGCGGAGGGCACCGTGCTCGCGCTTCTCGTCGCGCTCGTCGCGCTCGGATTGCGCGGCGAGAACCGCCGCCTCGTCCTCGCCGGTCTGTGCCGCCCGGCGCCTCGCGCGCTCCTCGGCGCCGGCGGTGAGGAAGACCTTCAGCGGCGCCTCGGGGCTGACCACGGTGCCGATGTCGCGGCCCTCGGCGACGTAGCGTCCGGCGGCGATCAGCGCCCGCTGGCGGGCGACCATCGCCGCCCGCACCGGCGGGTGGACGGAGACGCGCGAGGCGGCCTCGGTGACCCGCGGCTCGCGGATCGCCGTGCCGACGTCGCGCCCGCCCAGCTCCACCCGCTCCCCGCTCAGGTCGATCTCCAGCCCCCCGGCCAACCGGCCCAGCGCCTCGCCGTTGCCGAGATCGGCACCGGCCTCCAGCGCGGCCAGCGCCACGCAGCGGTACATCGCCCCGGAGTCAAGGTAGGTGAAACCGAGCGCCGCCGCGACGGCACGGGCGACCGTTGACTTGCCGGCCCCGGCGGGACCGTCGATCGCGATGACCATGGGCGGCAGCGTATGGCGCGCGCTCAGCCGCCGCGGAGCGACGCGAGGTCGGCCTCGAAGCCCGGGTAGCTGACGGCGGCGGCGCCCATTCCCGCCACCTCGACGCCGTCGCGCGAGGCGAGGCCGGCGATCGCGCCGAGCATCGCGATCCGGTGGTCGCCGTGGGAGTCGATCGCGCCGCCGCGCAAGCCGCCCGTGCCCTCGATCCGCATCCCGTCCTCGAACGTCTCGACCGAGCCGCCCAGCGCGCTCAATGCCGCGGCGACGGTCGCGATCCGGTCGCTCTCCTTGCGCCGCAGCTCGGCCGCGTCGCGGATCGTCGTCCCGCCCTCGGCGAAGCAGGCGGCGAGGGCGACCAGCGGCAGCTCGTCGATCGCCAGCGGGACGTCGGCGCCGCCGACCTCGGTCCCCGTCAACTCCGAGGCGCGTACGACGACCGAGCCGATCGGCTCGCCGCCTTCCTCGCCCTCCGGAGTCGCTTCGATTCGCGCCCCCATCCGCCCGAGGATCGTCAGCAGGCCGGTGCGCGTCGGGTTGAGTCCGACCCCCGTGAGGGTGATCTCGCTTTCAGGTACGAGCAGACCGGCGGCGACGAAGAAGGCGGCCGAGGAGAAGTCGGCCGGGACGACGATGCGCTCCGGCGTCAGCCGCTCGGCCGGATGGACGACGATCGTCTCGCCCTCGCGATCGATTTCGGCGCCGGCCGCACGCAGCATCCGCTCGCTGTGGTCGCGCGTCGGCAGCGGCTCGACGATCCGCGTCTCGCCTTCGGCCAGCAGCCCGGCGAACAGCAGACAGGACTTGACCTGGGCGCTGGCGACGGGCAGCTCGTAGGCGATGCCGTGCAGCGAAGCGCCCCTGACCCGGAGCGGAGGCAGGCGACCGTCGCGGCAGGAGACCTCGGCCCCCATCTGCCGCAGCGGCGCGACGATCCTGTTGACCGGGCGTCGGCGGATCGACTCGTCGCCGTCGAGCGTCCACTCGCCCTCCTCCTGCCCGGCGAGCCATCCCGGCAGCAGGCGCAGCAGGGTGCCGGCGTTGCCGACGTCGATCGCGGCCGGCGCCGCGCCGCGCAGGCCGACGCCGCCGATACGCAGCAGAGAGCCGACCGAGCCGTCGCCGGCGCCCCGCACCCCGGCGCCGAGCGCTTCGACCGCGGCAAGAGTCGAACGGGTGTCGGCGGCGTCGAGGTAGCCCTCGATCGCCGTCTCCCCCTCGCCCATCGCGGCGATCAGCGCTGCCCGGTGGGAGACCGACTTGTCGGCCGGCGGCCGCAGGCTGCCACGCAGCGGCCCCGACGGCTCGAAGCGCGTCGCCATCCGGCTACCCGCCGTCGCCGGCGCCGTGTCCGTCGGCAAGCGCCTCCAGCGCGCTCTTCAAGCCGCCTGCTGCTGCGTGCCAGGCGGCGATCGCCTCGGCGTCACCGGCGCGGATCAGCGCCCTCGCCTCGTCGAGGCGGACGATCGCGTCGTCGAGCGCCGCCGCGACCGCCTCGCCGTTGGCGGCGAAGATGTCGCCCCAGATCGCCGGGTTGGAGCCGGCGACCCGGGTCGCGTCGCGGAAGCTCGGCCCGACGTCGGGCATCCGCTCGGAGTCGCGTGTCAACTCGGTCGCCGCCTGGCCGACCAGGACGTCGGCGAAGACGTGCGGCAGGTGGCTGACCGTCGCCATCAGGCGGTCGTGCGCCTCGGCGTCGATCGTCTGCGGGCGGGCGCCGAGGCGGACGATCGCCTCCTGCAAGCGGTCGCACAGCACGTCGCTGGTGTGCTCGGTCGGGGTCAGGTACCAGCGGGCGCCGTCGAAGAGGTCGGCGCGGGCGTTCGCCACCCCGGCCGTCTCAGCGCCGGCCAGAGGGTGGCCGCCGACGAAGCGCTTGTCGCCGCCGAGCTCGGCGACTATCCCCCGCTTGGTCGAGCCCGCGTCGGTGACGACCGTCTCCGGGCCGCTCGCCGCGAGCGCCTCCCGCGCCAGGTCGCAGAGCGCCGAGACCGGCGCCGCGCAGAAGACGATCTCGGCGCCCTCGCAGGCCGCGGCGACCGAGTCCGCCGAGCGGTCGACCGCCCCCAGCGCCTCGGCCCGGTCCAGGGTCGCCCGGTTCGGGCCCCAGCCGACCACCTCGCTCTGCAGCCGCTCCCGCGCGGCGAGCCCGATCGAGCCCCCGATCAGGCCCACCCCGAGAACGGCGACCCTCATAGCAAGGCTTCCCGCTTCGCTCCCGGCGCGAAGAACCAGAGATGCACGCTTGGTCGCTCCGCGCTCACAGGCCGCGCCGTGTTCGCACAGCCGCGGCCAGCCGCTCCAGCACGGAGACCGTCTCCTCCCAGTCGATGCAGGGGTCGGTGATCGACTGGCCGTAGACGAGCGAGTCGCCGTCGCCGAGGTCCTGGCGCCCCTCGACCAGGAAGGACTCCAGCATCACGCCGACGATCGCCCCGTTGCCGGCGGCGACCTGGTCGCCGATCTCCGCCGCCGCGGCGATCTGCTTGGCGGGGACCTTTTCGCTGTTGTCGTGGGAGGCGTTGACCACGACCCGCTCGGCGAGGCCGGCGCCGCGCAGCTTCTCCAGCGCCGCCGCGATTCCCTCGGGACCGTGGTTCGGCCCCCCGCGGCCGCCGCGCAGGATCACGTGGCCGTCCGGGTTGCCGGTGGTGTGCAGGATCGCCGGCCGGCCGGCGTCGTCGATCCCGGCGAAGGCGTGCGGGGCCGCCGCGGCGCGGACCGCGTTGACCGCGACCTGGACGTTGCCGTCGGTGCGGTTCTTGAAGCCGATCGGCATCGAGAGACCGGAGCCGAGCTGGCGGTGGATCTGGCTCTCGGTGGTGCGGGCGCCGATCGCCCCCCAGGCGACGGTGTCGGAGATGTACTGCGGCGTGATCGGGTCGAGGAACTCGCAGCCGATCGGCAGGCCGAGGTCGAGCACCTGCAGCAGCAGCGTGCGGGCGATCCGCAGGCCGGCGTTGACGTCGCAGGAGCCGTCCAGGTAGGGGTCGTTGATCAGGCCCTTCCAGCCGGTCGTCGTCCGCGGCTTCTCGAAGTAGACGCGCATCGCGACCAGCAGATCGTCGCCCAGCTCGGCGGCGGTCGCGGCGAGGCGGCCGGCGTAGTCGAGCGCCGCGTTGACGTCGTGGACGCTGCAGGGACCGACCACGACCAGCAGCCGGTCGTCGTCGCCGTTGACGATCTTCGCCACGGTGTCGCGGCCGGCCACCACGGCGCGCTCGCGCTCCTCGCCCAGCGGCAGGTCGCCGAGCAGCGTTTCCGGCGGCACCAGCTCGACCACCCGCTCGATCCGCCGGTCGCGGACCCGGTCTCTCATATCTCCCTGCATTCCTACGATCATCTTGCCGCCGCCTTTCTCCACCGTCGAGACTCTACTTTCCAAGCGGGCTTCGCCATGCGGGCGCGGGCATCGCGAAACGCGCGAACCGATCGGACCGGCGCCCGGCCAAACGCTCTATGAGGGCGGCGCGATGCCACCGGGCCGGACGCCTAGCTAAATCGCCAGAGATAGGAGAGGCGGGCAGGAGCGACCGCGGCGCCGGTGGCGCAAGCTGCGAATGCGGTCTTGCCTGTTCGCTTCTTCACTGCTGACTTTGTAGCAGGCGAAAGCCGTTCAGTCGAGGTATGGCTCGATCCATGCGCGGTAGAGGCCGAAGAACTCGCGCGAGGCGCCGTGAATGAGAATCGTCGCTTCACGCACTTTCCCGGCGCGAAGACGGACGTATTCGTGCTCGATCGTAGAGCGAGCTTTCTGTGCTCTGACCAAGCGACGGCACAGCTCCCCACCGATGACATTAGCCTCGCGCAGCGACTCAAACGCCTGCTGCGCACGAAAGCCCTCGCCGCCCGCCGGATTGCTGGGCAGGCCGGCGAGCCGAACTCCTGCCTGGGCTAGATCGCCGACGAAGCCTTGGACCCGCCCAACCGCCCGTTCGAGCGCCTGCACTTGGTTGTAGGCCTCCATGTCGTCCGCCGTATTGAACGCCTCTTTGAACTGCGCCAGATCGAAGTCATCCCCGAAAGCACTCATCGCAGACTCCAGCGCCCCGTATTGGCGTGGAAAGTCATCCACGTGGGAAACGATTTCGCGCATGAGCCTCTTACGCTCGGCCTTGCGTAACGCCGTCCCTGTCATCCGCTCGCCCCCAGGAACCGATCAGCCTGCGCCAGCGCCGAACGCTTGCGCAGCTCATCCTGCTCACGACCACGGCGCCGCAGAGCAGGCTCACGCCTCTGCAGCCGGGGCCACATCTCCTCGCGATCGACGAGCACTCGACCCACCTCCAGAGCACCGACCAGAAAGGTCGGATCGCCCTCCGCATCCTCCAAACGAATGACCTCCACCAATCGCCCCACAGCATCTTCGAGCTTCAGCTCGAGGTCCAACATTCGATCAAGGCTCGGATCCCGCAAGTCCACGATCACGTTGACATCGCTGCCCTCCGAGTCCTCCCCAGTTGCCGCTGATCCGAAAAGTAGCGCGAGGCGGACATTGCGTTCGGTGCGAAGAGCTGCACGAAGCGCCGATAGGAGAGACCAACGCCGCCGCACGTAGCTGCGCTCGGAAAGGGGCATTTCGAGCACCCGGGGCGACGCCCGGGTCCCCCTCAGAGCACCCTCGTTCACGGCCCGTCGCAGTGTGCGCTCGTTGACGCCAACCTCTCGGGCAAGACAATCCAACGCAGTCATGTGTCCATTGTAGATACTTTGTAAGTCCATAAGGACAGATCAAAGGCATTGCATCCTCTTGATTCGGGTCCATGAGCCGTGGGCACGCCCGAAGCACCCAGACTTTACGTATGGACCGGACGTTGCCCGCTGTGTTTTGGTTCCGGCGCTCGGATCTATTCGTCGATCTCAGAACGGAATATCGTCATCGTCTTTGGATGCCGGCGGTGGGGGAGTTAGATCGGCAGCGTAATCAGGAATGTCGCCGGTAGCCACGAGGAGGCTGGCCCACAGACGACCTTTCTGAGTCAGTCGTTTGACCTCCATGACGCCCTCCTCGACTCGAACACGGGCGCGCGTTATTAGGTCGAGCTTGGCAAGATCCTCATCGGCCGAGACATCGTCCGTCAGGCCCACCCACACGCCCCCTTCGCGACTCGTAACCTCGTCTTCTCCCAGCTCACGCAACCGGCGGCGGGCATCGTTGGAAAGCTCGCGCATCTGCGCGGAGATTTGCTTCCCCTCCTCCTCGGGTGGAAACTCAGTTAGTTGAGTGAGCTCGCGTTTTTTCTCGGCTGCGCGTTTGCTGCGCGCACGTTGTCGAGCAGCATCCGGGTGGCCTCGGCGTCTCAGAGGGACCCTGCTCCGCTTGGACTGGACGCTGGGTGGCCTGTTGGGTGTTGGTCAAGAGGCGCTGCTCAAACTGCTCGGGGTCGAACTTTCCGGTCTCAGCCGCGGTCTTGGATGCACCTTCTACAAACACTCGAAGCAGATCACGAAACTGCTCTCCTACCATCGTCTGAGTTGATGCCACTGCAGTGTTAACCTCGACAAGAAGTTCGCGCGTTTGCGTATTCAGCCGCTCGCTCTGAAGCATTTGTTGACTCGCCGTCTGAGTCTGCACGATGAACACGAGGATCTGAATCGCGAAGGCGACAATCGCGAGAGTCAAGGCGATGGTCGAAAGCGCATCCGTGTCCTTGATTGACGCAACTACGGCCAAGGCCGCAACGGGCCCAAACCCGATGAGAGCGGCGCCGACAAGGAGCCAACTCACCCTGATTTCAAAGCCGAGTCGGCGACCCTTGGATAGAGACGGAACCTATACGGTAGGCAGACGTGTCGATTGCTCGTCCGGCTCAGAAGAACTGGCACCCATCATTAATATTCGACATTACGCAAAGGCGCGGACAGTTTTAACTCAGCGCGAGCCACTTCCATCAATAATTTCGCCGATCGCCGCAAGGAAGCGGTCGTTCTCGGCGGGGGTGCCGTAGCTGACGCGGATGTGGCCCGAGTCGCCGAGGGGCGTGCCGGGACGAACGGCTATCTGGCGCTCGGCGAGGCCGGCGACGACCTCGCGCTCGTCGGCGTCGCCGAGGTCGATCCAGGAGAAGTTGGCCTGGGTCTCGGCGGTGGCGAGGCCCAGCTCGCGCAGCGCCTCCTCGACCCGCAGCCGCTCGGCGATCGTCTGCTCGACCCGGCGCTCGACGTCGTCCTGGTGCAGGACCGCCTCGGCCGCCGCCGCCTGGGCGAGGGCGTTGACGCTGAACGGCTGGCGCACCGCATCGACCGCGGCGCGGAACTTGGCCGAGCCGAGCGCGAAGCCGACCCGCAGCCCGGCCAGGCCGTAGACCTTGCTGAAGGTGCGCAGGATCACCAGATTGGGGAACTCGGCGAGCAGGTCGATCGTCGCGTCGGGGTCGTCGTCGGTCTGGAACTCGACGTAGGCCTCGTCGAGGGCGATCGTCACGTGGCTGGGGACGCGCTCGCAGAAGGCGGCGACCTGCGCGGCCGGCAGGTGGGTGCCGGTCGGGTTGTTGGGGTTGCAGACGATCGCCAGCTGCGTCGCCGCCGTCACCTCGGCGGCCATCGCCTCGAGGTCGTGGACCCCGCCCGCGGCCAGCGGCACGCGGATCTCGCGGGCGCCGGTCAGCGCCGCCAGGTACGGGTAGATCGAGAACGAGGGCCAGGCGTAGAGGATCTCGTCGCCGGGCTCGCAGAGCGCCTCCGCGGCGGCAAGCAGGATCTCGCAGGAGCCGTTGCCGACGGCGACCCGGCCGGGCTCGGTCTCGTAACGCTCGGCGAGGCGGCTGCGCAGCAGCGTCGCGTCGGGGTCGGGATAGCGGTTCATCGCCACGGCGGCGGCCTGGATCGCCTCGACCACCTTCGGGTGCGGCGGGAAGCTCGACTCGTTCGAGGCGAGCTGGGCGATCTCTCCGGCGGCGATCGCCTCGGGCGCCTGCCCGGTCGGCACACCGGCCTGGTAGCCCGGGATGCGGGCCAGCTTCTCCGCGAAGGTGACGGTCACCGCTCCATTGTGGCTGACGGTGCCGCTACTGGGCGGCGTGGAGGTCGGAGCGCAGGTCCTGGGTCGCGCCGAGGTAGGCGTGCGCGGGGACGTGGCCGACCGGCGCGTAGTAGTGGACCATCGTCCGGATCACCCGCGGCATCGAGCCGGGGACCGGGATCTCGCGGCAGCAGAGCAGCGGCACGTCGTCGAGCCCGAGATTGCGCGCAGCGACCGCCGGGAACTCGGCGTCGAGGTCTTCGGTTGTGGTGAAGATGACGCTGACCATCGCCTCCGGCTCGAGTGCGTTGCGCTCGAGCAGCTCCCGCATCAGCGCGGTCGTCGCATCGAGGATCGCCTCGCCGCCGTTGGCCTCGGCCTGCACCGCCCCCCGCACCGCAAAAAGCCTCTGCTCGTCCATCGCCCCGCATCATCCCAGAGCCGGGACGTGCCGTCGCTGAGCGGCCCTATGTGGCACCAAATCGACGGCACGTCACCGGAGGGAGGCGACCTCGGCGTCGGAGAGGCGGCGGACGGCGCCCTCGAGAAGGTCGCCTAGGGCGATCGGGCCGAAGCGGACTCGGCGCAGGGAAGCGACGCCGTTGCCGATCGCCTCGGCCATGCGGCGGACCTGGCGGTTGCGGCCCTCGCGGAGGACGATCTCGACCCGCCGCTCGCCAAGCCGGCGCACCTCCGCCGGCGCGGTCGGCCCGTCGTCCAGCTCGACCCCGATCGCCAGCCGCCGCAGATCGGCCTCCGACGGCGGGCGCCGCAGCTCGACCACGTAGGTCTTCGGGACTTCGTAGCGCGGGTGCGTCAGCCGGTTCGCCAGCTCGCCGTCGTTGGTCAGCAGCAGCAGCCCGGTCGAATCGACGTCGAGCCGCCCGACCGGATACAGCCGCGCCGCCGAGTCGACCAGCTCCACGACCGCCCTCCGCCCCCCGGGCTCCCGCGCGGTCGACACCACCCCTGCCGGCTTATTCACAGCCCAAACCTCCCGAGCCTCCACCCCCACCAAGCCCCCATCCACCCGCACCTCGTCAGCTTCCGAGACATCGCGAGCGGGGTCCCTCACGACCTCGCCGCCGACCGTAACCCGCCCAGCTTCGATCACCACCTCAGCTCGACGTCGCGAAGCGACTCCCCCATGAGCGAGGAACTTGGCGAGCCTCACCAGCTCACTCGGCGCGCTGTTCGCCGGCCTTGAGGAGCCGCTCCCGCAGCTCCCGCTCGTCCCCCGGCGAAGGATCGAACTGCGCCACGTCCGGCAACCGGTCCAGCCCGGAGAGCCCGAAGAGCCGCTCGAACAGCTCGGTCGTCTTGAACAACGCGGCGCCGAACTGCGACCGCCCCGACTCCTCGATCAACCCCCGCTCGGCCAGCGTCTGCACCGCCGACTCCGAGGAGACGCCGCGGATCCGCGCCACCTCGGGACGCGAGACCGGCTGCAGGTAGGCGACGATCGCCAGCGTCTCCGCCTGCGCCTGGGTCAGCGGCGGCGTCCGCGGCTTCGCCAACAGCCGCCGAGCGGCCTCCTCGCTGCCCGGATCGCTGGCCAGCGAGAAGCCCCCCGCGACCTCGCGCAGGACGACCCCACGCTTCCCCTCGCCGAGGTCTTCGCGCAGCACGTCGAGCGCCTCCTCTACTTGGCCCGCGGTCAACTCGGTCGCCTCGGCCAGATCGGCGACCGCGACCGGCTGCGGCGAGAGGAACAGCAGCGCCTCGATCGTCCGCGGCAGGTCGCTCATAGGCCAACCTCCCCGTCATTCTCCTGAGATTGAGAGGCCGAGCGCAGCGAGGCCGTCGAGAATCCCGGGGGAACGCATAGAGCCGACCCCCGCCGGGAGAGCGCCACGCTCGCTAGCCGCATAGACGGCCCGCGTGAGACCAGCGCCTCCCGGCGGTGCGAGGCGCCAGAAGCGCCAACAGGACGTGGTGCCCGCGAGCACCACCCTATGAGCATGCGCAACGGCTCCTCGTGGCCGGCTGTCAGCCGAGATGAATCGACCGAGGAGGAAGCATGGCAGGAATGACCGCTGGAATCGACTGGGCCAGCGAGGCCCACGAGATCTGCGTCAGTAAAGAGGGGCGAGTGAATGAGCGCTTCTCTGTGACCCACGACGAGCGCGGGATCGCCGGGTTGGCCCGGCGTCTCGCCGGGCTCGGGGTCGACCGGGTGGCGATCGAGCGACCAGACGGCATCCTGGTCGAGCGCCTGCTCGCCGCCGGCCTGGAGGTGATGGCGATCCACCCCAACCAGGTCAAGGCCGCCCGGGCCCGCTTCGCGGTCGCCCACGGCAAGTCCGATCGCTTCGACGCCTACGTCCTGGCCGAGCTGGCCCGCACCGACTCCCATCGCTTTCGGGCGCTCGTTCCAGACACCGAGGAGACCAAGGCGCTGAAGACCCTGACCCGGGCCCGCGAGGACCTGGTCGGGGTAAGGGTCGAGCTGGCCAACCAGCTGCGCGCCCAGTTGCAGGCCTTCTGGCCGGGGGCGCTGATCTTCCCCATGCTCGACAGGCCGATCTCCCTTGCCTTCCTCAAGCGCTATCCGAGTCCCGGTGACGCCAAGGGCTTGGGCGGCGGGCGGATGGCCGCCTTCCTCGCGCGGGAGGGCTATACCGGGCGCACCGATCCCGCCGAGCTGGTGGCGCGGATGCGCTCGGCCCCGCAGGGAACCGCGGGGACCGCCGAGCAGCAGGCTCGCCGGGCGGTCGTTCTCGGCCTGGTCAGTGCCCTTGAGCCGATCGTCGCCGAGATCGCAGCGCTTGACGCGCAGATCCGCGAGCGCCTCGCCGCCCACCCCGACGCGGCGATCTTCGCGCCACTGTTTCGCGATCGCAGGACCGCGATCTGCCCGGCAACCCTGATAGCCGAGCTCGGCGACTGCCGGGGTCGCTACCCGACCGAGGCAGCGATGGCCGCCGACGCCGGCATGAGCCCGGTCGCCCTGGAGTCGGGCAAGCTGCGGGTCGCCACCTTCAGGCGAGCCTGCGACAAGCGCTTGCGATCCGCCGTGGCGACCCTTGCTGACTCCACCCGTCACTGGCATCCGTGGGCCAAAGAGGTCTACCGCAAAGCGCGTGCCAGGGGGCAGGACCACCCGCACGCGATCCGTACTCTGGGGCGTGCCTGGATCCGGGTTCTCTGGCGCTGCTGGCAGGACGAAGTGCCCTATGACGCGACTCTCCACGGCAATTCCCACCGACTTCAACCGACTAGGGGTTGACACAGGACGTCTCACGCCTCCGCCCCGCTCCTGCGGATCTCGATCGGCCCCAGCGGCTGCGACTGGCGCCAGGTCACCTCGCCCTTGCGGTACAGCTCCAGCAGCGCGAACAGCGTCACCGCCTGGGTCAGCCGATCCTCGCCGCCGAACTGCTCGTCGAAGTCGATGCTGGCGCGGCCCGAGAGTGCCTCGCGCAGGGCGCGCAGGCGCCGCTCCAGGGAGACGGTCGGACGGATGTGGCCGACCTCGAGCGGCGGCGGCTCCGCCAGAAGGTCGCCGAGCGCGGCGCCGAGGCGCTCCGGGTCGTAGACGGCGGTCGCCGCCTCGACCGCGACCCGGCGCAGGCCCGGCGGCAGCGGCGCGGCGCGGTAGAGGTAGCCGCGAGCCGCCTCGAAGCGCTCGACCAGCGAGGCGGCGGCGTCGCGGTAGCGGCGGTACTCGAGCAGCCTTGCCAGCAGCTCCTCGACCGCCTCCTCCGGACCCAGCTCGTCGATCTCCTCCTCGGCGCCGGGCAGCAGCAGCCGCGACTTCAGCTCCAGCAGTGCCGCGATCAGGACCAGGAACTCGGTCGCCACCTCCAGCTCCAGCTCGCCCTCGCGCTCGAGGTGGGCGACGTAGGCGACCACGACCTCGCCCAGTTCGACCTCCAGCAGGTCGACCTCCTCGCGCAGCAGCACCGCCATCAGCAGGTCGAACGGCCCGGCGAAGACGTCGAGCTCGAGGTCGAGGTCGGCGACAGGCATCGCTACAGACTAGGTCGCGGGGCCGATGCCCATGCGGTCGCGCACCTCGGCGACCGTCGGCGCGGCGATTGCTCGCGCCTTCTCGGCGCCGGCGGCGAGCGCCGCCTCCAGCGCCGCCTCGTCCGGGCGCAGCTCGGCGAAGCGCTCGCGGACCGGCGCCAGCAGCTCGACCACTCCCTCGGCGGTTTCCTTCTTCAGGTCGCCGTAGCCGGCCCCCTCCAGCTCGCGCTCGATCGACGCCGGCTCGGCCCCGCGGGCGACGGCCAGCACTTCGATCAGGTTGGAGACCCCGGGCTTGTCCGGCCCGCGGACGATCTCCCGCCCCGAGTCGGTGACGGCGCTGCCGAGCTTCTTGCGGATCGCCTCGGGCTCGTCGAGGACGAAGATCGTCCCCGCCTCGGTCGAGCTGGTGGTCGACATCTTCCGCTCCGGCTCCTGCAGGTCCATGATCCGCGCGCCGACCGCCGGGATCCGGTGCTCGGGCACGACCAGCGCCTCGCCGAAGCGCTCGTTGAAGCGGCGGGCGATCTCCCGCATCAGCTCGACGTGCTGGCGCTGGTCGTCGCCGACCGGCACCTCGGTCGCCCTGTAGGCGAGCACGTCGGCGGCCATCAGGACCGGATAGAAGAAGAGCGCCGCAGGAACCAGCTCGCGCTGCTTCGCCGACTTGTCCTTGAACTGGTGCATGCGGTTGAGGTCGCCGTGCGAGGTGACCGCGGAGAGCAGCCAGGTCAGCTCGGTGTGCTCGTGGACGTCGGACTGGCGGAAGAGGACGCAGCGCGCGGTGTCGAGCCCGGCGGCGAGCAGGATCGCGGTCGTGTCGTAGAGCCGCGCGCGCAACTCGGCGGGGTCGAAGGCGACCGAGAGAGCATGCAGGTCGACGATGCAGAAGATCGCCGGCTCGCCCCGCTCCTGGCCCTCGACGTACTGGCGGATCGCGCCGATGTAGTTGCCGAGGTGCTTGCGGCCGGTCGGCTGGATGCCGGAGAAGATGACGGGGGCGCTCACGGGCCGGAGACTATGCGGGTTGCGGCTCGGGCGCCTCGCTCTCTGGCGCTGGTTCCCCGCAGTCGCAATCGGCGCTGTGGCCGCACTCGCCGGCCGCCGCGGAGCCGCGGCTTGCCACGGCTTCGACGCGGCGCTTCGGGTTCTCGATCCCGAAGCCGGCGAAGATGCCGCCGGCGATCATCAACAGGCCGGCGATCAGGATGCCGAGGTGGAAGGCCGCGGTCGAGGCCTCCGGGGCCTTCGCGGTCAGCGGACCGACCACGCCGCCGGGGGCGACGGCGGCGAACTTGGCCGAGATCACCGCGCCGAGGACGGCGATCGCGAGCAGGCCGGCGACCCGCGAGATGCCGTTGTTGATCCCCGAGGCGATGCCGACGTGGCGTTCCTCGACCGAGTCGAGCACCGTCGCGGTCAGCGGTGCGACCGTCGCCGAGAGGCCGAGGCCGAAGACGAGGATCGCCGGCAGCACGTCCGTCGCGTAGCTCGGGTCGGAGCCGACCCGCAGCAGCCCGATCAGCCCGATGCCGCCGACGATCGGCCCCAGGCTCATCGGCAGCCGCGGCCCCGTGCCCGAGGCGAGCCTGCCCCAGCGCGGCGAGAGGGCGAACATGATCAGCGAGATCGGCGTCGTCGCCAGTCCCGCCTCCAGCGGCGTGTACCCGACCACCTGCTGGAGGAAGAGACCGACGAAGAAGAGGCCGCCGATCAGCCCGGCGTAGGCGGCGAGCGTGGTCAGGTTGGCGACGCGGAAGTTCCGCACCTTGAACAGCGACAGCTCCAGCATCGGGTGGCGTGCCCGCGCCTCGCGCAGGATGAAAAGCGCGAAGCAGGCGACGCCGACGGCCATCGACGCCCAGACGACCGGATCGCCCCAGCCACGGGTCGGCTGCTCGATCAGGGCGAAGACCGGCCCCGCCAGCCCGACCGCCGAGAGCGCGATCCCGGGCCAGTCGACGCCGCGGAAGGCCTCCGGGTCGCGGCTCTCGCGCACCGAGTGCAGGCAGAGGGCGACGGTCACCGCGATCAGCGGGATGTTGACCCAGAAGATCGCCCGCCAGGAGAGCGCGCTGACCAGCGCGCCGCCACCGGCCGGGCCGAGCACGGTGGCGATCCCGGTCCAGGCGGTCCAGGTGCCGACCGCCTTGCCGCGCGCCGCCCCCTCGAAGGTCGCGGCGACGATCGCCAGCGAGCCCGGTACCAGCAGCGCCCCGGCGATCCCCTGCAGGGCGCGGGCGCCGACCAGGAACTCGACCGAGGGCGAGACCGCGCAGAGGATCGAGGTCGCGCCGAAGGCGATCAGGCCGAAGACGAACATCCGCCGCCGCCCGAACTGGTCGCCGAGCGAGCCGCCGACCAGCAGCAGCGAGACCAGGGTCAGCATGTAGGCCTCGACCACCCACTGCTGCCCGGCGAGGCCCGCGTTCAGCCCGTCGGCGATCGCCGGCAGCGCCACGTTGACCACGGTCGAGTCGAGGAAGACGACCGTGGAGCCGAGGATCGTCGCGATCAGCGTCAGGCGCTGCTGGCGGGACACTTCGCTCAGTCTACGTCGGGCTCGCGCAGCTGCTGCGCCGGGGTGAAGAAGTTGCGGTAGGCGAGCCCGGTGGCGACCAGGGCCGAGATCGCGGTACTGCCGAGCAGGGCGTAGAGGAGGATCAGCTGCAGGCGGACGGCGTCGGTCGGTTCGGCCCCGGCGAGGAGCATGCCGACCATCGTCCCGGGGAAGAAGATCAACCCGGTGGTCTTGGTCGAGTCGACCAGGGTGATCGTCCCCGAGCGCAGGGCGCGGCGGACGAACGGCGCCGCCGCCTCACGGGCGGTCGCGCCGAGCGCCAGGGTCGCCTCGATCCGCGCCCGCGACTCGGTGACCTCGTCGCCGAGCCGGTTGAGCGCGACCGCGGAGGCGGTCATCGCGTTGCCGATCATCATCCCGCCGACCGGGACCAGGTAGCGCGGGGTGGCTTCGAATATTCCCAGCGCGACGACCAGGCCCAGGGTCGACGCCGCGGCGATCGCCAGCCCGATCAGCAGTGGCCAGAAGGCGCCCGGGACCTTCTTCGCGCGGCTGCGCGCGGTGAGCGCGCCGAACAGGACCATCGCCGAGAGCAACGCCACTACCAGCCAGATCGTGTCGGCTTCGAAGATCAGCTTGATCGCGTAGCCGATCGCGGTCAGCTGGACGAAGGAGCGGACGGTCGCGACGACTATGTCGCGCTCGAGGTCGGTCCGGCGCCAGAAGGAGACCGCGACGGCGAGGGCGACCAGGGCCAGCGAGGCGGCGACCTGTCCGGGCGAGACGTGAATCGAGGTGCTCACCGCGCCAGCGCCTCCTCGAGTGAGCCGGTCGCGGCGACGCGTCCCTCCTCCAGCCGCAGCGCCCACTCGGCCAGGCGGCGCGCCTGCTCGGGATCGTGGCTGACGAGGACCAGCGAGATGTCGAGCTCGCGCCGCAGCTCGGCCAGCGTCGCCTCGATCGCGTCGCGGGCGGCGTGGTCGAGCGCCGAGGTCGGCTCGTCGAGCAGCAGGACCCTGGGCTCCTGGGCGAGCGCCCGGGCCAGCATCGCCCGCTGCTGCTCGCCGACCGAGAGCTTGGCGACGTCGCGCGCGGCGAAGCCGGGATCGAGGCCGGCGAGGCGCAGGCAGCGCTCGGCGTCGAGCTGCTTGCCCGCGAGGTCGGCCGCGTAGGCGAGGTTCGACTCGACCGTCCCCTCGAGCAGCGAGGGAAGCTGCGGCACCAGCGAGACCTCGCGCCGCAGCTCGAGCGGGTCGTAGGAGTCGAGCGGGCGGTCGCGGTAGGCGATCGTCCCGGCGTCGGGGTCGGCGAGCCGGTTGAGCAACCGCAGCAGCGTCGACTTGCCGGCACCCGAGGGGCCGACGATCGCCGTCGAGCCGGCCGGAATCGAGGCGCCGACCGCGTCGAGGACGCGGCGCTTGCCGCGGGTCAGGCTGACGTCGCGCAGCTCGAACAGCACCGGGGGATGATCCCGCACGAGCGCGCAAGAAGCCTCCCGGAACCGCGGGGCGCCGGCAGCTCCCCGCGGTGGGCTGCCAGAATCCGGGTAGGTGATTCCCTGATGGCAAGAGCGATCTGGAGCGGGACGATCAGCTTCGGGCTACTCAACGTGCCCGTCAAGCTCTACAGCGCGGTCGCCCGCCGCGGCATCTCGCTGCGCGAGATCCGCGAGTCCGACGGCGTCCGCATCCGCCACCGCCGCGTCGCCGAAGGGACCGACGAGGAGGTCCCCTACGAGGAGATCGTCAAGGCCTTCGAGATCGCCCCCGACCGCTACGTGCCGCTGAGCAAAGACGAGATCGCAGCGCTCGCCCCGGAGAAGACGCGGGCGATCGAGGTGCAGGACTTCGTCGAGCTCGACGAGATCGACCCGATCTACTTCGACAGCCCCTACTACCTCGGCCCGGCGCCGGGCGCCGAGAAGGCGTACTCGCTGCTCGCCGAGGCGATGGCGCGCTCGGGCAAGGTGGCGATCGCCCGCTTCGTCTTCCGCAACAAGGAGCACCTGGCGGCGCTGCGCCCGAGCGACGGCGTCCTCACCCTGACGACGATGCGCTTCGCCGACGAGGTCGTGCCGCCGGCCGAGCTGGAGGATGTGCTCCCGGCCGAGCCGCCGAAGCCGGCCAAGCGCGAGGTCGAGATGGCCGAGCGGCTGATCGACTCGCTGGCCGGCCAGTTCGACCCGGCCGCCTACCGCGACGAGTACCGCGAGGAACTGCTGGCGCTGATCGAACGCAAGGCCGAGGGCAAGGACGTGCTCAGCGCGCCCGCGGTCGAGGAGCCGGTGCCGACCGGCGCGCCGGACCTGATGAGCGCGCTGGAGGCGAGCATCGCCGCGGTCAAAGGGCGGGACAAGGCGAAGCCGAAAGCGAAAGCGCGCAAAGCGGCGGCCCCGAAAAAGGCCAAGGCCGCGCCGAAGCGCGCCTCCTCGCGGGGCAAGTCCAAAACCTCGAAATAGCCCGTGGGCACGAGCAGCCAGGTCGAGGTCGACGGCCGTGAGCTGACCCTCACCAACCTCGACAAGGTCCTCTACCCGCGGGCCGGCTTCACCAAGGGCGAGGTGGTCGACTACTACGCCAAGGTGGCGCCGGCGATGATCCCCCACCTGGCCGGGCGAGCGGTGACCCTGCGGCGCTTTCCGGAAGGCGTTGACGACCTCGACGCCGCCTTCTTCGAGAAGCGCTGCCCGAAGCACCGGCCGAAATGGGTGAAGACGGCGCGGGTCGAGGCCGGGCCCCGGGCCGGCAAGATCGACTTCTGCGTCTGCGACAGCCTGCCGACGCTGGTCTGGATGGCGCAGTTGGCGGCGATCGAGCTGCACCCCTCGCTGTCGCTGTCGCGGGCGCCGAAACGGCCGACCGTGCTGGCCTTCGACCTCGACCCCGGGCCGCCCGCCGACATCGTCGACTGCTGCCGCGTCGGCCTGCGCCTGCGCGAGTTCTTCGGCCACTTCGAGCTCGAGTGCTTCCCGAAGACCTCGGGCTCGAAGGGCCTGCAGGTCTACGTCCCGCTCAACGCGCGCACCTCCTACGAGGTGACCAAACCGTTCGCCAAAGCGATCGCCCAGCTGCTGGAGAAACAGACCCCCGACCAGGTGGTCTCGAAGATGAAGAAGGTCGAACGCGAGGGCAAGGTCTTCGTCAACTGGTCGCAGAACCACCAGCGCAAGACGACGATCGCCGTCTACTCGCTGCGCGCCCGCGAGCGCCCGACCGCCTCGACCCCGGTCACCTGGGACGAGGTCGAGCACGCCGCCGAGCATGAAGACGCCGCCTCGCTCGTCTTCGAGGCCGGCGAGGTCCTCGAGCGGGTGGCGCAACACGGCGACCTCTTCGCCCCGGTGCTGGAGCTTGAGCAGGAGCTGCCGGAGCTCTGAACACCCCGCCGACGGCTAGAGCGACTGGCGGACGACCGGGTGGCGGGTGGCCTTGACCTCGTCCAGGCGGCGGACCGGGGTTGTGTACGGGGCGTGCTTGGCGACCTCGGGGTCGGACTCGGCCTCGGCGAGGATCTGCTCCATCGCCTCGGCAAAGGCGTCGAGGCTCTCCTTCGTCTCGGTCTCGGTCGGCTCGACCATCAGCGCCTCCTCGACCAGCAGCGGGAAGTAGACGGTCGGCGGGTGGAAGCCGAAGTCGAGCAGGCGCTTGGCGAGGTCGAGGGTGGCGATGCCCAGCGCCTTCTTCATCGGCTTGCCGGAGAGGACGAACTCGTGCATGCAGTGGCGGTCGAAGGCGATCGTCGTGTACTTGCCGGCGCGGCCCTCGGCGAGCCGGGCCTTCAGGTAGTTGGCGTTGAGGACGGCGGTCTCCGAAGCCTCGGCGAGGCCGTCGGCGCCCAAGCTGAGGATGTAGGCGTAGGAGCGGACGAAGACGCCGAAGTTGCCCTGGAAGCCGCGCAGGCGGCCGATCGACTTCGGCCGCTCGAAGTCGAGGTCGAAGACCGGGCCGCTGCCGTTGCCGCCCTCGCGCCTGACCACCTGCGGGCGCGGCAGGAACGGCTCGATCCGCTCCGAGACGGCGATCGGCCCGGCCCCCGGGCCGCCGCCGCCGTGCGGCTGGCTGAACGACTTGTGCAGGTTGACGTGGACGATGTCGAAGCCCATGTCGCCGGGGCGCGAGTGGCCCATCACCGCGTTGAGGTTGGCGCCGTCGTAGTAGACGGTGCCGCCGACCTCGTGGATCAGGGCGGCGATCTCGGCGATGTTCTCGTCGAACAGGCCGAGCGTGTTCGGGTTGGTCAGCATCAGGCAGGCGACCTCCCCGTTGACCTTCGAGCGCAGGTCGTCCATCTCCACTCCGCCGCGCTCGTCGGTCGCGACCTTGACGATCTCGTAGCCGGCCATCGTCACCGAGGCCGGGTTGGTGCCGTGCGAGGTGTCGGGCGCCAGCACCTTGGTCCGCGCTTCGCCGCGGTCGGCGTGAAAGGCGCGGGTCAGCAGCAGGCCGGCGAGCTCGCCGTGGGAGCCGGCCGAGGGCTGCAGGCTGACGTGCGGCAGGCCGCAGATCTCGGCCAGCGAGCGCTGCAGCAGCCACATCAGCTCCAGCGCCCCCTGGGCGCGCTTCGGATCCTGCGCCGGATGCAGGCGGGCATGGCCGGGCAGCGCCGCCACCCGCTCGTTGAGGCGCGGGTTGTGCTTCATCGTGCAGGAGCCGAGCGGGTAGAAGCCGCTGTCGAGGTCGAAGTTGCGCCGCGAGAGCCGGTTGTAGTGGCGGACGATCTCCGGCTCGGCGATCTCGGGCAGGCGCGGCGGCTCGGAGCGCAGCAGCCTCGCCGGGATCAGCTCGGAGAGCGGCGGCTCCGGCACGCCGGCCTCGGGCAGCATCGCGGCGCGGCGTCCCGGCTTCGACTTCTCGAAGATCGTCAGCGCCCGTTCGCGCTGCATCGGGGTCTCGCTCATCGCCATCAGGGTTCACCTGGCGCGTTAGTCGCACTATTTCCGACTAAGGCGCCAGCCTCGGCGGCGACGGCCGCGCCGAGCGCCTCGGCGAGCTCGTCGATCTGCTCGCGGCTGCGGCGCTCGGTGATCGCGACCAAGAGGCCGTCCTCGTACTCGGGATACTCGCGGGCGAGCGGGTAGCCGGCGGCGATGCCGCGCTCGGCGCAGCGCTCGAGCACGGCGTTGACCGGGGCGGCGAGCCGTAGCGCGAACTCGCGCGCCACCGGCGCCTCGTGCAACAGCTCGACCCCGTTGACCGCGGCGAGCCGCTCGCGCGCGTAGGCGGTGCGACGGACCAGCAGCTCGCCCAGCTCGCGGAATCCCTCGCGGCCGAGCCAGGCGAGGTGGATCGTCGCCGCCAGCGCGTTCAACGCCTGCGCGGTGCAGATGTTGTGGGTCGCCTTCTCGCGACGGATGTGCTGCTCGCGGGTCTGCAGGGCGAGGACGAAGCCGCGGCGGCCGTTGACGTCGTCGGTCTCGCCGGCGATCCGCCCCGGCAGCCTGCGGATCAGCGCCTCGCTGCCGCAGAAGAAGCCGAACGAGGGCCCGCCGAAGTCGAGCCGGTTGCCGAGCGGCTGGCCCTCGCCGAGGGCGATGTCGGCACCGCACTCGCCGGGCGGCTTCAGCACCCCGAGGGTCATCGGATCGACCGCGACGACCAGCAGCGCCCCATGCTCCTTCGCCGCGGCGCCGAGCGCCTCGACGTCCTCGACCGCGCCGAGGAAGTTCGGGCTCTGGAGGAAGACGGCGGCGGTCTCGCCGTCAACCGCGGCGGCCAGCGCGGCGGCGTCGGTGGCGCCGTCCTCGAGCCCGACCTCGGCGATCCCGGCGCCGAAGCCGGCAGCGTAGGTGGCGAGCGTCTCGCGGCTGTGCGGATGGACGCCGCGGGAGACGACGAAGCGGCGGCGCCCCTTGCTCACGCCGAGCGCCAGGTAGCCGGCCGAGGCGACCGAGGACGGGCCCTCGTAGAGGCCGGCGGTCGAGACCGGCAGGCCGGTCAGCTCCGACATCGCCGTCTGGAACTCGAACATCGCCTGCAGGCCGCCCTGCGAGATCTCCGGCTGATAGGGCGTGTACGGCGTCAGGAACTCGCTGCGCTGGACGATCGCGTTGACGATCGCCGGCACGTAGTGGTCGTACATCCCGGCCCCGAGGAAGCAGACCTGCTCCTCGGCGTCGGCGTTGCGCCCGGCCAGCTCCGCCAGCCGCTCGTAAACCTCGGCCTCGCCCATCCCCGCCGGCAGGGCCAGCGGGCGGTCGAGCCGCAGCGGCTCGGGGATCTGCCCGAACAGCTCGTCGACCGACTCGACCCCGATCGCCGCCAGCATCTCGTCGCGGTCGGCGGGGGTGGCGGAGGTGTAGCGCGTCACCGAGCTAAGGCTACGGAAGCGAGTGGCGGGGGCGGCTCAGTCGGCCAGCAGTTTGCGGTATTCGGCGGCGTCGAGCAGGGCGGTGGCCTCTCCCGGAGCGGTCAGCCGCACCTTGACCAGCCAGCCCTCGCCGTAGGGGTCCCCGTTGATCAGCTCGGGCGCGTCGGACAGCGTCTGGTTGACCTCGACGATCTCGCCCGAGAGCGGCGCGATCACGTCGGAGACCGCCTTCACCGACTCGACCTCGGCGTAGGTGGCGTCTTTGTTGACCGCGGCGCCCACCTCGGGCGGGTCGTAGAAGACGACCTCGCCGAGGCTGTCCTGGGCGTACCAGGTGATCCCGAAGACGGCGTGGTCGTCTCCGTCCAGCCGGGCCCAGTCGTGCTGGTCGTGGTACAGCAGATCCTCGGGGTAGCTCGCCTCGGCCAACTCACTTCTCCTTTCGGTAAAGGGGCTTGGAAGCTATACGCGCCGGGCGGCGCTTGCCGCGCACGTCGATCTCGAGCTCGGTCCCCGCCTCGGCCAGGTCCGAGCGGACGTAGGCCATCCCGATCCCGACCTCTAGCGAGGGCGAGAAGGTGCCGCTGGTCACCGTCCCTACCAGCTCGGAGCCGACCATCACCGGGTTGTCCTGGCGGGGGATGCCGGCGCCTTCGATCTTGAAGGGCACGAGCCTCTCGGCGGTGCCTTCGGCCCGCGCCAGCGCGACCGCCTCGGAGCCGACGAACCCGGTCCCCTCCTTGCAGCACCAGCCGAGCCCGGCCTCGATCGGGTTGCGGTCCGGGGTCAGGTCGTTGCCGTGCAGGTGGAAGCAGACCTCGAGCCGCAGCGTGTCGCGGGCGCCGAGCCCGCAGGGGACGACGCCGGCGTCGAGCAGCTCGGCCCAGATCGGCGGCGCGACCTCGGGGTCGAGCAGCAGCTCGACCCCGTCCTCGCCGGTGTAGCCGGTGCCGCAGACGAGCGCCGGGCGGTTGCCGACCCGTGCCGTCGCGACCCGCATCCGGGCGGGCAGCTCGATCCCGAGGGCGCGGGCGACGATCGCCCGCGCGTGCGGGCCCTGCACGGCAAGCATCCCGTAGCGGTCGGCGACGTCGCGGACGGAGACGTCGAAGCCGCGGCTCCAGCGGCCGAGCCAGGCGAGGTCGGCCTCGTGGTTGGCCGAGTTGGTGACGATCAGGTAGCGGTCGCCGCCGAGCCGGTAGGCGAAGAGGTCGTCGAGCACGCCGCCGTCCTCGGCGCAGAGGCAGGAGTACTGGGCGCCGCCGAGCTCGATCGCGGCGACGTCGTTGGAGAGGACGCGCTGCAGGAAGGCGAGCGCCCCCGGCCCTTCGACCTCGACCTCGCCCATGTGCGAGACGTCGAACACGCCGGCATGGGTGCGCACAGCCGAGTGCTCCTCGCGCACGCCCTCGTACTGCACCGGCATCTCCCAGCCCGCGAACGGGACCATCTTGGCGCCAAGCTCCACGTGCCGCTCATACAAGGAGGTGCGCCGAAGCTCCGTCACAGCGCGCAAGGCTATTGACTGAGCGCGCCGCTCGAAAAGCGTCGGCAGGGGTGCCCTCCAGGCGAATGTCGCGAAGCGGCGGAAATGCAATCCGACAATCGCGCGGCGAAGCCGCGCTCAAACATCGTCGCTAAGCGTCAAAGGCGCGTGCGACATCAATTCGCCTGGAGGGCAACCCTGCCGACGCCCTCCCACGCCACGAGCCTTATTCCTTGAGGAACCCCGGAACGTCAATATCGTCGTCCGACACCCGCAGTTTGCGGATGTCGGTGTCCTCGGCGGAGATCCGCGGGCCGCGGCTCTCGTAGCGCCGACGGACCCGCTGCGGCGAGCGGGCGAGCAGCTCGAAGCCCTCGAAGCCGGTGGCGATGACGGTGACGCGGACCTCGTCGCGCATCGACTGGTCGACCACCGAGCCGAAGATGATGTTGGCGTTGTCGTCGGCCTCGGCCTGCACCAGCTGGGCCGCCTCGTTGACCTCGAACAGGCCGAGGTCCTCGGGGCCGGTGATGTTGAGCAGCATCCCGGTCGCGCCCTTGATCGACTCCTCGATCAGCGGCGAGGTGACGGCCGCCTTGGCGGCGTCGACCGCGCGCGACTCGCCGGAGGCGGCGCCGACGCCCATCAGCGCCGAGCCGGCGTCGCGCATGATCGTCCGCACGTCGGCGAAGTCGAGGTTGATCAGGCCGGGGATCGTGATCAGGTCGGTGATCCCCTGCACGCCCTGGCGGAGGATGTCGTCGGCCTGGCGGAAGGCCTCCAGCACGCTGGTCCGCCGCTCGACCGCCTGCAGCAGTTTCTCGTTCGGGACGATGATCAGGGTGTCGACGTTGTTGCGCAGCTTCTCGATCCCCTCGAGCGCCTGCTGCATCCGTCGTTTGCCCTCGAACTCGAACGGCTTGGTGACGGCGCCGACGGTCAGCGCGCCGATCTCCTCCTTGGCGATCTCGGCGATGATCGGCGCCGAGCCGGTGCCGGTGCCACCGCCCTCGCCGGCGGTGACGAAGACCATGTCGGCGCCCTTCAGCGCCTCCTTGATCTCGTCGCGGCTCTCCGCCGCAGCGCCCGCCCCGACCTCGGGGTTGCCGCCGGCGCCGAGGCCGCGGGTCAGCTCCTGGCCGATCGAGAGCTTGATGTCGGCGTCGCAGGCCTGCAGCGCCTGCGCGTCGGTGTTGACGGCGACGAACTCGACGCCGCGGATCCCGGCGTCGACCATCCGGCTGACGGCATTGGTGCCGCCGCCGCCGGCGCCGACGACCTTGATCACGGCCAGGTAAGTGGATTCCATCTCCCGATTTCTCCAAGCCCAGCCCCGCGGGGCTGGATATTTCCCATTCCCTGCCATCTTCGGCAAGGGCTGGATTTGAGTTGAGCCTTTGTTCCGTCCGATCCTCCGGCGATGCTTGAGAGTTCAAGGATACGCCTGAACCGCGGAAATTGCGCTCAACGTAGGGCATTTGCGGGGCCATGTCAAACGCCCGAAAGGCATCCTGCAAGGCCGTAGTCTCGATGACCGCTTGAGGGTTTGCCCAACCTAACCCTGCGGTCGAGGGTTCAAGGAGGGGGCGGAAGCGTATGCCCAGAGCCACCGACGGCCGGCCGCCCCGGCGCGTGCAGGTCTACATAATCGAGCGCGGTGACCGAGGGGTCGGCGAGAACCGCCGCCGCCGCGCGCCACTTCTCGGCAGCGTGGCTTGCATCGCCGAAGCGCAGTTCGATGCCCGAGCGCAGTTCGACGTCGACCCCGCTTTCGCCGTAGGAGCTGCCGGCGACGTAGGGCCGCAGGGTTACCGGAGCCACGCCGAGGACCCGCGCCTGCTCCAGCGCCGGACCGGCCAGACGGCCACTCTTCGGCGCTTCCGAGAGCGGCAGCTGCGGCAGCTTGGCGTCCGCGGGCAGCGGCAGCCAGGCGAGAACCTGGCCGTCGGGCCCGACCGCGATCGCTTCGGAGCCGCTGCCGATCGTCGCCGTCGCCTGCGGCTGAACGAGATGGGGCTCGACCGTGGTGTCGCGCAGGGCGAGCCAGTAGAGCAACCCCGCCGCCAGCAGCGCCAGGGGGACGATCGCGACCCACCGGCCCCAGGGGCGGCGCCTCGCCCGGAACACGCGCTTTCGCCGCTTCGGGCTCACAGCGCCCAGCCCTCCGGCCGGCGCACCTCGCCCAGCGTCTGCACCTCGGGCTCCAGAACGACGCCGAAGCGCTCGTGCACGCGGCGGCGGCCCGCGGCCATCAGGCCGAGCACGTCGGCGGTCGTCGCCTCGCCGGCGTTCTCGACGAAGTTGGCGTGCTTCGGCGAAAAGCGGGCGCCGCCGACCTGCAGGCCGCGGCAGCCGGCCGCCTCGAGCAGCTGACCGGCGGTGCGGCCTTCGGCGCGCTCGTCCTCCGGATTCTTGAAGGTCGAGCCGAAGGTCTTGATCCCCGACGGCTGCGCCTCGTGGCGCCGCGCGCGCATCGAGGCCATCGTCGCCTTGACCTCCTCGGGGTCGGCGACCGCCAGGGCGAAGGCGGCGCGGGCGACGACCTCCTGCGGGCCGAGGTTGGAGCGGCGGTAGGCGAAGCCGAGCTCCTCCGGCCCGCGCCGGTCGCTGCCGGACGGGGTGCATATCTCGACCCACTCGAGCACCCGGGCGAGCTGGCCGCCGTAGGCGTTGGCGTTCATCTTCACCGCGCCGCCGACCGTGCCGGGAATGTTGACCCCGAACTCGAGGCCGGCGAGGCCCCAGCCGGCGGCTTTGGCCGCGGCCGAGGGCAGGCGGGCGCCGCCTCCACAGAGCAGCCGCTCGCCGTCGCGCGCCACCGTCGCCAGATCGCCGTCGAGCTTCAGCGCCATGCCGTGAAAGCCCTCGTCGGCGACCAGCAGGTTGGAGCCGGAGCCGACGACGCCGATCTCCAGGCCCTCCTCGCCCGCCCAGGCGAGCAGCGCGGCCAGCTTCCCCTCGTCGGCGGGGTGCGCGAACCAGTCGGCGGCACCGCCGGTGCGGATCGTGGTCAGGCGGGCGAGCGGGAAATCGCGCTCGACGCCCTCCGGCGGCGCGGTCATCCCCCGCCCCCGTTCGCAACCAGCGCCTCGCCGACCTTGAAGACGTCGCCGGCGCCGATCGTCACCAGCACGTCGCCGGCGCCTAGCCGCCCGGCCAGCGCCGCCTGGGCCGCCTCGATCGTCGGCGTCCACAGCACCGGCCTCCCCCCCATCCGGTCGGCCGCAGCGCGGGCGACGTCGAGGCCGCTGACCCCGGCCAGCGCGCCGACCGGCTGCTCGCGGGCCGGATAGACGTCGAGCACCGCGACCTCGTCGGCGAGGGCCAGCGCCGCGCCGAACTGCTCGGCGAAGGCCTTGGTGCGCGAGTAGAGATGGGGCTGGAAGGCGGCGATCAGGCGCTCCGGGCCCAGTTCGCGCAGCGCCGAGAGGGCGGCGCGCACCTCGGTCGGGTGGTGGGCGTAGTCGTCATATATGCGGGCGCCGTCGCGGCTGCCCTTCAGCTCGAGGCGTCGGTGCACCCCGGGGAAGTCGGCGAGGGCCGCGGCGGCGGCATCGGGGGCGAAGCCGGCGAGCTGCGCGGCGGCGACCGCCGCACGGGCGTTGAGGACGTTGTGGCGTCCCGGCACCGCGAGCGCCGGCTCCAACCCCTCGTCCGGCACCGCCACGGCTTTCGCCTTGCCCGCGAACTCGTCGAAGGCGGCACGCAGCTCAGCGACCGAGCCCCAGCGCGAGTGGTGGTCCATCTCGACGTTGGTGATCACGGCGATCTCCGGCTCCAGCTCGAGGAAGCTGCCGTCGCTCTCGTCGGCCTCGGCGACGACCCACTCCCCCCCGCCCCAGCCGGCGTTGGCGGTCGCTCCGTCCGCTCCGAGGCCGGGCACCTCGCCGCCGACGAAGAAGGCCGGGTCGGCGCCGAGCGAGCGCAGCGCCCAGACCAGCATCGCGGTCGTCGTCGTCTTGCCATGGGTGCCGGCGATCGCGATCAGCCGCTTCTCGGCGCAGAGCTGGGCGAGCAGGCTGCCGCGGTGGATCACCGCCAGCCCGCGCTCCCGCGCGAGCGCCAGCTCCGGGTTCTGCTCGTCGATCGCGGTCGAGACGACCACCTCGGCGTCGGCCGGCAGGCTGGCGGCGTCGTGACCGACGACCGGATCGAGCCCGGCCGCGCGCAGGCGCTCCATATAAGAGGAGTCGGCGCGGTCGCTGCCGGTCACCGTCGCGCCGAGCTCGTGGCAGACCAATGCCAAGCCGCTCATCCCGGCGCCGCCGATCCCGACGAAGTGCAGCCGACGAGCCGTCCAGTCGCTCATCGGACGGCCGCCAGGACCTCGTCGGCTATCCGCCTCGCGGCGTCGGGCATCGCCAGGGACGCCGAGGCGGCGGTCATCGCCTCCAGGCGGGGCTCGTCGGAGAGCAGGGCCACCACCTCCGCGCTCAGCCGCTCGGGGTTCAGCTCGGCGTCGCCGATCGCCGTCGCCGCGCCGGCCCCGGCCATCCAGGCGGCGTTGCTCTCCTGGTGGCCGGCGGCGGCGTGCGGATAGGGGACGAGGATCGCCGGGCGGCCGACGGCGGTCAGCTCGAAGATCGAGCCGCCGGAGCGGCCGACGACGAGGTCGCAGGCGGCGAGGCAGTCGCCCAGGTCGGGCTCGTAGGCGAGCAGCGTGTAGCGCTCGCGGTGCGGAGCGGCCGCGAGCCGCTCCTCGAGCTGCTCGAAGTCTCGGTGCCCGGAGACGTGGACGACGTGGAAGTCGCGGCCCGGCCGCTCGGCGAAGGCGGCGACCGCGCACTCGTTGATCGAGCGCGCCCCCTGGCTGCCGCCCATCACCAGCAGGCAGCGATCCTCCGCGGCGACGCCGAAACGCTCGCGAGCGGGCCCGCGGTCGGCGGCGAGCACCGCGGCGGGGACGGGCCGGCCGGTCACCGTGTAGCGCTCCCCTTCGCGGCCGGCGATCGGGAAGGCGAGGCAGACGCGCCGGGCGCGGGCGGCGAGCAGGCGGTTGGCGAGGCCGAGATGGCTGTCGGCCTCGGTCAGGACGAGCGGCGTGCGGTTCAGGACGGCGGCGAGACCGGCCGGGCCGGCGACGAAGCCACCGCCGCCGATCACCACGTCGGCGCGACGACGGCGGATCGCCCCCAGCGCCGTCCCGACCGCGGCGCCAGCCTCCAGCGCGGCGCCGGCGGCGCGCAACGGGCTGCCACGGTCGATTCCGCGCACCTTGAGGTAGTCGATCTCGTAGCCGGCCGCCGGCACCAGCTCGGCCTCGATCCGCTCGCGGGTGCCGAGGAAGGAGGCCTCGGCGCCGCTAGCCCGAAGCTCGGCGGCGACCGCCATGGCCGGCACCACGTGACCGGCCGTTCCCCCGGCCGCCACCAGCACTCTTGCGACGTTTGGCACTGCTCGATCGGCTCCTTCCGCGCGCCGGCGTTCGACCGCCCTGGACGACGCGCAGTTTGCCAGCGCGGGCGGTCCCCCCGCGGGCGACGTTGAGGATCAGGCCCACCGCGAACAGCGTCGCCATCAGGCTGCTGTTGCCGTAGGAGACGAAGGGCAGCGGCACGCCGGTCAGCGGCGCCAGGCCCATCACCGCGAAGAGGTTGATCGTCGCCTGCACGAGGACCAGCGAGGTGAGCCCGGCGACCAGCAGCTTGCCGTAGTTGTCCTTCGCTTTCTTCGCCACCTGCAGACCGGCGTAGCCGAACAGCGAGAAGAGGCCGACGACGCCGAGGATCCCGACCATCCCCAGCTCCTCGCCGATCACCGCCGAGATCATGTCGGTGTGCGCCTCGGGCAGGTAGTAGGCCTTCTGCACGCCGTTGCCGATCCCGACCCCGAAGATGCCGCCGGAGCCGAGCGCGATCTTCGCCTGCGCCGCCTGGAAGCCGGCGCCGCTTGCGTCGGCGCCGGGGTTGAGGAAGCCGGTCAGGCGGGCCATCCGGTAGGGCTCGATCACGGTCATCAGCAGCCCGAAGAAGGCGAGCGCGGCGGCGATCATCGCCAGGTCGCGGATCCGCATCCCGGCCGCGACCAGCGTCGCCGCGATCGCGAAGGCGATCACCATCGCCGTCCCCAGATCGGGCTCGGCGACGATCAACAGCGTCGCGACTCCGACCACCAGCAGCAGCGGCATCAGCCCCTCCAGCGTCCGCGCCCGCTTCGGCCTGCGCGCCAGCAGGTCGGCGGCGTAGAGGATCAGCGCGACCTTGGCCAACTCGGAGGGCTGCAGCTGGATCGAGCTGGGGCCGATCCAGCGGCTGGCGCCGTTGACCGAGGTGCCGCCGAAGAGGACGGCGAGCAGCAGGAACAGCGAGATGCCGAGGATCGCCGGCGTCAGCCGGCGGACCGCTTCGAGGCCGTGGCGCGCCGTCAGGTGCATGATCAGCAGGCCGACGGCGCCGAAGATCAGCGTCCGCTTCAGGTAGAAGGCGCTGTCGGAGAGGCCGCCGTCGCTGAGGATGCGGGTCGTCGAGCTGGCCGAGAAAACCATCACCGCGCCGAAGGCGAGCAGGCAGAGGGTCGCGGTGAGCAACATGTTGTACTCGGCCGGCAGCTTGACGGCGCGGGCGCGGCCCTTCCCCGGGGCGCGTTTCCTCGACTTCCCCTGCGACCCTTTTCGCAACTTCATCGCAGCGCCTCGACGATCTGCCGGAAGCGTTCGCCGCGCGCTTCGAAGTTCTCGAAGGCGTCGAAGCTGGCGCAGGCGGGAGAGAGCAGGACGACCTCGCCCGGGCGCGCCGCGGCGGCGGCGCGGCGCACGGCGTCCTCGAGATCGGCGCAGCGGCGCAGCTCGACTCCCCGCTCCAGCAGCGGCGCCAGCTCGGCGGCCAGCCGGTCGGCGGAGGCGCCGATCAGGTAGCAGGCGACGCAGGTCTCGGCCGCCGGCTCGACCAGCGGCGCGAACGGCTCGTCCTTCTCGCTGCCGCCGAGGATCGCGTGGACGCCGCCTTCGAAAGCGCGCAGCCCGACCGTCGCCGAGGCGACGTTGGTCGCCTTCGAGTCGTTGACGAAGCGGACGCCGCCGATCTCGGCGACCTGCTCGAGCCGGTGGGGGACGCCGGCGAAGCTGCGCAGGCCCTCGCGGACGGCGTCGCGGTCGAGGCCCATCGAGAGCGCCGCCGCGGCGGCGGCCATCGCGTTGGCGACGTTGTGCTCGCCGAGCAGGCCGAGCTCGTCGACGGCGATCAGCGGGGCGCCGTCGTAGAAGATCGTCCCCTCGGCCAGCGCCACCTCGCAGTCGGGGCCGGCGCCGTGGCAGAAGGAGATGCGGCGGGCGCAGCCGCCGAGGTCGACGCCGGCCAGCGCCGGCTCGTCGGCGTTGTAGACGGCGACGTCGTCGTTGCCCTGGTTGGCGAAGATCCGCAGCTTCGCCGCCAGGTAGGCGTCGAGCTCGGCATGGCGGTCGAGGTGGTCAGGGGCGAGGTTGAGGAAGACGGCGCACTCGGGCGCGAAGTAGGAGCTGTCCTCGAGCTGGAAGCTGGAGGCCTCGCAGACGACGGTCGCGTCGGGATCGAGCTCACCGGCCAGCGAGGAGAGCGGCGTGCCGACGTTGCCGGCGACGGCGACCGGCTCGGCGGCGGTGCGGTAGAGGTGGCCGAGCAGCTCGACCGTCGTCGTCTTGCCGTTGGTCCCGGTCACCGCGAGGAAGCGATTGGGAATCGCCCGCCAGGCGAGCTCCAGCTCGCCGACCACGTCGATCCCCCGCTCCAGCGCGGCTGCGATCACCGGCGCCTCCCGGGGCACGCCCGGGCTCTTGACGACGGTCCGCGTGCCATCGAGCTGAGCGATTCCATCCGTATCCAGGGCAACTTCGACGCCGACCCCCTCCAGCCCTGCCGCGCCCACGGGATGCCCGGCATCGACCCCCCGCACGCTCTCCCCCCATCCAGCGAGCATCCGCGCCGCGGCCTGCCCCGAGCGAGCCAGCCCGACGACCAGAAACGGCCCCTCGGGCAGCGGCGGGCGAAGCTTGCGGGGCGGCGGCACGCTCATTCCGCCATATTCGCGGCCGGCGCGGCCGCCTCCTGTCGGGAGCTATCGCACGATGCGGTGTCGCCCGCGTCCGAGCCCGGATGCGCGCCTCTTCTCCTCCCGGTTAGCGAGCCAAAAATGGAGGATGAGGGTCGGCACGAGTACGGCGACGAATACAGCCCAAACGGCCTCACGACTCCAGTCGGGAAGGCCGGCGACAAAGACGAGGAGAGCGAAGATCAGATCGGCGATGCCGAGCGGGATTACCCAAGATCGAACCATTCCTAGAGAATACCCGCCCCTCGGACATTCGTCAGCAGGTAGAGGTCAGCGCAGCAGCCGTACCGGCGTAGCTGCCGTTGACCGACCACCTCATCCTGACCTCGCGATCCTGGCCTGTGATCAGCGCCAGGCTACCGCCGACGAAGGCGCCGATCAGCGCCCCGAATCCGACCACGCTCGGCTCGGAGGGATCTGGAAGGGAGGCGACGAGATGCATCGCTCGACCGTAGGCCGACCCGGCGCACGTGTGGCACGCACAGTGTGATTTCCCTGCTGCGTCTTCCGCGCGGAAGGCTGACGCTCAGCGCCCGATCGACTGCTGGTACAGGGTGAACCCGATCCCCGAGCAGACCGCGGCGATGATCCAGAAGCGGAGCATGATCTTCGTCTCCGACCAGGCCATCATCTCGAAGTGGTGATGAAGGGGGGCCATCAGCAGGACGCGGCGGCGAAAGGTCTTGAAGGCGAAGACCTGGATCGCGACCGAGAGGGCCTCGATCACGAAGATGCCGCCGATGATGATCAGCAGCACCTCGGTCTGGGTCATCACCGCGAGGGCGCCGATCGCGCCGCCGAGCCCGAGCGAACCGGTGTCGCCCATGAAGATCGAGGCCGGGAAGGCGTTGAACCAGAGGAAGCCGATGCAGCCGCCGACCAGGCAGGCGGAGAGCAAGGCAAGGTTCTGCTGCTCGTTGGTGACGAAGGCGATCGCCGTGTAGGCGAGGAGGACGATCGCGCAGGAGCCGGCGGCGAGGCCGTCGAGGCCGTCGGTCAGGTTGACGCCGTTAGAGGTGCCGGCGATGACGAGGAAGACGAGGACGAAGTAGAGGACCGGGCCGAGATCGATGCTACCGCCGCCGATGCGGAAGTAGAGCGTCGGTTCGAGCCCGACCTCGTGCCGCGCCACCCACCAGAGGCCGAGCGCGAGAATCAGCTGGCCGGCCAGCTTCCAGCGCGCCGAGAGGCCGAGCGAGCGGCGTTTGACGATCTTGATGAAGTCGTCGGCGAAGCCGAGCGCGGCGCAGCCCATCGCCACGCCGAAGACGGCGAGGCTCTGCGCGTCGCGGTCGGAGAGGACCAGATACGGCACACAGATCGCGGCGAAGACGATCAGGCCGCCCATCGTCGGCGTCCCGGCCTTGGCGTGGTGCTCCTGCGGCCCGTCCTCGCGGATGTGCTGCCCGAACTCCTTCACCCGCAGGTACTCGATGAACTTCGGGCCGAGGAAGATGCAGATCAGCATCGCCGCCATCCCGGCGATCAGCACCTCGCCCATCAGAGCAGCTCCCCGAGCGCCTCGGCGACCGCCTCGAGGCCGGCCGAGCGCGAGCCCTTGATGAGGACCGCGTCGCCCGGTTCGAGCTGGGCGGCGAGCAGCTCGGCCGCCTCCTCGGGCGCGCCGACCAGCTCGTCGGGGTCGTAGTCGCGGGCCGGCTCGCCGACCCCGACCAGCAGGTTGACGCCCTCGGCCCGCGCGTGGGCGCCGACCTCGCGGTGGTAGCCGGCGGCCTCGGGACCGAGCTCGGCCATCTCGCCCAGCACGGCGATGCGGCGGCCCCCCGGCAGCGTGGCGAGGTGGTCCAGCGCCGCGCGCATCGACACCGGGTTGGCGTTGTAGCAGTCGTTCACCAGGACGATCCCGTCTCCAAGCTCCAGGCGCTCGCCCCGGAAGCGGGAGAAGCCTATGTTCGCAGCGCGATCGGCCATCTCCCCGGGCGAGGCGCCGAGCGCCACGCCGGCCCCGATCGCGGCCAGGGCGTTGGTCAGGTTGTGGCGCTCGGCAAAGGGGAAGTGGAAGCGGGCGCGCCCGGCCGGGGTGGCGATCAGCGCCTCGGTCACCCCGTCCTCGACCTTCGACTCGACCGGGTCGAGGTCGCCGCCGGGGCCGAAGCGCAGCAGCGCCGGGGCCTCGCCCAGGTGCGGCTCCAGCTCGCCGGCCTCGACCGGGACGACCGCCGTGCCGTCGGGCGGCAGCGCCGCCAGCACCTCGGCCTTCGCCGCCGCGATCGCCTCGACCGAGCCGAGCAGCTCGACGTGGACCGGGCCGACGTTGGTGATCACCGCCACTTCGGGCTCGGCGATCGCCGCCAGCTCGGCGATCTGGCCGGGGCCGCGCATCGCCATCTCCAGCACCAGCGTCTCGGTGTCGGGCGGCGCTTCGAGCACGGTCAGCGGCAACCCGATCTCGGTGTTGAGGTTCTCGCGGTTGGCGTGGACCCGCCCCGGCAGCAGCGCCCGGGCGATGTCCTTGACCGAGGTCTTGCCGACCGAGCCGGTGACGCCGACCACGCGGGCGCCGAGCTCGCGGCGCCAGACGCGGGCCAGCGCCTGCAGGGCGGCGAGCGGGTCGCCGGCCGCGAAGACCCAGGCGCCGCCGAGGCCGGCGGCCCGCTCCGGCTTGACGACGGCCCCCCAGGCTCCGGAGGCGATCGCGTCGGCGGCGAAGCTGCCGCCGTCGCGCCGGCCGCCCCGGAGGCCGAAGAAGAGGTCGCCCGGGCCGATCTCGTTCGAGGCGATCGCGGCGCGCTGCGGCATCGACGCGTCACCCCTTGCGACGATCTCCGCGCCCATCGCCGCCGCGATCTGCTCCGGAGTGAGATTCACCGGAGATCCGCCGCGGCGGGATCGGCGGCGCCCGGCAGCCTCCGCAGCTCCTCGCGGGCGACGTCGCGGTCGTCGAAGGGGATCGTGCGACCGCCCTCGAACTCCTGGCCCTGCTCGTGGCCCTTGCCGGCGATCACGACCGTATCGCCGGGCTGCGCGCGCGCCAGCGCCAGCGCGATCGCCGCGCGACGGTCGACCTCGATCTCGACCTCGCCGCGGCCCTCGGCACCGGCGGCGACCTCGGCGACGATCGCCGCGGGATCCTCCGAGCGCGGGTTGTCGGAGGTGATCACGGCGAGGTCGGAGAGCTCGGCGCCGGCCCGCCCCATCTTCGGCCGCTTGTCGCGATCGCGGTCGCCGCCGGCGCCGAACACGGCGATCAGCCGTCCGGGGGTCAGCTGTCGCGCCGATCGCAACACGTTCTCCAGCGAGTCGGGCGTGTGCGCGTAGTCGACGAGGACGGCGAACGGCTGCCCCTCGGAAACCGGCTCGAAGCGCCCGGGCGGCGGCGAGGCCTCGCCAAGCCCCGCCGCAGCCACCTCCGGCTCGACCCCAAGCGCCGTGCAGGCCGCAAACGCCCCCAGCGCATTCGCAACGTTGAACTCCCCCGGCAACCCCGTCCGCACCCGCAACGGCCCCGGTTTGATCATGAAGCCGGCGCCGCTCGCGTCGAAGTCGACGTCTTGGGCGGCGAGGTCGGCTTCGCGGCCCTTGGCGGAGAAGGTCGCGCACTCGAATTCCTCCGCCAGGCGGCGTCCGTATTCGTCGTTGACGTTGACGATCGCGACCCGCGGGCCCATCTCGAACAGCAGCCGCTTCGAGCGGAAGTAGTCCTCCATGTCCGCATGGAAGTCGAGGTGATCCTGAGTCAGATTCGTGAACAGCGCCAGCTCGAAGTGGATCGCGTCGGCGCGGTGCAGCCTCAGCGCATGCGAGGAAACCTCCATCACGCAGGCCTCGTCGCCTCCGTCCAGCATCCGCCGAAAGGTCGCCTGCAGGTTGACGGCCTCGGGCGTGGTCCGCTCGACCGCCTCCTCCACCCCACCCACGACCTGCTTGACGGTCCCAAGCAGCCCGCACCGAACACCGGCAGCCTCCAGAACCTCCCGAACCAAGAACGCCGTGGTCGTCTTCCCGTTCGTGCCGGTAATCCCAACGACCTTCAGCTCCCCCGTCGGATCCCCCCAAAACCGCGCGGCGAGCGGAGCCATCGCGGCCCGAACATCGCCGACCACGACCTGAGCCACCCCCAGCTCCAGCTCCCGCTCGACAACAAGCGCCCCGGCCCCGGCCTCCACCGCGCCCGCGGCAAACGAGTGCCCATCGACCTTCTCTCCGGGCACACAGAAGAACAACGCCCCAGCTCCCACCTTGCGGCTGTCATACGCCAAGGACTCGACCTCGACCGAACCATCGCCGACGATTCGGGCCTGGTCAGCTACGGCCACAAGCTCATCCAATCTCACGGCAGCGGAGTTTAGGAGGGCCCGCTATTCGCTGGGCACACCCAGATAGGGAAGAGCAAACGCCGCGATCTTGCCGAACGCCGGAGCCGCCACCGACCCGCCGTAGATATCCCCCTGCGGCTGATCGACGATCACCGCCACCAGCAACCGCGGATTGGCCGCCGGCGCGAATCCGATGAACGAGGCCACGAACTTGGTTTCGGAGTACCCCCCGTCTTCGGCCACCTGCGCGGTCCCGGTCTTGCCGGCCAGCGTGTACCCGGGCACGCTCACCTCGGACGCCGTGCCGCCCGCTTCGAGCACCCCCTCGAGCATCGTTCGCACCTCTTCGGCCACCTGCGGGGAGATCACCCGGTGCCCCTTCGGCTCGTGGACCGGTTCGTCGCCGACCTTCTCGATCAGCTGCGGCCGCCGCAGGATGCCGCCGTCGGCGATCGCCGAGTAGCCGGCGATCATCTGCATCGGCGTCACCCCCAGGCCCTGGCCCATCGGCAGGTTGCCCATCGTCGAGCCGGAGTATTCGTCCAGCTTCGGCACGAGCCCCTGCTCCTCGGCCGGGAACTGCACCCCGGTCGGGCGGCCGAAGCCGAAGCGGTCGATCCAGCGGCTGAACTTTTCCGCGCCCAGCCCGAGGCCGATCGTCACCGCGCCGACGTTGGAGGACTGGGCGAGGATCTGGGCTACGGTCAGGGTCACGGTCGGGCGCGGCTCGGCGTCGGTGATCGTGCGGTCGGCGACGTGGAGTTCGGGCGGCAGCGTGAAGGACGTTTCCGGCGTCACCTCCCCTTCCTCGAGAGCGGCAGAGACGGTGAACGCCTTGAAGGTCGAGCCCGGCTCGTAGGTGAAGCCGGTCGCGCGTTCCATCAGGTCTTCGGGATCGACGCCTTCGAGGTCGGTCGGATCGACCGGCGGCCAGTTCGCCGTCGCCAGGATCTGCGAGTTGCGCGGGTCCATGACGATCGCCGTGGCGCCCTTCGGCGCGTAGGTTTCGCCGACTTCGCCCAGCACCTGTTCGGTCCTCTTCTGGATCGCCGGGTCGAGCGTCAGCTGCAGGTCTTCCCCGTCCTTCGCTCCCTTCACGGTTTCCAGCCGGATCGGTTCGCCGAGCGCGTCGTTGACGACCTGCCGTTCGCCGTCTTCGCCGCGCAGCACCGATTCCTCGCCGGCCTCGAGCCCGGTCAGGCCCTGGTTTTCGGAGCCGACCGCGCCGATCGTCTGCGTCGCAAGGTCCCCCTGCGGGTAGGTGCGGCGGCTGTCGGGAAGCTCGCCGATCCCGGCCAGTTCGAGCCGCGCAACCCGGGCCGCGGTCGGCAGGTTGACCTTGCGGGCGACGTAGGAGAAGCCTCCTTCCGCAGTCAGGCTCTTCAGCACTTCGCTGCTCTTCATGCCGAGGATCGGGGCCAGTTCGGCGGCGTCCTTCCCCGCCTGCTTGACCTGGTAGGGCGTCGCGTAGATCGTCTTCGCGTCTTCGGAGACGGCGAGCGGGTTGCCGTAGCGATCGAGGACGCTGCCGCGCAGGCCGGGGACGACGATCGACTCGGTCTGCTGCGAGGCCGCCTCGGAGGCGAGCGTCGCCCCTTCGACCCCCTGCAGCCAGAAGGCGCGGGCGCCGATCACGAGGAAGCAGAGGAGAAAGCCGGCGAAGAGCAGTCCGATCCTTCGCTCGATCGTCCGCATCGAGGGCCTCAGTAGCCCGCTTCGGCGGCCGCGAGGCGCCGTGCCGCGGTCGCCGCGTCGCTCGGCTCGGCCTTGACGAAGCCGACTTCGTTCGCCGGCGCGGCGCTCAGGCCGAACGAGGCGGCGTCGTGGCGGACGCGGGCCGCTCCGGAGCGCTCGGCGTCGCGGCTGCGCAGCAGCGAGTTCTCCTGGTCGAGCGCCTGGATGTTCTGGTCGACGTGGCCGGCACCGGCGGCGAGGCTGAGGGTGATCACGTTGAGGGTGACGATCCCGACCAGCAGGACGCCGAGCACCGCGATCCAGGCGCGGCCACGGGTCAGCCGCACCATCAGGCCGGAGTCGGGCAGGTTGCGAACCGCGGTCGCGGTGCCGACGGCGATCGGGATCAGCTGGCCACCGGGGCGGCGGACCGGCGCTTTGCGAGGCCGCGGCGCGGGCCGGTGGCGCGGCGCGCGGGTCGGGGCGGCGCTGCGGGCGGTCGCGGCGGCGGCCATCAGGCGGCGCTCCCGGCCGGTTGTGCGGCGGCGATCTTCGCCGCGGCGCGCAGGTGGGCGGACTTGGAGCGCGGGTTGGCGGCGACCTCGTCGGGCCCGGGGGCGATCGCCCGCCGGGCCGGCAGCTCGGCTTCGGGCTCGCGGCCGCAGACGCAGACCGGCAGCTCCGGCGGGCAGACGCAGCCGCGGGCGCGCTCCGCCAGGAAGCGCTTGACGCGACGGTCCTCGAGCGAGTGGAAGGAGATCGCAGCGAGCCGACCGCCGATCGGCAGCATCCCCCAGGCCGTCGGCAGCGCGTCCTCGAGCGAGTCGAGCTCGCCGTTGACGGCGATCCGGATCGCCTGGAAGGTCCGCTTCGCCGGGTGGCCGCCGCCGAACCGCGCCGAGGCCGGCATCCCGGCCTTGACCGCGGCGACCAGCTCGGAGGTCGTCCCCAGCGGCCGGCGTCGGACGATCTCGCGGGCGATCCCGCCGGCGTAGCGCTCCTCGCCGAAGCGGCGCAGCGCCTGCGCGATCCGCGACTCCGGCCACTCGTTGAGCAGGTCGGCGGCGGTCAGCTGCCGGCGCGTGTCCATGCGCATGTCGAGTGGCGCGTCGTAGGAGTAGGAGAAGCCCCGCTCCCGGGCGTCGACCTGCATCGAGGACATTCCGAGGTCCATGTAGACCATGTCTGGGTGGAGGCCTTCGCCGCGCAGGGTGCGAAGCCCTGCCGCGAAGTCGGAACCGATGAAGCGAGTGCAGCAGGGCGCCTCGGCGGCGAAGCGCTCGAAGCGGGCCTCCGCCGCGGGGTCGCGGTCGATGCAGATCAGCGTTCCCTCGGGGCCGATCGCCGCGGCGATCAGGCGCGCGTGGCCGCCGCCGCCGAAGGTGCAGTCGACCGCGGTCTGGCCCGGCTGCGGCGCGAGCAGGGCGGTCAGCTCGGGGGCGAGGACTGGTTCGTGCTCGGTCGGCATGAATAGAAGGGTTGCGCTCATCGCTTGCGGGGCAGCCGCCGGCTGGAGTTCGGCACGGGCTCGCATCTCACGCAGCCGCTCCGCTTCCGGCCAGGCCCTCGGCGATTTCGGGAGCGGCGGCGTCGAGCTCCTCCTCCTGCTTCGCCCAGGCCTCGGCGTTCCAGATCTCGAGGTACTCGCCGGCGCCGATCACGACGCAGGGGCCGGTCAGGCCGGCGTGCTCGATCAGCGGTTTGGGGACGCGGATGCGGCCGGCCGAGTCGAGCTTCTCGTCGAAGGAGCCGCCGTGGAAGCGGCGCCGCAGGCGGCGCGCGTCGCTGCCGAACGGGCTGTGCGGCGAGAGGAAGCGGTCGGAGAGCTGCTCGAACTCCGCGGTCGTGTGCACCCAGACGCAGGGGTCGAAGCCCTTGGAGAGAACAACGCCGTCGGAGAGCGGAGCGCGGAACCGGGAGGGAACCGTGAGGCGATCCTTGGAGTCGAGGCTGTGCTCGTAGAGACCCCGGAATGCCATCCTCGTCGATGTCCTTTCTGCGGCCTGGGAAGAGAGTTGGGACCGGAGTGATGAGGTGGGAGGAGCCTCACCACCCCGGTCCTGGGCTTCAACTCGAGCGCCACACTACCCCACTTCGCCCCACTTTGCAACACGACCACAAACATCCGCCCCAACCGCAAGCCCGGTTGCAGGGGAGCGGGGATCGCTAGAAGCCGCCGAGGAGGACGTCGGCGTTGGCGATCAGGCCGGCGGCGATCATCAGCAGGACCGAGGGGACGAGGACCAGGGCGACGACGAGCTGGATCTTCGGCGCGGCGCGGGCGGCCCGCTCCTCGACCGCGCGACGCTGGTCGCGGCGCAGGGACCCCGACTGGCGGCGGAGCTGGTCGGCGAGGGGCGAGCCGAGCCGGCGGGAGCGCTCGATCGAGGCGCAGAGGGTCGCGAGCTCGCTGCCCGGGACGCGCTCGCGCAGCCCCCGCAGGGCGTCCGGCAGCGGGCGGCCGCAGGAGAGCTCGGCGACGGTCATCCGCAGCTCCTCGGCCAGCGGCCCCTCGCCGGAGCGAGCGATCTCGGCGAACCCGGCCGCCGGGCTGCGACCGGAGGCGGAGGCGACGGCGAGCAGGTCGAGCGCATCGGGCAGCGCCCCGAGCAGGCGACGCCGGCGGCGGCGCGCCTCGCGCTCCAGCAGAGCGTCGGGAAGGACGAACCCGGCCGCGGGCATGCCGATCGCGACCAGGATCGCGATCCGCCCCGGTGCAGCCGGCACCGCAAGCAAGGCGGCGATACCACCTGTCGCCGTGCAGGCCAGCTTCGCCAGCAGCACGGCGCCGAGCGAGATCCGCTCCTCCAACCCAGCCCGCGAGATCCGCGCCGGCAGGCCGAGGCGCAGCGCCGCCCGCGCCGAACGCCCGCGGGTGAGGAAGCCGAGCGGAGACGCGCCGCCCGGCGCGCCGGCGGGCCGCAGCTCGCGCAGCGCGGCGCAGGCGAGCAGCACCGAAATCGCGGCGAGCAGGCCCGCGCCGTTCACTCGACCACCCGCGAGAGGCGGCGGATCGCGACGAAGCCGGCGATTTGGAACGCTGCCGCGAGCGCGACGAGGACGGCCGATGCGGGAGTGCCCATCACCTTGCCGACGAAGCCGGGCTGGATCAGCTCGGCGAAGAGGGCGCCGCCACTTGGCATCGCGACGACGAGCAAGCCGGTGAATCTGGCCTGGGCGGTCGCCGAGCGCGCGTCTTCGGCCGCCCGGTCGCGCTCGGCCGCCCCCGCGGCGAAGCGGCGCAGCAGCCCGGCGAGGTCGCCGCCCGCCAGCCGCTGGCTGAGCAGCGCCGCGGCGAAGGCGTCGATCCGGGCGGATCGCATCCGCCGCCGCCAGCCGGCGACCGCCTCGCCGGTCGGCGCGCCGAGGTCCAGCTCGGCGCCGAGCCGCGCCAGCTCGACCGCGGCCGGGCCGTCGAGCGAGGTGGCCGCGGCCGGCAGCGAGGCGCGCAGCGAGCGTCCGGCGGCAAGCGAGTCGGCGACCGCCGCGGCGACCTCGGGCAGCGCCCGCTCGACCGCCCGGCGGTAGCGCCGGCGGCGGCTGGAGACCGCCCACGCCGCCAGGCCCGGACCGGCGATCGCCAGCGGCAACGCCACCGACGGCCCGGCGAGGAACCAGCCGCCGAGCAGGGCGCCGCCGGCACCGACCGCGGCGAGGCGACGGCGCTCCAGGGTCGAGGGCGCGTAACCCTCCCGCCCGGCGCGCCGCAACGGCTCCAGCGCCAGCCGCAGCCAGCGGGCCGCCGCCGGGCTCGCCAGCACCGCCTCGCGCGCCGCCAGGGCCGCCAGCCCTCCGGCCAGGGCGCCGACCAGGATCAGCACGCGACCTCGGCGATCTCGACCACCCGGCGCGAGCCGTCATCCCGGCGCTCCAGCTGGACGACGAGGTCGATGCCCCGCCGCGCCTGCACGGCGATCGCCTCGTGCGGCAGGCCGAGCCCGGCCATCAGGGCAAGCGTCTCCAGCCGGCTCAGCGCGTCGGCCGGCGAGTTGGCGTGGACCGTCGAGAGTGCCCCGTCGTGGCCGGTGTTGAGCGCGGTCAGCAGGTCGAGCGCCTCGGCGCCCCGCACCTCGCCGATCACGATCCGGTCCGGCCGCATCCGCAGCGCGTTGCGCAGCAGGTCGCGGATCGTCACCTCTCCCCTGCCCTCGACGCTCGCCGGACGGCTCTCCAGGCGGACTACGTGCCGTTGCCGCAACTTCAACTCGGCCGCGTCCTCGATCGTCACCACGCGCTCCTCCTCGCCGATGAAGCCGGAGATCGCGTTGAGCAGAGTCGTCTTGCCCGAGCCGGTGCCGCCGCTGACCAGAACGCTGCGCCGCCCGGCGACCGCCCGCTGCAGCAGATCCAGCTGGGCCTGGTCGAGCGTGCCCAGCTCGACCAGCTCGCGCGGCCCCGGACGGCGGGCGCCGAAGCGGCGGATCGAGAGGGCCGGGCCGTCGATCGCCAGCGGCGGGATCACCGCGTTGACCCGCGAGCCGTCCGCCAGCCGCGCGTTGACCATCGGGCTCAGCTCGTCGATCCGCCGGCCGAGCGGAGCGAGGATGCGCTCGATCGCGTTGCGCAACTCCTCCTCGCCGGCGAAGGCGACCGCGGTCGGCTCGATCCGGCCGCCTCTCTCTATATAGACGCGGTCGGGCCCGTTGACCATCACCTCCTCGACGCTCGGGTCGGCGAGCAGCTCCTCGAGCGGCCCGAGGCCGACGGTGTCGCGGACGATGCGGGCGACGAGATCGTCGCGATCCTCGGCGCCGAGCAGAGCCGCCTCGACGTTGACCAGCTCCCGAACCTCTTCGCCGAACTCGCCCACCGGCGGCGCACCTGAGGCGGCGCCGGCCCGGCGGCGCTCGATCAGCTTCTCGCGCAGCGAGGCCGAGAACGCCTCCAGGTGTCGCGGCCGCGCCTCCACCTCCACCTAGCCCCCGGGCAGCAGGGTGATCTTGCGGGCGAAGCTCTCGGCGGCGATCAGCCGCAGCGCCTGCGCCTTGGTCAGCGCCAGCGTCGCCTCCGCCGTGGCGCCGGCTTCGGCGCCTTCGGGACCGGGCTGGAGGCCGAGCAGCGGCACCGCCGCGGCGGCGACCTGGGTTCGCCCGGGACCGGGACCGCTCGGTTCGCCGGTCACGACCACGTTGACCCTGCCGCCCGCCGGCGGCGCGCCCGTGGCGAGCAGGGCGCCGGCGCCGCTGACCGCGATTTCGACCGGGCGGCGACCGCCGTCGAGGGCGGGAGAGCGGCGACTGTGCCGGTGCGGAGTGCCGAGCTGCGCCGCCAGCAGGTAGGAGCCGGCCGGCAGCGCCGCGCGCGGCACGAACCCGAGCGCTTCGGCCGGCGAGGCCAGCGCGCCGGGTGGGACGAACCGCTCCGGCACCCGGCGCACCGCCAGCGCCGAGCCGGCCTGGCGCGGGCCGATCCTCCTGCCGGCCGGCAACGAGGAGTCGAGGACGACGACGGGCCGCAGCGGACCGTAGCCGCGGGCGACGCTCGACCCGTAGCCGTCGGCGATCGCCGCCGCCGCGCCGGCGGCGAGCAGCGCCGCCAGCAGGAAGGCGACCGCCCGCCCGCGGCGGCTCATGCTGCGAGCGGATAGTCGTCGCCGGCCAGCGGCAGCTCGAGCGCGGCGAGCGAGCCGCTCGCGGCGCGCTGCAGCGCGAAGCGGCCGTCGTGAGCCGCCGCCACCCGCCTGACCACGGCCAGCCCGTGTCCGCGGCGATTGCGGCCGCGGAGACGGGCGATCGTCTCGGCCGGTGTGCCGCGCCGCGACGGCGGTCGCGAGGCGGTGCCGGAGTCGGCGACGACGATTCGCAGTCGCCTGCCGCTGCGCCTTGCCTCGACCGTGACCGCCGGGCCGCCGTGCTCGATCGCGTTGACGATCAGGTTGTCGACGGCCTGGGCGAGCGCCGCGCCGTCGCCGTTGACGATCGCCTCGCCGGCCCACCAGCCGAGCCGCAGCGAGCCGCCGCCGAGCTGCGCCCGCGCCTGCCAGCGACCGACCGCGGACTCGATCAGCGGGCGGACGTGGACCTGCTCGCGCTGCTCGCCGAGAGCGCCGCCGCCGTTGACCTCGCGCTCGAGCCGCTCCAGCGCGACCGTCGCCAGCCGGACCGAACTCTCGACCACGGCGGGCAGCGGCGGTTCTCTCCCACCCGCCAGCGCGAGCGCCTGCAGCGGGCGGCGCAGCTCGTGCAGCGCCTGGTTGAGGGCGCTGCGACGGCGCGCGCGCAGGCCCTGCGCGGTGGCCGCCGCGGCGAAGGAGGCGGCGAGCGGCCAGCCGGCGAGGATCTCGGCCGGCGCGATCATCCGTCCAGCAGCCTGTAGCCGACGCCCCAGCAATTGATCACGAAGCGCCCGTCCTCGGGATCGAGTTTGCGCCGCAGCCGGCTCGCGTGGGAATCGAGCGTCCGCGTCTTCGCCGGCGTCCGGTAGCCCCAGACCTCGCCGAGCAGCTCGCGCTTGGTGAAGACCCGGTGCGGATCGGTGGCGAGGATGTGGAGCAGCGAGAACTCTTTCGCCGAGAGCTCGATCGACCGCTGACCGAGCCAGGTCCGCCGCCGCGCCGGGTTGACGATCAGCTCGCCGACCCGCAGCGGCCCGTCGCGCCGCTCCGCCCGCCGCCGCAGCACGGCGCCGATCCGCGCCCGCAGCTCCGGGTAGTGGAACGGCTTGACCAGATAGTCGTCCGCCCCGAACTCGAGGCCGCGGACCCGGTCGTCGTCGGCGCCGCGGCCGGTGAGGACGATCACCGGCAGCCCCGGGTCGAAGCGGGTGGCGATCCCGTCCGCTTCGCGGATCTCCTGCAGGACGTCGAGCCCGGAGGCGTCCGGCAGGGTCAGGTCGAGCAACATCAGGTCCGGCTGCTTGTAGCGGCAAAGCCGCAGCGCGTCGGAGGCGCTCGGCGCCGGCAGCACCCCGAAGCGGTCGGCGACGAGGTGGTCGCAGAGCAGCTCGAGCGTGGTGGTGTCGTCCTCGCAGACGACGACGCTGGCGATCTCGCGGCGCTGGGGAAGCATGCCCTACCAAGGGCTCAGCGACAAAAACTCTCCCCCCTCTGGGAGGCGATTACTTCGCAGCTACCGCGGCCTGGGCCGCCGCCACCCGGGCGATCGGCACGCGGAAGGGCGAGCAGCTGACGTAGTCGAGGCCGGCCTCGTGGAAGAAGGCGATGCTGTCGGGGTCGCCGCCGTGCTCGCCGCAGATCCCCAGCCCGAGGTCGGGCCGGGCGGCGCGGCCGCGCTCGACCGCCGTCTTCACCAGCTCCCCGACGCCGTCGACGTTGACCGTCTCGAAGGGGCTGCGGCGGACGATCTTGCGGCGCAGGTACTCGCTGAGAAAGCGGCCCTCGGAGTCGTCGCGGGAGAAGCCGAGCGTCGTCTGGGTGAGGTCGTTGGTGCCGAAGCTGAAGAACTCGGCCCGCTCGGCGAGGCGGCCGGCGATCAGACAGGCGCGCGGCAGCTCGATCATCGTCCCGACCCGGAACGGCACCGGCTCCGCCCCGGCCCGCTCGGCGGCCTCCGCCGCGGTCCGCTCGACCAGCTCGGCGATCGCCGCCAGCTCGCCCTCGTAGTCGACCAGCGGGATCATGATCTCCAGCTCGGGGGCGGCTCCCTCGCGCTCGCGCAGCGCCGCGGCGGCGGCGACGATCGCCCGCACCTGCATCTCGTAGACCTCGGGGAACTCGAGCCCCAGCCGGCAGCCGCGGGTGCCGAGCATCGGGTTCGTCTCCTCGAGCTGGCGGACCCGGTGCAGCTCGGCCTCCAGCCGCGCGATCGCCGCCCCGTGCTCGCCCGAGGCGCCGCGCCGCTCGATCTCCAGCGCCAGGTCCTCGGCCCGCGGCAGGAACTCGTGCAGCGGCGGGTCGAGCAGCCGGATCGTCACCGGCAGCCCGGCCATCTCCGCGAACAGGCCTTCGAAGTCGGCCTTCTGCAGCGGCTCCAGCTCGGCCAGCGCGGCGCGCCGGCGCTCCTCGTCCTCGGCCATGATCATCCGCTGCATCGCCGGCTGGCGCTCGCCGAGGAACATGTGCTCGGTGCGGCAGAGGCCGATCCCCTCGGCGCCGAAGCGGCGCGCCTTGACGGCGTCCTCGGGCCGGTCGGCGTTGGCGCGCACGCCGAGCCGGCGCAGCTCGTCGGCCCACTCCAGCACGGTGCGGAAGCGCTCGTCCATCTCCGCCTCGACCAGCGGCACGTCCTGCGTAGTCACCACGCCGCTGCCGCCGTCGATCGCGATCCGCTCGCCCTCGTTCAGAACCTGGCCGTTGACCCGCATCTCGCGCGTCTCGAGGTCGATCTCCAACGCCGAGGCGCCGCAGACGCAGGGCCGGCCCATGCCGCGCGCGACCAGGGCCGCGTGTGAGGCCTTGCCGCCCTCGGAGGTGAGGATGCCGCGGGCAGCGTCGAAGCCGGCGACGTCGTCGGCCTCGGTGAAGGGGCGCACCAGGATCACCGCGGTGCCCTCCGCGGCCCGCTCGACCGCGCGCTCGGCGGTGAACACGACCTCGCCCACGGCGGCGCCGGGCGAGGCGGGCACGCCGCGGGCCAGCGGCCGCAGCTCGAAGTTCGGATCGAAGGCCGGGTGCAGGAGCGCTTCCAGCTTCGAGGCGTCGATCTTGGCGATCGCCTCGGCGCGGCTGAGGATCCGCTCGCCGACCATGTCGACGGCGACCCGCACGGCCGCCTGCGCGGGCCGCTTGGCGCTGCGCGTCTGCAGCATGAACAGCGTCCCCTCCTCGACCGTGAACTCGACGTCCTGCATGTCGCGGAAGTGACGCTCCAGCGCCGCGATTATCTCGACCAGCTGGTGGTGCGCCTCGGGCAGCATCCGCGCCATCTCCTCGAGGTCGGCGGTGTCGCGGGTGCCGGAGACGACGTCCTCTCCCTGCGCGTCGAGCAGGAAGTCGCCCGACGGCGAGGGCTCGCCGGTGATCTCGTCGCGGCTGAAGGCGACGCCGGATCCCGACCGGCTGCCCATGTTGCCGAAGACCATCTGCTGGACGTTGACCGCGGTGCCCCACTCGTCGGGGATGCCGTTCAGGCGCCGGTACTCGATCGCCCGCGCCCCGTTCCAGGAGCGGAAGACGGCGGCGACCGCCTCGCTCAGCTGCGCGCGCGGAGCCTGCGGGAAGTCGCGCCCGGCCTGCTCGGCGAAGACCCGCTTGAAGTCGTCGACCAAGCGGCGCAAGTCCGCCGCCGTCAGCTCGGTGTCGAGGGCGACGCCGCGCTCGGACTTGACCGCGCGGATCGCCTCCTCGAACAGCATCCCGTCGATCCCGGAGACGACGTTGCCGAACATCTGCACGAAGCGGCGGTAGGAGTCCCAGGCGAAGCGCTCGTTGTCGGTCCGCTCGGCGAGACCGCCGACCGCCTCGTCGCCGAGGCCGAGGTTGAGGACGGTGTCCATCATCCCCGGCATCGATTCGCGGGCGCCCGAGCGGACCGAGACGAGCAGCGGGTCGGAGGGATCGCCGAGCCGCTTGCCGGCCTCGGCCTCGAGCCCGTCCAGCGCGACGTCGAGCTGTCCCTCCAGCCCGGGCGGGAAGTCCGCGCCGGCGGCGAGGAAGGCGACGCAGGCCTCGGTCGTGACGGTGAAGCCGGCCGGCACCCTGATCGGCGGACCGAGCCGCGCCATCTCGGCGATGTTGGCGCCCTTGCCGCCGAGCAGGTCGCGCATCTCCCTCGATCCCTCGTCGAACCGGTACACCCACTTCGGCTCATCGGAAGGCATCGCCTTTGATTGTGACGGCTCAGCCCGTGGCTATGCCGAAACCCGGTTCCGAGGGTAGCTCAAGGACGGCGCTCGCACCGCGGGCGGAGGCAACCCGGCGCGGCCGCACGCCGCGGCGCACGGCGATCGCCTCACCGCGCCGGTCGAGGAAGACGAGGTCGAGCGCGAAGCGCATGCCGAAGGTGTGGACACAGGCGCAGCGCGGGATCAGCAGGCCGGCCCCGGCTCGCTCGCGGTCGAGGTGGGCGAGGCCGAGCAGGCGGGCGCGGAGGCCGGTGGCCACGGGAACGCGGCGCCCGAGCACCGTCGTCGAAGGCAGGCGGCGCATCCGGCGGGGGGTCATGATGTCCCAAGTGCACAGCGAGCCCGTCTCTCCCCCCTCCGGCGGCAAGGTCGCGATCTTCGGCCCCAACCCGATGCTCTCGGTGACGGTCGAGGCGCTAACTTCAGACGGCGGCGACGACATCCACCTCCACGCCGCCGGCCAGGGCGTCTGGGTGGCGCGGATGGCGGCCGAGCTCGGCGCCGAGGCCGTGCTCTGCGGCTTCCTCGGCGGTGAGACCGGAGACGTGCTGCGGCCGCTGCTGGAGCAGTTCCCCTTCGAGTTGCGGCCGATCGAGACCGGCGAGGCGAACGGCGCCTACATCCACGACCGCCGCAGCGGCGAGCGGGTGCCGGTCGCACAGAGCGCCGGCCTGCCCGCCTCGCGCCACGAGATCGACGACCTCTTCTCGGCCACGCTCGCGGCGGCGCTCGACGCCGACGTGCTCGCCCTCTGCGACCCTTACCCGGGCGAGGCGCTGCCGCTGGAGATCTACGGCGACCTGGTCGCCGACGTGCGCGACAACGGCACGCCGGTGATCGTCGACCTCTCGCCGCCGCGGCTCGACAGCGCCCTCGAGGGCAAGCCCGACCTGGTCAAGATCAACGACTGGGAGGTCGCCCGGTTCGTCGCCGGACCGGTCGACACCGAAGCGCGGATGCGGGCCGCGATCGAGCGGCTGCTGGAGCGCGGCGCCGCGGCGGCGATCGTCACCCGCGCCGAGGCGCCGGCGATGGTGGTGCGCGGCGACGAAGCCTGGGAGCTGATCCCGCCGCGCTTCGAGCGCGGCGCCCGCGAGGGCTGCGGCGACTCGATGATGGGCGCGCTCGCCGCCTGCATGGCGGCCGGCCGCGAGTGGGAGGAGACGCTGCGGATCGGCGCCGCGGCCGGCGCCGCCAACTTCCTCCGCGCCGGCCTCGGCAGCGCCGAGCGGTCGGTGGTCGAAGAGCTCGCCCCCCGGGTCGAGCTGCGGCGCCTCTGACGCTAACTGTCGATTTGATGACCCTATGGGGTCTAAAAATCGACAGTGGACCACGGGACTTCGAGGGCGCTGCCCTCGACGATGGCGCGGGGGGCCGTGTTGGCGATCCAGTCGACGTGGGGGGCCAGCTCCTTCACCTCGCGCAGCTTCGCGAAGGCCTCGCTGAGGTGGACGGGGCGGCCGCCGTGCGATGAGTGGGCGTCGCTGCTGAGGACGTGGACCAGGCGCCGCTCGGCGAGGCCGGCCATGCCCGCGGCGGTGCGCTCGCGGAGGAAGAAGTCGGCGGTCGCCTGGATCAGCGCGCCGGCCTCGACCAGGCGCGCCATGCGCTCGAACATGTCTTCGGAGATGTGTCGCTCGGGGTGGGCGATCAGCGCTCGATGGCCGCGCTCGGCGAGGTGGCCGACGCGGCGCTCGAGGCTGTCGCTCAGCGGCCCCGGCGCCGGCTCGAGCAGCACCCAGCGCCCGGCGCCGAGGGAGACCCGGGCCAGCTCCTCCTCGGAGAGCGCCTCGACCGCGGTCTCGGCGACCTCGCCGCCGCTCAGCACCTCGACCGCGATCCCCTCCTCTTCCAGATGGGCGTTGAGCGCCGCGACGCGGTCGCCGACCTCCTCGATGCGGACGTCGTGATCGTGGCGGATGTGGGGCGTGGCGCAGACCGATTCGATCCCGTCGGCCGCTGCCTGGCGGGCCATGCCGGCGCTGTCGCGGCGGTCGAGCGCCCCGTCATCGAGTTCGGGAAGGATGTGGCAGTGCAGGTCGATCAAGCGCAACACCTCTTTCAGCCTCGCCGCGCCAACGCACGCGGCTACGATGACAGGCATGATCCAGCACCTGCTCCCGCCGGGCTTGCGGAGGCAGATTGGGCTTCAACGTGAATAAGAAGACGACCCGCAGAGGCAACTATGAGTCGGGCTCCGACTACGTGCTCGAGTACGGCGAGCTCCGCTTCGCCTTCAACGAGCAGGACTTCGGCCAGCGCGTGGAGCAGGCCGCGGTCAAACTCGGCTTCGTCCAGCAGGGGCTGAGCCGCGACGAGCTCGAAGACCTGCTCGACCTCGCCGTCAACGGCGAGATCGCCGAGCCCTGCTCCCGCCTCGGCGCCCACATCAACGAGAACTGGGAGGACCTGGTCGGCCCCTCCAACCGCAGCCTCGTCCACTGGCTGCGCCGGCTCGTCTTCCGCGGCGCCTGGCTCGACCAGCGGGTCAAAGAGGGTGAGCTCGACGTCGTCTTCGACGAGCGCAACCAGACCTTCGGCTACGTCCAGCCCGAGCGCAGCAACGAGCTGATCGAGCTCTCACGCGAGCCGAGCTGGCGCCGCATCGCCTACCGCGGCTGAGCGAGCGACTCAGGCCGAGCGCTCGAGCGCGGCTACGACCGTGAGGGTGCCGCCGCCGGTGCCGAGGCCGGCGTCGAACAGCTTGCGGGCCTCCTCGGGGCCGGCGAAGGCCTCGGCGAAGCGGGTGAGGGAGTCGATCAGGACGATCACGTCCTCGCCGCCGCCTGCCCGGCGCGCCGCCTGGGCGAGGGCGTCGTCGGCATGGCGGGCCTGGCCGGCGGAGACGATCTCGGCTCGCGGCGCCTCGCGCTTCCAGTCGGCCAGCTCCTCCGGGCTGGGGTCGATCAGCAGGGCGATCGGGTCGGGCCCCTGCGACTCCCCGGCGAGTTCGGACGCGAGCTCGCGCAGCAGCGCCGTGCAGGTCTCGCGGCTCTCGCCGTAGACGATCGCTCGGCCGCCGGCGGCGGGCGGCAGCAGCAGGTCGTGGACGCGGACGCCGCCCTTGCGGCGCCGGCCCCAGCGCCTGCGGCGGCGTTTGCGTTTCGGGCGCTCGGAAGTCGCGGCCGATGCGGCGGGGGCGGGCTCGGATCGCGGCGGCTCCGGCTTCTCCTCGGCCTCCGGCTCCTGGCGCGGCTTCCGATCCTGGCGGGGTTTGCGCTCGTCGCGGGGTTTGCGCTGCTCCTGGCGGGGTTTGCGCTCGCGGCGCTCGCCGCGGGGACGATCCCCACCGCCGCGCTGCCGGCGGCGGCCGGACTCGCGGCCGCCCCCCTCGCCTTTCGGCTTCGACGCTCCGTTCGCCTCGCCGCCGGCGAGCTTCTCGATCAGCTCGGCGCGGGGCAGCATCCGGTAGCGCTCGACGCCGGCCTCGGCGGCCAGCGTGTGCAGCTCGCCCAGGCGCTTGGACTCCAGTTCGGATTTGTTCACGGGCAGCAGGTTATTGAAGGGGCTGGACCGCCGCGGTCGCGGCGGGGTCGACGCCGGCCTCGGCCGCGGCCGCCGGCCAGGCCTCGGCCTCGCGCTTGACCTGGCGGCGCGACCAGCCGAGCTCGGCGCCGAGCGCCTCGGCCAGCGGGCGCACCGCGGCGGCGTCGCGCAACTGCGGCGCCGCGAGCAGGCCCAGCCGGGTGCGGCGCAGGAGGACGTCGGCGACGCTGCGGGCCTGCTCGTGCCGGGCCGCGACCGTCGCCTCGGCGAGCAGGTCGGGACGGCCGGGGACGATCGGCGCCGCCAGCTTCGGATCCCCCCCGGCCAGTGCCAGGACCGCCCGCGCCGCGTGGCCGTAGCGGAAGGCGAGCTGGGCGACGGCCTCCTCCCCCACCCCCGCCGGCGCCTCGAGGTCGGCCGGGCGTGCCTCCATCCCCAACGGGATCTCGGCCGTGTGGCAGGGCGCCTCGCGGGCGCCCCGCTCGACCAGCCGGTCGACCGTCTGCTTCGCCATCCGCCGCCAGGTCGTCAGCTTGCCGCCGGTGATCGTCAGCATCCCCGAGGAGGTCTCGTACAGCTCTGCTTTGCGCGAGATGTTGACCGACTTCTTCGGGTCGCCGGTGGAGATCAGCGGCCGCACGCCGGCGTAGGCGCCGACCAAGTCGGCGACGCCCAGCGAGACGCCGAAGAAGGCGTTGACCGCCTCCAGCAGATACTCGATGTCGGCGCCCGCCGGGCGGGGGCGGTCGATGTCGCCGTCGTAGTCGTTGTCGGTGGTGCCGACCAGGGTGCGGCCGTACCAGGGCAGGGCGAAGATCGCCCGTCCCTCGCCGGCCGGAACGATGCAGGCCGCCGACCCGGTCGAGAGATCGTCCCTGTCGAGGAGGAGGTGCGTGCCGCAGCTTGGCGCGATCCGCGGCACGTCCTCCTCCTCGACGATCTCACCGCGAATGCGGTCGGCCCAGACGCCGGTCGCGTTGACGACGTTGTCGGCCTCGACCTCGAAGCGCTCGCCCGACTCGGCCTCGACGCAGGCGACCCCGCAGGCACGGCCGCCCCGGGTCAGCACCTCTGTCACCTCGGCGCCGTTCAGCATCGTCGCGCCGAAGCGCTCCGCCTCGCCGAGCACGGTGAGGACGAGCCGCACGTCGTCGGTCTGGCAGTCGTAGAAGAGGTAAGCGTCCTCGGGGTCGCGCCGCTCGAGCGCGGGAACCATCTCCAGCACCTCCTCGCGGTCGATCGTCCGGTGGCGGTCCGGCGACCAGTAGAGCTGCTCGTCCTCCTCCTTGGAAGCGCGGATGTCGCGGCGGCTGCGGCCGACCCGCGTCGTCGCCATCACGTCGTACATGTTGAGGCCGATGCCGAGCCCGCGCCGGCGGCGCTCGTCGGCGAAGCTGGGGACCAGGAACGGCGTCGGGTAGACCAGGTGCGGGGCGAGCTGGACCATCAGCTGGCGCTCGATCAGCGCCTCGCGGACCAGGCCGAGGTCGAAGTTCTGCAGGTAGCGGAGGCCGCCGTGGACCATCTTCGAGGAGCGGCTGGAGGTCCCCGAGGCGTAGTCGCCGCGCTCCAGCAGGGCGACCGAGTAGCCGCGCGAGGCGGCGTCGAGGGCGACGCCGGCGCCGGTGATGCCGCCGCCGATCACGACCAGCTCGAAGTGCCCGCCGGCGATCGACTCGAGGGCTGCCGCGCGCGAGAGCATCAGTCGAGGAAGACGGTGGTCTGGGCGACCGACGGGCGCTCCGGCGGCTGCTTGTTCTGCCGCGGCGCGCCGAGGTGCAGGAGGCCGACGACGCGCTCGCCGGCGGGCAGCCCCACCGCCTGCCTCCCCTCCTCGCTGCGCAGCACGCCGGGGGTGCGCCAGTAGCCGGCGAGGCCGCGGCCATGGGCGGCGAGCAGGACGATGTAGGAGGCGACGGCGGTCGCGTGCAGGTCCTCCTCGTCCTGGAGGAGGTCGCCGCTCAGCACGCAGGAGACGACGATCAGGGTCGGGGCGCGGTCGAGCTTTGCGGCGCCGTCCGGGCCGGCGGCCTCCTTCAGCCGCTCCAGCGCCCGCGGCCCGACGACGCGGAAGCGCCAGGGCGCGGTCAGATGGTGGTTCGGCGCCCAGCGGGCGAGCTCGAGCAGCTCCTCGACCTGCTCGCGGGGGAGCGGCTCGGGCCCGAACGCCTTGTGGGTGCGGCGGCTGCGGATCGCCGTCTCGAGATCCATGCCGCGAGGGTATAGCGCCCCGGCTACCAGTCGAAGCGGCGGCCGAGGAGGAGGACGGCGGCGAGCGCGGCGCCGGCGCTGCCGAGGCCGATGCCGAGCGGCGCCCAGGGCTTCGGGCCGCTCTTCTCGCTCGCTTCGAAGCGGGGCGCGGCCGGTTGCGGCGCGCTCGCCGGCGGTTCTTCGCCCTGCGGCGAGACGCCGCCGGGAAACGGCGCGACCGGTATCCCCCCGGTCTGCGGCGGCTTCGCGGCGGAGGAACCCGAGCCGGCGGCGGCCGGCGGGACCGCCGTCCCGGAGCCGCCTTGGCCGTGCGATTCGGTCGCGGCAGGAGGCAGCGACGGCGCGACGGGTGCCGAGCCCGACAGCGACGGCGGCGGAGAGCTTTGCGGCTTCGGCTGCGGCAGGCGCGGCGCCGGCGGGACCGGGAAGGCGTCCCCGGCGGTCGCGGTCAGCACCTGGCCGGTCACCCAGACCGGCGTCTGGTCGCGGGACGCCGAGTAGCGGTAGTGGCCGTCGGACTGTTGCAGCGAGTCGAGGTACTCGAGCGGGCTCTTGCCGCCGGTCGCGACGGTCGCCGGGTCGGTGCCGACCGCGATCATCCCCTGCACCGCCCAGGCGGTCGACTGCGAGTTGACGCTGCCGGAGCCGCCGAGGGCGAAGCCGCCGTCGGGGCGCTGGGCCTGGCGCAGGTAGGCGAGCCCGTGGCGGGCGGCTTCGGTGCCGGGGATCGCCTGCATCGCGGCGCCGGTGCCGTCGGGGGTGCTCGGCGAGCCGGGGTTGTCGCCCCAGCCGCCGTCGCCGTTCTGGACGCCGGCCAGCCAGGAGACCGAGCTGTCGAGGCCGCCGGTGGCGCCGGCAGAACGCAGGGCGACGATCGCGAAGGCCGTCGTGCCCGGCCAGTTTTCGAACGAGCCGTCGTCGAGGCGGCGCTTGGCGAGCGCCGAGACCAGATCCTGGCCGCCGAAGCTGCGCGGGTTCGCCCCGGCGCCCTCGAGGGCGAGGATCGTGCGGGCGAGGTCGCCGGGGGTGTCGAGGCGGCCGACGTTGGAGCGCAGGTAGTCGACCGCGGTGTTGCCGCCCGCGGAGACGTCGAGCGGGTTGCGGCCGGCCGCCTCGAGGCCGAGCATCGTCCAGGCGGTCGTCGAGGGGCTCGAGTCGCTCCCGGGCGAGGAGCCCCAACCGCCGTCGGAGTTCTCGACCGAGACGAGCCAGGCAGCGGCGCCGGCGGTGCCGGCCTGGGCGCGGCCGGGCATGATGCTGACCATCGCCAGCGCCAGCAGGAGGACCGAGGCGACCGCCGGGGCGCGCCACTCGAAGCGCTCGCGGAAGCGGACCAGCATCCGCAGCATCGCCGGCCCGGCGATCAGCGCCAGGGTCGCGTTGCCGATCGCGTGGGCGGCGTCGAAGGGCACCGCGCGCGCCTCCAGCGCGAGGAATCGCTGCAGCGAGAGGTCCCCTCCGTACGTCGCCATCAGGGAGAAGTTCAGCAGAGCGCCGTATCCGACGCCGGCCAGGGCGCAGACGGCGGCCAGCGTCAGCCGGCTCGGAGTGCGCCCGCGGCGCGCCAGCACGGCGCCGAGGATCCCGCAGAGCCCCCAGGCCGCCATCTGCCACGGCGTCCAGGGCCCCTGGCCGAACCAGAAGTTGGAGACGAGCCCGGTCAGGGCGCCGACCGCGAAGCCCGGCGCCGGCCCGAGCGCGTAGCCGGCGAAGATGACGATGTCGGTGGTCGGCTTGACGTTGGGGAGGGCGGCGAAGGCGAGCCGGCCGGCGATCGCCAGCGCCGCCAGCGCGGCGACCAGGGCGACGACCTGCGAGGTCGGGCGCGAGCGCTCATACCAGGCGAAGCCGGCGAGCAGGGCGGCGCCGAGGATCGCGAAGCTGGCCAGCTCCCAGCTCACCGCTCCCTCCCAGCTGCGATCGCGGCGGCGCCCTGCTCCGGGGTGACGACGCCGGGCAGGTCGAGGATGCGGGCGACCTCGGTGGCGAAGTACCAGCCGCCGGAGAGAATCTCGGCGGCGGGCCCGTCGGCGATCGCGACGCCGTCGCCGAGCAGCACGACCCGCTCGGCGAAGCCGGCGGCGAACTCGACGTCGTGGGTGGCGACGACGACGCCGGCGCCGCGCCCGGCGAGCCCCCCGATCAGCTCTTCCAGCTCGACCCTCCAGGCGCGGTCCATCCCCCGGGTCGGCTCGTCGAGCGCGACCAGGCCCGGCAGCGCCTCGCCCTCCATGCGGCCGGCGAGGGCGATCGCCAGCGCCAACCGCTGCCGCTCGCCTCCCGAGAGGTCACGCGGGTCGGCGTCGAGCGCGTGCTCCAGGCCGACCGTGCGCAGCGCCGCGATCCCCAGCTCGCCGGGGAGTTCGTCCCCGACCCGCTCGCGCACCAGGTAATCGCTCGGGTTCTGGCTCAGCAGGGCGATGCCGCCCGGGGCGCCGGCCCTGCCGCGAGCCGGGTCGACCAGGCCTGCGAGCGTTCGCAGCAGGGTGCTCTTGCCGGCGCCGTTGCGGCCCATGAGGGCTACGCGTTCTCCGCGCTGGACGGTCAGGTCGATTCCGCGTAGGACGTCGCGCCTGGTGTCGCCGGTGGTGAGCTCCACCCACAGGCCTCGGGTCGAGAGCGCCGGGGCGGGCGGGGCCTGTCGCCGCGGTGGGGGGTGCCCTCCTGGCGCTGCGATCTGCTCCGGGCGGAGGGATGGAGTCGTGGACAGGGATGAAGTCTTGCCCTCCGCAGACTCCGCGCTGGCGGAGGACACCCCCCACCCCGACGCCACCCGCCCGAGCTGCCGCTCTTGGTCGGACGCGCTGAGGGTTCGGCGGGCATCGCGGACTCCCGTGGGGAGAGGGTCGATGCCGGCGAGGCTGAAGAGGCGAGCCGCCGGGGTCTCCAGGGCGGCGTCGGCGGTTTGTGCCCAGCTGAGGAAGTCTCGGGGAGTTCCGTCGTAGGCGATGGAGCCGGCGTCCATGGCTATGACGCGGTCGGCGGCGGCCAGGCAGCGCTCCAGGCGGTGTTCGGCGAGGAGGATCGTTACGCCCCACTCCTCGTTCAAGCGGCGGAGCAGCCAGATCAGCTCGTCGCCGGCTACGGGGTCCAGCTGGGAGGTGGGCTCGTCTAGGAGGACGAGCTTGGGGCGGGTTACCAGGGCTGCGGCTAGGGCTACGCGTTGGAGCTCTCCGCCGGAGAGGGTGTCTACGGTTCTGGCGAGGAGGTGGGGGATTGCCAAGGCTAGGGCCACCTCCTCGACCGCTCTTGCGCGGGAGCTGGGTTGCTCACCGCGCATCTCCAGCGGCAGCTCTATCTCCGCCGCTACGGTGGTCGAGACGATCTGGGTCTCGGGGTCCTGGGCTACGTAGCCGACCGCCGCGGCCAGCTCGCCCGGGCCACTGGCGATCGCGTCGATGCCGGCCACGCTGACCGCTCCTTCTATCTCGCCGCCGTGGAAGTGCGGGACGAGGCCGCAGGCCGCTCGCAGCAGGGTCGACTTGCCGCAGGCCGAGCGGCCGGCGAGGAGGGCGAGCTCGCCGGGGGCGAGCGTCAGCGAAACGTCCGCCAGCGCGGGGCCGTCGGCATGCGGGTAGCTGTAGGTGAGCCGCTCGATTGCCAGCGACGGGACCGCGCGGATCGGGGTCGCGAGGTCAGGCATCGCGCCTCCACGGGGCGAGGCCGGCAGCAACCAGCAGCGCCGAGAGGATCAAGGTGGGCGCCGAGAGGCCGAGCTGGATCGTCGGGTAGCAGTGGAAGCCGTCCGCGCCGAGGAGTTTGCCGGCGATCGCCGCCGCGAGCACGAGCGCACCCGTCCCGTAGAAGCGCCGGTCGAACCGCGACGTTTGAGTGAAGGATTTGGGGGTCCATGGACCCCCAAAAGCTTCCACGAGCCGACGGCGGGGACGTTTGAGCGAGTAGCCGCGGAGCTCCAGGGTGGCGGCTACGTTGACGGATCGGTCGAGCGAGCCGGCCAGGAGGCGGCGGACTAGGGCGGCGCGGCCTAGCGGGGCGGCGGCGGGGCCGCGCAGGCGGCCGGCGTCGCGCAGGCGCGAGGCATCCGCCGCGGCGACGGGGACGAGGCGCGTGATCAGCGTCGCGGTCAGCGCCGAGCGCCCGGCCAGCGGGCGCAGCGCCCGCAGGACCCGGTCGGGGTCAACGCAGGCCGAGTAGACGGCGAAGGCGACCATCGTCACCGCGGCGCGCAGGCCGATCACCGCGCCGGCGGCGAGCGCCTCGGCGGTGACGTTGACCTGCCCGAGCAGCGGCCACTCGCCGAGCCGCAGCAGCACCGTCTCGCCGCGATGGACCACGAGGGCGTTGACGACGACGATCAGGACGGCCAGGGTGACGCTCATCCGCAGCGCCGAGCGGACCGCGTCGCGGGCGCCGGCGAGGCTGCCGGCCAGGAAGGCGGCGAGCCCGGCGGCGGCCAGCACCAGCGGATTCGAGTAGAGGAAGGCGACGACGACCAGCGAGCCGATGTAGACGATCGCGGCGCCGGGGGAGGCCGACTGCAGCGGCCCGGAGCGCGGCGTGTAGGCGAAGGGCGACCTCACCGACCCTCCCTCCCGATCGGCAGCGCCGTCTCCCGCCGGCCTTCGACCGCCAGCGCGTAGCGGTCGCGCAGGTCGGCGGCGTCCAGCAGCCGCGCCGCGGCGATGACGCCGCCCGCCGTGGCGCCGCTGACGATCCAGACCGGCGGCGCTTCGTAGCGGCGGGTCGCGGCGACGATCCCGGCGCCGGGGCCGAAGGCCCGCGCCTCGCCCCCCCCTTCGTCGAGTCCCTCGAGCCGGTACCCGCCGGCCGCCGCGGCAAATTCGGCGAACACTCCGCTCAGCTGCGGTCCCCCTTCGAGCTGGGCCGCGGCGGGATCGTGCCGCACCCGCGCCCACGGGCCGACCAGCACGCGGATCGCTCCCACGGGCATCCCGCTCGCCGGCTGCACGCCGGCCGCTTCCAGCCGGCTCGACACCTCGCCGCAGGCTGCCCCGCCCCCCTCGCATTCGACGACCGTCGGGTGGCGCTTGCCTTCGTAGCCGTCGCGGAACGGCTGTGGCCAGGAGCCGACCACGGCCGGCACCGCCTCCGCCGCCGACCAGTCGCGGTAGTCCCACCAGACCGCGTCGCCGCCGTGCAGCGGATAGTCGGCGGCGCCGACCGGCGACTCGACCCCGTTGACGTAGAAGAACCAGTCGAAGCGGCTGTTGCCCTGCGTCGCTTCGGAGAGGCCTTCGATCGACTGCACGAAGCCGCCGCCGTAGCGGGTGGAGATGTCCGCCTCGCGGTCGAGCAGCCGCATCGCCGTGTCGGATTCGCTCGCCGCCTCGCGCTGTGGCCCCAGCAGGCGCCGGGCCCCGTAGTCGCGGGTGACGGTCAGCGAGACCTCGCCGACCCCCTTGCCGGCGCCGAAACCGCAGCCGGCGGCCGCGAGCGCCGCTCCGAGCAGCGCGATCGCGACCGCCGTGCCGCGGCTACGGCTCACCTCGTCAGCCCCCCGGACAGGCCCCACCGACGCAGACCGCGACCCGGTTGGACGGGATGTCCGTGCCGTGGGTGGCGGTCAGGGCGGTGGGCCCGGTCAGCACCACCGTCGCGCTGCCGTCGGCGCCGGTCGGAGCGAGCGCTCCGGTGACGGTGACGCCCGCGGCCGGCTTGCGCTTCCCCTTGTCGTTGTAGGAGTAGACCTGGACCGTGAACGGCACCCCGGCGGTCGCGCTTGCGGGCGCGAGCAGCGAGAGCTCGTTCGGGTAGGGGTACTTGGCCAGGGCCCAGAGCACTTCGTCGCCGGCGTGCAGCTTCACCGAGTCGCCGCCGAGTTCGGGGTTCTTGTGGTCGACCTTGAGGTACCACGAGTAGGCGCCGTGGCTGGCGAAGCCGCCGATGCCGCAGATCCCCAGCCCGAATTCGGAGATGAAATGGTCGGTGATCGATAGCGGCCGCAGCGACGAGTTCGACTGCGCGGCCTTGGCCAGCAGGCCGAGCGCCGTCGGGCCCTTGACCGTGACGGCCTTGCCGCTGCCCCCGGTCCCCTTGCCGAGGCAGGTCGCCTTGGGGCTGGTCGGGATCTTGGCCGTGCCGGCCCGCAGCGATTCTTCGGCGAGCGCCTTGCCGCCGGCGCCCACCACCCGCAGCTCGGCCGGAACCGCCTTGGCGGAGGCGAGTGCGGCGCCCGAGAGCACCGCGATCAGGGCCAGCCCGCACGCGGCGGCCAGCCGGAATGGGATGAGTCTTGGCATCTAAGCCACCCTTTCCTCGAGGGTTGTCATGGCTGGCCGGGGACAGGTCTCCTGGCTTCCGGGATGGTCGGCCGCACCTTCCCGAGGGCTCGGTGTCCCCCTCAGTGGCTGACGCGAACAGCGCCTGCGGCTTCCTTGGCCCGGTCACAGTGGCGGGACCGCGCCGGCTTCGCACCGGACTTCCCTTGACCACCGACCGTATTTACGCGGGCGAGTCTACATCGGGAGCGGCCGGAAGCGTGAGCTACGCAACTCCGCCGATAATCCGCGAGATCCTCGGCCATACAACCATCTCCACCCGCTCCTTCGCCTCCGGACCGAATGGGAGAGCTCCCTCGATCCCATAGTCGAAGTTCGGGTGCCGAGACAGCTCGTCGAGTCGGCCGGAGACGTATTCGCGCAACGGCTCGGCCGCAACCGCGATTTCGGCGGACAGCTCCTCGCGCCCATCGATCAGGGCAATCGCGTCACCGAAATCGCGACTCGCGTAAAAGTCTTCCTTGCCACGATCTCTAAACGCTTCGAGCTTCGTCGCCAGGAGGTACGGAGGCGTGATTACCCGGATCGCCCTGCCCGAGGGCAAGGCGATCTCGGCAGCCCGGTGGAATGCCTCTGCTTGCCAGTCATTCCTGAAGCCGAGGATCGACGCCTCCGTAGGCATCACATCCAATACCAGCCCAGACTGTGGGTGCTTGAAACGGCAGATCACCCCACTTTCTCGATCGTTCTCCAGACCGACTCCCCTCACTCGCTTCTCGAAACGGTGATAGTCGCGGAGCGTCGTGATCTCGACAATCACGTCGATGTCGTCGGTGGGTCGAAATTCCGGCGCCGCCTCATCGGTGACCCAGAGCTCGACCGTGGCGCCACCGACGAAAACGACCTCATCGAGCAGGTTCCCGAGGTGCTCGACGGCAAGCTCGAGCATCCTGACGTTCTCCGGATTCATGCTGAAACAGCGAGGCGCTCGCCGAGCTCTTCGATCGCGAGCGCTCGCTCGCGGGCGTTGCCGATTCGGATTGCGTCGAACAAAGCGAGTGCTTCGCCGAGTTGGCGGTCGCGTCGAGATGCTTTTGGAACCACCGGATGCAGGGGCTCGAGCGCTATGCCGCGTACCTTGCCGTCGGCATAAGGCCAAACCGGAACGTTATCCCGTGAAGCGGAGAGACGATCCACCAGTGGCGGAGCGGCCCACGCGGTGGGAACCCCGCGTGCTTCGCCCTGTCTGGCGGCGGGGAAGACATATCTGGCCCCGTGGACGAGGAACTCGAGCAATGCCGGCCGATTGACTCGCCTCCGACGAACATCGAAGAGTCCGGCCAGCGCGGCTCGGTCGAGGCTGCGATGGACCGCCGAGGGACTCAAATCGAGTTCTTTCGCGATGCCCGCGAAGGTCCAATCTGCCGATTGTCCCGCCAGCTTCAGCAGCACGACGATGTCTTGGGGCCTCAACATGAATTGAGGATAGCGTCGATTCATTCCAAATTCCAGAATTTGGAATACAACTCGCGCTTTTGCACTGACTTGTGCATCGGCCCCGGCGGTCAAGGTATGTCCCGCATGCCTTCCCGCGCGCACCGCACTCCCGGTCGTCACGTCCATTACCGCGTCGCGCGGCGGCGGCGGATGCTGCTGCGCGGGGGCGCGGCGGCGACGCTGCTGGCGGTGCTCGGGCCCGGGCTGCTCGCCGGGCTCTCCGACGACGACCCGGCGGGGATCACGACCTACTCGATCCTCGGCGCGAAGTACGGCTACGAGCTGCTCTGGGTGCTCGCCCTCTCGACCGCGGCACTGATCGTCTTCCACGAGCTGGGGGTGCGGCTGGGGGTCGTCACCGGTAAGGGGCTGATGACGCTGATCCGCGAGCACCACGGCGAGCGCGCCGCCGCGGTGGTGATCGCCGCCCTGGTGATCGCCAACACCGGCACGATGTGCGCCGAGCTGGCCGGCGTCGCGGCGGCGATGGAACTGCTCGGCGGGATGAGCCGCTACCTCAGCGTGCCGCTCGCCTCGATCATGGTCTCGGCCCTCGTCCTGCGCGAGAACTTCCACCGCGTCGAGCACATCCTGCTGGCGCTCAGCTCGATCTTCGTCGCCTACATCGTCTCCGGAGTGCTCGCCCACCCGGACTGGGGCGCCGCAGCGAAGGGCCTCGTCGTGCCGAGCATCCCGCTCAACCGCGAGGCGCTGCTGGTCGCGGTGGCGACCCTCGGCACCACGCTCGCCCCCTGGGGCCTCGCCTTCATCCAGTCCTACGCGGTCGACAAGCGGCTGCGGGTCGAGGACCTGCGCTTCGAGCGCGTCGACGTCGTCGTCGGCGCCGTCCTCACCGGCGTGATCGGCTTCTTCGTCGTCATCGCCTGCGCCGCGACGCTGCACGTCGAAGGGATCTCGATCAAGGAGGCGAGCGACGCCGCCCGCGCCCTGCAGCCGCTCGCCGGCGGCCTCGCCTCGACCCTGTTCGGCCTCGGCTTCCTCGGCGCCGCCCTGCTCGCCGCGGCGATCGTCCCCCTCTCCACCGCCTACTCGATCTCCGAGACCCTCGGCCGCAAAGCCGACCTCAACGACAGCTTCGCCGAAGCGCGATCCTTCTACCTCTCCTTCGGCGCCGTCGTCGCCGTCGCCGCGATCCTCGTCCTCATCCCCGGCGCCCCGCTGATCCCGATCCTCTTCCTCTCCCAGGCGTTGAACGCCGTCCTCCTGCTCGTCCTCCTCCCCTTCATCCGCTCGCTCGGCAAGGACCGCGAGCTGATGGGCGAGAACGCGCTGGGCCGAACCGACCGCCTGATCACCGGCGTCGCGCTGGCGCTGATCGTGGCCTCGGTGGTGGCGCTCGGCGTGCTGACGATCTAGGCAGGTTCAATAGGGTTGGGACATCATCCCGAATCGGTATGATGTTCACCATGCCGACGATCGCCTGGAGGGTTGAGGAGCTGGCCGCGCAACGCGGCTGGGGGGCGCGGCGACTCGCCGAGGAGGCCGGGCTCGACCAAAAGACGGTGCGGAACATCCTCGCCGGCCGCGCGACGCGGGTCGACCTCAACACGATCGCACGGCTGTCGCGAGCGCTCGGTGTCGGCCCAGGGTCGCTCTGGGACCTTGGAGCCGATCCTGCGAGAGCCTGGGAGAGGACGGCCGGCTCCGCGGGAGAGGCGCGACCCGGCGAGCTGGACGACGTCCTTGCCGGCAATTGGTCTGAGCAGACCGATTCCGCCTTGGAGCGGGCCCTCCGGTCACCTTGAGCCGCTGCTACCTCGATACGAACTTCATCTACGCGCACCTGAGAGCGAAGCGGGGTGCGACCCTCGGCCCCATCGAGGCTTGGCGGGCGCGAGTGCTGAACGAGATGAACGATGGAGGCGGCGTCATCAGCGGCCTCGTCCTCGACGAGCTCGCATACCGACTCGTCCTCGCCTGGCTGCGTGACGATGGAGACGACGATCCCCTCTCGACCTACCGGTCGGACGCCCGCAAAGCGATGCAAGCGTCGCGACGCCGCTTGACGGCGGCGTGGCGCGCGGTTGACTCGCTCTCCCTGGAGTTACAGCCGACCGGACACGCGGTGGTCGAAGGCGCAAAGTCCCTGATGGCGCAACCTGGACTCCCGCCCCGAGACGCCTTTCATGCGGCCCACGCACTCGAGGCGGGCTGCGATCTCATCGCGAGCTCAGATGCCGCCTTCGACCAGGTTTCCGGGCTGCGACGCGTGGCCCCCTGAGCTTCGCTTCGCCAAAATGGTCGGTGGCTTCTGGATCGGATGAAGATTCTTCTTCGCCGAGGAACCGTCATCCCACCCAGTGCGGCTAGCCTGAGCCCTCTTGATCGAGCACGAGTGGATCCATCTCACGGCCGAGCAGCTCAGCGTCAACGCTGAGCTCGTTCGTGCAATCGAGCGGTTCAAGGCTCCACCGGGCCGCGCCGGGGATGCCGCCACCCTGTGGCTCAAGGAGCGCGCCCTCAAGGAGACGAGCCACATCGCGACCTACGTGCTCTTGATCAAGGGCGAGGTCGCCGGCTTCTACTCGCTAGGCATGAGCGAAGTCGAGCTGCGAACTCAGCAACGCCAGAAGCTTGCGGCTAGCCATCCGCGCCAGGGCGCAGTGCTCATCCTCTGGCTCGCCCGGGCCGCAGAGGCAGCGGTGGAGGCTGCGACGATCCTGCGCCACGCGGTCGGCATCGCGCAAATCGGCTCGCGCAGGGTCGGGGCAGCCGTCATCGCCGTGGACCCCTTCGACGCCGCGACGGAGGGCTATTGGCGACAGCACTTCGGGTTCCGCGCGTCGCTCACCAAGAGACTGGACGCGGACGGCAAAGAGCGGAGTCGACTCTGGCTGCCGCTCCTCCCCGAGAGCTGATATGGACGCCCATTTGTCAAGTCACCAACCACCGAAGGCCCGCTGAAGCGGGCCTTCTTCTTGGCCCAGGAGGCGGCGGTCGACCTGGTGCGCGACGCGCGGTCAGGCTGATATGCGCGGGTTGGCTACCGCAGGACCGGGTTTCGTCTCAGCGCCCGCTGTCTAAGACCGAGCGTCGCCGCAAGAGCGGCTGCTCATAGCTCAATCGCGGATGCGCTGGCGCGAAGGGCCGAGCCCGCCGCCTCCTGGGCCAAGCAGTGCTTGGTGGTCTCAGTTGGCTGTCGCTACCGCCCAGCAGAAGCCGCTCAGCTCGCGGGCCACGGCGACCGCGCAGAGGGTGCGGCGCTTACTGCGCTCTGAGTCGAGGCGGACCCAGCTGCGGTGAAGGCGCTGTTGCGCCTTCCAGGAAATCGCGCAGACCGCCTGGGGCTGGCCCTCCTGACGGCGGCGCAGCTCGCGGCCTTTGCGCGGCGCCCGGCGGTAGTGCCAGGCCGCCTCGACCAAAAGGCGACGGGCGTGGCGGGAACCCGACTTGGTGATCGCGCCCTGCCTCCGGCGCTCCCCGCTGCTGTTCTCGGAGGGCACCAAGCCGAGGTAGCTCATCAGCTGCGCCGGCCGGGCGAAGCGCTCGAAGTCGCCGACCTCCGCGCAGAGGCCCAGGGCGCTGAGGGTGTCGATGCCACGCAGGCAGCGCAGGTGAGCGACGCTCTGCGCCCAGGGGGATCCCTCGACCAGGGAAGCCATCTGGGACTCCAGCTCAGAGCGGCGCGCCAGCAGGGCGTCGATCGCCCCGATCCCGTCGAGCAGGACCGTCTGGGCCACCGGCTCGGGAAGCTCGACCCTCCCCAGCCAGTCGAGGTGGCGCTGGGTCCAGTTGTTGCCCTCGAAGCGCAGGTCGTGGCGCAGCAAGAGCTTGGCGACGCGGTGGCGGGCCCGCATCAGGTCGCCACGGACGTCCTCGCGTGCCCGGACCAGGTCGCGCATCGCCTCCTCGGCCGGGGTCGGGACCCGGACCGGGTGCAGGCCGCCGATCATCAGCAACCGCACCAACCGCTCGGCGTCGCGGCGGTCGGTCTTGACCCGGTCCTGGGCGGGGCGCTCGATCTTGCCCGGGGCGGCCACCGTGCAGTCGATGCCCCTCGTCGCCAGTGCCCGCGCCAGCCCGAAGCCGGTAGGACCGGCCTCGTAGGCGACCCGGACCGGCGCCGGCAGCGCGGCGCAGAACTCCGCGACCTGCTCGGTCACACCACCCATTCGCTGCACCGCCAACTCACCCGATTCTGAGTCGGCGATCGCCGCGACGACCTTCGCCGCATGAACATCGAGACCCACCCACGTCCTAACCTGCGCCATGTCGGCACCCCCATGATTGCGGTCCTCGCCGAGGCCGTTCCTCGGCGACAAACCCGCGCATCTCATGCGCGGGTGCCGACCTTTACGCGGGGTTCGGATCGAGCCGGCGCTCCGGTGGGCCGGCCATAGGGTCTAAGCAGGCTGCCCGACGCGAGTGCTCGGGCGGGTGGTTTCCGCCACGTATCGCTCTGCGTTAAGGCAGAACTCGCGCCAGCGCTCGTCGAGGCGGGCCTTTGCCAGCTCGTCTGCGTCAATCACCGTCGGCGTACCGACCGCCTTCTCGGCGTCAGTCGAAGCCGCGAGAACGTCTTGCTGATCGTCGGTCATCTGTTTCAGAGTATCGGCTAACTGAGCTTTGATCCAGAAATAGCCGTTGCCGCAGGCGCGCGGAACGCCAGCTCGACCAGCTCGGCCTCATGCGGATTCGGCGCGTAGTCAGCGTAGATCAGCGTCGTCGTGAAGTCGCGGCGAATCCCCCTCGCAGCGTTGCGTCGTGATCTGCTCGCCTCACCACGATGCCATCGTCCACAGCCTCGAACGAGACGCCGGCACCCGGCCAAAGACCCGCTCGCTCACGAAGATCCCTGGGGATCACGACTTGACCCTTGGCACCCATTCGCCGAGTCATGCCTGCTGGGTATAACGCAGATCACAGAGGCTCGAGGAGCCTCTCAGGAGCTGCAGGGCCCCTCCATTAAGAGCCATCCAAGGAAGATGGCGACCTTTTCAGCCACACCACAGTGTTGAGCGCAAACCCGGCGGCAAAGATCGCATTGAACAATCTATCGTGGGCCGACAGCACCGCAAGAGCCGCAAAGAAGAGGCTTAGCAGCAGACAGCCCCAAATCGCCCACCGCCTTTGCCGTGGGGATAGCTGGCGACGCCTTTGTTCTTCATTGAATGGCCCCAGTGCCCCGGTCTCCTGCTCCGAGGACTCTTCAAACCGTGGCAGCCAATTTCTCGTGCTATCGCCGAGAGTGCGTCGCAACCCCAAAACGACGACGGCGATGGCGAGCGTAATGGCGACGACCCAAGCAATGAGATCGCTGCTCATCGGCGCAACATACTCGGCCAGTTCTGACAATCGGGTTCGCTTTGCGCGCAGAAGCCGGAGCCCGATGAACGTTCGTCCAATTGATTTGAGGTTTGGAAAGGAGTGGTTCTAAGGTCTCAATTTGCAATGGAAAACCGAACTGTTTATTGGGGGAGACATGAGGCAGGGGATGCGGCGAGTCTCGCCGGCTTTGGTGGTGGCAGGGATCGCACTGTTCGTGGCGCTCGGGGGGAGTGTCTATGCGGCTTCGAAGGGGACGCTGAGTGGGAAGGCGATCCGGGTCAAGTCGCTTCCCGGGAACCGGTTGAAGGTGCGGTCGGTGCCGGGGAACCGGTTGAAGCCGCACTCGATTCCGGCCAGCGGGCTGATGCCGGGTGTGCTGGCCGCCGCGGCGCAGCCGTCCGCGCCGCTGACCGGGGCGGCGATCGACGAGAAGACGCTCGGTCAGGTGCCGCGGGCGACCTACGCCGAAACCGCCGGCAGCGCGCAGAGCGCCGTCGACGCGCAGACGGCGCTGAACGCGGTCAACGCGATCGACGCTCAGAAAGTCAACGGCCACAGCGCCGGCTGCGCGGCCGGCACCACCCCCTTCGCCGGCGCCTGCTGGCAGACCTCGTCGAGCTTCGCGGCGGCGACGGCGCCGCAGGCGGCGATCGAATGCGCCAAAGAAGGCGGGACGCTGCCGGAGGCGCTGCAGCTCGCGGCTTTTGCCGTGCAGCCGGGGGTCAATCTGGATGCAGGGGATGAGTGGTCGGGTGACATTACGAATGCGTCTGGACTCAATGTCTTTGGGGTTGTGACCGTGTCGAGTGCGGGCGGCGTCAACTTCATTAACTCGACGGCCACCCGCCACTACCGCTGCGTAATCCCGCTCCTCACCTGACCCTAGTCGGGGCGAATCCGCGGCCCCACCCGGACCGCCCTCTATCCTCAACCTTGATGCGTTCGAGTCCGCTCAGCGTCCGGGGTCGCGTCGCGGGCTCGCTCGCGGCGCTGTTCTGCCTTGCCGCGACCGCCTTCGCGTCGCCCGCCGGGGCGGCGCCGACCCGCCTCCACCCCACCGCCGCCCCCCGCGGCGAGGCGGCCCGGATCGCCGACTTCTGGACCGCTGCGCGGATGCGCAGCACCCCCCCGCTCGACGCCCCGCGCCGCGCCGGCCTGACGGCGCAGATCAGCTTCGCGCAGGTCCCCGAACCGTCGCTGCCACCCAAAGCGGTCAACGGCCGGCTCTTCATCCGCCAGGGCAACAAAATGGGCTACTGCTCGGCGACCGCGATCAACAGCGCCAGCCGGCGCCTCGTCCTCACCGCCGGGCACTGCGTCAACTCCGGCCCCTCGCTGCGGCCCGGCGACGGCGTCTGGTCGAGCCTGCTGGAGTTCGTGCCCGCCTACTCGGGCGGGACGGCGCCGTTCGGCGCCTTCGTCGCCCACCGCGCGCAGATCTACGCGCCGAAACCCTGGGTGCAGCTCGGCAACCCCAACTTCGACATCGGCGCGATCCTCACCGAACCCAACGCCGAAGGAGTGAACGTCGCCGACGCGGTCGGCGGCGGCGCGACGATCGCCCTCGACCGCAACCGCCACGAGGAATTCGAGACCTTCGGCTATCCCGGCGCCAGCCGTTGGATGCAGAGCTGCGACTCGCCCTACGTCGGCGACGACGCGCTCACCTACCAGGTGCCCGGCCCGCCGACGATCGCGATCCGCTGCCACTGGGCGCCGGGGGCGAGCGGCGGTGGCTGGCTGATCGAAAACGACACCGTGATCGACGGCCTCACCAGCTACGGCAAAATCGGCGACAACCGCCACACCTTCGGCCCCTACTTCAGCAGCCGCAACGTCGGCCGGCTCGTCGCCGGCTTCTAGCCCGGCTCAGGCGCGGGCGAGCAGGTCGCGGTAGAAGCGGTAGTCGCACCGGTCCGGCCGCAGGTTCGCGGCCAGCGCCAGGTGGTGGCGGGCGCGCTCGCGCTCGCCGGTCTTGGCCAGCGCCCGGCCGAGGCAGAAGTGGGCGAAGTCGTTGACCTGGTGGGTGTCGACCACCGCCTCGAACTCCTCGACGGCGGCGGCGAAGCGCCCGCAGCGGAAGTAGGCCCGCCCCAGCGCCTCGCGCACCGAGGACTTCTCCGGCGCCCGGCTGGCCGCCTCCTCCAGCGGTCCGGTCGCCTGCTCGAAGTCGGCCTCCTCGAGCAGCTCGATTCCACGCCGGTACAGCGTCAGGGTCGAATCGCGATCCGCAGCGGAGCTCATCCGACCTAGTTTAGGCACGTCGCCGCCCGGCGCCGGAAGGCCGCCGGTCGAACGGTCGTCTTGGGGACTCGACGCGCCGCCGCGACGGTGATACGTTCGGACCCGAACTGGAATCTTCAATCGGGGAGACGACTATGAAGAGCCTTCGACGCCTGTGCCTCGTGTCCGCACTGCTCGCCACGATCGCGGCGAGCCTGATCGCCGCCCCGGCGGCAGGCGCGAAGTCGTGCGTCAGGGCGAGCAACGTCGAGGCGATCGTCGACGACTCCGGCTCGATGGCCGTGACCGATCCGAACCGCCTGCGGGTGCAGGGGCTCAACCTGCTGATCGACACGCTCGGGGAATCGACCCAGCTGGGCGCGGTCGAGTTCGGCTCCGGCCTCTCGTTCCTCGGCCTGCCGCCGGCCGACACGCTCTTCCCACCCGAGCCGATCGGGCCCAACGCGGCGGCGATGCGTACCGCCCTCGACCAGAAAATCAAAGCCGACAACGGCGCCACCGACTACAACGGCGCCTTCGCCCAGGCCGACGCCGACAACCCGACCGCCGACGCGCGGATCTTCCTCACCGACGGCGGCCACGACGTCGGCCCCTACAACGAAGCCCACCTCGCCCACCCGGTGCCGACCTACGTGATCGGCTTCGGCTTGATGACGACCGAAGACCGCCAGCGCCTGCAGAAGATCGCCAAAGACACCGGCGGCCAGTACTTCCCGCTCGAAGACTCGAGCCGGCTGCAGTCGGTGATGAACAGCGTCGGCGCGGCGCTGACCTGCCAGACGCCGCCGCAGCAGTTCGTCAACCTGCTGAAACAGGGCCAGAGCAAGATCCACAGCATCTCGATCGGCGCCGGAACGCGCGCGATCCAGATAACGCTCACCTGGGCCAGCCCGCTCGACCTGTTCAAGATCTCGGGCCTGAAGCTGGTCTCCGGCGGTCAGACGCTCGCGGTGGCCTCGGCGGCACGGCGCGGTCCCCGCCACGTCAAGCCGCACAAGCTGAAAATCGAACGGACGACGAGCAGCACGTTCACCGTCCTGAACGTCTCGAAGCTGACCAAGGGCAGTCTGCAATTCAGGGTGAGCGCGGCGAAAGTCGCCTCGGGGTCGCCGAAAGCGAGCCTGACGACGCAGGTCAGCCAGGCGCGCCACTCCGGTTCCTGAGCGCTCCGACCGCTCCGATTCGGTGGCTGGCCGGTTAGCCAATCGTTAAGAGTGGCGAAATCGGCCCAAAACGCCGTTCGGCGCGCAATCATTAGCTGAAGACAATCCGACTACGCAGTCGGATCTTGCACATTCAGCATCGAGAGGGGAATCTGGTGGACTTCGTCGAGGCAAGAGTTTTCTGGCATTCGCTGCGAGTTCGGATTCTCGGCGCCGTGAGGGCGAATCCGTCCCGCGCCACGGAGCTCACCCGCAAGCTCGGACCCCCGCTGGGCAAAGTCGTCTACCACCTCGCCGTCCTCGAGCGGACGGAATACATCCAGGTCGCCGAGGGCGAGGATCCCGACGCAGCCGACCCTCTCTTCGAAGCGGTAATCCGCTAGACGAGGGGCGGCCCGAAACTCGCCCCGTACCCGGGGCGACACTCGCTTGACGGCGCTGTTACACTCAGCCAAAATTGATTAGTTGAGTGCCGCATTGGCGCTCTTGGGGGAAACAGGCACCAGTACCTCAATCGGTTAGAGGATCGGGTTTGTAAGCCGAGGATCCGGGTTCGAGCCCCGGCTGGTGCATGGATGAGGCGAGAGTCGTCGCAATCATGGACATCAATCTCTTCGACTACATCGATGACGCCACGGGCCGAGACGGGAGCCAGGCTCGCTGGGCCCTGCGGGCGCCGTACCGGCCGCACGAGCGCTTCGACGTGATGCTGGTCCCCCTGGTCGACGCCTGGGAGGAGGACCGCGACTCGCTGCGCGAGCTGGAGGAGATCGGGCGCCGCCCGTGGGTCGACGCGGTCGAGCGCAGCGGCAAGCAGGTCTGGCTGCGCCTCGTCGACGGTTGGATCGCGGAGCGCGGCGCCGCCCTGGAGGAGCGCGACGGCGCCGCCGCGGACTACGAGGACCTCGCCGGCGGGCAGCGCTTCGCGCTCAACTTCTGGGACGCGAACTCGACCAAGGCGCTGCACATCGGCCACCTGCGCAACCTCTCGCTCGGCAACGCGCTCGGCGCGGCGCTGACCCAGGCCGGCGGGCGGGTCGAGCGGCGCAGCATCATCTGCGACGTCGGCCGCAGCATGGGCGAGGCGATGGCCGGCGTCGTGCGCAGCGGCCGCCACGCCCAGCAGGTCGAGAACGGGCAGAAGAGCGACCACTTCGTCGGCTACTGCTACGCCGACTACGTCAAGGCCCGCGGCTCGCTGAGCGGGCTCGGCTCCGATCACCCGGCCGACTCGCTGACCCGCGAGGTTGACGTCCAGAACGACAGCGCCGACGAGCTCCTGCAGCAGGTTCTGAACGGCGACCAGACGGCGCTGGAGCTGTGGTCGCAGACCCGCGCCTGGGTGATCTCCGGCCAGCGCAAGACCCTGGCCCGGCTGGGGATCTCCTTCGACCGGGTCTTCTTCGAGTCCGACTTCCTGCCCGAGGTCGTCGAGCTGACCGAGCTCGGCCTGCAGGAGGGGACGCTGCAGCGCCGCGCCGACGGCACCGTCGTCTACCTGACCGGCCGCGAGGAGCTGGAGGAGATGCCGCTGGTCCGCTCCGACGGCATCCCGACCCAGCACATGCGGGCGCTCGCCTACTGGATGGCGGCACCGGGGCTCGACGACGTCACCTCGATCCAGATCTGCGGCCAGGAGTGGGTGGCCCACGTCACCTGTCGCCGCCAGCTGATGGCCGAGCTGGTCCACAGCGGGCCGGACGGCAACGGCTTCCACCCCCTGCACGACGTCTTCCACGGGATGGTCGCCAAGGAACAGCAGGCGGTCGCCTCGAGCAAGCAGGACGCGTTGCTGATCGACCACCTGGTCGAGTGGCTCGACGAGCAGCTCGACGGCGATCGCGAGCGGGCGGCGATCCGCGACGCCCACCCCGCCCCGGAGCGAATCGCCTCCCAGGTGGCGCTCGGCTACTTCCCGCTGCACCCGGCGAACAAGAAGGTCGACTTCGAGCCGGAGAAGCTGCTCCTCGACGGCAAGAGCCTCGGCTGGGACATGGCGCGCGCCCGCGCGCACAGCAGCCCCGAGGACGCCTCGCTGAACGGCGGCCGGGTCGAGGACCGCGACTACCGCTTCGCGGTCGTCCAGGCGGAGATGTACAGGCGCAACCTCAGCCTCGCCTCGGCGCGGCTCGACCCGATGCCGCTCGCCCAGCACGCCTCGCACCTCTCGCGCTGGCACCTGGAGCGCCGGCGCGGCGCCCACGTCGATCGGGTGGTCGGCGCGGTGCTCGACGACAGCGCCCGCGGCCTCGGACTGGAGGGCTCGCGATGAGGACGCTGCTGGTCGACAACCACGACTCCTACACCTACAACGTCTTTCACCTGCTGGCCGGCGTCAGCGGCGAAGAGCCGATCGTCGTCGACAACGACGCGGTCTCCTGGCGGGCGCTGGAACGCTGGGACTTCGACGCGATCGTCCTCTCCCCCGGCCCCGGCACGCCGCAACGCTGGCACGACTTCTGCGTCTGCGACGACATCCTCCGCTTCAGCGAGATCCCGGTGCTCGGCATCTGCCTCGGCCACCAGGGGCTCGGCCACCTGCTCGACGGCAAGGTCTGCAGCGCGCCGGAGGCGATGCACGGCCGGCTCAGCCGCATCCACCACGAACAGCGGGGCCTGTTCGAGGGCATCCCGCAGGACTTCCCGGTGGTCCGCTACCACTCGCTGCAGATAACCGACATGGGGCCCGACGGCCAGATCACGGCGCGGGCCGACGACGGCGTGGTGATGGGGATCGAACACCTGCGGCGGCCGCTGTGGGGCGTCCAGTTCCACCCGGAGTCGATCGCGACCGAGCACGGCGCCAGGCTGATCGAGAACTTCTACGCGCTGGCGCGGAGCCGCAAGAACCCGCGTTGGCGGGGCGCAAAACGACCGCTGCAGGCCCCGCAGCGTCGCTCTCAGGTGCGCCGTGCGCCGGCCACCGGGGTGCAGATGCGCAGCCGCTCGCTCCCCGGCGAGCCCTCCACCGAGGCGCTGTTCGAACGGCTCTTCGCCGGCGCCGAGCACGCCTTCTGGCTCGACAGCGCCGACGCGCCGACCCGGCTGGCGCAGCGCTCCTACCTCGGCACCAGTGCCGGCGCCGAGCGCTGCGTGCTCGAGTACGACGTCGAGACGGGGATCGCGCAGGCGCACCGCGCCGGCGGCACCGAGACCGAGCGGGGCTCGATCTTCGAGCTGCTCGAGCGCGAAATCGCCGCCCACGCGATCGAACCGCCGGCCGCCCTGCCCCCCGGCCTGCCCGGCGGCTTCGTCGGCTATCTCGGCTACGAGCTGAAGGCCGACTGCGGCGCGCAGAACGTGCACCGATCCGATCTTCCCGACGCAGTGATGATGCTCGCCAACCGCCTCGTCGTCGTCGACCACGTGAGTCACCGGACGCACCTGGTCACGCTCTGCCGCGACGACGAGGCGGATGCCGAGCGCTGGCTGGACGACGCCGAGGCGGTCGTGGGGGAGGTTCTCGCCCTGCCGCCCACCTCGGCGTCGCCGCCCGGTCCCCCGCCCGAGCAGCCGCTCGCCGACCACGTCAGCTTCCGGGTCGGCCGCGGCCGCGAGCAGTACCTCGCCGACATCGCCCGCTGCCAGGCCGAAATGGCGGCCGGGGAGTCGTATGAGGTCTGCCTCACCGACCAGATCTCGACCGACGCCGCCCCCGACCCCTTCCACCTCTACAAGACCCTGCGCCGCGCCAACCCGGCGCCCTTCGCCGCCTACCTGAAGCTCGGCGAGGCGGCGATCGTCAGCTCCTCGCCGGAGCGCTTCCTCTCGGTCGACCGCGAGCGCCGGGTCGAGGCGCGGCCGATCAAGGGGACCAGCTCCCGCGCCGTTGACCCGGAGCGCGACGCGGCCCTGCGGGCCGAGCTGACCGAGGACGAAAAGACCTACGCCGAGCACCTGATGATCGTCGACCTGCTGCGCAACGACCTCGGCCGGGTCTGCGAGGTCGGCAGCGTCGGCGTCCCCGAGCTGATGGTCGTCGAGGACTACGCGACCGTCCACCAGCTGATCTCGACCGTCAGCGGCGTCCTCGCCGAGGAGCGCAGCGCCGCCGAATGCGCCCGCGCCTGCTTCCCCGGCGGCTCGATGACCGGGGCGCCGAAGGAGCGGACGATGGAGATCATCGACGACATCGAGGCCGAGGCGCGCGGCGTCTACTCGGGTGCGATCGGCTGGTTCGGGGTCGACGGCAGCATGGATCTGAGCATCGTCATCCGCACGATCGTGATGCGGCCCGGGCGGACGACGATCGGCGCCGGCGGGGCGATCGTGATGCAGTCCGATCCGGTCGACGAGTTCGACGAGATCCTGCTCAAGGCGCGGGCGCCGATGGCGGCGATCGCCCGGGCGGCGACCGGCAGCGACTCGCCGGACGCCTGGTCGGTGGTGCTGGAGCCACAGGCGGAGGCGCTCGAGGCGGCATGACCGAGCCGAGCGCGAGCGCACCCGGCGCGCTGGACCGCTCGGGGGTCGCGGCCGACCCTACGGTCCGCCCGGCGACTGCCGCGGACGCCCCCGGGGCGGCGGCCGGGATCGAGGCCCTGCTGGCCGAGCTCGGCGGGGAGGGCCCGTCGAACGCCGAGCTGGAGGCCGCCGTGCGCGATCTGATCGGCCGCCCCGAGGCGGGATTGCTGCTGGTCGCCGACGCGGGCGGCGAGATCGTCGGCGTATTGGCGGCGAGCTGGCAGTTCGCGGTCCACGTGCCCGGCCGCTACGCGACGATCCAGGACCTCTGGGTGCTGCCGGCCTGGCGCAGCCGCTCGATCGGCCACGACCTGATCATGGCGCTGGTGCGGGAGGCCGGCGAGCGCGGCGTCCGGCGACTCGAGGTCGGCCTGCCGAAGGAGACCTTCGCGCGGATCGGCGCGACCGAGGCCTTCTACCGCGTCAACGGCTTCCAGCACCTCGGCCCGCGGATGCGGAGGCTGATCTGATGACCGAGCTGCTGATGATCGAGCAGCGCCGCAGCCGCCGCGACGCGGCGCACTGGATCGTCGAAGGCGGCCGGCGACGGCCGGGGATGGACGACAACCGCCGCGTCGCCGAGCTGCGCAGCGGCCTCACCTGCCACTCGGGCGTGCGCCCGGCCGCCGCCGACGCCGGCGACGAGGAGCTGGCGTCGACGCTGGAACGGCTGCACGCGCCGAGCTACCTGGAGCAGCTCGACGCGGTCCGCTCCGAGGAGCCGGTGGTGATGCCGCACCTCGCCGCCCCCGGCCTGGCGCCCGACATCCCCGTCTGCGCCGGCCTCGTCGCCGCCGCCCGTGAGGGCGTGCGGACGGGGATCGCAGCGGCGCAGAGGATCGTCGGCGGGGCGCATTTCGCCTACGCGCTCAGCCGCCCGCCGGGCCATCACGCCGGGCCGGACTGGTTCGCCGGCTACTGCTATCTCAACACCGCCGCGGCGGCGGCGCTGACCCTCGGCGAGGGGGGCCTGAGCCCGGTCGGCATCCTCGACCTCGACCTGCACTACCCCAACGGCACCGCGGCGATCGTCGCCTCGATGGAGAACACGCGGCTGCACTCGCTGCACGCCCACCCGGTCACCAACGTCGCCGGCGAGACGGTGAGGCCGAGCAGCGAGCGCGAACGGGTGGTCGAGTTCCGCGGCAGCCCCGACGCCGCCGACTACCTGCACGCGGTGAGCGCCTCGATCGAGACGCTCGGCCAGACCTCCGAGGCGCTGGTCGTCTCGCTCGGCTACGACACGGTGCTGGGCGACCCGCACGGCAGCTGGAGCTTCTCGCCGACGATCTTTGCCCAGATCGGCCGCCTGCTCGCCGCCTCGGGGCTGCCGGTCTGCGTGATCCAGGAGGGCGGCTACGCGCTGCACTCGCTCGCCGCCTGCGGCTACGCCTTCGCCGCGGGCCTGCTCGAGGAGGCGGTGGCGCCGGCGTGAGAGGGCATGGCGCCATAGTCGGAATATGTGCGACTAACGCGCCAGGGGGCGAGCTGTGAGCGGGCTCGAGCCATACCGGCGCCGCCTCGACGGCATCGACGACGAGATCGCCCGCCTGCTCGGCGAGCGCTTCGAGGTCTGCCGCGAGATCGCCCGCTTCAAGCTCGCCGAGGGGATCCCGATGATGCAGCCCGGGCGGGTCGACGAGGTGCGGGCGCGCTACCTCGCCCGCGGCGCCGAGGCCGGCCTGCCGGCCGAGTTCAGCGCCGACCTGTTCGAGCTGCTGATCGCCGCCACCTGCAAGGAGGAGGACGAGCTGATGGCGGCGCTGGCGGCGGAGTCGGACGGGGACGGGAGCAGGCCGTGAGCGCGGCGCTGCCGCCGGGGCCGAGGATGCCGAGCGCCCTGCAGGCCGTCGGCTGGGCGCGGCGGCCGTTCCCCTTCATGCGGCGCTGCCGCGAGCGCTACGGGGACATCTTCCGGATGCGCATCCTGCACTCCGGCACCTGGGTCTTCCTCTGCGACCCGGCCGACGTCAAACGGGTCTTCACGGCGCCGCCGGCGAGCATGGGCGTCGCCCTCGCCAACCCGCTGCTGCTGCCGGTGCTGGGCGCGCGCTCGGTGATGCTGCTGGAGGAGCCCGACCACATGACGCGCCGCCGGCTGATGCTGCCGCCCTTCCACCGCGAGCGGATGGACGGCGACGTCGAGATGATGACCGAGGTGACCCGCGGCGAGGTCCGGCGCTGGCCGGCCGGCGAGCCGTTCGAGCTGTGGCCGCGGATGCAAGCGATCACCCTGGAGGTGATCATGCGCACCGTCTTCGGACCCGGGGACCCCGAGCGCCTGCGGCCGGTCCGGGCGGCGCTGACGCGGCTGACCGAGGCGCTCAACGAGCCGAGGCGGCTGAGCCGGCTGGCGGCGCTGGGCCCCGGCTGGATCGCCCGCAGCTCCGGCTTTCGCCGGGCGATGCGGCCCGTCGAGGAGGCGCTGGGGGCCGAGGTCGACCGACGTCGGCGCGAAGGCGAGGACGGTCGCCGCGACATCGTCTCGATGCTGCTCGACAGCCGCCACGAGGACGGCTCTCCGCTGGGCGAGAAGGAGCTGCGCGACGAACTGATGACCCTGCTGACCGACGGCCCGACCTCCTCCTCCCTCGCCTGGGCGTTCGAGCGGCTGCTGCGCCACCCGGACAAGCTGGCGCGGCTGCAGGCGGAGGTCGACACCGGCCAGAGCAGCGATTACATGGACGCGGTGGTGCAGGAGACGCTGCGGCTCTGCCCACCCGTCCCGGTCGTCGCCCGCAAGCTGCTGAAGCCGATGGAGCTGGGCGGGTACACGCTGCCCGCCGGCGCCACGGTCGCCCCCTGCGTCTACCTGATCCACCGCGACGAGCGCTTCTACCCGCGGCCCCTCGCCTTCCTTCCCGAGCGCTTCCTCGAGCGTCCACCCGGCACCTATACCTGGATCCCCTTCGGCGGCGGGGTGCGGCGCTGCCTGGCGGCGAGCTACGCCGAACTGGAGATGAAGCGGGTGCTGCGCACCGTGCTGGCCGAGGTCGAGCTGCGCCCGGTCGGCGGCGGCTCCGAGCGGGCGACCCGCAGCGCGATCTCCTTCAGTCCCGACAAGCGAACGCGCGTCGTCGCGGAACCGCGGACGCGCGTGCGGGAGGAGCGATGGCGGCGCGAGCCGATCTACTCGTAGTCGGCGCCGGCGCCAAGGCGGCGGGGATCGCGGCCAAGGTGCACGCGATCAACAGCCTCGGGCTGGGCCCGGTCTCGCTGACGATCGTCGAGGGGACCGAGGTCGCCGCCTCCTGGCTGGGCCGCAACGGGATGACCTCCGGCGAGGAGCCGCTGGCGGTGACGCCGATCAAGGACATCGGCTTCCCCTACCGCAGCTTCGACGTCTTCGGCGAGCACGGCGAGGCGGTCGACGACCTCGTGATGGGCTTCTCCTGGCAGCGCTACATGGTCGGCAAGCGGCGCTACGCGCGCTGGATCGACGCCGGCTCGCCCTCGGTCCGCCACCGCGACTACGGCGAGTACCTGACCTGGGCGCTGTCGCGCGCGACCGCCGGCGTCACCCACGTGCACGGCCGTGTCGCCCAGGTCTCGCTCGACGAGGACGGCGAGGGGTGGGAGGTCGAGGTCGAGGAGCCGGAGCAGCGCTCGCGCCACAGCGCCGGGGCGCTGGTCCTCACCGGCCCCGGCATCCACCGCGCCTTCCCGCACGAGCCCGGCATCGCCCCCCGGGTCTTCCACTGCGACAGCCGGCGCAGCGAGTTCGCCCATCTGCCCGAGGACCGCGGCTGCGACGTCGCCGTGGTCGGCGGCGGCGAGAGCGCGCTCAGCTGCGTGATGTTTCTGCGCGGCTTCCGGCCGCTTGCGAGGTTCACGATCTACACCCCGATGCTGCCGCTGAGCCGCGGCGAGAGCTTCCTCGAGAACCGCGTCTTCTCCGACCCCGACGAGGTCGAATGGACGGCGCTCGACCAGCGGACGCGGCGCGACTTCGTCAAGCACTCCGACCGCGGCGTCTTCGACCCGCCGAGCCTGGCGGCGATCGCCTACGACGATCGCTGCCGCTTCGTCACCGGCCGGGTTACCGACGTCGAGGCGGCGCCCGGCGGCGAGGGAGTGCGGCTGGAGCATCACTCGCCGGAAGGGGTCGCCCGGCCCGAGCACGACTACGTCGTCAACTGCACCGGCTTCGACCTGCTGGCGCAGCTGCGGACGCTGTTCCCGGACGAGGCAAGAAGGGAGATCGAGCGGCGGGTCGGGCAGCTCTGGGACACCCCGGCCGGAACCGAGGTGCCGATCGGGCGCAACCTCGAGCTGCGGGGGATGGAGCCGCGGCTGCAGATTCCGGGATTGGCGGGGCTCAGCCAGGGCCCCGGCTTCGCCAACCTCGGCGCCCTCGGCCTGCTTTCCAACCGGGTGCTGCAGCCGCTGATGGTCGAGCGGGAACGGTCTCTGCGGTTAGTACGTTCCAGTAATAGTTGACTCTCTTTTACTCAATGAATAGGGTGGGAAAAATGGCAGGGAGATCCGCGGGAATCGGCGCAGTGCTCATAACTATGCTCGTCGTCGCGAGCGGCGTGCTGCTGAGCGCCTGCGGCTCCTCGTCGTCGAGCAGCGTCAGCTTCACCGGCGATGCCTACCCCAGCGTCGACCTCGCCAACACCCGCCACGTCGGCGGTCCGATCGACAGCAAGAACGTCTCGCAGCTGAAGGTCGCCTGGACGCTGCCGCTGGAAGCGAAAAGCACCTACGGCAGCTACTCCGCCTCGCCGGTGGTCGCCAAGGGCGTCGTCTACTCGCAGGACCTGGCCTCCAACGTGCAGGCGATCGACCTCGAAAGCGGCGACGTGCTGTGGGAAAAGGAATACGAAGAACCCGACCAGGGGCCGAACGGGGTGACCGTCGCCGAAGGCCGCGTCTACGGCGCCACCTCGAAAGCCGCCTTCGCTCTCGATCAGGAAAACGGCGAAGAGCTGTGGTCGGTGCCGCTGACGAACAACGAACACGAAGGCATCGACATGGCGCCCGGCGTCGACGAAGGGATCGTCTACGTCTCGACCGTGCCCGGCAACGCGACCGAGTTCTACGAAGGACAGGGAGTCGGCGTGCTCTGGGCCCTCGACGCGAAGACCGGCAAGAAACTGTGGCACTTCAACACCGTGCCGCCGGACCTCTGGGAGAAGAAGAACTTCAACATCAACTCGGGCGGTGGGCTCTGGTACGCGCCGGCCTTCGACGGCAAGGGCTCGATGTACTTCGGCGTCGGCAACCCGGCGCCGTTCCCGGGCACCGGCAAATACCCGTGGGGCTCGAGCCGGCCCGGCCCCAACCTCTACACCGACTCGATCGTGAAGATGAACGCGAAGACGGGCAAGATGGATTGGCACTTCCAACTGACCCCGCACGACATCTACGACTGGGACCTGCAGGGGCCGCCGATCCTGAACAAGTCGGGCGGCAGGGAACTGCTGCTGGCGGCGGGCAAGTCGGGGATCGTGATCGCGCTCGATCCGCAGAGCGGCAAGCTGGTCTGGAAACGCTCGGTCGGCACCCACAACGGCCACGACAACGACGGCCTCTACGCGATGCGGCACGAATACTCGAAGCTGAAGACGCCGTTCACCCTCTTCCCCGGCAACCTCGGCGGCGTGATCGCGCCGATGTTCAACCGACGGCACCGGCGTCTTCGCGCCGGTGGTCAACCACTCGGTGACGATCGCCTCGCCCTCGGAAGTGACCGAAGAAAGCCCGCTGACCGGCGAACTGGTCGCGCTCGACGCGAAGACCGGCGCGGTCGAGTGGAAGCACGGATTCTCCTCCGCCGCGTTCGGCGCCACCAGCTCGGTCAACGACGTCGTCTTCACCACCACCTACGAAGGGAACGTGTACGCCTTCGACGCGAAGAGCGGCCGGCTGCTCTGGCAGGAAACGCTGCCGGCCGGCAGCAACACCGGCCTCACCGTCTCCGGCGACACCGTGATCGTCCCGGCCGGCCTCGCGGCCGCCGAAGGCCAGACGCCGGAGATGGTCGCCTACCGCCTCGGCGGCTGAGGCGCGGCTGAACCTTCGCCGCCGGCGCCCCGTAGACCGAGGGCGATGAGCGGCGCTGCGTCAAGATCGGTGTCATGCCACCCGGCGCGCTGAGCGACGAGCGAGACGTGCGTGCGGCCTACGCGGCCCACGCCGGCGAGCTGTACGGCTTCGCGGTGCGCTCGCTCGGCGATGCGGGCCTCGCCGAGGAGGCCGTGCAGGAGACCTTCCTGCGGGCCTGGCGGGCCGGCGAGCGGTTCGACCCGCAGATCGGCTCGCTGCGGACCTGGCTGTTCGCGATCCTGCGCAACGTGGTGATCGACCTCGGCCGGGCGCGGGCGGTGCGCCCGGGGGTCGCCGAGGCCGGGATCGAGCCCTCGGTCGAGCCGTTCGAGGAGGCGCTGCTCGCCTGGCAGCTCGAGGAGGCGATGCGGCGGCTCGGCGAGCAGCACCGCCAGGTCCTGGTCGAGACCTACTACCGTGGCCGCCCCTACGCCGAGGTGGCGGAGGAGCTCGGCGTACCGGAGGGAACCGTGAAGAGTCGCGTCTACTACGGACTGCGAGCGCTGCGGGTCGCCCTGGAGGAAATCGGCTATGACGACTGAGCGCTGCGAGTGGAGGGAGTCGCTGGGGGCGCTGGCGCTCGGTCGACTGCCCGACGAGGAGCGCGTCGCCCTGGAGGCGCACCTCGAGGGCTGCGCCGAGTGCCGCGCCGAGCTGGCCTCGCTGGAGGGGGTCGCCCGGCTGATGCCGCTGGCCGACCCCGAGCGCTTCGGCACCGCCCCGCAGCCGCCGCCGGCGCTGGCCGACCGGGTGGCGGCGACGATCCGTACCGAGCGGCGTGCGGCGCGGCGGCGGCGCCGGCGCTTCGGTCTAGTGGCGAGCGGCGCAACCGTCGCGGCGGCCGCCGCGCTGCTGGCGATCTTCGTCCTTCCGGGCGGCAGCCCGGCTCCCGAAGAGCACGTCGTCTTCGGCTCGCTGCCGCCAGGCATGAAGATCGCCGCGACGCTGGAGCCGCACGCCTTCGGGACGGAGATCCGCATGTACGTGACGGGGGTCCGCTCCGGCACCCTCTGCCGCGTCTTCCTGCAGGGTGCCGGCGGCACCCGGACGTCCGCCGGCTCCTTCCGCTACCGCTGGGGGGGCGACGACGAGGCGGTGCTCAGCTCGGGCCTCGACGTCTCCCGCGCCAGGTCGATCGGGGTCCGGGTCGGCAACCGCACCTTCGTCGCGCCGGTGACGAGCGACTAGCTGCCTTTGAACCCACCCCGCCCGAGCGCCGTAGACCGGTCGAAACCGAACGCTCTAGGAGGCAACGTGATCAGGACCCTTTCAGCCCTAGCCGCACTTGCGGCCGCCGCGGCGCTGGTCGCCGGCTGCGGCAGCAGCAGTAGCAACAGCAGCAGCTCCGCGGAAGGCGGCGCCTACGGATCGGGTGGCGAAAGCACCGCCGCCGCCAAGCCGGCGAGCACCGAACCCGTCGCCGCGGTCTCGGTCGGCACCGCCGCAGGGGTCGGCAAGGTGCTCATCGACTCCAAAGGCCTCACGCTCTACTACTTCGAGAAGGACCAGGGCGGCAAGTCGGCCTGCTACGGCGCCTGCGAAAGCGCCTGGCCGCCGCTGACCGGGACTCCCGAAGGCTCGGGCGGCACCCAGGCCTCGATGTTCGGCACCACCAAGCGCAAAGACGGCACCACCCAGGTCACCTACGCCGGCTGGCCCCTCTACACCTTCGAGGGTGACAGCAAGCCGGGCGAAGACAACGGCACCGACAGCAAGGCCTTCGGCGCCTCCTGGTACCCGCTGCACCCGAACGGCGAAAAGGCAGGGCACTGACAGCCGCATAGGATCGGCGCCGTGCCACTCGCGAGCGACCGCCTGCCATACGTTGACGAGCACTCGACGGTCGTCGAGGCCGACCCGGACGCCACCTGGCAGGCGCTCGCCCGCGTCGCCGAGCGATCGTTCGGCTCGGCGCGGGCCACGCGCTTCGTCCGCCTGCTCGGCTGCGCCGACCTCGAGTCGACCGGCCCCCGCCCTCTGCTCCACGGCTCGACCTTCCCGGGCTTTCACGTCGAGGCCGCGGAGCCGGGCGGCGAACTGGCGCTGGCCGGCGCCCATCGCTTCGCCGACTACGCCCTGATCTTCCGCCTCGACGACCTCGGCGACGGCCGCACCCGCCTGCGCGCCGAGACCCGAGCCGAGTTCCCGGGGATCAAGGGACGGATCTACCGAACGCTGGTGATCGGCACCCGCGCCCACGTCCTGGTCACCCGACGGCTGCTGGGCGCGGTGCAGAGACGAGCCTGAGCTCCGCGCCCTGAGTCGCAGCTATCGAGACTCGACGACCGCTGTCCATTTCCGCCGATCCCGTTCGTCTTAGCTGCGACCATCCACTCCATAGGAGGCACAGATGCAATACATGCTGCTGATCTACTCGGGCGACTCGACGGACGGGTTCGACAGCCTCTCCGAGGCTGAGCAGAGCGCGATCATGGGCGAGTACTTCGCGATCTCCGAGACCCCCGGCGTGACCGGTGGAAACCAGCTGCAGCCGGCCGAGAGCGCGACCACGGTCCGCGTGCAGGACGGCCGCACGCTGACCACCGACGGTCCCTTCGCGACGACGAAGGAGGTCCTCGGGGGCTACTACCTGCTCGAAGCCGACGACCTCGACGGGGCGCTCGAGATCGCGGCCCGGATCCCCGCCGCCAGGTTCGGCGGGTCGGTAGAGGTCCGGCCGGTGGTGGAGCGCTGATCGAGCGCGTCTTCCGCCAGGAGTGGGGGCGCGTCCTCGCCACCCTGATCGGCTTCCTCGGCGACATCGACCTCGCCGAGGAAGCCGCCCAGTCCGCGTTCGCGGTCGCCGCCGAGCGCTGGCCGGACGAGGGCGTGCCGTCGAACCCGCGCGCCTGGCTGATCGCGACCGGGCGCAACCTGGCGATCGACCGTATCCGTCGCGACCGCACGCTCGCCGCCAAGACCCGACTGCTCGCGGAGGTCGCCGGAGCCGTGGACGAGGAGACCGAGGACAGCGCCTTCCCGGACGAGCGGCTGGAGCTCGTCTTCACCTGCTGCCACCCCGCGCTCGCGACCGAGGCGCAGGTGGCGCTGGCGCTGCGCACCCTCGGCGGCCTGACGACGGCGGAGATCGCCCGCGCCTTCCTCGTCCCCGAAGCGACGATGGCCAAGCGGCTCGTGCGCGCCAAGAAGAAGATCAGGGAGGCCGGGATCCCCTTCCGCGTGCCTCCCGACCACCTCCTCCCCGACCGGCTCGACACCGTCCTCGCCGTCGTCTACCTGATCTTCAACGAGGGCTACGGCGGCCGCAACGACCTCGCGGCGGAGGCGATCCGGCTCGGGCTGGCGCTGGCCGAACTGATGCCGGACGAGCCGGAGGTGCACGGTCTGCTGGCGCTGATGCTGCTGCACGACGCCCGGCGCGACGCCCGCTTCGCCGCCGGCGCCGTGGTGCTGCTCGACGACCAGGACCGCTCGCTCTGGGACCGGGGGCAGATCGCGCGGGGGCGGGCGGCGCTCGATCGCGCCCTCGCTCTCGGCGGGCGCGGTCCCTACGCCCTGCAGGCGGCGATCGCCTCTCTCCACCTCGAGCAGCCGCCGGACTGGCCGCGGATCGCCGCCCTCTACGGCGAGCTGGGCCGCCTCACCGGCTCCCCCGTGGTCGAGCTGAACCGCGCCGTCGCGGTCGCCGAGGCCGGCGAGGTCGAGGCCGGGCTGGAGCTGCTCGGGCGGGTGGAGCTGGAGCGCTACCACCACCTGCACGCGGCGCGGGCCGAGCTGCTGCGGCGCCTCGGCCGGATCGAGGAGTCGCGCGCCGCCTACGAGCAGGCCCTGAGCCTCGTCCATTCCGACCCCGAGCGGGCCTTTCTCGAACGTCGCCGGGGCGAGCTTCTCTCACCCTGAGGACGGGCTGCTACGGTGGTTATCCCCTCATAAAGGAGCGCAACATCGCGTCTTTCGCCGCCATCGGCGCCGACCGCAGGAAGTGGACGTGCGACAAGTGCGGCATGTCCACCGCTCGAATCGACGGCGAGGCCATCCCGCTCCCCGGCACCTGGGCAAGCTCGGCAGAAGGCCGGTTCTGCCTGGTCTGTAGGCGCGAGCGGGCGGCGAGCGCGGCGGTGGAGTCGGCGCCGAGCGACAGCCCTCTCGAAGCTCGCACCCGGATCGGCCGCGCCGCCCTGATCGAGTTCGAGGTCAGGCGCACGCCCGACCAGACCGACGGAGCGATCGCCAGAGCCTGCCGCACCTCGGTATCGACGGTCGCCAAGGCGCGCAGCCGTCTCCAGCTACCCGAGCCTCCACCCCGGTCCGCAGGCGGCCGCGCCGGTCGCCCGACGCGGCGACCCCGCTAGCATTTCGGCCATGCCGCTTTTCGGTCAGCAGCACGTCGAGCGCTACCGAGCCACCGACGGCGAGGAGGGCCACGAGTGGCAGGGAACCCAGACGTTGCTGCTGACGACGACGGGGCGCAAATCGGGCAAGCAGCGGACCACGCCGCTGATCTACGCGCCGCACGGCGACGCCTACCTGATCGTCGCGTCCAAAGGCGGCTCCGACCCGCCGCCTGCCTGGTACCTGAACCTCTCCGAGAACCCCGAGGTCGAGGTGCAGGTGAAGGGCGACCGCTTCAAGGCCCGCGCCCGCACCGCGAGCGACGAGGAGAAGCCGGAGATGTGGAAGACGATGGCCTCCGAGTGGCCCGCCTACGACGACTACCAGGAGAGCACGGAGCGCGAGATCCCGGTCGTGGTGCTGGAACGCGTCTGAGCGAAGGTCGAGTCATCCCTCTTCCTCGGCGAACGCGCGCCTAAGCGCTTCGTCAAAAGACTCCGGCGCGATCCCGAACGGCTCGGCGCCCGAGGGGTCGGTGACGACGGTCGCCGTGGTCAGGCCCTCGACGAGGGGGCGCGCCACCCTCGTGTTGACCGGCGTGACCAGGCCCAGCCAAAGCGCCGACAGCCAAGGGGTGATGAAGGGAACCGGGAGCTTTCGCCGCGGCCGCTTCCCCAACGCCACCGCCATCCGATCCAGCATTTCCGAGTAGGAGAGGACGTCGGGGCCGCCGATCTGAACCTCGCGGCCCTCGGACTCGGGAACTTCGGGAGCACGCCGCAGGTATTCGATCGTCGCGTCGATTCCGATCGGCTGCGTCGCGATTCGCAGCCAGGAGGGGGCGATCATCACCGGCAATCGCCCGACCAGGTAGCGCAGCGTCCGGTAGGACTCGCTGCCGGCGCCGACCACCATCGCCGCCCGGAAGTAGGTGAGTGGCGGGCCCTCGGCGGCGAGGGTGCGCGCGGTTTCGTGGCGGCTGCGCAGGTGCTTCGACTTGCTCTCGTCTCCGAGCCCGCCTAGGTAGATCACTCGCTTGACGCCTTCGCGCCTGGCGAGCCGGGCGAAGTTGCGCGCGCCGACCTGCTCCCGCTCGGCGAACCCTCCGCCCCCGGCCATGGCGTGGACGAGGTAGTAGGCGACGTCGACGTCTCTAGCCGCGCCGGCAAGGCTGTCTGCGTCGGTCACGTCGCCCACGTGGAGGTCCAGGCCCGCGGCCTCGAGCCGCTGCGCTCTCGACCGGTCGCGGACCAGGCACCGGACGGGCGGCTCCGAGCGCCCGAACGACACGGCCAGCCGGGCGCCGACGAAACCCGTCGCTCCGGCGATGAGGGTCGTTGCCGCGATCTTCTTAAGCTACTCGGCTCGGCTTGAGCGCGCCGCGCGGCGCCGGGCTGCGAAGCTAGACCCGTGTCCACGCACCTCCTCGAACGGAGCCAAAGGGTCGAGGTGCCGATCGCCCAGGCGTTCGCCTTCTACAGCGACACCTCCAACCTGAAGCCGCTCACCCCGCCCTGGGTCCACTTCGAAGCGACGCCGCCGCTGCCACCGGAGATGCGGGCGGGAACCCTGCTCGACTACAGGCTCAGGCTGCACGGAGTGCCTATCCGCTGGCGGACCCGGATCGAGACCTGGGATCCGCCGACGGGCTTCGTCGACACCCAGGTCAAGGGCCCCTACGCGCTCTGGGAGCACACCCACAGGTTCGAAGAGGACGGCGACGGCGCGACCGTCATCCACGACCGCGTCCGCTACGAGATCCCACTGGGACCCCTCGGCGCGATCGCACACCGGCTGTTCGTCCGCCGCGACCTGGAGCGAATCTTCGACTTCCGCCGCGACGCAGTCGCCGAGCGCTTGTCAGAGCAAATCTGAGCAATTGTCAGATAGACTCTGAACGATTGTCAGATGACTGAACTCTACTCGAGGCATATCAAGGTCGGACTGGACGCTGCCCTCGACGACACTCCCGTGGCGATCGTCGTCGGGCCTCGGCAGGCGGGGAAGAGCACGCTGGCATCTCTCGTGGCGGAGGAGCGAAGCGCACGCTGCGTGACCCTCGACGACGACGGCCCTCGGGAAGCGGCGAACGAGGACCCGAGCGGCTTCGTCGAGGGCTCCGCACTTCCCCTCTGCATCGACGAGTTCCAAAAGGCGCCTGCTCTACTACCGGCGATCAAGGCCAGGGTCAACCGAGCACGCGCCGGTGGGAAGCGCCCAGCGGGAATGTTCATCCTCACCGGGTCGGCGAACGTCTGGACGACCCACCGCATCTCCGAGTCCCTCGCGGGCAGGGCCGAGCGGGTGCCTCTCTGGCCGCTCTCTCAAGGCGAGCTCCACGGCCGGCGCGAGACCTTCATCGACGACCTGTTCGCCGGCCGGGTACCCCAGCTCGCGGATGCTTCGATCGGCCGCCCGGCAATCGCCGAGGCGCTCACTGCCGGCGGGTATCCGGAGGCCATCGCGCGTGCGGAACCGCGCAGACGGGGGCGCTGGTTCGAGGAGTACATCGCGATGACGCTCGAGCGCGATGTGCGGGATCTCACCCGCAACGCGCAGCAGCTCGACGAGCTTCCCACGCTCCTCCATCTCGCTGCCGCACGCATCTCGGGGCTGCTCTCCCCCACCGGGATCGCTCGCGATGCGGGCATGAGCCGCCCCACGGTGCAGCGCTATCTCACCCTCCTCGAGCAGCTGTTCCTGCTGATCCGTGCGAGAGCATGGAGCCGCAACATCGGCCAGCGCCTGATCAAAGCACCGAAGGTTTGGATTCCCGACACGGGATTGGCTTGTCACCTGCTCGACTACGGCCAGGCTCGATTCGAAGAAGATGAGACGGCTCTTGCCGGAGCCCTGTTCGAGAACTTCGTGGCGATGGAGCTGGTGAAGCAGGCGGCGTGGGCCGAGACCAACGTCCGCATCCATCACCTCCGCACCGCGGGAGGTCGTGAGGTCGACATCGTGCTCGAGAGAGGCGACGGGTCGGTCTGCGGCATCGAGGTCAAGCTGGGCGCCACCCCGCATTCACGCGACTTCAGCGCACTTCGCCACCTCCAGAGCAAGCTGGGCAAGCGGTTCAGGGCGGGCGCCGTGGTTCACACGGGCTCCGAGACGCTGCGCTTCGGCCCCGACCTATGGGCGTTGCCGGTTTCAGCTCTATGGACGCCGGGCTGAGCTGAGACTGCCCCCCCCAACGATCTTCACCTATCCAGTTCTGGCAAGCTGCGTCGATGGCCCACCACAAGCGCCGACGCCCTAAGCATCGCCGCGGCGGTTGCCTGCTTTGCAAGCCGCAGAAGTTGCCGGCAAATGCAAAGGCCGAGCGGCGCCGGGAATGGCGTGAATGGACTCACCGCGAGAGAGCCGCCCGGTAGAGAACAGTTCGTGGAGTACCCCCAGCCAGACATAATCCGAACCACGTAGCGCGGGTCGATGCCGAGCCGGTTTCGCTGGCACGGTAGACGGCATTTAGGTCAATCGCCGTGCAGGAGCACGGCCACGAACGGGACAGCCGACCACCCTTCGGTCATTCTCGATGTCGGCGCACGCGTAGGTTGGAGAGGGAGAAACCTTCTTCCCGCATTGCCAGACAGCCACCAAAGGCAATCCCCGCGGCGGCCGCCAAAGCGACGAAGATCGGGAATTGGACCGCGCCTTCGATCGTGATGGTCGGTTCGACGTTGAAGATGGGCGGGTCAACGATCCGATAGAGGATCAGCAGCGCAGAGACTAGGCCGAGGATTGCGATCGGCGCGTTGAGCGGATTAGGAGTCCTCCGGACTGCGTTCGTGAGACGCAGCGCGGCCACGGCGAGGGTGGCGATGATCGTGATCAGGAGAATGATCGGGATGTAGTCAAGCGCTTCCCAGGCGCTTTTTCCCGGTTCGATGCTTTGAATGGCAAAGAGCAGGTGGGAAGTGTTGATAGCTTTGACTCCAAACCAGTGGAAGAACATGAAGATGAAGAGCAGGATCGCCGAAACCCCCGAAAGCCTCTCGCCGTTGTTGAGTCTGCCTAGGCTCACCTGCCACTGTTGATGGTCACGCATTATCCGAGACGTATGGTTCGCTGCGCGATCCGCCTGCCATCGACATTGACGACTATCCGAGCTCGCCCTGGTCCGAGCTGCGCCAGGGCACCGCTTGACAGGCGCAGCGTCGACGGGTGCTGGTGAGTTAGCCATCGCGGCAGTCTTCTTGCCTCGCGCACACGCTTCCGCCCACGGCTGGCGATCAGAACGGCGCGACAGCCAAGACCGCAGTGGACTGTGGCGACGCCATGCTTCGAGATCGACGCCTGGTTCAACGGCGGAAAGCCGCATCTCTCCGTACGTGGCCCACTGACTGCTGCGATCCGGCCCACCACGGCAGTAGAAGTTGTCGGCGACGCCTCCCAGACCCCGCCTCTGGCCGCGTATGGAGACCGAGATGCGTACCTCAGTACGTAGTGCGGCCCTGTGCCACGTCGCTGGTCGGCGACGCGCAGATAGTCTCCGATGAACGCGAGATCGAGGACAGCTGAGCTTTCCGGGCACGAGCCGCGGTAGTGGTCATCGGTGAGCGTCGTGCAGTTGGTTCCGTTTCTGGTGGGGCAAGCGGCGAGCTGCAAGAAGTCACCTTCACCCTCCCAGCCGCCCAGCCACTGGCCCGCCCTTGGCGTGACGAGTTCGTTGGCACGGACGGACCCCCTAACCGACGGTGGCGTCAAGGATGTCACGTTGCCGCGCCAGATCGGACTGAGACCAATAGACCCGTCGCCACCCGTGACACGGAAAACGGTGTCAGGATTGGCGCCTGCAGTATTGAGTGTCACACCCGATCCGAAGGGCGTACAGTTCGACAGCGTGGGCGAGCAGGCCTCCCAGGTCATCGGTTCCCTGGGCGTGTTGACGCCGAGGAACCCGCTTCCGTCGGCATTCAGCAGCGCTTGCATCCGGATGCCTTCGGCCGCACTGGCCGGCGCAGACGAAAGCAACCCAGCACCCAGCAGCGTGAGCAGCGCCATCATGGCGATTAGCGCCCGGTTAGAATTCGAATTTCGGCTAACTATGCACTGGATGGTGACAAGCATCATCGCATCTCATCCTTGCTACCTGGCAATGTTAAATGATCCGCCCCCCGGAGCGTCGAGCTCCGCGCGCAGACCGGGTTGAGTGGTGCCATCCGGCAGAGTAACTGGTTCAAGAGGCGTGAACCAAGTCGGGCCAGTGTAGGCGTATCCTCCCTCGATGAGGCCCACCGCTTTCCCGGTGGCTTGATCCCACACCGGGCCCCCACTATCACCGTGGGTAGTGATCGCGGTCGTTTCGAACAACCATGTAGGCGGTCTTTCTTCGGGATACTCTACGAAGGGTTGCGTCGCTACGCCGCAGTTATAGCCCCAGAATGATCCAGAAACGCATAGCGTGGTGCCTGGCACGAAGGACTCGCTGCCCTTAAGGGTTGCGCTTATGCAATAGCAGAACCAAATCAGGCAGGCCGCAACCTCGTCTTCTTGCACCTGCACGATGCTCGGCGAGTGGGCCTACGCCGCGTCTACGGCAGCTCACCCGAGAGGGCCGCGGCCCTCTCGGGGTGGGTCGAGCGCTACAACTTCAAGCGAAGACACGGCGCCCTCGGTCACCGGCCGCCGATTGCTCGGCTGCGGGAGCTGAACGGGAACAACGTGGCTGGCATCTACACCTAGGGCTGCTCCGCGCGATGGTCGTACTCGCAGCCCCTTGACCGCCTCAGAATGCGCGGTTCTTTGCATGCCGTTCTCGCCGCTTTTCGCGCGCGCCAACGAGCCAAAGTCTTTTGTGCTTCCTGCTGGTAATCGCACCGCTTGCAGTGAAGGTCAGCGTGAGGTGCATCCGGACCTTCCCCCTCCGCGAGATCAGTCGGAGTAGCTTGCGCCCCGCACCGTGCCTCCCATCCGGCCAAATCCTCAGCCACGACTTGCCCGGCGCGAGATTCAGCCCGCTTGGGATCGCGGGTTGCAATCGCCAACGGGCACCGCGAGTTAAACGGACGCTGAGAACTCCTTCTTCACCGGTGCTCACGGCCACGAATGCAGTATGGCTGCGACGATCGTGCTTGACCCGTCGGATCGAGAAGCTGCTTACCTTCGGAGCCACCGGCGGTACGTAGGCCGTCGAGTCAACCGCAACCCCACACGGAAAGGCGAGTCCGGTGACGAGCTGGTCATTGACTTCGCCGCCTTCCAGGTTGGCCTCACCCACTCGGCCTTCGGATCCAGCCCCATCCTCAGTCCAAAAGATTCGCGAGCTATTCACGGCCACTCCGCACGGGCGGTCCAGACCGGTGATGAAGGAGCGATCCGGTTCGCTCCCGTCGAGGTTGACCCGGCCGATGTCCTTGCTGAACGTGCCCCAGTAGAGATACGATCCGTCAACCGCTACCCCGCACGCTCCGAAGGCTTCCCTGACGAAGCTGCGCTGGACAAAAGCGGGACCGCTGGCAGCTGCCCGCCCAACCGCTTCTTCCTCTGGGCTTGCCCAGTATACGAACGGTTCTTCCACCGCCACGCCACACGGCTGAATCCCACCGATGAGTTCCTGATTCACCTCGCTACCGTCCAGGTTGGCTCGGCCTAGCGAGTCGCTCCCGCTATTCGCCCAATACACGTGGGAGGAATCTACCGCCACGCCACACGGCTGGTCGGCGCCGGAGATGAAGTTGAAGTCGGAATCGCTGCCGTCCAAATTAGCCCGCCCGATTCGATTTCCACCGCTGTCTGCCCAGTAAATATGGGATCCGTCCACGGCCACTCCACACGCTCGATATATATTATGCAATACGTCGCCTTGGGCGGGCACTTCCCCCGCGATGAAGGCCGGCTCGGGATAAGAGCCATCGAGGTTGACGCGGCCGATCCCCGAGTTGTCCCCCCAGAAGACGGCCGCGTCAGCCGTACCGCCGAGGGGGGAGAGTGCCACCAGTGCAAGGACAAAGCAACTTAGCGACGTGATCGCCAGCCTGACCATCCCATTAGTCTCAGTGCTTGGGCCAACGTTTGCTTGGTGACGTCGTAGCCCCGTCAAACAACCTTCTGCCATCGCCCCCACCCTGAGACCTCAGGCTGGTCCATAACTAATTGGCACCTGCATCGTCGAGTACTCTTAGCCTTACCTTGAGTATTTTCGATCGTGTTGATTTCTTGTTGAAAAAGTAGACTGGCTGTATTAGCCGATAGCTGCCATTCATCCAATCCTTCGGTATGACCAGCCGCATACAGCCAAAGCTGCTACCCGGGCCGACGATTATACCGGAGGCATTTGGAGCCGCGACCACGCCGTTATGTTTTCTCTCAGCTAAGTCCACCGGCCGCCACCTGCCTTCTGTTAGGCGTTGCGCTTGAATTTCATAGCCGCGGCCGATGCGTGAAGTGCCGGTATTGAATACGTTCACATAAGCCACGCTACCTCGAGACAACTTGCGGCTACTGATACGGAGGCTTGCCCAGTCCCCAGCGCGCGATGAGCGGAGACTATTCTGGCACACCTCTCCCCCTCGACTGCTTGCCATATTTGGCTGGCCTCTACTAGCACCACATGCCGAAATGGCAATGACACAGAGAGCCGACGTGCCGATAGTGAGTTGGGCGAGTCGAGTTTTTGACGCCACTCTGAAACCAGATCCTTCGCCGACACTAATGTTGTCGTGGGCCTAGACTATTGACACTCTGCGTCATTCGCTATGTGTGAGTCTCAGCGATCCCATACCTGCCGCATCCAAAATACCAGGCGACTTTTCAGCGGGAAGGTTCGGGGAATGGATAAGGGGTGCTACGAAGCCACCTAGCGCCGATACCAAGCCTACCATCCTGCCGCTCTTGCGGTCCCACACCGGAGCACCGCTATCACCATGCTTTATGGGAAGCTTGGCTTGAATCTCCCAGAGACGACCAGGACTGTCTTCAGGTGGGGTGATCCCGGAGCCGCTAGTCGATGTGCAACGTCTTTCCAGGCTGCGTCCGCCAAAGCAGAGGTCGTTGACTTGACTGACCCGACCGTCCTCGGATTGATCGGCCTCACCGCCGAGATCCACTCCACGACCAACTACAACCTGACCCAGGGCTGGGCTCTCGCCTTTCAAGAGGCCGGCTATGACGGCATCCGCTACAAGGCCCGCCACGACCCGCGCGGGAAGTTGGTCTCTATCGCCCTCTTCAGCTCCACCAAGCCACCGCGAAGCGCCGCCAAGACGACAGCGGTCCCAGTCAACCTGATCCACGAAGCCTCCACCACGTTCGCGATCACCGTCCTCCCGCGCCGTCACTCCAGGCGGCGGTAGGGCAACACAACGGCGACCCCGGGGAGCCGTTGCCCCAAGACTTGTTGCCGATGTTGCCGACGCGGTAGCGCCGAGCCGCTTCAGGATGGGGAAATTCTCACACTTGGCAAGCTCTCAGCTGTTGCAGCGGCAGCGCCCTGTTACCGAACCGTTGCTCCATAGAACGAGAAAAACCCCGGCAAAACCGAGGTTTCTGGCTTTCTATAGCCCTTTGCAGCTAGTACCGCTACGGGGATTCGAACCCCGGTTTCCGGACTGAGAATCCGGCGTCCTAGTCCCCTAGACGATAGCGGCGCGGAGAGGCATTCTAGCGAGCGCGGGAAACGGCGGGGCGTGCATGGTTCTGTCCGAGGGCGAAGCTAGGTTACGAACATGTGTTCGACATCGCCGCGGGTTGCATCGCGGACTCCACTCGCTAGATTGCAGATTCCACGCGGCGGTGGAGGAACTGGCAGACTCGCGAGCTTCAGGTGCTCGTGTCCGAGAGGACGTGGGGGTTCGAATCCCCCCCGCCGCACTTTCTGAGCCGAGTTTGAGGTGCATTCGCAAGCAACAGTTGCTGAGGCGCTGAGGCTTCGCGACGAGGATGGCCTCGGAGCGAGGCGCGTGGCTCGAATGCTGGGCATCCCATTGCCGACCGTCCGCGACTGGCATGCGGGAAAGCTGCCCCGCCATTCGCGTTCTGTATCTGCCGATGACCCTCGTCCAGCGATCTGTCCGGCGTGCGGGCAGCCGGAGCACGACTTCGGCGAGCTTGGACCGGCTTTCGTCCATCTGCTCGGCCTCTACCTGGGAGACGGCAGCATCTCCTCCCACCCGCGCGGGGTTCATCGTCTCCGAGTCTTTCTCGACAGGAAATATCCGCGGATCGTCTACGAATGCGCCCAGTCGATGAAGGCGGTGGTTCCCGACAACCGGGTGCACGCGATGCTCACCGTGTCCAACTGCTACTCGGTCTCCGCCTACTCGCGATCCTGGCCTTGCTTTTTCCCGCAGCACGGACACAGCATCTTCTGCTCGGCCTGCGACTGCCTTGGGTTGCGCTGGACGGCGGCCTTTCCGAAGTCGGAGTCGGCCGCCGTTTCGATCTACGTCTCGCGCAAGGTCAACGTGGCTCGGCTCGACGAGTTCGTCGGGCCGAAGCGCTGAGCTGCTCAGGCGGGCTGCTTCTCCCCCACCCGCTTCCCGGCGCGGGCGGCGGTGGCGGCGATCTCCTCGACGAAGGTCGGCCACAGCTCCTGGGGCAGGTCGTGGCCCATGCCGTCGATCAGGCGCAGGTGGGAGCCGGGGATCGCTCGGGCGGTGGCTCGGCCGGCGACCGCGCGGATCAGGGGGTCGGCGGCGCCGTGGACGATCGTCGCCGGCAGGCGCAGCTTGCGCAGCGACTCGGTGCGATCGCCCGAGGCGGCGATCGCGTGCAACTGGCGGGCGACGCCGGCGCGGCTGTGGGAGCGATCGTAGGCGATCCCGGCCAGCGCCCGCATCCACTCCTCGTCCATCGGGTAGGCGGGCGAGCCGATCGTGCGGAAGATCCTGACGGAGTGCTCGATCGCCGCCTCGCGGCCGGCGCCGGGGCGGGCGAAGAGCGTGCCGAACGCCCTCCAGGAGGGCACGCCGAGCCAGCGGTTGCCGGTCGTCGACATCATCGAGACCAGCGAGCGCGCCCGCTCGGGCCGGCGGATCGCGACCGTCTGGGCGATCATCCCGCCCATCGAGACCCCGACCAGGTGCGCCGACTCGATCCCCAGGCAGTCCATCAGGCCGGTCGTGTCCTCGGCCATGTCGCGCAGCAGGTAGGGAGCGGTGCGGCGGCGGCCGAGCAGCATGTCGGTGCGCTTCGGCAGCCCCGCCGACTCGACCTTGGTCGAGTGGCCGATGTCGCGGTTGTCGAAGCGGACGACGCGGAAGCCGCGCTCGGCCAGCATCGCGCAGAAGCCCTCGTCCCAGGCGATCATCTGCATCGCCAGCCCCATGATCAGCAGCAGCGGCTCGCCGTCGGGGTCGCCGACCTCCTGGTAGGCGAGCTCGATCCCGTTCGAGGGAGCAAGCCGCTCCTCAGTGAGCCTGAGCATCGAAGCAGCCTACTCCGGCAGGTTAAGTTCCCCCGGTGCGCACCGCGATCGTCTCCGACCTCCACCTCGGCAGCGCCTACGGCGAGGACCTGCTGCGCGACCCGGGCATCCGCCGGGCGCTGCTGGAGGAGATCGCGGGCGCCGACCGCCTGGTCCTGCTCGGCGACGTGCTCGAGCTGCGCGAACTGCCGCTGCCCAGGGTGCTGGAGCTCACCCGCCCCTTCTTCGAGGAGCTGGGAGAGGCGATGGGCGGCCGCCCCGTCGTCCTCGTCCCCGGCAACCACGACCACCGGCTCGCCGAGCCGCTGCTCGAACAGCGCGCCCTGGCGGGGGAGCCGCTCGGCCTCGAGCAGCGCGTCGCGCCCAGCGGCGAGGCGGCGACGCGCATCGCCGTCTGGCTCGGCGCCGCCGAGCTCGAGATCGCCTACCCCGGCCTCTGGCTGCGCGACGACGTCTACGCGACCCACGGCCACTACATGGACTGCCACATGAGCCTGCCCCGAACCGAGTGCATCGCCGCCGCCGCCGCGATGCGCTCCTCGGGCCCCCCGCCGCAGCAGGCCTCCCCGGCCGACTACGAGCGGGTGCTGCGGCCGCTCTACGGCTTCGCCTTCTCGCTCGCGCAGGTTCGCCGGGCGAGCCGCGGCGCTCGCCCCTCGGAGCGCGCCTGGCGGATGATCGCCGGCCTTCGCAACGGACACGGATTGGCATCGCGCGTCGCCTTCCACGCCGCGATTCCGGCCGGCATCTGGGGCCTCAACCGCCTGCTCCGATCCGAATTCGAGTCCGACCTCACCACCGGCGCGATCTCGCGCAGCGGCATCGCCGCGGCAACGGAGCTGGCCGCGCGCCTCGGGGTCGGAGCCGGCCACGCGATCACCGGCCACACCCACCGCGCCGGCCCGAGCGAGGACAACGGCGGATGGCCGCTGCAGGCCGGTGGCCACCTCCACAACAGCGGCAACTGGGTCTTCGCCGACGCCTTCCACCACCCCGGATCGCCCCCCGGTCCCTACTGGCCGGGAACGGTGACCTGGCTCGACGACGAGGGACCGCCACGCCGCGCCGGCCTGCTGCTGGACCGCCCGCGAGACGAGCTGAAGGCCGCGGTTCGGCGAATCGTCTCGCCAACCGCACCGCGGCGGCGACCCTAGGCGCTTAAAGCCACTCGGCGACGATCCGCCCGATCTCCTCGCCGGCGTCCTCCTGGAGGAAGTGGCCGGCGTCGGCGATCGCCCGCGGCGCCGGGAAGTCGAGCTGCTCGGAGATCCGCTCGGCAACCGAGAACGGCAACACCGGGTCGGAGTCGGCCCAGAGCAGCAGCGTCGGCCGCTCGTCGATGCGCAGCGCGTCGGCCACCCGTTTGCCCTCGACGGCGCCGGGCGCATCGGGCTCCGTCGGCAGGATCAGCGGGAAGGCGCGTGCGCCCGCCTTCGACTCGGGGTTCGGGAAGGGCGCTTCGTAGGCGGCGATCACCTCGTCCCCCGGATCGTTCTTGCAGCCGCCTCGCACCAGCATTCCCACCGGCAGGTCGGCGTTGTCGCGGACGAAGTCGCGGAATTTCAGCCAGGTCTCGCTCATCCGCTGGTGGCCGGTGAACGGCCCGGTCTCCATCACCACGAGCCGCGAGAAGCGGTCCGGGTGCTCGACCGCCAGCCGCAGCCCGATCGGCCCGCCCCAGTCGTGGACAACCGCGGTCGCGTTGCGCACGTCGAGCTCCTCCAGCAGCGCCGACATCAGCTCGACGTGGCGGTCGTAGGTGTACCAGCCGAGGTCGGTCGGCTTGTCGGAGCGGCCGAAGCCGGCGTAGTCGGGGGCGATGCAGCGGTAGCCGGCGTCGCGCACCGGCGGCAGCACCTTGCGCCAGAGGAACGACCAGGTCGGCTCGCCGTGGAAGAAGACGACCGGCTTCCCCTCCCCCTCGTCGAGGTAGGCGAGCCGCAGGCCGTCGATCTCGCGGTAGCTCGACTCGAACGGGAAGTCGGGCAGCCCCTGCAGGCGCTCCTCCGGGGTCCTGACGAAATCGATGCCCATCGCGACGAGTCTATTCGCGCCGGGAGCTCAGGGCAGCGCCCGCAGGAAAGCGCCGATTTCGGCGCCGAAGTAGGGCGAGAAGAGCTGGGTCGGCCGGCCCGAGTAGCCGTAGCTGGTGACGCCGCTGATGTACTGGCCGTCGAACAGCCAGGCGCCGCCGCTCGCCCCCGCGGCCAGGTCGCAGGACGCGGGCATCGTCGGCGGGCCGGCGAAGCGATCGGTCAACGGATCGCTGCCGAGCCCGTGAGCGCGGCAGCCGCGCAGTTCTTCGCCGGCGGCGTGCGCCGCCGGGTAGCCGAAGATCTGGAAGGCGGCGAGCCGCGATTTTCCGGTGGCGAAGCCGCGCGCGCCGACCACGTCGGTGAGCAGGCCGAAGCGGTTCGGCTTGACTCGCAGCGCGGCGACGTCGTAGTCGGGGTTTTCGCGACGGCGCCACTGCGGCATCACGTAGACCGATTCGGCTTCGAAGGTGCCGAACGGACGGGCGCCGCGTTCGTAGGCGGGGACGAAGACGAGGTGTCCCCCCTGGCGGCCGTGTTCGATCACGCAGTGGCCGGCGGTGAGGACGATCGAGCGGCTCGGCGTGTCGATCGCCGTGCCCGAGCAGGTGTAGGGGCCCTCACGGGGATCGATGCCGAGGACCTTGCCGTTGGTCCGGGCGCCGACTTCGGAGGCATCGGCCACGGATGAGCTGCTGATCCGCGCCCTCGAACTCGCCCAACGCCCACGCAGGTAGCGGGGCAGCGGAGCGCGCGGCGGCACCTCCAGCGGCTTGCCGGCAGCGCTGCCCACTCTTAAGACGTCCACCGCGCGCACGACCGGGGTCGCCCCGGCGCTCGCCGGCAGCAGCGCAAGCAGCGCCAAAGCCAGCACCGGCACTGACGCCTGGACGCGCCTATTTGGACAGCGATTTGCGGTCATATGTTGCAGGAAACACTTGTTGGGAACAGAAGCTGCTCGTAGCATCAAACCTGCTTTGTCTCCTCCTCGAAAGGGTTACGCATGAACGAAGACAGTCTGATCAGCGGCTGGTGGGTATTCGCCGGCGTGCTGCTCCTGATCGCCGGTGTCCTCAACATCGTCTACGGCATCGCCGCGATCGGCGATTCGAAGTTCTTCACCGAACAGGGCACGTTCATCATCAGCGGTCTGCACACCTGGGGTTGGGTCAGCCTGATCATCGGCGTGCTCGAGCTGATAGCCGCGTTCTCGCTCTTCTCGGGCGGCGAATTCGGTCGCTGGTTCGGCATCCTCGTCGGCTCGCTCAACGCGATCGGCGCGCTGCTGTCGATCCCGGCCTATCCGTTCTGGTCGCTGGCGATCTTCGCCCTCTCGATCATCATCGTCTACAAGCTCGCCGAGGGCCCGGAAGGCAACCCGGTCCCTTAAGCGCCTCCGGGATCAGCCGCCGAGCGGCGTTCCCGGCATCTGCTGCGGCCGAAGGCCCCGGGCTCCCGGGGCCTTCGCCGTATCGGGCTCCGTCTCGTCGAGCGGCTCGGGCGCGCCGACCGACTCCGGCACGCGGAAGCTCGACCACGGCGCCGCCGCCGGCTCACGCACCTCGTAGAGGACGTCGACGCCGGCCATCCGGTCCTGCCAGCCGCGACGGCGTTCGTCGAACAGCACGCCGAGGAAGCCGAGGCAGAGCGGGATCGTCGCCAGCGCCAGGCCGACGAGCCGTCTGAGCGAAGCCCGCAGCGGCAGGCCCCGCCCGTCGACGCCGAGCCTGATGCCGAAGAAGCGCATGCCCGGCGTCTGGCCGGCGAGCGACCAGAAGGCGACCAGGTAGAAGCTGCCGAGCGAGAACCAGGCAACCGTCCCCAGCGCAAGCGCAAAGCTCGAGAGGCCGTTGCTGTTGCCTGCGAAGAAGGAGTCGATCAGCGCCGCGATCGCCGCGACGCCGGAGAAGGCGAGGTTGACGATCAGCACGTCGAGGCCGAAGGCCAGGCCGCGGGTCAGCGCCCCGGCGCGTTCGGTCGGCTCGCTGCGCGGCTTGCGGAACGTCGCCTTGCGCGCGACCCGCTCGACGCCGCCGTCGAGCCGCCGCGTGGTGTTGCCGATCGTGTGGCCGATGTCCTCGATGAAGCCGACGCTCTGGGCGCTGATCGCGGCCCGCAGCTCGGGCGCCTCGGCGATCCGCTCGACCAGCCGCTGCGCCTCCTCGCTGGCCAGCAGCCGCCGCCAGACCTCGTCGACCATCTCGCTGTCCAGCGCGTCGACCATGGCCCGCTTCACCGTCTCGCTCTCCAGCGCCCCGTGCACGGCCTCCTCGACCAGCGGCCCCTGCAGGACCCGCACCAGGGCGCGCTCGACCGCCTCGCTTTCGACCGCCGCGACCATCGCCTCCTCGGCGGCGGACTCGACGGCCCGGTCGACGCCGGTCGCGCGACCGACCGAGCGCGCTCCCCGCACCCCGGCGCCGAGCAGCCGCACCGAGAGTGGCAGGGGCTTGCCGGAGGGCCCTTCGCCGGCCGGCGAATCCTGCTGCGGAGCGTGGCCGTCAGCCATCGCGCGAGTATACGTCGAGGGCGGCGAGCCGCCGGGGCTAGGGATCGGCAGGCCCGGCAGCCCCGAGATGCTCCAGCAGCCGGTCGACAAACGCGTCCTGCGCCGCGAGGATCCTGCGCCGGGCCTCGCCCGGCTCGAACCACTCGGCCCGGTCGACCTCGGGGAACTCGCGCTCGGCGCCCGAGCGCGGCGGCCACTCCAGCGCGAAGGTGTTGCTGCGCAACGTCGCCGGGTCGAACTCGGCCTCTGCCGCCCAGGCGTGGACCTCCTTGCCGCCCTTCTGGCGCACCGCGCCGAGGTCGATCAGCGCCGCCGGGTCGAGGACCGGCGCGGCGTCGCCCAGCTCCTCCCCCAGCTCGCGCAGCGCGCACCGCCTCGGCTCCTCGCCCTCCCCGTATTCGCCCTTCGGAATCGACCAGGCGCCGAGGTCCTTCTTCGCCCAGTAGGGGCCGCCGGGGTGGACGAGCAGCAGCTCGGGGCCGGCGGCTGCGAAACGGTAGAGAAGGACGCCGGCGCTCCTCGCGGTCGCCACGGCGCCGGGGTCCTCAGGCGACGGCGCGCAGCCGGTTGCGGGCGCGCTGCGTTATCGCCGCCCCCCACTCCGAGTCGTCGATCCGAACCGGGGCGGTGGTCGCGAGGAAGTCGGCGAGCAGCGCGGTCAGGGCCTCGGGGTCTTCGAGATGGGGGAAGTGGGCGGCGCGCGGCAGCGTCTCGTAGCGGCAGTGCGGGATCGCCTTCTCGGCTTCGACGCCGTGGACGGCGGGGATCGTGCGGTCGCGCTCGCCCCAGACGATCAGGGTCGGCATCTCGCCGAGCAGGTAGAGGCGGTCGCGAGCGCTGACGTGCTGGCCGTGGACGTCGATCACCGAGCGCAGCGTCTGCAGGAAGGCGCGGCGCGAGCCGGAGTCCTGCAGCGGGCGCAGCGCCCGCGCGACGGCTTCCAGGTAGACGCCTTTGGAGCTGCCGCGCTCCCGCAGGTTATGGCCGGCGCCCTGCAGCGCCGCGACCAGCCGCCGATCGGCGGCGAGACGCAGCGCGGTTCCCGCGCCCGGCAGCACCGCGCCGCGCAGCAGCGGGCTGACCTGCTGCCCGAGCCCGCCGCTGGAGATGAGCACGAGCCGCTCGGTGCGCTGCGGGAACTGGTAGAAGAACTGCATCGCGACGCCGCCGCCGAGCGAGTGGCCGACGATCGTCGCCCGCTCGACCCCGATCACGGCCAGCAGGTCGCGGATGCTCGCCGCGTGGGCGCCCAACGAGTAGTCGCCCCGCGGCGTCGCCGAGTCGCCGTGCCCGAGCAGGTCCGGCGCGATCACCCGGTAGCGATCGGAGAGCCGCAGCGCCACGTCCTCCCAGTGCCGCGAGGAGTTGATCATCCCGTGGATCACGACCACGGTCGGCCCGCTGCCGGCGACCCGGTAGATCGCCCGGTGCCCGTGCAGATCGACCTCGTGCGCCTCGAACCGGCTCGCAACTTCCACGCGCACACCCTACCCGGCGAGATGGCCGGCCACTCCGGTCCGATGCGGCGGGCTCAGGCCTGACGGTGCTCGGCGGCGCGCTCGCGCACGTCGGACTTCTGCTCGAGCGTCAGCGCACCCGGATGCCCGTCGCCGGGCCAGGGGGTGAGAATCAGCAGCAGGCGGGCGTCGGAGCGGGCGGCAACCGTGTGGCGCTCGCCGGGGTCGAACTCGAAGAGGTGACCGGCGCTCGCCGACGCACTCTCCCCCGCCGAGGTCGTGACGTCGACCTCGCCTTCGACGACGACCATCCGCGCGCGCTCGTGAACCTCGTGCTCCTGCAGCCGCTCGCCGGCCGGGAGACGCAGCACGATCGTCCGCGCGTCTTCGGCCGAGGCGAGGATCTGCGGCTGGTGAGGCTCGGCCGCGACGGTCTTCAGGTCCCAGCTCTGCATCGCCCGTCTGTTGTACCAGGAACGACGCCGGCCGTGCCCCAGATGACGACGCCGCCGCCGAGGCTCATGCGCCGGGCGGCGACCGGTTCGACCCCGGCTTCCCTCCACATGTCCAGCTGGCGCCGCAGCGGATAGCCGCGGTAGAAGCCCTCGATGCTGGGGCCGAGGAAGCGACCCACCTCGTACCACTGCCGGGAGGCGAGGCGGCCCAGGGCCGGCAGCCCGAGCCTGGTGTACAGCCGCCACGGCCAGAGCCAGATGCCGCGCGGCACGCAGAACTCCAGGCAGGCGATCCGGCCGCCCGGCTTCACCACCCGCGCCAGCTCGCTCAGGGTCGCCGCGGGATCGTCGACGTAGCGAAGCAGGTAGGTGAAGGTCAGGTGGTCGAACTCGGCATCGGCGAACGGCAGCGCCTCCGCTTCGCCCTCGACCAGCTCGACCCGCTCGGCCAGCGTGGGGTCGGAGGCGAGCTTGGCCCGCGCCCGGCTCAGCATCGGAGCGCTCTGGTCCAGCCCGACGACCCGGCAGCCGTAGCGCTCGACCAGGGCGCGGGCGACCAGGCCGGTCCCGGTGGCGACGTCCAGCACCCGGTCCTCGGGCGCCGCCCCGACCGTCGCCACCATCGCCCGCCGCCAGCGCGGGTCCTGGAAGAAGCTCAGCGCAGCGCCCAGCTCGTCGTAGCGCGCAGGCAGCTCCTCGAACAGCTCGAGCGCATGCTGCTTGCGTGGAGACGAGGTCGGTGCCACGGGTGAAAGCGTCCCAGAAATGCGCCGGGCGCACGGTAGGGTCGGCGGCATGCGCATTCACCACCTGCGCAGCGCGACCTTCGTTCTCGAGGCGGCCGGCGAGCGGGTGCTGGTCGACCCGATGCTCGGCGCCAAGGGCACGGTCGCGCCGCCGTTCGCCGTAATCCGCCATCGACCGCGGCGCAATCCGACGATCGACCTGCCGGCGAATTCGAAGGAACTGCTGGAGGGTGTGAGCGCCGGCCTCGTCACCCACTGCCGCCGCGGCCACCTCGACCACCTCGACCGCGCGGGTCGCGCGCTTCTCTCCGACAGCGGCCTGCCCGTCTTCTGCAACGCGCGCGACGCGTCGTATCTGCGCAAGCGGGGCCTGCGGGCGGAGCCGGTGCGGAGCGACGAGAAACGCGACTTCCTCGGCGGCTCGATCGCCGCCTTTCCCGCCGAGCACGGCTACGGCCTGATGGCGAAGCTGATGGGGCCCGGGGTCGGCTACCTGATCGAGCTGCCCGGCGAGCCGACAATCTACGTCAGCGGCGACACGGTGCTGACCGACGAGGTCCGCCGCGTCCTCGTCGAACGCCGGCCCGACGTCGCGGTGATGGCCGCCGGCAGCGCCGGCTTCGACGTCGGCCGCCCGATTCTGATGCCGCTCGAGGAGCAGCTCGAGTTCGCGCGGCTGGCGCCCGGAATCGTCATCGCGAACCACCTCGAGGCGATGAACCACTGCCCGACGACGCGGGCCGACCTGCGCGCGGCGTTCGCCGCCGCGGGCCTGGCAGAGCGGGTGCTGATTCCCGCCGACGGCGAGACGTTGTCCGAGCTCGCACCTGTCCCGCCCGTCGCCGGTCCACCTTAAGGCCCACGCACGCTTTATTTAGACGATTATACGTCTAATCGTTTATACTTCTGGCCATGATCTACGCGACGCCACCGATAGCTCCGGCTCTGCAAGGGCAACTCGACGAGCTGACCGGACTGCGTGCGGCATTGGGCAGCGAGGTCAAGACGCGCAGCCGCTGGATGGGCAGCCTTCGACGTGAGGTCCGTGCCAGTTCGATCGAGAGCTCGACTTCGATCGAGGGCTTCAGCGTCTCACCCGAGGAAGCACTCGCATTGGCAAACGGTCGGGACGTCGCCGACCATGACCAAGGGAATCGCCAGGCGGTTGCCTGTTACGCGCGGGCCATGGACCACGTGGGGACGATGGGAATCGACCCTTCCTTTCGCTGGGTTGACAGAGTGATCCTCGACCTGCATTTCGACGCCTGCTGCTTCCAACGCGACAGGGACCCCGGCCTGTGGCGCGTCGGGCCGGTCGGCGTCACCGCTTCCGACGGATCGCTCGAGTACGAAGGTCCGGACGGCGCGCAGGTTGTCGCGTTGATGGACGAGGTGGTCGCATGGCTGGCGGGCGGGGACCTGGCGGCCGACGTCGTCGTACGGGCGGCGATGGCGCACCTTCACCTCGTCTCGGTCCACCCCTTCCGCGACGGCAACGGCCGTGTCGCGCGGATCGTCCAGTCGCTGGTCCTCGCCCGGGAGGGCCTTGCCGCGCCCGAGTTCTTCTCGATCGAGGAGTACTTGGGCAGCCACACGCACGAGTACTACGCCGCACTGCGCGAGGCGCAGGGTGGTAGCTATCGGCCAGACCGCGACGCGAGCGGATGGGTCTCCTTCTGCGTTGACGCTCACCTGGCCCAGGCGAAGCAGCGCCTGGCGCAGATCGAGGCGGCCGCCGCGCGCTGGGCCTCCCTGGAAGGAGTGATCGAAGCTCGCAACTGGCCGGACCGACTGGCGATCGCACTCGAGCAGAGCCTCGTCGGCGGAACCGAGCGAAGCAAGTACGGCGAAGAGGCGGGAGTGTCGCCGGCGACGGCAAGCGCCGACTTCCGCCGCCTACTCGACGCCGGACTCGTGGAACGACGTGGACGCGGCAGAAACATCGGCTACGCAGCGAGCAAGCTGCTGCGCGACGCGATCAACCCGCGCAACTGATTCGTTTGAGGTCACAAGTTGTGACCTCAAAGCTGCAGCCTCCTCTTTGCTCAGCTGGAACATGAAGTCCTCCGGGAAGCGGTCGCGGTTACGTTTGACCTGCTCGACCAGGCGTTTCGTCTCCACGCCATAGAGGTCAGCCAGGTCTTCGTCGAGCATCACCTGGCGCTCGCGGACAACGAAGATCCGCTTCTCGATCGCCGGGGCCGCTATCAGCTCCAGCGACGCCGTTTCCCTACCGAGTTGACCATCTGGCCAGGGTCTCAAACGCGCCGGGCGTTATTGTCTACATCGGGGAGACAGGCCAAACTTGGCTCTCTGACTGGCCTTGGGATAGAGGCTATATCACCCTCATATCCCGTTCTCAGCCAGCTTGCAGAACGCACCACAGATGTCGCACTCCCAACCGTGGCCGAGCGGCCCATCGCTCTCGTAAGGGCACTGGGTTCTACCAGCAGTCGTGGCGCCGGCGACTCAACGCCGCGCTGCCGCCGAAGGCTGGTATTTCACTGAACATGCTCTCCTTGATCGAGCGCGGCGAAGCCAACCCGACCTGGCACACCGTGCGCGGGATCGCGGCGGCTCTCGGCGTGTCGATGGCCGACCTGGCGAAGGCGGCGGAAAAGCTGTAGCGGCCACCAAGATCCTCGGGCTCATCCAGCCCGGTACGAGATCCGCAGTGCGGGTGCCTTTGGGTGGTGCTTCACGACCGCTGCGTCCGGCGACCGTCTCACCCGGTCCACCGCTCTTGCGATCTTGCCTTCGCCCTTTCGGCCTCGGCGACTATCTCTGCGACGTGCGGCTCCTCGTCGTCTCCGAAGCGCGTCCGGGCGTCGTCATAGACGGCGATCGCCTCCTCGTGGCGACCGACCTCCGCCAGGGTCGCCCCCTTGTGCAGCAATGCCCCCGCGGCCACCGCCCGAAGCCTCGGGTCGGGAGAGCCATGAGAGCGGCTCAGGGCCTGCTCCAACGACGCAAGGGCCTCCTCGGGGCGGCCCAGCTCCGCCAGCCCCATGCCTTGCTGGAAAAGCGCCATCGCGACCGGCGGGATAAGCGAGGGATCATCGACCTCGCCGAAGCGCTCCACAACCTCGTCGCTGACGGCGAGGGCCTCCCCGGGGCGGCCCAGCTTCCACAGAAGGAAGCCCTTGCCGCAAAGCGCCTCGGCGATCATCCGCCGGTGCTCCTTGTCGGGCGAGTCGCCGAAGCAGGTCACTGCGTCCTCGAAGGCCGAGATCGCCTCTTCGCGGCGGCCGGCGTCCTTCAACGCCAAGCCCAGGTTGAAGAGCAGCCTGGCGACCGCTTGGGCCATTCCGGGGACGTTCCCGAGGCCGGTCGCGATCTCCTCGGTCGCCGAGATCGCCTCCTCGTAGCGGCCAAGCTCCGCCAGCTCCGCCGCCCTGCATATAAGCGCCGGGGTCACGAGCACCCTCATCTCCCGCGTGGGGCTCTCGACGCAGCGACGCAGAACCTCATCGAAGGCGGCGAGCGCCTCCTCATGGCGCCCGAGCGCGGACTGCGCCTCCCCTACGCTCAGGGTGGCTCGCACGGCGATCGCTCCCGAGCCCTTGCTCCTGGCGGTCTCATAGGCAGCCAGCGCATCGTGCCAGCGCCCGTCCTCATAAGCCGCATCTCCGACCCTCAACGCCTCGGCGATCGCGGGCGAAGACACAGCCGCCGCTACCCGCCGTACTGACCGGCGAAGTCCTGCAGGAGCCGCACCGTCGCCGAGTCCAGCGGCCGGCCGGCCCGCAGCCGGGCGCCGACCGCGCTGTAGATGCCGCCGATGACCCCGACCGCCCTCGCCCCCTCGATCGGCAGCAGCTCGGTGGCGCGGTCGATCGCGGCCTCGATCGCGTCGGGGTTGATCGCGAACCCCCAGGCGATCACGGCGACCCCAGCAGCCCGACGGCGCGCAGCGCCGCGTGTGTCGCTTCCACGACCCGGTCGTCGTTGCGGTAACGGATCAGGCCGGAGGCCCGGAGGCCGTGGATCGCTTCGGTGGCCGTTTCTATCTCCAGGTCGTCTTCCGGGTCGTCGGCGATCCGCAGCGAAAGCTCGTTGACCGTCAGCCGCTGGGGATGCAGGCGGAGGACTTCTTCCAGAACGGCGCGCGCGACATGCTCGGGGTCGTGCTGGGGAGGCGTAGCGATCACGGCTTCGGCCACTTCAGTCCCTGTCACGCCGGTGGGCCTCGACCGCCTTCCGCACCCACTCAGGCTGCTCGTCGAGGCGCGATTCGTACAGCGGCTGCCCACTCTCCCCGTTCCGTGTCCTCCCCACGAGGTCGAACGTGTCGAGGATCTGCATGTGATATCTGGTCCGCGTCGGCGTCATCGCGGTCCGGGCGCTCACCTGTTCGACCGCCAGCGGCTCCCCGTTTAGGCAGCACATGATGTCGAGCCGAGCGTCGTGTTCGAGTACTGCTCGCCTCGGCGAGGGATTCACTTCTTTCCCCCCTTGCCTTTGGCAGCTCTGCCGCTGTGCGAGCCTTTGGCCTTCCCTCGGCTTTTCCCTTTCCCCCGGCCCCTCTTGGGTTTGTGCTTCTTGACCTCCTCATGGGTCGGCGAGGGAAAGGCTGCAATGGCAACCGTGGCGTGAAAACCGCCCTTGCTCTTGCCGTTGGCTCGGCGGTTGGCGGTTTCGACCACCAGGTTTTTCGAGGCTTCGATAAACCAATTGACGAACTCCGTCTGTTCCTCCCAAGCGATGTCGTCCAGGTCGGCCGGGGCCCAATACACGCAGAAGTCTTCCCGCAGGAACATGTGCCCGGTCTCTTGGGCTTGCGAGGCGCGAGCGTTGAAGTCATGGAGGGTCGTCCCGACGATCCCCGGCCGTAGCTCGTCGGCCAGCAAGCCCCAGTTGGCGGTACTGACGAGCGCCGCCTCGGTTGCCCGGTACAGGTGCTTGATCGTCGCGCCTTTGATCCTTTCTTCTTTGACCAGCTCAAGGATGTCGTTTTCTCTCAGCACCCTGAAGGCGTAGGACGCCACGTTTAAGGCAATGCCTACGTCCCTGGCGAAATCGCTTGGCGCGTAGAGGCGCTGAAGCGCCACGGCGACGATCTGCGCTTTCAGCGGGTCGCTGGTGATGATTTGGACGGTCTTGCTCGGCACCAGACCCTCGGCTCGTTCCCTGGCTTTCTGCGTGGCCCCTCGGTGCGACTGGCGTTTGCGCTTCGGTTTCCGGCTTGCTTTCGTCCCGCCTTTGCTCTTGCTCCCACCCTTGCTTCCGCCAGGCGCTTTTCCCGAAGCTCCCTTTTTGGGTTGAGGAACCACCTAGTTTCCTTTCCGGAACGTTTTAAGTCTCAAAGCGCGGAGTAAAGCAATTCCAGCGGTGCTTCCGTAGCACGACGCGACACCGCCGATTGAACGCTCAAGTAGTTTTGAGCATTCTTCTCCCGTGTAAAGGCGAGCCGCCCCGTCTAGCGCAGGGGCGCTCCCCACGAGTTACGGGAGGAGGTGATCGCATGGTGCTCAAGACCGAGCAGGCCGTTACGCCGATGCTCCACATCGTCAAGAACGGCTGATGCCGTAAGAGAAAAGGGGGCGGGCGGCCTGTCGATTCCGCCCGCCCCCCCGTTTATGAGGGAGGAGAGACCGTCCCGCTCGGTGGCTCGCTGACGTATACGAACCTCCGAGCATGAGGAGGAACGATCCCAACCGGGGGGAACCCTACGACCCCGCTGACCGCATTGCGCCATGCCGGTTTGAGCGAGGCGCGTATCGGGCCGGTCGCCCCATCTACCATCCCCACCGGGTTGATGGCGGAGGGGGCAAAAGAATGCTGATCTCACAAGTTGTGCCGGTTGTTCAGCCGTGCGCGTAGTCAAGGCTTCCTAAACGCAGTGCATGCAGGGCCGACCTTGGCTCGCTTGGCAGAAAAGGGGTTGGAGATCGGCCCGTCTCGGTGCTCTGAGTTTCCAGGCCGTCAGCGCACCTGGAACGCGCCCGTGCGGAGATAGGCCGTCAGCAGATCGAGCGCGTGTGCGGTTGGACCGTGGAGCGGCTCGGGCGGCGCGCCGGGGTCGACGAACTCCACCGCGGTCGTCTCCGCTTGGTCGGGGCACGGCTCGCCTTGCCAGTCTCTCGCCAGGAAAAGCAGGGCGAAGCAATGGGTTACATCGCCGTTGGGGTAGTGGATCGTGTGCGCCTCGGCCGCGGAGAGGCAGCCGAAGGGGATCAGATCTCGCTCGGCGACCTCGACCCCGGTCTCCTCGGCCAGCTCCTCGATTGCCGTGCGGGCGAAGCTCCCGCCCGGCTCCGCGGCGCCGGCCGGCAGGCACCAGGTTCCGTCGTCGGTTCGCTTGGTCAGCAGGACGCGCCGATCGTCTCGCTGCAGCGCGACCATCGCGCCGGGCATTAGCACGAGGTCGTGGCCCACCGCTTGTCGTAGGCGCCAAAGGTAGGAATCGCGATAGCCCACGTCGTCGCGGCGGATCGTAGCCCACGCCATCGCGGCTGTCTTTAGCCAGTAGCATCGCCCCCTGTGGAGTCGAGCGACCGCGATCAGCTCATCCGCAAGATTCGCCCGGGACTGCTCTGGTGGCTTTGGTTCAGCCTGAACGCGCTCCTCGTGCAGGCCTTTGCGTCCCGAGCGGCAGCTCGGCACTCGACCTGGCGACATTCAGCGGGCTGGCAGCGCGAGATCGCCCTCTGGAACGTGGGTCTATCGTCCGCTCTCGTCCGCGGCCTCCTCAAACCGAACGAGCCGGCGGCGATCACGCTCGCGCACAGCCTGCGCATCCTCTCTGTCGCCCTCGGCCTCAATCATGTGGCCGCCCTGCGAGGCCGGCCGCGTTTCGTCCATGTCGGCGGAGCTGTCGGGAATGCGCTCGCTGTCGGCCTGCTCTCTCGGGCCCTTCGCAGCGCGCCAAGATCCGCTCAGAAGGTATGAGGGAGGCTCTCCTCGGAGATTTCCCGCCGGCTCTACCCAAGCGCCGGAATGGCTATCGCCCTCACCCCTACCAGATCGCATCGCCGCTCCGCGTGGCTATGCGAAGCCATGCGGGGAAAGCTCAAATATCGGGGAGACAGGATTTGAACCTGCGACCGCTCGGCCCCCAGCCGAGTGCGCTACCAGACTGCGCCACTCCCCGTGGCTGCTCTGCATTTTGGCGCATCGGCGGGCCGGTGGCGGGCTGGATGGCAAGCGGGGCGCGGTTGGGGCAAACTGACGGGGCGTCGGAGCGGCTCGAGCGTGGGCCGGTCCGTGGCCGCGCGGTGGTAGCTCAACGGTAGAGCCTCGCCCTTCCAAGGCGATGATGCGGGTTCGATTCCCGTCCGCCGCTTCGATGCACCGTCGTGCGCGCCTACATCGAGCCGGGGCGATTCTCGGCCTTGCCGTCCTCCTGACCTGGGCGTCGCTCGCCGGCTCGGCCGGCGCCGTGAGCCGCTCCGGCTCAGGCCGCGGTGTGGTCCGGCAGGCGATCCTGACGACCCTGGCCGCCGCCAAGGCGAGCGGCACGCTGAAGGCGATCGAAGGCAGCCTCGTCTACCTGGGGGCGAAGTACGAGAGCAGCCGCGGCGTGGGCGTCGCCAAGGGGTCGACCCAATCCGGGGAAGCGCCGCCCGGCGAAGCTGCGCCCGGCGTCGCCCCTTCCCCTGCTCACGGCTCCTCGATCCCGCCCGCCTCCGCAGGCACCAACGGGACGCCGATCCCGCCACCGCCGCCGGGGATGCGCGGCTCGGTGGTCGCCCAGGCCCCCAGCGGCGACGGCCGCCCGGCGGCGATCTACGTCAGCGGGATCGCCCTGGCCCCGCCCAGCGCTCCCGAAGCGGTGAAACGGGTGATCGACTCGGCCAACACGATCGTCGGTCAGCCCTACGTCTGGGGCGGCGGCCACGGGTCCTGGTTCTCCCACGGCTACGACTGCTCCGGCGCGGTCAGCTTCGCGCTCGCCGGCGGCGGTTTCCTCGCCGGCCCGCTCGCCTCCGGTCAGCTCGAGTCCTGGGGCGCGCCCGGCCCCGGCCGCTGGATCACCGTCTACGCCAGCCCGTCCCACGCCTACGCGGTGATCGCCGGCCTGCGCTGGGACACCGTCGGCGACGCCCGCGGCAGCGGCCCGCGCTGGCATCTGGCCGGCACCGAGCCGCCCGGATTCGTCGCCCGTCACCCACCGGGCTACTGAGGCGGTTTCTCACGTTTCGAACACAGGGGGCGTTTTGAAGAGCGTGGACCGCGAGGATCTTGTCTTCCCGGTGGCGGGCGACCGCTGCGCCGCCTGGCTCTACCCCGCCGCCGGCGGCTCCGCCGCGCCCTCCCCCGCGCCGATCGTCGTCATGGCGCACGGGCTCTCCGGGACGCGACGCGACCGGCTCGGGCCGTTCGCCGAGCGGTTCGCCGCGGCGGGCTTCGCGGCACTGGTCTTCGACCACCGCGGCTTCGGCGACAGCGGCGGCGAGCCCGACCTGTTCGAGCCGGCCCGCCAGCTCGAGGACTGGCGCGGCGCGATCGGCTTCGCCCGCTCGCTGCCGGGCATCGACCCCGAGCGGGTCGCGACCTTCGGCTCTTCGATGGGCGGCGGCAACGCCCTCGCCGCCGCCGCCGCGGATCGCCGCGTCGCCGCCGCGATCAGCCAGGTCCCCTTCCTCGACATCGTCAGGCAGGCCTACCGCCCCTCGCCGCGGGTCGTCGCGCAGACGATGCGCGCCGCGGCCCTCGGTCGCCACCTGCCGGCGATCGGCCGACCGGACGAGGCCGCCTTCATCAACGCGCCGGGCGGCGAGCAGGGCTGGCGCCACGTGCTCGCGATCGGCGAGGACTCGCACTGGCGCAACCGCGTCTCGTCTCGCTGGCTGCTCGGCCGCCCCTTCAACCCGGCCCGGCACGCCGCCGGGCTCCACTGCCCCTGGCTCGTCTGCGTCGGCGAGGCGGACCGCGTCGCCAAGCCGGGCCCGGCGATCGCCGCCGCCCGCCGCGCCCCGCTCGGCGAGCTGCGCACCTATCCCGGCGTCGATCACTTCGACGTCTACGACGGGCCCGAGCACGAGGCCGTCGTCGCCGACGAGCTCGCCTTCCTGCGCCGCCACCTCGCCCGGCCCTGATCGCGCCCCACCCTTCCCTGGGTTACGCTCAGCCGCATGAAAAAAGACATCACCCCGGATCAGGCCGCGATGCTCTACGGCAACCGCTTCCTCACCGAGGACGCCCCCGACGGCGACTTCCCGGACAGCGGCATGTCGGCGCTCGACGCGATGCGCCTGGTCGACGAGGAACTCGCCCTGGAGGGCGACCCGCAGCGCAACCTGGCGACCTTCGTGACGACCTGGATGGAGCCCGAGGCGCAGCGGATCGTCAGCGAGAACCTCTACCGCAACTTCATCGACCACGCCGAGTACCCGATCTCGGCCGAGGTCGAGCAGCGCTGCATCCGCATGCTCGCCGACCTCTACCACGCCCCCGGCGAGACGACCGGCGCCCGCACCCAGGGCTCCTCGGAGGCGATCATGCTCGGCGCGCTCTCGCTCAAGTGGAAGTGGAAGCAGCGCCGCGAAGCCGAATCGAAGCCGGTCGAGCGGCCGAACCTGATCTTCGGCGGCGACGTGCACGTCGTCTGGGAGAAGTTCTGCCGCTACTTCGATGTCGAACCGCGGATCGTGCCGCTGCAGGAAGGCAAGTACACGATCGGCCCCGAGGACGTCGAGCCGCACATCGACGAGAACACGATCGGCGTCGCCGCCGTGCTCGGCACGACCTTCACCGGGCATGCCGACGACATCGTCGGCATCGACAAGCTGCTGGTCGACCTCAAGGGCGACAGGGGCCTCGACGTGCCGCTCCACATCGACGCCGCCAGCGGCGGCTTCGTCTGGCCCTTCCTCTACCCCGACTCGGAGTGGGACTTCCGCCTCGAGCAGGTCCGCTCGATCAACGTCTCCGGGCACAAGTTCGGGCTCGTCTACCCCGGCATCGGCTGGCTGATCTTCCGCGAGAAGTCCGACCTCGCCGAGGACCTCGTCTTCTACGAGAACTACCTGGGGAAGAAAGACGCGACCTTCACCCTCAACTTCTCCACCGGCGCCTCGATGGTCCTCGCCCAGTACTACAACTTCGTCCGCTACGGTCGCGAGGGCTACGCCTACATCATGAAGGCGATGCAGGAGAACGCCCGCGCCCTGGCCGGGAAGCTCAAGGCCGGCGGCGACTTCGAGCTGATCGGCGAGGACCAGGAGCAGCTGCCGCTGGTCGCCTTCAAGCTCGCCGGCGAGAAGAACTACGACGAGTTCGACGTCTCCTGGCAGCTCTCCGCCGAGCGCGGCTGGATGCTCCCCGCCTACACCCTCCCCCCCGACGCCGAAGACGTGAAGATCCTCCGGGCGCTGGTCAAGCAGACGCTGAGCCGCGAGCAGGTCGATCGGCTCGCCGACGACCTCGCCCAGGCCTGCGCGACGCTGGAGAAGAAGGGCGGCGCGCACCCGTCCGAGCGCAAGCAGATCAAGACCGGCACCGGGTACTGACGGCTCGCCTCAGGCGAGGACCGCCGGCGCGCCTCAGCGCACGATGGTCAGCGGCACGCCGGCGCCGATGCGCCTCGCCAGCCAGCTGATGGCATGGGTGCCGAGCCGGACGCAGCCGTGCGAGACCGCCGTCCCGAGCGCGCCCGTGAGGTTGTTCGTTCCGTGGATCCCGATCTGGCCCGGGCCGCCGTCGAATTCCTGCAGCGCGTTCGAACGGGCGCTGGTGGCCAGCGCGAACGGTCCGCCGGCTTCATAGGGGGAAAGCGCGAGGGTCTCTTCGACGAAGAAAACGCCCCGCGGAGTCGGCGTCGAGGGCTTGCCGACCACGGCACGGAAGCGGCGGCGGGCGCGCCCGGAGTGGTAGACGGTGAGGCGGCGGGCCGAGAGCTTGACCAGGAGGTGCCATGCGGTTGCGGTAGAGCGGGTCCGGCGGGAGGAGATCCAGCCCTTGTGCCCGTTCGGCCGCCCGGGAAGGCGGACGAGCAGCCATGGAGCGCCGCTGCCGGCGGTCGCGCGACCGAGGACGGGAAGGACGGTGCGCGTGCGGGTCAGCGGTCGCCGGGCGGCGACCGATTCGATCCGGCCCGCATGCGCGCTCGCGCCGGTCCGCGCGACGTGATCGTGCAGGAGCGCGACCAGCGGCTGGCTCGCGGGCACCCGGGGAGCGGCGGCCGCGGCCGGGCCGGCGAGGACGCAGCCGATCCCGGCGACGATCAGCGCCGACGCCGCACCCCTCCGCCACTTGCCGGAGGGGTGCGACGCGCGGTCGGCCGCAGGGGTCATCCCGTGAACTGGGATGGACCGTGGCGCGGGTGGAGGACCGCTGAGGCGCAGGCCCGGTAGGGGAGCGTCACGGTCTTGGCCCGAGTGGCGTCTTTGAACGTGATGCGGGCCCTGACCGTGTGCCCGCCGGGGGTGGCCTGCACGAACACCTGGAACGGCGAGCCGACCTGGCTGTCGATGCGCTTGCCGTCGAGGCTGAAGACGACGCGCTTGATCAGGCGGCCGCGGACCGTGGCGCTGAACCCGGAGGTGCAGGTACCGGTCGCCGCGCGCCGCACGATCGCGGTGCCGTTTTCGCGGGCCGCCCTGGGGACCCTCGTCTGACTGACGGGAACCGCCTGGCCGACAGCGGTTGACGGCACGGCACCGGTCGTGCCGGGACCGCTCGGCGGGGTCGTGGTGGGAGGCGGCGAACCGGGCGGGGGCGATGAAGACCCCGTGCCGCACATCGATCCGTCGAGGACGTTGTTGATCAGGCTGATCTGGCCGTTGCGGGCCAGCACCCGCCCGAGAACCGACGCGCCGTTGTTAAGCGAGATGCTTTCCAGCGCCATCAGGTTGCCCTGGAACGCCGTCGTGGTGTCCAGCGTCGCCGAGCTGCCGACTTGCCAGAAGACGTTGCATGGCGAGGCTCCGTTGACCAGCAGGACAGAGCTGGCCGGCGCCGTGGTCAGTTCGGCGGTGATCTCGAAGACGAACTGGGCGTCAGGGTCGCCTTCGGCGTCGAGGGTGAGGGGACCGGTGAGCTGGGCGGACGACGTGTATCGGTAGGCGCCGGCGGGCAGCGTTCTATTGCCGAGGTCGGTTCCGGTCAGGTCGTTCGCCGGTGCGACCGGCTGTTCGGCCGCGACGTCGTAGGCGGTGGTGAGGTCGGCCTGTGCCTGACCGGCGACGGCGTCGCTTTTATGCGTCGCGCCTTTCACCACCGCCGGAAAGCCGAACCCCACGAGCGACGACCCGGGAAAAACCCCGAGATCGCCTTTCAGCACCGAGGGACCGGTGTTGGTGACGGTAGAGCCGCCGAGGGCCACGAAGGGGGTGACGGTGGCAAGGTTGACCGGCGCGGCTTGCGCGGCGACCGGGATGGCGACGAGGGCGAAGACGGCGGCGGCAATGGCAACGGCGCCGCGCCTGGCGCGCTTGAGATGGATGAGGTTGGACATGTGCGTCCTTCCTTATGAGCGAGCAGCCAGGACAACGTTCCTTGGGCGCCGCCGATGGCCGATGCTGACGACGATCGGGGCGGTGACAGTCCTTTCGGTAGCCCGGCGAACTCCGATGGAGTCCCGTGGCTCTGCGGACCCGCCTCGCGACGAGGGTGCCTGAGTCGAGAAGGTCTGCTCTCGTGTCTGGTCTGGATCGACACGAGAGCGCCGCACCTTTAATTCCCCGCCCAGCCAAAGTGGGTGTCGTGCTGAGGTGAAGACAAGGGTCTTATTTCTCAAAAAACGATAAAAAAATATATATCGGGAGAAAAACGCTAGGTTTGTCTGTAATCAACCGGCTTAGAGGGGTGCGCCGGTGGGCACTACGAACGGCATAGCGGGACCCGGCACTACCAGTTCGACGGCACAGCCAGGGCTGGCCCGCGTCTTGGTGACCAACGATCAGCCCGAGATGCTGCGGTTGATCGGCGATGCGCTGGGAGACCCGTACCGGTGCGAATTCGCTACCGACATCGATCAAGCTCGCGAGAAGCTCGCAAACGAGACCTTCCATCTCGCCCTCTGTGACATCGAGATGCTCGGGGAGCCGGGATTGGTCCTGGCGGAGGAGATCACCGAAGAGCACCCCGACATCGCGGTGGTCTTGGTAACCGGCGAATACGACCCGAAGATCGCAAGAACGGCCTTCGGCTTCGGAGGCCACGGCGTTCACGGCTACCTGGTGAAGCCGTTCTGGCCCGGGCAACTGCTGATCACGGCGATGAACGCCCTGCGCCGACGCGAACTGGAAATCTCCGAGAGAGCGCACCGCCGCAATCTGGAGGAGCGGCTGCAGACGATCATCGAGACGGCGCCGATGCCGATCTTCGTCAAGGACGACTCCTATCGATACGTCTTCGCAAACGCCCAGGGAGACGAGCTGGCGGGACTGGGGAGCGGCCGGCTGATCGGTCGAACCGACGAGGCGATCATGCCCCCGAGCGCGCTGGAGCGGACCCGCCTCGTCGATCGCCGGGTCCTCAGGGAGGGAACGACGCACGAGGCTGAGGAGACGCGTGCGATCGGCGGCGTCGAGCGGACCTTCAAGACGGTCAAGTTCCCCCTCCTCGACGAGAGCGGGCAAGCCACCGCTGTCTGCGGCATCTCCACCGACGTCACCGCCGAGAAGGAGGCGATACGGCTGCGCGACGAGATGACGGCCGCCCAGCAGCGGGCGATCGGCGAGTTGCGGTCCTCCCGCCTGGAGACCGTGGAGCGGCTCGCCAAAGCGATCGAGTTTCACGACTACTCCACCGGGCAGCACGTGACCCGCATGGCGGGGATCGCCGCCTTCTTGGGAAGCCGGCTGGAGCTCGATGCCGAGTTCGTCCGGCTGCTGCGCGAGGCATCTCCGATGCACGACGTGGGGAAGATCGGCACCTCCGAAGACATCCTCCGCAAGCCCGGGCCCCTGACCGTCGCGGAGCGCGAGGAGATGGAGCGCCACACGGTGATCGGCCACGAGATCCTCGCCGGCTCCGAAAGCAAGCTGCTGCGCATCGCCGCGACCATCGCCCTGACCCATCACGAACGCTACGACGGCGCCGGATACCCCCTCTGCATGGCCGGGGAGGAGATTCCCCTCGAGGGACGGATCACCGCCGTCGCCGATGTCTTCGACGCCCTGCTGAGCGACCGCTGCTACCGGCCGGCGCTGCCGGTGGCGGAGGCGGTGAAGATCATCCGCGACGGCAGAGGCTCTCATTTCGATCCCGGGCTCGTCGATCTGCTGATCGACGGTCTGGACGACGCGCTTTCGCTGCGCGGCCTGCGCTCGGAGCAGGAACGCGAGTGGAGCGAACTCGAGCTTGGAGATTGAAGGGCACGGGGGAGCCGGGATTCGAACCCGGATTCACGGTTTTGGAGACCGTGCGCATAGCCGTTAACTCACTCCCCCGGGGGCGCTGCAGAGCCAAATCCTAATCGAGCCGGTCCTCGGGGGAACGTAGGGGGGAACGAAACTCGGGCGGAATCTGAAATCGGGTCGACTACGCGGCGAAGATTTCGCAGGTTTTGCGCTGGCCCGGCTTCGACGACATCCGATCTACCCTCGGCGTCAGGCGACTCTTCCCGCACAAGAGTGCCGTGGAGCTGGCCGCTGTCTTCGTAGACCGCCACGATTCCAGCCCCTCGTCAAACGCACTCTCGCACTTTCGCACCTTGTCAACGGCGTCCGATTCACCAACGTTGGGCACCCTTGGCCGTTGCTGGTGGCGTCACCGTCACCTGCGGCTCTCAACCCTACGCACCGAAGAATCGGGGACGGGCCGCCCCAGTCTGGCCTCGCCCGCCCCCGCCTGCACGCCGAACTGAGGAGCTTCGTGCAGGGTCTATTGGGAGGACGACCCTGATGAAACCACGGAACCTCAGTCCAGCGACACCCTACGGCTTCACGGCGCTTCGTTCACAGCCTTCAGGCGAAGTAAAGCACCCTCTTTTAGGGTTCCTTTGCCTCCATCGGAGATTCAAACGCGGCGAGCGCGATCGTCATCGTCGCCAGCTTCTCACCGGATTTCCTTACGCGGTCCTTCGTGCGCTCATCCTCCTTGAGAGCGAGTGCGAACAACGCCTCGTTCCTGGCGGTGGCGTTCGCCATTCCCTGCCGGTCCAGACTAAGAAGCGACCAGGCGAGATATCGGTCGTCGCGCGCGTCGAAGGTCCCCGCCCTCATCGCCTCTTTGACCTGCTCGGAAACGTACTCGAAAGTCCTCCAAGCATCCGTCCCCTTGAGCGAGTCCGGCACTTCGTCCCAGGGGCCATCATTGTCGAGGATCGCGGGTCCCGCAGCTCGGTAGAACTTCTCGACCGCGCCGCGGCGTTGGCCGCCCGTTTTTTCGCCGACCTTCTTCAGCAAGCCGATGTTCTCCAGCATTTTGAAGCGGCGGCTGATGCCGGACAGAGAGTCTCCGCCGACCTCGGTGTAAAACAGTTTCGCGCTTATTTCCCGCAGGTTCGCCTGCTCAATGATCTGCATGCACAGCTCGTCGGCGAAGGCTTTTGAGAGGCGCACCGGGAGCGGGGCCAAGGGCTCGCTGCTCTGCTCGACCAGGCTTGGTCCAACCCGCGTGTCAGCCGTCTCCGGTGACTCAAACGCGAACAAAACGACATTCGCCCGAAACAACTCCTCCCCGGAATGGCAGGCGCGAAGCCTGGCGTCGTCTTGCTCCTCGAAGAGGGACACGAACTCAGCCTCGACGGCGTGCATGATCCGTTCCCAGCCGAGCTGATCGAGTAGTAGCTGCTTGCAGGCGAGGTGGCTATTCAGCCCCCCCTCGAAAGCCAGCGCCTCTATCGCTTCGCGCAGCCGCTTTGCGATCTGCTTGAAGGCGCTCCAACTGAAAGCGACTCGCAGGGAATACGGCAGCAGCGCCCAAGTGTCATCATCGAAGTAGGCGAGTTCGGTTGCCCGAAAGAAGCGCTCTTCCGCGCCGCGACGGTCACCCCCCGGCCCCTCGATTCGGACGCACCTGAGCCAGCCCTCCTCCTCAAGGCGTCTGAAGTTCTTGGAGACGCGGGAAAGCGTACCGCCGCCGAACTCCTCGAAGAACTGCTTGGGGCTCATTTCCCGCATGTAGAGCTCGGTGACGATCTTCAGCCGAAGCTCGATGGCAAAGACAACCGAGAGGCGACGCAGGTGCGCCGCCCGAGACTTGACGCCGATCCAGACTTTGGCTGCCACGCGACTCTCCTCGACTGCTTTCCGCCTCGCTAAACGCGGTGAAGTCTAAGCGGTTATCCAAAGGAAACCGAACAATTCTCTAAACCCTTCCCCTCGGGGCTTTACTCAGAGGATTCTTAGTAAACCTAGGAAGGGGGTGAGAAGATGAAGCTCGCAGCAACCCAAGCGGCCCTACCGGCCGTGTCCGTCACGAAGGTCGGCTGATTCCGCGTCACACCGCGTGGGCCGAGCATCCCGAGCGCTCTGGTGACTGGGAGCTCGGCCCATGCGCGCTATCAGACCCTAGTTCGATGAGCAACTGGCGTTTGCTGGTAGAACACGCACTAATCGGGACGGTTCGGTGCGCCTACTCTGTCGGCGGATGGCACAGGGCGAGGGAGAACAGGCCGACGATTTCTGCTGGGGCGCGCTGGTTGCGCGCGTTCTGCATCCCGTCCAGGTGGAGATCATCGAAGCTCTGCTCTGGATCGACCTGCCGCTCTCGGCAATCGACCTTCTTCGGGTCTTTGCCGCCCAACGAAGCGGGCTGCGGATAGAACGTCACCTCCGGCGCCTCCACAAACTCGGCGCTGTGACGCCGGAGGGCGACGGGCATGCTCGCGGCCCGATGGGACAACCTTCCTATCGCCTGGTGAAGCGGCCGAGGCTGTGAACGATTCGACCAAGTACGACCCCGAGCTCGTCGAGCGCGCGGTTTTGGAAGAGATCCTTCGCCTGTATCCCCAGCGGCTGACGGTCGAGGAGATGTCACTGCGGATCGTCGGCGACCCTGAAGACGAGCGGGAGGTCGAGACCGCTGCCGAGGCGATCCGCAGTCTGAGGGCGTCGGGCCTGGTCCGCTACCGCAATGACGAGCAGCTCGTGGAACCGACCCAGGCGGTGCTGCGCTACGTCGCTCTCATGGGATCGTCGTGATCGCCGCGTACGACTGGTGGCGGACGGCGGACCCGATCGAAGTGGCGATCGTAGATGCGCTGCGCTGGATCGGGCCGTTGACAGCAGCCGAGCTGACGCACGTCTTCGGGGGCGTGTTCGACCCGACGATGCTGCTGGGTCGCCTGAGGCGACTGGTGTCGGAGGGCGTCATCGAGGCGATCGACCCCCGGCGGGTGCGCGGGATCACGGTTCGGCGCTACCGGGTTGCGGGCGAGGTCCGGTAGGCGACCGCTAGGCCTTTCTGCCGCCCGAGGCTCTGAAGAATTCGCAATCGACACAGGAGGTAGAGATGGCTGCGACTTCCAACCCCAACTGCCGCAAAGTGCGAAGGTGGCTAGACAGCCACTGCGGGGCGACGGTCACTGCAGAGCTGAACTGGAGCGACATCGTGGTGACCACGCAAAGTGTGCTCAGCAGTTCAGGAGAGCTGAAGCGGAGCCGGCTGAAGGAACGGCGGGGCAAACAGCACCTGTATCTCATCGGCGAGATTCCGCTCGATCTGGCCTGGCTGCCCGACGAGATCGTATTTGTGAGAAATACGGGAATCACGGGAATCCTGGGAGACGACATTTCGGTTTACTTCGCAGATCAGCATGAGACCGGCTGCCTGATGCTGAGCGTAAAGGTCGATAAGCCACGCCCCGGACCGACGTTTGCGGACGAGCTGCGCCGTAGTGGACGCGGCAAGTAGGAGATTGCCGCTATCCCCGGGCGATGTGGGCATAGGTACACCGCTCTGGCAAACGCTAGGTCTTTTCCGCCGCCTTGGCCAACTCGGCCACGGTCACGCCGAGTGCATCGGCGATGTCGCGCACGGTCGCCCAGGTCGGGTTGGCGTTGCCGCTCTCGATCAGAGCGAGGGTGCGCGTTGACGTGCCGGCAGTGGCCGCGAGGACGTCTTGCGTGAAACCGTTCTTACGGCGCAGCTCGCGGATCGCGGCGCCAAGGTCGGGTTGGGGACGGCTCGAGGGTCGCATTCGCCCCGCCCACGTTCTCAGATGCAGTGCCGTTCAGCGTGATGATCTGCGTACCTGATGTATATATCAGGTCTGTGTTCCCTGGGCTTTGCGGCCGGACTGCACAGAACGGAGGTCGGCATCCTGGAGCGGGGCGAGCGCAAGCCGCGGATCGACACGCTGGTCAAACTCGCCAGCGCCTTGGAGGTCACCCCGGAAGCGCTGCTGGAGGGCATCGCCTGGAATGCCGCCCGAATCGCCAGCGGTGGCTTCGACGTCTCCGAGAGCGGTCCCGCCTCGGAGGCGGGCTGATGGATGTCGCGGCTCAGATCGGCGAGAACCTCGCCCGCGCCCGCAAGCGGGCCGGGCTCTCCCAGGAAAAGCTCGGCGTGATGGCCTCGCTGCACCGCACCGAGGTCAGCATGCTGGAGCGGGGCCAGCGGTTGCCGCGAATCGACACGATCATCAAGCTGGCCGGGGCGCTTGAGATCCCGATCGAGGCGCTGATCGAGGGGATCGGGTGGTCGCCGGGGAGCACGGTGCTGGGGGCGTTCAGCTTGCCGGGGCGCGGCGGGTGAGGGCGGTGGCTGAGGGAGACGCTGCGAGTCGCCCGACGGGACCGGAGCCAGTGGCGTGGTTGTGAGCCAAAGCCGGAGCGAGACTGGGGACACGGGAGGTAAGGGACGAGCCGTCGCCCTTGACCGCCCCCACCGCGCTTTAGCCTCGCGCGAGACACCAAGCGCCGGCTATCGCAAGATCAAAGACCGCTTCAAAGGCCCTCGGGGGAACGTCGGGGGAACGAAAGGGGTCAAAAGCAGCCTTTTTCTGACCTTCGCTGACTCGCGTTGACCTACCGACGAATCCCAGCGGAGGAGCCGCAAACCTGCCTGCCAAGCTGGTTTGCGGCTCCTCAAGCCAAGTCCAGACAACGGGACAGACAGGACTCGAACCTGGAATCGCCGGTTTTGGAGACCGCGCGCATAGCCGTTAACTCACTCCCCCGGAACGGGTCCGCAATGCTAGCCGCGCCGGGCGTCGTGCCGCGTCCGGCGACTTCCATCGGGATTCTTCATGCGGGCGGAGGGACTCGAACCCCCACGCTCTTTCGAGCACCGGCACCTAAAGCCGGAGCGTCTGCCAAATTCCGCCACGCCCGCGCGAGCGCCGATCCGGCGCTTAACCGGCGGCCAACGCCGCCGCGTCGCTCTTAGATTCTATGATCGACGGCATGGCCGTGGGAGAGGTGAGGCCGGGCTACGAGCTCTGGCACCCGAATCGGGAGAAACCCGAGGTGGTTACGACCAAGTTCGTGATCGCCTTTTTGATGCTCGCGACGGCGGCGATCGCGGCGATCGTGACGATCGCCGGGTTCTCTCTGCTCAGCGGCGGCGGGGCGATCGGCATCGTCTGCCTGATCTTCGCCGGGCTCTACGCGCTCTTCGGCTTCCTGGTGGCGCGCTGGAGCCGCGGCATCCTCCCGGTGGCGGCTTCGCTCTCGATGATCCTGGCGATCTTCTGCGCGGTCGGCGCCGACAGCTGGTTCGCCCGCGACAAGGCAGGCTTCGACGAAGCGCTGATCCCGGTGCCACTGATCGGCCTGCTCGTCGTCGTCCTGCTGCTGCTGCAGATCGTCCTCATCGCCGCCTGCTTCTACGGCTTCAGCCAGAACTGGCACGTCGAGGAGGAGCGCCCGATCGGCTCCGGCGAGGACTACGGCGCCGGCGCCCCGCCGAGCCCGGACGCGCCCCAGCCGGCGTAGCGATCTTCCAGTCGGGCACTTTGTAAGAAGTCCGTGCCAAATCTGTAAAAAAGCTCAGCAGAATTGCACTTTTGGGTCTATTGCGACCGACCGGAGTCGTAGCGTCGCGGGCTACAATGAATGAGCCTGCGGCGGTGTCCAAATTGGCAAAGGAAGCGGCCTCAAACGCCGCCGCCCGCAAGGGCTTGTGGGTTCGAGTCCCACCCGCCGCACTCTTGGGAGAGCATGAAGCCGCGCTGGCAGGTTGAACGCGCCCTTGAGCTCGCCGACGCGGGGCGTAACAACTGTCAGATTGCACGCGAGCTGGACGTGAACCGCCGCACGGTGAGTGATTGGGTCCGGGGGCGATCTCGGATTCGTCGGCCAAATTCGTCCTATTGCCGAAAGACCAGGGATGCCGAAGCGTGTGCCCGCTGTCCGGACAATATGCAGTCTTGCACTCGCCTTCCGGCGCACGCCTACGCCTATCTCCTTGGCCTCTATCTTGGCGACGGCACAATCTCAGCCCATCCGCGAGGAGTCTTTCGGCTCAGGATCTTCTTGGATCGAGCGTACCCGCTCATTGTGCGTGAGTGCGAGGCAGCCATGAGTCTGGTGCTCCCCTCCAGCAAAGCCAGCGTGTACCGCCATAAAGAGGCGCGGCTCGAAGAGGTCAACTCCTTCTCCAAGCACTGGCCACATCTATTGCCCCAGCACGGTCCCGGCGTCAAGCACAAGCGCAAGATCGCTCTCCAGGCCTGGCAGGACGAGATTGTCGAACGCTTCCCAGGGCGGCTTCTGCGCGGTCTAATCCATTCCGATGGTTGCCGGGTGACGAATCGGATCAAGCACCCCAAGAAGACCTACGAATATCCGCGATACATGTTCTCCAACCGCTCACACGACATCCAGGGCATCTTCTGCGATGCCTGCGATCGACTCGGGATCGCTTGGCGGCAAGACGGTCCCTGGAACATCTCGGTCGCCAGGCGGGAGGCCGTGGCGATCATGGACCGCCACGTCGGGCCGAAGCGCTGACGCCCGACTACACTGCGCCGCGGGATGAGGGTGCATCACCTCAACTGCGGGTCGCTCTGCCCCCATGGGGCACGGCTGATCAACGGCACGGGCGGGCTGCTGGAGCGGGCGAACATCTGCTGCCACTGCCTCGCGATCGAGGCCGGTGACGGTCTGGTCCTGGTCGACACCGGCTTCGGGATCGAGGACGCCGCCGATCCCCGCCGGCTGGGCGCCTTCCTCGCCACCCTGATGGGGGCCCGGGCGAAGGTCGAGACGACGGCGCTGCGCCAGCTCGAAGCGCTCGGCTTCGCGGCCGGCGACGTCCGCCACATCGTCGCCACCCATCTCGACCCCGACCACACCGGCGGCCTGCCCGACTTCCCCGAGGCCGAGGTCCACGTCTTCGCGCCCGAGCTGGAGGCGGCCCTGCATCCGCGGCTCGACGAGCGGCTGCGCTACCTCGACGCGCACTGGAAGCACGGCCCGAGGTGGGTGACGCACGACTCCGCCGGCGGCGACGAGTGGTTCGGCTTCGAGAGCGTCCGCATCCTCGACGGGCTCGACGTCGAGATCGCGCTGGTGCCGCTGGTCGGCCACTCGCGCGGCCACACCGGCGTCGCGATCGGCAGCGGAGACGGCTGGACGCTGCACTGCGGCGACGCCTACTTCAACCGCGACGAGGTCGCGACCCCACCGGGCTGCCCGCCGATGCTGCGCTTCTTCCAGAGCCTGACCGCCGCCGACAAAGGCGCCCGCAAGTCCAACCGCGACCGGCTGCGCGAGCTGGCCGCCGCCCACGGGGGGGAGATCGCGCTGATCTGCTCCCACGACCCGTACGAGCTCGAGCGCGAGCAGGCGAAGGCCGGCGCGGCGGCGGCCGGGTGAGCCACCCAGCCGAAAAGCTCTGGGAGCCCTCCGCCGAGCTGGTCGAGCGCTCGCGGATGACCGAGTTCATGCGCTGGCTGGAGGCCGAGCGGGGCCTGCGCTTCGAGGGCTACGACGACCTCTGGCGCTGGTCGGTCGACGACCTGGAGGGCTTCTGGTCGGCGATCTGGGACTTCTTCGAGGTGCGAGCCGACGGCGGCTACGACCGCGTGCTCGGCAGCCGCGCGATGCCCGGCGCCGAGTGGTTCGCCGGGGCGGAGCTGAACTACGCCGAGCACGCCTTCGCCGGCAAGGACGACGCCGCCACGGCGATCCTCCACGCCTCCGAGCTGCGCGAGCTGGACGAGTTGAGCTGGGGCGATCTGCGCTCCCATGTCGCCGCCGTCACCGCCGCTCTGCGCGGCCTCGGGGTCGAGCGCGGCGACCGCGTCGTCGCCTACATGCCGAACGTCCCCGAGGCGATCGTCGCCTTCCTCGCCGCCGCCTCGATCGGCACCGTCTGGTCGAGCTGCTCGCCCGACTTCGGCTCGGCCAGCGTGATCGACCGCTTCGCCCAGATCGAGCCCAAGGTCCTGTTCGCGGTCAACGGTTACCGCTACGGCGGCAAGGACTTCGACCGCCGCGGCGTGCTCGCCGAGCTGCAGGCGGCGATGCCGAGCCTCGAGCGCACCGTCGTCCTCCCCTACCTCAACCCCGCCCCCGACCTGTCGGCGCTGCGCGACGCGACGACCTGGGACACGCTGCTCGACGCGGGCGCCGGCGCCGAGCTGCGCTTCGAGCGCGTCCCCTTCGACCACCCGCTCTGGGTCCTCTACTCCTCCGGCACCACCGGCCTGCCGAAGGCGATCGTCCAGGGCCAGGGCGGGATCCTGCTCGAGCACCTGAAGAAGCTCCACCTCCACGTCGACGCCCACCCCGGCGACCGCCTCTTCTGGTTCACGACGACCGGCTGGATGATGTGGAACTTCCTCGTCTCCGGCCTCCTGACCCGGGCCGCGATCGTCCTCTACGACGGCAACCCCGGCCATCCCGACATGGAAGTGCTGTGGGAGCTGGCCGAGCGCGCCGGAATCACGATGTTCGGCACCAGCGCTTCCTACATCGCGGCCTGCATGAAGGCCGGGGCGACGCCCGGCGCCGGCCGCGACCTCAGCCGCCTCAAGGCGGTCGGCTCGACCGGCTCCCCCCTCTCCCCCGAGGGCTTCGACTGGATCTACGAGCAGCTCGGCGCCGATACCTGGCTGTTCTCGACCAGCGGCGGCACCGACCTCTGCACGGCCTTCGTCGGCGGCACGCCGCTGCTGCCGGTCTACCGCGGCGAGCTGCAGGCGCGGGCGCTGGGCGCCGCGGTCGAGGCCTGGGACGAGGACGGAAACCAGTTGATCGACGAGGTCGGCGAGCTGGTCGTGACCGAGCCGATGCCCTCGATGCCGGTCTATTTCTGGGGCGACGAGGACGGCAGCCGCTACCGCGAGGCCTACTTCGAGCGCTACCCCGGCGTCTGGCGCCACGGCGACTGGATCGAAATCACCTCACGCGGCACCGCGGTCATCTACGGCCGCTCCGACTCGACCATCAACCGCTCCGGCATCCGCATGGGCACGAGCGAGATCTACCGCGCCGTGCTCAGCCTCGACGAGGTGCTCGACGCGCTGGTGGTCGACATCCCCCGCCCCGGCACCGACGGCTGGATGCCGCTGTTCGTCGTCCTCCGCGAAGGCGCCGAGCTCGACGACGAGCTGCGGCGCGAGATCGCCCGCCGCGTCCGCGAGCGCTGCTCGCCGCGGCACGTCCCGGATGAGGTCTACGCGATAACAGAGGTCCCACGGACCCTGAGCGGCAAGGCACTCGAGGTCCCGGTCAAGCGGATCCTCACCGGCACCCCGCCGGAGCGCGCCGCCAGCCGCGACTCGCTGGCCAACCCCGAGGCCCTCGACTACTTCGTCGACCTAGCCGCCGATCTCGATCGTCCCTGAGTCCATGGAAGGATTTGGGGTACCAGGGACCCCCAAACCCTTCCACATGCCGCGCGGGCACCGGCGTCAGGGGGTGCGGCGGCGCAGGGTCGCGGCGCCGGCCGCGAGCAGCGCCAGGGTGGCGCCGGCGATCACGGCGACGTCGAGGGCGCCGTGGGCGCCGAGCGAGCCCTCCGTCGTCACCCGGTCGAGCGCGTCGAAGGCGTAGGTGAGCGGCAGGGCGTCGGAGACGATCCGCAGCACGCCGATCATCTGATCGCGGGCGACGAACAGCCCGCAGAGCAGCAGCTGCGGGAAGACGATCGCCGGCATGAACTGCACCGCCTGGAACTCGGTGCGGGCGAAGGCGCTGACGAACAGCCCCAGCGACATCCCCAGCAGGGCGTTGCCGACCGCGAGGGCGACGACGACGGCCGTCGAGCCGGCGACCTCCAGCCCGAGCGGTCCGAAGGCGATGGCGCTGGTCAGCCCGGCCTGGACGACGGCGACCGCCGCGAAGGCGATCCCGTAGCCGAACAGCAGGTCGAGCTTGGCCAGCGGCAGCGACATCAGCCGCTCCAGGGTGCCGGTGGTCCGCTCGCGCAGCATCGTGATCGAGGTGACGACGAACATCGTGCTGAACGGGAAGAGGCCGACCAGCGGCCCGCCGACGTGCTGGAAGGAGGCGGGGTCCTGGTGGAAGGCGCCCTTCAGCAGGGTCAGCAGGAAGGGCGGCACGGCCAGCAGCAGGGCGATCGTGCGCGGGTCGCGGCGCAGCTGGGTCAGGACCCGCAGGGCGGTGGCCCAGGTGACCCGGGCGCTCATCCCCTCCCCCGCTCCTCGATCAGGGCCAGGAACGCCTCGTCCAGCCCGCGCCGTCCGGTGCGCGAGCGCAGCCCGTCGGGGGTTTCGGCGGCCAGCAGCTCGCCGTCGCGCATCAGCAGCAGCTCGTCGCAGTGCTCCGCCTCCTCCATCACGTGGCTGGAGACGAGCAGCGTCGCGCCGGCAGCGGCGAGCTCCCTGAAGGTCGCCCAGAGGTCGCGTCGCAGCACCGGGTCGAGGCCGACGGTCGGCTCGTCGAGGACCAGCAGCTGCGGCTCGCCGAGCAGCGCCGTCGCCAACGACGCCCTGGCACTCTGGCCGCCGGAGAGGCTGGCGACGACCTGGTCGGCCTGCTCGCCCAGCGCCACCGTCTCGATCACCGCCTCGATCCGCTCCGCCGGCGCGCCGAGCACGCGGGCGAAGTAGCGCAGGTTCTCGCGCACGCTGAGGTCGCGGTAGACCGACGGCGCCTGCGTGACGTAGCCGACCCGGGGGCGCAGCAGCCGCGATCCGGCCGGCTCGTCGAGTACCCGCACCTCTCCCGACTCGACGATCTGCACGCCGACGATCGCCCGCATCAGGGTCGTCTTGCCGCAGCCGCTGGGCCCGAGCAGCCCGGTCACGGTCCCGGGGGCGACCGAGAACGCGAGGTCCCGCAGGACCGGCCGGCCGCCGCGCCGGACGCAGAGCCCGCGCACCGCTATCGCCGGGCTGCTCGCCATAGGCCGGCGAGCATACGCCGCGCCGTGGCGGCCCGCCGCCGCTAGGCGGGCGTAACGGGGTTGCGGCGCTCGGCGAAGGAGCGGTCCTTGCTGCGGGCCGCGGCGAAGCGACGGATCAGCTCGCCGCGCAGGTCCTCAGGCTGGACCACCGCGTCGACGACCAGCTCGGAGGCGAGGTGGAGGATGTCGATGTCGGCCGCGTACTCCTCGCGTTTGCGCTCGACGAACTCGGCCCGCTCGGCCTCGTCGGAGATCGCCTGGATCTGGTTGTAGAAGACGGCGTTGATCGCCGCCTCCGGGCCCATCACGGCGATCGAGGCGCTCGGCAGGGCGATGCAGCAGTCCGGCTCGAAGGCCGGCCCGGCCATCGCGTAGAGGCCGGCGCCGTAGGCCTTGCGGACCACCACCGAGAGCTTCGGCACGGTCGCTTCGGAGACGGCGCTGATCATCTTCGCGCCGTGGCGGATGATCCCCTGGCGCTCGACCGCGGTGCCGATCATGAAGCCGGGCACGTCGGCGAGGAACAGCAGCGGCAGGTTGAAGGCGTTGCAGGTCTGGATGAAGCGCGCCGCCTTGTCGGCCGAGTCGACGAACAGCACGCCGCCTTTCTGGCGCGGCTGGTTGGCGACGATCCCGATCGCCTCGCCGTCGAGCCGTCCGTAACCGACGATCAGCTCCTTCGCCCAGCGCTTGTGGACTTCGAGCAGCGAGTCTGCGTCGAGCAGCACGTCGAGCACCTCGCGCATGTCGAACGGCTGGTTCTCGTCGGCGGGGACGATCGCCTCGATCGCCGCGTCGGAGGCGGGCGCGGCCGGTGCGGCGGCGGGCGGCCTCTCCCGCCAGCTCCCCGGCATGAAGGACAGGTAGCGCCGCGCCAGCTCGATCGCCTCCTCGTCGCTGCGGACGAGGAAGTGGCCGCAGCCGGAGACGCCGGTGTGCATCTTCGCCCCGCCCATCTCCTCCAGCGTCACCTTCTCGCCGATCACCATCTCCGCCATCCGCGGCGAGCCCAGGTACATCGAGGCGTTGCCCTCGCGCATGATCACGACGTCGCAGAAGGCCGGGATGTAGGCGCCGCCGGCGGCGCTCGGCCCGAACAGCAGACAGACCTGCGGCACCTGGCCCGAGAGCCGCACCTCGTTGTGGAAGATCCGCCCGGCGCCGCGCCGCCCGGGAAACATCTGCACCTGGTCGGTGATCCGCGCCCCGGCCGAGTCGACCAGGTAGACCATCGGCACCTGCAAGCTCAGCGCCCGCTCCTGGATGCGGAGGATCTTCTCGACCGTCTTCGGCCCCCAAGAGCCGGCCTTGACGGTCGGGTCGTTGGCCATCAGCGCGACGCGGCGACCGTCGATCGTCGCCAGGCCGGTGACGACGCCGTCGGCGCCCAGTCCCTCCTTCTGCCAGTTGGCGAGCAGCCCCTCCTCGGCGAAGGAGCCCTCGTCGACCAGCAGCGCAACCCGCTCGCGCACCGGCAGCTTGCCCTGCTCGGCGGTCTTCTCGTGGTGGCGCTGCGGGCCGCCGGCGAGGGCGGCCTCGAGCGCGGGTCGGATATCGGTCACGGCGGAGTGGAGCCTAGACGGGCCTAGCCGGCGGAGGCGGCCTCGAGGCGGCGGCCCATCTCCCCGACCAGCGCCTGCAGGCCGCTGAGCGGGCGGATCATCACCGTCATCTCGGCGATCAGGCCGTCCTCGCCGAAGCGCAGGACGTCGACCCCGTTCAGCTCGCGGTCGCCGATCCGCGCCTCGAAGATCAGCACCGCGGTGTCACCGGTCTCGACCTGGTCGACGTAGCGGAAGTCCTCGAAGACCTGGACGACGTTGGCCAGTAGCAGGTCGAGCGCCTCGAGGCCGCCGTAGGGCTCGAACACGGCCGGGCTGCGGAAGACGACGTCGGACGAGAACAGCTTCTCGCCGGCGGAGAAGTCCTTCGCCTCGGCGGCGGCGCGGAAGGCATCGCTCTTCATCGCAGGGCCAGCCTACTCCCCGCGGTGCCAATCGACCGGCCCGGCGATCAGCAGGTGGGCGCCGAGCGGGCGGCCGAGCGCCTCCTGCGCCTCGCGTGAGGCGGCCAGCAAGCGCGGCAGGTCGATCCCGGTCTCGACCCCCATCTCGTGCAGCATCGAGACCACGTCCTCGGTGGCGACGTTGCCGGTCGCACCGGGCGGCACCGGGCAGCCGCCGAGCTCGCCGAAGCTCGACTCGAAGGACTCGACGCCCTGCTCCAGCGCCGCCAGCACGTTGGCCAGCCCCTGGCCGCGGGTGTTGTGGAAGTGGGCGGTCAGCTCGACTCCGGCGAGCTGTGGCCGCGCCGCGGCGAAGAACTCGCCGACCTGGCGCGGGTTGGCCATCCCGGTGGTGTCGCCGAAGCCGATCTCGGCGCAGCCGGCGGCGGCGAGCCGCTCGGCGATCGCGAAGACGCGCTCCGGCGGCACCTCGCCCTCGTAGGGGCAGCCGAAGGAGGTCGAGATCACCCCCTCGCAGCGCAGCCCCGCCTCCCCGGCGGCGGCCAGCGTCCGCTCCAGCCCGACCAGCGACTCCTCGACCGTGCGGTTGACGTTGCGGCGATTGTGGGTCTCCGAGGCGGAGACGAAGACGTTGATCTCGTCGAAGCGCTCGCGCAGCCCCAGCGCCCGCTCGAGCCCGCGCTCGTTCGGGATCAGGACCGAGAAGGCGACCCCGTCGCGCCGCTGCACCGCCGCCAGCACCTGCTCCGCGTCGGAGAGCTGCGGGATCACGTCGGGCCGCACGAACGAGGTCACCTCGATCCGCCGCAGCCCGCTCGCCGAGAGCAGGTCGATCAGCCGCACCTTCTCCGCGGTGGCGATCGTCTCCGGCTCGTTCTGGAACCCGTCGCGGGGCCCGACCTCGCGAATCCGCACGCTGCTCGGCATCTCGGCCATCGCGGAGAGCTTAGGACGACCAGCCTTCTTCCAGCCTCGTCGCAACCGCTCTCAGCGTCTCGCGCACGTAGCGCGCCTCGAAGCGAACCTGCTCGTGGGTGAAGCGCAGCGCCGTCAGTCCGGCCGCCGTGTGAGCCTGGTCGCGGAGCTTGTCGCGGGCCTGCTGCGCCGGCGTGCGGTGGTAGCGCAGCCCGTCCGTCTCGACCACCAACCCGATGTGCGGCCAGTAGAAGTTGACCTTGAAGCCGTTGAGCCGCTTGCCGGTGACCGGCATCGGCAGCCTCTCGATCAGCCGCAGAAACCGTCGCTCCAGCTCGGAATCGGTGAGGCGGAACGTGTGGCGGCCGAGGAGCTCGCGGAGCTTCCCGACCCCCGGGCTGGCCGGTGTAGTCGTCCAGTGCCGCAAACAGCGTCTCGGGGTCGATCAGGTCGAGCCTGTCGGCCTCGTGGACGGCGCGCTCCAGCCGTGCGGGGTCGAGTCGGCGGGCGATATCGATGAACGTGCGGACGAGGAGGTCACGGGGATGTCATCCCTGACGGTGACGTCCTTCGGATGCATCCGCGGTCGGCGATGGACCACCAGCGGCGGTCGTCGGCGTCCCGAGGAGACCGGGACGACGATCTCGATCGGCCCGGGCCGCGCCGGCCGGATGCCCCAGAGCGCCGCGGCGCTGTCGAAGCTCAAGGCCGCTCCGCGTCCGCATGCCAGGACGGCCGCCATCCACCGGCCCCTCTGCGTCAAGTCCGGCCGACCGACCGCGTACACGCCGCGTTCGATCCGGTGCAGCCGTCCCTTCGACAGCCGGTGCTGGATCGACTGTGCGCTGAGCCCTAACTCCATCAGCTGGCGTCGTGCGACTACTCCGTGCTGCGTCCTGGCCAACTTCCACACGGCCCCACCCGGCGACTGTCGATTTGATGACCCCATAGGGTCATAAAGTCGCCAGCAGGCCGATTCTCTCCCCCCGCTGGAGCCGACGGGCGGCTGGGTTGCCCGGAACGTGGGTTAGACCATGCCGAGGCCGCCGCTTACGCCGAGGGTCTCCCCGGTGACGTAGGTGGCGTCGTCGGAGGCGAGGAAGGCGACTGCGGCGGCGACCTCATCGGGTTGGCCGAGGCGCTTCATCTGGGTGCCCTCTTTCATCGTCTCGATGATCTTTTCGCCGATCTCGCCGAACTCCTTGGCGCCCATCAGCAGCGGCGTCTCGATCGGGCCGGGGGCGACCGAGTTGGCGGTGATCCCGTAGCGGGCGTTCTCGCGGGCGATCGCCTTCATGAAGGCGACGATGCCGCCCTTCGCCGCCGAGTAGACGGCCGAACCCTTGGAGCCGACCCGGCCCGCCTCGGAGGAGATGCTGACGATGCGGCCGTAGCCGGCCTGCTGCATCCCGGGCAGCGCCGCGTGGGTGCAGTTGAGGACGCCGCCGAGGTTGACGGCGAGCACCTTCTGCCACTGCTCGGGCGTGGTGTAGGTGAAGAAGCCGAACTCGTCGGTGCCGGCGTTGTTGACGAGGACGTCGAGCGTGCCGATCGCCTCGACCGCGGCCCGCGCCGACTCGAGGTCGGTGACGTCGAGCTCGAGCACGTGGCCGGCGATCTCGCCGGCGACCCGCTCGGCGCCTGCGGTATCGATGTCGCCGACCCAGACCTCGGCGCCCTCGGCGGCCAGCCGGGCGGCGATCGCCGCGCCGATCCCGCCGCCGCCGCCGGTGACGAGCGCCTTGCGTCCCTCCAGCCTCATAGGTCCGTGAGCATAGACTGGCGCGCCGTGGCTGCGACCGAACCGATCCCGATCGTCGGCGGCACCGGCGCCCTCGGCGCCGGACTGGCGCTGCGCTGGGCCACGGCCGGGGCGCCGATCGCGATCGGCTCGCGCTCGCCGGAGCGCGCCGAGGAGGCGGCGGCGAAGCTGCGCGAGGCGGTGCCCGGCGCCGCGGTCGAGGGACTGCAGAACGAGGAGGCGGCGACGCGGGCGCAGATCGTCTTCCTCACCGTCCCCTTCCGCGCCCAGTCGGAGAATCTCGCCAACCTGCGCGAGGCATTGCAGCCGGGCCAGATCCTGGTCGACTGCACGGTGCCGCTGGCCGCCGCGGTGAGCGGCAAGGCGACCCGCTCGCTCGGCGTCTGGCAGGGGTCGGCGGCGCAGCAGGCGCAGGAGATGGTCCCCGACGGCGTCACCGTGGTCGCTGCCCTGCACAGCGTCGGCGCCCCGAGCCTCGCCGACCCCGACGTCGAGCTGGACGAGGACGTGCTCGTCTGCGGCGACCGCAAGGCCGACAAGGCGCGGGTCGCGGCGCTGATCGAGCTGATCCCGGGACTGCGGGCGGTCAACGCCGGGGCGCTGGAGATGGCGCGGATCGTCGAGCAGCTGACGCCGCTGCTGATCTCGGTCAACACGCGTTACAAGACCCACGCCGGGATCAAGCTGACCGGGCTGCCCGCGGGAGACCACTGGGCGTGAGGGTCGCGCTGCTGGCCGGCGGCACCGGCGGCGCCAAGCTCGGCGCCGGCCTGCAGGAGGAGATCGGCGGCGACCTGGCGGTGATCGCCAACATCGCCGACGACGTCGAGGTGCTCGGCGTCCACGTCTCCCCCGACCCGGACCTGGTCACCTACTGGCTGAGCGGCGAAATCGACGCCGAGCGCGGCTGGGGCATCCGCGACGACTCCTTCGCCGCCTTCGAGCGGCTGTCCAAGCTCGGTGCGCCCGACTGGTTCTCGCTCTCGGATCGCGACCTCGCCGCCTGCCTCTACCGGCGCACCTTCCTCGACGATGGCGGGCGGCATACGGACGCCCAGGCGCAGATCGCCCGCGCGCTCGGAGTCGCCGCCCGGGTCCTGCCGATGAGCGAGGCGCGGGTGCGGACGAACGTGATCACCGCCGCCGGCCGCCGCGGCCTGCAGGAGTACCTGATCGTCGACGGCGGACAGCAGGAGGTGACCGGGGTCGAGCTCGACGGAATCGCCGAGGCCGAACCGACGCCCGAGGTGCTCGCAGCGCTGGCGGAGGCGGAGGCGATCGTGATCGGCCCCTCCAACCCGGTGATCAGCATCGGCCCGATCCTCGCCGTGCCCGGGATGCGCGAGGCGATCGCCGCCGCCGGCGCCCCGGTCGTCGCGGTCAGCCCCTTCGTCGCCGGCCAGGTGGTCAAGGGACCGACCGAGCGCTTCATGGCGGCGGTCGGGCGGCCCTCGAACGCGGCCGGGGTGGCTTCGCTCTACGCCGGGCTGATCGACGCGATGGTCGTCGACGAGGGCGACCCCGACCCGCCCCCGGCTGACATCCCGACCCTCGCCGCGCCGACCCTGATGGACGGCGCCGCCGGCCGGGCGCGGCTGGCGCGCATCGTGCTCGATTTCGCCGCCGACCTGAACGCGCGGTGAAGGCCACCGCGATCCTGCCGGTGAAGCGCTTCGACGCGGCGAAGCAGCGCCTTGCGGGCGGGATCGACGACGAGCGGCGCGCGGCGCTGGCCGCGGCGATGCTCGAAGACGTGCTCGAGGCGATCGGCGAGGCGCGTTCGATCGAGCGGACGATCGTCGTCAGCGGCGAGCCGCTGGCGCAGGAGATAATCGCCGGCTCCGGCGCCGAGGTCGTCCCGGACCCCGGCGACGAGGGACACGTGAGGGCGGCGCTGGCCGGCATCGCCCGCGCCGAGCAGGAGGGCGCGGAGTGCGTCGTCCTCCTGCCCGGCGACTGCCCGCTGCTCGAGCCACGCGAGCTCGACCGGCTGCTGACCGGGCTGCCGGGCAGCTATGTCGGCATCGTCCCCGACCGCCACGGCACCGGCACCAATGCGCTCGCCCTGACCCCGCCGAGCGCGATCCGGCCCGCCTTCGGCGAGGGAAGCTGCGCGCGGCACGTCGCGGCAGCGCGCGAGGCGGGCGTCCCGTTCGGAATCGAGGAGCTGCCGAGCCTCGCCCTCGACCTCGACACGCCGGCAGACGTCGTCGCCCTCACCCGCGAGCTGGAGTCGGGCCGCGGCCGCGCCAAGCGGACCGCCAAGGCGCTGGGGCTTTGAGCGAGCTGCGGGTCCTTCCGGTCGCCGGCCTGCCCGAGTTCGCCGCGGGGATGTCGGTCGGCGCCGAGATCGCGGCGCGGACCGAGCTGAGCGACGGCGACGTCGTCGTCGTCTCGCAGAAGATCGTCTCCAAGGCGGAGGGACGCGTGCGGCGGCTCTCCAGCGCGATCCCCGGCAGCGAGGCGCGGCGCCTGGCCGCCGTCCTCGGCAAGGAGCCGGCGCTGGTCGAGCTGATCCTCGAAGAGAGCCGCGAGGTGCTGCGGGCCGAGCGCGGCGTGCTGATCGTCGAGACCCACCACGGCTTCGTCTGCGCCAACGCCGGCATCGACAGCTCCAACCTGCCCGAGGAGGGCACCGTCGCGCTCCTGCCCGAGGACCCGGATGCTTCCGCCCGCAAGCTAAGAGCCGAAATCACGGCGGCCATGGTCGGAGGGCGAGGGGCCTCCCCCACCATCGCGGTCGTAATCAGCGACAGCTTCGGCCGCGCCTGGCGGCTCGGCCAGGCCGAGGTGGCGATCGGCTGCGCCGGCCTAGCCCCCCTCGACGACTGGCGCGGCCGCGCCGACACCGCCGGCCGCAAGCTGGAAGCGACCCTGATCGCGATAGCCGACGAGGCAGCCGCAGCAGCAGATCTCGTCCGCGACAAGGCAAGCCGCACGCCAGTGGCCATCATCCGCGGCTTGGAGCATCACGTCACCTCCGACGACGGCCCCGGCGCCCAAGCGCTCCGCCGCCCCCGAGCCGCAGACCTGTTCCGCTGACACGCCGCAGAGTGCAGGATTTGGGGTACCCCAGTGCCCCAAATCCTGCAATCGACCCGGTGCGGTTGGGGGTTTCAGGCAATTTGCAGCACGGCGGCGCCCTTGAGGGCGCCGGTGCGGATCGAGTCGAGAGCCTCGTCGGCGTCCTCCAACGGGTGGACCTCGACCTCGGTCCTGACCGGGACCTGCGGCGCCAGCGCCAGGAACTCCTCGCCGTCCCGCCGGGTGAGGTTGGCGACCGAGCCGAGCGAGCGCTCGCCCCACAGCTCGTCGTAGGGAAAGGACGGGATGTCGCTCATGTGGATGCCGGCGCTGATTATCCGCGCCCCCTTGGCGCTGACCCGCAGCGCCGCGGTCATCAGCGCGCCCACCGGGGCGAAGACGATCGCCCCGTCGATCTCCTCCGGCGGCGCCTCCTCCGAGGAGCCCGCCCACTCGGCGCCGAGGCTGCGAGCGAACTCCTGCCCCTCGGCGTCGCCCTCGCGGGTGAAGACGAAGACCCTGCGTCCCTGGTGCGCCGCCACCTGGCAGAGGATGTGGGCCGAGGCGCCGAAGCCGTAGAAGCCGATCCGCTCGGCATCCCCGACCAGCCGCAGCGCCCGGTAGCCGATCAGCCCGGCGCAGAGCAGCGGCGCCGCCTGCTCGTCCGGGTAGGCGGCGGGGATCGGCAGGCAGAAGCGCTCGTCGGCGACGGTCAGCTCGGCGTAGCCGCCGTCGATGTCGTAGCCGGTGAAGCGGGCCCGGTCGCAGAGGTTCTCGCGGCCGCTCGCGCAGTAGCGGCAGCTGCCGTCGGTCCAGCCGAGCCAGGGGACGCCGACGCGGTCGCCGATCGCGTATCGCTCCGCCCCCTCCCCCGTCCCCGCCACCGTGCCGACGATCTGGTGGCCGAGGACGAGCGGCAGCTTCGGCTCGGTCAGATCGCCGTCGACGATGTGCAGATCGGTGCGGCAGACGCCGCAGGCCGAAACCGAGATCAGCAGCCGGCCGAGGCCGGGCTCGGGGTCGGGCAGCTCAGCCGGCCGAAGCGGCTGCCGCTGCCCCTCGAGGACCATCGCTCGCATAGGTCTCGACGATCTCATACAGGGTCGTCCGCTGCGCCGGCTCGCGGCCGGCGGCCCGCGCCGCCTCGATCAGCTGCTCCGGCTCGAGCCGCACTCCGTGCTGGGAGCCGGCCATGCGCGAGATGTTCTCCTCCATCAGCGTGCCGCCGAGGTCGTTGACCCCCCAGCGCAGCGCCTCGGTCGCCCCCTCCAGGCCCATCTTCACCCAGCTCGCCTGCAGGTTGGGGATCGTGCGGCCGAGCGCGAGGCGGAAGGCGGCGGTGTGCTTGAGGTTCTCGGCGATCGAGATCTCCTCGATCCCGTGGGTGCGGCCGAGCATCGTGTTGAAGGGGATGAAGCTGAGCGGGACGAACTCGGTGATGCCGCCGGTCCGCTCCTGCAGGGCACGGATCACGCGCATGTGGCGGGCCAGCTCGCGCGGCTCCTCGATGTGGCCGAACATCACCGTCGAGGTCGAGCGCAGCCCGGCGGCGTGAGCCGCTTCGACGATCTCGACCCAGCGGTCGACCGGCAGCTTGTTCGGCGAGATCCGCTGCCGGACGCCGTCGTCGAGTACCTCGGCCGCGGTGCCCGGCGTCGAGCCGAGCCCGCATTCGATCAGGTACTCGAAGACCTCCTGCGGCGCCCCGCCGGAGCGCTCGCACATGTAGTGGACCTCCATCGGCGAGTAGGCGTGCAGGTGCAGCTGCGGCGCCACGTCCTTGGCCAGTCGCAGCCAGCGGCCGTACTCTTCCAGGGTCAGGTCGGGGTGGATGCCGCCCTGCATGCAGAGCTCGGTCGCGCCGAACTCGACCGCGGCGCGGATCCGCGCCGCGAAGTCCTCCTCGGAGACCTCGTAGGCATCGGGCGAGCGCCGCCCCTGGCCGAAGCCGCAGAAGGCGCAGCCGACGATGCAGACGTTGGTGAAGTTGATGTTGCGGTTGACGACGAAGGTCGCCCGGTCGCCGGCCAGCTCCGCCCGCAGCTCGTCGGCGGCGACCCGCATCTCCTCGACGACCTCCGGCCGCGTCTCGGCGAACAGCGCCGTCAGCTCGTCCTCGCTCAGCCCCAGCCCCTCGCGCCCCTTGGCGATCGCCCGCTCGGCCACCCCGGCCTCGATCCGCTCCTCGCTCCTGCGCCCGGACCCACGCCGCGGAATGAAGCTCCAGTACTTCAGCTTCACCACGTCCAGCACCCCCTGCTCCATCCACGCGGGGTCCATGTACTGCGGGTAGACACACAACCGCTCGCTCAGCGCATACCCCCGCGGCGCCAGCTCCTTCCGCACCTGATGCGGACTCGGAAAAGGCTCCTCGGGCGAAATGTGATCCCCATTCGCCGACAGCCCTCCAAGGTCCGTAGCTCCAGCCTCCACCAGCTCCGGCCAGAAGTCGGACAAATTGGGCGGCACCTGCACCCCGACATCCGGCATCAGCTCTCTGCACTGAGCAATCAACCGCTTGATGTCGTCGACGGACACCGGGCCGGCCCATGAGGGAAGGGCAGGGAGCCCCCCCGCTGGAGACCGTACGGCTTGCACGCGTGCAGGGCTCGTATTGGCACCGCTCCCAAAGCCTCCATCGGGGGGACTCCCTGCCCTTCCGGCGCCGGGCGGGTCTGAGAGGGGCGATCGGGGACCCTCCCACTTAGCGAGAGCAGCTTCGTCAGCGATGTCGGCGACTTCGGCTCCGTAGTAGCGAGGGTGTGGGACGAAGTTTTGGAGGATGACCTCCTGGATGTGGCCATAGCGCTTGTGCAGCTCCGCGATCGCTTCGAGAGATTCGAGCTGCTCTTGCTTGGTCTCGCCGATGCCTACGAGAATGCCCGTCGTGAACGGGATCCTCAACCTGCCGGCCGCCTCGATGGTTGCCAGCCGCCGCGCCGGATGCTTGGTCGGCGAGCCGGCGTGGACGGTGTCCATCAGCCGCTCGGAGATCGACTCCAGCATCAGCCCCTGCGAGGCGGTCACCTCGCGCAGCCGCGCCAGGTCGCGCTCGTCGAGCACGCCGATGTTCGTGTGCGGCAGGATGCCCCGCCCGAGTGCCCGCTCGCAGGCCCAGGCGACGTAGGCGGTGAAGTCCTCGTGGCCCCACTCGGCGAGTCGCGCGGCAACCTCCGGGTTGACCTCGGGCCGCTCGCCGGTGAGCACCAGCAGCTCCTTCGCGTTGCGGCGCTCCGCCTGGTCGAGCTGGCGCTCGACCTCCTCGGGCGAGTGGATGTGCGCCCGGTGGGTCGCGAACGCGCAGTACTTGCAGTAGCACTGGCAGGTGCGAGAGAGGGAGAGCGTGTAGTTGCGCGAGAAGGTGACGCGACGCACGACGCTCAAGCTACTGCAACCGCCGGGCCGGCAGAGCGGCAACCTGCCGCACCGCCTGCCCGGCGGAACTCAAGTCGGTGTGATCAGCCGGCGGGGTCGGGTTTCGGCGCCGGCGGCTTCGGCGCCGACGGCTTGACCCGCTCGGGCGACTCGGTCGGCGGCTTGCCGCCGGGCTCGAGCACGAAGCGGAAGACGGCCGCGGCGAGCAGCGAGCCGACGATCGGGCCGGCCAGGTAGGGCCAGACGCCGCCCCATTCGTTGCTCACCAGGGCGGGGCCGAACCAGCGGGCCGGGTTGAAGGAGCCGCCGGTCAGCGGGCCGCCGACCATGACGATGAAACCGAGCGTGGTGCCGATCGCCAGCGGCGCCCAGTCCTTGATGCTCTTTTTCGAGTAGACCGCGGCGAGGATGACGAGCACGAGGCAGAAGGTGCCGACCGCCTCGACGATCGAGCCCTGGAAGTTGCCGCCGAGCAATCCGCTCACATGGGCGGCGCCGTAGTGCGTGGCCCGGCCCTCGTCGACCAGCAGCCCCTTGGCCAGCAGCGCGCCGAGCACGCCGCCGGAGAGCTGGGCGAGCATGTAGATCACCGCGTTGACCGGGGAGATCCGTTTGATCGCCGCCGCCGCCAGCGTCACCGCGGGGTTGAAGTGGCCGCCGCTGACGACGCCGAACATGACGATCAGGCCGAACAGCAGGAACGCGTGGACCAGCCCGACCACGGCGAAGTCGGAGCCGAACTGGGCCTGATTGCCGGTCGCCACGAACAGAATGACGACGGTGGCGATGAAGAACACCAGCAAGAAAGTGCCGATCAGCTCGGCGAGATATGCCGCAAGTCCTCGTTCCTGCACTGGATACGCCTCCTGTTCCCGTAATCCCAAAGTCGGTTTCGGGGCGAGAGTGTATCCGGATCGGCCCTATGAATAGGTTTCCCTGTTGAATGAGACGAGTTGCCGCGCTGCTGGCGGCCGCTCTCCTGCTCGCCGGCGCCGCCGGCTGCGGCGGGGGCGGCGCTGAACCGGGCGCGCCGGACGGCGCGACGCTGGTGCTCGATTTCACCCCCAACGCCGTCCATTCCGGCATCTACGCGGCGCAGCGAGAGGGGTTCTACCGCGACGCCGGGATCGACCTGGCGATCCGCCGACCGGGCGAATCGACCGACGCGCCAAAGCTGCTCGCGGCAGGACGCGCCGAGTTCGCGATCCTCGACATCCACGACCTCGGGATCGCCCGCGAGCGCGGCCTCGAGCCGGTCGGGCTGATGCCGATCGTCCAGCGCCCGCTCGCCGCCGTGATCGCCGCCGGCAGGGGTCCGGTGCGGCGCCCGCGCGACCTCGACGGCCGCACGGTCGGCGTCACCGGCCTGCCCTCCGACGAAGCCGTGGTCGACTCCGAGGTCGCGGCCGACGGCGGCGATCCGGCGCGGGTCCACCGGGTGACGATCGGCTTCGACGCCGTCTCCTCGCTCGCCGCCGGCAAGGTTGACGCGGCGACCGGCTTCTGGAACGCCGAGGGGGTCGAGCTGCGGCGCCGCGGCATCCCGATCCGGATCTTCAAGGTGAACGAATACGGCGCTCCGCCCTACCCCGAGCTGGTCCTCGCCGCCTCGCAGCGAACGGTCGCCGACGACCCGGCGCTGGTCGACTCGATGGTCGCCGCGACGACCCGCGGCTACCGCTTCGCGAGCCGGCACCCCGCCGAGGCGCTCGACGACCTGCTCGCCGAGGTGCCCGAACTCGACCGCGCCGACCAGGCGGCGCAGCTGCGCGCCCTGCTGCCGGATCTTCATCCCGCGCCGTTCGACTCCAAGGTGCTCCACGAATGGGCCGCCTGGGACCTGCAGCACGGCCTGCTGAAGCGGCCCCTGGACGTGAACGACGCCTTCCAGATACGCTGAATCGCGTGAGCCTGGCCGGCGATTTCAAGCAGGTGCTCGATTCGTTGCCGCCCGATTGGACGGACCTGGAGCTGGACCTCCGGATCGCGGACGAGAGCGAGTACATCGACACGGCCGTCGCCCTGAGCCGGGTCAACGCGCAGCCCTACTCGCAGGCCGATTGGGACTGGCGCCTGCTGGTCGCTCACAGCTTCGGGCACGCGGCCGCGGCCGACACCGTGCTTGGGGTGCTGGAGAAGCTCGACGAGGAAGGCGTCGTCGGCGAGATGCAGGTGCGCGAGGTGCGCGAGGGCCGGGCCGAGGTCGTGCAGATGTGGGGCCGCCCGGAGAGCGTCCGCGAAGAGTTCCGCCGGCGCCGCTCGCTGTAGTGGCCCGCGTCGTCGCGGTCGCGCCGGACCTGCTGCTGGGCAGCAAGGTGGAAGCGACGTTGACGGCGGCCGGCCACGACGTGACCCTCTCGCCCGCGCTGAAGGGAGCTCGGCTCGACGAGGCCGACCTCGTAGTCGCCGACCTCGACAGCGAGGACCCGCAAGCTCTCGCCGCTCTCGGCATCCCGATCCTCGGCTACTACTCCCACGTCAACGCCGAGACCAAAGAAGCCGCCGACGCCGCCGGCATCGACCTCGCGGTCCCCCGCTCCCGCCTGGCCCGCGAACTGCCCCGGCTGGTCGAAAGGCTGCTCTCCTAGAGGAACAGGTCGGCGATCAGGAAGACGTTCAGCCCGATGATCAGCGCCGCCAGCGTTCCGGCGAGCGCGGTCAGCCAGCCCGGGTTGGCGAGCGCCCCCATGACGTCGCGCCGCCGCGCGATCAGCACCAGCGGCACCAGGGCGAAGGGGATGCCGAAGGAGAGGACGACCTGGCTGAGCACGAGGGCGTCGGTCGGGTTGGCGCCGATCGCGAGGATGATCAGCGCCGGGGCGAGGGTCAGGGCGCGGCGGGCGAAGAGCGGGATCTGGCGGCGGATGAAGCCCTGCATCACCACCTGGCCGGCCATCGTGCCGACCGAGGAGGAGGCGAAGCCGGAGGCGAGCAGGGCGATGCCGAAGACCGTCGCGGCGTTGCCGGAGACCAGCGTCTTCAGCGCTTCGGAGGCGCCTTCGATCGTGTCGATGCCGGTCAGTCCGCTGCCGTGGAAGAGCGCGGCGGCGACCATCATCATCGAGAGGTTGACGAGGCCGGCCAGGGAAAGGGCGATCACCACGTTGACCTTCTCGAAGCCGAAGATCTTCCGCCGCTCTTCGTCGTCGCGGCCGACCACGCGCCTCTGCGTCAGCGCCGAGTGCAGGTAGATGACGTGGGGCATCACGGTCGCGCCGATGATCCCGGTGGCGAGCAGGATGCTGTCGGTCCCTTCGAAGCCGGGCAGGACCAGGTGCTTGGCGACTTCCCCGGCCGCCGGCTTGGCGTGGAAGAGCTCGACCACGAAGGAGGCGACGACGACGCCGACCAGGACGCTGATCCCCGCCTCCAGGCGGCGAAAGCCCTTCTGCTGCAGGGCGAGGATCGCGAAGGCGCCGGCGCCGGCGAGCACGCCGGCCGGGAAGAGCGGGATCCCGAAGAGCAGGTTGAGCCCGAGGGCGGCGCCGACCACCTCGGCGATGTCGCAGGCCATCGCCACCAACTCGGCCTGCAGCCAGAGGCCGATGCGGAGGCGGGGAAAGCACCTGCGGCACAGCTCGGCGAGGTTTTCCCCGGTGGCGATGCCGAGCTTCGCCGACTGGGTCTGGACCAGCATCGCGACCAGGTTCGCCGCCAGCACGACCCACAGCAGCAGGTAGCCGAACTTGGAGCCGCCGGCGATGTTGGTGGCGAAGTTGCCGGGGTCGATGTAGGCGACGGCGGCGATGAAGGCCGGGCCGAGGAACGGCCAGATGCGCCCCAGCCCCCGAGCGTCTCCGTCAAGCGAGCGCCGCGCGGCGGCGGCGACAGCCGCCTCGCCGGGGAGCACGTCCTCGACGGTGGGGGCCTCGGCGCCGGGCGGCGGCTTCACTCCGCGATGCGCTCCTCGAGCGGCAGCTGCAGGTCGGGGCCGGGGATCGGCGTCCCGTGCGGGTCGTGACTGGGCTCGCCGAGCTTCTCGGCGATCAGCCGCTCCAGCTCCTCGGAGATGTGGTGCTCGAGCACCTCGGCCTCGGCGTGGACCATGTCGTCGGGCATGCCCAGGGCCTCCGAGAGGTAGGCCTCGATCAACCGGTGGTGGCGGATCGTCTCCAGCGCGACGCGCTCGCCGGCCGGGGTCAGGGTGGCGCCGCGGTAGGGCAGGTAATCGACCAGGCCCAGCTCGCCGAGCCGCTTCAGCATCGAGGTAGCGGTCGCCGGCGTGACGCCGAGCCGGTCCGCCACCTCGCCGTTGAGGACCGGGCCCTCGCGGTCGCGGGAGAGGGCGTAGATCGCCTTCGCGTAGTCCTCGATCGCCTCCGTCGGTTTAGACACGTCTAAATAATTTTGGCACATCTAAATCCGGCGCGTCCTCCCCGTCTCTGAAGCATTCGGGGGCCTATAGACCCCCAAATGCTTCATCGGGCCGGAGGAGGTGGCGAGGGCCTGCACCTAGAATCGGGGACATGGCCAAGGCGACGACAGTCGAGCTGGACGCCCAGTACCGGCAGCTGCGCGAGGAGTGCGGCCTGCTCGACCGCTCCGAGCGCGGCAAGCTGGCGGCGAGCGGCCCGGATGCGGCCGAGTTCCTGCAGGGACAGCTGACTAACGACGTCGAGGGCCTCGCCCCCGGCGAGGGCTGCTACGCGGCGCTGCTCGACCGCAAGGGACACATGCAGGGCGACATGCGGGTCCTGCGCACGGCCGCCGACGAGATCTGGATCGACACCGAGCCGGAGGCGCTGGACGCCGTCCGCCGCCACCTGACGACGTACAAGATCGGCCGCGAGGTCGAGGTCGCCGATCTGACCGCGGAGCGGGCGATCCTCTCGCTGATCGGGCCGCGCAGCGCCGAGATAGCCGCCGCCCCGCCGCTGCCGGAGCACGCGAGCGAGGCTGCGAGCGTCGGCGGCGTCGAGTGCCTGGCCGTCGGGACCGCGGACGGGATCGACCTGATCGCCGCCGCCGACGATGCCGACCGCCTGCGCGAGGCGCTGCTCGACGCCGGCGCCGCCGAGGTCGCCCCCGAGGCGGCCGAGGTGCTGAGGATCGAGGCCGGAACGCCGCGCTTCGGCGCCGAGATGAGCGCCGAGACGATGCCCGCCGAGGCCGGCATCGTCGAGCGCGCCGTTGACTTCGAGAAGGGCTGCTACATCGGCCAGGAGCCGGTCGCCCGGCTCCACTACAAGGGTCGCCCGAACCGCCGGTTGCGGGGTCTCGAGCTGAGCGCCCCGGCCGCCGCGGGGGCGCCTTTGCGGCTCGGCGAGAAGGAGGTCGGGCGAGTCGGCAGCGCCTGCGTCTCCCCCGCCCGCGGGCCGATCGCCCTGGCGATCGTCCGCCGCGAGGCGGAGCCCGGCACCGAGCTCGCCGTAGGTGAAGACGGCGTTACGGCTCGCGTGATCGACCTGCCGTTCGGCTAGATTCCGCTGTCGATGGGGAGCGGACGTCCGATTTCACGCGCCCGGGCGCGTTTCTTGACCAGAGGTCAAATAAAGCGCCCGACGGCCGCGCTGCCGGCCGGCGCCGTGGCCCTGCTGGCCCTCGCGGTCGCCGGCTGCGGGGCCGAAGAACGAACCGTCGAAGCGCGCCCGCAACCGCCGACCAGAGTCAGCGTCACGGTCAGCGAAGATCGGGTCCGGGTGCAGCCGGGCCGGATCGCGATCGGGCCGGAACCGACCCAGCAGCTTCCGCAGAACCAGCACGCCGGCCAGCCCCAGGTCCATTCCAGGGCGCCGCTCGACGTCACCCTCGTCGCCGCCAACCTGACCCCGGTCGAATCGCACCTGGAGCTTCGCGGCCGCGGCAGGGAGCTGACCTCGCCGCTGCTGGTCGCCAGCGGCAACGTCACCATGCAGACCAGCCTGCCGACCGGCGTCTACCGCGTCACCGCCGCCGACATCCCCGCCGCCAAGCCGGGCCGCCTCGTCGTCGGCCCGTACAGATCGTCGTCCGAGAACGACGTCCTGCTGCCCTGACCTGACTACGGCGCCAGGCGAGGGAGGCATCTACCTGTCTGTAAGCTAGAATACCTCCTACGGAGGGTTGAAGCAGACAGGCTTGCTGCGGGCGACTGACAATCGCAACGTCCCGCCTTACCAGTGGGATCCGGTTCGAGTCCGGTGCCCTCCGCATATGGCCAAAGCCGCAGCGAGGGGGGGTCTGGAGCGGCTCATAGTGCTAGTCTCACGGTGATTGTCAGTCGCTCGCGGGGTGGTTCCCGCTTCAACAGGCTCGACCCGCTCCGGCGGGTCGTTTGCTTTCCAGGCTGAAAATCGCCACCAAGCGTCGCCTTGGTGGCGTCTGCCGCATCCGTCACGATCATCGGGTGACTGTCTTCCTGGCCATAGTCGCCGTGCTGCTCGCCGCCGGGCTCGTCTACGCGCTGCTCTCACGCCCGCGCGCGCAGGAGGCGCCCGACCTCGGCCCGGCGATCCGCGAGGCGGCCTCGCAGGTCGCCTCGCAGACGATGGCCGACCTGCTGCGGGTCAACGAGGAGTCGCGCAAGGTCGACGCGAAGACCGCCGAGGCGACGCTCGACAGGCGCCAGGCGGAGATCAAGGCGCTCGCCGAGAGGATCTCCAAGGGGCAGGAGAAGATCGAGAAGGAGGTCCAGCGCCGCGGCGAGGCCGACCTGCAGACCCGCACCCTGCTCGAGCAGATGGGGCAGACGGTCGGCAACCTCAACTCCGAGACCGCGGGGCTGAAGAAGGCCCTGCGCCAGCCGCAGACGCGCGGCCAGTGGGGCGAGCTGCAACTGCGCCGCTGCGTCGAGATCGCCGGCATGACCGAGCACGTTGACTTCGAGCTGCAGGAGACCCTCCACACCGACGACGGCAGGCTGCGGCCGGACGCGCGCTTCCTGCTGCCCGAGGGGCGGGCCTTCGTCGCCGACTCCAAGGTCCCGCTCGACGCCTTCCTCGACGCTCAGGAGGCGGAGGTCGAAGCCGACCGCCTGACGCAGCTCGAGCGCCACGCCCGGCAGGCGCGCGAGCACATCCGCAGCCTCAGCTCGAAGGACTACCAGGGCCAGTTCAAGGCCGGCGAGACGCCCGACCTGGTGATCTGCTTCATCCCCAACGAGCCGGCGATGCACGCCGCCTTCGCGGCCGACCCGACCCTGTTCGACTACGCGCTGGAGCGCAACGTGCTGGTCGTCAGCCCGACCTCGCTGATCGGCCTGCTGCGGACGATGGAGCTGGGCTGGCGGCAGGAGCGGATGGTCGCCGAGGCGGCCGAGATCGCCGACGCCGCGACCACCCTGCACGGCCGCTTCGCCAAGTTCCTCAGCGACTTCGACAAGGTCGGCAGGGGTCTGACCACCGCCGTCGGCGCCTACGACACCGCCGTCGGCTCAATGGAGGCGAGGCTGCTGCCACAGCTGCGCAAGGTCGAGGACCTCGGGATCGCCCCGGGCAAGGAGATCGAGCCGCCCGAACCGGTGGAGTTGACGGTGCGGGAGATCTCGGCGCCGGAGCTGCGCGAGCGCGAGGCCGACGCCGCCTGAGGCGCGGCGGCCGGCCACTCTGAATTAGGATTGGCGCCCGCCCCGTAAGCGACCCCGAAGGAGCCGGTTTGGCCGTTGACACCAGCGCAGTCTCGAAGTTGGACGTGGAGCCCGGAATGCTGCCGGAGACGATGGCGGCATGGGTGATCCGCCAGGAGCGCGAGGGCGAGCCCAACGACGCCTTCCAGCTCGAGCAGATCGAGGTCCCCGAGCCCGGCGCCTTCGAGGTGATCGTGCGGGTGATGGCCGCCGGGGTCAACTTCAACAACGTCTGGGCGGCGCTCGGCAAGCCGGTCTCGGTCTTCGGCTACGGCGACCACCCGGAGTACGGCCACCACATCGGCGGCTCCGACGCCTCGGGGATCGTCTGGAAGGTCGGCGAGGGCGTCAGCCGCTGGAAGCCCGGCGACGAGGTCGTCGTCCACTGCAACCAGGCCTCCTACGAGGACGTCGAGGTGCACGGGCTCGACCCGCTGGCGGCGCCGAGCCAGCGGATCTGGGGCTACGAGACGACCTGGGGCTCGTTCGCCCAGTTCACCAAGGTGCAGGCGCAGCAGCTGCTCCCCCGTCCCCAGAACCTCTCCTGGGCCGAGTCCTCGGCCTACGGGCTCACCTACTTCACCGCCTACCGGATGCTGATCGACCAGTGCAAGCTGCAGCCCGGCCACAACGTGTTGATCTGGGGCGCGGCCGGCGGGCTCGGCGTCTTCGCCGTCCAGCTCTGCAAGGCGGCCGGCGCCAACGCGGTCGGCGTCGTCTCCTCCGACGAGAAGGGCGAGCTGGTCAAGCAGCTCGGCGCGGTCGACTACGTCAACCGGCGCGAGTTCGGCGAGATGATGCGGACGCCGGAGAACCTCGCCGACAAGGCCGCGGACAAGGAGCGTTTCAAGGCCTCGCGCGGCTTCGCCAAGCGGGTCAAGGAGATCCTCGGCGACGCCCCCGACATCGTCTTCGAGCACGTCGGCCAGGCGACCTTCCCGACCTCGGTCTTCGTCGTCAAGCCGTTCGGCAAAGTGGTGATCTGCGGCGCCACCTCGGGCTTCCAGCTCGACTTCGACGTGCGCTACCTGTGGATGCGCCAGAAGCAGATCATCGGCTCCCACTTCGCCAACGCCTACGAGTGCATGCGGGCCAACACGCTGATGGCCGAGGGCAAGGTCCGGCCCGTCCTCTGGCAGACGATGGGCTTCGAGGGCGTCCCCGGCGCGCACCAGCTTCTGCACGAAAACAAGCATCTCGGCAAGATCGCGATCCTGGTCGGGGCCGAGTCCGAGGACGAGGGCCGCAATGTTGACGGCCCGGGCGCGATCCGGGCCGAGGTGGGAGCGTAGAGATGGCTGAGATCTGCACGCTGGACTGGCACATCGCCCCCTTCCGGGCCGATCGCTGGCTCGACCTCTGGGAACCGGCGGTGGAGCGGATGGCGGCCTTCGGCGCCAGGGACTGGTCGCTGATCCGCTCGATCGACGACCCGCTCGCCTTCTGCCAGTCGGCAACCTGGGAGAGCCGCTCGGACTTCGAGCGCTACTGGTACTCGGAGGAGATCGAGAAGGCGCGAGCCGCCGTCATCGACCTCTACGACCTGCCGCTGCTCCCCGCCTGGCACACGCTGATCGCCGCCGAGTAGCCGGCGGCCGGCAGGCCAGGCGGGAGCTCGCGCTAGTTCGTCCGCGATTCTTTCGAGTGCCCCTGGAAGTCCTTGGCGTAGGCGCAGCGGAAGGCCTCGGCCTTGCCGACCGGCTCGCCGCCGGCGAAGCCGCCGGCGTTGTGGTTGTCGTAGACGGTGACGTAGTCGAGGGTCGTCGGCGAAGGGTTGGCCGGCATCGGGACGGGGTCCGGTTCCTGCTGGGAGCCGTTGCCCCGCGAGCCCACGGTCACCCCCTCCGAGCCCGCTGCGTCGGAGCCCGCGGTCGTCGTGAAGAGATCGCTGGACATCTCGCGCTTGTCCTTGATCCCTTCGCCGGGGTTGGGGAATTCGGTTACGTTCGAGGTGCCGGGATCATCGTCGATCGTGCTGTTGAGCGGCGCCTTGGCCGCCGCTCCGATCAGCTGCGCCGCGGTGGGAAGCCAGCCGCCTTCCCTGACGCAGGTCTGGGCGGCGTAGAAGTAGTTGTTCAGGCCGGTTTTTTCGACCGGCACCTGGTGGGGCGTCGATTCCAGGCACCAGCTGCCGAGGTTGATCGCGTTCGAGATCGGGCACCGGACCCTGAGCCCCGCCAGCTTGCGGCCGAGGCTCTTGGCGCCTTGCTTGTGACCGTCCGCGGCCTTGCGCTGGGCAGGCGCCTCGCCGCCCATCGAGAAGACCAGGGCGACCAGGGCGACGAGCAGCGCCGCGACCGCGAACGGGTCGCGGCGGTACCGCGCGGTCGGGAACGGGTTGTCGGGGCTCATCGGTACCTCCTGGTGGTCGTGGCTTGGAAGGCAAGTTGCCTGCGCTCCTCACGGCGAGGGCGCAGGAAGGTCGCGGCGGCGAGCGCCGCCAGCAGGACCAAGACGGGAAGGGCGTAGGAGAGCGAGGGACCGCCGCCGGTCCCGTCGCCGGCGGGGGAGTAGGCGGCGAGGGCAGCCGCGGGGCGCGAGGGCGGGGAGGCTGCGGCCATGTGGTGGACGAGGTCGAAGGCCGCCTCCTCTTCGCGTTCGCTCACCATCGAGGTCCCGCTGGGGGGCGTCGGCTCGGCGGCGACCGGTGGCGGCGGCGGAACGACCGGCACCAGCGGGGTCGGCGGGACGGTCACCGGCAGGAAGGGGACGACCGCCGCCGGCGCGGGCGGTTGCACCGGTGGCGGCGGCGGCTTGACCGCGGGCGGGGCCGGCGCCGGCGCGCCCGGCGGCGTCGGCGGCGGCGCCGGAGCCGGCGGCGTCGGCCCGGCCGCAACCGGCGCCGGGCTCGGGGCGAGCGGCGGCGCGACGACCGGCTGGCGAGTCGCCGGGTTGCGCAGCGGCGTCGTCCCGCACGGGCGCTGGGCGGTGCCACCCAGAACCGTCACCTTCTCCGAGTAGGCGAGGCCTCCGGTGGAGACCGTGACGGTGGTCGTTCCCGCGTTGAACGCGCAGAGCAGGCCCGAGTGCGAATCGAGCACCGGCTTCCCTCCGACGAGCAGGACGTTGCGGGGATTGGGCGAGGCGGGGTCGGACTTGACGAAGTCGGCGATGTCGGGGTTGGAGGAGGAGAAGGCGTATTCGGGGAAGACCCCGGAAGCGCACCTGGCCCCCCGGCATTGGGTCGGGATCGGCACGTAGGGGTCCGGCTTGACGCTTTCGCAGGTCCCGGGGGCGAAGTTGCCGCTGCACTCCGCCCCGGCCAGCGGGCGGCGGGCGAGCCCGTCGAACAGCGCCTGGTGGCTGCGGCGCAGCAGAGTGCCGTCGGTGGCGTCGAGCGCCAGGGCACCGACGTCGGGGATGAGGCGGACGCTGACGGGGGCCACGTTCGTCGCCGCGTTGCGCTGGCCCACGTTCACCGAGGCGAGCAGGAAGCCGCTGGCGCCGACGAAGTCGGTTTCCTGCGGCTGTGGCGGCATCAGGTAGCCGAGGGTGCCGCTGCCGAAGGCGGGGATCGAGCGCCCGCCGGAGGTCAGCCGGTAGGTGCGGTTCTGTTCGGGATAGTCGAACAGGTAGGCGGAGGCGCCGCTGCCGTTGGGCGGGGCGCTCGGGGTGCAGCCCGCGGGGGGCGTGCCGCCGACCAGGATCGGCACCGCCTGGGCGGCGTCCGCGGCCGCGTTCGAGGCCCGCCCGGCGAGGTCGCGGTAGCCGACCACGATCGCCGGCGTGCCCCTCGCGCCGGCTTCGGCGAGCTGACCCGCCAGCCAGCAGCTCTGTCCGCTGCCGAGCGTCGGGGAAGAGTAGTCGAGCACGATCACCTGGACCGTCCCCCCCACCCCGGCGGACTCGAACGAGTAGTAGCCCTGGCCGAAGCCGGCCGAGGAGAGCGGCACGATGCCGGCGCCCGCGGGGGCGGAGCCGAGCGGCTCCCCGAAGCCCGAGAACGCGCCCTGGAAGGCGTCGAGCGAGCCCTTTCCGTCGAGGTCGGACGCGGCCGGCGCGGGGAAGACCGGCAGCGAGCCCGCCGCGGCGCCCAGACGCCGCGCGTAGGCGGCCTCCTCGCGCCGGAAGGCGAGTGGGCCGATCTCGGCGGAAAGGGGTTCGGGGGCACCCTGTTCCCCTCCGTCGGCAACGCTCGGGCCCGTGTAGAGGAACGCGTGCAGGCCGGAGACGCCGGCCGCCCGGCCCACCGCGGCGCGCAGCCAGACGTCGGGGCCGACCCCCGTTCCGGTCAGGTCCGCGCAGGGCCCCGCACACTGCGCATCGCCGCCGACCGCGAAGCTCGCCCAGCCCGGTTCGGCCTGGACCGGCGACGGGGTGGCGTTCGTCGGCGGGGTCGCCGCGGGGCCGTAGCGCATCACTCCCGCGGTCTGGATCGAGCTGCCCTGGAACTGCACGGAGGTGCCGGTTTCCCCGCCGACCGCCCAGCCCTGACCGCCGTCGGGACTGAGGAGCAGGGCGAGCATCGGGTCGGGGTGGCGCGGCAGGTCATAGACGCCTCGCCCTTCCACCTTCGACGGCAGCGGGTAGGCCTGGTGCTCTTCGTCGCGCCAGCCGCCGGCCGTCTGCCGCATCACGAAGCCGCTGCCGGGCAGCTTGTAGGGAGAGGTGAACAGCGGCGCCTGTCCGGGGGGCGGCTGGTTGTAGATCTGTTCGAGGTCGGTGTTTAAGTCTTCACGCCCATTGCCGGGCGAGACCGAGACCACCGCTCGCACCTTCCCGCCTTCGCGGAACACCGCCAGCGCCACCGGATAGCCGGTCGCACCGCCCGGCCCTTGCTGCCAGGGAGACCCCCGCGATTCACGCTCGATCACCGTGTCTTCGCCCGAGCCCCGGCCTTCTTCGGAAACGATCGCCGCGCCGCCGTCGGGCAGTCCCGCGACCTGCTGGGGCACGGCGCCGCCGAGCGCTTCCGCGGCGGCCGTGTCGACCCGCCAGCCCGAGCCGTCGTTGACCAGCACACCGCCCTTGTAGACGGGGGTGCCGTTCCTGTCGAAGGGCATCTTGTAGGTGGCGATCGCCTCGCCTCCGGCGAAGGCGACGGAGGTGAAGTTCGCTTCGGGGTCGACTTCCGGCGGCAGCTGTTCCTGCTTCCACTGCCGCCCGTAGGCCAGCAGCAGCCCCTGCTTGCCGACGGCGTAGCCGCGATTGGGATTGCCCGGGTCGAAGGCGATCGCGGTGAAGTTGGCGCGGACGAGGTTGGGCGGCGCGGCGGGGTCGGGCTGCCAGAGCCCGGTCACTCGCTGCCAGACCCACATCGCGGCGCCGTCGCCGACCGCGAAGGCGCGTTCCGGTTCCGGCCAGGCGACGGCGCGCAGATTCGGTTTCGCGCGGGCGCCGGAGCCGGTCAGGAGCGATTCGGCGATCCATCCCTGGCCGGGGAGATGGCGAGCCACCTCGCCTTCGGACCCCACGGCGAGCGCTTCCGAGCCGAGCCCGGCGACCGGGGCGCCGGGCTGAGGGGCGATCGCGGTGAGCGGGCGGCGGAACGGCACCGGCCAGGGCGCCAGCCGATCCGGTTCGGGATTGCGGGTGAGGTGGATCGGCGGGTTCGCCCCCAGCCAACCTTCGTCGGAGGCGTCGAGCGCCGCCCCTTCGGCCGCGCCGGCATTGCCCCCGGCCAGGGCCACCCGCGTGAAGCCCGTCCCCTCGAGATCGAGGATCGCCCCCTCCCCCAGGCCGGTGATCTCGCGCTTGCCGTAGGGGTCTCCGGCTGCGCCGTCGGGCGGCCAGGCGAAGCTGCGCCCACCGCCCGCGGGGAGTTCGGATCCAAGCCCGAACCGGCAGAGGCCGGCGGCGGCTTCCAGGTCGCACCAGGAGGCCGTGAGTTCGCCTTCGGCGGCGTCGTAGTAGACGGTCGCGTCGCTGCTTTCGCCGTTCGCCGTCAGCTTGGCGTCGACCCAGACACCATCCGGAGTGACCGTGAGCGGCTGCCCGGCGGTGCGCGCGGCGACCCCGACCGCGAGCGGCGGCGCGGACGCCGGCTGCGGGAATTCGGGCGATGCCTGCGCGAACAGCGGACCGAGCGATCCCGGCGGGCCGAGCGGGCGCTGGCGCCAGACGGCTTCCCCGACCGGGCCACCACCGGCTTCGCGCTCGAACAGCTCCAGCCCTTCTTCAGGCGCTGCCCTTTTCGCCAGTAGCCAGGCGTCTTCGGTCCCGCTCGCGTCGATCGCCAGCACGCGGAAGCCGGTGCCGGGCGGGGTCGTGCATTCGGGACCGGGGTCGAAGCCGACGCAGATCGGTTCCCTGCTCCATTCGGTGCCGTCGAAGTCGAGCACCGCTTCCTGGCGGGTCCCGGATTCCACCGCGGGGACGTCGAAGACCCCGGTTTCCCCGCCGGGCTCTTCGACGGGGGCGAGGAGCACGCCGTTCGATCCTTCTTCTTCGGAGAACAGCGACTCTTCCCCGCCGTGCAGCAGTTCGCCCGGTTCGGGAGCCTCGTGCAAATTCCCTCCCGGGTCGCGGACGATCAGCGTCTGCGCGCTGAACCCGACCTGCGCGGCGATCGCCACCCCGCCGGCCGGGGTCGTGCGCCCGGCCGGCGTGCCGGCGGCGAATTCGAGCCCGGCGATCGGCTGTTCGCCGGGGCCGAACGGCCCCGGCAGCGTTTCCCAGCCCCCCGCGTCGGTGTAGCGGACGACCTTCGGCCGGCCCTTGGCAAGCGCCCACGCCTCGCCGGGGGCCTCCAGGGGCGATGTGCCGAGGAACCTGCCGGCGGGGGCGCCGAAGACCGGCTGGGCGACCAGTTCGCCGCCCGCCGCGCCGGCGCCGGCGGGCCGCGCCCACAGCACGATGACGGAGAGCGCCACTGTGAGCAGGGCGAAGGAGAGGAGGGCGCGGGCGCGGCGCAGCTCGTGGGCGTTCATCCTCACCCCTTCTTCCCCACCGCGTGGACCTGGAGGTCGAGGCTCGAGGGCCAGCGCTTCGGGTCGAGGCGCAGCCGCAGGCTGCGCCGGCCCTTGTCCATCGTGTAGCGCGGGGTCGCGGCGACCACATGTCCCCGCCGCTTCGCGAGCAGCCGCACGTGTGCCTTGGTGCTCAGAACGAAGGTCAACTCCAGCAGGCTCCTGCCGATCAGCCGCTGGTGGAGTTTCGACAGCAGCGAGCGGGGGCGCGGTTCCAATTCGAGTTCCCTTTCAAGCGCCGGTTCTTCGGGCGGCAGGTAGGCGCCGGAGTTGTCTTCGGGCAGCGAGATCGGGGGCACGCTGGGCAGGCTCGCGTCGGGTGGGCGGTAGGAGACCAGCACGTGCATCGCCGGGTCGCTGTCCTGCGGGAGGCCGGGACCGAGATGGAACAGCCAGCCCTTTTCGGTCGCCGTCCAGCACTGCCCGGCGGCGGGGCAGGCGATCGGCCCCGCCGCGCCCTTGCGCCCGATCCCTTCGCCTTCGGCGGGCAACAGGATCGAGGGGTTGACGCTGCCGTCGGCGTGGATGCGGGTCAGGCGGGCGGGCGCGGGGGACCCTTCGCCCGGTTCGCGGAAGCCGATCCATGCGTCGCCGCCGCCGGGCTCGGCGGCTATGCCTCCGAGCCGATCCCCCGGGCCGAGGACGCCGCCGGGATCGTCGAGGGCGACCTGTTCGAAGCCGCCGGCGCCGAGCCGCAGCGCGGTCACCCTCGCCGGCGCGCTTTCGGCGCCGGCGATCGCCCACAGCCCGGCGCCGTCGCCGCTGAGGCGGAAGGCTTCGAGCTGCGTCGGTTCGACCGCGGGGTCGCCGTAGTCGATCGGCTGCGCGGTGAAGAGCGGTTCGAATGGATCGGCGGCGCCCTCGGCGATGCGGTGCAGGAAGCTCGGCTGGGAGGCCGACTCGCCGGGGGCGATGTCCCCTTCTCGCACCGCGACGCTCTCGTAGAGGCGACCCTGGTAGAAGGCGAGGCTCTCGACCGAACGGCCGGGATCGACGATTTCGGGCTGCGGCCCGGTCAGCGAGGGGATCGCGGTCAGCGAGGCGCCGTCCCAGCGCAGGTGGAAGGCGCCGACGTTCGTCGTTCCCGGCAGGCGGTCGCCGGCGAACCAGCAGTCGCTCGGACCGTTGCAGGTCGCCGCGTTCAGCGGCAGGTAGGATTCGGCGACGCCGACGGGCTCGGCGTAGGAGGCGACGACCTGGCCGTCCTTGAAGTGACAGAGGGAGATGTGGGGGGGCGGCGCTTTGCCCGTTTCCTGCCCGACCGGCTGGTCGCTGATCGTCCAGAAGTCGTCCGGCCCGGCCCAGGCGATTCGCCCTTCGTGGCCCCCGCACACGGTCGAGTAGCGGTACCAGACGGTGCCGTCGTAGGCGTAGAGGCCGGCCGGGTTGCCGCCGTTTCCGGCGGTTATCAGCATGCCCCGGTTGGGCGCCCAGAACTCGATGTCGCCGACCGGGCCGAGCGGCGCCGGGACGCCCACCCCCGCCGCGACGGGCTGCTCGGAGTGCCATTCGGCGGCGCTCGCGGGAGACGACGCCAGGGAGACCCCGGCGACCGTGAGCAGGGCCAGCAGCGCCACGCGCTTCATCGCCGCCCCCTCCGATGTCGAGGATGCGCGTGGAAGCGAACTTCGAGCTTGCCGCGCAGGCGTTTTCCCCCGGACCTGAAGGCGACCTGCGCGGTCGCATAGAGCCCTTCCCGGGAGTGCGCCAGCCGCCGGTAACGACGGGGCAGCTTGAGGATCAACGCGACCGGCCCGTCGCGGCGGGCGCGCGCCCGCGAAGCGAGGAGCAGCCGCCGCCGCGCGGCGGGCCCGAGCGCGGCGCCCGCGCGCGCCCGCAGCGCGCCGGCGGCGGGCACCGTCGCGACCAGCCGCACGTTGCCGTCGGGGAGCGAGAAGGCGCTCAGCGTCAGTCGCCAGCGCGGCTTCTGGACGAGCGGCCTCGGCGGCGGCGAGATCGCGACGCTCCCCGGCGTGGACGGGAGCTCGGCGTCCTCGACCAGGAAGGCGTCGGAGGCTTCGTTGCCGTCGCCTCCGACCAGGTTCGACGCGGTGGAGGAGAAGGCGATCAGGCTGCCGGCGGCGTCGAAGGAGGGGGAGCCGGCGCCGAAACCGCCCTGGCCGGTCCCGGTGGGCGCCAGCGAGGCTTCTCCGGCGCCCCCGGTGCCGTGGGTGACCCGCTGCAGGGTTTCGCCTTCGAGGTCGATCAGGTACAGCTCGACCAGACCGAGCGAGCCGGGGGGCGAGCCGATCAGGTTGGGCGGCGCCAGCGGAAACTGCTGGCGGGCGGTGGCGAGGGCGATCCGCTTCCCGTCGGCGGAGACCGCGACGTCCCAGATGTGGCCGTTGATCGGGACGAACGGTTCCTGGTTGATCGTCCTTTCCGGTTCGGTCGGCCTGATCGGCACCTCGCTGGTGAGCTGGCGAACCGCCTCGGCGCGGCTCGGCCCGTCGTGCATGTTGACCACGAAGACGTTGGTCGCGTTGGTCGGATTGCCGATCAGGGCGACGGTGCGACCGTCGGCGCTGAGCTGCGGGACGCCGTCGATCCCGCCCACGCCCAGCCACCCCTCGGCGGCGTTGAATTCGGTGTTCCTTGCGGTCAGGCCGGCGAAGAGCGGAGACGGGTCGCCTCCGACGATCCGCCGGGTCGGCGCTCCCGGTCCGTCGACGACGCGGCGCCAGAGCGGCTCGTCGTAGGGGAACGGGCCGGCGCCGTTCTCGGCGGAGATCGACGCCGCTTCGCCGGCGAGCAGCGGCACCTGGCTCTGGAGGTTGGCGCCGAGCCAGGCGACCGTGGTCCCGTCCGCGCTCAGCGCCGCCCCTCTCAGCAGCGACAGCTGGGACCCTAAGATCACCGCTCCGCCCGGCACCGGAAGGTTCGTCATCGCCCCGGTTTCGGAGTCGCGCTCGACGCTGACCAGCGTCGTCGCTTCGGTCGCGAGGTTGCGCAGGACGACCTGCCCGGCCGGCGTCGGCGCCCCGGCCAGGTCGGAGCCGGCGGTGGTGACGAAGACGACCTCGCGGCCGTCGGCGCTCAGAGCGACCCGGCCGGAGGCGACCGAGCCGCCGCTGGATTCGTAGACGAGCCCCTTGCCGGAGCCGTTCGCCGCCGAGGCCAATTCGTAGGTCGGCGGCGAGGTGCTCATGTCGGCGACGTAGACGTCGGGGGCTTCGTTTTCGTCGTCGGCCGAGTCCAGCCGCGCTCTGGTGTCGAAGCTGACGTAGCGCCCGTCGGCGGAGATCGACGGGGCGCCGGCGTCGGCCCCCGGGGCGTTCGCCACGTATGCGCTCCCGGTCGCCACCGGCGTCACCGCCCCGGTCGCGAGGTCCTTGCGAAAGACGCCCTTCAGACCGCCGATCGCGCCCCGGAAGGCGAGGTAGCGACCATCCGCGCTGAGCGCCGGGGCGAGCGCTTCGGTGGCCTGCTCGGCGGCGCTCTTGGAGACCAGCTGGATCGGCCCGAACGAGGCCGCCGCCGTTCCCGCCCATGGCAGCGAAAGCGCAAACCCCAGCAGCACCGCGCCGGCGCAGGCTCGACCCCTCACCGGACCGTCACCTCGAAGCGCCGCGCCAGCCGGTTGCCGACCTTGTCGGCGGCGCGCACGGCGATCGTGTAGCGACCGCGGCGCTCGTAGGCGTGGTGAAACGCCGTTCCCCCGCGGGCTCGCGTGCCGTCGCCGAAGCTGACCGAGGTCGAGCCGGCGCGAACGCCCGAGTCGGGGTCGCGGAGCCGCACCGAGACGGCGCCGCGTGCCTTGCGGACCCGGATCGCGGCGCTCGGCGGACGACCGTTGACCCGCATTTTCACCGCCTTGCTGAGCATCTGCTGGCCGAGCCTGTCGGTCGCCAGAACCCGCACCTGCAGCACGCCGCTGCCGAGCAGCGCCGGGGCGGGGCGATAGCGAAGTCGGCCCAGGCCGCGCTTCGCCGCGCGACCGTTGATCAGAACGGCGTAGGAGAGGCCGCCCACCGCGCTCACCGGCGCTCCCCAGCGGAGCTGAGCGCGATCGGGGCGCACCCAGCCTTTCGGCGCCCTGACCGCGAAGGAGGCGGGAGGCGCGCTGACCCACTCGGCGACGATCTCGTAGTGGCCCGCCTCGCCCTGGCGAAAGCCGATCAGCGCGTCGCCGTGGCCCGAGCGACCGATCGTCAGCTCTCCGACGGGGCCGCCCCTGGCGCCGGAGAGAAGCCCGGTCTGGGCGGCGGTCGAGGCGAATTCCTGGCGCACCGCGGCCACCGGCCGGCCCTGGGCGTCCAGCGCCGGGTAGGCGATGATGCCGCCGCCTTCGGGGTTGACCGCGGCGACCGCTTCCGCACCGGGCTCGGCCGGGGGCCCCGGCGGGTTGACGACCGGGGTCAAGCCGCCGTTCGCGTTGACCCCCGTCCGATGGACTTCGGAGCCCGAGGCGAATGCGAGGTTCATCGCGCCTTCTTTGCCGCCGCCTTTTTCGGTCGCCGCCACGCCCGGCGGGCCGAGCGCCCCGTGCCCGCCCTTGAAGACCGTGGAGGCGCCATTCAAGGCCCCGGAGGAGATCGCGAAGTCCGGCGGCAGCGAGTTGAGCAGGAGGCGGTCGCCGCCCGATCCCGAGCCGGCGATGCGCATCGCCACCCTGGCCTGGTCGAACGGGGTGACGGCGAGCGAGAAGGCGTCGGCGTCGCCGCTCACCGGCGCGCCTTCCCAGCTGGCCGGGCTCGCTTCCAGCACCGCGCCGAGGGCGGTGCCGAAGATGCGGCGCATCCAGACGCGGGCCGCGCCGGTCTGGTCGGGCTCCTGCCAGGCGACCACGGCGTCGCCATCGATCCCGGCGCCGACCTGGGGCCCGTTGGTAGGGCTGGGCGGGCGCATCGAGGCTTCCGGGTTGCGGTTGATCGCGCCGAGCCGCGACCAGCGGTCGCCGCTCAGGCGAGCGAGGCGGATGTCGGCCATCACGTCCCCGGGGCGCAGCTGCACGGCGGTGGACAGGCTGTCCGGGGGGAAGGTGTAAGTGATCGCCCGGTAGGCGACGATCGCCTGTCCGGGCGCGGTTCCCGAAACCGAGGGGTCGACCCCGACCCCTTCGCCGACGTTCGGGTTGACCAGCAGCGAGGGGCTGAAGCCGGTCGCCCCGGCGCCGAGGCCGGCCGAGTACAGGCCGCGCTGGATCTGGCTGTGGACGGTCGCCACCTGGGTCACCCAGACGACGAGCAGTTCGCCGCCGGAGCCGGCTGCGATTCGCGGCTGGCCGGCGTCGTAGGGCTGGTCCCAGTTGACCCGGATCGGGGCGCTCCAGGCGCCGCCCGTGAAGCGGCAGGCGAAGACGTGCGGCACGCCGTTGACGGCTTTCGTGTAGACGAGGCCGCCGGTTCCGTCGGGTGCCATCGCCACGCCGCCGAAGTCCAGGATGTCGGAGGAAGGGCCGTCGACCGTTGCCGGGGGAGTGATCAGCGCCTGGGCCGGCGCGGCGGTCGCGAGCGCGGCGGTCGCGAGAGCCGCGACGATCCACGGAGCTGACCGCAACCGGCTCAGCCGCGACCCCTGTGGCGGTGGCGCTTGCTGCGCTTGTGCTTGCCGATCGAGTTGGCCTTCTTGACGCACTTGGCGCGCGCTTTGCCCTTCAGCTTCTTGCACTTGGCGAGCGCTTTCTGCTTGGCCGTTTTCGGAGCCGGAGCCGGCGCGGGGGTGGGTGCCGGAGCCGGAGGGGACGCCGGCGCGGGGGTCGAGGGTGGGCTTTCTTCCTTCTTTTCTTCGGCAGGCATCGTTTTGAATTCGGCCGTCACCGTTTTCGCCGCCGTCATTTTCACTTTGCAAGCCCCCGAGCCGGTGCAGGCGCCGCCCCATTTGACGAATTCGGAGCCGGAGCCGGCCGACTGGCTCAATTCGACTTCTTTGCCTTCTTCGAATTCGGCTTCGCAGGTGCCCCCGCAGTCGATGCCGGTGTTGGGGGCGAGGCTGGTGACGGTGCCGGTGCCCGTGCCGGCTTTGGTGACTTTGAGCTTGAATTTGAGTTTGCTGGTGCTTTTGAATTCGGCCGTCACCGTTTTCGCCGCCGTCATTTTCACTTTGCAGGCGCCCGAGCCGGTGCAGGCGCCGGTCCATTTGACGAATTCCGAGCCGGGATCTTCCGCCTCGGCCAGTTCGACTTCTTTGCCTTCTTCGAATTCGTGTTCGCAGGTGGACCCGCAGTCGATGCCGGTGTTGGGGGCGAGGCTGGTGACGGTGCCGGTGCCGGTGCCGGTGCCGGTTTTGGTGACTTTGAGCTTGAATTTGGGGGGTTCCCCACCTCCGAATTCGATCGTCACCGTCTTCGCTTCGCTCATCGTCACCTTGCAGGTCCCGGTGCCCGAGCAGGCACCGCCCCATTTGACGAAGGTGGAGCTTCCCGTGGGTTCCTCGAGGAGTTCGACTTCGCCGTTTGCCGAAAAGTCGTGTTCGGCTTCTTCGCAGCCGCTGCCGCAGAGGATCCCGGACGGAATGGTGGAGACGATGCCGGTGCCGGTGCCGAGCTTGATCACTTTGAGCTTGAAGGTGGAGCCTTTCGGGTCGAAGCTCGCGCTGACCGCCTTCGCTCCGCTCATCGTCACTTTGCAGGTTTCGGTGCCCGAGCAGCCGCTCCCGGACCAGCCGGTGAAATTGGAGTTGGTTGCCGGATGGGCGGTCAGGGTGACTTCCCTGCCTTCTTCGTATTCCTGTTCGCAGTCGCCGCGGCAGTCGATCCCGCTGGGCGAGCTGGTGACGGCGCCCGATCCGCTGCCGGTCTTCGACACGGTCAGTTTGAACTTGGCGAGCGGGGCGAAGCCGGCGCTGACCGCCTTCGCTTCGCTCATCGTCACCGTGCAGGTTCCGGTGCCCGAGCAGCCGCCACCCGACCAGCCGGTGAATTTGGAGCCGGCGGCCGCGGTTGCGGTGAGGGTGACTTCCTTGCCCGATTCGTATTCCTGGTCGCAATCGCCGCCGCATTCGACCCCGGCCGGAGAGCCGGCGACGATGCCCGATCCGCTGCCGGTCTTGGAGACGGTGAGTTTGAACAGCGTCCCCCCGCCCGTGACTTTCAGCAGGCGCGTGACGGGCAGCGGGTTGCCGATGATGTCGTTTTCGGCTTCCGCCAGCTTCACCCTCAGCGTGACCTTGTAGGTGCCGGCGCTGCTGAAAGTGTGTTTGACGGTGGTGGCCGCCGGCGCACCTTTCACTTTTTCTTCGCTGCCATCGCCGAAGTTCCAGTCGAGCTCGCCGGGCGCCACTCCCAGCAGTTCCGATCCCGAGGCGTCGAAGCTGACCTGAGCTCCTTTTCCGACCGTCACTTCTTCTTCGCTGCCGCCGTTGACCGTGAATTTCGCGACCGGCGCCCTGCAATCGCTGCCGCCGGAGCCGAACGTCATCACGCGGTCGCCGAAGGAGGGCGATTCGCCTTCCGGGCCGTAGTCGAATACGACGAGGTTTTCCCCTATCGCGGCGATTCCCGCCTGGGGGGTCTGGATCAGACAGCGCTTTTTCACGTTGCTGCCGTTTCCGTAGAGGACCTTGGTCGCGTGTTCGGTCAGCGAGTAGCCCCGGACGAGAACGTTGCCGGCTTCGCCGGGTTCTTCCGGATCTTCGATGCTCTCCTTCCAGTAGAGCGTGCCGCCGTCCGGCGATATGGCGACCTGGGGACCGCCGAGGACGGTCGCGTTCTTCGGCGTTTGCAGTCCGGTCGCCCAGCCCTCGCTTTCGGCCGCTTCGGCGAAGCCGGAGACCTTTTCGGCGTGGGAGAGGTCTTTCGGCAGCTGCCAGGCGCGGGTGTGCCCGGCACCGGGAGAGCTGGGGGCGCCGGTGAGCATGTAGGAGGTCCCGTCGGGACCTACGGCGAGCGAGGTGGCTTCTTCCCCCGAGGGCCGAAGTTCGTTCGCGGTGTTGACGAAGCGGGCGCCGGCGACGCCCGCAGAGCTGATCCGCTGCACCGTGACATGGTTTTCGGTGTTTTCGCCGAGGATGACGAGGTCGTGGTTGCTCGGGTTGACGGCGATCGTCTGCGGTTCGTACAGCGCTTCTTCGCCGCTGGGCAGCGGCAGCGTCGCCGGCGAGGCCGGGACGAGCGTCGTCCCGCTCGGTTCGGTCGAGAAGACGAGGATGCGCTTCGCGCCGAAGGATTTCGAGAATTCCTTGCACGAGCCGGCCGGCTTCTGGAGGTGGCAGCCTTCGATCGCGTAGAGGCGGTGCAGCGAGGGGTCGACCGCGATCCCGGTCAGCGTGAAGACCTTTTCTTCCGAGCCTTCTTTCACGGTCCTCGGTATTTCCACCTTCGCTTTGAATTCACCACCGGCGGTGAACTTCTGGATCCGGTAATGCAGGCTGTCCTTTTCTTCGCCGGTGTAGACGCTTCCATCGCTGGGATCGACGCCGAACGCCCCCGGGCTGACGAGCTGCCCGGCGCCGCTTCCCGGCGTCCCCCACGCTTCGCCGATCTGGCCGGCGGTCGCCGCGCCGGCCGGAGCGGCGAGTACGGCCGCCCCCAGCGCGATCGCCGCGGTCGTCGCCGGCAGTGTCATCCGATTCCGGACCCAAATCCTCATGTGTCGATCCCCTTTCCCTGACATGGCGCCATCCTGCACGGCCTCGCCCGCCTAGTTGTGAATATCGGGAGAACCATCTGGCGGAAATGGTGAAAGATTGGTAACCCCGGGGTAACGAAGCGAGGGCCGGGTGATCGCCCGGCCCTCGCTTGACTTGCCGATCAGCGCGGGATGTCCGCGTTGGTCGATCGGCCGCTGGGCTGTTTGGCTATTTGTTGATCTTTTCTGCGGCGAACCGAGCAGCGTCGAGGACGTTGTTCGCCACCGACCCGGGACTCGGGAGCTTGGCGTAGTAGTGGCCTTCTCCCATTGCATTCTGGCCAGTCAACCCGAGGCCGAATTCGCCCAGGTAGGCCTTCACCGTCGTCGCCACCTTTTCAGCTTCGGTGAAGCCGGCGGTTTCGTAGTGGTTGAACGCCAGGTCGTAGGTCAGGGTGCACAGTGGGTAGTTGCCGGATACGGTCGTGGTCTTCGCTCCGAAGACTTTCGACCAGTCGGAGTTGACGCCATGCGTGGCGCTGGTCGAGCGTCGCGCAAGCGACGGCACCGTGTACACCGTGTTCAGGCAGTTGGCTTCTTTGTTGCCGCCTTCCACTTCCGCGTTGGCGAAGGTGGCTTCGGACAGCTTTTTCTTGCCGTTGTCCTGCACCTCCAGGATCTGCCCTTCGTGGCATTCCGCGCCACACGTTGCGAGCTTGCCCTGGATGTCGGGCAACGCGGCGTAGCCGATCGTGCCCGGGGTGCTGATGACCTTTGCGGCCACTTCGCCACCGCCGTTGTTGGCCGGCCTGAGTAGCGGGCTGTCCGTCACCGCGCAGCCTTCGTCTTCCGGCCAGACGGTGTTGGGCAGGCCTTCGACTCCGTTCGCCTCCAGTTCCGCCCAGGTCTTGCCGGGGCTGGCGGTGCAGGGAACTTTGGTGTTGGCCCCCCTGATCAGGGAGAGGTAGTTCTTGAACTGGTACGTGGTGCCCGAGGGGTCTTTGCGCACGACTCGTTCGATCTTGTGGTTGCAGGCCGGGTTGGGGTTGGCCAGCACGGTGGAGAGCTGTGACCATTTGAGCAGGGTTCCGTTGAACACGTTCTCCAGGTCCTTGTTGGTGATCAGCCCTGGTTCTCCGGGTTCTCCCAATTCGCAGCCGGCGGGCGGGTCGGCGACGATCCCGATCGAGGTCTGCGCGGTCGGAATCGTCAACACGCCGGCGCTGCTCGCGGCGGTATTGATGTTCCCGAGCTGTTCGACGTTCGGCGCGTCATCGGTGCCGATGTACATGCGCGTGTGGTCGATCGTTCCGCTGACGGCGTTGCTGTTCCACTTCGCCAGGCCGGTACCGCTGCCGGAAGCGACATACGCTTCGATAAGGCCCGAGCAGCCCGGTTCGGCGTTGAAGGCCGAGACCCAGACTCCCTGAGCGACTCCCTGGAGCGACGAACCCTCTCCCTTGATCGCGTTGCCGGTGCAGTTCGGCGACGCCGAGGCGCTGCCGACGGCGCCGAGGCCGACGGCGGCGACGGTCGCACCGGCCACGAGCGCGGCGCGAATGCCGGCTCTGGCCGATTTCCTTCTCCCGAAACTCAACATGGATCCTCCTTGGATCGCTTTCCCCGCAGCTTTTCCGCAGGACTGGGAGGCGATGGTCGTCGCTGCCGCACGGGGACATGTGAAGCGACAGGAAACCCCCGGTGAAGATGTTGCAACGATCTCGTTGCCCGGTGGCGTTATCAACCTGTTCACATAGCGGGCCCGGCGAAGCGAAATCGTGCCGCCCTCACCCGCCCAGGTGGGTGTCCGACTATGTCCAACCCCCGCCTTTCATCACACCACCGCTCCCGCTCCCGATTCCGGGAGGCGGCCGAGCGGACAGGCGAGGCGCTCGCCCAGATCGGCCGCTTCCTCGCCCGCGACCGCGTCTCCACCTTCCTGCTCGTCGCCTCGATCGCGCTGCTCGTCACGTTCTTCTCGCTGCTCGGCTCGCTCGGTCCCGAAGGCAACGGCAAGAGGGTGCCGCTCTCGGCGGTAACCCAGCTCGGCGACGGCAATCTGCTGCGCAGCGCGACGCTGCTCGACTACGACCACCAGGTCGTGGCCGAAACCGTCGGCGACGTCCAGCTCTACGCCGACTACCCCTCCTCCGACGCGGCGACGCTGCAGATCTACGAAACCCTGACCAAGGGCGGGGCCAGCGTGCAGATCGATCCGCAATCGGGCAAGGAAGCGCGGGTGATCGTCGTCCAGTTCCTGATCCCGATCCTGCTCCTGGTCTGCCTCTTCTCCTTCTTCATGCGCCAGACCGGCGACGGCTCGAGCGGGATCGGCGCCTTCTCGTCCTTCCGCGGCAAGGGGAAGCGGAAAAGCAAGGGCGAAGAGGCGTCGATCACCTTCGACTCGGTCGCCGGCGCCGGCGAGGCGGTCGCGGAGCTGCGCGAGATCCGCGACTTCCTCGGAGACCCGAGCAAGTACCTGGAGCTCGGCGCTGCCGCTCCCAAGGGGGTGCTCCTGGTCGGCCCGCCGGGAACCGGCAAGACCCTGCTGGCGCGGGCCACCGCCGGCGAGGCCGACGCCGTCTTCTTCACCGCCTCGGGGGCCGAGTTCGTCGAGTCGCTGGTCGGGGTCGGCGCGGCGCGCATCCGCGACCTCTTCGCCAAGGCCCGCAAGATGGCGCCGGCGATCGTCTTCATCGACGAGCTCGACGCCGCCGGCCGCAAGCGGGGCGCCGGCGTCGGCCAGGGCAACGACGAGCGCGAGCAGACGCTGAACCAGCTGCTGGTCGAGATGGACGGCTTCGGCGGCGACGCCGGCGTCGTCGTGATGGGGGCGACGAACCGGCCCGACATCCTCGACCCGGCGCTGCTGCGGCCCGGGCGCTTCGACCGCCAGGTCGTGATCGACGTCCCCGACGTGCACGGGCGCTTCGAGATCCTCGAGCTGCACGCCAAGGGGCGCACCTTCGCCGACGGGGTCGACCTGATGGAGATCGCCCGCCTCTGCCCGGGCTTCAGCGGCGCCGAGCTGGCCAACCTGGTCAACGAGGCGGCGCTGCTCACCGTGCGCGAGGGCTACGCGGAAATCGACCAGGCGACGCTGGAGGAGGCGATCGACCGGGTGGTCGCCGGACCGGCCAAGAAATCACACGTCCTGACCGAGGAGGAGCGCTGGACGATCGCCGTGCACGAGGCCGGACACGCGGTGGCGACCCGCTCGATCGGCCAGGTCGTCAGCGCCCAGAAGCTCTCGATCGTGGCGCGGGGCCGCCAGCTCGGCACCGCCGCCCACATGCTCACCGACCGCGACGCGGTGATGCATGCCCAGTCGGACCTGGAGCGCCACCTGGTCGCGATCCTCGCCGGCACGGCGGCGGAGTGGAACGAGTTCGGCGAGGGCTCCACCGGGGCGATGGACGACCTGCACGCGGCGACCAAGCTGGCGCGCCGGATGGTGACCAGCTACGGGATGAGTCCCAAGCTGGGCTCGGTGACGATCGGCGAGGCCGGCGGCGAGGTCTTCCTCGGCGCCAACCTGCAGGACCTCGGCTCGGTCGGCCCCGACACCCTCAATCTGATCGACGAGGAGACGGAGCGGATCGTCGAGGAGGCGAAGGCGCGGGCGCTTCACGTCCTACGCGCCAACTGGCCCTCGGTGCAGGAGACCGCGCAGGCGCTGCTCGTGCAGGAGACGCTCTCGGGGGTGGCGCTCGACGCGGTGCTCTCGACCGTGGCGGAGATCGAGTTGGACGAGATCCCGCCGCCGGAGCGGGGACTGAGCGGCGCTAACCCCTCTCCAGCGGAGCCAGCGTCAGACCAGCCGCTTTGAGCTGCTCCCAGTAGTGCTCGGCCGGCTCGCGCGGGCCGGACCAGACGATCGCCTGGCCGCTGCCGTGGATGCGCTCGGCGATCTGCATCCCCTGGTCGTAGGTGGTGGCCGGGATCACCCGGGAGAGGGTCGCGGCGACGTGCTCGAAGGTGTTGTGGTTGTCGTTGCAGACGATCACCCGCCACTCGCCGCCGAGCCCGGAGCCGGGCCCGTCCTGGCGTGGTTTCTCGATCGTCGCCGGCACCGTCCCGCATTATGGTCGAGGCGGGGCTAGTAGGGGCTGGGGGCGCGAACCACCACGTTGTCGAAGCTGGCGGCGGCCCCCTTGGCGTTGCCGAGCGCTCCGACCGCGAAGCCCGACGCGCCCCCCGACAGTTCGCCGGGGGTCGGGTCGGTGACGTCGGCGACGAGCTTGCTGCCGACGAACGCCTGGATCCGGCAACTCCCCTTTTCGGGGCCGCTGGTGACGTTGAAGGCGCGCAGCCGCAGCTGGTCGGCGCGGTCCGGCCCCTGCACCGTTTCGACCTTCTGTTCGACGTGGAGGTATTTGACGCTGCCGTCTTCGAGCACCTTCAGCAGCTGCGCCTTGCGCTGCAGCGGGAAGACCGCGAGCTCGTAGCGGCCCCCGCCCTTGCTCGCCCGCAGGTCGAGCGCCAGGTAGCTGCGGCGCTGGACCGGCTTCGGCGTGCTGCTGAGCAGCCGGCCGACGGCGGCGACCTCGAGGTCGCGGCCGACCACGGGGCTGCGGTAGGCGCACTCCGGGGTCGTCTTGCCGATCACGATCCGCAAGGCCGTGGTCGAGCCGCCGCGCGCGCAGCGTTCGCCGAACAGCTTCACCATCTGGCCGCGCTGCGCTTCGGTTTCCATGCTGTTGCGGTAGAGGCCGACAAGCGAGGCCGCTCCGGCAGCGGAGGCAAGCGCCAGCGCCACGAGCAGGGCGGCGGGAACAGCGGCCGTAAGTCGCAGTCTCATCGTTCGCAGCCTAAACACAGCCTCGGGGAAAAGATGCGCACCGTGACCGATGAACGCCGTCTTTCCCGCTGCCCCGCTTAAGATTGGAGGCGATGGCCGAGCACCGCCTTCCCGAGCGCGACCGCCCCTGGGTGATGCGCACCTACGCGGGCCACTCAGACGCCCGCCGCTCGAACGAGCTCTACCGCCGCAACCTGGCCAAGGGCCAGACCGGCCTCTCGGTCGCCTTCGACCTCCCCACCCAGACCGGCTACGACCCCGACCACGTGCTCGCCCGCGGCGAGGTCGGCAAGGTCGGCGTCTCGATCGCCCACAAGGGCGACATGGGCCGGCTCTTCGACGGCATCCCGCTCGACGAGATGAACACCTCGATGACGATCAACGCGACCGCCGCCTGGCTGCTCGGCCTCTACATCGCCGTCGCCGAGGAGAACGGGGTGGCGCGCGACAAGCTCAAGGGAACGACCCAGAACGACATCATCAAGGAGTACCTCTCGCGCGGCACCTACGCCTTCCCGCCCGAGCCCTCGATGCGGCTGATCGCCGACATGGTCGCCTTCACGGTCAACGAGGTGCCGAGCTGGAACCCGACCAACATCTGCAGCTACCACCTGCAGGAGGCCGGGGCGACGCCGGTGCAGGAGATCGCCTACGCGCTCTGCACCGGAATCGCCGTGCTCGACGAGGTGAAGGCGCGCGGCCAGGTCGCCGAGGCCGACTTCCCGAAGGTCTTCGGCCGCATCTCCTTCTTCGTCAACGCCGGCATCCGCCTGGTCGAGGAGATCGCCAAGCTGCGGGCGATGGGCCGGCTCTGGAACGAGATCGGCCGCGAGCGCTACGGAGTCAGCGACGAGAAGATGCTGCGCTTCCGCTACGGCGTCCAGGTCAACAGCCTCGGCCTGACCGAGGCGCAGCCGGAGAACAACATCCAGCGGATCGTGCTCGAGGCGCTGGCGGTGACGCTGAGCCGCGACGCCCGCGCCCGGGCGATCCAGCTGCCGGCCTGGAACGAGGCGATGGGGCTGCCCCGCCCCTGGGACCAGCAGTGGAGCCTGCGGATCCAGCAGGTGCTGGCGAACGAGACCGACCTGCTCGAGTACCCCGACCTGTTCGAGGGCTCGGTCGTGATGGACGGCCTGGTCGAGGAGCTGACCGAGGGCGCCCGGGCGGAGATGGCGGTCGTCGAGGAGCACGGCGGCGCGGTCAGCGCCGTCCCCTACATGAAGGCGCGCCTGGTCGAGTCGCACCGCGAGCGGGTGGCGCGGATCGAGAGCGGCGAGCAGAAGGTGATCGGCCAGAACGTCTATACGGAGAGCGAGGGCTCCCCCCTCACCGCCGGCGCCGACGGCGGCATCCTCACCCCAGACCCCGAGGTCGAGCGCGAACGGATCGAGGCGCTGGAGCGCTGGAAGGCCGAGCGCGACGAGGCGGCCGTGCAGGCGGCGCTGGCGGAGCTCGGCCGGGTCGCCGCCGAGGACGGCGCGAACGTGATGCCGGCGACGATCGCCGCGGCGAAGGCCGGCGCGACGACCGGCGAGTGGGCCGGGGTGCTGCGCGAGGCGTTCGGCGCCTACCGCGGCCCGACCGGGGTCAGCGGCGCCGCCCCGCCCGGTCACCCCGAAGAGCTGGCGGCGATCCGCGCCCGGGTCGACGAGGTCTCCGAGCGGATCGGCCACCGGATCAAGATCCTGGTCGGCAAGCCCGGCCTCGACGGCCACTCCAACGGCTCCGAGCAGATCGCCCTGCGCGCCCGCGACGCCGGCATGGAGGTGATCTACCAGGGGATCCGCCTGACCCCGGAGGAGATCGCCGAGTCGGCCCTGCAGGAGGACGTTGACGTGGTCGGCCTCTCGATCCTCTCCGGCTCCCACCTGGAGCTGGTGCCGGAGGTCGTGCGGCGCTTGCGCACCGACGGCGTCGAGGTCCCGGTCGTGGTCGGCGGGATCATCCCCGTCGCCGACGCCAAGCGCCTGCGCGAGGCCGGCGTCGCCGGCGTCTACACGCCGAAGGACTTCGACATCAACAGGATCATGGCCGAGATCGTCACCCTGGTCGAGCAGCGTGCGGCGGCCGGGGCGACTGCCTGATTCCTGCAAGTAGATCGTCCGGGGTGAGCTTGACGTCGATCTCCTCGGTGCCCTTGGCGAATCCGCGCCGCGAGACGCCTACCAGCTTCGCTTGTGAGGCACCCGGCACCTCCCCGCGCTGGCCGGCGAGGCGGATTGCGTCCTCGCGATTGAAGGCTGCGCTCTCTCGCCACTTGATCGACCCGATGAACGCGACCTCGGCGGGATTGCGATCCTTGCCGCCTACGAGGTTGACCTGAACCGTGTTGTTCCGCGTCCAGTAGCTGCCAACCAGGCGGGCGCCATCCAGCGCCTCCGAGCAGGTGGGATCCAGAAGAAGCCGCTCGACCGAATCGCGGACCAGCGGCTCGACGGCCATCCCGCGGTAGGTCGTCCAGTCACGCTCGATGCGCTCGATGGGCAGATCGCCTCTATCCCGGTCTATCTCGTCCAGATTGGGCCCGACGAATCGCAGCCAGAAGCGCAGGTACGGGTCCATGACCGCGTAGCGCTTGTTCTTGCGACCGGGAGGCGCGGCATACGGCAACCCTTCCGAGACGACCCCCTTCTCAACCAGGATCTTCAGCGCGTGGCTCAGCGACGCCTCGTTCGATACGCCACTCGCCTTCGCGATGTTGGCATTGGTGCGCTCGCCCGAGCCGATCGCGCCGAGGACTCTGCGAGCCTGGGACCGCCCATCGAACTCGGCGCTGAGGATGCGCAGCGCGTTCGTCACGAACGGCGTGCTGGAGTCGTTCAGGGCCTGTTCCAGGAACTGCTTGCGACTCGCTCCCCGCGGCCAGGAGTTGACGAGCTGAGGGAAGCCACCCACGACGAGGTAGCGGTCGAACGCCTGGGCGCTGGAGACCCCGGCCAAGTCGGCGACCTCTGCCGGCGTCAGAGGAGGGATCGTCATCTCACGGGTGGGACGGCCGTGAAGCTCGGCCGGATATTCGGTGAGGATCTCCATCATCCGCAGGTCCGAGCCGATCGCTATCAGCAGAACCGGCTGACCCTCCAGATGCCTGTCCCAGGCCAGCTGGAGGTCGGCGGGAAAGCCGCTGTCGCGCTCGGCGAGGTAGGGCAGCTCGTCGATGACTATGGCGACCGGCTCCTGTGCGCTCGCTCCCTGGCCGGCAAGGCGAAGGGCCGCGGGCCAGGAGTCGAACGAGGCTCCCGCCGCGACAAGATCGCCGGCGGGTAGGCCGGACTCCGTCAGCGCAGCCGCAAAGCGCGCAAGGGCGGCCTCCGGCTCGCGCCTCGGAGCCTGGAAATAGAGATGGCGGACCCCCGATCGACGCAGGAACTCCTCGACGAGGCGCGACTTTCCGACACGTCGCCGCCCGCGCATCCAGACGAATCTTCCCGCCTGCGGGCCAACCTGGCCAAGCTCGTTCGCGAGGATCTCAAGCTGCCGATCGCGACCCACAAAGGCGCCCATGCTGAAAACTATAACAGAGTAAACTATAGCTCTACATAGAAATCTTTGCGCTACCGCCTGCGCGAGGCGGGCGTCGCCGCGAAGCCGAAGCTCAGGGCCACAGGCGACCTTCCTCGAGGGCCTCGAGGAAGGTTTGGACCGGCAAGGCGTCGATCCCGTCCTCGGTTCGAGTCGGCCGGTCGCCACGATGGATCAGAATTCGCCGCCGAAGCCCGGGCAGCTCTCCGATCGCCCGCAGCCCGGCCATGTCCCCTGGATGAATCCGGCGCGCGGCCTTGACCTCCAGGGCGCAGAGCTCTGCGCCGCGGCGCAGCACGAAATCGACCTCGAGCCGCTTGGACTCCGCCGGCGCCCAGTAGGCGATTTCGTCGGCGAGCTCGCGCTCCTCCATGTAGGTGCAAAGCAGGGCGTGGACCCAACCCTCGAGCAGGGACCCGGCCTCCTCCGGTGCGACCGAGCCGTGCACCCCCTTCGCCGCGCGGACGACCCCCGGGTCCATCCAGTAGAGCTTGGGGTGCTTGCGCTCGCGCACGCGCAGGCGCGCCTCGTAGGCCGGCAGGCGCCGGGCGAGGAGCGTGTCCTCGAGCACTCCCAGGTACCCCTCGACGGTGGTTCGCGCGACGCCGGCGTCGCGGGCGATCCCGGCGACATTGAGGAGCTGGCCGTGGAACAGGCCGGCGACGGGGAGGAATCGCGCGAACCCCGGCAGGTTGCGCACCAGCGCCTCGCCTTTGATCTCCTCGCGCAAATAGAGCTGGACGTAGGCGCGCAGGGTCTCGCGCGGCGAGTCGGAGTCGAGCACCAGGGGGAGCGCACCGATCTCAAGGGCGCGCTCGAGATCGAAGTCCCCGCCCAGCTCCTCGGGGGTAAGAGGGAACATTTCCCGCCACAGGGCGCGTCCCCCGAGCAGGTTGACCCCGGCGGCACGAAGCTTGCGAGCGCTCGATCCGAGCAGCGCGAAGCGCAGCCCACGCTCCTCGATGAATCGGTGGACCTCGTTCAGCAGGCCGGGCAGGCGCTGGACCTCGTTGACCACGACCCAGCCTCCCGGGTCGAGACGGCGAAGCTCGCCGGCGAACGGCGCGGGATCGGCCAGCAGGCCCTGGTAGAGCCCCTCGTCGAGCAGGTCGAATCGGTACGCGTCCGGAAGCTGCTCCCCGATCCAGGTGCTCTTGCCGACCCCGCGCAGTCCGAACAGGAAGAAGCTGCCCTGGGGCAGGCGGTAGATGCGCGGCAGGGCTCGCAATGACATATAGCCGTCATTTTACACCGAAAAACGACGGCTCACGCTCCAGCCTTAAGCGCAGTTTTTCGCCCATTTTCGCGGCTTAAGCGCGTTTTTTCTACACTGTCTCCCAAGATGGAGGCGACTAAGCGCACTTTTTCGCTGGATGAGCAGCCCGAGGTCTTCGCCACCACGACGCGAACCTCCCCCGCGGTGCAGCGTGCGGTGGCAGGCGGCCGACTCCGAAAAGTAACCGGCCGCCTATATACGCGCAACCTCGCCGAGCCGCTCGAGCAGGTGGTGCGGCGCAACTGGTCTCGGGTCGCCGCCCACTACTTCCCCGGAGCCGTGATCGTCGACCGCAGCGGCATCGAGGCACAGCCGTCGGCCGACGGCTCCCTCTTCCTCGACGCCGGACCCGACCACGCGGGCCGGCGGCCGGTCCGCCTGCCCGGCCTCACCCTGCTGCCTCGCCGAGGGCCGGGGCCCGTGCCGGGCGACATGCCCCACATGGAGGGCCTGCACTTCTCGAGCCGTCAACGGGCGCTCCTCGACAACCTGCGGCGGTCGAGAGCACGGAACGGAGTCTCGCGCACCCTCTCCAGGTCCGAGGTCGAGGACGAGCTGACGCGAACCGCCGCCCTACGTGGCACCGAGGCGCTCAACGAACTGCGCGTCCAAGCGAGCAAGATCGCGACAGCGCTCGACGCAGAGCGGGAGATGACGGCGCTCGACGATCTCGTCGGCGCGATCCTGGGCACTCGGGACGGGCAGCTCACCACCCCCGCCGCCCGCGCGGCGAATGCCGGCCTCGGCTTCGATTCCCGCCGCATAGAGCTGTTCGAGACGCTCCAGGCAGCCCTGATGAGAGATCCAGTCGAAGGGCGCGAGGAGCAGCCGGACTCCCTCCCCACCCTCTCGTTCATCGAGGCGTACTTCTCCAACTGGATCGAGGGGACCGAGTTCGCGCTGCGCGAGGCGGAGAAAATCGTCTTCCGGCGCGCGGTGCCGAAGGCGCGTTTCGAGGATGCACACGATGTCCTCGGCACGTTTGACCTCGTCAACGATCCGGCAAAGCGGCGGCAACTCCCAGACGGGCCCGAGGACCTGCTCGACCTTCTCCGCGCCCATCATGCGCTGATCTTGGAGCGACGCCCGCAGGCCGATCCGGGCGCCTTCAAGACGCTCGTAAACCGCGCGGGGGCGACCACCTTCGTGCATCCGGATCTGGTCGTCGGCACCCTTGTCGAGGGCTATCGCTTCTACGAAACGCTGCCGAGGGGCCTGAGTCGGGCGATCTTCATGATGTATCTGGTCGCCGAGGTGCACCCGTTCAGCGACGGCAACGGCCGCGTCGCGCGGGTGCTGATGAACGCCGAGCTGAGCGCCGTCGGCGAGCAGCGGATAGTGATTCCGATCGTCTATCGCGACAACTACCTCCAGGGCCTGCGCGCGCTCTCGCGAAACGGCAATCCGCAACCCCTGATCCGCGTGCTCGACTTCGCGCAGGCGTACACGGCGGCGATCGACTGGAGCGACCTGCGAATCGCCGAGCGGATGCTCGAGCAGACCAACGCGTTCCTCACGCCCGAGGCAGCCGAGGAGCTCGGCGTGCGGCTCGAGCTGCCCGCATAGCGCCGATCCCGCCCGCGCGCGACAATGCAGCCATGAGCGAGATGAACGGGGACCGTTCCGCCTGGCAGCGCTGTTATCGCTGCTGGTCGCAGAACCTCGAGATCCAGATCCACTACGACGCGATCCGTCGCATCGACCCCGAAACGGGCATCCCCGCCGAGGGCGTTGACGAGGTCCAGGAAGCGCTTGTCCAGTGCCTCGACTGCATGCACGACCAGCCCCACCTGACCTTCCAGGACGACCGCGTGGTGCCGATCGAGGATCGCTGGGAACGGATGGTCGCCGGCACCCCCTGGGTCGCCTCCTGCACCGTCACCGTCGACCAGGACCGGGTCGAGAGCTGCGCCGGGCCGGAAGCCGCCGAGCTGCTCGCCTACGGCGCCTTCGGCGAGGCCGGCGTGCGCGAGTTCTTCGCCCACGTCCGCTTCCACAAGCACGACGAGGAGCGGATCGTCGTCCACATGCTGGTCGAGCTCTACGCCCGCTCGGCCGAGGAGGCGACCGAGGTGCTCGAAGAGGCCGCCCACGGCCCGCTCGAGATCACCTCGCTGGCCGAGGAGTCGAGGCCGCCGGCACACGCTTCAGACGAAGCGCACTGAGCAAGGGCGCCCCGCCGACGACCCTCAGGTGCCAGGGTTCTTGCGCGGGACCAGCACCAGCCGCTTGAACTCGGCGACGAGGACGCCGTCCTGGTTCAGCACCCGAGTCTGGACCTTGACCGTGCCCCGATCCGGTTTCGATTTCGACTCGCGCTTCTCCAGCACCTCGGTCTCGCAGAATAGGGTGTCGCCGTGGAAGACCGGATTCGGGTGGCTCAGCTCTTCGGTCGCCAGGTTGGCGATCGCCTTGCCGGAGATATCGGAGACTGACATGCCGAGCGCCAGCGAATAGACGAGCGGCCCGACGACCACGTTCCGCCCCTGCTGCGAATTAGCCGCATAGACGTCGTTGAGGTGCAGTGGGTGATGGTTCATCGTGATCAGGCAGAAGAGGTGATCGTCGGACTCGGTCACGGTCTTCGCCGGCCAGTGCTTGTAGACGGCGCCGACCTCGAACTCCTCGAGGTAGCGGCCGTAGCTGTGGGCGCCGGATGCCTCGCGCTCGGCCTGGTCGGTGGTCAGCTCGTAGGTCTGCTCGCTCATCGGTTTGCTGAATCTCCTCTGGTCTTGGACGGCGCGGGATGCTAGTGCGCTTTCTTGAGCCGCGCGCGCTGCTCCTGCTTTTCGACCACCTGGGCGACCAGCTTCTTCACGTTGGAGTCGCCGCTGGCCTTGATGTGGCCGGTCTCGACCGCCTTGCGGTAGCTCTTCAGGTTCCCCTTCTCGGCCAGCTCGTTGAACTGCGGCCGGTCGATTTCGACCAGGACGCGCTCGTCCTGGTCGAAGTCCTTGCTGATCTTCGGGCCGGGCAGCTCGACCCGGTAGAGCTGGATGTCGCCGCGGCCTTTCAGCTCCAGGCCGAAGACCAGCTTCAGGTTCTGCAGCGCCGGGACTTCGGCCTGGAATCGCTCGACGGCGGTGCGGATCAGGTCGGCCGTGGATGCCATCCCGCCCCAGGATATAGGCGTGTCGTCAAGCGGATCGGTGGTACAGTGGCCCCTGAACATAAATCGCCCACTAAATGGTCATATAATGACCAGTTGACCCACGATCATGGACACGCTCGAGCGCGCCATCACCCCCCGCCTCCTCACCGCCCTCGACGATACGCCTGCGGTGATGCTGGTCGGGCCGCGACAAGCCGGAAAGAGCACGCTGGTGCAGGGTCTCGCCGCCGGCCCGCACCCGGCGCGCTACATCAGCCTCGACGACCTGCGCACCCTAGAAGCCGCCCGGCGCGATCCGGTGGGCATCGTGGAAGGCGCCGACCTCCCGCTGGTCATCGACGAGATCCAGCGCGCGCCGGAGCTGCTGCTCCCGATCAAGGCCGCGATCGACCGAGATCGACGCCCGGGACGCTTCATCCTCACCGGATCGGCGCAGGTGATGCTGCTGCCGAAAGTGTCGGAGTCGCTCGCCGGGCGAATGGAGGTCCACACGCTGTGGCCGTTCTCCCAAGCCGAGATCGAGGGCGTCAGCGGACGAATCGTGGAGCTGCTGCTGGACGAGGACGGAACCCCCTCCTTCGGCGATCCGCCGAGCACATCCCGCGAGGCTCTGATCGAGCGGATCGTGCGCGGCGGATTCCCCGAGGCCGTGGCTCGCGAGGCCGACCGACGGGAGGAGTGGCTTGCCTCCTACCTCACGGCCATCGTGCAGCGCGATCTCCGTGACCTCGCAAACATCGAGCGCCTCGCAGAGGTCCCGGCGGTGCTCGCCTCGCTCGCGTCCCGCGTGCGCGCGCCGCTGAACAAGACCGAAGTGAGCAGCTCCGTCGGGATCCCCCGCACCTCGCTCGATCGCTACCTGAACCTGCTGGAGCACGTCTTTCTGGTCCGCCGGCTCCCGGCCTGGCACACGAACAGGATCAAGCAGATCACCAAAGCACCGAAGCTGCTGCTCTCCGACTCCGCGCTGCTGGCTCACCTGCTGCGAGTCGATCGACGACGTCTCGCGGACGACGAATCCCTGCTCGGCGCAGTTCTCGAGTGCTTCGTCGGCATGGAGCTCGTCAAGCAGCTCTCCGCCGCGCGGATGGGAGCGTCGCTGCTCCACATGCGCACCGCGGCGGGAGCCGAGGTCGACTTCGTGATCGAGGCGGCCGACGGGCGCGTCGCCGGCATCGAGGTCAAGGCGTCGGCGACGGTGCGCGGCGAGGACTTCAGGCACTTGACGACCCTGCGCGACCGGTTGGGCGAGGAGCGCTTCCTGCGAGGCGTGGTGCTCTACCCGGGGGCGGAGCGCCTTCCGTTCGGCGAGCGATTGGAGGCCTGGCCGCTCTCCACCCTGTGGACAGGCCCCACTCTGGGCTGAGCCCGCCCGGCGCTCAGATCTTGTGCCTCTGCAGGAGCTTCTTGCCGATCACCATGCGCTGGATCTCCGAGGTCCCCTCGCCGATCAGCAGCAGCGGCGCGTCGCGGTAGAGGCGCTCGATCTCGTACTCCTTCGAGTAGCCGTAGCCGCCGTGGATGCGGAAGCACTCCTCGACGCACTCCTTGCCGGTCTCCGAGGCGAGCAGCTTCGCCATCCCGGCCTCGAGATCGGAGCGCACGCCGGCGTCCTTCAGCCGCGCCGCTTTGCGGGTGACGAGGCGGGCGGCCTCGATCTTGGTCGCCATGTCGGCGAGCTTGAACTGGATCGCCTGGTGCTGGGCGATCGGCTTGCCGAAGGTCTTGCGCTCCTGGCTGTAGCGGAGGGCCAGTTCCAGCGCCCGCTGGGCGATGCCGACGCCGCGGGCGGCGACGTTGACCCGGCCGACCTCGAGCGCGTCCATCATCTGCACGAAGCCCTGGCCGACGCCGTCCTCCTCGCCGCCCAGCACCCGCTCGGGCGGGCAGCGGTAGCCGTCGTAGACCAGCTCGGTCAACTCGACGCCCTTGTAGCCCATCTTCTTGATCTTCGGCGGCACCGTCAGCCCGGCGAAGTCGCCCTCGTTGACTTCCTTCCAGGGCTCCTTCTCGGTGATGAAGCAGGTCATCCCCTTATACGGCGGATCGGCCTTGGTGTCGGTCTTCATCAACACGAAGACGACGCTGGAGCCGAGCCCGTTGGTGACCCACATCTTCTGGCCGTTCAGCTCCCACCTGCCGTCCTCGCCCTTCTTCGCGGTCAACTTGATCCCCTGCACGTCGGAGCCGACCTCGGGCTCGGAGAGCGAGAAGGCGGCGCGGATCTCGCCGGTCGCCATCTTCGGCAGGAAGTGGTCCTTCTGCTCGTCGGTGCCGAACTTCATCAGCAGGTAGGAGCCGATGAAGTGGGTGTTGACGACGCCGGAGATCGAGATCCAGCCGCGCGAGAGCTCTTCGACGATCATCGCGTAGGTGGTCAGGTCGAGCCCCATGCCGCCGTATTCCTCGGGAATCGTCACCCCGAACAGGCCGAGCTCCTTCATCTGCTCGACGATCGGCTCCGGGAAGGAGTCCTCGTGGTCGTAGTGCTCGGCGTTGGGGATGATCTGCTCGTCGACGAACTGGCGCACCATCTCGGTGATGTCGCGCTGGATGTCGGTCTGCTCGCTGTAGGCGGCGGTCTCTACGGCCATGGCTCCTGATCCGGTCGGTTGCGGGGAGCCGAAGGATATCGGCGGCCTCAGGCCGGCGCGAACGCGGAGCCGATGCGCTCCAGCTCGTCGCCGGCCAAACCGATCCGCCGGGCCTGCTCGCGCCAGCCGGCGACGGCGGCCCCGACCTCGTTGACGATGGTGCCGGCGTCCGCGGCCGAGAGCCGGTAGTACGGCGCCGTCTCGCGCAGCACCTGGAGGTCCGGCGTTCGCAGCGACTCGTCGAGAGCCAGTGCGTGCTCGTGCTTCTGCGGGGTCGGATTGACGTCGAAGGCCGGCGAGAGCCGCCATCCACCCCCGCTTCGCAGGAAGCCGTGATTCCGCAGGTGATCGTCGCGATTGGCGGTGAGCACGTTGAAGACGGCGCGGCGGAAGAGCTGGCGAAGGTCCTCCCCGATCGCGGTCGGCTCGTCGAGCTCGGCAATGGCCCTGGCGATGTCGAGGTAGCTCGCATCCTCGTGGTCGCGCCTCCCGGTCAACGTCATCGCCGAGGCATAGAGGCGCCGCCGACCATCGCGGCGGTCGAAGCGCCTGACGCAGAAGGTGCGATAGGAGGAGCCCAATCGAAGCAATCGGGTCTCCGGCACGTCGATGCCGGCCCGAGCGGCGAGCAGCGACACCAGGTGCTCCCAAGCGCCGACGTCGTGCCTGTCCTCGCGGGAGGGGAACTTGGCGATCCAGAGCTCGCCCTCGTCCAGGTAGTTGGCCTTGGGCCGCGATCCCCCCAGCGAGCTGCCGGGAGCGACCAGCATCGCCAGCCACTGCTCCTCGTCGCTCAACTCCCCACCGGCGCCCTCCTCCACTTCCCGCGCCCAGTGCTCGAGGTCGCGCAGCCTGGCGAGCGGCGGGACCGAAAGGGGCTCATCGGCGAGGAATCCCTCCCCTCCACCCCCGGCGGAAGCGAGCCGCAACGCGCCCATCCGCGTGCGGTCGTTGACGCCGAGCAGGAAGTCCCAATCGTCGAGATTCCGGGGCCTTCTCTCCTCGCGGCGGGCCGCCTGCGCCTCTCTGCGCTCCAGCAGAGTCCTCCCCCAGCGATCCGGCGCGGCGTCGGCGAAGACTCCCGGCATCGTCGGGGGGTACTGCTCGCCCTCGTAGAGCGGCAGCGACGGATCTATCGGAAAGGCATCCCCCGCGGCAACCCATTTCGGCTCGTACTCGAACGAGATCACGCCCTTCCCGCCGCCGAGCTCGCGAGCCAGGCTGCCCACCTCGCGCCTTGGGCCGAGACCGGCGTCATCGAGATGCACGACCACGCGGTCGCGTGCGTCAGCCATCGGCTCGCTTTCCAGACGAGGAACGCCGCGGGCGGCGCAACCGCACGTCCTGCATGCGCTGCCCCAGCTCGTCGTCTCGGGCCAGGCGGTCGAGATCCTCTTCCAGACCGAGCACGCCGAGAACCCGCGCCAACACCCCGAGGCCGGTCGAGAGGTCGCCGTGCTCGAGGCGGGAAAGGGTGCCACGCGACACGTCCACGCGCGCGGCAAGGTCGGCAAGCGACATTCGACGCCGGAGACGAGCGAGCCGCAGGCGCTCGCCGAGCGCCTCAGCGCGACGCTGGGTCTGAGGGAAAAGAGGACGCGCAGGGCGAGGCATGATCTATAGATTAGTCTATAACATACTTAAGGGTAGTTCTATCTACCGCAGCGTGCCTTTTTTGAGCGCGCGCTGATCCTGCTTTCGACTACCGACACCAAGGCCGACCCCCAAACGTCTATTCGTCACGCGCTTGCCGTAGGCGCTCCAGGTCGGTCAGATCCTCCGGCCGCCCCGCTTGCTCCTTCAGCATCAGCAGGTCGTTGTATCCGACGATCCTGATCGGGAGACCGCCGATCTCATCCTCGATCGCCGCTGGAGAGAGCTTCTCCCAGAGGGCGTCGTCGCCGATCCACTGCATTACGTCGAGCCGGCCGAGCCGGGTCAGCAGAACCCAGTTGCCTCCCAGGGCCAGCACCGCGGGATCCAAGGGATCGGGAAGCTCACCACTGCCGAACTCATCGGCCCCCTCGACCTGCGCGCCCAACCGCCCGAGCACCCGGGCAAGTCTCTCCAGATTGGCGGGATCGGGCGCCGGCACCACGTCCACGTCCTTGGTCGCGCGGACATGACCGTGATAGCCAACCGCAATGCCGCCGATCAGCAAGAAGTCGACATTCTCCGCGACGAGCTCTCCGAGGATCCCTCGGATGTCGAGCTCAGGCAAGGCGCCGGCGGCGACCCGACTCCGCCACCTGGGACATGAACCGGGAAAGCTCAAAGACCTGCTCGACGCGCTGAGCCGGGGTGAGCTCTCGAAAGTCTCTGCGTAAAGCGGCCTGCTCGGGTTTCCCGTCAGGCGTCCAATTCCCTGCTCGCTTTGCAGTCGTCACAAGCTAGAAAGTACCGCGATCTTCCTCTCTTCGACCTCAAGCGGAAAGCGGGACGCGCTGGAGGCGGCTGAGCCGCTCGGCGAGGCGGTCGGCGCGGGCGCTGAAGTCATCCAGGGGGCCGGCCCCGAGCGGCGTGGCAACACCGTTCACGCCGTTGGTGCCGTTGCTGCCGACAGATTCAGTCGCCGGCCGGGTCGCCGAGAGCGCGGCGGCGCTGGCGCGCTCAGCCAGGTCGGCGGCGCGCTTGGCCTGGTCGGCGGCGTCGAAGGCGGCCGCGCCGACCGTCATCACCGCCGCCTCGGAGGCCCGAGCCGTTGCCAGCGCCTCGTCGATCCGCTCGACCAGCTCGCCGAGCAGCGGCGGGCGCGCGCGCTGGGCCAGCGTCCAGTCCTCGACGGTCTCGCTCATCCCCTCCATGTACGGCGACAGCAGCCGAATCCCTGCGCCCCACCGCCAGTGCGTTCGAGGTTTGATCCGGATAGCGGGCCAAACCTCGAACGCGCCGCTTGAATAGATTTCCGTCCCGACCGTCTCCGACCCGAGGAGCAGCTTGAGAAACCCCAGAGACTTCTTCCAGCCGCTGGCGATCGGCGCCCCCGAGCCGCTGCGGGAGATCCCCGTCAAGCCGTCGCGGATGATCCACTTCCTCGACTTCTCGAACGAGAAGATGGTCGCCAAGGCCGCCGGCATCTCCGAGAAGACCGACATCCTGCTCGGCAACCTCGAGGACGCGATCCCGGTCGACCGCAAGGAGGCCGCCCGGGCCGGCCTGGTCAAGGCCGCCAAGGAGTCCGATTTCGGCCAGACCGCGCTCTGGACCCGGGTCAACTCGCTGGAGAGTCCCTGGGTGCTGGACGACCTGACCACGCTGGTCGGCGAGATCGGCGACCAGCTCGAGGTCGTGATGGTGCCCAAGGTCGAGGGCGCCTGGGACATCCACTACGTCGACCGCCTGCTCGCCCAGCTCGAGGCGAAGGCCGGGCTCGACCGGCCGATCCTGATCCACGCGATCCTCGAGACCGCGCAGGGCGTCGTCAACCTCGAGGAGATCGCCGCCGCCGGCCCGCGCATGCAGGGGATGAGCTTCGGCCCCGCCGACCTCGCCGCCTCGCGGCGGATGAAGACGACGCGCGTCGGCGGTGGCCATCCCGGCTACCGGGTGATGGAGGACCCGGCCGACCCCGAGAATCCCGAGGCCGACCGGGTCAGCGCCCAGCAGGACCTCTGGCACTACTCGATCGCCCGCATGGTCGACGCCTGCGCCTCGACCGGGATCCTGCCCTTCTACGGCCCCTTCGGCGACATCAAGGACACGGCCGGCTGCGAGACCCAGTTCCGCGCCGCCTTCCTGATGGGCTGCGTCGGCGCCTGGTCGCTGCACCCGGTGCAGATCGACATCGCCAAGAAGGTCTTCAGCCCGCCGCCGGACGAGGTCCTCTTCGCGAAGAAGGTGCTGGAAGCGATCCCCGACGGCCGCGGCGTCCACATGATCGACGGCAAGATGCAGGACGACGCGACTTGGAAGCAGTGCAAGGTGATGGTCGAGCTGGCCGAGATGCTGGCGGCGAAGGACCCGGAGCTGGCCGAGGCCTACGGCTTCGAGACCGGTTGAACCGTTTGTAGGTATCGATTCGTACGACTTGCAGGGAGTAGCCGCTCGAATTGCGGTCTAATCCGCTTGCGCCTCGGCTGAATTTCTGCACACTCCCTATCCATAGCCTGAAAATCACTGCCCGCATTTTGCGGATCGCTAACGTGGCCGGCTACGGCTGCCGATACCCGGGCGAGGACCGAATCCATCCACCCTCGACCACCAACGACTGACTTCTCCCTAGCCGCAAACTCTATATATGCACTCTTCAACCGACCTCCCACTCGATGCCCGCATCCCGGCCGGCGCCGCAAGCCGCGAAGCGGTCGTCCAGGACCGTCCCACCCTGGGCAGCTTGCCCCGGGCAAAGCGCGGGCTCGGATGGTGGTTGGTGCCGGCGATCGACCTGATCGCCTCGTCGGCCGCGCTCATCGCGATCGCCGTCGCCTCGGGGCAGCGCCTCTTCCCGGCGCTCCCCATAGCGCCGCTGCTGCTTATCGGGATCTACGGGATCCTCGGCGTATATGGCGCACGGTCCAGCCGGGCGCTGAGCGGCGAGGGCGGCGTCGGCTGGCCCGTCATCCGAGTGCTAGCGGCAGCGCTCTTCGCTTGGTCGGCCTCGCTTCTGACCCCGCTGAGCAGCGCCGAGCAGCTGGCCCTCTGGGCCCTCTTCATGCTGCTGGACACGGCCACCCGCGCAATCGGCGGATCGGTGCAGGGGCGCCTCGACCCGGTGGAGCGATGGATCCTGGTCGGCGAGCAGTCGACGGCAGAGCGGCTGCGAGTCTACGGCCCGCTGCGCAGCTTCGCGAAAATCGTCTGCACGATCCCGGCCCCGGAGGATCAGCCCGAGGCGGCGAGCCGCGTCTCCGCCCTCGAGGTAGTCGACCGCTACGGCGCCGACCGCGTGGTGATCGCCAGCCGGCACGCAGACGACGAAGACCTTCTCGATCTGGTCCGTGCCTTCAAGTTGACCGGCGTTCCGGTCAGCCTGCTGCCCCGCCCGCTCGACCTGCTTGACTCGCCGTCCGCACAGGCGAACCAGGTCGGCGGGGTGCCTCTGATTGACGTCAACGCGCTGGCTGCGCGCAGCTCAATCCCATACGTCGGACCCGACAGGCGTCGCAACCGGAATACGAAGATCAGCGTCGTCGTCCCGGCGATGAACGAGGAGCACAACATCGGCCACGTTCTGAGTCGCCTGCCCGCCGACCTGCACGAGGTGATCCTCGTTGACGGCAACTCCCACGACAACACGATCGAAGCGGCCCGCGGAGCCTACCCGGAGATCCGCGTCCTCACACAGAGCGGACGCGGCAAGGGCGACGCGTTCCGCACCGGCTTCGCCGCGGTCACCGGGAACCTCGTCGTCATGCTCGACGCCGACGGCTCGGCGGACCCGGCCGAGATCCCGCGCTTCGTCGAGGCGCTCGAGGCCGGCGCCGACTTCGCGAAGGGCTCGCGCTTCCTCGAGGGAGGTGGCAGCGCCGACATCACTCGGCTCCGCAGCCTCGGCAACACCTTCCTCAGCGGCAGCGCCAACCTCCTGCACGGCACCCACTTCACCGACCTCTGCTACGGGTACAACGCCTTCTGGGCTCGCTGCCTGCCGTTCATCTCGCTCGACGTGCCGGGCTTCGAGGTCGAGACGCTGATCAACCTGCGAATCGCCGGCGCCGGGATGAAGATCACCGAGGTGCCCAGCTATGAGGCCGACCGGATCTCCGGCCAGAGCAATCTCAACACCTTTCGCGACGGCTTCCGCGTGCTCGGCACGATCCTCGGCGAGGCGCGCCGTCGCCGCTCGATCCACGCCAAGCACCCTCCCGTCACCCCTGTCCAGCAGGATCCAGAAACCGTCACCGCGGCGTAGCGCCACATGGAAGACCGGATCACGGTGGTCGTTCCGACCTGGAACTTCGACCGCCGCGGGGATCTCGTCAGATGCCTGGCGGCGATCGAGCGACAGACACTCGCCCCCGTCGAGACGATTGTCGTCGTCGATCACAATGAGCGCCTGCTGGCCTGGGCCTCGAAGTCGTTTCCGAGGGCGAAGGTGGTCGCCAACCGACACGCCAAGGGCGTCGTCGGCAATCGCAATACCGGGATCGAAATGGCGAAGGGCGAGATCGTCGTCCTCACCGACGACGATACCGAAGCCGAGCCCGACTGGATCGAGAACCTCGCCTCCTGCTTCTCCGACCCGACGGTGATCGGAGTGACCGGTGAGCTGGTCCCGCTCTGGGTCGGGACGAAGCCACCCTGGTTCCCCCATGAGTTCTATTGGGTGTTCGGGTGCAGTTACGCCGGCCTGCCGACCAAGCCGGCGGCGGTACGCAACCCGATCGCGGCCAACATGGCGGTACGGCGGGACGCGGTCCAGGAGGTGGGCGGCTTCCGGGAGGGCGCGGCGCCGCGCACTCTGCGCCACCGTGGCACGGTCGTCGCCGGCGGGCACGCGCTGGAGGACACCGAGCTCGGCATCCGGATCGGCCGACGATGGCCGGAGATGAAGTGGCTCTACCAGCCACGGGCCACGGTCCGGCACGCTGTCGAGCCCGAGCAGGCCACGCTCGGCTACCTGATCCGCCGCAGCTTCGAGGAGGGGGGCGGCAAGGCCGTCCTCGCCCACACGGTCGGCTCCGAGCAGGGACTTGCTTCCGAGCGGCGCCACCTGCTCGTCGTCATTCCCCAAGGATTGGCGGACGGCCTGCGAGCCTTCGCCCGTGGCGAGCCCTGGGGGCTGGCGAGAGCGGCGGCCATCGGAATCGGGATCCTCGCCACGGGAATCGGCTATGCGCTCGCGACGCTGCGGCTTCGGACCGCAACTGACGTCTCCGCCCGCGCCTAGGATTCCAACGTGAAAGCGCGCGCAATCGCCGACGCCGCAGGGGCCCTGCAGCGCCGGATCCCGCCCTTTCCCGCAGCCGTCCTGGCGGCCGGGCTCGGCCTTTTCCTCTGCGCGCTCGCGAACGCGCTCTCCCGCGCCACGCTGGAACCCTCGCCGCTCCTCTTCTGGGCCGGGTTGCTGATCGTCAGCCTGCCGATCTTCTACCGGCTCACCTCGCGCGAGGCGTCAACCGGCGAACGTCTCGCCCTCGTCTGCCTGCTGGGGCTGGCGCTCTACGGGGTCAAGATCGCGCGCGACGCCCCGATGTTCACCTTCCCCGACGAGTTGGTCCACGCCTTCAACGAGGGCCAGATCACCGCCCACCACGAACTGTTCCGGCACAACCCGATCCTCTCGACGACGCCGTACTACCCCGGCCTCGAAGGCGCGACCTCGGCGCTGACCTCGATCTGCGGGCTGTCGTCCTATGCCGCCGGCTTGATCGTCGTCGGCGCCGCCAGGCTGGTCCTCGTCGCCGGCCTGTTCCTGCTGTTCTTCAGGGTCGGACGCTCGGCCCGAGTGGCGGGCCTGGGCGCCGCGCTCTACGCCGGCAACTTCAACTTCCTCTACTGGGGGGCCCAGTTCTCCTACGAGTCGCTCGCGCTGCCGTTGCTGGTCGTGCTCCTGATGGCGCTCGCCGAGCGGGAAGCGACGCCGCCGTCGAAAACGCCGAGTTGGGCGCCGCCACTCGTGGTCCTGATCGCCGGCGTGACCGTGACCCACCACCTCACGTCCTACGCGATGGTCGTCGCCGTAGCCACTCTCGCGCTCCTCGTCCGGCGCCTGCGGCGTACCTGGAGGAGTCCCAACCCGTGGCCGTTCGCGGTCGTGGCGGCGATCTTCGCCCTGGCCTGGCTGCTCCTGGTCGCGACGTCCACGGTCGGCTACCTCTCGCCGGTCCTCTCGGGGGCGCTGAAGGCGGTGTTCAACACGATCGCGGGCGAATCGCCGCCACGGGCCCTGTTCGGGAAGAGCGGCCCCGCGGTGCCGACGACGCCGCAGGCCGCCCAGGCGGTGGCGCTGCTGGCGCTCCTCCTGCTCACCGTCGGCCTGCCATTCGGGCTGCTGCAGGTATGGCGGCGCTTTCGCCGACAGCCGTTCGCATTGCTCTTCGCCCTGGCCGCGATCGGCTTCTTCGGCACCCTGGCACTGCGCCTCACTCCCCCTGCCTGGGAGACCGGCAACAGGGCAAGCGAGTTCCTCTTCATCGGCCTCTCGTTCGTACTCGCCTGCGCCGCCGTCTGGGCGCTCGGTAAGGTCCGTCGCGCCTGGCTCGGCCGCGTCGTAATCGCCGCGGCGATCACGATCGTCCTGATCGGCGGCGCGATCTCGGGCTGGCCCTGGGACTCCCAGCTGGCGCGCCCCCTGCGGGTGGCCGCAGGCGACGGGACGATCGCCTCCCAGCCGCTGGCGATGGCGGAATGGGCCCGCACGCGGGTGCCGGGAGGACGCTTTGCCGCCGCCGGCGCCGATGCCGGCCTGCTGCTCACCCCCGGAGGCAAGTTCGTGCTCGCCGGTCCACATCCGGACATCGAAGACATACTCACCACCGCCGAAGTCGAATCCTGGCAGCTGCCGCTGCTGCGGCGGAACCACCTGCGATACGTGGTCGCCGACCGGCGCCGGGTCAGCGGCGACTCGCTGCGCGGCTACTACTTCGCCACCTCGGGGAGGAACGCGGGCGGCGAACTCGAACCGCGCAGCGTCGTCGCGAAGTTCAACCGGATTCCGGGCGTGGCGCGGTTGTACACCAACGGCGCAATCACGGTCTTCGACCTCGAGGGCAAGCGGTGAGGGGCCACCGCGATCTTCGCCGCATGGTCGCGGGCGCCGTCGCCTGCGGCCTGCTCGCGCTGCTGGTGCCGGTGGCCTGGATCAGCCTGTTGTTCCTTGCGCCGCTCGCATTCTTCCTGCCCGGATACGCGATCGCCTCCGCGACCTTCGCGTCGCGGCCACCGAAACGCCCGCAGATGCTCGCCCTCAGCCTCGGACTCAGCCTGGCGACGCTTGCCCTCGCCGGCCTCGTGCTCGACCTCCTGCCCGGCGGCCTGCGCGCCGGGCCATGGACGCTGCTGCTGGTGCTGGTGGTATTCGGCGCGGCCCGCGCCGCCGCCGTCCGCCGCTCCCGGCACCCCGGGCGACGGCGACGGCGGGCTCCACTTCGCCTGCGACCGGACGGCATCGGCGCGGCCCTGATCGCGGTGGGGTCGGTGGCAGCCGTCGCCGCCCTCGTGCTCACCTTCTCCGCCGTCGCCGGGAAGCACGCCGTCGGATACACCGAGCTCTGGCTGCAGCCCCTGCGCACCGGGCACGGGGCCGCGGTAAGGATCGGCGTCGGCAGCGACGAGCAGACGCGAGTGCGCTACAGCCTGGATGTGCGCTACGGCGACGGCCGCGAACAAGCCGTGCCGCCGTTCTCGCTCAAACCCGGAGAGACCAAGGTCGTGCGGCTGCAAACCGTGCGACGACCCGGCGACCCGCCGCTGCCGGTCGTCGCCTCGCTGTTCCGCCAGGACCGCCCTGCAAGCGCCTACCGTCGCGCCTGGGGCTGGCTGCCCTCCCCCTCGCCGGCACGATGAGCCCCGGCGCCCCCGAGCTGGCGGTCAACGTGGTCGTCAACAACCACGACTACGGCGCTTTCGTCCCCGCCGCCGTCGAGAGCGCCCTCGGGCAGACGCATCCGCGCGTGAACGTCATAGTTGTCGACGACGGCTCCACCGACGACTCCCGCTCCGTCCTCCGCCGCTACGAGGACCGCGTCGACCTGGTGCTGAAGGAGAACGGCGGCCAAGCGTCGGCCCTGAACGCCGGGACCACCCGTTGCGAAGGGGACGTCGTCATGTTCCTCGACGCCGACGACGTGCTGCATCCCGAGGCGGCCACCCGTGCCGCCACCGCCCTCGCCGCGGACGAGAGGGTCGCCAAGGTGCAGTTCCGGATGGAGGTGATCGACGCCGCCGGCCATCCGACTGGGGCGCTCAAACCCCATCCCCACCTGCCGCTGCCGAGCGGCGACCTGCGCGACGCCGAGCTCGCCTACCCGTTCGACATACCCTGGGCGGCGACCAGCGCCAATGCCTTTCGGACCGATCTGCTGCGGCGCATCCTGCCGATCCCCGAGGCGGAGTACCCGATCAGCGGCGCCGACTGGCACCTCGTCCACCTGAGCGCGCTGCTCGGACCCGTCGTCTCCCTCGACGAGGTGCTCGCCTCCTACCGGGTGCACGGGCGCAACGCCTACGAGCCACAGCAGGCCGAGCTCGACCTCGCGCAGGTACGGCAATCGATCGGCTTCGCCGACTCGACCGCCAGGGCACTCCTGGCGACCGCCGACGAGCTCGGTCTGCCCCACCCCGCCCGCATCCTCTCGATCGCCGATCTCGCCAGGCGGCTGGTCTCGCTGCGGCTGGAGCCGGCCCTTCACCCGATCGCCGGCGACCGCGTCGGCCGGCTCGTCCGTGACTCCCTCACCGCGGCGCGTCGGCGCGGCAACGTCTCGCCGGCGATGAGGGCGGCCTTCGTCGCCTGGTTCGCGGCGATGGCCTCGGCGCCGCAAGCGCCGGCCCGGCGGCTTGCGACGCTGCTGCTCTTTCCGGAGCGGCGCGGCGTCCTCAACCGACCGCTCGGCCACCTTCAGGACGGCGGCGGAAAGGAGGGCATCCGCTGAGATGCGGATCCTGCTGGTCACTTCGATGGTCCCGGACCGCGACGGGATCGGGGCGATCCCGAAGCTGCTGCACGCGCAGCTCACCGGGCTCGCGGAGCGCAACGAGGTCACGCTCGTCGCGCCCTTCGGCGAAGAGGCCGGCCAGGCCGAGGCGGCCGAGGCGCTCGTGCGCTCAGGCCTCGACGCGCATCTGATCGACCGCCGCCGCTCGCCCGACCCACTTCGCCGCTGGTGGGTCCGGGCCGAGCTCGCAGCGTCCTGGCTGCGCAGGCCGTGGCCGTGGCGGGTGGTGCTCGGCTGCGGCGGCGTGCAGCGGACGGTCGACCGCGTCGCCGCGACCCGTCGCTTCGACGTGGTCGCCGTCGAGGACAACCCGATGTCGATGCTGCGCTTCCCGCGCGGCATCCCGGCGGTGCTGACCGAGCACGAGGCGGTGCGTGCGCCGGCGACCGAATGGCGCGCCGCACATCTCTCCGAGCGACCGCTGCGGGCGCTGCGGGCCCGCGACTGGCACCGCTGGGATTCCTTTCTACCGGCGGCCTGGCGCCGCTTCGACCTGCTGCAGGTGTTCGGCGAGGGGGACGCGGCCGAGGTCGTGCGGAGGTCCCCCGACCTCGCCGGGCGCCTCAGGGTGAACCCGTACGGGATCGAGCTCCCGCCCGCCTCGGACCCCGCCCGCGAGCAACCCGGGACGGTCCTCTTCGCCGGCACCTTCGCCCACCTGCCGAACCGCGACGCCGCGCGCTGGCTGGCGCAGGGGATCATGCCCGCCGTGCGCTCTGCACAGCCCGACGCCCTGCTGCGGATCGCCGGCAAGTCGCCGCCGCGCGAGGTGCTCGACCTCGCCGGTCCCGGCGTGGAGGTCATCGCCGACCCCACCGACATGGAGCCCCACCTGGCGGCGGCCACAGTCGTCGTCGCGCCGGTGCGCAGCGGCGGCGGCATGCGCTTCAAGGTGCTGGAGGCGCTGGCGCGCGGCAAGGCGCTGGTAACGACCGAGCTCGGCACCGAGGGCTTCACCGGCTTCGAGACCGAGCCCCCGCTCCTCGTCGCCGACGACGCCGAGGATTTCGCCGTCGCCGTCGCCGCTCTGCTCGCCGACCCCCTACGGCGCCACGAGCTGGCCGGGCGGGCCCGCGAGTTCGCCCGCCGACACCACAATCCACGTGCCTGGGCACAGCGACTGGAAGCCGTTTACGAGGAAGCGCAGAACGCTGCCCGGAACTCATCTTCGGGGGCGCCGTGCCGACACGACCGTACCCGATGACGAATCGCCGAGCCGCAACTCATTCCCCGGAAGAGGTCGCCGACCGACTGGAGATCAGCGTCGTAATCGCCACCCACAACCGGCGCGAGCTGCTGCGGCGCTGCCTCGAATCGCTCGTCGAGCAGACCCAGGACCCCTCGACGTTCGAGGTGATCGTCGCCGACGACGGCTCCGAGGACGACAGCGCCGCAATGACCGAGGCCTTCGACGCCCCGTACCGGCTGCACCTGCTGAGACTCGAGAAGGCGGGGCACGCGGCGGCCCAGAACGCCGCGCTGGAGCTCGCCGCGGCGCCGGTCTGCCTGCTGCTTGACGACGATGTGGTCGCCTCGCCGGAGCTGGTCGCCGGGCACGTCGAGGGACATCGCCGGCAGCCGAGCACGATCGGGGTCGGCTCGCTGGCCCAGGAGCCGCTCGCGGCGGACGACTGGTACGCGCACGCCTTCGCCCGCGGCTGGGACGAGCACTACGACGAGCTCGCGAGCCGCGACGCCCGCTGGACCGACTGCTACGGAGCCAACCTCTCGGCCCCGCGCGAGAAGCTGATCGAGATCGGCGGCGTCTCGACCGACCTGCCGGCGGCGAAAGACTTCGACTTGGCGCTGCGGCTCTGTCGCGCGGGCTGCGTACCCCGCTATCTGGCGCGCGCCCACGGCACCCACGACGACCAGAAGGGGCGCGGCCGGATGCTCGCCGACGCGCGGCGACAGGGAGGGATGCACGTCGAGCTGGCGGGTCGCTTCCCCGAGGCGGCGCCGACGCTGCTCGACTGGCGCGCCGGGGCCGGCCCGCGCGAACTGGCCCTTCGCCGAGCGGCGATCGCGGTCCACCTCCCCCCCGCCTCGCTCGCCTGGATGGGCCGGTTCGTCCCGGGCGAGGGACGGAAGATGATCTGGCTGCACTTCGTCAGGCGGCTCGCATTCTGGGCCGGGATCCGCCGCAACCTGAGCCGCCGGGCTTGGAGGCTGGTCACCCACGGGAGGACCGCCGAGGCGGTCGCCGAAGGACTGGCAGGATGAGCCCACCGATGGAGACCCGCGAGGAGCCGGAGGTGAGCGTGATCGTCGCCACCCACAACCGCCGCGAGATGCTGCGGCGATGCCTCGAATCGCTCGTCGAGCAGACCCAGGACCCCTCGACGTTCGAGGTGATCGTCGCCGACGACGGCTCCGAGGACGGCACGGCGGAGATGGCGGAGTCCTTCGCGGCGCCTTACCGGCTGCGGGTGCTCCGCCTGCCGAAGCGCAGTCACGCGGCGGCGCAGAACTCGGCGCTGGAGCTCGTCCAGGGCGCGCGCTGCCTGCTTCTCGACGACGACATGATCGCCTCGCCGTCGCTGGTGGCAGCGCACGCCGCGGCCCACCGGGAGGATCCGGCGACGATCGGCGTCGGCACGATCACCCAGCAGCCCCCGGACGCGCGCGACTGGTACGCCCATGCGCACGCAAGATCCTGGAACGCCCACTACGAGGAGTTCGATCATCGAGCGGCGAATTGGACCGACTGCTACGGAGCGAACCTCTCGGCCCCCAGGGCAACCCTGGTCGAGATCGGCGGCGTCTCGACCGACGTTCCGACCGGAAAAGACCTCGACCTCGGCTTTCGACTCTCGCAAGCGCACTGCACCCCCAGGTACCTGCCGGACGCGAAGGGGGTGCACAACGACGGGAAGCGCAGCCCGCGTATGCTCGAAGACGCGGCGCGGCAGGGAGCCATGCACCTGGAGTTGGCCCACCGCCATCCGGAGCGGGCGCCGCGGCTGCTGAGCTGGGGGGACCGAGCAGGCCCGAAGGAGCTGACGTTGCGGCGACTCCTGATCGCGCTCCACGTGCCTCCACGCTTGCTCGCCCCCCTGGGCCGGCTCGTCCCGGGAAGCGAGCGAGAACTGCTGTGGTACTCGATTGTGCGCAGGTACGCATTCTGGCGTCGGGTCCGCCAGGAGGTTGACCGGCCGGAGTGGAGGTCGCTGACCGGGGCGAAGGACGGCGCCGCGACAGGACGCCGAGACCCGACCGGAGAGGCCGAGCCGATGAGAGGACGGTGAGCCCGACGGAGCAGGTCGAGCTGAGCGTCCTCGTCGCCACCCACAACCGGCGCGAGCTGCTGCGGCGCTGCCTCGAATCGCTTGTCGAGCAGACCCAGGACCCCTCGACGTTCGAGGTGATCGTCGCCGACGACGGCTCCGACGACGGCGCCCCGGAGATGGTCGAGGCGTTCGAGCCGCCGTTCGGGCTGCGACTGCTGCGACTCGGAAAGGCCGGCAAGCCCGCCGCGCTCAACGCCGCGATCGAGATCGCCGCCGGATCGGTGTGCGTATTCCTCGACGACGACATCATCGCCTCGCCGGAGCTGGTCTCCGAACACATGGCGGCGCACCGAAGCGACCCGAGGACGCTGGGGATCGGCGCTCTGACGCAGCAACCCCCGGAGGCACGCGATTGGTACGCGCACGCGTACGCGACAGCCTGGAACGAACGATACGCGAGGCTCGCGGCCAAACGGGTCGATTGGACCGACTGCTACGGGGGGAACGTCTCGGCTCCACGCGCCGCGCTTGTCGAGATCGGCGGCTTCGAGACCGATCTGGAAGCGGTTGAGGACATCGAGATCGGCTACCGGCTGTGCGCAGTCGCCGACTGCACGCCGAAGTACCTGCCGGGCGCCTCCGGGCTGCACGACGACCAGAAGCTGCGCGGCCGGATCCTCGCCGACACGCGCAGATTCGGAGCCCATTGCGTGGAGTTCGCACGCCGCAATCCCCAGATGGGCTCGAGGCTTCTCGGCTGGTTCGCGGAGCCGACGGCGCGAGACGTGACGTTGAGGCGGCTGTTCATCGCCTGCCGGATACCGCCGGCGGGCCTCGCGGCCGTCGGTCGCCTCATCCCCGGCATCGGCGGACGGCAACTCTGGCACGGGTTCGTCAGCCGCTACGCGTTCTGGCTCGGCGTCCGGATGCATGTGGATCGGAGGGAGTGGCTCCAAACCACCCGCGGGGTTCCCGTGCTCATGTATCACGCCTTCGAGCGGGGGGGCGGACGCGAGCGCCTGGTGGTACGCCGGCGAGACTTCTCGCGGCAGATGCGACTGCTGGCGCTGCTGCGCTTCCGGGTGATCTACTTCGAAGACCTGCTGGACTGCCTGCGCAGCGGCCGGCCGCTGCCGAAGCGCAGCGCCGCGATCACGATCGACGACGGCTACGTGGACAACCTCGAGATCGCCGCTCCGATTCTCCGCCGCCACCGATTCCCGGTGACGATCTTCCTGGTCAGCGGGAAACTCGGCGCGACCAACAACTGGGGAGACCGCGGCGTCGTGGCGGGGCGCCCACTGCTCTCGCTCGACCAGATCGGGCGACTTCTGAACCAGGGAGGCGTCCGCTTCGGAGCCCATACCCGCAACCATCTCGCGCTGCCGGAAACGTCCGACGACAGGCTCGACACCGAGGTGGCGGGCTCCCGCGAGGACCTCGAGCGGGCCCTCGGCGTCCGCGTCGAGGCGTTCGCCTATCCGTACGGCAAATTCGACGAGCGGGCAGCGCGGGCGGTCGCGGCGGCCGGCTACCGCGGCGCCTGCACCGTGGAGTCGAGGCTCGTGCGCCGCGGCGAGGATCCGCTGCTGGTCCCCCGAGTGGAGGTACGGGGCACCGACTCCCTGATTCGCTTCCTCGGCAAGCTCTGGTTCGGCGGCGCCTGATCGATCGGCCCGGCCGCCGGCCGCCGCAGGTGCCTGCGCAAGCCGACGCCGTAGTGGGTCGGGTGGCCATCGTAGGAAGTGATCAGCGAGGGCCCGCCGGCGCAGTCCCAGCGGCCGTAGGCGTCCCACGTCCAGCCGAGGTAGGAGATGCCGTGGCGATCGGCCCAGCGCATGTAGGAGTCCACGTAGCGGCGGCGACAGTCGCCCTCGCCGAGCTCGCCGGTGACCACGGGGTAACGCTGTGCGATCCGGGCCAGGGCGTCGCGGCAGAGCCGGCCGCAGGCGGAGAAATCGTAGGTATGGTTGGAGGCGACCACCGCGTGGGCCGGGTCGGCCGGCACGTGGGATTGCCAGCCGCGGAGGTCGCGGGCCCAGTCGAGCCCGGCGAGCAGGACCGGCTGACGGGCGCCGGTCGAGCGCACGGCGGCGAGCAGTTCCGGCAGGCCCACCGACCGGTACCAGCCGAGCCAGGGGTTGTGCAGGAGGCAGGGCTGGGCCCAGCAGGTCCAGTCGACATCGTGGGGCTCGTTGTAGACGTCGAACAGCACGCTGCGGTCCGAGCGGTATTCGGTGGCCAGCTCGACCCAGAACCTGGGCGCGCTTTCGGCGTCCGGCATCTCGAGCAGACCGAAGGCGGGTTCGAGCCGGGGCGCCACCCAGTGCAGGTCGAGGATCACGTAGAGCCCGGCGCGCTCGAGCGCGTCAACGTATGCGTGCACCGCGGCCCGGTAGGCGAGCCCGCTGCGGGCGGGATCTAGGCCGGCGTCGCCCAGCCAGCAGCTCTCGTTCAACGGCACCCGCACGGCGTTTATGTGCCAGCTCTTCATCGCCTCGATCGAGGCCGCGTCGGTCGGGCCGTCGAAGATCCCGTCCCCCTCCACGCATTCGTACTCGGCGCCGGAGCGGTTGACCCCGAGCAGGCGGACGACATCGCCGCGCCGATCGACCAGGTGGTTGCCGCGAACGCCGATCCAGGGCCCGGCGCCGCCGGCTCGGCCCGGCGCCGCCACCACCAGTGGCAGCAGCAGCGCGATCAGAAACCCTGAGGCCCACAGGCGCATCGGCCCTATTGTGGCCTACCCGTCAGCTCGGGCCGGCAGCCGCCAGCTATGCGGAAGCACCACGTCGCCGTCGGCACCCGCCGCTGGCATCGGCCGCCCGTCGATCACCCCCGGCTCGACATCGAAGTAGGCCGCGGCTTGAAGGCCATCCTGGATCTCCTGGCGGCCCTTGAGGACGAAGTCGATCCGGTAACGCCCGGCGACCAGCGGAACCGTGTCGATCTCGCACTCTATCCGAGGCCCCAGCTCGGAATCGCGGACATCGGTGGAGTTGGTCAACTCGCTGTCCAGGGTGGTGATCGGATGACCGAGGCTGTTGAGGATGGTCAGCCGGCACTCCATCATCGGCAGCACCTTCGTCATCTCGACCACCACCTTTGCGGGACGCCCACCGACGACCACGTCGGCTTGGCCGCTGGTCGCATCGTAGATCGCGAGGCCCGTGACGCGGGACTCCAGCCAAGCACGCCCGTCCCGGTCTTTCCGCGTGGCCAAGTCAGTTGACGCCGAGCGCTCCAGCGCTCGCAGATAGTCGTTGATCGCCGTCTCTGCCGGTGCGTCGGTGGTGACTCGGCCGGCCTGGAGAAGGATGCCGCGCCGGCACAACGCCTGAATCGTCGCCAGGTTGTGGGAGACGAAGATCACCGTGCTTCCCGCCTTGGCGACCTCGCTCATTTTCCCGAGCGACTTGCGCTGGAAAGCAGCGTCCCCGACGGCGAGCACCTCGTCGACGAGCAGGATCTCCGGTTCGAGGTGGGCGGCGACCGCGAACGCCAGCCGCACCTGCATCCCGCTCGAGTAGCGCTTCACAGGCGTGTCGAGAAAGCGCTCGACGTTGGCGAAATCCACGATCTCGTCAAACCGCTTGCGTATCTCAGCTCTGCGCATCCCGAGGATCGCGCCGTTGAGGAAGACGTTCTCGCGGCCGGTCAGCTCCGGGTGGAAGCCGGTGCCGACTTCGAGCAACGAGCCGACCCTGCCGGTGATCTCGGCCCAGCCGGTGGTCGGCTCGGTGATCCGCGACAGCACTTTCAGCAGGGTGCTCTTGCCGGCGCCGTTGTGCCCGATCAGTCCGATCGCTTCGCCGCGGTCGACTGAGAAGGAGACGTCTCGCAGCGCCCAGAGCACGTCGACCTTGCGCGGCTCGCCGCGGCCGACCAGGCGGCCGGCCACCCTCCTCGTCCCTTCTGAGATGCTCTCGCGCAGCGAGCCGTAGGAAGCGTTGAGGCCGAGCCTGTAGCTCTTGCCGAGACCGCCCGCTTGTATAGCGACGTCGCCCATCGTCAGATGAAATCGGCGAAGCTGCGCTCCACCCTGTCGAAGTAGGCGAGGGCGGCGAGCAGGATGACCACCGCGGCGCCGGCCGAGATCGCAATCAGGTCGAGCGGCGCGTTGCCGGTGTCGAGCACCGCCCAGCGGAAGCCTTCGACCACCCCGACCATCGGGTTGACCGCCGAGAGAGTGCGCACCGGCTCGCTCAGGCTGCTGCTCGGGTAGACGATCGGGGACAGGAAGAGCCACATCTGGGTGGCGAAGGGGACGACGTAGCGCACATCGCGGTAGCGCACGTTGACGGCGGCCAGCAGCGTGCCGGCGCCGAGCGAGGTCGCAGCCGCGATCAAGAACAGCAGGGGCACCGCGAGGATCGCAAACGACGGCACGGTCCCGTAGACGAGGACGATGACGAGCAGGATGACGAAGGAGACGCAGAAGTTGACGCAGCCGGCGGCGACGACGCCCGCCGGCAGGAAGATGCGGGGAAAGTAGATTTTCGCGACCAGAGCCTGGTTCAGCACGAGGCTTTCCGAGCCGAGCAGGAAGGAGTTGGCAAAGAACATCCAGGGAACCAACCCCGCGAGGCTGAACAGCGCGTAGGGGATGCCGTCGGAGGAGATGCCCGCCGCCTGCCCGAAGATCAGCGAGAAGACGACCATGAAGGCGACCGGCTGCAGGATCGCCCAGGCGGCTCCGAAGGAGGTCTGCCGGTAGCGAATCGTCAGATCGCGGACGGCGATCTGCAAGGCGAGGTCGCGGTAGCGCCACAGCTCGCGCGGCGAGAGGACGCGACTGAAGCCGCTGGTGGGCTGCAGACGGATCGTCACGCTCGCCCGCGCGGGGGGCTCGGCGGCCGGTTCGGCCAGCTTGGGAAGAGTCTGCTGCTCCATCGTCGTCAGGTTAGGTTCTGCGCTCGTCGCCATACCCCTGGCAGGGGTACCTGCTTGTTATCGGCCCGCTCGCCGAGTCCGCTTTAGGCGCGCGTCGATCGCTGCACGATAGGCGTCCTCGAACCTCGGCACCACCACGTCCGGAGCGAAGTCGCGCGCCCGCGCCCGCGCCGCCTCCCCCATGCGGGCGCGCATCTCGGAATCGCCGAGCATCCGCGCCAGCGCGGCGCGCAACGCCTCGCGATCGCCGGGAGGGACCAGCAGCCCCGTCTTGCCGTTGACGACGATGTCCCGCAGGCCGCCGATCGCCGAGGCGACAACCGGCTTGCCCGCCGCCGCCGCCTCGATCGCGACGATGCCGAACGGCTCGGCCCAGATTGACGGCGCGACCGAGAACAGCGAGCGTCGCAGTGCCTCGATCGCCGCCGCGTGGGGCATCGGCCCGAGCGCATGGACGTTCGCGGCGGGCGGCATCTCGTCGACCGGGCGCCCGATCAGCACCAGCGGCGGCGGCTCCTCGAGCGTCGCGTAGGCCTCGACCAGGCGCCTGGCGCCCTTGTTGACCGCGACGTCGCCGAAGAACAGCACGAACGGCTCGTCCGGCAGCGCCACCAGGGCCGGCTCGTCCACGGCGGGCGGCGGCAGCTCCCCGACCAGGTTGGGCACTACCCGATGCTCGACGCCGGCGCGGTCGGCCCCGCACAGCTCCTCCACCGCCGTGCTGACCGAGAGGAACATGTTGACGCGCCGGCGCAGCCACGGCTCCGAGAGCCTCGTGCCGGCGGCAATCATCGTCCCCACCGGGGCACCGTAGAAGTCGATCGCGTGCCGCAGGCACTTGAGCGGTGCCGGGCCGCTGCAGATCGCCCCCCGGTAAAAGAGTCGCTTGGTCGCGCAGACCAGGCTGTAGTCGTGCAGGGAGAGAACCAGGGGCGGCCGCGCGCGCCGCGCCAGCGGCAGGTAGGAGTTGACGAGCCAGTTGTGGGCATGGACGACGTCGGGTCGCTCGCTCGCCAGCAGCTGCCGCAGCCCGGCGGCGATCCGGGGGTCCGGCCCCGGCGGCGCATAGTGACGGTCCTCCAGCGTTGACAGGCCCGGCAGGCTGTGCACCGAGCTGTCGAGCAGATGCACGCGTACGCCATCGGGGCTGGGCGGGGGCTCCCCCATCGGCTGTCGCAGAGTCGCCACCGCGACTTCGTGCCCACGACCCGCCAGCTCTCGACTCAGGTCCTCGACCAGCCGCTCCTCGCCGCCGACGACCGGAGAGTACGTCTGGGCGAGCATCAGGATCCGCATCGAGCGGGCAATCGTACAGTCGCCCCCGCCGGGCGCCGCAACGGAGTGCCTGTATCTTGCGGCGGGTGCCGGCCCACCCCGATCAGGACGAGCGGCTGAGCGTCCTGATGGTGACCCCGCGCAGCCCACTCCTGCAGGGAGGGGTCGAGCGACACGTGACCGAGGTGAGCAGCCGGATCGCCGCCGCCGGGGCGGAGGTAGAGGTGGTCTGCGGAGAGCCCGGTGGGCCGAAGCTGCAGGAGCGGAGCGTGGAGGGCGTCCCGCTGCGAATCGTCCGTGCTTGGCCCCCGAACCGCGACTACTACCTCGCACCCGGCATCTGGCGGGAGATCGGCCGTCGGCGCTGGGATGTCGTCCACGTCCAGTCCTACCACACCCTGATCGCGCCGCTGGCGATGCTGCGGGCGCTGGCTCTGCGCGTCCCCTATGTGGTGACCTTCCACGGCGGTGGCAACACCTCCGGCGTGCGGAACCGGCTGCGACCACTGCAGCGGATCCTGATGCGGCCGTTGCTGGCAAGGGCCGCGCGCCTGGTCGCTGTGGCGCGGTTCGAGATCGAGCAATACGGACGCGAGCTGCGGCTTCCGCCCGAGAAGTTCGTCCTGATCCCGAATGGGACCGACCTCGCCTTCTCCGAGGCCGCGGCGGCCGTTCAGCCGGCAGGCCCGCCGACGATCGCGACGATCGGGCGGCTGGAGCGCTACAAGGGCCACCATCGCGTGATCGCCGCTTTCCCGACCGTGCTCGCCCGGCAGCCGGGCGCCCGGCTGCTCGTGATCGGCACCGGGCCATATGAGCCGGAGCTGAGGCGCCAGGCCGCGGAGCTCGGCATCTCCGCGCAGGTCGAGTTCACCAGCACCCCCGCCGGCGACCCGGGCGCGATGGCCACCCTCCTGAAGCGTGTCTCGCTGGTCGTACTGATGAGCGAGTTCGAGACCCATCCACTCGTCGCGCTCGAGTCGGCGGCGGCCGGGCGGCGCCTGTTGGTCGCCGATGCCGGCGGCCTGGCGGAGCTGGCGCAGGACGGGTTCGCCCGGGCGATACCGCTCGACGAGCCCGCGACGGCGATCGGTGGAGCAATCCTCGAAGAGCTCTCGAAGCCGCCGGGGGGGCGGCGACCGAAGCTCACCACGTGGGACGAGTGCGCGGCGGAGCTGTGCGAGCTGTACCGCTCGATCTCGTAACCACGCCCACACTCGAACGAACGTCCGGCCGCGGCGAGGACAAACGTCCAGCCTGCCTCATGGCGCGTGATACCGCCCGCAAAAGGGCCGATCTGTCCGGTGCATGGCTCAACTACTCAACACCCGCGTCGCAATTGCCTGTCTTCTCATCGCGCTGGGCGCCTTGGCGTTGGGCGCCCCGGTCGCCGCCGCCGGCTCACAGGCCGCGGGCAAGCTTCGTCACGAGCGCGGCGACAGCTGCAAGGTGAGCGCGGGACCCACCGAACAGCGAAAGCGCGCTCGCGCCTGTGCATCCCAGGCACAGCAGGTTCGCACCCACGACCGCCACTGGGGACACGGCCACAATCGCCCCGAAGCGCCAGCTCCAGCCCCCACCCCCGCGCCGACTCCAGCCCCCGCGCCGACCCCCGCCCCGGCTCCGGAACCGGAACCGGAACCGGCTCCGACCCCCGCACCCGCTCCAACCCCGGCGCCAGAACCTGCTCCGGCTCCCACTCCCGCACCGGCTCCGGAACCCGAACCGGCTCCCGCACCGGCGCCGGAACCGGCGCCCGCCGCGGGCGCGAAGATCTACTGGGGCGCGTGGATCGGCAGCCAGCTGACCGGCACCGAAGCCCCCTGGGACATGAACGCGGTCACCAGGTTTCAGCAGCTCGCGGGCAAGCCCCTGTCGATGATCCACTTCGCCGCACCGTTCGCCGATTGCTCGCACTCCCCGTGCTCGTTCTACGGCTTCCCCACCGGCGCGATGGAAAACATCCGCAAGTACGGGGCGATCCCGCTGTTCGACTGGAGCTCGCAGTCGATCCCCTCCAGCCTCAGCGAGCCCAACTTCCAGCTCTCCGACGTCATCGCCGGCACCTACGACTCCTACATCCGCAGCTTCGCCACCAGCGCGAAGAACTGGGGGCACCCGTTCATGCTTCGCTTCGACTGGGAGATGAACGGCAACTGGTTCCCCTGGTCAGAGGGCGTCAACGGGAACAAGGCGGGCGAATACGTGGCCGCCTGGCGCCACGTCCACGACATCTTCGCCGCAGTCGGCGCCACCAACGTGAGCTGGGTCTGGTGCCCGAACGTCGATCCGGAAAAGCAGTTCCAAAGCCTCAGCTCGCTCTACCCCGGCAACGAATACGTCAACTGGACCGGCCTCGACGGCTACAACTGGGGCAAGATGCCGTCGCGACCCGCCGGCTGGAAGACCTTCAACCAGACCTTCAGCTCCACCTACAAGCAGATCACCGGCACGATCGCGCCGTCGAAGCCGATGGTGATCGGCGAGGTCGGATCGACCGAGTACGGCGGCTCGAAGGCGACGTGGATCGGCGAAATGCTCAGTGAGCTGCCGACCGAATACCCGAAGGTTCGCGGCCTGGACTGGTTCGACAAGACCACCGAAGGCGATTGGCCGATCGAGACCTCGACCTCCGCAACCAGCTCATTTGCCGGCGGAATCCAGAATCCCGCCTACGTGGGCAATGAATTCGGCTCGCTGCCGTTCGGCCCCCTGCAGCCGGTCGGCTGACCCCGCGCGCCTCGTCTGTCAAGTGGACCTGGACAAACGTCCAGTAGTCCATCGGTCCGCTGAAAACCACTGGGAACGCGTCGATGGCTGGACATGGCCCTCGACGCCCATCGCACCTCACACTCCCCGTTAGTCGCCCTGGCGAGCCTTCTCGCCCTTGCCGCGTTGATTTTCGGTGGTCTGGGCAGCGCCGCTACAGCTGCCGGTAAGCCCGTCCCCGCGTCTCGCTCCGGGCATCCCCGCGGCGACCTCGTCAGCGTCGGAGTCGGACGGGGGCGGGCGCTCCGTCAAGTCTCCGTCTGCTTCCGCCGTGCATTCGGGCATCGTCCCCGCCGGCATCTGGAGCCGGCCAAGCGCCGGCGTCTGACTCGCCGCGCCCGCCGCGCCTGTGCGGCAACGACGTCCGCCGTCCCCCCTGCTCCCCTTTACTGGGGCGCCTGGATCGGCAACCAGCTCACCGGCGAAGAAGCGCCCTGGGACATGAATGCGGTCAGCAGGTTCGAACAGTCGGTGGGCAAGTCGCTATCGCTGCTCCATTTCGCGACGCCATTCGCCGACTGCTCCCATTCGCCGTGCTCGTTCTACGAATTTCCGGCCAAGAACATGGAAAGCGTCCGTCGATATGGAGCGATTCCGTTCCTCGACTGGAGCTCGCAATCGACCCCCTCGAGCGTCAACGAGCCGGATTTCCAGCTGTCCGACATCATCGCCGGCACCTACGACTCCTACATCCGCGAATTCGCCGAAGAAGCTCGTGAATGGGGGCACCCGTTCTTCCTCCGCTTCGATTGGGAGATGAACGGCAACTGGTTCCCCTGGTCGGAGGGAGTCAACGGCAACCAGCCTGGCGAATACGTAGCCGCCTGGCGCCACGTTCACGACATCTTCGCCGAAGCCGGCGCGACCAACGCAACCTGGGTCTGGTGCCCGAACGTCGATCCGGGGAAGCAGATGCAGAACCTCAGCTCGCTCTACCCAGGCGATAACTACGTCGACTGGACCAGCCTCGACGGCTACAACTGGGGCAAGATGCCATCGCGGCCGAGCGGGTGGGTCAGCTTCGACCACCTCTTCAGGCCCAGCTACGAAGAAATCACCGCCGCGATCGCCCCTTCCAAGCCGATGGTGATCGGCGAGATCGGCTCGACCGAGTACGGCGGCTCGAAGTCCGAATGGATCGGCGAAATGCTGCGCGATCTGCCGACGGAATTCCCCAAGGTTCGCGGCGTGATGTGGTTCGACAAGACCACCGAAGGCGATTGGCCGATCGAGACCTCGACGGCTGCCACGAGCGCCTTTGCCGGCGGGATCCAGGCCGCTCCCTATCAGGGAAACGCCTACGCGAACCTCGGCCCCGGACCGATCCAGCCGCCGGCTTGATGCCGGCCGGGCGGTCGCCCTCCCTAGACTCCGGCACCCCGTTCTGACGGGCAGGGTTGAACGAGAATGGAAACGCGCAAGCCACATATAGGCCGTGGCGCCATGACGGTGCTGCTCGCGCTCGGCCTGATCTGCGTTGCCGCGAACCCGGCAGCCGCCCGCTCGACGGCCGCCCATCCGGGGAGGCACGCCACGCACCAGGCGAAGCAACCGCATCCCCAACCGCATAGCCGGCGTCCGCAGAGGCAACGCCCCATCTACTGGGGGGCGTGGATCGGCGACCAGTTGACCGGCTCGCCGCCGCCATGGGACATGAGCGCCATCTCCCAGTTCGAACAGCGTGTCGGCAAGGGCCTTTCGCTGATCGAGTTCGCCAGCCCGTTTGCGGACTGCTCGTCAACCCCCTGCTCGTTCTACCCCTTCCCGGCGGCCGGGATGGACGCGATTCGAAGCTATGGGGCGATCCCGTTCCTGAGCTGGAGCTCGGCCTCCACCCCCGCGGAAGTCACGCTCCCCGACTTCCAGCTCGCCGACATCATCGACGGCTCATACGACGCCTACATCCGCAGCTTCGCCGAAGAAGCGGCCACCTGGGGGCACCCCTTCTTCCTCCGCTACGACTGGGAGATGAACGGCCCCTGGTTCCCTTGGCATGAGGGGGTCAATGGCAACCAGCCGGGCGAATTCGTCGCCGCCTGGCACCACGTGCATGACATCTTCGACGAAGTCGGCGCCACCAACGCGAATTGGGTGTGGTGCCCCTATGCCGACAGCAGCCATCGCTACGGGCCACTGAAGCGCTACTGGCCCGGCGTTGCCTACGTCGACTGGACCTGTCTCGACGGCTACAACTTCAGCAAGACGCCGGTCAACCCCCATCCGTGGATGAGCTTCGACGAAATCTTCGGCCCGAGCTACCGCACCGTCGTCAAACGGATCGCCCCCCATAAGCCGATGCTGGTCGGCGAGATGGCCTCGAACGGCGGCGGGCAGGGAAAGGCGGACTGGATCCGCCGCATGTTCTCGCTGCTGAGAAGCGACTACGGGCGGGTGCGTGGGCTCATCTGGTTCGACCAGTTCGACCGCGGCATCAACTGGCCGCTCGAGACGTCCAGGGACGTCACCAGCGCATTTGCGCAGGGCATTCGCCCACCCGCCTTTCGGGCCAACCGCTACGGCGCCATCGCCGCCAGCCCAATAGCGCCACCGAGGTGATCCGCGCAGCCACCCGGCACGTACCATCACGTACGAGCCCCCGTCCCTGCGCGGATATTTCGCAGCAAACCTCCTGCCCAGGGGTTGACAGGTCGAAGAGATGAACATGCACACGCTACGATCTGCCGCGATCGGTCTTCTGGGCCTGCTGTGCCTCGCCGCCACCCCGGCCACGGCCGGAGCCGGCGGCGGCTCCCGACCGATCTACTGGGGGGCTCAAATAGGCCCGCAGCTGACCGGCACCCAGGCGCCATGGGACATGCGCGCCGTCTACAAGTTCCAGCACATCGCGCACAAGCCTCCCTCACTGATCTCCTTCTATGTCCCGTTCGCCGACTGTTCGACGTCGCCCTGCGGCTTCTACGGGTTTCCGACCGAACCGATGGAGCGGGTCCGCCAATACGGCGCGGTGCCGTTCCTGAGCTGGAGCTCCGCCTCGACCTCCAGTCGCGACCCGGTCCATCAGCCGGCCTTCCGGCTCAGTCGCATCATAGGCGGCACCTACGACACCTACATCCGCGAATTCGCCGAAGCGGCGGCCGACTGGGGGCGACCGTTCTTCTTGCGATTCGACTGGGAGATGAACGGATTCTGGTTTCCATGGAACGAGGGAGTGAACGGCAACCAGTCTGGCGAATTCGTCGCCGCCTGGCGCCATGTTCATGAAATCTTCGTTCAGGCGGGAGCGACGAACGCGACCTGGGTGTGGTGTCCGAACATCGCTTTGGCGAAGCGGTTGAAAACGTTCAGGCAGCTGTATCCAGGCAACGCCTATGTCAACTGGACCTGCCTCGACGGCTTCAACTGGGGTGACACCCGCAACTCCGCCGGATGGATGAGCTTCAACAAGGTGTTCCACTCCAGCTACCGGACGCTCGTCCGGCTCGCGCCACACAAGCCCATGCTGATCGGGGAGACCGCGTCGGAAGAGCGCGGGGGCTCCAAGGCGAGCTGGATACGCAACACCCTCAACGTCGTCCCCTCGCGATATCGCAAGGTCCGCGGTCTGATCTGGTTCGACGAAAAGTGGGAAGGAATGGACTGGCCGATCGAGAGCTCCCGCTCCTCGCGCCACGCCTTCGCCGCCGGTATCCGGCGAAAGATCTACCGACCCAACGTCTTCAGCGAGCTGCCGGACGGGCCCGTCCATCCCCCCGGCCCGGCTCTGCGTTGAGCCGGGCGACCTAGCCGACGACGTCCGCGCTCGTGGCGTGGAGATCGAAGCAGTCGAGTGGGCCGAACCGGCCCGTCGCGTACTGGCGCTCGACGTACTCTCGCACCGCTGAGATCCGCTCGTAGTGCATCCATTCGCCCGGGGTGTCCTCGGGCCATGGGCCGGACGATCCGATCTTGAAGTACCACGCACCGTCGTTGAGTCCCCCCCGGACCGCCCCCCGGATCCGCTCGAACCCGGCTCGAACCCTTTCGCCGGGCAGTTGGGACCGGAGTGAGAACCAACGCGCGGAAACCGGGCTGAAGCTGAGCTGGTGAATCAATTTGAAGCGATCGTACCCGAGCGAATGCATGCGATCGATGAACGGAAAGTCGGAGAACTCGACCGACATGATCTGAGGGCGGGACTCGGCGCTGAGTCCTTGGAGGCAGTACTTGTCGTACCCCTCGATATCCACCTTGCAGTAGTACGGGATGCCGAACTCGGCGAAGATCGAGGCCATCGTCGTCAGCTCGACCTGCTCGGCGTGGTGCCGGCTGCCGTTGCGGCTTGCGTTCTCGCGGTCGAACGAGCTCCAGGGGCTCCAGTCGTCGCAGACCCAGAACTCGGCCTCGCCCTCACGCTCCGCGATGCCGACGTTGACGACGGAGAATCGCCCTTCCTCGATCTCCCGGCGGAAGCGCTGCTGCGACTGCTTGGCCAGGAGCGGGTCGGCCTCGACCCCGATGACGCTGTGCCCGCGCCTCAGGTAATAGGCAGAGTCCCTGCCGTCGTTCATGCCGACATCGAAGACGAGCTTCCGCTCCATCTCTCGCTCCAGGCGGGCTTGGCCTCCTAGGCCAAACGCCGCTCCAGATCCCTGAGCTGCTCGTGCAGCTCGTCGGGCAGGTGAGCGCCGAAGCGGGCGAAGTGCTGGTGGATGGTCGGCAGCTCGACCTTCCAGTCCGCCGGGTCGACGTGGAGCAGCTCGGCGACCTGGTCGTCTGAGATATCCAGGCCCTCCGTGTTGAGCGCGCCCTTCGCCGGGACGAGCCCGATCGGCGTCTCCTCCACCTCGGCGGCCCCGGCGCAGCGGCGAAAGACCCACTCGAGCACGCGGCTGTTCTCGCCGAAGCCGGGCCAGAGGAAGTCGCCCTCGTCGTCCTTGCGGAACCAGTTGACGTAGAAGACCCGCGGCATCTGCGCGCCCTCGCGGGCGCCGACCTTCAGCCAGTGGGCGAAGTAGTCGCCCATGTGGTACCCGCAGAAGGGCAGCATCGCCATCGGGTCGTGGCGCAGCTTGCCGACCTCGCCGGCGGCGGCCGCGGTCGTCTCAGAGGACATGATCGAGCCGAGGAAGACGCCGTGCTCCCAGTCGAACGCCTCGCGGACCAGCGGCACCACCTTTGAGCGGCGGCCGCCGAAGAGGAAGGCGTCGATCGGCACCCCGGCCGGGTCCTCCCACTCGGGGGCGATCGAGGGGCAGGCCGAGGCCGGCGTAGTGAAGCGGGCGTTCGGGTGCGCCGCCGGTTTGTCCGACTCCGGCGTCCAGTCCTCGCCGTGCCAGTCGATCAGGTGCGCGGGGGGCTCCTTTGTCATCCCCTCCCACCAGACGTCGCCGTCGTCGGTCTTGGCGCAGTTGGTGAAGATCGAGTCGCCGGCAATGGTCTTCATCGCGTTCGGGTTGGTCTTCTCGCCGGTGCCGGGGGCGACGCCGAAGAAGCCCGCCTCGGGGTTGATCGCGTAGAGGCGGCCGTCCTCGCCGAACTTCATCCAGGCGATGTCGTCGCCGATCGTCTCGACCTTCCAGCCGGGCAGGGTCGGGATCAGCATCGCCAGGTTGGTCTTGCCGCAGGCCGACGGGAAGGCGCCGGCGACGTAGCGGACCTCGCCCTCGGGCGAGGTCAGTTTGAGGATCAGCATGTGCTCGGCCAGCCAGCCCTCGTCGCGGGCCATCGCCGAGGCGATCCGCAGCGCGAAGCACTTCTTGCCGAGCAGGGCGTTGCCGCCGTAGCCGGAGCCGTAGGACCAGATCTCGCGGCTCTCGGGGAAGTGGACGATCCACTTGTTCTCGGCGTCGCAGGGCCACGGCACGTCCTCCTCCCCCTCGGCCAGCGGCGCACCGACCGAGTGCAGGCAGGGGACGAACTCGCCTTCGGAGCCGAGCACGTCGAGCGCCCCCTTGCCCATCCGGGTCATGATCCGCATGCTGGCGGCGACGTAGGCCGAGTCGGTCAGCTGGACGCCGATGTGGGCGATCGGCGAGCCGAGCGGGCCCATCGAGAAGGGCACGACGTACATGGTCCGCCCTGCCATCGAGCCCTTGAAGAGGCCGCGCAGCATCTCCCGCATCTCCTCCGGCTCGCGCCAGTTGTTGGTCGGGCCGGCGTCGGCCTCGTCCTCGGAGCAGATGAAGGTGCGATCCTCGACCCGGGCGACGTCGCCGGGATCGGAGAGGGCGAGGTAGGAGTTCGGGCGCTTCGCCTCGGAGAGGCGCTCGAAGGTGCCGGCGTCGATCAGCGTCTGGGCGAGCTCCTCGTACTCCTCGGCGGAGCCGTCGCACCAGTGGATGGCGTCGGGCTGGGTCAGCTCTGCGATCTCCTCGACCCAGTCGAGGAGCTTTGCGTTTGTGGTCGGCGCGTCGGCCGTCGTCTCGATCATCCGCGGCACTCTACTTATCGGGGCTGAGGGCTTCGAAATCGAGATCCGCTTCCTTGTCGCGGATCTTCAACTGCGCCGTTTCTTCTTTTCCGGAGGAGAATTTGACGCTGCAGGCGAAGGTGGCGCCCGGTTCGACCTTGACCCCGGACGGGCATTCGACCGAGGAGACCTTCGCCCCGCTGATCTTTTCCGAGCTTTCCTTGACCTGTTCCTCGACCTTCTGCTGGTCGATCACGGTGCTGCCGCAACCGGCGGCGGCGAGGGCGACCGCGGCCACGGCCAGAGCCGCACCGAGGCGCGGCAGGGCGCTCATCTGTTCGGCCTTTAAAGCGATCGCGCAGCGAAGTATCTCAAGCCGTCAGCGTTCGAAGAAGTCGGCTGCGACGGCGGCCTCGCCCACGAAGGCGGGATCCAGATCGATCCCCTCTCGATGCATCCGGTCCCCGACTTCTCCACCCTCCGTTCGGGTAATCCCGCCGTTACCTAGACTGCCGCCAATGAAGATCGGAATCGTCGGGCTCGGCTACGTCGGCCTACCGCTGGCCGTCGCCTTCGCCGAGGCGGGTAACGAGGTGATCGGCCTGGAGGCCGACCCGGCCAAGGCGAAGGCGCTGAACGAGGGCAAAAGCTACGTCGAGGACATCTCCGACGCGGCCCTCGCCTCGCTTCAAGGGCGCCTCACGGCAACCACCGAGGTCGCCGAGCTGGGCGCCTGCGAGGCGATCGTGATCTGCGTCCCGACCCCGCTGACCGGATCGCGCGAGCCCGACCTCGCCTACCTCAACGACGCCGCGGCGAAGCTGGCGACGATCCTCAAAGCGGGCCGGCTCGTCGTCTTGGAGTCGACCACCTACCCCGGCACCACCCGCGAGCGCCTGGGACCGGCCCTGGAGCAGGGCTCGGGCCTGAAAGCGGGCACCGACTTCCACCTCGCCTTCTCCCCCGAGCGGATCGACCCCGGCCGCACCGACTACACCCTGGCCAGCACCCCGAAGCTCTTGGGAGGGATCACCCCCGCCTGCACCGAGCGCGCCCGTGAGCTCTACGCGCTGATCTGCGAGCGGGTGATCGTCCTCTCCTCGCCCGAGGCGGCGGAGCTCTCGAAGCTCTTGGAGAACATCTTCCGCTCGGTCAACATCGCCCTGGTCAACGAGCTGGCCCAGCTCTGCGAGCGCCTCGGGATCGAAGTCTGGGAGGTGATCGAGGCCGCCGCCTCGAAGCCGTTCGGTTTCATGCGCTTCGATCCCGGCCCCGGGATGGGAGGCCACTGCCTGCCGGTCGACCCCTTCTACCTCGCCTTCAAGGCCAGAGAGCACGACTTCTACCCGGAGTTCATCGAGCTCGCCGGCAAGGTCAACCGCGCCCAGCCCGGCTACTGCGTGGAGCGCATCGCCAAGGCGCTGAACGACGCCGAGCGCTCGGTCAAGGGCTCGCGCATCCTCCTGCTCGGCGTCAGCTACAAGCCCGGCGTCGGGGACATCCGCGAGTCCCCCGCCCTGGAGATCCTCGCCCTGCTGCAAGAGCAGGGCGCCGAGGTCTCCTACCACGACCCCCACGTGCCGGCGCTTCCCCAGTTCGACCTCGCCTCTGCGGACCTCGACCAGGGCCTGGCCGGGGCCGACATCGCCGCGATCGTCACCGCCCACCCCGAGGTCGACTACGGGGACGTGGTCGCCCGGGCCGCTCAGGTCATCGACTTCCGCGGGGTTACGCGGGGCGTCGAGGCGCCTGGCCTGGTTCGGCTTTAGCAGATAGAAGCCGCCCCCGAGGGGGTGACAACCAAAGTTGTGCCTAGCCTTTGAAACGAGGACCGATGCCCGGCGGGAACGCACCCGGGCCGCGCCCGCCCGGCCACGGAGACGGGCTGGCGCTCGAAGACCGGCCACACAGACCGGGTTCCAGCGGTCCGGTCAACTGGAAGACGGCCGCAGGGAGGACGTTCAGCGTCGGCTTCGCCTCGCCGCCCAGCGCGGTCCAGCGAATCTGCGGAGGCAGGAGGGCGGATCCGAGATCTTCCGGGGTGATCACGACGGCGTCAAAGCCGCCGGCGTCGATCGCTTCCCGCCAGCGATTGCAGGTTTCGATCGGACCGAAGCCTCCGGCCGGCCGGGGTTCGCCCAGATAGCGAACTTCGTTGGAGAGGTCGCCACCGTAAAAGATGTACTGACCGTAGGCGGCGGGCGTACCGACGATGCCGATGCGCAGCCCATGCTGTTCGCGCGCCCAGGTCTGGATCTGCCGCCACTGATCGGTGGCGCGGAAGCCGGGGTTGTCGAGCGGTGGCGCCACGTCGGCCCGATAGCGGTCGTGGAAGTACTGGCGCTGCTGGGGGTAGCCGGCGATCACCGCGACCGCAACCAGGCCGGCGACGGCTAGCCGAACCCGGGGGCCGGCCGGGCTCCTGGCGAGCCAGATCGCCGCGAGGACCGTGGCGCCGCCGACCGCGATCGCCGCCGCAGGCTTCGGCTGGATCCATTCCGAGGAGAAGATCGCGGCGACGGCGATCAGCACCGCGTAGGCGGGAACGATCACCCGGTTGACGATCGCCCGCGACTCGCAGAGCGGCAGCACGACCAGGGCGAGAGCGAGCCCCGGGGCCGCGTAGCGGAGGTTCGAGGCGAAGCCGATGGGGCTCCCCTCCGGCCCCGAAGCCGAGATCGGCGTCAGCGCATGAGCTACCAGCGTCGCCACGGCGGTGAGGGCGAGCAGGCGGACCAGCCGGCCGTTGCTTCGTCGCAGGCCGAGGACGATGCCGGCGAACACCGCGAAGGCGACGAGGAACCAGAGCGGCCCGAGCGTGTCGTGCAGGCCGGGAAAGAAGTACGCGGTCCAGGCGTGGCTTTCGGTGACGTACTCCGCGATCGAGTGCGCAGGCCGGGGGTAAAGGTCTTCCTGATGCGGCCCCGGCAGCGGGCCGAAATGGATCCAGGGCAGCGGATTGCCCGCATGCACAAGGTTGCGCAGGTACCAGAAGCCGCCGGTGGCGAGCAACCCGCCGACCCAGACGGCGGCGCGGCGGGCGCGATCGCGATCCGCGGCGAGCAGGATCCCGACGGTGATCACGCCGACCGGCACGAGCATCGTCACCTTGGCTCCGATCGCGAGCCCCGCCGCCAGCGCGGCCACCGCGAGCGGGCCGCGGTCGACGGCCAAGCCGGCGGGGAACTCGCTGTCCGGGCCGACACGCCCCCCGCGCGCAGCCACGCCGTTGGCAAGGATCGCGACCGCGGCGAGCAGAAGGGCCAGCGCGGCGATGTCGCTCGGCGCGTTCCCCGCCTGCACGATCATCATGTCGGAGCCGACCACGAGGATCCCGCCGAGCAGGGTCGCGGCGGCGCGGCCGAAGGGTCGCCCCACGCACCAGGCGGCGAGCAGTGCCGCCCCCATCCAGCCGTAGTTGAGCAGCGGCGAGAGCAGGTCGTTGCCGAGCGCCACCATCCCAATCGCGTGCAGCAGCTCGGTGTTCAGCGGGTAGTACCAGACAGTCAGCTTCAGCGGGTCGGTGAAGAGAAGGCCTCCCACCGAGCCGGTCTGCGCGAACCATGCGGCGAGGGGCAGGTGATACCAAAGGCTGTCCTGGCGGTAGATGCCGACGTCGAGGCTCTCGAAGACAGGGCCCGCCCAGCGCACGGCGGTCAGCAGGGATGCACCCACCGCCAGGGCCAGCGCGGCCTTTCCCACTGTCACGCTCGGCGGCGGCGGGCCATACCGGGCGGGCGGGCGCCGGAGCGTCAGCGCGACGGCCGTCCCAATCGAGAAGATCGCCAGCGCCGGAGCACCGAGCAGGCCGACCACTCCGAGCAGCTCGGCCGCGACCACCGCCACGGAGAGGGCGGCCACGATGCCAGCCAGGGCCGCAGGCGCGCCGGTCCAGCTCGGCACCAGCCACAGCCGCAGCGCGCGCCCGCCCACCCAGAAGCCACCCGCGACGACCCCGGCGAGCGTCAGCCGGGTCACGTATTCGAGCGCTGACACCTAACCCTGCCGGCCACTTACGTACATTCGGGCGCGAGCATAGACGGATAGCTAGCGTGGTATAAGGGTGACCTTGGCAGGGTAGGTCACACGCTGTTCGCCGGTGAGCGGCACTCGAGAAAGGGCTCAGATGATGGAGATGTCTCGCTTCATTCCCAGCCAGCGACGGCGGTTCGCGGCCTTGGTTGCGCTCACGTTGGCTGCGGGCTTGGTGTTTCTCACGGTGTCATTGAGCGGTCGCGGTGAGGCGGCCTTCCCCGGAGGCAACGGCAGGATCGCCTACGCGTACGGCACCACCTACACCGAAGAGTCGATCTGGACCGCGAACCCCGACGGCGGCTCGGCGACCAGGCTGACCAGCGGCAACACCGACTACTCCCCCAGCTACTCGGCGGACGGCAGCAGGATCGCCTTCACCCGCGGGAACAACGTCAACGCGATGAACGCCGACGGTTCCGGACAGACCCAGCTTGCGGGCGGCAGCAACTCCAACAGCTCCGAAACCGAATGGGAAGAAAATTACGAAGTCCCGGACTCGACCGAAGAAATTCCCTTCGTCAAGATCCAGACTTACAAGTCGAGCTGGCACAGCTACGGCAGCCCCGCCTTTTCGCCGGACGGATCGCAGATCGCCGTTGCCGAGAGTCACGGCACCGAAATCTCCAAGAGCATCTGCGCGGTCACGGCGCTGAACGAACCGGAATGCCTCGGCTACGAAGATCCGGAATCGTATTTCAACTACGAATACGAATGCGAAAGCTGCGCCTCGCGGATCGTCACCCTCAGCTCCAGCACGGGGGCGCAGATGGGCGAGGTCACGTCCTACGACTCCGGCCACGAAGATTACGACCCGACCTACTCGGTGACTGGCGCGCTGGCCTTCTCCCGCTGGGACAATTCCAGTGGTCATTCGCAGGTTCTGGTGGTCAACGCGCCGGGGTCCTCGCCGATTACCGTCGCCTCCGGACCCGGCGACTTCGCGCCGAACTTCTCGCCCGACGGGTCGCGAATCGTCTTCGTCCACGGCAACGACGAACTGGGCATCGTCCCCGCCGCCGGCGGCTCGCTGTCGATCCTCACGTTCCCGCACCCGAGCGGCACGAGCGGCGGCTACGTCGGCTCACCGGCCTTCTCGCCGGACGGATCGAAGATCGTCTTCCAGCGCTTCGTCTACGGCTCCGCGGGCAAAGCCAACAGCGGGATTTTCACGGTCAACCCCGACGGCTCGGGCATGACTCGCATCGTCGAAGGCGGACTCGAACCGAGCTGGCAGCCGCTGAAAGTGCCGCCGCCCCCGCCCCCGCTCCCGCTCCCGGCGCAGTCGAAAGCGAAAAAAAGCGCCAAACTCAACAAGAAGAAACAGGCCGTGATCGGGACGATCACCTGCGGCAGCTCGCCCTGCACGCTGAAAGCGCTCTCGGGCCTGCTCAAAGTCGGCAAACCGAAAGCGACGAAATCGGCGATCAGCAGCAAGAAGAAGACGGGCGCCAAGCCCTACCGCGTGAAGATCGGCGTCCCGAAGCACCTCGCCCCGGGCAAAACGGCTCAGGTGACCGTGACCGTCAAGGGCAAGGCGCTGGCGGCGCTGAAGAAAGCGCACAGCGGCAAGCTGACGGCCAAGGTCGGCGTCGCCGAAGCCCTCAGCAAGAAGACCGTCGTGTTCAACACGACGCTGAAGGCGCTGAAGGAAAAGCACAAGAAGAAGCACTAGCGGCAGCCTGGCCGCGGCGCGGCGCTCAGCCTTCGGATAGGGTTCCGCGCCGCGCATGCGCTTCTACGAGTACGAGGCACGCAGGATCGTCGAGCTGGCGGGGATTCCCGTCACCAAGTACGGCTTCTGCAGGACGGCCGATGAGGCCCGCAGGGCCGCCGAGGAGATCGGCGGTCCGGTGGTGATCAAGTCGCAGGTGCTGAGCGGCGGGCGGATGAAGGCCGGCGGCGTCAAGTTCGCCGACACGCCGGAGGAGGCCGCCGCGCACGCCGAGGCGATCCTGCAGCTGGAGATCAACGGCGACATGCCGCGCGGCGTCCTCGTCGACCCGAAGGCCGAGGTCAAGCAGGAGTACTACGCCGGGGTCGTCTGGGACGGCACCGCGAAGCGGCCGTTGATGCTGTTCAGCGACATGGGCGGGATCGACATCGAGGAGGTCGCCGAGAGCCACCCCGGCCACGTCGGCCGCGGCCACGTCTCCAACCTGATGCCGATCGCCGACTTCGAGGCGAAGCAGACGATCGCCGCGACCGGGGTGACCGGCCGGCCGCTGACCCGGGCGACGCCGATCCTCGCCCGCCTCGCCCGCCTCTTCCGCGACAACGACATGACCCTGGCCGAGATCAACCCGCTGGCCGAGCTGACCGACGGCAGCTTCGTCGCCCTCGACGCCCACATGGAGATGGAGAACGAGGCGGTCGGGCGGCAGAAGGGGCTGCTGCGCAAGGCGCTGGAGATCGCCGAGGACGATACCCGCGAGCCGTACGAGCCCTCGGCCTTCGAGCGCAACGTCGCCGCGATCGACGCCGCCGACCACCGCGGCGTGATTCAGGGCCGCGACCACGGCTTCGAGGGCAACCTCGGCCTCGTGATCGGCGCCGGCGGCGGCTCGCTGACGCTGACCGACGCGGTCCGCAGCCAGGGCGGCAAGCCGGCCAACTACTCCGAGATCGGCGGCAACCCCTCGGTCGCCAAGGCCTGCGGCCTGGCCAAGCAGGTGCTGGAGAAGGACGGCGTCGAGAAGATCGCGGTGATGATGTCGATCGTCTCCAACACCCGCGTCAACATCGTCGCCCGCGGCGTGATCAAGGCCTGCCTCGAGCTCGGCAAGGACCCGGCGGAGACGATCGCGATCTTTCGCATCCCCGGCGCCTGGGAGGAGGAGGGCTTCAAGATCCTCGACCGCTACGGCGTCGAGTATTGCGACCGCTCCGTCTCGATGTGGGAGGCGGCCGGCCGCGCCGTCGCCAAGATCCAGGGGGCGCCGGCGTGAGCATCCTGTTGAGCAAGGAGACGACCTTCATCGTCCAGGGGATCACCGGGCGCGAGGCGGTCAACCTGACCCGCGAGTGCCTCGACTACGGCTCGAAGATCGTCGGCGGCGTCACCCCCGGCCGCAAGGGCCGCGACGTCCACGGCGTGCCGGTCTTCGACACCGTCGCCCAGGCGGTCGAGAACCACGGCGGCCCGATCGACGGCTCGGTCGTCACCGTCCCCCCCGCCTTCACCAAGGACGCGGTGCTGGAGGCGATCGAGAACGGGATCGAGCTGATCGTGATCGTCACCGAGCGGATCCCACGCCGCGACGTGGCCCAGATGGTCGAGCTGGCGGAGATGCGCGGAGCGCGGATCATCGGCCCCAACTGCCTCGGCCTGATCGTCCCCGAGGTCTGCAAGATGGGCGGCATCGGCGGTCCGGCCAAAGACGCCGCCAAGGCCTACGCCCCCGGCCCGGTCGGCGTGATGAGCCGCTCCGGCGGGATGACGACCGAGATCTCCTCCTCGCTTACCCAGGCCGGCCTCGGTGTCTCGACCGCGGTCTCGATCGGCGGCGACGCGATCATCGGCTCGACCTACGCCGAGCTGATGCCCTACTTCGAGGCCGACGAGCAGACGCAGGCGATCATCATCTACACCGAGCCCGGGGGACGGATGGAGGCGCAGCTCTCCGCCTGGGTGAAGGAGCACGACTCGCGGCTGCCGATCGTCGCCTTCATGGCCGGCAAGTTCATGGACGACGAGGAGATGAAGGGGATGAGCTTCGGCCACGCCGGGACGATCGTCGAGGGCGTCGAGGACACCGCGACCGAGAAGATCGCCCGCCTCGAAGCGGCCGGCATCCGCGTCGTCGAGCGGATCGACGAGATCGTCAACGCGGTCAAGGAGAAGCTGGGAGCGGCGGTCTGATGGCGGAGGCGCTGAGCAAAGTCTTCATCGACGTCGAGGTAGGCGCCTCCGTCGCCGGCGACGCCGAGCTGGCACGCAAGCTGGAGGAAGTCTGCCCGGTCGACATCTTCAAGGCGACCGAGGGGGGCGTCGAGATCGTCGAGCAGAACCTCGACGAGTGCGTCCTCTGCAACCTCTGCGTCGAGGCGGTTCCCCCCGGCACCCTGCGCGTCGAGAAGCTCTACGACGACACCGAGCTCGCCTGAGCGCCAAGCACCAGGGCCGCATTCCCCGCTGCAATGCCGTCTCGCGAGGGTCTGTGGGCGGGATCGGCGCCCTGGACAATTGATCGAGCGCCCCTCACACACATTTGTCCGGCACAATCAATCCGTGAGGGAAAGGTCGCGAAAAGTGCCCTTGCACGCGCTGGTTGCCGGCGCAGCGCTGCTGGCCAGCGCCCTGCTGCTCGTTTCGCTCCCCGCGATGGCGCATGCCGACGGCCCGTCTTGCCCACAGAAGAGGATGGCCATCGTGGCCCACGAGGACGATGACATCATCTTCGAGAACCCGGGCCTGCTCGAAGACATCGCCGCCGGCTATTGCGTGCGCACGGTCTTCGTCACGGCCGGAGACGCCGGCCTCGGCGAGGCCTACTGGCGCGAACGCGAGAACGGCTCGCGGGCGGCCTACGCGGAGATGGCCGGTGTCGCGAACGTCTGGACGAATTCAGAACCGACCGTCGCCGGCCACAAGCTTCACATGGCGACCCTGACCGCCAAACCCACCGTCAGCGAGGTCTACCTGCGACTGCCCAACGGCGGCCCCACCGGTGCCGGGTACCCGGCCACGGAATACAAGAGCCTGCCCAGGCTCTGGCGCAGCCACAATCCCCAGCCCTCCAACCTGACGCCGATCTCCGAACTCACTGCGCTCGACGGCTCGGCCACCTACACCTACGAAGGGCTGCTGGCGACGCTCGAAGGCCTGATCGAGGAATTCGAACCGAATGTGCTCTCGACCCAGGACTTTGTCCACGAATTCAGCGCCGCAGACCACGCCGACCACACCGCCACGGCCAAATTGGTGCAGATCGCAAACGGCTCTTACAAGTCCGAGCACGTGCTTCGCTCCTACATGGACTACGAAAGCGAGAATTACCCGGTCAACGTCTTCGAACCGCAGCTGGGGAAAAAGCTGAGCGCCTACTACGCCTACGCGGCTCACGACTCGAACGAAGCCTGCGCGACCCAGGTGGAGTGCGAAGAACCATTCTTCGCCGGCTACTGGGCCTGGTTGAAGCGCCAGATCGTCCTTGCTGAAACGGCTGTCCCCGGCGCCAATGCCGGGCTGGACCAGTCCGTAGCGAGCAAAGCGCCCGTCATCCTGGATGGCTCGGGCAGCTCCGACCCCCTCGGCCACACCCTCAGCTACGAATGGAAACAGACCTCGGGTCCAGCAGTGACCCTCTCCAACTCACATGCGGTAAAACCGACCTTCACTGCGCCGACCGGGGCGGCCTCGCTGACCTTCTCGCTGGTCGTAAAGAGCTCGGAAGCCACCAGCTCGGCCGACTCGGTGACTATCAGCGTGTCCGCTCCCAAGTTCACGCTGAAAGTCACCGCCGCGGGCAACGGAGCCGGCACCGTGAGCAGCTCCCCGGCGGGGATCAACTGCGGGGCCGACTGCGAAGAGGCTTATGAACAGGGGACCGTGGTGACGCTCTCCCCCGCCCCGGCGGCGGGATCTGAATTCAAGGGCTGGTCGGGCGCCTGCGTGGGCGCCGGCAGCTGCGAAGTGACGATGGGCGCGGCGAAGTCGGTGGGCGCCGAATTCGCCCTCCAGCGCCACCAGCTCTCGGTCACCGTGAGCGGCTCGGGCACCGGCACCGTGAGCAGCTCCCCGGCCGGGATCGACTGCGGGGCCACCTGCTCGGCCGGCTTCAACCACGGCACCGAAGTGACGCTCGCCGCGGCGCCGGCCGGCGGCTCCTCGTTCGTCAAGTGGACCGGCGCCTGCGCCGGCGCCGGCGCCTGCAAGGTGACGATGAGCTCGGCCAAGTCGGTCGGGGCCGAATTCGCCCCGGTGCCGAAGTTCCCCCTCACCGTCACCGCCGCGGGCAACGGAGCCGGCACCGTGAGCAGCTCCCCGGCGGGGATCAACTGCGGGGCCGACTGCGAAGAGGCTTATGAACAGGGGACCGTGGTGACGCTCTCCCCCGCCCCGGCGGCGGGATCTGAATTCAAGGGCTGGTCGGGCGCCTGCGTGGGCGCCGGCAGCTGCGAAGTGACGATGGGCGCGGCGAAGTCGGTGGGCGCCGAATTCGCCCTCCAGCGCCACCAGCTCTCGGTCACCGTGAGCGGCTCGGGCACCGGCACCGTGAGCAGCTCCCCGGCCGGGATCGACTGCGGGGCCACCTGCTCGGCCGGCTTCAACCACGGCACCGAAGTGACGCTCGCCGCGGCGCCGGCCGGCGGCTCCTCGTTCGTCAAGTGGACCGGCGCCTGCGCCGGCGCCGGCGCCTGCAAGGTGACGATGAGCTCGGCCAAGTCGGTCGGGGCCGAATTCGCCCCGGTGCCGAAGTTCCCCCTCACCGTCACCGCCGCGGGCAACGGAGCCGGCACCGTGAGCAGCTCCCCGGCGGGGATCAACTGCGGGGCCGACTGCGAAGAGGCTTATGAACAGGGGACCGTGGTGACGCTCTCCCCCGCCCCGGCGGCGGGATCTGAATTCAAGGGCTGGTCGGGCGCCTGCGTGGGCGCCGGCAGCTGCGAAGTGACGATGGGCGCGGCGAAGTCGGTGGGCGCCGAATTCGCCCTCCAGCGCCACCAGCTCTCGGTCACCGTGAGCGGCTCGGGCACCGGCACCGTGAGCAGCTCCCCGGCCGGGATCGACTGCGGGGCCACCTGCTCGGCCGGCTTCAACCACGGCACCGAAGTGACGCTCGCCGCGGCGCCGGCCGGCGGCTCCTCGTTCGTCAAGTGGACCGGCGCCTGCGCCGGCGCCGGCGCCTGCAAGGTGACGATGAGCTCGGCCAAGTCGGTCGGGGCCGAATTCGCCCCGGTGCCGAAGTTCCCCCTCACCGTCACCGCCGCGGGCAACGGAGCCGGCACCGTGAGCAGCTCCCCGGCGGGGATCAACTGCGGGGCCGACTGCGAAGAGGCCTATGAACAGGGGACCGTGGTGACGCTCTCCCCCGCCCCGGCGGCGGGATCTGAATTCAAGGGCTGGTCGGGCGCCTGCGTGGGCGCCGGCAGCTGCGAAGTGACGATGGGCGCGGCGAAGTCGGTGGGCGCCGAATTCGCCCTCCAGCGCCACCAGCTCTCGGTCACCGTGAGCGGCTCGGGCACCGGCACCGTGAGCAGCTCCCCGGCGGGGATCAACTGCGGGGCCGACTGCGAAGAGGCTTATGAACAGGGGACCGTGGTGACGCTCTCCCCCGCCCCGGCGGCGGGATCTGAATTCAAGGGCTGGTCGGGCGCCTGCGTGGGCGCCGGCAGCTGCGAAGTGACGATGGGCGCGGCGAAGTCGGTGGGCGCCGAATTCGCCCTCCAGCGCCACCAGCTCTCGGTCACCGTGAGCGGCTCGGGCACCGGCACCGTGAGCAGCTCCCCGGCCGGGATCGACTGCGGGGCCACCTGCTCGGCCGGCTTCAACCACGGCACCGAAGTGACGCTCGCCGCGGCGCCGGCCGGCGGCTCCTCGTTCGTCAAGTGGACCGGCGCCTGCGCCGGCGCCGGCGCCTGCAAGGTGACGATGAGCTCGGCCAAGTCGGTCGGGGCCGAATTCGCCCCGGTGCCGAAGTTCCCCCTCACCGTCACCGCCGCGGGCAACGGAGCCGGCACCGTGAGCAGCTCCCCGGCGGGGATCAACTGCGGGGCCGACTGCGAAGAGGCTTATGAACAGGGGACCGTGGTGACGCTCTCCCCCGCCCCGGCGGCGGGATCTGAATTCAAGGGCTGGTCGGGCGCCTGCGTGGGCGCCGGCAGCTGCGAAGTGACGATGGGCGCGGCGAAGTCGGTGGGCGCCGAATTCGCCCTCCAGCGCCACCAGCTCTCGGTCACCGTGAGCGGCTCGGGCACCGGCACCGTGAGCAGCTCCCCGGCCGGGATCGACTGCGGGGCCACCTGCTCGGCCGGCTTCAACCACGGCACCGAAGTGACGCTCGCCGCGGCGCCGGCCGGCGGCTCCTCGTTCGTCAAGTGGACCGGCGCCTGCGCCGGCGCCGGCGCCTGCAAGGTGACGATGAGCTCGGCCAAGTCGGTCGGGGCCGAATTCGCCCCGGTGCCGAAGTTCCCCCTCACCGTCACCGCCGCGGGCAACGGAGCCGGCACCGTGAGCAGCTCCCCGGCGGGGATCAACTGCGGGGCCGACTGCGAAGAGGCTTATGAACAGGGGACCGTGGTGACGCTCTCCCCCGCCCCGGCGGCGGGATCTGAATTCAAGGGCTGGTCGGGCGCCTGCGTGGGCGCCGGCAGCTGCGAAGTGACGATGGGCGCGGCGAAGTCGGTGGGCGCCGAATTCGCCCTCCAGCGCCACCAGCTCTCGGTCACCGTGAGCGGCTCGGGCACCGGCACCGTGAGCAGCTCCCCGGCCGGGATCGACTGCGGGGCCACCTGCTCGGCCGGCTTCAACCACGGCACCGAAGTGACGCTCGCCGCGGCGCCGGCCGGCGGCTCCTCGTTCGTCAAGTGGACCGGCGCCTGCGCCGGCGCCGGCGCCTGCAAGGTGACGATGAGCTCGGCCAAGTCGGTCGGGGCCGAATTCGCCCCGGTGCCGAAGTTCCCCCTCACCGTCACCGCCGCGGGCAACGGAGCCGGCACCGTGAGCAGCTCCCCGGCGGGGATCAACTGCGGGGCCGACTGCGAAGAGGCCTATGAACAGGGGACCGTGGTGACGCTCTCCCCCGCCCCGGCGGCGGGATCTGAATTCAAGGGCTGGTCGGGCGCCTGCGTGGGCGCCGGCAGCTGCGAAGTGACGATGGGCGCGGCGAAGTCGGTGGGCGCCGAATTCGCCCTCCAGCGCCACCAGCTCTCGGTCACCGTGAGCGGCTCGGGCACCGGCACCGTGAGCAGCTCCCCGGCCGGGATCGACTGCGGGGCCACCTGCTCGGCCGGCTTCAACCACGGCACCGAAGTGACGCTCGCCGCGGCGCCGGCCGGCGGCTCCTCGTTCGTCAAGTGGACCGGCGCCTGCGCCGGCGCCGGCGCCTGCAAGGTGACGATGAGCTCGGCCAAGTCGGTCGGGGCCGAATTCGCCCCGGTGCCGAAGTTCCCCCTCACCGTCACCGCCGCGGGCAACGGAGCCGGCACCGTGAGCAGCTCCCCGGCGGGGATCAACTGCGGGGCCGACTGCGAAGAGGCTTATGAACAGGGGACCGTGGTGACGCTCTCCCCCGCCCCGGCGGCGGGATCTGAATTCAAGGGCTGGTCGGGCGCCTGCGTGGGCGCCGGCAGCTGCGAAGTGACGATGGGCGCGGCGAAGTCGGTGGGCGCCGAATTCGCCTTCCAGCGCCACCAGCTCTCGGTCACCGTGAGCGGCTCGGGCACCGGCACCGTGAGCAGCTCCCCGGCCGGGATCGACTGCGGGGCCACCTGCTCGGCCGGCTTCAACCACGGCACCGAAGTGACGCTCGCCGCGGCGCCGGATTCCGGCACCGCGGTAACCGTCTGGTCGGGTTGCGATGAAATTGTCGCCAGCGACGAGTGCCGGGTCTCGATGGATGCGGACAGGGCGGTCTCCGCGACGCTGGATCAGGTGCTCTCACCGCCGGCCCCAGCAGCGACGCCAGCGCCCACCCCAGCCCTCGCGTCGAGCTGGGCGGCGCCGAACACCAAGCTGCTCAAGGCGAAGGTCGCACACAAGCGCGGCGTGGCGCAGTTCGTCTTCGCCGCGCGAGGGAACGCGACCAGATTTCGCTGCACGCTCACCAGGGTTCGGCGGATATCCACGTACGATTCCTGCATCTCACCGATGACCTATCGCTGTCTCGGCTCCGGTAAATACATCTTCAAGGTCAAAGCAGCGGGCCCCGGGGGTGCCGATGCGACTCCGGTGATCAAGAGGTTCAAGGTCGCCGTCAAGCTGCACCGAGCGAAACCTGAACGCTGTGCCCCGCCGCCGGTGTCGCCTCACCCCGCAGAATCGTCGCCCGCCAGGCTTTTCGGCCAGAACTCGGCGGAGTTCCGTTAGGCAGTCGCCGTAGCGGCGCCCTTCAGCTCGGCGAGCGCCGCCTCGAGCAGGTCGTCGGGCAGCACCACCATCTTCCGAAGCGACTCTAGCGCCGCCCGGTCGCCCTCGACTTCGACGCCCTGCCCACCCGCCCCGGGGGCGGCGAGAGCGACCAGCACGTCCGCGGGTTCGCCGGCCAGGGTGACGTCGGCGTCCGTGGCCTCTCCACGGGCAGCTTCGATCCAGCCTCCTTCGATCCGCAGCCGGTAGGAGCGCCCGCCGCTGCGCAGGCCGACGGTCAGCTCCGCGTCGGCCGGCGGGTGGAGGATCACGCGCATCGCGTTCGCGAGCGAGGTCGGAGCGAGGCCGGCGATGTCGGCAACCTGCTCGAAATGCAGTCCCCAGCGCCCGAGCTCGAGCATCGGCCGCTCGAGACCGCGACCCAACTCGGTCAGCTCGTAGGCCGTCCCCGAGGCGGGCGCTTCGAGCTCGCGGCGGTGGACGATTCCGTGCCGCTCGAGGTCGCGAAGCCGCTTGGTGAGGACGTCGGTGGGCGCGCCCCCCACCGAGCGGGCAAGGTCGGAGAAGCGCAGCGGCCCGAGCGACAGCTCGCGCACGATCAGCAGCGACCAGCGCTCGCCGATCCGATCGAGCGCGCAGGCGAGACTGCACGACTGGTCGTATTCGCGCTGCGGCATGCCTCGATGGTACCAGCCTTAATTTGTATTTCAAAGTCTTCACTTTGAAATCTGGTAGGGTGCGCGCCGGTGACCCGGATCGCCGACCTCACCTGGAAGCACCCGAAGCGCGTTCTCGCCGCCGTCGGGGTCTTCGCGATCCTCGCCGTGGCGATCGGCCACAACGTCGAACACCACCTCAAGGCGGCCGGCTTCACCGACTCGGCGTCGCAGAGCGAGCGGGCGACGGCGCTGCTCGACAAGGCGCTCGGCTACAACCCGAACCCGGCGATCCTGCTGGTCGTCCGCGCCCCCGGCGGCGGCCCGCTCGACCTGCGCAGCCCCTCGGTGCGCCGCGAGGTGGGCCGGCTCAGCCGTGGGATGGAAAAGGTCCAGTACGTCGGCCACGTGGTCGATCCGCTGAGCGACCCCCGTGCCGGCGCCGGGCTGATCGCCCGCGACGGCGAATCGCTGGTGATCGCCGGCTACCTCTCGGTCGAAGACATCGAGGACAAGGGGGGCATCGCATCCGAAGAGGTCGAACCGCTGATCGCCTCGAGCCCGCTCGACGTCTCGATGGGCGGCTTCGCGGCCGGCTTCAACCAGACCAACGACCAGACCCGCGAAGACCTGACCAAGGCCGAGCTGATCGCCTTCCCGCTGGTCGCCCTGCTGCTGCTGTTCGTCTTCCGCGGCGTCGTCGCGGCGGGGATCCCGCTGCTGATCGGCGGCGTCTCGATCGTCGGCACGCTGCTGGTCCTGCGGATCATGTCGACCTTCGTCGACACCTCGATCTTCGCGCTCAACATCGCCACCGGGCTCAGTCTCGGGCTGGCGGTCGACTACGCGTTGCTTCTGGTCTCGCGATATCGCGAGGAGATAGGGCGCGGCGGTGCGTCGCGGGAGGCGCACCGCCGCACCGTTCAGACGGCGGGGCGAACCGCGGTCTTCTCCGGCTTCACCGTCGCCGCGGCGATGGCGGCGCTGGTCTTCATGCCGCAGCGCTTCCTCTACTCGATGGCCGTCGCGGGCGCCTCCGTGGCGGTGCTCTCGTCGGTGATCGCGATCCTCGTCGTCCCCTCGATGCTGGCCCTGCTCGGCACGCGGATCGACGCGCTCTCGATCCGTCGCGGCCCCGCCGTCTCGGACACCTCCGACGGTTGGTACCGGCTGGCCCGCGGCGTGATGCGGAGACCGGTCGCCGTCGCGCTGGCCAGCTCGGCGCTGTTGCTGGCGGCCGCGGCGCCGCTGCTGTGGACGACGCTGACCGGGCCGAGCGCCGAAGCGGTGCCGACCGGCGCGCCCGCCTACAAGGCCTACAAATACCTCGAAGCGCACTACCCGCGCAACGTCACCGAGGCGGTGACCGTGACGGTCGCCGGGCGCGCCGGCGGCGCCCAGCTGGCTGCCTACCGGAAGCGGATCGAAGCGGTCGGCGGAGTCGTGCACGGCAGCCCCTTCGCTCGCGCATCCGGTCGGGTCGCCTTCGCCAACTTCGGCCTCGACGAACCGGCCCTCCACAGCGGCGCCCAGGACTCGGTGCGGGCGATCCGCGACCTCCCCCCGCCGGGCGCGGCGACCACGCTCGTCTCCGGCAACACCGCCGGCTTCATCGACCAGAAGCAGAGCCTGATCGACCACGCCCCGCTGGTCGTCGGGATCATCGCCCTGACCACCCTGATCCTGCTCTTCCTGCTGACCGGCTCGGTGCTGCTGCCGGTGAAGACGCTGCTGATGAACTCGCTCACCCTGGGCGCGACGCTCGGCATCCTCGTCCTCGCCTTCCAGGCGGGCTGGCTCGACGGCCCGCTCGGCTACAGCGGCCCGGCGGCGATCGAGGTGACCAGCCTGGTCTTCCTCTTCGCCGTGATCTTCGGCCTCGCGACCGACTACGCGGTGCTGGTGATGGCGCGGATCAAGGAGCGGCACGACCTCGGCGACAGCAACGAGGAGGCCGTCGCCACCGGGATCGCCCGCACCGGCCGGGTGATCACCGCCGCGGCGCTGGCGATCGCCCTCGTCTTCCTCGCCTTCAGCGTCAGCAGCGTCTTCTTCGTCAAGCAGATCGCGATCGGGATGGCGTTCGGGGTGATGATCGACGCGACGATCGTCCGCGCCCTCCTCGTCCCCTCGCTGATGCGCCTGCTGGGCGAGTGGAACTGGTGGGCCCCCGCCCCCCTTCGCCGCATCTACCTGCGCCTCCGCCTCTCCGAGTCCTGACCCGCCCGCACCCGGACGTGCCGGTGATCGACCACCATATTGGGCGGTCAATCACCGGCACGTCCCTTTCGCGGGTGGCAGACTGGCGCGCGTGAACTTCGTCGAGGACGTGATGGAGCGATCGCCGGCCTCGCGGCTGGGGATCGTCGCGGTTGACGCCGCGGGTGCCCGGCGCGACTGGCACTTCGGCGAGCTGATCGCCCGCTCCGGGAGCCTCTCGGGAGCCTTCGCGGCGCGTGGGGTGCGGCGCGGCGACGTGGTGATGACCCTGGTCGGCAACCGGATCGAGTGGGCGCTGACGCTGCTCGCCTGCTGGCGGATGGGCGCGGTGGCGCTGCCCTGCAACCCGCAGCTGCGCCGCCACGACATGGAGCTGCGGGCGAGCGCCGCCGCGCCGGCCCTCTGCGTCGTCGAGGAGGATCTGCTCGACGAGATCCCGGACGAGGTCGCGGCGATGACCCTGGCCGAGGTCGCGGAGACCCTCGACGAGGACCGCCCGCAGGAGACGCCGGCGCCGGTCGAGCGGATGGACGCCGAGGACCCGGCGCTGATCGTCTTCACCTCCGGCACCACCGGCGAGCCGCGCGGCGTCGTCCACTCCTACCGCTACCTGGGCGGGCAGCGGGCCCAGGCTGAGCACTGGCTCGGCTCGCGTCCCGGCGAGCTGGTCTGGTGCACGACCGCGCCGGGCTGGTCGAAGTCGGCCCGCAACGTCTTTCTCGCCCCCTGGCTGACCGGCGCTGCGGCCACGATCCACGAGGGCCGCTTCGAGCCGGCCGAGCGACTCGACCTCGCCGAGGCGCTCGGCGTCAACGTGCTCTGCCAGGCACCGACCGAGTACCGGATGCTCGCCAAGCGGACCGCCCTGCGCCCGCTCCCCGCCCTGCGCCGCATGGTCTCGGCCGGCGAGGCGCTGGAGGCGGAGACGATCGCCGCCTTCGGCCAGGCGATGGGCACCGAGCCGGCCGACGGCTACGGCCAGACCGAGACCGGCCACATCAGCGGCAACCTCGCCGGCGAACCGGTCGTCCCCGGCTCGATGGGCCGGCCGCTGCCGGGGATCGAGGTGCGGATCGAGGCGGGGGAGCTGCAGCTGCGCGCCGCCTCCTCCCCCACCTTCTTCTCCGGCTACCTCGACGGCGAGCGCTTCGAGGGTGAGTGGTGGCCGACCGGCGACCTGGTCCGCGAAGAGGGCGGGCACCTCTTCTTCGAGGGGCGCGACGACGACATCATCGTCTCCGCCGGCTACCGGATCGGCCCGGTCGAGGTCGAGTCGGCACTGCTCTCCCATCCCGCCGTCGCCGAGGCGGCCGCGGTCGCCGCCCCCGACCCCGAGCGCGGCTCGGTGGTGCGGGCGATCGTCGTCCCGCGCGACCGCGAGCCGGGCGAGGAGCTGGCCCGCGAGCTGCAGGAGCACTGCAAGCGCGAGACCGCGCCCTACAAGTTCCCCCGCATCGTCGAGTTCGCCGCGGAGCTGCCGAAGACGTCGAGCGGCAAGGTGAAGCGGGCCGAGCTGCGGGGGTAGGACCGCCTAGACCGGGAAGGCCTCGGCCAGGTTGACCGGGCGGCCGAGGTGGTAGCCCTGTGCCATGTCGACCCCGTACTCGCGCAGCATCTCGGTCGTCTTGTCGTCCTGGACGTACTCGGCGATCGTCGTCTTGCCGAGCCCGCGGGCGATCTGGACGATCGCTTTGACGGTCAGCTGGTCGGCATCGCTGCGCGGCATGTCCTCGACGAAGGAGCCGTCGATCTTGATCAGGTCGAAGGGAATCCGCTTCAGGTAGTGGAAGGGCCCGAAGCCGGCGCCGTAGTCGTCGATCGCCACCTGGCAGCCGAAGTCGGTGAGGCGGTCGGCGAAGCCGGCGGCCTGGTCGTAGTCGTAGATGTCCGCCGTCTCGGTGATCTCGAAGGTGCAGTGGGAGGGATCGACGCCGCCTTCGTCGAGGCGCCGCTCGATGAACTCGAGCACCGAGACGTCGGTCAGCGAAGCGCCGGAGATGTTGACGTGGAGGGAGAGCGGGGCACCCTGGCGGTCGCGCTCGGCGAGCAGCTCGAGGGCGCGCGAGACGACCCAGCGGTCGAGCTCCTGGATCATCCCCGAGCGCTCGGCGGCCTCGATGAACGAGGCGGCCGGCAGCAACTCGCCCTCTTCGCTGGTCATCCGCAGCAGCAGCTCGTAGCGCTCGATCCCGCCCGAGGCGAGGCTGCGGATCGGCTGGGTCTGGAGGCTGAGGCGATCCCCGGTCAGCGCGTCGCGGATCCGCGCCACGGTCGTCTGCCGGCGCGCCGGGTCGCGCTGGGGCTCGTCGGGATCGCGGAAGAGGGCGATCTGGTTGCGGCCCCCCTCCTTCGCCCGGTACATCGCCTGGTCGGCGGCGACCAGCACCGTCTCGGCGCCGGTGTCGCCGCCGCCGCCGAACATGGTGATCCCGACGCTGATCGTCGCCGCCTCGGCCTCGGGGGCCGGGCGGGCGGTCTCCGCCACCTGGGCGCGCAGGTCTTCGCCCAGCTGCAGGGCGCCCGGGGTGTCGGTCTGCGGCATCAGGATCGCGAACTCGTCTCCCGAGAGCCGGGCGACGAGGTCGGTGGCGCGCACCCGTTCGCGCATCGTCGCCGCCACCTGGCGGATCAGGTTGTCGCCGGCATGGTGACCATGCAGGTCGTTGATCGCCTTGAGGCCGTCGATGTCGACGATCATCACCGCACCCTGACCGCCGTAGCGAGCGGTGAACGAGGCGTACTGGTCGAGCTCGGCGCGGAAGCGCCGGCGATCGAGCAGGCCGGTCAGCGAGTCGTGGTCGGCCAGATAGCGCAACTCGGCCTCGGTCCGATCGGCGCGTTCAAGCGCCGCCAGGACGACTTCGCGGTCGCCCTCGTCCAGCTTTTTCAGCACGGCCTCGATCGCCGGTTCGCTCTGCGTCATCAGCCGTCCTCTCGCCACCTATGGAATGTAGTCCGACCGATGCTCGCCAAGCTATCGGCCGGTGCCGATTCCGGCATTACGACCTAGTTTCGGCGACCCCTGGATGCCAAAAATTTGGCCTCCAGGCTCCAGGGGTAGTGTGGGCTCGATGCCGAACCGCCTCGCACAGGAGACCAGCCCATACCTGCTCCAGCACCGCGACAACCCAGTCGACTGGTACCCGTGGGGCGAGGAGGCGCTGAGGCGGGCGCGTGAGCTCGACCGCCCGATCCTGCTCTCGGTCGGCTACTCGGCCTGCCACTGGTGTCACGTGATGGAGCGCGAGTCCTTCGAGGACCCAGCCACCGCCGCCTACATGAACGAGCACTTCGTAAGCGTCAAGGTTGACCGCGAGGAGCGGCCCGACGTTGACGCCCTCTACATGGAGGCGGTGCAGGCGATCAGCGGCCAGGGCGGTTGGCCGATGACCGTCTTCTGCGATCCCGAGGGGGTGCCGTTCTACGGCGGCACCTACTTCCCGCCCGACGAGAGCCGCGGCATGCCGAGCTTCCGGATGGTGATGGAGGCGGTCGTCGACGCGTTCGCGGGACGACGCGAGGAGCTGCGGGAGCGGGCGGCGGAGACGCGGGCGCGGCTGGGCGCGATCGGCGCGATCGAGCCGGCCGCCGACGCTCCCGGCGCCAAGCTGCTCGAGGAGGCTCTGGCGACGCTGCGAAGCTCGGCCGACACCGAGCGCGGAGGCTTCGGCGGCGCGCCGAAGTTCCCGCCCGCCTCGGCGCTGGAGCTGCTGCTCGCGCGCGGCGAGAACGAGCACGTCGAGCTGACCCTCGACGCGATGATGGCCGGTGGCATCTACGACCAGCTCGGCGGCGGCTTCTCGCGCTACTCCGTCGACGGCGCCTGGGTCGTCCCCCACTTCGAGAAGATGCTCTACGACAACGCGCTGCTGGCCCGCGCCTACCTGCACGGCTGGCAGGCGACGGGTCACGAGCGCTACCGCCGCGTCTGCGAGCAGACGCTCGACTGGGCGCTGCGCGAGATGCGCGGCCCCGAGGGCGGCTTCTACTCGGCGCTCGACGCCGACTCGGAGGGCGAGGAGGGCCGCTTCTACGTCTGGACGCCGGCGCAGATACGGGCGGTGCTGGGCGAGGGCGCGCAAGTCGCGATCGAGTTCTACGGCGTCGGCGAGGCGGGCAACTTCGAGGGCCGCAACGTCCTGCGCCGCGCCGGCGGCGCCGCTGCCAAGGAGCCGGCGGGATTGGAGGCGGCCCGCAGGGCGCTGTTCGAGGCGCGGTCGGAGCGGACCCGCCCGGGACTCGACGACAAGCGGCTGACCGCCTGGAACGCGCTGATGCTGGCGGCGCTGGCCGAGGCGGGAGCGGCGCTGGGCCGCGAGGACTACCTGGAGGCGGCGCGTCGCTGCGCCGAGTTCGTCCTCGCCGACCTGCGCGACGCACGGGGCCGCTTGCTGCGCACCTACAAGGACGGCGAGGGGCGGCTCAACGCCTACCTCGAGGACCACTCCTTCATGCTGGAAGCGCTGCTGACGCTGTACGAAGCGAGCTTCGAGCCGCGCTGGTACGAGCAGGCCGAGGCGCTCGCCGCGACGACGATCGCCCGCTTCGGCGACCCCGCGCGCGGCGGCTTCTTCTCGACCTCCGACGACCACGAGGAGCTGATCGCCCGCCGCAAGGAGATCGGCGACCACCCGATCCCCTCCGGCAACTCGGCGATGGCGCTCGGCCTGCTGCGCCTCGCCGCGCTGAGCGGCAACCGCGCCTTCGAGCAGCAGGCCGAAGGCGTCCTGCGCCTCTTCGCCAAAGCCGCCCCGCGCCAGCCCGACGCCTTCGCCCACCTGCTGAGAGCCCTCGACTTCCACCTCTCCCCGGTCAAGGAGGTAGCGCTGATAGGCGACGACCTGAGCGAGCTGGCAACCCTCGTCCGCTCGGGCTACCGGCCCCACCAGGTGCTCGCAGGCGGCGCGGAAGGCAGCGCAGCGCCACCCCTGCTCGCGGATCGCCCGGCTCTAGAAGGCAAGCCGACGGCCTACGTCTGCGAGCACTTCGCCTGCCGGGCGCCGGTGACCGCTGCGCAGCAACTGGCCGACCTTCTCTGATAAGGATGCCGCCGTGCGCGGCTCAATGTTCACCTTCGCCGCCGGCCGCCGAGCGAAGTGGGTCATCTTCGCGATCTGGTTCGCGGTCATCTTCGTCGCCGCCGGCCCCGCCAACCTGCCGGGCAAGTTCGAAGACGCCGAAAACAACGAGGCGACCTCCTACCTGCCGGGCAGCGCCGAATCGACCGCGGCGCTGAAGGCGACCAAATCGCTGCAGGGCGGCGAACTGGCGCCGGCGGTCGTCGTATTCAGGCGCGAGTCCGGGTTGACCCGCGCCGACGACCGCACGATCGTCGCCGACGTCGCGAAGATGAACGCCAGGCGCTTCCCCGGCGTGATCGCCGACGGCGAAGGCCCCGGCGCCCCGGCTCGCGCCGTCCCCGGCCAGCCGCCGGGCTACGCGCCCTGGGTCGGCCCGGTCCGCTCGCCGGACGGCAAGGCGGCGATCGTCACCGCCTACATCAAGGGCAACGGCGAGGGCGAACGGATCCTCAACCCGGTCAAGTACTGGCGCGAACAGGTCTCCGATCCGGGCGGCGGCCTGGAGGTGAAGATCACCGGCGGCGCCGGCTTCTCGGCCGATGCGATCGAAGTCTTCGAAGGGATCAACGGAACGCTGCTGCTGGCCGCAGTCAGCCTCGTGATCTTCCTCCTGATCGCCATCTACCGCTCGCCGATGTTCCTCTTCATCCCGCTGATCGCGGTGCTGTTCGCGGAGACGCTCTCGCGCTCGATCGGCTACGGGGTCTCCGAGCTGGGGACGACGATCAACGGCCAGTCGAGCTCGATCATGTCGGTGCTGGTGCTCGGCGCCGGCACCGACTACGCGCTGCTGCTCGTCGCCCGCTACCGCGAGGAGCTGCACCGGACCGTTGACAGGCACGAGGCGATGCGGGCGGCGCTGCGCTCGGCCGGGCCGGCGATCTTCGCCTCGGCGGCGACGGTGATCGCGGCGCTGCTCTGCCTCACCGTCGCCAAAGTCAACGGCACCTCCGGCCTCGGCCCGATCGCCGCGATCGGGATCCTCTGCGCGGCGCTTTCGATGCTGACCCTGCTGCCGGCGCTGCTGACGATCTTCGGCCGCCGCGCCTTCTGGCCGTTCGTCCCGAACACCCCCGAGACGGCGCCGCAACCCGGCGAGGTCTCCGCCCGAGCCGAGCGCAACATCGTCGACGGCTCGCGCTACGGGGCGCTCGGCCGCGTCGTCCTGGCCGGCCTGCTCGTCTTCGTGCTGCTGCCGCTGGTCCTGCTCAACTGGTTGCTGCGACGGCTCAGCGGCGGTCGCATCCCCTCGCTGTTCGTCGGCCCGCTCGACCGCGCGGTGTTCCGCCCCTACGAGCTGCGCCGCTACCGGCGCGAGCACGCCTCCGACGCCACCCACGGCTTCTGGAAACGGGTCGGCGACCGGGTCGCGGTCTCGCCGCGCCGCGTGATGGGCGGCTCGATCGGAGTCCTGCTGGTCTTCTGCGGCGGCTTCCTCTTCTTCTCGACCGAACTGACCAGCGAAGACGGCTACACGCACGAAGTCGAGTCGGTCGAAGGCCAGCACCTGCTCAGCAGGAGCTTCCCCTCGGGCACCACGGCGCCGACCGACGTGATCGTCCCGAGTCCGGCCGAAGTGCCGGCCGTGCAGCGCGCGGTGGCCGCGGTCAACGGCGTCAAGGCGGTCTCCGGGCCCGTCACCCAGGGGTCCTCGGGGGTCCTCGTCCAGGCGACGCTGGGGATCGAGCCGTACTCGACTGCCGCCTTCGACCTGGTCGAACCGATCCGCAAGGCGGCGCACGAGGTCTCCCCCGAGACCCTGATCGGCGGCCCGACGGCGGTCGAATTCGACGTCCGCGACGCCGCCGGCTGGGACTCGGTGGCGATCCCGCCGCTGGTCCTCGTCGTCGTCCTGCTGATTCTGATCGGCCTGCTGCGGGCGGTGGTGGCGCCGCTGATCCTGATCGGCACCGTGATCCTCAGCTTCCTCGCCGCGCTCGGGGTCGGCTACTTCGTCTTCGAATTCGTCTTCGACTTCCCCGGCTCGGAACCGTCGCTGCCGCTCTTCGCCTTCGTCTTCCTGGTCGCGCTCGGGGTCGACTACAACATCTTCCTGATCTCGCGAGCGCGCGAGGAGACGATCGAGCACGGCTCCCGGCAGGGGATCCTGCGGGCGCTGGCGGTCACCGGCGCGGTCATCACCAGCGCCGGCATCGTCCTCGCCGGCACCTTCTCGGTCCTCGCCGTCCTCCCCCTCACCTTCCTCACCGAGCTCGGCTTCGTGGTCGCCTTCGGCGTCCTCCTCGACACCTTCCTCGTCCGCAGCGTCCTAGTGCCAGCCATCGCCCTGACCGTCGGCGATAAGTTCTGGTGGCCCTCGGCGCTGTCGCACCCCGAGGCCGAGAAGCGCTAGAGCACCGGCAGGAAGTTCTCGATCTCGTAGGGAGTGACCTGGACCCGGTACTCGTCCCATTCCTGCCGCTTGATCTCGACGAAGCGGCGGAAAGTGTGCTCGCCGAGCGTGCGCAGGACCAGCTCCGAGTCGGCGGCGACCTCGATCGCTTCGCCGAGCGTCTCCGGCAGCTCCTCGATGCCGCGCTGGGCCCGCTCCTCGGGCGAGAGGTGGTAGAGGTTCTGCTCCATCGGCTCGGGCAGCTCGTAGCCCTTCTCGATCCCCTCCAGCCCCGCCTGCAGCATGCCGGCGAAGCAGAGGTAGGGATTGCAGGCCGGGTCGGGGCAGCGCAGCTCGGCCCGCGTCGCCCCCTCCTTGCCGGGGTGGTAGAGCGGCACCCGGATCAGCGCCGAGCGGTTGCGGCGCGACCAGGCCAGGTAGACCGGCGCCTCGAAGCCGGGGACGAGGCGCTTGTAGGAGTTGACCCACTGGGCGAAGAGCGGCGAGATCTCACGCGCGTGTTTGAGCTGGCCGGCGATGAAGGCCTTGGCGGTCGGCGAGAGGTAGTAGGGGTCGTCGGCATCGAAGAAGGCGTTCTTGCCGTCTTTGGTCAGCGACTGGTGGACGTGCATTCCGGAGCCGTTCTCGCCGAACAGCGGCTTCGGCATGAAGGTCGCATGCCAGCCGTACTTCATCGCGTACTCCTTGACGACGATGCGGTAGGTCATGCAGTCGTCCGACATCTCGAGCGCGTTCTTGTAGCGCATGTCGACCTCGTGCTGGGAGGGGCCGACCTCGTGGTGGGTGTACTCGACGTGGATGCCCATCTTTTCCAGCGCCAGCACGGTGTCGCGGCGCACGTCGGAGCCGGCGTCGAGCGTGGTCAGGTCGAAGTAGCCGCCCTCGTCGAGAACCTCGGGGACGCCGCCCTGCGGCTTGGCCGAGCGGAAGTAGAAGAACTCCAGCTCGGGGCCGATGTTGTAGTCGTCGAAACCGAGGTCCTGGGCCCGTTTGAGGGCGCGGCGCATGATCCAGCGCGGATCGCCCTCGTAGGGATCGCCGCCCGGCACGCGGATGTCGCAGAACATGCGGGCGACCGCGTTCTCCTCTTCGGGGCGCCAGGGGATCAGGGCGAAGGTCGAGGGATCGGGCATCGCGATCATGTCCGACTCCTCGATCGGGTTGAAGCCGGTGATCGAGGAGCCGTCGAACCCCATCCCCCCCTCGAAGGCGTCGGCGAGTTCGGAGGCGTTGATCGAGAAGCTCTTCAGCTGGCCGAGGACGTCGGTGAACCAGAGCCGGACGAAGCGCACGTCGTGTTCGCTGACGATCGCGGCGACGTCGGCGGCGCTCTTCGGTTTGTCTGCCATCTCGGCCTCCTCGGCTCTGGTCGGCGCTGCGAGTTCGGACGGCAAAGATAGGCGACTGAACCGGACTGGTGCATCGTCGCGTATTACGGGTAGAGGAAGCGTGCTTCGCGGGGCTTGCGAACGGACGCAAAACCAGCTATAACTTACTTCACGTAAGTTAGTGGCTCAAAGTAAAGTAAAGGCGATGTAAAGGCTCTGTAAAGCGGAATTCGAGCCAAAGGCGGGAAGCACGTGACGGTAAAAACAGCAGTAAGCAGATTCCAGATCCACGACGAGTTGACGGCTCCGGACGAGAGCGCTCCCCTGATCAAGAGCATCCAGGCGGCCGGCGGCGCGGTGACCAAGTTCGTCGGCGTCCTCGCCGGCGCACCGGCGGTCCTGCGTGCCTACACGCGGATGCGCTCGGAGCTGCGCGGCGGCGTCCTGCCGCTGGCGACCCGGGAACGGATCGCGCTGGCGGTGGCCGAGTACCGCGACGATGACTACAGCATCGCCCAGCACGCCAAGTCGGCGCGGCGGGCGGGGCTCGGTCTCGACGAGGTCTCGCGGGCCCGCAGCTTCAACTCCGGCGACGCCAAGGAGGCGGCTCTGCTCGCCTACCTGCAGGCGACGCTGGAAGCGCACGACGGCTATCCCCCCCACCACCTGCACGAGGAGGCACGGGAAATCGGCTGGACCGACGAGGAGCTGCTCGAGGCGGTCGCGCACCTGGCGCTGAACGAGTTCCAGAGCCTGATCGCAAGCGCGGCGGCGCTGCCCAGGGATCAGGCGACGCCGGAAGTGCTGCCCTCCGCGGCTTAGTTCTCGACCACGGTTGCCGTATACAGCAGACGCGCGGTGCTGTAGCGGCAGCCGTAGGTCGCTCGCTTGCCGACCGTCTCCTGGGGCCGGCCCTGGCGGACGTCGGTGGTGTTGGTGCACCTGCCCGGTTCGCGGCTCGCCCGCCAGGCGTTCTTGGCCGGCAGGTTCTGGGCGAAGGCCGGTGCCCAGGTGGGGATCGTGAGGCCGACGATGTCGCCCTTTTCGACCTTCAGCGAGGCGCCGAACTTGACCGTTTGGCCGAAGTACGGGCTGAGCACGTGGACCGAGCCCTGGGAGCGCAGGTTGTAGCGCGGCGGGCTGGTACCGGGGACGCGGCGCAGGATCGCCAGCCGCGCCTCGGGCGGGGTGCCGAAGAAGCCGTTGAAGAAGGAGCGCTGCGAGTTGGTCGGCTGGGCCAGGGTCAGCGTCCAGGCGGTCACCTTGCCGGAGCGGTTGACGTTGAACGGAAGGCTCGTCTGAGTCGTGCTGACCTGGAAGCCGGTGACGCTGCCGATCGCCTGGCAGGGCAGGCCCGGGCAGGACGGGTTGGGGGTTTCGCCGCTGCCGCCGAGCACCACCGTGGTCCGCGACTTGGCCGCGAGGCCGGTGCCCGCCGCGAACGTGACAAGGAGCGCGAGCCCCGCCGCAAGTGCGATGACCGCTCTTTTCGAAGACCTCGACATGCCCGTGCTCCTCTCGTGGAAAGTCCTGCTTGGCGGGCAAAAGACTAACCGCCGGGGCGGCTGTCGGCGAGCGGCGGGCCGTCTACCCGGCCCGGGCGTACTTCATCGCGACCGCATAGCGGATCTGGCCCGAGCCTTCGAAGTGCAGCGCGCGGCGGGCACCGTTGGTCAGGTCCCATTCGTTGCCGGCGCTGTAGGGGCCGCGGTCGATCACCGTGGTGACGATTTCGTGGCCGCCGTAGACGAACTTGACCGGCGTGCCGCAAGGCAGGTCGCGGTGGGCGACGCCGATCGTCTGCGGCTGCAGAATCTGGCCGCAGGCGGTGTGGCTGCCGTAGAGGCCGGGCCCGTACCAGGTGGCGCCGGCCGAGCGCAGGGGCGAGAAGGCGATGCCGCCTTCGAGCGAGCCGGTCGCGGCGACGTTCGAAGCGCCGCCGGTGCCCCCCTGCGCCGCGCCGGGGGCGCAGGCGACCACGCACACCGCGATCAGCAGCGCAATCCAGGCTCGGCTTTTCCGCCCAAGGCGGTTCCTTGCGTTTCTCATGCTCTTTCGGGCGCTTACGGGGTTAGCTGACGGGCTCGCGCTGAAAGAGCTGCGCTACGCGGCGGATGCCGGCGATTCGCCCCAACTAGTCGGGTCCCCCGCTCCCCGCGATATGTGGCGGAGATTCAGCGGAAGTTGGCGGCACGTTAGCAAACGCTAAGACGGAAAACTGTGAAGAGGTTGGGAAGGGGCCCCATGCAGGGCCCCTTCCCTTCAGCGAGCCTGTAAGCCGGATCCTGTCTTGAGCGGCCATCTATCTCTCGGGAGCGCAGCTCCCGAGGGGCCTTGCGGCCCTGCGGCCTACCTGGACCTCGCCGGGCAGGGTCGACGATCCTGTTTGGCCTTGCACCGGGCGGGGTTTGCCTGGCCGCCGCGTCGCCGCGGCGCCGGTGCGCTCTTACCGCACCATTTCACCTTTGCCTGTACGCGGCTCACGTGTGGCCGCGCCATCGGCCGTGTGTTTCTGTGGCACTTTCCCGCGGGTTTCCCCGGGTGGGCGTTACCCACCGCCCTCGCCCTATGGTGTCCGGACTTTCCTCGAGGGGTTTTCTCTCCCCCCGCGGTCGCTCAGCTCGCTCCGCGATGGTAGCGCGGCACCGACGCTTCGGTCAGACTTTTCTCACGACGCCGATCACCCTGCCGAGGACGGTCGCCTCGGTCGTCCGGATCGGCTCCATCGTCGCGTTCTCGGGCTGCAGGCGGATGTGGTCGCTCTCGCGGAAGTAGCGCTTCACGGTCGCGTCCTCGCCGATCATGGCGACGACGATCTCGCCGTCGACGGCATCGTCGACCGGGCGGACGACGACGTAGTCCTGCTCGAAGATTCCGGCTTCCTTCATGCTTTCGCCGCGCACCCGGAGGACGTAGTCGCCGTCCTCGCCACCGATCACGTCGGGGATCTCGATGTACTCCTCGATGTTCTCCTCGGCGAGGATCGGCTCGCCGGCGGCGACCTGGCCGACCAGCGGCAGCCCGCCGCCGGGCATGATCGTCCGCTTGGCCTTGTCGAACAGCAGCTCGATCGCCCGCGGTTTGGTCGGGTCGCGACGCAGCAGCCCGATCTTCTCCAGGTTGGCGAGGTGCGCGTGCACGGTCGAGGACGAGTGCAGCCCGACCGCTTTGCCGATCTCCCGCACCGTGGGCGGGTAGCCGGTCTTCTCCGCGTAGCGGCGGATGAAGTCGAAGATCTCCTTCTGCCTCTTGGTCAGATCCAGGTCCACCCGATCCTCCTCGTCAGCCGGCAGCCGCCGGCAACCATTCGAACACTTGTTCGCAGGCTACCGCGCGGCGCGGACGCGTGCAAACGAATCCGCTCCGCGCAACCCGCCTCCCGCCGTCCGCAAACCAAGCCAGGGTCAAACATCTAGAATCGTCGCCCCCACGCGGCTGTGGCGGAACTGGTAGACGCGCAAGCTTGAGGGGCTTGTGTCCCTTACGGGACGTGATGGTTCGACTCCATTCAGCCGCATCGAGAAACCCCCGCAGGCTTCTGTGCTTGGCGCTGATCGGCGCGCGTCGGGCTCGAGAGCGAGGCGCCCGCTCTCGATCACAAGGGCCAATCTCGTTTGGCGGCCCCGTCGAACACGGCCACCAGCCTGCTTTCTTTGCTGACCGCAGCCCGGCGGCCTCACCGAGCGCCGAACATCGCCTCCAGGCGGGCGGCGAGAATGACGTCGCCCTCGACGCTGCAGCGCCCGGCGACCATCGCGGTGAGGGGGTCCTGCTTTCCGGCCAGCACCCGCACCCAGTCCGCGAGGCCGAAATGGACCGTCACCGCCGCGTCCAGCGGCGCCGGCTCGAGCAGGCGCGCCCGGCCGGCACGGGAGTTGACCTCGATCGCCCAGCGCCAGGGAGCGTCGGGGGGCGGCTCGATCGCGTAGGGCTCCAGCTCGTAGGCGATCGTTCCGCTGAAGCCGCCGGCTTGGGCCGGCTGGAACCCACGCGCCACGCCTTTCATCAGCGCTCGCTGGCGTCGCGGCTCGGCGAAGCGGCGCTCGAGCTCGGCGTCGTCGAGCCCGGCCGCCATCGCCGCCAGCGCTCGCCGCGTTCCCCGAGTCCTGATCGCCCGGATCGGGCGCGAGCGCCGCTCGGCGGTCGGCGCCTGACTCGGCGGCTCGCGTCCCTCGAGCTCCGCCCTGACCTCGGCGGCGCAGCGTGCGACCAGGCCGAGGCCGTATCGGGCGACGATCTCTTCGCCCTCGGCGAGCGCCGCCTGTGCCTCCTCGGCGGCGCCGCAGCGATGCAGCGCGCTGGCCAGGTCCACCCGAGCCCATGCTCTGGTCAAGACGAGGTCGAGCTCGTCGGCTTGCTCGACCGCCTCGCGCAGCTCCTCGACGGCCGCCTCCGGCCTGCCCGCCAGGAGATCCAGGCGGCCGATCAGCCACTCGGGCAAGTTGCCGAAGAACAGCGAGGGTGGCGCCTGGATCAGATATGGGCGCAGCGGCTCCAGCAGAGTTCGCAGTCGCTCTCCGGCAGCCTGGTCGCCGATCTGCGTTGCGGTCAAGGCGAGGTAGCACAAGCCCGCGGGCACGTGCCCGTCCGGCCGTCGGATCAGCGCCAGGTCGGCGGAAAGCGCTTTCTCGAGCCGCTCGCCCGCGATCTCATCCTCTCCGCCCAGGGCCGCGCCGAAGGCGACCAGGGTCGTCAGCGACCCCTGCGCGACGACGGCCTCCATCACCTCCCAGAGAGCGCGGCCCAGCTTCGCCTCGGCGTCGAACATCAATCCGTTCACGGACAGGAACGTGAGCTCGACCGAAACCTGGATGTCCGGGCGCAGCCGCCGCAGGACCGCTCCAGCGCGACGGACCAACGCCTCGCCCCCCGCGCGGTCGCCGCGATCCATCAGGCGCGAGCCGCGACAGACGTCCAGCTCCCAGCTGAAGCGGGGGCTGCCCAGGCGCTCGGCGATCTCCCCGGCGCGCTCGATCGCCGCTTCGCATTCCGGTATGCGACGCAGCGCGTAGTGGGCCACCGCCGACCACATCACCGTGCGAAACAGCAGCTCCTCGCGTCCGCACTCCTCGGCGATCTCGACCAGCTCGAGGATCTCCCCGAACATGCCGTAGACGGCCATCGGGTCGGCGCCCCGGGAGAACTCCGCGGCCAGTCGCGTGAACCGGGCCAGCACCTCCGACTCGCCGTCGCCGAGGCGCCCGCCCAGCTGCTCGGCACGCCTGGCCAGCTCGGGCATCACGTCGTCGTCGTCGGTAAACGCCAGCAAGTAAGTGAGTCGGAAGGTGATCCGCAGCGCCAGGCGCGGCTCGTCCTCGCCCAGAGCCTCGAGGCCCTCGCGCAGGAGATCGACCGCCGTGGTGTCGCCGGTGTCCACCTCCCAGCCGAAGCCGACGTCGCCGCCGGCGAAGCCGAGGGCGGCACGGGCGAGCATCGCAGAGTCGCCGATCGTTCGCGCCGCGTCGCCCGCGGCGCGAAAAGTCTGGCGCGCGCGGACCAGGTCGGCGGCGAGCAGCTCCTGCTCGCCGAGCTCCAATAGCACCGGGGCCCGGGCGTGAAGGTCGCCGTCGGGGAGCAGGGCGAGCGCCCTGCGCATGTGGTCGGCGGCCTGCTCGTGGTCGTGGTCGGCCCCCGCCGCCCCCGCCGCAGCTTGGTAGGCGGCTATCGCCGGCTCGGGGCCTGCCACGGCCACCGCCAGACCGTAGTGGCGTGCCAGCTCGGCCGGCTCCGCGCCGGGCTCCTCCTCCAGCGCCCGCGCGATCGCCAGATGCAGGCGGGCCTGCGCCGCGTCGCCGGCACCGGTGAGCAGGGCCTCGCGGATCAAGGCGTGGGGGAAGGCGATCGTCGGCTGCGCCGTGGCGACGTCGTCCACCAGCCGCTCCGAGAGCGCCTCCGCCACCGCGCGGTCCGCCTCCTGCGGCCCGAGCCCAGCGGCCTTTGCCGCCAGGGCGACCGGCGCCGAGGGGCCGATCGCCGCGGCCGCGCCCAGCAGCTTCTCGGTCTCGGGATCGAGCCGCCCCAGTCGCTCCTCGACGAGATCGGCGACCACATCGGGCACCGGCGCCTCCTCCAGCGCCTCGGCCTCGCGCAAAGCTCCTTGGCTGTCGAGATCGCGCACAAGCTCGCCCGCAAAGAACGGATTGCCCGAGGTTCGCGCCTGGAGCCGCGCGGCGAGGCGCGGCGTTATCGCCCGTCCGATCTGCGCTCCCACCAGAGCGGCCATGCCGGGAGCGTCAAGGCCCTCGAGGCGCAGCTCGGTGAGATCGCGGGTGCGGCGCAGGTCGGCAAGCACACGGGAGACGGGGTGTCCGCGTCCCATCTCGCGATCCCGTGCGGTCACCACCAGCACCATCCGATCGGGGGCACTGTCCAGGAGGTGCCCGAGCGCCTGGGCGGAGGCCGGGTCGCACCAGTGGGCGTCGTCGAGCACCAGGTGCAGTGGCGATTGCCCCGCGGCCAACGCCAACGCGCTGCTGATGCCGTTGAGCAGCCGGTAGCGGGCGCCCTCGGCGGCCACGATCTCCCCGACGCCGGCCTGCTCAGCGGCCCCGGCGTGCGCGCCGAGCTGGGGCACGAGCGCGGAGAGCTCGGCCCCGGCCGCCTCCGCGAGCCGCGCGCGCCAGGCCTCGTCGCCCGCCAGGGCCAGCTCGCCGATCGCCCGCACCCACGGCTCGAAGGCGATGACCGCCTCGGGCGGGCAGCGCGCCAGCGCCACCACCGCGCCCTGCGCATGGGCCTCGGCAGCCGCCGCGGCCGCGTGGCGCGTCTTGCCGATTCCGGGTTCGCCCAGGACCAGCACCGCTCGGCGACCCGGCCGTGGCGCGGTCGCCTCGCGCAAGGCGCCGATCTCTGCGTCGCGGCCGATCAGCGGCTCCCCGGCGTAGGCGGCGAGCAGCTGGGGCAGCCGCGGTCGCCCTTGGGAAGGCGCATCGCCGCCCACGCTCAGGACGGCGCCCCCGGGCTCGCCCTGGCCGGCCGGCTCATCGCCTTCGCCCTCCACGGCAAGCTCGCGCCAAAGCAGCGCCGATGCTCGGACGGGGGCGGGCACCCCCTTTAAGTCGTAGTCGCGGGCTTCTCCCAGGGCCACGCCGTCCCGCGAGGCGACCAGGGCCTGGACCAGGTCCTGGACGAGAACCTCCCCCGTCTCCGCGGCAGAGGAGAGGCGGCTCGCGATCACCACGACCATGCCGTGCAGATCCTCTCCGTCTGGGATCGGCTCGCCGGCCGCCACCCCAACCCGCGCCGCGACCCCGATCCCCCCCTGCTCGACATCGAGCCGCTCAACCGCCGCTTGAATCGCCGCCGATGCCCGCAGCGCGCCGAGGGCGCTCTCGAAGGTCGACATCACCCCGTCGCCGAGCGTCTTGATCACCCGCCCGTCCCCCAGCGCGACGGCGTCGGCCACGTCCTTCATGTGGGCGCGGCGAACGATGTCCATGCGATCGTCGCCGAGGCTCGCGAGCAGGGCCGTCGAATCGACCAAGTCGCTGAAGACAACAATCGCAACCCCACCCATCGGCGCACATCTTTCCGCATGGCGAGTGGGCCTGTCAGGCCCTCGCCAAGTGGGAAGGCGCCGACCGGGCTATTTGCCGGCTGCCGCGAGCGCGTCGAGGACCTCTTCCGCGTGATCCTCGATCAAGAGGTGGCCGGCATCCTCGAACCACACAGGACGGGCATCGGGCAGGGTCTCGATCCAGTGCTCTGCATGCGCTGGGGGCGCGATGGCGTCGCGCCTGCCGTGGAAGACGTGAACCGGGACGCCGATCTCGGCGGGGTCGAAGCCCCACGGGAGAGGACGGTCCGCATGTCTTCGGCAAGGCCGCGACCACCACCCGCGCGGGTCGCCTCGGCGTAGGCGAATTGCAGGCGAGCCGCGACGTCGGGACGGATGACTACCGCGCGGTCGATCTTTGGGAAGTTGGCAGCGACGAGCTTCTGCGCCAGGGCCGGGTTGCGGCGGGTGAGGTGCCCGCTCGCCGAGTAGAGGAACGCCATGGCGCCGGGCAGGCGGGCGGCGAGCCACCAGGCCCTCGCCGTGTGCATCTGCCGGGCGAAGCCCGGTTGGTCCAGCCTGCCGCACCCACTGATCAGTGCCGCCGACTCGACCCGGTCCCCCAGCTCGCGGGCACAGGCGAGCGCGTACGGTCCTCCAGCTGATTGACCGGCGACGCTGAAGCTCTCGATCGCCAACCGATCGGCCAGCTCCTCGACGTCGGAGGCCCAGTCGAGGACGGTGCGTTTCGGCTTCGGGCTGGACGCACCGACCCCGGGACGGTCGACGGCGATCAGGCGAATGCCGCGGTCCTCGCAGACAGGGCCGGCGCCGCAGCCGAACCGCCCGTCGGGAATCCCGTGAAAGTGGAGCAGCACAGCACCACTCGGCGGACCCCTTCGGCGAAGGTCAGCGCTCGCCCATCGGCGAGGCGGACCTCTCCGGTCCGCGTTCCGGCGCTGGCGCTGGAGTCGTTCAGCGCGATTCTCCCCCGGCAGCGCTCTGCCGAGCACCGAAGCCGACGGCCAAAAGCGCAGCGATCACAGCGTAGGCGCCCAGCGGCCCCCGATGCCGGACGAAGCCGGCGAGACCGGCGACGGCGTAGGTTCGCAGCAGGGCTGTATCGATCGCGTCCGACCACTTCGCGGCGTGCTGCGATCCAGCCCACGTCCTCGCCGGCTCGTTGAGCACGGCGACCTGGGCCAGGACCAAGCCGTAGCCGACGCTCCCCAGGGCGAGCGCCCCGCGAATTTCCGGGTCGCGCGCGCCGCTGCTGCGCACCAGACGGACAATCTGTCGGACATGCACGAGGTGCGCTCCGATGAACCCCGCGCGCCAAGCCGGCGCCGAGCGAGACCCCGATCGATTGGCGGAGACGATGGCCGCGACCAGGAAGGGCAGCCCCGAGTGCGCGGTTACGCGCAGATCGCCCCGATCTTCATCCGCGTAGAGGCGGGACGCGGCTTTGCCCGCCACCCCCGTCGCGATACCCACGCCGAGTCCGAGCAACGCCGGGGCCGACTGTCGCATACTCCCGCTCACCGGCCAGCGGTCCTCGCGTTGGCTCGGATCAGGCGCTCGACGTTGCTCGCAAGGCCCCGATTCACGGCGCCCATCGTAAGGGACGGCCCCTACACCTCGATCCGCGAGCCCATGATCACGGTGCGGTCGCGGGGCAGACCGAAGTATTCGGCGGCATCGGCGCTGATTCGCGAGGTGGCGACGAAGAGGCGCTTGCGCCAGCGGGTCATCCCGGGTGCGTCGCCGGTTATCAGCTCGATCGTGGAGAGGAAGTAGGAGGCCTCGTCGACCTCGAGCGGACACTCGAGGCCCGCCTTCGCGGCCAGGCGGAGGACGCCGGGGACGTTGGGCTCGTCCATGTAGCCGAAGCGGGCGCCGACGTGGGCGATGCCGTCGTCGGCGTAGCCGAGATCGTCGATCGTCAGCCGCTCGGCCGGGGGGACGTGCGGGACCGGCGAGGTCTCGATCGAGAGGATCACCACGTGCCGGTGCAGGATCTGGTTGTGCTCGACGTTGGCGCGCATCGCCAGCGGCGTGGTCGAGTTGTTGCGGTTGAGGAAGACCGCGGTGCCGGGGACCCTCTGCAAGGGGGGGCGCCGCTCGTGCAGCGCGTTGACGAACTCTCGCAGCGAGCCCTCGTCGCGCTCGCGTCGCGCGGTGACCAGCTCGCGGCCGCGCTGCCAGGTGGTCAGCACCGTGAACACGGTCACCGCGATCAGCAGTGGCAGCCAGGCGCCGTGCGCGATCTTGGTCGCGTTCGCGGCCAGGAAGAGGACGTTGACGACGAGGAAGCCGCCGGCGCCGGCGACCACCAGCCAGAGCGGTTTCCCCCACTGGTGGCGGACGATGTAGAAGAAGAGCAGGGTCGTGATCGTGATCGTGCCGGTGACCGCCATGCCGAAGGCGAAGGCCAGCGCCGCCGAGGTCTCGAACGCGAAGACGAGCGTCAGCACCGAGACCATCAGGACCCAGTTGATCCACGGCACGTAGATCTGCCCGGCCGTCCGTTCGGAGGTGTAGGCGATCCGCAGGCGCGGCAGGTAGCCGAGCTGGACCGCCTGGTGGGCGACCGAGAAGGCGCCGGTGATCACCGCCTGGGAGGCGATCACCGTCGCCGCGGTGGCGAGGAAGATCATCGGCACCCGCCCCCACCCCGGGACCAACAGGAAGAACGGGCTGGCGATGTTCGCGGCCGGATTGCCGAGGATCAGCGCCCCCTGACCCATGTAGTTGAGGATGCAGGCGGGGAAGACGAGCAGCAGCCATGCCCGCGTGATCGGGGCGCGGCCGAAATGCCCCATGTCCGCGTACAGGGCCTCGACCCCGGTGATCGCCAGCACGACCGCGGCGAGCGAGAAGAAGGCGACCGAGAAGTGGCCCGTCAGGAAGCCGAGGGCATAGCTCGGCGAGAGCGCCTTGAGGATTTCCGGATGCAGGGCGATGCCGGAGATGCCGCAGGCGCCGATCGTCAGGAACCAGACGACCATGATCGGGCCGAACATGCGGCCGACCGCGGAGGTGCCCAACCTCTGCGTCGCGAACAGGACGACGATGATCGCCGCCGTGATCGGCACGATCAGGTGCCCGAGCGAAGGCTCCACCACCTTCAGCCCCTCGACCGATGAGAGGACCGAGATCGCGGGCGTGATCATGCTGTCGCCGAAGAACAGCGAGGCGCCGAAGATCCCGAGCGCCGCCAGCGCCAGCTTGGTTCGCCGCCCGCCCGACACCCCCTGGCGCCTGATCAGGGTGATCAGCGCCATGATGCCGCCCTCGCCGTCGTTGTCGGCCCGCATCACCAGCAGCACGTACTTGAGCGTGACGACGATCGTCACCGCCCAGAAGATCAGCGAGATGATCCCGAAGACGCTCTCGGTCGTCGCGGTGACGGGATGCGGATCGCTCGGGTCGAAGACCGTCTTGACGGTGTAGAGCGGGCTGGTGCCGATGTCGCCGAAGACGACGCCGAGGGCGCCGACGACCAGCGCCGCCTGGGCCGGGCTGCGCATCCTCGCGCGACGGGAGTCGGCATCCGCACTCGGTTGGCTTCGACTCCCGGGCAAGCGGCAGCACCGTACACCGCCACGAGGAGGTTGACGGAGAGGGCGGGGATGATGGCGGGGTGGAACTCGGCCTCGCGATCGCCTTCTCCATCGCCTTCGCGCTGACCAACGGCTTCCACGACGCCGCCAACGCGATCGCGACCCTGGTCGCGACGCGTGGCGCCCGGCCGGGGCAGGCGGTCGCGCTCGCGGCCGTCTTCAACATGCTCGGCGCCCTCCTGGTCGGCACCGCGGTGGCCGACACGATCGCGGGGATCGTCACGGTCGCTCCGGGCGAGGCGGTCGCGGTGATCGGCTCCGGGGTGCTCGCGGCGACGCTCTGGAACCTGCTGACCTGGTGGCGCGGCCTGCCCTCGAGCTCGGCCCACGCGCTGGTCGGCGGCCTCGTCGGCTCGGCCTTCGCCGAGGCGGGGCTCGGCGCCATCCAGTGGGGCGGCCTCGACGGCTGGAAGCCGGTCGGCGTCTTCGGCGTCCTGATCGCGCTCGCCGTCTCCCCCCTGCTCGGGCTCGGCTTCGGGCTGCTGTTCGAGCGCCTCAACGGGCGGCTGCTGCGGCGGGCGACGCGGCGGGTCAAGGCGCCGATCCGCGGCGCCGAGTGGGCGATGTCCGCCGCCCTCTCCTTCGGCCACGGCGCCAACGACGCGCAGAAGGCGATGGGGGTGATCGCCGCGCTGCTGCTCGCCAGCGGCCACCTCGACTCGCTCTCGGTGCCGCTGTGGGTCAAGCTCGCCTGCGGCGTCGCGCTGACCCTCGGGACGGCGATGGGCGGCTGGCGGATCATCCGCACGATCGGGCGGCGGATCTTCCGCCTGGCGCCGGTTGACGGCTTCGCCAGCCAGAGCGCCTCGACCGCGGTGATCCTCCCCGCCTCCTACCTCGGCGCGCCGGTCTCGACGACCCAGGTGGTCGCCTCCTCGGTCGTCGGCGTCGGCGGCGGCCGGCGCCGCTGGCGCCACGTCCGCTGGAGCGTCGTGCGCTCGATCGCCTTCGCCTGGCTGTTGACGCTGCCCGCCTCGGCGGCGATCGGGGCGATAATGCTGCCGATCTGGAGGCAATTCTGATGACGCACAGGCACTGGTTCCTGCCCCAATCGGCCGACGTGCTCGCGATGCTGGGCGAGCAGGCGGCGATCACGGTGGAGGGAATGGAGGCGCTGGTCGCCTGGGCGGGCGGCGAGGCCGCGGCGGCCGAGCGGCTGCGCAAGAGCGAGCACCGGGCCGACGATCGCAAGCGCGAGCTGCGCAAGGCCCTGACCGAGGCGTTCTCGACGCCGCTCGAGCCGGAGGACATCTTCGAGCTCTCGCGCGGGCTGGACGAGATCCTCAACAGCGCCAAGAACATCGTCGGCGAGGCGGAAGCGATGCAGACCGGGCCGAACGCCGCGACCGCCGAGATGGCGGCGGAGCTGGCCGCGGGCACCAGGCGGCTCGCCGAGGCGATCGCGATGATCGCCCGCGACGACCGCGCCGGCGCCACCGCCGTCGCCGACCGGGCGATCAAGGACCAGCGCCATCTGCAGCACAGCTACCGCACCGCGATGTCGGCCCTGATCGAGGTCGAGGACATCCGCGAGATCGCCGCCCGCCGCGAGCTCTACCGCCGCCTGGCGCGGACCGGCGACGCGCTCGCCGACGTCGCCGAGCGAATCTGGTACTCGGTGCTGAAGGAAAGCTGAGGCGGGCTCTACCCGGACCGCGCCGGGGTCGAGCCGTTGCCGGCCGTGCCGGTCGCGGTGACCACTCGCCGGTCTCCGGGGCCGGGCCGCAGGATCAGGACCTCGGCCGGCGCCTTCTGCAGCAGCCAGACCAGGTCGTCGCCGGAGAAGCCGGTGGCGCCGGAGGCGCTCGCCGGGACAACGACCCGATCGAAGGTCTCCCGCTCCAGCATCCGCTCCAGCGCGTGACGGTAGGAGCGGCCGCGCTCTATCCGCGCGTCGACCGAGACGCCCTGGGCGGTCGACCGCTGTTCGATCGCCTCCAGCATCGGCATCGCCTTGGCCGCCTCGTTGGGGATCGCGCAGTCGAGCGGCAGCCGCTTCGGCACCACGGCGAGGTAGGCAGGCATCAGCGTCGCATCCTCGACCCGCGCCAGGCGCAGGGCCGCGTCGAGGGCCCGGCGGGAGACCTCGGTGCCGGTGAAGGGCAGCAGGATCTGGTGGATCGCGTCGGGCCGCTCGGAGCGACCGCCGCGCAGGCGCGAGCGGGCGATCAGGTAACCGCCCCCGAGGCCGACCACGAGCGCGACGCCGACGAAGACGTGCTCGATCACTGCTCGCCCTCCTTGAGGCCGCGGTGGGCGACGATCCGCACGTTGACCCCCGGCGGCGCGGCTCGCATCAGCCGCTGCGGCAACGGCTCGCGCAGCCGGGCGAAGCCGCGCGGCGGGTCCGCCTCGCCGACCATGATGTAGGTGCTGCCGCGCTCGCGGACGACCCGGGCGACGGCGGCGACGAGGTCGTCGTGCTCCTCGATCAGCAGCGTCGCGCCGAGCACCGAGGCGAGCTGGCGCAGCGCCGTCACCTGGCGCTCCTCCTCGCCCTCGATCGGGCGACCCGGAGGCTTCACCCAGAGCAGGTCGAGGTCGGTGCCGAGCCGCTGAGCCGAGCGCCAGGCGCGGCGGACCAGGCGCTGGGAGCTGGGCCGGGGCCGGATCAGGGCGAGCAGCCGCTCGCCGACCGCCTTCGGGGCATCGGCGGACACCCCCTCCTCCGCCCGCGTGCCGAGCGGGTCGCCCTGGCTGAGGACGAGCCGCTTCGACTCGACGTCCTCGGCGACCTGGCGCAGGCTCACCTCGCGCAGCGCCGCCAGGTTCTCGATCCGGAAGAAGTTGTTGAGGGCGGCGTCGATGTTCTCGCCTGGATAGATCTTCCCTGCCCGCAGGCGGGCGATCAGCGCCTCGGGGGTGAGGTCGATGAGGACGACTTCGTCGGCCGAGCCGAGCACCGAGTCGGGAACCGTCTCGCGCACCCGCACCCCGGTCAGCTCGGCGACCTGGTCGTTGAGCGACTCGAGGTGCTGCACGTTGACGGTGGAGAAGACGTCGATCCCTGCCGAGAGCACGTTGACGATGTCCTCGTAGCGCTTCTCGTGCTCGAGGCCGGGGGGATTGGTGTGGGCGAGCTCGTCGATCAGCGCCAGCTCGGGCTTGCGGGCCAGCAGCGCCGGCAGGTCCATCTCCTCGACCGTGACGTCGCGGACCGGCACGCTCCGGCGCGGCACCAGCTCCAACCCGCGTGCCTGGTCGGTCGTCTCCTCGCGCTTGTGGGGCTCGAGGTAGCCGATCGCGACGTCACGGCCTGCCTCCGCCTCGGCGCGGCCCTCCTGCAGCATCCGGTAGGTCTTCCCCACCCCCGCCGCCATGCCGAGGAAGATCTTGTACTGGCCGTGCGTCACGGCGCTCCCTCAGGCTCCCAGCAGGTTGTGGACGATCAGGTCGATCAGCTTGATCCCGACGAAGGGGGCGACGAGGCCGCCGAGGCCGTAGAGCAGCATGTTGCGGCGCAGCAGCGCCGTCGCGCCGATCGGCCGGTAGCGGACGCCGCGCAGGGAGAGCGGGATCAGCAGCGGGATCACCAGGGCGTTGAAGATCACCGCCGAGAGGATCGCCGATTCGGGGGTGCCCAGCGACATCACGTTGAGCGCGTCGAGCGGGCCCTTGCCCCCGGCCGAGAGGGCGTAGGTCGCGGCGAACATCGCCGGCAGGATCGCGAAGTACTTGGCGACGTCGTTGGCGATCGAGAACGTGGTCAGGGCGCCGCGGGTGATCAGCAGCTGCTTGCCGACCTCGACGATCTCGATCAGCTTCGTCGGGTTGGAGTCGAGGTTGACCATGTTGCCGGCCTCGCGCGCGGCCTGGGTGCCGGTGTTCATCGCCACCCCGACGTCGGCCTGGGCCAGGGCGGGCGCGTCGTTGGTGCCGTCGCCGGTCATCGCGATCAGCCGCCCGTCGGCCTGCTGCTCGCGGATCAGCTCCAGCTTTCGCTCCGGCGTCGCTTCGGCGAGGAAGTCGTTGACGCCGGCCTCTTCGGCGATCTTCGCCGCGGTCAGCTTGTTGTCGCCGGTGACCATGATCGTGCGGATGCCCATCGCCCGCAGCTGGTCGAAGCGGGCGTTCATCCCCTCCTTGACCACGTCCTTGAGGTAGACGACTCCGAGCACGCGCTCGTTGCGCGCGACCGCCAGCGGGGTGCCGCCCTCGCGGCCGATCCGGTCGAGCTCGGCCCGCAGCTCGGCCGGGGCGCGCCCCCCCTCCTCGCCGACCCAGGCCTCGATCGCGTCGCCGGCGCCCTTGCGCAGGCGGGTGCCGTTGAAGTCGACGCCGCTCATCCGCGTCTGCGCGGAGAAGGGGACGAAGGTCGGCTCGTGCCCGGAGAAGGTGTGCTCGCGGATGCCGTAGTCCTTGGCGAGGACGACGATCGAGCGGCCCTCGGGGGTCTCGTCGGAGAGCGAGGACATCTGCGCGGCCTCGGCCAGCTCCTCGACCGTGACCCCCGGCATCGGCATGAACTCGACCGCCTCGCGGTTGCCGAGGGTGATCGTGCCGGTCTTGTCGAGCAGCAGCACGTCGCAGTCGCCGGAGGCCTCGACCGCGCGGCCGGAGAGGGCGAGCACGTTGCGGCGGACGAGGCGGTCCATGCCGGCGATCCCGATCGCCGAGAGCAGCGCCCCGATCGTGGTCGGTATCAGCGCGACCAGCAGGGCGATCAGCGTCGTCTCTGACAGTTCGGTGCCGACGAAGAGGGCGAAGGGGCGCAGCGCGACGACGACGAGGATGAAGACCAGGGTGAGCGCGGCGAGGAGGATGCCGAGGGCGATCTCGTTCGGCGTCTTGCGCCGCTCGGCGCCCTCGACCAGGGCGATCATCCGGTCGAGGAAGGACTTGCCGGGTTCCTGCGTTATCTCGACCACGATCCGGTCCGACAGCACCCGGGTGCCGCCGGTGACGGCGCTGCGGTCGCCGCCGGCCTCGCGGATCACCGGCGCCGACTCGCCCGTTATCGCCGACTCGTCGACCGAGGCGATGCCCTCGATCACGGTGCCGTCGCCGGGGATCGGCTCCCCCGCCTCGACCACCACCACGTCGCCGCGCACCAGCTCCGAGGCGGATTTCTCGCCGCCGTCGCGCAGGCGGGCGGTCGTCTCGGTCCGCATCGCCCGCAGGCTCGCCGCCTGGGCGCGGCCGCGACCCTCGGCCAGGGCCTCGGCGAGGTTGGCGAAGACGACGGTGAGCCAGAGCCAGACGGAAACGCTGAAGGTGAACCAGGAGGGCTCATGGCCGCCGCCGAGCGGGCCGCCGCCGAAGACCTGGATCAGCCAGGCGACGGTGGTGATCAGGGCGCCGATCTCGACCACGAACATCACCGGGTTGCGCGCCTGCACCCGCGGGTCGAGCTTGCGCAGGGACTCGATCAGCGCCGGGCGCAGGATCTCGGTGTCGAACAGGGAGCGGGGCTGGGTTTCGGTGCTCATTTGAGTGGCGCCTCTTCGTCGAGTGCGAGGTTGAGTTGCAGGACGTTCACCCCTGGCTCGCCGAAGACGCCGAGGAAGCGGCCGTTGGTGTGGGCCGCGATCAGGTCTTCGACCTTGCTCAGGGAGAGGTGGCGAACGGCGGCGATCCGATCTGCCTGGATCCCTGCGTTCGCTTCGGAGATTTCGGGGTTGACGCCGGAGCCCGACATCGTGACCGCGTTGACCGGCACGTCTTCCTTGGTCAGCGATTTGTCGAAGGGCTTGTTCAGCTCGACGTAGGCGGCGAGGTTTTCCCGCACCGCTTCGCGCTCTTCGACGCTGTTGGGCCCGGAGTTGGAGAAGTAAGTGACGTTTGCCGAGTAGCCGGTCTCCGAGGGGCGTGACTGGAAGTAGCGGGGATCGCCCTTGAAGTCCTGGCCGATCAGGCTCGAGCCGACCAGCTTGCCGTTCACCGTCAGCTTCGAGCCGTCCGCCTTGCCCGGGAAGACGACCTGGGAGATGCCGGTCATCGCCAGCGGGTAGGCGAGGCCGAAGATCAACGTGAAGGCGATCACGGCGAGAATCGAGGTGACGACCATGCGGCGCATTTCAGAACAGCCTCGTGGTCAGGCTCTGCACGATCGGACCGAGCAGCAGGGCGGGGAAGAAGGTGAGGGCGCCGACGAGGACGATCACCCCGACCAGCAGGATGACGAAAGTCGGAGTGTCGGTACGCATCGTGCCCGGGCCGGCCGGGGAGACCTTCTTGCCGGCCAGCGAGCCGGCGACAGCGAGGACCAGGATGATCGGCAGGAAGCGGGCCAGCGTCATCGTCGCGCCGCCGAGCAGGTCGGCGAAGGAGATCCCGTAGGCGCCGTGGTTGCCGGGCGCGTTGGGCTGGACAAAGCCGGTATAGCCGGCGAATGCGGAGCCGTTGTTGTTGGCCTGCGAGAGGTAGGCGTAGAGCGTTTCCGAGAATCCCTGCGGGCCGGCGTTGAAGATCGACCTCGTCCCCGCCCGGGTCGCGATCGCGAGGCCGGTCGTGACGAGCACCGCCAGCGGCGTGACGAGGATCCCGAGCGAGATCAGCTTGATCTCCCTCGCCTGGATCTTCTTGCCCAGGTACTCGGGCGTGCGACCGACCATCAGCCCGCCGATGAAGACCGCGAGCAGGACGTAGAGCAGCATCGAGTAGAGGCCGGTGCCGACACCGCCGAAGACCACCTCGCTGGTGCCGAGGCCGGACATCGGCACGGCGCCGCCGAGGCCGGTGTAGGAGTCGAGGGCGGAGTTGACTGAGCCGTTCGAGGTAACGGTCGTGGTGGTTCCCCACAGCGCCGACTCGGTGATCCCGTTGCGCTGCTCCTTGCCTTCCATGTTGCCGCCGGTCGAACCGGCGATCGCCTTGGTGGGCGTTCCGGCGGCGTGCTCGGCGGGGGTGCCGTGCTGCTCGGCGGGGATGATCACGATCACCAAGGCGAGGTAGATCGCCAGCATCGCGGCGAAGATCGACCAGCCCTCGCGCTGACGCCCGACCATCTTCCCGTAGGTGTAGGTGAGGGCGGCGGGGATGAGGATGATCGAGAGCAGCTCGACGAAGTTCGTCAGCTGGTCGGCGTTCTCGAACGGGTGGGCGGAGTTGACGTTGAAGAAGCCGCCGCCGTTGGTGCCGAGCTGCTTGATCGCGATCTGCGAGGCCGCCGGGCCCATCGCCAGAGCCTGTTCGGCCCCCTCGACGGTCTTCGCGACGCCGGCGCCGCTGAGCGTCTGCACGACGCCCTGGGAGACCAGGATCAGGCCGACGATCACCGAGAGCGGCAGCAGCACGTAGAAGAGGCTGCGGGTCAGGTCCTGCCAGAAGTTGCCGAGGCCGGTGCCGGTGCGGCCGACGATGCCGCGGATGAAGGCGAGCAGGACGCAGATGCCGACGGCGGGGGTGACGAAGTTCTCCACCGTCAACCCCGTCATCTGCGAGAAGTAGGTGAGCGTCGTTTCGCCGCCGTAGTACTGCCAGTTCGTATTCGAGACGAAGGAGGAGGTGGTGTTGAAGCTGACGTCCCAAGGTCCCGAGTGGAAGCCTTCGGGATTGAACGGCTGGATGCTCTGGGTGCGCAGGATCAGGTAGAGCGCGATCCAGGAGAAGACGGAGAAGAGGACGAGGTTCTTGGAATATGCCTTCCAGTCGTGTTCCTCGGAGGGATCGACGCGCAGCGCCCGATAGGTGAAACGCTCGACCGGGCCGAGGACGGGGCTGAGGAAGACACGTTCGCCGCTGAAGACCCGCGCCATGTATTTGCCGAGCAGCGGCGTCAGGGCAATCGCCACGCCGACGAAGATCGCGACCTGCAGCCAGCCCTGCGCCATCAGAGCTTCTCTCCGCGCAGCAGCGCGTAGAGCAGGTAGGCGAACACGAGCGCGGACGCGACCAAGCCGAAGACGTCGGCGCCGCTGAGGGTGGCGAGCACGGGCGTCATATCCGGTCGATCAGGTCGATCGCCCAGTAGATGAGGGCGAAGAGGCCGATTGCGATCGCGATCGCGAAGACGTCGGCAATCGGGCTGCCGCCACCGGGGAAGATGTCCGCTACGGGAACCAACGCAAAGCCATCGTCCACCCGATCGCATCAACTGTGTGTGAAGAAGCCGACCCCCCGCATAAAGAACTCATGAAGATCGGCTGGGCCGCGATCCGACCCGTGCTGAGCGGCTTCATGCTGGCCACCGACGCCTTTGTGGTCGGCGCCCTGGTTGTCGTGCGACCGGACGGCTGGGTCCCGCCATTCGTCGCCTTCGGCTCGCTGCTGATCGGCTTCGTCTGGTTCGAGGCCTGGGCGATCCGCCACCGCCACGACGACGACTGAGGCGGCCCGCGGCGGTCGCCGGCCCGGCGGCGTTAGAGATGGAAGCATTTGGGGGTCTATAGACCCCCAAATGCTTCATTCGTCGGGGGATCACCCGCGGGAGCGAGTCCGCTAGCGCGGATCGGCGATGACTTCGATCCGGCCTTCGTCGGCGGCCTCGCGCAGCGCCGCGTAGTCGCGTTCGCTCTGGTCGGCGTAGACCTCGGCGAACTCGGCCATCGCCCGGTCGAAGGTGTCGCCGCCGCCGAGGTAGGCGGCGATCGCGACCCGGTCGCCGCCGCGGGCGTGGGCGTGGGCGAGGGTCATGCCGCAGATCTCGGCGTAGGCGGTGAGGCCCCGCGCGTCCATCGACTCGACCTGCACCGAGCCCTTCCAGTCCCAGAGCTGGCGCACGTAGAAGTCGCGCGGCTCTCCGTCGATTCCCGGTCCCCCCACCCAGCCGAGCAGGACGTCGCCGCTCGCCTGCATCATCCGCTGGCCGTGGACGACCCGCTCGCCCTGGTGGTCGAACGCGCTCGGCGCCGTATAGGGCTCGAGCACCGAGCGCTGCGCCTCCTTGACCTGCAGGAACAGCGGATCGCGCTCGTCCCGGCCCAGCATCAGGCCGATCCAGGCGCGGGTGCCGACGCTGCCGACGCCGACGACTTTGAAGGCGGCGTTGACCAGGCGGTAGCTGTCGAGCACGGCGCGGCGCTCGACCGCGAGCGAGTCGCGGTAGCCGGACAGGAGCTGCCGCAGGAGCGCTTCGACATCCACCCCCGGCGCCTCCTCGGTCAGCTCGCCGAGCGGCACGATCAGCGGCGGTTCGCTGACGATCCGCAGCCTGCCGTTGACCTCTTCGGTCAGCTTCGAGGCGGCGCGGTCGCTGTCCTTGGCGCGGGCCTTGGCGACGTTGCGTTCGAACGCCCTGCGCTGCTTGCCGCTGACCACCTTCGCCCAGCGGGCGGCGATCGACTCGGCGTCGAGCTGCTGGTACCAGGATTCGAGGTTGCCCATCTGCGCCAGGCGGCGCATCGTCTCGCGGTACTCGCTCGCCGCCGCCAGCACGATGCGGGTGCGCTCGTCGGCGGCGCAGCCACGGTCACGGCCGGCCAGGGAGAAGCTGGCGACCAACCGCTTCACGTCCCACTCCCACGGCCCCGGCAGGGTCTCGTCGAAGTCGTTGAGATCGAAGACGAGCCGCCGCTCCGGCGAGCCGAAGGCGCCGAAGTTCGAGAGGTGGGCGTCGCCGCAGAGCTGGGTCTCCAGGCCCGATTGCGGAGTGCCGGCGAGATCCGCCGCCATCAGCGCGGCGGCGCCGCGGTAGAAGGTGAAGGGCGAGACCAGCATCCGGCCGTAGCGCAGGGGCACCAGTTTGCCCACGCGCGAGCCGGCCTGGCGCTCCAGCACGTTGACCGGGTCGGCCCGGTCGGCGGCCGGCTCCCACTCGCCGTGGCTGGAGCGCGGCGCGACCGTGCGGGCGGCCTTGCCGGCGGCGGCGCGCTCGGCGGGCGATCCGGGGTGGCGTTGGATCGAGTCCGGCATCGGGTCAGACGGTAAGCGGTTCGGCGAGCGGCGGGTCCGGCCCGGCCTGGAGTTCGTCGAAACGGCGGGTCGGCAGGCGGCGAGTCGTCCAGAAGGAGGCGAGGACGAGGAGGGCGGCGAACAGGAATGCGGTCTTCAGCGCGGTCAGCTGCGCGTCTTCGTAGTGGGAGACCAGCGCGTCGGCGGTTCGCCGGGGCAGGCCGGCGGCTTCGGCGCCGGCCTGCACTTCCGCGGCGGCGACGAAGCTGCCGCCGGCGCTCAGCTTCACCTCGAGCTGCTGTTCGACGCTCTCGGAGATGCTCGGGTCGTCGGCCACGTTGGCGGTGAAGGCGGCGATCAGGCCGGTGATCACGATCGCCCCGAGCACCGCGGTGCCGAGCGAGGAGCCGAGCTGCTGTGCGGTGTTCTGCAGGCCGCCGGCCTCGCTGCGATCGGCGTCCCCGACGGCGGACTGGACGACGTTGCCGAGCTGGGAGACGACCAGCCCCATGCCGATGCCGAGCACCCCCATCGCGGTGAGGAAGGCGCCGTTGTCGAGTTCGGGCTCGATCGTCGCCAGCAGCATCGCGATCGCGACGAAGACGATCCCCAGGCCCACCCGGACCAGCGGTCGCGGGGCGAACCGCTTGGCGAGGGCCGAGCCGGCGATCGCGGCGAGGAACAGACCGGCCGAGGCGGGCAGCATCCGCACCCCGGTTTCGAGCGCGTCGAGGCCCTGGACGATCTGCAGGAAGAGCGGGATCGTGAAGAAGACGCCCATCAGGACCAGGTTCTGAGCGAGCAGCATCGAGACCCCGCCGCGCAGGTTGGGGATGCGAAGCAGCTTCAGGTGGACGAGCGGTTCCTCGCCCCGCTCTTCGCGGCGGCGCTCCCAGGCCACGAAGCCGGCGAGGACCAGCCCACCGGCGGCGAGCACGAACGGGGTCAGCGAGAAGCCGAACGGCTCGAGCGGCGAGCTGCGCGGCGCCAGCCAGCCCCAGTTGCTGGCCTGCAGGACGGCGAATACGACCAGTGCCAGGCCGGAGGCCGAGAGCACGCTGCCGACCCAGTCGAGGCGGGGCGCGGCGCGCTCGCGCTCCGGCTCGCGGATCAGCCGCGTGCCGAGCAGGATGCCGATCGCCACCACGACCTCGCCGACGAAGACCAGCCGCCAGGTGAAGTCGGTCGTCATCCAGCCGCCGAGGATCGGTCCGACGGCGATGCCGGCGCCGGCGACGCCGCCGAGGACGCCGTAGGCGATCGCCCGCTCGCCGCCCTTGTAGTTGCCGGCGACGAGCGCGACCAGGGCCGGCAGGACGAGCGCCGCGCCGATCCCCTCGAGGATCGACCAGCCGAACATCAGCGACGGGACGTTCCAGGAGGCGGCGGTCAGCCCCGAGCCGACGCCGTAGATGCAGAGCCCGATCGCGAAGGCGCGCCGCCTTCCCCAGATGTCGCCGAGCTTGCCGCCGGTCAGCATCAGCCCCGCCATCGTCAGCGCGTAGAGGGCGATCACAGCCTGGATCGTGGTGACGGTCGTGTCGAAGTCTTCGACCAGCTGCGAGATCGCGACGTTCATCACCGCCTGGTCGAGCACCATCAGAAACTGGGCCGTGCCCAGGACCGCGAGGACTCCCCACTTCGCCATGCCCCCAGTCTCGCCGATCCGGCAGGGCTTGCGTAGCTTCGTGGCCGGAGCGGCTACGTGTCGGGCAGTATCCGCGCCTCGATGCCGCACAGGGCATAGATTCGCTCGGCGCGGCGGTCGAGGCTGATCAGCCCGGCCCCCGCATCTCGGACCGCCATCGCTATGAGCGCGTCGTATATCGCACCACCGCCTCGCCCGGCATCGGAAAGCAGCCCGAGCGCGTCTTTGTAGGCGTCGGGGCGAGGCTGGATCAACGCGGATTTTCTGGCGATCCCGTCGAGGTAGGCCTTTACCGTATCCGGCGGGACCCGATACACACCGGCGGGAGCGCTCAACACCGAATAGGTCTCAGCCAACGTGTGAGCGACCAAGCAGCCTTCGTCCCTGACTTCGACGAGAGCGGATTCCGCCGCGTCGCGAAAAGGATGATCGGCGACGAAGCCCGCCACCAGCACGGAGGTGTCCGGCGCAATCACCGCCGCTCCCGTTCCAGAGCCTTGCGAACCTCCTCCGGTCCATGTCCCGGCAACTTCAGATCAGAGGTGAGGAGACCGTGCGGGCCCCGACGCAACTCGACTTTGCGCGGCGCCGGTGACAGCTCGATCTTGTCCCCTTCCAGAGTGATCTCGACCTCGTCGCCTCCACCCAGCCAAAGGGCCTCACGGATGTCCTTCGGGATCACGACTCGTCCGGCACGATCAATGGTAGTTCTCATACCATCAAACGTACCAGGCAAAGGAGACAGTCGGGCAAGATCCAGAACGCTCATACCTCTCCAAGCCTCCGGCGAAGCAAACTCTCCCCCCTCGAGATCTGGTTAGCTGCCCGCGAGTGAGCGGCTCGATCGACATCGGGGGGCGGCGCCTGGCCTGGCAGACGCACGGCGAGGGGCCGCCGCTGCTGCTGGTCAACGGCTACGCGGCGACCGCGGCCGACTGGGACCCGCGGTTCCTGGCGGCGCTCTCGGAGACCTTCCAGGTGATCTGCCCGGACCACCGCGGGATCGGCGGCTCCGAGCTCGGCCATCCGGCCGAGCCGCTGAGCGTCGACTCGATGGCGGCGGACCTCGAAGCGGTGCTCGACGCGCTCGGCATCGAGCGGCTGCCGGTCGCCGGCTGGTCGATGGGCGGCTTCGTCGCCCAGCGACTGGCGCTGCGGGCGCCGGCGCGGGTCGAGGCGCTGGCGCTGCTGGCAACCGACCCCGGCGGCAGCGCCGCGGCGCCGGCCGACCCGGCGGTCTGGGCACGGCTCACCGACGCCTCGGGCACGGCGCGGGAGCAGGCGAGCCGGCTGATCTCGCTGCTCTTCCCGCCCGCCGTCGCCGCCGACATCGACCGCGAGTTCGGCGATCTCGTCGCCACCGCCCGAGCCGAGCTCTCGTCGATCCTCCTGCGGATGCAGGAGGAGGCGATGGAGGAGTGGCACGCGACCGACCTGCCCGTCCCGGGCGAATCCGCCCCACCGGTCCTCGCCGCCTGCGGAAGCGAGGACGTGGTGATCCCCCCGGCCAACGTCGACGCGCTCGCCACCCGCTGGCCCGGCTGCCGAGTCGAGCGCTTCGAGGGTTGCGGCCACGCCTTCATGGCGCAAGAGCCCGACCGGCTCGCGGCCCTGATCGCGTCCTTCGCGACGGACGCGGACGCCGGCTAGGCCGAGCCCAGCGCCTCGTCGATGAACGGGCCGAGCAGCTCGCCGGTCGCCTTCGCCGTCGTCTCCGGGGAGTCGCCCGGGGCGGTGATGTGGCTGATCGCGAGGCGGACGAGGGTCTCGGCGAGGAGGCAGGTCTTCTCGGCCGGCGCCTGCGGCCAGCCCTCGGCGATCGTCGCGCTGAGGCGGGCGGTCGCCCACTGGACGACCGGCATGCCCTGCGTGGTGACGAAGGGCAGCATGCCGCCGGTGCCGTCGTCGCTGAGCAGGATGCGGACCAGCGGGTCCTCGCCGGCGCTGCGCAGGAAAGCCTCCAGCGCGGCGCCGATCGCGGCACGCGGGTCGTCGAGGTGTTCGCGCACGGCGGCGTCCACCCCGTCGAGGAAGCGCTCCCCCTCGTGGATCACGAAGGCCTGGGCGAACTCGTCGCGGCTGCCGAACTCCTTGTAGAGGGTCTGGCGACTGACCCCGGCGGCGGCGGCGACGTCGGCCATCGTGATCTCCGACCAGGCGCGCCGCTGCAGCTCGTCGCGCGCGGCGCCGAGCAGCGTCTCGCGCAGCAGTCGCCGCGCGGCCTGCGGGTAGGGGGTGCGGGTCGCCTCCACGTCCCCGATCGTCGCAGCGGGCGCGGCCATCGCGCCTACTTCTCCGCCGGCTCGAAGTCCACTTTGTCGCGGACGCCGCAGTCGGGACAGTGCCACTCGTCCGGGACCTCGCTCCAGGGCGTCCCCGGCGGGAAGCCCTCGCGCGGGTTGCCGGCCCCCTCGTCGTAGACGTAGCCGCAGCTCGGACAACGCCAGGCGCTCACGAGGCGGCCGCTCCGTAGCGGGCGAGCAGGCGGCGCTCGGCGCGCGGCTGGATGTTGGCGCGGGTGACGTCGCCGCGGTAGTGGTCGAGCAGGCGATGGTCCATTACCCGGCGCCAGAGCGGCGGCACGGTGGCGAGCACGATCATCCCGGCGTAGCCGGTCGGCAGCTGCGGCGCCTCGTCGACGTGGCGCAGCGCCTGGTAGCGGCGGGTCGGGTTGGCGTGGTGGTCGCTGTGGCGCTGCAGGTGGTAGAGCAGGACGTTGGAGGCGACGCTGTTGCTGTTCCAGCTGTGCTCGGCGCGGCAGCGCTCGTAGCGGCCGTCGTCCTTCTTCTGCCGCCGCAGGCCGTAGTGCTCGAGGTAGTTGACGACCTCGAGCAGGCAGAAGCCGAGCACCGCCTGCAGCAACAGGTAGGGGAGGACGACGATCCCGAAGACCGCGGTCAGGGCGGCGAAGAGGACGACGGTCATCGCCCAGGCCTGGAGGATGTCGTTGTGGATCGAGAAGGCCGAGTGGCCGCCGCGGGCGAGGCGGGCGCGCTCGATCCCCCAGGCCGAGGAGAGGCTGCCGGAGACGGTGCGCGGCAGGAACGCCCAGAAGCTCTCTCCGAGACGGGCGCTGGCCGGGTCCTCGGGGGTGGCGACGCGGACGTGGTGGCCGCGGTTGTGCTCGATGAAGAAGTGGCCGTAGCCGCTCTGCGCCAGCGCCACCTTGCTCAGCCACTTCTCCAGGTCGGCGCGCTTGTGGCCGAGCTCGTGGGCGGTGTTGATCGCGATCCCGCTGACCATCCCCATCGTCAGCGCGAGGCCGATCGAGTTGACGGTCGAGAGGCCGCCGTCGGCCCACAGCCGGCAGGCGAAAACCAGCCCCGCGTACTGGAGCGGGATGAAGACGTAGGTGCACCAGCGGTAGTAGCGGTCCTGTTCGAGCCACTTGACGATGCTGTCGGGCGGGTTCGCGGCGTCCATCCCGACCAGCGCGTCGAGCAGCGGAAAGATCACGAAGACGAGGAACGGGCCGTAGTACCAGAAGGCGCCGAGCCCGGTCAGCTCGACCAGCCCCCAGGCGATGAACGGCAACAGCGGCACGATCAGCCCCAGCAGCCAGGCATAGCGCTTCGGGTCGCGCCAGGTGGCGGGATTGAGTTCCGGATCGACCTCGTGAGCGTGCGCTGCCTCCACGGTTGACAGATTAGCCCAATTTGTCAACTAACGCAACAACGGAGCCGAGATTGTCCAAAAGGCGCCTGGATCGGCGCGGCCGCTACCATCCCGGCCGTGTACACGATTCTCGCGGTCCTCCAGGCGATCATCGCCTTCGTCCTCGTCTTCCTCATCCTCCTGCACTCGGGGAAAGACGCCGGGCTCTCGGGCGCCTTCGGGATCGGCGGCGGAGGCAGCTCCTTCGGCGGCGGCTCGATGGTCGAGCGCAACCTCGACCGCGCGACGGTCTTCTTCGCGGTCATCTTCGCGCTCAACACGATCGTCCTGCTGAAGATCTAGCTCCGCGGCCGCCGCGGGCGCAGCCGCCGGCTACCAGCTGCGGATCAGCCCGGTGTTGAAATCGGCCCCGGTCAGGGGCACGCGAGGAGCGCCGGGGAATGAGGCCGCCAACGAGCCGGTCCAACTCCTCGCCCCGTCGGGACCGCGCAGGAAGGTCGCCGAGCCGCTGAACGGGGCCGGCGGCGTGACCCCGGCCTGCGAGAGCGCGTCGTCGGAGGCAAAGGTCGGCGGCGGCGCCGACGCATGGGCGTAGCGGACGATCGCGATCGAGCCTTCGCTGCGCTCGTCGATCGCGGCGAGGCGGACCCGCTTTCCGTCCCGCGCCTCGGCGGCGAAGGCGGTGCGGGAGAGGGGAAGTTTACGATCCGCGAACAGGATCGAGGTCGGCGGGCGGTTCGACGGGTGGGTCTGGACCCCCGGAGCCCTGGCGGCGGTCGCAGCAGCGAATCCGAACGCCTGCAGCCCGGCGGGCAGACCCGCCGGCGAGGGCGCCGCATGCTGCCCCGAACGGCCCGCTGAGAGCAGGCACGAGAACAGGGCGGCGAAGTTGACCGAGCCGCCGCCGGCGCGGTGGACGTCGGCCGAGGTGTAGCCGCCTTCGCCGCGGAAATGGAGGCTGCCGACGAAGACTCCGAACTGGCCGATCACGCCGCCGGCTCCCTGGCAGCCGGCATGCCGGGGCACCCGCAGCGTCCGGCCGGGGCGCAGGCGAACCGCGATCCGGCCGCGCTCGCCGAACGACGCGTCGATCGAGCGCGGGGTGACCTTGCCGTGGACGAGATAGGTCGTGGTCGCGGCGGGGTGCTTGCCGCGGCTGACGCTGAGGGCGACGGTCTGGCCGAAGCCGAGCGCCTCGATCTCGTAGCCGTCGCGGTTCTTGAACTTCAGCTCGACCAGGCTGAGGTGGTGGCGCGCGCCGAGCGGAGCCGCGCCGCGACCGAGCAGCGAGAGCTCGGCGGCGAGCCGCGAAACGCCGGCGCGCAGCGCCGGCGCGGTCGGCGTCGCCGCGGCAGCCGGCGGGGCGGCGGCGAGGAGAGCCACGGCGGCGGCGAGCGCCGGGATCGCGTGCCGTCCCTTCATCGCATCCCCGCCGCCTGCTCGTAGAGCGCCCGCACCGCGCCGCCGAAGTAGGAGCCGAAGTCGGTCGTCAGGTCGTCGCCGTAGCCGTAGTCGGTGACCCCGTTCAACACGTCGCCGTCGATCGTCCAGCCGCCGCCGGAGGCGCCGCCGGTGACGTCGCAGGTCAGGCCCAGGTTGAGCGGCCCGCGCCAGAGGAACGACTCCACGTCGTGGCCGAGGAAGGGGGTGCCGGCGCAGACCCTCTGGGTGGCGCCGTCGAACGGCGGCGCGACGGGGTAGCCGTGGACGTCGAAGACCTGGCTCGGCGGCAGGCCGAAGGCGATCCGGTCTCCCCCCACGGCGGCGCCGAGCCGCTGGTCGCGTTCGTTGCGCCCGACGACCGCTGCGCCGACGTCGGCGTTCTCGCTGCCTTCCCCGGCCCAGGGCGCGGTGGCGCCGATCCACTTCGCGGCGAAGACGCCGAACGGGCGCTCCCCGTCGTGGTAGCCAGGGACGAATATCCAGTCCCGGTCGTACCAGCGGCCGAACTCGTGCACGCAGTGCCCGGCGGTGATCACGACGCTGCGATTTGGGGCGTCGACCGCGGTGCCCGAGCAGCGCGCCGGGCCCTCGCCCGGCACGACGAAGAAGATGACGCCGTTCTGCCTGAAACCGGCCGCGGTGGGGTCGGCGACGACGGCGAAGTCGGAGCGGGCCGACGATGCGGCACCTGAGTCCCCCGCTCCGGCGCTTGCCGGAACGGCCCCGGAGGAGCGCGCAAGCCCCGCCTGCCCCGGATGCGGCGCTTCGAGCGGCCGCGCCTGCTGCATCCGAGCCGGGGTCCAGTAGCTCAGCGCCTGGCCGGCCGGTGCGTTGACCGGGGACCCGGTCGGTCCCGGGGCAGCCTGAGCGGAGGGCGAAAGCGCCGGCACGGCCAGGCTCGCCAGGAGCAGGAGAAGGGTCGTTCGAGGGAAGTGCGTGCTCATACGGTCGCCTTACCCTAAGCGAACTAAACCGGTTCGACCGGTTTCTCCTCCGCGGCACGATCGCCGTCGGCCCCGTTGCCGCCGGCCGCATGGCCGTTCGATCCGTTGCCGTCGGCGCGATCGAGGATCGCCACCGCCTCGGTGCGCAGCTCGGCGTCGAGGATCGCGAAGTCCTCGTCGGAGAGCTTGCCCGCGGCGTGGTCGAGTTCGGCGTCGCGGATCTCGCGGTACTTGGCTTCCTTCAGCGCCTCCAGCTCGTCGAATCCGGCGGAGCGGCGCCGCGGGCCGCGGGTCGGCCAGATCGCGATCAGCGCTCCGGCGAGCGCGATCAGCCCGCCGATCCAGATCCAGGTGACGAGCGGGTTGACGATGACTTTGAAGGTGGCCCGGGTGGCTTCGGCGACGTAGCTCCGCGCGATCTGCCTGACGGTCGCCATCTGCAGCCGGTCGATCTGGCTCAGCACGGCCGGGCGCAGGCGCGGGTTCGCCAGCGCGGCGCGCATCGTCGCCGCCACCGCCTGGCACTGCTGCGGAGTGCCGGGCTTGCCGCTGACGCAGGCTTTGAACCCCTGGTCGGCGGCGCGGGCATGCCGCTGCACGCCGCTGATTTCGGGCTGGATCGCGGTCCAGAAATCGCTGCCGAGACCGGCCTTGAGGCCGATGTCGCTGTCGGCTTCGCCGTCGAAGTAGCTGGAGATCGTGCTCGTTTCCCCGCCGGTCGGGCGGTAGAAGCGCCGGGTCGGGCGCAGCGTGAACGCCTTCCCGCCCTGCTGCACCCGCAGCACCGCCCCCGCCGTGAAGGCCAGCCGGTTGACCTGCGCGGTCGGGCGCACGTAGGTGACCTTGCGGCCGTCGACGACGGTGCTCTGCCCGGGCCGCAGGTGCACTTCGCGGTTGGTCTGGAAGCTGGAGGAGGCGGCGATCCCGATCAGCAGCACGGCGACGCCGACGTGGACGACATAGCCGCCGTAGCGGCGCCGGTTGCGCGAGACGACCGCCACCAGCGCCGCCGGCATCGTGCCGCCGGCCAGCGAGCGGCGCGCGGCGGCGCCGCGCCAGAACTCCTGCGCCAGGCCGGTCAGGGAGAAGGCGGCGAAGGCGAAGAGGGCGAGAGCCCAGGGCTTGTTCCCGGCGTCGGTGGCGACGCCGAGGACGACGGCGGCGAGCGTGCCGACGATCGCCGGCACGACGAAGACCCGGCGCGCCGCCGCCCAGCTGATCCGCCGCCAGGCGAGCAGCGGTCCGATCCCGGTGAAGAGGACCAGCAGGATCGCCAGCGGCGTCGTGTAGCGGTCGAACCAGGGCGCCGCCAGCGAGGCCTTGTTGCCGGTGAAGAGCTCCGAGATCAGCGGGAAGAACGTTCCCCAGAAGATCGCCACGCAGAGCGCGACCAGGAGCAGGTTGTTGACCAGGAAGACGGCCTCGCGCGAGGCCAGCGAGTCGATCCGCTTCTCCGTGCGCAGGTCGTCGAGGCGGGAGACGATCAGCGCCGTCGAGCCGACCAGGACGACCGCGATCAGGCCGAGGATGTAGGGGCCGACGGTGCTTTCGCCGAAGGCGTGGATCGACTGCAGGACGCCGGAGCGGACGAGGAAGGTGCCGAGCAGCGCCAGCGAGAAGGTGGCGACGATCAGACAGGCGTTCCAGACCTTCAGCATGCCGCGCTTCTCCTGGACCATGATCGAGTGCAGGAAGGCGGTGCCGACCAGCCACGGCATCAGCGCCGCGTTCTCGACCGGGTCCCAGGCCCAGTAGCCGCCCCAGCCGAGCTCGGTGTAGGACCAGCGGGCGCCGAGCAGCAGGCCGAGCCCGAGGAAGGCCCAGGCGATCAGCGCGAACTTGCGCGTCGCCCGGATCCAGTCGGCGTCGATGCGGCGGGTTATCAGGGCGCCGATCGCGAAGGCGAAGGGGATCGTGAAGGCGACGTACCCCGAGTAGAGCATCGGCGGGTGGATCATCATGCTCGGGTGCTGCAGCAGCGGGTTGAGGCCGATCCCGTCGGCCGGCGCCGGGCTGAGCGAGGCGAACGGGTTGACGCCGCCGGCGAACAGCATCAGGCCGGTGAAGAAGCTGGTCACCCCGGCCAGCACCGCGGTCGCGTAGGGGACGATCTCGCGCAGCTTGTTGCGGGTCGCGAAGAGGGCCAGCGAGGAGGCGATCGAGAGCACCCAAGCCCAGAGCAGCAGCGAGCCTTCCTGGCTCGACCACATCGCCGCCAGCTTGTAGAAGGGCGGCGTCTCGATCGAGGAGTGCTGCTGGACGATGTTGTAGGAGAAGTCGTTGCTCGCGAAGGCGATCTCGATGAAGACGACGCAGAGGGTGAGCAGCGCGAAGACGGCGTAGACGGCGCGGCGCGAGCGGTCGACCCAGCGGCGGTCGCCGTGGCGGCCGAGCAGCGCCGCGACGGCGGCGCCGACCGCGGTCAGGAAGGCGAGCGCCAGGACGACGCTGCCGACGCTAGCCGGCATTCGAGGTGGTGAACTTCGAGGGGCACTTGGTGACGAGGGTGTTGCGTTCGCCGACGAAGACGCCGTGGGCGACGGTGCCGGCAAGGACGATCTCGCGGCCGCCGCGGAAGGGATCGGGGACGGTGCCGGTGTAGGTGACCGGGAGGCTCTCGCTCACGTCTTCGCGGTCGGCGACGCGGAAGCGCAGCCCCTCGCCGCGGTGGCGGACCGAGCCCCTGACGACGCGCCCGGTCAGCTCGTAGCTGCCGCCGGAGGCGGCGCCGATCAGCTGCGAGGGCTCTTTCGCTTCCGAGGAGGCGCTGAACGAGGTGTAGACGAGCGCGCCGGCGAGCATCACGGCGACGCTGAGCGCGGCGACGAGCCGGATCTTTCGCTTGCGGCCGGGATCCACGACCGGCGATTATCGCAAGTGGGAGAATGGGCCCGTGGCAGGTGGCCAAGACGATCCGGTTCTGCTGATCACCGGCGCCGGCAGCGGGATCGGCGCAGCGACCGCCCGCGCCGCCGCCGGCGGTCGCCGCCTGGTGCTCGCGGCGCGGCGGCTGGAGCCGCTGCAGGAGCTGGCCGGCGAGCTGGGCGGGACCGAGCGGGCGATCGCGGTGCGCTGCGACGTCACCGAGTGGGAGCAGGTCGAGGCGACGGTCGCCGCCGCCCTCGAGTCCTTCGGGCGGATCGACGCGGTCTTCGCCAACGCCGGCTTCGGCGCCACCCGGGGCTTCCTCGAGGAGTCGGTCGAGCACTGGCGCTCGATGATCCTCACCAACGTCTACGGCGTCGCGCTGACGATCCGCGCCACCCTCCCCCACCTGCTCGAGCGCGGCGACGGCCACTATGTGATCACCAGCTCGGTCGCCGGGCGGCGGTCGCTGCCCGGCTCGCTCTACTCGGCGACCAAGTTCGCGGCAACGGCGATCGGCGAGGCGCTGCGGGCCGAGCTGCGCCAGATGCACGACAACGACGTGATCCGCACCACCCTGATCGAGCCGGGGATGGTCGACACCCCCTTCTTCGACAACCGGCCGGGCGAGTGGGCGCTGCGCGACGAGGACGTCGCCCGTGCAGTCCTCTTCGCGCTCGACCAGCCGCAAAACGTTGACGTCAACGAGATCCTCATCCGCCCGACTCGCCAGCCGAGCTGAAGCGCCGCTTCGTGGAAGCATTTGGGGGTCTATAGACCCCCAAATGCTTCATTTCAGCGGGCGAGCAGAGCGCGGACCGCGCGCCAGTAGGCGCGGAGGAGGAGGCGGGCGGGGGTGGAGCGGGCGATCGGGGGGATGAAGGGGGAGTCGAGGTCGGGGGTCAGCCAGGCGGCGAACTCGGCGGCGCTTACCTTGCGCCGGCGTTGGATCCGGCGGCGCTCGCGGAGGAGGCGGGGCAGGCGGCGGAGGACGTCGAGGTTTGCCTGCAGCTTCTGCCTGCCCCAGCCTCCCGCGATCGAGGCCGGGATCAGGGCCAGCTCGGTCGCAAGCAGGGCGGGTGCGAGCAGGACCAGCAGGCTCGCCGGGTAGATACGGATCAGGACGCTCCAGCGGTTGCGCTCCAGCCAGCGCCACTTCGGCCCGCCACCGGCGAAGTCGTAGTCGTGGTCGACGACGGCGCTCGGCTCGATCCCGATCGCCTCTCCTGCCAGGCGCAGCCGCAGCGAGAGGTTGACGTCCTCGTGGTAGAGGAAGAAGGCCGCCGGGAAGCCCCCCTCCCGCTCCCAGGTCGCTCGCGGGATCGCCAGGCAGGCGCCGGAGAGGGCCGTCACCTCCCCGGCCGGCGGCGCCTCGGCGATCGGGCGGCCGTGGCCGCCGGCCCAGACGAGGCCGGTGAAGTGGACCGGGTTGCCGGCCGAGTTGATCTCGGTCGCGCCGTGGTCGGCGACCAGCGCCTGCCAGGCCGCCCAGCCGCGCTCCTGCACCCAGGGCCGGCGGATCGCCTCGCCGAACCCCGGCAGCGGCGCCGCGTCGGGGTTGAGGATGACCAGCAGATCGCCCTGCGCCGGGGCGGCGGCCTCGTTGCAGGCGGCGGCGAAGCCGGCGTTGCGGCCGCTGCGGATCAGCCGCGCCCGCGGCGCCACCGCTTCGGCCGCCTCGGCCGCGCCGTCGCTCGAGGCGTTGTCGACGACGATCAGCTCGTCGCCGTCGTCCAGCTCCGGCAGCAGCGCGGGCAGCGTCCGCGCGAGCTGCTCGCGGCTGTTCCAGGAGACGATCAGGACGGAGAGCGTCGGGCGCACCGACGCGGGAGGCTAGCGGTGCTTCTTCCCCTTCTTGCCGCAGGGCAGGCGCAGCCGCGGCTTCAGGTTGTGCTTCTTGCCGTTCCAAGCCTTGAAGTGGGCGACCGCCCGCAGTCCCTTGTGGCGGCGCACGCGGGGGCAGAGGTTCTGCGAGTTGACCAGCAGGCCTTTGCGGCCACCGCGCAGCGTGAGGACGAACTTCGAGACCGGCACGTCGGGCACCGTGTCGAAGGTGTTGCGGATCCGCCCGTGGACGCTGTCGGTGCGGCTGTCGAGGACGATCGGGACCTGGCCGTGCAGGTCGGAGACGAGATCGGGCAGTTCGTTGTCGGACGAGCGCAGGTAGACCGGGCCTTCCAGCGGCTTGTCGAGCAGCGGCGTGAAGGCGCGCGCGAAGCCATAGATCGACTTCTTCGGGCAGGCGTGGGCGGCGAACTGGACCCGGGTGCAGACCTTTGCCAGGTTGGCCTGGTCGAGGATCAACGCCCGCGGCAGGGTGACGGCGGCACGGGCGATGTTCGCGTCGCCGCCGCGCGCCTGCAGCACCGCCCGCAGCTTCGGGTGCTTGGCGCGGCGGTGGGCGCCGAACAGGCGCATCGCCAGCTTCGGCTGGAAGCCGAGCGCATCGCAGCCCTGCACCTGGAAGGGACTCGAGACGAGGTGGGAGCTGTAGCCGGCCGGATTGTTCGGATCGTCGCCGCCGCCGTGCAGGTTCGCGACGGTCGCAAGCGGCGCGCAGTTGGTCGGGTTGAGCGAGAAGTTCGGCCGGTCGGTCCGGATCGAGATCGAGCGGATGTCGAGCAGGGCGCCGCCGTAGACGTGCGGGATCGGATCGGAGACGGCGTGGACCTGCGCCGTTTCCGGCTGCACGAACAGCGCCACCCTCACCACGACCGTGCCGAGATCGAACGGCCCGGCCGTGGCGGGGGTGACCACCGCCAGGGAGAGCGGCGCGCCCTTGTAGGGCCCTGCGAGGTAGACCTTGCCGGCGATCTGAACGGGGGCCGTGCCGGAGCCACTGGCGATGTCGGCGCCGCCGACCAGGCTCGACGCCGGGCAGCTCGGGCTCGCCGCCTCTTCGGCGCCGCCCTTGGCCGCCGCCGCGGCGAGGGCGGATTCGGGGCAGTAGGTGAGCCCGGCGAGCTTCGCGGTGACGCCCGGGGGCAGGTCGACTTCGACTCCTTTCAGCTCCTGTTCGCCGTCGGTCCGGGCGATGTCGAGGCTGAGCGGGCTGTAGGCGCCCGCCTGCGGTTTCGTCGTGTGGGCGGCGAAGCCCGGCGCGAAGGGCCTCCCCGCGCCGGACTTCGCGCACTTGCCCCCGCCCGGGGCGTCGGTCAGCGTGAACTGGCTCGACGGATGCGCCGCGGCGTTGCCGGACCAGGGGATCATTTCGGTGACGGTCTGGTTCGGGCCGCAGGTGGTCGGGCTGGTCAGCACCGCGTGGGCGCCGCCGTCGAAGTCGAGGGTGAAGGCGCTGAACGGGACCTGGGGTAGGCCCTTGAGTCCACTGAATTCCCTGCCGCTGAAGGTGGTGGTCAGCCGGCCGGTCAGCGGATCGGCGCTGACCTTGCCTTCGAGGCGGACGAAGACGCCATAGCGCTGCGACCCGGCTTCGACGAAGATCCGGTACTCGTCGCCGGAGAGCGGATTGCGGCTGAGCTGCCGTCCCACGTAGACACTGCCGGTCAATATGCCTTCCGGCAGCGGCGGCGATTCGATCGAGACGGTGCCGATCTTCGATGCCGAGGGGCAGCCGGCTTCCTCCTTGCTGGAGCCGATTCCGAACTGTTCGTCGCTGCAGGTCTGCAGGCTCCCGCTCGCAGCGGAGGGGTTGAGGCCCATCCCGGGCGGGAGCGTCACGGCAGCGGTCCTCGTGTCGGAGCTGTCCTGCTTTTCCCCTCCTTCGCCGGTGATGTGGGGAACGTGAACGTCAACCTCAGCACCGGACGGCGAGTCGGTCGCGGCGGTGTTCGGATCGACCCCGACCAAGGGCTCGTAGGGGATCGAGGCGCAGTCTTTAGGTTCGGTTCCCGGCCCGCCCGTTTCGCTCTCTGGCGGGATCGGCGACTCGAAGAACGAGGAGCCGTTGGGGAAGTCCGGGTTGGGATCGCCGACCGAATCGGCGCGGAGCAGAGTGGAGTAGATGTGACCGGACGGCCCACCGGGCTGCTCACCCGGCACCCAGTCGTTCGCGTAGGCGGGCCCGAAGCAGGTGGTTGGCGTCGTCAGGAAGGTGCCGTCGCCGGAGCGGCCGTCGAAGACGAGGCGATTTTTCAGGATCAGCCCCCGTTCGCCGCCGAGCAGGCCGAGGATCCCTCCTAGCGCTTCCGGGAGGGCGGCGGGCACATGGATGGTGAAACCCTCATGGAAGTCGCCGGACCAGTTGACGGCGCCTTCGAGGAAGACTTCGTTGCCGGCGAGTTCGAGGCCGAAGCGGGCCGGCTCGCCTTGCTTGGGTTCGACGTTGTAGACCGGCACTTCGGTCAGCGACGCCGTCGGCGGCACGGGAATGCCCAGCGGCGGCAGGGAGGCGGTGACCTGGCTTTTGCCGACTTCGGATTCCGGGTACCCGCTGGCGCAGTTGCCGGCCCCCGATTCGAAGACCGCGAGCGGGCAGCGCTCCGTCGCCCCCGGGTTGACGCTGAGACCGACCGGCAGGTCGACTCTGACCGTCTTCAGTTCGTCGACCGGGGTTTCGCCGGGCGCGTTGTGTTTGATGATGAACTGGGTGAAGCCCCAGTTGGGGTGGGCGCCGGCAGTGTCGAAGAACTGTTCGGGAGTCGCGATCGAGCAGAGCGATGCGCCCGCTTCGGGCGGTTCGGCCTTGCAGGTGCCGGCCTGCCAGCCCGAACTTTTGGACGGATGAGTGGGATCGCTCGGGGCGATGATGCCTGCCGTGTCGGCAACTGCGACGGACGCCCAGACAGCCACTCCGGCCACGACGGCGACAACCGCAGCAAAGCTCCGCATGCCCCTCCTCCTGCTCATCCGATTCTCCTCTCCGCGAGCCATTCCAAAAAGACTTTACCCGATTTTGATGATCTGAGTTAGTATTTTTGGGTATTGCCCAGTCAACGAAAGTGAGGTTATCGTGAATTGGGAGCTTCTGGCTCGTACGAATACCCACCCACTCCGGGTGTCAATCCTGGAAGTGCTCGGCATCGACGGGGGGCGGACGCTGTCCCCCAAAGACCTCAGCCTCGAGCTGCAGGCGCCGCTGAGCACCGTCAACTACCACGTGACCGAGCTGCGCCGCTCCGGCCTGCTCGAAATCGTCGGCGAACGGCAGGTCCGCGGCGCGATCGAGCACTTCTACCGCGCGGTCGACAGCGGCGCGATCCGCAAACGGCGGCGGCGGCGCAAGGTCGCGGGCAGGCGATAGGCCGTCCCCCGCAAGGTGGGCCGGGGTCGCGGCGCTTCCTCCCCGTCGCGACCCCGGCCCCAGCGCTGTCGCGGCGGCGCGGGGCCTCAACCTTCGGCCACCACGCCGAGGCAACGGGGCGGTCCACGCCGGCTCAGCGCGCCGCCAGCCGCTCCTGCGCGTATCTGCGGCCCCGCTCCGGGTCGCCGCTGGAGAACGTCGCGATGTCGGCGAGGGTGACGATCCGACCGCCGCCGCCCCAGGTCCCGTCCGGGATCTCGGGCGTGAAGACCCAGACCCGCATCGGGTCGCGCTCGTAGGCCCCCTGCTCGGCGTCGAGGACGGCCTCGGTGATGTCGTGCGCCATCGCCTCGCGGCGCTCCCCGTCGTACTGGCCCTCGGGAACGGAGGCGATGAAGCGGTAGCGCGGTGCGCTCGCCCGGGAGCCGGCGACGAACACCGCCTCGGGGCGGTGGACGAACAGCCAGGCGATCGAGCGAACCTGGGGGTTGGAGGGATCGGCGCCCTCGTTGACGATCAGCAGGTCGGTCAGCTCGGCGAGCAGCTTCTCCTCGGCCGCGGGCTCCAGCGCCCCCGCGGGTATGTAGGCGTCCAGCATCGGCATGGTCAGTCCTCCTCTTGGTGGTTGTCGTCATCGGCACTGCGCAGCGCCTCTCCGAACCGCCGGTGGTCGGGGCCGTCGCCGGCGTGCCGCGCCCGGTGGCTCCAGACGAGCTCCCCGCCGGCGGCGAAGACGAAGGCGCCGCCGAGCTGGTGCCAGTCCTGTTCGGGCCGCTGCTTGGGCCGGTTGCCGCCGACCGCCTCGCGCTCGAGGCCGGCGCCCTTCGCCCGCCGCCGCGCGACGCGCTGGGCGGCCGGGCCGAAGATCTGCCAGAGGCGACCGCGCGGCAGGTTCATCGCCTCGTAGGCGCGCAGGTCGGACGAGAGCAGGAGCGGGAAGCGGACCCCGGTCTGCTGCTTGAACGCCCGCGCCTGGACCGGCGTGCCCATGCCGACCAGCCAGAGGTTCGGATCGGCCGGCAGCAGCCGCCGGTCGCGCTCCAGTTCCATCGCCCCGACGCGGCATTGCACGCAGAGGTAATGGCGGAGGAAGAGCAGCGCCGCCGCCCTTCCGTCCCAGAGCCGATCGAGCTCGACCTCCTCGCCGTTCTCGTCGGCGAGCACGAAGCCCGACAGCGGGTTCACACCGGTCGCTCCTTTCATAGAAGCGACCCTACACCCAATGACTCCTGTCATGCAAGTGACTAGACTGGATCGCGTGAAGCACACGGACCTGGGCGGCCATCCCTGCTCGATCGCGAGGACGCTCGATGTCGTCGGCGAGTGGTGGACGCCGCTGATCCTGCGCGACGTCGCCTACGGCGTGCGGCGCTTCGGCGAGATCGAGGCGGACCTGGGGATCTCGGCCAACGTCCTCTCGGCGCGCCTGGCGGCGCTGGTCGAGGAGGGCCTGCTCGCCACCCGCCCCTACCAGCGACGCCCCGAGCGCCGCGAGTACGTCCTGACCGAAAAGGGAGCGGGCCTCGTCCCCGCGCTGCTGGCGCTGATGCAGTGGGGCGACCGCTGGGCCTGGCGGGAAGACGGGCCCGTGCGCGTCGTCCACGAGGAGTGCGGCCACGAGATCCAGGTCGAGCTGCGCTGCCCCCACTGCGAGCGCTCCGCGGCGCCGGGCGAGCTGCGCGCCCTGCCGCGCCCCGGCGTCGCCGCCGCCCCCGGCCCCGGCGAGCCCGGCTCCGTTTCGGGCTCCCGCCTGCGCGCTGCCGGAAGCGCCGGCGTCCCGCTCGCGCACGAGGACGCGGCAACGGGAAAGCGGACGACGGGTCTCGAACCCGCGACCTCGAGCTTGGGAAGCTCGCGCTCTACCAGCTGAGCTACGTCCGCGTGGGGCTGATTCTAGGGCCAGGCTGCCAGCCGGCGAGGGCTAGTCTTCCGCGGGCGTGAGCGCCCGTGCCTTCGCCGCCTTCCTCGCTGTGCTGGCCGTGATCGGCCTGCTCGGCTACGGCCTGCTGAGCAAGGGCAAGACCAGCCTCGCGGTCGGCGACCCGGTCCCTGACAAGGCTCTGCCGGTGCTCGACGGCGGGGGCGAAGGCGAGATCGCCGACTACCGCGGCCACTGGGTGCTGGTCAACCTCTGGGCCTCGTGGTGCGTGCCCTGCCGCCAGGAGGCGCCGGTGCTCGATCGCTTCGCGCGGCGCTACCGCAGTCGCAACGTGCGGGTGCTCGGGATCGACGTGCAGGACAACAGCGACGACGCGCTCGCCTTCCTGCACCAGTACGGGGTCCGCTATCCGCAGCTGCGCTCGGTCGGCGCCGAGCGCAGCGAAGCGTTCGGCTCGACCGGCGTGCCGGAGAACTTCCTCGTCGACCCGCGGGGCAGGCTTGCGTTCATCTGGCGCGGCCCGGTTGACGAACAGATCCTGCAGAAGCAAATCGTGCCGATCGTCGAAAGCTCAAAATGAAGGGCCGTGGCGACTTGGTGTCGCTATGCGGAACTAAGACGCCACGATCGCCGCGCCTTGCCACCCTGGTGGCCCTGATGGGGTTGGCGGCGGTGTTCTTGGCCCCACCGGTCCTCGCGGCGGCGCCTCAGACCTCCCTGCCGACGATCGAATCCGAAGTGATGTGCCCGATCTGCGGCACCCTGCTGCAGCTCGCCGAATCGCCGCAGGCGCAGCGCGAGCGGGTCTTCGTCAAACGCCAGATCGCCGCCGGCAAGAGCAAGGCCGAAGTCAAGGACGCGCTGGTCGCGCAGTACGGCCCGGCGGTGCTGGCGCTGCCGCAGGGCTCCGGCTTCGACCTCTCCGCCTATCTGGTGCCGGCGATCGCCTTCCTTGTCGCGCTGGCGGCCCTGGGCGCCGGCATCTGGCGCTGGCGCCGGGCGGGAGGCGACCGCGGGCCGCCGCCGCCCGGCCCTCCGGGCCCCGGCGCCGAGGACTCGGCACGGCTCGACGCCGACCTGGCGCGCTACGACCTTTGAGAGATAGGTCCTGTGGGCGGCTCAGCCCTGCACGACCAGGCCGGTGACGCTCACCGGCAGCGCCGGCGGCTCCGCGTCCCGGGCGGTCCAGGCGAGCACGGCGTCGGCCTCCGCAGCGACGGCGGCAAGCGGGCTCGGGTCCGGGCTCGGCGCGGGCGCGACGATCACCAGCAGCTCGTAGGCCTCGCGCAGGCGCGCGACAGCGTGACGGAAGCGCTCGGAGCCCAGCAGCGCCGCGGCATCCGGGGCCGGCCGGCCGGCGACGACGCAGACCAGCGGCTCGCTCGCCCCGGCCGAGCCGGGGCCGGCGAGGACGATCGGCTTGAGGATCCGCTCGGCCTCGGCCGCGCCGCGCAGGTACTCGTGCAGCCCCGGCGCGCTCGCCAGACCGAGCGCCTCGGCGACCGCCGGGGCGGCCAGATCGCACTCGAGCAGCGCGGTCCGCGTCCCCGCTGCCGCCGCGGCCGCGGCCAGGCAGATCGCTCCCTCCATCCTGCCCGCATCCTCGCCCGCGACCAGGACCGAGCGGGCGCCGGCCAGCTCCCGCAGCAGGCCGGTATAGGCATCGAGGTCGGAGCGGCGCAGCGTCCCCGCCCGCAGCTCGGGCGAGGAGCGGGCCGGGATCTCCGCCAGGACCCTCACATCCGCTCGGGGGCGGCTATTCCCAGCAGGCCGAGCGCCTCGGCGATCGTCCGCTTCGCCAGCAGGCAGAGGCCGAGCCGCGAGCGCTCGACCCCCTCCCCCTCGGCGCCGACGACCTGGCAGTCGCGATAGAAGGCGTGGAAGTCGGCGGCGACCGCGGTCGAGTAGGCGCAGATCCGGTGCGGCGCCCGCCGCGCCGCGGCCTCGCGCACCTCCTCGGGAAAGGCGAGCAGGCGCTTGACCAGGTCGCGCTCGGCCGGGACCAGCGCCGTGCCGGGCGTCGGCACGCCGGCGCCCGCCGCCGCGCTCTCCGCCCCCTCCCCCGCTTTCGCCAGGATGCCGGCGATCCGCGCGTGCGCGTACTGGACGTAGTAGACGGGGTTGTCGGCCGACTCGCGCCGGGCCAGCTCGAGATCGAGGTTGACGGTGGTGTCGTGGCTGCGCCAGAGCATGAACCAGCGGGTCGCGTCGGCGCCGATGTCGTCGATCAGCTCGTCGAGCGAGACGAAGTCGCCGCTGCGCTTCGACATCTGCGTCCGCTCGCCGGACTCGACGATGTGGACCAGCCGCATGATCAGCGCCTCCAGCCGCTCGGGGTCGACGCCGAGGCCGGCGAGGGCGGCGCGCAGGCGCGGCGCGTAGCCGTGGTGGTCGGCGCCGAGCACGTCGATCAGCCGCTCGAAGCCGCGCTCCAGCTTGTCGCGGTGGTAGGCGATGTCGGCGGCGAGGTAGGTGGGTTCGCCGCCGGCGCGGATCAGCACCCGGTCCTTGTCGTCGCCGAAGTCGGTGCTGCGCAGCCAGAGCGCGTCTTCGCTCTTGTAGGTGTGGCCGCGCTGCTCGAGCAGCGCCAGGGCCTCGTCGACCTCGCCGCTGCCGTAGAGGTCGCGCTCGGAGAACCAGTTGTCGAAGCGGACGCCGAAGCGGTCCAGGGTCCCGCGCACGCTCTCGAGGATCAGCTCGACCCCGCGCCGACCGACCGCCTCGGAGTCCGCCGGGTCGATCCCCTCGGCCGCGATCTGGGCGGCCAGCTCGGCGACGTAGGCGCCTTCGTAGCCGTCCTCGGGCAGCGCGCCGCCGGTCATCTGCGCCGTCAGCGAAGCGGCGAAGCGCTGCACCTGCCCGCCCGCGTCGTTGACGTAGAACTCGCGCTCGACCGTATGCCCGACCGCCTCCAGGAGGCGGACCAGGGAGTCGCCGTAGGCGGCGTGGCGGCCGCCGCCGACGTGGAGCGGGCCGGTCGGGTTGGCCGAGACGAACTCGACCAGGACGCGTTCCGGGGACTCGGTCGGCGCCGGGCCGAGGCTCTCGCCGGCGGCCCCGAGGCCGGCCATCGCCCGCCGGTACCACTCGTCGGAGAGGAAGAGGTTGACGAACCCGGGCCCGGCCACCTCGACCCGCTCGAGGCTGCCTTCGGCGCCCAGCTCCCGCTCCAACTCGGCGCAGAGCCGCTCGGCTACGTCGCGCGGCGCTTCCCCGAGCGGCGCCGCCAGCAGCATCGCCGCGTTGGAGCTGTAGTCGCCCAGCTCCGGCTTCGGCGGCCGGTCGAGGGTGGGCTCCGGGCCGGTCGGCTCGCCGTCGCGCAGCGCCCGCGCGGCGCGTTCGACGGCGCCGTGCAGCTCCGCGATCGGGTCGGCCGTGGTCATGGTCCCATCGTATGGACCGCAACCGTGCCGGGGTACGCTGGCCGCCGTGCGCGTCGCCGCGATCACCGACATCCACGCCAACCTGCCCGCGCTCGAGGCCGTCCTCGGGGCAATCGACGCCGCCGGCGCCGAGGAGGTCTGGTGCCTCGGCGACGTGCTCGGCTACGGCGCCGAGCCGGACGAGTGCGCCGATCTGGTGCGCGAGCGCTGCTCCCTCTGCTTGGTCGGCAACCACGACCTCGCGGTGCTGGGGGGCCTCGACGTCGGCGCCTTCTCCGAGGCCGCCGCCGAGGCCGTCGCCTGGACGCGCGAGAACGTCGCCGAGCGCACCCTGGAGATGCTGCGCGAGCTGGAACCGGCCGGACGGCGGCAGGGGATCGGCCTCTTCCATGCCTCGCCCCGCGACCCGATCTGGGAGTACGTGCTCTCGGCCGAGCAGGCCGACGCCTGCCTCGACGTCCAGCCCGAGCGGATCGCGCTGATCGGCCACTCGCACGTCTCCCTCTTCTTCGTTCGCGCGACGGGCGAACGGGGCGAGGTGCGCGGCGCCCAGGCAAGCGACGACGCCCTCCTGCAGCTGGAGGAGGGACGCTGGCTGATCAACCCGGGCAGTGTCGGCCAGCCGCGCGACGGCGACCCCCGCGCGGCCTGGCTCGAGATCGACACCGAGGCGGAGACGGCGCGCTTCCACCGGGTCGACTACGACATCGACCGCGCCGCCGCCTCGATCGTCGCCGCCGGCCTGCCGCGACGCCTCGCCGAGCGTCTCCAGAGCGGCCAATGACGCCTGGCTTGCAGGCAAAATCCAGCCTTAAGGCCGTTGTCTAGACTCGGCCGGATGCCACGCCTGCCCGCATCGCTGCTCGCCCTCGGGCTCGGCGCCGCCGCCGCGGTCGCCCTCGTCGCCTGCGGCGGCGAAGACGCGAAGCTGCTGCCGGGGCAGACGGCGCGCGAGATCACCGCCAACCTCGAAACGGTCAAGCAGCTGGCCGACGAAGGCGACTGCCTCGGCGCCGAAAGCGCCGCCGGGCAGGTGAGCGAACAGATCGAAGAACTGAACGGGGTCGACCGCAAGCTGAAGCAGGCATTGCAGGGCGGAGCGGAAAGGTTGAACGAAGTGATCGCCGGCTGCGAAGAAGCGAACCTCGAAGCGATCGCCCCCGCCGAAGTGCCGGCGGAAAACGAAAGCAGCGAAGAACGCGCGGCGAAGGCCGAAGAAAAGGAAGCGAAGGAATTCGAAAAGTCGCAGAAGCAGGAAAAGGAAGTGCCGGCCGCGCCCGAAGGCCCGAAGACGCCACCCGCGCATAGCGAAGGCAAGGGCCCCGAAAACGGAAACGTCCCGCCCGAAGAAGGCAGCGAAGAAGCTCCCCCCGAAGTGAGCCCCTCCGGCGGCGTCAGCCCCGGGGAACCGGCGGGTGAAGGCAGATGACGGAGGCGGGAATCCTCTCCGGCCGCTACGAGCTCGGAGACCGGCTCGGCTCCGGCGGGATGTCGAACGTCTACCGGGCGACCGACCTGATCCTCGAGCGCACCGTCGCGGTGAAGATCCTCGCCGAGCACCTCTCCGACGACGAGCGCTTCGTCGCCCGCTTCCGCCGCGAGGCGCTGGCGGTCGCCAAGCTGATCCACCCGAACATCGTCCAGGTCTATGACACCGGCGTCGACGCAGAACGCCACTACATCGTCATGGAGTACGTCGAGGGACGCTCCGGGGCGCAGATCCTGCAAAAGCAGGGTCCGCTCGACCCGGCGACGGCGGCGGAGGCCGGGATCCAGGCCTGCGCCGGGCTCGACTACGCGCACCGGCGCGGGATCATCCACCGCGACGTCAAGCCCGGCAATCTGATGGTCGTCGGCGGCCCTGTCGGCGGCGGGCCGATGACGGTGAAGCTGACCGACTTCGGGATCGCGCGGGCAATCGAACAGACCCGCATCACCCAGGTCGGCTCGGTGGTCGGCACCGCCGCCTACCTGGCGCCCGAGCAGGTGCGCGGCGAGGAGGCCACCCCGGCGACCGACGTCTACGCGCTCGGCGTCGTCCTCTACCAGTTCCTCACCGGACGGCTGCCGTACGAGGGCTCGAGCCTGGCGGAGCTGGCGGTGCGCCAGCAGAACGAGCGCCCGCTGCCCCCCAGCACCTACAACAGCGAGGTTCCCGAGACCCTCGGCGGGGCCGTGCTGCGGGCGCTGGAAGGCGACACCTCGCGCCGCTACGCGAGCGCCGACGAGCTGGCCGGCGGCCTGCAGCGGGGCCTGCACGGCGAGGACGTGACCCTGCCGCTCGAAGAGGGCGCGACGCCGACCCAGGTGCTGGGCGGGGAGACGGCGACCCGCCGTCTGGATCGGACCGAGCGGACCGAGCGGACCGAGCTGCGCCCGGCCTCGCCGAGCCTGCGCCCGGTCGCCCGCGCTCCGCAGCCGCCGCCCGCGCCGGCCCCGGTGGCACCGAGCGCGCCGCCGAAGCGCGGGGTCTTCTCCCGCTTCGCCCGCTTCATGCTCGCCGTCGTCGCCCTGGTCCTGATCGCCGGCGCGGTCGCAACCGCGGTGATCCTGGCTACCGACAAGGCGACCGGGGTGCATGCGTCTGAAGTGGCTGGGGATACGGTGGACAAGGTTGTGGAAGAAGTTAAGGAACTGGTGAAAAAGAACACTGAATAGTTGTGGGGGTGGAGGGAGTCGGGTACCCCTCCTCTCTCAACTTTTTCCGAAAACAGGTAGGGGCTGTCCGCGGGCGGCTCTTCGGAAAAAGTACAAGCCGTTCGGAGGGGTACCCGACTCCCTCACTCGAACGTCCAGGGTGCTTTGCCTTCCATGATGCTGGTGGAATAGCTGGTTAGGGTTCCGGCCTTTATTGCTCTCCTTGCATGGGTCACGAGCTGGTGTAGGTACGTGAGGTTGTGGAGACATAGGAGGCGGACGGCCGTCAGCTCTTCTGCTCTTGAGAGGTAGCTGAGGTAGTCGCGGTCGTGGTGTTGGCAGGCCGGGCAGGGGCAGCCGGCGGCTATCGGGTTGCGGTCGCCTTCGTGGCCGCTCTTGCGGAGGTCTAGGCGGAAGCGGTTCTTCGGGTCCGGAACGAGGGCGGTGCCGTGGCGGGCCAGGCGGGTCGGGATCGCGCAGTCGAATATGTCCAGGCCGAGGGCTATGCCGGCCAGGAGGTCGTCTACGTCGCCGATGCCGAGCAGGTGCTTCGGGGCCTCCTCCGGCAGCAGCGGCGCGGTCAGCTCGAGCACGCCGCGCATCTCCTCCTTGTCGCGGCCGAGCGTGCCGCCGATCGCGATCCCGTCTACGCCGGCCGCGGAGATCGCCTCGGCGGACTCCCGCCGCAGGTCCTCGTGGACGCCGCCCTGGACGATCCCGAACACCGCCTGGCGCTCGGGCCCGTTCTCCCCGTGCCACGCCAGGCAGCGGTCGAGCCAGCGGTGCGTGCGCTGCATCGAGCGGGCGGTGTAGTCGCGGTCGGCGTGGTACGGCGTGCACTCGTCGAAGACCAGGGCGATGTCGGAGCCGAGCTTGGCCTGCACCTCCATCGAGACCTCGGGTGAGATGAACAATTCGCGCCCGTCCGTGTAGGAGCGGAAGCGCACCCCCTCCTCGTCGATCGAGACGACCGAGCCGTGGTCGCCGCCGGGCCGCCCCTTGCCCTTCACCTCGTCGGCGACGCCGCCGTGGGCAAGCGAGAAGACCTGGAACCCGCCCGAGTCGGTGATCAGCGCCCGCTCCCAGCCCATGAACCGGTGCAATCCCCCCGCAGCCGCGATCCGATCCGGCCCCGGCGAGACGAACAGGTGGTAGGTGTTCCCCAGCACCATCTCGTAGCCGATGTCGGCCACCTCATGCGAGTCCAACCCCCGCACGGTCGCCTTGGTGGCCAGTGGAATGAACGCCGGCGTATCGACGGGTCCGTGGGCGGTGTGCAGGACCCCGGCGCGAGCCGCTCCGTCCCGGGCCCCGATCTCGAAGCTCAGCCTCTCCGGCTCAACCCTCATATCGCTCGAGTGGCGAATTGATGACCCTATAGGGGTGAAAATTCGCCACTCGGCTAGGCGATCAGCGAGCGGCCGGTCATGGCACTCGGCTGAGGGATCCCCAGAAGCTCGAGCGCGGTCGGGGCCACGTCGGCGAGGATGCCGTGGTCGCGCAGCTCGACTCCGTTGACCGTGACGATCAGCGGCACCGGGTTGAGCGAGTGGGCGGTGTTGGGCGAGCCGTCGGGCTCGAGCATGTGGTCGCAGTTGCCGTGGTCGGCGGTGACGATGCAGGCGCCGCCCGCGCGCTCGACCGCGGCGATCACCTCGCCGAGGCAGCGGTCCGCCTCCTCGACCGCCTTCACCGCCGCCGGGATCACCCCGGTGTGGCCGACCATGTCCGGGTTGGCGAAGTTGATGATCCCGAAGCGGTAGTCGCCTTCGGACCAGTGCGAGACGAAGGTCTCGGCGGCGGCGCGGGCGCTCATCTCCGGCTTGAAGTCGTAGGTCGGCACGTCGCGGGCGGAGTTGACCAGGAAGTGCTCCTCCCCCTCCCACTCCTCCTCGCGCCCGCCGTTGAAGAAGTAGGTGACGTGGGCGTACTTCTCGGTCTCGGCGACGTGCAGCTGGCGCCCGCCGGCCTCGGAGACGACCTCGGCGAGCGTCGTCTCCGGGCGCGCCTCCGGAAAGGCGACAGGGTAGGGCCAGCCCTTGCGGTAGGCGGTCATCGTCGTCAGGTCGAGCACCGGTCCGCCGGCGCGCGGGAACTCGTCGAAGCCCGGCTCGGCCAGGGCGCGGGTCATCTGCCGGGCGCGGTCGGGGCGGAAGTTGACGAAGATCGCGACGTCGCCCTCGGCGGCGCCGTCGTAGTCGCCGATCACCGTCGGCTTGACGAACTCGTCGGTCTCCTCGCGCTCATAGGAGGCCTCGATCGCCGCGGCGGCGTCGGCCGCGTGCTGGCCGCGGGCGTGGACGATCGCGTCGTAGGCGAGCTTGGTCCGCTCCCAGCGGGTGTCGCGGTCCATCGCGTAGTAGCGGCCGCCGACGGTGGCGATCCGCCCGGCCTGGCGCAGCCAGCGCTCGAGCTCGGCCAGGTAGCCGCGGCCGCCGTGCGGCAGCGTGTCGCGGCCGTCGGTGATCGCGTGGAAGACGACGTCGGGCACCCCCTCGTGGGAGGCCAGCTCGATCGTCGCCTCGATGTGCTCCCAGCCGGAATGGACGCCGCCGTCGGAGACCAGGCCGAGCAGGTGCAGGCGGCCACGTGGGCTGCGCCGGGCGCGATCGCAGGCGGCGAGCAGCGCCTCGTTCTCGAAGAAGCTGCCGTCGGCGATCGCGTCGTCGATCCGCGCCAGGTCCTGCTTGACGACCGCGCCGGCGCCGAGGTTGAGGTGGCCGACCTCGGAGTTGCCCATCTGCCCGTCGGGCAGGCCGACGTCGCGGCCCTGGGCCGAGAGCTGCGTGTGCGGGCAGCTGCTCCAGAGGCGGTCGAAGACCGGCGTCTCGGCCAGGGAGATCGCGTTGCCGGGACCCGGCTCGGCCAGTCCCCAGCCGTCGAGAATGACCAGCGCCAGCGAGGGGACCGGCAGGTCGGCCATCCCTATGCGGCCTCGACTATCGCGGCGAAGTCCTCGGGATCGAGGCTGGCGCCGCCGACCAGCGCCCCGTTGACGTCCGGCAGGGCCATCAGCTCGGCAGCGTTGGCCGGCTTGACCGAGCCGCCGTAGAGGATCCGCACCGCGTCGGCTTCGCCGCCGCGCTCGCGCAGCACGTCGCGGATGAAGGCGCACGCTTCCTGAGCCTGCTCGGGGCTGGCGGTGCGGCCGGTGCCGATCGCCCAGATCGGCTCGTAGGCGACGACGACCCGTGACAGCTCGGCCGGCTCGACCGCGGCCAGGTCGGCCTGCAGCCGGCGCTCCAGCACGGCCTCGGTCTGCCCCGCGTCGCGCGCCTCCTCGCTCTCGCCGACGCAGAGGATCGGCTCCAGGCCGGCCGCCAGCGCGGCCGGCAGCTTGCGGGCCAGCGCCTCGTCGGTCTCGTTGAAGTGCCGGCGGCGCTCGGAGTGGCCGAGCACGACCGCCTCGACATCGAGCTCGACCAGCATCGGCGCCGAGACCTCGCCGGTGAAGGCGCCCGCGCCCTCCTCGTGCATGTTCTGCGCGGCGACCTTGACCGCGGTGCCGTAGCGGCGCTCCACCACCGCCGTCAGCGCCGTGAACGGCGGGCAGATGACGACGTCGTGCTGGGTCGCGGCGATCCGCGGCAGCAGCGCGTCGACGAACTCGGCCGCCTCGGCGACCGTCTTGTTCATCTTCCAGTTGGCGGCGATGTACGGCGTGCGCTCAGGCATCTCTCAGAGCCTCCACGCCCGGCAGCTTCTTCCCCTCCAGCAGCTCCAACGACGCCCCTCCTCCGGTCGAGACCCAGTCCACCTTCTCAGCAAGCCCGAACTCGTGCAGGGCGGCGACCGAGTCGCCGCCGCCGACCACCGTCGTCCCCGGCGCCGCCGCGACCGCCTCGGCGACCGTGCGGGTGCCGGCGGCAAACTGCTCCAGCTCGAAGGCGCCCATCGGACCGTTCCAGAGCACCGTGCCGGCGGCGGCGATCGCCTCGGCGTAGGCGGCGGCGGTGCGCGGGCCGACGTCGAGGCCCATCCAGCCGTCGGGCACCTCGACCCCGTCGCCCCCGCGCCGCTCGGTCGCCGCGTCGAAGCTCCTCCCGAGCACCAGGTTGACCGGCAGCATCAGCTCGCAGGCGGAGGACTCGGCCTTGCGCAGGGCCTCCTCGGCCGGCTTCACGCCCTCCTCCTCGACCAGCGAGTCGCCGGTCGCTATCCCCTGCGCGCGGAAGAAGCTGAAGCACATCGCGCCGCCGATCAGGATCCGGTCGGCGACCTCGAGGAAGCGGTCGATCACGCCGACCTTGTCGGAAACCTTGGCGCCGCCGAGGACGACGACGAGCGGCCGCTCGGGCGACTCGACCACGGCGGTCAGCTCGCTCACCTCGCGCTCCAGCAGCAGGCCGGCGTAGCCGGGCAGCAGATGGGCGACCCCCTCGGTGCTGGCGTGGGCGCGGTGGGCGGCGCCGAAGGCGTCGTTGACGTAGAGGTCGGCGAGCGCTGCCAGCGAGGCCGCCAGCTGCGGATCGTTCTCGGTCTCGCCGGGCTCGTAGCGGACGTTCTCCAGCAGCATGACGCGGCCGGGCGCCATCCCGGCGACCATCGTCTCCACCTCGGCGCCGACCACGGCCGGCGCCTGCTCGACCGGCGCGCCGAGCAGCTCGGCCAGCCGCCGGCCGACCGGGCGCATCGACAGCTCCGGCACGACCTTGCCCTTCGGCCGCCCCAGGTGGGAGACCAGGGCCACCTCCGCGCCGCTTTCGCGCAGCAGCTCGATCGTCGGCAGCGCCGCCCTGATCCGCGTGTCGTCGGCGACCCGCCCTTCGCTCAGCGGGACGTTGAAGTCGACCCGGACCAGCACCCGCTTCCCCGCGACGTCGGCGTCGCGGACGCTTGCCTTGGGAAAGCTCACGGGTCCGGGGTCGACTCGGCTCAGAGGACCTTGCCGGCCAGCTCGACGAGGCGGTTGGAGTAGCCCCACTCGTTGTCGTACCAGGCGACCGTCTTGACCATGTTCTCGCCGATCGCCATCGTCTGGCCGGCGTCGAAGATCGAGGAGTGCGGGTCGGTGACGATGTCGGTGGAGACGATCGGGTCCTCGGTGTAGGCGAGGATCCCCTTCAGCGGGCCCTCCGCGGCCTCCTTCGCCGCCGCGTTGACCTCCGCCGGCGAGGCCGGTTCGGCGAGCGTGCAGACGAGGTCGACGACCGAGCCGGTCGCCACCGGCGCCCGCATCGACATCCCGTTCAGCTTGCCGTTCAGCTCCGGCAGCACCAGCCCGACCGCCTTCGCGGCGCCGGTCGTCGTCGGGATCAGGTTGAGCGCCGCGGCGCGCGCCCGGTGCAGGTCCTTGTGCGGCATGTCCTGCAGGCGCTGGTCGGCGGTGTAGGCGTGGATCGTCGTCATCAGCCCCTGCTCGATCCCGAAACTCTCGTGGATCACCTTGGCCAGCGGCGCCAGGCAGTTGGTCGTGCAGGAGGCGTTGGAGATGATGTGGTGGCTGCCGGGGTCGTAGCTGTCGAAGTTGACGCCGAGCGCGACGGTCACGTCGGGTTCGGAGGCCGGGGCGGAGATGATCACCTTCTTCGCCCCTGCCTCGAGGTGCTTGGCGGCGTCGGCGCGGGCGGTGAACAGGCCGGTCGACTCGATCGCCACCTCGACCCCGAGGTCGCCCCAGGGCAGCGCCGCCGGGTCGCGCTCGGCGAGCACCTTCAGCTGCGCGCCGCCGACCGAGATCGAGCCCTCTCCCGCCGTGACCTCCTCCGGGAAGCGGCCGAGGATCGAGTCGTACTTGAGCAGGTGCGCCAGCGTCGCCGTGTCGGTGATGTCGTTGACCGCGACGATCTCGAGGTCAGCGCCGGCCGCGTGGGCGGCGCGGAAGAGATTGCGCCCGATGCGGCCGAAGCCGTTGATGCCCACCTTGACAGCCATGCAGTCAGTTCCTCCTCAGTCGTGTTGAGCCGATGGTAGCCCTCACTCGCCGACCGTCACCTCGATTTCGTACCCGTCCGGGTCGCGAAGGAAGGCCGAGTAGGAGCCGGAGCCGTGCGAGCGCCGCTCGCCGGGCTCGCCGACGGCGGTGCCGCCGGTGCGGACGCCGCCTTCCCAGGCGGCCTTGACGGCGACGATCCCCAGCCCGCTGAAGCTGAGCAGGCCGAAGCCCGGTTTGGCCGGGTGGTGGGCGGCGATGAAGAAGACGGGCTTGGCGATGCCCCAGCCGATCGTCGCGTCCTGCTCGAAGTGGCGCCGCCAGCCCAGCGGCGCGAGCAGCGCGTCGTAGAACGAGGCGCTCCGGTCGAGGTCGGACACCTCCAGGAGAACGTGGTGCAACATCGGGGCCGGGAGGCTATAGGGGCCGCTCGGACCGGGTCGCGCGGCTCAACCGGTGCGCGGGGTCCAGCGGAAGTAGCGGACAGCGAGCAGCAGACCGACCACGCCCCAGGCGGCGACCGCGGCGAGGTTGCCCCACTCCAGGCCGCCGCCCCCGGGCACGTAGGCGTTGAAGAAGGCCTCGAAGAAGTGGCGGACCGGGAAGGCGTCGGCGAAGTGGATGACGCCGTTCGGGAGCTGGTCGTCGGGGATGAAGACGCCGGAGAGGAAGTAGAGCGGCAGCAGCAGCGCGTTGACGATCGGCGCCGCGGCGTCCTGGCTGGGGATCGCCGCGGTGAGGGCGATGCCGAGGCAGCAGAAGGAGGCGGCGCCGACGACGAGGACGGCGACGATCTGCGGCAGGCGGCTCCAGGGGATCGCGACGCCGTAGGCGATCCGGCCGATCGCCGCCAGCAGCGCCAGCATCAGCAGGGCGACGACGATCGAGTTGCCGATCCGCCCGGCGATGAAGACCCAGGGCGGCATCGGCGTGCCGCGGCCGCGCTTCAGCCGGCCGTCCTCGCGGGCGATCACCAGCGACATCGCCAGCGACTGCATCGTCGCCGAGATCACCGAGAGGGTGATGATCGCCGGCACGTAGTAGGTCGTGGTCTTGATCCCGCCGTCGACTTCGACCGTCTGACCGCCGAACACGGTGGCGAAGATGACCAGCAGCAGCACCGGGAAGGCGACGGTGAAGAAGACCGAGGCCGGGTTGCGCCAGAAGGTCTTCTGGTCGTAGCGGAACTGGTGCAGGACGAGGCTCATGACTGGCCGGTCAGCTCCAGGTAGACGTCCTCGAGGCTCGGGCGGACGACCTCCAGCCCCTCCAGCTCGATCCCCTCGGCGAGCGCCCGTCCGGTCAGCTCGTTCAGGGTCCTGACCGGGTCGTGCGTCTCCAGCTCGACCTCGCGGCCGCCTTCGCGGTAGCTGATCTTCGCCGGCCGGCTCTCGCGGTCGCCGAGGTCTTCGGGCGTGCCCCGGGCGACGATCTCACCGCCGGAGATGATCGTCACCCGGTCGGCGAGCCGCTGCGCCTCGTCCATGTAGTGGGTGGTGAGGAAGACGGTCTTGCCGAGCTCGCGCAGGCCGGCGATCGTCTCCCAGGCCTGGCGCCGCGCCGAGGGGTCGAAGCCGGTGGTCGGCTCGTCGAGGAAGAGCAGCTCGGGATCGCCGATCAGCGCCATGCCGACGTCGAGGCGGCGCTGCTGGCCGCCGGAGAGGCTGCGGGCGCGGGCGTCCGCCTTGCCCTCGAGGCCGACCAGCTCGATCGTCTCCTCGATCGGCCGTGGGGCGCGGTAGTAGCCGGCGTAGAGGGCGAGCGACTCGCGCACGGTCAGGTAGGGATCGAGGCGGCAGCTCTGCAGGACGATGCCGATCCGCTCGCGCCAGGCGCGCCCGGCGTGCTCGGGATCCTCGCCCAGCACCCGCACCTCGCCGCCGCTGCGGTCGCGGTAGCCCTCGAGGATCTCGACGGTCGTCGTCTTCCCCGCCCCGTTGGGGCCGAGGAAGGCGAAGACCTCGCCGGCCCGCACCTCGAGGTCGATCCCGCGGACCGCCTCGACGTCGCCGTAGCTCTTGCGCAGGCCGCGGACCGATATGACGGGCTCGGGAGTCTCAGGCAAAGCCGGGCAAGTCTACGGCTCGACGTCGCGGTGCTTGACCCGGACGACGACGTCGTCGCGGCGCTCCAGGGCGCGGCGGATGCGGTCGGCTACGGCGACCGAGCGGTGGCGCCCGCCGGTGCAGCCGACGGCGATCGTCAGGTGGGTCTTGCCCTCGTCCACGTAGGCGGGGACGAGGAACTCGAGCAGCGGCAGCAGCCGGCCGTAGAACTCGCCCGCCAGCGTCCCCGACTCGACGTAGATCCGCACCGCCTCGTCGAGGCCGGTCAGCGGGCGCAGCTCGTCGACGTAGTGGGGGTTGGGCAGGAAGCGGACGTCGAGGGTGAGATCGGCGTCGCGCGGCGGCCCGTTCTTGAAGCCGAAGGTGAGCAGGGTGAGGGCGAGCTTGCCGCCCTCGTGCCGGCCGAGCATCTCCTCGGCGATCCGCCGCCGCAGCATCGCCCCGGTCAGGTCGGTGGTGTCCATCACCATGTCGGCCCGCTCGCGCAGCGGCGCCAGCAGCTCGCGCTCGGCGCGGATCCCCTCGACGATCCGGCCTTCCGGGGCGAGCGGGTGGCGGCGGCGGGTCTCCTTGTAGCGGTCGAGCAGCGTTTCCTCGTCGGCCTCGAGGAAGAGCAGGGTCGGCTTCAGGCCGTCGGCCTCGAGCTCGTCGAGCACCTGGACGAGGTCGTCGAAGTACTCGCCGCCGCGCACGTCGGAGACGACCGCGGCGCGCTCGACTCCGCTGCCCTCGTGGCGGAACAGCTCGCCGAGGCTGCCGATCATCCGCGGCGGCAGGTTGTCGACGCAGAAGTAGCCGCCGTCCTCGAAGGCGGCGATCGCTTCCGACTTGCCCGCCCCCGAGTGGCCGGTGATCACCACCAGCTCGACGGTCTCCCCCATTCCTAGCCGGTCCTGTGCAGCTGCTCGTGGATCTCGCGGGCCAGCTTGCCCGGCACGCCGGGGACCGCCTCGAGCTCCTCGCGGCTCGCCGCCAGGAAGCGCTCGGGGGTGCCGAAGTGGCGCAGGAAGGCGCGCTTGCGGGCCGGCCCGACCCCCGGCAGCTCGTCGAGTACCGAGGCGGTCATCGCCTGGTCGCGGCGGCCGCGGTGGTGCTCGATCGCGAAGCGATGGGCCTCGTCGCGCACCCGCTGCAGCAGCTTCGAGGCCTCCGAGCCGGCGGCGAGGTCGAGCGGCGCCGGCCGGCCGGGGACGTAGACCTCCTCCTCGCGCTTGGCCAGCGAGACGATCGTCGCGCCGCGCTCGGCGAAGGGGCGCAGGGCGCGCATCCCGGCGGCGAGCTGCCCCTTGCCGCCGTCGATCACGACCAGCGAGGGCAACGAGGCGAAGCTCTCGTCGCGTTTGCCGTCGTGCGGCGAGAGGTCGGCCTGCTCCAGGTAGCGGTTGACGCGCCGGCTCAACACCTCTTCCATGGAAGCGAAGTCGTCGGACCCGTTCTCGCGCGCGCCGCGCACTTTGAAGCGGCGGTAGTCGGACTTCTTCGTCGCGCCGCCCGCGAAGACGACCATCGAGGCGACGGTGTGCTCGCCGCCGATATTGGAGATGTCGAAGCCCTCGATGCGGACCGGCAGCTCCTCCATCGCCAACGCCTCGCGCAGGTCGGCGAGCGAGTCGACCCGGCGCCGGCGGCGGTGCTCGCGCCGCAGCCGGTCCTGGTCGAGGGCGAGGCGGGCGTTGCGCTCGGCCAGCTCGCGCAGCTTGCGTTTGTCGCCGCGTTCGGCGATCCGCACCTCGACCGGCGAGCCGCGGCGCTCGCCCAGCGCCGCGGCCAGCAGCTCGGCGCGCTCGCGCAGGTAGGGGCCGACGACGATCGTCCGCGGCATCGCCGGCGAGGCCGAGTAGTACTGGCCGATGAACTCCTCGGCGACCTCGGCCGGCTCGCGTTCGGCCTGGTTGTCGAGGTAGAAGCTCTGGCGCTCGGCGAGGATCCCGTCGCGGACCTGGAAGACCTGAACGTTGGCATCGGCCCCCTCGGTGGCGACCCCGATCAGGTCGGCGGTGCCGACCGAGCCGCCGGCGACCCGCTGGCGCTCGAACAGCGAGCGGATCGCCTTCAGCCGGTCGCGGTGCACGGCGGCGCGCTCGAACTCGTGCGCGGCGGCGGCCTCCTCCATCTTCGCTTCCTCCGCCGCCTCGACCTGGCGGTAGCGGCCGGAGAGGAAGTTGACGATCGCCTCGACGTTGCGCCGGTACTCCTCCCGGGTCACGTAGCCGACGCAGGGCGCCCCGCAGCGCTTGATGTAGTAATCGAGGCAGGGGCTGCCGGAGCGGCGACCCGGCTCGGCCCCCTCGCAGGTGCGGAACTGGAACAGGCGGCCGAGCAGGTCGAGCGTCTCCCGCACCCGCTTGGCGCTGGAGAAGGGGCCGAAGTAGGCGCGGCCGGCGCGGTGCTTCTCGCGGGTGAAGTAGACGCGCGGGTAGTCCTCGTCGAGGCTGACGCAGACGTAGGGGTAGGACTTGTCGTCGCGCAGGCGGATGTTGAAGCGCGGCCGATGGCGCTTGATGAAGCTCTGCTCGGCGAGCAGCGCCTCGGCCTCGTTGGCGGTGACGAGGAAGTCGATCCGGTCGACCCGCGAGGTCAGCCGCGTCTCGCCGCCGGAGAAGTGCGAGCCGACCCGTTTGCGGATCGAGCGCGCCTTGCCGACGTAGAGCAGCTCGCCGTCCCCGTCGTAGAACAGGTAGACGCCGGGGGCGTCGGGGAGGTCGGCGGTCCGGTCGGTCATCTGGTCAAAGGGTAGGGTTCCCGTCGATGAACCCGCCCGAGCTGAGCACGCTGCGGATCGAGATCGACGGCGAGATCGGAACCCTGACCCTCGACCGGCCCGACGCCTTCAACGCGATGAGCCCGGAGATGATCGGCGAGATGACCGTCGCCTTCGCCTGGCTCGCCGACCAGGCGCCGCTGCGGGCGCTGATCGTCACCGGCGCCGGCAAGGCGTTCTGCGCGGGCGGCGACGTCAACTGGTTCAAAACCGGGGTCGAAGACGACTCGATCGACCTGCCCTCGCAGGTGCGGCGCGGCGCCGAGGCGCTGCACCAGGCGATCGTCAACCTGCGCCGCATCCCCTACCCGGTGATCGCCGCGGTCAACGGCCCGGCCGCCGGCGCCGGCTTCTCGCTGGCGCTCGCCTGCGACATCCGGATCGCCTCCGAGGCCGCCTTCTTCGCCCCCGCCTACGGGCGGATCGGCGCCTCGCCCGACGGCGGCATGACCTACTTCCTGCCGCGCGTCGTCGGGCCCAGCCGGGCGCTGGAAATCCTGCTCGAAGATCCGAACATGAGCGCCCAGGACGCGCTCGTCGAGCGGCTGGTCTCCGAGGTCGTGGCGCCGGAGGAGCTGATCGAGCGGGCGGGCGCCAAGGCCGGAAAGCTGGCCGCCAAGGCGCCCTACTACGTGAAGATGGCGAAGCGGCTCTGCGGGGTCAGCCTCGACAACAGCATCACCGAGCACCTGCAGCTCGAGCGCCACGGGATCGCCGACAGCATGGCGACCGAGGATCTGCACGCCGCGGTCAGCGCCTTCTTCGGCGGCGAGAAGCCCGAGTTCCAGGGCCGCTGAACCGGACGCGCAGCCTCCGCGTATCCAGCTACAGTCTCATGAGCCCCGCTTAGCGATCGAAAGGATTCGCCGATGAAGAAGGTAGTCGCCCTGCTCGTCCTGGCCCTGGCTTCCGTCGCCCTCGTCGCCTGCGGCGGCAGCAGCTCGACCACGACGACCTCGGAAAGCAGCGAAGCCAACGGCGGCGCGGCCGGCGAATCGGGCAACAAGTCCGCGAGCGGGGGCGGCGGCGAATCGACGCTCGAATTCGAAGCCGACCCGAACGGCCAGCTCGCCTACACGACCACCGAAGCCAGCGCCAAAGCGGGCAAGGTGACCGTCGACTTCAAGAATCCCCAGGGCCTCGTCCACGACGTCGCGATCGAAAACGAAAGCGGCGAAACCGTGGGCAAAACCGAAGAAATCGCCGAAAGCTCGACCTCGACCACGGTCAACCTGAAACCCGGCACCTACCACTACTACTGCACCATCCCCGGCCACCGCGAAGCCGGCATGGAAGGCACGCTGACGGTCAAGTAGGCGGCGGCAGCCCGACCTGGAGAACGGTTGCCGGCCGACTCCGGACAGCGCCCCGCCTTCTACGCCCTGCGGCCGGGTGGCTGGCGCGACCTGGTGACCGTCCTGCATCCGCCCTACACGCTCTGGCACGTCAGCAACGTGGCGATCGGGGCGGCCGCGGCGCCGCAGATCTATGCCGGCCGCCTGGCGGCGGCGATCGCGGCCTTCTTCCTCGCGGTCGGGATCGGCGCCCACTCCCTCGACGAGCTCAACGGCCGTCCCCTGGGCACCCTGCTCTCGCGGCGAACCCTGATCGCGCTGGCGGTCGGCGGGCTGGGCGGCGCGCTGGCGATCGGCATCGCCGGGGCGATCTTCGTCTCGCCGACCCTCGTGCCGCTGGTCCTGTTCGGCGGCTTCATCGCCCCCGCCTACAACCTGGAGCTGTTCGGCGGCCGCTTCCACACGGACTTCTGGCTCGCCGCCTCCTGGGGAGGCTTCTCGGCGCTGACCGGCTGGTGGGTGAACTCGCTCGGCCTGCACTCGGTCCCGGAAGCGATCGCCGCGGCCGCCGCGGTGCTCGCCTGCTTCTGGCTGACCAAAGTTCAGCGCCGGCTCTCGACGCCGGTCAGGCAGCTGCGACGGCGGACGGTGGCGGTCGAGGGTGAGCAGCGTCTCACCGACGGAACGGTCCGCAAGCTGGATCGCGCAGATCTCACCTCGCCCCTGGACGGCGCCCTCAAGGGCCTCTCGGTGGCCGTACCGCTGCTGGCGGTCTTCGCGGTCGCGATTCGCCACTGATAGAGGGATTCCCTAGCGGGTTCGGTGTTCCGTCATCGCACCTCAGGCACCGACCCAGCCTAGCCGGCGGCGTTCCAGGTACTTCAGCGCACGATGAGTATCCCTGCAAGGCCCTGGAGATAGCGGCTGCGGCTGCAACAATGTCCAGACAATGAAGGCCCGCGCACAATCGAGCCCAGCTAAGAAGTCGGCCCCGAAACGAGAGCTTAAGTCTGGTCTACCCGGAACCCCGGAGGAGCAGCGACGCGAGCTTCGTGCCGCGATGAAAAAGCACGACGCGACCCTGCGCCGCCTGGCAGAGTAGCCCGCACCCGCGGTCTTGGTCTACTACCTCGAACTCGGTGACTACTGTCGAATCGCCGGCGAGGTTCTCAATCTCGACCCCGAGCAAGTCGCCGAGTTCCCGAACATTGGCTTGGCTGACTCAGCCCTGGCCGTACCTCGCGCCGCGTTCGGCGACCACGAGGCATTCCCAACGCTCATCGAGAAGGCGGCAGTCCTCGTCGAGCGGCTGACACGCAACCATCCTTTGCCGGACGGGAACAAGCGCTGCGCCTTCCTTGCGTTGGAGCGATTCCTAGCGGCCAACGGCCGACCGATCCTCAATGCCGATCCGGATACCGACGTGCCGATGATGGAGCGCATCGCGGCGGTAGATGCCAGCCAGGATGAAGTCGCTACCTGGATAGAACAGCGATCCACTCGGTCCGCATGAACGCCCCCCACGCTTTAGCAAGGGATGCAATCGGCACCTGAACTATCCTCACCGCGTCGCAATGGATCTGTTCTACAAGAGCCAGGGCAGCGGCGCTCCGCTGGTGCTGATCCACGGTACCGGCGGAAGCTGGGAGGCCTGGGGGTCTGTGATGGGACGACTGGCCACCCATCGGCGGGTCTTCGCAATCGACCTGCCTGGATTTGGCGCTTCTCGGCCTCTACCCGCCGAACAGACTCCGAGCATTCCCGCACTGGCTGTCGCTGTTGCGGACTGGATGCGCGAGAGGGGCTTGGATCTTCCCCATGTGGCAGGCAACTCCCTGGGCGGCGCCGTTGCGCTTGAGTTGGGAAAGACCGCTCCGATCTCCACCGTCACGGCGCTGTCACCGGTTGGTTTCAGCAACCGCTGGGAATTCGCTTACGGCGCCGCGTCGTTGCGAGTGACCCGCGCCGGGGCAAGGCTAACGGCCCCTGTCGCGCCTCTACTCTTCGGCAATCCACTCGGCCGAACGTTGGCCCTTTGGCAGGCAACGGCCCGGCCCTGGCGTATGTCGGGCGAGGAAGCAGTCCACGGCGCTCGGGCGATGGCACGAGCGCCCGCTTTCAAGGACGCCGTAAGGGCCGCTCGTGACTACCGGTTCGCAGGCCCTCTCGAACATCTGCCGGTGACTATCGGATGGGGCACACGCGACCGCGTGCTCCTCCAACGACAGGCCGAGCGCGCGCAACAGCTTCTTCCCAGCGCACGCTTCGTGCCGCTTCCGGGGTGCGGCCACGTCCCCATGACCGACGACCCGGCGCGAGTCGCGACTCTCCTCTTGGATGGCAGCGCGATCTCCCGGCCTGCTCCGGCCCCCTCGTAACCACCTCGGCGCCCTATGGCGCCCCGTCAGCCGACGCTTTGGTCGGCCGGCGCCATCACCCGCGTCACCGAGTCGCCCACGAAGCACGGCTTCTCGTTGCCCTCGACCTCGAGGGTGAAGCGGGTGACGACTTCGTACCAGCCGCCGCCCTTCTCGTCGATCGAGACCACCTCGGCGCGCCCACGTACTCGGGCGTTGACCGGGACCGGCGCCGGGAAGCGGATCTTGTTGTCGTTTTATGAATTGTCGCGACAGACCCAGCAAGCTGATTCCAATGAGGTTTCCCCGCTGCTTCGACTGTTCGGGGAGATTCCGCTAGGCAGCATCGACTGAGCCGTATCTGCGGGAAATATCAGGGTGGCGCCCTGATGCGAGCGCGCGCGCGGTCGCCGACCATCGGGGCATGCGAATCTCTCTCAGGAACAGAAGAAACGGTCGTCGGGCGAAGCGCGCCGGTATGGAGATGGCGCAAACGCTCTCGGTTGCCTCGCAGATGGCGCTGCTCTGCCCCTCCGGTATGGACGTTTGGATGCAGCGCGAGTTGGCCTGCTGCTTCGAGCGGGATCGGCACGGAGGGGCGCCGCGACCTTGAGCCAGCGGGCCGCCATTCGGGCCGAGTTGGCGGCTCTGGACGCCGGCGGCATTCGCCCCTTCGACGTCCACGCCCACACCGGCGCCGACGTTGACGGGACGACACGATCCAGCTCAGAGCACGTGGCCGACCTGAAGGCAATCGGCGGGCGATCGGTGGTCTTCCCGCTCTGCGTGACCAGCGGTTATGGGCCGGAGAACCGGCGCGTGATCCAGGAGTGCCGGCAGGATCCCGAGCGGCTCGTCCCGTTCGCTCGCCTCGATCCGAGGGTGAGCGCGGCACCCGACGCCGCCGAGGCGCTCGCCGGCGGTGCGCGGGGCTTCAAGCTGCACCCACGCTCGGAGGATTTTCGCCTCGACCACCCCAACGTCGATGCGATCTTCGGAATCGCCGCTGAGGCGCGGGCGCCAGTGCTGATCCACGCCGGGGTGGGCGTCGGCTCATTTGGAGAAACGCTCGTCGAGCTGGCCGAGCGCCATCGCGAGTGCCCGATCGTGCTCGCCCACGCCGGCATCTCCGACCTTGCCTGGCTCTGGCCGGTCGTGCCCGAGCACCCGAGCCTCTTCTTCGACACCGCCTGGCTCGTTCCGGCCGATCTGCTGGCGCTGTTCGCGCTGGTGCCGCCGGGGCGAATCCTCTACGGCAGCGACGCCCCCTATATGGATGTCGAGCTGCTGCTGGCGATCGCGCTGCGCTGCGCGCGCTTCACCGGGCTCTCGGAGGACGCCATCGCCCTCATCATGGGAGGCCAGCTGGAAGCGCTGCTCGCCGGCGAGGCGCCGGTCGACGCCGGTCCGGCGCCCGGCCCTCCCGAGGTCTCTCTGACCCCCGCCGAGAACAGGGTCGTCTCCCTGCTCTCAGGGGCCGGTGGGTGCATGCTCGGCGGCGGCGACCCATCGCAATCGCTGGAGCTTGCGCTGCTCGCCGCGACAGACGACCCGGCTGGCGGCAGCGCCCCCGGTTCTCTGCTCGCCGAGCTGATCGAGGGGGCCCGCTCGTCCTCCCCCGAGGCGATCCAGGCGCTCGTCCTCGCCCTGACCTTGGCGATGACTCCAGGTGTTGGCCGCGAGGCCCTGGTCACCTGAGCGTTTTCACGGCGGCGTAGGATCGGCTGGCGCCGATGGCGGCATCGATCGAACTACTGGAGAGAGAGGAGGAGCTCGCGACGATCGAGCGGGTCCTCCGCTCCGCGGGCGAGAGTGCCGGCGGCCTGCTGGCGATCGAAGGCGAGGCGGGAGCAGGCAAGACCGCTCTGCTCGACGCCGCCGCGCGGCGAGGGGGGGAAGTGGGGATGCAGGTGCTCCGCGCCCGCGGCGGCGAGTACGAGCGCGATTTCCCCTACGGCGTCGTGCGGCAGCTGTTCGAACCGCTGCTCGCCGCCCCGGCGCGGCGCAAGGAGTTGCTGGGTGGCAACGGCGCGGCCGCGACCCCGGTCTTCGAGCCAGCGGCAGCGCCCGGCGAGGGCGCCGATCCGTTCGCCGTTCAGCACGGTCTTCACTGCCTCGTCCTCGCGCTGACCGAATCGGCGCCCGTGCTGATGCTGGTCGACGACGCCCAGTGGGCCGATCTCGCCTCGCTGCGCGCCCTCGCCTATATTGGCCGCCGCCTCGCCTCGCTGTCCGCGGCCCTGGCGCTGACGGTGAGGAGGGGGGAGCCCGGCGAGCACGAACGCCTGCTGGACGAGCTGCGTCGCGAGCCGGGCGCGTTGACGATCGAGCCGCCGCCGCTCTCGGTCGCGGCGGTCGCGGTGCTGGCGACCGCGGAGTCGGGGCGGGTCCTCGGCGAGGGGTTCGCCGCCGCCTGCCGCGACGCCACGGCCGGCAACCCGTTTCTGCTGGTCGAGCTGCTGGGGGCGCTTGACCCCGACCGAATCGACGGGGGCGGTGGCGACGCCGAACGCCTTGCAGAGGCTGGCGCAGCAGGGGCTTCGCGGACGATCCTCGCCCGTCTGAGCCGCCTCGGAGAGCAGCCGCTCGCCGTCGCTCGAGCGGTCGCGGTGCTGGAGCCACATGCCGAGACACACCGGATCGCTGGACTGAGCGGCCTGTCCATCGAGGCTGTCGCCGACGCCTGCGAACGCCTCGTCCTCGCCAGGCTGCTTTCCGACGCGCGGCCCATCGGCTTCGTCCACCCACTGGTCCGGGCGGCCGTGCTCGGCGAGGTGCCGCGGCCGCGCCGCGCTGCCGACCACGCTCGGGCGGCGCGCCTGCTCAGCGAGGACGGCGCCCCCACTGACGCGCTTGCCGCCCATCTGCTGCTCGCCGAGCCGAGCGCCGACGCCTGGGCTGTCGGGGAGCTGCGCGCGGCAGCCGCCGAGGCAACTAACCGTGGCGCCCCCGAAGCCGCGATCAGCTACCTGCGACGGGCTCTGCGCGAGCCCCCGCCGAAGGGGGATCGGCTTGCGGTCAGCCGCGAGCTGGGAGTGGCGCTCCTGCTTGCCGACGACCCGGAGGGGGTCGAGGTGCTACGCGCGGTTCGCGGCGCCCTCGACGACCCGGTTCCCCGCGCGGAAATCGCGACCGAGCTCTCGGTCTCGCTGGCCATCCGCCGTCCGGACGGTGAGGGCGTGGCGTTGCTGGAGGAGTCCCTGGCGGAGATCCCCGAAGATCGCACCGGCCTCGCCCTCCTCCTGCGCGGGCACCAGCTCGTCCAGTTGCTCGGCGGGATGGAACGGATTCCGGACGGCCTTCACCCGGAGCGGGAGGAGTGGCCGCAAGGCGACACCGTCGAGGGTCGCCTGGTCCTGCATCAGCTGGTCCTCCTCTACGCGATCGGGTTCGGGCCGATGGAGAACGTCATGGAGCTGGTCGAGCGGGCCAACACGGATCTCGACGTCTACGTGTCTGACGTCCGCGCGGGCCTGGCCGCGCACTACGTGGCCGCCGGGCAGGCTCTGGCCGACCGGGGCGAGCTCACGGAGGACCTCTTCGTGAGGGCGCTCGATGCCTCGAAGCAGCATGGAACGGTCGCTAGTGTCTCCGGGGCTCACGGCATGCGTGCCTGCTGCCGCTTCCTCGACGGCGACCTGCGCGGGGCCGACGCCGACGTCGAGCTCGCCATTCGCCTGACCGAGCCCACCGGCCTTCGCGTTCAGCTCGCCAACTGGATGGCCGTGGCGCTGAGGACCCTGCTTGCGCGGCGCGGCTCCGGCGCCGCGCAAGCTCTGCTCGACGAGATCTGGCGGAGTCGCGATCCAGGTCCCGGAGCGCCGGGCGCGTCTTTGCTGGTCGCCCGCGGCGAGCTGCGTCTCGAGAGCGGCCGGCACGCCGAGGCGAGGCACGACTTCATCGCCGCGAGCGAACGGGTGCGCTGGCTTCCCTACGCGAACCCCGAGGTGCTGGGTTGGCGCACCGGACTCGCCCTTGCCGAAGACGCGCTCGGCAACGGAGAGGAGGCGCAACGGCTGGCGCGGGAGGCGCTGCGGCTCGCCCGCGAGGCCGGCGGCTCGCGCGGGATCGGGATTGCCCAGCGGGTGCGGGGGACGGTGAGTGCCGGCGAGGAGGGGATCGAGCTGCTGCGCGAGGCGGGCGAGACTCTCGCCGGAACCCGGGCCCGCCTGCAGCACGCCGAGGCGCTGGCAGGACTCGGCGCCGCCCTACGCCGGGCCAACCGCCGCAAGGAGGCGCGGGGGCCGCTGCGCGAGGCTCTTGACCTCGCCCGTCGCTGCGGCGCGACGCCGCTCGAGGAGCGCGCTCGCACCGAGCTGGCGGCGACCGGGGCACGGCCACGCAAGGCCGTCCTCACCGGCGTCGAGTCGCTAACCCCGAGCGAGCTGCGAGTCGCGCGCATGGCTGCCGAGGGAATGACCAACCGCGAGATCGCCCGGAGCCTCTTCGTCACCGTGAAGACGGTTGAGACCCACCTGCGCCACGCTTACCAGAAGCTCGACGTCGCGCGGCGCACCGAGCTCGTGGCTGCCCTCGACGGCGACACAGTCATCTGACAATCGCGACGTCGGTGGTGTCGAGCCGCATTACCGTGGCGTCGTCGTCCTCGGCGATGCAGGATTGCCCGTCAGCCGGCGGGCGCCATCACGCGGGTGACCGAGTCGCCCACGAAGCAGGGCTTCTCGTTGCCCTCGACCTCGAGGGTGAAGCGGGTGACGACCTCGTACCAGCCGCCGCCCTTCTCGTCGATCGAGACCACCTCGGCGCGCCCACGTACTCGGGCGTTGACCGGGACCGGGGCTGGGAAGCGGATCTTGTTCCAGCCGTAGTTGACGCCGAGGGCGAAGCCGCTGGAAGCGATCAGATCCTTGCGGAAGCCGTCTACCAGCGAGAGGGTGAGGTTGCCGTGGGCGATCGTCGTGCCGAAGGGGCTCTCGTTCTTCGCCCGCTCGACGTTGACGTGGATCCACTGGTCGTCGCCCGAGAGCTCGGCGAAGGTATCGATGTCCTGCTGGGTCACGGTGCGCCACTCGCTCGGCCCGATCTCCTGGCCGAGCAGCGACTGCATCCCCTCGACGCCCTGTACCTCGACGGTTGCCATCGGGCGGCAGTCTAAAGGACGCGCGATGCCTCAGATCAGCTCGACCGGATGGGAGAGCTGCAGGCCAGGGACGCGCTCGAAGTGGGAGACGTTCCGGGTCACCAGGGTCGCGCCGGTCTCGAGGCAGATGCCGGCCTGCATCGCGTCGCGGACGTCGATCGCCTCACCGCTTCGTCGCAACTCGGCGAGCAGCGCCCCGCCTCGCAGCCCGGCCTTGCGTGTCAGCGTCAGCAAGGGAGCGGCGAGGAGAACATGGACCGGCCGCGGGTTCTCGCGATAGGAGCGCCCGAGCGCCAGCTCGAACGCGGTGACGGACGTCACCCGGTAGCCGACCCCCTGGATCAGGACCCGGATCAGATCCCGGCCGGGCCCTGCGCCGCGCAGGTAGTCGATCAGGACGTCGGAGTCGAGTACCGGTCCGCCGGCCAAGTCGCCCACGCCTCCTCGCGCGCCCGCTCCCACTCTTTGACGTCGCCCTCGCTCCAGGCGCCCTCAGCCTCCGCCAGCGCAGAGGCAAGATCGTCCTCGCCACCAGATGCGAGGAGGCGCTCGAGCGCCTCCTCGACGATCGCCGAGAAGCCGCGCATGCCTCGTTCCGCGGCTTTCGCCCTGAGGCGGGCGTAGGTGCGATCGCTGAGCTCAATCGTGGTGCGCATGGCTATATGCATTCTAGCATTCGCATGCATAACGGTCCCAAACCCTCGGTCGCCCACTCACGCCACCAGCCTCACTTCGAAGCTCGGGACGGCAAGTGCGCCCGCTCCCCCCAACAGGGCGAGGATTCGGCTGACGTAGGCGGTGGTCTCGGGGATCGCGGGGATGCAGTGGCAGGCTTCGACCGGGGCGGGGCCGGCGTTGTAGGCGGCGAGGGCTAGTTCGGGGGAGCCGAGTTGACGGATCAGGTCCGCCATCAGGTGGGCCTGGGCGTCCATCGCTTCAACCGGGTCGAAGGGGTCGCGAAGGCCGTAGGAGGCCGCGGTCGAGGGGATGAACTGGGCTATCCCCTGGGCGCCCGCCGGCGAGACCGCGAACGGGTTGAAGTTCGACTCGGCCATCAGCTGGGCAGCGAGCAGCGCTGCGGAGACGTTCCAGCGGGCGGCGGCGCGAAGCAGCGGATCGCGGAAGCGGGAGGGGACGAAGGACGGCAGGCCGGCGGACCCGGCGAGCGCGCCGTCTCCCCCGCCCCCGCCCGCTCCGGTCGTAACGCCGACCGAGTTGCCCGCAGCCGAGCAGGGCGCCGGGGGACGATCGTAGCCGTAGTGCCAGGCCTCCCAGGAGTAGCGCTGGACGAAACCGAAGCGGGCGGCGTTGGCGGCCAGCCAGCCGTAGGCGGATTCCGGGCCGAGGTCGAGCTCGGTCGCGCAGCGGTGCAGCGAGTGGCCCGGCGGCGCCACCCACTGGGGGTCGGGATGCGCCGCGAACAGGGCCGCCTGTTCGGCGTCGGAGCGGAAGGCCGAGTTGACGATCAAGGACAACCCGGCGCCTGCCGCCGCAACTGACATCCGGTCGAAAGCGGCTGCCACATCGGGGCGCATCCCGTGACCCTGGCGGTAGACGAGCTGGCCGCTGTAGCCGCCGCCGCTCGCCATGGTCGGCATCCCTCCCCCACCGCTCGCCGGCGCGGCGGCTTCGGCGACGGCCGAGGCTTCGACCTCGACAGTCGATCCGCTGTCACCGTCACGCTCGACGCCGGCCTGGCCGGCCGGGCGCAGATCGAGGCTGCCCGTGACCACCGCCCTGATCCGCACCGGCGCGAACGAGGCCAGGTCCGGAAAGGAGACCCGCAGCCGCGCGGGGGAAACCTCATTCGCCTCCCCCGCTTCGACCGCCGCGGCCCGCGCCCGTAACAGGTAGACGGCCTTCTCCATGTGCGCCGGGTTCGGCAACCCGTTCGGCAGGGTCGGCGGCGCCAGCAGCCGCGGCAGGTCGTCGCGCATCGAGCGGGCCGCCGAGATCGCCGCCAGATCGGCCGCCCGCTGCGCCCTGCCCTTGCCGCTCACCGCGCCGGCGATCGCGACCAGCGCCAGCGCCGCGACGATCAGCGCGAAGGCGCCGCCGATCCCCAGCAGCAGCGCCTGGCCCTCTTCCCTGCGAATCGCCATGCCCCGACCCTGCCGGGAGCCGGCGCGCGCGTGGCGCGCAGAATCGAAAACTTCAGCGCAAGGAGTGCGACGAGACCGGAACTACGGCTGGCCCGGCGGCAGGCCCTGCTTACGGATCTCCACCGCGGCCCTGGCGATGCCCTGCTCCAGCTCGTTGGCGTCCTCGGCAATCGCGACGTGCGCCTCCGCCGAGGCCCGTGGCCGGCGGTGCAGGAACGGCACGTGATCGACGACCCAGTTGACCGCTTCCCAGAGAAACTCGCCGGCGTGCTCGAGACCTTCGGTTTCGCCCTCCCTCAGCTCTTCCAGCGCCGGCACCGTCGCCATCGGGTCGGTCAGCCGTTGACGGATCTGCGCCGCCCACCACTCGCTGACCTTGTTGACCGCGGCGGGCGGGACCGGTGGCGCCTCCCGCGGCGCGGGCTCGGTCAGCAGATGGCCGAGGTGGGCGGCCGAGGCGACACGTGCCGGCAGACCGCTGAAGTCGCCGTCGGCGAAGCGGAGCAGGATCGTCTTGATCAGCGTGGTGTGGTCGAAGAGAAAGTCGGGGTCGTCGTCCTGCTTCGAGCCGTAGGCGGCCCCGCGCCCGACGAAGGGCGAGACGACGATCGCCGGCACCCTCGGGCCGAAGGTCCCGAACTCGGCCCGTTCGGTGAACTCCCGCGGCAATCCGTCGCCGGGGTGACGGTGATCGTAGAAGCCACCGTGCTCGTCGTAGACGATCGCCAGCATCGTCCTCTGCCACAGCGCCGGCCTCGACCTCAGCATCTCGTAGATCTTCAAGACGAAGCTCTGCGCCGCCATCACGTCGGTCGGCGGGTGATCGTCGTCGGCACCCGAAAAGCCGCCGAGGTTGACGAAGTTGGGGTCGATCCAGGCGACGTCCGGGAGCTTTTCGTCCCTGATGTCGCCGAACAGGGTGGCCGGCTGGACCGCGGTCGGCTTTTCGATGTGGGCGAAGTTGCGCTCCCAACCGACCCGGTAGCGGTCGTTGACCAGCCGCAGCGACCCTGGATCGGACGAGTACCAGCGCCAGCTGACCTTCTCCGGCAACGATCGCACGAAGGACCGCCGCGAGTAGAGGGGCAGATCGCGGTTGTCCTTTTCCTTCGCCTCGCCCGCGAGAGAGGCGATGCGGTTGGGCCAGGTGGAGCCCGGGACAGAGCAGAACCAGCGGTCACAGAGAGCGAACTCGCTCGCCAGAAAGTCGAAGACGGGGACGTTGTCGGCGGTCTGGTAGCGCATCGGGTCGCCCGGCTTCGGGGCGGTGGCCCGCGGGTCCCGGGTCGCGACGTAGTCGGCGACGAAGCCCCCCATCTCGCCGGCCATCTGCCGTTCGACTCCCTCGCCCGAGTGATCGGGGTCCTGGGACTTGACCAGCCTGCCTTTGCCGAACGGCTCGATCGGGTAACGGGTGCCGTCGAACTCGTTGTAGTTCGCGGCGGGGCCGGTCAGCCCGTTGACGTCCTCTCGGACCGCACCCCCTCCGTCCGGTTGCAGCGAGAGGTACCCGAGCATGTGGTCGAACGAGCGGTTCTCGAGCATCAGGACCACGATGTGGTCGATCTTCTGCAGATTTTCACTCGCCGCGTCCATGAGTACCGAAAACCTACATTCACAATACAAATATGAGTAACAATCGGTATCTTGATCGCCCGTGGCGCGGAAGACCACCAAAGCGAGGCGCGGCTTGCCGTGGAAGCCACCGGCACTGGCCGACCTTCCGGCCGCCGAGCTGAACCGGCTCAAGTACGTCGTCGTCGAGGAGAGCATCGACAACCTGGTCGGCCTGCTGGTCTGCGACTGGCCCCGCAGCGGCGCCGCCGGCCAGCCCGCCTTCGGCAGTGAGATCGGCGAGGAGGAGGTCGTCGTCGACCGCGATGCCCTGCAACAGCGGCTCTCGAAACGGCGGATCCCGAAGTCGATCGAGGCGGCGGGCGGCGGGCGCGAGGCGCGACAGGCGCTGCAGCAGCGCGACGTCGCGGTCGGCGACGTCTTCGCCCTCAAGCTGGGCGGGGACGGCGATCCGCAGGAGGTCGTCGACAGGGTCGGCGTGCGGCGCTGGATCAGGGAAGCCGTCGACATCAGCGCCGAAGGCCGCGAGTCGGCCAAGGCCGCGACCTTCGCGGCGCTGACGCCGCCGCTCAACAGGACCGTCGTCAGGGCGCTGCGCGGCAAGCGGAACGAGGCGACGCGGTGAGCCCCGCGACCGCCACCCCGGTCACCACCGACGTCCCGGCCTCCTGCTTCGGGCCCGCCGGCGGGTTCGCGACGAGCATCGACCCCGACGACCTCGTCCACTTCGTCCTCAACGTCGGCGACGGCGACACCCAGATCCTGCTCCTGCCCGAGGAGGAACGCGGCAAAGGCGTCCGCTCGCGCAAGGCGATCGTCGTCGACGTCCTCGACGACGCCAAGCTCGGCCGCCTGATCGACGCGCTGCAAGCCGCCGGACTGCTGGACAAGGAAGGCACGCCGCTCGAGCTGGTCGTCGCCACCCACCCGCACGCCGACCACATCGCCGGCATGGGCAGCTTCCTCAAAGCCCGCGCCGGCCAGATCGGCTCCTTCATGGAGTCCGGCTACTTCATGGCGACGGCGAGCTACTTCCGCATGATGGAAGCCCTCGAAGGCGCCGCGTTCGACCACATCCAGCCCAGCAGCGGCACCGTCCGCTTCATCGACCAGGTGAAAGTCACCGTGCTCGCGCCCGCGATCGCCCTCAAGAACCGCTACGACAGCTACGGGGTCGATCCCAACAACAGCTCGATCGCGCTGAAGATCGACTTCCCCGCCCGCCGCTATTACATCCCCGGCAAAGACGGCAGCTTCGAAAAGCTGCCCGCCGGGGCGACCCTGCTGCTCGGCGCCGACGCGCAGACCGACTCCTGGTCGGAGGTGCTGCACGACAACCCGCAGCTCGAAGCCGTCGGAACGGCCGTCGCCGAAGCGCTGCGCAAAGCCCGCGGGGTCGAACCGTTGAAGGCCGACGTCTTCAAGGTCCCCCACCACGGCTCCAAGCACGGGCTCAACCTCGAGCTGGTGGAGAAGGTCGATCCGGGGGTCAGCCTGGTCTCCTCCGTCGCCGGCGGCGGCAAATACAACTTCCCCCACCGGGTCGCGATGGAAGAGCTGCGCGAGGGGCTGGAGCCGACGACGCAGAGCGGCGCCGATCACTCGCTCGACTACAAACTGGGGATCCACTTCACCTCCGGCAGCGACGACGCCGGTAAGAAGCTCGGCACGATCGCCGTCGTCCTCGGCCCCAGCGGCAGCAAACGCCAGGTCTGGCGCTTCGGCGACGCGCCCGAAGATCCGCTCGACCTGGCCGCCGGCAGGCCGTTCAAGGCCCAACCCTGAGCCGGCTCTCCGATCCGCCGGGTGCGGCCATCGAACCTTCGGCCGCTCCGATCCGTAAGCATTGACGAGCCGCAACCGACCCGAGGAGCGCCATGCCGCAATCTGCAACGAGCCACCGCCGACGTCTGCTGACCAGGGCGACCCTGTCGATCGCCGCGATCCTGGCGGTCGCCGGGCTCTTCAGCTCGCTCGCCTCCGCGCAGACGAGCAAGCGCGTCGTCAGCGAGGCGAACAACCCGTCGCTGGGCCACACCGTCCTCATCGCCAACAACGGCCTCACGCTGTACAGCCTCAGCGTCGAGAAGAGCGGCAAATTCATCTGCAAGGGCTCCTGCCTCAAGGACTGGCACCCGCTGGTCGTCGCCGCCGGCGTCAAGCCGACCGGGCCCGTCTCGCTCGGCACCGTCAAGCGCCCCGACAACGGCATGCGCCAGGTGACCTTCGATGGCAAGCCGCTCTACACCTTCGACGAAGACTCGAAGAAGGGCGACGCCAAGGGCGAGGGGATCGAAGACGTCGGCACCTGGCACGCCGCCCGCCCCTAACCCCCCGCCGACGGGCCGATTTCCCACCCCAGGGGTGGGAAATCGGCCCGTCGGCGGTCAGATCTGCTCGGGGACCATCTCGATCGCGCCGCAGGGGCACTCGGCGACGCAGAGGCCGCAGCCCTTGCAGAAGTCGAGGTCGATCTCGTAGAGCTCGCCCGGCTCGCCGAGCTTGATCACGGCGTTGTCGGGGCAGACCCCGTAGCAGTTGTCGCAGGAGAAGCAGGTGCCGCAGGAGAGGCAGCGGCGCGCCTCGAACAGGGCGTTGCGCTCGTCGAGCCCGGAGACGACCTCGTCGAAGCTCGAGGCCCGGCGCGCCGCCTCGAGTCGCGGCTGCTCCGCCCGCGGAGCGTCGGAGTAGTACCAGGTGTTGAGCGTGTCGAAGGTCGCCAGTCGGGGCTTCGGGGGGCGCTCATAGGCTGCGCCGCGCAGCCAGGCGTCCATATGTCGCGCCGCGCGCTTGCCGTGGCCGACGCCGACCGTCACCGTGCGCTCGGCCGGGACCATGTCGCCGCCGGCGAAGATCCCCGGGTGGCCGGTCATCATGTTCGGCCCGACCTCGACGACGCCGTCGGAGACCGCGATCCCGGGCACTCTCTCGAGCAGCGAGAGGTCGGCCTCCTGGCCCAGCGCGAGGACCAGCGAGTCGGCCTCCAGCTCCTCGACCTCTCCGGTCGGCTGCGGGAAGCCGGTCTCGTCCAGCTCCATCCGCTCGAGCGCCAGCTTGCCGTCCTCGAAGTGCTTGACGGTGGAGAGCCAGCGCATCTCCACGCCCTCTTCGGCCGCCTCCTCGACCTCGAAGTCGTGGGCCGGCATCCGCTCGCGGGTGCGACGGTAGACGACCACCGCGTCGGTCGCCCCGAGCCGCTTCGCGGTGCGGGCCACGTCCATCGCCGTGTCGCCGCCGCCGTAGACGGCGACGCGGCGGCCGAGCTGTGGCCGCTCCTCGCCCTCCATGCTCTCCAGCAGCGTCACCGCGTTGACGATCCGGTCGGCCTCGCCGGCCGGGACGTAGGCGCGGCGGCCGATGTGGGCGCCGACGGCGAGGAAGGTCGCGTCGAAGCCGCCGTCGCGCATCGCCTCCAGCGCGTTGTTGACCTTCGCGTTCAGCTCCAGCCGCACGCCGAGGTCGAGGATGCGCGCTATCTCGGCGTCGAGGACCTCGCGCGGCAGCCGGTAGCGGGGAATGCCGAAGCGCATCATCCCACCCGGCAGCGAGCCGGCCTCGCGGATCGTCACGTCGTGGCCGAGCCGGGCCAGGTGGTAGGCGGCGGAGAGGCCGGACGGGCCCGAGCCGACCACCAGCACCTGCTTGCCGCTCGGCTCGGCGGGCGGTGCGACCTCCCAGCCGCGCGCAATCGCCTCGTCGCCGAGGAAGCGCTCGACCGAGTGGATGCCGACCGCCTCGTCGAGCTGGGCCCGGTTGCAGGCGGTCTCGCAGGGGTGGTAGCAGACCCTGCCCATGATCGCCGGCAGCGGGTTGTCCTCCATCAGCTTGCGCCAGGCGCGCTCGTAGCCGCCCTCCCCCTCCTCGGCCTCGTACAGCCAGGCCTGGATGTTCTCGCCGGCCGGGCAGGCGTTGTTGCAGGGCGGCAGCCGGTTGACGTAGACGGCGCGCTCGGTCCGCCAGCTGCCGGTCTTGTTGGCGAGGCTGGAGCCGACGTCGAGGGTGATCGCGTAGGGCTTGTCCTTCACGAGGCAGCCTCCTCCGGCTCGTCCAGCAGTCCGTAGCGGCGGATGTTGGCGTCGGCGATCGCCTGCAGCCGCTCGATCACGTCGCGCCGCGGCGGCTCGCCGAACAGGTGCGCGTAGCGGCGCTGCGGCCGCAGGTACTCCTCGACCGGGACCTGGCGGCGGATCTTCGAGACGCCGACCACCTCGCCGCGCTCGGCTTCGAAGACCGGGAAGAGGCCGCTCTCGACGACCAGGCGCGCGAGCTTCACCGTGTCGGCCGAGTCCGCCCCCCAGCCGAGCGGGCAGGGGACGAAGACGTGCAGGTAGCGCGCGCCGTGCAGCTCCATCGCCCGCTCGACCTTGTGCTCGAGGTCGTGCAGGTCGGCGACCGTGGCGGTGGCGACGTAGGGGATGCCGTGCGCCATCGCGATCCGCGGCATGTCCTTGCCCTGACCGAAGTCGTTGCCGGGATGGTCCGGGCCGATCGGTTTGGTGTTCGCGGTGCGGGCGGCGGGCGGCGTCGCCCCCGAGCGCTGCACGCCGGTGTTCATGTAGGCCTCGTTGTCGTAGCAGACGTAAAGCACGTCGTCGCCTCGCTCGAACATCCCCGAGAGGCAGCCGAAGCCGATGTTGACGGTGCCGCCGTCGCCGCCCTGGCCGACCACGCGGATGTCCTCGCGTCCCTTCGCCTTCAGCGCCGCGGCGACGCCGGTGGCGACCGCCGGCGCGTTGCCGAACAGCGAGTGGATCCAGGGCATCTGCCATGAGGACTCGGGGAACGGGGTCGAGAAGACCTCGAGGCAGCCGGTCGCGTTGGCGGCGATCAGCTTGCCGCCGGTCGCCCGCATCGCCGCGTCGAGCGCGTAGCGGGCGCCGAGCGCCTCGCCGCAGCCCTGGCAGGCGCGGTGGCCGGAGGTGAGCGTGTTGGAGCGGTCCATCCGCGCCTGCACGGTGCGCTGCTCGGCGTCGAGCAGGCGGTTGCCGGCGGCGAAGCTGCCCACCTGGTAGAAGCGCACCCGCTGCTCGGCCATCAGTGCGGCCCCCCGGCGACGATGCCGGTTTCCCGCAGGATGTTCTCGGCGTGCGGGCCGCTGCGACCGCCGGCCGCCATCCGCGCCAGCTCGGCCTCGACCCGCTCGCGATCGAGGTCGAGAAAGGTGAGCGGCGCCAGCCGGTCGGCGATCGCCTCGGCGAACAGCGCCCGCAGCGACTTCTTCGTGATCGAGCGGCCGCCGAGGCCGGCGATCACCGTGTAGCCGTGCAGCTGGATTCCCGACAGCGCCATGCGGACGTTGGCGGAGACGATCCCGCCGACCCCCACCGCCAGCGCCTTCTCGAGCACGACGACCCGCTTGGCGCCGGCCAGCGCCGCCCGCACCTCCTCCAGCGGGAAGGGCCGGAACGACTTGATCGCCAGCGCGCCGATGCTCTCCCCCGCCTCGCGCATTTCGTCGATCGTGTCCTCGATCGTGCCGAGGACCGAGCCGAGCGCGACGACGACGGTCTCGGCGTCCTCCAGCCTGTAGCCGCGCAGCAGGCCGCCCGAGGGTCGCCCGAACGCCCGCTCGAAGTCCGCGGCGACCGCGGGGATCGCGTCGAGCGCCTGCATCTGCTTGGCGTGGGCCAGGTACTTGACCTCGGTAAAGGCCTCCGGCCCGACCATCGCCCCGATCGTCACCGGCTCGTCCGGATCGAGCACCTGGCGCGGCTCGAACGGCGGCAGGAAGGCGTCGACCTGCTCGGCGGTCGGCACGTCGACCCGCTCGTAGGCGTGGGTGAGGACGAAGCCGTCCATGCAGACCATCACCGGCAGCGAGAGCCGCTCGGCGATCGCGAAGGCCTGGACGTGCAGGTCGGCGGCCTCCTGGTTGTCCTCGGCGTAGAGCTGGATCCAGCCGCAGTCGCGCTGGGACATCGCGTCGGAGTGGTCGTTCCAGATGTTGATCGGGGCGCCGATCGCCCGGTTGGCGACGGTCATCACGATCGGCAGGCCGAGGCCGGAGGCGTTGTAGAGGGCCTCGGCCATGTAGAGCAGGCCCTGGCTGGCGGTCGCCGTGTAGGCGCGGGCGCCGGTCGCCGAGGCGCCGATGCAGACCGACATCGCCGCGAACTCGGACTCGACCATGACGTACTCGCAGCGGTCGAGCTCGCCGGATCGGACGAAGTCGGAGAGGCCCTCGACGATATGGGTCTGGGGCGAGATCGGGTAGGCGCAGACGACCTCCGGACGGCAGCGCGCCACCGTCTCGGCCACCGCGGCCGATCCCTCCAGCTGCCTAAGCACTCGCGGCTCCGGCGGTCTCGCGCTCGACCTGCTCGAAACAGGCCGTCGCGGCGGCGACATTGCCCTCGCCGGTGGCGCCGTGAAAGCGTTCGGCGATTGCCGCCGTGACAGAGTCGAGCCTCAGGGCCCCGGTCAGCGCCGCGAAGCCGCCGAGCAGCGCCGCGTTGGGCAGCGGCCGGCCGAGGTGATGGCGGGCGATCTCGGTCGCCGGAACGGCGAGCAGGCGCTCGGGGCGGAACCGCTCGGCCAGCTCGCCGAGGCCGAGCTCGTCGAAGCCGCGGCTGCTGTTGAGCAGCACGTAGCCGTCGGGCCGCAGGCCGGCGAAGAGGTCGACCTGGTGCAGAAGAGTCGGGTCCTGGACGATCAGCGCGTCGGGCTCGGCAACCGGTTCGCGGGTGCGGATCGGCGTCTCGCCGAAACGGCAGAAGGAGACGACCGGCGCCCCGGTCCGCTCCGAGCCGAAGCTGGGAAAGGCCTGCGCGTGGCGACCCTCATCGAAGGCGGCGACCGAGAGCAGCTCGGCGGCGGTCACCACCCCCTGGCCCCCGCGACCGTGGATGCGCACCTCGAACGTAGGCCTCAGCCCCTCCATCGGTTCAACGTAGAGAGCGCGAGAGCCGGGATCATCCGTGATTCCGAGCAATCCGGGCGCGGCGAATTACGGAGCGCGGAAGACCAAGAGAGTCAGGCACCGACGTTGACGATCTCGATCAGGTCCTCGAGGCCACGCAGATCCTTGACGTTCAGCGTGTAGAGCGGAAGATCGTCGGCGAGGGCGGTCGCGGCGATCGGCAGATCTATCGCGCGCGATCCTCGTGGCTTACGGCCGGCACGGACGGTCGCCCCGTAGATCGAACCGTAGGCACGAGCGCAGCGGAGATCGAAGCTGATCGATTCGACATTGGCTTGCACATACCGAAGGTGGCTTTGGCGCCGTACCCGTTTGAGGTCCTGCTCGACTCCACGCGGACCGGCTACCAGCTCAGCAATCGTCAGAGTCAACACCGCGACAGTTTCAGGGAGCCTCTCTCGATCGATCGTTGCCAGCACCACCGCGACGGACGTGTCGATCAGCCCACGCTTCCCAGTCGTCCCAACCCCACGGTGTTTGATCGGCAACGGCGTCGAGATCGGCTCGGAGCTCCTCGTAGTCGATAGTCGGAGCGTCCTCGAACACAGCAAGAAGCTCGTCTCTCGGGATGAGCTGACGGCGCTTGCCGAGTTGCTCACTGGCCGGCCTCGCGGTTCGGTCGGGCAAAACCTTGCCGCCGTCGAGCACCCGCAAATCCCTGCCGGCCCCCTTGCGGAGTCTCTTGTCGGTCACTTTTCGACTCATCCTTTCCATCGTAGCAACGTGGAACGTTTTTGTCAGCACTATGGAGAAGGCGACCGGGTAGCGCGACCGGAAACGCCTTACCCCCTGCCGGAAGCGCTCCGAGCAACGCCCCCCGACCTACCAGCCATGGGAGGGAACGCTTGAGGACGACTACGCGCAGGCCCCGCGAGACCATGTCACGGACGGCAAGCGCGGCGAGGGACTTGTCTTCGTCGAGGTCGGCGCGGAGCAGCGCCGCGGTGGGGCCGATACGGGGATCGGTCAGCGCCGGCTGCAGCAGCGCCGGGGGCAGATGGATGACGGCGACCGAGTCGCGGACGAGCGGCAACGCTGCGGCGATCTGCGCGGCCCCGTCGCGCTCGCCCGGCAGCTTCAGATGACAGGTGCTGCCCCGTGAGGCGACGCCCGCCTCCGGCAGGTGGACCGCCAGCCGCTCCTCCAGCGCGCGGGCGGCCGCGGTGGCGAGCAGCGAGGGGCGGGGCGCACGTCCCTCGTCGAGGTCGATCAGCAGACCGGCGCGGTCGGGCTCCGAGCCGGCGCAGGCGAGGGCGGCGGCGGCGGCCCGCGAGCCGCGTGCGACGCCGACGCGAGTCACGACGACGACGGGGAAGGATTTGGGGGTCTCCCCTACCCCAAATCCTTCCTTCGGCCCGCCCGCCATCTATCGCGGCCTCGCGGCGGCCGTGGAGGTGACGGCGAGCCGGGCGGCCAGCGCCGGCAGCGGCGAGGGCGGCGGCAGGCGCACGGTCACCCGGCCGCCCGTCACCGAGACGTCCACCTCGCCCTCGGCCCAGTCCGGCAGCGCGTCGCGGGCGGCGACGACCGCCGGCCGCCCCGACGCCAGCGCCAGCGCCCCCGCCTCGGCGGCGCCGTCGGCAAGGGTCAGCGTGTAGCCGGTGGCAAGCAGTTGCAGCGCGATGAGCGCGGCGAGGAGGAGCGCCGGCAGGGCGGCGACCATCTCGACCGCGGACTGCCCCTCCTCTCTTCCGATGGAACGCCTAGCCATCGCCGGACTCCAGCGCCGCGCTCGCGCCGACGGTCAGGCTGGGCACGATCGGCAGCAGGCGCGGGATCGCCACCCGGACCGAGACCGCGTCCGCGTCGCTCACCCTTGCGTCGGCCCGCAGCACGTCCGGCAAGGCCTGCCTCGCGGCCGACCCGGCGTCGTCGCCGACCAGCGCCGCCCTCGCCCCCGCCCGCGCCGCGACGCCCGCCGACCACAGGGCGAAGCCCGCGACCCCGATCTGTGCCGCGACCAGGACCGCCAGCAGCAGGAACGGGATCACCCCGATCAGCTCGACCGAGGCTGTCCCGACCTCCCTGCGAGAGCTGCTGGCGGCCTGGTGCGACACGCCCCGACCGTCGCAGGCCCCGGCGCGCGCGTGGCGCGCTCAATCGAAGAATTCGGCGCAGCCTTTGTGCCGGAACTCAGTAAGTGTTCGCTTCCATCCAGACCTTCCAGATCGCGGCGACCGAGGCGGCGAGCAGGACAATCCAGATGAGGGTGCCACCGCCGCTCGAGAACAGCTTGCTGCTGCCGGCGATCAGCAGCGCGATCAGGCCCAGCGCGCCGTAGAGGATCGCCCGCCGGCCGTCGCTCAGCGCCGCCAGGGTGAGCTGGTTCTGACGGCTGAGGACGAACACGGTCCAGGCGATCGCCGCCAGGAAGCCCATCGTGATCGCGGTCAGCACCGCGTCGGCGACATTGCCCCCGGCGGGGGCGAACGCGACCACCAAGGCGAGCAGCATCACGATCGCGGCGTTTCGCAGGGTACGCACGGGGAAAAGTCTACGCCGCGCTGGGAGCCGGCCGGCGGCCGAAGGTCGCCGCGATCAGCGCCAGCGCCGCCACGGCGAGGACCAGCGGGCCGAGCGCGCCGCTGCCGAACACCCGCGCGATGCCGTAGGCGACGGCGCCGATCGCGGCGGCCGCCGGCAGGGTCAGCAGCCAGGCGACGAGGATGTTCCCGGCCACGCCCCAGCGCACCGCCGAGAGCCGCCTCGCGGCGCCGGCCCCCATCACCCCGCCGCTGATCGCGTGGGTGGAGGAGATCGGGTAGCCGAGGAAGGTCGCGACGAGGATCGTCGCGGCGCCGGCGCCCTGGGCGGAGAAGCCCTGGGCGGCGTCCATCTTGATGATCCGCGTCCCCCTGCCTCGCATCAGCCGCAGGCCGCCGCCGTAGGTGCCGAGCCCGATCGCCACCGCCGCGACGACGATCGTCCAGACGGGCGGATCGGCGCTGCCGCCGAGGCTGCCGTTGGCGATCAGCGCCAGGGTGATCACCCCCATCGTCTTCTGCGAGTCGTTGGCGCCGTGCGCGAGGGCGAGCAACCCTCCGGAGACCACCTGGGCGCGGCGGAAGCCGCGCGTCACCGGCCCCGGCCGGTGGCCACCGAACAGCCGGTAGAGGACCGCGATCGAGATCGCGGCGACGGCGAGGGCGGCCAGCGGCGCCAGCAGCGCCGGGATCAGCACCTCGTCGAGCAGGCCGTGGAGTTGCAGCGCCCCGGTGCCGGCAGCAGCCACCGCGGCGCCCACCAGGCCGCCGATCAGCGCGTGCGAGGAGCTCGAGGGCAGGCCCAGCCGCCAGGTCGCGAGGTTCCAGGCGATCGCTCCGATCAGGCCGGCGAAGACGGCGTTCGGCGCGATCGCCGTCGCCTGGACCACGTCGCGGGCGATCGTCGACGCCACCTCGACTCCGATGAAGGCGCCGGCGAAGTTGAGCAGGGCGGCGGCGGCGATCGCCGCGTGCGGCGGGGCGGCCCCGCTGGAGACCGCGGTCGAGATCACGTCGAAGGTGTCGTGGAAGCCGTTGCTGAAGGCGAAGGCGAGCGCCGCGACGACGACCAGCACCATGACCGCATCGCCGCTCACGAGTTCTTGATGACGATGCCCTCGAGCGTCTGCGCGGCGGTCTCGGTCGCGTCGATCGCGTTCTCCAGGACGGCGAACATGTCCTTCCAGCGGATCACCACCATCGGGTCGATCCCGTTCGAGAACAGCGAGGCGACCGCGTCGCGGGAGATCCTGTCGCCCTCGTTCTCCAGCCGGTGGATCTCGATCCAGTAGTGCTCCAGGTCCTTGAAGCCGCGCAGGTGCTCGAGGCCGCCGGCGAGCTGCTCGCAGGCTCCGACCAGCACCTTGGTCAGCGCCTGCGCCTGCGCCATCGGCGCCTCGATCTGGTAGAGGCCGAGGAAGTCGGCCGCCTCCTCGGTGTAGTCGACGATGTCGTCGACCTGGGTCGCCAGGCCGTAGATGTCCTCGCGGTCGATCGGCGTGACGAAGGTCGAGTTGAGCCGCTGGATGATGTCGTGGGTGATCCGGTCGCCCTCCTGCTCGGCCTTGAGGATCTCGCGGCCGAGGTCGCCGTCGTCGGGCCATGTGCCCATCATTTCGTCGAGCAGGCGGGCGGTGCGCAGGGTGTTCTGGCCGGCCTCGATGAAGAGCTCGAAGAAAGCGCTGTCTCGAGGTAGGAAGGAGAGGCGGGCCACCGTCAGATCCTAGTCAGGACGGGCGTATCAGTTCGTTGCGACTGCAAGCTGCTCGCCGCGGCGCGCGGCGTGGAGCTCGCGGAGCTCCTCCTGGACGCTGCGGCGGGCGCCCGGCGGCGGCGTCAAGCGCGTCCAGGCCCCGCTCGCGTCGAGCTCCCAGGCGTTGGCATTGTCGGCGAAGCAGCGCTCGAGCACGTCAAGCAGCTCGACCCGCAGCGCCTCGTCTTCGATCGGCGTCACCAGCTCGACCCGGCTGTCGAGGTTGCGCGGCATCAGGTCGGCCGAGCCGGTCAGCACCCGCGTTTCCTCGCCACGGCGGAAGGCGTAGATCCGCGAGTGCTCGAGGAAGCGGCCGACGATCGAGAGCACGCGGATGTTCTCGGAAACGCCGGGCACGCCCGGGCGCAGGCAGCAGATGCCGCGCACGTTGAGGTCGACCCGCACCCCCGCCCGCGAGGCCTCGTACAGCGCCTGGATGCAGCCGGCGTCGACCAGGGCGTTCATCTTCAGCGCGATCCGCGCCGGCTCGCCGCGGCGGTGCGCCTCGACCGTCGCCTCGATCTCCTCGACGATGTGCCGGCGCATCGTCGTCGGCGAGACCAGCACCTTGCGGTACTCGGCCGGGCGCCCGTAGCCGGTGAGGAAGTTGAACATCTCGGCGACGTCGGCGCCGATCTCGGGATCGGCCGTGAACAGGCCGAGGTCGGTATAGAGGCGGGCCGTGGTCGGGTTGTAGTTGCCGGTGCCGATGTGGACGTACTCGCGCACGCGGTCGCCCTCGCGGCGGGCGACCAGCACCGCCTTGACGTGCGTCTTCAGCCCCGGGATGCCGTAGACGACGTGGACCCCGGCCTCCTCCAGCGACTTCGCCCAGTGGATGTTCGCGGCCTCGTCGAAGCGCGCTTTCAGCTCGACCATGCAGACCGCCTGCTTGCCGCGTTCCGAGGCCCGGATCAGCGCCGGCACCAGCGGCGAGTCGTCGCTCGTCCGGTACACCGTCTGCTTGATCGCCAGCACGTCGGGGTCGGCGACCGCCTGCTCGACGAAACGCTCGACCGAGCTGGCGAAGGAGTCGTAGGGATGGTGGACGAGGACGTCGCCCTGGCGGATCGCCGCAAACATGTCCACCGGCTCGTCGTCCTCGCCCTGCAGGCGCGGCTGGGTGACCGGCGTCCACGGCTCGAAGCGCAGCTCGGGGCGGCCGGGGACGTCGGCGATGTCGGTCAGGTCGGCGAGGTCGATCAGCCCGTTGACGTCGTAGACCTCGCGTTCTTCGAGCCGCAGCGCGTCGATCAGCTGGCCGCGCAGCTTCGGGTTCATCCCGGCCGCCACCTCGAGCCGCACGACCTCGCCGAAGCGGCGGCGGCGGAGCTCGTCCTGGACCGCCTGCAGCAGGTCGTCGGCCTCGTCGGAGACGGTGAAGTCGGCGTCGCGGGTGACTCGGAAGTAGCCGTGGTCTATGACCTCGGTGCCGGGGAAGAGCGCGTCGAGGTTGGCCGCGATCGCCTCCTCCAGGGGGACGAAGACCTCGTCGCGCTCGCCGACCCGCAGGAAGCGGCCGAGCAGCTCCTTCGGCACCTTCACCCGGGCGATGATCTCGGCGCCGCTGTCGGGGTCGCGCAGCAGCACGCCGAGGCTGAGCGAGAGGTTGGAGATGTAGGGGAAGGGACGGCCGAGCCCGACCACGAGCGGGGTCAGCGTCGGGAAGACCTGCTCGTGGAAGCGGGTGTCGATTTCGCGCCGCTCGGCCTCGCTCGCCGTGGCAAGCGAGACGATCCGGGTGCCGTGCTGCTCCAGCTCGGGCCGCAGGACGCCGTTGAAGACGCTGTGCAGGCGCGCGTCGAGCTCCAGCACCCGCGACTGGATCGTGTCGATCTGCTCGCCCGGAGCGAGGCCGTCGGGCCCGCGGGCGTCGATCCCGGCGTCGAGCTGGTCGAACAGCCCGGCCACCCTGACCATGAAGAACTCGTCCAGGTTGGAGGCGTAGATCGCGCAGAAGCGGATCCGCTCCAGCAGCGGCACCGAGGGGTCCTCGGCAAGTTCCAGCACCCGCTGGTTGAAGTCGAGCCAGGAGAGCTCGCGGTTGAAATAGAGGGCCGGATCGTCGATCGGGTCATCGTACTGGCGCACCGCGCGCGCCCCGGCCGGCTCAGGCGGCACGGGAGGAGGCGTGCGCGAGCGCACCCGCCTCGCCCAGCGCCCGGCGGTAGCCGGCGGCGAGCTGCTCCATCGCCGCCTCCCAGCTGTGCGAGCGGGCGGCGCCGATCGCGGCGTTGCCCATGCGCCGGCGCAGCGCCGACGAGGCGGAGAGCTGCAGGACGGCGCCGGCGAGGCGGTCGGGGTCGGGCGGGCAGAGCAAGCCGGTGGCACGATGCTCGACCAGGGCCGCCGGCCCACCCTCGGCGACGGCGACCACCGGCAGGCCGCTGGCGCCCGCCTCGAGCACCACCTGTCCGTAGGTGTCGGTCCGCGAGCAGAAGAGGAAGAGGTCGGCGCCGGCGTAGGCGCGGGCCAGCTCCTCCCCCTCCAGCCAGCCGAGGAAGGTCGCGTGCTCGCCGAGCTTGGCTCGCAGCTCGGCCTCCTCCGGGCCGCCGCCGGCCAGCAGCAGGTGCAGGCGCGGTTCGAAGCGGTGGGCGCGGAGGAAGCTCTCGGCCAGCAGATCCACCCCCTTCTCACGGGTCAGGCGGCCGGCGTAGAGCACCTTGGTCACCCCCGCGAAGGCGGTCCGGTCGGCCTTCGCGGGAGAGAAGCGGGAGACGTTGACGCCGCGCTCCCAGCGACCGATCCGGCCTCGCTCGAGGCCGAGCCGCAGCAGTGAGCCGTCGGCCGCCGCGCTCGGCGAGAGAACCAGCGAGGGGGCGGTGTAGAAGGCGCCGAGCGCCATCCGCGCCGTCGCCTCGAGGCCGCCGTCGCCGCTGCGCAGGCCGGCGTAATCGGCCAGCTCGGTGTGGTAGCTGGCCAGCAGCGGCGTCTGCGCGATCCGGCTCAGCAGCGTGGCGGCGATGCCGGCGGGGCCGGGAGCGGTGACGTGGACGAGGTCGTAGCGGCCCTCGGCCAGCGTCTCGGCCAGGTCGGGGAGGCCGGGCACGCCGAGCCGCATCCCCTCGTAGAAGGGGACCTCGAGCGAGGTCGCGGCGGGAAGCCGGCGGTCGACGCCGGGGTCGGTGCCGACCACCTCGACCTCGAAGCCCGGCACGCCGCGCTCGCGGATCTGTTCGATCGTGTGGGTGACCCCGTGCATCGCTTCGATCCCGTCGGCGATCAGCGCCACCCGCGGGCGCTCGCTCGAGCGGCCGGCGAGCTTCGCCTTCTCGGCGCCGAGGAAGACGGTCGCGGGCGCGTAGGGAACCGCCGGCAGCAGCGCCTCGAAGAGGCCGCCGGCCGCCGCCGCCACGTCGCGCCGGGCGATCGCCTCCAAGCCGGCGTCGATCGCCGCCCGCAGGCCCCGGTCGTGGGCGCGGCGGGCGCGGCGGTAGAGGTCGGCGTGGGAGAACTCCTCGGACTGGAGGTGCTCGAGCAGCTCGCGGCCGCGCAGCTCGATCCCCATCGAGCGCAGCCAGGAGTCGAGCAGCAGGCGGGCGTCGTCGGGACCGATGTCGGCAGCGATCTTGCCCTCCCGCGCGGCGCCCTGGCCGACGACCCGCTGGGCGATCTTCAGCACGGCGGCGGGATCGGGGTCCCCGCCGGCCCTCGCCGAGCCGTCCAGCGCCAGCGCCCGGGTGGCCAGCGCCATCGCGGCGTGGGCCCATTTGGCGGCGCTTCCCTGTTCGCCGCGGGCCTCGGCGCGACCGGCGCGGACATGGTCCAGAAACTCTTCCGGCGTGGAAGCGCCGGGCGCCTCGGTGAAGGTCCGCCCGATGTCCACGCCGGCGTGATCGTCGGAGCCGCCGACCCCTGTGCCGCCGTGCGTCTCGACGTAGACGACGGCCGGCGCGTTCAGCTCCGCCGCGCGCGAGCCGTTGCGCACCTCCCAGATCGGGAACAGCTCGGCGAGGCGGCGGCGATGACGCCTCGCCAGCGGCGCGGCGACGTTGTAGAAGGGGTGCGCGAGGGCGCAGACGATCTCGTTCTCGTGAAGGTATGCGGCGCAGGCCTCGAGGTCTCCGGCGTGGGCCTGCAGCCACTCGTGGTCCCCGGGATCGATCCCGTAGCAGAGGACGTGCACCGCCTGGGCCTCGCCGGCAAAGCGGGCGGTCAGCTCCTCGGAGACGAAGCAGTCGGGACGGTCGGCCAGCTCGAGGCAACCGTCGATCGTGTCGTGATCGGTGATCGTGACGAAGTCCATCCCGCGGCGCTTCGCCAGCTCGTAGACCTCCTGCGGGGGCGTGGCGCACTCGGGCAGCCCGAGCGACCGCTGCACCCCCAGACGCGAGAGCTGCGAGGCGGTGGAATGGCAGTGCAGGTCAGCCTTGGAAGTCATCGGTGTCTTCCCTTCTGGTCGCTTTATCGCCACCAGATTCGATGATTAGCAGGGAAAACGTGTGAACCTGCGGATAACAGGCCGTGAAGATCCAGTGACCCGGCGCGACCGTCAGGCAGCGAGGCGGGCCGGCGAGGAGCCGTTGGCGTTGCCGTTCAGCAGGTCGAGGATGACGCCCTCGCGCAACCCCCCCTTGCCGATCTGCAACGGCCGGCCGAGCAGCTCGGAGATCTTCTCCAGGATCAGCACGCCGGTGGCGAGGATGCGGACCCGTTCGGGGTCCAGCTCGAAGCGCTTCGCCACGTCGGCGGCCGGATCGCCGGCGAGGACGCGAACGCCGCGCTCGAGCGTCTCGTACTCGAGCACCGCGCCGACCAGGCGCCGCAGCGAGGTGGCGCTGCCGCCGACCGCGACCGCCTGCGAGGGATGCTCGATCTCGACCCCCGCGAAGAGATCCTCGATCCGGTCGCGCACCTTGCGGATCTCCGCCGCCGAGGGCGGGTCGGAGGCGATCAGCTCGTCGGCGAGCGCGCCGGAGCCGACCCGCCACGAGCGAACCGCCTCGACGCCTCCGGGCACCGAGCCGAGAATCACCTCGGTCGAGCCGCCGCCGACGTCGACCACGGCGACCGTGCCCTCGACCGGGTGGCCGAGCGTCTTCGTAGCGCCGATGAAGGAGAGGCGTCCCTCCGCCTCGTCGCTGAGGATGTTGACCGACACGCCGGCCGCCTCGCCGATCGCCGCCGCGACCTGCTCGCCGTTGGAGGCTTCGCGCACCGCCGCGGTCGCCACCGCGCGGATCGTCCCCGCCCCCAGCTCCTGCGCGAGCCGGACCTGGGTCGCGACCACCTCGGCGACCTCGGCCGCCTTCTCGGTGGAGATCGACCCGTCCTCGCCCAGCGCCTTGCCGATTCGCGTGTAGGCCCGCTGCTCCATCACCTTCTTCAGCTGGCCTTCCACGGGCTCGGCGACGAGCACGCGCGTCGTGTTCGAGCCGATATCTATCGCGGCGCAGAGCATCAGGGACTCTCTTGCATATTCCCAGACAGCTCGGATCTCAACTCGGGGTTACCCCGCAGGATGCGAGGCATCCTCGAACTCGCGAAAGAGCCCGGTGACGACGAAGGCGACCTGCTCGCCGATGTTGACCGCGTTGTCGCCGATCCGCTCGATCGCCCGCGCCGCCAGCAGCATCGTCATCGCCCATTCGCGCCGGTCGGCGTCGTCGCTGATCTCCAGCGCCAGCCTGAAGCACTCGCGGTTGAGGTTGTCGACCGCGTCGTCCTGGCGGACCAGGTCGCGGGCCATCTCGACGTTGCGCTCCTCGAAGGCCCGCTTCGCCTGGCTGATCAGGGTCCGCGCCTGGCGGCCCATGGTGAGAATCAGCCGCACCATCTCCTCGTCGGCCGGCGGCTCGTTGCCGGTCAGCGGGATCAGCTTGCAGATGTTCACGCACTGGTCGCCCATCCGCTCGACGTTCTTCAGCACGTGCAGCAGGGCCGAGATCAGGCGCAGGTCGGTCGCCACCGGCGACTGCGTCGCCAGCAGCGTGATCAGGCTCTGGTGAACCTCGAGGTAGCGGCCGTCGATCCGGTCGTCGTCGGCGATCACCAGCTGCGCCAGCTCGACGTCCTGGTGCTCGATCGCCTCCAGCGTGCGCTCCAGCGAGACGTGGACCAGGTCGAGGCCGCCGAGCCCGCTCGCCTCGAGCCGCCCCAGCTCCTCGTGGTACTGGCTGCGGGTTTCCGGCGCCATCAGCCGAACTTCCCGGTCACGTACTGCTCGGTGCGCTCGTCGTCGGGGTTGGTGAACAGCTTGTCGGTCGGACCGACCTCGACCAGCTCGCCGTCGAGCATGAACACGGTCCGGTCGGCGACCCGCGCCGCCTGCTGCATGTTGTGGGTGACGATCACGATCGTCACCCGCTTGCTCAGCTCGCCGATCAGCTCCTCGATCTTCAGCGTCGCCACCGGGTCGAGCGCCGAGCAGGGCTCGTCCATCAGCAGCACCTCGGGATCGACCGCGAGCGCCCTTGCGATGCAGAGGCGCTGCTGCTGACCGCCCGAGAGACTCGCCCCGGGCGCCTTCAGCCGTCCCTTGACCTCCTCCCACAAGCCGGCGCCGGTCAGGGCCTCGCGGCCGCGTTCCTCGAGTTCGCCGCGCCCGGCGCCGGTCAGGCGCAGGCCGGCGGTGACGTTGTCGATCACCGACATCGTCGGGAACGGGTTGGGCTTCTGGAAGACCATCCCGACCGTGCGCCGCACGGCGACGATGTCGATCCGCGGGTCGTAGAGGTCGAGGCCGTCGAGCAGGACCCCGCCCTCGACGCGGGAGCCCTCGATCTCCTCGTGCATGCGGTTGATGCAGCGGACCATGGTTGACTTGCCGCAGCCCGAGGGGCCGATGATCGCCGTCACCTCGCCCGAGTCGAAGCGGAGGTTGACGCCCTTGACGGCGTGGTTGGGGCCGTAGTAGGCGTCGAGGCCCCGCAGCTCTACGTTGCCGAGCTCGCGGCTCCGCCGGCCGGCGGAGCCGGAGCGCCCGGCCTGCGCCGAGAGGTCGGCGGAGGGGCGGGCGGCGCCGCTGGTCGGGCGGGCCTCGGGTTCGGGGTTGGGATCGGTCACGGACGGGCTCGGGGCTAGGTCTCTGCGGTCCATCCTAGGACTCCTCCGGTGGCGGGCGAAGCACGGGAGCCTCAGGCCCCCATGCGCTTGCGGGAACGGGCGTAGAAGGCGCGGGCGACGATGTTGAGCGCGAGCACGATCGCGATCAGGACCAGCGCCGCTGCCCACGCCTGGGTATGCGACTCCGGGTTTGGCGACTCGGACGACTGGAAGATGAAGATCGGGATCGAGGCCAGCGCCTGGCTCGGTTCGGTCAGCACGCCGGGGGCGAAGATCGAGGAGAGCAGGATCAGCGGCGCCGTCTCCCCGGCCACGCGGGCCACCGCCAGGAGCGCGCCGGTGATCAATCCCCCCGCCGCGGTCGGCAGCGTGATCCGGAGGGTCATCCGCCACTTGGCGATGCCGAGCGCGTGGGCCGCCTCCTTGAGCGTGCCCGGCACCAGCGCCAGCACCTCCTGCGCCGTCCGCGCGACGATCGGCAGCATCACGATCGCCAGCGCCACCGAGGCGGCGAAGCCGCTCTGCTTGCTGCCCGCGACCAGCAGGCCGTAGACGAAGATCCCGGTGATGATCGTCGGCACCCCGTTCAGCAGGTCGAGCGTGAAGCGGACCGGGTCGGCGACGCGGGGCGGGGCGAACTCGGTCGTGTAGATCGCCACCAGGATGCCGATCGGGATCGCGATCGCGGCTGCGATCCCGACCATGATCGCCGAGCCGACGATGGCGTTGGATATCCCACCGCTGGTGTCGCCGAAGAGCCCGGTGGGAGTGGTGAGGAAGTGCCAGCTGAGCGCGCCGACCCCCTTGAGGAAGACCGAGCCGACGACGAGGATCAGAACCGCGACGGCCAGCACGGCGGCGACGGTCGAGGAGATCTCGACCAGGCGGTTGAAGCGGTTGCGCCGCTTCAGGTTGCCCCGATCGAGCAGCAGCGCATGCTCGCTCATAGCGCCTCGGCCTCGGTCACGCCCGCGTCGAAGTCGTCGATTCGCCCGCGGCGGACGATCAGGCGGGCGATCACGTTGACGATCAGCGAGAAGACGAGCAGGATCACGCCGAGATAGACGAGCGAGGCCGTCTGCAGTTCGCTGGTCGCCCCCTGAAACTGAGACGCGATCTGCGCCGCCAGGGTGCCGCCGGTGTGGAACAGCGAGGCGTTGATCAGGGTACCGCCGCCGATCACCTGGGCGACCGCGATCGCCTCGCCGATCGCCCGCCCGAGGCCGAGGATCGTGGCGCCGACGATGCCCCCCCGCGAGTACGGCAGCACGACCTGGCGGATCATCTCCCAGCGCGTCGCGCCGAGCGCGTAGGAGGCCTCCTTGAGGTCGCCGGGAACGGTCGCGAAGACCTCGCGGGTGACGCTGGTGACGATCGGCACGGTCATGATCGTCAGCACCACGGCCGCCGTCAGGTAGCCGAAGGCCGAGGGGTCGCCGCTGAAGATCGGCAGGAAGCCGAAGGCGCTCTGCAGCGCCGGCTCGATCGTGTCGCGCATGAACGGCCCGAGCACGAGGATGCCCCAGAGGCCGAGGATCACGGTCGGGATCGCGGCCAGCAGGTTGACCAGGGTCGCGACCGGGCGCCGCACCCGCCGCGGCGCCAGCTCGGTCAGGTAGATCGCGATCGCCAGCGAGATCGGCGTCGCGAACAGCAGCGCGATCGCCGAGGTGACGATCGTGCCGTAGAGGAACGGGGCGCCGCCGAAGCGCTCGGTGACCGGGTTCCAGTCGTTGGTGGTGACGAAGCCGAGGCCGAACTTCGAGATCGCCGGCCAGGCCTGATGGACGACCTCGTAGGCGATGCCGAGGACGACCAGCACGGCGACCGCCGCTGCGAGGCCGGAGAGGCCTCGCAGCAGCGGATCGCCGATGCGGTCGGTGCGGTTGCGCCGGGCCCGGAGAACCGGATTCTTGAGGGCGCCGGCCTCCACCGGGGAGTTACCCGCTGATCTTCCCGAGCGCGCTCTTGCCCACGGCGACCACGTGCTTGGGCAGCGGCGCGAAATCGAGTTCCGGGCCGAATTCCTGCCCTTCGCCGATCGCGTATTCGATGAATTCCTTCAGCTCCCCCGCCTTCTTCGATTCGAGCGGCACGATCACGTAGGTGTAGGTCGAGATCGGGTAGGCGCCCTTGGCCGAGCTCGGCAGGTCGGCGAGCGAGATTTCGTTGTTCGGACCGACCTTGCTGATCGCCGCGGCGGCCGCGGCGACGCTCTTCACGCCCGGCGTCGGGAATTCCCCGGCCGAGTTTTCGACCAGCGGCATGCTGAGTTCGTTTTCGAGCGCGTAGGCGAGGCCGACGTAGCCGATCGCCCCGTCGGTCTGGGAGATCGCCGCCGCGACGCCGTCGTTGTGTTCGGCGCCGACGCCGGTCGGGAACTTGACCGAGGTCGAGGTGCCGACCGTCGACTTGAATTCGGGGTTGACCGTCGAGAGGTAGTTGGTGAACGCGTAGGTGTCGCCGCTGCCGTCGCTGCGGTAGACCGGCGTGATCTTCGTGCTCGGCAGGCTGGCGCCGGGGTTGAGCTTGGCGATCGCCGGGTCGTCCCAGGCGGTGATCTTGCCGAGGTAGATGTCGGCCAGCACTTCGCCGCTCAGCTTGAGGTTCGCCGGCGCGCCCTTGACGTTGTAGGCGGGAACGGTGCCGCTCAGCGCCCAGGGAATCTGCTCGACTTCGCCTTCCGCGTTCGCTTCTTCGAACTGTTCTTCGGTCAGCGGCGCGTCGGAGGCGCCGAAGTTGACGGTGCGGTTGGTGATCTGCTCGATCCCGCCGCCGCTTCCGATCGCGCCGTAGGTGACTGCGATTTCGGTCTTCGACTCGAATTCCGGCTGCCATTTCGACATCAGCGGAGCCACCAGCGTGCTGCCGGCGCCGACGAGGGCTTCCTTGCCGTTGCCGCTCGATTCGGACGATGAGCTGCTGCCGCAGGCCGCGACGCCGATTGCGAGAGCCAACACCGCTGCGACACTGAAGAGTCTCCTGGTCACGCGTATCTCCTTCTCGTTGTGGGCACGATCCCTGAGTCACGTTCTCAGCGACCCCGCGGCAGCTTGTTACCCGGCCGTATCGAAGATGTGAAAAAGATGTAAACGAGTTGTGAACTCGCGGTGCTTGCGGAAGGCGGGCGGTCGCTCAGGAAGCGGCGAGCTGCTCGACCGAGGCGGGCGACGCGGGCTGGGCGACAGGCTCCTCCTGCACAGCCGGGAAATCGCCCGGGGTGACCGTTTCGGGGTCGAAGCGGTAGCCGACGCCGAAGTGGGTGTGGATGTAGCTCCAGGCTGGCGAGGCCTTCTCCAGCTTCTGGCGCAGCTTGCGGATGAAGACGTTGACCGAGCGATCGCCGTGGGCCATCGCGTATCCCCAGACCCGCTGGTAGATCGCCTCGCGCTCGAGCACCTGGCCGCTGGCGTCGGCGAGCAGCTGCAGCAGCTCGAACTCGCGCCGGGTCAGGTCGAGGCTGGAGCCGGCGACGAAGGCCTGGAAGCGGTCGGAGCGGATCTCCAGCTCGCCGGCGACGACCGGGCCGGCTTCGGCCTGCGGCCGCGAGCGGCGGCGGCGGCGCGAGACCGCTTCGATCCGCGCGATCGCCTCTTCGGGGTGGCAGGGCTTGGTGATCCAGTCGTCGATCCCGAGGCGCAGGCCGCGCACCCGCTGGGCGACAGTCGAGCGGCCGGAGCAGACGATCACGCCGAGCTCGGGCAGCATCCCGCAGACCCGCTCCAGGTAGCTCCAGGCTTCGTCGCCGAGAACGCCGGGGTCGACGAGGAGGGCGTTCAGCTTCAGCGCCACCAGCTCCTCGGGCGGAATCGCGCCGGCCAGGGTGCGCTGCTGCCAGCCGGCCGCCTCGGTGCGCTTCGCCAACACCGTGACGAAGCCACTGTCGTCGTCGATTACCGCGAGCCGAATGGTCTGCTGTGGGTTCAAGTTGGACGGGCGCCGTATCGGATGACAGGTGCGCCGTGCCTGTGCGACAGCCGCATTGTATGCGTCGGCCGCGACGGACTATGTGGCAAAAGCCCTGCTTTCACAGGATTTTCACAGGACAAATTTCGTAATTTGCGGGATCGATGCGGAATCAGCTTATCGGGATGTTCACCCCGGGGGGCCGAAACGGGGCGAACATCGAGTCTCACGAGACTCCTCTCTCGTCGCGAACGGCCCGCCTGCCCCGGGCCGTTTGCATTTCCGGGGTGAGAAAGCGGCTGCCGGGTGCGCTAGATTGCCCGGCGTGAGATCCCCCTCCCGCCCGCTCCGCATCGCCGCCGCGCTTTGCTCGGCACTCTCGATGCTGCTGCTCGCGGCGCCGGCGGCCTTCGCCGAGAACGGGGTCGGGCTGGCGGGACCGGTCACCGACAAGACGGTGACCTTCTTCTGCTTCGGCGTGATCGCCTTCTTCGCCGTCCTGGTGATCGTCCTTTCGCTGATCCAGGGCCGGCTCGAGAAGCGCAAGGAACAGCGCCGCTATGACTTGGAGCGGTACGGCTGATCTCAGTCGAGTTTGAAGCCGCTCAGTAGGCGCTTCTCCGTCTCGCCCTCGATCTTCGCCGCTACTTCGACCCGGCCCTCTAGTGGGGTGTCGCGGATCTTCGTCGCCAGCAGGTCGTCGACCTGGAAGATCCCGGCCGAGTTGTTGAGCTCGATCTCGATCCGCACCGGCCGCTCCTCGCCGGCCTCGATCCGCACCTCGTCGATCGCCGCGGCGGAGATCGAGTGGATCCCCTCCTGTCCCGCCTCGAGCGGGATCCTGGTCCGGCCCTGGGCCATGTCGAGCGCGTCGGCGACCCGCACCACGCCGGCCTCCAGCGTGTAGGGCTCGCCGCGGCGGCGGTGGCCGATGATCGCGTGCAGGATCTCCGAGGCGACGATCGTCCGCTTCGGCTCGCGGTAGGGGCCGGCGAGCAGCCGTTCGAGGGCGCCGCCGGCGAGGAAGAGACTGTAGGCCTCGTGGTCGGCGCGGTGGATCGACATGCCGACGTCGTGCAGCAGGGCGCCGCCGGCGACCACCACCTCGGCGTCGCGGGTTGACATCCCGTGGTCGGCGACAACCGCCGGCTCGACCCTCGCCTTGACCAGCAGGCGCAGCAGGCGCAGGGCGATGTTGAGGACGATCTGGGTGTGGACCCAGGAGTGGTCCGACATCCCCAGCCGTTCGGCGTGGACCTGGGCCATGTACCACCAGGTCCGCACCTGCTCGTCGCCGTTGACGGCGTCGAGGAATTCCTCCAGCTTGCGGTTGCCCCGGGTCGGCGCCCGCACTTTGGCCTCAGCTATCGCCTCCTTCGGCAGCTTGCGTGTAGGCCCCTTGGGATCGGGCGCCGGGACAGCCTCGTCGTTCATCGCGCGCATCGTAGGGGAGGCGTCGGGTACCCCTTCCCGCGGCTTGTACTTTTTTTGGAGAGACAACCTCGGACGGCCGCAGCCTGTCTTCAAAAAAAGTTGAGCGGGAAGGGGTGCCCGGCGACTCCCCTCCCGCTGACCATGGTTAACCGCAGATCGGCCAGGGGCTGGAGCCGGCCTCGGCGTAGAGCAAGGCGGCGCGGTAGTCCTGCTCGGCTTCGGGAGCTGCCGCGGGGTCGCCGGTGCCGCCTACGGATTCCCAGGTTCCGTAGTCGAACTGGTACTTGCCGCGGTAGGTGCCGTCCGAGGAGACGGCCGTGGGGTCGCCGCCGGACTCGCAGGCGCCGATCGCGTCGAGGGTGGCTTGGGAGACGCCGCCGGGGAGAGTTGCGAAAGCTTCGTGGCGTTCGCGGTCGATGCGAGCGCGACGGGTGGCGCGGATGCGGTGGAGGCTGACGCGGATCGCGCGGTGGAAGCGCTCGACCGGGCGGGTCAGTGACGCCATCGCCACAGGCTGCGCGGCTGAGATGCCGACGCGCTGCGGCGGCGCGTCGTCGCCGGGGGAAGCCGCGTGAGCGGCCGCCGGGACGGCGAGGGCGACGAAAAGAGCAGGGACGGAATATGTGCGTTTTGTGAACACGGCGCGGGACCGTGACGGGATCGCGACCGCCGGAGAGTGATCGCGCTCACAGAGCGCCGCGATTACGTGCACATCGACACGAGCATGGGCACGACTCGGTCATCGAATCCCCATCTGAAATCGATCCTGCACCGGCAAAATGAAGGTTTTGGGGCACCCCAGACCCCCAAACCCTTCATATGCGGCGGCGTGGGTGCGGTCAGTCGGTGAGGGCCCTGAGGGCGTTGAGGATCACCGCCACGTCGATGCCCTCCTGGAGCAGGGCGCCGGCGAGGGGTGGGATGTATCCGAGGGCGGCGAAGACCATCGCGACGGCGCTGAGGCCGATGCCGAAGACGACGCTCTGGCGGGCTATCCCGAGGGAGCGGCGGCCGATCGCCACCGCCGTCGCGACGCGGTCGACGCGGTCGGCGACGATCACCGCGTCCGCCGTCTCCGAGGAGACCGTCGCCCCCGGCCCGCTCATCGCGATGCCGACGTCGGCGAGGGCCAACGCCGGCGCGTCGTTGACGCCGTCGCCGACCATCACCACCGGCGCCGTCTCGGGGTCCTCGCGCATCGCGCGGACGACCTCGAGCTTGTCCTCCGGGCTCTGTTCGGCGTAGACCTCGTCGACCCCGGTTTCCTCGCCGATCCGCTCCGCGACCGAGCGGCGGTCGCCGCTCACCATCGCCACCCGCCGCACCCCGGCGGCGCGCAGCTCGGCGGCCAGCCCGCGGGCATCCTCGCGCAGGCGGTCGGCCATCACCGCGACCCCGGCCAGCCGGCCGTCGACCCCGATCAGGACCTTCGCCAGGCCCGCGTCCTCGCCGTCGCCGCCGACCGCCGAGGCCCGCTCGACCGCGTAGCCGCGCGAGCGCAGCCAGGCGCCGCTGCCGACCGCGACCCGCCGGCCGTTGACCGTGCCCTCGATCCCCTGCCCCGGCTGCTCGACCGCGCCGACGGGATCGGCCAGCTCCAGGCCGCGCCGCTCCGCCTCGTGGACGAGCGCCTCGGCCAGCACGTGGGCGGAGAGCTGGTCGACCGAGGCGGCGAGCCGCAGGATCTCCTCTTCGTCGCCCTCGAGGGCGACCACTTCGCGCACCGCCGGCTCGCCGAGGGTGAGCGTGCCGGTCTTGTCGACCAGCACCGTGCGGGCCTCGCCGAGGCGCTCGATCGCGGCGCCGCCCTTGACGATCACCCCGCAGCGGGCGGCCCGGGAGACGCCGGAGACGATCGCGATCGGCGCCGCCAGGATCAGCGGGCAGGGCGTCGCGACGACCAGCACCGCGACGGCGCGGACCGGGTCGCCGCTGGCCGCCCAGGCGATCGCGGCGAGCGCCAGCGTCAGCGGCAGGAAGAGGGCCGCGTAGCGGTCGGCGATGCGGACGAACGGGGCGCGCTGCGTCTCGGCGGCGCGGACCAGGCGGACGATGTTGGCGTAGGCGCTCTCCGCCGCGACCCGAGTGACCTCGAGCTCGAACGCGTCGCCGGCGTTGGCGGCGCCGCTGCGAACGGCCGCGCCGCGCGCGTGGGTGACCGGCAGCGACTCCCCGGTCAGAGCCGATTCGTCGACGACCGCCTCGGCGCCAGCGAGGGCGCCGTCGACCGGGACCAGCTCGCCGGCCCGGACCAGGACCGTGTCCCCCACCCCCAACTCGCCGACCGCCACCTCCTGCCAGCCGCCGTCGGCGCGGCGGTGGGCGACGGTCGGCATCCGCTCCAGCAGCGCCGTCAGCTCCTGCCGGGCGCGCCGCGAGGCCGACGCCTCGAGCGCGTTGCCACCGGAGAGCATCAGCGCGATCACCGCCCCGGCCAGGTATTCGCCGACCGCGAGCGCACCCGCCATCGCCACCAGGGCGATCGCGTTGACCCCGACCCGGCCGGCAGCTAGGGTCCGCGCGATCGAGACCGTCAGCGGCACCAGCATGATCGCGACGGTCGCCGCCCAGACCGCGTCGCCGGCGGTTGGCAGGCCGCCGAGGTGGAGCGCTCCCCCGGCGAGGATCAGGGCGAGCGTGAGCAGCGGCAGCAGGCGCGTGCGCCGCTCGGCGTCAGGCACTGGGCGAGCCGGTGGAGATCGGGATGCGCAGACTGCGGATCATCGCGTCAACCGCAATCATCCCCGCATCCCCGGCGACTCCCCCACCTCACGGCTGCTGCTCGCCTGTCCCGACCGGCCGGGCCTGATCGCCGCGGTCAGCGGCTTCCTCGCCGAGGCGGGCCGCAACATCGTCGACGCCGACCAGCACTCCAGCGACGAGGGACGGTTCTTCATGCGGATGGCCTTCGACCCGGCGCCGGAGACCGAGCGGGCGGCGCTGCACCGCCGCTTCGAGCACGAGTTGGCGGTGCCGCTGGAGATGGACCATCGCTTCGCCGAGCCCGGCGAGCCGAAACGGGTGGCGATCATGGTCTCGCGCGAAGACCACTGCCTCTCCGACCTGCTGTGGCGCTGGCGCAGCGGCGAGCTGGGCGGCGAGGTCGTCGCCGTCGTCTCCAATCACCCCGACCACGCCGAGCAGGTCGAATCGCTCGGCCTCCCCTTCCACCACGTCCCGGTCGCGGAGGGCGAGCGGGAGGCAGCGGAGGAGCGGGTCCTGGAGCTGCTCGAAGGCGAGGTCGAGCTGCTGGTCCTCGCCCGCTACATGCAGGTCCTCTCGGCCGGCTTCCTCGAGCGCCTGGGCGCGCCGGCGATCAACATCCACCACAGCTTCCTGCCCGCCTTCGTCGGCGCCGACCCCTACGCGCGCGCCCACGAGCGCGGCGTCAAGCTGATCGGCGCCACCGCCCACTACGTGACCGAGGAGCTCGACGCGGGACCGATCATCGACCAGGACGTGACCCGGGTCAGCCACCGCGACGAGATCGGCGACCTGATGCGGATCGGGCGCGACGTCGAGCGACTGGTCCTCGCCCGCGCCGTCAAGGCCCACCTCGACGACCGGGTGCTGGTTGACGGGCCGCGGACGATCGTCTTCTGATGCCTTTCCCTCCCGGGTCAGGCCTGCCGGCGACGGTCCAGGTGCTGCGCTACGCGCGCAACCCGCTCGGCTTCCTGATCGACCTGCAGCGCCGCTACGGCGACGTCTTCACGGTCTCCTTTCCCTTCTACAAGCGGCTCGTCTACGTCGCCGACCCGGCCCTCGTCAAACAGCTCTTCACCGGCCCGCCCGAGCAGATGCACGCCGGCGAGGCCAACGCGACCGTGCTCGAGCCGGCGCTCGGCCCCAACTCGGTCCTCACCCTCGACGAGGCGCCGCACATGCAGCAGCGCAAACTGCTGCTGCCGCCCTTCCACGGCGAGCGGATCGAGCGCTACGGCGAGCTGATGCGCGAGACCACCCTGCAGGAGATGGAGAGCTGGCCGGTCGGGGAGCCGTTCGCGCTGCGGACGCACACCCAGCGGATCACCCTGGCGGTGATCATGCGAGCGGTCTTCGGCGTCCACGACGAGCGGCGGCTCGACCGCTTCGAGCAGTTGATCGAGGCCTTCAGCGCCCGCGTCAGCATGGTCACGGCCTTCCCGCCGCTGCGCCGCAGCCTCGGCCGGTTCAGCCCCTGGGCACGGTTCGTCCGCGCCCGCGAGGCTCTCGACGAGTTCATCTACGAGGAGATCGCCCTACATCGCAGCGAGGGTGCTGACGCCGACGAGGAGCGCGACGACGTCCTCTCGCTGCTGCTGCGCGCCCGCCACGACGACGGCAGCCCGATGAGCGACGAGGAGCTGCGCGACGAGCTGGTGACGATCCTCGCCGCCGGCCACGAGACGACCGCCACCGGGTTGGCCTGGGCGTTCGAGCGGCTGCTCCGCAACCCGCGGGTGCTCGAGCGGCTGCGCGGGTCGATCGCCGCCGGCGAGGACTCCTACCTCGAGGCGACTGTCCGAGAGACGCTGCGAGCCCGCCCGGTGATCGTCAACGTCGCCCGCAAGCTGACCGCGCCGCTGGAGATCGGCGGCTACGAGATTCCCGCCGGGACCTTCACGATGGCCGCGATCGCCGCTCTCCACTATCGCGAGGACCTCTTCCCCGACCCCGGCGAGTTCCGCCCCGAGCGGTTCCTCGGCGTCCGGCCCGACAACTACGCCTGGATCCCGTTCGGCGGCGGCGTCCGCCGCTGCGCCGGCGCCGCCTTCGCCGAGTACGAGATGCGGGTCGTGCTGCGGACGATCCTCGAACGGGCCGAGCTGAGCGCGCCCGACCCGAATCCGGAGAAGGTCAAGGTCCGCAACATCACCCTCGCCCCGGCCGGGGGCGCGCAGGTCAGACTCGATCGCCGGCTGCCCTGACCTCCGCCTCGGCCGCTTCCCACTGCTCGTAGAGCTCGGCGACCGCCTGCTTGGCGGCGGCGTGGCGCTCGTTCGCCCGCTCCGCCCGGCCGGGGCTCGACCAGGCTTCGGGGTCGGAGAGCTCCTCCTCGACCTCGCGCAGCGCCGCCTCGGCCTGCTCGATCCGCTCGGCGAGCCGGCCGGCCCGGCGCGCCGCCCGCTTCGACTCGTTGCGGGCCCGTCCCTTTTGCGGACCCGCCGGCTTCGCCGCCTGCGCCGCCGCGGACGCGGCCGCTTCGCCTTCCTCGCGGTCGCGCTGGTAAGTCGCCCAGCCGGTCGGGTAGCTGCGCAGCTCACCGCCCTCGCAGACGATCGTCCGCGTGCCGACCGCCTCCAGCAGCGCCCGGTCGTGGGAGACGAGGATCACCGCGCCCTCGTAGGCGAGCAGGGCGTCCTCGAGCGCCTCGCGGCTCTCGAGGTCGAGGTGGTTGGTCGGCTCGTCGAGGATCAGCAGGTTGGCGCCGGAGGCGACCAGGATCGCCAGCGAGAGGCGCCGCTGCTCGCCGCCGGAGATGTCGCTCAGCTGCTTCTCGACATCGCTGCCGGAGAAGAGGAAGCCGCCCAGCAGGTCGCGCGCCTTCTGGCCGCTGAGGCCGGTCTCGCGCTGGGCCGCGTCGAGCACCGTCCCCTCCCCGGCGGCGGTGTCGGCGTGCTGGGAGAGGTAGCCGACATGGACGTTGTGGCCGAGCCGGACCGAGCCCGCGGCCGGCTCGCGCCGTCCGGCCAGGGTCTCTATGAGGGTCGTCTTGCCGGCGCCGTTGGGGCCGACCAGGACGACGTGCTCGCCGCGCTCGACTTCGAGCCGCGCGCCGTCGAGCAGGGTGCGACCGGGGACCTCGATCGTCGCCGCGACCAGTTTGATCGTCACCCGGCCGGGCCGCTCGGGGGGCTTGAAGGAGAAGCGCAGGTTGCGGTTGTCGCGACGGGCCGCCTCGACCCCCTCGCGCTTGATCCGGTCGATCTGCTTCAGCCGCGACTGCGCCTGGCGCGCCTTGGTCGCCTTGTAGCGAAAGCGCTCGACGAAGCGCTCCATCCGCGCGATCTCCGCCTGCTGGCGCTCGATCGCCTTGCCGCGGGCGATCTCGCGCGCCGCCTGCTCCTTGCGCCAGGCGTGCCAGGGGCCGGCGAAGAAGCGCGCCCGCTTCGCCTCCAGCTCCAGCACCGAGGTGCCGACCGCCTCGAGGAACCAGCGGTCGTGGGCGACGAGGACGACGGCCGCGTCGAGGTCGACCAGGTAGCGCTCCAGCCACTCCAGCGAGGGAATGTCGAGGTGGTTGGTCGGCTCGTCGAGCAGCAGCAGGTCAGGGCGGGTCGCCAGCGCCCGGGCCAGCGAGGCGCGGGTCAGCTCGCCGCCGGAGAAGGTCGAGAGCGGACGCTCGGTCTCCTCGCCGCCGAAGCCGAGCCCGCGCAGCACTTCGAGCACGCCGTCGCGCCAGCGGTAACCGCCGCCGTGCTCGAGCCGCTGCTGGGCGGCGGCGTAGGCGCCCAGGGTGTCCTCGCCGGTCTCGCCCGAGGACATCGCCGCCTCCAGCCGCTCCAGCGCCGCCTCGGTCGCGAGCATCTCGGCGCGGCCGGAGAAGACGTAGTCGCCGAGCGAGACCTCGGCTTCGCGTGGCGGGCGCTGGTCGTGCAGGGCGACCCGGGCGCCGCGCTGGACGACGAGGCTGCCGGCGTCCGGCGCCAACTCGCCGGCCAGCATCCGCAGCAGGGTCGACTTGCCGGCGCCGTTGCGGCCGGAGAGCGTCATCCGCTCCCGCAGCTCGAGCTTGAACGAGACATCCTCGAACAGCAGCTCGCCGCCCATGTGGACGTTGACGGTGGTAGCGGTGGCGATCGCCATGAAGTCGAGGATGACGGACGGAGAAATCCGCCGACTGGCGACTTTTGCACCCTATGGGGTGTACAACTCGCCAGTCGGCGTCAAATGATCAGGGCGAGGACGCCACGGAGGATCATCAGGGCACCGAAGAAGAGAGCGGCGCGGGTCGCCCAGACGCGGCCGCGCAAGCGCAGCTTCTCTTTGCCGCGCTCAATCGCCTGCGGCGTCCACTCAGGCGCGAAGGTGTAGCTGAGCAGGGGCGCCTCGAGCAGGATCAGCATGATCAGGTTGAAGGCGAGGACCGAGAGCACGGTCAGCGGGACGCCGAGCCCCTCGTCGGCGATCCGGCTGAGGGCGGCGATGTAGGTGGCGCCGGGCAGGGTGAGAAGGGCGCCGACGGCGAAGGTGACGCGGGCCGAGCCGCGGCCCAGCTCGCGCTGCCAGCGGGGCGGTCCCTCCCTGGCCTTCCCCTTCGCCGCCTTGCGCGCCTTGCGACGCTCGACCACCTTCTCGTCGCGCCCCGTGCCGAGCACGAAGGCGAGCGCCAAGGCGAGCGTCCCGAGGACGATGTCCTCCCCCGGTCCGAGCGTCGTCTGGCCGGTGTCGAGCAGCCCCGAGTCCTTGAGCGCGAAGACGATCACCAGGCCGAGCGTGATGCTGGTCATCGCCGCGCCGAGCAGATAGCCGATCAGCAGCCGCTTCGGGTGCGGCAGCATCAGCATCACGGTCGTCGCCGCCAGCAGGGTCGGGTAGAGCGCCGCCAGGAATGCGAGAAGGAAGACGTCGCCCATGCGCCGACCCTATCTCGGATGCCCGAAGTGCCTGGCGGCTATCTGGTCGATCGTGCCCTTGGTCCTGATCGTGGTCGGGCCGAGCGCGGCGGCGAGCGCCTTCAGGTCGAGGTCCGATTCGGAGATGCCGCCGCCGGGGAGCCAGTAGAGCTCGCGGGCCTCGACCGCGAGGCGGTCGGCGTCGCTCGCCAGCGCCAGCGCCTGCTTGCGTGCCGCCGCCGCGGGGGTCTCGCGCAGCAGCGCGACCTGGAGCTTGCCGGCTGAGCCTTCGACGGCTTTTGGGTCGAACGGCTCCGCGGCTGCAATCGCCAGCAGCTCGTCGGCGCTGCGCAGAAAGACCGGCACCTCGTAGCCGAGCCTCTCCTCCAGGCCGGCTTCGAGCCGCGCCGCCAGCGGCTCCTCCCCCTCGTCCGCGACGAGGATCACGTTGCCGCTGGCGCGGAAGGTCGCCACCTCCTCGCAGCCCAGCGCCTCGAAATGCGAGCGCAGGTCCTCGTTCGCGATCCGCCGCCCGCCGAGGTTCATCCCGCGCAGGAAGGCGACGTAGCGATCCATCGCCGGGACTCTATGGAGGCGGCCGGAATTGAACCGGCGTCCCTGGCCGTAGCGCGAAGGTCTCTACAGGTATAGCCGGCGCTTGATTCTCGTCTCCCGGGGTCCGCGCCGGCGGGCACTACGGGAGACAGAGCCCTCTGAGATGTCCCCTGGCGGACGGGGCGATCCGCTCGGGTAAGCCCGCATTTGAAGCCGGTGCCCCTCTCCGCGGGCGGGAGAGGGCCGACTCTCACTCACCTAGATCTAACTAAGCAGCGAGGGCGAACTCATGGTCCGCACGTATTGGTTGGTGCCGGTGTTTAACGAGGCCTCCGGCAACCTCGACCTGCAACCGTTCGCACGGACCGACCAGGTCGAAGCCTGTCGCCCCCGTGCTATGTGCTTCCGATTGTACGCTGCTCACGATGCCGCGCGAATTCGACGCGATCGTGATCGGCGCCGGCGCCCCCGGCGAGGTCTGCGCGGGGCGCCTGGCCGACGGCGGTCTGGAGGTGGCGATCGTCGAGCAGCACCTGGTCGGCGGCGAGTGCTCCTACTACGCCTGCATGCCCTCGAAGGCGCTGCTACGGCCGGGCGAGCTGCTTGCCGAGGCGCGGCGGGTGCCCGGCGTCGCCGCCGCGGTCAGCGGCGATCTCGATCCGCAGGCGGTGCTGGAGCGGCGCGATGAGGTGATCCACGACCTCGACGACTCCGCTCAGCTGCCCTGGCTGGAGGAACGCGGGATCGAGTTGTTCCGCGGCGAGGGCCGGCTGGACGGGGAACGGCGCGTAGCCGTCGGCGACGACGTCCTGGTCGCCCGCCGGGCGGTCGTCGTCGCCACCGGCAGCGGCGCGGCGATGCCGCCGATCGACGGCCTCGACTCGGTCCCGGCCTGGAACAACCGCGACGCGACCACCGCCAAGCAGGTGCCGTCGAGCATGCTCGTCCTCGGCGGCGGCCCGGTCGGCTCCGAGCTGGCGCAGGCCTGGTCGACGTTGACAACGAAGGTGACGCTGATCGAGGGGGAAGCGGGGCTGCTGCCACGCGAGGAGCCCTTCGCCGGCGAGCAGGTCGCCACCTCGCTGCACGACGCCTACGGGGTCGACGTGCGCACCGGCGTCCACGCCGAGCGGGTCTCCGCGAGCAACGGTGGCGTCGCCGTCGAGCTCGATGACGGCGGCAAGGTCGAGGCGGCCGAGATCCTCGTCGCCGTCGGCCGCAAGCCCCGCAGCGAGGGGATCGGACTCGACATCGCCGGCGTCGAGCCGGGCGAGCACGGCTTCCTCGACGCCGACGACCGCCTGCGGGTCGGCGGCCGCGAGTGGCTCTACGCCGTCGGCGACGTCAACGGCCGCGCCCTCTTCACCCACATGGGCAAGTACCAGGCCTGGGTAGCGGCGGAGAACGTGCTCGGCCGCGAGGTCGAGGCGATCGCCGAAGACCTCGGCTCCCCGCGCGTCACCTTCACCGACCCGCAGGTAGCCGCGGTGGGCAAGACCCTCGCCCAGGCCGAAGAGGCCGGAATCGACGCCCACGCGATCGACGTCCCCACCGACGGCACGGCCGGCGCCAGCTTCTACGGCAAGGACACCGGCGGCACCTCCCGCCTGGTAATCGACCAAATAAGCGAAACCATCGTCGGCGCAACCTTCACCGGCTTCGAGACGGCAGACTTCCTCCAAGCGGCAACCGTGGCGATCGTAGGAGAAGTACAGCTGCAACGCCTGCGCCACGCGGTCGCCGCCTACCCGACCAGGTCTGAGATCTGGCTCAAGCTCATAGAAGCAGCCGGCCTGTAGAGAGCCGGGATCGGCTCTTAGACCCGCGACCTGCGCTTCAAATCTTCGGCAAACTCCCGCGGCAACCCGGGAATCTCGTCCAGTTCGTCAACCGACTGAAAGCGCCCCATCCGCTCGCGATGGGCGAGTAGGCGGGTTGCCTGGGTGACCGAGAGGCCGTGCCCGCGCAGCTGCTCGAAGGTGACGTTGTTGAGTTCGATCGACTCGCCCGAGGGCGCGCCGACCGGACCCGGGGGCGGGGGCAGCGGCCCCGGCTGGGGTGGGGGCGGTTGCAGCGGCGCGGGAGGCGGGCCGGGCGCCGGCGGGGGTGGTTCGGGAGCCGAGGTTGGCGGAAGCGGCTGAGGGTCCGGGGCGGGCGGGGGCGGCTCAGGAGTCGGGGGCTCGGGGACCGGAGGCGGCGGCTCGACGGCGCCGAGCACGGCGCGCTCGGCCTCCTCGGCGCGGCGCTCGGCCTCGCGGGCTCGCTGCTCCGCCTGGGCGACGCTCTGCTCGATCTCCCGCAGTCGCCCCTTGCGCTCGTCCTCCTCCGCTTTCAGCTTCGAGAGGCGCTCGGCCTCGGCGGCGCGCCGTTCCGCCGCCTTGGTCCGCTCCTCGACCTGGCGCAGGCGCTCCTGCGCGTCGGCCAGCGCCCGCTCGTGCGCTTCGCGCTCCTCCTGCAGCCGCTGTTCGGCGGTCTGCAGGGTGGGGCTCGGCGCCGACGGTGCCGCAGGCGACGGTGCGGGAGTCGGAGGCGACGGTGCCGCCGCCATGCTCCGGGTGGTCTGACCAGACTCGGCTTTCGCCCGTCGCTCGTCGGCTTCGCGCTGTATCCGCGCGGCCTCCTCGATGCGACGGTCGGCCTCGGCGCGGATCCGCTCCTCCTCGCGCTGGATCTCGGCCACCTTGTCCTGGACGCGCTGTTCGGCGATCGCCGGGTCGTAGCCCCCCGGCGGCGACGCAGGGGGTGCCGGCGGGGTAGCCGGCGTCGACACCGGTGCCGACGTGGCGCCCCCGGTGGCAGGCGGCGGGACCGGCGGCGGGGGCGCTTGCGGCGGCGCGGGAGGCGGCTGCGGCGGGGTGACGTTCACCTGAGCGCCCGGCTGCTGCAGCAGCGCCCGCTCCTGGTCGGCCCGAGCCGCTGCCAGCTCGCGCTCGGCCTTCGCCGCTTCGCGCTTCGCCTTGCGGCCCGAGGGAGCGGCTCCCCCGGCCGGCTTGCCGCGCCGTTCGGCCTTCTTCTTCGCCCGCTCTTCGCGGCGGCGGTTCGCCTCTTCCTTGCTGCGCTTGCGGTGCTCGGCACGCGCCGCCCGCTGCTCTTCGCGGGCCTGCTTGCGCTTCTCCCTGCCGCTCAGCTGGGCCGCGGCGGGGGCGGGCGGCGCCTTTGCCGGCGGGCTCTGCGGCGGAGGCGACGCCGTCGGAGGCGGCGGGGCCCCGGGAGACGACGCGCCCGGTTTCTGCGCCGCCGGAGGGGCCGGTCGCGGCGAGAGTTTCGGGCCGGCGCCGGCCTTCTGCTGCTTTTCCTTGCCGCGTCGCTGGACGATGCTGATCACCAGCAGAAGCAGCAGGATCGCGACGACCAGACCGGCGACGAAGTACTGGATGTTGTCGCTGACAAACGAAGCGATCGGCATGGGACCCGAAGCTACCTCATTCTGCCCTTGAATTCGCGCTCGACCTCGCGCCGCACGTCACGGTCCGCGATCTCACGCCGACGGTCGCGTCCCTCCTTGCCCCGGGCCAGAGCCAGCTCGACCTTCGCCCGCGATCCCTTGAAGTAGATCCGGGTCGGGATCAGGGTCAGCCCGCGCTCCGCGGTCTTGCCGACGAGGCGCTCGATCTCCGCCCGGTGCAGGAGCAGCTTGCGCGGCCGCTCCGGCTCGTGGTTCTCGCGGCTCGCCGGCTCATACGGCGGGATGTGCAGGTTGCGGAGCCAGACCTCGCCATCGTCGACCACCGCGTAGGCGTCGCTCATCTGCGCCTTGCCGTTGCGCAGCGACTTCACCTCGGAGCCGCGCAGGACCACCCCCGCCTCGATCTTCTCGATCCACTCGAATTTGTGCCGCGCACGGCGGTTGGTGGCGACGTCGCCGGAGGCCGGCTCGCGTTTCTTCTTTCCCTTCTTCGCCACCGCTCAGCCCTCCACCGGCTCCAGATCGACCCGGCCGCGCGCCGCTTCGACCCCGCTCACCTGGACGGATATCGGGTCGCCGAGGCGCAGCCTGCGCTTCGACTCGCCGCCGAGAAGCGCGGTCTCGGTCGCGTTGAGGTCGAAGCGCTCGGCGCCGCCGAGCCGGCGGGCGGGCAGGAAGCCCTCATAGACGTCGCCCAGCTCGCCGCCGAAGCCGACGAAGGCGCCGGCCCGGATCAGCCCCGAGACCTCGCCCTCGAAGGCCACCTCGCGGCCCCGCTCCGCCAGCTCGCGCTCGAGCAGGAAGGCGGCGCAGATGTCGTCGGCCTTGCGCTCGATCCGCATCGACTCGCGCTCCCGCTCGGAGCAGTGCCAGGCGGCCTCGCGCGCTTCGGCGGCGCTCGGCGCCGGCTCGCCCTCGCCCAGGGCCCCCAGCAGCGCCCGGTGGACGACCAGGTCCGGGTAGCGGCGGATCGGCGAGGTGAAGTGGCAGTAGGCGGCGCTGCCGAGGCCGGCGTGACCGCTGTTGCGCTCGCTGTACTGCGCCTGTTTGAGGGAGCGGAGCACGAGCGATGTATACGCGTCGCGGCCGTGGCCTCGCCGCGCGGCCTCGGCCGTGACCAGGCGGCTCGCCTCGGCCGCTGCCTCGGCCGCCTGGCGCGGCGCCAGGCCCTCGCGCAGCGGCGGCGTCGGGATCTCCAGGTCCGCAAGCTGCGCGATCAGCCGTTCGACCCGCCCCGGGTCGGGCTGGGCGTGGACGCGGTAGATCGCCGGCACGCGCTTGCGCTCCAGCAGCTGTGCCACCTGCTCGTTGGCGAGGATCATCAGCCGCTCGATCAGGCGGTGCGACTCGGTCTGGGCGACGCCGCGCGCGCCGGTCACGTCGCCGGCCGCGTCGAAGCGAAACTCCGGCTCGAAGGACTCGACGTCGAGGCTGGTCGCGCCGCGCCGCTCGCCCAGCGTCGTCGCCGCCTCGCGAGCCACCGCCAGCGGCTCGGCGACCGCCTGCGGCGCTTCGGCCCGGCCGGAGAAGACGACGTCGAGCTGGTCGTAGTCGAGCCGCGCGTCGGAGCGGATGCGGCTGCGGTAGAAGCGCGCGGCGGTCGGCTTGCCGCCCGGCCCCAGCTCGATCTCCGTCGTCACCGCAAGCCGCTCGACCCCCGGCGCCAGGCTGCACGCCCCCTCGCTCAGCGCGTGCGGCAGCATCGGCTCGACCGTGCCCGGCGCGTAGGTGCTGTTGCCGCGGCGCTGCGCCTCGCGGTCGAGCGGCGAGCCGGGCGGCACGTGGGCGGCGACGTCGGCGATGTGGATCCAGAGCCGCAGCCCGTCCCCCTCGCGCCGGGCCGAGACCGCGTCGTCGAAGTCGCGCGCGGTCGCCGGGTTGACCGTGAAGGTGGGAAGGTCGACCAGGTCGCGGCGCGGCACCTCGCGCGACTCCGCCGCCGCGGCCGCCTCTCCCGCCGCGACCTCCAGCGCGGCGCGGAAGCCGCGCCACTCGAGCTCGTCGCGCAGCAATGCCTCGACCGCCTCGCGGGCCGACCTCGGCTCGCTGCGCTGCCGGCGGCGGCCGCGCTGCCGCTGCCGGTCCCGGTAATAGCGCCAGTCCGGTCGCGCCATCAGCCCGCCCGCCACGTCAGACGCCGAGAAATGAAGGGTTGTGGGTACGCCAGGCCCCCCAATCCTTCACCTGCCTCGCCGAAGCTCACCGTGCTTCGTTCGAGAGCAGGCCCAGGGCTCGTTCGAGCCCCTCGTCGCGAGCGGTACCGGGTAGGTCCGGCGCCTTCACGTCGGGGTGGATGCCCTTGCCGGCCAGGTTGACGCCTTCCGGCGTGTAGTACTCGCCGACGGTCAGCTTCAGCGCGCCGCCGTTGGAGAGGCCGACCTCCTGCTGGAAGACGCCCTTGCCGTAGGAGCGGGTGCCGACCGTCTTCGCGCCGGCGTCGTCGGCCAGCGCCGCGGTGAGGATCTCCGCCGCCGAGGCGGTGTTGCGGTCGATCAGGATCGCGATCGGCAGCGGCGGCAGGTTGCCGCCTTCGGTCTTGTAGACGGCGTCGCCCTCGCTGCGCGACCTGGTCGAGACCACGGTTTCGCCCTTCGGCAGGAAGACGCTCGCGGTCAGCACCGCCTCGTCGAGCAGGCCGCCGCCGTTGCCGCGCAGGTCGAGCACCAGGCCCTTGGCGCCGCCCTTCTCCAGCTTGCGGACGGCGTTCGCGACGGCGGCGTGGACGCCTTCGGTGAAGGAGGTCATCCGCAGGTAGCCGAGCTTTTTGCCGTTCACCGTCTTCAGCCTGCTGCTGACGACCGGCACCGAGATCTGTTCGCGGGTCAGCTTCACCGGACGCGGCTTGAAGTGGGGGCCGCTGCGCACCCCGACCGTCACCTCGGTCCCTTCCGGTCCCTTGATCCGCTCAGCCGCCGCTTCGGCGCTGAGGCCGGCGATCGAGCGCCCTTCGACCGAGACGATCGTGTCGCCGACCTCGATCCCGGCCCGTTCGGCCGGCGAGCGCTTGAAGACGCTCTGCACGCTGAGCCCGTCCCCGGCCTTCGTCACCCCCATCCCGACGCCGGAGAAGCGTCCCTCGATCTCCTCGTTGAAGCGGGCGAGCGATTCGGGGGAGAAGTATTCGGAGAAGCGGTCGTGGTGGTCGCGCCGCAGGCCCCGCACCATCCCCTGCAGCGAGGAGTCGATCAGTTCGTGGTTGTCGACCGACCGGTAGTAGTCGTCTTCGATCAGCTCCGTCGCTTCCGCGGTCAGGCCGGCCGATTCGTTGACGAAGACGTCGCGCAGGAAGGACGGCATCTTCGCCGGGTGGCCGCCGATCCAGAGGCCGGCGGCGAGCACGAGGAGCAGCGCGGCCGTCAGGCCCACGGTCCGGCCGGCCTTCATCTCCGCCTCAGACCTTCAGGAAGCGGCGCAGGGTGACGCCGGAGCCGACCGCCGAGACCAGCACCGAGGCGCCGAAGAGGATCGCGACGAGCGCCGGGAAGGAGAGCGTGGTGGCGTTCTGGGCGGCGAGGAAGCCGATGCTGCTGCTCAGCGGGTTGACGATCGTCAGCTTGCCCAGCCATAGGATCAGTATGGCCACCAGGCCGCCCGCGAAGCCGACGACGACGCCCTCGATCATGAACGGCCAGCGGATGAACCAGCGGGTCGCGCCGACCAGCCGCATCACCTCGACCTCGCGGCGGCGGGTGTAGATCGAGAGCCGGATCGTGTTGCCGACCAGCATCAGCGAGGCGACGATCAGCAGCGCCGTGATCACCGTCAGCACGATCTTTAGCGCGCTCGTCACCTGCTCGATCTTCTGCGAGTCTTCCTGCCGCTGGAAGATGTTGTTGACGATCGGCGAGATCGCCTGCGAGTGGCTGTCCGGGCCGTTTGGGAGCACCGCGGTTCGGATCGACGGCAGGTTGGCCGCGTCGTCCGGCGTGATCCTGAAGCTCACCGGCAGCGGGTTTTCGTGCAGCTCGGAGGTCAGTTCGCCGGCCTTCTGCTTGCCGAGGGCCTGCCGCAGTTCTTCGAGCGCGTCGGCCTTGCTGACCAATTCGACCGCGGCGACGTGCGGGACCGCTTCCAGCTTGCCGCGCAGCGCCTTGATTTCGCCCTTGGTCGCGTCCGGGTAGAGGCCGACCTGGACGTTCAGCTCGTGGCGGACCTGTTCGCTTTTCGCCTGGGTCGTCTGGAAGATCGGGATCAGGACCCCGAGCAGGGTCACGGTGACGATCGTGGTGACGATCGCGGCCAGGCTCGGGGCGCCGTTGCGGCGCAGCGCCCGGAATGCCTCGCGGATGAAGAAGAGGAGTCGGGACATGGCTCAGATCAGCGCGTCGTGGCCGTTGGTCTGACCCTCGGGGGCGACACCCATCTCGGCCCGCATCCGCAGGCCGAACTCGGTCGTCGACTCCTCGGTGTAGCCGCCGCTGACCTCGTCGCGGACGACGCGGCCCTCGTAGAGCTCGATCACGCGGCGGCGCATGTTGTTGACCATCTCGCGGTCGTGGGTGACGACGACGACCGTCGTTCCGGTCTTGTTGATCCGGTAGAGGAGCTGCATGACGCCGATCGAGGTGACCGGGTCGAGGTTGCCGCTCGGCTCGTCGGCCAGCAGCAGCGGCGGGTGGTTGACGAAGGCGCGGGCGACGGAGACGCGCTGCTGCTCGCCGCCGGAGAGCTCGTCGGGATAGCTGTGCAGCTTGGTCGAGAGGCCGACCAGGCGCAGCGTCTCCGGCACCTGGGTGCGGATTTCGGCACGGCCGGCGCCGATCACCTGCAGCGCGTAGGCGACGTTGTCGTAGACGGTGCGGTCGGGCAGCAGCTTGAAGTCCTGGAAGACGGTGCCGATGTTGCGCCGCAGCTGCGGAATTTTCTTCTCGGCCAGGCTGCCGATGTCGCGGCCGGCGATCCGTACGCTGCCCTCGGTCGCGTCGAGCTCGCGGATCAGCATCTTGATCAGGGTCGACTTGCCGCAGCCGGTCGGCCCGACCAGGAAGACGAATTCGCCCCGGTCGATCGCCAGCGAGACCCGGTCGAGCGCCATGTGCCCGCCCGGATAGACCTTGGTCACGTCGCGCATCTCGATGATCGGCGCGCCGCCGGGCCGCCGGCTCTGCGCCGCCATCTCAGCCTTCTTCCGCTTTCTCGCTCTGGCCATGCCGGGGGTCCTTCTCCGACTACAGGGTGACTCCTGCGCACGCTCGGGCACGCAACTACGCGCCCAGGAATGATGTGCGAGAGCTTAGCGAATTGTGAGTGAACGCTCGTATCGCTCCCGGGTCCGCGGCCGGCCCTAGGCTCTCGCCGAAATGCGAGTGCGTCTGGCCATCTGCCTGGGACTGGCGGCCGTCTTCGCCGGCTGCGGCCAGAGCTCGGCCCAGCCGTTTCAGGCTCGGGTCCACGTCGCCCGAGCCGCCCACACGAGGATCGCCTGGTACGAACGCGGTCGGGGGGACCCGCTGGCGATGTTGATGGGCACCGGCTCGACGATGGCCGAATGGGACCCGGCGCTGCTGCGACTGCTGGCCGCAGACCACCGGCTGATCCTCTTCGACTACCCCGGGCTGGGGATGTCGGGACCGTGGCACGGCGACTCCTTCGACTCGCTCGCCGACGCGACCGCCGGCCTGATGGACGCGATCGGGGTGCCGAAGGCAGACGTCCTCGGCTGGTCGATGGGCGGCTTCGTCGCCCAGCGCCTGGCGATCGACCATCCCGAGCGGGTCTCCCACCTGATCCTGGCCGGGACCAATCCCGGCGGCAACCGCACGGTGCTCGGCACGCGGCGGGCCCAGGCGATCGACAGCGAGCCCGACCCCTCCGACGCGGACATTCTGCACGAGCTCTACCCGCCCGACCGCCAGGCCGAGGGCCGCCGCTTCCTGCGCCGCCTCGAAACGGCCAGCCAGAGCGGTGAGATCCCCGACGACTTCCACGTTCCCGCAGCCACCACCCACCGCCAGGTGGCAGCCGAAGACCCCTGGCTGCGCAGCAACCGCAACTACCGCCAGCTGGCCGGCATCGCCACGCCCACCCTGGCCGCGGCCGGCGCCTCCGACCCGGTGGTCCCACCCGTCAACCTGCGCCGAATCGCCGCCCGGGTCCCCCACTCCGAGCTCAAGGTCTTCCCAGGCGCCCACGCCTTCCTCTTCCAGGAGCGTCGCCCGTTTACGCGGGCGATCGACCGCTTCCTGGGCCACTGAGTTGAACATCCGGTCAATAGGGTCCGACGCTGCGCTTTAGGAAACGTATTTACTTTCAGCCGCCATGACCCCTGTCCCGCAGCCCACTCCCGCCCCGCCAGACGTCGATGCTGACGCGGGCCGTCCCTACTGGCGGGCGTCGGTGGCTCGGCACGAGCAACCCTCGCTTCAACACAGCCTCGTCGACATAGCCACCTCCGTGGTGCCGTACCTGGCCCTGACCGTCGCGATGTACCTCTGCCTCAACGTCTCGGTCTGGATCACCCTCGCCCTCGCGGTTCCGGCGGCGGGCTTCCTCTTGCGGACGTTCGTCGTCTTCCACGACTGCGCCCACGGCTCCTTCCTCTCGACCAAGCGAGCGAACCTTTGGCTCGGCCGGCTCACCGGGCTGCTCGTCTTCCAGCCGTTCGGGAATTGGCGCCACAACCACGCCGTCCATCACGGCACCGCGGGAGACCTCGACCGCCGCGGGACCGGTGACATCTCGACGCTGACCGTGGATGAGTATCGGTCCCGCCCCTGGAAACAGCGGCTGGGCTACCGGATGTTTCGCAATCCCCTGGTGATGTTCGGGATCGGCCCGATCTGGTCGTTGATGATCGGGCCGCGCATCTGGTCGAACAAGATGCGCCCACGTCAGCGCCGCAGCGTGCTCGCGACGAACCTGGCCCTCGCGATCGTCATCGGGACGATCGTCTGGCTCGCCGGCCTGCAGGCGTGGCTGCTGGTGCAGATGCCGATCGCGATCCTCGCCGGCACGGTGGGCGTCTTCATGTTCTACGTCCAGCACCAGTTCGAGGACGTCTACTGGGAGAGCTCCGAGCACTGGAGCTACGCCGATGCCGCCTTGCAGGGAAGCTCCTACCTGAAGCTGCCGAAGCTCTTCCAGTTCTTCAGCGGGAACATCGGCCTGCACCACGTTCACCACCTCAGCGCCAAGATTCCCAACTACAACCTGCAGCGCACCCACGACGAGAACCCGATCTTCCACGATGTCCCGGTGCTGAGCGTCCGCGACGGGCTGCGTGCGATCCGACTCAAGGTGATCGATCCGAAGAGCGGCCGGCTACTGACCTGGGGCCAGGTCAAGGCCCTTCCCCAGGCCGCTTCGCCTTAAAGCGCTGAGGCGCACGGGCCGCTCGACACCAATTGGCGATCAGGACCAGCGGGACTGGAGAGTCGCTTTTCGCGCGAAGCAACAGCCAACGGAATGACTCGGGCAGGGGCGCTTCCACCGGTTCGATTCCGGTAGGCGCCTTCCCTGCAAACCGGCAGGTTCTGGCTTGTCCACTGGGTTTGAGGGGCCTGGGGATAAACCGGTTGAAACCCGTAAAAACCGGCTGGGGTTGGCACTCATTGGCACCCCAAACGGGTCTGACCGATGCCCTCTCTACCGTCCAGGGGGAAGAGGATGTCCGGATCCCCGTGGAACTTCGACGGCGATCCCCACTTGATGATCACACCGTAACGGCCTCGGCGACCTCCTGACGATCGGGGTTCGGCTGCGCGGCGTGCAGGGCGTGACGCTCGACCGCAATGACGAGCTTGGCAAGGTCGCGGTAGCCGATCACCCTGCGGAACTGCTGCTCGGCGACGAGCATCCCGGCGGCGGTCCAGCGCTTGCGCATGTCACCTTCACGCCAGCGCTTCACGTTGCGCTGGGTGTGGCGGACGATCTCGATCATCGACTCGATCGGGTTGGTCGAGCTGAGCGTCTTGGCGAGCTGGCCGTCGATCCCGAGCCCCATCAGGGTCAGCGTCTCCTCCATCCCCTCGCGCAGCGAGCCGGCAGCGTCCGGCCACGTTCGCTCGAGCTCACCGGCGAGCAGCTGCAGTCGCTGGGTGGCCAGCTCGGGGTCGGTGAGCGACCAGGCGGCTCGCATCCGGCCACGGACCCCGTCGCGGTCTGCCTCGGGCAGCAGGTCGGTGACGTTGCGCTCCTTGTGGCGGTGGCAGCGATGGATGAGGGCGTTGGTGCCGAAGACCTCCCGAATCGCCTTGGCGAGCGCCTTGGCGCCGTCGATCACGAAGAGAATCCCCTGCTCGGGATCGAGGCCGCGGTCGACCAGGTCGGCGAGCAGGGTGCGCGCCAGCGTCGCGTTCTCGGTCGAGCCCTCCCAGAGCCCGAGCGGGAGCTTCACCCCCTCGGTGGTGACCCCCAGCGCGACGACGTGCATGCGCTCGGCGATCTCCAGGCCGTCGAGCATCATCGCCGCCAGGCGCACGTCCTTGAGCCCGCGGCTCATCAGCTCCTCCAGCGCGGTCTCGGTGCGCTCGACGAACGCCTCCGAGACCGAGGTCTTCGAGGTGGCCGAGGCCTCCTGCTCAACCTCGGAGCCGACCGGCTCGCCGACTCCCGCGAAGCGGCGGGTGGAGACGCCGGCGAGCATCCGGTCCATCACCGCCCTGGTGAGCGGGTCGCGGTCGGCGAAGTGCTCGTAGGTGCCGAGCGGCAGCTCGCGCTCATCGTCGGCTGAGCGCATCCGCGGCCGGCCGACCTTGACCCGTCGCCCGCCGAGCGTCATCGAGCCGTCCTCGTGGCCATGGCGCTTGGCGATCCGCTCGGGGTCGTGCTTGCCCTTCGGGCCGACGACCTCGGTGACCTCCGCCTCCATCAGCTCGTGCACGACCGAGAGGCCGACCCCGACGCTGAGCGACAACAACCCCTCCCTCGCTGCCCCCACCAGCTCCCCCAGCGCCTCCTGGATCTGCGGTGGCAGCGGGCTCTCAGGCGCCTGTGCGGTCGTGGCGACCTTCGACGCGGGTACCTTCTTCATGGCGGTTCCTCCTGTTTCGAGTGGACTTCTGACACCCCGCACGCTTCCAACGGAAGCGGACGAGGCGGGAGGGATCGCCATTCAAAGTTCTACGAGGTCTCGGACAACCTCAGGGGGAAGATGGCGCGGATTACGGACAATGACCTGACGCTGGCAGCGGCCCTCTCGCGCCGCCCTGCGAAGCCGCGTGGCCGGGGGCGCATCCGGCGTGTGCCCGTCCACTGCGGGATCTGCGGCGGCCTGATCGACCCAGCACTTAAGGCGCCGCACCCCGGTAGCTACTCCATCGACCACAAGCTTCCGAAAGCATGGGGCGGGTCGGACCTTCGCGCCAACCTCCAGCCCGCCCACCTCGGCTGCAACAAGTCGAAGGGCGCCCGGCCGACCCTGGCCGAACTTCTGAGCGCGTAGCCGCGGCTGAGGCGGCCGCCCTGCTCGATAGCTTCCTCGGCCGCGAGCACGAGTACGCTGAGGAGCGGGTACGAGCCGCCTGATAGGGGAATTGGCCCGTGTGCAGGGAAGATTAAGATCAGGAAGATGGAGCTGGCCTTCGACTACACCGAGCAGGCGGTCTACACGCCGAGGCGCCTGGGTGCGCTCGCCGGGGTAAGCGGCAACACGATTGGCCAGTGGGCGCGGAACGACCTGATCCAGCCCACTGTTCAGAAGGGCCTCCCCAGCAATCTGTACAGCTTCTTCGATGCCGCCGAGGCAATTGCCGTGCGGTGGCTCCGGGACAGCGGGTTCAGCTACGAGCAGATCCACAACGCCATCGAGGGTGCCCGCAGGGAGGACGAGCGGGTTGGCAAGAAGCACGCGGCGTGGCCGCTGAGCCGGTCAAAAATCGGCCTGGGTCGCGCCACGGCCGAGACGAAGCACGACCGCGGCTCGATTGTCCTCAAGGATCAAAGCGATGGGCAGTACCTGGACGTCACCCAGGGCTACGACCAGATCGCCTTCAAGCCCGAGTTCTGGTTGGCAATCGAGGACGTCCTCCGGTCCGGGGGCTGGATCGCACGGGAGCTTCGGCTCAAGCAGATCGAAGTTGAGCCAGGGCTGCTGGGTGGCCAGCCGACCCTCGCGGGGACGCGCTGGTCCGTCCACCACGTCGCCCTCATCGCCGCCGACGAGCAGGGGCGGTGCATCCTGCACGAGCAGTACGAGCTACCCGACAAGGGCGTGCGCGAGTGCGTCCAGTGGGCCGACGCGGCCTCGCGTCTTGGCCGCCGCCGAGAACGCACCTCGGCGGCGGCATAGCGCGGCGGAGGCAGGTGGCCAGGTGGCGGCAAAGCTCGTTCTTGAGGACCACCTGTCGTCCACACTGCTTATCGATGGGCTGAGGGGTCGCGGCGTCGTTGCCATCCCGGTGGCTGAGCTTGGTCTAGGGGGTAAACGAACTGACTCCGACCTTGTGCGGGAGATCGGAGGCAAGATCGAGCCGCCCTGGACCTTCGTCACGGCCGACCTGACAATCATCGAGGATGCGAGTGGCTTTGACTGGGATCGCTACGCCATAGCCTGGGTCATGGTGCGCAAAGGGTTGAAGGGCGCTGCCTACGAGCAGGCCAAGCAGCACATCGTGCATAAGCACGTCGAAAAAATGGAGGGACAGCAGCCCGGCAACCACTGGACCTACACAGCACGGAGCCGCCACAAAAACCCCCCGAGCCAGGTGTCCGAGCGCTGGTGATCCAGGGATTGCTGGCACCCCTACTGGCACCCCAGGTGAGGATTTCGCTTGAACAAGCGCCTGGCATGACCCCTGCCCCCGCCTGCAAGGCGTTTACACCGGTTCGATTCCGGTAGGCACCTTCCCCGCAAATCGGGCCGCTTTTCCGGGTGTTACGACAGCCTTCGCAAATCGTGTCGCTCCTCGCGCACCTATCGCCGCCGATCGGCGCTTAGCACCTTCGAGGCCCGCGCGCCGTTCTTCGCGAGCTCGTCGGCAACTCCGTTCTGCGCCCTGGAAATCCGAGCGAACCTGACCCCCCCTGGATACCGGGCCTTCTGCGCTTCGACCTCCTCCTTGAGCTGGATCAGGTGCTCGGCCCGCGCACGCGATGCGCCAGTGAGGTGGCCGACGACCACCGCCGAGTCCATCCGCACGTAAGCCGACGTCGCGCCCGCGTCGGCCGCGGCCCGCAGCGCGTTCCGAACCGCCATGTACTCGGCAACGTTGTTCGTCCTGTCGCCGAGCGGTTCCGAGCTGAGCAAGTGCACGCCACCCATGCCCACGACGACGTACCCCGCCCCGGCGGGACCGCCGTTCGGCATGGCAGCGCCGTCGCTCCAGATGTAGACCCTCATTTCTGTCTCCATTCGGTCGTCACGCGATCGGGACGGAAACTACCGGTGGGGCTCAGGGGACATTCGCGAACACTGACCCAGACGGGGTTCTGGCCCTGCTCTCCAAAATCGTCCGGAGCGGGCATCTCTTGTGCGCCCGAGGAGACGCTCGCTTCCGCGTGAAAGCAGCAAAGAACGCATGACCCCGCGCTACGGGAAGACCGTCTCCCCCGTCTCGCTGTCGATCACCGAGATCGCTACTGCGGGGCAGACTTCGGCTGCCTCTAGGATCAGGTGGTCGGGGCCGGGGCCGATCACCGTTGCGGTGTCGTCCAGGCGGAAGACCTGGGGGGCGATGTTGACGCAGTCGCCGTGGGCGCTGCACTCGTTGGGGTCCACTTTGGGGATGTAGGTCATGCTGCCTCCTTCTTTCTCTCGGTGGCTGGGAAGTGACCGGCGTCGATTCGCTTCTTCAGCGCCGGGATCGCCCGCGGGCGGCCGACGGCCAGGCCCGCGATCGGGACGCCGCTGCGGGTGAAGACGGCTTCGAAGTCGCGGCTCGCCGGGTCGCCGTCGAGGACGACGGCGTCGGAATGGTGGGCGTGGCCGACGTACTGGATCCGCAGCCCGTACTGGTCGCTCCAGAAGCTGGGCAGCGGCGGCGTCCCCGGGTACTCGCCGAGCATCGCCTTGGCCGCCGCGGCGCCCTGCCAGGCGGCCGCGTCCCAGTGCTCGGTCCGGGCGTGGGCGCCGAAGCGGGGGTCGAAGGGGATCGAGGCGTCGCCGGCGGCGAAGACGCCGGGCAGCTTGGTGCGGCCCGAGGTGTCGGTGCGGACGCCGTCCTCCTCGAGGCCGCTGCCGCGCAGCCACCCCGTGGCGGGGACGGTGCCGACGCCGACCACGACCGCGTCGCAGGCAACCCGCTCGCCGCCGGCGAGGAGCAGCTCCTCGACCCGGCCGTCGCCGCGGGCGCCCTCGAGCCGGGCGCCGGCGAGGACGCGGACCCCCTCCTCGCGGTGCAGGTCGGCGAACCAGCCGCCCAGCTCCTCGCCGAGGATCGGCGTCAGCGGCACCTGCAGGGCCTCGATCATCGTCACCTCGACGCCGAGCTTGCGCGCCGTCGCCGCGACCTCCTGGCCGATGAAGCCGGCGCCGACGATCGCCAGCCGAGCGCCGGCGACGAGCTCGCCGCGGAGCCGGCGCGCGTCGGCGACCGTGCGCAGCGCGTGGACGTTCTCGTAGTCGGCGAGGAAGGGCAGGCGCCGGGCGGCGCCGCCGGTCGCGACCAGCAGCTTCTCGTATGGCAACTCCGCCCCGGAGCTGAGCCGCAGCCGGCGGGCGGACGGGTCGAGGCCCGTCGCGCGGGCGCCGAGCAGCAGCTCGACGCCTTTCTCCTCATACCACCAGGCCGGCCGGTAGGCGAGCTCCTCGTCGCTCGCCTCCCCCGCCAGCACCTGCTTGGAGAGCGGCGGGCGGTCGTAGGGAGGCTCAGGCTCGGCGCAGACCAGCCGCACCGGGCCCTCGTAGCCACGACGGCGCAGCGTCTCGGCGCAACGCTGCGCCGCGAGCCCGCCGCCGACGATGACGATTCCGTTGTCCTTCATCACGCCTCCTCGGTAACTGGGATGGGTCGAAGCTGCTGCGGGCGGGTGCGGCGGGTGGCCGGGGTCTCGCCTCCGGCCGCCTTCTCTCGACGTCGAGCCGCCCGCTTGCCGGCGCCGAGCCGGTAGAGGAAGAGGCCGCCGATCGGGATGCCGGTCGCTATCGCCCAGGCGCGGAACAGCGGCGCCGAGGCGTCGGTGCCGGCGCTGAAGGCGTGGACCAGCCCGAGCGCGTAGACGACGACCGTCGCCCGGTGGGCCTTGCGCCAGAGGCGCGCGCCGATCCGCTTGCGCAGGTAGTAGGTCAGCCCGAGCAGCGCCGCCAGGTAGCCGCCGACGATCCCCGCCGCCACCGCCAGCGGCCGGAAGCCGATCGCGAAGGGGACGGTGACGCCGGCTATGCCCGGGTGCAGCCAGGGGTCGCCGAGCAGGGTGATGCCGTGGACGGCGATCGCCACCAGCCCGGCCAGCGCCGTCTGCTCGTGGATCGCCAGCAGCTTGCGCGAGAGCCCGGGGCGGCGCATCACCTTGCCGGCCATTGCCAGTCCCAGCCCGACCGAGATCGTGACCAGGACCAGCGCGACCATGCCCGAGGCGCGGCCGGCCAGCCACCAGCCGTGGCTCTGAAGCGTGGTCGAGACGGCGCTCGCCCCGCTCGCCGCGGCGCTCACCGGTCCCCTCTCGAAGCGGGCTCGGGCAGGCGGACCCGCGGCTTTACGCTGAGCGGCCCGACGGGCTCGACGCGGCCGTCGTCGTGGACCAGCAGCCCGCCGCTGTCGGCGAGCACCTCGCGGCCCCGCTCGGGACCGGAGAGCAGCGCCGCCTTGGAGAGGGTCTCGGCTTCGACCGCGGTGTCGCCCAGCGCGGTGGCGCCGATCAGCCCGGTCCAGGCCGGCTTGCCGCCGGCGGGGTCGAGCAGGTGGTGGGCGAAGCGGCCCTCGGCGTCACGCCAGATCCGCACGTTGAGGCCGGAGGTGGCGACGCCGCCGTTGGAGAGGCGCAGCACGTGGGCGCGCTCGCCCGTCAACGGGTGCTCGACGAAGACCTCGTAGGGATGCAGGAGAGCGTCCGGTCCGCCGATCCGGATGTCGCCGCCGCAGTCGACGATGAAGCGCGAGTAGCCGCGCAGCTGCGCGGCGACCAGGTCGGCGGCGAGGCCCTTGCCGGCGCCACCGGTGTCGAAGCGGACGCCCGGCGGGCGTGAGATCGTCCCCGCCTCGTCGTCGACCTCGAAGTTGCGCCAGCGCGCCGCCGGGCTGGGCTCGGCGGGCCGGCGGGCCGGCGCCTCGGCGAGAGCATCGGCGAGCGGCTCGCCCGCGACCCCGGCGCGCGAGGCGACGTAGCCGACCGACTCGATCTCGTCGGCGAGGGTCGGGTCGACCAATCCGCCGCTGCGCTCGGCCGCAGCCAGGCCGGCTTTGACCGCCGTCCGCAACAGCGATGAGGCGGGGAAGGTCTCGCGCCTGTCGGCGTTCAGCGCGCAGAGCTCGCTGTCCGGCTTGAAGCGCGAGAGCTTGGCGTCGAACTCGGCGACGAACTCGCGTACCCGCTCGGCGGCCTCCGCCGCGGGCGGCAAGCCGGCCCCCGGCTCGCCGATCAGCAGGCGCACGTGAGAGCCCATCGCGTCGAACTGGACGTCGTGCTCGCTCATGATGCTCCCGTGGTCACGGGCGCCGCTTCGCTCGAGGCGAGTTCGGGCGCCGAGCTGGTCACGACCGGGCCGCCGCTGACGCTGGTCGCGCCCGGCGTCGGCAGGACGGTGGTGACGACGCGGCGCTTGATCACCTTGCGCACCAGGACCGGCCGCGGCGGCGGTGGAGTTGACGCCGCGAGCTGGTAGGTGAGCAGCGCGAACAGCGCCAGGAAGAGCGCCGGCGAGCCCCAGAGGACCGGGGCCGAGCCGGGGCGGCGAGCACGGCGCGACTCAGTCACCGCCGCCATCGCCGCCCTCGCTCTCGTGCTCGCCACCGCCGCCGCCGGCTCCGCTGCTCGCGGTGGTGACGGGCGTGCTCGCTTCGCCGCCGGCACTGCTGCTGGCGGTGGTCACCGGAGTGCTGCCACCGCCGCCGGCGCCGGCGCTCGAGCCGCTGCTGTGCGTCGTGACCGGCGCGGTCGAGTGGGCAGGCGAGCTGTGTCCGTGCGAGCCGCTGCTGTGGGTGGTTACCGGCGAGCCGTGGCCGTGGGAGCCGTGGCGGCCGCCGTGCGAGCTGTGCGAGCCGCTGCTGTGGGTCGTGACCGGACCGTTGTGGCGGCCCGAATGCGAGGAGCCGCCCGAGGTCGTGCCGCTGCCGGCGCTGCTGGCGCCGGTGCTGACCGGGGTCGAGGAGCCCGAGTAGGAGGGGGACGACGGCGAGGAGCCGACCGAGGAGGAGCCGGTGCTGGCGCTCGCCGAGCCGCTCGATCCGTAGCCGGAGCCGGCGCCGCCGGCGGTCGTCCAGCCGCCGGCCCCCGCCGGCGGGTGTTTCGGCTTGGCGTGCTTGGTGACGTGGACCGTCCGCCGCATCACCTGGGTGTGAACCAGCGGTTTCATCGCGACCGGCTGCGAGGCCCCCTGGTTGCCGGCGCTCAGCGCCAGCCCCGCCAGGCCGCCGAGGCCGAAGATGGTTGCACCGACTGCGATTCGCGTCTTGAAACTGTTCACGAGTGAAGACCTCCTGGCCGAAGTTGCGGATCGCAGTCTGCGCGGCGGCCGTGCAAGCGCAGCCCAGGCATGGGTAAAGAGTTGGCAAAACCTCGTCGCCGCACCTAAATCGGCGGCAAACTCACCGTTACAGTTGCCTCATGGACAAGAAAGCGCCCGGCGGGCGCATCCTCGTCGTCGAGGACGAGGCCTCGATCGCCGAGCCGTTCGCCGAGGCGTTGCGCCGCGCCGGCTTCGAGCCGGTCCTGACCGGCACCGCCGCGGGCGCGCTCGAACTGGCCGAGAAGGCGGAACCCGACCTGGTGATGCTCGACCTGGCGCTACCCGACGGCGACGGCCGCGACGTCTGCCGCGAGCTGCGGCGCCGCTCCGACGTGCCGATCGTGATGCTGACCGCGCGCGGGACCGAGATGGACAAGATCGTCGGCCTCGAGCTCGGTGCCGACGACTACGTCGTCAAGCCGTTCAGCGCCGCCGAGGTGATCTCGCGGATCCGGGCCGTCCTGCGCCGCAGCGCCAGGCATGAGGAGCTTCCCGAGGAACCGCTCTCGGTCGGCGATCTGGAGATCGACCCGGCGGCGCGGATCGCCCGCCTGCGCGGCGCCGAGCTCGACCTCTCGCGCAAGGAGTTCGACCTGCTGGCCGAGCTGATGCGCCACGCCGGCCAGGTCGTCTCCCGCGAGGACCTGATGTCGCGGGTCTGGGACGTCAACTGGTTCGGCTCGACCAAGACGCTCGACGTCCACGTCGGCTGGCTGCGGCGCAAGCTCGGCGACGACCCGGCGCACCCCGCCTTCATCGAGACGGTGCGGGGCGTCGGCTTCCGCTTCGCCGCACCGGCAGGGTGAGCGGCAAATGTCGCTGCGGGCCACCCTGCTGCTGGCGCTTGCCTACGTCCTACTGCTGGCGCTGATCGCCCTCGGCGTGCCGCTGGCGCTCAGCCTGCGCGACCGGGTCGACTCCGAGGTTCGCGGCCAGGCGCGCAGCCAGGCCGACGTCGTCGCCGCCAGCGCCTCGGAGCTGCTCGAACCGCCGCGGCTGGCCGGGCTGCGACGCCTCGCGCGGGTCTCCGCCGACAGCGTTCGCGGCCGGGCGATCGTCGTCGACCGGCGCGGCCGACTGCTCGCCGACTCGGCCGGCGCCCCGGTCGGGCGCAGCTACGCGAGCCGGCCCGAGATTCGCGCGGCGCTGCGCGGCCACAGCGAGCAGATCACCCGCAACAGCGCCACGCTGGGGACTGAAATCCTCGCCACCGCGGTGCCGGTGCTCGAGCACGGCCGGCCCGGCGGCGCCGTCCGGATCACCCAGAGCGTCGCCGCCGTGAACCGCGCGGTGCGCACGTCGCTGCTCGACCTGGCGGGGCTGGCGGGCGTCGTCTTGCTGCTCGCGCTCGCCGCCGGGGCGCTGATCGCGCGCCGCATCGCGCTGCCGATCCGCCGCCTCGACGACGCCGCCCGCCGTGTCGCCGGCGGCGACCTCGACACCGCGGTTGCCGTCGAGGGCAGCTCCGAGCAACGCTCGCTCGGCCGCGCCTTCAACGAGATGACCGCGCGAATCCGGCGACTGCTGCGAGTCCAGCAGGACTTCGTCGCCGACGCCTCCCACCAACTGCGCACGCCGCTGACCGGGCTGCGTCTGCGGCTCGAAAACCTCGCCGCGAGAGGGCCGGACGACGGGGCCGAGACGCAGGAGCTCGACGCCGCGATGCGCGAGATCGACCGCCTCTCGCAGATCGTCGACGAGCTGCTGATCCTCAGCCGCGCCGGCGAGCACGAGCTGCCCGGCGAGCGGATCGACCTCGGCGAGGCGGCGGGTCGAGCGGCGGAGCGCTGGCGCGACGCGGCCCGCGAGCGCGGGATCGCTCTCGACTCCCGCAGCGAGGGAACGGCCGGGTCAGCCTGGTGCGCCCGTCCCGACCTCGACCGCTCGCTCGACGCGCTGGTCGAGAACGCGCTGCGCTACTCGCCGGCGGGCACGGCGGTGACGATCGCCGCGGCACCGGGTCGCATCGAGGTCCTCGACGAGGGCCCCGGCCTCGAGCCGGGCGAGGAGGAGGCGGTGTTCGAGCGCTTCAGCCGCGGTAGCGCCGGCCGGCGCGGGCCCGCCGGGACCGGCCTCGGCCTGCCGATCGCCCGCGAGCTGACCCGCCAATGGGGCGGCGAGGTCATCCTCCACAACCGCAGCCGGGGCGGTCTGCGTGCTGTCATAGAGGTGCCCGAACGATGAGATCGACGACGTTCAAATGGGTCGGCTTGGCGCTGCTCGGCATCGTCATCGCCGCCGCGGTCGCGGTGGCCGCAAGCAGCCTCGTCAGCCGTCAGATCGGCCTCTCCTCCGAATCGATCTCCGCCGGCGACACGCTTGCGCCGGCCTTTGCCAAGCCGAAGGGCAGCGGCAAGCCCCATCGCACCGCCAAGCCCGCTCCCAGCGCACCGACGACCACGACCACCACCGCACCGCCGGAACCGACCGTCACCACGCCCGCCGAAACTCCCGAATCGCCGGTCACGCCGTCGCAGGAAGGCGGCGACGGTTCGGGCGACGGCGGCGGCCACGGCGCCGACGACTGAACCTCAGTCGTCGACCGGGACCAGACCGCCGCCGCTGGCGCGGGTGACGATCGGGGGCCGCGTAGTCGCTGCTTCGCCCGTCGTCGCCTGAGAGGCCGGGACGGTTGCGCCGCTGGCCGTGGTCACGACCGCCGCCGACCCGCCCTTGCCCGCCTGGGCCAGCTGGGTCGGCACCCCGTGATTGCTCTCCAGCGCGACGCCCCCGAGCGCGCCCAGGCCGAGCACGGTTGCGGTCGCCGCGATCCTCGCTCGTCTGCTGCTCATAGCTCGTTCCTTTGTTCGGGGTCGAGCCATTGTCCGCCGGGCCGGGCAATGCCCACCCCAAGCGAGGGTCAAGGGTTCGTTAAAGGGTGCGTTCGACCGCGGCGACGATCGCGTCGGCGTCGATGCCCGCGGCGGCCAGCAGCGCCTCGGGCGGGCCGCTGCCGGGGCGCTCGCTGACCGCCAGCCGGACCAGCGGCGTGCCGGCGCCGGCTTCGGCGAGGACGCCGGCGACGGTCTCGCCGATCCCACCCTCGGCCCAGTGGTCCTCGACCGTGATCAGGACGCGGGTCTCCTCGGCCGCGCGGAGGATCGCCGCGGCGTTGACCGGCTTGACCGAGTAGAGGTCGATCACCCGCGCGGCGATCCCCTGTTCGGCGACCTGCTCGGCGGCGGCGAGGCATTCGTGCAGGGTGATGCCGGCGCCGATCAACGTCACCGCGTCCTCCCCACTCGACCGCACCGTGTGACTGCCGCCGATCTCGAAGCTCTCGCCCGCCTCGTAGAGCACCGGCGTCGCGCCGCGAGTCGTGCGCATGTAGCTGACGCCGCGGTGCTCGCGCATCGCGTCGAGCAGCGCCACCGCCTGGTTGGCGTCGCTCGGGTAGAGGACGACGCTGTCGAGCACGGCGCGGAAGGCGGCGATGTCTTCGAGCGCCATCTGCGAGGGCCCGTCGGGGCCGATCGAAACGCCGACGTGGGAGCCGCAGAGCTTGACGTCGGCGTCGGAGATCGCCGCCATGCGGATGAAGTCGTAGGCGCGGCTGAGGAAGGCGCCGAAGGACGAGGCGAACGGCTTCCAGCCGCGCGTCTGCACGCCGACCGCGGCGGCGACCATCTGCTGCTCGGCGATGTACATCTCGAAGAAGCGGTCGGGGTGCTTGGCGGCGAAGCGTTCGGCGTAGGTCGAGTTGCCGACCTCGCCGTCGAGCGCGACCACTTTCTCGTTGACCGAGCCGAGCCAGGCGAGCGCGTCGCCGTAGGCGCCGCGGGTCGCGACCTTCTCGCCGAGCTCGTAGCTCGGACGCTCGACTTCCGCCCTGGCGATCTCGAACGGCTGCGGAGCGGGCGGCGCCCCCACGTCGATCCGGATCGAGCGGATCCCGCCCAGCTCCTCGACCGCCGCTTCCGGATCGGCCAGCGGCTTGCCGTGCTGGTTCTCCTGGTCCTCCACAGCAGCGACCCCGGAGCCCTTCTTGGTGCGGGCGAAGATCACCGCCGGGCGCTCGCTCGCCAGCGCCCGCTCGTAGGCCGCTTCGATCGCGGTGGTGTCGTGGCCGTCGATCTCTTGCGTGTCCCAACCGCAGGCGCTCGTCCGCGCCGCCAGCGAGGAGGTGTCCCACTCGTGCATCGTCGGCCCCCGCTGGCCGAGCCGGTTGACGTTGACGATCGCGATCAGGTTGCCGAGCCCGGCGTGGCCGGCGTGCTCGAAGGCCTCCCACATCGAGCCCTCGGCCAGCTCGGAGTCGCCGCAGAGCACCCAGACGCGCAGCTCGGAGTGCTCGAGCCGGTCGGCGGCGAGGGCGATGCCGACCGAGATCGGCAGCCCCTGGCCGAGCGAGCCGGTGGCGACGTCGACCCACGGCAGTTCGGGCGTCGGGTGGCCCTGCAGGCGCGAGCCGAACTCGCGGAAGCTCAGCAGCTCCTCGTCGTCGATCGCGCCGGCCGCTTTGTAGAGCGAGTAGAGCAGCGGCGAGGCGTGGCCCTTGGAGAAGACGAGGTGGTCCGCGGCCCTGTTGTCGGGGTCGTCGAAGTCGTAGCGCAGGTGGTGCGCGAACAGCACCGCCATCAGGTCGGCGGCCGACATCGAGGAGGTCGGGTGACCCGAGCCGGCGGCCGCCGCCGAGCGGACCGAGTCGACGCGAAGCTGTTGCGCCAGCTCCTGCAGCTGCTCGCCGCTGAGGGTGTCCTCCGAGGTCGCCTGGGGCATAGCCGGACTCTAGCTGCCCCTATCCGATCGCGACCATGCGCTCGATCGGCACCCGCGCCCGCTCGGCGACCTCCGCCGGCACCGAGACCTCGAACTTCATCTCGCGCAGGCCGTCGCGCAGCTTCGGCAGCGTGATCTCCTTCATGTACTTGCAGACGGCCATCCGGTTGGCCTCGATCAGGCTCGCTTCCGGCGCCGCCTGGTGCAGCGGGTGCAGCATGCCGTTCTCGGTGGCGACGATGAACTCGCCGTCGGGGTTGCGGCTGACGTAGTCGAGCATCTGCCCGGTCGAGAGCATGTGCACGCCCTCGGCCTCGACTTCGCCGGCGGCGACGAACTCCATCACCTGGGTGACGCAGCCGCACTCGGGGTGGACGAGGAACTCGGCGCCGGGGTGAGCCGCGCGCTGGGCGCGGATGTCGTCGGGCCGGATCCCGGCGTGGACGTGGCACTCGCCCGGCCAGACGTGCATCGAGTGGCCGGTCTCGCGCTCGACGTAGGAGCCGAGCCAGATGTCGGGGCCGAAGAGGATCTCGGTCTCGGGACCGTGCTCGCGGAGGATGTGCTCGACCACCTTGACCGCATTGGAGGAGGTGCAGCAGTAGTCGGTCTCGGCCTTCACCTCGGCCGAGGTGTTGACGTACATGACGACGACCGCGTCGGGGCTGTGGCGGGCCTTCCAGTTGCGCAGCTCGCTCGCCGTGATCGAGTCGGCCAGCGAGCAGCCGGCCGCCAGGTCGGGGATCAGCACCGTCTTCTCGGGCGAGAGCACCGAGGCCGTCTCGGCCATGAAGTGGACGCCGCAGAAGGCGATCACGGAAGCGTCGGATGCGGCCGCCTGGCGCGAGAGGCCGAGCGAGTCGCCGGTGTAGTCGGCGACGTCCTGGACCTCGGGCACCTGGTAGTTGTGGGCGAGGATCACCGCGTCGCGCTCGGCCGCCAGCTCGCGCACCTCGCGCGACATCTCCTCGACCTCCTCCGGCGAGAGGTCGAGCATCGGAACCGGCTCGTTGATCGTCGGCAGCTCTCTCATGGGCCAATATCGAGACTACCCTCTCGGCATGCCCGAGCTTCCCGAGGTCGAGATCACGGCGCGGCGCCTCGACGCCGCCGTCAGGGGAGCGGAGATCGAATCGGCGCTGGCGCCGGGGATGAACGTGATGAAGACCTTCGACCCGCCGCTCGACGCGCTCGGCGGGCGCGAGGTCACGGCGGTCCGCCGCATCGGCAAGATGCCGGTCGTAGAGCTCGGCGACCTCGCCCTGCTGATCCATCTGATGTCGGCCGGGCGCCTGCGCGTCTTCGACAGGCGCGCCTCGCCCAAAGACCGCGCCTCGCGCGTGCTGATCCGTCTAGCCGACGGCCGCGAGCTGCGACTGCGCGAGTTCGGGACCAAGCAGCGGGCTTGGGCGAAGCTGCTCCCGACCGGCGCCATCGCCGAAGACGAGGCGGTCGCGAGGCTGGGTCCGGAAGCCTGGCCCCCACCCCCGCTCGACGTCTTCGCCGCGGCGATCGACCAGCCGCGCCACCTCCATCCCCTGCTCCGCCACCAGGGCGACATCGCCGGCATCGGCCGCTCCTGGGTCGACGAGATCCTCTGGGAGGCGAGGCTCTCGCCCTTCAAGCAGGGCTCCGAGCTGGACGACGACGAGGTGCGGCAGCTCCACGCGGCCCTCCACGTCCTCGGCGACGCGATCGACCACTACGAGCAGGTCATAGGCGACGAGCTGCCCGACAAGCTGCCGATGCCGCTGAAGGTCCACAGGCGCGAGGGCGAGCCCTGCCCCCGCTGCGGCACCACGATCGAGGCGGTCTTCTTCTCCGAGCACCAGACCAACTACTGCCCGCAGGAGCAGACCGGCGGCCGCGTCCTCAAAGACCGCCGCCTCTCGCGCCTCCTCAAGTAGCCGACTCGAGCAGCAGGCTGAAGTCGAGATTCGGGGCCGAGTGGGTGAGAGCGCCGACCGAGATGTAGTTGACGCCGGTCTCGGCGATCTCGCGCACGGTCTCCAGGGTGACGCCTCCCGAGGCCTCCAGCGTCGGCCTGCCGTCGCCTCGGCCTTCGGTGTCGCGCAGGCGCACCGCCTCGCGTAGGGCCGCCGCGTCCATGTTGTCGAGCAGCAGCCGGTCGGCGCCGGTGCCGATCGCGTAGGCGACCTCGAGCAGGTCGCGGCACTCGACCTCGACCGGCAGGTCCGGCTGCGTGGTGCGCGCCCCGTGCACGGCCTTGGCCAGGCTGCCGGCGAGGGCGATGTGGTTCTCCTTGATCAGGATCGCGTCGTAGAGGCCCATGCGGTGGTTCTGACCGCCGCCGGCAGCCACCGCCGCCTTCTCGAGGGCACGCAGCCCCGGCGTCGTCTTGCGGGTGTCGAGGATGCGGGCGCCGGTGCCGGAGACCGCCTCGACGAAGCGCGCGGTCAACGTGGCGACGCCGGAGAGATGGCCGAGGAAGTTGAGCGCGGTCCGCTCCGCCGCCAACAGGCCCCGGGCCGACCCGCTCGCCAGCACGACCTCCGCCGGCACCTCCTCGCGCCACTGCCCCTCGACCACCAGGTTGTCGACCTCCTCCACCCCGCACTGCCGCATCGCCTCGGCGACCGCCGCCAGCCCGAAGACGACGCCGGGCGCCTTCTGCAAGATCCGCGCCCGAGCCCGCGCCCCCTCGGGCACAGTCGCCTGTGACGTCACGTCGCCGGCGCCAACGTCCTCCGCCAGCGCCCGTTCCACGATCCCCTCGATTTCAAGTAAAACCATCGTTTTCCAGGCCTATTTCAAGTCTTATTTCATGTAGTTGCAAGTAGCTTTCAAGTAGCGGCCTTGAACGATCTCACGGCCCGGGTGCCACAGGCGTTTAATCCCTGACTTGAACGCCCTTCCGCCCTTCCAGACACTGCTAGACGAGCATGCCAGCGACGTCCTGGCCGTCTTGCGCGGGGCGGTCGGGCGCGCCGACGCCGAGGACTGCTTCCAGGAGACCTTTCTCGCGGCGCTGCGGGCCTATCCCCGCCTTGGCGACGCAAGCAATCTGCGCGGCTGGCTCTTGACGATCGCCCATCGCAAGGCGATCGACCATCACCGCGCCAAGGGCCGCCGGCCGCTGCCGGTCGCCGAGGCCGGCGAGCTGGCCGGCGCCACCGCCGAGCCCGAGCTCGACGGTGAGATCTGGGCGCTGGTCGGGGCGCTGCCGCCGAAGCAGCGCGCCGCGGTGGCGCTGCGCTACGGCTGCGACCTCCCCCACGCCGAGATCGCCGCCGCGCTCGACTGCTCGCCGGAGGCGGCGCGGCGCAGCCTGCACGAGGGAATCAAGCGACTGCGGAAGGAGATGGCATGAAGGCCGAGCTGAAGCGATTCGCCGAGCGGGCCGAAGCCGACGGCCTCCTCGACGTGGCCTACGCGACGGTCGACTCCCCCTTCGGGCGGCTGCTGCTGGCGGCGACGCCGCGCGGGCTGGTCAAGCTCAACCTGCCCAGCCACGACGAGGACGAGACGCTGGAGGAGCTGGCACGACGGATCTCGCCGCGGGTGGTCGAGGCGCCGGCGCGGCTCGACGACGCCCGCCGCCAGCTCGACCTCTATTTCGAGGGCAAGCTGACCGAGTTCGACCTGCCGCTCGACTGGCAGCTCACCCACGACTTCCGCCGCCGGGCCGTGCGGGCGATCGCCCGCATCCCCTACGGCCAGACCCGCAGCTACACCCAGATCGCCCGCAGCGCCGGCAACGAGCGCGCGGTGCGCGCCGCCGGCAGCGCCTGCGGCGCCAACCCGGTCCCGATCGTCGTCCCCTGCCACCGCGTCCTGCGCAGCGGCGGCGCCCTCGGCGGCTACGGCGGCGGCCTGCCGATGAAGGAGGAGCTTCTGCGCCTGGAGGGCGTACTGGACGAATCGTCCACCTGAGCACAGGCGGCTAAGGCTGTCCCCCGGAAGCGTCGATCCACTTGGCATGGATCGCAGGCTCATACTCCTGACTCTGGCGCTGGCAGCGCTGCTGCTTACGGGGGGCACCGCCTACGCGTCGAGCCTCAGCCCGGCTTCGACCGGTCTCGCGACCGTGTCCGCGGCACCCGAAGAATTCGAAGTCATAGAAGAAGTCGAAGAAGAAGACCCGGCTGCGGAATGCGCCGAAGCCCGCGCCGAATTCGCCCACGGCGAAATCGAACAGGAAGAACTGGAAGCGTTCTGCGAAGGGGTCAAGGGAGCGGGTGGCTCCTCCTCGTCGCAGGAAGCAAAATGCCCCCTCCGCAGCGCCCACGCCCACGCCGCCACAAACCACCAGACGCTGAAGGTCACGCTCGGCTACACGACCTACGAACCGTTCAAGGCCGAGCTCCAGCTCTCATCTCACCTGGGGACCCTCAAGCGCCACCTGAGCCACACCGGAACCCTCCGCTTCACCAAACAGCTCGGCCATATGCAGCCTGACAAGCTCATCCTGAAGCTACGACCCGTAGGGAGGGCCGGGTGCCCCTCCCCGCGGCTTGTGCTTCTTCCGAAGTAGCTATCTCGCCGACGAGGCCGCCGTCTTGTTCAGGTAGTCGCGGATGAAGTCGTCGATGTCGCCGTCGAGGACCCGCTGCGCGTCGCCGACCTCGTGGCCGGTGCGGTGGTCTTTGACCCGCTGGTCGGGATGGAGGAAGTAGCTGCGGATCTGCGACCCCCAGGCGACTTCCTTCACCTCGCCGCGCTCCTTCGCCAGCGTCTCCGCCCGTTTGCGCTCCTCCAGCTCGATCAGCTTCGAGCGCAGCAGCTGCATCGCCACCGCCTTGTTCTGGGTCTGCGAGCGCTCGTTCTGGCACTGCACGACGAGCCCGGTCGGGATGTGGGTGATCCGCACCGCCGAGTCGGTCTTGTTGACGTGCTGGCCGCCGGCGCCGGAGGCGCGGTAGGTGTCGATCCGCAGGTCGGCGTCGTCGATCTCGACCTCGACCCCCTCGTCGACCAGCGGTCCGACGTCGACCTGGGCGAAGCTGGTGTGGCGGCGCGCCGAGGAATCGAAGGGGGATATCCGCACCAGGCGATGGACGCCGCGCTCGGCGGCGAAGAGGCCGTAGGCGTTCTCGCCGCGGGCGATGAAGGTCGCCGACTTCAGCCCCGCCTCCTCGCCGGGCGATGCCTCCTTCATCTCGACCTCGAAGCCGCGCCGCTCCGCCCAGCGCAGGTACATCCGCAGCAGAATCTCCGCCCAGTCCTGGGAGTCGGTGCCGCCCGCCCCGGCGTGGACCGTGACCACCGCGTCGCCGGCGTCGTACTCCCCGCTGAACAGCCGCGCCTCTTCCAGCTCGGCCAGCCGCCGCTCGACCGAGGCGAGCTGGGTGTCCAGCTCGGCCGCCATCTCCTCGTCCTCGGCCGCCATCTCGGCCAGCTCGTCGAGGTCGCCGGCCTCGGACCACAGCTCCTCGAAGGTCTTCAGCTTGCGCTGGGCGCGGGCGTGCGCGGCCGAGGTGCGCGCCGCCGCCGCCTGGTCGTCCCAGAAGCCGGGCCGGCCCATCTCCTCCTCCAGCCGCTCGGCTTCCTCCCGCAGCGAAGCGGGGTCAAAGGTAGTCCGAGAGCAGCTTCAACTGCTCGCGGATCTCGGCCAGCCGCGCCGGCACCGATTCGGTCTGGGCGGCATCGGCCATGCCCGACAGGCTAATGGCTGGGCGCGGCGGCGGAGACAATCCAGGTCGAGGCGGGGGCGATCACGCCGTCGGGGCCGTCGAATTCGGCCAGCGCCTCGCGCAGCGCAGCGGCGATCTTCGGCCGGATCTCGTCGACCCGATCCCCCCACAGGCGCAGCACCTCTCCCGCCGGCCCCAGCGCCATGTTGAACTCGACCGCGTGGTCGAGGTCGTCGCCGATCTTGATCGGCAGGTCGCAACGCTGCAGCGCGATCTGCTCGAAGCCGGCGATCTGCAGCTGCTCGCTGACCGTGTCGGCATCGGCCATCGAGAACGGGCCGGGACCGCAGGTCGGCTCGTCGCTCTCCTCGGGATGGTCGAGGTACCCCTCGACGACCTGCTCGGCGCGGTGCATCCAGTCGTTGTCGAGCTTGCGCCGCCAGACGACCGCGCAGAGCCGGCCGCCGGGGACGAGCGCGGCGCGGATGTTGCGGAAAGCCTGCACGGGGCCGGCGAAGAACATCAGGCCCATCCGCGAGAAGGCGTAGTCGAAGCGCTGCTCGAACTCGGTCGCCTGCACGTCGGCGACGGCGAAGTTGACGTTTTCGACGCCACCGTCGAGCTCCTCCCGCGCCCGCTCGATGAACGGCTCGGAGACATCGACGCCGAGCGCCTCGCCCTCGGGGCCGACCAGATCCGCGAGGCGCTGGGTAGTGTCGCCGAAGCCGCAGCCGAGATCGAGGACGCGATCGCCGGGTCGCGGCGGGTGCGCGGCCATCGCCGCCTCGCCGTGGGCGCCGAGCCCGTCGGCGACCAGCTCGCGGTACTTGACGAAGCGGTCGAACAGCGGCCCGCTCCAGGCCTCCGCCGCCTCGCTGTTGGCCTCGATGGCAACTGGATCCATCGCCGGATCGTACGTCCTATCCGGCAGCGTGCTCGAAGCCACCGGCCCGCAGCGCCTCGGCACGGTTCTCGAAGGGGCGCCAGCTGAGCACCCGGTGCTCGCGTAGCTCGAACAGCCACGCCATCTCGTCCACGCCGGCGACGGAGTCCTCTCCGGCCCAGCGCCAGATCCGCCGGATCAGCGCCACGGCCGACCCGCCGCCGCCCTCGGTCCCGTCCTCGTAGAGCTCCTCCAACTCAATCCTCTGCTGCGCCCCCTCCGGCGAGCGAGTCGCCCACAACCGAGCGGCCTCTACCCCCTTCCGCAACCCCTTCATCGAATGCAGCTCCACCTCAGCATCGAGCACCTCGACAAAGGCATCCAGCTCCCGCTCGTTGAAGGCCCGGATGAACTCGCGGATCGGGTCGTGGATCAAGGGCCGCTAAGCGCCATGGCACTTCTTGTACTTTTTCCCTGAGCCGCACCAGCACGGGTCGTTGCGACCGATGTCTTTCTCGCGCTCGTCCTTGACCACAGTCTCGACCGCCGACGGCGCCGGGGCGCCGTTGCCGCCGCCGTTCGCCGGCGGCGCTCCGGCGGTCACGCCGACCACTTCGGTCCCGCCGCCGGCGGCGACCTCCTGCAGGGCCGAGGGCTGCGCTTCGGGCGTGCCGCCCGAGTAGTCGAGGGCCGCCGGCGCCCGCCCGCCGTTGCCGCCGAACACGCCCTGCGGCCGGCTCGGGTCGAGTTCGATCTGGGCGTTGAAGATCAGCTTGCTGAACTCCTCCCAGATCGAGTGCATCAGCTCCTCGAACATCGCGAAGCCTTCGTTTTTGTAGGCGACGAGAGGGTCGATCTGGGCGAAGCCGCGCAGGTGGATGCCCTCGCGCAGGTAGTCCATGTCGTAGAGGTGCTCGCGCCAGCGGTTGTCGATCACCTGCAGCAGGATCGAGCGCTCCAGGTAGCGCATCAGCTCCTCCCCGATCTGCTGCTCGCGGTCGTCGTAGGCGTTCATCGCGTCTTCGTCGAGGGCGTCCTTGAGCTTCTCGCGGTCGACCGTCTCCGGCGCCATCGCGCCGACCTCGACGCCGACCGGCCAGATCTGGCGCAGCTGCACCTCCAGCTCCGGCGTGTCCCACTGTTCGAGGTCGTCGCCCGGCGTGTACTCGTTGACGAGGCGCTCGATCACGCCCTCGAGCTCGTCGCGGGCGATGTCGGACATGTCGCGCCCCTCGAGGATCTCGCGGCGGTATTTGTAGACGACGCGGCGCTGCTCGTTCATCACGTCGTCGTACTCGAGCACCCGTTTGCGGATCAGGAAGTTCTGCTCCTCGACCTTCTTCTGCGCGCCCTCGACCGTTTTCGTCAGCATTTTCGCCTCCAGCGGCATCTCCCCGCCCTCCTCGTCCACCGGCCCCAGCCGGTCGAGGATTTTGTAGATGCGATCGCCGGCGAAGAGGCGGATCACGTCGTCTTCGGCGGAGAGGAAGAAGCGCGTCTCGCCGGGGTCGCCCTGGCGGCCGGAGCGGCCGCGAAGCTGGTTGTCGATGCGGCGCGATTCGTGCCGCTCGGTGCCGCAGATGTAGAGGCCGCCGAGCTCGCGCACTTCCTCGGCCTCGGCCTTGCACTGCGGTTCGATCTCGACGATCTTCGCCGCCAGCGCCTCCTCGTAGCCCTCGTCGCCGTGGCTCAACCCCTCCTTCTTCAGCTCTTTCATCGCCAGGTGCTCGGGGTCGCCGCCGAGCTTGATGTTGACGCCGCGGCCGGCCATGTTGGTGGCGATCATCACCGCGCCCTTGCGCCCGGCCTGGGCGATCCGCTCGCCCTCTCGTTCGGCGTGCTCGGGCTTGGCGTTGAGCACGGCGTGCTCGACCCCGCGCCGTTTCAGCTCCTCGGAGATCATCTCCGAGACCTCGACCGAGACGGTGCCGACGAGGATCGGCTGGCCGCGCTCGTGGCGGGCGAGGATCTCGTCGAGCACGGCCTTCCACTTGCCGTCTTTGGTTTTGAAGATCTGGTCGTTGTGGTCGGCGCGGACCATCGGCTGGTTGGTCGGGATCTCGACCACCGGCACTTTGTAGATCTTCATGAACTCGGTGGCCTCGGTCAGGGCCGTTCCGGTCATCCCCGAGAGCTTGTCGTAGAGGCGGAAGTAGTTCTGCAGGGTGATCGTCGCCAGGGTCTGGTTCTCCTCGCCGATCGCCACTCCCTCCTTCGCCTCGACCGCCTGGTGCAGGCCCTCCGACCAGCGCCGCCCCTCGAGGATGCGGCCGGTGAACTCGTCGATGATCATCACCTCGCCGTTGACCACCGCGTAGTCCTTGTCCTTGCGGTACAGCGACTCGGCCTTCAGCGCCTGGCTGAGGTGATTGACCAGCGTCCCGTGCTCGCTCAGGTAGAGGTTGTCGACGCCGAGGAACTCCTCCGCCCGCTTGACCCCGCGCTCGGTCGGCGCGACCGTCTTGTGCTTCTCGTCGTACTCGTAGTCGTAGTCGGCCTCGGAGGTGTCTTTCGATTCGCCGAGCGATTTGAGTCGGTCTTTCGCCGGCACGCCGTCCATCTGCCGGGCGAGGCGGGCGAACTGGTAGTAGATCTGGGCCGCCTGTTCGGGCTGGCCGGAGATGATCAGCGGCGTCCTCGCCTCGTCGATCAGGATGTTGTCGACCTCGTCGACGACCGCGAAGTGGTGGCCGCGCTGCACGCAGTGCTCCAGCGCTTCGGCCATGTTGTCGCGCAGGTAGTCGAAGCCGAACTCCGAGTTGGTGCCGTAGGCCACGTCGCAGGCGTATTTGACCTGCCGCGCCTCGTGGTCGTCGGAGTCCTGGATCGCGGCGACGCTGACCCCGAGCTTGTCGTAGACCGGCTTCATCCATTCGGCGTCGCGGCGGGCCAGGTAGTCGTTGACGGTGACCACGTGGACGCTGTCGCCGGCCAGCGTGTTGAGGAAGACCGCCAGGGTCGCGGTCAGGGTCTTGCCCTCGCCGGTCCGCATCTCGGCGATCGCCCCGTCGTGCAGCGCCATGCCGCCGATCAGCTGCACGTCGAAATGGCGCTGGCCGAGGCTGCGCCGCGCCGCCTCGCGGGTCAGCGCGAAGGCCTCCGGCAGCAGCTCGTCGAGCGGCTCGCCGCCGCGCGCCCGCTCGCGCAGCGAGTCGGCCTCGGCGCGCAGCTCGTCGTCGTCGAGGATCTCCGTCTCCGGCTCGAGCCCGTTGATCCTCTGGGCGCGTTTCTCGTAGGCCTTGAATTTGCGGCCCTCTCCCACCCGCAGCGCACGGGTGACCATGTCCCTCGCGTTCGCCATCGCTCAAGGGTAGCGATGGACCGGGGAGGGATCGGGTGCCCCTCCCTCTGCTCAGCTTGCTCAGAGGGTCGCCGGGCGCCCGCGCAGCTGGTTGATCAGCTTGCGCGTCCGGCGCCGCTTGCGCCTCAGGGCGCGGTGCTTCTTCACCTGACGGTGGACGTCCTGCGCCAGCTCGTGGATCGTGTGCGACATTTCCGGCGAGGCCTCCTTCGCGTGCAGGGTGACCCCCTTCAGCCGCAGCGTCGCCTCCGCGACCTGGCGGTCGGGGTTCGCGGGGTTGCGCTCCTCCCAGACCGTCACTTCCAGCGTCGCCAGCTCGGAGACCTGCCTGCCAACCCGGTTGAAGCGCTGCATCACATGCTCCCGCAGCTCCTCGTCGACCTCGACGTTGCGACCCCGAATCTCGATCCGCATGTTGGCCTCCTTGGTGGTGTCTGCTTCGATGCTACGCCCGGGGTACCCGTTCGACAAGAGGGATATCTACGGAGAGTGCGGCGCCTTCACAGGCGCCTGGCGAAGGTCACGGCTGCTATGCGTACAGCTCCTGCCCGACGCAGGGCCAGGGCGCAGGATGTGAGCGTCGCTCCCGTCGTGAGGACGTCGTCTACGAGCAGGACGCTGCGGGGGACTTCGGCGGTGGTGCGGATCTGCGGTGGATGGCCGACCCGCTCGGCTCGGCGCTTGCCCCGCTGGCGACCGACGCCACGGCGGGCGAGGCAGGGGCGGATCGGGAGCTCGGTCCTTTCGGCCAGAGCCGCCGCCAGCTCGGCTGCCGGGTCGAAGCCTCGGAGGGCGGTGCGGAAGGGGGCGGTCGGGACCGGGACGATCGTGCCGCTGAGCAGGTCGGATGGGGCCAGCCACTGGATCCGGTCGGCCATCAGGTCGGCGACCCGGAGCAGGCGGCGGAACTTGAGCGCGGCGATGAGGCTACGGGCGACGTCCTCGTGAGCCGCCGCGGACCAGGCGCGGTCGACGCCGGGCGGGCTGCCGCCGGCGATCGGCTCGGCCGCGGCGAGACGCCGCGAGCAGCGGGTGCAGAGCACCGCCTCGGAGCGGCAGGTCCGCCCGCAGGCGGCGCAGAGCGGCGGCGCCAGGCCGGCGGCGACTGCGTGGAGGAGCTTCATGCTCCGATCCTCCGGGGCCGCGCCGCGCGCGTGCTGCGCGGAACGTCAAATGTGTGTGACGGCTATCGCGCGTGAGCCGCGATGCCGCCGATCAGGATCGCCCCGGCGGGCAGCTCGGCGCCTTCGAGCAGGATCGAATCGCGGATGCAGGCGCCGTCGCCGATCCGGCAGCCGTCGCCGACGATCGCCGGGCCCTCGATCCGCACGCCCTCGCCGATCTCGACCCGCTCGCCGATCAGCGCCGGCGCGCTCACCTCGGCGCCCTCGAGCGGGCTGGCGGAGCGCACGCCGGCGGCGACCTCGGGCGCTCCCGGCTCGACCCGGACCTCGCCGTGCAGGGCGTCGAGGTTGCCCTGGCGCAGCTCGTCGAGGTTGCCGATGTCGTTCCAGTAGGCGTCGATCTCGTGCGAGTAGAAGGGGACGTCGGCCTCGAGCAGCGCCGGGAACACGTCCTTCGCCCAGTCGGCGAACTCGGGTGGGTCGTCGGGGCCGGCGTCGTTGCTCGTCCCCGGCTCGGGGAAGTAGTCGAAGACCTCGGCGCGGAACATGTAGATGCAGGTGTTGGCGAGGTCGGAGAGCGCCTCGGCCGGGTCGGGCTTCTCCTGAAACCCCTGGATGCGGCCGTCCTCCCCGGCGATCACGACGCCGAACTGATCGGTGTCGGCGACCCGCTTGGTCGCCATCGTCACCAGCCCGTCGTGGGAATCGTGGAAGTCCCGCATCGCGCCGAGGTCGATGTCGGTGAGCGCGTCGCCGGCGACGACCAGGAAGGAGTCGCCGAGAAAGCCGGCGGCCTTGCGAACCCCGCCGGCGGTTCCCAGCAGCCGCTCCTCGCGGCTGTAGGAGAGGTCGAGGCCGAACTCGGAGCCGTCGCCGAAGTGGCCCTCGATCAGCTCCGGGAACCAGTGCAGGTTGGCGATCGCCGCGTCGAAGCCCTGCTCGGCCAGCAGCCTCGTCGTGTGCTCCATCAGCGGCCGGTTCAGCACCGGCACCATCGGCTTCGGCATCCCGTAGGTGATCGGCCGCAGCCGGGTCCCAAGCCCCGCCGCCAGGATCATCGCGCGCATCATGGACGCCCGAGCGCGGCCTTGAATTCCTCGATCGCCTCGACCGGCATCGGATCGACGCCGCGCGCCTCGGCGAGCTCGATCGAGACGAGATCGCCGAGCATCGTCGCCCACAGCAGCCGTTCGACCCGCGTCTCCCCGGCCGTCTCGATCGCGATCGCCTCGGCGCCACCGGCGGCGATCGCCTCCGCGGTCAGCTCGAAGCGACGGCGCTCGCGCGGATGCTGGTCGCAGTCTTCGAGCAGCACGGCCGCAAGCGATGCGGCGTCGGATGAGCCGGCCCAGCCGCAGAGCTCGTTGTGGTCGGCCTCCGGCAGCTCGGAGAAGAAGGCGGGCAGCTTCGCGTTCTCGTTCACCTGGGTCTTCCAGCGCCGCGCCACCGGCGCCGTCAGGTCGGCGCCGTAGACGACCGGCGCCGCGCCGCCGAGCCGGCCCGCGATCTCCACCGCCCGCGCCCGCAGGTCGTCCGACTGCGCCTCGAGGAAGGCGGCCGCCGCCTCGACCTCGGTGTGGACGCGGGGCGCGGCCCCGGCCAGGGCGGCGACCTCGGCCGCGACGACGAACATGTAGGCGACCGCGGCCCGCGGCTGCAGGATTCCGGGCAGGCCGACGACCGGCACCCCGGCGGCCCGCGCCATCTCGACCAGCTCGCCGCCGGTGCTGACGACGATCCGCCGCGCGCCCAGCGCCTCGGCGGCCTCGAAGCAGGCCAGCGTCTCCTCGGTGTTGCCCGAGTAGCTGACGCAGAGGACGGTCCACTCCGGGGTCGCCCAGCTCGGCAGCTCGTAGCCGCGCACGGTCAGCAGCGGCCGCGTCAGACGGTCGCCGAGCGCCGCCGCCGCGAGGTCGCCGCCGATCGCCGAGCCGCCCATCCCGCAGACCATCGCCCCGGCCGCCTCGGCGGGCTCGAGCCGAGCCGACTCGAGCCGCCAGAGGGCGTCCCGCAGGTGCGCCGGGATGGCGAGGATGTCGTCGAGCATGCTCATCCCGCAACCATTTCATCCGCGGCGGCGACGGCGCCGTCGACCTCGGCCCCGGCCGGCACCCGAGCGCCGGGCGAGAGGATCGAGCGGGTGACGCGGGCGCCCTCCCCCACCTCGCAGCCGTCGAGCAGGACCGACTCGAGCACCTCCGCCCCGGCGCCGACCCGGCAGCCGGGAGAGATCACGGCACGGGGGCCGACGGTGGCGTCGCCCGCCACTTCGGCGCCCGCCGCGACCAGGGCTCCCGGGGCGGTCGGCTCGACCCGCGTCTCGACCCGGCCCTCGAGGATGTCCCAGCTCGCCTGCAGGTAGCGCTCCGGGGTGCCGATGTCCACCCAGTAGCCGTCCAGCAGCAGCCCGTGCAGGCCGACGCCGACCAGGCGGGGAAAGACGTCGCGCTCGATCGAGACGTTCTCGCCGGGCGGGATCAGCTCCAGCGCCGAGCGCTCCAAGACGTACATGCCGGCGTTGACCTCGCCCGGCGCGGCCTCGCCGGTCTTCTCGAGGAAGGCCAGCACCTTCCCTTCCTCGTCGCTGTGGACGAGCCCGAAGGCGGCCGAGTCCTCGACCGGGTGCAGGGCGATCGTCGCCCGCGCCGCGCGGTCGGCGTGGGCTGCGAGCAGCGCGCTCAGGTCGAGGTCGGTGAGCACGTCGCCGTTCAGCGCCAGGAAGCGGTCCTCGAGCTCGTCGCCGAGCTGGTCGGCGGCGAAGCGGATCGCCCCGGCGGTGCCGAGCGGCTCGGGCTCGACCGCGTAGCGGATCCGCACCCCGGCCCGCTCCTCCTCCCCGGCCAGCGCCTCGCGCAGCACGTCGGGGAGGAAGCCGCAGGCGAGCACCGCCTCGGTGACGCCGTGGCCGGCCAACCACTCGATCATGTAGGCGAGAAAGGGGCGGTTGACCAGGGTCAGCGCCGGCTTCGGCACGGTCTCGGTCAGCGGGCGCAGCCGCGTCCCCTTGCCGCCCACTAGGACAATCGCCTGCATGCCTCAGTCGGCGGTCGTCGGCGAGGGGGTATCTGAGCCCGCTCGCCCGATCCCCTCGTATTCGAAGCCTGCTTTGCGGAGCTCGTCCGGGTCGAGGAAGTTGCGCCCGTCGACCAGCAGCGGGCGCGCCATCCGCTGCGCGGCCTCGGCCCAGTCCAGCTCCGCGAACTCCCTCCACTCGGTGACCAGCACCGCGGCGTCGGCGCCCGCGAGCGCCTCCAGGGCCGAGCCGGCCAGCTCGACCGAGTCGAGCAGCTCGCCGGCGGCCTCGGCGGCAACCGGGTCATAGGCGACCACCTCCGCCCCCTCGCCCTGCAACCGCGCCGCCAAGACCAGGCTCGATGCTTCCCGCATGTCGTCGGTATCGGGCTTGAAGGCGAGGCCGAGCAGCGCCACCCTGCGGCCGACCAGCGTCCCCAGTCGGCCGAGCAGCTTCTGCACCACCCGCCGCTTCTGCAGCTCGTTGACCTCGATCACCGCGTTCAACAACTGGAAGTGGTAGCCCGTGTTGCCGGCGAGCATCTTCAGCGCGCTGACATCCTTCGGGAAGCAGTTGTGAGCAATCAAGCCACCGCTCACCGCAACCGTGTTCGAACCGGGGACCTCGAGCGAGTAAACCGGGCCCCGGAACTCACGCTTAGAAGTTTGCGCGACCCGCACCCAAGCCGCCGATGCATCGCCAAATCGCCGATAGCCGCTGGGGGCGATGCGCTTGCTCTGCTCGCGGATCGTGTCCAGCACCGTCTGCCGCTGCGATTGCGGAACTAGCGCTATCGCTCTTTCGATCTGATCCGCACCGCTCACCTTGAGCCAGTGAGTCTCCTTCGTCAACTTTTGAGTCCGCCCACGGCGCCAGGAGGGAACAATCCCAAGGTCGCCTAGCAACCGGGCGACACCATCCCCGAGCTCGTCGCTGATCGTGCCGAAGTCGAGCGTTACGCTCGGTCCTCCGTCGATTAGAGACCAGGAGCCATCCCCCTCCCAGAGCCCCGAGAGGAGCGCCCACTTGCTCGCCGCCGTCTGCTCCCAGATCATCTCGGGCAAGCGCTGTCGGTAGCTGTTGCGGCCGAGTCCAAGGGTCTCCGTCCACCAGGCGGCGAGAATGCGAGAGGAGATCCACACGCAGCGCGCAGTCGCGGCGCTGTGAATCCGCGCTTTCACGCCCTGGCTGTTCCAGTAGTCGACTACCTCGCAAACCAGATGCTCCTCGTCACAAGGATGGAACGACCACTGGATCCGCTCTCGCAGGGCGCCGTTCCGTCCCCGATCCCGACCCACGTGACCCTCAGCGATGTATAGGCCGACAACTCTCCAGAAGTCGTCGCTGAGTTCCAGGCGCTCGGGCACGTAGGTCCCGTTGCGTGCGGTGCCGAGCATCGCTCCGCGGAAATCCATGTCCGCCGCCGCGGCCTCGTTCATCCGCAAGGCGCCCCTGCGAGCGATATCTCCCATCCGCGAAGCCTGGCCCCGCGGGTGGTCGAGGATCGACGTCCTCTCCCCAACCGGTCGATTGCGGAGAGCCTCTATCTCCCTTCGCTCGGGACGGACGATCACCTCGTCCGCCGCGATACTGCCTTCGATTGCGCCAATCGTCGAGTAGACCCCAGGGGCGAAGCCATCGCCGGCACCGGATGCCAGCGGAAGCCAGTCCGCCGACGTGACATCCTCGGCGCGGACAGTGGTGAGAACCTCGTCATCGGTCCCATCTCCGACAACCATCGGGTGATCGGCGGTGACGATAACCCGACGTCCCATCTTCGTTCGAATCTCGACCATCTCGCCGTCATAGTCGCGTTTGGTCAGCAGCGAAACCAGCATCCACTCTGGCTTCTCCTCTCCGGGGACCCATGACCAGGCGAACAGATCCTGTGGGGAGATCGCCTCGCCGTCGTCGGCGGCCTCGTCCCCACCGACAAGCTCCCACAGCCGTTCCAACGAGACGAGCCTTGCGACGCCCCGGTGACGCACAAGCAAGGTCTCTCCTCCGTTGAAGCAGGATCCCCCATAGCCGATCCCGGCTCGCAGGAACGAGGGGCCGATGCGCTGGTCGAGGCCCATCCCACGAGCGACCTCGGAGACATCGGCACCGACCTCCTCGCAGACGTTGGCGATCTCGTTGACGAAGGAGATCTTCGTCGCCAGAAAGGCGTTGGAGGCGAGCTTGATCATCTCGGCGCTGGCGACGTCGGTGCGGACGATGTCGCCCCCGAGCGGCTCGTAGATGGCGGCGACCGCGTCGGCGGCCGCCTCGTCGGCGGCGTCGGCGCCGACCACCACCCGGTCGGGGTGCATGAAGTCCTCGACCGCCGAGCCCTCCTTGAGGAACTCGGGGCAGGAGACGTAGGCGACGCCCGGCAGGTCGCGGCGGATCGCCGTGCCGGTGCCCGCCGGGACGGTGCTCTTCATGATCAGCACATGGTCGTCGCCGTCGCGCAGCTCCTCGACCACCGAGCGCACCCGCGAGAGGTCGGCGTCGCCAGAACGGGTCGGCGGCGTGTTGACGCAGACGAACAGCAACCGGGCCGCGTCCAGCAGCTCGCCCATCTCGGTGGTGAAGCTGAGCCGCTCGGCGTTGCGGGCGAGCAGCTCGCCCAGGCCGGGCTCGTGGAACGTCGTCTCGCCGCGCGCGAGCGCCTCGACCTTCTCGGCGACGATGTCGCGCGCGACGACGCGGTGGCCGAGCTCGGCGAAGCAGGCTGCCGTGACCAGGCCGACCCAGCCGACGCCGACGACGCCGATCGGCTCCCTGCTCTCGCTCATCACTTCGCCCTCCCGCTCTTCGGCTTCTTCTTCGGAATCGTCACGCTAGCGGAGCGGGCGATGCCGATCATCTGGTCGTTGGTCAGCGTGTTCAGCAGGTCGTTCGACACCCAGTAGCTGTTTTCGCCCCGGTGCCAGGCGACCTGCGAGAGGCGGTCGCCGTTGACGAAGAACTCGTATTCGCGGCCGTTGATCGTCCGCGTTTCGCTCGGGTTGTCGAGGATCGGCGGGTCCGGCCAGCCCTGGATCCCCTGCAGTCCGAAGTAGTGGATTTCGTAATAGGGGCCGAACTCGGCGACCATCCGGTAGGCGGCGTGGCGCTTCCCGCCGGGGTCCTTGAGGTGGTAGACGCGCGGGTCCTGGATGTGTTCGTAGCTATTGCTTTCGACGAAGCTCGCTTCCGACGGCAGCCGCGTCGGGTAGAAGACCGGGAAGCCGCTGCTGAGCTTGCGGGCGGCCGACTCGCCCTCGAGTTCGCCCGCTTCCCGCGCCGGCACGAGGCCGTCGTTGCCGGGTGGCCGCGCCTTGATGTGCGGCTTTTCCTTCTTCCGAGCGCCGCCCCCGTGCTTCTTGCGCTTCGACTTGCCGCCACCGGGCGCGACGCTTTCTTCGGAGTTGAGCGGACCGCCGCTCGCTTCGATCCCGAGGAACTTGTTGACCGCCCCTTCGATCGCGCCGTGCGAGGCGTAGACGTAGCTGGGGCCGAGCACGGCGGGGAAATGCACCTCTTTGATCGCCGCGTTGCGGGAGGCGACGAACAGTTTCAGCACGTCGAGCATCGTTTCGGTGTCGCTGATGTCCGAGGTCGTGTATTCGGTGAAGATGTCGATCAGCTGGTTGCGGCCGAGCACGAGGTCTTTGATCGGCACCCGCTGGCGGGCGTCGCTGATGAAGTCCTGCTGGCGCGCCGCCCGCACGAGATCGGTGTCGGTGTGCCGGTAGCGCACGTACTGCAGAGCTTTTTTGCCGCACAGAAGCTGGTAGCCGGGCTGCACGTTGATTTCCGAATACTGTTCGGAGGCCGGCAGGCCGGCGTTGGAGTGGAAGTAGCGGCGGTTGACGTCAACGTAGACGCAGTTGATCGCGTTGACCGCGCGGACGAAGCCGAGGAAGTTGACGTTGACGACGTGGTTGATCCGCAGCCCGGTCAGTTCCTTGACCACCTGCAGGGTCAGCTTCGGCCCGCCGAAGGTGTAGGCGGCGTTGAACTTGTTCGTCCCGTAGCCGGGGATTTCGACCTTCAGGTCGCGCGGGATCGACATCACCGCGATCGCGTTGCGGTCGGGGTCGAGGCGCAGCAGGATCGTCGTGTCGGAGCGCCCGGGGTCGCCGGGCAGGCTGGCCCGTTTGTCGGAGCCGAGGATGAGGATGTTCTCCGGTTCGCCGCCGTGGGTCTGGGCGAGGTAGCGCTCGACCTTGCTCTCCAGCCTGTTGTTGTGCGAGAGGGCGTGGGCGATGCTGCCGATGTAGAGGAGGATGCTGGCCGCCGTCGCCGCCGCGGTGACGCTGACGATCAGCACCGAGGCGAGCGTGAAGCGCCACCAGTAGCGCTTGCGCTTCGGCGGCGGCTCGTGGTCGCCCGAGGGCGGCGGCTTCTGGAAGACGGGCTCGATCATCGCGCTCGGCTCAACCGGCGAGGCGGTCGGGGAGCGCCAGTAGGAAGGAGTCGAGCGTCTGCCGGTAGGTCTCCAGCGAGTTGACCGAGACCCACTCCCGCGGTCCGTGATGGCCTTCCCCGGTCGGGCCGAACTCGACCGCCGGCACACCCGCCCGCAGGAAGGAGACCGCGTCGGAGGCGCCGTCGCGCCCGACGCTCATCGGCTCGCCGTCGTGGTGGGCGGAGACGGCCTCCCGCAGGCCGAGCACGAAGGGCGATTCGCGGTCGACGACCGCCGGCGGCCGCGTGAACAGCGGCGTCACCTCGGCGTCGGGCAGACCGCGGACCTGCTCCAGCACGGCGGCAGGATCCTGGTCGGGCAGGTAGCGGATGTTGACGTCGATCGCGCATCGGTCGGGCACCTTGTTGAGCGCATCGCCGCCCAGGATCCGGCCGAGATTGATCGAGGGGCGGTCGAACAGCTCCGAGCTGTGCCTTGCGAACGGTAGCGACTCGATACTGCGGAAAACGTCGTGCGCCTTCAACACCGCGTTGTCGCCCAGCCACGGCGTCGCCCCGTGGGCGGCGACGCCGCTCACCTCGAGCCGCAGCGCCAGCACCCCCTTCGCCTCGACGCCGATCTGCAGGTCGGTCGGCTCGCCGGTGATCGCGAAGTCGCCGAGGAAGCCGCTGTCGACCAGATGGTCGCTGCCGCGTTCGGCCTCCTCCTCGGACTCCTCGTCGCCGACGATCCCCAGCCGTACCCGCACCCGCTCCTGGTCGCGCATCCCGGCGGCGCTCAGCAGCATCGCCGCCAGCCCGCCCTTCATGTCATAGGCGCCGCGCCCGTACAGCCGATCCCCCTCGATCCGAGGCTCGAACTGCCCCGGCAGCCCGGGCACCACGTCCAAATGACCGTGCAAGACGACAGTCGGTGCCCCCGCCGGGCCGACCTCGGCCCGCAGCACCGGCAGCCCCCGCACCTCCTCCCGCAAAGCATCGATCCCCCGCGCCTCCAGCCACCCCTTCACGAACCCAGCAGCTTCCCGAACCCCCTCCGCATCGGAGGTGTCATACCCGATCAGCCGCGTAGCAAGCGCCACCAGCTCCTCACTCATCCGAAGCCCCCTCGCAAGCTTCGCGGAAGCATTTGGGGTACTGGCGTACCCCAAATCCTTCCCTCGCCGGTCCGTCCCTTCCCTCGCCGGTCCGTCGCTCGAGATTCGTCGCTAAGCGCGAAGCGCGTGCGACATCAATTCCCGCAGAGGCGCATCGGCTCGTCTCCCTCACCCCTGCGCGATCGCCAGGAACGCTTCGGCCCGGTCGCGGTCTTTTCGCGCCCGCGTCCACTCGCCGCTGCCCTTCTCGGCCTCGCCGAAGCGCCGCTCGGCATCGGCAAGCTGCTCTTTCAGAGTGGCCGTGTCGAGCTCATCGGGCACGACCGCCTCCTCGACCAGCACCCGCGCGTGGTTGCCGAACACCTGCAGCCAGCCGTGCGCCTGCGCGTAGCGCACCGTCTCCGCCTCGCCGACCTGCAGCCGCAGCTCGGTCGGGCGCAGTTCGGCCAGCAGCGGCGCGTGATTGGCGAGGATGCCGACCTCGCCGGCCGCGGTCCGGGTCGAGAGCCGGCGCACCTCGCCGCCGAAGACCTCGCCCTCGGGGGTGAGGATCTCGACCTCGAAGCTGTGCTCGCCGGCCACCAGGCTCCTAGGCCGCGGCCGCCGCGGCCGAGTCGGCGGTCACCTGGTCGATGCCGCCCTTCATGTAGAAGGCGCCCTCGGGCAGCTCGTCGTGCTCGCCGTCGAGGATCTCGCGGAAGCCGCGCACCGTCTCCGCCACCGGCACGTACTCGCCGCTGCGGCCGGTGAACTGTTCGGCGACGAAGAACGGCTGTGAAAGGAAGCGCTCGATCTTGCGGGCGCGGGAGACCGTCTGCTTGTCCTCGTCGGAGAGCTCGTCGATGCCGAGGATGGCGATGATGTCCTGCAGCTCCTTGTAGCGCTGCAGCACTTCCTGCACCTGGGTCGCCGTGCGGTAGTGGTCCTCGCCGAGGATGTCCGGCTTGAGGATCGTCGAGCTCGAGTCGAGTGGGTTGACCGCCGGGTAGATCCCTTTCTCGGAGATCGCCCGCGAGAGCGCCGTGGTCGCGTTGAGGTGGGCGAACACCGAGGCCGGCGCCGGGTCGGTGAAGTCGTCGGCCGGCACGTAGACCGCCTGCACCGAGGTCACCGAGCCGCGCGCGGTCGAGGTGATCCGCTCCTGCAGGCCGCCCATCTCGGTCTCCAGCGTCGGCTGGTAGCCGACCGCCGAGGGCATCCGACCGAGCAGCGCCGAGACCTCCGAGCCCGCCTGGACGAAGCGGAAGATGTTGTCGATGAACAGGAGCACGTCCTGCCCGCCCTGCTCGCGGAAGTATTCGGCCATCGTCAGGCCCGAGAGCGCGACCCGCAGGCGGGCGCCGGGCGGCTCGTTCATCTGGCCGAAGACGAGCATCGTTTTGTCGATCACGCCCGACTCTTTCATCTCCCGCCAGAGGTCGTTGCCCTCGCGCGAGCGCTCGCCGACGCCGCAGAAGGCCGAGAGCCCCTCGTGCTCCTCGGAGATGTTGCGGATCAGCTCCTGGATCAGCACCGTCTTGCCGACCCCGGCGCCGCCGAACAGCCCGACCTTGCCGCCCTTGGCGTAGGGGGCGAGCAGGTCGATCACCTTGATCCCGGTCTCGAGGATCTCCTGGGTCGGGGTCAGTTCGGCGGCGTTGGGCGCCGGGCGGTGGATCGGCCAGCGCTCCACGTCGCCGATCGGCTCGCCGAGGTCGATCGGCTCGCCGAGCAGGTTGAAGATCCGGCCCAGGGTCTGCTCGCCGACCGGGACGGTGATCGGCCCGCCGGTGTCGATCACCCGGTCGCCGCGCTGCAGGCCGTCGGTCGCGTCCATCGCCACCGTGCGGACCCGGTCGTCGCCGAGGTGCTGCTGCACCTCGCAGACCAGCTCGGTCGCCTCGCGGTCCTCGTCGCCGGCCATCTCGATCTTCACCGCCGAGTAGATCCCCGGCAGCTTCTCGGGGAAGACGGCGTCGACGACGACGCCGGTCACCTGCTCGACCCGCCCCACATTCGTTCCGTTGTTGCTCTCAGCCATTGGTTCCTTTTCTCGTTTTGGGCCTAGCCCAGCGCCTCGGCGCCGGCGACTACCTCAAGGATCTCCTGCGTGATCTCGGCCTGCCTGGCCCGGTTCATCTCCAGGGTCAGGTCGTCCATCATCGATTCCGCGTTCTCGGCGGCGTTGCGCATCGCGGTCATCCGCGCCCCCAGCTCGGAGGCGGCGGACTCGAGCAGCGCCCGGTAGACCGAGATGTTCACGTACTCCGGGATCAGGCGGGCGAGCAGCTCCTCGGCCTCCGGCTCGTACTCCCAGAGCGCCCGGCTGTGCGCCTTCTCGATCTCGGTCTCCTCGGCGTCGGCTTCCTCCTCCTCGACCCCCTCGCCGAGCACCTCGGCCTGCTGCAGCGGCAGCAGCGTCTGCCGCCAGACGTGCTGGGTCAGCGGCGAGACGTAGCGGTTGTAGATCAGCTCGACCCGGTCCAGCTCCTCGTTGACGTAGCGGGCGGTCAGCTCCTCGCCGATCTCGCGCGCGTTGGCGAAGCCGGGCCGGTCGGTGAAGCCGACGTAGGAGGTGCGGACCTCGCGTTTGCGGAAGCTCAGCGCCGAGACGCCCTTGCGGCCGACCGCCGAGAACGCCGCCTCGGCGCCGCGCTCGCGCAGCTCTCCCTGCAGCCGCAGGCCGTCGCGGATGATGTTCGTGTTGAAGGCGCCGGCCAGTCCGCGGTCGCCGGTGATCAGGACGACGCCGACCCGCTTCACGTCCTCGCGCTCGACCAGCACCGGGATCCGCGGAACCCCGCCCGCCTGCTCGGCGGCGCGCCGGGTCAGCTTGCGCATCCCCTGCGCGTAGGGTCGCAGCGCTTCGATCCGCTGCTCGGCGCGGCGCAGCCGCGCCGCGGCCACCATCTCCATCGCCCGCGTGATCTTGTTGATGTTCTTGATCGACGCGATGCGGCTCTTGACGTCCTTCTGCGAAGCCATGAGCGGTTAGGCGAGCGCCTTCCCCGCCTCGAGCGGGTCGCCGAACTCGTCGAAGTCGGCGCCGAAGTCGTCGACGAAGTCGCGGATCGCCGCCCCCAGCTCCTCCTCGTCGGACTCCTCGAGCTTGCCGCTCTCGGCGATCCGGCCGAGCAGGTCGGCCTTCTCGGCGTGCAGCCGGATCCGCAGGTCGCGCAGGAACTCGCCGACCCGCTCGGTCTTGATCCGGTCGAGGAAGCCGCCGGTGCCGGAGTAGATCGCGGCGACCTGGTCGGCCATCTCGAGCGGCTCGCGCTCCTTCTGTTTCAGCATCTCGACCAGGCGCTCGCCGCGGTTCAGCGTTTTCTGCGTCTCCGGGTCGAGCTCGGAGCCGAACTGGGCGAAGGCCTCGAGGTCGCGGTACTGGGAGAGGTCGAGGCGCAGCTTCCCGGCCACCTTCTTCATCGCCTTGGTCTGCGCGTCGCCGCCCACCCGCGAGACCGAGATGCCGACGTTGATCGCCGGCCGCACGCCCGAGTTGAAGAGGTCGGATTCGAGGAAGATCTGGCCGTCGGTGATCGAGATCACGTTGGTCGGGATGTAGGCGGAGACGTCGCCGGCCTGGGTCTCGATGATCGGCAGCGCCGTCAGCGAACCGCCGCCGAGGTCGTCGTTCAGCTTCACCGCCCGCTCGAGCAGCCGCGAGTGCAGGTAGAAGACGTCGCCCGGGTATGCCTCGCGACCGGGCGGGCGCCGCAGCAGCAGCGACATCTGCCGGTAGGCGTAGGCGTGTTTGGTCAGGTCGTCGTAGACGCAGAGGGCGGCCTTGCCGTTGTAGAGGAAGTGCTCCCCCATCGCGCAACCCGCGTAGGGGGCGATGAACTTGATCGGCGCCGCCTCGTCGGCGGGGGCGGCAACGATGATCGTGTTCTCCATCGCGCCGTTCTCCTCCAGCACCTCCTTCAGCTGGACGACGGTTGAACATCCGCTGCCCGATCGCGACGTAGATGCAGACCAGGTCCTTGTCCTTGTTGTTGATGATCGTGTCGATCGCGATCGCCGTCTTGCCGGTCTGGCGGTCGCCGATGATCAGCTCTCGCTGGCCGCGGCCGACCGGGATCATCCCGTCGATCGCCATCAGCCCGGTCTGCACCGGTTCGGTCACCGGCTGGCGCTGGACCACGCCGGGGGCTTTGAACTCGGCCGGGCGGGTCTGGTCGGTCGCGATCTCGCCCTTGTCGTCGAGCGGGCGGCCGAGCGGGTTGACCAGGCGGCCGAGCAGGTGGTCGCCGACGGGGATCCGCAGCAGGTGGCCGGTGCGCTTGACGGTGTCGCCCTCGACGATCTTTTCCCACTCGCCGAACAGCACCGCGCCGACGTTGTCCTCCTCGAGGTTGAGGGCGAGGCCGGTGACGCCGTGCGGCAGCTCCAGCATCTCCAGCGCCATGCAGTTGTCGAGGCCGTGGATGCGGGCGATCCCGTCCGCGACCGACAGCACGGTGCCGACCTCGGAGAGGTCGGCGCTGCCGGTGTCCATTCCCTCGATCCGCTCGCGCAGGATCGATGCGATCTCGTCGGGCTTGATTTCCATGGGGGTGCTCTAAGCCTCCTTACGCCGCCTGGGCGACGCTCTTTCGAAGTTTCTCCAAGCGACTGCTGATGCTCGCGTCGAGCACCATGTTTCCGACCTGCAGGACGATGCCGCCGAGGATCTCCCCGTTGACCCGGCTCGCCAGCTCGGCCTTCTGGCCGGTCTGGCGTTCGATCTCCTCGCCGATCCTGCTGACCACGGCGGGGTCCAGCTCGACCGCGCTGGTCACGGTCACGTCGATCAGCCGCTGCTCGCGCTTCCGCAGCTGCTCGAACTCGCGGTGGATCCGGAACAGCTCCGGCATCCGGTGCTTCTCGATCAGCAGCTCGAAGAAGTTGAGCAGCTCCGGATCGGCGCCGAGCACCGCCCGCTTCAAGCCGGCGGCCTTCTCGGCCGAGGAGAGATGCGGGCCGAAGAGGAAGACCTGCAGGTTCGGGTCGGCTTCGACCGCGGCGGCGAACTGCCCGAGGTCCTCGCCGATCGCGTCGATGCGGCCCTTCTCGCGGGCCACCTCGAACAGCGCCTCGGCGTATACGTGAGCGGCGTTCTGCACGTCTAGCTCTCCGCCCCCGAGAGGCTCGTGAAGTCGACCTCGCTCAGCGCCTCCTCGACCAGGCGGCGCTGGTCGTCGGCGTCGAGCGCCTTGCGGGTCACCTTCTCGGTCGCCAGCACGGTCAGGTCGGCGACCTCCTTGCGGATCTGCTCCAGCGAGCGCCGCGTCTCGGCTTCGATGTCGCGCTTCGCCGCGGAGACCAGCTCGTCGCGGCGCTCGCGGCCGGCGCTGGTCGCCTCGGCTTCGGCGGTCTCGGCCGCCTTGCGCGCCCGGGCCATGATCTCGTCGGCCTGCTCGCGCGCCTCGGCGAGCCGGACGCGGTATTCCTCGACCAGCTTGTCGGACTCCTGGCGCTGGCGTTCGGCCGCCTCGATCGAGTCGGCGATCGTCTTCGCGCGCTTGTCGAGCGCCTCCTGGATTTTCGGGAAGGCGACCTTGCTCAGCACCCACATCGTGACCAGGAAGAGGACCAGCGTCCAGATCATCAGGCCGAGGCCCGGCGAGACCAGGAAGCTGCCCCCGCTTTCCTCGGCGGCGTGCGGCAATGCGGCTATCAAGCCCGGAAGCGTCATTTCCCTAGGAGAGGAAGAACGCGATCAGGCCGAAGATGAAGGTGTAGAAGGCGACCGCCTCGGTCAGCGCGAAGCCGAGCCAGCGGATGCTTTCCAGCTCGCTTTTCATCTCCGGCTGACGGGCCACCGACTCGATCTCCTTGCCGAAGATGAAGCCGATGCCGATGCCGGCGCCGATCGAGCCGAGGCCGGCGCCGACGCCGAGGGCGATCGCTTTGCCGGCGCTCTTGATGCCTTCTTCGGATGCGACGGCGGCGACGGGGGACAGGTCCATGGTTAGTACAGCGCTCCTTTGTCTAGATGATCGATTGCAAATTTACGCGCCCGCGGGGGCGCGCCTGGCCAAGCTGGGTGGTGCACGTGGTCGCTGCGCGTAGCAGCGCTACGCGCGAGGCCGCGGGCGCCGACCAGCGCCGCGCCAGGCGCGTCATCCGTGGGTGCGGAAATTTGGAATTGGTCATTTAGTGGCTTGCGGAGGTCGCTCCGCCGATGTAGATCGCGGTCAGGGTCGAGAAGATAAACGCCTGCAGCGTGGCGATAAGCCCGACCTCGAGGATGAAGAAGAAGAAGGCCAGCGGGAAGGTGATGGCGCCGAGGGCGGCGATCCCGAGCAGCACCGCCAGCCCACCGCCCATGAACAGCAGCAGCAGGTGGCCGGCGAGGATGTTGGCGAAGAGTCGCACCGAGAGCGAGATCAGCCGCGCGAAGTGGGAGATCGCCTCGATCACGAAGATCAGGCCCTTGAGGAACAGGCCCTTGTCCTCGAGGCCGGGCGGCAGCCAGCTGGCCAGATAGGGGAAGAACCCCTTCGCGCGCACCCCTTCGACGTGGTAGGAGACCCAGACGACCAGCGTCAGCACCAGCGGGATCGAGAGGTTGGCGGTCGCCGCGTAGATCGCGAAGGACGGCAGCTGCAGGCCGAAGACGTTGACCGTGTGCTCGGTGTTGGTCGGCAGCGGCAGGAAGCCGATGATGTTCGAGAACCAGATGAAGAAGAAGAGCGCGGCGACGAAGGGGAACCAGCGCACCGCCGTGGCGTGATCGAGGTTGCCGCCGGTGATGTTGTTCTTCGTCAGGTCATAGGAGACCTCGACCGCGGTCTGCACCCGGTTCGGCTTCTGCGCCATGCGGCGGCTGATCCAGACCATCGTGAAGATCGTCAGCGCGCTGGCGAGCACCAGATAGAGAACCGCCTTGTTGATGCTGAGGTTGACCCCGCCGAGGTGCAGCGAGACCCACGGTTCGAGCTTGAACTCGTTCTGCGGCTTGAAGGCTTCGTTCTTGCCGGCGTTGCCGAAGATCAGCAGCAACAGGATCGCCAGCGCGAAGTAGACGCCGAAGCCGATCAGGACTTTGGTTTTCGTCTTCATCGGGCGCGCACGCCGTGCCCTTCGGGCTCCAACAGGTGCGCCAGTCCCTGGGCGGCGAAGGAGATCGTGAACAGCGCCAGCAGCAGGACGGTCGCGGCGAGGCCGGCTTCGCGGTCGCCGAGGCCGACCAGCAGGGCGGCGGTGACCATCAGCCAGACGCGGCCGAGCGTGCTCGCGGCGACCAGGCCCATCGCCCGCTGGCGGTTGCCGTTGGCGAGGGCCTCGGCAGAGCGACGCTGCGCCAGCACCTGGATGCCGCGCTGGGCGAGCCATGCGGCGGCCGCCACGGCGTAGCCGAGCATCGGCAGACCGCCGATCGCGAACACGATCAAGGCGACGGCCAGCAACAGTAGGTTGACGTGCTTGGGAGGAGACATAAAACCGCCCGGCTCGGGTCGAGCGGGCGGATCGGCGACTATAACCGAAAGGGCCGTCGAACCGCGTTGTAGAGCCAGTTCGTGAGCCTTGCCACTACCGCCGACCCGACTCGGAGTCGAGCTTTATCGCCTCGAATTCGCCGGTCTCGGGGTTGAGCCGGCCGCGCCGCAGCTTGAGGATCTCGAGCACGTAGATCAGGTAGACGCTGGAGGCCAGGGCGACGAGCCCGCAGGCGACCATCACCGCGGTCCAGAGGGCGTTGAAGTGGCCGTGGTTGTCGCTGTAGGGGACGAAGCGCAGCGCCAGGGCGAGGCCGGCGAGGATCAGGGTCCAGCCGTAGAGGTAGGCGAGGGTGCGGCGCTGGGAGAAGCCGATGTTGGCCATCCTGTGGTGAAAGTGCCAGCTGTCGGCCTGGTAGATCGGCTGGCGGTATTTGAGTCGCTTGGCGATCACGAAGCCGGAGTCGAGGATCGGCACCGCGAGCACGACCAGCGGCAGCACCAGGGCGACGACGGCGTTGGTCTTCAGCGCCCCCTGCACCGCGGTGACCGCGAGCAGGTAGCCGAGCAGGTTCGAGCCGGTGTCGCCCATGAAGCTCGAGGCCGGCGGGAAGCCGTGGCGGAGGAAGCCGAGCGCGCCACCCGCGGTCAGCGCCGCCAGCACCCCGGCCGAGTTGCGTTCGAGCGAGAGCGCGATCACCGCCAGGGCGATCGCCGAGATCGTGCAGACGCCGGCGGCGAGGCCGTTGACGCCGTCGATGAAGTTGATCACGTTGACGATCGCGACGATCCCGATCACGGTCAGCGGGTAGGCGACCCAGCCGAGTTCGAAGCCGCCGACGAAGGGCAGGGTGAGGACTTCAGGCCGCACCCCGCCCACCACCGGGATCGTCGCCGCGGCGATCTGACCGAGCAGCTTCGGCAGCGCCGGCAGGCCGCGGACGTCGTCGACCACGCCGACCGCGGCGATCGCCGCCGCGCCGAGCAGGATCGAGCGGCTCTCGCCGTCGGCCGGCAGCCAGATCCAGCCGGCGACCTCGATCCCGGCGAAGATCGCCAGGCCGGAGAGCCGCGGCATCGGGCGATCGTGCAGGCCGCGTTCCTTCGGCGGGTCGATCGCCCCGATCCGGAAGGCGAGGCGCTCGGCGTAGGGAACCAGCAGCCAGGCGATCGCGGCGGCTACGAGAAAGGCAAGGACGGCGTCGGTGGTCGCGGCCATATCGCTGTGCCCGGCATCCCCCGGGCGTGGCCCAGGCTAGCTCACGCCTTCGACGGCGCCGAGCGCCCCCTCCACCAGCGGCCCCGGATCGCGCGGGTGGAGCACGCCGACCGGGGTCTCGCGCTTGCGCAGCTCGAGTTCGGCCGGATCGGCGAGGACGCGCAGCCGGCCGTCGGCGATCAGCGCCTCGTCGACTCCGCCGACGCGCCCCGTGAAGGTGGTGAAGACCGGCGTGCCGAGCGCCACCGCCTCGCGGTTCATCGTGCCGCCGGCGCTGACCACCAGGTCGGCGAAGGCGATCAGGCTCTGGGCGTCGATCGCCTCGGCCGGGACGATCAGGTTCGCCGCGCCGAGCGCCCGCGCCGCCTCCCCCTGCGCCGCGGTGCGCGGGATCACCACCGCCTGCGCCTCCTTCGCCGCGACGAGCCGGTCCAGCACCCGGCCGTAGAGGTCGTTGCGGGCGTGGTACTCGGAGGTCTCCGGCGGTGGCCGCACGACCACCAGCACCTTCTCGCGGTCCAGGCCCAGCTCGCCGAGCACGGCCGGGTCCGGCTCGAAGCCGTCCAGGTAGTACTCCTCCTTCAAGCCCGGGTAGCGGACCAGCTTCGACTCCTTCGCACCGATCCGCTCCAGCCGCTCGACCGGGATCGAATCGGGGACCAGCACCCGCCGCGCCACGCGGAAGCTGATCCGGCGCTGCAGGCCGGCGAACTCGTAGTCCTGCATCTGCACCGAGGGGATCCGGAACAGCCAGGAGACGACGGCGAGGTTGACCGAGCCGTGGGCGATCGCCAGGTCGGGACGGCGGCGCCAGGCGAGCCGCGCCAGCCGCGCCGAGCGGCCCGCCAGCGCCGCTCCCTTGCGCAGCATCGAGGCGCCGGCGTGGCTGCCGACCGCCGTATAGGGGATGCCGAGCCGCTCGAGCACGCCGAGCGTCTGCCCGTACTCCCGCGCGGTCACGTAGACCTCGTTCCCCTGCGCCTCCAGCCGCTCGATCAGCGGCCGCAGCACCAGCGGGTGCGCCGCCGCCGTGCAGTTGACCCAGACGCGCAAAGGTTCAGACGGAAGCCGGCACCAGCTGCGGGTACAGCGGGTAGCGCTCCATCAGGGAATGGGTGCGCTCTGCGAGGCTGTCCTTCTCAGCGTCGAAATCGCCCGTGAGGGCGGTGGCGATCACCGCGGCGATCTCGGTCATGTCATCCTCGACCATGCCGCGGGTGGTCAGCGCCGGGGTGCCGATCCGCAGGCCCGAGGGGTTCATCGGCGGCCGCTCGTCGAACGGGATCGCGTTGCGGTTGACGGTGATCCCGACCGCCTCGAGGCGGTCCTCGGCGGTCTGGCCGTCGAGCCCGCTCGGGGTCAGGTTGACCAGCACCAGGTGGACGTCGGTGCCGCCGGTCAGCACCGGCACGCCGCCGGCTTCGAGGCCCGCGGCGAGCGCCTGCGCGTTGGCGATCGTCTGCCGCTGGCGGGCGCGGAACGGCTCGCTCGCGGCGATCCGCAGCGCCACCGCCTTGGCGGCGATCGTGTGCATCAGCGGCCCGCCCTGCTGGCCGGGGAAGACCGCCTGGTCGACCGCCTTCGCGTGCTCCTCGGTGCTGAGGATCATGCCGCTGCGCGGTCCGCACAGCGTCTTGTGGATCGTCGTCGTGACGACGTCGGCGTAGGGCACCGGGTTGGGGTGCTCGCCGGCGGCGACGAGGCCGGCGAAGTGCGCCATGTTGACCATCAGCCTGGCGTTGACCGAGTCGGCTATCTCGCGGAAGGCGGCGAAGTCGAGCTGCCTCGGGTAGGCCGACCAGCCGGCGACGATCAGCTTCGGCCGGTGCTCCTGCGCCAGCCGCGCGATCTCGTCCATGTCGACCAGCAGGTCCTCGCGCCGCACGTGGTAGGCGACCGGGTGGTAGAGCTTGCCGGAGACGTTGATCTTCATCCCGTGGCTGAGGTGGCCGCCGTGGTCGAGCGCCATGCCGAGGATCGTGTCGCCGGGCTCGATCAGCGCCATGTAGGCGGCGTTGTTGGCCTGGGCGCCGGCATGTGCCTGGACGTTCGCGTGGTCGGCGCCGAACAGCTCCTTGGCGCGGTCGATCGCCAGCTGCTCGGCGACGTTGACCTCCTCGCAGCCGCCGTAGTAGCGCCGGCCCGGGTAGCCCTCGGCGTACTTGTTGGTCAGCACCGAGCCGACCGCTTCCAGCACCGCCTGGGGGACGAAGTTCTCCGAGGCGATCATCTCCAGCGTCCCCTGCTGGCGCTTCAGCTCGGCCTCCAGCACCGCGGCGATCGCCGGATCGACCTCGCCCAGCGGCGCGGATTGCAGGTTTTCGGGCAGCTCGCTCACGGTTGAGCGACGATAGCAACGAGCAGGGATAGGCTGCCCGCCGTGCGAGCCGGCGCTTCGATCGCGATCCTCACCGCGCTGGTCGCCCTGGCGGCGCCCCTCTCGGCGGCTGCGAAGGCTTCGAAACAGCCCAACCCGTGCATGACCCGCGAGGCACGGCACCTCCTCTGCCCCGACCTGCGGATCGGCAAGCCGTCCGAAATCTACGCCGACAGCTACGACGGCAGGACGCTGCTGCGGGCTACCAGCGATGTCGAGAGCCGCGGCAAGGGGCCGATGGAGCTGCGCGGACACCGCGACGGCCGGCGCACGATGAGGGTCAACCAGCGGATCCACCGCAAGGGCGGCGGCCTGCTCGTCCTGCGGACCCACGCGACCCTGCACTTCACCGACGTCGGCTCCTACTTCGGCGGCTCCTACTGGAAGGTCCACCAGCTCGCCCGCTTCGAGCTGCGCCGGGTCGGGCCGCGCCGGCGCATCGGGCGGGTCGTCCGCACCGGCCCCAAGCTCAACTACTGCCTGCGCGACCTCGAGCGGACCCGCCCCGGAAAGCGCTCGCCCGCGGTCCGCCACTACCCCGGCTGCGACCAGGACCCCTACGCCGACGCCGTCACCCTCGGCACCTCGGTCGGCTGGTCCGACATCTACCCGGCCGACTACGACAAGCAGTGGATCGACGTGACCGGCCTGCGCGGCTGCTTCGCCTTCACGATGACCGTCGACCCGTTCGACCTTCTCTACGAGTCGAACGAGCGCGACAACACCTCAAGTCGCCTCGTCCGCCTCCCCTACCCGGGCCACCCGGGCTGCTGATGGAAGCATTTGGGGGTCTATCGGCCCCCAAATGCTTCACCCCGACCGAGACGCAGCCCCAGCTCCGAGACCGGTAATGCCCCCTCGCGCAGGATGGACCAGCTGCCGCTCTCGTCGTAGGCGGTCAGGTTGACGACGGTCGAAGGCAGGCCGGTGAGGGTGCCGCCGTCGATCGCCAGGTCGGCGCCATCGGCGATCTCGGCCGGCACCTGATCGAAGCTCGCCGGGGCGAGCTCGCCGCTGCGGTTGGCCGAGGTCTGAAACAGCGGGCACATCGCCCCCGCCAGCGGCCCCTCGATCAGCCGTACGCCGAGCCGCTCGGGGTCCTCGCGGCAGGCCAGCGGGTAGCGATGCTCAGGGTTGGCGACGACGAGGGTCACCGGGCCCGGCAGCAGGGCGGCGACCGCTTCGCGCGTCCGCGGGCCGAGCCCGGCGAGCAGCTCGCGGATCGCCGGCAGCGCCAGGTACATCACCGCCGAGGGTTTGCCGTCGTCGCGCCCCTTGAGCCGGTGGATGCGAGAGATCGCCGCCGCGTCGAGGGGGTCGCAGGCGAGCCCGTAGAGCCCGTCGGCGGGAAAGACGGCGACGCCGCCGCCGGCGATGCAGCGCTCCAGCGCCGCCCGCGCCGCCTCGCCTCCGTCGCGCTCTATCGAGACGAGCATCGCGTCCCCCTCCGTGGCGACCAGATCATCCGTTGCTCCCGACAACTACGCGCGGGATGCCGGCCAGGTCGGGTCGCGTCTCGACCGCGGCGAAGCCGGCTCCGAGCAGCAGCTCCCCGACCGCCGGCGCCTGGCCGGCGCCGACCTCGAAGGCGGCGACCGGGGCGACGTCCGCCGCCGCCGGAATCGCGACCCGCAGCACATCGAGCCCGTCCGGGCCGGCGAGCAGCGCCTCGCGCGGCTCCCACTCGGTCACCTCGGGCTCCAACCCTCCCCACTCCCCCTCGCCGACATAGGGCAGGTTGGCAACCAGCAGATCGAAGGTCTCCGACTCCGGCGGCAACATCGCCTCGACGAAGTTGACCCTTCCGGTCAAACCGAGACGGAACGCATTGGCGCGGGCGACTTCCAGCGCCGCCGCCGAGGTGTCGGTCGCGGTCACCTCGCACTGCGGCAGCTCGGCGGCGACCGCCAGGGCGATCGCGCCCGAGCCGGTGCCGACGTCGAGCACCCGCCGCGGCGCCAGCTCCAATGCCAGCTCGACCAGCAGCTCGGTCTCCGGCCGCGGCACCAGCACCCGCGAGTCGACCTCCAGCTCAAGGTGGCGGAAGCCCTTGCGCCCGACGATGTAGGCAACCGGCTCGCGCCGCAGCCGCCGCCGCACCATCTCGCCGAATCTCCGCCCCGCGTCCGCGGGCACCCCGGCCTCCGGCTCGGAAGCGAGCCGCCCCCGATCCCAACCGGTCGCCTCGCAGAGCAGCAGCTCGGCGTCAAGCCGAGCAGTGTCGACCGCCGCCGCCGCAAGAGCCTCGCTCGCACCGCCGAGGGCGTCGCGAACGCTGCCGGCAGTCGCGGGGGCGGCCACGCCTAGAGCCTGTTCCGGCAGGGGTGGAACGTCTTGTACTTTTTTTGCAGAGACATCCTCGGACGGTCGCTCACTGTCTTCAAAAAAAGTTAAGTGGAACCCCTGCCGGAACAGGCTCTCAGACTGCCGCGGCCTCCAGCCTTTGCCGCTTCTCCTCCGCGGCCAACGCATCGCTGAACTCGGCGAGGCCTCCGGCCAGCACCCCGTCGATGTCATGCGAGGTCAGCTTGATCCGGTGGTCGGTGACCCGCCCCTGGGGGAAGTTGTAGGTGCGGACCTTCTCCGAGCGCTCGCCGCTGCCGACCTGCGCCTTGCGCTCGGCGGCGACCTTCGCCTGCTGTTCGGCGACCTCGCGCTCATACAGGCGCGCCCGCAGCACCCGCATCGCCCTCTCGCGGTTCTGCAGCTGCGACTTCTCGTCCTGCATCGAGACGACGATGCCGGTCGGCTTGTGGGTGATCCGCACCGCCGAGTCGGTCGTGTTGACCGACTGTCCGCCCGGGCCGGAGGAGCGGTAGACGTCGATCTGCAGGTCGTTCTGGTCGATCTCGACCTCGACCTCCTCGGCCTCGGGCAGCACCGCGACGGTCGCGGTCGAGGTGTGGATGCGGCCCTGCGACTCGGTCTCCGGTACCCGCTGCACGCGGTGGGTGCCGCCCTCGAACTTGAAGATCGAGTAGGCGCCCTCGCCCTTGACCGCGAAGGTCACCTCCTTGAAGCCGCCGACCTCGGCCGGCGACTGCGAGAGCACCTCGGTGGCGAATCCGCGCTCCTCGGCATAGCGCGTAAGCATTTTGTAGAGGTCGCCGGCGAACAGCGCCGCCTCGTCCCCCCCGGTCCCGGCCCGGATCTCGACCAGGACGTTCTTGTCGTCGTTCGGATCCCGCTCGACCATCGCCAAGCGAATCCCCTCTTCCAGCTCCTCCAGCTTCGCGGGTGCGTCCTCGACCACCTTCCGCAGCTCAGCGTCCTCCCCCTCCTCCAGCAGCTCCTTCGCGCCTTCGAAGTCGTCCTTCAGCGTCCGCCACTCCCCAGCCAACGCATGCGCCCCCTGCAGCTCCCGATATTCCCGCCCGACCGAGGCATAGCGCCCCCGATCCGAGATCACCTCCGGATCCGACATCAGCCCCTCCAGCTCGGAGAACCGGCTTTCGATCTGTTCAACCAGCGACTCGATCATGGAGAGAACCATAGGCATAGCTCGGGCGGGGGCGAAGTGGAGGCATCAACGGAGACGCAGCTCGGGCGGGTGGCGTCGGGTGGGGTGTCCCACCGGCGCGGCGTCCTCTTTTTCGCCCCACCCACCACCTCGGACGGCCATTCACTCCTCAGGCGAAAAACCCAGCGACGGCGGGACACCCCACCCGGCGACAGGACCCGCCCGCCTACGCCACGATCTCTATAGGTGCCTCGCCCTGCTCAAGAGGCTTCTCCTCGGCAAGAACCTTGTCCAGCGCAGCGATCGCCACCGCGAGCTGCTCCAGGTCGGGCTCCCGCGTGGTCAGGTTCTGCAGCATCAGGCCCGGCCACATCACCGCCCGCACCCAACGTTTGCGGCGGTTGCGGCCGGCCCACTTGATCACCTCGTAGGAGAGGCCGGCGATCAGCGGGATGCCGAGGATGCGCGAGGCCACCAGCCAGTACCAGGCGGGCAGCCCGATCGGCGCGAAGACGAAGATCGCCAGCACCATCACGATCAGCAGGAAGCTGGTGCCGCAGCGCGGGTGCAGGCGCGAGTAGAGCTTGGCCCGGGCGGGGACCAACTCGTCTTCGGCCTCGTAGCAGGAGATCGTCTTGTGCTCGGCGCCGTGGTACTCGAACACCCGCCGCAGGTCCGGCAGGCGGCTGATCGCGGCGATGTAGGCGATGAAGATGCCCGTCCGCAGCACCCCCTCGATCAGCCAGAAGAGGAAGGGCGAGCCGAGCTGGTCCTTGATCAGGCTGGTCAGGCCGACCGGGACGACGAAGAAGAGGCCGATCGCCAGCACCATCGAGAGCACGATCGTCGCCCCCCAGACGAAACCGCCGATCTCTTCCTTCTCGCCCTCCTCGTCGGGCTCCATCTGCGCGTTGGCGGAGATCGCCAGGGCGCGGAAGCCGATCTTCAGCGACTCGCCGAGGGCGACGACGCCGCGCAGCACCGGCGCCCGCCAGAGGCGGTGGCGCTTCGCCCACGGCACCAGCGACTCGGAGCTGAGCTCGATCTGGCCCTCCGGGTTGCGCACCGCGACGGCCCAGGTCGAGACGCCGCGCATCATCACTCCCTCCAGCACCGCCTGTCCGCCGACCGGCGCGTCGCGCTTGGCGACCAGGGCGCCGTCGGGCATCCGCAGCGGGTCGGCCCCGTTCGAGGAGGCCGCCGCCGGGCTCTCAACCTGCAGGGCGGCCCGCGCCGGCCCCACGGCTTACCTCGCGGCCTTGGCGTGCTTGGCGGCGCGGCGCTGGAACCGCTCCACCCGGCCACCGGTGTCGACCAGCTTCTGCTTGCCGGTGTAGAACGGGTGGCACTCCGAGCAGAGCTCGACGTGAAGGTCCGCCTCGGTCGAGCGGGTGTAGAACTGGTTGCCGCACGAGCAGTGCACGTTGGCGAGCGTGTAATCGGGGTGGATCCCTGCTTTCATCGCCAACCAGTCTAGAGAAGTCTGCAAGTCCCCTCGTTCAAGGCTGTTGAATCGCCTTGCGGCTGCCGATAGCTGAGCATGACGACGACGCACCCCGCCGGCGGCGACAGCCGCCCGGCGCGCTTCCTCCGCACCGCTCTGGCGGTCCTGCTGCTCGGCGGCACCGCGCTCGTCGCCCTGCACTCCTGGCTCGGGCTGGGCGACAACCTCGACCTCACGATCGAAGTCGTCTACGACGCGGTCGTAATCGGCGCCGGGATCGCCTGCCTCGTCAGGGCCTCCGCCTTCGGGCGCGAGCGCACCGCCTGGGTGCTGATCGGCGCCGCGATCCTCGTCTGGGGCGCCGCCGAGGTCTACTGGACCGCCTTCATCGAAGGCAATCCGAACGCCCCCTATCCCTCGCCGGCCGACATCGGCTACCTCGCCTTCTACCCGCTCGCCTACGCCGGCCTGGCGCTTCTCGTGCGCGCCCGCGCGCACGAGATCAACTGGCGGCTGTGGATGGACGGGGCGATCGCGGCACTCGGCACCGCCGCCCTCGGGGCGGCCTTCGTCTACGACTTCGTCGCCGAAAAGGCGACCGGCTCGCCGCTGCAGGTGCTGACGACCCTGGCCTACCCGCTCGGCGACATCGGCATGGTGGCGATGGTGGTCGGCATCGTCGCGCTGACCGGCTGGCGCCCCGGCCGGACCTGGTCGCTGCTGCTGCTCGGGCTCTCGGCGCTGGTGATCGCCGACATCGCCTACACGCTGCAGTCGACCGGGGGAGCGCTGCCGGGAGGCAACTGGATCGACCCGATCTACCTGATCGCCGCGGTCTGCCTCGGCGCCGCCGTCTGGCAGCCGTCGGAGGCGGCCGCGATCACCTCCCCCGTCGAGGGCGACAAGCCTCGCGAGATAGTCGTCCCGGCGGTCTTCGCTGCCGTCATGATCGGCCTTTTCGCGATCCAGTACTACAGCGCGACCAGCGGCCTCTCGACGATCCTCTGGGTGGCGACGATGACGGCGGTGATCCTGCGGCTGGCGATGAGCGACAGGGAGAACAAGGCCCTGCTCGAGCAGGTGCGCACCGACGCGCTGACCGGGCTCGCCAACCGCGGCCGGTTGCAGGTCGACCTGCCGGTCCTGCTGGCCCAGGCGAGCGAGGAGCGCCCGATGGCGCTGCTGCTCTTCGACCTCAACGGGTTCAAGCGCTACAACGACACCTTCGGCCACCCGGCCGGGGACGAGCTGCTGATGCGGCTCGGCGGAGCGTTGCGGGACGCGGTCGGGGACGACGGCGTCGCCTACCGGGTCGGCGGCGACGAGTTCTGCGCCCTGCTGACCTGCCCGCGAGAGCGCTTCGAGGCCGTGACGCGCGAGGCGACGAGGGCGCTGACGGCGATCGGGCCGGGGTTCGACGTCAGCTCGTCCTGGGGCGCCGTCGAGGTGCCCCGCGAGGAGAGCGAGCCCTCGCCCGCGTTGCAGCTCGCCGACGTCCGCATGTATGCGCAGAAGGAGTCGCGGCGCATCGCCCTGGCCCAGGGGGAGCCGCACGCGACTAAGCTCTCCCCATGGCGTCAGCCGACCAGCGGCGCGAGGTAGCGCTTCCCGCCGGAACCGTCCGCTACCGCGAGGCGGGCGCGGGCCCGCCGGTCGTCTTCGTCCACGGCTTCCTCGTCGACGGGCGCCTCTGGGACGGCGTCGTCGACAACCTCTCCGACCGCTGCCGCTGCCTCGCTCCCGACTGGCCGCTCGCCGCTCAGCAGGTGGCGATGAATCCCGACGCCGACCTCTCGCCGTACGGCGTCGCGGCGACGATCGCGAGCTTCCTCGAGCAGCTCGACCTGAGCGACGTGACGATCGTCGGCAACGACTCCGGCGGGGCGATCTCGCAGGTGCTGGTCAGCCGCCACCCGGAGCGGATCGGCCGCCTGGTGCTGACCAACTGCGACATGTACGAGAACTTCCCGCCGGGGATCTTCAAGGCGATGCCGCCGCTGGCCGCGCTGCCGGGCGGCATGACGGTCCTCTCGGCGCCGTTCCGGATCGGCGCCCTCGCCCGTGCCGCCTTCCGGCCCTTCGCGAAGACGCCGATCCCGCCCGAGCTGGTCGCCTCCTGGATGCAGCCGAGCCTGCATGACCCGGGAGTGAGGCGCGACGCGAAGAAGTTCACGGTCGGGATGAACAAGCGCTACACGCTCGAGGCGGCGCAGCGCCTGCGCGGCTCCGACCTGCCGATCCTGCTCGCCTGGGCCCCCGGCGACAGGTTCTTCCCGATCTCCTACGCGCAGCGGTTCGCAAGCGAGATGAAGGACGCCCGCATCGTCGAGATCCCCGGCGCGAAGACGTTCGTCGCCCTGGATCAACCGGCGCAACTTGCGGACTTAATCGCCGATTTTCGCTAGTTGCATGTTTTTCGTCCGAAGGAGCGGGGATGCTGCATCAACGCCCCCTACGGAGGAGAAGAGTCCATGCCAAGGGAGATCTTCGACCAGGACCGGCCCAGAAGCGCGATGGCGAGGCGCCTCGACGAGGCGTTCGCCGGCTGCGAGCAGTGGACCCTGGCGCCACCGACTCAGCGGCGCAGCGACACCGATTTCAGCCCGCGGTTGCCGAGCTCCTCGAGGATGATCGGCAGGGCTGCCACGGTGCGCGCCCAGGAGCCGGGGGCGCTGTAGTAGTCGGCGTCGTGCAGGAGGACGATGTCGCCGCCGCCGATCCCGGCGGTCGCTTTGCGGGCGATCGACGTCGCCGTCGCGCGCCGTGTCCAGTCCCTCCCCCACCGCGACCACAGCACCGGCCGCCAGCCGCGACCGCGGATCGCCCTTAGGCCCGAGCCGCTGTAGATGCCGTAGGGGGGCCGGTGGTCGGCAACGGCCTGGCCGCTCGCCTCCTCGATCGCCGCCCGCGCCCGCTCGGCGTCGTCGAGAACCTCGGACGCGGTCAGCCGCAGCATGTTGCGGTGGCGGTGGCAGTGCAGCTCGACCCGGTGGCCGGCGGCGACGATCTCGGCCGCCAGGGCCGGGCGCCGCACCACCTGCTCGCCGACCAGGAAGAAGGTCGCCGTCGCGCCGGCCTCGCGCAGCGCCTCCAGCATTTGCGGGGTGCCCTGCGGGTGCGGGCCGTCGTCGAAGCTGAGGGCGACGCCGTCGGGGTCGTCCTGGCTGCGGCGTATCCGCAGCGCGTCGCCGAGTGCCGGCACGACCGGGGCCAGCGCCGGCGTCGCCTGGGCGAGCGTCGCAGCGGCGGCCGCCCCACCCAGCAGCTTTCCGATCAAGGGCTTTCGCTGAGAACCGCGCGTCGCGCCTGCCGGGCGGCGGCGGGATGCGGCGCGACGGGGCGAGCCCGCCGCGCCGCCGGGGCGGTCGGATCGGGGTCCCTGCCGAAGTGGATCCGCCCCTCGAGCGGCTTTGCCGCCTTCGAGATCACGTGGTAGGGCGTGTCCCAGTCGCCGGCGAGGCTGAGGCTGACGAGCAGCGCGACCGCCACCGCGGCGAGGCTGATCGTGGCGGCCACCCGGCCGGCTCGCAGGCGCCAGACCGGCTGCGGCCGCACCCGCGGTCGCGCTGTCAGCAGCCGCGAGGCGATCGAGGGCAGCGAGGCGAAGGAGGAGTCGGGCGAGCGGCGCTCGCGGGTGACGTGGCGCAGCACCGACTCCAGCTCGTGCTCGGAGCGCGCCACCTCGGCCAGGCCGAAGCGCTCGAAGGCCGCGTTGTTGGCGCGCAGGTGGCCGGCCGAGAAGCCGTAGGAGACGACCGGGCAGCCGCGGATGTGGGCCTCCAGCACGGTCAGCCCGGCGGTCGAGTGGACCATCGCGTCGGCCGCCGCCATCCAGTCGCTCATCTGCTCGGTGAAGCCGATCACCCGCACCCGCTCGTCGCCGGCGAAGCGCTGCTCGAGCTTCTCGCGGAGGGCCTCGTTGCGGCCGGTGATGCAGGCGACGGTCGTGTCCCCGTCGGAGAGTGCCGCCCCGATCGCCCCCTCGAGGTCGCCGATCCCCCAGCCGCCGCCGGAGACCAGCACCAGCCGGCCGTGCGCCGGCACCTCGAGCGAGCGGCGGGCGTCGGTGCGGGTGCGGGGCATCAGGAACTCCGGGGCGATCGGCGGCCGCATCCACTCGACGCTGGCCGGCCCGGCGAGCCGCTCGACCTCTTCGATCGACTCCGGATGGGTGACGTAGTGCAGGTTGACGCCGGGATGGACCCAGTAGCGCAGGCCGGCGAGGTCGGTGATCGCCGAGTGCACGGGCACGTCGAGGCGGCGGTTCTCGCGCAGCATCCCCAGCACCGCGGTCACCCCCGGGTAGGTGGAGACGACGACGTCGGGCCGGCGCTCGGCGACCGTCCGCAGCAGCCCGCGCGAGCCGAGCAGGTAGCTGAGATGGTGCATCAGCCAGCGGGTCGGCGCGAACTTGGTGATCAGCCAGTACTGAACGTCGAACAGCCAGGGTAGCCAGCGGAAGGTGAAGCGCGAGCCGTCGCGGGCCACCGAGGAGGAGATCCTCCCCATCGCCTGCAGGCCGTCGACGACCTCGACGGTGGCGTCGGGGATTTCCCGCTCGACGTCGGCCTTGATCATCCGCGCCGGCAGGTCGTGGCCCTCGCCGATGTCGGCAGTCAGCACCAGCACCCGGGGCGGGCGCTGCTCGGCGGCGACGGTGTCGGCCAGCAGGGCGCCGGCGGGGCGCCCGCTCCCGTTTCCGTTGCCGTTGTGACTCAACACAGGTTTCAGGCTCGGCACCGGGTCCGGCGGCCGGGTCGTGTTGCGCACCCACTCGACGTAGCGGCGCACGCCCTCGCGGAAGCTGGTCTCGGCCTTCCAGCCGATCTCCTCCAGCGCCCGCTGGTTGGAGATCTCCTTGCCGGGGAAGTCGCCGGGCCGAGGCGGCGTGTGGACGATCTCGCAGTTGTCGGTGTTTTCCTGCACCCGCTCGGCGATTTCGAGGATCGTCACGACCTCGTCGCCGGAGAGGTTGTAGGTGCGGCCGGCGCCCTCGGGCGCCAGCGAGGCGACGATCCCATCGGCGAGGTCCTCGACGTAGATGAAGCTGCGCGTCGTGCTGCCGTCGCCGGCGATCGTCAGCGCCTTGCCTTCGAACGCCAGGTCGGTGAACTTGGCGACGACGCCGGCGGCGCGGGCCCGCGGTCCGTAGGGGATGCCGAAGCGCAGCACCGTGCTCTCGAGGTCGTAGAGCTCGGCGTAGCCGGCGCAGTAGGTCTCGCCGGCGAGCTTGGTCGCGGTGTAGAGGTGGCGCGGCGCCGGGATCGGCGTCAACTCGTCGACCGCCTGCTCGGCGCAGTCGCTGTAGACCCAGGTGGTCGAGCCGTAGACGACGCGCCCGACCTCCGCCCGGCAGGCGGCCTCGAGCACGTTGAGCGTGCCGCGCGTGTTGACCTCCTCGGCCAGCACCGGGTCGGCGAGCACGTGGGCGACGTCGGCGACCGCCGCCAGGTGGATCACCGCGTCGCAGTCGCGCATCGCCAGGTCGAGGTTGGCCGGGTCGGTGATGCTGCCGGTGAACGTCTCGACCTCGAGCGGCGAGTGGTAGGGGGAGGCGCTGAGGTCGAAGATCCGCGGTGTGTCGCCGCGTTCGATCAGCCTGTCGACCACGTGGGAGCCGATGAAGCCGCCGCCGCCGGTGACCAGAACCCTCATGCGTCCTCCTTGCCGAGCGCCGCCTCGCGGCTCTCCGGGCGGTAGTAGAGCGGCACGCACCAGTGGTTCTCGGCCACCCAGTCGCTGTTCGGCAGGTCCGCGTCGCGGCCCATGATCCGGTGGCAGGGCTGCTCGTAGACGCGCCCGGTCGACTTCTCGATCGGCTCGAAGACGATGTACTTGTAGAGGCCCGAGGTCATCCCCTCGGGCAGCTCGAGGCGCGCCGGGTGGGCCGGGTCCAGGTGCTCGCGGGCGTAGCGGTTCTTCCAGGCGACGATCTCCTCCATGCGGTCCGCCTGGACCAGGCCGAGCGCCGCGGTGAACTCGCTCATGCGGAAGTTGAGGCCGTCGACCTCGTGCTCGAACTTGCCGTAGTTGCGGAACTTCGCCGCGAACTCGATCAGCTCCGGGTCGGCGGAGACGAGCACGCCGCCCTCGCCGGTGGAGACGGTCTTGGTCGCGTAGAGCGAGTAGACGCCGGCGTCGCCGAAGCCACCCGGCCGCGTCCCGTTCCAGCCGGCGCCGTGGGCGTGGGCGCAGTCCTCGAGCAGGAAGATGCCGTGCTCGCGGCAGTAGGCGGCGATCCGCTCGGAGTCGAAGGCGATGTGGCCACCGATGTGGACGAGGATCGCGGCCCGCGGACGGTGGCGCTCGGCCTTCGCCTCGAAGTCCTCGAAGGACATGCAGAGGTCGTCGCGGCGGCAGTCGACGAACTCGACCTCGGCGCCGGCGCCGATCGCGGCCAGCGGGCCGGCCATGAAGGTGTTGGACGGGCAGAGCACGGTCTCGCCCTCGACCCCGGCGAACTTCAGCGCGGCGAGGGCGCCGCCGGCCCAGCTCGAGAGCCCCAGGCTCGGCAGCCCGTTCCACTCGGCCCAGCGCCGCTCGAAGGCCTCCAGCATGCGCCCCTCCGACCACTGCTCGGAATCGAGCACCTCGGTCCAGAGCTCGAACAGGCGGGCACGGTCGCGGTGGTCGAACCCGATCGCGAACTTGCTCGCGTCGAGCCGGATTGTCTCTGCAGCCTCTACGGTCGGCTCCTTGGTGGGTATGGCTGGGGGAGTGTGCCTTCGCGGACGAAACTCGATTTAGCTAAAGGCGGCGCAAATCTAGCAGCGCACCCGGACCCAAAGCCCGCCGACGGGCCGAAAAGTCGCCTATGCATCGACTTTTCGGCCCGTCGGCGGGGAGTTGGCGTCGTCGCGGGCGCTTTCGAGGACTGCGCCGACCGCGCGGGAGCCGGCGAGGAGAACCGTTCCGGCCAGGGCCAGCGCTATGAAGGCGACCAGCGCCACCCCGCCCAGCGGGGTCGAGTCCCAGGACTCGCCGAAGATCAACGGCGCCAGCAGCACCGGCACGATCACCTGGACGGCGAACATCACCGGCGCCACGTGGGTCGCGGCGCGGCGCTGCAGGGCGCTCATCTCATTCAGCAGCGCCAGCCCCTCCGAGGCGCCGGCGGTGGCGAGCCAGGCGAGGGCGGCGACTACCGCTCCCGCCGCCAGCTCGTCGGTAAGCAGCTTGCTGGCGATCGCCGTCCAGGCGTAGCCGCAGCCGGCGCCGATCACGGCCAAGGTGCCGAGCCAATCCGCCCATCCGACTTTGACCCCATCCTGGTGTGGTGAATGTCGGATGCGCGAGCGAAACGCGTATGGCAGGACGACCGGAATCGCGACGACGACCAGCGCCAGCGCGATCGCGACCGTCCCGGCGTGGTCGGTGCTCCGTTCCGGCGCCGCCCAGCCGATCCCCGCCACCCCGGCGACGATCGCCGCCACCGCCACCGCCTCGCGCCGGCCCGGCTGCTCCCCCAGCCGGGTAGCCCCCAGCCACAGCAGCAGGATCAAGCCGCTGGCGATGCAGGGCTGCACCACCGTCAACGGCGCCAGCAGCAAAGCGACGATCTCCAGCGGCCACCCCAACAACCCGATCCCCGTGGCCACCAGCCAGCGCCTGTTGCGAACGAGCCTGCCGATCAGCGAAAGCCGCAGCGAATGCTCCCGAGGCACCTCCCGAGCCTCCAGAGCCTGCAAGGCGATCGAAGTGTTGTAGAGCAGCGAAGCCAAGACCGCCGCGACTATGCCCAGCGCCAGCACGGCCGGACCCTATCCTGGCCGGGTCGGCTCGTCAGCGTCGCCGCCCGGCCGACCCGTACCGGAGGGTAGCCAGGTAGTTGGCGAAGCCTCCAACGGACAGGACCAAGACCATGGCGACGGAATAGGCCGTCCCGTCCGCGTTCAGGGACGCAAGAACCAGGCCGGCAGTCAAACCAAGCAGAACCGTGCCAAAGGCGATCAGAGTCAGGGCTTTGCTCATCGTCATGGCATGACCTTACCCAAGCACTACAGACAAAACAATGAGGCCCAAGGCGATTCCCAAGCCAACCAAGCCACCGCCAACTGTTGCGCGTCGGAGGTCTGTCTCGGCCGCGCCTGCCAACGCGGGACCCGCATGGAAGACGAAACCTCCCACCGCGATTCCAGCCGCCATCAAGCCGGCACCGGTGGCGAACTGGCTGAGAAGCGCTACACCCATCGCCCGACCGTAACCAGCCCGGCCGCACGCGTGACGCGCACTCCGTGCCGATTCCGCAACGCCCCCGTGCAAAGACCTCAACTACCGGCACCCGACCGCTGCCCGCGACGGACGGGACACCCCCACCCGGCGACAGAACCCGTCGGCCCAGCTACGCCTGGACCCTCAGGTCTCCTGGTACAGCGGCCCGTCGCCACCCTCGGGCAGCGTCAGGCGGCCCCCCTTGGCGGTGATCGCCCCGCACTGCACGCAGTTCGACGCGGTGACGTGCACGTCGACCTCGGCGGCACCGTTCTCGAGCTGCTCGTCGGGGATCTCGTAGACCTGGGCCGGGCACATCGAGACCCAGGTCTGGGCGATCTCGCGCGGCACCCTGGTCTGGATGCGGACGTGGTTGGGGGCGTCGTCGCGGGTCGCGTTGCCGGAGAGGAAGACCGAGTCGAGCTTGTTGAAGGTCAGCTCGTTGTCGGGCTTGACGTACATATCGCCGGCCCTGCCGATCTCCATCGCGTTCTCGGCGTCGTCCTCGCCCTTCCAGTGTCCGGGCGGGAAGGCGCCGTTGGTGAGTGCCCATCCGTTGGCGATCGCCCCCCCGACGAAAAAGCCCTTGGAGAAGGCCTGGCGCACGTTGCGCGACTTGTAGAGGTCCTTCTCGATCAGCGAGTTGTGGACCTTCTCGTCATAGGCCTCGAAGTTGACCGAGTCTTCCTTCAGCGCCGCGACGATCGCCTCTGCCGCGTACATCCCGGCGTGCATCGCGTAGTGGACGCCCTTCAGGGTCGGGATGTTGACCATGCTCGCCGCGTCGCCGGCGACGACCATGCCCGGCACCGCGAGCCGCTTCGGCATCGCGTAGTAGCCGCCGGAGGGGATCGTCTTCGCTCCCCAGGCGACCCGCTTGCCGCCCTCGAGCAGGTCCTTGATGAAGGGGTGGGTCTTCATCAGCTGCAGCGCGTCGTGGCAGGAGAAGGTGGCGTCGGTGTAGTCGAGGCCGGCGACCAGGCCGATGCAGATCTTGTCCTCGCCCATCGGGTAGATGAAGCTGCCCCCGAACTCGTTCAGGCGCGCCGCCTTGCGCAGCGGCCAGCCCATCGTGTGGATCACCCGGTCGAGCGGCTTCGGCACCTCCCAGACCTCTTTGACGCCGATCTCCCAGCGCATCGGGTCGGCGCCGTGCAGGTCGAAGTAGTCGTAGGCGGCGTAGGTGAGGTGGCCGACGGTCCCCTCGGCCAGCACCGTCGCCCTGGCGACGACGTCGGAGCCGGGCTCGAAGTTGCCCAGCTCTTCGCCGTCCTTGCCGCGGCCGCGGTCGCCGGAGCGCACGCCCTTGACGACCCGATCCTCGACCAGCAGCTTCGTCGCGGCGGTCTCGGAGAGGATGTAGACGCCGGCTTCTTCGGCTTTGTCGGCGAGGAAGCGGCCGAGTTTGGAGACCGAGGTGACGTAGTTGCCGTGGTTGCGGAAGTTCGGCGGCGGCGGCTTCAGCGGAATCGCTTTGCTCTTGGTCAGCAGGTAGACGGCGTCCTTGGTCACCTCCTGATAGACCGGCCACTCCGACTTGTCGAGGTCGGGGAACAGCTCTTCCATCGCCGAGGGCACCATGTTCGCCCCGGACAGCAGGTGCGCCCCCGCGACTTTGCCCTTCTCGATCACCGCGACCGGCACTTCGCCCAGCTTCTCGGTCAGCTCCGGCTCGTCCTCCAGCAGCTGCATCAATTTGTTCGCGCAGGCGAGGCCCGCCGGGCCGCCGCCGACGATCGCGACGCCGACCTCGATCCGGTCCTCCGCGGCGTCGGTCGGGGGACCGATCACCGAAGCCGAGTCGAACGGCGGCGGGAACTCGCTGGGCTTCACGGCAGGCATCTGTGCTCCTTTGCGCGTCGAGGAAGGGAAGGCTGAGCCGAAGGCTCAGCCGCCCTTCTTCGCTTTGATGGCTTCCGTCAGCTTCGGCACGATCTTGTGCAGGTCGCCGACCACGCCGAGGTCCGAGAACTCGAAGATCGGCGCGTTCTGGTCCTTGTTGATCGCGAGGATGTTCTCCGAGCTCTGCATCCCGACCTTGTGTTGGATCGCGCCGGATATGCCGGCGGCCAGGTAGAGCTTCGGCGCGACCGTCTTGCCGGTCTGGCCGATCTGGGCCGCGTAGGGGTACCAGCCGGCGTCGACGACCGCGCGGGTCGCGGCGACGGCGCCGCCCATCGCCTCGGCCAGTTCCTCGCACTGCTTGAAGCCCTCTGCCGCGCCGAGGCCGCGACCGCCGCCGACGAGGATGTCGGCGTCCTCGATGTTGACGTCGGCGCCGCGCTGCTCGCCGCGCTGGACCAACCTTGCCTTGGTGGACCAGGAGGACAGCTCGACCTCGACGTTGACGACCTCGGCGCTGCCGCCGCTCTCGTTGGCGTCGAAGGCATTGAGGCGGCCGATGATGATCCCGGGCTCGCTGACGTAGCCGACGTCGGCGATCTGGGAGTCCTGCAGGATCGGGCGCTCGACGACGAGCTTGCCGTCCTGCGCCTTGACCTGCGTCACCTCCATCGTCACGCCGGCGCCCAGGCGGGCGGTGAGGCCGGCGCCGATCTCGAAGCCGAGCAGGCCGCCGCCGAAGAGGGCGTAGGAGAAGCCCTCGTCGGAGATCACCTTGGCCATCGCGTTGACGATCGGCTGGGCCAGCCCCTCGGGCACGCTCTTCGCCCGGTAGACCTTGGCGGCGCCCCAGTTGCCGAGCCCGGCGCAGGCGTCGTCGGCGATCTCGCCGACAACCAGCGCGGCGGCCTCGCCGCTCCCGAGTGCGCCGGCCAGCTTCGCCGCCTCGGAGATCGCCCCGAGCGAGTTCTTGTTGAAGTTGCCCTCGTCGTCGTGGAGGGCGTAAACCAGAATGCCTGCCATCTAGATCAGCTTCCTCTCGTCGAGCCAGGCGACGATCTTCTCGACCGTCTCGTTGGTGTCCTCGTCCTCGATGATCTCGCCCGCTTCCTTCGGCGGCGGCGGGTTGAGCGCCAGAACCGCGGTCTTCGAGCCGGCCTCGCCGACCATGCCGCCGTCGATGCCGACGTCGGCGGTCGCCTTGCCGTCGAGCGGTTTCTTTTTCGCCCCCATGATCGCTTTCAGGCTCGGGTAGCGGGGCTCGTTGATCGCGTCGCCGACGCTGATCACGGCCGGCAGCTCGACCTCGACCGTGTCGTAGCCGTACTCGGCCTGGCGCTCGCAGCGCAGCTTGCCGTCGGCGACGTCGATCTTGATCACCTGCGTCAGCGAGGGCATCTTCAGATGGTCGGCGACGACGGCGCCGATCGTGTAGCACTCGCCGTCGTCGGACTGCTGGCCGAGCAGCACCAGGTCGGGGCTCTCGGCCTCCAGCACCTTCGCCAGCGAATAGCCGGTGGCGCAGACGTCGGAGCCGGCCAGCGCGTCGTCGGAGAGGTGCACCGAGCGGTCGGCGCCGAGCGCCACCGCCTTGTGCAGCGCGCGGACCGCCGAGTCGGGGCCCATCGTCACCGCGACGACCTCCTCGACCGGGATCGCGCCGCCCTCCTTGATCTGCATGGCGGCCTCGATCGCATGCGTATCGAAGGGGTTCAAGTTTTTCTCGCCGCTGCGGTCCAGGCGCATCGTCCCAGGGTCGATTCGCTTCTGGACGGCGGCGTCCGGTACCTCCTTGACCAGGACGCAGATCTTCAAGTTCAAGCCTCCTTGGCTGGTTGCTCAGGCTGGTTGACTGACCAGTCAATCAGTCTACCTATGCATGAGGACATGTGCTATTCGATTAAGTGCTATTCGTCACGCTGATGGCGCTCTGCAGCGCCTTTCTCGATGAAGTCGACGATCTCGTCGGTGCCCGCTCCGGGCGTGAACACGGCGGCGACGCCGAGCTGCTTCAGCTCGGGGATGTCCTCGGCCGGGATCGTCCCCCCGACCGTGACCAGGACATCGTCGACGCCCTGCTCGCGCAGCAGCTCGACCACCCGCGGCACCAGCGTCATGTGGGCGCCGGAGAGGATCGAGAGGCCGACCGCGTCGGCGTCCTCCTGGATCACCGTCTCGGCGATCTGCTCCGGCGTCTGGTGCAGGCCGGTGTAGATCACCTCCATGCCGGCGTCGCGCAGCGCCCGGGCGATGATCTTGGCGCCGCGGTCGTGCCCGTCCAAGCCGGGCTTGGCGACGACGACGCGGATCTTGCGGGCGGTTGCGGCCTCCATGCGGCGAGAACCCTAGCGACTGCTCAGAAGACCGGCGACTCGGTGTAGGTGCCGAAGACCTCTTGCATGGCGGCGATCATCTCGCCCTCGGTGGCGCGGGCGCGGGCGGCGGCGAGGATCGGCGGCATCAGGTTGGCGTCGGTCGCGGCGACCCGCTTCAGCTCGGCGAGGGAGCTCTCCACCTCGGCGCCGTCGCGGCGCGCGCGGGTCGTCGCCAGGCGGTCGACCTGCTTGCCTTCCAGCGCCGGGTCGATCCGCAGGATCGGGGTCGCGTCTTCGCCCTCCTGGACGAAGTCGTTGACGCCGACGACGATCCGCCGCCGCTCGTCGACCGCGCGCTGGTAGGCGAAGGAGGCCTCGGCGATCTCGCGCTGGGGGAAGTTGCGGCGGATCGCCTCGACCATCCCCCCCAGCTCGTCGATCCGCGCGAAGTAGTCGTAGGCGGCGGCCTCCATCTCGTCGGTCAGCTTCTCGACGAACCAGGAGCCGCCGAGCGGGTCGGGGGTGGCGGCGACGCCCGATTCGAAGGCGATCACCTGCTGCGTGCGCAGCGCCACCCGCACCGCCTCCTCGGTCGGCAGCGCCAGCGCCTCGTCGAAGGAGTTGGTGTGCAGCGACTGGGTGCCGCCGAGCACCGCCGCCAGCGCCTCAAGCGAGGTGCGGACGACGTTGTTGAGCGGCTGCTGCGCGGTCAGCGAGACGCCGGCGGTCTGGGCGTGGAAGCGCAGCCGCATCGACTCCTCGCGCTTGGCGCCGTAGGTGTCGCGCATCTCGCGCGCCCAGATCCGCCGCGCCGCCCGGTACTTGGCGATCTCCTCGAAGAAATCGATGTGGGCGTTGAAGAAGAAGGAGAGGCGGGGCGCGAAGTCGTTGACGTCGAGGCCGCGCTCCAGCGCCCGCTCGACGTAGGTGAAGCCGTCCTTGAGCGTGAACGCGAGCTCCTGCTGCGCGGTCGAGCCGGCCTCGCGGATGTGGTAGCCGGAGATCGAGACCGGGTGCCAGCGCGGCATCTTCTGCGAGCACCACTCGATCATGTCGGTGACCAGCCGCATCGCCGGCTCGATCGGGAAGCACCACTCTTTCTGGGCGATGTACTCCTTGAGGATGTCGGTCTGGATCGTGCCGCCGAGCTTCTCCGCCGGCACCCCCTGCTGCTCGCCGACGAGGACGTAGAAGGCGAGCAGGATCGCCGCCGGCGCGTTGATCGTCATCGAGGTGGTGACGCCGCCGAGCGGGATGCCCGCGAAGAGCTGTTCCATGTCGTCGAGCGTGTCAACTGCGACGCCCTCGCGACCGACCTCGCCGAGGCTGCGGGCGTGGTCTGAGTCGTAGCCCATCAGGGTCGGCATGTCGAAGGCGGTCGAGAGCCCGGTCTGCCCGTGGTCGAGCAGGTAGTGGAAGCGCTCGTTGGTCTCCTCGACCGTGCCGAAGCCGGCGAACTGGCGCATCGTCCACAGCCGCCCCCGGTACATCGACTCGTACGGCCCGCGAGTGAACGGGTACTCCCCGGGCCGTCCGATCCGCTCCTCGGCATCGCCCGCCGCGTCCTCTGGCCCGTACAGCGACCCGATCGGCTGCCCCGACATAGTCTCGAACTCCGCCTCGCGCTCCCCCAACTCAGCTTTCTCCCGCGGCTCGGTAGCCATGTCCCACACAGTCTAGGCGTGGCAACCCGGGGCAACCGGCGCGGACTGTGGAAGAGGAGCCCGGTGGGTCGGTGGGCGAATGTGGCCGAAGGCCGCGAAATGCAATCTGATTCCAAACGCGGCGGAGCCGCGCTCCATCATCGTCGCCGCCGCAGGCGGCGACATCAATTCGCCCACCGACCCACCGGGCTCCTCCTCCGCTACGCGCTTGCTTCGGCAGCCAAGGTCTTCAGGTCGTCGCTCACCCAGACCGGAAGGAAGGGGTAGACCATCCCCGCGCGCTCGTCGCCCTGCGCGTCGATCAGGTAGATCGCGTCGGTGTGCTCGACGTCGCCCGTCGTGCGCCGCACTTCGATCCCGTACTTGCGCCAGACCGGCGCCAGCGTCGCCTTCGAGCCGAGCAGCCAGCGCCATTCGAACGGCGCCAGGCCGAAGCGCTCGATCGCGCGGCGGGCCGAGGCGGGCGTGTCTTCCCAGGGATTGACGCTGACCGCGACGACGACCGGCCGCTCCGCCCGCGGCACCATCCGGAAGGCGGCGGCGAGGGCGCGGCCCTCGAGCGGGCACTCCTGGTGGCAGTGGGAGTCCATGAAGGCGAGGATCGCCGGCCGGCCGCGCAGCGAGCCGAGCGCGAAGCGCCGGCCCGCCTGGTCGGGCAGCGAGAATTCGGGCGCCCGCCGAAGACCCGCCGGCCAGACCGCCTGGCCGCGGACCCGAGCCGCGGTGCTCTTACCGTCCGAAGCGCCGCCGGTCAGCCGGTGCGCGCCGATGCCGAGCAGCACGCCGACCAGCGCCGCGAGCGGGATCGCCGCCGCCGCGACCCGACGGGTGGTCCGCGGCCTCCGCGGGGAGCCGCCATCCGCCCCACGTCTTCTCAAGGGTGTCTTCTGCTCGCCACCGCGTACCAGGCGAGCACGGCGATCAGGACGACCAGCGGGAAGACGGTCGAGAAGACCCCGGAGAAGCTCGTCCAGCCGGCGGTCGCGGTCAGCATCTGCGTCGCTTGCATCTCATCCAACTCCAGTCGGCAGTGGCTTGGCGGGACCGCTGCGGCCCCGCGCCTGGCGCGGCTCCAGCCAACGGTAGGCGATCAGGACGATCGCGATCGTGTAGGAGAGCGAGCCGGGCACCCACATCACCCCGGCCGCGAACTGCTGATCGGTCAGCGCCGAGATGTGGCCCGGGCGGCTCGCCTCCTCGGCGTAGGCGGAGTAGAGCGGCGAGGAGGCCGTCGCCAGGACGATCGCCAGCACCCAGCCGACCACCAGCGTCCCCCCCAGGTAGGCGAGCTTCGCCGGCTCGCTGAGACGCGAGCGCCACGGCGGCGAGTAGATCGCCCGGGTCCAGAGCAGCAGCGCCGTGGCGAAGAAGGCGAAGTGCTCGCAGGCGTGGACGGCGTCGGAGCGCAGCGCCGCGTCGTAGAGGACGGGCAGGTGCCAGGCGCAGAAGTCGAGGTTGAAGATCAGCCAGGAGACGAGCCCGCCGCCGAGGAAGGCCGCCGCCCCTCGCAGCGGCGCCCAGCGCGGCCCCGAGACGAGCCGGCGCGAGATCGGGCGCCGCCGGCGGGCCGGGACGCCGCGCCACATCCGCGTCCAGGGCCGGGACAGGACCAGCAGCGGCGGCGCCACCGCGATCAGCAGCACGTGCTGGGTCATGTGCGCCCAGAACAGTTCGTCGGCGAGCTCGTCGAGCGGCGAGTCGAGGGCGATGAGGATCGCCGCCAGGCCGGCGGCGAAGGCGGCCGTGCGCCGACGATCCGCCGCCTGCGGCGCGCGGCGGCCCCTGCCGCCCAGCGCATAGAGCAGCGCCGCGCCCAGCACCCAGGCCAGGGCCGGCCCGCCGGTCCAGTCGAGGGGCGTGGTCAGCGCTGCCATCGCTCAGACCAGGTAGAGGACGACCCAGGCGAGGACGCCGATCGCCGCCAGCAGCGCCCAGTAGTAGGCGCTCGGGGCAAAGCCCTCGGGCACCGCCTGCGGCCGGCCGCGGTGGCGCAACCCGGCGGCGAAGACCGTCTCGACCCGGTACATCGCCAGCAGCGCGACCACCACGTAGAGCGCGGTCCAGCCGAAGAAGACGCTGGCGTAGCCGCCGCTTTCGGGGCCGAAGGGGATGTGGGCGTACTCGACCGCCTGGGCGGCGCAGGCGAACAGGCCGAGCGCCAGCGCGACGCCCGAGGCCGCCACCCACGAGGTGCCGCCCTCGCGGGCCGCCCGGGCCGCGTAGAGAAAGGAGGCGGCGCTGAGCGCCGGCGCGGCGGCGATCGCGATCCCGTAGCCGCTCGGCGGTTCGACTCCCGCCGGGCGCCAGAGGCCGTTGTTGTCGAGCGAGCGCAGGTAGAAGTAGGCGAAGACGAAGCCGAGGAAGAACATGATCGTCGCCCCGGCGATCAGCCCGAAGCCGATCCGGTCGATCCGCTCGTGCAGCTCCGGCGTCTCCGCGTAGCTCGCCGCCGGCGCCTGCGTATGGTCGCGTGCCTCCATCGTCCCTCCTATCCCGAGGCCGGCGCCTCGGCCGGGCGCGGCGGCGCCGGCGGCACGCCGTAGTCGTAGGGGTCGGAGTCGATCGTCGGCGGGCGCTCGAAGTTCTCCACCGGGACCGGGGTCGGCGTCTGCCACTCGAGCGACTTCGAGCCCCAGGGGTTGGCCGCCGCCGGCTTGCGGACGATCGCCAGCGAGTAGACGACGTTCGCGAGGAAGACCAGCATCGAGGCCCCCAGCACGAAGGCCGAGACCGAGACCCAGACGTTGAGCGGCTGCAGGTGCGAGGGATAGGTGACGACGCGCCGCGGCATCCCCATCAGGCCGAGCGCGAACAGCGGCGCGAAGGTCGAGTTGAAGGCGATGAACATCGTCCAGAAGTGGATCTTCCCCAGCCGCTCGTTCAGCTCCATCCCGAACATCTTCGGCACCCAGTAGTAGATCGCCGCGAAGAAGGCGAAGACCAGCCCGCCCATGATCGTGTAATGGAAGTGGGCCATGACGAAGAAGCTGCCGTGGGTGGCGACGTCGCTCGGCACGTCGGAGAGGAAGACGCCCGACGCCCCGCCGATGAAGAAGTTGAAGAACCAGGCGAGGCAGAACAGCATCGGCACCGTGTAGCGGATCTTCGCCCGCCACAGGGTCGCCATCCCGCAGAGGAAGACCAGCCCGGTGGGGATCGAGATCGACTCGGTCGAGAACATGTAGAAGGGCCGCAGCGAGGAGTTGAGCCCGCTGACGAAGAGGTGGTGCTGCCAGACGAAGAAGCTGAGCAGCATCACGCCGAGGATCCCGGCGACGGCGATCCGGTAGCCCCAGAGCGGTTTGCGCGCGAAGACCGGGAGGATCTCGAGGATGATCCCGAACCCGGGCAGGGCGAGCACGTACACCTCGGGGTGGCCGAAGAACCAGAACAGGTTCTGGAACAGGTAGGGGCTGCCGCCGGCGCTGGAGAGGAAGAACGAGGTCTGCACGCCGCGGTCGAAGGCGACCATCAACAGCGCCGCGATCAGGACCGGCGCCGCCAGCACCATCAGGATGCCGGTGCTGAGCGCCCCCCAGCAGAAGATCGGCAGCCGTCCCCAGGTGATGCCGGGGGCGCGCATGGTGACGATCGTCGCGATCAGGTTCAGTCCCAGCATCGTCATCGAGAGCCCGACCAGGGCGAAGAAGAAGATGTAGGAGTCGAAGCCGTAGTTGGCCTGGACGTTGAGCGGCGCGTATCCCGTCCAGCCGGTCGGGAAGCCGCCGAAGAAGATCGTCGTGACGAGGATCGCCCCGGCCGCCATCAGCAGCCAGAAGGTCAGCGACTCGATCCGCGGGAAGGCCATCCGCCGGGCGCCGATCATCAGCGGCACGAAGTAGTTGGCGAACGGGCCGAGCACGCCCGAGGTCATGATCCCCATCATCATCGTGCCGTGCAGGCCGACCAGGGTCAGGTAGTTGCCGGCCCCGAAAAGCTGCGGCGAGGGCCGCAGCAGCTCGGCCCGGATCAGCATCGCGTTCAGTCCGGCGATGAAGAAGAAGAGGCCGACCCCGAAGATGTACTGGACGCCGACCACCTTGTGGTCGGTGCAGAGCCCGAAGTAGCGGCCGACCCCGCCCTCCTCGTTGGCGACGTGGGTGCGCCCGCGCCCGACCATCCGCGACAGCGGATAGCCGGCGAAGCCGAGGCCGACCAGGAAGCCGACCACCGCGAACAGGTAGCCGAGCAGCAGCGCGACGTCGTTCTGGTTCGTGTCCTCGAAGAACTCGAGGCTCTCGGCGTGGATCTGGTGGCCCAGCCACCAGCCGAAGTAGAAGCCGACGATCCCCAGCACGATCCCGCTGAGCAGGTTGAAGCCGATCAGGCGCCGCCAGAGCGGCCTCGTGGCTGCTTCGCTCATCCGCCCCTCCTATCGGGTTCGGGGAAGTAATGCGTCGCGTAGGGCGGCAGGACCTTCGCCGCCGGCGCGAAGACCTTCTGCTGGTTGTGGATCCAGCGCAAGAAGGCGGTGCCGCTCACCACCTGGCCGGTGTCGAACATGTAGCCGTGCCAGAGCCCGCACAGCTCGCTGCAGTGGATTTCGAACGGCTCTTCCTCGTCGGGCTTGGCGTAGGCGACGTTGTTGACGCCGGGGTTGGCGTCGGCCTTGATCCCGAGCTTCGGCGCCCAGAAGGAGTGGATCACGTCGAGCGAGGTGACGTGGAACTCGACCTGGCGGCCGACCGGCAGCTCGAGGTGGGCCGTCTCGATCCCGCCGAAGGTCGGGTAGCGGTAGGTGAACTCCCACTGCTGGGCGATCACCTGGACCGGCATCGCCCGGCCCGACGGCTTCCAGGCCGGGCTCGGGCCCTGGCCGCCGCCCGCCCCGGCGTCGGTCAGCTCGACCGTGCCGAAGGCGGCGAGGAAGAGGACGATCAGGGTCGTCCCGACCAGCCAGGGGACGTGGACGCGGTTGTCGTCGCGGATCGCGACGCCTTCTTCGTGACCGCCCGCCCGGTGGCGGAAGACGACCAGCGTGTAGGCGAAGTAGACGAGGATCGTCACCGCGATCGGGGTGACGATTCCGAGCAGGACCGTGTCGTCGTAGACCTGGCCCGAGGAGGCGCTGCTGCCGTTGCCGGGGGGCAGGTTCGGGGCGATGACAGCGACCACGATCGGGGTCGCGATCGCGCTCAGCACCAGCGCGGCGATCGCGATCCGGCGCAGGTGGTTCGGTTCTTTCACCGGGCCTCGCTCATGACACCTGGAGGAAGCCGTCCATGTAGCCGATCGTCTGCATCGGCCCGCCGAACCCGGCGAGGAAGCCCGCCGCGCACGGCACGAAGCACTGCCAGCGGTAGCGCCCCGGCTTGCCGGTGCGGATCGTGAACTCGACCGTCTCGTGGGCCTGGCTCAGCGAGCAGGGGCCTTCTTCGCACTGGTTCGGAGCTTCGTCCGGCACGCCCCGCAGCGGCACGATCAGGCCGATCTGCGGCACCGCGAAGGTGTGCGAGGCTTCTTCGGGCGGGATCGCCTTCATCCGCTTGCCGTTGACCAGCATCGTGTTGCCGACGGTGCCGTGGACCTGGGAGAGGAACGGGTTGCGCAGCCCGCTGTCGCCGTCGAACTGGTAGAGGGTGACGCGGACCAGCGCGTGCGCCGGCACCTTGAAGATCGTGCTGTGGACCCATTCGCCCTGCGGGTTGCGAATCAGGTAGGAGACCCAGCTGGGGTTGGCGCCCTGGGGACCGACGGCTGCCTCCGTTTTCAGGACCAGATGGGCGGCCCGGGGTCCCGACTGGCGAGCTTCGACGCTCGGCGGGGAGCTGAGCAGGTCGGCGACGTAGAAGCCGATCAGCGCTGCGACGACCACGACTGCGATGCCGATCGCCGCAAGCCTGGCCGTCAGGGAACTCACGATTCCTCCTTCCGCCGACCGCCGGCTCTCCCACCGGCGGCCTCGTATTGCTCTTAACTTAGTCCTCGGGTCGGCGCAAGGCAAGGGCTTATCCTCGGCCTCCGGGAAGCATGCGCGTGAGCCGCCGCCATCTCATCTACGCGATCGTCGCCGTCGTCGTCGTCGCGGCGCTGGCCGCCGACGCGCTGCTCGATCGCGGCGGCGGCTCGGCGTCCGGCCGGCCGGCGCCGCCGTTGCCGAGCGAGGTGCTGGTGCCGCCGCGGGCGACGCTCGCCTCGCTGCGCGGCAAGCCGGCCGCGATCGTCTTCTGGGCGAGCTGGTGCGAGCCCTGCCGCCAGGAGGCGCCGGGGTTCGCGCGCCTCGCCCGCCGGCTGCACGGGCGCGCCGCGCTGGTCGGCGTCGACTGGGAAGACGACCGCGGCGCGGCGCTCGCCTTCGTCAAGCGCTACGGCTGGACCTTCCCGGTCCTGCGCGCCGACGGCCTCAGCGGCGGGCGCTACGGCGTGATCGGCCTGCCGACCACGCTCGTCCTCGACCGCGCCGGCCGCATCGCCTCGATCCTCCGCGGCCCGCAGACCGCCGCCGACCTGGCCCGCGCGCTGGGCCTCGGCGCCGCCGCGGGCGCCTGAGGCAGCCCCGGGCGCGGGATTGCCCGGGTCCGGTCTACGGGTTTCTACCGGGACAAACCGGGGACTCGCCCGGAAGGCAGAGCGTCGCCCGGATGCGAACTTTGACGCCGATACGCGTTCGTCTTGGAATCGACTACAGCGGAGGTGCAGGATGCGCAGAGGACTTGAGATCGGAGGAATCGTCGCGGCGGTGGTGCTGATCGCCTTCGGCGTCGTCGCAATCGTGATGGGAGCGAACGGGCAGAGCACGGTCACGACCGAACTGAACCGCCAGAACATCGTCGGCACGCCCGACATGACCCCGTCCGGGATCGCCGCCGAGGCGAGGGAAGCGGGGCTGAAGAACGTCGCACTGCCGACCTGCGACGTCGCCGAACAGCCGATCGACAGCGGCAGCAAGGCGCGCTGCTTCGCCTCCTACATGACGATCCACGCGCTCGAGGCGACCGGCGGCTACACCTACTCCGAAATGGGTCAGTTCGAAGCGAAGCCCGGAACCCCGAAGAGCGAACTCTCCCCAGGGGGCGGTACCAGCAACGAACAGTTCGCCGCGATCGACTCCGAAACCGGGCAGCCGGCCGAAAACGGCGCCCGTGACGTCTGGGTGACCGAGACCGCCCTCGGCACCGCGCTCAACGCCACCTACATGGCCGACCGCCTGTCGCTGTTCGGGATCGTGATCGGGATCGCCCTGATGCTGGCCGGGATCGGCTTCGCCGTCCTCGTCGCCGGCGGCGCGGTCCGCGACCCCGACACCGTGCTCAAGTTCCTGCGCTCGCACAAACCGCACGTCGGGCACCGCCCCGCCGCTCAGGGTCACTGAGCGGCCGTCGGGCGCGCCGGGCCCGCTACCGCCGCACAGCGAAGCGGCGGGGCGGGCCCTTGCCGCGGGCCGCGATCCGCGAGGCGCCGAAGCCGGCGATCGTCGCCAGTAGGGTGACGGCGACCGCCACCAGGCGCCGGCCGAGCCGCTCGAAGCGCATCGTCTGCCAGCCTTCCTGCCGGGCCAGCTCGGCCAGCGGCGGGTCCGGGTTGACGACCACCGGATTGCCGACCGCGCGCAGCATCGGCAGGTCGGAGAGCGAGTCCGAGTAGGCGTAGGAGGCGTCGAGGTCGATTCCGTGCTCGGCCGCGTAGGCCTCGATCGCCTCGACCTTGCCCGGGCCGTAGACGAAGGGGCCGTCGAAGCGGCCGCTGAAGGCGCCGTCCTCGCCGACCTCGTACCTGGTGCCGACGCCGCCGTCCATCCCCAGCACGGCGGCCAGCGGCTCGACCACGCCGCTGCCGGCGGCGCTGACGATGAAGGTCCGCCGGCCGGCGTCCTGGTGGGCGTAGACCTCGTCGAGCATCTGCGGGTAGACGCGCGGCAGGATCGCCGCCATCACCTCCGGGTTCATCCGCTCGAGGTCGCGGGCGGCGATCCCGGTCAGCAGCTCGCGCACCCCGCGCAGCACCTCGGCGGTGCGCTCGTCGGAAACGCCGCGCAGGCGGTAGCGAAGGTGCTCGATCCCCCAGCTCGCGAGCTGCCGCCGCCCGACCAGCCCGTGGCGCGCCGCAACCCGGGCGAACTGCATCCCGCTCGACCCCGCCATCAGGGTCTTGTCGAGGTCGAAGAAGGCAGCAGCGCGCTGCACGGGGTCAGACCTCGATGACTATCGCGTCGCCCTGGCCGCCGCCGGAGCAGATCGCAGCGACGCCGAGGCCGCCGCCGCGGCGGTTCAACTCGTGCACGAGGCTGCCGACGATGCGGGCGCCGCTGGCGCCGATCGGGTGGCCGAGGGCGATCGCGCCGCCGTTGACGTTGACCTTCTCTTCGTCGACGCCGAGCATCCGCATCGAGTTCAGCGCGACCGAGGCGAAGGCCTCGTTGATCTCCCAGAGATCGACGTCCTCGGGGCTCTTGCCGATCTTCTCCAGCGCCTGCTTGGCGGCGTTGGCGGGGGTCCTCGCCAGGTAGGCGAAGTCGTCGGCGACGGCGCCGTAGGAGAGGACGCGGGCAAGCGGCTCGCGGCCCTCCCTCTCGGCCCACTCGGCGGAGGCGACGACGATCGCGCCGGCGCCGTCGTTGACGCCCGGCGCGTTGCCGGCGGTGTGGGTCGCGTCCTCGCCGCCGATCCCCTTCAGCTTGGCGAGGACCTCCACCGTCGTCTCCGGACGGATCGCCTCGTCGGCCTCGATCGTGTTTTCGCCCTTACGCGACTTGACCGTGACGCCGACGATCTCGTCGGCGAGCCGGCCGGCGTCGGTCGCCTCGGCGGCGAGCCGGTGCGAGCGCTCGGCGAAGCGGTCCATGTTGACGCGGGTGATCTCCAGCTCGTTGGAGACCTCGCTCGCCTCGTCGATCATCTGCTTCTCGGTGAAGGGATTGGTCAGCCCGTCGTGGGTCATCGCGTCGATCGCCGTCACGTCGCCCATGCGGAAGCCGAAGCGGGCGCCCGGCAGCAGGTAGGGCGCCTGGCTCATCGACTCCATGCCGCCGGTCACGGCGACATCGGTGTCGCCGGCGCGGATCGCCGTGTCGGCGATCCCGAGCGAGCGCATGCCCGAGGCGCAGACCTTGTTGACCGTCTCCGAGGGCACCTCCTTCGAGATGCCGCCCTTGATCTGCGCCTGGCGCGAGGGAATCTGGCCCTGGCCGGCCTGCAGGACCTGGCCGAAGACGACCTGCTGGACCTGCTCGGGGTCGACGCCGGAGCGCTCCAGCGCGGCCTCGATCACGTGGCCGCCGAGGTCGGTGGCCTCGAGCGAGGAGAGGGTCCCGCCCATCTTGCCGAAGGGCGTGCGTGCGGTTGCAAGGATGACGGTGCTGGGCATCTGGCGGCCTTTCTGTCTCGTTTGTGCCGGGTCTCGGCTCGGGAGGGCCGCATGGCCCTGAGGGAACGATAGCGGCCGCATGCGAGGGGCGGCGTGAGCAAGCGCATAGACTCGCCCGCCGTGAAGGTCGCCGTGCGCCAGATCGAGATCGCCGAGGCCGACGCCGCGCTGCTCGTCGCCGGCCTCTACGAGGGCGAGGAGCTGCCGGCGGCGCTGGCCGGCGCGCCCGGCGCGGCGGACGCCAAGGGGGGCTTCGAAAAGCTCTCGCTGCTGCACCCCGAGCGCCCCGGCCGGGCGCTGGTCGTCGGCCTCGGCAAGCGCGAGGAGAGCGACCCGGAGCGGCTGCGGATCGCCGCCGCGGTGGCCGCGAAGCAGGCCGCGACGCTGGAGGCCCCGAGCCTCGCCTGGCTGCTGCCCGAGTCCGGCGACGACGAGGCTGCCGCCGCGGCGATCGTCACCGGCACGATCCTCGCCGCCTACCGCTTCGACCGCTTCAAGAGCGCCGACCCGGGCGCCCCGCCGCCGGCGCGGGTCGAGTCGCTGACCCTGCTGGCCCCGGACGCGGTCGCCGGCGCCGCCGAGGCCGCCCGCGTCTGCGCCGCGGCGCAGAACCGCGCCCGCGACCTGCAGAGCCTGCCCGCCAACGTCGCCACCCCTTCCTACCTCGCCGGCCGCGCCGAGGAGATCGCCGCCGGCAGCGACGCGCTCAGCGTAGAGGTGCTGGGCCGCGAGGAGATCGCGGCGAAGGAGATGGGCGGCCTGGTCGCGGTCAGCCAGGGCAGCGCCGAGGATCCGCGGCTGATCGTCCTGCGCTATTCCGGCGGCGGCTCCGGCCCGACCCTCGGGCTGGTCGGCAAGGGCGTCACCTTCGACACCGGCGGCATCTCGCTGAAGCCGTCGGCCTCGATGGAGGAGATGAAGATGGACATGTCGGGCGCCGCCGCCGTGCTCGAGGCGGTCGCGGCGATCGCCGAGCTGGGCCTCGCGGTGGACCTGGTGGCGGTCGTCCCGGCGACCGAGAACATGCCATCGGGAACCGCGATCAAGCCGGGCGACGTGATCACCCAGCACAACGGCAAGACGGTCGAGGTCAACAACACCGACGCCGAGGGCCGCCTGATCCTCGCCGACGCGCTCGCCTACGCGGTCGAGCTGGGGGCCGAGCGGATCGTCGACCTGGCGACCCTGACCGGCGCCGTGCTGATCGCGCTCGGCTCGACCTATGCCGCGGTGGTCTCCAACGACGACGATCTCGCCGGCGAGGTCGAGCGGGCGGGGCTGACGACCGGCGAGCTGGTCTGGCGCCTCCCCCTCCACGCCGAGTACAAGCAGTTGGTCAAGGGCAAGGTCGCCGACCTCACCAACGCCGCCGCCAAGCGCAAGGCCGGCACGATCTACGCCGGCTCCTTCCTCGAGGAGTTCGTCGGCGAGACCCCGTGGGCCCACGTCGACATCGCCGGCACCGCCTGGGACGTCGGCCGCCCCTACACCGGCAGCGACGCCAGCGGCTTCGGCGTCCGCCTGCTGGTCGAGCTGGCCCGCGAGCTGGCCGGCTGAGCCGCCGTTCAGCCGCCGAGCTCGAGGATCATGCAGGTGGCGACGCCGTGGGCGAGCAGCTTGCCGGTCGCCGCAGCGGTCAGGTTGGCCTCCGAGGTCGCCTGGCGGCGGCCGCGGTAGACGACGTTCGCCTCGCAGAGGACGCGGCCGGTGTCGCGGGTGATCGGCCGCACGTACTTCGCCTCGAGGCCGAGCGAGGTGTAGCCGACGCCGGCCGGCAGGGTGGTGTGGACGGAGCAGCCCAGGGCCGAGTCGAGCAGGGTCGCGGCGTAGCCGCCGTGGACGACGCCGATCGGGTTGTAGTGCTCCTCGCCCGGTTCGCCCTCGAAGACGGCGCGGCCCTCGCCCAGCTCGATCGGCTTCATCCGCATCGTCACCGCGATCGGCGGCGGCGGCACCCTGCCCTCGACGATCGCCGTCATGTACTCGATCCCGGTCATCGTCGCCCCGGCCGCCGCGGTCGGCACCGGGTCCTGCCAGACCAGCGTGCGGCTGCGGCTCGTCTCCGGGCTGGACTCGGCGAACGCTGCGGCGGCGTCGAGCGCGGTGCCGCCGTCCATCCCGGCGGCGCCCGCGACTCCGGTGCCGTCCTCGCTCATCGCGCCCCCATCCCCCGGCGGTGACGGCCGGTGGAGCCGCCGGCGTTCGGACGCCGCGCCGGGTAATGCAGGTCGGCGGCGATCTCCTCCTGGCTTATCGCGATGCGGGTGAAGCTGCGGCGCTGGTTGCGGTGCCTCGGGATCAGCCTCATCTCAGCCTCCAATCGGCAGTTCGGACCGGATCGCATCCGGCGGTTCCGGCCCAGGTTGCGTCAAGCAACTCATGTCGTGCGCACTCTAACCGAGTCGGTTGCGTGATGCAACCTTGTGTGCGAAGATCACCCTGTGCTGCGCCACGACTACCCCGGCCAGGTCTGCTCGATCGCCAAGGCGTTGGAGGTGGTCGGCGAGCGCTGGTCGCTGCTGATCGTCCGCGACGTGATGAACGGCAACCGCCGCTTCGGCGAGCTGCAGCGCTCGCTCGGCGTCGCCCGCAACGTGCTCGCAACTCGCCTGCAGCGGCTGGTCGACGAGGACATCCTCGAGCGCCGCCCCTACCAGGAGAGCCCGGAGCGCTACGAGTACTTCCTGACCGAGAAGGGGCTCGACCTCTGGCCGGCGCTGATCGCCCTGCTCGCCTGGGGCGACCGCCACTCCCCCAGCCCCGGCGGCCCGCCGATGCTGATCGTCCACAAGGAGTGCGGCGGCCCGGTCAACGACCGCGGCATCTGCGAGGCCTGCGGCAAGGAGCTGCGCGCCCGCGACGCCCGCGCCCTGCCCGGCCCCGGCGTCGGCGCCACGGGGCGGGCCCTGGCACTCGCAAAATGAAGCTTTTGGGGGTCTATGGACCCCCAAATCCTTCACGCGCAATGATCTAGGCGACTACAAGGAGGATTGAGATGGCTACGGCGGCTGAGGTTCAGGCGAAGGACAGGATCTTCATCGACGGCGAGTGGGTCGAGCCGCAGGGTGCGGAGACGATCGAGGTCGTCAACCCGACCACCGAGGAGGTCATGGCGACGATTCCGGCCTGCACGGCCGCCGACGCCGACCGCGCGGTGCGCGCCGCGCGTGCCGCCTTCGAGGGCTGGTCGCGGACCTCACGTTCCGAGCGCGCCGCCTGCCTGGAGGCTATCGCCGCCGGGCTCGGCGAGCGCTCCGAGGAGATGGCGGCGACGATCTCCCAGGAGATGGGCATGCCGCTGAAGCTCAGCAGGATCGTCCAGGTGGGGATGCCCCTCGGGGAGCTCGCGGCGATGCCGGGGCTGATCGAGGAGATCGCCTGGGAGGAGGAGATCGGCAACTCGCGCGTCCTGCGCGAGCCGGTCGGCGTGCTCGGCGCGATCACGCCGTGGAACTTTCCCCTCAACCAGATCGCCGCCAAGGCCTTCCCGGCGCTCGCGGCCGGCTGCACCGTCGTCCTCAAGCCGAGCGAGGTCGCGCCGCTCAACGCCTTCATCCTCGCCGAGGCGATCGAGGCCGCCGGCCTCCCCGCCGGCGTCTTCAACCTCGTCACCGGCACCGGCCCGGAGGTCGGCGAGGCGATCGCCGGGCACCCCGGCGTCGACATCGTCTCCTTCACCGGCTCGACCCGGGCCGGGCGCCGCGTCTCCGAGCTGGCCTCGGCCACCGTGAAGTCGGTGGCGATGGAGCTCGGCGGCAAGTCGCCGAACGTGATCCTCGACGACGCCGACCTCTCCCGGGCGGTGCCCGACGGCGTCGCCAAGTGCTTCCTCAACTCGGGCCAGACCTGCAGCGCCCTGACGCGGATGCTGGTGCCGCGCGAGAGGCTCGCCGAAGTGGAGGAGCTGGCGGTCCGGGCGGCGGAGTCCTACACGCCCGGCGACCCGTTCGAAGACTCGACGCGGCTCGGCCCGCTCGTCTCGGAGGTCCAGCGCGACCGCGTCCGCGGCTACATCGAGAAGGGCGAGGCCGAGGGGGCGAAGCTGCTGACCGGCGGCGCCGCCCCGCCGGAGGGCCTCGAGCGCGGCTACTTCGTCCGCCCCACCGTCTTCTCCGAGGTGACGCCGGAGATGACGATCGCCCAGGAGGAGATCTTCGGCCCGGTGCTCGCGATCCAGCCCCACGACGGTGAGGACGACGCCGTGCGGATCGCCAACGACACCGTCTACGGCCTCGCCGCCGGCGTCTGGGCGGCCGACCCCGAGCGGGCGGTCGCCGTCGCCAAGCGCATCCGCGCCGGCCAGATCGAGATCAACGGCGGCGCCTTCAACCCGCTGGCGCCGTTCGGCGGCTACAAGCAGTCCGGCCACGGGCGCGAGCACGGCCGCCACGGGATCGAGGAGTTGCTGCAAGTCAAGAGCCTGCAGCTCTGACGCTCGCGTAGGGTCCCGCGCGTGAATTTCGATCTCTCCGACGAGCAGAGGCTGCTGCGCGACACGGTGCGGGACTTCGCCCGCAACGAGGTTGCGCCCGTGGCGGAGGAGCTGGATCGGACCAAGTCGTTTCCCTACGAGATCGTCGCGAAGCTCGGCGGGCTCGGGCTGATGGGGATCCCGTTCCCGCAGGAGTACGGGGGCGGGGGTGCGGACACTCTCTCCTACGTGCTCGCGGTGGAAGAGCTGGCGCGGATCGACTCCTCGGTCGGCATCACGATGGCGGCGCACACGTCGCTGGGGACGATGCCGATCTACCTCTGGGGATCGGACGAGCAGAAGGACGAATGGCTGCCGCGCCTCTGCAGCGGCGAGCGGCTCGCCTCCTTCGGACTGACCGAGCCGGAGGCCGGGTCCGACGCCGGCAACGTGCGCACGACCGCGAAGCTCGACGGCGGCGAGTGGGTCGTCGACGGGGCGAAGCAGTTCATCACCAACGCCGGGACCGACATATCCGGGTGCGTCTCGATCACCGCCGTGACCGGCGACGCCGACGGGCGCAAGGAGATCTCCAACCTGATCGTCCCCACCGGGACGCCCGGCTACGAGGTCGGTGCGGCCTACCGCAAGATGGGCTGGAACGCCTCCGACACGCGGCCGCTCGGCTTCGAGGGTTGCCGGGTGCCCGAGACCAACCTGCTCGGCCGCCGCGGCGACGGCTTCAAGAACTTCCTCCACATCCTCGACGGCGGCCGGATCGGCGTCGCCGCGATGGGCGTCGGGCTCGCCCAGGGCGCCCTCGACGAGGCGATCGCCTACGCCAAGGAGCGGCAGGCGTTCGGCCAGGCGATCTCCAAGTTCCAGTCGATCCAGGCGAAGATCGCCGACCTCTCGGCCCAGATCGAGGCCGCCCGCCTGCTCACCTGGCGCGCCGCGCTGGAGAAGGACGCCGGCAAGTCGTTCACCCTCACCGCCGCCCAGGCGAAGCTGATCACCGGCCGCCTCGCCGTCCGCGCGACCGAGGAGGCGGTCCAGATCCACGGCGGCTACGGCTACATCGAGGAGTACCCGGTCTGCCGCTTCTACCGCGACGCCAAGATCCTCACGATCGGCGAGGGCACCGACGAGGTCCAGCAGATGGTCATCGCCCGCCAACTCGGCTGCTGAAACCCCCGGCCGACGGGCCGAAATGTCGCCTATGCGACGACAAATTGGCCCGTCGGCGGGCTTTTAGGGGGCCTGGAGGGTGAAACGGACGCTAGTGCCCGGCATCGCCGGCTCGAGCCAGATCCGCCCCCCGTGCGCTTCGACGATCGCCCGCGAGATCGCCAGGCCCAGGCCGGCGCCGTCACCGCCGCGCGTCGCCTCGTCGCCCCCGCGGTAGAAGGCCTCGAAGACCCGGTCGCCGTCGGCCTCGGCGATCCCGTCGCCGTCGTCGGCGACCTCGACCTCGACGCCGCCGCCGGCCGTCCGCGCTCGCACGGTGACGCTGCCGTCGGCCGGCGTGTGACGGATCGCGTTCTGGATCAGGTTGAAGAGGACGCGCTGCAACTTCTCGGCGTTGGCCCGGGCAATGACGTCCTCAGCCGGCAGCTCGGCGGCGAGCATCACCCCGCGCGCCGCCGCCGGCGCCCGCATTGCCGCGACCGTGTCGCCGACCAGCTCGCGCAGCTCGACCTGGCCCATCGTCCAGGTGATCTCTCCGGCCTCGATCCGCGAGAGCTCGAACAGATCGTCAATCAGGGCGCTGAGGGCGGCGACGTGGGTGCGGATCTCGCCCAGGTAGCGGTCGCGCGTCTCCCCCGTCACCACCCCGTCGTCGATCGACTCGACCAGCAGCCGCAGCGAGGCGAGCGGGGTGCGCAGGTCGTGCGAGACCGAGGCGACCAGCCGCCGCCGCGCCGCCTCGACGTCGCGCCGCGAGCGCTCCTCGGCGGCGAGCCGGACGGCGAGCGCCGTCGCCAGCGCGCCGCCGGCGACCGCCAGCGCGACCAGGGCGATCTGCCCCCAGCCCATTTTGTGCGGCACGGTGACCGCGGCGGCGCCGGCGAGGAAGGCGGTGAGCGCGATCGCGACGGCGATCGCCAGCGAGCGCTTCACGGCCGCAACCTGTAGCCGACGCCCCACACGGTCTCGATGAAGCGCGGCTCGGAGGGGTCGTCGCCGAGCTTGGCCCGCAGGCGGCGAACGTGGACGGTGACGGTGCTGGTATCGGTGAAGAAGGGGTAGGCCCAGACCGCTTCCATCAGCTGGTCGCGGGAGAAGACCCGGCCGGGGTGGGCAGCGAGGTAGGCGAGCAGGTCGAACTCGCGCTGGGTCAGCGACAGCTCCTCGCCGGCCAGGGTGACGGTCCGCGAGCCGGGGTCGATCCGCAGCGGCCCGTGCTCGATCGGCTCCGGCTCGGCCTCGGCCGGCGGCGAGACGCGGCGCAGCACCGCGTCGACCCGGGCAACCAGCTCCGCCGGCGAGAACGGCTTCACCACGTAGTCGTCGGCGCCGTGGCGCAAGCCGACCAGGCGGTCGGACTCCTCGCCGCGCGCGGTCAGCAGGATCACCGCGGTGCGCGGACCGTCCTCCTGCAGCCGCCGCATCACCTCGATCCCGTCGAGCCCGGGCAGCATCACGTCGAGCACGACCAGATCGGGGCGGTGCAGCCCGGCGAGACGCAGTGCCTCGGGCCCGTCGGTTGCGGAGTGGGTCTCATAGCCGGCCCGCTCCATGTAGCGGCCGACGACCTCGACGATCGTCGGCTCGTCGTCGACCACCAGCACCTTGCCGCGCGGCTCCTCGCTCACGCCGCCGATTCTCTCGCCCGTGGCGACGTGCCGTCGGAAAGAGGCCATATCGGGCACCGTTTCGACGGCACGTCTAACCGAAGGTGAAGGCATAGCCCATCACCCCTTCTTCGGGCACCAGCCTCAGCACGCCCTGGCCTACCTTCGGCAGGTCGACCAGGTCGTAAAGGCGCTGCGAGGTCACGGTGACGACGCCGTTGTGGACGTCGGCGCCGGCGAGGCGATTCGGGATCGGGCGGCCGTCGAGCAGCACCCGCATCCGGCGGCTGCGGCCGGGCGAGCCGAGCACCAGGTAGACGCGACGGGCGCCGAAGTCGAGTTCCAGCACGCCTCCCCGCGCCGTCGCCGACTCCGGCGCGATCCGCCAGCGGCCGCTGTAGGCGAGCTCGTTGACGGGCGGCCTGGCCGCCCTGCCGAAGTCGTGGCTGCCCGTCGTGATCCGCCCGTTGACGAACCGCAGGGCGCGCAGGGCGCCAAGGTAGCTCTCCGGCGTCGTCACTCCGGTCGAGGCTTCGATCCCGTGGGCGCCGGAGTCGGGGCCGGTCACTTCGTGTCCGGCTTCGTCGAGCAGCTCGCGGATGATCTTCTCTTTCTTGCCGTATTCGCCCTCGCCGAAGTGGACGTAGCGGACCCGGCCCTTGGCGTCGATGAAGTACTCGGCGGGCCAGTATTCGGTTCCGTAGGCGGTGAAGGTGGCGAGGTCGTTGTCCTGCGCCACCGGGTAGTGGATGCCGTTGCGCTGGATCGCTTCTTCGACGTTGCCGGCGTCTTTCTCGAACGGGAACTCGGGCGAGTGGACGCCGACGATCGTCAGCCCGTCCCGGCGGTAGCGCCTGTCCCAAGCGGTCAGGTAAGGCAGGGTGCGGATGCAGTTGATGCAGCTATAGGTCCAGAAGTTGACCAGGACGACCCGTCCGCGCAGCGAGCGCAGGGTCAGCGGCCGGTCGCCGGGGGTGTTGAACCAGCGCTGGGTGTCAACGAATTCCGGCGCTGTGCCGAGCACCGGCAGGCCGGACCTTGCGTCGGAGGCGCCCTTGCCCGCGCTCCCGCCATTGCCGTCGCCTCCCCCTTCGCCCGCGCCGCCGCCAGACGTCTCCGCCTTCGCCACCGCCGCGCCGAGCGCGCTGGTCGGGCCGCCGCGCACTTCGCTCAGCGCTTCGCGGGCGGCGGCGGTGTCCTCCAGCGACTTCGACGGGTTGATCAGGAAGCTCGGCAGGCTGCTGGCGATCTGGTTCTGGAATTTGATGTCGTAGTTGCCGAGCATCGCCAGGGCGACGACGACCATCACCGCGCCCATCGCGATCTGCAGGCCGATGCCGCGGCGGGCCAGCGGCGCGATCACCCTCCGCCCGCCGAGCATCAGGAAGTAGAGGACGGCGGCGGAGCCGATCCCGTAGCTGAGAGCCACCGCGAGGCGGCCGCCGGTGAACGGCTGCGAGGCGGAGACCGTGATCACCCCGGCGAGGATCGGCCCGGCGCAGGGCGCGTATACGAGCCCGAGGCTGGCGCCGACCGCGGTCCCCGACCAGAAGCCGTCGCCGCCGGTCTTGACGCCGGCGCGGCCGGCGAAGCGGCTCATGTACGCCTCGATCCGCGCCGCCAGCGGCGGGATCATCAGCGAGATGCCGAAGGCGAGCAGGACGACGATCGCCAGCTTGCGCAGCAGGTCGTCGGGCAGGCCGAGGGCCGAGATCACGTAGACCAGGGCGACGGTCGCGAAGGTGAACGAGACCGCCAGCCCGGCGACGATTCCGAGTGGCCGCCGCCGGCCGCCGGTCGCGCCGGCGGAGAGCGCAATCGGCAGCACCGGCAGCACGCAGGGAGAAAGCGCGGTGGCGGCCCCGGCGACGAATCCGAACAGGATCAGCAGTGCCATTGCGTCTACCCTGGCAGGTCGGGATTACAGGGAGGTGACGATTATTCGTTGTGCTTCATGGCCTCTTCGTGCTTCATCTGCTCTTCGTGCTTCATCGCTTCTTCGTGCTTCATCTGCTCTTCGTGCTTCATCGCCTCTTCGTGCTTCATCGCTTCGTCGCTCTTGCTCTTCGCCGCCGCGTTCTGCGATTCGGTCGCGGTGCTTTCGCTCGAGCTCGACGAGCTGCCACAGCCACCGAGCGCGATCCCACCCGCCACCGCCAACGTCGCGATCGCCGGCAACGCCAAGGTCCTCCGTGCACGCATCATCCTGCTCCCTTCGTAGCTGACTTTTGCGCGCACGCTAGAGCGCAAATGTGACGCGGAGAGAAACTCCGCCGACGGGCCGATTTCCCACCTGTGGGGTGGGAGATCGGCCCGTCGGCGGGGGAGTTCAGGGGGCAGGTTGGGCGGTGACGGAGCCCTCGGGGCGGGCGGCTACTTCGGCGCAGCGGCCCTCCGCGTCGCCGATCCCGTAGTGGGCGCCGATCGCCAGCTCGTGCTCGCGCAGCAGCGGCCTGCTCGGATCGACCGTGGGGGCGGTGCGCAGCGCCTGGCGGCCCAGCGCCGTCCACACCCGGCCCAGCGCGCCGGCGCACTCGCGCGCCGGCACCGCCACCGCCCCGGCGGCGCGGCTGCGGCCGAGGAATCCCTTCCGCGTCAGGGCGACGACCAGCCAGGCCGGGGCGCCGCTCTCGGCATCGGCGAAGACGCCGTGGACCCTGCCCACCGGGCCGCCGTTGACCGCGTCGATCTCGCAGCCGACCCAGCCGAGTGCCTCATCCGGGCTCGGGGCTGCAGCATCTGCCTCACTCATCGGCCTGGCGCTCCATCAGCTCGCTTGCCGCGCTGGCCGGGTCGAGTTCGCGACGCACCACCCGCTCCAGTAGCGCCGCCGTCCCCGGATCGGCCTCGGCGGTCGCCTCCAACCGCCGCCGCAGCCGCGAGGCGGCGATCCCCAGCACCTCGTTGCGCAGGTTGCGGGCGCGGCGCTCCTCTAGCGTCCCCTCGGCCTCGATGTGGGCGCGGTGCTCGTCGATCTTCGCCGCCAGCTCCGCCACGCCCTCGCCGCGGGCCGCCTCGGTGCGCAGGATCGGCACCTTCCAGTCGCCGGGCTCGTGCGAGAGCGCCAGCACGCCGCGCACCTCGCGCACCATCGTGTCGGTCATCGGGTGGTCGGCCTTGTTGACGACGATCACGTCGGGGATCTCCATCACCCCCGCCTTCAGCGCCTGGATCGAGTCGCCGGAGCCCGGCATCAGCGCCAGCACGATCGTGTCGGCGTGGTCAACGATGTCGATCTCGGCCTGGCCGACCCCGACCGTCTCGATCAGCACGTCGTCCTTGCCGGCCGCGTCCATCACCAAGGCGACCTGCAGCGCCGCCTCGGAGAGGCCGCCGAGGGCGCCGCGCGAGGCCATCGAGCGGATGAAGACGCCGGGATCGAGGAAGTGCTCGGAGAGGCGGATCCGGTCGCCCAGCAGGGCGCCGCGGGTGAACGGGCTCGAGGGGTCGATCGAGAGCACCGCGACCTGGCGCTGGGCCTTGCGCAGCTCGGCGGTCAGCGCCCCGATCAGGGTGCTCTTGCCGACCCCCGGCGGGCCGGTGAAGCCGACGATCCGCGCCTTGCCGGTGCGCGGGTAGACCTCGCGCACCAGCTCCCAGCCGGCCGGGTCGTCGGACTCGATCAGCGTTATCGCCCGTGCCAGCGCCCGCTTGTCGCCGGCGACGAGGCGCTCGGCGAGCGAAGCCTGTTTGGCGGCGTCGGGCATGCGCGGCTGAGTCTAAAGTGCGCCCCGCCGTGATCCGCCTCCTCCGCTTCTGCGCCCGCAACGGGATGCTGACGCCGCAATACGGGCTGCTGGCGCTGCGCTGGGCGCGCCGCCGCTTCCTCACCCGCGCCGGCCGGCGCTGGCGCACCGACGGCCTGCTCTTCCTCGGCCGCGGCCTCGAACTGCAGATCGCCCCCCGGGGGCGGGTCGAGTTCGGCCGCTTCGTCTGGATCGGCGACGGGACGAAGATCCGCTGCCACGAGGGCGTGGTCGAGATCGGCGCCAAGACGGTGATGGGCCAGGAGTGCACGATCTCCGCCTACCGCCGGGTGCGGATCGGCGAGCAGTGCGTGATCGCCGACCGGGCGATGTTCATCGACTTCGACCACGGCGTGGTCGAAGTCGAGCGGCCGATCCGCAAGCAGGGCATCTACATGCGCGACGTCGAGGTCGGCTCCAACGTCTGGATCGGCTACGGCGCCTGCATCCTGCGCGGCGTCCGCGTCGGCGACAACTCGATCGTCGGCACCAACTCGGTCGTCACCAGGGACGTGCCCGCCAACGCCGTCGTCGCCGGCATCCCCGCCCGGGTGATCCGCATGCGCGAGGCGCCGCAGGACCTGCGCTGGGAGCGCCCGGTCGAGCCCGACCCGGCCGCCTGGACCACCCTTCCGCCGCCCCCCGCCGGCGATTGAAGCATTTGGGGGTCCAGAGACCCCCAAATGCTTCCATTGGCTCAGGCTCAGGCGCGGCGCAGGTCGGTGCGGGCGAAGTCCTCGCCGGTGAACAGCAGGGGCGCGTCGGCAAGGCGCGCGGTGGCGTAGGTCATGCAGTCGCCGTAGTTGAGCTTGGCGGGGTGCCGGCCCTTGCCGTAGCGGAGCTGCGCCTCCCGGGCGAGGCTCCGGTGCCGCTCCTCGAAGGCGATCACCTCTACCCCGTTGTCCGCGAGGAATGCGGCGACGAGCCCACCGTCGCCATCCTCGAACCGCCGAGCCATGACGTTGTCGATCTCGAACAGCGTCGGTGCGCCGATGGCCAGCTCGGCCGCGCCGTCCATCGCCTCCACGAGCCGGCCATGGCCCTTTTCCCGGAGGATCACCGCGATTACCGCGGAGCTGTCGAGGATCAGGCCCCCTGGCCCTCGATGCTCAGCGCCATTCGGCAATGGTCGCACTTCTCAACTCTCGCTTTCGACCTCGCAGTTGCTGAGATCAAGGTATCAGGTTCGATGTGTATCGTCTGCTAGACACTAGATTTCCCAGGAGGGGGACCTTCTCCCGGGAGACAGAATCCATCCCTATGAGGCCTGCAGACAAATCCCGTCGAGAGGGTGTAGATCCTTCAAGTCACAGACAGAAGAATCCCCGAAATGGATGTCGCCACCCGCTTCGGGGACAACCTGTTCCGCGCCCGCAAGCGGGCCGGTCTCTCGCAGGAAGAGCTCGGCTTTCGCTCCGAGCTGCACCGCACGGAGATCGGCCTGCTGGAGCGTGGCTCGCGCGTCCCCCGCATCGACACCCTCGTCAAGCTCGCCGGCGCCCTCTCGATCTCGCCCCTGGACTTGATCGACGGCATCGACTGGACTCCCGCCAGCACTCTCAGCGGCGGCTTTCAGATCGAGGGAGCGGAGGACCAGTAGCCGCTCAGGCGCGGCTCGCCTCGCCGACCAGGTCGGCGTAGACCGCCGCCGTCTGCTCGGCGACGTCGCCCCAGTCGAAGCGGCGCAGGTGCTCGTAGGCTTCGGCGACCAGGCGCTGCCCCAACTCGTCGTCGCGGAGGACGCGGATCGCCACCTCGGCCAGCGCGTCGGCGTCGTGCGAGCGGAAGCGCAACCCGACCTCCTCGTGCGGGACGACCTCGCGCAGGCCGCCGGTGTCGGCGACGATGCAGGGGCATTCGGAGGCCATCGCCTCCAGCGCCACCAACCCGAACGGCTCGTAGATCGAGGGCACCACCGTGAGGTCGGCGATCCGGTAGAGCGAGTGCAGGACGTCGTCGCCGATCCAGCCGAGGAATGTGCCGTGCTCCATCAGGCCCAGCTCCTCGGCCTGCTTGTGCAGCTCCGCCTCGTGGGTGCCCGAGCCGGCGACCAGGAAGCGCGTCCCCGGCGCCTCGGCGATCACCCGCGGCATCGCCTCCAGGGCGAGCTGGAACCCCTTCTCGTAGACAAGCCGCCCGATCAGCAGCACCAGCTTCTCCTCCGGCGCGGCGAACTCGGCCCGCAGCCGCTCCAGCTCGGCCGGGTCCTGCGGCTGCAGGTCGTCGGGGTCGATCCCGTTCGGGATCACGCTGACCCGCTCCTCCTCGACGCCGAAGATGTCGGCGATCTGCTCGCGCATGTAGTGGGAGCAGGCGATCACCCGCTCGGAGCGGTTGGTGATCCAGCGCTCGACGCCGTGGATGTAGGTCTGCGGGTGCTTGTCGACCCAGCCCTGGTGGCGGCCGTGCTCGGTGGCGTGGATCGTCGTCACCAGCGGCGCGTCGAAGCGCTTCGCCAGGTGGTCGCAGGCGTTGGCGACCAGCCAGTCGTGGCCGTGGACGAGGTCGAAGTCGTAGCGGTCGCCGAGCTCGACCCCGGCGGCCAGCATGTCGGAGTTCATCCGCTCGACCCAGGCGACGAACTCGCCCAGGTCGGTGGGGCGGGTCGGCTCGCGGATGCGGTGGATGAAGACGCCGCCGCGACGCTCCTCGGCGGGGGACTCCTCGCCGCCGCGGGTCAGCACGTGAACCTCGACGTCGCGTTCGACCAGAGCCTCGGAGAGCTTGCGGACGTGGCGGGCCAGGCCGCCCTCGATCAGCGGCGGGTACTCCCAGGAGAGGATCAGGACGCGGGTCATGACGCCGTGCCGCATCCTGCCGTCCACGTCGTCCGGATGGGCGGCTGCGTGGGGTCGGTCATCAGGGCTCCAGAAGCGAGGCGAGGCTCAGATCCGGCGCGAGGGATCGCATGCACGGATCGGTGTCGGATCGGGAGTCTATGGCCTGCAGCAGTGCTTCGCCGTGGCCGCTGGCGCGCTGGAAGGCGTAATCGCCCGCCTGGCCGCGCTTGTCGAGGAAGGCCCAGTCGCTCGACTGGGCGGCGAGCAGCTCGCGGGCGGCGCGCATCGCGGCGGGTGGCGGCAGCCCCCGCGAGAGCGCCCGCAGCAGCCGCAGCTCCAGCCGCCGCGCCGCCCAGGCGAGGTCGGCGACGGCCGGCGAGTCCCAGGTGCTGAAGTCCTTCTCCTCGCCCCAGGTCGAGGCGGCCAGCGGGCGCTGCTCGGGCTCATGCTCGGCGAGCGCCTCCGGCACGGTGAGCAGCCGCACGCCGGCGGCGGCGGCGCCCGCCAGCACCTCGCGCAGCCAGGTCGCCCCCTCCGACCACCAGTGGCCGAGCAGCTCGGTGTCGATCGCGAAGACGAGCAGGCCGCGACGGCCCCGGGCGTCGGCGAACTCGCGCAGCCGCGCCGCGGCGGCGGCGAGGAACTCGTCCGCCTGGCGCTTCGCCGCGGCCTCCGCCGCGGCCGGGTCGTAGGCCCCCCCGCCGACCCTCCAGATCCGCACCCCGCGCAGCGATTTCCCCGCGAACTGGGCGTGCGCGGGGTCCGAGGGATAGCCGTCGAGCGCCCACAGCCAGCCGATCGCCTCCCAGTCGATCGGCAGCGCCACCGGCCCTGCCGCGGTCGCCACCGGCGCCAGCGCGTCGAGCGGCTCCTCGTGGGCGCTCTGGTCGACGCAGAACCAACGCACCCCGTGCTCCTCCAGCCGCCGCTCCAGGCCGGGCGCGTAGGCGCACTCGGGCAGCCAGAACCCGCCGTCCCAGCCGAAGCGCCGCCGGTGCGAGCGGATCCCGGTGTCAACCTGCAGCCGCTGCCCGGCCCGCGTGGCGAGCAGCGGCAGCACCGCGTGCGTCGCCGCGGAAGCCGCCAGTGCCACCCGCCCCTCGGCGTGCGCGTCCCGGAACGGCCGCAGCGGATCGCCACCCGCCGCGTCCAGCAGCTCCAGCGCGTGACGGTAGCGCTCCAGCTCCCCCTCGCAGGCGTCCCGGCACTCCGCCGGCACCTGCTCGATGTCGGCCTCGGCCGCCCCGATCCGCCACTCGACCAAGAAGCGCCGCAGCCGCTCCGCCGCCCCGGTGTCCTCCAGCTGGTCCGCCAGCACCGGCGTCACCGTCATCGTCAGCTTCTCCGCCACCTCCAGCACCGGCAGGTAGGACCGGATCACCGCGTCGAACAGCCACTCCTCGCCGAACGGATAGGTCCCGAACCCCTCCACATACGGCATGTGGCTGTGGAGGACGATCGCCAGGTCGCCGGCCGACTCCTCAGGCATGGCAGACGGCGAGGAAGTCCAGCGCCCGGTCCAAGTCGCCTCCTCTGAGCCTGAAGTCGGAACTGGAGATTGCCGGGGTGAAGCGATCGTAGAAGGGCTTGGTGAGGCGCAGCGTCCTGTGGACGCGGTCCCAGCCGAGCCGCAACGCGACCTCGTGCGCCCGCAGCTTGCCCGCGTGGAAGAGGCCGAGCATCTCGACCCGCTCGAAGCGCGCCTCGCAGAGCGCCCGGAACTCGGCAGCCCGGTACTCGCGCAGGTGCCAGGGGTTGTCGGACTTCTCCGCCCCCGGCGGCGCCAGCGTCAGCAGGTTCGGCGTCGAAACGTAGGCGACGCCGCCGGGCGCCAGCATCGACTTGAAGTGCTCGAGGATCGCGCCGGCGTCCTGCACGTGCTCGATCGTCTGCAGGAAGACGACCGCGTCGCAGGGCTCGGCGAAGCTCTCCACCAGGTCGCGCTCGTAGCGCAGGTTGGGCCGCACGTAGCGCAGCCGCGCGTGCTCGTGGGCCTCGGGGTTGGCGTCGACGCCGACCGCGCTCGCCGCCGTCCGCGCCAGCACGGCGGAGCCGTAGCCCTCGCCGCAGGCCATGTTGACGACCCGCTTGCCGGCCACCCGCGCGCCGATCCACTCGTAGACGGCGAGGTGGCGCCGGTACCAGTAGTTCTCCTCCGGCACGTCGGGCAGCGTCCGCTCGCCGGTCAGCGGCAGGGGCGGCACCCCGGGCGGCTGGTCGAGCTGGACGTATTCGCGCTCCACGACAGCGGACCGTATTGTTCCCGACTCGATGCCGGCCTCCCCGACCGCCACGCCGGACCACATCAAGGACGTCAACACCCGCTACCACGACGCGGCGGCCGAGGAATACGACGCCAAGTGGGGGATCGACTTCGGCGCCACCGGCCAGGAGCAGGTGCGGCTGAAGCTCGCCAAGGCGCTCGGCGGCCTCGACGGCGTCAACTTCGGCGACGGGCTGGAGATCGGCTCGGGCACCGGCTACTTCTCGCTCAACCTGTTGCAGCTCGGGCTGATCGAGCGCCTGACCGCGACCGACATCTCGCCCGGGATGCTGCGCCGTCTCTCCGCCACCGCCGCGGCGCTGGGGCTGGAGGCCGAGACCGTGGCGACCGAGGCCGAGCAGCTGCCCTTCGAGGACGAGAGCTTCGACCTCGTCTTCGGCCACGCCGTCCTCCACCACATCCCCGACCTGGAGCGCGCCTTCGCCGAGTTCCTCCGTGTGCTGCGCCCCGGCGGCGCGATCGCCTTCTGCGGCGAGCCCTCCCGCTACGGCGACCGGCTGGCGGCGGCGCCGAAGAGCGTGGGGATGCTCGCCGCTCCCGCCTGGCGGCGGCTGGTCGGCGCCCAGCCCCGCGCCGTGCCCGAGGCGGAGCAGTCCAACGGCCACGCCCTGGAGGGCGAGGTCGACGTCCACGCCTTCGCGCCGGCCGACCTGCGCCGCGTCCTCGCCGACGCCGGCTTCGAGCAGTGCCGCGTCGGCGGCGAGGAATTCCTCGCCAACGCCTGGGGCTGGGGGCTGCGCACGGTCGAGTCGACCGCCGAGCCCGACTCCGTCTCCTGGGGCTGGCGCCGCTTCGCCTTCAACAGCTACATCGCCCTGCAGAAGGTCGACACCCGCCTGCTCGAGCCCCACCTCCCCGCCGAGCTCTTCTACAACCTCCTGGTCTCCGGCCGCAAGCCGGCCTGACGCGCGTCGCTTAGCCGATGGAAGGATTTGGGGGCCTCCTCTACCCCAAATGCTTCCGCCTCCCCGAGAGGGGCAGACCGAGGCGACGGGCAACCGCTCGCAGCCGCCGCTTGACCTCATCGGGCGCGTAGCGGATCTGGTGTTCGGAAAAGCGCAACGGGGTCAGGCCCGCCGCGGCATGCGCTTGGTCGCGCCTGCGGTCGGTCGTCTGCTCGCCGGGCGTGCGGTGGTGGGCCCAACCGTCGGCCTCGACGACCAGCCCAAGCTCAGGCCAGTAGAAATCGACGCGGTAGCCGTTCACCTGGGCCTGCGTCTGAGGCGAAGGCAGTCCCGCCGCCCGCGCGAGCGCCAGGAACTTCCGCTCGAGGCCGGTGTCGGTCAGGGCGTCAAGGCCGAGCAGCCGACGCATGCAGGCCATGCCACGTCTCGGTGAGAGCGCCTGGATCTCGATACTCAGGGCCTCGGGGTCGATCAGATCGCGCCGATCGGCCTCGTTGATCGCCTGCTCCACCCGCCATTCCGGCGCGCACGACGCCAGGTCGACAAGCGTCGAAACCAGATCGGTCACCGGGATGCCGTCGACCTCGCGGCGATGCTCCGGGCCCAGGCCGGCTCGCCGGTGGACGCATATGCCAGGACGACGACGACTCGCCTTGCGGGGGATCACGACATGGATCTCGCCCTTGCCCGAAGCACGGACCAAGCCCCAGAGCACAGCAGCGCTGCGGTGACTGAGCAGTGCGTCGGGCCCACAGCCGAGCACGGCTCCCATCCACCTGCCCTCCCGACTCACCTCGGGCCTGCCCACCACGTAGACGCCCCGCCAAAGCGGGTGGAGACGACCGTTCCCGAGCCGGTGCTTGATCGAGTCCGATCCCATCCCGAGCTCCAGCAACTGCGTCCTCGTCACTACGCCATGCTGCGATCTGGCCAAGCCCCAGAACTGCGACGACGCTTTCCGTCGCACCCCGCTCGATGGAAGCCTTTGGGGGTCCATAGTGCCCCCAAGGCTTCACCTGACCTGACTCGCCCCCCTCGTCGGCACCGCGGTAGGGAAACTCCCGCTATTTGGGGGCTTTGCGGCGGGCTCGGTAGAGCCTGGTGCGGGCGTCGAAGCCCTTGAGGCGTTTCTCGCCGGCGAAGGAGTACTCGAAGCCGTCGCCGGCCGCCTCGTGGGCGGTGGCGTCGAGGAGGACGCTGCCCGGCTTGGCGATCGCGGTCAGGCGGCTGGCGAGGTTGACCGGGCGGCCGTAGTAGTCGCCGGCCTGGACGTGGACCGAGCCCTGGGCGATGCCGGCCCGCAGGCGCGGGAAGTCCTCGCCTTCGCCGTCGGCCGCTTCGACCATTCGCAGCGCCGCCTCGACCATCGCCGCGGCGTCGCCGGAGACGAGCATCGCCGCGTCGCCGATCAGCTTCACCAGCCGCACCGGCGGTTCGGCCACCGCGGTCGCCAGCTCGTCGAGGCGGCCGGCGATCAGCCCCAGCTCTTCGGTCTCGACCTGCTCGCCGAGCTTGGTGAAGCCGACCAGGTCGGCGAAGCAGACCGTCACGTCGGACATCCCGCCCGGCGTACCTGACGCGAGGTCGGCGGCGGCGATCACGTCGCGCCGGATCTGCTCCAGCATGTGGGCGCGAAACGCGTAGGAGAGGGTCGGCTCGAAGACCGGCAGCATGTGCTCGGCGGCGGCGGCGAAGCGCAGCGCCAGGTCGCGCTCGGTGTCGCCCGGCTGCATCAGCGTGCGGACGACCAGCTCGCGGTTGGCCTCGGCGATCCGCGCCGTCCCCATGCCGATCGTCCGCGCCACCTGGACGATTCCCTCCTCGGGCAGACCGGCGTCGCGGAAGGCCTTGATCCGCCGCGCCTCGTCGAGGTCAGCCTCGGTCAGCGAGCGCTCGTCGGGGTCGGGGTTGGGAATGCCGAGCGCGGCGGTGGCGCGCTGCAGCAGGTCGAGGGGGACGCCGGATATCTCGGCGACCTCGCGCGGCGTGTGGCGAGGGCCGTCGCCGGCGATCGCCCGCTCGACCGGCAGCAGGGTCAGCCGGCCGCCCTCGACCGCCTCGCGCAGCTCCTCCAGCGGCACGCCTTCCCCGGCCAATCGCTCCAGCAGCTCGAGCCGAGCGGCGCGCGCCTCGCCCTCGAGCCCGTCCAGCAGCCCCTGCGCCTCGAAGTCGATCATCGCCCCATTCTCCTAGACGTGCCGGTGATCGACCACCATAGTGGGCGGTCGATCACCGGCACGTCCTATGCCACCGCCACGCTGCCGCCGCGGCGGGGGTCGCCGCCGCCGCTCAGGGCGCCGGTCGACGGGTCGCGGGCGACGGCCTGCACGCCGCCGAAGAAGAGGTTGATCTGCGGCCGCCTCCGGACCGGCACCCCGCGCGCCTCGATCCGCGCCAGCGCCTCCTCGGCGATCCCCGGCTCGGCCTGGACGACGCCCGCCTCGTAGTGCAGGCGCGGCGCCCGCACCGCCTCGCCGGCGCCCATCCCCTGCTCGATCGCCCGCACCACCGTCTGCACGATCGCCGAGCGGATCCGGTTCGAGCCGGCGCTGCCCAGCCCGAGCTCGATCTCGCCGTCGCGCAGGACCACGGTCGGCGCCATCATCGAGGGGACGCGGCGGCCCGGCGCGATCGCGTGGAAGCCGAGCGGGTTGAGGTCCTCCTCGCCGAGCATGTTGTTGAGGATCACCCCGGTGCCGGGGACCAGCACGCCCGAGCCGGAGCCGTTCGAGCAGGTGACGCTGGCGCACATGCCGTCGCCGTCGAGCACGGCGATGTGGGTGGTCGAGCCGAGCAGGTCGCCGGCCCGCAGGTCGAGCCGCGCCGGGTCGAGCAGGCTCTCCTCCAAGCCCTCGCCGTAGAGAGCTTCGGCGAACTCCTCGCCGCGGGCGGCGTTGGCGGCGTCCGTCGCGGCGACGAGCTGCTCGGGGCCGCTGCGCTCGCCCAACCGCTCGAGCAGGCCGAGCGTGTAGGCGACGAGGATGCCGCCCGAGGACGGGGGCGGGTTGGTCAGCACCTCGGCGCCGCGGAATCGCGCCCGCACCGGCCGCCGCTCGACGGCCTCGTAGGAGGCCAGGTCGGTCGGCCCGAGCGTGCCGCCGTGCTCGCGCACGAAGCCGCTCAGCGCCGCCGCGACCTCGCCGCGGTAGAACGGCTCGGCCCCCTCGGCGGCGAAGCGCTCCAGCGCGTCGCCCAGCGCCGGGAAGCGGAGCACGTCCCCCGCGCCGAGCGGGCGGCCCTGCGGCGCGTACAGCTCGCGCGTCTCCGCCAGCCGCTCGTGGATCGGCCAGAGGATCTCGAGGATGTAGGCCTGCTCGGCGTTGACCGGCGCTCCCTCGCGGGCGAGGCGGACGCCGGGCCGGACCAGCTCCGCGAGCGGCGCCGAGCCGAACCGCTCCAGCGCCAGCTCCAGCCCCGCGGCCGTCCCCGGAACGCCGCAGGAGGCCGGGCCGACGTAGAACGTCTGCACCGTCTCGGCGTCGAAGTGGACCGGGACCGCGGCAAGCTCGACCCCGCGCTCCGCCCCGTCCTTGCCGGGCGCGGCGACGAAGAAGTCGATCAGCACGGTCTCCTCGCCGCGGTGCACCATCATGAAGCCGCCGGCGCCGAAGCCGGTCAGCGGGCTCTCGACCGCGAAGGAGGCGAGCACCGCGCAGACCGCGGCGTTGACCGCGTTGCCGCCCTCGCGCAGCACCTCGGCCCCCGCCTCGGCGGTCAGGGGATGGCCGGCGGCGACGACCCCGCTCATGCGGCTCGGCTCAGCCGGGCAGGAACTCGGGCACGTCCAGCGAGCCGAGGTCGCCGGCCTTCTGGTTGCGCGGGGCGCGACCGCCGTCGCGCGTGCGGCGGATCGTCGGCTCGGCCACACGGCGCGGCGGCGCTGCATGGCCGTCGAAGCGGGTGGCGACGACGGTGACCCAGATCTGGTCGCCCAGCTCCTCGTCGATGTTGGCGCCGAAGATGATGTTGGCGTCGGGATGGGCGGCCTCGCCGACCAGCTTCGCCGCCTCCGAGACCTCGACCAGCGAGAGGTCGGCGCCGCCGGTGATCGAGAGCAGGATCGCCCGCGCCCCCTCCATCGAGGTCTCCAGCAGCGGCGAGGAGATCGCTTTTTCGGCCGCCAGCAGGGCGCGGCCCTCGCCGTGGCCCATGCCGATCCCGAGCAGCGCCCGGCCGGCCTCGGACATGATCGTCCGCACGTCGGCGAAATCGAGGTTGATCACCGCGGGCAGCGTCACCAGATCGGAGATGCCCTGCACCCCCTGGCGCAGGACGTCGTCGGCGACCTGGAAGGCCTCGACCATCGAGGTCTGCTGGTCGAGCACCTCGAGCAGGCGGTCGTTGGGGACGACGATCAGCGTGTTGACCTCGGCGGCCAGCTCTTCGATGCCCTTCGTCGCCTCGTTGGCGCGGCGCGAGCCCTCGAAGCTGAACGGCTTGGTGACGATGCCGACGGTCAGCGCGCCGACCTCGCGGGCGAGGCGGGCGACGACCGGGGCGGCGCCGGTGCCGGTGCCGCCGCCGGCCCCGGCGGCGACGAAGACCATGTCGGAGCCCTTCAGCAGGCGCTTGATCTTGTCCTGTTCCTCGAAGGCCGAGCGGTGGCCGACGGCGGCGTCCGCGCCGGCGCCGAGGCCGCGGGTCTGCTCGTCGCCGATGTGCACGGTGACGTCGGCGACGCAGAGCTGCAGCGACTGAAGATCGGTGTTGACGGCCATGAACTCGACCCCGGGCACGTTCGCCTCGACCATCCGGTTGACGGCGTTGACCCCGGCGCCCCCGACGCCGACGACCCGGATCACAGGCTGATGCGGCTCGCCGCTGCCGGGCGGCTCATAAGCAGGTTCCTCCCGCCCGTACCGAGGCGTATCGGCAGCCTTTTCAACCCGAGGCTCCTCGGCAAAGACCCGCTTCAGCCGCTCGGGCGGCGACTCGGAAGATTCGCCGGCTCCACCCGCAGACGTCTCGTCCGCAGGCCTTGACAACTCGGCCGAACCCGAAGCTTGAGACGCATCTTCCGCGGGAGGCGTCGGGCTGGGTTCCTCCCCCGCTGCTTGCGAGGGGGAGGTGCTCTGCCCGGCGACAGGACCCGCGGGCAGGTGCCCTGATGCCTCAGGCGGATCCACCGGGGCGTCATCGGAAGTCGACCGGAACAGATCGGCGAGGGGGCCCTCCCTCATGCTCGCGCGCTTGCTACGCCGACTCATGTTCCAGGACCTCCTTGGCCAGCTCGCGGTAGTAGTTGGCGGCGCTGCTGCCGGAATCGTACTTGAGCACGCTCGATCCTTTCACCGGCGCCTCGGCGAATTTGATCGCCTTTTTGATTCGCGACCTGAAGACGAGGTCGCCGAAGTTCTCCTCGAGGATCTCCACCGCCTCCTTGGCGTGGACCGTGCGCGAGTCGAGCATGGTCGGCAGGATGCCCTCGATCTTGACGTCCGGGTTGAGGTTCTCCTGGATCATCTTCAGCGTGTTCTGGAGCTGGACCAGCCCGCGCATCGAGAGATACTCGCACTGGACGGGGACGATCACCTTGCTCGCCGCGGTCAGCGCGTTGATCGTCAGCAGCCCGAGGCTGGGCGGCGTGTCGATGCAGACGAAGTCGTAGTCGCCGGCGACCTCCTTCAGCGCCTTCTCGAGCGAGCGCTCGCGGCCGATCTTGGTGCTCATCGCGATCTCCGCGCCGGCCAGGTCGATCGAGGAGACGGCGATGTCGATCTCCCGTTTCTGGATGATCTCGCTGATCGGCATGTCGTTGACCAGCACGTCATAGAGGCTTTTCTCGACCTTGTCGGGATCGATCCCCTGGCTCATCGTCAGGTTCCCCTGCGGATCCAGATCGACGCAGAGCACCCGATACCCGCTCTCGGCAAAGGCCACAGCAAGATTCAAAGTAGTGGTCGTCTTGGCGACCCCACCCTTCTGATTGGCAAAGGCGATCACCTCGGCATGCTTGACCGGAGCCTCGACCGCCGTCTCCTCAGCAACCGCTTCATGCCGCGAAGGAGCAATCAGGTCCATAGCCTTCATCCGAGCCGGCTCCTCAGCCTCAGCCGGCTTCTCAGCTTCAGCTACCCGGACGGCCGGCTCAGCGTCAGTCTCAATGGCCTCCTCCGCGACAGGACCCGCGGTCGAGCCCATGGTCTCTGAATCATCCTGAGCCGGGCGCTGGGGCACGGCCTGCTCCATTTGCCGCAACTCCTCCACTATGGGGTGCGGTTCGTTGACGGGCAGAGGCGCTGACTTGCTTTTGCGGCTAAGGAATCCCATTGCGCGGGTATTCGCATGGCGCCCCGTTTTTCCTGCCGGCCCGCGAAATTGCTAGGAATCACCCCGATCCCCGAACTTCTCGACAAGCGGTTGGTCTTCGTGACCGGCAAGGGAGGTGTCGGCAAGACCACCGTCGCGGTCGCCCTCGGGCTGCGCGCCGCCGCCGCCGGCAAGCGCACGATCGTCTGCGAGGTCTCCTCGCAGGAGAACGCCTCGCGGATCTTCGAGCACACCGAAGTCGGCTTCCACGAGGTCGAGATGGAGGAGAACCTGTGGTCGATATCGATCGACCCCGACGAGTCGATGCGCGAGTACGTGCTGCTGCAGCTCAAGGTCCGCGCGATGCGCGACATGCTGTTCCGCAGCCGCATCTTCAGCTACCTCGCCGCCGCCACCCCCGGCCTCAAGGAGCTGGTGACGATCGGCAAGATCTGGGAGCTGGCGCAGCTCGACCGCAAGGTGAAGAGCGGGCGCAAGTACGACCTGGTGATCGTTGACGCCCCCGCCACCGGCCACGGGATCGGCTTCCTGCAGACGCCGCGCACCTTCGCCGCGATCGCCCGGGTCGGCCCGATCCACTCGCAGGCGCAGCAGCTCAACCGGCTGATCGTCGACCACGAGCACACCGGCACCGCGATCGTCGCCCTGCCGGAGGAGATGCCGGTCAACGAGACGGCCGCGCTGGAGCAGGAGCTGCGCACCGAGGTCGGCGTCGCCGTTGACCGCGTCTACCTCAACGGCCTCTATCCGGAGCGCTTCACCAACGAGGAGGCCGAGCGCCTGGCCGAGCTGGCCGGCGGCGAGAACGGCGCCGTGCGCGCCGCCGCCCGCGCCGCCGTCTCCGAGCACGGCCGCGCCCGCTCGCAGCGCGCCCAGCTGGCCCGCCTGCGCCGCCGGGTCGAGGCGCCGGTCAAGACCCTGCCCTTCCTCTTCGAGCCCGAGCTGGGCGTCGAGTCGGCCCGCGAGCTGGCCGCGAGGCTGCGCTGATGCCCTCGGTCGAGGAGATTCTCGAGGGCAAGGACATCTGCATCTGCGCCGGCTCCGGCGGGGTCGGCAAGACGACCACCTCGGCGGCGATCGCCGCCGGCATGGCGGCGCGCGGGCTGAAGGTCTGCGTGCTGACGATCGACCCCGCGAAGCGGCTCGCCGACTCGCTCGGCCTGCGCGAGCTGGGCAACGAGGCGAGCCGGGTTGACCCGGCGCTGTTCGCCAAGCACGGGATCGAGATGAAGGGCGAGCTGTGGGCGATGATGCTCGACGCCAAGGCGACCTTCGACGAGCTGGTCGCCCGCCAAGCTCCCGACGAGGAGGCGCGCGACCGGGTCCTGAACAACCGCATCTACCAGCAGATCTCCAGCGCGCTGGCCGGCTCGCAGGAGTACATGGCGATGGAGAAGCTGTTCGAGCTGCACACCGAGGGCCGCTTCGACCTGCTCGTCCTCGACACGCCGCCGACCCGCAACGCGCTCGACTTCCTCGACGCGCCGCGCCGCCTCACCCAGTTCATCGAAGGCCGTTCGCTGCGCGTCTTCATGAAGCCGACCGGGCTGGCGGCGCGGGTCGCCGGCCGTGGCGCGACCGTCGCCCTCGGTGTGCTGAAGCGGATCGTCGGCTTCGACCTGCTGGCCGACCTGGCCGAGTTCTTCAACGCCTTCAGCGGCATGGTCGACGGCTTCCAGGCCCGCGCCAAGAGGGTTAACAGTCTGTTGGCCGATCGCCACACCTGCTTCCTCGTCGTCTGCGGGCCGCAGGGCGAGCCGGTTGACGAGGCCGTCTACTTCCACCGCAAGCTGGTCGAGGCGAAGCTGCCGTTCGGCGGCGTCGTCGTCAACAAGGTCCACTACCCGGCCGAGCGGCTGCGCGGCGACGGCGGCGACCTCGGCGCGGCGCTGGCCGGGAAGCTGGGCGACGCCGAGCTGGCCGGCCGCGTCGCCGAGAACTTCGCCGACTACCAGGCGCTGGCCGAGCGCGACGCCCGCAACATCGAGCGGCTGGCGGCAGAGCTGCGGACCAAGGGCGTGATCCGCGTCCCTTATCTGGACGAGGACGTCCACGACCTCGGCGGCCTCGCCGAGATCAACCGCTACCTGTTCGCCTCGAGCGAGGAGCGCGAGGCGATCGCGGCAGGCCGCGCCGTCTGACCAAGCAGATCAAGGACGCAGGGAGCGTGGCGTGCTCTGCACGCGAGCGACCGAGGACGCCGATATGCGCCGGTCAGCCGGCGTGGCGGTAGTGGTCGTAGTTGAGCTCGCGAACCTGCCAGTCCGCGTCCTCGGGGACGGGGAAGAGGTGGCGGACGCGCGGCGTGTCGATCCGCTCGCGGTGCTCGACGTCGCCCTCGACGGCGCGGAAGTCGAGCGTGCTCTCCTCGACCTCGTCGAGCCAGGGGGTTGCGGTGATGCGGATTTCGTCCTCGTCCGGGATCGGCTCGAGGATGCGGGTGTCCTGGTCGTCCGGCATGTGCTCCTCCTCGTCAATCGGGGTCGGCTCTTCACTCGCCCCATTGGACTTTTTACCCACGTATTCGGGGGCAAAGCGTTCAGCCGCCGGCTCGAGTTCGGGATCGGGGTCGCTGCTCTCCTGAACAGACACCGCGATCTCGATGTCTCCCGCTCCCAGCCCGGTCGCGATCAGGGTCTCGTCGGCGGCCTCGTTGAGGTCTGCACCGAGCTCGCCGAGGGCGGCTTCGCGGAGGATGCGGCGGACGCTCTCCTCCATCCAGGCGGCCAGCTCGGTCGCGCCGTCGGCCGTGGCGCCGGCCATCAGCGCCCGCTCCAGCTCCAGCGCCGCTTCGATTCGCTCGCGGACGTCGAGCCGGTCGGCCGAGCCGCCGGCGACCAGCGCCGCGGCGCGCATCGGCAGCGAGGCGCCGACCGGGCCCTGCCCGTCGAGCACCGCGCGCAGGGCGAGAAGATGGTCGCTGAGGCCCTCGAGCGCGGTCCCGCGCTCGCAGCCCAGCTCGAAGCGGCCCACCGCCCAGGAGAGCGGGCCGGCGGGGTCGGGACGGGCCTCCAGCGTGCTCGCCAGCTCGGTGAGGCGCTCGGCCTCCTCCTCGTCGAGGCGGTAGCCGCCGCCGCGCGGCGCCGGGGCGCCGGTCGCGACGCGGCGCCAGCTGCCCTCGCCGCTGGGCGCGAAGGCGTAGGGCCCGAGGCCGACGCCGCCGGGCTTGAAGAGACGCATGACGCTGACCAGCTCGTGCAGCTGCCGCAGCGCCGCGGCGGCGCTGTCGGCGCCCTCGCCCTGCTCGGCGATCGCCAGGAACTGCGGCTCCCAGGAGGCGCGGCCCATGCCCTCGCTGCGCTTCGCCTCGACCGGCGCGTCGAAGAGGTCGGCGCGGACGATCTGGGCGCCGTGCGGCAGCCGCAGGCGCGGCACGGACATCTGCAGGCCGGCGATCGGCACGATCAGCACCTCGGCGTCGTCGGCGTCGCCGACCTCGGCGTCGAGCGCCGCCAGGGCGGCGTCGATCCGCTCCGCGTCGATCGAGAAGTCGTTGCTGCCGTCCCAGAGCGAAGCGAGGAAGACGACCAGCAGCCGCTCGGCGCGCTCGACAGGGGCGGCGGGCACCGCCTCGCCGCGCTGCTCGAGGTAGGAGCCGGCGACGCCGGCGGCGTCGACCGCCTCGCGCGCCGACTCGAACGCGGGCAGCAAGCGCAGCTCGCCCTCCCGCTCGCGCACGTAGCGCCCGGTCAGCGGCACATAACTATGGAAGAAGGCCTCCTCGGGACCGGCCTGCTCGGCGACGTCGAAGGGAATCTGATCGCCGCCGGCAACCAGCGTGGCGAAGCGAGTCGCCGCCTCGGCGGCAAGCCGCCGCAGCGCCTCGTTGAGCAGTGGGTCGCGCACGTCCCGACCTTCCCCCCACCCCGCCCCGCTCCTCCGCCTGCACGCCGCCTTGCAGACGGGGTTGTTCAGGCGGGAACTGGTTGCTCTTCGAGCAGCCAGCGGGCGCCGTAGCGGCGCATGTCCTCGATCAGAGGGACCAAGGCCTCGCCCTTCTCGGTCAGCGCGTACTCGACCCGCGGCGGCACCTCGGGGAAGGTGTTGCGGGCGACGATCCCCTCTTCTTCGAGCGCCCGCAGGCGCAGCGAAAGGGTGCGCGGGCTGATCCCCTCGAGCGAACGCTCCAACTCGCAGAAGCGACTGCAACCCTCGGCCAGGTCGCGGATCACCAGCAGGGTCCACTTGCCGCAGACCACGTCGGCGGTGCGGCAGACGGGACAGCGTGCGTTGCTTTCGGCACTCACTTCAGCGAGTGTAGCGCTGTTGCTTCACTTACTGAAGTTTTGGGGAAACGCAGCTCCGATCAGGTATGGCCGTTGGCGACTGGTTCCAGCTTCGTGACCTTGACGCTGTATCGATCGGTCCCTTCGCCGTACGTGAAGATCTCCGGGAAGCCCAGTTCGAGTTCGATCAGCTGACAGGTCGTGGTCCCCGCCGCGCATTTGCCTTCGCCGAAGACGCCGGTGACCTCCGACGAGACGAGGAAGGTCGGCCGGTGGGTCTTCGGGCTGCGGCCGATGTAGGTGACGACCTGGACCTTTTCGCTGGGAAGGGTGGTCGGCGCCAGCACGCCCTTGAGCGTCACGGGCTGGTCGCTCTGCTTGTTCCCTTCCGCTTCGCTGCCGCTGCTGTGGACGATGGTTATGTCGGCCGCCCAGGTGTAGAGCGTCCCGTGCGACGATTCGCCGTTGCCTTCGCTGCCGGTGTATGCCCCTGCACTTCCATTGGTCTTCGTGGTCGTCGATTCGCTGGTCGTCTTCGAGCTGCTCGTTTCCGTCACGGTGGTAGAGGTCGAGGTGACCGGAGCGGAGGACGCGACCGGCGCGCTTTCCGCTTCCCCGCCGCTCAGGATCACGGACTGCGGCTTCGGCTGGTTCTTCCGGAACGGGTCGGTCGGCTTGCGACCACGCAGCCGCTTGCGGTAGGCGCGCAGGCCCGGGTTCGCCTCGACCACGGTCAGCTCCGAGCCCCTTCCGCCTGCTTCCTTCAGCGTCGCGAACTGTCCCGCTCCGGCCGGCGGCGGGGTCGTTTCTGACTTCTGGCCGAGCAGGATCGGCGTAGCGACGATCGCCACCAGCACCAGGGCGATCAGCGGCAGCAGCCGACGGTCGCGCAGGTCGTGGTAGAGGTTGACGAGGAAGGAGGGCGTCCTCCACCCGGGCATCTTCATCTGCGGCCGCTTCACGGCGCGCCTCCGGTGGTGGTCGAGGCGGGCGTCGCGGTCCCTTCTTCCGGGCTCGACGGCGAGGCGCCGGCGGTGGTCCCCTGACCCGGTGGAGTCACGTAGGTGGTGACCGAGAAGCTCGCCGTCAGCGCCGGCGAGGATCCTCCCTTGCCCGTGCCTTCCACTTCCACGCTTTCGGGGTTCAGCGTGAAGCCGTTGATCGTCAGCAGCCGCCCCTTGACGGCGACGTTTTCGCCATGGCTCTTGACCAGCGAATCGAGCCCGTGGATGAAGTCGGCGATCTGGAAGAAATCACCCCTGAAGGTGAGCGCGTAGGGCATCACCGCGAGACCGGCGGGGCCGATCGACGCCCCCAGTGGCAGCAGCGACGCGGCGGCCTCGGTCGGCGTGACCGGCGTGCCGCTCGCGCTCGCGGGCGCGGCGGGAGCTTCTTCTTCTCCGGAGCCGCTGCCTTCGGCGCCCAGGCTGATGTCCTGGAATTCAGTCTTCGCGCGGTGGGAGATCCCGTTGAGCTGCACCAGCAGCGAGGCGGTTTCGTCGCCGCCGGGCACCGCCTTTCCGAGGACGACCAGCTTCTGGTAGTCGACCGGGAACCGCTTGCGCGCCGCTTCGGCGTCGGCGGCTTCTTCCTGGTGCTGGGCCAGCGACGATTCGGCCTGTTCGACCTGTTCCCCCAGCTTCGACGCTTCGTCGCGCTTGGGGCTCAACAGGAGCATCCAGAAGGCGACCGCCAGCGCGACGACGACGATCATCGCGACGATCGTCGGGCCGCTCGATTTCCCCATCGTCGCCATCTCAGCTTCCTTCCGAGCCTTCGCCGCCGGATTCGCTCGCGCCTTCCGAGCCTTCGCTCGCGGTCGAGGCGGCTTCCGGAGCGGCTTCGGTCGTGCCTTCGGCTTCGCTTGGCGGGACCGGCGCCGCGTCGAAGGCGACGACCAGCAGGAAGGTGGCCGCGTTCGCCCCGCCGCTGCATTCGGAAGATTCAGGCGCGGAGAGTGCGCCGCCTTCGCCGCTCACCTGAGAGGACTGGAGCCCGACCCGGGTGACCCCGTCGATGTCCTTCAGCGCGGTCACGAACGTCGCCACGCCGTCCTGCCCGTCGGCGCAGCCGCTCATCGTCATCGACGGCCCCTGGATACCAGAGGCCGACGCGGTCGATTCTTCCGAGCCGCTTTCGCCGCCCGACGAGGCGCTCAGCGCGGTCAGGTGCACGTCGCCCGGCAGGATCAGCGCCAGTTCGCGCAGCACCCGTTCCCAGTCGAAGCGGCTGTCGGCGAGGCTCTGCACGGTCCGCACCCGCGCTTCGCTGATGCTCTGGAACTGGGTGTAGGAGGCGAGCCGGGTCGCCTTCGCCGCCGCCGCCGCGTCTTCGCGCTTCAGCGTCGTCAGTTCGCTCTTGCTTTCGGAGATCTGGTTGCCGGCGAGGACCATCGCGACGACCCCGGCGAGCGCCAGCACCAGCCCGCCGATCAGGATGTAGGAGAGCGGCCCGGTGCGCAGCGGCGCCTGGTCGCCGCGGCGGTCCTCGGGGGGGATCAGGTTGACCGGGCGCATCCCGCTACCGCTCCAGGGCGAGGCCGTAGGGAAGGGTGAGGCGGGCCGCCGTGCCGTCGTCGAGGCCCTTCAGCGCGGCCGGCCGCGCAACGGCTATCGGCAGGCCGAGCCCGGCTTCCATCCGCGACGCCAGGCCGGGGATCGCGCCGGCGGGTCCGCAGAGGACGATCCGCTCGACCGGCAGCGCCGCCTCCTGGGCGCCGTAGTAGTCGAGTGAGAGCCGCAGCTCGTCGAGCAGAGTCGTGACGCCGTCCTCGAGCGCCCGCCGCACCGGCGCGACCACCTCCGGATCGCCCTCGACCTGCTCGACGGGCAGTTCCAGGCCGACGTGGGACAGCCACTGCGTCGCGTGTCCCGCCGTCAGCCCGAGCGAGCCGGCCAGCGATTCGGAGATCGGCTCCAGGCCGGCGTGGGAGACGCGGGTGAAGAGGCAGGAGCGGCCACGGGCGACGGCAAGGTTGGTGACGTCGCCGACGCTGCAGTAGAGGACCGCGGTGGAGGGGCGCTCGCCGGCGGACCCGCCGTTCGCGGCAGCCGCGCCGGCGTCGGCGAGGGCGCGGATCATCCCGAAGGCGGAGAGGTCGACCCCGACCGGGTCGAGCCCGGCGCGACGAATCGGCTCGACGAAGCTGGAGACCATGTCGCGGCGGGCGGCGACGACGATCACGTCGAGCTGCGGCGCCTGCCCCTCCTCGGCCGGCACGCCGCCCACCACCTGGTGCTCCAGCACCGCCTGGTCGAGCGGCATCGGCATCTGCTCCTGCGCCTGGAAGCGGACGGCCGCCTCCATCTCCTTCGGGTCCTCGATCGCCGGCAGCCGCACGGTGCGGACGACGACCCGCTGGTTGCCGACGCCGAGCCGCACCTGCTTCGACAGCTTGTGCTCGGCGAACATGCTCTTCAACGCCGCGGAGAGGCGGTCGGCGTCGAGCACCTCGCCCTCGTGGAAGGCGCCGGGGTCCAGCGGAGCGATCGCCGAGCCGAGCATCTCCGTCGTGCCGTTGGAGCGCACCTCGGTCGCGGCGATGCTGCCCGCCTCGATGTCGAGGCCGACGACGCTGCTGGTCTTCTGCTTGGTGATTCCGCTGAGTCTCATGGAGAGGGGTGGTTCGGGGCGCCGTGCGGCGCGCCGCACCCCCCACATCGACAGAAAGGCCACAGACCTTTCGCGCTGCAACTACTCATTTCTAGGAGAACCTGGACGTTTGCCCTAAAAGGCGCCCAGATACCAGTTGACGAGCTGGTCGCCGTAGAGCAGGCCGACCACGCCGCCCAGCGCCAGGAAGGGACCGAACGGGATCGCCCGCTTGCGCGCCGCGGCGCCGTCGCGGGCGATCATCGCCAGGCCGACCAGCGCCCCGGCCAGCAGCGCGACGAAGATCGCCGGCCCGACCTCGCGGCCGAGGAAGAGCCCCATCGTCGCCGCCAGCTTGACGTCGCCGAGGCCCATCCCGCGCGGGTAGGCGAGCGCCGCCGCGAACAGCAGCCCGGCCGCGGCCGCGGCGGCGATCGCCCGCTCGGGCAGGCTGCCGGGATCGGTCACCGCGGCGATCGCCACCGCCGCCACCGCCCCGACCAGGAGAATCTTGTTGGGGATGATCCGCCGCTCGAGGTCGGTCAGCGTGATCGCCATCAGCACGCTGACGAAGACGAGGCCGAGGGCGATCTCCCCCCCTTCGCCCCAGAGGACCAGGACCGTGGCGGCGTAGAGGGCGCCGAGCGCCAACTCGGTCAGCGGGTAGCGCGGCGAGATCGCCACCCCGCAGCAGCGTGCCCGCCCGCGCAGGATCAACCAGGAGAAGACGGGGACGTTGTCGTAGGCGGCGATCTGCGTGCCGCAGGCGGGGCAGCGCGAGCGCGGCCCGACGATCGATTCGCCGCGCGGAACCCGGTACGCGACGACCGTAATGAAGCTGCCGGCGAGCAACCCTCCGAGGAAGGCGAACGCCGCGGCGGCGACCATCCGCTAACCCCCCGAAACTTCTTCCGACCCCGTGCTTTCGAGCGGCGTCTTCGTGTTGACCTCGAGCCGCGACGGGTAGTTCGGGTGGTCGTACATGATCGGGATCGCGTCGGCGGAGGTGTCGGCGCGGTCGACGCTGAGCGCCAGGCCCAGGCGGGCTTCGGGGGGAATTTCGCCAGGGAGGAATTCCATCGTCAGCCGCACCTTCGTCCAGGAGTTCCGCGGCCAGTAGCCGTTTCCTTCCGGTTCGTAGGTCCAGTAGAGATTGCCGTCGGCCTTGTCGGCTAGCTGCGTGTTTTTGGCGAGGGTCGATTTGCCCGAGCCGGATTCTTCGCGTTTGAACAGGTAGACGCAGAGCCTGCCGGTGTAGAGGGCGTCGTTGAGCGTCCGCGTATAGAACTCGAGCACGGCCCTGCCGCTCATTTCGAAGGCCTTCGGCATCGGGTCGGTGACCCAGCGGTGGACCTGGAACGCGGGATCGGTCGTCCCGGTCGGTTCGAAGTGACAGCCGCTGGTGTCGTCGCGGCGGAGCTGCAGGCCCCTGTCGGTTTCGGCCGTCGGTTCGAGGGAGTAGTCGTCGGAGTAGTCGTAGAGGGCGGGTTTCGCTTCGTCTTCCGGGTAGGGATCGGGCGGAGCGGAGTCGAGCAGGGCGTCGGGGGCGCCCAGCGTCGTGCCGCTCTGCAGGCCGCTGGCGCAGGTGCCGAGCGTGTTGTGCAGCGGCTGGTCGCCGGCGATTTCCGCCCTCGCAGTCGCGCCGCTCGCCGCGCAGGGGGTGTCGGAGAGGAAGAACTGCTCGGCGGTGACGCCGCTGCCCTCCGCTTTCCTTTCTTCTTCTTCTTTTTCCCTCGCCCTTTCTTCTTTTTCTTTCTGCCTTTTTGCCCTTTCTTCTTTTTCGGCAGGGCTTTCGGCCGGCGGGCCGGTCACCGCCGACTGGACTTCGACGTAGCCGGTTTCGCCCTGCTGGCTGACCGGCGTGTGGGGCTTGACCGCGACGACGACCTGCTTGTAGTCCTGTTCGCTCGCTTCGCAGGCTTCGGTCGAGCAGCGCGGGTCGTTGCGCCAGACGACGTAGCGGTAGATCGTCCCTTCGATCCCGCCGTGTTCGGATTCGCCGGTGTGAAAGGACGATTCCGGGCTGAAGCCTTTTTCGGATTCGACGACAAGCGGGGAGCATTCCTGAGAGCAGCTCGGGGAGCTGCGCTTGAGGGCGAACTTGCCTTCGTGGACGCGGAAGTCGGGGTTCTTTTCGCTCGTCGAGGTGGCCGGCGCCGCGTTCACGGCGAGGCAGGAGCCTCCGGCGGGAACGGTGGAGCAGTCGTAGGGGAGGCTGTGCAGGCGTTCCAGCTCTTCCTGCGCGAGGTCGAGCGCCACCTGGGTCGCCTTCGCCCGCTGCGCGTTGCGGGTCGCGGCGGCGAGCACGCCGAAGGTCGCCGCCGCCCCGAGCACCAGGACGACGGCGGCGATCAGCACCTCGATCATCGTCAGGCCGGCCTCCGCGTCGCCACCGAACCGTGCTTTCAGCCAGGTGCTCATGTCAGTCGGTGAAGTCGAGGGCGCGCAGGCCGGCGCCGTCGGTGACGGTCAGCTCGCCCTTGCCTTCCGGGTTGGCGATGTGCAGGGTGATGCCGATGTAGCGCGGTTCTTCTTTGCTCGGTTCGTAGTTGAAGACCTGGTTGCTGTCGAGGCCGCTGACGATCGTCGTCGGCGTGCCGCCGGTTTCGACTTCGGGGGCGGTTTCGGTCCGCGTGCAGGCCGTGGCCGTGCAGCGATAGGTGACGCGGCATTCGATCGACGGCACGCTCGCGTTTTCCTGGACCCCCGCCCCGCATGCCGTGCGCCTCACCTGGGTCTCGAATGCGACTTCCGAGCCGGTCGCCCTGTAGACCGTGATCCCGTTGCGGATTTCGCGCGTCATCCGCTCGAGCACGTAGCGCGCGGTGGTGATGTTCTGGTCCTTCTTGCTCAGCGTCGGCTGGTCCTTGACGGCGCTGATCAGCATCGCGCAGGCGGCGCCGACCAGGATCACGCTCATCAACGCGGCGACCAGCAGCTCAATAAGGGTCAGGCCGGCCTCCCGATCGGCGGCGCGCAGGCGCTCGCGCAGCCCGCTCATCGCGAGCCCACCAGCTTGAACGAGCGCTTGGTCGGCTGCGGCTGGGCGACGCCGCTCGCGTTGATCCCCCTCACCTCGAAGACGTGCTTGCCGCGGCTCAGCTTCTTCAGCTTGACCGGCGACGCGCAGGCCTTCCAGCCGCCGCGGTCGACCTTGCAGAGGAAGACCGTCCCCGCCTGGCCGGTCGCGTCGCCGAAGCGGAAGACCGGGCGCTTCTGTCGCGTCTTGAAGGCGGGTCCAAAGGTGATCAGGGTCCGCGGAACCTCCAGCTGCGGCGTGGTCGACCCGCCCGCCGGCTTCAACGGAATCGCTTCGATTCCGGGCACGAAAGCGGGGCCGCCGCTGCCACCGCCACCGCCTCCTCCCCCGCCTTCTTCTTCGGCCGGCGGTTCTTCGGGATCGCGCTGTTCGTAGACGACCGCCGACGAGCAGGGGGAGATGAAGCCTTCCGCTTCGGCGGTCGCCCGGAAGCTCGAGGTCGAGCCGGCCGCGACCTTGACGACGATCCCCGGCGCTTCCAGTTCTTCGGTGGTGCCGGTGGCGACCGGTTCGCCGGAGCAGTCGGGGGTCGTGTAGAGCTTGATCGAAGCTTCGGCCGCCGGCTCGGAGCCGAGCACCTTCGGTTCGGTCAACGCGCCGGGCGAGCCGGGATGCGTTCCTTCGAGGCTCGGCGCCGGCGGCACCAGCTCGGCTTCCAGTTCGGGGTCGTTGCCCTGGGAGACCAGCACGGTCCCGCTCGAGGAGCGTTCGTAGACGTCTTCTTCGGAGTCGTGATCGGCTTCGGTCAACCTCTCGCCGGTCGTGACGAAGGCGCGGCCGCCGTCGCTCGAGACCCCCTGGAAGCGGGCGTCGAAGGCGCCGTTGCCGCTGTAGAGGCCGCCGCCTCCGAGCGCCGAACCGGCCGAGACCCAGGTCGTGACGCCGCCGCTGCGCTCGTAGACGTTGACGCTCTCGTCTCGGTCGCCCGGACCGGTGGGGTCGCCTTCGGCCGGAGGCGACAGCGCTTCGTCGGTGAGGAAGAAGAGATGGGCGGCGTCGGGGGAGGCGCCGGCGAAGAGTGCGTTGTGTTCGCCGTTGCCGCAGGCGGGGTCCACGCAGGTCGGGCCGGGCCGGGAGACGAGCGTCGTCGGCCCGCCCGGCAGCTCGCGCGCGTAGACGTCGGCACGCGCGTCTTCGTCTTCGGCCGTGAGCGGTTCGGCGCTGCTGAGGATCGCCGTCTTGCCGTCGGCGGAGACCCAGGAGAGCGACGTGGGGAGACTGCCGTTGCCGCAGTCGGAGACCGCGCACGACGGATCGCCTTCGGAGACCAGTTCGGTTTCGCCTCCGCGGCGCACGTAGACGTCCTGGGCGCCGTCCGTGTCCGCCGCCGAGAGCTGTTCGCCGGTCGCGAAGAAGACCTCGGCGCCGTCGCCGGAGCTGCCCTCGAAGAGGGCGTTGTGTTCGCCGTTGCCGCCTCCCGCTCCGGTCGAGACGCGCGTCGCCGTTCCGCCCGACCAGTCGTAGACGTCCTGGAAGCTGTCGGTGTCACCGCCGGAGATGCGTTCGTTGGTCTCGAAGAAGATGTGGGCGCCGTTGGCCGAGATCGAGCTGTTGACCGATTCGCAGTTGCCTTCGGCGGGTGGCGCGGCGGGACATGGTTCGGGCCCGCCGCCGGGCTTCGAGACCAGCTTCGTTTCGCCCGTTTCCAGGTCGCGCTCGTAGAGATCGGTTTCGTTGTCCGTGTCTTCCGCGGTGAGCGATTCGGCGGTGGTGAAGATCGCCTTCGTGCCGTCCGCCGAGGTGCCCTGGAAGACCATCGGCTTCGGCCCCGTGCCGCAGCTGCCGCTGCAGGACGGGGCGGCGGCCGAGACCAGCGTCGTCGTGCCCGCTTCGAGGTCGCGCATGTAGATGTCGGGGTTCGCGTCTTTGTCCGCCGGCGAGAGTTGCTCGCTGCTGACGAAGAACACCTTCCCGCCTTCGTCGACGACGCCGCCGGCGACCGGCCCCGCGTTGACGTTCGCGTTGCCGCAGCCGGACGCCGTGCACGACGGGTCGCCGGCCGAGACCAGCGTCGTCTTGTTCGTGACCAGGTCGCGGACGTAGATGTCTTCGGCGCTGTCGGTGTCGGTCGCGGTCAGCCGCTCCTTGGTCGAGAAGAAGACCTCGTCGCCGGCCGGGTCGATCGCCAGGAACTGCGCCGGGTAGGCGTCGTTGCCGCCCGTCGGCCCGAGCGAGACCTCGCGGGTCACGTAGCCGAGCCCTTCCACGAGCTCGCGCACGTAGACGTCGCGGAAGTTGTCGGTGTCGCCGGGGACGAGCCTTTCGGTCGTGCTGAACACGGCCACGGCGCCGTCGGCGGAGATGCCCTCGTAACGGGCGGGCGCGGGCGCCGCCTGCGCCGCGGGCGCCGCGAGCAGGGCGGCGGCCACGGAAGCGGCCGCGAGCAGGGCGCTGCGCTGTTTCCGGTTCGCCGGCATCGTTGCTCTATCGGCGCGAGTGGGCCATTCGCTTAGCCGTGCACTGGACGCTTGACCGAAAAGCGAGGGGCGGGCACAAGGCCCGCCCCTCGGGTGATGCGCACTTGGCTAGGCCAAGGCAATTGGGTCAGGCTGGATCAGCCGTTTTCCCAGCTGCCATAGCCTTCGACTGCCGGACCTGGGCAACCGCCCTTTTCTGCAACTTTGCAAGGGAAGGTCAGTTTCCCGGCGTTGTTTTTGATCCAGAATTCCTGCCCCGTGCTTCCTTGAACGGCGAACTGGTAGGTGTTCGCGGTCGGCGCAGGTTTGAATGCCCCACCTTCCAGGTTCGCGTATTTGATACTGCCGATCGTCGGCTCGATTTTTTCGAGTTCTGCTGGCGTCGCGCCCACGTAGCTTCCACCATGTTCGGTCGAGTACGTCTCCATCGCGACCTGCGTGGTGTGGGCGTACTCCTTGGCCTTGGCGTCGCCGGCCTTTTCCTTCTGGTTGAAGAAGGCGGGCAGCGCGATCGCGGCCAGGATTCCGAGGATGAGCATCACGACGAGAAGCTCGATCAGCGTGAAGCCGGCCTCGCTGTCGCCACTGAGCCGGGCGCCTACTTTGGCCCGGAGATTCTGGAGAAACATTAGTGACCTCCTATGGTCCTAATCGTTTGCGCCAGAGCCCCGTGTGAAGCCACGTGGTGTCTGTCGACCCCGGTGGTAGCCCGGCCGGCTCCCGCAAGGGAGCCCCGACGGCTTTGCGCCCCCGCCTCACAGCGGGTTTGCCTTTGGCACCGAGGCACTGGCAGATTCATCACAAGGCCGTCATCGACAGACACCGAAATTCCTTAATCCCCGAAATTAGGGCTGCGTGGAGCCAAAAGTCAGGCTCATAGCCGAACACGGACCGATCGGACCAGATAACCCGTAAACCAGAAGCGCGGTCGGGAGAGAGCGAGTGCGTTCTAACGATAATCTAACCTATGCTAAGCTAGCCTAGCGAATGCCTATTCAGCGCTACGACTGGCCGATCCGGGATCGGTTCCTCAACCGCGAGGAGGATTTGAGGCGCCTCGAGGACTGGTGGCAAGGCGAGGATCGCAATGCGCTGGCGCTCTACGGGCGGCGGCGGGTCGGAAAGTCGTGGCTGTTTCGCGCCTTCGCCGATGGGAAGCCGGCGATCCTCCTGGTGGCCGATCAGGGAGCGCCCGGCAGGCAGATGGCCCGCTTCGCCGACGCGCTCGAGCCGCACCTCGGCGTTCGCCCGGAGCTGACCGGCCTCGGCTCCCTCTTCCGGGCTCTCCATCGGCTCGCCGCAGAGCGAAAGGCCCTCGTGGTCATCGACGAGTTCCCATACCTGTTGCCCGGCGGCGAGAAGGCGGCTCGCGCCGAGCTGTCGGCCGCGCAGGCGGCGATCGAGGAAGAGAGGGACCGCTCGGAGCTGAAGCTGATCCTCTGCGGCTCCCACATCGGCCAGATGGGGACGCTCCTCTCCGAGGGCAGCCCGCTGCGGGGCCGCCTCACCCCCCTCTTCGCCCCACCCCTCGCCTTCCCCGAGTGCCGGCCGTTCATCGAGGAGGCCGACGCCGAGGAGCGCATCGAGCGGTTCGCGGTCACGGGCGGGATGGCGATGTACCTGTCGGAGTTGGGACGGGGGCCGTTGCGCCGACGCATCTGCGAGGTGGTGCTCGACCCGCGCGGGCCGCTCTTCAACGACCCGCGCGAGGTGCTCGAGGAGGAATTCCGCCGCCCCGGCACCTACTTCTCGCTGCTGGAGGAGCTGGCGACCGGAGCCCGCGGCATGGAGAGCCTGACGAGGGCCCTGCGCACGCCTCACTCGACCCTCAGCCCCTACCTCAACGAACTGGCCCGCATGCAATTGGTCGAGAAAGCGGCCCCGGCAGGGGGACGGCGCGACCTCCGCTACCGGCTGGGCGACAGCTTCCTGCGCTTCTGGTTCCGCTTCGTCTTTCCATTCCAGGAGAGCCTCCGCTCGGGCCTGCGGCCGCAGGACCATTACCAGGCGGAGATCGCTCCCGCCCTCGCCGAGCACGTCTCTCCGGTGTTCGAGAGCCTCTGCCGACGCTGGGTGCGGAGCAACCACGGCGCCGAGGCAACCCAGGTCGCGTCATGGTGGGGAAGGTCGCTGGACCGGCTGCGGAAAGAGGGAGCGCGCAACAGCGAGGAGATCGACCTCGTCGGCGCCGCGCGCGGCCGCATCACGATCGTCGGCGAGTGCAAGTGGACGGCCGGCCCGATGAGCGGCAAGACGCTGGGCGACCTCGAGGCCTACAAGATCCCCGCCCTGCGCCAGGACGGCGCCCGCCTCGCCGCCACCGGCCCGAAAATCCTCCTCTTCTCGAAGAGCGGCTTCAAGCCGAGCCTGACCGCGGAGGCCGAAGGCCGAGAGGACATCCGCCTGATCGGCTTGAACGAGCTGGAGCGTGGACTCGACAGGCCGAGCTATTCGGGGCGCGCGACCGGCAGGCCGTGACTCTCGGCGGCATCGGCGAGACGATCTCCTACGGTCGCTCTTTGCGGGTGCGGCGGAGGTAATCGGCGCACAACGGCACGGTGAAGTCGACCTCTCCCCTTCGCGGCGCGTATATCAGGCCGGCCTTGAGCAGGCGGTCGCGTGCGACGGACACCTCGCTCGGGTCCTTGCCAAGCGCCCGGGCTATCTCGCCGCTGCGCTGCGGACCGTCTCCTCGCCCCGCGATCGCCGAGAGGTAGCGGCGCTCCCCGTCGGGCAGCTTCCCGATGCGCTGGCTGAAGAAGTTCTCGTCCAGGTATTCGCGCGCCACAGACTCGGCGGCACCGACCTCCGCGCGGGTGATCGTCCGGCCGCTGCTGAGACGCCACACGACCCTTCCGTACTCCTGGATGAAATATGGGTACCCCGACGTGAGCTCGACGACCCGGTCCACGGCCCTGCGCTGCCAGGTCATGTTCTGCTGCTTGGCGGGCTCGACCAGGGCGGCGGCCGCGGCCGAGTGGTCCAAGGCGCCGATGCCGCGAAACTCGAATCCGCGCTCCGCGTAGCTCTTGGCCTCGCCGGTCAGCTCGGGCAGCAGCGGCAGGCCGGCGCCGACGAGCGCCACCGGCAGGCCCTTCTGCTTCGCTCGGTGCAGGCCGACTATCAGCGCCTCCAGGTCTCGCCTCGGCAGGTTCTGCATCTCGTCGAGAATCAGCGCGAAGCCCGTGCCGTTTTCTCGCGCGGCGAGGCCCACCTCGACCAGCAGATCGCGCATGTCCTCAGCGAGGTCGCCGGAGTCGGCCACCCCCTCCAGAGCGTCGACGTCGAACCTCAGCGTGACCTCGTCGATGGTCAGGGCGAAGGCCTTCAGGGCGCCCAGCGCACGACGCACTGCATCGCCGGCCCGCTTGGCCGCGCTCATCTGCATCAAGGCCTTCCGCGCCGATCGCGCAATCACCGGGGCGATGCGAGCGGACTCGGCCAGCTCACGGGTTTCGGCCGGCCACCCGGCCGATTCGCAGTCCGCCTCGAACTCGTTCAGCAGCACCGTCTTGCCAACCCCTCGCAGTCCGGTGAGAATCAGGTGCTTCTGGGTCCCGCCCCCACCGATCTGGACGAGCATCTCCTCGAAATAGGAGAGCTCGGCATCACGGCCTGCGAGGAACGGCGGCCGTGCGCCCATGTCGGGGGTGTAGGGATTCCGGGCATCTCCTGTTCTAACCATCTATCAAGAATATATTGAACTTTGATATATATAGATATATAAATTGAGACGGATAGCGTGCCGTCATCAAGCTGGCCGGGCAACTGACAGGCCGTGACCCTCGGCGGCCTCGGCTAGACGGTCGTCGTAGGTGAAGAGGATCCCGATCTCGTCGCGCACGCTGAGGGCGGTGGCGAGGTGGATGGCATCGAGGCTTCGAAGGGCAGCCGGCTCCAGCGCCGCCGCTCGTTCGAGCACCGGGTCGTCCATCGAAAGCAGCGCGACGCCCCCCAGCCAGACACGGGCTTCGCGCGCGTACGCGGCCCCGTAGCGCGCGCACGCCCGTACCGCCTCCACGGCGAGCAGAGCGCTGGACACATAGCCCTCCTGCCACTCGGCCAGCTCGCGCCGCAGCTCGGCGTGCCCGCTCTGCTCGAGCACCAGCTTGGCGTAGGCCGAGCTGTCGAGATATGCCAGGCGCCGGCGCGCTACAACCGCTCCTCGCGCAATTCGTCGAGCACCTGCTCGACGGGTGGGCCCTGGGCCGGTGGGAGCGTCGAGCTCGCGGCGAGCGCCAGCAGGTCGCCCCGTGGCATCGTCGCGCCCCGCTCGGCGACGAGCCTGGCGATCGGCGAGTCGGCCGGGCCGGACGGCGTCAGCCGCGCGACCTCCCTCCCCCGCTCGGTGACGACAAAGCTCTCGCCTTCCTTGACATCCCGCAGGTAGCGAGAAAGGTTCTGCCGCAGCTCGCGCACGCCGACGCTGTTCATGTGCGTCACGGTAGCACCTGGACATTACGGCTATGCGCTCTGGGTGCTACCGCCCCGAAGGCCCGGCTCGAAATTCTCGAGAATCGCGAAGAGCTCCTTGGCCTCCCAGCCGTCCCCCTTCTTCTGATTGCGATGGCGGGTGAGGATGCCGGCTTGCCGCAGATGCTCGAGGCCGTTGATTGCTGCTACGCGTGAGCGACCGGTCAGCCCCTCGACGATCGCGGCGGTGATGATCGGGAACGACGGGAGGTGGTCGAGGATCGCCCGGGCGGTCGAGTCGGAGCGCATCGGCTCGGCCCGCTCGATCCATCTCTCCCTGAGGTCTGCGGCCTGGCGTGAATAGTTGCGTGCGATCCCGGCGGAATCCTCGACCGCCTCCGCGAATCGGGCGACCCAGCGATCGACATCGTCGCGGCGAAAGTCGTGAAGGCCGGCGATGTAGGCGTCCTTGTCAGTCACCAGGACAAGCGACACCGGCGGGACATATCTGGGCGCCACGCCTCTACGGCGAAGGAGCGTGTGGACCAAACACCGTCCCACTCTCCCGTTGCCGTCGCCGAAGGGATGAATCGTCTCGAACTGGGCGTGTGCGATCGCCGCCTGGGCGACGGGTGAGATGTCGTCGCGGTTCATGAAGGCGCAAAGGTCATCGACCAAACCCGGCACGTACTCGGGCGGCGGCGGCACGAACGCCGCACCGGGCGGGGACCAACCGCCGATCCAGCCCTGCTCCTTCCTGAGTGTTCCCGCGATCCGATCCAGTGAGGTGCCGACCGTGAGATCGCGGTGGATCGCCAGGATGTCGTTGACGGTCAAGTCGTCCGCTGCGCCTCCGATCTCGACCGCCCGTTCCATCGCTCGCACGTTGCCGAGAACCTCCCGCGCGGTGTGATCGCCCCCTGCGCCGATCGTGGCCCTGGCGAGCTTCCGGTGCGAGATCCGCAGCTCCTCGATAGCCGACGAGGCCAGAGCCTCGGACCGCAGCAGCTGACGCTCCAATCCCCCAGGCGAGCGGATTTCCTCGCTCGACGCGTTCAGCTCACGGACCGCCGAGCCGGCCTGCTCCGAAAGGGCCGAAGTCGCCGCGCTCAGCTCCGGCGCGAAGTCGCCGATGGGATCGGGGATGAAGGCCCGGTACTTCGCCGCCTTGCCGCCCCGCCGGGGCGTGCCGAAGCGCGGCTTCCACGAGTGGCTCTCGTACCGCCCGCGCCCCTCTCGTTCACCGCTGCTAGAACCTTTAGGCTCACCTGTCACGCTTAAAGGATAAACCATTAAGCTTTAAGCATGACCGGAGCTCTCCAAGGTTAGGCCGCTACCGGATGTGTTCGTAGATGCTGAACATCGGCAGGTACATCGAGATCACGATGAAGCCGACGACGCCGCCGACGAAGACGATCATGATCGGCTCGATCAGCGAGGTCAGGGCTTTCACCTTGGCGTTGACCTCGGTCTCGTAGAAGTCGGCGATCTTGCTCAGCATGTGCTCGAGCTGGCCGGTTTCCTCGCCGACCGCGACCATGTGGCCGACCATCGGCGGGAAGATCGGGTTGCGTTCGATCGGGCCGGCCAGGGAGCCGCCGCGCTTGACCGAGTCGTAGACGTCGTCCATCGCCTGCTCCAGCACTACGTTGCCGGCCGTCTCGCCGGTCAGCTTGATCGCCTGCAGCATCGGCACGCCGGCGGCCACCGAGCCGGAGAAGGTGCGCGACCAGCGAGCCAGCGCCACCTTCTGGATCACGTCGCCGACCTTCGCCGGCAGGCGCAGGGTGAAGCGGTCCCACATCCCTTTGCCGCTTTCGGTCCGCTTCCAGCGGAAGAAGACGACGAAGCCGATCACGATCGCCGGGATCAGGATGAACCAGTAGCCGGTCAGCACTTCCGAGGCGCCGACGCAGATCTGCGTCGGAATCGGCAGTTCGGCCTTTTCGCCCGGGTTTTCTTCGGAGAGCTGTTCGAAGATGCCGACGAAGACCGGGATCACGAAGGCGACCACGGCGATCAGCACCACCGCCGCGAAGCCGAAGATCAGCGCCGGGTACATCAGCGCCGATTTCACCTGGCGTCGCAGGCCGTCGGTTTTCTCCACCTGGTAGGCGATCCGGTCGAGCGCGTCCTCGAGCCGTCCCGATTCCTCGCCGGAGCGGACCATCGCCCGGTAGAGGCGGTCGAACACTTCCGGGTGGCGCTCCATCGCCTGCTCCAGCGTGCTGCCGGCCTCGATGTCGGCCCGCACCCCGGCGATCGCCTCCTTGATCCGTTCGTCCTGCGTCTGCTCCTCGAGCGTGTACAGAGTCCGCAGCATCGGCATGCCCGAGGCGACCAGGGTCGCGAACTGGCGCGAGAAGATCGACAGCTCGCGCATGTCGACGCTTTTCCACGTCTCCCAGAGCTTCTCGATCTTGAACGGCTCGCGCTTCTCGCTGACGTCGAGGACGATCAGCCCGCGCTGGCGCAGCTGCTCGGAGACCTGCGCCTTCGACTCGGCGTCGACCTCGCCCGTGCTCGCCGCCCCGGCGAGGTCCATCGCCTTGAAGGCGAAGGTGGTCGCGGTGGCCATCGCCTACGCCCCCCCGCTGTAGATCGGGGGCGGGGCCTGAGTCTCCCGCAGCGCCGCGTCTTCCCGCAGCGCCGCCGGCATGATCGGCGCCCCGCCGAGCAGCCGTTTCAGCTCCTCGGGCACCGAGGCCTGCTGCTCGGCCAGCGAGCGGGTGACCGACCCGGCCCGCACCAGCCGCGCCAGGTCGGCGTCCATCGTCTGCATGCCGACCGCGCCCGAGGTCTGCACCGCGGCGTATATCTGGTGCGTCTTGCCCTCGCGGATCAGGTTGCGGATCGCCGGCGTCGGCACCAGCACCTCGGTGGCGACGACGCGGCCCATCCCGTCGGCGGTCGGCAGCAGCTGCTGGGTGACGATCCCCTGCAGGGCGATCGAGAGCTGCGTGCGTACCTGGCCCTGCTGCTGCGGCGGGAAGACGTCGATGATCCGGTTGACGGTCTGCGCGGTCGACTGGGTGTGCAGGGTGGCGAAGACGAGGTGGCCGGTCTCGGCCGCGGTCAGCGCGGTGGAGATCGTCTCCAGGTCGCGCATCTCGCCGACCAGGATCACGTCGGGGTCCTCTCGCAGGGCGGCGCGCAGGCCGAGCGCGAAGTCGGGCGCGTCGGCCCCCACCTCGCGCTGGTTGACGATCGAGCGCTTGTGCTGGTGCAGGAACTCGATCGGGTCCTCGATCGTCAGGATGTGGTCCTGCTTCTCGACGTTGATCACGTCGATCATCGCCGCCAGGGTCGTGCTCTTGCCGGAGCCGGTCGGGCCGGTGACGAGGACGAAGCCGCGCGGTTTGGCGCACAGCTCGCGCAGCACCTGCGGCACTCCCAGCGAATCGAGGCTGGGGATCTCCTGCGGCACCAGGCGGAAGGCGGCGCTGACCGAGCCGCGCTGGAAGAAGCAGTTGACGCGGAAGCGGGCGACGTTCGGGATCGCGTAGGCGAAGTCGAGCTGTTTGCCGGTCTCGAAGCGCTTGCGCTGGTCGTCGTTGAGGATGCTGTAGACGACCTCGCGCGTCTGCTGCCCGGTGAGCACCGGGAAGCCCTCCATCGGCGCGATCTTCCCCTTGTCGCGCATCGCCGGCGGAAAGCCGGGCGTGATGTGCACATCCGAGGCCTTGGCCTCGACCATGCGCGCGAGCACCGCTGAGAAGTCGAAGTCCATGCTCACCTAGATCGGCCCCCAACCCCGATCCCTAAAGCCCCGGACAGGGACGTGCCGGTGATCGACCGCCCACTATGGTGGTCGATCACCGGCACGTCCCCCTCAGGCGGTGACACGGATGACCTCTTCGAGACTGGTGAGGCCGCTGCGGATCTTGACTACGCCGTCCTCGCGCAGGGTCAGCATGCCCTCTTCGTGGGCGATGGCGGCGATCTCGGCCTCCGGCGCGGAGGCGACGGTCATCTCCTTGATGTGCTCGCTCATCCGCATCACCGAGAAGATCCCGACGCGGCCTTTGTAACCGCTCTGGTTGCAGCGGCTGCAGCCGACCGGCTCGTAGGCCTCGAGCTCGCCGCCGACCCGGATCTCGGCATCCGCCAGCGCCTGCGGCGCGACCACGATCCGCCGCTTGCAGTGGGTGCAGAGCTTGCGCGCCAGCCGCTGGGCGACCACGCAGTTGACCGAGGAGGCGGTGAGGAAGGCCTCGATCCCCATCTTGGTCAGGCGGGTGATCGCGCCCGGGGCGTCGTTGGTGTGCAGCGTGGTCAGCATCATGTGGCCGGTCAGCGCCGCCTCGATCGCGATCCGCGCCGTCTCGCCGTCGCGGATCTCGCCGACCATGACGATGTCGGGGTCGGCGCGCAGCATCGAGCGCAGCCCGGTGGCGAAGTCGAGCCCCGCCTTGCGGTTGACGTTGATCTGGTTGATCCCCGCCAGCCGGTACTCGACCGGGTCCTCGATCGTGATGATGTTCCGCTCGACGTCGTTGATCTCCTGCAGCGCCGCGTACAGCGTCGTCGACTTGCCCGAGCCGGTCGGCCCGGTCACCAGCACCGCCCCGTAGGCCTGGTGGAAGGACTCCTCGAAGCGCTCGCGCGCGCTGCCGTCCATCCCCAGGTCGTCGAGCGTGCGCTGCGCGTTGTCCTTGTCGAGGATGCGGATCGTCGCCCCCTCGCCGCGCTGGGTCGGCAGGGTGGTGATGCGCAGGTTGACGCGGCGATCTTCGACCGTGACGCTGACCCGGCCGTCCTGCGGCACCCGCTTCTCGGCGATGTTGAGGTCGCTCATGATCTTCACCCGCGAGACGACCGCGTTGACCATCCGCTGCGGCACATGGGCGGCCTCGCGCAGCACGCCGTTGACCCGGAAGCGGACCCGCATCTCCCCCTCGCCGGGCTCGAAGTGCACGTCGGAGGCCCCCTCCCCCACCGCCTGGCCGAGGATGCTGTAGACGAGCTTGATCACGGGCGCGTCCTCGGCGCTGACTTCCATGTCGGCGACCGCGGCAAGCTCGTCTTCCTCGGCGGCGGCCTCGCCCTCGGTGACCGCCTCCGAGACCGCGCTCTGCAGCGTGTTGAGGCGGCCGATCAGCGCCTCGATGTCCTCCCCGGCAGCGACCGCGACCCGGCAGTCGAGCGCGGTGGCGATCTGGATGTCGTTGACCGCCAGCACGTTGGTCGGGTCGGCCATCGCCACCAGCAGCGTCCCCGGGTTGACGAAGCCGACCGGCAGCGCCCGGTAGCGGCGGGCGGTGTTGACCGAGATCAGGTTGGCGGCAGCCATGTTGACCTGGAAGACCGAGAGGTCGATGTGGTCGAGCCCGTAGCGCTCGGCGACCGCGCGCGAGAGCTGTTCGGCGTCGATCGTGTGCTGGTCGAGCAGCAGCTGCTCGGGCGGTTTTCCGGCGGTGCGGGCCGTCTCGATCGCCCGCCGCGCGGTCTCGTCGTTGACGAAGCCGAGGTTGACCAGCACGTCGGTGACGAAGCCGCTGGAGCGGCCGCGTGCGACCGGCGCGGTCAGCCCCGGCGTGCCCTCCTGCGGCTCCAGCGCCGGCGCGGTCGAATCGCCGGACTCGGGGACCGGCCGCAGATGGCTCGGGTAGTCCCGCGAGTCCATGCTCAGCTCACGGGTGGTATTCGACGGTCGGGCCCTTGTAGCCGGCGTCGATCACGGCCTGGCGGACGTTCTCCGCGCTCTGGAAGCCATAGCTGACCGAGGCGGTCGGCACGACCTGCTTCAGGTGCTTGGGCGTGACGACGATCAGCGCCGGCACCCGGTTGACCCCGACGCCCTCGGTGATCGCTGCGTAGCGGGAAATCCGGTGGGCGGGAACGACGAAGAGGGCGACGTCGGGAAAGCCGGCGACGCCGTGGGCGGCGAGCTTCGTCAGGTCGTCGTCGATGCCGCCGTCGCGGACGAAGAGCAGGGCCAGCGTCTTGTTCGCCATGTAAGCGCGCATGACGGGACTCGGCAGCGGCGGCGTCGAGGCGCCGGCCTGGCTGACCGCGGTGAGCGCCGAGGAGACCGACTGTTCGGCCGCTTCGACAGCCCCTTCGACCGCTTCCCCCGGCGTCGAGCCGGTGGCGGTCCCGGTGGCGGTCGTGCCGGAGACGCTGACCGTCGCTTCGGTTTCGCCGCCGGCCGATTCTTCCCCACCGCTCCCCCCGGTCGAGCTGATGACGAAGATCGCGGCGCCGATCAGCAGCACACCGATCACGGCGGCCTGGACAAGCGGGTTGCTGTTGAGCGCGTCTCTCATACGTCCGCTTATCTAGCTCGACAGCAACGGCCGCGAGCTTGAATCGTGGGCGCTCAGCAGGCGGCGTTGGGCTCGCCGGTCGCGACCGTACCGGTGCACTCGACGTAGCCCTTGGTGTGAAAGGCCTCGCTGCTGGGTTCGCCGCCCAGTGCCCCTTCGAGCTGGTTGAGCACCTGTTCCAGGCTCACCTGGCCGGTTTTTTTCTGATTCAGCAGTTCTTCGATGGCTTTGGCGGCGCTGCCGTCGCCACCGGGGGTGATTTCCGGCGGCGCCGTGAAGCCGGCGTCCTGTTCGATCGTTCCGTTCCCGCTCATCGCAATCGTCTTGCCGGCGACTATTCCTTTGAAGGTCGCGTTGCCGCTGATGTTGATGGTGGTGTTCGGCCCGTAGATCACGAACTCGTCCGTGGTCGAGGAGTTGCCGGAGAGGGAGACCTGGCTGGCCATGGTCGGCGAGCCGAGCAGGTAGAAGCCGGGCATGTCGAACTGCCCTTTGGAGGGCTGGTAACCGGACGCGGTGATTTTGTTGTTGCCGCTCATGCTGATCTGGTTCGAGGTGCCGCAGTGTTCGGGCGTGTCGAAGAAGAATCGCGCGTGCGCCCCGGCGGCCATGATCAGCTGCGAGTTGCCGCTCAGCGTGATCGAGCAGATCCAGTAGTCGCCGCCGCCGATCGTCAGGGTCGTGTTGCCCGAGGCGGAGATCGCCCGGGTCGAGGGGTTCCAGGGGGTGGTGTTGGTCCAGGTGCCGCCGCTGTAGGTGTCCGACTGGCAGCCGGTGGGCGATTTCGGTTCGGTCGTCTTCGTGCACTTGACGAGCCGGTAATCGGAGTTGCTGGTGGCGATGTTGGAGGGAATGAAGCTGCTCACTTCGGGCAGCGTCAGGGTGCCCTGGGTGACCGTGTGGCCGCTGCACTGGTTGGCGTTGCCGCTTTTTTGCCAGCTTTTGCCGATCCCGACGAGGATGTCGCCGCAGATGCTGGCGTTGCCGGAGGTGACCAGGTTGCCGTTGGTTCCGACCCCGACCCTGATGTTGCCGTTGCCGCTGACCGTGATTTCGTCCTTGCCCGCGAGCCCCGGGACGAAGCCGCCGTGGCTTTCTTCTTCGATCACTTTCTGCAGTTCTTCTTCGAGCGTTTTTATTTCGTGTTCGTTGAGTTCTTTGCTTTCGAGCGCTTCTTTGATTTCCTGTGCGAGGTTCGGATTGGAGCCCCCGGATCCCCAGGCGCTTTCTTTGAGGCTCAGCTCGACGCGGCGGCTGACGTCGTTCGCGGTGCCGGTGGAGACGATGCAGACGTCGAGGGTGCAGCCCGCTTCTTTCGCCCTGCCGATGGCGCTGACCCAGTAGCCGAAGGTCGCGCCGCCGACTTCTTCGTTTTCGATCGGCGCGCACCAGCCGGGTTTGCCCCCTTTCGGCGCCGGGCTCGGTTCAAGCACGCCACTTGAGTTCTTGGTGAGGCAGGGTTCGTCTTCGTTGAGTTCCAGCGAGTAGCTGTTGAGCCTGTGCAGCGCCACGTTCGCCCCGGCGTCGGCGGCGGCGATCGCGCTCTTGGAGCCGTTGTCGCGGGTGGCGCCGCTTTGGACGTCGATCGAGGAGAGCACCGCGGCTCCGCCCAGGGCCATGGCGGCGACGGTCGTGAACAGCGCCACCGGCAACGCGATTCCCTGCTCGCTCCTTATAAGGACGCGCAGGCGGCGGCGGATCGATCGCGCAAAGGTCATCGTCCGCGTGATCGGCACGGGAAGCGGCTTGCTTGAGCGTCGGTGGCGGTCGTCCAGGCCCTTTGGACGCACTTACTACCCAGTTTTCGGGGACGGACGGCCGAGTGCCGGCAGCAAAGATCTCCCAAGAACTCAATCCATTCCCAAAACAGTCCCGGTCGTGTCACAATCGGCACAGTGATCAGGGCGGGGTTCAGCGGCGATTCATTCAGGCAGGCGCGTGCGGGAGCGATCATGCTCATCCTCGCCTCCGACCCGGCCAACCGCAGCGTCCTACGGAAAGTCTCCGACGGGCCCGTCGAGTGGTCGGCCGACCGGATCGCGCAGATCCTGCCCAGCGGCGAAGAGGTGCTCTTCATCAGCTTCGTCATCACGCAGTGGCTGCAGAAGGCGCCCGGCGGCCCGCTCGACCTCGACGACTCCGAGGCGAAGATGGTGATCCCGGCGCTGGCCGCCGGCTGGTCCTCGGCCGTCGTCCACGCCCTCGCCGCCCAGCCGCGGACGGTGACCGAGCTGGAGCGCACGATCGACGACCTCGGCCCGGCGGCGCTGCGCCACCAGCTCGACGCGATGCAGACCGTCGGCCTGATCGAGGCGAGCGCCGGCGACGGCGAGGGGACCGTCTACCGGATCACCGACTGGCTGCGGGCCGCCATCGCGCCGCTCATCGCCGGCGCCCGCTTCGAGCACCGCTACGCCCCGGCCGATACCCCGGCGATCGCCCCGCTCGACGTTGACGCGGGCTTCCTGATGGCGCTGCCGCTGCTCACGATGCCGGCGGATACGAACGGCCTCTGCAAGCTGTCGATCGACGTGCCCGTGGACGGCGAGCCGGTCCCCGCCGGGGCGATGGCCCGCGTGGAGAACGGCCGCATCGCCTCGATCTCCACCGAGTTGCAAGACGGGGCCGACGCCTCGCTCGAAGGGCCGCCGATGGCCTGGCTCGACGCCCTGATCGACCCGCTCGCCAGCCGCCTCTACCCCGAGGGCGACGAAGACCTCGCCGCGAACCTGCTGGTCGGCCTGCACGAGGTGCTGTTCGGCCTGCCGGTGCGGTAGAGGGCTGCAGTGAGTGACGAAGGCGCCAGTTTCAGGCCGCGCGCAGGGTCGCTGACGATCCTCTCCCTGGTCAGCGACGCCGGTCCGGGCGAGGCGCTCGCCATCCTGGCCGAAATCGCCACCGGCGTGCGCATCGCCGCCGTTGCGGCTGCCGAGCCGGACGACGCCACGGAGGAGGCGATCGACCCCGGCGCCACGGTGGGAGTGACCGATGCCGGCCGCGACATGCTGGACGTCGTCGGCGTCTTCACCAGTTGGCTGAGGCAGTGCCCGACCGGGGCGATGGACTTCGAGGCGCAGGCCGCCCCCTCGATCCATGCGCTGCTCGGCGGCTGGGCCTCGGCAACGCTGCACGCCTTCGCCGCCGAACCGCTCACCGTCGCCGAGGCCGGCGAGCGGATCGGGGTCCTCGGCCTGGACGCGATCGCAGACCGCGTTGACGCCCTCGAGGCGCAGGGCCTGCTCGAGACCCTGCCGGCGGGCGCCGAGCCCCGCTGCGCGGCAAGCGACTGGCTGCGCCGTGGCATCGCCCCGATCCTGGCCGCGATGCGGATGGAGCTCCGCCACCCGCTCGACGACGCGGCGCCGATCGCCGTCGCCGACGTCGAGGCCGCGTTCCGGCTGGCGCTGCCGCTGCTGCGGCTGCCGGCCGACACCGCGGGGACCTGCGCCCTGGCGGTCCAGCTCGAGCGGGAAGTCTCCGAGACCCCGGTCGGCGCCACCGTCCGCGTCGAGGAAGGTCGCGTCGTCTCCCTCGAGCTGGAAATCGACGACTCCGCCGAGGCGCTTGCGACCGCCTCCGCCGTCGACTGGCTCGACACGCTGGTCGAGATCGACGTCAACCGGGTCCACACGACGGGCGACCGCCGCCTCGCGGGCCTGCTGGTTGACGGCCTGCACGAGACACTGTTCGGCGAACCGCTGCGGGCGGTGTTCGGCGACCCGTCGGAATGGTGAGCTGAGCCCTCCACGAGGAACTCTCCGAATCGGGGAACCGCCGCGTAGGCTCCTTAATACAAGAAAAACTTTATTTATTCCTAAACAGCACCGTCTAATGTGATAATCGGCACGATTTGCCGGTAAAAGAGCTCAGCGGCAGCGAGCATGGGGTGCGCGCCGGGACGCAAGCGCTCTCCCTGCTCGGCTCGCCCCGCAACTGCCTCATCCTGCGCTCGCTCGCCGAGCGGCCGAAGCGGCAGGTCGAGCTGCGTCGCGAAACCGGCTTCCCCGCCCAGAGCACGCTGCGCGGCCAGCTCAACTCGCTGGACGAAGCGGGCATGATCTCCAAGCGCCTGGGCGATCCGTTCCCGACGGTCTACGAATACTCCCTCGAGCAGCCTGGCAGAGAACTGCTCTTCGTCATCGACACGCTCGAGCGCTGGCTGGGAGCCTGCCCGGAGGAATCGTTCGAGCTGGGCAGCGAGGCGTCGAAGCTTGCAATCAAAGGCCTGGTCGACGGCTGGTCGTCGACCGTCCTGCACGTGCTCGCCACCGCACCCCACTCGCTGACCGAGCTGGACAACGCGATCGGCGCCCTCAACTACCCCTCGATCGAGCGGCGTATGGGTGCGATGCGGCTGGCCTGGCAGGTCGAGCCGTGCCCGAACCCCGGCAAGGTAACGCCGTACGACCTCACCGAGTGGACGCGCCGTGCCGTCGCCCCCCTTGTCGCCTCGGCCAGATGGGAGCGACGCAATCTGCCGGCGGAGAACGCACCGGTGACGGCCCTCGACGTCGAGGCCGCGTTCCTGCTCACGCTGCCGCTGGTGCAGCTTCCGGACTCGCTATCGGGCTCTTGCCGGCTGGAGGTGCGACTGCCGAAGACGAGGGGTCGCGCCGCCGGCGTGCTGATAGCGATCGAGGAAGGCAGGATGGAGGCCCGCGCGACCGCCGCGTCGGCGACGGCGGACTGCGACGCGTGGGCGGTCGGCCCCCCTGCGACCTGGTTCGACGCGGTGATCGAAGGGGAGCCGGACGGCATCGATACGGGGGGCGACGAGAGCTTGTCCAGTGCCCTACTCAAAGGGCTGCACCTGGCACTCTTTCCCGCCTGATCCCGTTCCGACACTCCGCGATTTCACAAATAAGACTGATTAATGTCATAATCGTTTGGCTTGACTTCGAACGGAGTCAATGGGAGCGGGACCCCGGCGCGCTCCGGTGCGCAAACGCTTGTCCTGCTCAGCTCTCCCCGCAACGTCCTCATCCTCCGAGCCCTTGCAACGGGACCGCAACGGCAAGTAGATCTGCGCCACGCAGCAGGCTCCCCCGCCCAAACCACCATGCGCGCCCATCTGCGAGCCCTGGAGAAGACCGGAGCGCTCGTCAAGCACCGGCGCAATGTCTTCCCCAGATCTTACGAATACGAATTCGAGCGCCCCGGACATGAGCTGATGTTCGTCTTCGGAAGCCTCGAACGCTGGCTGGCCACCGCGCCTGAGGGACCGCTCGAGCTTGGCGGCGAAGCCGCCAGGGCCGCGACCAAGGCCCTGGTCGAAGGCTGGTCGTCAACCCTGCTCAGGGCGCTCGCCCCCGGGCCGCTCTCGCTCACCGAGCTCGACCGCATCATTGGAAACCTCAGCTATCCGTCCTTGGAGCGCAGGCTTGGAGCTATGCGCATGGCCGGGCAGGTGGAACCGCTTCCCGGCAATGACAAGGGCACTCCGTATGGAGTCACCGGGTGGGCCCGTCATGGAATTGCGCCGATCCTCGCAGCGACTCGCTGGGAGCGCCGCAACCGTCCCGACGAGACGACAGGGATCGGGCGCATCGACGTCGAGGCCGCCCTCCTGCTGGCCGTGCCGCTCCTGCGACTGCCGGCGACGATCTCCGGCACCTGCCGGCTGGTGGTGGAATTGCCGGGCGGGGTCGAGGGTCGGATGGCCGGCGTAACGGTCACCGTCGAGAAGGGCAGGATCGCATCCTGCACCACGCGTATCGATGGCGACGCAGGCGCCTGGGCGAGCGGGCCCTCCAGCGCATGGTTCCGCGGCGTGATCGAAGCCGACCCCGACCAACTCGAGCTCGGTGGCGACTGCCGGCTCGCCCGCGCATTGCTCGAGGGGCTGTTCGACGCCCTGTTCGGCGCAGGCGCACGCTACAGTTCCCAATTGGCATTGTGAAAATTTTGAGATAGGTACTTGACCTCGCAGGCCAAATCGAAGAAGATAGATCAAATTGATCTTGTATTAAGATCAAAAACTACCATGTTTATTGGGAGGAGTGACCGTATGACTCAGTCCAAGACGATTGCCCGGCTGCTCACGGCAGCAGGGGCAGCCATCCTGGCGCTCGCGCTGCTTGCACCAATGGCGCAGGCGGCGAAAACCAAACCCGGCTACGAACGATTCAACGGCTGTCCTACGTCGGCAGAAAGCGCCGAATCGGTGATCTGCATCCGTTCGGACGTGACCGGTGGCCATCTACAGTTCGGCAGCAAGACGGTGCCGATCGAAAACCCGCTCGTCCTCAGCGGCGGCGTCAATGGCTCATTTCAGGAATTCGTCGCCGGCTCCGAAGGCGGCCTGTCGAAAGTCAAACAGAAAGTACCCGGTGGAGTCATCGGTCTGACCGGTCTGACCTGGCTGCTGGAATTCTTCGGCAGCGAAGCGCTGACCCTCTACGGGACCAGCGAACTGGCCGGCGTGCCGAGCGAATTCACCTTCGAATCGGTGACGTTGCCGATCAAAGTCCACCTGACCAACCCGGCCGGGCTCCTCGGCAACAACTGCTACGTCGGCTCGACCTCGAGCCCGATTACGCTGCACCTGACGACGGGCACTACCAATCCGCCGCCGCCGAACAAACCGATCACCGGGAAATTCCCCGAATTCGTCGAAGACGAAGTACTGGAAATCAACCACCTCAACAACGGCATCTACGTGGACAACTCGTTCTCCGTCCCGGGTGCCACCGGTTGCGAACTGAAACTGTTCGGGTTCATCCCGATCAGCCTCAACGGCTTTGTCAACGAACAGGCCGAATTGCCGTCCCCTGCCGGCAAGAACGAGTCCGTGCAGGATTTCAGCCTCGAATTCACCCTGCGGAGCCACGTCTACTAGCTCGACCTAGCTCCTGCAATCGAGAAAGGGCCGGGACTGTCCCGGCCCTTTCTCGTCTCTCTATGAGTGGCGTTGTCTCAATCGCCACCGCCCCTGGGATACGGCAGCTCCCCGGTGTCGTGCAGCTCATAGCGCAGCGAGTTGATCACGGCGCCGGCCAGCAGCGCCAGGCTCAGCAGGTAGAACCAGAGCAGGGCGATCAGCACGAACCCCAGCGTCGAGCCGAAGCGCGAGAGGCTGGAGACGTTCGAGAGGTAGAAGGGGAAGGCCCAGTTGGCGAGGCCGGCGGCGACGGTGACGAACGCGGCGCCCGGCCAGACCGCCCGCCAGGGCATGTGCCCTTTCGGCACCGCCCAGTAGATGACGCAGCAGATGCCGAAGACGACCAGCACCGCCAACCCCAGCAGCAGCGTCGTGTCGATCGCCTTGATGTCGGAGAGCCCGAAGGGCAGCCGGTCGGTGCTCGAGGCGAGCGCCGCCTCCAGCGTCGGCAGCAGGATGCTGGCGGCGATGAACAGCAGCACCACGCCGAGCATCGCGAAGGAGAAGCGCTTCTGCTCCAGCCAGCCGCGGGGCTCGACGTGATAGATCCGCCCGAAAGCGGTGTCCATCGCCCCCCAGAAGGAGGCGCCGATCCACAGCGAGCCGACGAAAGCGGCGATCCCGATCGTCGTCGAGTTGTCCTGGATCCGTTCCAGCACGTCGGTCAGCGTCCCCTGCTCCGTATTGGGGAAGAGCCGTTGCAGGTCGTCCAGCACGCTGGTCTCCACCCCATGGATCTTCAGCACCTGGCCGAAGACGAAGAGGACCAGTAGGGCGAACGGGAAGACAGCCAGCATCAGGTTGTAGGCGACCATCGCCGAGAGGCCGGTGACGTTCTCCCGGTAAGCGCGCTGCCAGAAGGCGCGCGCCCAGGCGCGGGATTTTCTCTCCGATTTGGGCAAAAGTTGAGGCTATCCGAGCCTTGACTTCAGAAAATGAAGCGCTACTATGCGAACAGACGTTTGAGGTATCCCTTACGGACCGCGCGGCGCAGGTCCTTTTTTTACGGTCGCAGGGCCAACGCCCTGACGCGAGAAAGATGGGTGGACGATAGATGCTGGTTGCAGAGCTTCAGGAGCTTGAGGAGGTCAAAGGGCTGGTCCACAGGGGCCAGCAGCTCGGCGTGCTGACCTTCGGCGACATCGCCTCGGCGGTGTCGGAGGTCGACCTCGACGAGTCCGACGTCGAGGACCTCTACGGGCACATCGAGAAGCAGGGAATCGAGCTCGTCGAGGACATGGACCCGGCCCAGAAAGCGGCCGCGGACGCGATGCCCGTCAACACCGGGAAAAAAGGCCGCCGCCGCAAACAGGCGATCGACCTGAAACCGGACATGACCACGGACAGCCTGCAGCTGTTCCTCAAGGACATCGGCAAAGTCCGTCTGCTGACCGCCCAGGAGGAGGTCGAACTGGCGAAGCGGATCGAGCGCGGCGACCTCGACGCGAAGCAGAAAATGGTCGAGTCCAACCTGCGCCTGGTCGTCTCGATCGCCAAGAACTACCGCAACCAGGGCCTCCCCTTCCTCGACCTGATCCAGGAGGGGACGCTGGGCCTGGTCCGCGCGGCGGAGAAGTTCGACTACCGCAAGGGCTTCAAGTTCTCCACCTACGCGACCTGGTGGATCCGCCAGGCGATCGCCCGCGCCCTGGCCGACAAGGCGCGCACGATCCGCATCCCGGTCCACGTGGTCGAGAAGCTGAACAAGATCGGCCGCGCCGAGCGCAAGCTGGTCACCGAGCTGGGCCGCGAGCCGACCCCGGAGGAGATCGCCGAGGTGACCGGGATCGACCCCGAGGAGGTCGACTCGATCAAGCGCTCCGCCCAGGCTCCGGTGTCGCTCGAGAAGCCGGTCGGCGACGAGGAGGAGTCGGAGTTCGGCCAGTTCATCGCCGACGAGAAGGCCGAGTCCCCCTTCGACCGCGCGGCGGACCTGCTGACCAAAGAGGCGCTGAAGGAAGCGCTGGAGAACCTCTCCTACCGCGAGCGCCGCGTGCTCGAACTGCGCTACGGCCTCGGCGGCGAGCACCCGCGCACGCTCGACGAGGTCGGCCGCACCTTCAACGTCACCCGCGAGCGGATCCGCCAGATCGAGAACCAGAGCCTGAAAAAGCTGCAGCAGCTGGGCGAAGCGCAGAAACTGCGCGAAGTGACCTGAGCGATCAGCCCGCCGCCCAGAGGCGGTCAACGGGAAGCGCGTAAAGACGATCCTCATGGCCATACGCGCGGCGACCCAGATGCAATACGGCGCCACCGAGAAACCTGGCGCCGAGCGCGTCGCGGAGCTTGCGCAGGCTGCGGAAGTCCGCGTCGCGCACCCGTTCGCCGGCCTTGACCTCGATCGCCGCGACCGCCCCGTCGTCGCGTTCGAGGACGAGGTCGACCTCGTCACCGTCATGGGTGCGCCAGTGCCCGGGCTTTGCGGGGACCTCCATCCAGCTGACCTGCTTCAGAATCTCGTTGACGCAGAAGGTCTCGAGCAGATGCCCGAGTTCGGTCATCGCCTGTGGCTGGGCTGCAGAGAGTCGCGAAGCGGTGACGCGCAGCATCCGGCCGGCGACGCCGGAGTCGACGAAGTGGACCTTCGGCTTCGAGGAGGCTCTCGCTCGAAGAGTGGTGCCCCAAGCGGGAATCCTGTGGAGGACGAAGGCGGCTTCCAGCAGGCGGACGTAATGCTCGGCCGTCGAGGCCTCGATTCCCACGTCCGTGGCCACCTGGGAGACGTTGAGCACCTGAGCGGTTTGGCCGCCCAGGCGGGCGACCAAGGGGGGCATCTTCTCGCGCTGCCTGATGTTCGACAGCTCGGCGACGTCGCGCTCGATCACGAGGTCGAGGTAGTCGTCGAACCAACGATTGCGACCGGCGCTGCCGCGGCGGGACACCGCCAGCGGGAAGCCGCCGCGAAGGACGCGCTCGGCGTACTCCTCGCGGGAGGTGGTTGACGTGGCGGGGGTGACCAAGTTGACGGGACTGGCCAGCAACCGCTCGACAAATCGCTCCTCGACGCCGTCGATCTCGCCCTGGGAGAGGGGCCAGAGAGTGACGACGTGCAGGCGGCCGGTGAGCGATTGCGCCGCGGTCGGCAGGCTCGAATAGCGGGTTGAGCCCGTGAGGACGAAGCGCCCAGGCCGCAGGTCTCGATTGAGCTCGGCCTTGATCGCGTCCAGGATCGCGGGAGCGTGCTGGTACTCGTCGATGAAGACCGGCGGCTCAGCTGCCGCAAACGCCGAAGGGCTGGCGTCCACCGCGTCGCGCGTTTCGGGGTCGTCGAGATCGACCACGGAACGCCCCGCAGACGCAGCGAGGGCCTGAACCATCGTCGACTTGCCGACGGTCCTCGCCCCGTGCACAGCGACGACCGGCTCCTCTTCGAGCAGACCCCGCACGACAGGCTCAAGGCGACGCTCCAAAGGCTGCGGCATCGTGTCAGTATGGCACGGTGCCGGATTTGGAGGACCTTAAACTCCGTAAATGGAGGGTCGGCAAACCGGAATCTCGATCATCAGAACTGCGCGAAGTGACCTGAGCGGAGGGCGGCTCAAAGCTGCGTTGCTATCACGCCGATCAGAGTCGCCATCACGCCGATCAGACCGACGACCATCGCGGCCCCGACCCGCAGCAGGGTCTGCTGAAGGGCATCGAAGCGCGCGTCAAGGCCGTCGAAGCGCCGGTTGACCGCCTCGAAGCGCCGGTCAATCGAGTCGAAGCGCCGGTTGACCGCCTCGAAGCGGTCGTCGACAGCGTCGAAGCGCTGGTTGACGTGCTTGGCGAAGTCGTCCATACGCCCGTCAGTCCAGGTCTCCCTCATCTCGTACATGATGCCAGAACTGTAGGACAACTCGTTGCACGGATGGCGCGCTGACTGTAAATCTTCTGCGCCCTCTTCGTGTCGAAACCTGCGGTCGGGCCTACCCGCGCAGGGCGGCGACGATGGCGGCGTTGGCCATCGCCAGCAGCGCGCGCACCTCGGCGCTGCTCTCCGGCGTGTGCGCCTTCTGCAGCCCGGGCCTGCAGTCGTCCTCCCAGCGCCTTGTGCAGTCGCCGGTCCAGTGGACCTCGGACCAGCGCTCGACCAGCGCGAGCATCTTCCAGAAGCTGTCCGCTTTGTCGTAGCCGACCAGGCGCCAGATCTGCAGGGCGCTGCCGCGGCTGTGATCCTCGCGGCTCAGCTCGTGACGGTCGGGGGACCACCGGTAGCCGGCCGAGCGGTGCTTGGGGATTTCGAGCGGATGCGCCCACGGCAGCCTCGTCACGCGAATCTCTTCCGAACGCGCTTCGAACTCCAGCCGCTCCTCGCCCGTCGCTTCGCCGCAGGCGAGGACGGCGTGGCGCTTGTAGGCCTGTGCCTGCTCGACGGTGGCCTGGTCCCGTCCGGGGTGGAAGATGCCGAGGTGGAGCCGCGTCGGCGACTCCGGGCGGCCGAAGGGGATCGGCGGCACGAGCAGGAATCTCGAGAACGCCGCCGCCATGCGCTCGGCGGTCAGCTCGCCGCCGAAGGCGCCGCCGCCCTTCTCGATTCTCTCGAAGAGCTTCGCGCGGACGCTACGGTCGACCTCGAGGATGCGCCGGAAATGCTCGGCGAAGGAGCCGGGGAGGCTGCCTCGATACGCGTGCGCCCAACGCGGCAGGCCTTCGCCGAAGCGCGGACTGGAGCGGTCCCAACGGGTGCCCGTCGCCAGCACCTCGCTCGCCGCCGGGCAGTGGCGATCGCCGGCGCCGAGGCTGTAGGCGAGCATGTGCAGGCTGTTGGGACCATGCGGAACCTTGTCGGTGCCGACCCCGTTGTGCCGGCGCCCTGTCTTGGACAGATGCGAGCTCAGCTCCTCGTAGAAGACCCGGCGACCGGCCTGGGCGTAGATGCCGCGGACGACCAGGTCGGCGAACGGGCGCAGCTGCGCGTTGAACCGCTTGCCGAGCTTGCCCCGGTCGGTGCCCGCCGCTTCGGCCAGCTCGGCGATCGAGATGCCTTCCTCCCAGCCGGTCTCGAAGCGCGCCACCAGACGATCGATTGTCCTGCCGGCCAGCATTTCGGCCTCGCCGGGGTTGACTTCGCCGAGCACCGAGGTCGCCAGCCTGATCGGCCGCCTCAGAAGCTGCTTCGCCGTCTCCACCTCGAGGTCGGCGAGCTTGATCGGAGTCGAATCCGGCTCGTTCGCCGGGTCCGGCGCCGGCGGAGCGGGAAGCTCCGGCAGCGGGCGGGCGTTGTCTGAGCCGGGCAGGTAACGATCGTCTTCTGGCAATTGCCCTCCCTGTCGCGTTCCCTCGCACCCAGCCGTCCCCCGCCTCACGGCGGGAGGGTACGACTCAGTCTGTCTTCGGGATTTTCTTTGGGAATAGTTCGGGAAGTCAACTGCGCTTCCACAACCGCCACCGACCCGGCGGCGATCCGGCCCAATCGGTGGCGTTTCCGGGCCGCGAGGTTGCCTAACCGCCGCCCTGACGGTTTCCTAGGGGACAACACCGAGGGGTTCCAGTCCCCCTCGTTCGAAATGGGAGGATGAGATGGTCAAGACGTGCGGTTGCCCCGGAGCCGGGCCGGCGAAAGCCCTGTGGAGGGCGGAATTCGCCGCCGACACCGACGCGACCTGGTTCGTCGGCGCCGAAGCGGACCGGGTCCACGTGCTTGCCCCGCCGGGCGTCTCGATCTCCCGGCGGATGGAGCTCGAAGAGGGGATTCGGCACCAGGACTGCGGCTGGCGCTGGGCGGTCTGGAACGGCGCCGGCGAGCCGCCGGCGATCGAGGCGGACCTCCCCACCACGGTCCGCGACGTCAACACGGTCGCCGTGCTACGCCTGCTCGACGACGATCTGCACGAGCAGGTCTGGGACTGTCTGTGGGAGCAGCTGCAGGTGGCGCGCGCCGCCGGCCGGGGAGGGCCGGACGCGAGGGGCGACGAGGACCTCGCGCGCGCCGCCGCCCGAGCCGAGGCCTGGCTCGGCGGCGAGCTGAGCCGCGCCTTCCCCGATCGGGCCGGTTTGCTCGAAACGCACGAGGCATCCGAGGTTGACTCGCCCCCTCCTCTGAGCAATTTGGGAACTTTCATGGCAACAACAGGGTATTCGAGCTATCCTCAGTGAGGATGTACGGGTTCGTCAGGACCGAGGTGCTGGCCAAGCGTTCCGAGCTGGTTCGAGGGGCGCTCGACCTCGCGCGCGAGATTCACGCCGACGAATGGCGCGAAGTGCCCGAAAACGCCCCCTTTGTCGACCACCTGCTGACCGTCGCCGAGCTGCTCGCGGCCAAAGACGGGCGCGAAACCATGGTCGCAGCCGGCCTCCTGCACGACGCGCTCGAGTACACCGATCTCGAGCTCGACTACATCCGCGAGCGCTTCGGGGTCGACGTCGCCGCGATCGTCTTCGCGCTGACCGAAGACCTCGAGATCGAGGACTCCGAAGAGCGCCGGGAGGATATGCGCCAACGCGTCTCCGACGCCGGCCCCGACGCGCAGAGGGTCTTCGCCGCCGACAAGATCGCCAACGTGATGGCGCTGCGCGGGGCCTACGCCGACGACGGCGAGAACGTCAGTAACGCCATCCCGATCCATCTCGACTTCCAGATCGTCATCTGGGAGTACGACATGGAAATGCTCTTCAGGGCCGAAGAGGGCGTGCCGCTGTTCGACCTCCTCAGCGAGGAACTGCTCGGCCTCTGGTGCCAGCGAATAGACGCCGGCGCCACGGGCCTGCTGTGACCGCCAACCAAGCCCATCTCGTCCCGGTCAAATAGGCTCCCGGCACGATGGCCAAGACGTACTTCGCGATCCAGGCAATCGGCAGGGACACTCCGGGCATCGTCGCGGCGATAACCGGGGTTCTGTCCGAGGATTTCTCCTGCAACGTCGAGATGTCACAGATGACAATTCTCGGCGGGCACTTCGCGGTGACCCTGATCGCCTCCTGTGGAGCGGCGCTCGACGAGGCTGAGCTGGAGGCGAAGTTGGCGCAGCCGGGGCCGGGATCCGCGGTGCAGAGCGCGTATGCGAGCCGGCTCGACTCTGATCATTTCCATCAGCGAGGGCGCGAGGCCTCGCACAGTGTCATCGTTCAAGCGAGCGAACGGCCCGGGCTCCTGCACCGGGTGTCGAAGGCGTTGGCCGACCATGGGGTAAACATCGCCGCCCTGGCGAGCAGCTGCTCGGCGGAGAAGGATGCGCTGTGCTCGATGGCGCTGGACGTAATCTTGCCCCCGGGCATGCGGGAAGAGGACCTGCGGGAGATCTTGCGCTCGTCGGTGGAGGACAAGATCGTCTTCGAGATCCAACCGGCACCGCAGAACGCCGACCACGTGCTTTAGGCGGGAAGCCGGGGCGCCTCGACCCAGGCGCTTTTCACTACATCGCGAACCACCATTTCGGCGTCACCTCGCCGATCCCCGAAGCGTTCCTCCAAGCATGCGTCGATCAGCATCGCGCATAGAGCGACTGCCGCATGCAGGGTGCGATCGTCGGCGGGTGGTCGCTTAACGACGAACATACCCAGATCGGAATCGCCCCTGCTGTGGCATTCCGCGGGCGACCGCGGTTCGTCCCAGCGCTCGTTCGCGCTCTCTTCGACGTCCACGTCGTCGGGATAGAGATCGTGAAGCCGGATCGCTTCCTCGGCGATCTCGCGGGGAGCGATCTCGACGCCGCCGTCTGGCTCGAACAGATCGCCGCTCCCGGCCAGCCGGGCGGCATGCAGAGCCAGCTCGGCCCAGCGCGCGGTCGGGATGAACCGCGGCCGGGTGCCCGCGGCGGGGATCGTCACCTTCGAGCCGGTTCGAATCTGGTCCTCCATCCTGGAGAAGCGGCCGTTGCGGGAATCCAGCAGCGATCCGATCCGCACCACCGCCTGATCCTGCAACGGATTCTGCCTCGCGTACCAGAGCACGATCTCCTCGCAGAGAGCCTTCATCGCCGCGAACGGATCACGCTGGGGAACGCCGGCCCGGCGAGAGGAGAGGTGGACCAGTTTCGGAACCATCTCCGCGGCGGCGACACGCGCGGCGGCGGCGGCGACTCGAACCTCGTTGCCGAAAAGCGACTGCCAGCCATCAGGGTCGCTGTCGAGCCGGTGCGGTTCGAAGGCCGCCGCGGAAGTGTCGCCGGTGGCGTTGAAGACGACCTCCGGGGCGCAGGCCTGAAACGCGTGAGCGAGGAAGTCGGCGTCGCCGGCGTCGCCGAGACGCAGGTTGACGGCCCAGAATTCACGCGTATCGCCGAGCTCGCTCTGAATCTTTCGCAGCGCGCTTTCGCGCTTGTCGACAATCATAAGCCTGCCGACCTCACCGTCGGCGAGCCGCCGGCAGAGCTCGGCACCGATGGCGCCGGCACCGATCACCAACGCCGTTTCGTACTGGAGCCAGATGGTCGCCAGCGTGTCCAGAACCATCCTGCTGTCGCCGATCGTCTCCGACACTCTGACACGGCGGAGCTGGCTCATCAGGCTCGCCTGACTCTTGGAGCGGGTCCAGCCGATGCCAAGCTCGTGCATCCCGGGCAGGTTCAGCAGCAGGGTCGAGGTGGCGCGGCAGGCGAGCACGACGTCGCGGCGGCGCAAGCCGGCGAGCGTGGGGATCGCCAGCAGAACCTGGTCGGGGCGGTGCTCGTTGATGATCGCGACCAGATCGTCGATGCCGCCAAGGATCGGGTGCTCGGACCCTGGGACGTCGCGGGCAAAATCGTTGACGAAGCCGCAGACGGTATACCGGCGACGGTCCAGCGAGGCGAGCAGGTAGCTGCCGCCGGTGCCTGCGCCGACGATGATCACCCGCCTGCTCGAATCGAGGCGGACGCCTCCGCCGCGCACCTTCGCCAGTAGCTGCTGGGGACGGGTGAGCGCCTTGCGGGTGGCCACCATGTCCTGGTAGCGGTCGAGCGAGGCCAGTTCCTCCGCGGCTTCCTCCGCATGGGTCGCGTCGTCGCCGCGCTCGACCACCAGCTCAAAGTACCTGCGTGCCTCGCCGAACTGATGGCGTCGCTTGAGGTGGCGGGCGAGACCCAGCGAGGCTTCGGAGAGAAGCTGCGGATCGCTCGTCCCCATCGCGTAATAGAACAGGCGCTCGACTCGCTCGCTCACCAGCTTTCTGCTGCCGATCCGCAGGGCCATCTGCAGCGCCGCGTAGGGGGAGACCTCCTCGTCACGCATCTCCAACACACGCCGCCAGTGCTCGTAGGCCTCCTGCGGCGCCTCGCCCACCAGCAGCTCGGCGAGCCGGTACTCGCCGATCGCCGCGATGTGGCGGGCCTCCGGGACATGCGTTTCATCGTGGATGTCGCGGAGCAGGGCCGCGTACGCTTCCCGCGCCTTGCCCGGGCAGTCGATCTGTTGCCAGGCGCGCGCCAGCTCGAGATGCAGCTCCAAGCGTGACCGCACGTCAGGCGCCAGCTGATCGATGGGACCACCCCGGGCAGTCCCTCCCCCGGCAGGCTCGCGTTCCTCACAGGTCGCCCGCTGATCCTTGACCGCCTTTGCGACCTCAGTCAGCAATCCGGCGGCCGAGGACTGGAAGCCGCGTCCATGACAGACGAAGGCGCGCTGCAGTTTTGCCCGGGGAACGAGGTGGCGGTCGCCGGAGCCCTCGACCGCGGTGAAGAGCGATTCGGCCTCGTCGTAGTCCTGGCGCGCCACGGCCGCTCGCAAGTGGCTCAAGATAAGCCGCATCTGCTTGTTCCGTCCCATCGTGTTCAAAGTCAAGCACCCGCCAAGGCGATTACCCGGTCTTTTCCGTACCGGTGTCGAAAGTGCTCGCGTGATCGACGATTCTGAGGGCGTTGTAGTAGCGCCCGTCATCGGGGTGGTGGAACTCGTGCGCCCGCAGGGCGCGTGCGGGCGACTCCCGCACCACCTCCAACGCCCCATGCACAAGAGCGGTTGCCGCCCTGACGCGCTCGCCGGGCTCTGCCGAAGGCGAGAGCGCGGCCCGCGAGAGGAAGTGGAGGCTAACGTCATTCTCGACCGGCACCTGGAACATGTACTCCTCGAACCCGCCGGTCGCACCGGTCCGGTTGTCGCGAAGGTCCATGATGCGAGCGATGACGGGTTTTTCTCCGTCTCCGCCACGGTCGCGGTCATCGTTGCGCCGAAAGACGTCGGCGATATCGGCGGCGGTGAGTGGTTCGAGGACATCGACATCGTGCTCCGGCCGCCAGGCGACGTGACTGAGGTTCTGGCCTGCCTCGATTTGGATGACATAGGAGATGTCCTTGGCGATCAGCCGGCGACGATCAGCCGGGTCGGAGAGTTCCGGATCCAGGCATATGAGCGGCGTCCCCACGACGTCGACGCCATCGCTCTCCATCGCGGCGAGGTACTCGTCGAACGCCTCGCCGGCGAGGCTCTCCGTCTCGCCGCTGCCTCGTTCGTCCCGGCGTTTGACGGCTATCAGCCTGTGGTGAACGCCGCTGCTGGCGAACACCGTGACGATATGAAAGTGCGCGGTCTGTTCGTTCCTGTTGCCCAGCGGGCGGTAGCTGCGGTCGACGACAGTCCCGACCAGCGATTCGATCGAGGCCACGGCCAGGCCCTGAAGGTGGGAGGCGTCGCGCTCCTCCAACATCCGGAACGGCCACTTCGCGCCGAGCCCGTCCGGCGGCGGGATGTCGGTGACGCGGAACAAACCCCCATCCCGGGTCCCCGTCTCGACGTAGCCCTTCGCGAATTTCTCGCACTCTTCGTCTGAGATCGGCGCCTTCATCTGCTCCTCCAAGCAGTCATCGACCACAGTCAACATCACCGCGCCTTGGCACCGGTGTTTTTTCCGCGGCCCACTTCCGCCTCAGGGCCGCAGGCTCAGGACAACCTCGCAGACTCGTTCTATCTCGCCCTCCTCGAGGGCGACGGAAGAGGGAAGCATCAGGCCGGTGGCGCCGAGGCGCTCGGCCACATCGCAGTCGTGCGCGTTCAGTCCGGCATGCACCCCGCAGACGTGAAGCGGCGAGAACATCGGCCGGGTCTCGATGCGCTCTCGGTCGCGCAAGCGCCCCATCAACTCCCTCGCGGAGAGGCCGAACTCCCGCGGCTCGACGTGGACCGTGAACAGCCAGTTCGTCGAGGTAGCCTCGGGGGCGACGAGCGGCATGGTCAGGCCCGGTGCCGCCGCCAGGGCGTCTTCGTAGATCCTGGCGACGCGACGCTTCCTCTCGACGAACTCGCTGAGGCGGGATAGCTGGCTCAGCCCGAGCGCAGCCTGGGCGCTCGGCAGCCGGTAGTTGAAGCCGACCCTTTTGTGGATGTACTCGTCGCCGTCGACCTTGGCCTGGTTGGCGAGCAGCCTTGCTGTCTTCACCAGCTCCGAATCGTTCGACAGCAGCATGCCACCGCCGCCGGTGGTGATGATCTTGTTCGCGTTGAAGCTGAGGCAGAGGATGTCGGCCTTGGCGCCGACGGGCCGGCCACGGTGCGTCGCGCCCAGCCCCTGAGCGCCGTCCTCGACGATCGGGATGCCGAGCGGCACGGTCAGCTCGGCGAGGCGGGCGATATCGCAGGGATGGCCGAGCAGGTCGACCGGCACGACGGCCCCGATCCGCCTGCCGGTGGCGGAGTGGATCGTGCCGTCTCCGCTCTCCGCGCACTCCTCGTCCAACCAGGCGCCGAGGCGCTCGACGTCGAGCTGGCGATAGCTCGGCTCCGAGTCGAACAGCAGTGGCTCCGCTTCCACGTAACGCGCGGCATTGGCCGGAGCGATGAAGGTGAGGCTCGGCACCAGGACCAGGTCGCCGGGCCGCACGCCGACCGCGAGAAGCGCCAGGTGCAGGGCCGCGGTACCGCTGCTGGTCGCCACTCCCTCCCGCAAGCCCAGTGTGGAGGCGAGCTTCCGCTCGAACTCGGCGACGGCCGGCCCGTTGGAAATACGTGGATCTGCGAGCGTCTCGAAAACCCGCCGGCGGTCTTCCAGGCTGATGGCGGGAGCGCAGAGCGTCACCGCTTGGCCCTGAGGGTCGTCGATCAAATGAGAGGTGACTGGCTGGGGACGTTCGGCGACCGAGGAGCGGGTGCCGCAGGCGGAAGGACTAAAGAACTCCTTTTGGTATCAAACTTCGGAGCGATACTAGCAAAGGGGCCGGTGAAAGTGCCTGCTGCTCCGTGCCGGAAAGAAGCCGTGGCGCGGCAACCCCTCGGCTAGTTTTTTACGGACAGTGGGCACTACGGGGACGGGCAGATCAGGGAAGAAATTTGCGTCCCGACTCTGGGACTCATACCGGCTGAGCCGTGCTTGCGCGCGCGCCCGGCGGCGCCTGCGGTGCAACCGGAGGAGACACGGCCTGCGGGACCGGCTGCGGGACAGCTCCCTGGTCGTGCGGCCCGAGCGCAGCCTGATGGCGGCCGGGGTCGCGGTGGCGCTCCTGACCCTCGGCTTCATGGTCTGGCAGTCCGCCACGGAAAGCGTGAACGAGCCCCCGGCGCTCGGTCTGGTCGCCAAGGTCCGCCAGGTCGACTCCGACGCCGAGCCGGCTGTCTCGGCCGGCATCCCGACGGGCGGGCCGATCGAATACCGCCTGCGCGCCCGCAACCTGGGCAACGAGACGATGCACGAGGTTACGCTCACGCTCAGCGCGCCGGAGGGAGTTCTGTTGCTGCCCGGAAGCTGCGTCGCCGAAGACGATGCGGGCAGGCAGGTTCCATGCAGGATCGCCGACCGGTCAGTGCACGCCGAAGACGCCTCCCTCGACGGGGGACAGGTGCTGAAAGCGAGCGTCAAGGGCGAGCTTCGCCCGGGGCTGGGGCAAGCCGGGCAGATCGCCGTTGCCACCGCGATCTCCGAAGAGGCCGAAGAGACCGCCCGGCGAGCAGTCGTCTATCCGCGGCCGTCGATGGGCCAGAGAGCCTTCCAGGCCTTCTACCGCCACGAAGTCGATGGGCGGCTGCACTGGCGGGAAACGGTCAAGGCAGCGGGGGCCAGGGAATTCATCTCGCCGCGATGGCATCGCCTCACCCCTTACGGGCTTCATCGGATCGACGCTTTCCGGGAAGCGCTGCACACCCGCTTCGGGCAGCTGTTCGACGACGAAGGTCTCGCCGCCCGGATCGTCGTCGTGCGAGCGACGATCCGAGGACCGCCGCTGCGGGGGCGCGGTCATCTTGCCCCCGGCGCACATGAACTGGTCGTGCGCGAGCGCATCCCCCTCGGAGGGGACGGACACCGCGTTGCCTGGTGCACCACGACCGTCAGAGCGACGCACCCGTTGCGGCGCGGCGATCGCGTGATCGTCACGGCCATCATCGTCGCCTGGGGAGTCGTCTACCCGAACGGGCACGCAGTGGCGGCGGTGATGATGATCTGCCCGGCTATTCGGGTCCTCGGCTCGGATATGAATATGCCCGGCATCGCCTCGGTAACGCAATAGAAGCGCACCCGAAATTCCCCCAGTTCAGTCTTCCACGGTTCGGTCAGTACCCGCCGCACTTTGAGAAGCCATGCAGCTTGGCGATCCGTTCGGAACCGGCCAGCACGTGTGGTTCCACCACCACCTTGGACGGATTCGCGCGCGCTTCGTCGATCATGTGCTGAGTCGATTCCAGAACGGCTTCGAGGTCTGCTTCCGCCCCCGCCGGCACTTCCAGCGCCCGCACTTCGCGAATCTCCTGTTCCAGGCGCGGCGCCAGCACTTCGCTGACGATTTCCCCTGCATGCTTGCCCAGCAGCGTCAGCGACTTTCGCGCATAGCGGTCTATCGGCGGTCTGATGTCGGCGTCCGCCTTCGCGCAGATCGCGTCGGCTTCCTTGATGAACTTCGCCTCAGCCCCGCTCCGTGGCGCCGGTTCGGTGCCTTCGACAGCGCCGTTGCCGGCTTCCGACGAGCCACCGCCTTCGCCTTCTTCTCCCCCCGCCCCGGTCCCTTCCGCCGTCTTGGCTCCCCCTTCGTTCGCCTTGGCTTCCGCCGGTTCCGAGCTCGACCCGTTTGCCGCCGTTTTGGCGCCACCGCTAGACCCGCCCGTGCCGCCGCCGCAGCCACCGAGCGCGGCAACCGCGACCAGGGCCGTGAGAGCCACAACCGCCCGCACGGAGGCGCGTCTGGCGAAGATGAGTCTTGAAAACATAAGTCGTGATCTTACAATATTTTCCGTCTAATCGCCACGCCTCCCGATCCGATGCCGGGACGCGCGCCCCCGGCATCGGACTCGAGTGGCTACCCCTCAGGGTGTGTCTTCGATTGTGAGGTTTGTCGCCTGGCCGCTTCCATCTTCAGCCGAGGCGATGAACTTGCCTTCGAAGCTGTCTTCCGTTGTGGGCTGTTCTGATTTTTCGCAGCCCGGGATACCACCGCTCACAGATGTGTCGGTGGAGTGGATCTGTTTCTGCACGTTGGTGTTGAATGTCACGTGCATCTGGCCATCTTCTGTTTCGATGTTTTTGTAAGTGACCCCGCTGAACGTCTGTTCGTCGGGGATGTGGATGATGCAGCGCCGGTCTGCGTCCAGGTGTTTTCCTTCCACTGTTTCCGCGCCGGCTTTGTAAATTGTGATTGTGACGCTATGCGGTTCCCCTGTACACTGCAGTTTCACGCTGCCCTTCGATTCGGTGGCCGTCACTGTTTCTTCGACCGTGAAGGTGAGGTGACAGCCGCTCGTGTCAACTGTGGCCGGGAAGACCCCGCTTGCCAAACAGTTGCCGCTGTATTCGAAACTGTCGAATGTCAGTTCGTTGCTGCGTTCGTTTTCTTCGCTTAGCGCACCTTCGCCTCCAACTTCTTCGCATCGAACTTTAACCCCGCCCTGCGAGGTGAATATCTGTTTGCCTTCGTCTTTCGACGCCTTGATGTACCTGATCGGCGTCATGGAGAAATCTGGGCTCCCGGCCGCCTGCGCCACGGACGCCGTCATCGCCGCCAGCGCGCAGACCGCGACCAGGGCCGGCCCCAGGATCTTCGGATTGCGAATCATCTTCTCGCTTCCTTTCGCTCGCATTGCGCCGCGCCGAGACGGTGCAGCGCGCGTTCTTTCTGGGAACGCATAGAGATGCGTAGCCACGGAAGCGTGGAAAGTCAAGAAGTTCTGAGCGTTTAGCTTGCGCTTAACCCGAAGTCAACATGGCGGCTTCCCGCCGCCGGGGGACTGGGGCCCCGGCGGCGGGCGACTGGGCCTCCCAATCAGGAAGAGCGGTGGTGGTGCTTGCGCGGGGCCTTGCCGCAGCCCTGCGCCCGCACCGGGGGCTGGGAGGCCTCGAGGTGACCGTTCTGTCCCGTCAGGTTCGCCTTGGCCTTGTGGGCTCCCCCGCAGATGTTCGTCGAGTTGACGATCAGGCCCTTCTTGCCGCCCTGCATGTTCAGGATCGCCTTGGAGACCGGGGCGTCGGGGGCTTCTTCGACCGTCGCCCGCAGGGCGCCGTTGACCGAGTCGATGCGGATCGGCACTTCGACGTCGATCAGGCCGTGCAGGGAGAGGACCAGGTCGGGCAGGTTGTGGCTGGAGGAGCGCTCATAGACCGGGCCTTCGAGCGGTTGGGAGAGCAGCGGGGTGAAGACCTTCGCGTGGCCGTAGACCGAGGCCGCGGGGCAGACGCCGGCCGCGTACTGAACGCGGGTGCAGATCGTGCGGAAGTGGGCCTGTTCGACGAACTCCGAGCGCGGCAGGCGCAAGACCAGGCGGCGCAGGTTGGCGTCGCCGGGGCGGGGGGTGTAGGTGGTGGTGAGCTTGGGGAAGCGCCCTCGCGCGGTGCCGCCCTTCAACCGCAGGGCGAAGGCGGGCTTGAAGCCCAGCCCCGCGCAGCCGGCCGCCTGGTAGCGGGTGGCGAGGCCGACCGGGGCCTCCGGGGTGGAGGCGGCCGGGTCGAAGAGGTTCAGGTAGGAGCCCCAGAGGGTCGCCTGGGCGGCGGCGGGGTCGCAGGAGGTCGGGTTGAGGGTGAACTCGGGGCGGTCGGCGAAGACCCGCAGTTCGCGCAGGTTCAGCGGGACGCCGGCGAGGATGTGGGGGATCGGCTCGGAGGCGGCGGGGTCGACGGAGACCTGCGCGGTGCGGGGGTTCACCGCCAGCGCCTCGCGGACAACGACGGTGCCGACGTCGAAGGGGCCGGCGAGGGCCGGGGTGATCGCGACCACCGAGAGCGGATCGCCGTGGAAGGGGCCGGCCAGGTAAAGCGAGCCGGGGACGTAGGTGAGCTCCGCCCCGACCCCCGCGGCGGCCAGGGTGGAGCCGATCTTCGAGTTGGCCGGGCAGGAGGGGCTGGCGAGCTCCGCCCGGGCGCTCTTTGCCTTGGCGAGGGCGATCTGGGCCTCGGGGCAGCGGTCTACCCCGGCCAGCTTGCCGGTCACCCCGGGCGGCAGGGTGGCGGCGAAGCGGGTCATGTCCTGTTCGCCGTCTTGGCGGGTCAGGCGCATCGTGAAGGGGCTGTAGGAGCCGGCGTTGTTGTTCAGCGAGCCGGCCTGAAAGCCCGGGTGGAAGGGCGGGGTGCCGCCCGGCGGGCAGGGGCCGCCGCCCGGCCCGTGGGTTATCTGGAAGCCGGCGGTGACGGTGAGCGGTTCGGCGGGGTGCGCGGAGGGGGTGAGCCTGGCGGTGGTGGCGTAGGTGCCGCAGGCCGGCGGGGTGATCAACGGCGCCCGCTGGCCTTCGCGGAAGTGGAAGACGAAGTGGGAGAAGGGCAGCTGGGGGATTTCCCGCACGGTGGTGATCAGCTGCCCGCTCTTGGGGTCGGGGGCGACCTTGGCCGGGAGCTTGATCAGGATCCCCTGGTTTTGGTTCTGCAAGACGATGTAGAAGGCCAGGAGGCTGTTGAAGGGGTTCTCGGGCGCCGCGGTGGAGGGGTCGTCGGGGGTCGCCCAGTAGACCTGGCCCTGGACCGCTTCTTCCAGCAGCGGGGTCTGCACTTCGACCGTGCCGACCTTGGAGGATTCGGGGCAGTGCGGCGGAGCTGCGTTTGCCGCTCCCCCGGCGTCGATCCCGACCTGGGCCATCGAGCAGGTCCCCAGGCCTTCGGCCAGGGAGGGGTCGGCGCTCATCCCGGGAGGCAGGGCGACGACGGCTTCTCTGAGCGTCGACTGGGCGAGGCCGGTCGGGCTCTTCAGCCCTTCGTCGGCGAAGTCGATCGAGAAGTCCAGGCCGCTGGCGCTGGAGGCGGCGTCGGTGCTCGCCTTGGAGGAGACCTGGGGGGAGAAGCCGAGGCGCCCGCAGCCGACGAGGCCCGGGGCCAGGGCGAAGCCGCTGTCGAAGCCCCCCTGCCAGGAGCTCGCTTCATAGGAGGCCCGAAGCGGGCCCCCGCAGCTGGCGGGCAGGGTGAGGAAGGGCTTCGGCGCCGCGCCGGTGCCGTGTTCGGCGGGGGTGCCCCAGAGGGTCAGCGAGCCGCCGAAGAACTTCAGCACCTGGCGCACGTTTCGAAGCGTCGCGACGATGTCGTAGGGGGATTCGGGCTCGAGGCCGCCGTCGACCACGACCGGCACCACGCCGACCGGCTTGAAGCCCAGGCGCAGCGGCACCCCGGGGGGCGGGACGAGGTTGTAGACGGGGGCGTGGATGACGTTGCCGGGCGTGTTGACTTCCAGGCTGGTGGTGCCGACCTGGGTGTCGGGCGGGCAGCCGACCCCCACCTTGAGGCTGAGGAAGTCCGCGGTGGCACAGCGCGGGGTCGCGGTCGGGTCGCCGAGGAAGCCCGGCGGCTGGGCGATCCGCAGGTCCTTGACTTCGCCCTCGGGCAGGGCCGCTTCGCCTTCGCCGCTGTAGTTGAGGCCGAAGGCCGTGGTGTAGGAGTAGGGGTGAGAGCCGGCCTGGGTGGCGGCGCCGCCGCCTTCTTCTTCGAAGCCGACTTCGAAGCCGTTCAGCCCGAAGGCGGCCTGGGCCGAGGGGGGCGGGGCGGCTGCCGCGAGGGCGGCCGCGGCCAGGGCGAGGAGGAGGCGGCGCTTCATCGGCCCGCCCCCCGGCCGGCGCCGGCTCGCTTGGCCCGGTTCTTTTTGTGCTGCTTTTTGTGCTTGGGCACGCAGCGCGCCTTGCCCTGGCCCCGCGCCTTGCGCTTGCCCTTCGGGCAGGGCTTTCGCCCGGGGGGCTGCTTGGAGTTCCCGGGGCCCTGGAAGGCGGCGCTCGCCGGAGTGCTGAGGCCCGGGGCGCCGGGCGGGCTCTGGCAGGAGTCCCCCTCGCAGACCGGGCCTTCTTCGGGCCGCGGTTCGCCCCCGCCCACGCGGGCGTCGTAGATGTCCACCGCGCCCGGGTCCTGGGGGGAGAGGCTCGATTCGGTGCGAAAGAAGACGTCGGCTCCGCTTGCGGAGGCATCGACGAATTCGGAGGCTTTGGGGCTTTCCCCTGAGGAGATCAGGCTCACGCAGCCTTCGTCCTGAGCGCTGAAGGTCGGGTCTTCTTTCGTGCACTTCGCTTCCGCCGGGCCGGCTCCCGGCGCCTCCCACTCATAGACGTCCTGGGCGCCGTTGGTATCGCGCGGGCTGAGCGCGTCGACGCTGTTGAAGAACAGCCGCGAGCCGTCTTCGGAGAGCATCCGCCGGCCGTAGAGCTGGAACTGGTAGGAGTTGATCCAGGCGGCGGTCCAGAGGGGGCTTCCTGACGAAAGTTGCAGATCCGCCCCCGCCGGCCGCGACCCGCTCGGGTTGCACGAGGCGCACAGGAGCCGCCCCGCCCCGCCCCCTTCCCCCGCTTCATACAGGTAGACCTCGCGGTCGGCTTCGCCCGAGGCCGAGTCGGCGTTGTCATAGCCCGTCAGCTTCGCCGCCGAGACGAAGGCCAGGTGGCGTCCGTCGGCGCTCACCCGGGCGACGTGGGAGCGCGGCACCGAGGCCACCGGGCTCGGCTGTTCGTTTTGAGGACTGCCGGGGTTGATGTCGCCTCCGACCAGCGTGCCGACGAAGCTGAAGGCGCCTTCGTGGTCGAGGTAGACGTTGGGCCGGTTCGGCTGCGCCGTCGCCCCCTCGCTGTTTTCCCCCGAGCCCGGCAGCGCTTCTTCGGAGGAGAAATACAGGTAGGAGAGGTCTGCGGAGGCGCCCAGCACCCCCTGGGTCCTCTTCGCGATCCGCGTCGCTTCTTCTTTTGCCAGGTCATAGCGATACAGGCTTCCCGCTTCGGGCCCTTCGAGGACCGAGAAGATCGCCTCCGAGCCGTCGGGCTTGGCGTCCCAGAACTGGGCCGGTTCGGCCCAGACAGGCACCGTGCAGGCCTTGTCGGCTTCGCCGCATTCGCTGAAGGCGCTGAGCGGGGTCTTGAGGCCGAGCGGGGTCAACTGGGTCGCGGCGGCCGAGAGGGTCAGGGTGCCCGTCCCCACCGCGGCGATCGTCGTCTGCGGCGGGATGCCGGCGCCGACGATCCTCTGCCCGACCGCAAACGGCGCCGGGCCTTCGGATTCGATCGGCACTTTGGTCCCCGATTTGCCCGCCGCCACCGCCGCCGAGAGCCTCAGCGTCGTCGGGGTCGCCGAGACGACCGTCGTCCCCGCCGGGATCCCCGTGCCTTTGATCGGCTGCCCGGCGACGAACTTGCCGGTGCCGGGGAAGCCGGTGAACAGCGCCGTCAGTTCGTTTGAGCCTTCGCTCAGGGTCGCGGTCCCCTTCGCGGCGATCAGCTTCGTCACCGTCGTCGAGCCCGCCGTGAGCCCGCCGCTGAGCCCGCCGGCGCTGCCGCTGGCGCCGCTCCCCGGGGCCGCCAGCGCGCTCTGTGGCCGGTCGGCCTCGGTCCGCACATACAGCGGCCCGGGGTGGTAGACGCCGGGCAGTTCGTCGCCGGGGGCGGCGGTCCAGTAGACGGTCCGCCCGTCGGCGGAGACCGCGTGCTCGACCGTGTCGAAGTTGCCGTTGAACCCGAATACCGTCCCCCCTGCGCTTTCGCTCCCCGCCGTCGAGCTCCCTTCGTAGGCGCTGCCGTCGGGCAGCACGCTCACCAGCCGCAGCGCCCCTTCGTCCCACTCGTATAGCTGCGAGGGGAAGCGGCCCAGCGCCGCCGCTTCCCCTATCAGCCGGTCGTTGACCCGGAACACCGCGTGGCTCTGGTCGGCCGAGTAGCCCTCGATCTCCGGGAACAGGTAGCAGCCCAGGGGGCCCCGCGGCTGCGCGGTGCATTTCGGCGCTTCCGGCGCCGCGCTGCAAAGCGCGGTGTAGGTGGGGGGCGGGCCCAGCTCGGCCCGGTAGAGGTTCTTGTAGCCTTCGGTCGCGCAGGGGGCCAGCGGGTTGCCCGATTCGGGCACCAGCCAGCCGGTTGAGAGGTCCGGTGAGAAGGCTTTGTACTCGTTTTCGACCACGTTCGGGTAGTTGACCCCGCCGCCGCGCTCCGGCGGGGAGATCGCTTCGGTCAACCAGCTGCCGCTGCCCCCCGCTCCTTCGTGGCGGGTGGCGATGTACTGCGAGACGAAGGGGCTGCTGGCCGAGCCCGCGAAGGCGGTCGAGGCGGTGTAGGCGAGCTTGGCGCCGCCCGGGGTGCTCTGGTCGAGGCCTTTGAAGTTGTTGTCGGCGGCGAAGCCTTCGTATTCGTAGGCGTCGGCGTCGCCGCCGTTTTTGTCGACCGGGCTGACCATCTCATAGCCCCGGCAGTCGGACAGCAGGGCGCCGAGACCCGCGCGCAGGGCCTGGTTGGCACAGCTCGTGTTCGGCGCCGGGGTCGGGAAGGTCCTGAAGGAGCCATCCGCGCCGAGGGTCGGGTGCCCTATGGAGGAGGGCGCTTCGCTTTCGGCGACGAAGCGGAAGTGGTAGACCCTCCCCGGGAGGAGGCCTTCGATCGCCACCGTGGCGCCGGCGGCGTTGCGCTTGGCCCCCAGCGCGCTGCCGGGCGGCAACGGCTGCTCGGCGCAGGGCACGAGCGCGGCTTCGCATTCTTCGGGGCCGTACTGGACGAAGTAGCGGGTGCTCCAGAAGTGGGGCGCGATCGTCGCCTTGAGGACCGCGCTGGTCGTGCCGACCGAGGTCGCGTACTCATCGCCGATGTCGGGCTTGCTGTCGGGCGGGGGCTCCAGCGCGCTCGGTTCGGGGCCGTAGGCGCGGATGAAGCTGTTCGAAAAGAGCGAGTTGGCGACGTAGACGTCGCCCGCGGCGTTGGCGCCGATCCCGGTCGAGGCGCCGAATTCGCCTTTGCCGAATTCGGCGATCTTGGCGTGGGCGGGGTTGAACTCGAAGATCGTCGGGTTGGATTCCCCGCTGACGGCGTAGAGGTCCCCCGCCGAATCGGTCGCCAGGGCGAACGGGGCGGCGGCCGTGACGGTTTCCCCCAGGTAGGTGCCCGAGGGGCTCCACTCGCGCACGTTGGGTTTCGGCGATTCCCCGGCGCCGCATTCCCCGGCGCAAAGCGACGCGTAGAGGTTGCCCGAGGGATCGACCGCCAGCGACTTGATCCTTTCGCCGGCGACGATGCCGGCACTGATCTGGCTCTGGTATTCGCCTTCGGCGTTGAAGACCTGGATCCGGCCGACGTCGCCGACGTAGACCTTGTTCGCGGGCCCGACGGTGATGTAGGAGCCGAGGATCGCCCAGGCGCCGAACTGGCCGTTGCCGGCCCCTTCCCCGCCGGCGCCGCAGACGTCGGTGGGAGGGCCGGCGTCGGTGCAGATTTCTTTGTTTGCGCCGGTGCCGGTGTTGACCCCCTTGCCCCACATCCGCAGGAATTCCCCCGCCGGGGAGAACTTCTGCACCCGTTGGTTGCCCCGATCGGCGACGTAGACGTCCCCGCTGGAGTCGATCGCTACGCCCTGGGGACTGCCAAGTCCGCCGAACTGCCCGGCCCCGGGGCCTTGGGCGCCTTTCCGGCAGCCCGATTCGGTCGTGCAGGCCTCAAGCCCCGTACCCCCCGAGGTGCCGTTGGCCCGGGTGGAGGCTTCCAGCCCGGTCGAGGGAACCCCGCCGGAGAGGCTGAGGTCGGTGGCCGTAACCTGGGCGACGTCGGTTGCCGCCAGAGCGCCCTTGAAGGTGAGCACGTAGACGTAGGGGGAGGCGCCGGCTGAGTTGCTGGGGTTGAAGCCGACCGATACTTCCCCCCCGGCGCCGCCGATCGAGGAGAGGCCGTCGAGCGCCTCTTCGACCGCTTTGGCGCCGGCGTCGAATTGCAGCGGCGCGGTGGTGGAGGCGCCGAAGGTCAGCTCGAACTGCCCGGCGGTGGCCCTGAAGCGGACTTCCTGGGACTCGTTGACCGCTCCCGGGGCGACGTCCCAGCCGAAGGCCTTGATGAAGGCGCCCCAGGCGGTGAACTCGTCCACCCGTTTGTTCGTTTGATCCGCGACGAAGACGTGACCGGTGCGGGGGTCGCTCGCGATTCCGCGCGGGATCTGCGTCTGACCGGCACCGGTCCCTTCGTTGCCGACCCCGAACTGGGTCAGCGGTTCCGGTCCCGCCGCGCTCGCGGCGGGGGCAAGCAGAGCCGGCCCAAGCAACAAGGCCCCGGCCGTCCATCCAACGATCCGCGCTATCCAGTTCATCCCCGTGGCCCCCCCCGATTCGTTCTCGCTGCGGAAGCGGCTTGCGTTCTCATCCGCAGGACCCCGGGTCCCATCCCGGGTCGAAGCGACTATATCGGCACGTTACACGCTCTGTCAAGGTACGTTTCCGTCGCCCCGCGAGAAGACCATCGGCCGTCCCAAGCCGGCCCCCGCAAAACGACCCGGGAAGCGATCGCTCGCCCCCCGGGCCGTCCATCTCTCGGAACCGTCCTGCTGACCGGATCGAGAGCTCTGTGTTGACTCGCTTATTACGGTGTGTCTGTGATTGTCGCGTCGATCGGTTCGCCTGCTTTGTTTTCCGCCGAGGCGATGAAGCTGCCTTCGAAGGAGTCTTCGGTGCTTGATTTGCCTTCGCAGAGCGAGCCGTTGTAGGTGGAGTGGATCACCGCTCCGGTTTTCGCTTCCACTGTCACGTGCATCCGGCCGCCTGCTGTTTCGATGTTGTGGTAGGTGATCCCGCCGAACGTCTGGCCGCCGGGGATGTGGATCGTGCAGATCGGCGTGCCTTCGTGCGGGGGTTCGGTTCCCGCTTCGAATACTGTGACTGTGATGCTTTCCGGGCCGCCCGACGGGCAGACCAGATGCACTTTGCCGTCGTATACCGTTTTCGACCCTTCGTGTGTGTTTTCGACTGTGAACGTGAAATGGCAGCCGTTGGTGTTGACTGTGGTCGGGAACACGCTGGCAGTAAGACAGTTTCCTGTGAATGCCAGGTTTTCGGCTGTCAGTTCGTTGCTCGGCGCCGCCAGTGTGGCCGAGCCGTGCACTTCGTCGCACCTCACTTTCGCCCCGAGCGGTTTCGACGTGAACACCTGTTTGCCCGTGTCGAATGTCGCCCTGACGGTGCCGTGTTCGAACGTGTTGCCGGTGCCGGTCCAGAACTCCGGGCCCGTCGCCTGGGCCGCCGAAGCCGCCATCGCCGACAGCGCGAAGACCGCGACGAGGGCAAGCCCGAGGGCCTTTAGATTGCGAATCATCTCTGCATCCTTTCGATCGTTTGCCGCCGCGACCAAATCGCACGCGGCAGGCGTATCCATTTGGGAACGCAAGGAGATGCATAGCCGCTCGCGGGCCGAAAGTCAAGATATCTTAAGTATTTAGACGGGAGCTGATGACCCGCGGCCTTCCAGCCTCGCTTTCCGCCTGCATCTGCCGTGTGATGGTTCCCCGCGCGCGCGGATTCGCGCACTACCGAAATCATCGCCCGGAGGGCTTCGGCGTCCACTTCCCGCTCGACGGCACCCTGGTCATCATCCACTCGCGCTCGATCTCCTCGTGCAGCCGGCGCAGGTCGCGCGCGTAGGGATGGGACCTGCACGCGGCTTCCATCTGGCCCTTGGCGAACTCGAGCTCCTCCGCGCGCTCGTCGGGGGACAGCTGCGCGCGCCGCGTCCAGGCGAGGATCTGGCTGCCGTAGACGTGCCAGACGTGCACGTCGCGAGCCCCTCGCTGGTCGATCTGGTCGAGGAGGATCTCCTTGGCTTCGGCGACCTTCTGCGGGACGCCGGTCGCCTCGGGGTCGAGGTAGGCGGATTTGAGCAGGTAGTAGGCCCACTCGGTGTCGACGCGGTAGTCGTGCCGCTCCCCCGCCCGCGCCTGCTGGAGGAAGATCCCGGCGTGGCGGATGTTGCCGTTTTGGACCTCGAAGGCGCCGCGCTGGAGCCAGTAGTGGTAGGACTCGCGCAGCAGCTCCTCCAGCGAGTCGTAGATCGAGCGGGCTTCGTTGACCGTGAAGGTCTTGCCGATGCGCCCGTGCGCGATCAGCGCGGTCAGGAGCTTTGCCTCCCGCGAGCGCCGGTCTCCCGGGCGGGCGCGCATCGCCATCGTGCGGGCGAGCCCCCGGTAGGGCTCGAGCGTCTGCCCGCCGCGGCGCATCTCGTTGACCACGACTTCGGCCAGCCGCCGGTGGCGCACCTGGATGCCCTGCCCGCCCCTGTCGAGCAGCAACCGCCGGGCGAGCAGCCTGTCGAGGGCGAAAAGGCCGGTGTTGCTGACGTCCCCGGCGGCGATCAGCACCTCGTCTCGGGTCAGGCCGAAGCGAAGCTCGGTGGCGATCGCGACGACGGCGTAGATCAGCCTCTGCTCGGATTCGAGGCTGCCGAACTCTTCGGCGACCTTCAGCTCGAACTGCTCTCCGGAGGTCGCCTCGATCATCGCCACCAGCAGCTCCCGGCTGCACTCCTTCCTGATCCGCTCCACCCGGTCCTTGTGGCGCAGGGGCTTCAGGGCGCCGAGTTTGTTGTCGCGATCGAGGGTGGCGAGCAGCCCCTCGATGTCGCTGTCTTCCAGCAGCGGGACGTTGATTTCCCGAAAGAGCCCGTCCCCCATGTCCTGCCCGAGGATCGGGTCGAGCCTGGCCGCCCGCATCCCGAGGACCAAGGTGACGTGCGGCATGGCGCCGCGGAGGTCCTTGACGAGGTCTCGCAGCGAGCGGCCGAAGGTGTCGGCGTCATCGACGAAGAGGACGATGTCCTCGCTGCGCTGGGCCAGCGCGCGCGAGAGCTCGTGGGCGTCGAAGTCGTGGTTGGCGCCGACCCAGTGGACGTCTGCGCCCTCGGCCATGAGGCGGAGCGCGAGCCGTTTGAGCGTGGTCGAGGTGCCGGCGCCGGCGGTCCCGGCGATCACCACGCAGCCCTCGAACCCCGAGGCGTCGATCTCTCGCTCGAACTCCCGCTCCACCGCCCGGCCCGAGCGGATGTCCTCCCAGGAGGGCGCGGCGCCCATCAGGTATTCGGAGGGAGAGGCGCTGGGCAGGCTCGCCAGGTCCGCCACCAGGGGGAGATCGACCCCGCGACCCTTCGAGGCCGCCGTGCGCCTGACCGCGTGCCCCCTGCGCGAGGCGTCCTCGAGCTCGGCGAGCACCTCGGCGGCGAACTCGCCCACCGTGGCCGGGACCCAGCGGATGTTGAACGTGGCGAGCATCCGCCGGCGATCCCCGGGCAGCTCCGGCGTCACCAGGAAGGAGGCGGGGCGCATCTCCTTCACCCCGCGGGTGCCGCGAGAGTCGCGCATGGCGATGTATTGCCAAAAGAGCGACTCGCGGATCTCGGTCCCGACGAAGACGACCGAGTAGGAGAGCAGGTCCGCGGCCAGCTGTTCATACAGGGGGTTCTCCTGCAGGTGGCGCTGCCCGTACTGGGGGTCGGCGAAGGTGACGTCGGGGACGTCGTCCAGCGTCCCGTTGAGATGGGTGTAGAGGAGGTCGCCGCCGGCGGTGTCGGGCAGGTGGAGCTTCAGCCCCGAGTGGGGGACGATCCGGTTGGGCAGGTCAAAGCGCCGCGACGCGGCGGCCTCGAGATCGTCGATGTTGAGGGTGTAGGAGCGGCGCCAGGGCAGCGAGAGCCAGGTCTCGTGGGTCTCGCTCAGGCTCTCGGGGGCGACGGTGAGGCGGTCTTTGAGCAGCTCGCTGAGCCGGCCTCTGCCCTGCGCCAGGGCAACGGCGTAGGTATCGGCGAGCGTCGAGCCCAGGTCGGGCTCCTCGCCGGGCTCGATCAGGCCCCAGATCGCGCGCTTCAGCTCCGAGCCCTGCGGGACCGGCTCCCCGGCGGCGTTCCTCGCCCCGGCCGAGAAGCCCGCGCCGGTGAAGAGGACCACTTCGCCGCGGGCCATCTGGGCCCTGAGGCGCTCGATCGCAAAGTCTCGACCCTCCACGGCGGCAGGCTGCTCGGAGGATCTCCGCTCAGCGGCCCTTCCGCCGCCCGCGGCGCCCCTTGCCGCAGCCCTGCGCCCGCACCGGCGGGCGGGTCCGCTCGAGGCGGCCGTTTTGCCCGCTCAGGTTGGCCTCGGCCCTGTGGGTGCCGCGGCAGATGTTCGTCGAGTTGACGATCAGGCCCTTCTTGCCCCCCTGCATTTCGAGGACGAAGCGGGAGACCGGGGCGTCGGGCAGGCCGGTGAAGCTGGTGCGGATGCCGCCGTGGATCGAGTCGATGCGGGCGGCGAGGTCGATGTTGACGAGGCCGTGCAGGGCGACCACCAGGTCGGGCAGGTTGTGGTCGGAGGAGCGCAGGAAGACCGGGCCTTCGAGCGGTTCGGCCAGCAGCGGGGTGAAGGCGCGGGCGTGGCCGTAGGCGGAGGCCGCCGGGCACCCGGCTCCCTCGCCCGCCCCGGCGGCGAACTGCACGCGGGTGCAGATCGTGGCGAAGTGGCCCTGTTCGAGGAAGGCGGAGTTCGGCAGGGTGACCACCGCCTTTGCGAAGTTGGCATCGCCGGGGCGGGGGGTGACGAGCGCCTTCAGGGCCGGGAAGCGACCGCGGCGGGTGCCGCCCCGCAGCTTGATCGCCAGCTTCGGCGAGAAGCCGAGCGCCTGGCAGTCGGCCGCCTGGTAGCGGGCCGAGAGCCCGACCGGGGTCTCGGGGGCGGGGGCCAGCGCGGTGCCCTCGCCCCAGATCGTCGCTTGGGCCTGGAAGGGCTCGCAGGAGGTCGCGTTGAGGGTGAATTCGGGCCGGTCCGCATAGACCCGCAGGTCGCGCAGGTTCAAGGGGATGCCCTTGAGGATGTGGGGGATCGGGTCCGAGGCGGAGCCGTCGACTTCGCCGACGTGGGTGAGCGGGTTGAGGCGCAGCGCCTCGCGCACGACCACGGTGCCGGCGTCGAAGGGGCCGGCCAGGGCCGGGGTGATCGCCACGGCGCTGATCGGATCGCCGTGGTAGGGGCCGGCGAGGTAGAGCTTGCCGGGCACGTAGGTGAGCGCCGAGCCGACTCCCGCGCCCGCCACCGTGCGGCCGATCTGGGAGGCCGCCGGGCAGGCGGGGCGCCCGAGCTCTTCCTGTCCCCCGTGGGGGCCGGTGCGGCTCTTGGCGAGGGCGATCGCCGCCTCGGGGCAGTAAGGGACGCCGGCCAGCTTGGGGACCACGCCGGGGGGCAGGACGAAGCTGAATCTGCCCATGTCCTGTTCGCCGTCTTTGCGGGTCAGGCGCATGTCGAAGGGGCTGTAGGAGCCGGCGGCGTTGTTGATCGTGCCCGCTTCGAAGCCGGGGTGGAAGGGGGCGCCCTGCGGGCAGGGGGAGTTGTCGGGGCCGGAGACGATTTCGAAGGCCGAGGTCGATTCCACCGGCGCCCCGCCCGACCAGGGATAGAGCTCGGCGGCGACCTGGAAGCGCCCGCAGCCGGGCGGGCTGATCAGCGGCGCCCGGGCGCCTTCGCGGAAGTGCAGGCGGAAGTGGGAGAAGGGCAGCTGGGGGATTTCTTCGACCGTGGTCACGAGCTGGCCGCTACTGGGGTCCGGTTCGACCTTGGCGACCTGCTTGACGATGATCCCCAGGGCGGGGTTGCGAAAGACGAGGTAGAGGGCGATCAGCGAGCCGGCCGGGTTTTCGTAGGGCTTGGCGACGAACAGGTCCCCTTTGAGCGATTCTTCGATCAGCGGGCTTTCGACTTCGATCGTGCCGATCTTGGAGGCTTCCGGGCAGCCCGCACCGGGGGCGGAGTCGAGGGTCTCGCGCTTTTCGAACTGTTCTTCGCCGCAGCCCACCAGGCCTTCGGCGAAGGAGGGGTCGGCGGTCATCCCCCGCGGCAGGGTGACGACGGCTTTGCGGATGTCGGAGGCCGCGGTCGCCCCTTCTTTGGGGTTCTTCAGCCCTTCGTCGGCGACGTCGAGGCCGAAGTCCAGGCCGCTGGCCGAGGCGGCGGCCCTGGTGGAGGGCCGGGCGGAGATCGTCGGGCCGAAGCCCAGGCGCCCGCAGCCGATCAGCGCCGGCGGGTCGAAGGGCCCGTCGTCGCCGGAGTCTTTCGCGCCGCTCCACGAGCTCGCCTCATAGCTCGTCAGCTGCGGGCCTTCGCAGCTGGTCGGCAGGGTGATGAAGGGCAGCTCGGGAGCGCCGGTGCCGTGCTCGGCGGGGACGCCCCAGACGGTGAGGCGGACGCCGAAGACCTTCAGCGTCTGGCGGGTCTCGCGCGAGAGGGCGAGGAGGTTGTAGGGGGGGGATTGGCTCAGGGCCACGTTGACGAAGACCGGGACCAGGCCGAGGCCTTTGAAGCCGAGGCGGGCGGGGACGCCGGGCGGGGGCGGCATGTTGTAGACGGGCTCTTGCAGGTAGTTGCTGCCGTCGGGGGTGCCGAAGAGGACTTTGACTTCGCCCACCTGGGTGTCGGCCGGGCAGTGGGCGCCGGGCTGGACGTCGAGGAAGTCCGCGGTCGCGCAGCGGGGGATCGCGGTGGCGTCGCCGACCAGGCCGGGGACCTGGGCGATCGTCAGGTCGCGCAGTTCGCCGTCGGGCAGGGCCTGGTCGCCTGCGCCGGTGTAGTTGATGCCGAAGGAGGTGGTGAGCGCGTAGGGGTGAGAGCCCGCCTGCAGGGCGGCGCTGCCGTCTTCTTCTTCGAAGCTGACGTCAAAGCCGTTGAGCCCGAAGGCCGCCTGGGCGGAGGGGGCGAGGGCCAGGGCGGCCAGGGCCGCCGTGGCGAGGGTCGTCGCGAGGCGCTTCACCGTGCCGCCCCCCGCTTGCGCTTTTTGGCCTGGCGCTTGTGCTTTTGCACGCAGCGGGTCTTGCCGTGGTTGCGGACCTTGCGCTTGCCCTTCGGGCAGCGCGAGGGCTTTGCTTCCCGGGCGTTGCCGGGCCCGTGGAAGGCCGAGCTGGCCGGGGTCGCGTCGCCGGGGGCCCCGGGCGGGGACTGGCAGGCTTCCCCTTCGCAGGCCGCGGGGGCGCTCGGCAGCGGCGCCGTGCCGCCCCCCACCCTGGCGTCGTAGATGTTGACCAGGCCGGGGTCGCGCGGGTCGAGGCTCGATTCGGTGCGAAAGAAGACGTCCGAGCCGTCGGCGGAGGCATCGACGAATTCCGATTCGCGCGGGCTGGTGCCCGCGGAGATCAGGCTGACGCAGCCCCCGTCCTGGGCGGAGTAGTCGGGGTTGGAGGCGGCGCACTTGGCTTCCGGGGGTCCCGCCCCGAGCGCCTCCCACTCATAGACGTCCTCGGTGCCGTTGGTGTCGCGCGGGGTGAGCGCGTCGTAGGAGTTGAAGAACAGGCGCTTGCCGTCTTCGGAGAGCATCCGCCGCCCGTAGAGCTGGTACTGGTAGGAGTTGATCCAGGCGGCGGTCCAGACCGGGTCGGTCCCTTGCGAGAGGTTGACCCCCGCCGGCCGCGCCCCGCTCGGGTTGCACGAGGCGCACAGCAGCCCCCCTTTGCCTTCGTTCGCCGTGGCGTCGTAGAGGTAGACCTCGCGGTCGGCCTGCCCCGAGGCCGCGTCGGCGTTGTCGTAGGCGCCGAGCCGCGCCGCCGAGACGAAGGCCAGGTGGAGCCCGTTCGCGCTCACCCGGGCGACGTGGAAGCGCGGCACCGAGGCGACCGGGCTCGGCCGCTCGGACTCAAACGAGCCGGTCGAGATGTCGCCCGGGACCAGCGTGCCGAGGAAGGTCATCGTCCCTTCCGCGCAGCTCTCCCCCGGTTGGTAGAGGTAGACGTTGGGCCGGCCTTTGCTCGGCGACTTGCCTTCGTCGTTTCCGCCGCCGCAGAGTTCTTCGGAGGCGAAGTAGATGCGGGAGAGGTCTTCGGAGGCCCCCAGCACCCCCTCGCTTTTCTTCGCGATCAGCGTCGCTTCTTCGCCGCCCAGGTCATAGCGGTAGAGGCTGCCCGCTTCGGGCCCTTCGAAGAAGGAGAAGAGCGCCTCCGAGCCCGAGGGGGTGGCGTCCCAGAACTTGGCCGCCCCTTCGGAGACCGCTTCTGAGACCGGCAGCGTGCAGGCCGCTTCGGCTTCGCTGCATTCGCTGAAGGCGCTGAGCGCCGTGCTGAGCCCCAGCGGGGTGCTCTTCGTCGCCGCCGCCGAGAGCGTCAGCGTGCCCGGCCCCACCGCGGCGATCGTCGTCTGGGCGGGGATGCCGGCGCCGACGATCCTCTGCCCGACCGCGAAGGGCTGCGGTCCTTTCGAGGAGATTTCCACTTTGGCTTTCGATTTGGTCGCCGCCGCCGAGAGCGTCAGCGTCGTCGCGCTCGCCGTCGTGATCGTCGTCCCCGCCGGGATCCCGTTCCCTTCGATCGGCTGCCCGGCGACGAACTCCCCGACCGTGGTCACCAGCGCGCTCAGTTCGTTTGAGCCGTTGCTCAGGGTCGCCGTGCCCGCCGCGGCGATCAGTTTGGTCACCGCCGTCGAGCCCGCGCTCAGCCCGCCGCCGTTACTCCCCGCGGCGCCGCTCGCCGAGCTGCCCGGCGCCGCGAAGGCGCTCTGGGGCTTATCGGCGTTGAGGCGCATGAAGATCCGGCCTGGGCCCGGCGGCGCCGCGGGGGCGGATTCGGTCGAGGAGGTCTGGGTGCTCCAGTAGACGCGGCTCCCGTCGGCAGACATCGCGTGCTCGACCGTGTCGAAGTTGCCCGCGTTGCCCAGGATCGGCGCCTGGCCGCCTTCGCTTTCGGTGCCCGCCGAGGAGCCGCTCTGGTAGGCGCTGCCGTCGGGCAGCGTGCTGACCAGCCTCAGCTCCCCTTCGTCCCACTCATAGACCTGTTTGGTCGAGGGGCTGCGGCTCAGCGGCGCCGCTTCGGGCGTCAGCCTGTCCTGCACCCTGAACACCGCCTTGCTCTGGTCGGCCGAGTAGCCCTCGACCTCGGGGAAGAGCAGGCATTCTTTGGGAGGTTTCGGCTGCGCTATGCAGGTCGGCGGTTCGGGCGCCGAGCTGCAGGTCGCCGTGTAGGTGGCGGGCGGGCCGAGCTTCACCCGGTAGAGGTTCTTATAGCCTTCGGTCGCGCACGGGGCCAGCGGGTTGCCCGCTTCGGGCTCAAGCCAGGCGGTCCCCAGGTCCGGCGAGAAGGCCTTGTACTCGTTTTCGTCGGGGATCGTGACGTTGCCGCCGCGCTCCGACGCCGAGATCCCTTCGCTCGTCCATTCCCCCGCCCCGCCGGCGCCCTGGTGGCGGGCGGCCAGGTACTGGGAGACCAGCGGGCTCGAGAGCGGCTCGCCGAAGGCGGTCGAGGCGGTGTAGGTGAGCTTGGCCCCGCCCGGGGTCGCCTGGTCGATCCCCTCGTATTCCTCCAGGCCACCGGTCTGGTAGAAGCCTTCGTAGTAGAAGGCGTTGACGTCGCCGCCGTTTTTATCTACCGGGCTGACCATCTCATAGCCCCGGCAGTCGGGCAGCTGAGCGCCCGGGCCTTCGCGCAGGGACTGGTTGGGACAGGAGGTGTCGGGCACCGCGTTGGGGAAGGTCTTGAAGGCCTTGTCTTCGCCGGAGCTCGGGTGCCCTTCGGAGGAGGGCGCTTCGCTTTCGGCGACGAAGCGGAAGTGGTAGGCCTGCCCGGGGCTGAGCCCTTCGATCGCCACGGTGGCGGTGGCGGGGCTGCGCTTTGCGCCCAGCGGGCTGCCCGGGGGCAGCGGCTTCTCGATGCAGGGAGTGAGCGCCGTTTCGCATTCTTCGGGGCCGTACTGCAGGTAGTAGCGGGTGCTCCAGAAGTGCGGCACGATCGTCGCCTTCAGCACCGCGCTGGTCGTCGAGACCGAGGTCGCGTACTCCTCGCCCACTTCTGGCTTTGAGTCCGGTGCGGGCTCCAGCGTGCTCGGTTCGGGTCCGTAGGCCCGGATGAAGCTGTCGGAGGGATTGGCGTTAGAGGCGTAAACGTCGCCCGCGGTGTTGGTTCCGATCCCGGTCGAGGCGCTGAATTCGCCTTGGCCGAATTCGGCGATCTTGCTGTGGGCGGGGTTGAACTCGACGATCGCCGATCCCGATCCTTCGCCGCTGAAGACGTAGAGATCGGAGGAGGAGTCGGCGGCCAGGGAAAACGGGTCGGCGACGGCGACGGTTTCGCCGAGGTAGGTGCCCGAGGGGTTCCACTCGCGCACGTTGGCTTTCGGGTGCGAGCCGGCGGCGCAGTTGCCGGGGGGGGCTTCGCAGATCGAGGCGTAGAGGTTGCCCGCCGCGTCGGCGGCGAGCGCTTTGACCCGGTCGGTGGCGGCGAGGCCTTCGCTGATCGAGGCCTGGTATTCGCCCGCCGCGTTAAAGCGCTGGATGCGGCCCTCGTCGCCGACATAGACCTTGTCGGCGGGGCCGACCGCGATGAAGGAGCCGAGGGTGCTGCCGCCGACGTTCCAGCCGCCGAATTCGCCCGGCCCGGTCCCGGTCGAGCCGGCGCCGCAGGTGTCGCCGTCGGCGATGTATTCGGCGGTGCAGAGGTTGCCGGGGTGGGCGGGGGTGCCGCCGCCGCTGTCGACGCCGCCGCCGAACATGAGGAGGAATTCGCCGGCGGAGTTGAACTTCTGCACGCGGCGGTTGGTCAGGTCGACGACGAAGACATCGCCCGCGGAGTCGACCGCGATTCCCTCCGGCGCGCCGAGCTGCCCCGCGCCCGGCCCCCCCGCGCCCAGCTGGCAGCCCGATTCGGCCGTACAGTCCTCCAGGCCCGTCCCGCCGGGGGTGCCGTTGGCACGGGTGGAGGCTTCCAAGCCGGTCGAGGGGACTCCGCCGGAGAGGCTGACGTTGGTGGCGGCCACCTGGGCAACGTCGGTGCCGGCCAGGGAGCCCTTGAAGGCGATCGTGTAGACGTAGGGGGAGACCCCGGCGGCGCTGCTGGGATTGAGGGTGACCGCGACTTCCCCGTCGGCGCCGCCGATCGAGGAGAGGCCGTCGAGGGCTTCTTTCACCGCTTCGGCCCCGGCGTCAAATTGCAGCGGCGCGGTGGTCGCAGCGCCGAAGGTCAGCTCGAACTGCCCTGCGGTCGCCTTGAAGCGCACTTCCTGCTGCTCGTTCACAGCCCCCGGGGCGACATCCCAGCCGAAGGCCTTGACGAAGGCTCCCCAGGCGGTGAACTGGTCGATGCGTTTGTTGGCCTGGTCGGCGACGAAGACGCGGCCCGTGCGGGGGTCGGTGGCAACCCCGCGTGGAACGTTCGTCTGGCCCGCGCCGTGGCCTTCGTTGCCTTCACCGAACTGGGCGAGGAATTCGGGGCCCGCCGCGCCGGCAGCCGGCACGCTTACCGCCGCCAGCGCCAGAACCACAGCCGCGCCCCCGGCGATCCGCCCGATCCAGCTCATCTCCCAAGTCCCCCCGTTCGTTTTCGCTACGCCACGCACCCAGCCTGGCGCTCTCCCCTTGCCCCGGGTCCCATCCGGGTCGATTCGACTATATCTATACGGATGCAGCCTTGTCAAGGTACGTAACGTTGCCTTAGCGAGCAGAAGCCCCGTACGAAGGCCCGGGGACGCGAGTTGATCGCGTCCCCGGGCCTCGATCAAGGTCGAGGCCGTTGATTCGACCTACGACCAGCTTCGATCAGGGTGTGTCTTCGATTGTCAGGTTGTCCGGTTCACCCAGTTCGTTCGTCGCCGAGGCGATGAACGCTCCTTCGAAGCTGTCTTTTTTGGTCGTCGCTTCTTTTTCACAGCCCGGGATGCCGCCGTTTTCAGGCACGTAGGTGGCTTCGATTCCTTCTTTGACGTTGGCTTCGACTGTCACGTGCATGACGCCGTTACCTGTAACGATATTTCTATAGGTGACCCCGTTGAATGTCTGTTCGGCAGGAATGTGGATCGTGCAGCGTCGGTCGGCTGCGACATGAGGTGTGGGCGCACCGACTCTAAATATTGTGATTGTGATGCTTTTCGGTTCTTCTGTGCATTTGAGGTGCACTTTTCCGGTGGATTCGGTCGCGGTCACTGTGGTTTCGACTGTAAAGAGGAAGTGACAGCTGTTGGTGTTGACTGTGGTCGGGAAGACTCCAGCCGCGAGACAGTTTTCAAAGAACGCGAGGTTTGTGGCTGTCAATTCGTTGCTGCGATTTTCGAGCACGGCTGTGCCCCCCACATTTTCGCATCTCACTTTCGCCCCCAGGATAGAGGACGTGAACACCTGTTTGACGGTCCCGTCTTTTGTCGCTTCGATATGGGCCGGGTATTCGGCCGCGGTGAAGTCGGGCGCGCCGGCCGCCTGCGCCGCCGCAGCCGTCATCGCCGACATCGCGCAAACCGCGACGAGGGCCAGCCCGAGGGCCTTCAGATTGCGAATCATCTTCTGCTTCCTTTCGATCGTTTGCCGCCGCGACCAAATCGCACCGCGGCGGGCGTATCCGTTTGGGAACGCAGAGAGATGCATAGCCGCTCGCAAGTCGAAAGTCAAGATATCTTAAGTATTTAGACGGGAACCGATGGCTCGCGGCCCGCCCGCCTCGCTTTCCGCCTGCATCTGCCGTGTGAGGATTCCGCGCGCGCGCGGATTCGCGCACTACGAAAATCATCACCTGGAGGGCTTCGGTGGTCTCCGACGGCCCTGCCCGGGCGCGAATCGCTCGCGCCCGGGCAATAATCCAGCTCGAAGGCATACCGCCGATCAGGGTGTGTCTTCGATTGTAAAGTTGATTCCTTTGCCTTGTTCGCTTTCA